>NZ_CP101132.1:1475000-4494152 GCF_059132465.1 Uliginosibacterium sangjuense
GCCTCGCAAGGGGTGACTGCGTACCTTTTGTATAATGGGTCAGCGACTTACGTTCAGTAGCGAGCTTAACCGGATAGGGGAGGCGTAGCGAAAGCGAGTCTGATAAGGGCGTCAGAGTTGCTGGGCGTAGACCCGAAACCAAGTGATCTATCCATGGCCAGGATGAAGGTGCGGTAACACGTACTGGAGGTCCGAACCCACTAACGTTGAAAAGTTAGGGGATGAGCTGTGGATAGGGGTGAAAGGCTAAACAAACTTGGAGATAGCTGGTTCTCCCCGAAAACTATTTAGGTAGTGCGTCGTACGGACACTTGCGGGGGTAGAGCACTGTAATCGTTGAGGGGGTCATTGCGATCTACCTCGCGATAGCAAACTCCGAATACCGCAAAGTGATATACGGCAGACAGACGGTGGGTGCTAACGTCCATCGTCAAGAGGGAAACAACCCAGACCGCCAGCTAAGGTCCCAAATGCATAGTTAAGTGGAAAACGAGGTGGGAAGGCATAGACAGCTAGGAGGTTGGCTTAGAAGCAGCCACCCTTTAAAGAAAGCGTAATAGCTCACTAGTCGAGTCGTCCTGCGCGGAAGATGTAACGGGGCTCAAACTATGAACCGAAGCTGCGGATGCACTTTTAGTGCGTGGTAGGGGAGCGTTCCGTAAGCCTGCGAAGGTGGGGTGAGAACCCTGCTGGAGGTATCGGAAGTGCGAATGCTGACATGAGTAGCGATAAAACGAGTGAAAAGCTCGTTCGCCGAAAGCCCAAGGTTTCCTACGCAACGTTCATCGGCGTAGGGTGAGTCGGCCCCTAAGGCGAGGCAGAAATGCGTAGTCGATGGGAAACAGGTGAATATTCCTGTACCGGTTCTTGATGCGATGGGGGGACGGAGAAGGTTAGGCCAGCCGGGTGTTGGATGTCCCGGTTTAAGCATGTAGGCGTGCTCTCTAGGCAAATCCGGAGAGCTTAGCTGAGGTGTGATGACGAGTCTGCTTGCAGACGAAGTGGTTGATACCCTGCTTCCAGGAAAAGCCTCTAAGCTTCAGTCAAGAATCGACCGTACCGCAAACCGACACAGGTGGGCAGGTTGAAAATACCAAGGCGCTTGAGAGAACTCAGGAGAAGGAACTCGGCAAATTGATACCGTAACTTCGGGAGAAGGTATGCCCCGGTAGCTTGTAGGAGTACATCCGAAGGGCGATGGGGCCGCAGAGAATCGGTGGCTGCGACTGTTTATTAAAAACACAGCACTCTGCAAACACGAAAGTGGACGTATAGGGTGTGACGCCTGCCCGGTGCCGGAAGGTTAAGTGATGGGGTGCAAGCTCTTGATCGAAGCCCCGGTAAACGGCGGCCGTAACTATAACGGTCCTAAGGTAGCGAAATTCCTTGTCGGGTAAGTTCCGACCTGCACGAATGGCGTAACGATGGCCACACTGTCTCCTCCTGAGACTCAGCGAAGTTGAAATGTTTGTGAAGATGCAATCTCCCCGCGGCTAGACGGAAAGACCCCATGAACCTTTACTGTAGCTTTGCATTGGACTTTGACGGGACTTGTGTAGGATAGGTGGGAGGCTTTGAAGTGAGGACGCTAGTTCTCATGGAGCCGTCCTTGAAATACCACCCTGGTGTCGTTGAGGTTCTAACCTTGGTCTGTGAATCCAGATCGGGGACCGTGCATGGTAGGCAGTTTGACTGGGGCGGTCTCCTCCCAAAAGGTAACGGAGGAGTTCGAAGGTCTCCTAGGTACGGTCGGACATCGTACTGATAGTGCAATGGCAAAAGGAGGCTTGACTGCGAGACCGACAAGTCGAGCAGGTGCGAAAGCAGGACATAGTGATCCGGTGGTTCTGTATGGAAGGGCCATCGCTCAACGGATAAAAGGTACTCTGGGGATAACAGGCTGATTCCGCCCAAGAGTTCACATCGACGGCGGAGTTTGGCACCTCGATGTCGGCTCATCACATCCTGGGGCTGTAGCCGGTCCCAAGGGTATGGCTGTTCGCCATTTAAAGTGGTACGTGAGCTGGGTTTAAAACGTCGTGAGACAGTTTGGTCCCTATCTGCCGTGGGCGTTGGAAGTTTGAGGGGGCCTGCTCCTAGTACGAGAGGACCGGAGTGGACGGATCTCTGGTGTACCGGTTGTGACGCCAGTCGCATCGCCGGGTAGCTAAATCCGGAAGAGATAACCGCTGAAAGCATCTAAGCGGGAAACTCGCCTCAAGATGAGACTTCCCTCAGGCCTTGAGCCTGCTGAAGGGTCGTTCAAGACCAGGACGTTGATAGGTCAGGTGTGGAAGCGCAGTAATGCGTTAAGCTAACTGATACTAATTGCCCGTGCGGCTTGATCCTATAACATTGAGAACACAGTGCTAACAACAGCACATCGCAGCAATCTCAACCCATACGCAAGTTGATTTGCCTTCCTTCTTTGGTCTGTTGATCATCAGAATCAGCAGATAGACAAGTTACAGTCTGACGACCATAGCGCTTCGGTACCACCCCTTCCCATCCCGAACAGGGCCGTGAAACGAAGTCGCGCCGATGATATTGTGGATTGCCCATGAGAAAGTAGGTCATCGTCAGACTACCCCATCAAAACGCCCCACTGAATCAATCAGTGGGGCGTTTTACTTTGTCCGACCAGCACACGCGCGCACGCTCTGGCTACCCAGGCCAAACCCGCAGAATCCCCCGCAAATCTCGATTCCGCAGAGAATCGAGGCCAACCGCGCAGAAGCAACAGGGGGCTTCTAGAATGAAGTTTCTCTGACTCCAGGACACAAATATGGAAGCCCCCATCCATTCAATGAGTTCTCTTTTTTCCCAACTTGGCCTGCCGGCTGAGGATAGTGCCATTACGAGCTTCATCCTGACGCATGCGCCATTACCGCCAGCGATTGCGTTGCAGGATGCGCCCTTCTGGACGCACGCCCAGCGCACCTTGTTGCAGAGTGAGTTGTGTGTCGATGCAGACTGGGCTGGGGTGATCGACGAGCTCAATGTGCGGCTGCGCGCCTGACGTCTGGTGAGCGTTCTGGCAAATCCAGAGGGCTCAGAAGCGGTAGATCAGCTCGAGCATGTGAAAGTCCGCGCCTATGGTGTGCTCGCCGTAGAGCCCCGCGTCGGAGTAATGCATGAAGCGGTAGCCGATTCCCCAAGAGCGATACAGGGGGAGGGACAAGCCGGCGCTTAACGCGAACTGCAGCTGCCCGCCGAAATCCTGTTGTGAGAACTGATGACGGCTCAGCCAGGCTGCGCCGAGGCCCAAGTCCAGCGTGTAGCGGCCGTCTTGGCTGCCCAGCGCCAACAGGGGCAGGGCGGACAGCACCATGGCTGAGTCGCTGGCGCCTTGCATCCAGCCCGCGCTAGCGAGCAGCCGGCTACCGATGCCCCAGCCGGATGTGCCATAGCTCGTCCAGGGCAGGTTCCAGGTGGCGAAGATATCCACCTCTTCGAAGCGTTCGGGTTGCTCGACACCGATGACCCGCTCGCCCCCAACACGCATGCGGGTACCCAGGTTCTCCGGCTCGAATGCCTGAGCGCCTGCGCATGGCGCCAGCACCATCGCCAGCCTAGTCATGAATTGTTGCCCGCCCATGGCCTCGCCGCTCGTCCTGTCTACTCCCGTATGCAGCCTAGTCGACGGAGTTTGCTAGCGCATGTTCAGGCTGTGTTGGCCAGGCGCGCCAGCAGCAAGGGCTTGACCTGGGTGACCCAGGTGTCGATGCGCGCTTCAGTGTGCATGCTTTGTGTTCGCTGGTCGATGACGAGACCGACGAAGCGTTCGTCGAGAACCGCTGCGGAGTGCTCGAACTGGTAGCCATCCGTGCTCCAGTGTCCGACGATGTCCGCTCCGAAGCCCTGGAAAACGTCATGCAGCCGTCGCAGCGAACTGGCAAAACGTTCGCTGTAGCGTTCCTGCGCGCCCAGTCCGAAGAAGGCGATGCGCTTGCCGTGAAAATCGGGGGCGGACATCCGGGCCAGAAACTCTTCCCAGTTCGCCTCCAGGCAACCGGCCGTGCGCCCGGGGATCTGGCCCACACCGTAGCTGGGTGTGCCGAGGATCAGTGCGTCATAGCGCAGCATGTCCGCAGGCGTGATGCGATTGACGTTGAGCGGTTTGTCCGCGATCTCGTCGCCGAGGCGGGCATGGATTTTCTTGGCCACCAATCGTGTCGTGCCGGTCTCGGTCCCGAAGAAGATACCGATCTTGCTCATGTAGCGCTCCCTGTGCGTGTGGCGGGCTTTGTCGCGGACGCGACGACAATCGCGCCAGCAGGGCTGCGACCGCAGCCTGCTTAGCAAGCTCAGGCAAGAAACATGCTGTGTCGGGACAGAAAAAAAGCCCGCCAGAGGCGGGCTTTTGTCATCGCGTGGGGCAATCGCCCCAAGCCGACATCAGGCCAACACGCTCTTGATATAGGTGGCGATGGCGTCGTCCTTGGCGTTGGCGAAGAAGAACTCCTGGAACTTCTCGCCGGCGATGGCGGACTTCAGCAGATCCTGGTCGATGGCCTTCAGGGCGTCGACGAAGTTCTTGGTAGTGGCGGCCTTCACATCCTTCAGGATGCCGCGGTTCTTTGCCATGATGGCGGCGCGTTCCTTCGGGTAGCCCAGACCACGCTCGCCGTCGAACAGCTTGCGGTAGCAGTCTTGCAGGTTCAGCTCGGCGGCCCAGCCAAAGCCCTTGGCGTAGGGCATGGAGATGGCGTTGCCGTCGTTGATCTGGCCGAACAGGAAGGCGTCGGTCGGATCGATCACCAGGCCGCAGAACACGCCGGGCATGGAGTTACAGGCCAGCATTGCGCCCATGCCGGTGCCGCAGCCGGTCACGACGAAGTCGGCGGCCTTGGAGTTCAGCAGGATGCCGGCCAGGATGCCGTTCATCACGTAGGTGAGCGAAGCCTTGTCTTCCGGCGTGTACATGCCGTAGTGGAACACTTGGTGGCCCAGGGGCTCGGCGACGCTCTTCAGTGCGTTGTGAACGATTTCCGACTTGGCGGCTTGGCTGTTTTCGATGATCAGCGCGATCTTCATGGGGTTTACCTTTCTGTAACGACGCGGGGCGTCGGTTTCGGGTGGATGGTGGCTGCCTCCGTGGCAAGACCCGGGACAGAACACGGGCGCGGCTCAAGAAGCAAACCGGGCGGGAATGCGCGAGGGTAAACCCGGCCGGCGACAAACGCAAATCCTGCGTGCGCACTGGCCGCCTTGCCTTGTGTGGCGTCAAGCCTGCCATGGGTTGGCACGGGCCAGGGCGATTGCGTGTTGAGGCGGGGCAGGGCAGGGCCGCCCGCTATAATCCGCCATCCCTTCGGCCACCCCCGTTTCCGCCGCCAGCCTGTATGTGAATGGGCGGCATCCCGCATGTCGACTGCAGACTCCAGCCCCGCCGCTTTTACCGCGTCACCTCGCGTGCTGTCCGTCATCCCGCCGATGACGCAGCTCAACACGCCGTATCCGTCCACCGCCTACCTGACGGGCTTCCTGCGTTCGCGCGGGGTGGATGCGGTGCAGACGGATCTGGCGCTGGCGCTGGTCTTGCGCCTGCTGTCGCGCGAGGGCCTGGTGGCGATCCGCGAGCATGCCGAGGCGATGCCCCTGCGCAATCGCAGCCATGCGGTGGAGAGCTTCCTCGCGCAGTACGCGCGCTATCACGCCACTATCGGGCCGGTGATCGCCTTCCTGCAGGGGCGCGATCCGACCCTGGGGCATCGCATCAGCGGGCGGGGCTTCCTGCCTGAGGGGCCGCGCTTTTCCTCGCTGGACCAGTACATCGACCCGGAGGGCGGCGATCCGTTGGCGTGGGCCTTCGGTGCGCTGGGCACGATGGACCGCGCACGTCACCTCGCCACGCTGTACCTCAACGATCTGGCCGATGTGCTACGCGAGGCGGTGGACCCGCGCTTCGAGTTCGTGCGCTATGCCGAATCCCTGGCGCAGAGCCAGCCGAGCTTCGATCCGCTGGCGCAGGCGCTCACGGCTTCGCGCAATCTCGTCGACGAGACGCTGCATGCGCTGACGCTGGATGCGCTGGCCCAGCACACCCCCCAAGTGGTGTTGCTGTCGGTGCCGTTCCCCGGCTCGGTGTATGCCGCCTTCCGCATCGCGCAGAGCATCAAGGCGCATGACGCGAGCATCGTCACCGTGCTGGGGGGTGGTTTCGTGAATACCGAGCTGCGCGAGCTGGCCGAGCCGCGGGTGTTCGACTATTTCGATTTCGTCACGCTGGACGGCGGCGAGCGCCCGCTGCTGGCGCTGCTGGAGCATGTGCAGGGCAAGCGCTCGGCCGCGCGCCTGGTGCGTACCTTCCACCGAGATGGCGAGGGTGAGGTGCGCTACGCCAACTGGCAGGAGCCGGACATCGCCTTCGCCGAGGTCGGCACGCCGACCTGGGACGGCCTGCCGCTGGACCGCTACCTGTCGGTGCTCGACATGCTCAACCCCATGCACCGGCTGTGGAGCGATGGGCGCTGGAACAAGCTGACCGTGGCGCACGGCTGTTACTGGAAGAAGTGCAGCTTCTGTGATGTGAGCCTGGACTACATCTCACGCTACGACGGCGTGGCGGCCAGCACCCTGGTCGACCGCATCGAGACCATCGTGGCCGAAACGGGGCAGACCGGCTTCCACTTCGTCGACGAGGCTGCGCCGCCCAAGGCGCTGCGCGCACTGTCGGCCGAGCTGCTGGCGCGCAATGTGCCGATCTCGTGGTGGGGCAACATCCGCTTCGAGAAGAGCTTCACGCCGGAGCTGTGCCAGTCGATGGCGGATGCCGGCTGCATCGCGGTGTCGGGCGGGCTGGAAGTGGCTTCCGACCGTCTGCTCACACTGATGAAGAAGGGCGTGTCGGTCGATCAGGTGGCGCGCGTCACGCATGCCTTCACCGAGGCCGGCATCCTGGTGCACGCCTACCTGATGTATGGTTTTCCGACGCAGACCGTGCAGGACACCGTGGACGCGCTGGAGTATGTGCGCCAGCTCTTCGATGCCGGCTGCATCCAGTCCGGCTTCTTCCACCGCTTCAGTTGCACCGTGCATTCGCCGGTGGGCAAGAGTCCCGAGGAGTACGGCATCGAGCTGGTTCCCTTGCCGCCCACCACGTTCGCGCGCAACGACGTGGGCTTCATCGACCCTACGGGTGTCGATCACGACGCGCTGGGCGTCGCGCTCAACAAGGCGCTCTACAACTACATGCACGGCATCGGGCTGGAGGAGGATGTGCGCAGCTGGTTCAGCGGCCGCGTGCCGCGCACCACCGTGCCGCGCAACTTCATCGCGCGGGCGCTGCAGGCCAAAGGGCGATGAATCCGCAGGACCTGGAGCTGCTCGTGACGCGTGAGATGCCCTTCGGCAAGCACAAGGGCACGCTGATTGCTGACCTGCCCGGGCATTACCTCGCCTGGTTCGCGCGCGAGGGCTTTCCCAAGGGCGAGATCGGGCGCCTGCTGGCGCTGATGCATGAGCTCGACCACAACGGGCTCAAGGCCTTGCTCACGCCCTTGCGGCGTCGTGGCTGAGGCGGGCTTTTCGAGCCATCGCGCTGATTGCTTGTTTTCGTCTGGATGATTGCCACGCCGTGTATGTGCATGGCATGGCCTGCGCAGGTCGGCATGTGCCCGAAGAAGCATGTCCTTGTCCCGGCTGGGCGCTATGCTGCTAGGATTTTCTCGGTTTTCGCAGTCTTGCGGACTTCATATCAACAAGATCATTTCGGGGATTCACATCATGTCGGACATTCTGCTTTCCAATCTTGAGATCGTGCCGGGCCGTCGCGTGCGCACGCACCTGGGCGTGGTGCAGGGCAGCACCGTACGGGCCAAGCATGCAGGCAAGGACATCCTGGCCGGGCTCAAGAACATCGTGGGCGGTGAACTCAAGTCCTACACCGAGCTCCTGCAGGAAGCGCGCACGCAGGCCACCGAGCGCATGGTGGAACAGGCCCGCTCGGTCGGTGCGAACGCGGTCATCAACATCCGCTACACGACCACTTCGATCACTGCCGGTGCGGCCGAGATCCTGGCTTACGGCACGGCTGTCACGCTGGAGTAAGGCCATGGACCTGCTCCTGCAGATGCCTGATTTCTTCATATTCCTGGTGCTGCTGGCACTGGGCTACTTCGTCGGGCGCGCGCGCGAGATGCGCCACTTCGCCTCCATCCGGGCGCGCGAACGCACGGTTGGCCGCCAGGTCATGGCGGTGTCGACGCGCTTTCCGCCGGCGGTGGACCAGCAGCAGGATGTGCTGCTCGTGAGTGGTGGCGTGGTCGTCGCGTCGGACTACTTCAAGCAGTTCGCTGCCGGCCTGCGCACCCTGTTCGGCGGCCGCATGCGGGTGTACGAGACGCTGCTCGACCGGGCCCGGCGTGAGGCCGTGCTGCGCCTCAAGGAAGAGGCCAAGCGCAACGGCTACACGATGGTGTTCAACCTGCGCATCGAAAGCACCAACATCACCGGGGCGAGCCGGGGAAAGGTGCCGGCCGTCGAGGCCTTCGCCTACGGCACAGCGCTGCGCGTGCGCAACCCGGCCTGAGCATGCGTTTCGAAAACCCCCAGCCGGTCGAAGACCTGCATACGGATGACATCCATCCCTTGCATGAATTCGCCTGGCTGGTGGCGGGCTGTCTCGTCCTGCTCATTGGCGGCGCATTGCTGCTGGCGCGTTTTGCTGGCGATCTGGCGGCCCGAGTGCCGTATCAGGTCGAGCGCGAATACGCCGACCGGCTGGGCCGGGCCATGCCCGAGCCTGCCAGCACGCCGGCCGCCCTGGCGGCGGAGCAGGCCTTGCGCGAGCTGGCGGCACAGGTGGCACGGGACATGGGCCTGCCGGCCGATTTCGCCTTCACGATCCACTATCACGACTCCGATGTGGCCAATGCCTTCGCCACGCTGGGCGGGCATGTCGTGGTCTTTCGCGGGCTTATCGCCCGGCTCGACAGCGAGGATGCGCTGGTCGCCGTCCTGGCGCACGAGCTGGCGCATGTCCGGCTGCGCCACCCGGCGCGGGGGCTGGGCAGTGGCATCGCGGTGGGCCTGCTGCTGAGTACCGTGTCTTCCTCCGTCGGCGGCTTTGCCGGTGAGAGCTTCAACAAGGCCGGCATGTTGCCGATGCTCCGCTTCAGCCGTGAGCAGGAGCATGACGCCGATGCCATCGCCTATGCCGTGCTGGCCAAGCGCTATGGTCATGTGGGCGGCGCCCAGGACTTGTTCCGTCTGTTCTCGCGCCTGCACGAGGGGCAGGATCGCCTCGAAATCCTCCAGACGCACCCGCTGGACGCGCAGCGCGAGGCGAGGCTGGGCGTGCTGGCGCAGCAGCAGGGCTGGCGCCTGGATGGCCCGCGTCGTCCGCTGCCGGCGCCCCTGCTGGCCTTGCGCCGGGCAGAGTAGGGCCTGTTCACGTCGATCTGCCGGGGCGGGCGCGGGTGTGCTTGCCGTCACCAGAATTTCGCCGCAGACGGGCCGCTTTCGACTACCCTCATCGACCCGCTACTGAAAGCCATCCATGCATCCGATCCACGACGCCGACCTCATCCTCCTGCTTGCTGTCACGCTCGCCAGCAAGCGCAAGCCTGCCACGGTGGAGGAGATTGCCCTTGCCCTGGGCACCCTGCAGCCGCGTCTGCCGGCCGAGGACAAGCTGCTGGACGCCTTCGCCCGCCTCAGCAGCCATGGCCTGATCCTTGCGCATGACGCCGCTTTCGCCCTGAGTGCCGAGGGCGAGACGCTGATGCGCGCGGTGCCGGCCAAGGGCGAGACGGCGGATCGTGCAGCGCAGCTCAAGCGTGGGCTGGCGGCCTTCGAGGGCGCGGCGGTGCATCCGGCCGCAGCCCCGGCCGCGGCAGACTTGAGCGCGGCCATCGCAGCCTGGCGCGCCTCCTTGCCGCCGCCGACCAAGAGCGAGAAGTTCGCCCAGCGCCAGGAAGACCGCATCGCCGAGGAGAAGGCCCGCCGCAAGGCCGAGGGCTGGCGGCCGCGTGGCGCGATGCCCGGCAAGCCGAAGGGGCCGGGGGGTGCCGGCAAGGGCGGGGGCCGCAAGCCGGCCAATCCGAATGCCGGTTTCGGCAGCCCCAAGCGCAGCACGCGTGGCCGCTGAATGAGCGTACTCCACAGTTTCGACGCGCTGCCGCTGTCGCCGGCCCAGTTGGCGACGCTGGCGCAGCTCGGCTACCACGAGATGACGCCGATCCAGGCCGCCAGTCTGCCGCTGGCGCTGGACGGCCATGACCTCATCGCCCAGGCCAAGACCGGCAGCGGCAAGACCGCCGCCTTCGCATTGCCGATGCTGGCGCGCCTCAATCCACGCTGGTTCGCGGTGCAGGGCCTGGTGCTGTGCCCCACGCGCGAGCTGGCCGAGCAGGTGGCGCAGGAAGTGCGGCGGCTGGCGCGCGGGCAGGACAACATCAAGGTCGTCACCCTGTGTGGCGGCACACCGGCCGGCCCGCAGCGCGCCAGCCTGGAGCATGGCGCACACATCGTGGTCGGCACGCCGGGCCGGGTGATGGATCACCTGGAGCGCGGCAGCCTGCAACTGCACGGGCTGGCGATGCTGGTGCTGGACGAGGCCGACCGCATGCTGGACATGGGCTTCCATGACGACATCGCGTGGGTCATCGGGCATTGCCCCGGCAGCCGCCAGACCCTGCTGTTCTCCGCCACCTACCCGGATGGCATTGCGCGCCTGGCGCTGCGCTTCCAGCGCAATCCGCAGATGGTCAAGCTGGAAGAGACGCATGCCAGCCACAAGATCCGCCAGCGCTTCTACGAGGTGACGCATGAGGGCCGCCTGCAGGCGGTGGGGGTGCTGTTGCGCCACTACCGGCCGGAGCGCGCGCTGGCCTTCTGCAACACGCGCCAGCAATGCCGCGATTTGCTCGACGCGCTGCAGGCGCAGGGCATCGAGGCGCTGGCCCTGCATGGCGAGATGGAACAGGTGGACCGCGACCAGGTGTTGATCCGCTTCGCGCACCGCAGTTGCAGCGTGCTGGTGGCCACCGACGTGGCTGCGCGCGGGCTGGACATCAAGGAGCTGGACATGGTGATCAACGTCGACACCACGCCCGACCCCGAGGTGCACGTCCACCGCGTCGGCCGCACCGGCCGGGCGGACCAGGAGGGCTGGGCGCTGACGCTGATGAGCCCCGGCGACAAGCGCCGCATCGGTGCCATCGCGCAGGCCTGCAACATCGAACCCGAATGGCATACGCTGGCCGAGCTGGCGCAGGATGATGCGCCGCTGGAGCCGCCCATGGCTACGCTGCAGATCCTGGGCGGACGCAAGGAGAAGATCCGTCCCGCCGACGTGCTCGGCGCGCTGACCGGCGAGGCCGGTTTCACGCGCGAGCAGATCGGCAAGATCAACATCACCGAGCAGAGCAGCTACGTGGCGGTCGAACGCAGCATCGCCGACGAGGTGGTGCGGCGCCTGTCCGGCGGCAAGCTCAAGGGGCGGCCGGTCAAACTGCGGCGACTGTAGCGCGGCCGGGACGAGGGCGGACTCGATCCGCGCCTGATGCCGCTTCTGGTTCCCGGCGCGCAAGCCGATGCCGGGTACACTCCACTTTCGCTTTTCATCCGATCTGTCCGCAATGTCTAGAGAAGTCCAAGAGAAACCCGTGCGCGCCGTGGTGGCCGCCGTGCAACTGCCCTCGGTCAGCGACCTGGAGTTCGAGGCTTCCCTGATGGAGTTGCGCGAGCTGGCCAAGACGCTGGGCCTGCAGGTCGTGCATACCTTCGTGCAGAAGCGCGCCAGCTTCGACACCACCGGCTACCTGGGCGTCGGCAAGCGCGAGGAGATCCACCGCTGCATCACCGGCGAACTGGGCTTCGACGAGATGGACGGCACGCCACTGGCCGTGGACCCCGAAGACGCCGACATCGAAGTCCTGCTCGTCGATCACGAGATTTCGCCCACCCAGTTGCGCAACCTGGAGCTGGCGGTGGGCGTCGAGGTGATGGACCGCACCATGGTCATCCTCGAAATCTTCCATCGCAATGCGCGCTCGCCGGCCGCCAAGGCGCAGGTCGAGATGGCGCGCCTGAGCTACATGGCGCCGCGCCTGCGCGAAGCGGCCAAGGCGGCCGGGCCGCAGGGGCGCCAGCGCAGCGGTGTGGGCGGGCGCGGTGCGGGCGAATCCGCCACCGAGCTGGACCGCCGCAAGATCCGCGATCGCATGGCCGAGCTGCAGCAGGAAATCGAGGCCATGAACGCCACCCGCGATACGCAGCGCGCACGCCGCCAGAAGGCCCAGGGCGACATCGCCACGGTGGCGCTGGTGGGCTACACGAATGCCGGCAAGTCCACGCTGATGCGCGCGCTGACCGGCAGCGAAGTGCTGGTCGCCAACAAGCTGTTTGCCACGCTGGACACGACGGTGCGCGTGCTGCACCCGGAAAGCGTGCCGCGCGTGCTGGTCAGCGATACCGTGGGCTTCATCAAGAACCTGCCGCACGGCCTGGTCGCCTCGTTCAAGTCGACCCTGGATGAAGCGCTGGACGCCGAGCTGCTGCTGCATGTGATCGACGCCAGCGATCCTGGTTTCGAGCGCCAGCGCGAGGTGACGGACCATGTGCTGGCCGAGATCGGTGCGGCCGAGGTGCCGCGCATCCGTGTCTTCAACAAGATCGACCATGTGGGCGACGAAGCCGCGCAGGCTGCCTGCGAGGCCGCGCTCAAGGCGCAGTACCCGGACTGCGTGGTGATGAGCGCGCGCCGACCCGAGGACGTGGCGCGCCTGCATGGTCTCATCGTCGCCTGGTTCCAGCGCGACCTGGTGGAGGCCGAGCTGTTCGTGCCCTGGTCGGCCCAGCAATGGCGCAAGGACATCTACGCCAGTTGCGAAGTGCTGGAGGAGCAGGCCAGCGAGGAGGGCGCCACCTTCCGCGTGCGCGGCGAGGCGGAAGCCTTGGCGCGACTGCGCGCGGCGATCGACGCGGGCTAGGGCCGCGCGGGGCGTGCGGTGCTTGGGGCGCGGCCCAGGCGTTGCACTGCCGCACAGCCGTCAAGCGCGCCGTGGCGGGTCGATGGGGCCAATCCAGGCTGCACTGTTCTGAACACGCTTGCCGACCCGGAACAAAAAAAGCCCGAGGCTGACCTCGGGCTTTTTTTTGGCGACCGTTCGGTTACGCCATCAGTACGTCCAGCTCAGTACGTCCAATTCTCCTGGATGCGATTCACCGGTGCCGGATCGGGACCATTCCCCGGGGCGATGCCGGTCTTCTTGCTGCCGCCGGTCTTGTCGACGGCAGTGATGTCTGAATGGCTCACATTGCAGGTAGCGGTATTCCATTCCGGCCCGATATTGCTCGACGAACCCGAGCCCTTCTCCACGCCCTTGTAGGTCGAGCAGACTTCGATCTCGCCGTTCCAGCGCAGCAGCAACAGATTGCGCAGGGTCGCGGTGTCGCGCGGCGAACCGTTCGAGTACGAGCTGTTCACGCCCACGATGGTCTGGTGGTTGTGAATGCGCGAGTTCTCGATGATCACCGTGCGCGGGCCCTTGTTGCCCGTGCAGTCGCCGCAGGAGCGATAGAACTTGCCACCCTTGGTCTTCCAGTTGTCCGCCACGAAGCGGGTGATGTGCAGCGTGCCCTGGCCGTTGTGCTGGAAGGTCTTGTCGGTGCCCAGGAAGGCTCCGCCGCAGTCCACGCGCATGGTCGTGCCGGCGCCGCCCTTGGCCGTCGCCGCGTCTTCACCGATGTCCTCCCACCACACGTTGGAGACATTGCAGTTGCCCACGCAGTGCACGCCGTCTGCGGCGAGGTTGCCGATCACCACGTTGCGCAGCGTCGCGCCTTCCTCCAGCAGGAACACCGGCGGCTGGCCTTCACCCTGGCCGCCATCGCTCAACTGGAAGCGCTTGCCACCACCGTCGAAAGTGGTGCCCGCCGGGACGACCTTGCTGGCGGTCAGCGGCTCCGTGCTGCTGGGCGTCACATAGGCCGGGCAGCCGGGCCAGGCAGGCAGGCTGACCGTGCCGCCGGAGGAGCTGGAGCTGGACGAGGAAGACGAACTGGAAGAGCTGGACGAACTGGAGCTGGAGCTCGAGCTGCTCGAACTGGAGCTGCTTGAACTCGAACTGGAAGAGGAGCTGGACGACGAACTGGACGAGGAACTCGAGCTGCTGGACGAGCTGGAGCTACCCGAGGGGATCGAGCATTCGTTGGTGCCGCCCGCAACCTTGGTGCCGGCGCCGAAGGTGGCTTCCGAGCAGACGAAGCTGCCGCTGAGCGTCTTGTAGGTGAACTTGTCGGCGCGGCCGAAAGCCACATTGGTCGAGGTGGCGACCGAGCAGGTCTTGTTCTCGGTACAGATGGTCACGTAACCGGCGGGTCGATTGGCGGCCCACGCGCTGGAACTCAGTCCCAGCGCGAGTGCGGCAAGCGCAATGCGTCTTGCGTTCATTCTTGTCTCCTGATTGTTTATTGGCTGATAGCCCCCGGTGTGACGGGGGTGGCATCGCGCCTGCATCCTTCTCGTGGCCGAGTCGGGGCCGGCGGGATGACCTGACAACACTGGCCGAGCATGTGATCCGAGTCAAGGCGCAGCGCAGCGTTGGGAGACGTGTGGTGGTGGGGAATGATCTGGCGCATGGCGCCCGGCGCTGACGAATGGGCCGCACCTGCCCCCTTCAGCGAGGGCACACATATACTTCCGCCACCCTCCGACTCCAGAAGAGACCCTTGCCCATGATCCGCTCCGCCTTGCTGTGCCTTGCTTGCCTGCTCATCCCCGCGATGGCGCATGCAGCTCCTCCGTCGGACGTTCTCGGGCGCATCAAGCAGGGCAAGAGCATCACCGTCGCCTACCGCACCGATGCCGCACCGTTCTCGTCCCTCGACGACAAGCAGCAGCCCGCCGGCTACAGCATCGACCTGTGCCGCAGCGTCGCCGGCTCCATTGGTGAGCAGTTGGGCGTGGGCAGCCTGCGTATCAAGTGGTTGCCAGTCAGCGCGCAGAGTCGTTTCGACGCAATCGCCAAGGGGCAGGCCGACATCGAATGCGGCGCCAGCTCGGTCACCTTGTCGCGCATGAAGCAGGTCAACTTCTCCAGCTACACCTTCATCGACGGGGTAGGCGTGCTGGTCAAGAGCAGTTCCGGCATGAAGCGCTTCGCGGAACTCGGCGGCAAGAAGATCGGCGTGGTCAGCGGCACCACCAACGAACGCTCGCTCGACCATGCGCTCAAGCGCAGCGCGTTGGCGGCCACTGTCGTAGTCGTCAAGTCGCGTGACGAGGGCTTCGCGCAACTGGAGCGCGGCGAGCTCGACGCCTTCGTGGGTGACCAGTTGTTGTTGCTGGGCCTGGCCGCCAAGGCGAAGGACCCGCAAGCCCTCAGCATGCTGGGCGACACCCTCGCGATCGAACCCTATGCGCTGGTCCTGCCGCGCAATGACGACAGTTTCCGTCTTGCCGTCAATACTGCACTGGCGCGCATCTACCGCAATGGCACCATCACCGAGATCTTCAACCAGTGGTTCGGCATGCTCGGCAAGCCGGGGATGATGGTGGAGATGAGCTATTCGCTGGGGGCGATTCCTGAATGAGCGGAGCGCGCTGTAGGCGACGCATGTTCAAGTGAGGGAACTCGCGGCAGGATTACGCCGTTGTCATGACGATGCCCAGATGCGACAAAGCCCCGGTCTCCCGGGGCTTTGTCGTTGAACCAGAGGCATCTGATGCTGCCTCGCGCTACGCGGCGTAAGCCTCGCTCAGCGCAGCAGGCTCAGCACCTGTTGCGGGCCGGCGTTGGCTTGCGCCAGCATGGCCGTGCCAGCTTGTTGCAGGATCTGCGCGCGCGACAGGTTGGCGGTTTCCGATGCGAAGTCGGCATCCACCACGCGACCACGTGCGGCCGACTGGTTCTCCACCGCGATCTGCAGCGAGGAGATCACCGCCTGGGTGCGGTTCAGCGCGGCGCCGAAGCGGGCGCGTGCGGTGGTGATCGTGTTGATCGCACTGTCCAGGGAAGTGATGGCCGCGGCAGCCAGGGACGCCATCGTGATGTCGATGCTGGTCGAGTCGATGGCAATGGCGGTGGCGGAGGAGCGCAGATCGACGGTGGACACGGTGATCTGATCGTTGCTCGTGGTGCCCGCACCCACTTGGAACGTAAAGGTGTTGGCGGACGAATTCAGCAGGGCGACGTTGTTGAACTTGGTGGCTTCGCCCAGGCGCGTGATTTCGCTCGACAGCGCGGCGAACTCCACCTGCAGGTTGCTGCGGTCGCCGGAGTTCAGCGTGCCGTTGGCAGCTTGCACGGCCAGCTCGCGCATGCGCTGCAGGTTGTCCGAAATCTGTGCGGCACCACCGTCGGCGACCTGCATCAGCGAGATCGCGTCGTTGGCGTTACGGATCGCGACGTTGAAACCCTTGACCTGCGCATTGATGCGCTCGGAGATGGCCAAGCCGGCCGCGTCGTCCTTGGCGCTGTTGATGCGCAGGCCCGAGGACAGGCGCTGCAGCGAGGTGGCCAGGCTGTTCTGCGAGCCGGTCAGGTTGCGTTGAGCGTTGAGCGACTCAACGTTCGTGTTGATGGTCATGGCCATTTTTTTGGCTCCTTCATATCGTTGCGTTTCACACTTCGGGTCGAGCGTTTCGGCCCTGCTGAGTGAGATCACTCATGGAGAGAGTTACGGACGGATCGTCGTATTTCTTGAGGCCGAAGAGACGAGCGGCATCAAGTAAAAAGGGGCGCCACGCGCCCCTTTTTACTTGATGCGAATACTGACGCTCAGCGCAGCAGGCTCAGCACCTGTTGCGGGCCGGCGTTGGCTTGCGCCAGCATGGCCGTGCCAGCTTGTTGCAGGATCTGCGCGCGCGACAGGTTGGCGGTTTCCGAGGCGAAGTCGGCATCCACCACGCGACCACGTGCGGCCGACTGGTTCTCCACCGCGATCTGCAGCGAGGAGATCACCGCCTGGGTGCGGTTGAGCGCGGCGCCGAAACGGGCGCGCGCCGTGGTGATCGTGTTGATGGCCGAATCCAGCGAGGTAATGGCGCCCAGCGCGGTCGATGCCATGGTGATATCGACAGCACCGCTGTTCAGGCCTAGCGTCGACTCACGCAGATCGGTCGTGGATACGGTGATCTGGTCGTTGCTCGTGGTGCCGGCTCCGACCTGGAAGGTGAAGGCCGACGCGGCGGAGTTCAGCAGGTCGACGTTGTTGAACTTGGTGGCTTGCGAGAGGCGGCCGATTTCAGCCGACAGCGCGACGAATTCCACCTGCAGGTTGGCGCGGTCGCCGGAGTTCAGCGTGCCGTTGGAGGCCTGCACGGCCAGCTCGCGCATGCGCTGCAGGTTGTCCGAAATCTGTGCGGCACCACCGTCGGCGACCTGCATCAGCGAGATCGCGTCGTTGGCGTTGCGGATCGCGACGTTGAAGCCCTTCACTTGCGCATTGATGCGCTCGGAGATGGCGAGGCCGGCCGCGTCGTCTTTGGCGCTGTTGATGCGCAGGCCCGAGGACAGGCGTTGCAGCGAGGTCGCCAGGCTGTTCTGCGAGCCGGTCAGGTTGCGTTGCGCGTTGAGAGACTCAACGTTGGTGTTGATGGTCATGGCCATTTTTTTGGCTCCTTCAAGTCGTTGCGTTTCACACTTGGGCCGTGTTTGTGCGGCCTGTCAGAGCAAGTTCAGCTCATGTGAGAACTAACGGTCGTGGCGAGGGTTTCTTGAGCGATTTCATGTGCTTGAACGAAAAAAAGGCGCCAGTGGCGCCTCTTTCTCTTGATGCTAAATGAATAACTTTTTAGCGCAGCAGGCTCAGCACCTGTTGCGGGCCGGCGTTGGCTTGCGCCAGCATGGCCGTGCCAGCTTGTTGCAGGATCTGCGCGCGCGACAGGTTGGCGGTTTCCGATGCGAAGTCGGCATCCACTACGCGACCACGTGCGGCCGACTGGTTCTCCACCGCGATCTGCAGCGAGGAGATCACCGCCTGGGTGCGGTTGAGCGCAGCACCGAAGCCGGCGCGCGCGGTGGTGATCGTGTTGATCGCGGCGTCCAGCGCGGTCAGTGCGGTCTGGGCACCGGCGCCGGTCGAGTCGGCGAGGTTCAGGTAACTCGCGATCGTAGTGTCGGTATGCACGCCCAGCGCGGAGGCGCGCAGGTTGGAGGTGTTCACCGTGATCTGGTCGTTGGCCGTGGTGCCGGCACCGACCTGGAAGGTGAAAGCGGTCGAAGCATTGGCCAGGGCCAGGTTATTGAACTTGGTGGCTTGCGACAGGCGTTCGATTTCCGACGACAGGGCCGCGAATTCCACTTGCAGGTTGCCGCGGTCGCCCGAGTTCAGCGTGCCGTTGGCGGCCTGCACGGCCAGCTCGCGCATGCGTTGCAGGTTGTCGGTGATCTGCTGGGCGCCACCGTCGGCGACCTGCATCAGCGAGATCGCGTCGTTGGCGTTGCGGATCGCGACGTTGAAGCCCTTCACCTGCGCGTTGATGCGCTCGGAGATGGCGAGGCCGGCCGCGTCGTCCTTGGCGCTGTTGATGCGCAGACCCGAGGACAGGCGTTGCAGCGAGGTGGCGAGGCTGTTTTGCGAACTGTTGAGATTACGCTGGGCATTCAGCGATTCAACGTTGGTGTTGATGGTCATGGCCATTTCGGGCTCCTTTGATTCATGTGCGTTTCCCACTCCGGGAGGCCTTGCAGGTCGCCCGTCAGAGTCTTTGACTCATGCTCAGAATGACGTCATCCGCACGCAATTCTTTAGGCCTAGGCTCTTGTTATTTCACAAATTATCTTGGGCCGGATCAAAAGAAACGGGGCCGCGCGGGCCCCGTTTGCGTGGTGCGTCCGACAGCGTCAGCGCAGCAGGCTCAACACCTGTTGCGGGCCGGCGTTGGCTTGCGCCAGCATGGCTGTGCCAGCCTGTTGCAGGATCTGCGCGCGCGACAGGTTGGCGGTTTCCGAGGCGAAGTCGGCATCCACCACGCGACCACGTGCGGCCGACTGGTTCTCCACCGCGATCTGCAGCGAGGAGATCACCGCCTGGGTGCGGTTGAGTGCGGCGCCGAAACCGGCGCGCGCGGTGGTGATCGTGTTGATCGCCGCGTCCAGGTTGGTGATCGCGGCCAGCGCGTTGGAGGCGGTGGAGCCGCTCAGCACGATGGTGCCGGAGTCGATGCCCAGGCCGCCGGCCGAGGTGGCGGCGCGCAGGTTCACCGTGTTGACCGTGATCTGGTCATTGGTCGTGGTGCCGGCACCCACCTGGAAGGTGAAGCTGCTCGAAGCGGAGATCAGGGCCAGGTTGTTGAACTTGGTGGCTTGCGAGAGGCGATCGATTTCGGAGCCCAGCGCAGCGAATTCCACTTGCAGGTTGGCACGGTCGCCGGAGTTCAGCGTGCCGTTGGCGGCCTGCACCGCCAGCTCGCGCATGCGCTGCAGGTTGTCGGAAATCTGTGCTGCTCCGCCGTCTGCAACCTGCATCAGCGAGATCGCGTCGTTGGCGTTGCGGATCGCGACGTTGAAGCCCTTCACCTGCGCGTTGATGCGCTCGGAGATGGCCAGGCCCGCCGCGTCGTCCTTGGCGCTGTTGATGCGCAGGCCTGAGGACAGGCGCTGCAGCGAGGTCGCCAGGCTGTTCTGCGAACCACTGAGATTGCGTTGCGCGTTGAGTGACTCAACGTTGGTGTTGATGGTCATGGCCATGGTGCAACTCCTAGTTATGTGCGTTTCTCACTTCCGATCGTCTTTCGATCGTCGGGAGCGTTTCCAAGTCTTGCAAGCACTTACGGATGCCGGGTTCAAAACTTTAATTTGAGGGGTTTTCCCCCTGCATTTCCGTGCTTGGTTCCATCTACGGTTCCGCTAACGCCACCTGAAGGGTTACTCCGGCTGCTTGGCGCCGACTGGTCGAATTGAGCCTGGTTTTGCGCCTATCTATGGCATTGCCCGACTTGCTCCGGGGGCTAACATCGGGTCAACTGCGCGAGAACCCTGGACGGGCGAAGTGATGGCGTAACGCGCCGAGCCTGGACGATCGCGGCCGGACAACGAGGAAAACGATGGACAAGAGCATGCTGCCGCCGGACTGGACTCCCCTGCAGGAGGCCTACACGCAGAAGCTGATGGCGACCTATCAGGCCAACCTGTACTTCTTCAAGGAGAAGTTCCCGGAGGTGTTCCGGCGCGTGATGGAGCGCGACATCAAGGCGCCCTTCGAAGTCGGCCCCGGCGGCGAGGTCACGATCTTCAGCGGCAAGTACAAGGGGGACGAGCGCGACTACGTCGACCTTGGCAAGATGCTTTACCGGATCTTTGAAGACCCGGCGAGCCGCCCGCGCATCCGGGTCGACACGGGCTTCATCGAAGACCCGCGTGCCGCGGCACCCCACCTGGACAATCCGCACTTCTACCGCAAGGTCGAGCCGCAGTACCGCATGGAGCTGATCCAGCGCTTCATCGACATGACGCCCGGGCCGGGCGATCGGCTCGACTCGCCGGACTTCGGCGACCACAAGGTTCCGATCGCGGTGGTGTTCGGCAGTGGCTATGGCTGGCACCTGGACCGCCTGGTGGACGACTGGGAGATCCGCCATCTCTTGATTGCTGACACCGATGTCGAGCGCCTGAACCTCTCGCTGTATTTCGTCGACTACGTGTCCCTGCACGCGCGCTTTGCACGCAAGGGCTTCTACTTCACGGTCGCGCTGGAGGAAGACCCCGACGCGCTGGCCAACGACCTGCGGGTGATGCTCTATCACCTGTGGCCGCCGTACTTCATGCAGGGCGCGGCGATCTTCTTCCATGACTACGACTCGACGCGCGTGCACGACTTGTGGAACAACCTCAAGCGCAACCTGTGGACGATGTATCGCGGTTGGGGCTACCTCGATGACGAGGTCGTCGGCCTCAAGCACGCGCTGGAGAATGCGGTCGACCGCGTTCCGCTCTACACCCGCAAGCCCGACCTGCCCGAGGACGCGACCGCCTTCGTGATCGGCTCCGGTCCCTCGCTCGATGCCTTGCTGCCCTTCCTGCGTGAGCAGGCCGACCGCGCTGTCATCATCAGTTGCGGCAGTGCGATCACCGCTCTGGCCAATGCGGGAATCAAGCCGGACATCCACATCGAGGTGGAGCGGACCTTCGACACCTACGCGGTGCTGCGGGACACCAGTGCGCGGGAGTTGCTGCGCGACATGCCGGTGGTGGCGCTCAACATCATGCACCCGGGCGTGTTCAGCCTGACCAGCAAGCCGCTGATGATCCTCAAGGATCTGGATGCCGGTTGCTCCCTGGCCGACTTCTACCGCGAGTACGCGCGCTTCCGCAGCAACCCGACCTGCACGAATGGCGGCGCAGACCTCGCCTTGCGCATGGGCTTCAAGCATGTGTACCTGCTCGGCGTGGACTATGGCTTCCGCGACGAGACCCAGCACCATGCCAAGGCCAGCATGTACTTCGACGAGAAGCAGGATGAATTCACCGATGCCCTCACGCGCATCGTCGAGCTGACCCATGCCGCCGCCCGTGGCGCGCGAGAGATCGATGCCAACTTCGGCGGCAAGGTTCTGTCGACCGACACCTTCATCCACTCGCGCGACGCGCTGCAGATGTCGATCAAGGAGTTCTCCGACGCCAAGGTCTACAACCTCAACGACGGCGCGGCCATCGAAGGGGCGATTGCGCAGCGCGTGGAAGAGGCCGTCGTGGTGGCCGGGCCGGGCGTGAAGCAGCGCAGCCTGGAGGCGATGCTGGGCGCCTTCACCACCGACTACGATGCAGACCCGTTCGCGCGCCTCGACTTCCTGCTGGTGCAGTTGAAGGCGGTGCGCGAGGACATCGAGCGCATCGTGAAGTCGAACGAACTGCAATGCCGCATGGATGTGTTCGACATGCTGTTCGACATCCATCACTACCTGTTCGCGCCAGACCATCAGGCGGCGCAGATCTTCCCCTTGCTGCGCGGTTCGATGCTGCACATGGGGCGCTTCTTCTTTGACTGCGTGGGCATGTTCAAGAGCGAGGAGAAGGCGGTCGAGTTCGCCCGCTTCGGCTTCGACCTGATCCTGCGCTATATCGACGCCGCACACGAAACAGTGGCCAGCCTGCACGAAGTCGGGCGCAAGAGACTGGCCGCGCGACAAGCAGGGGAGCCAATCCATGATTGACGGGAAGTCCATCCTGATCACCGGCGGCACGGGGTCGTTCGGCCGCCAGTTCGTCAAGACAGTGCTGGAGCAGTACAACCCGCGCCGAGTGGTCGTCTATTCGCGCGACGAGCTCAAGCAATACGAGATGCAGCAGGAGTTCCGCGACGAGCGGATGCGCTTCTTCCTCGGCGACGTGCGCGACGCCGAGCGCACCCGCCAGGCCTTCCGTGACATCGACGTGGTGATCCACGCGGCCGCACTCAAGCAGGTGCCTGCCGCGGAATACAACCCGATGGAGTGCATCAAGACCAACATCAACGGCGCGCAGAACGTCATCAACGCCTGCATCGAGAACGAGGTGGAGCGCGTCATCGCCCTGTCCACCGACAAGGCGGCCAACCCGATCAACCTGTACGGCGCCACCAAGCTGGCCTCCGACAAGCTTTTCGTGTCGGCCAACAACATCGTCGGCCGGCGTCGCACGCGTTTCGCCGTGGTGCGCTACGGCAACGTCGTCGGCTCGCGTGGCTCGGTGGTGCCCTTCTTCAAGAAGCTGCTGCAGGACGGCGCGACCGAACTGCCGGTGACCGATGCGCGCATGACGCGCTTCTGGATCACCCTGCAACAAGGGGTGGACTTCGTGATCCGCAACCTCGCGCGCATGCATGGCGGCGAAGTGTTTGTGCCGAAGATCCCGTCCTCGCGCATCACCGAGCTCGCCAACGCCGTCGCACCGGGCGTGCCGACCAAGATCATCGGCATCCGTCCGGGCGAGAAGTTGCACGAAATCATGGTGCCCATGGACGACGCGCACCACACGCTGGAGTTCAAGGAGCACTACGTCATCACGCCCAGCATCGCCTTTTTCGCTCAGCCCAACTACACCATCGATGGCACGGGTGAGCGCGGCGTCAAGGTGGCGGAGGATTTCGAGTACAACTCAGGCACCAACCCCTGGTTCCTGAGCGTGGATGAAATCCGCACGCTGATCGACTCCACCACCGTCGAGCGGCGCGGCAGCTAGCGGGGCAGCATGGCGGGCGAGGCGATTTCGATTTCGATTCCGTATGGCCGGCAATCCATCGACGATGACGACATCGCCGCCGTCGAGGCCGTGCTGCGTGGCGACTGGCTGACCAGCGGCCCCACGATCGAGCGCTTTGAGCAGGGCATGGCTGCGTTTGTGGGCGCCACCGGCGCCTGCGCCGTCAGCAGCGCCACTGCCGCGCTGCACATCGCCTGCCTCGCCCTGGGGCTGGGGCCGGGCAAGCGCCTGTGGACCACGGCCAACACCTTCGTCGCCTCGGCCAACTGTGGCCGTTATTGCGGCGCCGAGCTTGACTTCGTAGACATCGACGCGCGCAGCTATTGCATCAGCATCGAGGCGCTGCGGCACAAGCTGGAAGCTGCCGAGCGCGGCGGCACGCTGCCCGACGTGGTGGTCGCCGTCGATTTCGCCGGTCAGCCCTGCGACTGGGCCGCGCTGGCGTCGCTCAAGGCCCGCTATGGCTTCCGCCTCATCGACGATGCGTCCCATGCGGTCGGCGCGCGCTACCAGGGGCAGCGCATCGGCAGCCTAACGGCCGCCGACTTCAGCGTGTTCAGCTTCCACCCGGTCAAGATCTTGACCACGGGCGAGGGCGGCATGCTGTTTTCGCCCGATCCCGCGCTGCTCGATGCCGTGCGCATGCTGCGCACCCATGGCATCACGCGCGAACCGGCCCGGCTGACGCGTCCGGACGAAGGCGGCTGGTACTACGAACAGCAGGCGCTGGGTTTCAACTACCGCATCACCGACATCCAGGCCGCGCTGGGGCTCTCGCAACTGGCGCGCATCGAGACCTTCCTCGCGCGCCGCCGTGCGTTGGCGGCGCGTTACGACGCATTGCTTGCCGAGCTGCCGGTGCAACGGCCATGGCAGCTGCCCGAGGGCGAATCGGCGTACCACCTGTACCCGATCCTGCTGGCCGACGAGGCGACGCGGCGACGCGTGTATGACGCCCTGCGTGCCGAGGCCATCTACTGCCAGGTGCACTACATCCCGGTGTACTGGCAGCCCGATTTCGCCCGGCTCGGTTTCACCGAAGGACTGTGTCCGCAGGCCGAGGACTACTACCGCCGGACCTTGAGCCTGCCCCTGTTCGCGGACCTGAGCGATGCGCAGCAGGACCGCGTGGTCGACGCCCTGGCGCGTGCCCTGAGAGGGCGCTGACATGGCCGAAATCGCGCTGGGTACCGTGCAGTTCGGTCTGGCCTATGGGGCGACGAACACGCGCGGGCAGGTCCCCGAGGATGAGGCGTTGCGCATCCTGAGCAGCGCGCGGCAGGCCAGTGTACGCTTCCTCGACACGGCTTCTGCTTACGGCACGGCGGAGGCCGTGCTGGGGCGTACGCTGCCGCCGGGGCATGACTTCCGCATCGTGACCAAGTCGCCGGCCTGGCGCGCTGACCGCGATCTGCATGGCAACCTGGCGGCGTCCGAAGCCGCCTTGCGCGACAGCCTGCAGGCGCTGGGGGTACGTAGCGTGGATGCGCTGCTGCTGCACCGGGGGGAGGATCTCTTGGGCGAGCAGGGCGAGGCGGTGTGGCGCTGGTTGCTCAGCGTGCGCGAACGTGGGCTGGCGCGTCGCATTGGCGTCTCGGTCTACGCCCCGGATGAGGCTGAGGAGGTGGCGGAGCGCTACCCGGTTGAACTGGTGCAGATGCCTGGGAACTTGCTGGACCAACGCTTCCTGAGCAGTGGCGCATTGGCGCGCTTGAGCGCACGCGGCGTGGCCGTGCATCTGCGTTCGCTGTTCCTGCAGGGCTTGCTGCTGTCGCCCGAGGCATTGCGCAAGCGCGGTCCGGCGGCGGCGCGCGCCGCCAGCGCACTGGACCGCTGTCTGGATGAGCGTCGTCTGAGCCCGCTGCAGGCCTGCCTGGGCTGGGGCCTGGCGCAGCCGGTCGAGGCGGTGGTGCTGGGCGTCAGCGGCGTGGAAGAATGGGCGGCCATCCTGCAGGCGGCGAACGATGCGCCGCGCCTGGATGCGCCGGAGCTGGCATGCGAGGATCTGGACCTGATCGACCCGCGTCGCTGGCAGCATTGAAAGGGTATGACATGTTGAAGAAGTGCGTGAAGTGCGGCCTGCCCGAGACCTACGAGACCATCGAGTTCGATGCGCAGGGGGTGTGCAACGTCTGTCGCCAGCAGGAGTACAAGCAGGGCGCCATCGACTGGGACGCACGCAAGAAGATGCTCGACGGTCTGATCGAAGAGCATCGCGGCAAGGCGCTGTACGACTGCATCGTGCCTTTCTCGGGCGGCAAGGACTCCACCTTCACGCTCTACCACCTGATCAAGGAATACAAGCTCAAGCCGCTGGTGGTGCAGTTCAACCACGGCTTCCTGCGCGACGGGCTCAAGCAGAACAACGAGCGCACCTTGAAGCAGCTCGGCGTCGATTTCATCAGCTTCACGCCCAACTGGAAGGTGGTGAAGCGCCTCATGCTGGAAGCCTTGATCCGCAAGGGCGACTTCTGCTGGCACTGCCACACCGGCATCTTCTCCTTCCCGATGCACATCGCGCTGCGCTTCGAGGTGCCGCTGGTGATGTGGGGCGAGCCGTCTTCCGAGTACACCGCCTACTACGACTACCGCGACGATCAGATCGAGGAGGTCGACGAGAGCCGCTTCAACCGCTTCGTGAACCTGGGCATCACGGCCGAGGACATGAAGGGCATGATCGAGCACGACTTCGATCTCGACCCGCGCGACCTGTGGCCCTACACCTATCCGCCGGTGCGCGAGCTGCGCCGCCTGCGCTACCGCTCGGTGTGCCTGGGCTCCTTCATTCCCTGGGACGCACAGCGCCAGTCGAAACTGATCATGGACGAGCTGGGCTGGCAGGGCGACCAGGTGGAGGGCATGCCCTGGGAGGTCTATCCCTACGAGAAGATCGAGTGCTACATGCAGGGCGTGCGCGACTACATCAAGTACCTCAAGCGCGGGTACGGGCGCGTCTCGCAGATGACCGCGCTGGACATCCGCCATGGCCGCATGGAGAAGGCCGAGGCCGACCGCCTGGTGGCCGAGTTCGAGGGCCGCAAGCCGGCTTCGCTGGAGTTGTTCCTGGAGTACCTGCAGCTCAGTGAGGACGAGTTCAACGCCATCGTCGCCAAGACCGTGGTGCCGCCCTTCGAGCCGGATTTCAAGACGATCCAGTGGGCGCCGAAGACCAAGGACTTCGATCGCTGGTACCGGGAACCCAAGCGGTCTTGAGCATGCCGATCCGCGCCGCGTGCCTTCTGGTTGACCGACTGCCTGCACCGGATGGCGTGCGTGTGTGGCGTGCCGCGCAGCGCTTGAACCCCTCCCGGCCTCCCCTTGTCAGGGGAGGAGCAAACCAGCCTGGGCCGGGGCGGACGCCCTCCCCTGACAAGGGGAGGGGAGGGGAGGGGTTTGCACTTCGCGCCCCGCGCTCCGGCTTGCATGTCGCCGCATTCGCGCTACGCCGCGGTGGTGGCAGCATTTCCGGGCCAACGCCAGGGCTCTGGCCATGAAGCATCCCCAGATCGGCGTGCTCGAAGTCGGCATCGGCAACATCGGTTCGCTGACGCACGCCGTCTACAGCCTGGGCTACGACTGGGTGCCGGTGCGGGCCGCCGCCGATCTGCAGGAAGTCAGCCACCTCATCATGCCCGGCGTGGGCAGCTTCGCCGATGCCATGCAGCGCATCGATGCAGCGGGCTTGCGCCAGCCGGTGCGCGACTACGCCGCAGCCGGCCAGCCGGTGATGGGCATTTGCCTGGGCATGCAGTTGCTCGCGGATTTCGGCGAGGAGGCGGGGGGCGCCGAGGGCTTCGGCCTCGTGCCGGGCGAAGTGCGGCACCTGCCACTGGCCCCGGGCCTGCGCCTGCCGCATGTGGGCTGGAACCTGGTGCATCGTGCGCGGCCGCACCCGATCCTGGATCGCATCCGTGACGACGTGGATTTCTACTTCGTGCACAGCTACCGCTTCCACTGCACGAACGAGGAAAACGCCATTGGGATGACCGATCACGGTGAGTTGTTCCCGTCCATCGTCGGGCGAGGCAGCGTGGTCGGCGCGCAGTTCCACCCCGAGAAGAGCCAGCGCAACGGGCTGCAGATGCTGGACAACTTCTGCCAGTGGGACGGCCGCTGGGAGGCGGGCGCATGCTGAAGCGCCGCATCATCCCCGTGCAGTTGCTGCTCAACAATCGCCTGGTCAAGACCGTGGGCTTCGGCGAATGGCGTGACGTGGGCAACCCGGTGAAGAGTTCGCTGGTCTACAGCGACCAGGATGCCGACGAGCTGATGCTGCTGAACATCGCCCGCGAGGCGCGCAGCATCGACGACCTGGTAGGCTGGGTCGAGAAGATCGCCGAGGTCTGCTTCGTGCCCTTCACTGTCGGTGGCGGTATTCGTTCAGTGGAAGATGCCGCGCGCCTGATCCGTGCCGGCGCCGACAAGGTGGCGATCAACACGGCGGCCTACCGCAATCCCGCGCTGCTGGCGGAGATCGCGCAGCGCTACGGGCGCCAGGCGGTGGTGCTGTCGGTCGACGTGCTGCGCGAGGGGGAGGGCTGGACGCTGCGCTCGGACTGCGGACGCCAGCCCGAGGCACGCGCCTTGCTCGACTGGCTGCAGGAAGGCGTGGCGCACGGCGCGGGCGAAATCCTGCTCAATTCCATCGACCGTGACGGGCGCATGAACGGCTACGATGTGGACCTGCTGCGCACGGTGGCGCAGGCCGTCAATGTGCCGGTCATCGCCTGTGGCGGCGCCGGCAGCTTCGTGCATCTGCGCGAGGGTTTCGAGGCAGGGGTCGAGGCGGTGGCCTGCGGCAGCCTGTTCAACTTTGGCGACAACAATCCCTTGCGCGCCAAGGCCTTCCTCAAGAACTACGGGATTCCGCTCAAGCGCATCTAGGAGGTCTCGGCGTGTTGCTGGACAAACCGCTGCAAACCGATCGGCTGGTGCTACGCAATCTTGGCGCGGGTGATGCCACGCCAGCGTATGCCCGCTGGCTGGCCGACCCCGAGGTGGTACGCCACCTGGAGGTGCGCTTTGCACCGCCGCAGACCATCGAGCGCATCCGCGAATTCATCGCCACCACCAATGCCTCCGCCACCAGCCTCCTGCTGGGTATCTGCCTCAAGCAGGGGGGGCTGCACATCGGCAACATCAAGCTCGGCCCGGTCGACAGCACCCATGGCCGTGCCGACATCGGCTTCCTGATCGGCGAGCGGGGGCAATGGGGCCGTGGCTACGCGAGTGAGGCGGTCCAGGCGCTGTCCGACTTCGCGCTGAACGAGCTGGGTCTGCACAAGATCACCGCAGGTTGCTATGCCGGAAACTCCGGCTCGGCCCGCACGCTGTTGAAAGCGGGCTTCCGGCAGGAAGGCGTGTTGCGCCGGCACTGGTGGTGCGAGGGGGAGTACCTGGACGGCTGGCTGTTCGGCAAATGGCGCGCAGAGAAGTCGGAGGAGGGCGCGTGAGTGGCGTGCTGGGCGTCTTGCAGGCGCGTTGCTCTTCGTCCCGCCTGCCTGGCAAGGTCTTGTTGCCCGTGCTGGGTGAGCCGATGCTGGCGCGGCAGATCGAGCGCCTGCGCCGTGCCCACCGGCTTGAGCGGCTGATCGTCGCGACCAGCGACGACGCTTCCGACGATGCCCTGGCCGCATTGTGCGAGCGTCTGGGCGTGCATTGCTTCCGCGGTGCGCTCGATGATGTGCTGGATCGCTTCTACCGCGCGGCCGCGCCCTGGCAGCCGGACACGGTGGTGCGCCTGACCGGCGATTGCCCGCTGGCCGACCCCGCCTTGCTCGACCGGATGCTCATGGCCTTCGAGGCGCAGCCCTGCGATTACCTCAGCAACGCGCTGGAACCGACCTTTCCCGACGGGCTGGATATCGAAATCTTCCGCTTCGCCTGCCTCGAAGAGGCCTGGCGCGAGGCACGCCAGGCGGCGCAGCGTGAGCATGTGACGCTTTACATCAACCGCCAGCCGGAGCGATTCCGTATCATCCACTTCAAGGAGTCGCCCGACCTGTCGGCCTTGCGCTGGACGGTCGACGAAGCTGCCGACTACGCCCTGGTCTGCCGCATCTACGAGGCGCTGTACCCCCGCAAGCCCGATTTCGATATGGCGGACATCCTGGCCTGGCTGGCCGCGCACCCCGAGAACACAACGATCAATACGCAACATGTCCGCAACGAAGGGCTGGCGAAATCGCTGGCCGCCGCGGCGGGCAAGCAGGAGAACCACGGTGTCTGAACGCTATCACCAGTCCGAGGAGATGCTGGAGCGCGCGCTGCGCAGCATCCCGCTCGGCTCGCAGACCTTCAGCAAGAGCCTCACCCAGTATCCGCATGGCGTGTCGCCCTATTTCATCGAGAAGGGGCGCGGCTGCCGCGTGATGGACCCGGACGGCAACAAGTACATCGACTTCGTCATGAGTCTCGCCGCCGTCACCCTGGGCTACGGCGACGTGGACGTGAACGGCGCGGTGCGCCACCAGCTCAACGACGGCGTCATCTTCAGCCTGCCGCACCGGCTGGAGATGGAGGTCGCCGAGATGATTGTCGACATGGTGCCCTGCGCGGAAATGGTGCGCTTCGGCAAGAACGGGTCGGACGCCACTTCCGGCGCGATCCGCCTGGCGCGCGCCTACACCGGGCGCGACAACGTGGCGGTGTGCGGCTACCACGGCTGGCAGGACTGGTACATCGGCTCCACCGCGCGTCATCGTGGTGTGCCCATGCAGGTGCGCGAGCTGACCCATACCTTCCCCTACAACGACCTCGAAGCGCTGGCCGACCTGCTGGCACGTCACCCGGACGGCTTCGCCGCGGTGATCCTGGAGCCGATGAACGTGACGCCGCCGGCGCCGGGCTACCTCGAAGGCGTGCAGGAGCTGGCCCACCGCTACGGCGCGCTGCTGGTGTTCGACGAGACCATCACCGGCTTCCGCTACGAGAAGGGCGGCGCGCAGGAGCGCTTCGGCGTGGTGCCGGACCTGGCCACCTTCGGCAAGGGCATGGCCAATGGCTTCCCGGTGTCGGCCATCGCTGGCTCGCGCGAGGTGATGAAGCTGATGGAGGAGATCTTCTTCTCCTTCACCTTCGGTGGCGAGCTGTTGTCGCTGGCGGCCGCCAAGGCCACGCTGACCAAGCTGCAGGCGCAGCCGGTCATCGACCATCTGAAGCGCATGGGCGAGCGCATCCAGGCCGGTATTGCGGCGCGCATCGCCTACCACGAGCTGTCCGAGGTGCTGGCGGTGGGCGGCGACGCCACCTGGCCCTTCCTGATCATCCGCGACACCTCCAACGCCACGAGCTGGGAGATCAAGACGCTCTTCCTGCAGGAGATCTTCTCGCGCGGCATCCTCTCGCTGGGCACCTTCAACGTGAGCTACGCGCACACCGATGCTGAGGTCGACTTCCTGCTGTCGGTGCTCGATGAGGTGTTCGCGGTGATGTCGGTGGCGGTCAAGACCAATGGCGTGCGCCAGGTCTTGCGCTGCGCACCGCTGGAGCCGCTGTTCAAGCTGCGCTGAGGCGGGGCGGACGGTTGGCCGAATAGTGGGGGGTTTGCGCGGCAATTCCGCGCTGCCTGCCCGCACCCCGCTGCGCTAAAGTGCTGGCATGTGGCATTGACCGTCCTGCAAGGCTGAGCATGTCGAAAATCGATCCGGCGGCACATCTGTTGTCGCATTGCGGCGCCCTTCGGTCCGGGGAGCGCTTCCTGCTGGTCGTCGACGCGTCGACGCAGGCACTGGCCGAGCGTTTCCTGGCCGCTGCGCGCGCGCTGGGCGCGCAGGCCGAGACGGCCGTCATCCCGGTGGCCGATCGCCATGGCGCCGAGCCACCGCCCTTCCTGGCGCCGCTGATGCAGCAGGCCGACCTGGTGGCCGGGCTGACCTTCAAGTCGCTGGCCCACACGCGTACCCGCCTGGCATTCACCGAGGCGGGCGGACGCTACCTGAGCCTGCCCGGTTACTCCGAGACCCTGTTGCGCGATCCGGCCGTCACCGCCGACTTCCACGCCCAGTTCGAGCGCACGCGACGCATCACCGAGGCCTTCACCGCAGGCTCGCGGGTGCGCGTCGCCACGGCGGCCGGCACCGACATCCAGCTCGACATCGCCGGGCGCGTCGGCAACTGCTGCCCCGGCTTCGTCAGCGCGGACTACCGCCTGGGCTCGCCGCCCGACATCGAGTCCAACGTCTCGCCGGTGGAGGACGCCTCCGAAGGCATCGTCGTGGTCGACGGCTCGGTCGCCTGCGAGGAGATCGGTCTGCTGCGCGCGCCGATTACCCTGCATGTCGCGGGCGGGCGCATCCGCCGCTTCGAGAGCGACATAGCGGAGTACGTGGAGACCTGCGAGCGTCTGTTCGCACGCGTCGGCAGTCCGCTGGCCTATGTGCTGGCGGAATGCGGCGTGGGCCTCAATCCGGCCGCCACGCTGACCGGCAACATGCTGACCGACGAGGGCGTGCTGGGCTGCGTGCATTTCGGCTTCGGCTCCAACGCCACCGTGGGGGGGCTCAACGATGTGCCCTTCCACATCGACTTCGTATTCCGCCAGGCATCCTTGTGGATCGACGGGCAGGCGATCCTGCTCGATGGCGAACCAGTGATCGGGTGACACCATGGAATGGCAGCGCAGTTTCAACGCGGATTTCGACGACATCGTGGCGCGCTTCGGCGCGCGCACCGCGCTCATCGCAGCGGGTGACGAGGAGCGCAGCCTCAGCTACGCCCAGCTCGACGCGCTGGCCGACCGCCACCTGCAGTGGCTGGCCGCGCAGGGCGTCGGCCCCGGCGCCTGCGTGGGCGCGGTGCTGCCCAACTCGCTGGAGATGCTGAGCCTGTTCATCGCCTGCCTGCGCGGTGGCATCCGCTTCGCGCCGCTGGCCTGCGACACCGCGCCGGCCGAAGTGGAGCGCTGGGCCGAACTGGTGCAGCCGGTGTGCTGCCTCTACAGCCCGCTGCTGGCCGCCACCGTCGTGGAATCGCTGCGGGCCACGCAGCGTCCCTGCCTGCCGGTCGAGGTCGACGGTGCCTTTCGCCATCTGCCAGCCGCGCAGGGGCGGCCCGCGCATCATGCCGGGGCGCGCGTCTACCTGTACTCCAGCGGCACCACCGGTGCGCCCAAGGCCATCGTGCTCGACGGCGACCGCCTGTGGTCGGCGGGCCACGCTTTCGCTCGCGTGCATGGCGCCGATTTCGACCAGGAGTTCCGCATCTGGAACTACCTGCCGCAGTCCTACCTGGGCGGGCTGTTCAACATGGCGCTGATTCCCTTCTCGGTGGCCGGCTCCGCCGTGGTGGATGAGATCTTCAGCGGCAAGACCTTCCTCTCCTTCTGGCAGACGCTGGAGCGCTACGACATCAACGTGCTGTGGTTCGTGCCCGCCATCGTGCGCGGCCTGCTGGCCATCGGCGAGCGCACCCAGCGCGCCCAGGTGGCGCCGCGCAGCCAGCAGATTCGCCATGCCTTCCTCGGCACCGCGCCGATCGAGCGCGAGACCAAGGCGCGCTTCGAGGCCATGTTCGGCATCCCGCTGCTGGAGAACTTCGCGTTGTCGGAAACGACCTTCCTGACTTCCGAGTTCCCCGCCGAGCTGAGTTCGCGTGCCGAGGGCAGCGTGGGGCGCGTGCTGCCCTATGCCGAGATGCGCTTCCGCCCGCTGGCCGGCGAGGACACGCGCTACAGCGAAATCATGGTGCGCACGCCCTTCCTCATGCTGGGCTACCAGGAGTCGGGCGGCGAGCCGCTGCTGGTGCTGGACGAGGCAGGGTTTTTCGCCACCGGTGACCTGGGCTACCTCGATGCCAAGGGGCAACTGATCCTGACCGGGCGCAGCAAGGATGTGATCAAGAAGGGCGGCTACTTCATCGCGCTGCGCGAGGTGGAACTGCTGGCCATGCAACACCCCTGGGTGCTGGAGGCGGCCGCGACGCCGGTGCCGCATCCCTTCTACGGCGAGAGCTACCGTCTGTGCGTGCGCCTCAAGCCGGAGGCGCCGGCCGATGCGGAGGCCAGCGTGAGCGACTACGTGTTCTCTTCCCTGGCCAAGCACAAGTGGCCCGAGGCGGTGGAGTCGGTGGCGGATTTCCCGCGCACCGCCAGCGGCAAGATCCGCAAGTTCCTGCTCAAGGAATCGACATGACAGCCCTGCGTACGCTCAGCCAGCGCGCGCGCCACGTGCCGCCGGCCCTGTCCATCTACATGAACGAGATCGTGTACGCGCAGAAGCGGCGCGGCTACGACATCACGACCCTGTCGCTGGGCGAGGCCTTCTTCGACATCCCGATGTTCGATTTCCGCAAGATCGACTTCGTGAAGGGCTACCACTATTCCGACAGCCAGGGCCTGCCGGAGCTGCGCCGCCTGATCGGCGAGTTCTACCAGCAGCAGTACGCCTGCCCGGTCAATGGACAGGACGAGGTGCTGATCACCGCCGGCTCCAAGGTCGCCATCTACCTCGCGGTGCTGGCCACGGTGGATGCCGGCGACGAGGTGCTGATCCACGAACCCGCCTGGCTCAGCTACCAGGAGCATGTGCGCCTGGTCGACGCCACGCCGCGCTTCATCCCCTTCGATGCACCCATCGAGCGCTTTGGCGACTACCTCACGCCGCGCACCCGCATGCTGGTCATCAACAATCCGAACAATCCGGCCGGGCGTCTCTACACGCGTGAAGACCTGACCCGGCTGGTCGAGTTGTGCCGGTCGCGTGGCGTGTGGCTGCTGGTCGACGAGGCCTACAGCGACTTTCTCGAACCCGGGCAGTTCCACTCGGCGATCGAGTTCGACCCGGCGCGCGACACGGTGATCATCGCCAACTCGCTGTCGAAGAACATGGGCATGTCGGGCTGGCGCATCGGCTACCTGATTGCGCACCCGGAACTGATCGCCCAGGTGCTCAAGCTCAACCAGCACATCATCACCTGCGCGCCGACCGTGCTGCAGGCCTACCTCGCCAAGTACTTCCACCGCATCATCGGCATCACGCTGCCGCAGGCGCGCGAGATCGTGGCCAAGCGCGAGCGCGTGGCGCTGAAGATCGCGGAGATCGGGCTGGACTGCCTGCCCGGCTGCGGCACCTTCTACTTCTTCGTGAACATCGGCGACTTCCCGGCCTCCTCGCTGGACGTCTCGCTCTACCTGCTGCTGTTCCACAACATCTCCACCGTCTCCGGCTCGGCCTATGGCGCCAGCACCGAGCGCTTCCTGCGCGTGTCCATCGGCACCGAGTCGGAGGAGCGCATTGCCGATGCGCTGACGGTGATCCGCAACATGCTGCATGCGCGCAGCGACATCGCACCCCTGGTGAAGGCCCGCCTGGCCGAGCTGGGCATCCGCCCCTTCGTGCCGACTCATGAGTGAAGCCGTCCTCTACCTGAACCCGGACGTCTGCCTGCGCCATGTCGAGGGCGTCTGGCTGGCCTCCAACCCACGCCTGCGCCTGCATGTGGAGCTGGATGCGGCGGCCGCCGCCGTGCTGTTCGCGCAGGCCGCCGGTGCGTCGCCCGCGCAATGGCAGGCGCGCCTGCAGGAGGCGCACGGGCGCGACCGCAGCCTGCGCGCGGTGGGCGCCGCCGGCCTGCATGCCGATCACTCGGGGCTGGCCCCCGCAGGTGGCGAGTCTCTGCAAGGCGAGCCGCTGCTCGCCCTGTTGCGCCGCCGGCGCTGCCTGATCGCCTCGCCGCAAGAGGCGACGGACTGCCTGGCGCCGCTGGCCAACCTGCTGGACCGCGAACACGTGGGCAGCTTCCATCAGCGCGTGGGGCAGTACCTGCTGGTCGAGCGCCGCGTGCGCGAACCCTGGCGTGCCTGGCAGGATCAGAAGTTCTCGCCCGATGGCACCGGGATCGTGGGTGAGACCTACCGCGACATCCAGTTGCCCTTCTTCGATGCCTGGTGCACGCCCGCCCGCCTGGCCGGCAAGCGGGTGCTCGACTTCGGCTGCGGCAACGGTTTCTTCAGCGCGCGCATGGCGGCGGCCGGCGCGCAGGTGCTGGGCCTGGACAACTCGCCGGAGCTGCTCGAACTGGCGCGCCGCAATCATGGCAAGCGCGCCGGCCTGCGCTTCGTCGAGACCGCGTCCTTCGAGGCGGTGCTGGATCTGCTGGCCGGGCAGGATGCCGCCCACTTCGACTACATCTACCTGCAGGACACCTTGCTGCTGTTGCTGCAGCCGGAGCAGGGCACGCGCTCGCCGCTGCTGCCCGAGGTGTTCCGCGCGCTGCGCGCGGTGCTCGCGCGCGATGGCGCGCTGTGCGCGATGGAGCCGAACCCGGTGTTCTGGCTGGCCAATCGCTACGGCGACCCGGCCCGGCCGTATGCCGTGGTCAGCGAGTATTTCAACCCGCAGTTCAACGTGGCGCCCACGCTGGACGTGCTGCTGGACTTCATGGCCGAGGCCGGCTTTGCGCTGGCCGGCTACGAGCACCCGCGCCTGGTCGGCGAGGCGTCCAGCCAGCAGGGCTACCAGCACGAATTCCCGATCTGGGACTTCTTTACCTTCGTGCCGCGATGAGTTTCCTGGCCGAACTGCAATCCAGCATGGCCGCGCTGGTCGGCGAGGACGATCGCCCGATCGTGGTGTACGGCGCGCTGTGGCCGATCCTGCGCGAGATGCGGCGCAACGATCCGGCCGCGGTGGATGAGGTTCTCGATGCTCTCATCCAGATCGCCGGCGGGCGCGACCTGCTGATGCCCTCGTTTGCAGAGGGCTATCGCGACGGCGTGTGCAATCTCGACGAGGCACCCGCCAGCACCGGCGTGCTGAGCGAACACTTCCGGCGCCGGCCCGACACCCTGCGCACGCTGTCCGCCTACTTTTCCTTCAATGTGCTGGGCCCGGCGCAGGCCGAGCTGGGCCAACGGATGCCGCTGGATGCCTGGGGCGAGGGTTCGATCTACGACTGGATGGAGCGGCGCAATGCGCGCTTCCTGATGCTGGGTACCCACCCGACCCACTGCAGCTACCTGCACCGCCTGGAGTGGCTGGTGCGCGAGCAGTTGCCCTACCGTTATCGCAAGCCGTTCAAAGGCACGCTGATCCGTGGCGGGGCGTCCATCCCCTGCGAGGAGACGCTGTACGTGCGCAGCCTGTCGCCGGTTGCGGAAAACGACTTCACCGTCCTGCTGCCGGTGCTGCGCGAGGCCGGCATGATGGAGCGGCCGCTGCGGGGCATCAGCCTCACGGCCTACGACACCTGTACCGTGCGTGATGCCATCCTGCCCCTGATGCAGCGCGATCCCTTGCTGGTCCTGAGCAATCGTGGCGACTTCGAGAAAGAGCCTTCATGAGTCCATACATCGAGAAAGTGACCGAACTGGTCAAGGAGATCGTCGAGCCGCGCCTGCGCGAGCAGGTGACGCCTGAGCAAGCCCTGCTGGGCGCCAAGCTAATCGACTCCTTCGGCCTGATCCGCCTGGTCGGCGACCTGGAGCAGGCCTTCGGCATCGCGATCCGCACCGAGGACATGACGGTGCAGAGTTTCGATAGCGTGAACAGCATCGTCGCCCTGGTCGAGCGCTACCGCGCGGGCGGGGCCTGAGCATGAGCGAGGCGGGCGCGGAGGCCTCCATCGGCGCCTGGCTGCACGCTCTGGCGCATGAGCTGTGGCCGCTCAACCGCAGCATCACCGGCGCCGGCCTGCGCCAGACCCTGGCCATCCTGCAGCGCGAACTGCCCGCGCTGACGCTGCACGAGGTGCCCAGCGGCACCCAGTGCTTCGACTGGACCGTGCCGCGCGAATGGGTGCTGCGCGAGGCCTACATCGAGGGGCCGGACGGGCAACGCGTCGTCGACGTGGCGCGCCACAACCTCCACCTCGTGGGCTACTCGGCGCCGGTGGATGCGGTGATGTCGCTCGACGAGCTGCGCCCGCATCTGTACACCCTGCCCGAGCAGCCCGACGCGATTCCCTACGTGACCTCGTACTACCGCGAGCGCTGGGGTTTCTGCCTGAGCCAGCGCCAGCTCGACGCGCTGCCGCCGGGCCAGTACCGGGTGCGTGTCGACAGTGAGTTCATCGACGGCGCGCTGACTTATGGCGAATGGGTACTGCCGGGCGAGACGAAGCAGGAAGTGCTGCTGTCGACCTACGTCTGCCACCCCTCGATGGCCAACAACGAGCTGTCCGGCCCGCTGGTCACGCTGGCGCTGGCGCGCTGGCTGCAGAGCCTGCCGCGGCGGCGCTACACCTACCGCATCGTGTTCGTGCCCGAGACCATCGGCGCCATCGCCTACCTCGCGCGCAACTCGGCGCACCTCAAGCGCCATGTGGTGGCCGGCTATGTGCTGACCTGCATCGGTGATGAGCGCGCCTACAGCTACCTGCACTCACGCGAGGGCGACACCCTGGCGGATCGTGCCGCCATGCATGTGATGGGTCACCTGCCGGGCGGCTACACCCTGTACGACTTCCTGGAGCGCGGCTCGGACGAGCGCCAGTACTGCAGCCCCGGCCTCGACCTGCCGGTGGGCTCCATCATGCGCTCCAAGTACGCCACCTATCCCGAGTACCACAGCTCGCTGGACGACCTCGATTTCGTCACGCCGGCCGGGCTGGAAGGGGGCTTCCGGGTGGTGCGCGACGTGCTGCGCGTGCTGGAGGCCAACCAGCGCTACCGTTGCACCGTGCTGTGCGAGCCGCAGCTCGGCAAGCGCGGCCTGTATCCCACGCTCAGCACGCCGGACACGATCCGCGAGGTCATGGCCTTGTCCAACCTCATCGGTTACGCCGACGGCCAGCGCGATTTCATTGCACTGGCCGAACGCATCAAGCTCAGCGCTTTGGAATTGCTGCCGCTCGTGGCACGCTTGCTGGAAGAAGGTTTGTTCGAGGTGGAACAGCAATGAAGGTGGTCTTCCGGGTCGATGCGTCTTTGCCAATGGGCCTGGGCCACGCCATGCGCTGCCTCGCCCTGGCGCAGGCCCTGGGCGAGATCGGAGCGGACTGCGTGTTCCTCGCGCGCCACATGCCCAGCTCGATGGTGGAGCGCATCGAGCGCCACGAATTCGCCAGCCTGCAGTTGCTGCCGCCGCGCGACCTGCTGCCGGGCCTCACCGGTCATGCGGCCTGGCTCGGTGTCGAGCCGGCGCTGGACGCTGAAGACACCCTGGCGGCGCTGGCCGAGATGGGGCGCATCGACTGGCTGGTGGTCGACCACTACGGGCTGGACGCCGTGTGGGAGACGACCATGCGGCAGTACGTGCGCCACATCGCGGTCATCGACGACCTCGACAACCGGCCGCACGACTGTGATCTGTTGGTCGACCACAACCCTTCGCTGGTCAACGGTTTCCGCTACGGCCGTCACACCCCGAATGACTGCCTGCGCCTGCTGGGGCCGCGTTATGCGCTTTTGCGGCCCGAGTTTGCCGCCGCGCGCGGCAAGGCGCCGCCCGAACGCAGGCGCCTGCAGCGCATCCTGGTCAACCTGGGTGGAACCGACCCGGATGGCATATCGGGCCACGCGCTGGCGGTGCTGACGCCGCTGGCCTTTGAGGGCTTCATGATCGACGTGGTGGTCGGCTCGCTGGCGCCGCGCCGTGAGGCCTTGCAGCGTGCCGTGGCCTCGATTCCGGGGGCGAGCCTGCATGTCGACGTGGAAGACATGACCCAGCTCTACCTGGCCGCCGACCTGGCCGTTGGCGCCGCCGGCACCGCGGCCTGGGAGCGCTGCAGCCTGGGCCTGCCCACGCTGATGCTGACCGTGGCCGACAACCAGCGCGCCGGCGCCGAGGCGCTGGCCGAGCTGGGCGGCGGCATCCACCTGGGCACCGCCAGCGCCCAGCACCTGATGGCGGTGGCCGGTGTGGCGCGCGCGCTGGCGCAAAGCCCGGACTGGTTGTCCATCCTGTCGCGCAGCGCGGCGGCGGTGTGCGATGGGCATGGTGCGGGCCGCGTGGCGGCGCGCATGGAGTCCTTCGACATGCAGTTGCGCGACGTGACGGCGGCCGACAGCGCCAGTCTCTACGCCTGGCGCAATCACGACATCAACCGCCGCCATGCGCTCGACGCGCGCTCCATCGCGCAGGCTTCGCACGAGGCCTGGTTCGCCTCGCGCCTGCAGGACCCGGACTGTGTGCTGCTGATCGCCGAAGACGAGGGCGGGCCGGTCGGCGTGCTTCGCTACGACATCGACGGCGCGCGCGCGACCGTTTCCATCTACCTCGTGCCGGGGCGGCATGGTCAGGGCCGCGGCGGCGTGCTGCTGCTGGCCGGCGAACGCTGGCTGCGCGCCAACCGGCCGGAGCTGAGCGAGATCGAGGCCGAGATCCTCGGCAGCAACCGTGCCTCGCTGAATGTATTCGCCGAATCGGGCTATGCGGAGTTCAGCCGCGTGTTCCGCAAGAGTCTCCAGGAAGGGTGAAGGACATGAGCATCCAGATCGGTCAGCATCGCGTAGGGCGTGGCGAGCGCCCCTTCATCATCGCGGAGATGAGCGGCAACCATAACGGTTCGCTCGACCGTGCCTTGCAGATCGTCGAGGCCATCGCCAAGACCGGCGCGCAGGCACTCAAGCTGCAGACCTACACGGCCGACACGATGACGCTGGACATCGCCGAGCGCGAGTTCCGCATCGACGACCCCAAGAGTCTGTGGCATGGCCGCACGCTGTACGACCTCTACCACCAGGCACACACGCCCTGGGAGTGGCATGCGCTGATCTTCGCGCGTGCGCGCGAGCTGGGCATGCTGGCCTTCTCGACGCCCTTCGATGCGACGGCGGTCGACTTCCTGCAGGAACTCGACGTGCCCTGCTTCAAGATCGCCTCGTTCGAGAACGTCGACCTGCCGCTGATCCGCAAGGCAGCCGCGACCGGCAAGCCGCTGATCATCTCCACCGGCCTGGCCAATCTCAGCGAGATCGGCGAGGCCGTCGCCGCTGCGCGCGAGGCGGGCTGCCGCGAGCTGGTGCTGCTCAAATGCACCAGCAGCTACCCGGCGCCGGCCGCCGAGAGCAACCTGCTGACCATCCCGCACCTGCGCGAGGCCTTCGGCGTCGAGGTCGGCCTGTCGGATCACACCCTGGGCATCGGCGCGGCCATCGCGGCCATCGCCTTGGGCGGCTGCGTGATCGAGAAGCATGTGACGCTGGACCGCCATGATGGTGGTGTCGACTCCGCGTTCTCGCTGGAGCCGCAGGAGCTGGCCATGCTGGTGGAGCAGGGCGCCATCGCGGCCGAGGCGCTGGGCGGCGTGCGCTACGGCCCGAGCGAACGTGAGTCCGCCTCGCTGCAATTCCGCCGCACCCTGTACGTGACGCGCGACATGAGGGCCGGCGAGCGTTTCGGCCCGGACAACGTGCGCGCCATCCGCCCCGGCCTGGGCCTGTTACCCAAGCACCTGCCCGCCGTGCTCGGCCGCAGCGCGGCACGCGACATCGCACGCGGCACGCCGATGGCCTGGGAGCTGATCGCCTGAGAGGCAGCGTCTCGGCGACGCCCCCAACTTGTCGTCCCTGCGAAGGCAGGGACCCAGTGGCTTGGCTGTCTTTCCCAATCCGGGTGCGCCTCGAAAGACGCTGGATTCCTGCTTTCGCAGGAATGACGGGTGTGGGCGAGAGGTGTCACTGCGTTGGAGCCACTTTGTTACGGCCTCTCAGAAGAGCGGCGTATATCGCACACCCCGGCCGTCGTCCCTGCGAAGGCAGGGACCCAGTGGCTTGGCTGTCTTTCCCAATCTAGGTGCGCCCCGAAAGACGCTGGATTCCTGCCTTCGCAGGAATGACGAGTATGGGCGAGAGGCGTCACGACCTGGGAGCCATGACGGCCTCTGAGCGCCCGTTCATGACAAACCAGGCCGAACCAGCCTCCCTCCCCTGACAAGGGGAGGGCCGGGGAGGGGTTTCGGGGGGAGGAAGGGGCGCCCGCGCGTGCCGCCAGCCTCCCCGGCGAGCGGCATTGCCCGGCGCGTACTTTCCCTGTCAGCATGCGCGGCATGTTGAAGAACTTCCGCATCCTGATCCTGCTGTTGATCCTGTTGGGCGTGGCCTGGTCGACCTACGTGGCGCGTGAGAACGCGCGCGACTGGAGTGGCACCGTGCAGATCGCGATCTTCCCCATCAACGGTGACGGCAGTCCAGTCACCGCCGCACGCATCGCCAGCCTGGCCCCCGAGCACTTCGAGGACATCGAGCGCTTTCTCATCCTCGCGGCGCAGGAGCATGGGGTGAGCAATGTACAACCCGTGCGGGTGACACTGCAGCCCGCGCTGAGCAGCCTGCCGCCCGCGCCGCCGTCGAAACTGAGCGGCCTGCCGGTGGTGTGGTGGAGCCTGCAGACGCGCTGGTGGGCGTGGCGCCAGCCAGGTGGCACGCCGCGCGCGAACATCCGCGCCTTCGTGGTCTATTGGGATTCCGCGCGGAGCGGCGGGCGCGTACCCAGTTCGCATGGCCTGGCCAAGGGGCAGGTGGCAATCAGCAACGTGCATGTCGACGCGCAGATGCAGCGCGCCAACAACGTGGTGATCGCGCACGAGATCCTGCATGCGATGGGCGCCACGGACAAATACGACTTCGCCAGCCTGATGCCCATCTACCCGCTGGGTTACGCCGAGCCGCAGCGCGAGCCGCGCCTGCCGCAGCGTTTCTGCGAAATCATGGCCGGGCGTATTCCGTTGGGCGAGGGCAGGGCGGAACAGCCGCGCTCGCTGGCGCAATGTGTGGTTGGCGGGGCAACGGCGCTGGAGATCGGGCTGGCGAAGCCCTGATGCGTCGTCGGACGGCCGCGCAGGATCAGCGCAGGATCAGCGCCTTGGTCGCGCAATAGGTGGCGATGCGCGAAACCTCGGAGGGCAGTTCCGGGTAGCGCTCCTGCGGCGCATTGACCCAGACGCGGGCGGCACGCAGGCGGCGGGCACAACGTAGCGCGCGGCGCACGTCCTCGGTCCAGATCGCGGCGGCGCGGGCGGTTTCGCCCAGCTCGGCGGCGAGGCTCATGGCTTCGGCTTCGTTGCGGAAGGCTTGCACGGTGAGCAGGGGGCCGAGGATCTCCTCCTGCAAGACCGGCGAATCCGGTGGCAGATCGGCGAACACGGCGGGCGCGATGTGGAAGCCTCCGCCGTCGCCTGCGGCGCTATTGCTGCCGAATACGGTGCGTCCGGTGTCCGCGGCTTCCTCCAGTAGCCCCGCCAGGCGCTCGAACTGCGCGCGCGTGGCCACCGGTTGGGCGACCGATTTGCCGAACTTGACGCGCAAGCGGTCGACCAGCAGGCGCTCCAGCTCGGTGCGCACGCCTTCTTCCACCAGCAGGTGCGAGGTGGCGAGACAGCTCTGGCCTGCGTTGTGGGTGAAGCTGCTGATGATGGCGTCGGCCGCCTTCGACAGATGGGCGTCCGCGAACACCAGCACCGGGTTGCGACTGCCCAGTTCCAGGTGGACGCGCTTAAGCGAGGCTGCGGCGGTGCTCATCACTAATCGGCCGGTGCCGGTCGTGCCGGCAAAGGACAGCATCGCGACATCGTGGTGGGCGGCGAGCGGGGCACCTGCCTCGCTGCCCAGGCCGGTCACGATGTTCAACACGCCGGGCGGAAAGCCCGCCTGGGTCAGCACTTCGCCGGTCAGCAGCGCGCTGCCCGAGGTGTATTCGCTGGGTTTGTGCACCACCGTGCAGCCGGCCGCCAGCATGAAGGGCAGGCGCTCGGCGGCGACCAGGAAAGGTGCGCTCCAGGGCGTGATCAGACCAACGACGCCGACCGGCTCGACCAGGCAGGCGCCGGTTGTACCCCCGCCCAGCTCGGCCTGCAGCTCGCCGTGCTGCCCGCGCAGCATGGCAGCGGCATAGCGCCACAGGGCGATGCCCTGGCGGATGTCGGCCAGCGCATCGGAGAAGGGTTTGCCGGTCTCGTCGGACTCCACGCGGGCGAACTCCTCGCGCCGCGTATCGAGCTGCTCTGCCGCCGCCTGGATCAAGGCGCTGCGTTGGGCGCGCGACAAAGCGTTCCAGGGGCCTGCGAGGGCGGCGGTGGCGTGGTCTACCGCGCGATTGATGTCGATCGCGTGGCCTTGGGCATAGGTCGCGACGCGCTCACCGCTGGCGGGGTGGCGTCGTTCTATACGCTGCGGCGCGCTGGAACGGGTCCAGGCGCCATTGAGGTAGAGGTCGAAATTGCGTGCGGCGTCGATCATGCGGCGAGCCTTGAGTGGTACGAGGCCAGGTCGCGACGGCACGGCAATACGGTCGGCGCGATGAAAGCATTGTGCGCCGCGACCCTCCACTCAAAGCGCAGATAAGCGTGGTGTTCCGCCGGTAATCAATGACGCACCAGGCTCACCGCCAGCACGGTCATGCCCAGGCCGATCAGCGCATCCAGCACGCGCCAGGAGATCGGGCGGGTGAACAGCGGCGCCAGCCAGCGCGCGCCATAGCCCAGCACCGTGAACCACAGGGCCGAGGCGGTGATGCAGCCGGCCCAGAACAGCAGGCGGGCCTCGTCGGCATGGCGCGCACCCAGCGAACCGATCAGCACGATGGTGTCGAGATAGGCATGCGGGTTCAGGTAGGTGAAAGCCAGCAGCAGCAGGATGGCCTGGCGCTGCGAGATGCGCTCGCCATTGGTCGCGACCTCCATCTGACGCTTGCGGAAGGCGGCGCGCAGCGAGTTCAGTCCGTACCACAGCAGGAAGGCGGCGCCGCCCCAGGTGGCGATCTCCAGCGCCAGCGGCCAGCGCGTCAGCACCGCACCCGCGCCCAGCACGCCAAGGCCGATCAGCAGAGCGTCGGACACGATGCAGATCAGCACAGTGACGCCGACGTGCTGGCGGGTGAGGCCCATGCGCAGGATGTGCGCGTTCTGCGCGCCGATGGCCATGATCAGGCCGGCACAGATGATGAATCCTTGAACGAATGCTTCGGTGAACATGATGCGATCGGGCGGTGTCGGCCGCCGCTCCCCGTATTGATCTGGAATGTCGCCAGTCTAGGCAGGGCAGGGCTTTATGATTAGCATCATGCATAACTTTCAGTATTGATCAGATTTGCTAATGAAGCGGGGTGACCGTGAAGATTGATTTTTCCCTCCTGGAATGCCTCGAAGCGGTGGTCACCGAGGGCTCCTTCGACAAGGCTGCCACTGCCTTGTCGATCACCCAGTCGGCGGTGTCGCAACGCATCCGCCAGCTCGAAACCCTGGTCGGCCTGCCGCTGCTGTTCCGCACCCGGCCGGTGCGCCCGACGCCGGCCGCCCAGCCCCTGCTGCGCTTCGCCCGCCAGACGCGGCTGCTGGCCATCGACCTCTTGCCCGAGGTGAAGGCCAGCGCCACGCGCGACCAGTTGCGCCTCGCCGTCAACGCCGACAGCCTGGGCAGTTGGGTCGTCCCCGCCCTGGCCGAATGGACGGCCAGCCATGAAGTGATGCTGGAGTTCCTGGTGGATGACCAGACGCACACCGCAGACTGGCTGCGCAGCGGCGAGGTGGTCGGCGCCGTCGGCTCCACCCCCGTCGTGGCGCAGGGCTTCCGCTCCGTGCCCCTGGGCATCATGACTTACCGCTGCGTGGCCTCACCCGAGTTCGTCGCGCGCTACTTCCCGCAAGGGCTGAACCGCGCCTCGGTGCGCCGCGCCCCCGCCCTGGTCTTCAACCGGCGCGACGCCTTGCAAGGCGATCACCTCAAGCAGCACCTGCGCTGGAACGACCCCGTCTTCCCCCGCCACTACGTACCCGGCTATGACGCCTACATGCTCGCGGCCCTGCACGGCTACGGCTACGGCATGCTGCCCGAGCTGCAATGCGCCGAAGCCCTGGCCCAAGGGCGCTTGATCGACGTGACGCCCGACACCGCGGCCCCGGTGCCGCTGTACTGGCACACCTGGCCACTGGATTCGGAGCTGATCGGTAGCCTTAGCACCGCTTTGATTGAGGGTGCGCGTAGTGCCTTGGAGCCATTGGAGGTGCAGGCCAAGGGGCGTAGGGCGGGGAGGGGGCAGTAAGTCACTGGGAGGGGGCGGAGCGCCATCCGGTCCGAATGCCGCGCGCCTGATCTGTGTGCGTGATGCGGTATCTGGCCGATAGCAGGCATTGCGTGGCTACTTTGCTGCTGGTCTTGAGGGGGCTTTGAGCAAGCATGGATCGGGGAGCTTCTGGTCCAGAAAGACAGCGTCCCGATCTCTGGCTTCAGCGGCCGGCCAGGTTCTCGCTGTAAGCGAGTACGGCGAGCTGCGAAAGCTCTGCCAGATGGCAGGCTTCGTTGCCAGCGTCGTGCACATGACCGAAAGGGTCTGATCCCCACTTGCTGAGCACAGCTTTTGTCGCGACGCCTGTCGCCTGTTTTGGCGCCGCGGCTCCTGCCTTCGCCCGGTAGGCCTCTGGCACCGGGAATACCCTGCCTTCAAAAACCGTGCCCCACACCGGAATATCCTTCAGCTTCTTCGGGTCGACCTTGTATGGGTCCGCTTCCAGCACGGTCAGGTTGGCGATCTTGCCGGGCTTGATGCTGCCGAGCAGGTCTTCCTTACGCCAGGAGTAGGCGGCCTCGATGGTCACGCCACGCAAGGCTGCGTCCACTGAAATACGCTGCTCGGGCGCCGCCACGCGGCCGCTCTGGGTGATGCGATTGACTGCCGTCCAGACAAGATAGAGCGGGTCGCTGGGCGCCATCGGCAAGTCGGAGTGGAAGGACAAATGCGGCGTCACCTTCAGCACCGAGGCAGCACGCACCATGCTGTCAGCGCGCTTCTTGCCAAGTCCATCGGCATATTTGTCGGCGAATGCGGTCGGGTAGTACGGGTTGGCGCTGACGATGGCGCCGAGCTTGCCGATCTTCGCAATCTGCTGCTCGTTCGAGTTGGCGAAGTGCACAATCACAAAGCGGTGGTCCTGGCGCGGCGTTTCCTTGATGCGCTTCTCCAGGGTTGCCAGCACCACATCCAGGCCGAGGTCACCATTCACGTGCACATGGACCTGGTAACCCGCATCCCAGAACAGTTTGGCGCGTTTCTCCAGCTCGGCCGGCGGAATGATCCACTCTCCGCGGTGGCCATCGGTGTAAGGCTCTTTCATCTGCATCAGCTGCGAAATGATGGCGCCATCTGCAAACAGCTTGATCTGCTTCGGGAAGAACATCACCTTGCCACCCGCACTCTCGGGCGCCAGGGCGACAGTTTTCTCGACTTCGTCCAGGCCGGCATCGAGCCCCACGCGATCGATGATGGCGCGGCCATCTGCTAGGAAGGTGGTGTACATCGGCACATTGTCCGCGCCGAGAATCTGCTGGTAGAGCTTCCACATGTCCGGCGTGACGATCGCGCCCGGCTCGTTGTAGGCCGTCACCCCGTGCGAGTGCTCATAGGCCACCATCTGCTTCAGGCCGAAGCTCAGGCGTTCGGGCGTGGCCATCACCTTGATGATTTTGCCACCCACCAGATTCAGGCCCTGCTCCCAGAAATGGCCCTCGGCGAAGTTCGCCATCTTGCTGGCGTCGCCCTTGCCGGTCACGTCTGCCTCGGTGATGTTCAGGTACTTCAGCGCAGCGGTGTTCAGGATGAATTCATGACAGGAGCGTTGCCAGATGATGATCGGGCGCGTGCTGCTGATCTGGTCCAGCGTGGCGCGATCCAGCTTGCCATGCCAGAGCTTGTGGTAGCCCCAGCTGATCAGGGTTTCGTTTGGGTCTTTGAGGGCGGCTTCGGCGGCCTTGAGGCGGCTGCGATACTCGGCTTCGCTGTTGGCCGCGAGGACGGTGCGGCCCGGCAGCGCCCAGTCTTCCGGCGCGATGATTTCGGTGGCCAGGGTCAGCGCACCGAGCACCGGGTGCAAGTGCTGATCGAGAAAGCCCGGCATGATGATCTTGTCCTTGAAGCTCTCATCCACCCGCACGCTGCGCGTGCCCGCCTGGTGCTTGAGCTCTTCCAGCGTGCCGACCGCGAGAATGCGCTTGCCGCTGACGGCGACGGCCGCTGCCTCGGGTTGCTTCTTCTCCATGGTGATGACGCGCTTGGCCGGGTAGATCACGATTTCCGCCGTCTGCGTCACCGGCGCCTCGGCCGGCATGATCAGCGCATTGGCCGCGCCGTCTGCATGCACGGTAAAGCTGGTCAGCAGGGCACTCAGGCCCAGAGTGAAACGGATTTGCCGTGGCTTCACGGGAGCGCTCCTTTCAAGTTTATGTACGAGTCATCTGGAGAAAACTGTTCACGCCGGGAGTCGCTCTGCAGGCCCGCCGATTCCGGGCCTGGTTCACACAAGGATCAGTCCTCGTGCCGGTGAATGTCGATTACACCGGCCATGTTGAGGGCCAGGGTTGCCACCCGGATGCACGGTTCCGATTCGGCGCAGCTGCGTCGGCCGTCGGCTGCTTTCGGCGCGGTTTCGCGGTGGAAAACGCTCTTGCCTTCCTTGATCGTCTCCATGACCTTGATCGTGTCGATCGTCATCGGGTCTCCATCCAGCGGGCTGCGATCCACGATCACGAAATCCGCCAGCTTGCCGACTTCGATCGAGCCTTTGCTCTTGTCCTCGAAGTGCTGGTAGGCCGACCACAGGGTGTGTGACTTGAGCGCCACCAGCGGTGACACCCGGTGCTGCGGCCCCAGCACCTGACCGCTGCGCGTCACGCGATTGACCGTGGCATGCATCACCCGCATCGGGTCCGGCATGGCAACGGGCGCATCGTGGTGCGAGGTGAAGATCATGTGGCGCTGTATGGCCCAGCCCAGCGGTGAAATATTCACCGCACGCTCCGGCCCGAGCACCGAGTCGCGATGCCAGTCACCCCAGTAATAGGTATGCATCGGGAAGAAGGACGGCATGATGCCCAGGTCATGGAAGGCCTGAACCTGGTCTTCACGCGCGGTCTGGGCGTGAATGGCCACAGGCCGGCGATCCGCCATGCCATGTTTGGCTTCGGCAGCGCGCACGGCAGCGATGAATTGATCAATGGCCGCGTCGCCATTCACATGGGCCAGCACCTGCCACTTCTTCTGGAAGGCCTGCTCGACAAAGCCATTCACCTGCTCGTCGGTGAAGGCCGGATAGCCGTGATAGTCCGCCTTCTGACCACTCGGCGCCTTGTAATAGGGCTTGCTGAGCCAGGCCGTCTTGCCTTGCGGTGAGCCATCCAGCGTGAGCTTGATGCCCCCGATGCGGAAATGCTGCGTATAGCTGCGCGAGAGCCAGGGCGCTTTCATGGCCTGCGCGCCGACCGTGATGTCCGGGTAGGCCACCACATCGATATCCAGCTTGCCGCTCCTGGCCACGGCTTGCATGGTGGCGGCCGACCCCATGGAAGCCTTGCCTTCCTGGGCCGTGGTGTAACCGAAGCTCTTGTAGAGATTCACACCGGCGGCAAACAGCGCCTTGTTGGCGTCCGGGCTGAGCTTGCTCATCAGACCGAAGAAGGGACCGAAGAAGGCATTCTCTTCAAGCACACCATCCGGCTCCTGACTCCCCGCCTTGCGACGGATGCTGCCGCCGGGCGGATTCTTGCTTGCCGCCGTGAGCCCCAGCATCTGCAGCGCCTTGCTGTTCATCACACCCAGGTGGCCGGATTGATGAACGATCACCACCGGCAATACCGTGGACACCTGATCGAGGTCTTCGCGTGTCGGGTGGCGCTGTTCCTTGAGCTGGGCATCGTCATAACCGAAGCCAACGATCCAGCCGTACTTGCCCGTGAGCTTGTCGTTCCGCGCAGCCCAGTCCTTGAGCGTTGCTTGCAGCGCAGGGATGTCATTCACCGCACCATCTGGCGCGGGCAGCAGGTTGGCGGAAATGGCCTGGATGCCGGTGTTGAAGACGTGGCCGTGCGGGTCAATGAAGCCGGGCAACAGGGCCTTGCCCCCCAGATCGACCAGTTTTGTCTGGCTGCCTTTGAGCTTCATGACCTCGTCGCGATAGCCCACCGCGATGATCTTGCCCGCCTTGATGGCGACGGCCTCGGCTTCCGGCTGGAGATCATTGACGGTGACCACCTTGCCGCCCGAATAGATCAGGTCAGCAAAGGGCTGGGCGGCCTGGCTGATCGATGAAATCGAGCATGCCATCGTGCTGAGGGCGAAGCCCTGAATGATCTTGCGAAGTTGGGACATGCTGATCTCCGGTTCAGAACGGCACACGGCGAATGGTGCTGCGAGCACTGACACAGACGTCTGGGGCACCTGATAGCGGGGTGCGGTGCTGTATTGATCCGCGACTCGGTCTTGAAGGCAGGCCTAAAAACCTACCGTCGGGGAGTCCATGCACAGGGGCTTTTCTGGAGCTTGGAACTGAACACTCGTCCCGCTGCCGTCATGTTCTTTCTGTCGAGTGATGTATTTTTTGTTTATACCCAAAAGGGTGTATCGGAGGGGGTTTTCAGGTACCCATAGTGCATAGCTTGCTTGTGGATGGGCGGCTTGCGGCCTACGAATGCCGCATTTGGTCCGTGTCGCGCAAAGAGCTCGGCTAGAGCGCAAGGGCTTGTTCAGGGCTTGATCTGCGCCGGCTCCGGCAGCCCAAACAGCGTCGCCCCGTTGTCCCAGGCAATCTTCCGCGCAGCCGTCGGGGGCAGGTCGCCCAGCCATTGGCGGGCGTCCTGCATCAGCTCCTCATAGCCCCCCCAGCGGGCGTTGATCCAGGTGTCGGAGCCGACGAGGAAGCGTTCGGGCTGGGCGCTGAGCAGGGCTTTCCAGTCGGCGCTGAGGGTGCCGTTTCCTTCGGTCAGGCCCGGTCGGTAGGAGAGCTCGCCCATCAGTTTTGGGTAGCGCGCGAGCAGGGCTTTGATGCGCTCGACCGGGGCGCCGCCGATGCCGGTGTGGGCCCAGATCAGACGTGCGTTGGGGGCGTGGGCCATCAGCAGGTCGATGGCGCTGTCATCCACATGCGCGAGCACGGCCAGCCCTTTCGCTTCGGCCAGTTGCATCAGCTTGCGGGCTACCGGACCGTTGGCGTTCGCGCTGTCGTACAGGTGGAATTCGCCGATGCCGCGATAGGGGCCGGCGGCGGTGCCGGCCGCGAGCTCCTGTTGCACCATGGTGTAGATGCTCTCGTCGCGGAACCAGTTGGTGTAGTCGTCGCGGTTACGGTAGAGGCGGATGAAGGGCACGACGGCGACGCCGGCCTGGCGTGTTTCGGGCGCGCCGGCCAGCGTCTTGGTGCCGGTGTTGGGGCGGCTGTTGGCGATGATGGCGCGTACGCCGCTGCGCTGCAGCTTGCCCACTGCGTCCTGCACCGGGTAGGCGGCGAGGAAGGCCTCGTCGTTGTAGTGCAGGTGGGCGTCGAACAGCGGGCCGGTGTAGGGGGCGGCGTGGGCGGCGCAGGACAGCAGCAGGCTGGTCAGGACATACAGGGCGCGTGGCATGGCTTCTCTCCGTGAGGGCTTCCGGCTTGGACGCACGCGCGCCGGTTTTGATTCCGCCTAGGCTGCCTTGGGGCGACGGAACAGGCGGCTCACGCCACTGACCACCAGCAGGCACAGGGCGCCCGCGATCAGGCCAGCGAGCAGGTTGAACAGCGTCGGCCCGAGGGCGCCGATCACGCCGGGGGCGGCGCCCGCGGCTTCGGCCAGGTGGTGCAGGAAGGGCAGACCGTGCACTAGGATGCCGCCGCCGACCAGGAACATCGCGGCGGTGCCCAGCACGGAGAGCGCCTTCATGAGCCAGGGTGCGAACCACAGCAGGCCCAGACCGACGCCCTGCAGGAAGGCGGAAGACTGGCGCTGCAGGTGCAGCCCGGCGTCGTCCAGCTTCACGATGGCGGCGACGAAGCCGTACACGCCGACGGTCATGAGCAGGCCGATGGTGCTTAGTACGGCGACCTGCATGCCAAAGGGCTGGCTCGACACGGTGCCCAGCGCGATGACGATGATCTCGGCCGAGAGGATGAAGTCGGTGCGCACGGCGCCCTTGATCTTGTCGCGCTCGAAGCTGGCCATGTCGATGTTCGGGTCCTGCAAGGCCTGCAAGCGGGCGGCATGTTCGGACTCGGCCTCGGCGCGATGCAGGAACTTGTGGGCCAGCTTCTCGAAGCCCTCGAAGCACAGGAAGGCGCCCCCGAGCATGAGCAGCGGGATCACTGCCCAGGGCGCGAACGCGCTGATCAGCAGCGCGGCGGGCACGAGGATCAGCTTGTTGCGCAGCGATCCCACGGCCACCGACCAGACGACCGGAAGTTCGCGATCCGCTGTGACGCCGGTGACCTGCTGCGCGTTGAGTGCCAGGTCGTCGCCCAGCACGCCGGCCGTCTTCTTGGCGGCGACCTTGCTCATGACGGCGACGTCGTCCAGCACACTGGCGATGTCGTCGAGCAACATCAGAAGACTGGTTCCGGCCATGCGATTCACTCCCTGTGGTTATGTTTGCTGCGGAGTGTCGCAGAAATCAGGGAGCGCAGAAACGACGACGCCCCGGCGAGCGGGGCATAGAAGTGGCAACGCCCCGGCAGGCGGGGCGAAAAAATGGCAACGCCCCGGCAAGCGGGGCGTTGTGTCAGCACAGAAGCAGAAGCGGCTTACTTGTCGCTCAGGGCTTCCACGCCGGGGAGGGCCTTGCCTTCGAGGAACTCCAGCGAGGCGCCGCCACCGGTGGAGACGTGCGACACCTTGTCTTCCAGGCCGGCCTTCTCGACCGCGGCCACGGAGTCACCGCCACCGACCACGGTGATCGCGCCGTTTGCGGTGGCTTCCACCAGCGCATGAGCCACGGCGTAGGTGCCCTTGGCCGAGGCGTCGATCTCGAACACGCCCATCGGGCCGTTCCACAGCACGGTCTTGGCGCCACGGATGATTTCGGCATAACGGGCGGCGCTCTTGGAGCCGATGTCCACGCCTTCCTGGTCGGACGGGATGGCAGTGGAGGCGACTTCGACCAGGCCGTCCAGCGTACGGGCGCCGAAGTCCAGCTTCTTGGTCACCATGGTGTCGATGGGCAGTTCGAGCTTGTCGCCGGCCTTGGCCATCAGGCTCTTGGCCAGCTCGACCTTGTCGTTCTCGCACAGCGAGTTGCCGACTTCATAGCCCTGGGCCTTGAGGAAGGTGAAGGCCATGCCGCCGCCGATCAGCAGCTTGTCGACCTTGGGCAGCAGGGCTTCGATCACGTCGATCTTGCCGGAGATCTTGGAGCCGCCAATGATGGCCACCAGCGGGCGCACCGGCTTGTTCACGGCGTCGCCCAGGAAGTCCAGTTCCTTCTTCAGCAGGAAGCCCGAGGCGCGCGGCAGCTTCACGCCGACGACCGAGCTGTGCGCACGGTGCGCGGTGCCGAAGGCGTCGGACACGAACACATCGCCATGGCGCGACAGCGCATCGCGGAAGGCTTCGATGGCTTCCGGCGTGGCCTTGGTGACGTTGCCTTCCTTATCCTTGACCTTGCCTTCTTCTTCCAGGTGGAAGCGCACGTTTTCCAGCAGCACGACTTCGCCGGCGGCCAGCTTGCTGGTGACGGCTTCGACTTCCGCGCCGACGCAGTCGTTGAGGAACTTCACCGGCTTGCCCAGCAGTTGTTCCAGGCGCTGGGCGACGGGGGCCAGCGTGTACTTCGGGTTGGCCTTGCCGTCCGGGCGGCCCAGGTGCGACATCAGTACCACGGAGGCACCCTTGTCCAGCGCGTACTTGATGGTGGGCAGGGCGGCGCGGATGCGCTTGTCGCTCTCGACGACGCCATTGTTGACGGGCACGTTGAAGTCCACGCGCATCAGCACGCGCTTGCCGGCCAGTTGCAGGTCTTCGATGAACAGTTTGGTCATGGTCGTATGTTCTATGAGGGAGTGTTGAACGTATGAGGGAGGCGGCAGTGTGCCAGCAGTCTCGCTGCCGGACATTGCACAAAATCAGTCGGACCCGCGATGGTAGGCCCGGCCATGGGGGGGCGCAAGCCTGGCTGCTTGCCAGGCCGGTGAGTGCCGGCTCGCGAAGACTTGCACATTCTTTACGTCTCTTGACCCGCGGATTCATAGACTGGGGCTTGTTCACACGCGCCCACGCCAGCGGGAGGGGCGGTGTGAGCAGGCCCCCGCCATCACCGGCGTTCCAGACCGGGAAAACACTGACCTGACGGAGAAAACACCATGCCTCAACTGCACCAGGACTTGCTGCAGATTCAAAGACGTCATGCCCTTACATTGCTGGGGGGCTTGGGGGCGATGTGGCTGCTGGAGGGCTGCGGTGGCGGTGAGTCCAGTGGTTTGTCGATCGGCAGTTCGACCGTGTCCAGTTCCTCGTCGTCTTCATCGTCGTCCTCCTCTTCATCCGGCGGCAGCTCGACCTGCTCGGTGATCCCGGAGGAGACGGCCGGTCCCTACCCCGGTGACGGCTCAAACAACAATGCGAGCGGCGTGGCCAACGCCTTGACGCTCACCGGCATCGTGCGCAGCGACATCCGCAGCAGCGTGGCGGGGGCGAGCGGCGTGGCGGACGGTGTGCCGCTGACGATCACCCTCCAGTTGGTCAGCACGACCGATGGCTGCACGCCCTTGGTGGGCTACGCGATTTACCTGTGGCACTGCACCGCGGGCGGCTTGTACTCGCTCTATTCGAGCGGGGTGACGGGCGAGAATTATCTGCGCGGCGTGCAGGTGACCGACAGCAATGGCTCGGTCAGCTTCACGACCATCTTTCCCGGCTGCTACTCGGGTCGTATGCCGCACATGCATTTCGAGGTGTATCCCAGCCTGGCCCAGGCGACCGGCTCGGCCAACAAGATCAAGACATCGCAGATCGCCTTTCCGACCGCGACCTGCAACGAGGTCTATGCCACCAGCCTCTACACCAGCAGCAAGAGCAACTTTGCCCAGATCAGCTTTGCCAGCGACAACGTGTTCAGCGACGGCTACAGCACGCAGATGGCCACGCTGAGCGGCAGCACGAACGCCGGCTACGCGGCCAGCCTGCGCGTCGGCATCGCGGCCTGATCTGGTTTAGAGCCGGAAGCGGTTGACCAGGGCGTGCAGATCGCGCGACACGGTATTCAGTTCGCGCACCGTGGCGTTGGCCGACTGGATCGCGGCGTCGGTGTCCGCCGCCATGCGATTGACCTTCTCTGCCGCCTGGGCCATGTCATTGGTGGCCGCCGACTGCTCGCGCGTGGATTCCGCAATATCGCGGATACCCGCCACCACGGCCTGCATGCGGCCGTCGATGCTGGCCATCTGCTCGGCCACCTGATGCGAGGTGTCGACGCCACCCGTCACCGAGTGGCGCGTCTTGTCCATGTTGTCCAGCGCGACCTGGATTTCGCTGTGGATGGTGTCGATGCGATGACCGATCTCCACCGTGGCCTTCGCGGTGCGCTCGGCCAGCTTGCGTACCTCGTCGGCCACCACGGCGAAACCGCGACCCTGCTCGCCAGCGCGCGCCGCCTCGATGGCGGCATTGAGGGCCAGCAGATTGGTCTGTTCGGCGATCTCCTTGATCACGCCGACGATGCTGGTGATCTCGGACGAGCGCATGCCCAGCGCGCCCAGCGTGTCGGAGAGCTGCCCCACGGCCTGCGAGATGTGGTCGATTTCGCCGGCCAAGTGATTGACCGCGGCGGCCGAGTCGAGCGACACCTTGCCGGTGGCGATGGCAGCCTGTTCCGCGTCCTGCGCGTTGTCGGCGATGTGGTTGATGCTGACCGTGATCTCTTCGATCGTGGCGGCCGTGGCGCTGGACACATCCGCCTGGCGTTGCGAGTCGGCTGACACCTCTGCGATGGCCTGGTGCAGCGCATTGACGTCGCGGGCCAGGCGTTCGGACTGGTCACGCACGCCCACGAACATGTCGCGCAGGCTGGCGATGAAGCGGTTGAAGGCTTCTGCGGTCAGGCCGATCTCGTCGCGGCGAGTCACCGGCAGCGCGTGGGTCAGGTCACCGGCGCCGGAGGCAATTTCCTCCAGCGCGGCGCGCAGGCGGTACAGACCGCTCAACAACCGATCCAGCGCCAGCTTGGCCACGCCCACTGCAATCGCACCGAGAATCAGACCGGCCACCACCAGGGTCAGCAACAGGTGGTTCAGCGGGGCCAGGATCTTGCTGCGGCTGGTGACCGTGCCCAGCAACCAGTCGCTGCCCGCCACCGGGACCACACTGAGCAGCACGTGCCCCGAGGGCGTCTCCACGTCACTCAGCTTGCGGGTGCCGGCGAGTTCCTGCAGTTGTCCCTGCTCCAGGCCCGGGATGACTTCCGACACCTGCTTCAGCACGTTGCTGGAGTCCGGGTGCGCGACGATCTTGCCGTCGCGCGTCACCAGGAAGGCGAAGCCGTCGCCGCGCAGCTTGATGCCTTGCGTCAGGGCGATGATGTCTTCCAGTGCGATGTCGCCGCCTGCCACCGCCAGCAGGGAGCCGGCGCTGGTCACGGGCAGCGCGAAGGTCACGCCCAGCTTCTTGGTCGAGGCGAAGATGTAAGGGTCGGACAGTACCGCGGCATTGGCCGAGCTGGCCTTCTGGTACCACGGGCGCGCGGTGGGGTCATAGCCTGCGGGCGGCTGTTTGTCCGGGTTCTGGTAGACCATGCGCTTGTCGGCAAAGCCGACGAAGGTCTGGTCGAAGCGCCCTGCAGTCTTCGCCGCGACCAGGGCGGCATGGGGCGCGTCGGTCGGGTTGATGGCCTGGGCGGCGGCGGCCATGGCGTCGTGGCGCTGGCCGATCCAACGTGCCATCGCCTCGCCATTTCCCTGCATGGCCATGAGGATTTCGTTCTCCACGCCCTGGATGATCTCGCGCTCCATCTGCCGGTAAGCCACCGTCGACAGGACGCTGATGCTCAGCGCGACCAACAGGGACACAAACAGCATCAAGCGGTATTTGAGATTCATGCAGACACCAGGCGATGGAATGAGAGTGCGGGTTAACGGCAATACCCGGGGCGCCTGAAGAATAAATTTGGAAAGGCGGTTGCCGATAGGGACGCACTATCCCGCCAGAAGGAGATTGGCCTTCCGCAGGACATTCTTTTGCGTGGCCGGAGTGGCCTTGAGGGGCCGGCGGGGGGAGAAACGCAGCGCCGCCGGGATGACCCTGGATGCCCGGGGGCGGGCTCAGGATTCCTTGCTGGGCGGCAGGACGGGGACGGCGAGCTGAGTGCTGCTGCTGTTGTCGTCATGCACGCCGAACAGGCTGGCACGCGGCGGGCGGCGCGGGCTGCGGTTGTCGTCGAGCAGGCGCTCGATACGGGCGAACACCTCGTGGCGCGAGAAGGGCTTCTTCATGAAGTCGTCGGCGCCGATGCGGCTGCCGAAGAACTGCTCGGTGGCGTGCTCGTTGCCGCTCATCATGATGACGGGGGTGTCCATGGTCAGGGGATCGCGGCGCAACTGGCGCAGGGCCGAGAAGCCGTTCATGCCGGGCAGCACGATGTCGAGGAAGATCAGTTGCGGGCGTTCGCGGCGCGCGATCTCCAGGCCCGTCTCGGCGTCGCCGGCCTCGAGGATGACGTACTGGACGGACTTGAGGATCTTGCCGAGCGCCGCCACGATGGTCGGGGAATCGTCGATGATCAGCGCCACGGTACCCGGGCGCGCGTTGACACGCGGCCGGGTGCGGCGATTGATCGGTACGACGGGCACGGTGTCGGGCACCTCGTCCACCTGCGGCTTGGCAGGTTCGGGGCGCTTCGAGCGGAACAGATCAAAAAGACCCATGGTTTTGTTACGACGCAAAGTGATACGAGAGTGACCGCAGTGTTCCGCTCACCATACTGGTTTGCCTTTGTCTTGGCGCGGAACTAATTGGCGGCGCTGGCGCGGCGGATTGTCCGCTGCGCCGGCCGCTATCACTTGCCCCAACTGTCCTTGAGGGTAGTCGTGCGGTTGAAAACTGCCCGTCCGTCCACATGGTCCTGGCGGTCGGCCACGAAGTAGCCGTGCCGCTCGAACTGGAAGCTGGTGCCGGCCGCAGCCTGGGCCAGGCCCGGCTCGATCCAGGCGGTGACGACCTTCTTGGAGTCCGGATTGATGGCTTCCAGGAAGTCGCGGCCGCCGGCGTCCGGGTGCTCTTCCTTGAACAGGCGGTCGTACAGGCGCACCTCTGCCTGCTTGCCCTCGCTGGCTGATACCCAGGTGATCACGCCCTTGACCTTGACGCTGTCGGCGCCCGGCGTGCCGCTCTTGGTGTCGGGCACGATCTCGGCCAGCACGGCCGTGATGTTGCCGTTGGCATCCTTCTCGCAGCCCTTGCATTCGATGACGTAGCCATACTTCAGGCGCGCCTTGTTGCCTGGGTAGAGGCGGTGATAGCCCTTGGACGGCTCTTCCATGAAGTCCTCGCGCTCGATCCACAGTTCCGGCGTGAGGTTGAAGTGGCGCCTGCCCATCTCTTCGTGGTGCGGATGGGCTGGCGCCGAGCAGGGCTCGACGTGACCGGGGCCGAACACGGCATCCCAGTTGCTCAGCTTGAGCTTGAGCGGGTCCAGCACCGCCATGGCGCGCGCGGCCTTGCCTTCAAGGTCGTCGCGCAGTGCGATCTCCAGGCTGCTGTAGTCGATCAGGCTGTTGGACTTGGTCGTGCCGGTGCGCTCGCAGAACAGTTGCAGGGCTTCTGCCGTGTAGCCGCGGCGGCGCAGGCCGACGATGGTGGGCATGCGCGGATCGTCCCAGCCGTCGACGTGCTTTTCGTCCACCAGTTGCTTGAGCTTGCGCTTGCTGGTGATCACGTAGGTGACGTTGAGGCGGCCGAATTCGTACTGATGCGGCAGGGGCCTGGCCAGCAGGCCGCCATCGGCCAGATGTTCCAGCAGCCAGTCGTAGAAGGGGCGCTGATCCTCGAACTCCAGCGTGCAGATCGAGTGGGTGATCTGCTCCAGCGCATCCTCGATCGGGTGGGCGAAGGTGTACATCGGGTACACGCACCATTTGTCGCCGGTGCGGTGGTGCTCGGCGTGGCGGATACGGTAGATGGCCGGGTCGCGCAGATTGATGTTGGGCGAGGCCATGTCGATCTTGGCGCGCAGGATCATGCTGCCGTCCGGATGCTTGCCGTCGCGCATCTCATGGAACAGGGCGAGGCTTTCGGCGGCCGGGCGGTTGCGCCAGGGCGAATTCTTGCCGGGCTCGGTCAGCGTGCCGCGGTTGGCGCGCATCTCGTCGGCCGATTGCTGGTCGACGTAGGCGTTGCCGGAAGTGATCAGGTATTCCGCCGCGCGGAACATGAAGTCGAAGTAGTCGCTGGCATGGAACAGGTGCTCGGTGCCATTGGCGTTCCAGCCGAAGCCCAGCCATTGCACGGCGTCGAGGATGGAGTCGACGTATTCCTGCTCTTCCTTTTCCGGGTTCGTGTCGTCGAAGCGCATGTGGCACACGCCGCCGAAATCACGCGCGAGGCCGAAGTTCAGGCAGATCGACTTGGCGTGGCCGATGTGCAGGTAGCCGTTCGGTTCGGGCGGAAAGCGCGTGCGGATCTTCGCCGGGTCCAGCGGGCCCGCCGCATGGTGGGCCGCGTCGCCCGGACTGCCGGCGAAGCGGCGCTGGGCGAATTTGTCGGCGGCGAGGTCGGCCTCGATGATGTTGCGAAGAAAGTTCGTGGCCTGTGCGGCGGGTTTATTGTCGTGCGGTGCGCTCACGGTCGGTCCGGTCTGCAAGAAGGGCGGCGCCAGGCGCGCCGAAACGCGCATTCTACCCCGCGCCGCAACACGCGGTCAGAGCCCGCTCAGAGCCAGCGCACCTTGGACTGCAGGTCGCGCGAGGCCGCGTCCAGGCTGGCCCGGTTGTGCGCGATGATGGCGTAGTAACCCTTGCCGGCGCGTTGCACGCGGACCTGCATGCCATCGACTTCGAGTGTTTCGACCGCGGGGCCGTCCGCCTTGGCGGGCACCAGCAGCAAGGTGACCTCGCCGTGTGGCGTGGCGTAGACGATGTGCCAACCCATGCCATGGCCCTTGATCGGGCACAGGTGCAGGTAGCGTACCGGGGCCAGTGGGGCTTCGATCTGTCCGCCGAAGTTGGCCAGCACGGTGGGAAACTGGCCGAGGTCGGAGACGCGGTGCAGCCCGCGCTCTATCGGTTCTTCTTGCGCATGTTGCAGCGCGGCTTGGGCGAGGCTGATCGACGTCTCCTCACCATAGCGGTCGTGGTACTGGATCACGCTCAGCGCCAGCGCCACCATCAGCGAGGCGGCCAGCGCCATCCAGGGCCAGGGTGGGCGGCGGGGCGTCCGTGCCCGCAGCAGTACGCGCTCGGCCAGGCCCTCCGGCACCGGCACGGCCAGCGTGTCGGCGATGCGTGCTTCGATGGCGTCGGCGCGCCGGGCCCAGGTCTGGCAGGACGTGCAGCCGGCCAGGTGATCGGCCGCCTCGGCCGGCAGCTCGCGCGGGCGGGCCAGCTTGTCGCGGCGGAAATCCAGGCAACTGTACGGCGCCTGATGGGTACTGCTCATGATGCACTCCGGTTATGCGATCGGGCGGCGGCTGGTGTCAGCAGGGCCTGCAAGGCCTTGCGGGCGCGTGTGAGGCGCACCATCACGGCGCCGGCCGTGGTGCCCAGTTGCTCGGCGATCTCTTCGCAGGAGTAACCGCCCAGGGTCTGCAGCAACAGGGGTTCGCGCAGGCTTAGCGGCAGTCCGGCCAGCAGGTTCTCCAGCTCGTACTGCGCGATCAGGTCGTTGCCGGCCGGGATGTCCAGTTCCTCCGGCGCTTCGTCCACATAGTCGAGTTGTTTGCGCTCGAAGGTCCGCGCATGTTCGTTGCGCAGGATGGTCAGCAGCCAGGGTTTGGGATTGAGCGGATCGCGCAGCGCGTCCCAGTTGTTCCACGCGCGGGCGAAGGTTTCCTGCACCAGTTCCTCGGCCTTGAAGCGGTCGTGGCTGAGCCAGTAGGCGAAGCGGTACAGCTCGCCGCTGTAGGCGCGGACGACCTGTTCGAAGTGCTTTTCCTGCTTGCGTTTGAACATGATGGCGGGAGAGGGGGCGGGCCTTGGACGAGTGGACCGGGCAAGCTCGGCAAAGCTTACATCGGGCCGCGTATGGATTCTGCAGGCGGCGCGGATTGTGCCTGCAGGCGGCGGGCGAGCAAGGGGTCGAGCGCTAGCCGGCCGCCACCGCAGGCCAGCAGCGTGAGCAGGCCGGCGCCCCAGAAGAAGTGCGATTGAAGCGCGGCCGGGCATTCGAAGGTCCATAACGCCGGGTAGGACACGACGGCCATCGCGTTGACCACGAACAGGCCGGCCGCGGCAAAACGGCCGGCCAGGCCCAGCGCGAGCAGCGGCGGCAGCACGACTTCGCCGAAGCTGCCGGCGGCGGCGGCCAGGGCCGGGGGCAGCAGCGGCACCTGGAATTCCTCCTGGAACAGGAACAAGGTGTTGTCCCAGTCGGCCAGCTTGGCCAGGCCCGAGCGCAGGAAGACCCAGGCCAGGTACAGGCGGAAGCCCAGCAGCAGCGCGTCGCGCAGCAGATCGAAAAGGGGCGTCAGGCGGAGCGTATGGTGGTAGGCGCGGTGAATCAGGGGGAGCGTGTTCATGTGTGGGCTCTCGTAGGTCGGGGTCAGTGCAGGGCAACGATGAGGCCCTGGGCGAAGGCCTGCTGCAGGCAGCCCGCAGGGTCGAAGCCGGGTTCGTGTTCCAGGGCCTGCTCGATCATGTCGGTCAGCGTGTGCCCCGCCTGGGCGGCTTGCCAGAAGGCAGCTTCGGCAGCGCTCAGCGCAAGCACCTCGAGGCGCCAGGCGCTACGCGCAACCAGTGCGGTCTCGGCGCCGCCGTGGTCGAGGTCCAGGGTGCCTTGGTAATCGGGCTGGTGTTGTCGCCACAGGCTGGCCAGTGGCCAGGCCGAGGTCAGCAGGCAGCTCGCGGGGTGCAGGGCGAGGCGTAGTGTGGGCAGTCGCTCGGGGGCGCAGGCCTGCAGCTCAGCCAGACTCAGCGCTGCGATATCGGCGGCCCGGCTGGCTTCGTGCACGGCCCATTCCAGTTGCGCGAGTTCGACCAGCCAGGGCAGGCCGATCGCCTCCGCCGGGCCGGCCAGGCTTTCACCAAGCCTGGCCCCATAGTCGTTGAGGTCGCCGCTGCGTGAGGGATGGGCCAGCCAGTAGTCGCGTGCCAGGGCTTGCATGAATTCCTCGCCGACCACCTGGGTCAGCACCGGGTAGGCCAGGCACAAGGCTTGTTGCGCGTTGAGCAGGGCGTTGCGGCGGTAGGCGGTGAGGCCGGCGGCGCGGCGCGCGGCCTCGCCTTGCAGCAGGTCCGGCAGGTCGGCGGGGCCGCTGCTGCGGATCAGGCTGGCGAAACGACGTTGCGTGTCGAGCAGGGCTGGAGCGTGCTCAGGCATGACAGGCCTCGTTCCTATAAGCATGCAGAATGCTGCGAGCATGGTGGGCCTCGGCCAGCAGCGTGGCGAGAGGCGGCAAGTCGGCGTCGCGCTCGATCAGGGTCGGGGCCGGGCCGAGGCGCTGTACCGCCTGCTCGAACAAGGCCCACACCGGGTCGCACACGGCGCTGCCGTGGGTGTCGATCAGCAGCAGGCCTTCCTGCGTGTGGCCGGCCAGGTGATATTCGCCGACGCAGCCGGCGGGCAGGCAGGCCAGCTCGCGCAGGGGATCGAAGTCGAAGTTGCAGGCGTTGACGTAGAGATTGTTGATGTCCAGCAGCAGGCCGCAGCCACTGGCGCTCACCACGGCCGCCAGCCATTCGCCTTCGCTGAAATCGGGGGCGGCGAAGTCGACATAGGCCGACAGGTTCTCGACCAGGATGCGGCGGCCCAGGCGCTGCTGCACGCGGTCGATGCGCGTCACCAGCAGGGCCAGCGCTTCTCGGCTACGTGGCAGCGGCAGCAGGTCGTTGAGGGACTGGCCGTCGATGCTGCTCCAGCTCAGGTGTTCCGACAGCAGCGCCGGCTGCACCTGTGCTGCCAGGCGCGCCAGCTTGTCCAGGTGCGTCGCGGCGAGCGCATCGGCCGAACCCAGTGACAGGCCGACACCGTGCAGGCTCAGCGGATAACGCTCGGCGACCTGCATCAGGCTGTGCAGGGCGGGGCCGCCGGCGTGGAAGTAGTTCTCGCTGTGGACTTCGAGGAAGTCCAGGTCGGCGGGCGTGTCCAGCAGCGCGCGCTGGTAGGGTGCGCGCAGGCCGATGCCAACTGCGGTGGGGGGGAGGGGCGTGTGCATGTCAGCAAAGAGGGCCGGACAGACTTGCTGCCCGCATCGGTGCGCAGAGCGGCCAACAAGATGAAATGGAGCGAAGCGAAATGCTGCTGGCCAGGCGCAGCCGCGCCGACAGTACAGGTAGTACGGCAAGCGGCTGCAACAACGCCAGCATCATTTCGCTGGTTGCTCTTACATGGGTTTCTTGGCGCCGGCCTTGAGCGAGCCGCCCATCTTTTCGCAACTGCCCTTGGCAACGTACTTCCAGTCGTTGGGGTCGTTGTCGGTCTTGGCGTGGCCTTGGCAGGAGTGGCTGCCGGTGGCGGACGCACAGTCATTGGCGCCGGCCTTGGCGATGCCGTAGCACTTTTCCTTGCCGGCATCCTGCGCGGCGGCGGTATGGGGCAGGGCGGCCAGGGCGAGGACGGAACCGAGGGCGGTGGCGAGAAGGGCTTGCTTGTTCATGTGTGTTCTCCTGGTTGGGTAATGGCTGGCCGTGGGTTCGTGGCCAGGCATGCGAGTAGACAGGGGGGCGGCTGGAAACCTTACATGCCGGGGGGCGAGCGTCCTGGTGGCGTGGCGGCGCGCGCCACGGGTTGGGAGTACACTGGCGGCCGGTCATTCCGAGAGATACAGGACTCACATGAACCCGCGCGAGGACAATCAGGCCGGCAAGGACGTGTTTTCAGCCGTGGCAGACGGCTATGTGCGCTTCCGCCCGCGTTACCCGGAAGCCTTGTTCGACTGTCTTGCCGGTATCGCACCGGCGCGCCAACTGGCGTGGGATGTCGGCTGCGGCTCAGGCCAGGCCACGCAGGACCTGGCCGATCGTTTCACCCAGGTCGTCGGCACCGACATCAGTGCGGCGCAGATCGGCGCCGCGCCGGCCTACCCGAACATCGAGTATCGCGTCGCGCCGGCACATGCGAGCGGCCTGCCGGATCACTCCGTAGACCTCATCACCGTCGCCCAGGCCCTGCACTGGTTCGACCTTGACGCCTTCTATACCGAGGTTCGCCGCGTGGCCAAGCCGGACGGGGTGATCGCGGTGTGGAGCTACGGCACCATCAATGTGGGTGAGGATGCGATCTACGATGCCGTCATGCATTTCCTGAAGGAGAAGCTGGGCCCGTACTGGCCGGCCGCGCGTCGCCACGTCGACAGCGGTTACCGCGAGTTGCCCTTCCCCTTCGAGGAAATCACCGCCCCGCCCTTCGGCCTGACCGTCGACTGGACCCTGCCGCAACTGCTGGGCTACGCGCGTAGCTGGTCAGCCGTGGCGCACTACGTCGAGGCGCATGGCGCCGACCCGGTGGTCGCGCTGGGCGAGGAGATCGGCCCGCTGTGGGGTGATCCGTACGTCACGCACAAGATCCGCTGGCCGCTGACGATCCGCATCGGGCGTGTGAATACCTGATCGGGACGTGAGGCGCATGCTCGACCTGTCGTTCGCCCTCTCCCCCAGCCCCTCTCCCGTTCACAGACGAGGGGAACTTCGTGAAGGCCCCGGGCTTTGCCCGATGCCTTGAATCCATATGGCCCGCCGCCCGCGCATCGTCATCAACGCCGGCACGGCCGAGTACTTTTTCGAGGAAGGCTGCTACATCACCGAGTGGTGGAACTCGCCGGATGACGAGGATGCCTCGGTCGCGCGCGCCCGTGTGCCACCCGGGGTGACGACCGAATGGCATCGGCTGGACGGCATCACCGAGCGCTACGTGATCCTGTCCGGTCGTGGTACGGCGGAGGTCGGCAAGTTTCCGCCCATGCCTGTCTCGACGGGCGATGTGGTGGTGATTCCGCCCGGCGAGCGCCAGCGCATCCGCGCCGAAGGCAGCGAGGATCTCGTGTTCCTTGCCATCTGTACGCCGCGCTTCCGGCCTGAAGCCTATCTGCGCGGTGAGGCCTGAACGCGCGCGGTCAGCGACGGCCGCGCATGGACACCTGGACTGACTTCGAGTCACCCAGTGCCAGGCCGACCATCCAGGTCAGCACGCCATACACCAGCGCGCCCCATAGCGCCGGCCAGAAGCCTGGCACGTGGAAGCCGCCGACCAGACCGGCCACGGCCCAGAACAGCAGGGCGTTGATGACCAGGGCGAAGATGCCCAGGGTCAGCACGGTGATCGGCAGGGTCAGGATCAGCAGGATCGGGCGGATCAGTGCGTTGATCAGCCCTAGGCCCAGTGCGGCCGCCAGGGCGGCGGTGTAGCTCGACACCGAGATCGAGCCGACGATCTCCGGCACCAGCATCAGGGCCACCGCGTTCAGCGCCCAGCGCAGGATCAGCATCATGTCGTCGCTCCGTGCGCGCGGGCGCGCTGTGCGGTGGCGGCCAGCCGCTCTGCCGTCGGCTGGGGCAGGGCCAGCCAGTCTTCGATGTGACGCTTGCTGATGTTCAGCAGCGCCGAGATGAAATCGTTGCGCTCATTGAGGCAGGGGATGTAGCCGAAATGCTTGCCGCCGCTGCTGATGAAGGCCGCCTTGCACTCCATGGCGATCTCTTCCAGCGTCTCCAGGCAGTCGGCGACGAAGCCAGGGCAGATCACATCGATCGACTTGACGCCTTGCTTGGCCAGCTCGCGCAGGGTCGGTTCGGTGTAGGGCTGCAGCCACTCGGCCTTGCCGAAGCGCGACTGGAAGGTGATCTTGTACTGCTCCGGCTTGAGACTCAGCGCCTCGGCGAGCAGGCGGCCGGTCTTGTGGCATTCACAGAAGTACGGGTCGCCACGGTCCAGGGTGAAGCGTGGTACGCCGTGGAAGCTCATCACCAGTTGCTCGGGCCGGCCGTTGGTTCGCCAGTGCGCCTGTACGCTGTTGGCCAGCGCCATGATGTAGTCATGCTGGTCATGGAAGTTGCGCACGAAGCGCAGCTCGGGCAGGTTGCGCATGCGCATGGCGACCTCTGCCACCGCGTCGAACACGCTGGCCGTTGTCGAGGCCGCGTACTGCGGATACATCGGCAGCACGAGGATGCGGCGGCATTGTTTTTCCTTCAGCGCCAGCAGGCCTGACTCGATGTCGGGCTGACCGTAGCGCATGGCGTACTCCACCAGCACGCGGCCGTGGCCAGCCTGCAGGTAGTAGCCCTGCAGGTACTTGGCCTGGCGCTCGGTATGCACTTTCAGCGGCGAGCCTTCGGCGGTCCACACCTGGGCGTACTTCTCCGCCGACTTGGCCGGGCGGGTGTTGAGGATCACCAGGTTCAGCAGGGGCGTCCACAGCAGGCGCGGAATCTCGACTACGCGCGGGTCGGACAGGAACTGCTTCAGGTAGGGCCGCACCGCCTTGGCCGTGGGCGCTTCCGGCGTGCCGAGATTGACCAGCAGGATGCCGATGCGCTCGGCGGCGGCGTGGTCATGCTTGGGTTCGGGTAAATAACGTGGCATGCAGGCGTGGTCAGCCGTTGTTGGACAGTGCGCTGGAGAGCAGGCGCGCGGTGATGTCGACGATGGGGATGACTCGGTCGTAGGCCATGCGCGTGGGGCCGATCACGCCTACGGTGCCGACCAGTTGGCCGTCGACCTCGTAGGGGGCGGTGATCACGCTGCATTCGTCCAGCGTGGTGATGCCGGATTCGCCGCCGATGAAGATCTGCACGCCGTCGGCACGGTTTGAGATGTCCAGCAACTGCATCAGGCTGGACTTCTGTTCGAACATGCGGAACAGCTCGCGCATGCGCGACATGTTGGAGGACAGCTCGTCGACCTCCAGCAGGTTGCGCTCGCCGGAGATCACGTAGTCGGTGTCCTGCTTCTCGATGGCTTCTTCGCCTGCCTGGATGGCCGCGCTCATGAGTTCGGACATGTCGGCGCGCAGTTCGGTCAACTCCATGCGCAGACGGTCCAGCATGTCGGTGAGCCCTAGGCCCACGCAATGCTGGTTCAGGTAGTTGGCTGCCTGGGTCAGCTCGCTGGGCGAGTAGGCGCGCTTGGTCAGCAGGATGCGGTTCTGCACGTCGCCGGTGGTGGTGACGATGATCAGCAACACGCGCGTATCGGACAGACTGACGAACTCGATCTGGCGGACCTTGGTGCCGTCCTTGCGCTGCGCCACCACGATGCCGGCGAAGTGCGTCAGGCCGGACAGCAGTTGCGAGGCCGCGTTGATCACACGCTTGGGGTCGTCTGGCTGCAACTGGTGTTCCAGTGCGCGCAGTTCATTCTGTTCGATGGTCTGCACGGTCAGCAGTGAATCGACGAACAGGCGGTAGCCGCGCGCGGTGGGAATGCGGCCGGCCGAGGTGTGCGGGCTGGCGACGAAGCCCATCTCCTCCAGGTCGGCCATCACGTTGCGGATCGTGGCGGGCGACAGTTCCAGGCCGGACTGGCGCGACAGCGAGCGCGAGCCGACGGGCTGGCCCTCGGCGATGTAGCGCTCGACCAGGGTCTTGAGCAATACCTTGGCGCGTTGGTCGAGAGAAGCGTCTGATGGATTCGACATGACCCCCGATTGTAAGTGGCTGGCTCCCCGCTGACCAGTTGCGGCGGGCCTTCACGGACCGGGCCGCGCGGTTACAATGCCGCTCCATGAGCACAGCGTTCAAGACCATTGCCCTGATTGGCAAGTACCAGAGTGCGGAAGTGGGCGAAGTCCTGAGCCAGTTGGCGGACTTCCTGCGCCGGGCCGGCGCAACCGTGTGGATCGAGCTGGAAACGGCCAACGCCACCGGCCTGGGCTTTGACCGGGTGGTCGACTACGACGCCATCGGCCGCGGTGCCCAGTTGGCCATCGTGGTCGGTGGCGACGGCACCATGCTCACTGCGGCCCGTCGGCTGTCGGCCTATGGTGTGCCCCTGATGGGCATCAACCTGGGGCGCCTGGGCTTCCTGACCGACATCTCGCGTGACGGCATGCTGGAAATGGTGGCCGAGGTGCTCAACGGCAAGTGCCAGCGCGAGCGCCGTGTGTTGCTGGAGGCCGAGGTCCTGCGTAACGGCGCCCCGGTGTTCAGTACCACCGCACTCAATGACGTGGTGCTGTCGCGCGGCGAGATCGGCCGCCTGATCGAGTTCGAACTGCATGTCGATGGCGAGTTCATCTACTCGCAACGCGCCGACGGCATGATCGTCGCCACGCCGACCGGCTCCACCGCTTACGCCTTGTCGGCCAATGGCCCCATCCTGCATCCGCGCCTGGCGGGCATGTTGCTGGTGCCGCTGTGCCCGCATGCCCTGACTTATCGCCCCATCGCCCTGTCGCAGGAGAGCACGGTGGAATTGGTGATCCTGCCCTCGCACGACGCGCGCATCCACTTCGATGGCCAGACCTTGTTCGACGCCAAGGCGGGCGACCGTATCCGTGTGCGCCGTTCATTCCAGTCCGTGACCCTGCTGCACCCCGAGCAGTACAGCTACTTCGCCGTGCTGCGCGAGAAGCTGCACTGGAGCGCGGCGCCGCGCCTGTCCTGAGGACTGGATCGACTCATGCTGCGGCGTCTTCTGATCAAGGATTTCGTGCTGGTTGACCAGCTCGAACTCGATTTCCGTGCCGGCTTCGGTGCGCTGACGGGCGAGACCGGCGCCGGCAAATCCATCCTGCTCGACGCCCTGGCCTTGCTGCTGGGCGAGCGCGGGGATGCCGGCGTGGTACGCAGCGGCTGCGACAAGGCCGATCTCGCGGCCGAATTCGACCTACCCGCTGACTCCCCGGCTCGGACCTGGTTGCTGGCGCAGGACCTGTCGGCCGACGAGGACGTGATCCTGCTGCGCCGGGTGATCGACAGCGGCGGCCGCTCGCGCGCCTACATCAACGGCATGCCGGCCACCGCGACGCAGTTGCGCGAGCTGGGCGAGTTCCTCGCCGACATCCATGGCCAGCATGCGCACCACGCCTTGTTGCGCCCGGATGCACAGCGCATCCTGCTCGACAGCCATGCCGGCCTGCTGCCGCTGGCGCGCGAAGTGGCGCTGGCGTACCGCGAATGGCGCGCCGCCGCGAAGGCGCGTGAGGAGGCGGAGCAGGGCCAGGCCCATCTGCTGCGCGAACGCGAGATGCTGTCCTACCAGGTCAAGGAGCTGCGCGAGCTGGGCTTCGCGGCTGAAGAGTGGGATGCGCTGAATCAGGAGCAGGCGCGCCTGTCGCATGCGGCCAGCCTGCTGGAGGGTGCCTCGGCGGCACTGGACGCCGTCAGCGAGAGCGATGCGCCGCTGGCCACCGAGACCGAGCGCCTGGCCGCCCGCCTGCAGGAGCTGGCCGGCTATGACCCGCAGTTGGGCGAGATCGCGCAGTTGTTGTCGGAAGCCGCGATCCGGCTGGAAGAGGCGGGCCATGCGCTGCGCCGCTACCGTGATCGCGTCGACCTCGACCCGGCACGCCTGGCCGAAGTCGACCAGCGCATCGCCGCCGTGCTGGACATGGCGCGCAAGTATCGCGTCGCGCCGGAAGCGCTGCCGGGCCTGCTCGACGAGAGCGCTACACGACTGGCGAGCTTGGACGAGCTGGCCGATCCCGCCGCCTTGCTGGCGCGCGAACAGGAGACGCAGGCGCAGTTCGATCGCAAGGCGCGCGAGCTGAGTGGCAAACGTGAAAAGGCCGCCGCCGCATTGGGCGAGGCCGTGACTGAAGCCATGCAGGGCCTCGCGATGGCTGGTGGTACGTTCCAGATTGCCCTGCAGCCCGAACCGGATGGTGCTGCCACCGGTTACGAGCGCATCGAGTTCCAGGTTGCCGCGAATCCCGCGCAGCCGCTGCGACCGCTGGGCAAGGTTGCGTCCGGCGGCGAGCTGTCGCGCATCGGGCTGGCGATCCAGGTCATCACCAGTGAAGCGCAGTCCGCGCCGACGCTGATCTTCGACGAGGTCGACGTCGGCATCGGGGGCAGCGTGGCCGAGATCGTGGGCCGCCGTCTGCGCGAGCTGGGCCGCACGCACCAGGTGCTGTGTGTGACGCACCTGCCGCAGGTGGCTGCGCAGGCCGACTGGCAATGGAAGGTGGCCAAGGAAACCGTCGACGGTGCCACGCTGTCGCGCCTCTCGGCGCTGGCCGAGGCTGAGCGCGTGGAAGAGATCGCGCGCATGCTGGGCGGCGTCAACATCACCGAAACCACGCGCCAGCACGCCGCCGAGTTGCTGGGCCAGCGCCGCGCCTGATGGGCTACACCGAGCATCCGCTGTGGCCGGGCGATGCGCCGGGTTCGGCGGGGCTCGTGCTGGAAGAGTTCATCGACGAACGCAGCCCGGACATCACGCAATTCCATGACCGCGCGATCAGCCGCATCACGCGGCCGATGCTGCGCGTCTATCGCCCGGCCAAGCCGAATGGGCTGGCGCTGCTGGTGATTCCCGGTGGCGGCTACCAGCGCGTCGTCATCGACAAGGAAGGTGAGGAGATCGTGCCCTGGCTCACCGGCCTGGGCATCACGGTCGGTGTGCTCAAGTATCGCCTGCCCGGCGAAGGTCATGCGCAGGCGGTGCACGTATCCTTGCAGGACGCGCAGCGCGCGATGCGCTGGTTGCGCGCGCATGCCGTGTCGCTGGGCATCGCGCCGCAGCGCGTCGGGCTGATGGGCTTCTCGGCCGGCGGCCATGTCGCGGCGATGCTGGCGACGCGCTTTGCGGCGCCCGTCTATGCGGCGCAGGATGCGGTGGACGGCAATTCCGCACGGCCTGATTTCGCGCTGCTGGTCTATCCCGTCATCACCATGGACGCGGTCTACACGCACGCGATTTCGCGGCAGAAACTGCTGGGCGAAGCGCCCACTGAGGCCGAAATCAAATCGCAGTCCGCCGAGCTGATGGTGCAGGCCGACACGCCGGCCTGTTGCATCGTGCATGCCGATGACGACGCCTCCGTACCGCCCGAGAACGCGCTGCGTTTCTACTTCGCACTGCGTCGGCAGAAGGTGCCGGCGGAGCTGCATGTGTTCCAGCGCGGCGGTCACGGTTTCGCGATCCGCCTTGCTCAGGGGCCTGTCGCGCAATGGACGCAGTTGTGCGAGAACTGGCTGCGCCTCAACGGCTGGCTGAGATGAGCAAACCGGCCAAGCCCGGCAATCGACCTGCGCTGCCATCTGCACCCAAACCTGCGGCACAGCGCCCGGGCAATCCACGCTTGCAGGCCGACCAACGCTGGCAGCGCACGCAGCGCTTCACCTGGGACAAGAACCGGGGGCGCGGGTGAGGGCGGCCGTGCGTCGACTCGGCGCCACGCTGTTCCAATGTGGCTGGCCCGCGACGCGTGCCCGTGTGCTGGGCCTCATGCCGCTGCTGATCCTGCTGATCATCGTGGGCGGCCTCCTGCTCGATCAACTGGGCGGCAGGCTGGGGCCACTTTTGGTCAATGCCTGGGTGTGGGGCCTGTACGCCTTGCTGCTGCGGGTGGAAAAGCCCGCCATGCGCCCGCCGCTGATCGTCTGCCTGGTAATCGCCACTGCGGGCGAACTGTTCCTGTCCCTGCTGTGGGGGCTCTACCTGTATCGCGATGGCGGCTTGCCGCTGTTCGTCCCGCCCGGGCATGTGCTGCTTTTCTGGCTCGGCATGCACAGCGTCGCGCGCGTGCCCTATCGCCTGCTCGCCCTGGTGCCCTGGCTGGCTGCCCCGCTTACCCTCTGGATGGCATGGCAGGGGCACGACCATCTGGGTCTCGTGCTTTGCGCCTTCTTCCTGCTCTGCTGGCGCTTCGGCCCCGCGCCGCGACTCTATGCCTGGATGTTCCTGCTGGCACTGTGGATGGAGTTGTTCGCCACCTGGCTAGGCAACTGGCAATGGCAGGCGCAAGACCCCTGGTTCGGCCTCGCCATGACCAACCCACCCCTCGCGGCCGGCGCGTTCTACTGCGTGCTCGACCTGATGGTCTTGCTGTGGGCGAGGTGGCGGGGGCAGGGCGGAGCCTAGTTGTGCCTTGCACATGCAGTGCTGGGCATTGATCTCGCGGTCGCCGACCGGAGCCAGCAACAGCTTGCAGGCCCAATTGGCGCGGGAAAATGAGCGCAGAGGGCCGGGGCGATATGCTGCCGCTGGCCTCGGTGGCCACGTTGCTGTGGAAACGGATGTCGACCTTCCGTCAGGCCTGATCCGTGTCCCATTGCCAGATTGTCACGCCGTAGTCAGCACCCAACTCCGGCATGATCTCGCCTTGTTTGAACAGGCGTCGTGAGTCAGCCTTGGCGGGCGATATCCAGTAGCCTGCGCGCGGACAGGGCTGACCGGCGGGGCAGCGTGCCGGGCCTGTGTCGGGTTGAGCGTTCGGGTCTGGCGGGGCGAACTGCGGCCATGGCACGTGCGGCCATTCGGGGCAACGGAAGGTGTACTGCGCTTCTTCGTCGGGAATAGTACCGTCCTCATACCGATCATCACGCCAGATGAGGCGCCAGGTCGTCGGGCGGCCGTCATTGCGCAAGTCATCGCCCGGGAAGGCGATGCTCGGCGCGGGCGAGCCCACATGCAGGTAATTCATCAGCCCGTCGAGTTCGATTCCTGCGTCAGGCACGATGGGTTTCTGGAACAAACCCAGCACACCCTTGGTGTAATCGACCTTCACCGGCTCCCAGATGCCCGAGTAAGGCACCGTATCTTTGGTGCGCAAAAACACCTGCTCCTCGGGTTCTGGCACGGGCGGCAATTCACCTTCCGGAAAAGTGGAGTACTCCATCAGGAAGTTGGGGCCGTGGTTGGCCATGACGTGATAACTCAGCGGGGCCGGGTTGTCGATCCACTGGCCTTCGAGGATGAAGGCGCCGATTTCCTGCTCGGCGCGTCCTTCGTTGACCAAAGCCTCGACGAGGCGATCCCAGTGGGGTGAGTCCATTGCGGGAAGGGCGTTCTCCCCCATCTCGTAGCGCGAAATATCTGTTGCCATCCAGCTGAGTGGTTGATGGGCTTGATAGAAATATCCCGTCAGCCCCAGGTACTTGAACGGGCGCTTATCGCCTCGCCGCAGGCGTTCCAAGCAAACAGCCATTCCCTCAGCAAAGGCTATGCGCTTTGCTGGATTGCTAAAGAACCCCGTACCTTTTTGTGAATCATCGGCCACAGCCAGTTTATAAATCTCTAACCACTTCCAGTGGTACTCCGCCACCCGCGCCCAAGCGGTGTAGGAGGAGTTCTTCTTAAGCATGTAGAAGATGCGGCGACGCTCTTCGGCGTTGGGGATCAGGGGAATGGAATTACTCATGGTCATTACCGGGGTTTGGTGCTGCGCGTGGCAGGCACCTCTTCATCTTTGCGGGCGATCTCGCGCGCACCGAGGCGCGTGGTTTGCACGGTAGTGGTACCGGGCATGCGCACATAGCCCCAGCGGCCGTTGGCATCTGTCCAACCGGTTGGGCGGATCTCCAACTCCATGCCACCGACTGTGAGCTTCTTGGGCTGACCGGTCTTGATGACTTCTTGCCCGGCCTCGCTCAAGGTTTTTTTGGCGGCATCGTCCAGATAGAACACCGCTTGCATGCCACCGCCCTCAAGGTATTGCCCCGGTATTTTGTTGCTAACTTGCTCAGACACCTTACCCACGCAAGCCCTAATTCGATCCGGCTCCACAACCTTACCGACCACCATAAAACCATCGCGATTGAATTCGTCGAGCACTGCGTAGTGCTTACGCCATTCCTCAGCAGTCTTGGGCGGCTTGCCCATGCCCCACCAGCCTCCTGCACCAAAGCTCTGGTCGACTGTTTCGCCAAACGTCTCGCCTTTAGGTCCAAACAAACGAAACACCTCGTCACCTGGCTTCATCGTGCGGTTGGTGATCTTGCCGGCGAAGGCGGGGATACCCGTGAGCCGACCCTTATCACCAACGAATTTTGCCAAATCCGGATACCCCGTCTCATGCTTGTAGTAATTGTGCATGTCGCCTGGATTCGCACTGTTCTGCACCCACCCGCCCTTGGCGCTGCGCAGCGCGCCGGCCTCGGCTTCAATCATGCGCAGCTCGTCGGCATAGGTCACTGTCTTCGTGCCTGCCGTGGCAGTGTGTTCGACGGTGCGTGCGGTGGTTTCGCCGCCGGAGCGAATGTAGGCCTGAATCTCGCGCAAGTGTTGATCAAGTTCTTTGAGGGCTTCCGGGATCATCTTGTCGCCAGTCTCCTTCAAACGCTGGAGCCCGCTTGAAAGCCCATCCAGTCTGCTCAACAAAGACTGAGGCAGCACAGCATGCAGCTCGGTCTTGATCTTCGCGCAGCAACGCCGCAGCGTGACGATCAGGGCGCCAAAGCGCTCCACGATCTGCGCCTGATGATCGAGTACGCGCAAGTTGAGCAGCCAGCGCTCTGCATTCCCGACGCCCACCCGATTCAGAAAGGCCACGATGTCTTTGGCCGCCTGACCCAGATGCGCGGCACGCGCGGCACCGACGAGATGAGCGGCTTCGCCGACCGCTTTGAGCGTGAGTCGGCCCACGCCTTTGATGACACCACCGATCACAGGGATCAGGGCGAAGATCAGCACGACAAGCATGATCCATTGCAGCTTGTCGTCGCGCTTGGCAGGGTCATCGACCATGCCGATGCTGACCGCAATCAGATCACGCACCGCCGTGACGTCGCCAACCAGCGGGATCATGCCAATCACGGCATCCACGATGATCTGTGAGAGGCTGGCTTTCTCGTTGAACGCGCCTTGTACCGTACCCCAGAGCCAGCCGCTTGCCTCACTGACCGTAGACTCGAAGCCGGACCACCAGTGCGGCGCACTGCTTGCGTTCGCCGTACTCATACCTTGCTCCTGTTCTTGAGATGTGCCGCGTAGCGCGCCACCAGGCTTTGAATGTTCGTTTCCGCAGGCGTGGCGGAATGACCGGGTGTGGGCTCGGCGGTCTTGCGCTTGAACGGCGCGCTCGAGGGACCGAAACGAACGCTTGCACTTGAACCTGCTGGGACGTCTGTGAGCCTTGCGCGTCCATGGCTATCCAGCCGCCCGAAGCGCGTGCTGCCATCAGAAAGTGTGGCGACATACTCGGCGTCGGCCAGACCTTCTTCATCGTGGTAACGGTGATCCAGTTCGATCACATCCTTGTCAATCGTGAGTTTGCCTTCTGGCAGTATGGGCAAACTCGCCGCCGCACTTGCCCCGCCCGCCAACACATTCTGCCCGCCTTTGACGGTGAACTGGCCTGGGCAGGCGAAGGTGAGGTTGGCGCCGTCCAGCGTGATGGAGGACTGGCCGGCCTGGAGCACGATCTTGCTGCTGGCGAGGATGTGGATCTCGTCGTTCGATGAGGTGACGGTGACATCCTGGTCGGCCAGTACTTCGAGCGGGCCGTCGTGGGCCTGGATGGAGAGCGGGGCATTGGCGGCGATGGCCTTGATGCCGCTGGCATGGGTGTAGAGACTGGTCGCTTCGCCCGCGACGAGGCTCAGGGTGTGCTGCGCGCTGAGCTGGGTATCCGCCTGGGCGGTGACACTGAGCTGCGCACTGGCGAACAAGGCGCTGCTCTGCGGGGTCGCCAGGGCCAGACTGTCTGGGGTCTCCACCAGCAGGGCAGGGGCAGTGAAGGCGGGCACGGTGCGGTCCGTCGGATCGGTGCCCGGCTTTACGCTCGGAGAAGCCGCCGTCTGCTCCCCTCGCCCGCTGGCGGGAGAGGGGGTGGGGGAGAGGGGAGCCAGCGCAGCCTGCGGGTGGATGAGCGCCCGGAAAGCCTCGATGCGCGGGGCCTGGGCCAGCGCATCGGCTTCCGACTGACTGGCCGCATCCGACAAGCGGGTCGCCGTGTCGCAGGCTGCCTTGAGCTGCACGGCAACCTCCCCGGTATCGAGCTGCGTGCTCGCCGCCTGCATCCGGGCGCTGGTCGAGACCAGCATCCCCTGCGCCGCACGCAGCACGCCCCAGCCATCGGTGCGCAACTCGAAGCCCTGGCCCCGATACGCCCCGCGCCTGCTGCTGCCCGGCGCCTGATGAATCAGAAAGCCCAGATTCAACTCACTGCGCTGCGCACTACTGGCCAGACGGCAGCGCAACTGACCGGTCGCATCATCGAGCTGCCACTGACTCCAGCCCGCGCCGTCCAGTGTCGGCACATGCCAACCCGAGAGCAGGCCTGGATGATTCGCCTGACTTCCCTCGCCAGCGGGCCAGGGCGGTGCATCCTGACCGTTGTAGAGCTGCGCCACCACCAAGGGACGATCCACATCCCCCTCGACGAACTCCACCAACACCTCGGTGCCCACCCGTGGCGTAAAGCTGCTGCCCCAGTTCGGGCCCGCTAACCACTCCGCCACCCGGACCCAGGTGCCATTTGACTCGTCCAGCGTCGCGCGCTCCGCCTCACTGACCGGCGTACCCGTCAGAGGGCGTGCTCCGCGTTGCCACGGAAACTGGATCTTGACTCGCCCATCCCGCTCACTGTGCGTCCCGGTGCCCACCGGCACCGCAGCCGAGCCGACCACCAGCGCCGTCTGCATGCCTTGCACGGCCGGCTTGGGCAACGGACGCGGCAGCACCGGCAGCGCAGCCGACACACACACGGCCCGGTTGCGGTAGCTGCCGCGCTCGACCTGAGAGGATGACGTGTGCGTGGCCGCTGCGTGGAGGACTTTCGCCCCACTGTCCAGGTTATTGACCGCCTCATGGACCAATGCCAACACCGTCTGCCGGGCCGACTCGCTCTGCAGGACGGGATGCGCGCTGGCCCGGAAACGCTCCCCCGGCGCCAACACCCGGACCGAACTCTCGATGCGATGCGCAGCCATCGCCAGGGCCTGATAGCCTGCGGCACGCAGCGCGGCTTGCTCGGCCCCCTGCGCATCGGCATAGCGATAAGCGCCGCTGCCCTCAAAGTCTTCCAGGCTCGGCACCTCACCCACCCCACCCAGGAGTTGGGCATCCACCTCACCGCTGCCGGCCGGTGCCAGCAATTGTTTGTAGTCCCAACTGGCGCGGGTAAAGGCATTGCTCTTCACCGACTGGGCTGACTCCCAGGCGTGGATGCTGTCGCTCGCTTCGGTGGCTGCGCTGCGGTGGAAGCGGATGTCGGGTTGCGCGCAGTCGGCCAGGGGAGACGCCGCATCGAAGATCACCAGCGTATGCATCGCTTGAAGTGATTCGCCTGTCGTTCCCGCCTGTGCGGCTTGGTCGTGTGCAAAGCGATAAGACAAGCCTTCGCTGGCTAGCAGGCGCTGGACGAACTCGAGATCGGTCTCGCGGTACTGGCAACACAGGCTGCGCGGCGAGAGCGGGGTGGTCAGCTCAAAGCTGAAGCGGGCGAGGGGGTAGTGCGCGAAAACTTCGCTGACGATCTCCTCGATGGTCTTGTCCTGGAAGATGCGGCTGGTGCGGCGATGCGCCAACAGCGACAACCAAGGCGAGAGCGTCAGGCGATAGCGCGCCAGCCCGCCATCGGCCCCGAGTTGCGCTGCGCGTGTGACCAGCCCATGCCATTGGCGATGGCTGCGACCATCTGCCAGTAACAGACGCAAGGTGAGCTCTTCGCCGATGAACTGCTTCAGTTCGAGGTGCGCGTTGGATGACAGGCAGTCGATGTCGAAGGCATAGCAGGTGGAAAGGGCTTCTTCACCATGAAATCGTTCGGCGACCAGCACGGTATCCGGCAAGGGGGTGGTGATCGAGATGAGGCGTGCCGTCTGCGACAGCGCACGCTGGAAGATGTCGCGGCTGGGCAAGGCGGCGGACAGACTGTCGGGGAGCGCGGACAACGTGCCTTCGGTTGGTACCGAAGCGGCAGAGGCAGAGGGCGAAGGGAACATGGTGGTGATTCCGGGGGCGACCCTGGGGTCGCCCATGAGATCAGGGGAGCGTGATCGTGACGTTGGCGCTGCGCGGAGCAAGCTTGACGATGCTGGTGTACTGGCTGAGCGTCTTCTGCGTGTGGGCGTCCAGGTAGGCTTTCAGCCCGATGAAGCCCAGGATCCCTACCAAGGCCATGATGCAGGTGATCACCCAGATCGGTACCTCGCTACGCAGGGCGTGCTTGATGCGATCTGGAATGGCCCAGTGTGGCGCGAAGCTGGCACGCTTGCCCTTGTGATGGATGACTTCATCGCCCACGCGCGCGACGAGGTAATGCAGTTTCTCGGGCCCCTCTAGCAGGTACTTGCCCTTGAACCCATGGAGCAGACAGTGATGGAAGACTTCCAACGCAGGCAAGCGCTTGGCGCCCTGGGCGCGTAGCACCTCCAACTGAACGAAGAACTGCTCACCGGCAAGTTGCTCGCCGAACAATGCCAGTTGCAAGGGCTGACGCTCCCAGGCATCGCGGATGGCGAAGTTGCTCGACAGGATGACTTCATCGACCAGTGCGCAGAATGCGTACTTGGCCGAATGGATGTCGTCCGGGGAGGCGTGTTGTCGCGTTGCGTTCTTGTCGAAATCATCGAGGAAGCGCCGGATGCGTTCGCGGAACATGGCGGCGTCTGTCGGCGCGGCGCGGTTGCGCAGCATGAACAGTAGGTAGAAACCGTCGTGCAGCAGGTCAACGAGGCTGCGCGGGCTGCGCGCGACCTCGGCCTGGGGGTGGGACGTGTTCGGTTTGCTTGGGGTGTTGCCGAAGATGGTGGGGGCTGAGAGGCTCATTCGATGACCGCCATGAGATCGAGTTTGAGGTCGGGGAAACCGCTGGGGGCATAGAGGCAGAGCGTCTTTGCCTGCATCATGCGTTCGTAGATGGGGCCGTGTGCCTCGACCGAGAAGTAGTAGGCACCGGGGCGCACCGGGATGGCAGCGGGTACTTGTGGTGCAGCCTGCAGCTTCACGCCCGGCATGGCCGACAGCACGAGGCGGTCGACGTCGTCTGGTGCGCCGAGCTTGAAGCGCACCGGAACGGTCTCCACCAACTCGGCAGGTGGCAGGTCGGCCGCTACAGCTACGTAGAACGATGCGCCCTGGGTTAGCTTCTCGGAGTCGAGCCTGCCGACGAAGTAGCCCGGCTTCGTCTCCTGCAGACCAATGCTGACGTAGCGTGCCGAGATTACCGTGTTGATCAGCTCCCGGATGATCTGGTCCAGTTTCAGGAAGGCCGGGCCTGGGGCGCCGTGGTGGTAAACCGGCAGATCGTCCAGGCTGTAGGCCTTCGCGAAAGTCAGCAACTGCCCGGCCAGGCCGAGCAGGCTCTGATAGAGGCGCTCGGGGTGCAGGCGGGGATGATGCAGATAGTGGGACAGCTGGGCGAAGGCTGCGCTGGCCGTGTGCAACAGCCAGAACGAGGCCACATCGCCCGAGCGGAATTCGATGACGTGTTTGGATGGCTCGCGGTGGTGCCCGTAGAGGGCGTTGCACTTCGCCTGCAGCATGTCGAGCAAGCGCCGCAGCATCGATTCGAGCGCCGGGATGGCGTTGATGCTCAATGCCGGAGGCATGAACGCGGGGTCGCTCTCGTAGGCACCCGACGCGGTGCGCCGGATACGCACCACAGGCAGTGACACGTACTGTTCGCGGGGTTCCAGATCGCTCAGCAGGCGCGCATGCTTGCGTAGCACGGCCAACTCGCTGCCTACGGCCTGTGTATAGAGGTCCAGTGCGTTGATGCTGTCCTGCTGATAGCGCGTCGCGACGCTGGTCTGCTTGCCGGGCGAAGAGAAGTTACTGCCATCCTCGCGCAGCAGTGGCAAGCACAGATGAAAGTCGAGCCCATCTGCCGGGATGTCGATGTCCACCAGATTGCGGGCATCTGGCAGGCGATCGGTTGTGGGCGCGTCCAGCGTTTCGCCATCGGGCCACATCACGCGGACCTCGTTGAATCGGAGCAAGCCGCTCTCCAGTGCGTCGCGGTCCAGCCGCAACTGGCTCGCACCCCACAGATAGGGGTGGGTGGCGTGCAAGGCTTGGGCGAGTCTTTGCTCGTGGTAGATGTCTTGCTGCTGGAAATGCTGGGGCTTCAGGAAGAGCCCCTCGCCCCATAACAACTTCTGTGTGTTCTTCACTGCGTTACCTGCTTGGTCGGATTGTTTCGGTCAGCGGCAGATCACACCCGACAGGGATGCTGCCTCGCTGCTGTTCTGTCCGCTCACGACGCCTTGTGACACCGTCATGGCACACGCATGGACACCGATCGTGACGCCGCGAGCGTTGATGCCATCCATCGGAAGACTGACGCGCCACCGGTCGCCGGCGGGGGCACGGAAGAATGCCGCCACTCCCAGGTAGATGCTTCCTTCCGGCAGACGTTCCTTCAGCTCCAGGCGCTGTCCCGGAAGTAGCGTGAGCTCGCGCGCTTCAATCAGGGCGGTAGACAAGACATCCTTCTCACGAGCGGGGTCCGACAGCGCGGAGTAGGCGGCTGCGCGGAAGCTGGCGTCGTCTCGCAGCTTGTACAGCTTGAGCACCAGCGCAATGGGGCGTCCCCGTGCGTCTGCGTTGAGGTTGTTGCCGGCATGTATGACGAGCGGTACCTCGGCGGGCGTAGCGGGTTTGCTGGGCATGGACGGAAGCTGCGCGTCGGGTTTTTTGAGACCCACCAGTTCCATCGATCCATCGGCGATTTTCCCCAAACCGCTGGTCGAACACCCGGAAATGAATATGCAGATCAGTATTCCCTTAAGGGCGGTCGTGATTTCAATCAAACGGCTAGATTGCATAAAAGCTGTGTTTCTACGGTAAATGTCGATTTGTAATCGAGAATATCCGGATGTCTATATCAATCGACCGCTTGTCCAGAAAAACAACAAAATCGACATGTTTTTCATAAACGCCTTGTTTGTGTTGTCTGTGATATTTAACACAATATGCCAAACGAGTGTCATGGGTGCTTAAGTTGCGCCTGCTGTGATCTACCAATGCTTTGTTGTGTTAAGTAACGCTATGAATTTTAACGATAAAATTCATTCTCGTTGCGTGGGATTGCCAGGTCTCTAGGCGCTGAGTGCCGTGCTTGTCTCTGCCGAATCTAGTGGGCGTGAGCAGTCTCTCTCAATGTAATTTGAATGTGAAGAGTACTGCCCTTTGGGCTGGATTGATATTTTTCACGACGTGCTGGTATCGTTTATTTAGCCCCGGTCAGGGGGCGTTTTTTTGTGGTTGTCTGTCTAGAAACGACAAATATGTTGATTTTATAGAGAAGCAAATCATGCAATTCATTTTTAAGCCGTTGATCGGTTTATTGGTCGCGTCTGTCGTCATTTCCGGTTGCGCGTCGCGCTCCGCGCCCGCATCCGCTCCGCCCAACTCCGCCGCGCTTTATCGCGACGCGCTGCAAGCACTTGATGCGGGTGAGAAGGAGAAGGGGATGGAGCTCCTGGATGCATCGGCCCGGGCCAATCCAGCGTCGGCCATGCCATGGGTCAAGATGGCCCAGGTTCACTTCGATGCCGACAACTATCCGTCGGCGATCGAGGCGGCGGACGAGGCCATGAAGCGTGACCCGTCACGTCGCGATGCGAAGGCGCTGGCGGTGGTGGCCAGTCTGCGAGTGGCGGTCAGGGCTTTGTCGGATATGTCGGCGGACACCGGTCTGCGCGGCAATACGCGTTCCGAGGCCGAGCGCTTGGCGCGTAGCCTGCGCGAGACCTTGGGGCAGGACGAGCTGGTGCCCTTGGTTGAGGCAGAGAGCCCTGCGAAATCACGCGCGAGTCGCCCGGCGACAAACCGATCTGCGGCAGCGAGTTCCACACCAAAGACGAGCGTGCCTTCGGTCGCGCCAAGCAAGCCAGCGTCGCCGCAGGCGTCGAATCCATTCAGCAGTCTCAAGTAGGAAGCAATTAGTGCATGGCGGGTCCGGGGTCGGCTCGGATCGCCTTGGTGAGTCATCACGCCTGTCGAATCAGTGCAAGGGAGAAGTATCTTGGCCAAGTCCGAAAGCATCCAGAAAAAACTCAACCGTGTGCGCCCGCCTCGGGTCCAGTTGTCCTATGACGTCGAGATCGGCGACGCGATCGAACAGAAGGAGTTGCCCTTCGTCGTCGGTGTGATGGGCGACTTCTCGGGCAATCCGGAAGAGCCCTTGCCACGTCTGCGTGATCGCAAGTTCGTCAACATTGATGGCGACAACTTTGACGATGTGCTGCAAGGCATGGCGCCGCGCGCGACCTATCGCGTCAAGAACACCCTGACGGGTGAGGGCGAGCTGGGGGTCGAGCTGAAGTTCAAGTCGATGGAGGACTTCCGGCCCGAGTCCGTCGTGCAGCAGGTCGAGCCCCTGCGCAAGCTGCTCGAGGCACGCAACAAGCTGGCAGACCTGCGCGGCAAGCTTGCCGGCAACGAAAAGCTGGATGACATCCTGCAACAGGTGCTGACCAACACGGAGCAACTGGCAGCCATCAATCGTGAATCGGGCAACAAGGAGTAAGCCATGAGCGCCGAACTGACTTCTCTCAAGCCGGTGGCTGTGGCTGCCGAAGCCAACAGCCTGCTGGACCAGATCGTTGCCGAGAGCAAGGTAGCCAAGTCTGCTGCCGAGCACTCGCGTGCCCGGGACATCATTGGCGAACTCGTGTCGCAGGTGATGGACGGTGCGGTGGTGATCTCCGAGAACCTGTCCGCCACCCTGGATGCGCGCATCGCCGAGCTGGACGCGTTGTTGTCGACGCAGCTCTCGGCTGTCATGCATGCCCCTGAATTCCAGAAGCTGGAGGCTTCGTGGCGCGGCCTGGAGTATCTGAGCAAGCAGACCTCCACCGGCACGATGCTGAAGATCAAGGTTTTCAACACGAACAAGAAGGATCTGATCAAGGACTTCAAGTCCGCGATCGATTTCGACCAGAGCGTGCTGTTCAAGAAGGTGTACGAGGAAGAATTCGGCACCTTTGGCGGTGCGCCTTTCGGTGCGCTGATCGGCGACTTCGAGATTGGCCGCCAGCCCGAGGACATGTACTTCATCGACCAGATGGCACACGTGGCGGCCGCCTCGCATGCGCCTTTCATCGCAGGGGCCGCGCCGGAGCTGATGGGGCTGGAAAGCTTCACCGACCTGGGCAAGCCGCGCGATCTTGCGAAGGTGTTCGATACCGTCGAGTACGCCAAGTGGCGCTCCTTCCGTGACAGCGAGGACGCACGTTACGTTGGCCTGACCCTGCCTCACTTCCTGGGTCGTCTGCCCTACAACCCGAAGGACGGTACGCCGGTCGAGGGCTTCAACTACGTGGAAGAGGTGGATGGCAGTGACCACAGCAAGTACCTGTGGGTGAATGCCGCCTATGCCTTCGCTGCCCGCCTGACGGACGCCTTCGATCACTTCGGGTGGTGCGCCGCGATCCGTGGTGTCGAAGGTGGTGGCCTGGTCGAGGATCTGCCCACTCACACCTTCAAGACCGACGATGGTGAGGTGGCGCTGAAGTGCCCGACCGAGATTGCCATCACCGATCGGCGCGAGAAGGAACTGTCCGACCTGGGCTTCATCCCGCTGGTGCATTGCAAGGGCTCGGACTACGCCGCCTTCTTCGGCGCGCAGTCGGTGCAGAAGGCGAAGAAGTACAACACCGATGCCGCCAATGCCAATGCCGTACTGTCTTCCCAGTTGCAGTACATCTTTGCGGTCTCGCGCATTGCCCATTACTTGAAGGCGATGATGCGCGACAAGATCGGCAGCTTTGCCTCGGCAGGCAACGTCGAAACCTACCTCAACAACTGGATCGCCCAGTACGTGCTGCTCGACGACGGCGCGTCACAGGAGGCCAAGGCGCAGTTCCCGCTGCGCGAAGCCTCGATCCAGGTCTCGGAAGTGCCTGGACGGCCCGGTGTGTACCGCGCTGTCTCCTTCCTGCGGCCGCACTTCCAGCTCGATGAACTCTCGGTCTCCCTGCGCCTGGTGGCCGAGTTGCCGCAGTCAGCCAAGGGCGCTTGATTTTTCCCTCCATCCCTCTTTAGGAGCACTACGTGAAGGATATTTACATTCAGTTCAAGGGCAAGTACGACATCAAGGGTGAGTCACGCGACAACGACCACAAGGAGTGGATCGAGGTGAGTTCGTGGGCACACCAGATTCGTCAGCCCAAGTCCGCGACCGCTTCGACTGCCGGCGGTTTCACGGCCGAACGTTGCGAACATGACGAGATGATTTTCGTCAAGGACCTGGATCTGACCTCGCCTCGCCTGTGGGAAGCCTGTTCCGCCGGCCACACCTTCGACGAAGTCACCATCGACTTCATGCGCGCCGACGGCGACAAGCGCGTCAAGTATCTGGAGGTCAAGCTCAAGCATGTGCTGGTGTCCGCCGTGTCGCCCACCGTGCAGGGTGAAGGCATTCCGGTCGAACAGTTCGCGCTGAAGTATGCCGCGGTGCAGTGGACCTACACCGCACAAGACATCAAGGGCGGCACCAAGGGCAACAAGATTGCCAAGTGGAGTCTGGCCAAGAACACGCCGACCTACGACGTGTAACGAGCTGTTGAGCGCAGGCGTGTCGCCCTGTTCGACGCGCCTGCAACGGGCCTGGATCCGCTGCCCGGTTGCGTGAAGCGGACCTGCGCGGGATGCATGTGATGGCTGGTTTTCTGCCGACCCTCTTTGAACGACTCTCTGACGATGCGCCGCATCGCTCCACTGAACACGATCCCTTGCGCAGGTGGTCGGTCGATGAGCTGAAGGACTCCGTTGCGCGTGACCTTGAGGCCTTGCTGAACAGCCGTGCGGCGATGCAGGCCGACGCTTTCGAGGCCTACCCGGAAGCACACCGTTCGGTGGCGAGTTTTGGCATGGCCGATTTCGTCGGCTTTAGTCTGGCCAATCCGGCCGACCGCGACCGTATCTGCCGCACGCTGGAGCGCAGCATCGCGCATCACGAGCCGCGCCTGCGCGATGTGAGCGTGAGGCTGGAGGCCGACCGGCGCGCTGTCGGTTGTCTGCAGTTCGGCATCAATGCTGTGTTGTACGTGGCGCCGACCGCTGAGCCGGTCACCTTTGACGCACTGCTGCAACCCACCACCCTGCAATACTCCGTGGCGAAGTCGCGCGGTCTGTCGGGTGTGAGATAGCCATGCGCGACCTGCTGCCTTACTACGAGCGCGAGCTGACCTTCCTGCGTCGTCATGCGGGAGAGTTTGCCGCGCGTTATCCCAAGATTGCATCACGCCTGTTGATCTCGGGTGAGTCCTGCGAGGATCCTCATGTCGAACGCATGATTGAATCCTTCGCCCTGCTCACGGCGCGCGTCCACAAGAAGCTGGACGACGAGTTGCCCGAACTCACGCATTCGCTGTTGGGCGTGCTCTACCCGCACTATCTGCGCCCGCTGCCGTCATTTTCGATCGCACGTTTCGATCTCGCGGGTGCCGATGCGCAGATGTCGGGGCCAAGCTTGCTGCCCCGCCATACCGCGTTGAGTACGCGGCCGGTCAAGGGCGTCGTGTGCAAGTTCCGCACGGCCTACCCAGTCGCCCTGGCTCCCGTACGTGTCGCCGCTGCGCGCTTTTCAGAGTCGTTTACTCCGCCCCGTGGCTATCTGCCGCCGGCCGGTGCCGCTGGCTTGCTGAGTCTGGATATCGAGCTGAGCTCGCCTCAGCTGGCTTTCGACACCCTGCGACTCGACCGTCTGCGGCTCTTTGTGGACGGCGAGACCTCGCTTGTCTCGCATTTACGCGAGACCATGCTTTCACGCGCAGCCAGCGTCTGCGTGGAGGTGCCGGGGGGGCATCGCTGGGTGCCGTTGCCGCTGGAGGTGGCGCAAGCAGCAGGTTTCGGTGCTGACGAAGAGTTGCTCGACTACGACGCCCGTTCGCATCTGGCCTATCGCTTACTGACCGAGTTCTTCGCCTTTCCCGAGAAGTTCAACTTCATCGACCTGAGTCTGGCTGAAGTGCGCAAGCATCTGCCAGCGGGCTGTCGTCAGTTCTCGCTCCATTTCGTGCTGGATGGTCGCAACGTCGAAGCCCGTGGCGCCCGGATCATGGAGCGGGTAAGCACGGCCAACTTTCTGACGCACTGCACGCCGGTCATCAATCTGTTCCAGCAGAGTGCCGAACCGATCCGCCTGAGTCATCTGCGCAGCAGCTATACCTTGTTGCCGGACGCAAGGCGGGCACATGCCTTCGAGGTGTATGCCGTCGATGCGGTACGCAAGATCGAGAAGACCGCGCAGGGCGAACAGCTGCGCGAATACAGCCCGTACTACTCGCTCAAACACGGCCAGTCCTTACAGCGGGCCGGGCGTTTCTATCAGGTACGACGCGACGAACAGGTGGCTGAGCGCAGCCCGGGTCACGAATACGAAATCTCGGTGGTCGACCTTGATTTCGATCCGCGCGCCGAAAAGACCGAGACGCTCTCCATCGAGCTCACCTGTACCAATCGCGATCTGCCCGCGCAGATGCCGTTCGGGATGGCGGGCGGCGATCTGTTCATGGAAGGGGGCTCGTTGGCGCGCAGTATCTCGCTGCTGCGCAAACCCACGTCCAGTGTCCGTGTCGAGGGGGAAGGGGCGCACTGGAAGCTGATATCCCACCTCTCGCTGAATCATCTCTCCCTCACGGAAACCGGTCTCGATGCGCTGAAGGAAACACTGGCGCTCTATGACATCCATCGCTCGGCTACCAATCGTCGCTTGCTTGATGGCCTGGCGGCGATCAGTCACCGCGTGGCGACTGCGCGCGTGACGAGCAATCCATTTCCCTGTTTCGTGAAGGGGATCGAGATCGAACTGGCGGTCGACCCGGTGCACTTTGTCGGCATCGGTGTCGAGCAGTTCGCGCGGGTGCTCGATCACTTCTTTGGTCTCTACGTTCACGTCAACAGTTTCACCCGTCTGCGCGTCACCTCGCATGAGAGTGGTGAGGAAATCCTGAAATGTCCAGCACGCAACGGCGACCAGATCCTGGCGTGATTGAGCGCTTGCGCGCTGAGCCTTACCGTTTCGAGTTCTTCCAGGCGGTGCGGGTGCTTTCCGCATTCTTCCGGCGCGAGGGACGGGCGCAGGAAGAGGTCGTGGGCGAGCGCATCCGTTTCACGAATTCTCTGCACATCGGCTTTGCGCCAAGCGAGATCGAAGGGCTGGAGTTCGACTATCGCAGCGCGCCCCAACAAGAACTGGCCTGGCCGGAGAAGGCGGCTGAGCCTGCACTGGATGAGGCAGAGGGGGTTCGTCTCACGCCAAGTTTCATCGGGATGACGGGCAATAGCGGGGTGCTTCCGCGCAGCTATACCGAGCAATTGATTGCACGCGAGGTGAGCCTGCGCGACCACAGTGCCCGCGCCTTCCTCGATCTTTTCTCCAACCGTGCGGTGAGCCTGTTCTACCGCGCATGGGAGAAGTACCGCCTTTACTTCCAGTACGAGCGTGATCGCCAGGAGCGTTTCCTACCGATGATGCTGTCGCTGGTGGGCGTGGGCAACCGGCACTTGCGGGCAGAAGTCTGTGAAGCGACCCAGCCCGTGCTCGCTGAAACGCTTGCCTACTACGCAGGCGCGCTGCGTCAGTCGGCACGGCCTGGGCATCTGATCGAACGCATCCTGGCAGATCACTTCGCCGTGCCGGTGCGCCTGGAACAGTTCGCCGGACGTTGGCAGAACCTGCCGGCCAGCGAGCAGAGCGCACTGGGGCTGGCCAATGCACGCTTGGGTGTCGACACCGTGTGTGGCCAGCGCATGTGGGAGTGCGGCACCAGTATCGCGCTGGAGATCGGCCCGCTGTCGCGCGAGCAGTTTGACCGCTTCCTGCCGGGCGGCGAGGCGGCGCATGCCATTGCACATCTACTGAGTCTGCTGGCGGGCATCACGGTCACATGCACCGTGCGCCTCGTACTGCGCAAGGAGGATGTGCGCCCGGCCCACCTGGGTGGCGGCATGGCACCCGCGCGGCTCGGCCACAACACCTGGATGTTGACGCGTCTGACGCATGAGCACCGGCGCGACATGGCCTACGAAATCAACCACGATCCGCTGTCCCTGCAGGCAGCCTGATACACCCGAGAGTCACTCACTATGTCCAATAATCTCAAGGTCCTGGTCGGCAAGCTCAATCCCGTTTGCCGCAAGGCGGCCGAGCGCGCCGCTGCGTTGTGCATGTCGCGCGGCAACTATGAAGTCGACCTGGAACACCTCTTTCTTGCGCTATGCGAGACCGACAACAGCGACTTCGCCCGCCTGGCGCGCAAATGCAATGTCAGCCTCACGGCCTTGGAGCGCGACCTGAACGCTGAGATCGGGCGGTTCAAGAATGGCAATACGCGTACGCCGGTGTTCTCTCCGCATCTGCCGGCCCTGTTTGAGCAGGCCTGGCTGATCGCCTCGCTGGATGCGGGCAATGCGCAGATCCGCAGCGGTCATCTGCTGCTGGCCTTGCTGACCGCACCCGATCTGGCCCAACTCGCCAATCGCGGCTCACGTCTGTTCGCGCAATTTCCGCTCGACGAGATCAAGCACAAGCTGACGGAGTTCACGCTGGGGTCCGACGAGGCCGTCCAGGCGGTCAGCATGGGCACTGCGGCGGAAGACGTGGATGCCGGCGACATGGCTGCGGCAGCCCAGGGCAACCCGCGCACCCCCGCGCTGGATCAGTTCACCACCAACCTCACGCAGCGCGCCCGCGACGGCAAGATCGACCCGGTGATCGGTCGCGATATGGAGATCCGTCAGGCGATCGACATCCTGATGCGTCGCCGCCAGAACAACCCCATCCTCACCGGTGAAGCGGGGGTGGGCAAGACGGCGGTGGTCGAGGGCTTGGCCCTGCGGATCGCGACAGGTGACGTGCCGCCCCCGCTGCAGGGCGTCGCCCTGCACACCCTGGACATGGGGCTGCTGCAGGCAGGAGCGAGCGTGAAGGGTGAGTTTGAGAACCGCCTCAAGAATGTCATCGACGAAGTGAAGAAGAGCCCCACGCCGATCATTCTGTTTATCGACGAGGCCCACACCATGATCGGTGCGGGTGGGCAGGCCGGGCAGAACGACGCGGCCAACCTGCTCAAGCCGGCGCTGGCGCGGGGCGAGCTGCGCACCATCGCCGCCACGACCTGGGGCGAGTACAAGAAGTACTTCGAGAAGGACGCAGCCTTGGCGCGCCGCTTCCAGGTCGTCAAGGTCGAGGAACCGAGCGAGGAGCTGGCTGGCGCCATGCTGCGCGCGATGAGCGCCCTGATGGAGAAGCACTTCAACGTGCGCATTCTGGATGAGGCGATCACCGAGGCCGTGCGCCTCTCGGCCCGCTACATCACCGGCCGCCAGCTGCCCGACAAGGCCATCAGCGTGCTCGACACCGCCTGCGCCCGCGTGGCCCTCGGCCAGAGCGCCACGCCCGCGCGTATCGAAGATGCCATCAAGCGCCTGGACCGGATCGAGGCCGAGTGTGCTTCGCTGTCGCGCGAGCGTGCCACCGGCCACGACCATGCCGTTCGCATCAAGGAGCTGGAGGCGGAGCGCAGCAGCTTGAACGCGCAACTGGCGGCCGATCGCGCACGCTGGGAGCAGGAGAAGGCCCTGGTTGAAAAGATCGGCGCGCAGCGCGCTGCCCTGGAGCATCAAGCCACCACGTCACCCGAGCTCGTGACGGCCGACGATGGCAAGAAGACCAAGGGCAAAGCCAAGGCTGCGCCCAGGAGCGATGCTCATGCTGAACTCGACACCCTGTCTGCCGAGCTACGCGGCATGCAGGGCGAGACGCCGCTGGTTCCGCTGCAGGTGGATGGCAACGTGGTGGCCGAGATCATCTCCAGCTGGACGGGCATCCCGCTCGGCAAGATGGTCAAGGATGAAATCCAGGCTGTGCTGACGCTCAAGGATTCGCTGGAGGCGCGCGTCATTGGTCAGCCGCATGCCATCGAAGCGGTGTGCCAGCGCGTGCGTACGGCGCGTGCCAATCTGGAGGACCCCAACAAGCCCAAGGGCGTGTTCCTCTTCGTCGGTCCGTCCGGCGTCGGCAAGACCGAGACTGCGCTGGCCCTCGCCGAGTCGCTCTACGGCGGCGAGCGCAACCTGATCACCATCAACATGAGTGAGTACCAGGAGGCGCACACCGTCTCCGGCCTCAAGGGCTCGCCTCCGGGCTACGTAGGCTATGGCGAAGGTGGCGTGCTCACCGAGGCGGTGCGCCGCAAGCCCTATTCCGTCGTGCTGCTCGACGAAGTAGAGAAGGCTCACCCCGATGTGCTCGAACTCTTCTTCCAGGTGTTTGACAAGGGCGTGATGGATGACGCTGAAGGGCGTGAGATCGACTTCCGCAATACGCTGATCATCCTCACCAGCAACGTCGGCTCAAGCACATTCATGCAGGCTTGCCTGAACAAGCCGGCGAACGACTTGCCCAGCCCGGACGAACTGGATCAGTTGATCCGTCCGCAGCTCAACAAGGCGTTCAAGCCTGCTTTCCTCGGTCGTCTGAAGGTGGTGCCTTACTACCCGATCTCCGACGATGTGCTGGAACAGATCATCCGCCTCAAGCTTGATCGCATCGCACGCCGCGTCGAAGCCAACCACCACGCGGCGATGAGCTACACCGACGAGCTGGTCGAGGCGGTATTGGCGCGCTGCACCGAGGTCGATTCCGGCGCGCGCAACGTCGACAACATCCTCAACGGCACCATGCTGCCCGAGATCGCCGGCAGCGTGCTCGCGCGCATGGCCGAAGGGCGCGAGATCAAGAAGATCAAGCTCAGTGCGAGCGACAAGGGAGACTTCAAGTATGCAATCAGCTAAGTCTCTCCAGGCCCTTGTCCCGGTGTTGCGCGGCATGATGACCTGCGCCTTGGGCCTCGGCATAACTGGGGCTGCGTGGGCACAAACCGCCTCGCTGTCTCCGGACAGCGTGAACCTCTCCGGTGCGGACTTCTTCGCTGCCTATACCGACAGCGACGCCGCACGGCGCGAGCGCGCCCAGCTTTATCTGCTGGGTGTTCTGGATGCCACGGAGGGGCGCGACTGGTGTGCCTACCAGGTGGCCAAGTCCGTCACCCTGCGTGAGATCGTCTTCGAACACTTGCGCAAGCAGAGCACTGCCCACCTGCAGAAGCGTGCCTCGGTCTTGATCACAGAGGCACTGCGCACCTCGCTCGCCTGCAAGGAGAAACGATGAAGCCCAGCTATGCAGCGCTCAAGTCGGCACATTTTTCATCGGACTATGCCCAGGCGTCCTATCTCTCCGGCGAAGCGCTGTACGCCATATTGGGCTATGAGCAAGCTGCGCTGACGCGGCAAAGCCCTGCTTATCTCAACACCTGCGCGGTGCGCATGAGCCTCGCCTTGCTGAGTGCGCAAGTGCCCTTCTGGGGGCGTCTTGTCGTCAAGGCAGGCAAGCATCAGGGTAAGCAGATCGAGCCGGGTGCCAAGCGCCTGGCTGATCAGCTCAGCAAGCCGCAAGCTTTCGGAGCGCCGGAGGTCTTCACCGACCCAGGAAAAGCGCTGGAGGCGCTGAAACGACAGCGCGGTGTCGTGTTCTTTCACCGGATTTCCGGCTACGACGGCGGGCATATCGACTTGCTGGAGCCCAGCAATGCGGGCGCGGTCTGCCATTCGCACTGTTACTTCAATTGCAAGGAAGTCTGGTTCTGGGCGCTCGTCTGAGCGCTTACCTTCATGCATCGAGCACCCTCATGAGCGCAAGCATTGCAGAAACCCTTCGCCAAGCCCTGCTGCCCGGCCATACCGACCACACCCGCCTCATCCGCCTGCATACCGGACAAGCTGCCGAAAGTCTCCTGGCGGCGCGTTTCGACGGGGTGGAGTGCGTGGGGCCCACGGCAGCGCATGCGGGCACAGCGGGCTTCCGGTTCCAGATCGAGACTCTCAGCCCCAACGCTGCGTTGCAGGCGCCCGATTGGTTGGGCAAACCCGTGCTGATCGAACTACTCACGCAGCAGTCGCGTACCGTCCTGCGTCCATTCCATGGGCATGTGACGGCCTTCGAACGGATCAGCGCCGACGGTGGTTTCGGTTACTACCGGCTGACGCTCGAGCCCTGGCTGGCCTTCCTCGGCCACCGCCGCGACAGCTTCGTCTTCCACGACCTCACGGTTCCCGAGATCATCGAAGCCGTATTTGCCGACTACGCGAGTCAAGGCACGCTGGTCCCGCAATGGCGTTTCGATCTGGCCGATGCCAGCGTCTACTTCAAACGCAGCACCTGCACCCAATACCAGGAAACCGACCTCGCCTTCATCGAGCGGCTGATGGCGGAGGAGGGCCTGTACTACTGGTTTGAACATGCGGCAGCGGGCGCGCTGGATAGTGCCTCGCACACCCTGGTGATCGCCGACCACCCCGGCGCCTTCCAACCCAATGCCCAGGCGAGCATCCGCTATCACCGGGCTGCCGCCACCGAGCAGAGCGACACCATCCAGACGCTGGTCTCCCGGCATGGCCTGGCCACCCACACCATCGAACTGGTCAGCTGGGACTACCGCAGCCTGGGCCTGCGCGAGGCCAGCGCCACTGCCGCGGCCGAGCCGCAGACGCAAGCGCTCCCCCTGGTGCGTTTCGACGCCCCCGGCGCCTACCTCTGGCCCACACGAGAACAAGGCGAGCGCTACGCCCGCCGCCAGACCGAAGCCCTCGACGCCGCGCGGCAGACCCTGACCGGCAGCGGCAGCGTGCGCACCCTGCGCCCGGGCAGCCACTTCACGCTGACCGACCACTATGACGCAGGCGGCGAGCGCTATGCCGTGCTGAGCGTGACCCATCACGCCCGCAACAACCTCCACCCCAGCCTCGCCGACAAGCTCGCCAGCCTGCCGACGCAGTCTTCGCAAGGTGGCACAGCCAGTCTTTACACGAACCACTTCAGTGTCCTGCCCGCCGCCTTGCCCTACCGACCGATCAACACCGATGGGCACGGCCTCCAACTGCATCCCCGACCCACGGTGCGGGGCACCCAGACCGCCATCGTCGTCGGCGAGGGAGGGGCTGGCCAGCCCGTCCACACCGATCGCGACGGTCGCATCCGCATCCAGTTCCACTGGCAGCGCGGCAGCCAGAGTCACAGCCGCTTGACGCATCCGTCGGGCGCGGAGGACGCCTCGGGTGACCGGGGCGCCTGGAGCTGGGTCCGCGTCATGACCCCCTGGGCCGGGACCAACTGGGGGGGGCACTTCATCCCGCGCATCGGGCAAGAAGTCCTCATCGGCTTCATCGAAGGTGACATCGACCGCCCCGTCGTACTGGGTGCCCTCTACAGCGGGCAGGGCGCAGAGCGCGCGCAGCACAACCAGATCAGCAGCGGCGCCGGTGTCGCCACCGGCAATGCCCCCGCCTGGTTCGCGGGCACCGACACACCGTCCGCCGCAGGCGCACAAGGGCACGCTCACGCCGCTACGCTCGCCGGCATCAAGACCCAAGCCCTCTCCGCCAGTCAGCGTGGAGCAGGGGGCTACAACCAGCTCGTCTTCGACCTCACCCCCCAGGAACCGCGCGCCCAACTCGCCACCACCCAATATGCTAGCGCGCTGAACCTGGGCGCCATCCGCCACCAGACCGACAACCAGCGCCTGGCCTACCGCGCCCACGGCGCCGAACTCATCACCCAACAATCCGGCGCACTGCGTGCCGGCAGCGGCCTGCTGCTCAGTACCGACGCCCGCCAAAATGCCAGCGGCACCCAGATGGACGCACGCCTGGCACTCACCCAACTTGAAGCCGCGCACGGCCTGCTCACCAGCCTGGCCGACTCCGCCCAGAAACAACAGGCCACGCTGCCCGGCGAACCGGCTCCCCCGCAGCTCAGCGCTGCGCAAGCCTTGGCCCACAGCCAGGCGGCGCTCGGCGACACCGACACCCAGAACGGCCCACATGGCGGCAGCGGCAGCGCACCGGCCTGGAGCGCCCCCCTGATCGTCGCCGAGTCCCCTGCCGGCATCAGTGCGCTGACGCCTCAAGACGCCATCCTGAACACCGGCGAGACCCTCACCCTCGCAGCCCAGGACATCCAGCTCACGGCACAGGGCAAGAGCGCCTGGGCGGTGAAGAACGGCATCGTGCTCTACACCTACGGCAAAGCCTCCGACGGCCGCCGCGCGGTGCAGGACAAAGGCCTCAAGCTGCACGCCGCGCAAGGCAAGCTGAGCGTGCAAGCCCAATCAGACAAAGCCGACTTCAACGCCGACAAGAAGCTCACGATCACCTCCACCACGGCAGACATTCTGCTGCAAGGCAAGAACGAGCTGCAGCTCACCGCAGCGGGTGCAGCGATTCAAATCTCGGGCGGAAACATCACGCTCACCGCACCGGGCAAGGTGTCGTTGCTCGGCAGCCAGCGCAACTTCACGGGGGCGAAGAGTGCGGCGGGGGAGGGGACCTTGGCAGGCACCGCAGCACTTGAGCTTGAAAAGTACGAACGTCTTAGTCTGGATGAGCAGTTCGTCTTGCGTGACAAAGAAACCCAAGTGCCATTGGCGGGCGCACCGTATCGAATTGAAGATGATGCGGGTGTCATCGTGGCGCAGGGTGTGACCGATTCAGAAGGCCGCACGCAACGTGTGCGTAGCGCAAAGTCTGCGGGTCTGAAAGTATTCTGGGATCGCTGATATGACATTTGCACAAACAATCAGCCCGTCGGCATTGAGTGGTGAACCGCTCGCCACTGGCAAGTACAACCCGGTCCAGAAGAGCATTGTCGATGTGCCGGTTACGCCAGAGCCTTTGACTTATCTACGGCTCGACACGGGCGAAGTCATCGGCGTACCCGCCGGTGATGTGGCCGAGCTGCATAAAGAGTTCGACACCTGGAACCGCCTGATGCACGAGCAACTGCTCGCCAATGAAGTACTGGCGCTCGCTGACGAGCGTCTGGAGGCCATCGCCCTGGCGCTTGCCCACAAGCCCAATAGCATTCCACAAGACATCATCGACGACGCCAGGCGCAATCAGGGCTTCGCTCTGGAGTGGCGCGAGAAAGCGACGGAGGCCGTGCGCACCGAGCTGCAGCGCCTGGACAAGCTCGACGGAACGGGCAAGAAGCTCATTGAACTCGTGCCGCTCATGGAGAAAGAAGGCGACAAGCCTTGGCAAGGCAAAGCAGCGGAAGGCAATGGTGAATGGAAGCGCAAAGGTCTGGATCTCACCCGCAAGTGGGGATTCCGTAGCGGCGTCGGACTGCGTGACAAATTCATGCAGGAAGAGCGCTACCGCGGTCTCGGCCCGCTGCGCTACGCCAGCAGCGACAAGCTCAAGGTGGGCTGGCCGAAGTTCAAAGACAAGAAGGCCATGAAGTGGGCCGAGGTCTACAAGCAAGACCCTGCGACCGGTAAGCGCACGATCGATCGCCAGAAGATGCGCCGCTATCTGGGCGAGCAGGTTCAGGAGATGAAAGTCAAAAGCACAGACTTCATCAAACTGGAAATCAGCAACACCGGCACGCTGGGCCCGGAGGCGCTGGCCAACTGGAACGCCAAGGCGCACACCAGCAAGGAAGGATCGGTGTCCTACAACGGCACCCAGCTCGCTGATATCGATTTCTCAGCCGAAGCTGCCGCCATGCGCTACTACAGCGGCGGTAGCCTCAGTGCGGAGATCGCGCCGCTCAAGGGCAACTTGCGCTTCAAGGCGGAAGGCGCCGCCGAGGTCGCGTTTGCCGAAGGCAAGATGGACGGACACCTCTACCTGCCCTCCAAGGCTGGCCTGATGCTGTGCTACTTCGATCTTGAGCAAGCCGCGCAACTGATGCGCGGACAAAGCATGGATACCGCACGTTACGACATGGGCGCAATCCGTCTCAAGGTGGGCGCCGAGCTCAAAGGCATGCTCGGCGTGAGTCTGGCGGGGGAGGTATCGGTCGGCGTCGAGATGAAGGACGTGGAGGTCACCGACGCCGACGGCAAAAAGAAGCACGGCAAACAAGTCAGCGCAAAGGGCTCGCGCAAGAAGGCTAAGCGTCGAAACTCAGCGGATGTTTCGGGACAAGGCGATGAGTGGAAGAACACGGCGGGGCTGGCGGCCGATGTCAGTTTCTTTGCCGGCGTGCGCGGCGGGCTGGAACTCAAGGGAGCGGTCGAATGGCGCAATCCGCATAGCGCAACGAAAAAGTTCGAGCTCTTGGCCAGCGTCGCCCCCGCCATCGAAGGCATGGCCGGCCTCGCTGGCGAATTGAAGCTGGCCGTCGAGTACGTCGATGGCGTGTTTCGCATCACCGCCCATGCCGGACTCTGTCTGGGCATTGGGGCCGAGGGGGAGATCAGCTTTGCCGTGGGCGCCAAGCAGCTCGCCAGCTTCATGTACTGGATGTACTACAACCTGCTGAATATCCAGTTCAGGAATGCGGAATTCATCTACAAGGAAGCATTCCAAGCCTTCAAACACCTGGGGTATCTGCTGGTGTGTGAGGGGGAGGCGATTGAGAAGAAGTTTGGGGTGGCCGTTCAAAGACTTCAACGTGACGTGCTCGACTGGGAGGCCAAGTTTGCGAAAGCGGAAGCCTGTCTAGAGCTCGCCGACCGCATCCTCGCCAATCCGGAGCGCGTACGTTTCAGCACGCCCGAGAGCAAGGGCATGCTGATCTACCAGCTTACGCGCCACAGTGCCGCCAACTGGGCCAAGGATGGCTTCGGGCTGCTCGACGATTACTTACCACGCCAACGCCGTGCAGCCTTGGCGGTGCTGGAACAAACGCAGGTCAAGCAGGATTTGCGCAATGTGATTCAGCACATCGGGCGGGACGGCGCGAAAGGGAAATACGAAGACAATCTCGCCGCACTCAACACCTTCTTTGCTGGCGAAGGTCCTCGTGGATTCAACATGCCGGGCACTCGTACCCGCTACGAAAAGCGCTTCGAGGAAATCCAGCGCGAGCGCAACGCGGGTTCCACAGACGCTGCGCGCAAAACGGCAATGAACGGTGACTTTCAAGGCTGGTTCGATACCACACTCGCTAGCCTGAGGGATGAACCGATCAGAGGCTTGCCCGCCGTTGAGAACTCATCAATTGCCTATGCCCTGCAAGATCGTGGTTTTGACCACCCGTTGTTTGCCTCGACTGAAGGGGGATTCTATAGCAGCACCACGGCTTAACGGATTGGAACGGCCAAACATCGCACAGATGGACTTTGAAAGTCTCGTAGTTTCTTCCCGTCTGAACTGTCTCTTGTTTCGGGGTCGTCAGACCGTCGCCACGTCGCCACACCAATCTTCAAACTGTCCCCATACGCCCAGCCACGCGTCACACGCTTCGTGCCGGTAGCAGGGCCTTGCGGATCGCGCGACGCTGATTCCTCGTAAGCGTCTTCGGCATACCAGTCCAATACCCACTCCTTGCCGTTGTACTGCATGTCATAGAGTCCCAGCGGGTTCGGTGGAAACAGCGCGATCGGATAACGCCAGTTCCAGGTGCCTTTCCTGAGTTTTTCCGCCTGAGCGGCATAAGGAACATTCCGCCCAAACTCGATATTCCCGTTGTCCGTCGGGATCATGAAGAACTGCCCGCGACTACGCGCCGCGTACTCCCACTGCGCCTCGGTGGGCAGGTCGAATTTGTAGCCAGTCAGCTTGCCCAGCCACTGGCAGTAGTCCCGCGCGGTCTGCCAGTACATGCCGGCCGGTACCGTAGGGTCGCGATCATTCGGGGCTTCGTCCTTGGCAAGCCGTGGGCGCCCCGTTGCATCCGTAAAGACGTTCAGCTCCGCGTAGGTCGCCTTGTAGCGCCCGATGTAGAAGTCCGACAGCGTGACCTCGTGCAGATGCTTGTCGTCCTCGTTGTAGGTCATGCGCGTGATGCCGGGGATGTTCAGGAGCGGCGTGAAATCCCCCATCGTGAAGCTGCCGCCCTTCACGAAGACCAGATCAGCCACCACCTTGGCCTTTAGCTTGGCCATGCGTTCCTCGACAGTGCCTTGCACCAGGTCTGCCAGCGCTTTGGCTAAGGCCTCGGGCTGCTGCGGAACGGGCAGTTTTTCCAGTGCGCGTTCGGTGATGTGGAAGTGATTGCTCTTCGGATTCCCTACGGGCGGCTTGACGCTGTAGAGCGTGGCGTCGGGGCAGGAAGCCCCAGGAATCGACAGTGGCTTGGGGCACAGCGACGCGTCGGGCGTCTGTGCGTTCAAGTTACCGCAGGCCGCGAGAAGCGTCAGAGTCAGGGGTAGTAAGCAACGCATGGGGTAGCCATTTTGTTTGAGGGCTACATGATACGTGTCAGGCTTTTCGCAATTGAAGCAGACCGTTGGGCGGCGCGCAGTGGGGTGTTTGTGTGGCACAGACAGGCTCATCCGCACCGGTACGAGCCGTGTGATCCGTCTCGCCAACAGGAAAACGTCAGCGCGGATGTCGGTGCTGTACTGGGCTTCACGACTCGCCGGACCCAGCCCGTGCGCTATCTCCGTACTACAACTCCGTGCAGAGTCTCGCGAGTCCAGGCGGAAAACAAAAAACCCGGCCGAAGCCGGGTTTTCTTGGAATTCTGGTAGGCGGTATTGGACTCGAACCAACGACCCCGTCCGTGTGAAGGACGTGCTCTACCAACTGAGCTAACCGCCTAAAAGACAAGCTGTTTTGCACCGCTCGTCTCAAGAGAGGCCGGATTATAGAGAGGCTTTGTGCGTAAGTCAAAGCCCTTCTGCCGTAAAATGCCGGGCTTCCCAATTGTGATCCGTCCCGTGCATCCATGAGTTCCGTTCGCACCCGCTTTGCTCCGAGCCCCACCGGTTACCTGCACATTGGTGGCGCGCGTACCGCGCTGTTTTCCTGGGCTTTCGCCCGCCGTCATGGTGGCCAGTTCATCCTGCGCATCGAGGATACCGACGTGGCGCGCTCCACGCCGGAGGCTGTGCAGGCGATCCTGGATGGCATGAGCTGGCTGGAGCTGACGCACGACGAAGGTCCGTTCTACCAGATGCAGCGCATGGACCGTTACAAGCAGGTCATCGGCGAGATGCTGGCGGCCGGCACGGCTTACTACTGTTACACGCAGCCGGAAGAACTGGAAGCGATCCGCGAAGCGCAGCGCGCGCGTGGCGAGAAGCCTCGCTACGACGGTCGTTGGCGTCCTGAGCCGGGCAAGACCTTGCCCGAGGTGCCGGCCGGCGTGCAGCCGGTGGTGCGCTTCAAGAATCCGCAGGAGGGGGCGGTGGCCTGGGACGATCTGGTCAAGGGTCGCATCGAGATCGCCAATGCGGAGCTGGACGATCTGATCATCGCGCGCGCCGACGGCACGCCGACCTACAACTTCTGCGTCGTGGTGGATGACTGGGACATGCGCATCAGCCACGTGATCCGTGGCGATGACCACGTCAACAACACGCCGCGCCAGATCAACATCCTCAAGGCGCTGGGCGCGACCGTGCCCCAGTACGCGCACCTGTCGATGATCCTCGGCGACGACGGCACCAAGCTGTCCAAGCGCCACGGCGCGGTTAGCGTGATGCAGTACGACGAAGACGGTTTCCTCAAGGATGCGGTGATCAACTACCTCGCGCGTCTGGGCTGGAGCCATGGCGATGACGAGGTGTTCTCGCGTGAGCAGTTCGTCGAGTGGTTTGATCTGGACCACATCACGCCCTCGGCAGCCCAGTTCAACACCGAGAAGCTGAAGTGGCTCAATGCGCACTACATCAAGCAGACGGAGCCGGCCGTGCTGGCGGTGGATTGCGCGCGTCGTCTAGCGGCGCGCGGTGTCGACACGGCAAATGGACCGGAGCTGAGTGCCGTAGTCGCGCTCTACCGTGAGCGGGTGAATACTCTGGTCGAGCTGGCCGATGCCGTGGCGCCGTATTACGTAGCCCCGACCATCAGCGAAGAGCTGGCTACGCAGCATCTGAGTGAGGTGGCGCGCGACGCGCTGGCCGCGCTGGCACAACGCCTGCAGGCCGCCGCCTGGGACAAGGCCAGCCTCAGCGCCGCGATCAAGGAGACCTGTACGGAGAAGGGGCTCAAGATGCCGCAGGTGGCGATCCCGCTGCGTGTGAAGCTGCTGGGCGTACCGCAGACGCCCTCGATCGACGCGGTGCTGGAAGTGCTGGGGCGCGAGCGCGTGCTGGGACGTCTGGGGTAGTTCGCTCAGCGCATTACATCGGATAGCCGAAGGCCCGTGCAAAGGGCTCCAGCACGGGCTGTTCGGCGGCGATCTGCGTGCCGTAGCGCTGCCAGCGATAGGTGGCGTGGCGATACACCGGCTGCACCACCTGGTGCTAGCTGGGCGTGTTGATGATGCGTTACTGGCGTGGTTCAGCAGCTTGTCGTCCCAAGCCAGGCGCCTGGCGCGGGTTCAGCGCGATGGCCTCACGCAGCAGCGGAATGGTGCCGCGAGGGGTTTAGGGCCAACGGTGCATGCCCTTCAGGTACAGCCATCGACCATGCGCGGATTGAGCGCTAGCGCCCGCTCGTAGGCGGCCACGCTGTCGCAGACATGCCCCAGGCATTGCAGCGCGGCGCCTTCCAGGAAATGAGATTGCGGCACCTTCGGCGCCGAGGCTAGCGCCTTGGTATGCAGACCCAAGCGGCGCGCAATCTCACTGTGCTTGACGTGCACTTCCATGTTGAGGCGGTCGCTGGCGCAGATGCTGGCGTACAGCGGTTCGGCCTCGGCTGGCCGGGTGGCCATGACCAGCGCGTCGGCCTTGCGCAGACGGGCTTCCATCACGGGGTTGCGCTTGGCCATGCTTAGCCCAGGCGGGGGGAAAGGTAGGCGAGCAATTGCGAGATCGCGGTCGCGACGTCGATGTCCGCCGTGCGCAGATGGACTTCGGGGGCCTCCGGCGCTTCGTAGGGGGAGTCGATGCCGGTGAACTGTGGGATCTCGCCGCGCCGTGCGCGTGCGTACAAGCCTTTGGGGTCGCGCGCTTCCGTCACGGCCAGCGGTGCATCGACGAAGACTTCGATGAACTGGCCATCGCCGAACAGCGCGCGGGCAGCGTCGCGGTCTTGCCGGAAGGGGGAGATGAAGGCCACCAGTACGATCAGGCCGGCATCGACCATCAGGCGGGCGACCTCGGCGGTGCGGCGGATGTTTTCGCTGCGATCAGCGGCCGAGAAGCCTAGGCCACGGTTCAGGCCGTTGCGCAGCGCGTCGCCGTCAAGCACGAAGCTGCGCTTGCCCGCAGTGTGGAGCGCATGGTCCAGCGCGACGGCCAGGGTGGATTTGCCGGCGCCGGAAAGGCCGGTGAACCAGACGACCAGTGGGCGCTGGCCCATCAGCGCGGCGCGGTCGGTGGGAAAAAGAGGGGGTGACGGAAGGCTCATGCGTTGACTCCGGGGAGGAGCGCGCATTGTGGCGTAATTTGGCCTCATTCGGCCTTGCAGACAGGCGGACCTGCCCGCAAGGCGCGACGGCTGGCTTTACAACAGGGGCACGATCAGCAGCGCGACCAGGTTGATGATCTTGATCAGCGGGTTGATCGCCGGGCCCGCCGTGTCCTTGTAAGGGTCACCCACCGTGTCGCCGGTGACGGAGGCCTTGTGGGCATCCGAGCCCTTGCCGCCATGGGCGCCGTCTTCGATGTGCTTCTTGGCGTTGTCCCAGGCGCCACCGCCGGCGGTCATTGAAATGGCGAGGAACAGGCCGGTGATGATGGTTCCCATCAGCACGCCGCCCAGGGCTTGCGGCCCCAGCAGCAGGCCGACCAGCACCGGGATCACGACGGGCAGCAGCGAAGGAATGATCATTTCCCGGATGGCCGACTTGGTCAGCATGTCGACGGCACGCGAGTAGTCTGGCTTGGCGGTGCCTTCCATGATGCCCTTGATCTCGGCGAACTGGCGCCGCACCTCGACCACTACTGCACCGGCGGCACGACCGACCGCTTCCATCGCGTAGGCGCTGAACAGGTAGGGCACCATGCCACCGATGAACAGCCCGACGATCACCAGTGGATTGGAGAGGTCGAAAGTCTGATGGCCGTGGCTGGCCTCAAGCGCATGCGTGTAATCGGCGAACAGCACCAGTGCAGCCAGGCCGGCCGAGCCGATGGCGTAGCCCTTGGTGACGGCCTTGGTGGTGTTGCCCACGGCGTCGAGCGGGTCGGTGATGGCGCGTACCTCCGGTGGCATCTCGGACATCTCGGCGATGCCGCCGGCATTGTCGGTGATGGGGCCGTAGGCATCCAGCGCGACGATGATGCCGGTCACTGACAGCATGGCGGTGGCCGCGATGGCGATGCCGTAGAGACCGCCCAGCATGTAGGAGCCAAGGATGGCCGCGCACACCGCGACCACCGGCCAGGCCGTGGCGCGCATCGACACGCCCAGGCCGGCGATGATGTTGGTGGCGTGCCCGGTCTGCGAGGCCGCGGCAACGTGCTGCACCGGCTTGTAGTCGGTGCCGGTGTAGTACTCGGTGATGAAGACAATGAAGCCGGTCAGCACCAGCCCGATGGTGGCGCAGCCGAAGAGGCGGATGCCGGCCAGCGTGTTGATGTGCAGACTGCTTTTGAGCAGGTCATCCGGCACCATCAGCAGGGTGACGAGAAAGAAGCCGACCAGCGCCACGCCACCCGCGAACATCAGCCCCTCGTACAGCGCGCCCATGATGCGGCGGCCGTGGCGCGACTTCACGATCAATGCGCCGGCGATGGAGGCAATGATGCCCACCGCGCCCAGCGCCAGCGGATACAGCGCGCCGACCGTGGGCTGGTCGACCAGCATCAGGGCGCCCAGCAGCATGGTGGCGATCAGCGTGACGGCGTAGGTTTCGAACAGGTCCGCCGCCATGCCGGCGCAGTCGCCCACGTTATCCCCCACGTTGTCGGCGATGACGGCCGGGTTGCGCGGATCATCTTCCGGGATGCCGGCCTCGACCTTGCCGACCAGGTCGGCTCCGACGTCGGCGCCCTTTGTGAAGATGCCACCGCCCAGGCGTGCGAAGATCGAGATCAGGGATGAGCCGAAGGCCAGGCCGACCAGGGGTTTCATGCGCTCGGCCAGTGTTGCGGTGTCTGGGCCGATCTGCAACAGCACCAGGTAGTAACCGGCCACCCCCAGCAAGGCCAGCCCGGCAACCAGCATGCCGGTCACCGCGCCGCCGCGGAAGGCGACGGCCAGTGCGGCAGCGAGGCCTTTACGGGCGGCCTCTGCTGTGCGCACGTTGGCACGCACCGATACGTTCATGCCGATGTAGCCGGCTACGCCAGACAGCACTGCGCCGACGAGGAAGCCCATCGCGGTGGACCAGCCGAGCAGCACACCCAGCGCCAGGAACAACACGATGCCGACAAGGGCGATGGTTGTGTACTGGCGATTGAGATAGGCCGAGGCCCCGGCCTGAATCGCCGCAGCGATCTCCTGCATGCGGGCGTTGCCGGCGGGTTGGGCGAGAATCCAGCGGGTAGTCAGCACACCATAGACGACGGCCAGCGCGGCGCAGGCCAGGGAAAACCACAGCACTCCGGACATGGGAAGCACTCCCTCGGTTGATTGGGTTGCGATGCGGCTTCAGGGCTTGATGGATGCCCTTTTCTGGTGCGGCGACGCTAACACCCGCCCGTGCGCCCGACTGCGCGGAGATTCCCCAAGTTCTATTTCTCGCGGTAAGCTGAATGCTCGGCCAATTCGTCGATGTAGTGATGCATGCCGGCCGATTCCCGCTGCAGGAAATGCCCGATGGCCTCGCGGAACTGTGGATCCGCGATCCAGTGCCAGGATTGCGTGGGTACCGGGTCCAGGCCGCGCGCCAGCTTGTGTTCTCCTTGCGCGCCCCCTTCGAAACGCTGCAGGCGTTTGCCGATCGCATATTCGATCGGGCTGTAGTAACAGCATTCAAAGTGCAGGCAGGGCACGTATTCCACGGCCCCCCAGTAGCGTCCGTAGAGCGCCTCGCCGTCGCGCATCGACAGGCTGCAGGCAATGTCGTGCCCCGCGCGGCGAGCGATCACCATTACGCAGGCGTCCGCCATCTCCCGGCCGATGGCCTGGAAGAAGGCTTCACTCAGGTAGGGGCGGGCGCCGTGCTGGGCGTAGGTGAGGCTGTAGCAACGATGAAAGAAAGCCCAGTCCGCTTCGCACAGTTGCGGCCCTTCCACTGTACGCAGCTCGACGCCTTGCCTGGCGACCTTGTTGCGCTCCTGGCGAATCTTCTTGCGCTTGTCATGCGACAGGGCCGCGAGGAAGGACTCGAAGTCCCTGAAATCCCGGTTGTGCCAGTGGAACTGCACGCCCTCGCGCTGCATCAGTTCGTCCGGAAGCGAATCCCCTGGCTGATCCGGAAACAGCAGGTGCAGGGAGGACACGCCCAGTTGCGGGGCGACTTGCAGCATGCCCTGTAGCAGGGCGGCGCGGTCGGCCGCGCCGCGTCCCAGCAGGCGCGGGCCGCCCACCGGCGTGAAAGGCACCGCACACAGCCATTTGGGGTAGTAGGCCAGGCCGTGGCGCTGGTAGGCCTCGGCCCAGGCCCAATCGAACACATATTCCCCCCAGGAGTGCTGCTTCAGGTAAGCCGGTGCGGCCGCAATCAGTATGTCGTCGCGCCACAGCGTGGCATGCAGAGGCTGCCAGCCGGTGCCAGGACCGACGCTGCCGCATGTCTCCAAGCTGGCCAGCCAGGCATGGCGCAGGAAGGGCTGGGGAGGCGCCAGGGCATCCCAGGCGGCCGCAGGCAGATCAGCGAGGGAGGAATGCAGTCGAAACACGCTACGGTCCAATTGGGGGCGGGCGTGAAGCGGTATAGTTCCGCCATGAACACCGCAACACTGAAAATCGCTGTCGCCCAGCTCAACAGTACCGTGGGCGATCTCGCCGGCAATGCCCGGCGCATCATTGATGCTGCCCTCCGCGCACGCGCGGCTGGTGCAGACCTGCTCATTACACCGGAACTCGCGCTGTGTGGATACCCGCCCGAGGACTTGCTGTTGCGTCCGGACTTCCATCGCAGCGGGCGCCAGGAGCTGGAGGCCATTGCGGCGGCGGTGACGGGGATCGACGTGCTGGTAGGCCATGCCCTGTTGGAGAGCGGGGAGCGCTACAACGCGGCCTCCCTGCTGCGCGATGGTGTCATCCATCGCACCTACCGCAAGATGCGCCTGCCCAACTACGAGGTTTTTGACGAGGTGCGCTACTTCGCCCCGGGTTTTGCGCCCTGCGTGGTGGAGGTCAAGGGCGTCAAGGTCGGCATCAATGTCTGCGCCGACGTATGGGAGCGCGGTGCGGCGGAGGCCGCGCGCGAGGCCGGGGCAGAACTGCTGCTGGTGCTCAACGCCTCGCCCTACCACATGAACAAGCAGTTGCAGCGCTATGAGGTGCTGCGCGACCGCATCGGCCACACCGGCATGGCGGTGTTGTACTGCAACCTGGTGGGAGGCCAGGACGAACTGGTGTTCGACGGTGCCTCCTTCGCGCTGAATGCCGATGGCAGCCTGGCGTACCAGACCTCGGGCTTTGCGGAATGCCTGGACCTGGTGGGCTATGCCAATGGCCGTTTCGAGTCGGACATCCTGGTCGAGCGCGGCAACCTTGAGTCCGAGGTCTATGCGGCACTCAAGCTGGGGGTGCGCGACTACCTGGGCAAGAACGGCTTCCCGGGCGCGATCATCGGCCTCTCCGGCGGCGTCGATTCGGCGCTGACCCTGGCCATTGCGGCGGATGCCCTGGGGCCGGACCGCGTGCGCGCGGTGATGATGCCCTCACCCTACACGGCGCAGATGAGCCTGGACGATTCACGCGCCATGATCGAACGCCTGGGCGTGCGCTACGACGAGCTGAGCATCGCGCCGGCGATGGAGACTTTCGAGCGGATGCTCACCCCCTTGTTCGAAGGGCGGGCGGCCGACACGACCGAGGAGAACCTGCAGGCGCGCATCCGCGGCATGAGCCTGATGGCGCTGTCCAACAAGTTCGGCAACATCGTGCTGACCACCGGCAACAAGAGCGAGATGGCGGTGGGCTACGCCACGCTGTACGGCGACATGGCGGGCGGCTTCGCGGTCATCAAGGATATCTTCAAGACCTTCGTCTATCGCCTGTGCCACTACCGCAACGCGGTGTCGGAGGTGATCCCGAGCAACATCCTGACGCGCGCGCCCTCGGCTGAGTTGAAGCCCGACCAGACCGACCAGGACACGCTGCCTCCCTACGAGGTGCTGGACGCCATCATCGAGGCCTACATGGAGCGCGACCAGAGTCCGCGCGAGATCGTCGCCCGCGGTTTCAGCGAGCACGACGTGCGGCGCGTGGTCGGCATGCTCAAGCGCAACGAATACAAGCGACGCCAGTCGCCGCCGGGCATTCGCGTGACGCAGCGCGGCTTTGGCAAGGACTGGCGTTACCCCATCACCAATCGCTACAGTGATGAGTATTGAGCGGCTGACGATATACTGCGGCCTGTCACAGAGATTCAACCCGGAGACCGAAACGTGAAGAAGATCGAAGCCGTCATTAAACCCTTCAAGCTCGACGAAGTGCGGGAGGCGCTGTCGGAAGTCGGCATCACCGGCCTGACCGTCACCGAGGTCAAGGGGTTCGGCCGCCAGAAGGGCCACACCGAGCTGTACCGCGGAGCCGAGTACGTGGTCGACTTCCTCCCCAAGATCAAGGTGGAGGTGGTGGTGGCCGACGGCATCGTCGACCAGGCCATCGAAGCGATCATCAAGGCGGCGCGCACCGGCAAGATCGGTGACGGCAAGATCTTCGTCAGCTCGGTGGAGCAGGTGGTGCGCATCCGTACCGGCGAGACCAACGAACAGGCCATCTGAGCTTCGGCTGACGCTTTGACCGACTCGAAAAGAGAACCGCCGGCGTGTCCGGCGGTTTTCTTTTGTGGGCGGCGGTATTCCGGCCAGGTCCTGTCAGCGTTTCATGGCGCGCAGCATCACGATCAGCGCACCGGCGCCGCCATCATGCACGCGGGCCTGGCAGTAGGCGACCACGTCGTCATAGTTCATCAGCCAGCCAGCGACCAGTTTCTTGAGTACGGGGTCCTTGCCCGGCGAGCCCAGACCCTTGCCGTGGATGATGCGTACCAGGCGGATCCCCTTCTTCTTCCACTGCACCATGGCCTCGGCCAGTATGTCGCGCGCCTGGTCGCGCGTCGCACCATGCAGGTCGATCTGCGCCTCTACCACCCAGCGTCCGCGGCGCAGGTCGCGCAGCACCGTGCGTGGCGTGCCGTCCTTCAGGTAGTGCAACTCGTCGCCGCCCTCCAGGCGCAGCTCTAGCGGCGTCGGGGCGTAGATCGACTCGGCCAGCGCGGCCTGTTCGTCGCGCTCGTGCTGGATCGGCAGTGGGCGCGGCTTGGGTGTCTCCAGCTCGATGCGCGTCTGCTTGATGGGGTTGATGCCCTGCAGGGCATTGCGCAGCACGGCTTCGTCCGATCCGCGCGCAAGCCCATCGTCGCCCGAGAACCAATGCTCGGGCAATACCATGGGATTGCCTGCCGGCTTGGGCTGCGGCGCGATTTCGACGTCGGCCGACTTGGGTCTGGGCCGGGGCTGCGGCTTGGGGCGCTCGATGTTTGCCTGGTTGTTGATGGGCAAGGCTTTCACGCCGTGCAGCGCCTGGGCCAGCAGGGCAGTGTCGTCCGTGTCCGCAGGCGGCGCCGGCGGCTTGGCAGCTTGCTCGCGCAGCCGTTGCCGGATCTGCGCGAGCGGCAGGCGCTTGTTGTTGCTCACGCCAGCCCCCCGCGCCCGCTTACTTCAGGTTGTCGAGGTAGCGCTCGGCATCCAGCGCGGCCATGCAGCCGGTGCCAGCGCTGGTGACAGCCTGACGGTAGACGTGGTCCTGCACGTCGCCCGCTGCGAACACGCCGGGGATGCTGGTCTGTGTGGCATTGCCCTCGCGTCCACCCTGGGTGAACAGGTAGCCGGTTTCGTCCATCTCCAGTTGGCCTTTGAAGATATCGGTGTTGGGCTTGTGGCCGATGGCGATGAATACGCCACGCAGGGTGATGTCCTTCGCCGCATTCGTCTTCACGTTCCTGATGCGCATGCCGGTCACGCCGCTGGCGTCACCCAGCACTTCGTCCAGCGTGCTGTCGAGTTCCAGCACGATGCGGCCTTCCTTCACGCGCTCCATCAGTTTGTCGACCATGATCGCCTCGGCGCGGAACTTGTCGCGGCGATGCACCAGGGTCACCTTGCTGGCGATGTTGGCGAGGTACAGCGCTTCCTCGACGGCGGTGTTGCCGCCGCCGATCACGGCCACTTCCTGGTTGCGGTAGAAGAAGCCGTCGCAGGTGGCGCAGGCCGACACGCCCTTGCCGGAGAACTTTTCTTCCGAGGGGAGGCCCAGGTACTTGGCGGTGGCGCCGGTGGCAATGATCAGCGCATCGCAGGTGTAGGTGCCTGCATCACCGATCAGCGTGAACGGGCGGCCAGTGAGCTGCGTGGTGTGGATGTGGTCGAAGATGATCTCGGTGTTGAAGCGGCGGGCGTGCTGTTCGAAGCGCGCCATCAGGTCCGGGCCCATCACGCCTTCGGCGTCGGCCGGCCAGTTGTCCACCTCGGTGGTGGTCATCAATTGGCCGCCCTGCGCCAGGCCCGTGATCAGTACCGGCTTGAGGTTGGCGCGCGCGGCGTACACGGCGGCCGTATAGCCTGCCGGGCCGGAGCCCAGGATGATCAGGGGGTGATGTTGGCTGGTGTTGCTCATGAAAGTCTCCGCTTATCGGCTAGCCGCCGATTATAGCGGAGGGGTATCAAGCGGCCGCATAGCAAGTCTCTATGGATGCAATAGGGCGCGTGTCGGTGCACACTTTCGACATAGGGCGCCGAATCGATCTCCAGGCCCGACGGGTGGCATTAAAGTATTTGGACTGATGTTCCGATCACATATACTCGCTGCCATACGAGAAAGCCTGCAGTCCGGCCCGAATAATCAACGGAGACTCGCCAGATGTCGCTTGGGAATTCTGTATCCGTCACTGCCTTGCGCACCCTTCCGCTGTTCCAGGGAATTGCGCCCGAACGACTCGAAGGCATCGCGCGCAGTGCCAGCATGCGCCGCGTGTCGCGTGGGACCGCCGTGGTGCTGGCGGGCGATAGCATCGACAGTGTGTATTTCGTGCTCAACGGCTCGCTGAAAGTCCTGGTCAGTGACGAGGATGGGCGCGAGGTGATACTGACCATGCTGGGCCAGGGCGATATCTTCGGCGAAATGGGCGTGGTCGACGAGGCGCCGCGCTCGGCCACCGTCACCGCGGTGAGTTCCTCCGATCTGGTGTCGATCCCGCAGAGCGATTTCCGCCGCATCCTGCAGGACAATTTCGAACTGTGCCTGCGCATCATGGGCAACCTGGCACAGCGCCTGCGCGCGGCCGATCGCAAGATCGAGAGCCTGGCGCTGATGGATGTGTACGGCCGCGTGGCGCGCCTGCTGCTCGACATGGCCGAGACGGTCAATGGCGAGACGGTGGTCAAGCGCAAGATATCCAAGCAGGACATTGCCAAGATGATCGGCGCTTCGCGCGAGATGGTGTCGCGCGTGATGAAGGACCTGCAGACCCGGGGCCTGATCGACGAGACCGATCACGGCATCGTGCTGCAAGACCAGATCAACCAGGTCTGAATCTGTCCGGCGGGCCTGCCCGCCCATCTCCGGCCGCACTGAGGCAGACCGGGGGGCCGCGCTATAATCGGCCGTCCGCTCCGGCACCCTCGGTCCCGACCCATGCTCTTCCGCGCGTCTACGCGATCCCCGTCTGCCCCCCTGCCTGAAAAGATCGCCGGTCTCATCGGCGAGGCGCGCTGGCTTGTGCTCGCGGCGGTGGGCGTCTACCTGACCCTGATCCTGCTCGGTTACGACCCGGCCGATCCCGGCTGGTCGCATGCCATCGCGTCATCCAGCATCGCCAATCCTGGCGGCCGCTTTGGCGCCTGGCTGGCGGACGTGATGCTGCTGGTCTTCGGCCGCTCGAGCTGGTGGTGGGTGCTGCTGATGTTCTGGGGCCTGCTGTTCGGGCGCCACCGCCTGCGCGTCGAACTAGGGGGCGACCAGCGTTCCTTCTTCATCGTGCTGGCCGGTTTTGTGGTCGTGCTGCTAACCAGTTGCGGACTGGAGTCCGCGCGCTTCCATTCTGCCGCAGCCGGCTTGCCCGGCGATGCGGGCGGCGTGCTGGGCGTGGTGCTGGGTGACTTCATGACGCGCAACCTGGGCTTTACCGGCGGCACCCTGCTGATGCTGGCACTGTTCGCCGGCGGCCTGAGCCTGTTCATCGGCTTCTCCTGGCTGAATCTGACGGAGCGCCTGGGGGTGCTGCTCGAAACCCTGGTCTGGCGCAGCTACGGGCTGTGGCAGTCCTGGCAGGACCGCCGCGTCGGCCAGCAGATTGCCGTCAAGCGCGAAGAGAAGGTCAAGAAGGAGCGCAAGAAGCGTGAGGAAGATCCACCGGTGGCCATCCACATTGAGCCGCCCAAGGTCGAGATCGTGCCCTCCGAGCGCGTGGCGAGGGAGGCGCAGCAGTCGCTCTTTGGCGATGCGCCGAATGGCGGGCTGCCGCCCCTGTCCCTGCTGGACCCGGCGTCCAATGATGTGGAGCCGCCTTCGGTGGAGTCGCTGGAATACACCTCGCGCCTGATCGAACGGAAACTGGCCGACTTCGGCGTCGAGGTGAAGGTGCTGGCAGCCTACCCCGGCCCGGTAATCACGCGCTTCGAGATTGATCCCGCCACCGGCGTGAAGGGGGCGCAGATCGTCAATCTCGTGAAGGACCTGGCGCGCGCGCTGTCGGTGGTGAGCATCCGCGTGGTCGAGACCATTCCTGGCAAGAGCTGCATGGGTCTGGAGATTCCGAACCCGAAGCGGCAGACCGTGCGCCTGTCCGAGATCATCGGTTCCAAGGCCTACCACGACATGCATTCGCCGCTGACCGTGGCCCTCGGCAAGGACATCAGCGGCAACGCGGTGGTGGCCGACCTGGCCAAGATGCCGCATCTGCTGGTGGCAGGTACCACCGGCTCCGGCAAGTCGGTGGGCATCAACGCGATGATCCTGTCGCTGCTCTACAAGGCGGGTGCCGACAAGGTGCGCCTGATCATGATCGACCCCAAGATGCTGGAACTGTCGATCTACGAAGGCATCCCGCACCTGCTGGCACCGGTGGTGACCGACATGCGCCACGCCGCGCACGCGCTCAACTGGTGTGTCGGCGAAATGGAGCGCCGCTACAAGCTGATGTCGGCCATGGGCGTGCGCAACCTCGCCGGTTTCAACAAGCACATCACGGATGCCGCGAAATCCGGCAAACCGGTCACGAACCCGTTCTCGATCACGCCGGAGAGCCCCGAGCCCTTGTCGACCCTGCCCATGATCGTGGTGGTCATCGACGAACTGGCCGATCTGATGATGGTGGTCGGCAAGAAGATCGAGGAGCTGATCGCCCGCCTGGCGCAGAAGGCGCGCGCGGCCGGCATCCACCTCGTGTTGGCCACGCAGCGTCCGTCGGTTGATGTGATCACCGGCCTGATCAAGGCCAATATCCCGACCCGTATGGCCTTCCAGGTCTCCAGCAAGATCGACTCGCGCACCATCCTCGATCAGATGGGGGCCGAATCCCTGCTGGGCATGGGCGACATGCTCTACCTCGCACCGGGCACCGGTGTGCCGACCCGTGTTCACGGCGCCTTCGTCGATGACAAGGAAGTGCACAAGATCGTCGAGCACCTCAAGAGTACTGGCGAGCCGGATTACGTCGAAGGCATCCTGACAGGCGCTGGAGATGAAAGCGGTAGTGCCGACATCCTGACCGGGGAGGGCGGGGGCGAGGCCGACGGTGAGGCTGACCCGCTCTACGACCAGGCAGTGGAGATCGTCATCAAGACGCGCCGCCCCAGCATCTCGCTGGTGCAGCGCCACCTGCGCATCGGCTACAACCGCGCCGCGCGGCTCATCGAGCAGATGGAGAAGTCCGGCGTGGTCACGCCGATGAGCGCCAACGGCAACCGCGACGTCATTGCGCCGGCGCAGCAGGAATAGAACAGATTGCGTTCGGGAGTTGAGTGAGCCAAATGAACAGATGCATAGCGTTGTTCCTACTTATCGTGGGGGCATGCAGCAATGTTCCCGCTAATTATCAGTATGACCCTCAGCGGTCGGCCGGACTGGCGGTTGGTTCCATCACCCACGATGGCAATTTCGGGCAGTATGGCTTTGAAGTTCGCTCGCAGGCTTCTGGCAAACGGACGTACATCAACGTCGGCGAACCGATGGCCATGCCGCCATTTTCCCGACTGACAGATGACGCCTTGAAGGCAAAGGGCGGAACATTTGCCGTCGAGTTGCCTGCGGGAGAGTATCGAATTTCTGGTTGGCGTTTTGTCCAGGGCTCCAGAACTCTCAATGCAACCGAACCTGTGGATATTCCCTTTTCGGTGGAGCCTGGCAAGGCGATCTATCTGGGCAACATTCACTTCGGCAAAGGCTGGAAGGTCGCGTTGCGCGAAAACTCGACTCGCGATCTGCCCGTGCTGACTGCGCGCTACCCGGTGCTTGCGGCCTCGGCTGTGGTATCGGGCATTGCCACCGGTACTAACATTGAAAACATAGGTGGGACCTACGCGACTACGTTTGCAGCTCCCATCTATGTACCTCTCGGACGATAGAGTGGCTGGCGCATAAGGTGCTCTTACGCGGTCCGTCGTGCGTGCCGCCACGCACGACGGTCGGCGATACCCATGCCAGCGGGCTCACGTAGGCTGTGATGATTCCCTTCGCATCATGGGCTCATCATGGCTTCCTCGTTCATCCGTGCCACCGTGCCGCTCGGCATGTTCCTGCTGTCTTCTCTCGCCGCCCAGGCCGCCACGGTCGGTCCGCTGATCGTCCATAGTCATCTGGGGCAGGGCTTCGTCGGCAGCATCGAAGTCGTCGGCGAGAAGGCCGAACTGGATGACCTGAAGGTGAGCCAGGGCTCCACCGAGGCCTATATCCGCAACGGCCTGGAGTACGACCCCGCCGTGCGTGGGCTGAACCTGCAGGTGGAGCGCCAGGGCGACCAGCGGGCGGTGCTGCGCCTGCGATCGAGCAATACTTTCAACCAGCCGATCGGGGCCTTGTTGCTGGATTTCCGCTGGGCGGGCGGCAGCATTACGCGCGACTACACCTTCTTGCTCGATCCCCCGGCGGAAATCGTCAAGGTTGTCGTGCCGCCGAGTTCTGTGGGTTCCAGCCCCGCCGTCGGTGCAGTGGCTGCCACGATTCCGGCGCCTGCAGTGCAGACGGCGAAGACTGGCAGTGCCGAACCGTCCAGCCAGAGCTCTGCGTCACCCGATGCACAGCAATACCGTACCCAGGCAGGTGACAGCCTGGCGCGTATCGCGGGCAAGAACCGTATCGGTCAGGCGAGCCGCATGCAGACGATGGCGGCGATCTATCAGGCCAACCCGCAGGCTTTCGTCGGGGGCAATGCCGCCCGCTTGCGTCGTGATGCGGTGCTGAATCTGCCGGCCGAGGCGGATGCCCTGAAACTGAGCGAGGCCGAGTCGCGCAAGCTGGTGATGGGGGCGGGTGAGTTCGAGAAGCATCGCCAGGCGGTCGCGGTCGCCACCGCCGCCGGTCCGGCCAGTGATGCCGAGGCCAGCCGCAGCGCGGCGGGCCAGATCGCGCCCAATGTGGAAGAGCCCGCAGCGCGGCAGGCCAGTGGTCGTCTGCGCATCGGCGAGGGCAAGCCTTCGGCCGCGACACGCAAGAAGATCGAGGCCCTGGAGGAAGAGATCGCCAGCAAGGCCAAGTCACTGGAAGAGCAGAACTCGCGCATCCAGGAACTGGAGGTCACGATGGAGCAGCTCAACAAGCTGCTGGCCATGCAGAGTGCCCCGGCGACCCCCAGTGAGCCGGTCGCGGCGGCACAGCCCGCGCCGGGCGGCGAAACCCAGGTGGCCGCAAGTACCGAACCGGCGATGACGCAGGATGTGGCGTCCGCCCCGGTCGCCGAAGCGACGACGGTGGCAGCGACCGACACCCAGGCCAACGGCCTGATGGATACCCAGGCGCAGGTCATGACCAGCGCACGCATGCCCGGCAACTGGTACGAGGACACGGCGGTCCAGACCCTGATGCTGATCATCGCCAGTGCGGCTGCTGCCTGGCTGGCTTATCGCCGCTACCGCGAGCGCCAGTGGCGCGAGGCTGACCGCGAGCTGCAACGCCAGCGCGGCATGCCGGTGGATGAGAGTTCCGTGCTGAGCATGGCCTGATCCGGCAGGCGCGGCCCCCGGGGGTACAATCGGCGCTTCCCGCCGGATCCCGCGGCGGCCGTTTTCCCCGGATCACCCATGCGTCAGATTGCTTGTCTGTTGTTCAGCCTCCTGCCCCTGCTGGCCCATGCCGCCGGGCTGGATCAATTGCGCCGTTTCCTCGAATCGAGCAACGGCGCGCGAGCGACCTTCAGTCAGGTCGTCGTCAGCAAATCCGGCAAGGCTGGACAGAAAGCCAGCGGCACCATGCAGTTCCAGCGCCCGGGCAAGTTCCGCTGGCACTATGAGAAACCCTACGAGCAGTTGATCGTGGGTGATGGCAGCAAGCTGTGGACCTACGACAAGGAGCTCAACCAGGTGGTGGTCAAGCCCATGGGACAGGCCCTGGGCGCCAGCCCGGCTGCGCTGCTCGCCGGTGACAACACGCTGGAGAAGAATTTCACGCTGACGGAAGGTGGTGAGGCCGAGGGCCTGGCCTGGATTGACGCCAAGCCCAAGAGCAACGAGGCGGGCTTCGAGCATGTCCGCATGGGATTCAAGGACGGCGTGCCGCTGGTCATGGAAGTGCGCGACAACTTTGGCCAGACCACCCGCCTGCAGTTCAACAACTTCGAGCGCAACCCGGCGCAACCGGCCGACCTGTTCCGCTTCACGCCGCCCAAGGGGGCGGACGTCGTCGGCGAGTAGGGCGGGCGTGGCCGATCTCTTTGACAGCCCGCCCTCCGGGCATGTCCCGCTGGCTGAAGCCCTGCGGCCACGCACACTCGACGAGGTGGTCGGGCAGGCCCACCTGCTCGGCGCGGGCAAACCGCTGCGCCTGGCAATCGAGTCGGGCAGGCCGCATTCGATGATCCTGTGGGGCCCGCCCGGCGTGGGCAAGACCACGCTGGCACGCCTTATGGCGACCCATTTCGATGCCGAGTTCATCGCGCTGTCGGCCGTGTTCTCCGGTGTCAAGGACATCCGAGAGGCGATGACCCAGGCCGAGACCCAGCGCCAGTTGAGTGGTCGCCACACCATCCTCTTTGTTGACGAGGTGCACCGCTTCAACAAGGCGCAGCAGGATGCCTTCCTGCCCTATGTGGAATCCGGCCTCGTCACCTTCATCGGTGCCACCACTGAGAACCCTTCCTTCGAGGTCAACTCGGCGCTGTTGTCGCGTGCCGCGGTTTACGTGCTCAACAGCCTGTCGGCCGACGAGATGCGCCAGCTCTTTGCGCGCGCCCAGGTGCAGGTGCTGGGCGAACTGCGCTTCAGCGACGAGGCTTGCGAGCGACTGGTCGGTTGGGCCGATGGCGACGCGCGACGGTTCCTGAACGTGCTGGAAACCTTGCGCACGGCGGCCGACGCGGCGGGTGTGCAGGAAGTGACCGGCGAGTTCGCCGAATCGACGCTGGCGCAGAACCTGCGCCGTTTCGACAAGGGGGGGGACGCCTTCTACGACCAGATCTCTGCGCTGCACAAATCAGTGCGCGGCTCCAACCCGGACGGTGCGCTGTACTGGTTCTGTCGCATGTTGGATGGCGGGGCGGACCCGCGTTACCTCGCGCGGCGCCTTATCCGCATGGCCTGGGAAGACATCGGCCTGGCTGATCCGCGTGCCGCCGAGATCGCCCTCAACGCCGCCGATACCTACGAGCGGCTGGGCTCACCCGAAGGAGAGTTGGCCCTGGGGCAGGCCGTCATCTACCTTGCCGTGGCCGCCAAGTCGAACGCGGGCTACAACGCCTACAACGCGGCGCGCGCCTTCGTCGGCAAGGACCCGTCGCGGCCGGTGCCGGTGCATCTGCGCAATGCACCGACCAAGCTCATGAAGGAGTTGGGTTACGGCCACGCCTATCGCTACGCTCACGACGAACCAGAGGCCTATGCGGCAGGCGAAACCTATCTGCCGGAAGGCATCGAATCGCAGCGCTTCTATGAACCCACGCCGCGTGGGCTGGAAGGCAAGATCGGTGACAAGCTGCGTCATCTGGCAGACCTGGACCGCGCCTGGCGCAAGAACAACAAGGGAAACTGAGAAAAAACAAATCCGCGGTCGTGGGTTTGGGCCCACGTACCGCGGACTGCGGCACGCAACGGTGCCTGTGCTCGTCTGCCTGAAAGGGCCCGATCTGCCGCGCGAGAGTCGGCGAATCTAGTGAACGAGCGGGTGCGCAGCCCTGAACTGCGCATACACGTGCAAAACGTGTTCGGCTTTGTCGAACTCACCGCAGCGCATGGCGTCTTCCAGCAGATCGGTCAGGCAGTGGTCGATGGCGACCACGCCATCCTTGGTCTGCACCAGTCCGCATGCCAGCGTTGCCGCGATCTCGCGTGGCAGGTGTTCGTGCTCCGCGAACAATTCCACTTCGTCGTCAGTGAGGTCGCAATAGTCGAGGCAATCACGCAATGAAAGCATCCGATCCTCCTCCGCTTAGCGTCCGTCCCCTCTTGTTTTATGCGGTAGCGGCCAAGGCTGCCAGTTGTTCCTGTCTATGGGTGTGCGCTGCATTGATTGGGTGTGCATATTGCCGCTATACCTCAGGGCCTTGTGTCGTGCAGCGGCACCGGGCGCTGGATTTTTGAGACAATCACGCCTCCTTGCCGCCCGTTGGGGCGCGTATTCCTACGGATCACCTGTTCATGCTCGACATTCAACTGCTCCGCAACCAGCTCGACGTGGTCACCCAACGGTTGGCCTCGCGCAACGTCACCTTCGACGCCGCCGCGTTCCAGGCCATGGAAGACGAGCGCAAGACCCTGCAGACCCGCACGCAAGACTTGCAAGCCAAACGCAACAGCCTCTCCAAACAGATCGGCATGCTCAAGGGCAAGGGCGAGGATGCCTCTGCGGTGATGGCCGAAGTGTCCGGTCTCGGTGATGAGCTGAAGGCGGCCGAAGAGGCGCTGGCCGCGTTGCAAGCACGCATGAACGACTTCCTGCAGCGCATCCCGAACCTGCCGCACGAATCCGTGCCGGTCGGCAAGGACGAGAGCGGCAACGTGGAAGTGCGTCGTTGGGGCGCCCCGCGCAGCTTCGATTTCGAGGTCAAGGATCACGTCGATGTGGGCGCCGGCCTGGGCTTGGATTTCGAGACCGGCAGCAAGCTCTCCGGCGCGCGCTTCACCTTCATGAAGGGCAGTGTGGCCCGCCTGCACCGCGCACTCGCCCAGTTCATGCTCGACGTGCAGACCGCCGAACACGGCTACACCGAGTGCTACACGCCCTACATCGTCAATGCTGAAACCCTGCTCGGCACGGGCCAGTTGCCCAAGTTCGAGGGCGACCTGTTTGCCGCCAAGAAGGGTGGCCAGGAAGGTGAGGGCGAAGCGCTGTACCTGATCCCGACCTCGGAGGTCACGCTGACCAACTCCGTGCGCGGCGAGATCGTGGCGGCGGATGCGCTGCCGATCAAGCTCACCGCCCACACGCCCTGCTTCCGTTCCGAGGCCGGCAGCTATGGCCGCGACACCCGCGGCATGATCCGCCAGCACCAGTTCGACAAGGTCGAGATGGTGCAGATCGTCCATCCGGAGAAGAGCTACGCCGCGCTCGACGAGATGGTCGGTCATGCCGAAGCCATCCTGCAGAAGCTGGGCCTGCCGTACCGCGTCGTCTCGCTGTGTACCGGCGACATGGGCTTCGGCGCGGCCAAGACCTTCGATCTCGAAGTCTGGCTGCCGGCGCAGAATGCCTACCGCGAGATTTCCTCCTGCTCCAATTGCGAAGCCTTCCAGGCCCGTCGCATGCAGACGCGATTCAAGAATGAGCAGGGCAAGAATGAACTGGTGCACACCCTCAACGGCTCCGGCCTGGCCGTGGGCCGCACGCTGGTCGCCGTGCTGGAGAACTACCAGCAGGCCGACGGTTCGGTCGTCGTGCCCGAGGCGCTGCGGCCCTATCTCGGCGGTGCGGCGGTGTTGAATCCTGCACGCTGAGGGCTGGCGGGCTCGCGCGAAATATGTATAATCGCGGGCTCGACTGCAGTACCCGGAGAGGTGGCAGAGTGGTCGAATGTACCTGACTCGAAATCAGGCGTAGGTGTAAGCCTACCGTGGGTTCGAATCCCACCCTCTCCGCCAGATACCACAACGCCCCGAAAGGGGCGTTGTCATTTGCGCTGCAGCATACGTGCACCAAAAAGTAATAATCCCGCAAATCAAGTTCCCGCCTGCCTTGCCGTTGTTGGCGGGGTGAGCCTTCTTTGCCTGTCCACATTCCGATCTGGAGACATAGCCGCTGGAGGCGCAGCATGATGCACGTGCTGTTGGCCCCCGCCATGCGGGCTGCGGTGGCCTATGCCGTGTTCGCAGCGGCGTGGATCGGATTGTCCGACGTTGTGCTCGAGTTCTTCGTGCAGGACGCGACGCTGATGTCGCGCGTCAGCATGGTCAAGGGCTGGGCGTTCGTGGTGGTGACGGCGGGCCTGCTCTATCTGATGGTGGCGCGCCTGATGCGCTACCAGGTGGAGCAGAACGAGAAGCTGGCGCAAAGTGAGCGCTTCCTGAGCCTGGCCACCGAGGGGGCCGGGGTCGGTGTGTGGTCGTGGAATCTGGCCGAGCGGGCCGGCGAGGTGAACGACGGCTTCGCCCACATGCTGGGTTACGAGTTGTCGGAGTTGGGACGGGTTGACCGCCGGCGTTGGCTGGAGTTGGTGCACCCGGATGACTATGCCGTGTCGCTGGCCGCCCGGCGCGCGCATCTGGCAGGCCACACGCCTTACTTCGAAAGCGAGGTGCGCCTGCGCCATAAGGATGGGCGCTGGGTCTGGGTGCAGACCCGTGGCCGGGTGACCGGGCGCGATGCGCGGGGGCGGGCGTTGATCTTGTCCGGAACGCACGTCGATATCACCGAGCGCCATCGCGTCGACCGGGTTTTGCAGCGCAAGAGCGCCATGCATGCGGTGCTGAGCGGGACCAACAAGGCCATCGTCCAGACAGGTGATCGCGACGAGCTGTTCGCGGCGGTGTGTCGGGCGGCACTGGAACTGGCCGGGTTTCGCCTGATCTGGATCGGCCAGTTGCAGGACGACTCTCTGCAGACGCTCAAGCCGGTTGCCGTGGCAGGACCGGCGGCGCAGTTCCTCGAACACATTACGATCCAGTGTGCGGAAGGTGCACCGACTTACCGCGGGCCGTCGGCCATTGCTGTGCGCGAGGGGCGCCCGGTGGTGGTGAATGACTTCACGACCTACCAGGGCCTGGTGGCCACCGATCTGCTGATCCCGGTCTACGGCTTGTACAGTGGGATGGCGATGTCGGTGCGCGGCGGGGGCTTCGTGGGTTGCCTGACCGTGTATGCGGATGAAGTGGGTTACTTCGACGCAGAGGTGAGCGCCTTGCTGGTGGAGGTGGCCAACGATCTGTCCTTTGCGCTGGCCAACATTGCCGCCGCCGAGCAGCGTGCCCGCGATGAGGTGCAGTTGCGCCTGCATGCGCGCGTGTTCGAGGAGAGCAGCGACGGCATGATGATCACCGACAGCGAGAATCGCATCGTCATGGTCAACCGCGCCTTCTGTGCGCTGAGCGGGTATACGCAGGACGAGTTGCGCGGGCGCAATCCGGCCATCCTGGGGTCGGGGCGGCACGACCGGGATTACTTCCGCCAGATGTGGGCCATGCTGGGCAGCGGGGGCTACTGGCAGGGTGAGATCTGGAATCGCCGCCGCGATGGTGAGGTCCAGCGTGTGTGGCTCACCATCAACCGGGTGCTCGATGTAGATGGGCGCACCGCGCACCATGTGGCGGTGTATGGCAGCTTCTCCGAGCAGCGCGCGCGGGAACAGATCGAGTGGCTGCGCCGCTTCGATTCCCTGACCGGTCTGCCCAATCGCCTGCTGCTGGAGGACCGCGTCAACGAAGCGGTCACGCATGCGCGCCAGTACGGTCGGCATGTCGCGCTGCTGGCGCTCAATCTGGATCGTTTCCGCTACGTCAATGAGTCGCTGGGCCATGTTGTCGGGGACAGTGTGCTGCGCCGCATCGCCACACGCCTGTCGGAGAGCGTGCCGGAGACGGCGACCGTGTCGCGCCTGGCGGGGGATAGTTTTGCCATCCTGGTGCCCGATCTGAATGAGGCTGCGGCGGTGATCGGCCTGGCCGAGAGTTTGCTGCGGGCGGTGAGTGGCTTGCGTCCCGAGGGGGTGGCGACGGAGCTGAGCCTGACCGCGTCGATCGGCGTTGCGCTGTACCCGGCGGATGGCGCGGATTTTCCCGGGCTGCTGCAGAAGTCGGAGACTGCGCTGGTGCGCCTGCGGGAAGAGGGCGGTAACGCCTACGCGTTCTACACCGAGGACATCCACTCGCGCGCCCGCGAGCGCCTGAGTATGACGCACACCTTGCGGCAGGCCCTGGACCACGAGTGGTTCACCCTGTGCTACCAGCCGCAGGTCGCAGCCGAGGGGGGGCGCATCCTCGGGGTGGAGGCCCTGCTGCGCCTGCACCATCCGGTCGAGGGTTACATTTCGCCTGCGCAGTTCATTCCCCTGGCGGAAGAGACCGGCCTGATCATCGAGATCGGGGCGCGCGTGCTGCGCGAATCCTGCCGTCAGCTTCGTGCCTGGCTGGATGCCGGCCTGCCCCCGGTGACCATGGCCGTGAACCTGTCAGCCAAGCAGATGCGCGACAGCCGCCAGTTGGTCGCGGTGGTGCGCGAGGCGCTGGAGACCTATGCGATTCCGCCGAATCTGCTGGAGCTGGAGTTCACTGAGAGCATGGCGATGCGCAATCTCGAAGAGAGCCTGCAGGTGATGCGGGCGCTCAAGGACATCGGGGTGTGCCTGGCGATCGACGATTTTGGAACGGGCTATTCCAGCCTCAACTACCTGCGGCGCTTCCCCGTGGATCGCATCAAGATCGACCAATCCTTCGTGGCCAACATGCTGGAGGGGCGTTCGGACGAGGCGATCATCCAGACCATCGTGGTTTTGGCACGCCTGCTCGGCATGCATACCGTGGCCGAAGGAGTGGAGTGCGAGGAGCAGGCAACCGCCTTGCGCCGGATCGGCTGCGACGTGTTGCAGGGCTACCTGTTCGCCCGTCCGCTACCCGCCGACGCCGTGATCAAACTGCTGCAGGCCGCTCAATGACAGCCGCCGCCACATCCGCCACCGCAAGCGCCGCCGACTGGGCGTGCCGCTTGGGCGTCACGGGCGTAGGGGGCCAGGTACAGCATGCTGACGGCATCGCCCAGCACAGTCACGCTGCCGGCCAGGCGGTTGTCTCCGTTGTCGCTGAACTCGAAGCTGAAACTACGCTGGAAGCTCATCCGGCCATCGTCCTTGCGTGCCAGGCGCACTGCGCTGGTGGCGACCGAGTCGTCGAGGAACTGCAGGCCTTCGCGCTGGCAGGCCTGGCGCGCGGCGCTCACACCCACTTCGCGGGCCTTGAGGCCATCCATTACATACCAGCCGAGGGCGGCCAGGAGGGCGAGGAACAGCAGGGGCGTCAGCATTGCGGGCAGGCATCCGGAGGAAAGGGGCTGGAAGGGCCCCGGTCCTTGCCCGGGGCCGCGTGGGGCTTACTTGGCGGTGGCGTCGGCCACGCACTTCTTGACGAAACTGGTCTTGGCGGCGCCAGCCAGCTTCTTCTCCGCGGCGGCCGCTTCGCACTTGGCGTCGGCGCTAGGGGCCGCGGCGGCCGTCACGGCACCACCGCCGGCGTCGCTGACGCACTTCTTGACGAAGCTGCTCTTGGCCGCGCCGGCCAGCTTCTTCTCCGTCGCCTGGGCTTCGCATTGGGCTTGCGCACCGCTGGCGCCGGCATCGGCATTGCACTTCTTCAGGAAACTCGTCTTTGCCGCACCGGCGAGCTTCTTCTCGGCGGCCTGCGCCTCACAGTCGGCGGCCTGGGCCGCAGGGGCGAGGAAGAGGCTGGCAAAGGTGGCAACAATCGCGACCATCATCGGCTTGCGCATGTCTGGGACTCCTGGAGAAAGAGGGTGGGCGGTGTGGCGCGCATCGCCTGCGGCGGCGCGCGCTCGCCGGATTCTAGCGCGAGCGGGACGGCGGCGTCCCTCGCGGGCGGAGGCCTTTTCGACCAATGCCTCGCGTGCCCCCAGGATGATGGCAACATGCGCCTGCACCGGGATCGCCCGGGCGCGATGCCCGCATGCCAGGAGAGCAGGGGAATGTCGATGTCGATCAATATGAGGCGCTGGACTGCAGGCCTCGCCCTGTGCGCCAGCGCGGCGGTGGCGGCGGAGGGCGTCGGCAGCACCTTCGGGCGCGATACGCTTGGCGGGCTGGATGGCCGGGTGATCAAGGTCAGTTCCCTGGCCGCGGACGGACCGGGTTCGCTGCGCGAGGCGCTGGAGGCCAAGGGCCCACGCCTGATCGTGTTCGAGGTGGCTGGGGTGATCGACCTTGCGCAGCGCAATCTCGTGCTGCGCGAACCGCAGGTCACCATTGCAGGCGAGACCGCACCGTCGCCGGGTATCACGGTGATTCGCGGTGGTCTGCGCATCACCACGCATGATGTGCAGATGCGGCACCTGCGCTTCCGCATGGGCGACGCGGGCCAGCCACGCAAGAGCGGCTACGAGAATGACGTTTCCATCGAAGGGCCGCAGGCCTATGCAGTGGTGGTCGATCATTGCTCCTTCAGTTGGGGCACGGACGAGAACCTGTCGGTGTCCGGCCCGCGCTACGATGGCCCGGAAGGCACCGCGCGCCGGGTCACGCTGAGCCACAACATCATTGCCGAGGGGCTGGACGACGCCTCCCACAGCAAGGGTCGACATTCGATGGGAACGCTGATCCACGACCAAGTGGGGGAGGTCGCAGTGATCGGTAACCTGTACGCCCATAACATCGAACGCAACCCCTGGTTCAAGGGTGGCGCCAGTGGCGTGGTCATTAATAATTTCATCTATAACCCGGGCAAGTGGGCGGTGCGCCTAGGCTACGTACCGGGCGAATGGCGTGATCGCGTGCCGCCACCGGCGCCGCGCGTGGCGGTGGTCGGCAACTTCATGCAATACGGTGCCGACACCCAGCTGGGCTTGAGCCTGGTCGGCAGCAACTCGGCACAGGGTGAGGTCTTCCTGCAGGATAATCTGGCGGTTGACCGCCAGGGCAAGCCGGTGGCCGAAGCCTCCGCGGGGGTGCAGCGACTGGATGCGCCGCCCGCGTGGCCGGCAGGGCTGGTGGCCCGCCCGGTCGGGACGGTGCGCGAGTGGGTGCTGCGCAATGCCGGCGCCCGCCCGGCGGACCGGGATGAACAGGACAAGCGGATCGTGGCGGACATCGCGCGCGGTGAAGGGCGGGTGATCGACAGCCAGGAGCAAGTGGGCGGTTACCCTGTGGTGAGTGGGGCAGTGCGACGTGAGCTGAACGTGCCGGCAAGGGATCGGGCAGCCTGGCTGGACGGCTACGCGCGCGCGGTCGAGGGCAGGTAAGTGACGAGGATGGATTCAACGGGCGGCCAGATGATCAATCGGCACGAAATTCATGCAAGCTGGGTGGCGCTGGTTCAGGCCTGGCGCGCGGTGTGGGCGCAGGCGGAGACGCTTGAGCGCTGGGCCGCCTTCATGCCGCACTGTGACCGGCTGCTGGCGCACGCCCGGCAGCAGGGCGTACCTGAGCTGGAACAGGCGCTGGAGCCCCTGCTGAACCGCCTGGCCAGCCTGAGCGAGCCGACCGAGGCCGACAAGCAGGCGGTAGACCGCATGCTGTCGGAGGTCTTCGTGGTGGTGCGCGACGTATGCAGCGACACCACCCGGCGTACGACGCCCAGCCAGGATTCGGATCATCTGCCCCTGGTCGTGCTGTTGTCGAACCAGACCGATGCAATGCGTGAGCTCCTGCTGCAGATGGAGCACTACGGCTATGCCTTCCGCATCTTCCCGGACTATCGGGCTGGCTTGCAGGCTGCCTTGAGCCAGCGTGCCATTGCTGTCGTCATCGACCTGGGGCAGGGCTTCGATGCCCGGGTCAGTGGTGTGATCTCGATGCTCAACCACTACGGCGTCAAGTGGTTTGCCATGTCCGAGCGGGGTGACTTTGCCTTCCGCCTGCAGGCCGTACGCCAGGGCGCGCATGGCTTCTTCGTCGCGCCCCTGGGCATCAATGGCCTGGTCGATGCAGTCGACCCGATTGCCTACAAAGCCAAGGACGAACCTTACCGTGTGCTGGTGCTGGACGATTCGCTCACCGTACTGGCCATGGTGGAGAAGACCCTGGCCCAGTTCGACAACATCACGGTGCGCACGCTGCGTCAGCCGGCGATGGTCCTCGATACCCTGATGGATTTCTCGCCCGACGTGCTGTTGCTGGACTTTCACATGGAAGACTGCACGGGCCTGGAGGTCGCCAAGATCATCCGCCAGAACAAGGCCTTCGAGTCCATTCCCATCGTCTACTTCACCTCCGAGACCAGCGAATCGGTACAACTGGAGGCAATGCGCAACGGCGGCGACGATTTCCTGACCAAGCCGATCAGCCAGACCCAGCTCGCCAATGCGGTGATCAGCAAGGCTGAGCGCTATCGTGGCCTGCGCAAGCTGATGGTCGAAGACAGCCTGACCGGGCTGTACAACCACGTGAAGACCAAGGCCTTGCTGCAGCAAGCCCTGCTGCTGGCAGAGCGTCAGGGGGTGCCGGTCAGCTACGTGATCCTCGATATCGACCACTTCAAGAAGGTCAACGACACCTACGGCCACACAGTGGGCGACAAGATCATCAAGACCCTGGCGCGCTTCCTCAAGCAGCGCGTGCGCCGTGCCGACGTGGTCGGGCGCTACGGTGGCGAGGAGTTCGTGATCGTGCTCTTCAACACTTCGCCGCAGGCCGCCTGGGAACTGGTCGACAACATGCGCGAGCAGTTCTCCAAGGTCTTCCATCCCTACGACGAAGGGGTGTTCTCGGTCAGCTTCAGTGCGGGCGTGGCCCACTACCCCAGCTACCTGACCATGATGGAGCTGATGGTGGCGGCCGACGATGCCTTGTATGCCGCCAAGCGGGCCGGGCGCAACTGCGCGATGCTGGCTACGGCCAGCCAGGACGTTCCGCGCGCCTGAACCTCGCCGCCAGGGGCGCGACTCAGGCCGGATCGGCCGGCAGATCTGCGGCGGGTAGCAGGAGGGTGAAGATGGCGCCGCCTTGCGCGTGGTTGCGGGCGTAGAGCTGGCCGCGATGATCCTGCACGATGTGGCGGCTGATCGACAGGCCCAGACCGGTGCTGCCGGGTAATGGCACCTGTTCTACCTGGACGAAGGTGTCGAAGATGCGTTCCAGGTCTTCTTCCGGAATACCTGGTCCCTGGTCGCGCACGCTGACGCCATAGGCGTCTGCCCCGTTGGCCAATTTGGCGTCATGGATCAGGCGGACTTCCAGCAGGGCACCAGACGGACTGTACTTGATGGCATTGGAGAGCAGGTTGATGAGAACCTGTGTGATGCGGCCGTCATCATAGGTGCAGCGCAGATCCTGCTCGTCTTGCTCGATGCTGACGCGCAGCGACTTTTCGGCGATCACCGAGTGCAGCTCCGCCAGCGCGTTATCTACTGTCGTCCGCAGGGCATGCTCGCCGCGCAGGTAGCTCATGCGTCGCGCTTCCAACTGCGACATGTCGAGCAGGGCGTTGATGAGGCGCAGCAGGCGCTGACCGCTTTGGTGGATGCGCTGGTAATTGCGCACCAGGTCCTGTGCTTCCAGGGCCTGCGCCTTCTCGCTGCCGATCTGCGAGAACGACAGGATGGCGTGCATCGGCGTGCGCAACTCGTGCGACATGTTGGTCAGGAAGCTGGTCTTGGCCAGGCTGGCAGCCTCGGCCGCATCCTTGGCCTCCAGCAGGCGATGCTCGATGGTCTTCTGCTGCGAGATGTCGGTCAGGAAGGCGAAACGGTAAGCCTGCTCGCCTGCCAGGCGGCTGCCATGCACCAGGAACTGGCGGTTGTAGCCGTGTACTTCGAGGGCCAGTTCGCGGGGCGCCGGGTCTTGCGTGTCGGTGGCTTCCAGCGCGGGGAACAGCCGGTCCGCCAGCTCGTCGCCCAGCGCGGCGTCGATGCGGATGCCGATCAGCTCCTCGCGGCTGCGTTGCAGGTGGCGGCATAGCGCCGGGTTCACCTCGACGAAGCGGCGCTGCTCGTCAATCAGTGCGAAGCCGTCCAGGGTGGCGTCGAGCACGGCGCGCCGCACCTGCTCGGAGCGGCGCAAGGCCTGCTCGGCCGTACGCCGCGCGGTGATGTCGTCGATGATCAGGATCACGCCACGGCCGGGCGAGTCGGGCACCAGGGCGCGGGCGAACAGATCGGCCCAGAAGGTTGTGCCATCCTTGCGGCACAGTTCGATCTCGCTGCGGAAGGTATCGCCGCGCAGCAGGATGCTCTTCATCTCGCGGCGCGCATCGCGATAGGCCGTCTCGCTGCGGTAGAGCAGGCTTTCATGGCGCCCGACGATATCGACCTCGTCGTAACCGAACAGGCTCTTGAAGGCCGGGTTGACCACCAGCAGGCTGTTGCGCAAGGACAGGCACACCGCCAGCGGGCTGGCGTCGAGCATGGTGCGGACCTCGGCGGTACGTTCGTCGACCATGGCCTGCAGGTTGTCGCGATGATGCCGCAACTCCTCGTCGGCACGGCGGCGGGCGGTGATGTCGCGCACGCTCACGCACAGCAGGCTGTCGGCATTGAACTCCATGCGGGTGAGCGTCAGCTCCACCGGCATCTGGTTGCCGTCCGCCTGCATCAGGTGCGGCTCAGCCACCACCCGGCCATGCTGCTGCACCAGGCTCAGGATGCGTTCCCAGCGCATCTCGCGGCCAGAGAAGAGATCGCTGAAGCGCATGTGCTGCAACTCGACCGGCGAATAGCCACTGTGCTTGCCGAGCGCGGCGTTGGCATAGCGCAGGGCGCCGTTGCGGTCGCACCACAGGACCATGTCGGGCGACTCGTCCACCGTGTACTGGGTCAGGCGCAGGTGCGCCTCGGCCTTCTGGACGTGTTTGATCTGGCGCAGCAACAGACGCAGCATCAATGTCAGCACCAGCAGCAGCAGGGCGGCCACGCCGATGCGCGAGGCCGTGTCCAGCTTGTAGGCGCGCAGTACCTGGTCCGCGCTGGTGGACACGCGCACCACCAGCGGGATGGCATCGTCGCCCTTGAGGTCCACCACGAAGCGGTCGCCCTCGGTGGCCGACGACTGACGCAAGAACTGCGGCACCCGCGTGGGTTGCGGCAGGATCGCAGCCGGATGGCCAAGGGTGGAGGGATCGAAGGGGTGGTTGTGCACCACCATGCCGTCGGGGCGCATCAGCGTGATGCGGGTGCCGGGCCTGATCTGCAGGGAGTCGTAGAAACGCGTGAAGTAGACCGGTTCCACGCCGGATAGCAGGAGGCCGCCGAAGCTGCCGTCGCGCATCTGCAGGCGGCGCGTCAGCGGGATCAGCCACTTGCCGTCGGTGCGGCTGATCAGCGGGTCGCCCAGGCGGGGCAGAACGTCCACCTGGCTCTTGTGATACTGGAAGTACTCGCGGTCGGCCAGATTGACCCGGCGTGTCGGGTACTCCAGGCCGTGCGCGGCCAACAGGCCCTCGCGGTCGATCACGATCACCGCGCGGATATGCGGGGTCAGCACCACTTTTTCCTTCAGGCGCTGGTGCATCCAGCGCTCGTCCAGGCGCTCGATGCTGCCGGTGCGCTGGATGTCCTCGGCCAGGTTCTGCATCGCCTGTTCGACCGACACCAGGGAGCGCGAGGCGTGCTCGGCCAGCGAGCGCGCCAGCGAGGTCGACTGGCGGGCCGCGTCCGCGATGGTCGCGCGGTAGTCGCGCACCGAGATCCACGCCAGGGTCGCCACGATCAGTACTACGGTCACCGTGTACAACACGATGATCCCGCGCCGCAGCGGGGTCAGCAGATGGCGATCCGTGCGCGGGATGTCGAGGGTAGGCGGGCTTGCAACCGTCATGCGGGATGTTGAAGAAGAGTGCCAAAGAAGGGGCCTGAATGTTCTTACGACCCGCGATCAAAATGCTTGAAGCTTGCCACGACTAACCTCAGCGGGGCGTGTGTCGCATCAAGCTGGCGCGGTAGGGCCGCCTGTCCCGCCGTACAATGCCCGTCCGGGCAGGCCAGGGCCGGCCCGTCGTCGTCGAGGCCCCGCATGGAAGAACGTTTTACCCGCATCGAGAGCAAGCTCGCCTTCACCGAAGACCTGCTCGACACTCTGAACCAGACCGTCTACCGGCAGCAGCAGGAGATCGAGCGACTGCAACAGCAGATTCGCTTCCTGTATCAGCAGATGCAGGGCGCGGGCGAGGCGCCAGACTCGTCGCGCGATCCGCGCGAGGACATCCCCCCGCACTACTGAACGGCCCTCAGATCAGCGAGGGGCCGGAAACGATCGCTTCGGCTTCCTTTGCGGAGATGCGCACTGAGGCGGAGCGGATGACATGCACCGTCAGCCATTCGCGCAGGCGCTCCGCTCCTACCCCCTCCAGCGAGACGAAGCGGCAGCCAATCTGCCCCTCTGGTTCTCCCGGGACGAAATTGACGGGTTCGGCAATGCCACGGACCCGGTCGGGGATGCCGTCCAGCCTCAGCTCAAAGGGGAAAGGGGCCATTGAGGCCGCTGGTTGCGAGGATGCGATGCCGAAACCTTCGAGCGAGAGATCGTTGAGGTGCAGGCGCTGGCCATCCAGGGCTACCCAGAACGGCGAACTGCCGTCGGCATTGCGGGCCAGGAAACGCTGGCGCCGCCGGCGCTCGCTGTAGTCATCGGCTTGGCTCATCGTCTTTCGCGTCGAGTGTGGAACAAGACGAAAACTTAACCGAAAACTGGCTTATCTGGCGGAAAAGACGCTTGTTTGGGCTGAAAAGCACAGAACCCGGGGCGTGGTCCGACCTTCGGGTGCAGCCGGCAGGTGTCCGGCCGCTTGTCGTACACGGTGCAGAGCCGGGTTTGCGCGTCGAGGTACAGGCAGTCGCCGCTGGCGCGGCGGGCCAAGGTGAACAGGCCGTGGCGATGGTTGAAATGCGTGATCAGGCCGCGTTTCTGCAACTGCCGTGCCAGCAGCCGGGGCTCCTCCCCGGCCTCGAACGCGTCAAGGGCGCCCAGGCGCACCAGGTCGGCGATCCGCACCTCGACCGGCATGGTGCAGCAGGTGGCCCTGCACGTTTCACACATTCCCTTGCGGAAGCGGACCCAGGTCTCGGTCCGGTCGAGGTCGCAGGCAGGCAGGAGGCGGGTGTTCATGGCTAGAGGGGGGACGTAAAAAATGTGCGTATTCGTGTCAACCCGACTGTATGGGCAGCGTTATTCGCGTACGGGAACGCACCGTGAAACTGTATAGCAGGAGACAAGAATGGGAACCCTGTCCCAAGAATCCTATGCCGAATTCCTTGATTCGCTGAAAGCCGCCGGCGTCGAGATCAGCAACGAGCCGGAACTGCGCGAGCGTCTGGCCGAGACTTCCATCTGGCGCTATGCCTTCATGATCATGGCGCGCAATGGCCGCGCGCTGGGCATCAGCTTCATGGACCGCGGCGCCCGTCACAACATGACGAAGATCCGCAGCACCTTCTCCCGCTTCCAGTTCCCCGCGAACTCGGATTCGGTGTTCACCGCCAGCCTCGCCTCCGACTGAATCCCTGCCTCAGAATGCCGGCACGCCGAACAGCCCGGCGTGTCCGTGCATCACGCCGCCCGCCAGCACGATGCCGATCGCGGCACCGATCAGGTCCCACTTGAGCGCGGGGGCGAAGTTCTGGCGCTTGCCGGCGGCCAGCAGCCCGATCAGCGCGTAGAGCACGAAGGCGAGGAAGCTGCCGAACAGCAGCGTCTCGCGCAGGCCGCCGTTGGCCAGCAGATGCACGCCGGCCCACAGGCCCACGCCCACCAGCATCGGGTGATGCAGGTAGCGGCTCAGATAGCCCTGGAGCTTGCCGCCCCCGATCACCACCAGGATCAGTGCCAGCGTGACCAGCGCCGGCGCCGATTGGCGCGCCCAGGCCTGCGGCGCGAACAGCGGCGTATTGGGCGTATCACTCCAGCCCATGCCGATCAACACCAGCCCGGGCAGTGCGCACAGGCTGACCACGCCGCGCCAGGCATTGTCTCCCAGACGGGCGCCGACGAAGCGCCGGAAAGGCGGCGTCGCAGTGGCGATATGGACCGAAAAGAACAGCATCAAGCCAATCAGCATCAGTGTCACGGCGCGTCCTCCCGCAAGCCTGTCGGTGCCGTGAGGGTGCCTACAAACGGGGCTTGAATCAAGATTGTGGCGATGGATGACGCAGGCGCCGCATAGCCTTGATCGTAGTCAAGCCGTTGGGGGCGATAGTTTCCAATGATTAGGCAATCCAGTTTCCATTCATTCAAGGAGCCACCATGGAAGCCATCGCCTGGACCCAGGACCTCGCCGTCGGCAACGCGGAGATCGACGAGGACCATCGCCAGTTGTTCGTATTGCTGGAGCGCCTGCGCCAGGACGCCCGGACGGGGTTGATCAACCAGGAGACGCAGAGCATCGTGGATGCCCTGCGTGAGTACACCGAGACCCACTTTGCGCGTGAAGAGTCCTTCATGCGTCAGATCAACTATCCCGACTACGCCGCCCACAAGGCCGAGCATGAGCGTTTCGTGAGCGAGGTGTGCGCGCTGCAGTCGCGCGTGGCGCGCGGCGCACGCACGCTGTCGCTGTCGATCGAGCAGGTGCTGTCGGACTGGCTGCGGCGCCACGTGCTGGTGCTGGACATGGCACTGGCGCGTGCCGTGGCCGAAGCTGAGAGCCGCAAGGCCCCGGTCTGAGCCCGCTGTAGCGGTTGGTCCGGCGCCCGGCCGGGCCAGCAACAGCCTACTCGGCGGCCGGCGTGCCGACCTCGACGATGCTGAAGTCGTGGGTGATCTCGGCCGTCTTGCCCAGCATGAAGGTTGCCGAGCAGTATTTCTCGTACGACAGTTTGATGGCGCGCTCCACCACGGCGGGCTTGAGGTTCCGGCCGGCCACCGTGTAGTGGTAGTGGATCTTGGTGAAGACCTTGGGGTCTTCCTCGGCGCGCTCGGCGGTCAGCTTGACCTCGCAGCCGTCCACCGCATGGCGGCCCCGGCGCAGGATCAGCACCACGTCGTACGCAGTACAGCCCCCGGCGCCGGCCAGGATCATCTCCATTGGCCGCGGCGCGTGGTTCATGCCGCCCAGGTCACCTGCACCCTCCATGACCACGACGTGGCCGCTGCCGGTTTCGGCGAGGAACTTGGCGCCGCCGACCCATTTGATGTTGCATTCCATGAAAATCACCGCTCATTTCGGGGAAGGGCGCAGTGTAAACAACAAAGGGGCCGCATGGCCCCTTTGCTCGTCACCCTGAGAGGCTCTCAGCGCGGCGCGTCGAGCAACTGGTTGCCGCTGACGCGCACGTGCTGGCCCTGGCCGTAGACCGGCGCCTGTTCCATGCGGATGGTGCGGCTGCTGCCGTCATCCATGCGCAGGCTCACGTCGTACACGGTCTTGCTGCGGATCTTTTCTTCCGCCTTGTGGCCGGCCACGCCGCCCAGCACGGCTCCCGCCACAGTGGCGGCCGTCTTGCCCGAGCCCTTGCCGAACTGGTTGCCCACTACGCCGCCCAGCACGCCGCCGGCGACCGCGCCGACGCCACTGCCTTCGGCATCCACTTCCACCGGGCGGATTGCGCTGATCGTGCCGCAGTCGCCGCAGATCACCCGCTGCGTGTTGCTGCCCGAGCCTTGGGCGTAGTCGCTGCCACCGGTCGAGGTTTCGGTCTTCTTGGCGGGTGCCTTGGCCACGGTCTTCTTGGGCGGTGCTTCAGCGGCGGGCTTGGCTTGTTCCTTCGGGGCCGCTACGGGGGCCTCAGCCGCCGGTGCGACGGCTGCGGGCGCCTCGGCCACGGCCAGCGGGTCGCTCCCCTTGGCGGCCGGGGTGCCGACCCAGCCCATCAGCTTGGCGATACCCACGACCGCGAAGGCGGTGATGGCGATGGCGGCAATCCACATGACGGGGTGCAGGCTGGTGTTGCCGCGCTGTTTGAACGACTGGACTTGCATGACGATCTCCACGGTGGGGGCGATGCGCGAATAACGGCTTCGCCCGGAAGAGGGCTGACGACAGTAAAGAATGCTTACAAATCGTCATTGGCACGCTTGCAGCTTAGTCCCTGGCGCCCGCCACGGCAGCCGGCAGGCGACTGGAGGCGAGTTGGAGCGGATGGCGTCAGGCTTTCAGGAAACGGGTGGCGGCCACGGCCATGCCGAGCGCAGGTTCCACTGGCCAGGGCTCGTCTTCCATCTGGCAGGCCAGCAGCTCGGCGCACAGCGCACCCCAGACCAGGCCGCGCGCGCCGAAGCCGGTCAGCAGCCACAGGCCCGTCGCCTCGGGCAGGGCGCCCAGCATGGGCAAGCGGTCGGGCGAGATGGGCCGGTGGCTGACGCGCCCGTCCAGTTCGACGGTGGCGAGGGGCTGGGCGGCGCCGGGCAGCATCTTGTCCAGCTTGCCGAGGTTCTCCTGATGCTCGGCCGGGCGCAGTTCGAGCGAATCGTCGTCGACTACGAAGCTCGCGCCCAGGGCATGCAGGCCATCGACGGTCGGCGTCAGGTAGCCGGAGCCGCAGACCACCGTGTCGAGCGGAGCAAAGTGCGTGGCGGGCAGATGGCTGACCTGGCCGCGCGCCGCGCGCAGCGGCAACCAGTCCAGTCCCAGCAGGCGGCGCGCGTCGTGACCGTTGGCGAGGACCAGGTGCGGCGCTTGGGCCAGCACCGCGCCTTGCGCATCCAGTGCCTGCCATTCACCGTCGACGCGACGCAGGGCGTCGACGCGGCAGTGAAAGCGGGCGTCGAGCATCGGCGCGGCTGCAAGGCGGGCTGCACACAGGCTGGGCGGATTGACCCAGCCGCCGCGGGGGAACCACCAGGCCCCTTGCGCCACGAGCTGGCCAGCGCGTGCACTGGCTTGCGCCTGGTCCAGCCACTGCAGGAAGTCGCTCGGCGCCTGCAGGCTCGTCACCGCGGCTTCCAGCTTGCGCGCCTGGGCCGCGTCGCGCGCGACGTGCAGCACCCCGCATGGCGCCCAGCGCGGCGCGCTGGGGGTCTGCGACAGCCTATGCAATTCCTGCAGTCCGTACAGGAAACCGGCGCGCGTGAGGCGCGCCAGCAGATTGTCGTCGGCGCTGGGCAGGGGGCGGAAGGCGCCGGCCAGGTTGCCCGAGGCGCCTTGTGCCGGCGTGGCGGCCTCTTCCAGCAGCGTGAGCTGCCAGCCGCGCGCGGACAGGCGTTCGGCGATGGCCGTACCGGCGAGGCCGGCGCCGATGACCAAGGCACGGCGATCGCAAGGGGTGATTGGGCGAGCCTTGCCGTAGTGCCCGACCAGCATCTCCCGCTTGCCGGTGAAGCCCTGTGTCTTGCCGACCTCGAAACCCGCCTCGGCCAGTCCGTTGCGCACGCCGGCCGAGACCGACCAGGTGGCCAGCGTGCAGCCAGGCGCGGCCAGGCTGGCGAGGGCCTGGAACACGCCTGGCGACCACATGTCCGGGTTTTTGCCCGGGGCAAAGCCGTCCAGGTAGATCGCATCCGCCTGCGCCACGCAGCGCGGCAGCCAGTGCTCGGCCTCGCCCAGCAGCAAGGTCAGCACCACGCGGCCGGCATCGAACTCCAGCCGATGGAATCCCGGCAGCAGCATCGGCCAGGCGGCAACCAGCAGGTGCGAGAGTTCAGCCGGCACGCCGGCTGCCGCGTGGGCCTTGGCCAGGTCTGCCGCGTGGAAGGGATGCTTCTCGACCGAGATGAAGTGCAGGCGCCCGCAGGCCTGGGGATCGTCGCGCCAGGCCTGCCAGGTGGCCAGGAAGTTGTGGCCCAGCCCGAAGCCGGTCTCGACGATGACGAAACGTTCGCGCGCCTGCCAGCGATCGGGCAGCCCATTGCCGCGCAGGAAAACATGTTGCGCTTGGGCCAAGGCACCGTGCGTGGAGTGATAGACGTCGCCGTAATGCGAGGAACACGGCGTCCCCTCGGCGCTCAGTTCGAGCGAGGCAGGGTGCAGGGCGAGGGAGGGCTGTGGGGTGTGCAAAGCGATGTGGCGCACGGTTCAGCCGGAACGGTGACCGGCCGTAAACGCGTGGATGGACAGATTGACCGCGAATATACCCCAGGGGGCCGGCCATACCGGCTTGCACCTGGCCCAGTTGATGGGCGCGCTGAGTCATGCGCTGGACATGACCGAGGGGCAGCCGCCAGGGCATTGCGTGCGCTGTTGCTGGATCGGCATGCATCTCGGACGCGAGATCGGCCTGGACGCGGCGCAACTGTGGGAGCTGTACTACGTGCTGCTGCTCAAAGACCTGGGCTGCAGCAGCAATGCGGCGCGCATCTGCGAGCTGTATCTGGCTGACGACCTGAGTTTCAAGCGCGACTACAAGACTGTCGGCGACAGCCTGCCCAAGGCGCTCGGTTTCGTGCTCGCGCATACCGGCCTGAAGGCGGGGCTGGCCGAGCGCTTTCGCGCGATCCTCCACATCATCCAGAACGGTGGGGATATTGCGCGCGAACTGATCGAGACGCGCTGCCAGCGCGGGGCGGAGATCGCGCGCCAGTTGCGCTTCTCTGAGGCGGTGGCGCAAGGCGTGCAGAACCTCGACGAGCACTGGAACGGGAGCGGGCGTCCGTTAGGCTTGAGTGGCGCGGCGATCCCGGTTTACGCGCAGATCGCGCTGCTGGCGCAGGTGGTGGATGTGTTCCACACCAGCGCGGGGGCCGCCGCCGCCCGTGCGGAGGTAGCACAGCGCAGCGGAAGCTGGTTCGACCCGGCCTTGTGCCGCGCGTTTGACGCTGTCGCCGCGCAGCCCGCGTTCTGGCAGAACCTGGCTGCCCCCGATCTGCCGCAGGCAGTGTTCGCGCTGGAGCCGGCGCAGCACGTGGTGGCGCTGGACGAGGACTACCTGGACGACATCGCCGCCGCCTTCGGCCAGGTGGTCGACTCCAAGAGCCCCTACACCAGCGGCCACAGCGCGCGCGTGGCGCTCTACACCGACATGATCGCGGAGGTCCTGGGGCTCTCAGCCGAGCGTCGTCGCTGGCTCAAGCGTGGCGCCTTGCTGCACGACGTCGGCAAGCTGGGCGTCAGCAATGCCGTGCTCGACAAGCCGGGCAAGCTCGACAGCGAGGAGTGGCGCGCGGTGCAGATGCACGCGGCCTACACCGAGCAGATCCTGTCGCGCATCGAGGCGTTTGCGGAGCTGGCGAAGATCGCCGGCGCGCACCACGAACGGCTCGACGGCAAGGGCTACCCGCGCGGCATAGCCGCCGACGAGATCGCGCTGGAGACGCGCATCATCACCACCGCCGACATCTTCGACGCGATCACCGCCGAACGGCCTTACCGCGGCGCGATCCCGATCCCGAAGACGCTGGAGATGATGGCGGAGAACGTTGGGACTGCTATCGACGCAAGCTGCTTTGAGGCGCTCAAACAGGCCTTGCAGCGACTGGATCAGCAGCGCCGGTCCTGAACTTACGCTGCGCTGCTAAATCCTGACGCTAATGGGTGCAGGAATCGTCGCGAGCAAGTAGCCCGGATGAAGGCCGCAGGCCGGGAATCCGGGGCGGTTGGTTGATTGGATAAAACTCCCGGATTTCGCTTCGCTGCATCCAGGCTACTTTGAGCCGTTTTTCAGCAGGTGTGAATAATGGGTGCAGGAATCGTAGCGAGCGGGTCGAGGTCGGGATGAGGAGCGAAAACGTACGAAATGTACGTTGAGCACCGGAGTCCCGAGATCGGCCCGCGCAGTAGATTCATGCGTCCATTATTCAGGGCGCATTTGTGGGAAGAGGATGACGTCGCGGATGGCGGGGCTGTCGGTCAGCAGCATGATCAGCCGGTCGATGCCGATGCCGCAGCCACCGGTGGGCGGCAGCGCGTATTCCAGCGCGCGGATGTAGTCGGCGTCGTAGTACATCGCTTCCTCGTCGCCTGCGTCCTTGGCCTTGGCCTGCGCCTGGAAGCGTTCGGCCTGGTCTTCGGGGTCGTTCAGCTCGGAGAAGCCGTTGGCGATTTCGCGGCCGACGATGAACAGCTCGAAGCGCTCGGTGATGCCCGGATTCTTGTCAGAGGCGCGTGCCAGCGGGCTGGTCTCGACCGGGTAGTCGATGATGAAGGTGGGGTTCCACAACTGCGCTTCGGCCGTCTCTTCGAAGAAGATCAGTTGCAGCGTGCCGAGGCCAACTTCGCCCTTGGGCAGTGCCTTGCGCTTGGCCAGCTCGTCGCGCAGCCAGGCTTCGTCATTGAGTTGTGCCTCGGTGAATTCGGGGCAGTACTTCAGCACGGCCTGCACCATGGTCAGGCGGTCGAAGGGCTTGGAGATGTCCAGCTCGCGGCCCTGGTACTGGAACACCTCGGTGCCCAGCGCCTCGCGCGCGGTGTGGCGCAGCAGGCCTTCGACGAAGTTCATCAGCAGCGTGTAGTCCGCGTACGCCTCGTAGAACTCCATCATCGTGAATTCAGGGTTGTGGCGCGGCGACAGACCTTCGTTGCGGAAGTTGCGGTTGATCTCATACACCTTCTCCAGGCCGCCCACGACCAGGCGCTTGAGGTACAGCTCGGGCGCGATGCGCAGGAACATCTGCATGTCCAACGCATTGTGGTGCGTGATGAAGGGCTTGGCCGAGGCGCCGCCAGGGATGGGGTGCATCATCGGCGTCTCGACTTCGAGGAAGCCGGCGTGGTCCATGTACTTGCGCACCGCCGACACGAGCTTGCTGCGCGCGATGAAGGTGGCCTTCGATTCCTCGCTGGTGATCAGGTCCAGGTGGCGCTGACGGTAGCGCTGCTCGATGTCGGCCATGCCGTGGAACTTGTCCGGCAGCGGACGCAGGCACTTGGACAGCAGGCGCACGGTTTCCGACTTGATCGACAGCTCGCCGGTCTTGGTCTTGAACACGACACCCGTGGTGCCGATGATGTCGCCGATGTCCCAGGCCTTGAATTCGGCGTACAACTCTTCGCCCACCGCGTCGCGCGTGACGTAGAGCTGGATGCGGCCCGACATGTCCTGGATGGTCACGAAGGTGGCCTTGCCCATGATGCGCTTGAGCATGATGCGGCCGGCCACGGCGACACTCACCGGGGTCGCTTCGAGTTCTTCCGGGGTCTTCTCGGCATAGGCTGCGTGCAGCTTGCCGGCCAGGTTTTCGCGGCGGAAATCATTGGGATAAGCACTGCCCGACTCACGCCATTTGGCCAGTTTGGCGCGGCGCTCGGCGATGATGTGATTCTCGTCCTGGGCGGGGGCCTGGTCGGCTGCTGGCTTGTTCTGTTCAGACATGATGAGTGGGTCTCGGTGATGACAGGGCGCCAGACGTGGCGCGGAAACCCGCTATTTTGACCGATTGGGCGGTGGGTGTCACACCCGCCGTTCTTGCAGCCGCCGCGCAAGGAAGCGGCTGCCGCTTGTGTGGCTCAGTCCTTGCCGTGGCCTTTACCCTGTCCCTTGTTGCCCTGCCCCGGGTTGTCCTTGGGGCCTTTGCCCTTGCCCTGCTTTTCACGGTAGGCCGGCGCATAGTCGCGCTCGTACCAGTCGTCCTGAACGAAATAGACGGGGCGAGCACACGCGTTGTAGTGCTTGCAGTGCTTCTTCCAGTCCTTGGCATGACCGGGCGGCACGCGCATATAGACCGGGGCGTAATGGCCACCGCGCTCGATGATCACCGGCTCGGGGTAGATCACGCGGGGCTGGGGGAAGTTACCGATGTCGATACGGCCGTAGAAGTTCGGGTCGCCGATGCTGACGGAGACGCCGATATCGGCGGCTTGGGCCTCGGAGAACGCCAACAACAGACTCGTGAGCAGAGTGGGGATGGATGCCTTCATGGATTACCTCGTGTCAGGGATAAGTATCTGGCCAGGTTGGATGCCATGGCGCATAGGGGTACAACGTCCGTGGACGCGCGCACGATGACGGCTTGTTTCGTCTGTGCCGGAGGAAGGGACTGCGATCGCTGGCGTACTCAACCGAATAGCGAGTCGATATCGGCCTGGAGTTCCGCATTGGTTTCTGGCGCGGTCGGTGCGTCCACCAAACCTTTGGCCACCAAGGTCTCGTAGCGGTTGATCTGGTTGCGGCCGTTCTCTTTCGAGAAGTACAGCGCCTCGTCGGCTTGGCCCAGGATCTCGGCCGGGGTCAGCTTGGGGTCGATGCAGACGTAGCCCATCGAGCAGGTGACTTGCCCGACCTGCGGGAACTCATGCGCTTCCACCGCGCGGCGGAAGCGGTCCAGCACCGTCTCCGCCATGTCAGGTGAGACGTGGCGCAGCAGTACGATGAACTCCTCGCCGCCGAAGCGGAACAGCTTGTCGCTGGTGCGGAAACTCTTCTTCATGAGTTCGGCCACGCGCAGCAATACTTCGTCGCCGAACAGATGGCCGAAGTTGTCGTTGATGCGCTTGAAGCGGTCGATGTCGACCACCGCCAGCCAGCAGTCCCGGTCGGTCGAGGCGTTGCGGTTGTCGCCGTCTTCCTGGCTGCGCCGCGCCTGTTCGGCGATCTCGATGAAGCGGTCGAAATTGTCGTCGAAGGTCTTGCGGTTGTTCAGCTTGGTCAGCGTGTCCAGCTCGGCGTAGTCGAGAATGCCCAGATGGTCGGCATAGATGTTCAGCAACTGGCTCACGCAGTCGAGGATGGCCTCGGACGGGATGTAATTGGCATGGGCCTCGAACACCGCCACTGGCGTGCTGATGTCGCCCACGCGGAAACCCATGCGGGTGCTGCCGTCGGTTTCGATGACGCCGATGCCGGAGGGGTTGGAGACCGCGTCTTCGAACAGCGGCTCCGCCAACAGGTCGTGCGCCTCGTTCTCGGTGTGTTCGACCGCCGTGGTGGAGCTTTCGCCATCCAGGATGGCCCATGCCATCGGCACCGCGCTCATGCCTTGCTGGTGGGCCTTGACGGCATAGAGGATGCCGTAGCGCGCTTCCAGCAACTCGGTGGCCGCCGTGACCACGGATTCGGCGATGCGCTCGCGGTCACGCGATGCTTCGAGCGAGCGCAGGCGGCTGAGCAGCTTGAGCAGGGCGGTCTCGGTTCTCATCGGGCTTCCGGTTGAATAGTCGGGGTGGCCGCCAGGATCGGCATCTTCGTCTGTAACGGCAGGCCAGGCCGAAGCTTGATGACCCCCCGATGCTTAATCAATGAGCCTTTGCAGCACGCCGATGGGCGGCGCCCACTCTTCTACGGGTTTCTTCTTACGTGTCACCAGGGTCAGTTGCGCTGGCTGGAACACGTTGGCGTTATGCGTGACCGGTGTGGTGATCAGGTACTGCGCACGCGTCGCCCGCAGGAAGGCGCCGACCTTGTCGATGTTGGCCACGTCCAGGTGGGCGAAAGGTTCATCGATGAAGACGAAGCCGCCGGGGCGGGCGTCGTCCATCAGCAGGCCGATCAGCAGGATCAGTGACTTCATGACCTGCTGGCCGCCCGAGGCCTCGCCGTCGTTGAGGCTTTGCGCGCCTTTCTGGTCGAAGTCGAAGGCGACTTCCAGGCCGGCCGCGGCCAGCACCTGGTCGTCGTTGTCCAGCGTGGGCACCGGGCACTCGACGTGCACCCCGGCCAGTTCGCCGAGCGCCCGCAGGTTGCGGCCGTACTCGCGCACGGTGGCGCGCAGCTTGGCGATATAGGCCGCCCGGGCATCGTCGACCAGGCTGCGGGTGCGCTCGGTATAGGCCAGGCGCGAGGCGTAGTCGGCCTGGCGCTGGTCCAGCTCCAGCCCCAGCTTCTCCTTGACGATCAGCACGCTCTCGTCAGTGGGCCAGTCGCCCTCGTTGAGGCGACGGCGCAGGCGGGAGAGTTCGTTACGCGCACCCGCGAGGCCACCGTAGTGTTCGGCCAGCTCGGCCAGGGCTTCCGGGCTCAGCCATTTCGCAGGCATGCCGCGGCGCTTGCTGCGCAGGCGCAACAGGCGGGCGGTCTGCTCCAGGCGTTGCGGACGCGCGTCCGAGCCGAGGCGGTGCAGGATGTCGCGCGCCTGGGCCAGATCGCGGTTGCGGCGGTCGTACTCTATGGCGATGCCTTGCAGGCGTTCCTTGCAGCGTTCGACCTCGGCCCTGGCTTCCGTGAGCGCCTCTTCCAGGCGCTGCAGGGCGTCCTGTGCGGCCGGCTTGTCCTGCGCCGCCGCCTCGAATTCGCCGCCGCGTGACAGCAGCAGCTCGGCCGCCTGCATGCCCAGCAGTTTTTCGCGCGCCGACTGCATCGCTGCCTGGGCCTCGTCCTGCTTCTTGCGCGCCCAGGCGAGCTGCTTGTCGAGTTCGGACACTTCCTGCTGGAGAGCGTCGATGCGCGCTTTGCGTGCCAGTTCGCCGAACCAGAATTCGTGCGGCACGCCCAGATGACGCGCGCCGCGTCGCTCGCGGTGGTAGCCCTCGCGGGTGATCCAGTCCTGCTCGCGCGGCAGCTTGGCGCCGGCCTGCGCGTTGTCGACGCGGCGAATGCGATTGAGCAACTCGGCCAGCCACTTGGGCGGTTCGCCGGCAAAGCGCAGCACTTCGAGCAGGCTGCCGGGTTGGGCTTCGGGGCAGGGCGCACGGTCGGCCACGATGAAGTGGCGGAAGCGCTCGCGTTCGCCCAGGGCCCAGGCCTGGTGGCGGTCGTTCTCGTCCTCCAGCAGCACCAGCGAGCGGTAGGGGCGCAGGATGGCTTCCAGCGCACCTTGCCAGCTTGCATCCGTGACTTCGACGATCTCGGCCAGCAGGCGGTGTTCGATGCCCGCCTCGTGGAGCGCGGCACGGAAGCGCTGCACCTCGCCATCCTGCGGCGCACCGGACTTGGATTGCGATTCGCGCAGGCGCTGGGTCACGTCTTCGAAACGCGCGGTGAGGTCCTTGATCTTGGCGCGCGCGGCCTCCCATTCGGCATAGGCGGTGGCGGCCGCGTCTTCCGAGGCCAGGGCATCGCTGCCGTGTTCCTTGGCGACACGCTCACGCAGCGCATCGCGCTCGGCCAGCTTGCGTTCGATGTCGCGCAGCGCATCGCGCGCCGCCAGCCATTGGCCGTTGGTTTCGAACTGGCGGGTGTTGGCGGTGTTGAGCGCGGTTTCTGCCTCGCTGCGCTCGCCGCCCAGGGCGGCCAGGCGTTGCTCGGATTCGGCGCGCGTGCGCTCGGCCTCCTGCACCGTCAGGCGAGCCTGGCGCAGCTTGTCGCGCGCGCCTTCGATCTCGTGTTCCAGCTCGGCCACTTCGAGGCGCGGGATGGCCTCGGCTTCGAGTGCGGTGACTTCACCCTGCAGGCCGCGCCACTCTAGGAAGCGATCGGCCTCCATGCGCTTGCCTTCGGCCTGCGCGCGCAGGCGTTCGAGGTCCAGCGCCAGGGCCTCCAGTTCGCGTTGCGCGGCCTTCTGTTCTTCGCGTGCAGCCTGGTAGTTGTCCAGCACCTCCTTGTCGCCGAACACGTCGAAGACGAGGTCCAGCAGCGCGCGCGGCGAGTATTCGCACAGCTTGTCGGTGTCGCCTTGCTCCAGCGACAGCACCTTGGCGATGGCGGGCGTGAGGCCGGCATAGGCGAGCCGCGACTGGTAGTCGCGCAGGCCGATGAACTGCGCGCTCTCATCCAGTTGCTCGACGGTGACGATGCCGTCCTCGATGCAGTACTCGCGGGTCCAGTCGCCGCTGGCGCGCTTGACGCGGCAGGCCAGCGTGACGTTGTCCTTGAGGCAGGGGAAGAAGGGCCGCTTGCCACTGGAGCCCGGTTGGTTGGAAACCGTGGCGCGCAACCACGCAAAGCCGGAGTTGGAGCGCCGCACATAGCGGCGGAAGTCGCGCTTGCCGGAGCACTTGAGCGCGAACAGCGTGCGCAGCGCGTCGAGCAGCGTGGTCTTGCCGGAACCGTTGGGGCCGACGATGGTGATGATCTGGGCATCCAGCGGCAGCGTGAAGCGGCGCCAGAAATCCCAGTGGACGAGTTCGATGTCGCGGATGTGGAACATGCGTGCCTGTCGTGATGTGTTCTGTCAGGGCTCAGGCGTCTTCGCCGGCCTCGTCGATGGGGTCGCCGGGCTCGCCGTCGTCGATGACTTCGTCATCCAGGATGTCGTCGTCGAGATCCACCTGCGTCGGCACGCTGCGGCCGGCTGCAGCCAGCACGTCGGCCAGGGTGCCGTTGATGATGCGGTCGGCCAGTACGCGGTAGTCCAGCAGCACGTCGAGCAGCGGGCCTTCGTGAATGTAGCCGTTGCGCCGCTCGATGAAGCCCAGGCGGGCGAGCTTGCCCAGCCCGAAGTTGCGGATCTTGGTCTTGCCGCCCAGTTGCGCGCCGAAGTCAGCCAGCAGCGAGGCTTCCGAAATGGCTCCGGAGACTTCCTCGCCATGCACGATGGGTTTTTCCTGGCCGAACATGTCGTCCTGGCCGTCGTCGTCGATGCCGCGCCGGCCCAACTGGCGCTCGCGCTTGGGCAGGACGATCAGGGCCCAGATGACGATCAGCAGTGCGATCTCGTCGCGCGTCAGGCCCATGGTGCTGGCCTGGTATTCACGCCCACCGAACACCCAGTCCATGACACCGTCCTTGAGGCCGACGGCGACGTGCGCGGCAAAGGGGTTGTCGAGCAGGGCGAGGCCCACTTGGCCGAGACGTTGCTCGATCTCGCTGCGGAAGCTCTCGTCGACCAGGGCACGGCGCACCTGTTCATCGGTGCGGGGCAGCCAGCCGTGGGCAATCAGGCGGGCAGTGAGCGTAGTGATGTCGTGTTCCATAGGAAAACTCAGGGAGTTTGAGTGGTCGTGCCGGTGTCGGCGCCGGTCGGCGCGCCACGCTCCTGGCGCACGATCTGGCCGGCCGACATGCGGGCGATCTCGTCTTCATTGACGGTCACGAGTTCGTGTTCAAGCAGCAGGTCGTAAGGCATCTGGGTGAAGTCGGCGACCGGGCCTTCGGCTTGCGCTTCGACGCCACCGAGCAGGGCTAGCAGCGACAGGCGATAGCTCGCCGGACCGAAGCCGCCGCCCAGCACCAGCTTGTGCAGCGGCGCGGCGGAGGGGATGCCGCCGACGCGCTCGCTCAGCTTGTTGAGCAGCGACAGGTCTTCGGTTTCCGGCGCCATGTCGCGTGGCGCTTCGAAGGCCGGCGGCAGGCTGGTATCGGCCTCCATGCGCTTGACCTCTTCCGACAGCACGCTTTCGGCGCGGTCCAGCAGTTCGTGGCCGCCGGCCAGGAACTTGGCCTGCGGCGCCGCGATGAAGGCACCGTCCACGAGCGCCACGATGCGGCGTGCATCCAGGCTGCGCAGCCAGGCGGCCGCATCGGAGGACGATACGCCGGAGGAGCCCAGGGTCACGCGCTGTGACTCGATCTTGTTCAGCGCGCGCTGGAAGGCCGCATCGACGCGCGCCAGGCGGCTCTGCGCCAGGCCGATGGCATGTGCCACGCGACCGGTTTCAGCGCTGATCTCTTCGTCGGCCAGCAGGCTGCGCAGGAACTCGGTGCCTTTCTCCAGCCAGCGCGTGTTGGCTGACAGGCGCGAGCGTGCGTCGAGGATGCGGAACTCGGAGCCGGAGGCGATGGCGTCCTCGAAGGAGCCGGTCAGCGCGTTCAGCTTGGCCAGCAGGTGCTGCAGCATCTCCGGCGTCAGCGTACCGGTGGCCTGCATGCCGGCGAGCTGCGTGGTCAGGAAGCCCAGCTCGGCGTCCTCGTTGTCGCCGAAGCGCAGCAGGGCGGCCACCGCGGCCACCGCATTGCGGCCGGCATCCGAGAAGGCGTAGCGGCCATCCTCGCCGACCCCCAGCAGGCCGTTGCCGCGCAGGCGCGCCAGCACGGTCTCCAGCTTGATTGGGTCGATGTAGGAGAAATGGCGGCGCAGTTCGTCCGGCTCCCAGCGCGGGCGGTCGGCGTGGGCGCCGATCTCGCGCAGCACGTGCAGGCGGATGAAGACCTCTTCCTCGCCGCCGCGGAACAGCGTGATGAAGGTGTCGATGAGGCTGCGCGAGCGCACCAGCGACCACAGCGCGGGCACGTCATCGGGTTGCAGACCGGGTTGCAGGAACTCTGCGAGATCGAAGGGGCGGTTATCCATGGCGACGGTAAGTGGTGACAGCGCGGCGCGGGCGCGTCATTCCTCGACGAATTCGTCGTCGTCCTGCGTCCCGCTCTCCTGCTCGTCGGCGGCTTGCGCATCGACGGCGGGGCGTAGCTTGCCGATGGCGGCGACGAAGTCATCCGGCGATTTTCCGGAGACCAGCCGCAGGGCGGGGAGGTAGGTCGTGGTGACCAGCGGGTCACCCAGCAGGCTGCGGCGCGCTTCCCAGTTCGAGATCATCCACAGGCTCAGCGGCAGGGCGAGCAAGACCAGGGCCAGGGCACGGTTGGCCTGTGGCCAGCGCAACTGAGCCAGCGACAGGTGGCGGAACAAGGCCCAGCCCATCAGCGCGAAGGCAAGCGGCGTGATCGCCTGGGCCAGCCAGGACAGTGACAGGGCATAGGCGGTGAGGCCGATGAGCTGGCTGCTCAGCTCTACACCCAGCATGGTCCAGGCGGCAATGGCCAGGTGCGCGCCGAACTGGGCGCGGCCCGAGAACAGACGGGTCAGCATGGCCCACAGCGCGGACCAGCCGACGACCAGGCCGAGCGGGCCCAGCACCGAAACCATCCAGGTCTTGGCGCCGATCTCGTTGAACTGGTTGAGCGGAGTCTGGGCGATGGCGATCAGTGCGATCAGTACGACCAGGGTGGTTCCCGCCGACAGCGAGAAGGCCTGCGAGGCGAAGGCGTCGATGCGCTCGGGGGCGACCGCTTCGTCCGGGCTGCGCACGCGCAGCGTGGTGTGCCCCAGGCGCACCATCTGGCCGGGGCGCACGCGGGCAAGCTGCACCCGCCGGTCGTCCAGGAACAGACCGTTGCGGCTGCCCAGGTCGCGCACCAGCAGCTCGCCCGGATCGTCGGGGTTGGCGCTGATCTCGATGTGGCTGGCGGCGACATAGGGGTCGTCGAGCACGAAATCGTTATGCAGGCTGCGGCCCACCGTGGCCGGCAGCGACTGCAGGCGCTGGCGGAACTGGAACTCGCCCGAGCGGCTGGCGAATTCGAGGTAGAGGTCGCGGTTCATCGCGTGGCCTCCAGGAAGCGGCGCACGATGGCCTGGGCGTCCTCATAGCTTGCGCCACTGACGGCCAGGCGCGTGACCAGGGCCTGGCGCTCGCCGCGCGCATCGGCCGCGCGCTCGTCGACCGACATCGCCACCATGTTGAACAGGTAGATGCCCTGGAACTTGCGCAGGCCCGCCGCACAGAAGGCGACCCGCCAGGTGCGCTCGCCCAGGGTCACGAAGTCCTCGCTGCAGCGGCGCACGCCAGCGTGCTTGCGCGGCATGCGCGGGCCGGGGATGCCGAACTGCGAGGACAGCAGGGAGTCGAAGCGCAGGCGGTTGAATTCGCGGCTGCGCACCAGGGTGTGATCCCAGGCCACGTCGCCGATGTTCAGGTTGTTGCCGAGGAACAGGCTGGCGTCGGAGCGGCAGTTCAGCGAGTCGGTGGAGAAGGACTTCTGTTCCTGGTGATTGCTGGTGCTGGCCCAGCAGCGCACATAGGGCAGGATTTCTTCGGCCACCTGGAAGCGGCCCAGCTCGCGTTGCGCCAGCGGCTTGCTGAAGAGCTGAGCATGCAGGCCTTTCTGGCGGGCGGCGAGCTGCTGGGTGATGGCCTTGACCAGCGCGGCGCCATCCGGTGCGGGGGCGTCGGCCGGTGTGGCGCGGATCAGCTCGGCGGCGAAGCGCACTGGCACGACGTAACTCACCAGTTGCCCGCGCAGGTTGCGCGCGACGTTGATGCCGTACACCTCGCCGCTGCCGGTCAGTGCCGGGCCGCCGGACATGCCGGAGTTGATCGGCCCGGAGAACAGGAACTGCTCGCGGTAGTCGCCTTCGACCACGCCGTTATGGGTGCCTTCGACGATGTTGAAACCCAGGTCCAGCGGGCGGCCCAGCGAGAACACCTTCTCCCCGCGCTGCGGCTCGCGCGCGGCCAGCGCGAAGGGCGCACCGAGCGCCGCCGTGGTGGCCTTGAAGCGGACCAGCGCGAGGTCGTGCGCGATGTCGATCGCCAGCACTTCCAGCTCGCCGCGCGTGTTGTCGGTGCTGACCCACTCCAGGGTGTACTGGTCAGGCTCCAGCACCTTCTGCGAGACCACGTGGTAGTTCGTCACCGCCAGCGTGTGCTTGCCGTCGTTGCGCACCAGGAAGCCCGAGCCGATGGAGGACTGTGAGCGCGAGGCGGTGACCAGCGAGCGGATCTGCAGCAGGCGTGGCTTGGCCTCGGCGAACACGCGGTCGGCCGTGGCCGAGCGGGTTTCCGCACTGCTCGGTGCGGGCTGGCTGGGCAGCAACTGGGCCCGGCCCTGCCCGGCGAGGAGCAGGGCAGGCAGGGCGAGCAGGAGGAGGCGATGGAGTCCGCGCACGCGCTCAGACGCCTTGCTTGAGGCTGGCCTGGATGAAGCCGTCGAGGTCGCCGTCGAGCACGGCCTGCGTGTTGCCGACCTCGTAGTTGGTGCGCAGGTCCTTGATGCGGCCCTGGTCCAGCACGTAGGAGCGGATCTGGTGGCCCCAGCCGATGTCGCTCTTGGCGTCTTCCAGCTTCTGTTGCTCGGCCTGGCGCTTGCGCAGTTCGGCTTCGTACAGGCGGGCGCGCAGCATCTTCCAGGCTTCATCCTTGTTGCGGTGCTGCGAACGGTCGTTCTGGCACTGCACGACGATGCCGCTGGGCACGTGCGTCAGGCGCACCGCGGAGTCGGTCTTGTTGATGTGCTGGCCGCCGGCGCCGGAGGCGCGGTAGGTGTCGGTGCGCACGTCGGCCGGGTTGATGTCGATCTCGATCGAGTCGTCGACCTCCGGGAACACGAAGACCGACACGAAGCTGGTGTGGCGACGCGCGTTGGAGTCGAACGGTGACTTGCGGACGAGGCGGTGGATGCCGGTCTCGGTGCGCAGGTGGCCGTAGGCATAGTCGCCGGTGATCTTGATCGTGGCGCTCTTGATGCCCGCCACTTCCCCCTCGGACTCTTCCATCAGCTCGACGGTGAAGCCCTTCTTCTCGCAGTAGCGCAGGTACATGCGTTCCAGCATCTGCGCCCAGTCCTGGGCTTCGGTTCCGCCGGCGCCAGACTGGATTTCGATGAAGGCCGGCTGCGGGTCCATCGGGTTGTTGAACATGCGGCGGAATTCCAGGCCTGCCACCTTGCCCTCGACCGTGGCCAGATCGGCTTCGACGGCGGCCACGGTGTCCTCGTCCTCTTCCATCGAGGCGAGCTCGAACAGCTCGGCACAGTCCTTCAGACCCTGCTCGATGGCGTCGATCTCCAGCACCACGTTTTCCAGGGCCTTCTTTTCGCGGCCCAGTTCCTGCGCGAACTGCGCGTTGTCCCAGATCTTCGGGTCTTCGAGCTGCTTGCTGACTTCGACTAGCTTTTCGGCTTTGTTGTCGTAGTCAAAGATACCTCCGCAGTTCCTGACCCCGGGTCTTGAGGTCGGACATCTTGTTGGTGATGGCGTTGAGGCGTTCTGCTTCCATGTTTCGATTACCGGTTCATTTCAAGAGTAGCCGCGCATTATAGCGGCTCCCCCCTGCCTCACTCCCTGCCCGAGAAAACCCTGCCGCAGACGTAGGCTCTGCGATGGTGCGCGGGGCACTGTCGCGGTGCCCGGTCGACCCTGTTATCCCGGTGTTTGTGATGGTTTTGGCAGATTGGCAAGCAACTTGCATCAGCCGCCATATAACGAGAAACGCCCATCACGGAGACCCGAACTCATGGCCCAGACCCCGTCCTTGCCCCTCCCGTCCGGTGTCCGCGTGGCGCCGCCGGGGCTTGTCGCCACCGGCAGCAGCGTGCGCCCACCGGACGCCCTGGCGATCCTGTGGGGGGCCGGCCTGCTGAGCGGCCTGGCGCTGGGCCTGGCCCTGGCACAGGGGGCGTGGCCGGGCGTGCTGACCGCGCTGGCCCTGGTAGCGGTCGGGGTGCTCATGCTGTGGCGGGCGAGGGTGGCCGAACGTCGCCTGCTGGACGGATTGAGTGCTTTCGCCCAAGCCTTGGCGGCGGGCGACCTGCGCCAGCGCATCGACCCGGCCCGCGTGCCAGCGCATCGCGTGCTGGCGGAGCAGTTCAACGCCATGGCGCACGCCCTGGGACGCGTCTTCATCGAGCTGTCGCGCAGCACGCACGAGCTGGCCAGCGTGGCTCACGAGACTTCGGCCAATGCGGTGGGTGGCGACGAGGGCGTGCGCGCCCAGCGCGACGTGACCCAGTCCTCGGCGGCGGCGCTGGAACAACTGACGGCGGGCCTCGCCGTGGCCAGCGACAACGCGCGTGACATGGCTGGCGTGGCAGCCAGCACGGGCGAGCTGGTGGCAGGCTGCCAGGCCCGTGTGGCCCAGTTGGCGGACACGCTGGAGACGCTGGCGGCGGCGGTGAGTGGTGCTGATGGCAATGCTCACCGGCTGGACGAACGCTCGCGCGAGATCGGGGGCATTGCCGGCCTGATCGGAGACATCGCTTCGCAGACCAACCTGCTGGCACTGAATGCGGCCATCGAGGCGGCGCGCGCCGGTGAGCAGGGGCGCGGTTTCGCGGTGGTGGCCGACGAGGTGCGCAAGCTGTCCGAGCGTACCGCCCAGGCCACGCGCGACATCGCCGAGCGCATCGCCGGCATCGAAGGGGATGTGCAGGCCATGCAGGCAGCCATGGACCAGGTGCGTCAGCGCACCGCGCGCAGCGGCGAGGACAGTGCGGCGGCCGTGGCTGCGCTGGACGAGGTGGCGCGCTTGGCCGGATCGACACGCCACCTGGCCAGCGAGACGGCCAGCGCGGCGGCTGAGCAGAGTGCCGCCTGCCAGAGCATCGCGCGTGACATCGAGTCGGTGGCGAGCCTGGCCGACAGCAACGAGCGCCTCACCCACGACAACCGTGAATTGGCGCAGTACCTCGACCAGCTTGGACGTCACCTGTCGGTGCACATCCAGCACTTCCGTTACGAATGAGCGTGCCGACATGACGACCGACTGGGCCTTGATCCTTCCCTTCACCGGCATCGCCGTGCTCGCCGGCTTGTTGTTCTTGCGCCATCAGAGCGCGCAGTCGCCGCGCCAGATCGGCCAGGCGGCGCGCGACTGCGCGCTGCTGCTGCGCCTGCTGGGCCTGCTGCAACAGCATCGTGGCGCCAGTGCGGCGCTGGTATCGGGTGACCATAGTTTCGCCGAGCGGCGGCGCACGCTGCAGGGCGAGATCGACGGTCTGTGGCCCGCCATCACCGAGATGGCACGGCGCGAGACGGCGCAGGCACGTCCCTGTTTCACCGCCAACGAATGGGCCGTGTTCCAGCACAAGTGGGGCAAGCTGACCGAAGGGCTGGGACAGAGCAGCGCGGCCGACCTGATCCACCTTCACACCCAGATGATCAGCCGCCTGCTGGACTGGCTGGCCGCCCTGGGCGAGGCGCGTATCGAAGCAGTGGCGGGCCGCCAGTTGCCGACCGGCCTGGTCAGCGACTATGTGCACCGCCTGCCGGCCCTGGCCGAATGCCTGGGGCAGGCGCGCGCGCTGGGTACCTCGGTGGCGGTGACCGGGCAGTGCTCGCCGGTGGCGCGGGTGCGCCTGGGCTTCCTCATCGCGCGCGCCGAATCCTTGCTGCTCGCGACACGCCGTTCCGACCGCCCACGCAGTGCCGAACAGGCGCAACGGGCGGTGGAGGAGCTGCTGGTGATGCTGCGCAAGCGGGTGCTCGACGGCGGCCGCGTCAGCGTGGGTGCGCAGGACTACTTCGCTACCGCCACGCGTGCCATCGACGCGGTGTTCGGCTGGATCGGCAGCCATGGCGAGACCCTGCAGGACTTATCGGACTCCGGCAGCGGCCTCGCCCCCACGCCGGGCCGCATGCATGGAGCGATCGCATGACGGAGCAGGGGCGCGTCGCGCCAGGCCTTACGGGGCTGCGCGACATCGACGGCCACCGCGTGCTGGCGGTGCTGGCCGGCAACCTCGACGGCATGGTGTTCCGCTGTGCCCTCGACGAACACTGGAGCCTGCATTTCGTCAGCGCCGGCTGCCTGGCCCTGACCGGCTACACCGAGGACGAGCTGATCCAGCAGCGTGTCACCACGCTGGAGGCCATGACGGAGGCGGAGGACCGCCTGCGCGTGCGGCGCCACATCGAGCGGGCGATCAGCCGCGGCGGCCACTATCGCGTCGAGTACCGCATCCGTCGCAAGGATGGCCAGGTGTGCTGGGTCCAGGAGCGCGGCACCCTGGTGGTGGACGAGCGCGGCGAGACCGTGCTGGAAGGTTTCATCGAGGACATCACCGACTGGGTGGAGACCATCTTCCGCCTGGAGGAGGCTGAGCTGCGCTACCGCAGCATCTTCGAGAACTCCGAGGTAGGCATGTACCAGACCTCGGAAGACGGCCGTTACCTGGCCGCCAACAACGCGCTGGCACGGCTCTACGGCTACCCTTCGCCGCAGGCCCTGGTGAGCGGCTTGTCCGACATCGCCAACGCGCTCTACGTCGATCCCACGCGGCGCGCGCAGTTCAAGCAGCGCATCGAGGCCGATGGCGTGGTGCGCAACTTCGAGGCCGAGGTGCGCTGCGCCGACGGCCGCCGCATCTGGATCGCCGAGAACGCGCACGCGGTGCATGCGGCGGACGGCAGCTTCCTGTACTACGAAGGCACGGTCGAGGACATCACCGACCGCCGTCGCTACCAGCAACAACTGGAGCACCAGGCCTCGCGCGACGCGCTGACCGGTCTGCCCAACCGCAGCCTGCTGCAGGACCGGCTCGACCAGTCGATCGCCCGCGCCAACCGCCAGCACGATCAGCTCGCCGTGCTGTTCATCGACCTCGACAACTTCAAGGTCATCAACGACAGCCTGGGGCATGCCGCCGGCGACCAGTTGATCGTCGAGATGGCCTTGCGCCTGCGGCAATGCGTGCGCGACTGCGACACCGTGGCGCGCTACGGCGGCGACGAGTTCGTGCTGATCCTCGAAGGCCACTGGCAGGAAGACGAGACCGCGCAGACGCTGGAGCGCATCCAGCATGCGGTGGCCCAGCCGGTGGCGCTGGTCGGGCATTCGCTGCAGGTGAGCTGCAGCATCGGGGTGGCGGTGTATCCCGCGCACGGCCGCGATCTGGGCACCTTGCTGCGCCATGCGGATGCCGCGATGTATCAGGCCAAGGGCGAACGCAAGGGCTCTTATCGCTTCTACACTGCGCAGCTCAACGAGGTGGCGCATCAGCGTCTGGAGCTGGAGTCGGCGTTGCGCCGCGCGCTGGAACGCGACGAGATCACCGTGGCCTACCAACCCAAGGTTGATGCGCTGGGTCGGCCGACCGGCTGCGAGGCCTTGATGCGGTGGTACAACCCTAGCCTGGGGCAGGTGCCGCCGGACCGTTTCATTCCGCTGGCCGAGGAGACCGGCCTGGTGGTGCCGCTGACCCACTGGGTACTGCGCCGCGCGTGCACCCAGGCCGCCGAATGGCTGGCTGCCGGCAAGGAGCTGGGCAGCGTGGCGGTCAACCTGTCGGCAGCGCAGTTCCGCGACAAGGACCTGGTGCGCCTGGTCGGCGAGGTGCTGGCCGAGACCGGCCTGCCCGCGCGTCACCTGGAATTCGAGATCACCGAGAGCTCACTGGTGGCCGACGTGGATCGCGCCGCTGCCACGCTGCGCGGACTCAAGGCGCTTGGCCTGCGCGTTGCGCTGGATGACTTCGGCACGGGCTATTCCTCGCTGGCCTACCTGCGGCGTTTCCCGGTCGACACCCTCAAGATCGACCGCAGCTTCGTCTCCACCTGCGACCGCGAGGAGGATGCGCGGGCCATCGCGCGGGCGGTCATCTCGCTGGGGCACAGCCTGGGCAAGTCGGTGGTGGCGGAAGGCGTGGAGACGGTAGGCCAGTTTCACATGCTGGTGGCGGCTGGCTGCGATGAGTTCCAGGGCTACCTGTTCTCGAAACCGCTGAATCCAGAGTTGGCGGGGCAATTCTTGTCCCGTCGCACGACTGGCCCGGGGCTACGTCTGGTTCAGGCGTAGTTGAATTGCGCCAGCACGCGCAGATCGTCGCCGATCGGGCGCAGCGACTGGATGCGCAGGCCCACCCGCTGCTCCAGTGAAGCCAGCTCGGGCAAGGCGAACATGCCGCGCGCCGTATCGCCCAGCAGGCAGGGGGCGAGGTAGAGCAGGAGTGAGTCGGCGCAGCCCATGGCGATCAGCGCGCCATTGAGCTGGGCACCGGCTTCGGTCATGACTTCGTTGATGTCGCGCTGCCCCAGCGCGCTCATCAAGGCAGGCAGGTCGACGCCGCCCTCTGCCGTGGGCAGGCTCAGCACTGTCACGCCCTTGTCTTCGTAGGGGCGGAAACGCGCGGGCTCGGTCTGGGCGGTGGCGATCAGCGCGCGCCCGGCATCCAGCACGGCGGCGTCCAGCGGTGTGCGCAACTGGCTGTCGACGACCACGCGCAGCGGCTGGCGGATGATCGTATGGCCACGCACCGTGAGGCGCGGGTTGTCGGCCAGCACTGTCCCGATGCCGGTCAGGATGGCGCAGGAGCGCGCACGCCAGTGCTGCGCGTCGGCGCGCGCCTCTTCGCTGGTGATCCACTGGCTCTGGCCATTGGCGAGCGCGGTGCGGCCGTCGAGCGAGGCGGCGGACTTGATGCGCAGCCAGGGGCGGCCGCGCTCCATGCGCGACATGAATCCTTCGTTGATGCTGCGCGCCTCGGCGGCCCGCACGCCAACATCCACATGGATGCCAGCCTCGCGCAATCGGGCCACGCCGGCACCGGCCACCTTGGGATTCGGGTCGCCCGTGGCAACCACCACGCGGGCCACGCCGGCACGGATCAGCGCGTCGCAGCAGGGGGGCGTGCGGCCGAAATGGCTGCAGGGCTCCAGCGTGACGTAGACGGTGGCGCCGCGTACTTCGCGGCCGCGTCGCGCGGCATCGTTGAGCGCCTCGATCTCGGCATGGTTATGGCCGGCCGGCTGGGTCCAGCCCTCACCGATCACGCGCTTGCCGTCCGGCGCCACGATCACGCAGCCCACGCGCGGGTTGGGCATGGTCGTGAACAACCCGTGCTCGGCCAGCGCGAGCGCTTGGGCCATGTGCTGTTCGTCGAAGGGGTGGATCATGGACCGTGCTCCGTCGTGCTTGGCGATCAGGAGCGGCCCGGCGTGCGCGCCTTGGGTTTGGTGGTGGTGACTTCGCGGATCACTTCGGAGAACTCTTCCGCGTCCTCGAAGTTGCGATAGACCGAGGCGAAGCGGATGTAGGCCACCTTGTCGAGGCGCTTCAGTTCGCGCATGACCTGCTCGCCAACCTTGTCGGAGGGGATTTCCTTTTCACCCAGCGAGAGCAGGCGGCTCTCGATGCGGTCGATGGCCGCATCCACGCTTTCGGCCGTGACCGGCCGCTTGCGCAGCGCGAGCTTCATGCTGGCGAGCACCTTGTCGCGGTCGAACTCGGTGCGACTGCCGTTCTTCTTGACGATCTGCGGCATGCGCAGCTCGATCCGTTCGTAGGTCGTGAAGCGCTTGTCGCACTCACCGCAACGGCGACGGCGGCGGATGATGTCGCCCTCGTCGTTCTCGCGCGTGTCGGTGACCTGGGTGGAGGGCGCGCCGCAGAAGGGACACTTCATGACGCGCGCCCGCCAGTGAGGGGCGGGAGACCGCCTACCAGGACAGGCTTCTGCCCCGGATCGGTGATGGCGGGGTACGGCTTGTTTGTTGTGTTCTTCACCCCTGGTCTCCCTTTTTCAGTACTGCTCGATCAGGCGCCGTACACCGGGAACTTCTTGCACAGTGCCGACACTTCGTCGCGCACGCGGGCGATCACGGCTTCATCGTGCGGAGCATCCAGCACGTCGGCGATGAGGTGGGCAATGCGCTCGGCTTCGATCTCGGTGAAGCCGCGCGTGGTCATGGCCGGGCTGCCGATGCGGATGCCCGAGGTCACGAAGGGCTTCTCCGGGTCCTTGGGGATGGCGTTCTTGTTCACCGTGATGTGCGCCTTGCCCAGGATGGCCTCGGCTTCCTTGCCAGTGATCTTCTTGGCGCGCAGGTCGACCAGGAATACATGGCTCTCGGTGCGGCCGGACACGATGCGCATGCCGCGCTGCTCGGACAGCACGCGGGCCATGACGCGGGCATTGGCGATGACCTGTTCCTGGTAGCGGCGGAACTCGGGCGTGGCGGCTTCCTTGAAAGCGACGGCCTTGGCGGCGATCACGTGCATCAGCGGACCGCCTTGCAGGCCGGGGAAAATCGCGGAGTTGATGGCCTTCTCGTGCTCGGCCTTCATCAGGATCACGCCGCCGCGCGGGCCGCGCAGGGTCTTGTGCGTGGTCGAGGTGACGACGTCGGCGTGCGGCACCGGGTTCGGGTAGTAGCCGGCGGCGATCAGGCCGGCGTAGTGGGCCATGTCCACCCAGAAGATGGCGCCGACTTCCTTGGCGATCTTGGCGAAGCGCTCGAAATCGATGCGCAGGGCGTAGGCCGAGGCACCGGCCACGATGATGCGCGGCTTGTGCTCGCGGGCCAGCGCTTCCATCGCGTCGTAGTCGATCTCTTCCTTCTCGTTGAGACCGTAGGCGACGACGTTGAACCACTTTCCAGACATGTTTAGCGGCATGCCGTGGGTGAGGTGGCCGCCTTCGGCCAGGCTCATGCCCATGATGGTGTCGCCCGGCTTGGCGAAGGCCATCAGCACAGCCTGGTTGGCCTGCGAGCCGGAATTGGGTTGCACGTTGGCGGCGTCGGCACCGAACAGGCTCTTCAGGCGGTCGATGGCCAACTGCTCGGCCACGTCGACATACTCGCAGCCACCGTAGTAGCGCTTGCCAGGGTAGCCCTCGGCGTACTTGTTGGTCAGTTGCGAGCCCTGGGCTTCCATGACCGCCCAGCTCACGTAGTTTTCGGAGGCGATCAGCTCGATGTGGTCTTCCTGGCGCTTGTTTTCAGCCTGGATGGCGGACCACAGCTCGGGATCGTATTGGGACAGGGTGGCTTGCTTGGAGAACATGGTGGGCCTGGTAAAGGGTTGAGGCAAAGCGCGAATTATACCGTGAGCCCCCGTTGCGCTGCGACACGGGGTATGAACTGGCTCAGCCGGCCAGTTCGTCGAGGGCGCCGGTCAGGTGGGCATCGTCGCCCCAGCTCTCCAGTTGCCAGTCCGTGCCGTCATGCACGATCCAGTTGATGCAGGCGTTGCCGATCACGAAATCACGCGGTGCTTCGAGCGGCATGCCGGTGGCCATCCGGTAGGCGATGTCCAGTACGCCACCATGGCTGACGATCAGCAGGGTGGCACCGGCGTGGCTGTCCACCAGCGATGTGAAGGCGTCCTGAACGCGTTGCGAGAAGACGGCCAGCGACTCACCGCCGGGCGGTGTGGCATGAGGCTCACGGGCGCGCAGGCGCGGCTGCAGCGCTGGGTAGCGGTGGAGGGCCTCGTCGTGGGTCAAGCCTTGGATCTGGCCGTAATCCCGCTCGCGCAGCTCAGGCCGGGGCCGGATGGGCAGCCCGAGGCGCTGGGCACTGGCGCGCGCGGTCTCCAGGGCACGGCCCAGGTCGGAGCTGTAAAGGTGGTCAAAGCGTTCGTCCGCGAGCCGTTCGGCCGTCGCCTGAGCCTGGCGTCGGCCCTGTGCGTTGAGCGGGATGTCGGTGCTGCCTTGCAGCCTGCGCTGGGTGTTCCAGTCGGTCTCGCCGTGGCGGACGAGGCACAGGCGGGTGAGTGTCTTGATCTGGGTCATGACGTAATATTACGCGGCCTTCGCGCCGCACCATGCGTGAGACCTGGGATCGGCGTGCGAAGGCCTACTCGAGGGGGAGACACGTGAAGCAATGGCTGCGGTTTGCGTTTGCCATCGATCGGCTCAATGAATGGGTCGGCAAGGCAGCGGTCTGGCTGGTGCTGGTGATGACCATCATCAGTGCTGGCAATGCGGTGGTGCGCAAGGCATTCGACATCAGCTCGAACTCCTTGCTGGAGATTCAGTGGTATCTCTTCTCCGCTGTCTTCCTGCTGTGTGCGGGCTACGCGCTGCAGAAGAACGCCCATGTGCGCATCGACATCATCACCAATCGCTTCGGTTCGCGGGTGAACGCGTGGATCGACATCCTGGGCACCGTGTTCTTCCTGTTGCCCATCGTGGTGCTGGTCGGTTGGCTGTCGTGGTGGGTGTTCCTGGAGTCCTTGCATAGCGGCGAGATGTCCAACAGTGCAGGCGGCCTGATTATCTGGCCCGCGCGCCTGCTGGTGCCCGTGGGCTTCGGTCTGCTCCTGCTGCAAGGGCTGTCGGAACTCGTCAAGCGCATCGCCTTCCTGCGTGGGGACTACCAGCCGCCCACCGGCGTGGTCGAGCAGAGCGACGAGGAGAAGCTCGCCGAGGAGATCCGCCGTAGCCGTGCGGCGCAGGAGGGCCAGTCATGATCGAGTTCATCATGCACAACATGGCGCCCCTGATGTTCTGCGCCATGGTGATCTTCCTCCTGTTGGGCTACCCGGTGGCTTTCGCCCTGGCCGCCTGCGGCGGCATCTTCGGCCTGCTGGGTATCGAGCTGGGCATGCTGTCGCCGGCGCTGTTCCAGGCGTTGCCGGATCGCATCTGGGGTGTCATGAGCAATGACACCTTGCTGGCGATTCCCTTCTTCACCTTCATGGGGCTGATCCTGGAGCGCAGCGGCATGGCCGAGGACCTGCTGGAGACGGTCGGGCAGCTATTCGGTCCGGTGCGTGGCGGCATCGCTATCGCGGTGGTGCTGGTCGGCGCGATGCTGGCGGCCACGACCGGCGTGGTGGCCGCCTCGGTGATCTCGATGGGTCTGATCTCCTTGCCCATCATGCTGCGCTATGGCTATGACAAACGCCTGGCCTGCGGCACGATCGCCGCGTCGGGCACGCTGGCGCAGATCATCCCGCCCTCGCTGGTGCTGATCGTGATGGCCGACCAGCTCGGCCGATCGGTCGGCGACATGTACAAGGGCGCGTTCATCCCGGGCTTCGTGCTGACCGGCCTGTACCTGCTGTACATCATTGGCGTCACCGTGCTGCGTCCGGCATGGGCACCGGCGCTGCCACCAGAAGCGCGCACCCTGCGCGAACCGGACGGCAAGTCCGGACTGCTGTCTCTGCTCTTGCTGTCGCTCTTTGCGGGTGGCGTCACCGTGGCCTTTGCCTATAGCAGCCTGCCGCTGTCCATCATGATGACGCTGTCGGGCGGGACGGTGGATACGGTGGCCACCGACGGCATGGTCGTGCTGTGCATGTCTGCGTGGGCGGCCACGGCGTATGCGATCTCGCGCCTGCACAAGCTCTTGGGGCTACGCCTGCTGTCGCAGATGGCGCAGCGCGTGACCTTCGTGCTGGTGCCACCGCTGGCGCTGATCTTCCTCGTGCTGGGCACCATCTTTCTGGGCATCGCGACGCCCACCGAAGGCGGCGCGATGGGGGCGATGGGGGCACTGGTCATGGCGCTGGCCCGTCGCCGGCTCAACTGGGGTTTGTTGCGTCAGGCCCTGGAGTCGACCGCGCGCCTGACCACCTTCGTGGTCTTCATCCTGATCGGTGCGCGCATCTTCAGCCTGACCTTCTATGGCGTCGATGGGCACAAGTGGGTCGAGGAGCTGCTGACCAGCCTGCCGGGCGGGCAACTGGGCTTCCTGATCGTGGTGAACATCCTGGTCTTCGTGCTGGCCTTCTTCCTCGACTTCTTCGAGCTGGCCTTCATCGTCGTGCCTTTGCTGGGACCGGTGGCGGAAAAACTGGGCATCGACCTGATCTGGTTCGGCGTGCTGCTGGGCGTGAACATGCAGACTTCGTTCATGCATCCGCCTTTCGGTTTCGCGCTGTTCTACCTGCGCTCGGTGGCACCCGCAGCGGTACGCACCTCAGATATCTACTGGGGGGCGATCCCCTTTGTGATCATCCAGGTCGTGATGGTTTGTCTGGTCATCGCCTTCCCGCAGATGGTGCAGGTTGGCTTGGGCAAGACCGAGCAGGTCGATCTCGACAAGGTGCAGATCCTGGTACCCGAAGAGCCGTCAGGTGATCCCGAGATGGCCTTGCCGCCCGAGCTTCAGGCTCCGGAAGCGGAGTCGGCGCCAACCGCAGGCGATGCAGATGCGGAGCTGATGCGTCAGTTGCAGGCCCCGTCTCGCTGAAGCGGAAGGGCCTCTCAGTCGGCGCGACGATGGAGCACGAAAGTTTCCGCCGTGCGCCCTCGTCCGCGCCGTAGCTGCCACATCTGCTCCCATCCCGGGCCGGCCGTGGGGACCACGTGGTTGCGGCCGGAGGCGTAGGTCAGCAGGTAGGGGCATTGTGAGGCCCGACGAGGCTGGGCATCGACGCTGCGCGGCAGGATGCCGGCGAAGTAGTTCAGCGCAGCATGCTGGGCCGCGCCGGCTCCCAGCGTGGCCAGGCACTTTGCGCCCCGCGTGTCGCTGGCGATACGTTCGATCGTGGGGGCATAGTTTTTGGTGTAATCGATCCAGGGTTGCCACAGTACGCTGGCGACTCCCCAAGTGAGCGTGACACCCAGGGCCCAGTGCACCGCACCACGTAGCTGGAAGAAGGGCATGCGGGTGATCGAGGCGATCCAGCCCAGGGTGAGTGCGGCCGCGATCAACGTGGCCCACAGCGAGAAGGGCATGTCATAGCCCTGAGCCAGCAGGCGGATGTTGCGCGCCAACCCGCTCGGCCAGCCCAGGTGGAGGGCCACGAAAGCCAGCCATATGAAGGCGATGATGGCGGAGAAAGTCATCACCCCGAACCAGTCCAGGAAGTTGATCGCACCACGACGCAGTTTCGGCAGTTCCCCGGCCGCCAGTACGACCAGCGGCGGCAACAGCGGCAGCATGTTGGCGTTGCGCAGGGAGCCGGTCGTGCTCACCAGCCACAGAGCCAGGATGGTGGCAAGCGTGGGCAGGAGCAGGCGGAACTCGCGCCACTGGCGGCGCTGCCGCCACAGGCTCCAGCCCGCGATCAACCACAGGGGCCAGGCGAACCAGGCCAGCAGGCTGCCCAGTTGCCCGAGGCGATTCAGATGCGAGGCGTGCGGCAGGATCTCGCGCCATTCATAGGCCCACCATTCGGCAAACAGTGCAGGCTCATGGATGGCCAGCAGAACAGGCCAGGTGGCCGCCAGCAACAGGGCCAGGGCCAGGGCGAACAGCCATTCCCGGCGCATCTGCCGGTCGCGGCATTCGGTGCAGATTACCGGCATGGCGAACCACAGGGGCAGGGTCAGGAAGGCGCCCGCCAGGCCACCGCTGAGGAAGGCCGCCGCCGCCGAAATGCCGGCGACGAGGGCGCCACGGCGCGGGTTTTCGCGCGCCAGGACCAGGCCATAGAGCGTCGCCGCCACACTGGCGCACAGCAGCATCAACGGCTGTGCCTCATGGGCATGCACCAGCAGGCCCAACGAACCCAGCGTGATCAGGACGGCGGCGCGGGCCGCGTCGGAACCGTACAGGTGCCGGCTGATGCCGCGCAGGCACAGCAGCAGGATGGTCAGGGAGACGACGGAGGCGAGGCGGATCGCATCATGCTCTGGGATCAGCCAGCCCAGGCTGAGCCCGAGGATGGCGCCCAGCCAATGGGGAAGCGGCGGCCACCAGTCGACAGAGTGGCTGCCTGCCAAAGACGGGGCAAGCCAGTCGCCATGCCGCAGGATGCCCGTCGCAATGTCGATGGCGATCAGGTCATCGCCGCGCCAGGGCGCATGTAGCAGGTTGCCGGGCAGGGCGTAAGCGACGAACAGGACAAGCAGGAGCCAGTAGGGCGGCAGGTAATTCTTGGGAACTGCGTGCTTGGCGCTGAACATGAAGAGGCGGCTGACCTGGAAAAAAGTTTCGCCGGATTCTAGCCCGCCTTGCCTTCAGACTGGTCCGGGACACTGGGACGAAAAACAAAAAAGGCAGCCATCGGCTGCCTTTTTGGTCGGTGGGCGCGGATCAGCGCTTGCCGTACTTCTGACGGAAGCGCTCGACGCGGCCGGCCGTGTCGACAATCTTCTGCTTGCCGGTCCAGAAGGGATGGCATTCAGAACACACTTCGACGTGGTAGGCAGGCTTGCCCATGGTCGAGCGGGTGGTGAACTTGTTGCCGCAGGAGCAGGTAACCTGCACATCGGCGTAATTCGGATGGCCTTCGGCTTTCATGATCTTCCTTTTCGTGCGGGCGGAGGGTGTGACCGCCCAAGATTGCAGAGCCCGCGATTATGTCAGCAAATGCAGATCGGCTCAAGTATGGGCTCAGCGACGCATGGCGTCGAAGAACTCGGCATTGGTCTTGGTCTGCTTGACCTTGTCGAGCAGGAAGTCCATCGCATCCAGTTCGTCCATGTTGTAGAGCAGCTTGCGCAGGATCCACACCTTCTGCAGTACGGACGGCTCGATCAGCAGCTCCTCGCGACGTGTGCCGGAGCGGTTGACGTTGATGGCCGGGTAGATCCGCTTCTCGGCCATGCGACGGTCGAGGTGGACTTCCATGTTGCCGGTACCCTTGAACTCTTCGTAGATGACTTCGTCCATGCGGCTGCCGGTGTCGATCAGCGCAGTGGCGATGATGGTCAGCGAGCCGCCTTCCTCGACATTCCGCGCGGCGCCGAAGAAGCGCTTGGGCTTTTGCAGGGCATTGGCATCCACGCCGCCGGTCAGTACCTTGCCGGAGGCCGGCACCACAGTGTTGTAGGCGCGCGCCAAGCGAGTCAGCGAGTCGAGCAGGATGATCACGTCCTTCTTGTGCTCGACCAGGCGCTTGGCCTTCTCGATCACCATTTCGGCGACCTGCACGTGACGCGTCGCGGGTTCGTCGAAAGTCGAGGCGACGACCTCACCCTTCACCGAGCGCTGCATTTCGGTCACTTCTTCCGGGCGCTCGTCGATCAGCATCACGATCAGCACGGCTTCCGGGTGGTTGGCTGTGATGGCGTGCGCGATGTGCTGCAGCATGATGGTCTTGCCGGACTTCGGCGGAGCGACCAGGAGGCCGCGCTGACCCTTGCCGATGGGGGCGATCATGTCGATCACGCGGCTGGTGGTGTTCTCCTCGCCGCGCATGTCGCGCTCCAGCTTGAAGACTTCGTCCGGATGCAGCGGCGTGAGGTTTTCAAACAGGATCTTGTGTTTGGTGGCTTCCGGCGGTTCGCCGTTGATCTTGTCGACCTTCACCAGCGCGAAATAACGTTCGCCGTCCTTGGGGGTGCGGATCTCGCCTTCGATGGTGTCGCCGGTATGCAGATTGAAGCGGCGGATCTGCGAGGGCGAAACGTAAATATCGTCGGTGCCGGCCAGATAGGAGGTGTCAGGCGAGCGAAGGAAACCGAATCCGTCCGGCAGGATTTCCAGGGCGCCGTCCCCGAAAATGGGCTCGCCTTTTTTTGCGCGGTTGCGTAACAGCGCGAACACCAGTTCCTGCTTGCGCAGGCGGTTGGCGCCTTCGATCTCGTTGGCCGCAGCCATTTCGAGCAACTGGCTGACGTGCAGAGATTTGAGCTCTGAAAGATGCATGGCAAACCTTGGACGGGAAACGGGTAGGACGGATGCGCGCGGGCTGAGCGCAGCGGGTGCGTTGTGAAGAGCCGGGGATTTATTCGTGTCGCGCCGGGGATGGCCGAAAAACAGGCCTGCGCGAAGGATTGGCCGGGACTTTAACGACTTGGTCCCGGCCTGTCAAACGATTGAATCAGAGATTGCCGTCGATGAAGGCAGCCAGCTGCGATTTGGACAGCGCACCGACCTTGGTGGCCGCGATATTCCCGCCCTTGAACAGCATCAGGGTCGGGATGCCACGCACGCCAAACTTGGCAGGGGTTTCCTGGTTTTCATCGATATTCAGCTTGGCCACGACCAGCTTGCCGGCGTAATCCTTGGCGATTTCGTCCAGGATCGGGGCAATCATCTTGCAGGGGCCGCACCATTCCGCCCAGTAGTCGAGCAGGACGGGGGTGCCGGATTTGATCACGTCTTGTTCGAAACTGGCGTCGGAGACGTGGAGAATGTGTTCGCTCATGATTCCTCACAGAAATTTCGGTCGTTTGCAGGCAGTCACATGCCATCTGAAAGCAATGGTTGGGGCGACCGGAAGGAAAATCAATGCTAACGAAAAAGCCGGGAGCAGGAAAGCTATCGTCCCGTTCAATGAAAGTGATTGGCCACCAGCGTCAGCGCGATGGGCGTGGTCACCGATGACAGCGCGGTAGACAGCACCAAGCTGGCGGCGATGGGGCCTTCAAGCGCGCTGAAGTGACGGGCCATCAGGTAGACGTTGGCGCCGACCGCGATGGAGCCCAGCAGGACGATGACCTGGGTTTCGATCAGAGGCAGGCCCAGCGCACGGGCAATCATCCAGATCACCAGGGGCTGGATCAGCAGCTTCAGGACGGTGATGGCGGAACTGATGCGCCAGTTCGCGCGTACGCCATATTCGGCCAGGCTCATGCCGAGGGCGATCAGGGCCAGTGGTGCGGCGGCCTGACTGAGCATGGTCAGCGGCAGATTCACCATGGTGGGCAGGGGAATGCCGATCAGGGCGACCAGCGTGCCGGACAGGATCGACGCCACGATGGGGTTCTTCAGCACGCTCTTGGTGGTGTTGAGGAACCCGTCCACGCTGAGGCTGCCATGGCGGGCCCATTCCACCGATACCGTGACCAGGGTCCACAGGACCAGCGAGTTGAACACCAGGACCAGGGCGACCGAAGGTAGGGCGGCGGCGCCCAGCATGACCTTGGCGAGCGGGATGCCCAGCATCGCGTTGTTCGAGAAGACGCCGCCCAGTGCGAAGATTGAACCGGACACGCCGTCGAGACGGAAGAGTTGCCGGGCGATGAGCCGTCCCAGCACGAAGACGATCAGGCAACTGCCGAAGAAGGCGATCAGCAGGCGCGCATCCACCGGCGGCAGGCGCGAAAAGTCCGACATCATCTGGAACAGAAGGGCCGGCAGGGCGACCGAGAAAACGAAGCGGGACAGGGCCTCGGCGATGGATTTCGGCCATTGCAGACCGCGAATCAGCGTGTAGCCGATGGCGATCAGGACAAAAAGAGGAACGGAGAGCTCGGCGCGTTCGAGGAGGGTAAACATGGGCAGATGTCAGATTTGCCTCGATTGTAAGGTCTTTGCCTGACAAATCCATGACTCACATCACATTGCCCTGTGCTGCCTGAGCATGCTGACGAGGCACCCGTGCCGAGGGGGAACTGAGTTGTGTGAGACGCGTGGGGACCGGGGCGCCTCAGATTTCCCGCAGGTCCTCCGAGACCCCGGTTCCGATACGTGGCTGGAGCAGGGCAAGCAGTTCTTCCGCCGTGCTGGCGTGGCAGAGCAGGTCGAGATGCGCGGGTTTGACGAATCCTTGCGTCACCATGTGTTCGAGCATCTGCAGCAGGGGGTCGAAGAATCCATCGACGTTGAGCAGTCCGATGGGCTTGTCGTGCAGGCTCAGTTGGGCCCAGGTGAAAACCTCGAACAACTCTTCCAGGGTGCCGATCCCGCCAGGCAGGGCGACAAAAGCCTGGGCTCGGTTGGCCATCTCGGCCTTGCGCGTATGCATCGAATCCACCACGCGCAGCTTGGTGGAGCGCGGATGGGCCAGTTCGCGGTCGGCCATGAAGGCCGGGATGACGCCGTAGGTGCGACCGTCTTCCGCCAGTACCGTGTCGGCGACGATGCCCATCAGCCCGACATGGCCACCGCCCCACACCAGCTCGAAGCCCTGGCGCGCGAGCAGCCGGCCGAAGCCACGGGCAGCTTCGGCGTATTTCGGGTCGTGCCCTGCAGCAGCACCGCAGAAGACGCAGATCGAGGGCATATGAGTGCTCCAGCAGAGAATGGCGTGCAGCATAGCGCGCCAGGGCGAAGGCGGTGAGACCGCCCTCGCGGCCGACATAGACGCCGCAACAAAGTGGTTCCGGCGTTGTTCCGCCTCCTCGCCGTACTACTTGTACTGTCTGCGTCGGTGCGCCTAGCCAGAACCGTTTCGCTGCGCTTCACTCCATTTTGTTACAGCTTCTTAGGGCATGGGGTAGTGGCGACACAGCTCGCGCACGGCGTGGCCGGTCTGTCCGATGTGCTGCTCGTCCAGGCCGCTGTCGACGATCTGGGCGATCCATTCCCCGATCTGGCGGAACTCTGTTTCGCCGAAGCCGCGCGTGGTCATGGCGGGTGAGCCGAGGCGCAGACCCGATGGGTCCTGCGGCTTGCGGTCGTCCCATGGGACAGCGTTGTAGTTGGCGACCAGCCCGGCGCGGTCGAGCGCTTGCGCCACTGCTTTGCCGCCCAGCCCCTTGTTGCGCAGGTCGATCAGCATGAGGTGGTTGTCGGTGCCGTCAGAGACCAGCTTGAAGCCGCGGGACATCAGGGTGTCGGCCAGCGCGCGGGCATTGCGGACGCAGGCCTGGGCGTAGCCAGCGAAGGCGGGCTGGGCGGCTTCCTGGAGGTTGACCGCGATGGCCGCCGTGATCGCGTTGTGCGGCCCGCCCTGCAGGCCGGGGAATACGGCTTTGTCGATCCGGGCGGCGTGCATCTCGCGGCACAGGATCATGGCGCCACGCGGCCCGCGCAGGGATTTGTGCGTAGTGGTGGTCACCACGTCGGCGTAGGGGATGGGCGAGGGATGCGCACCACCGGCCACCAGGCCCGCAAAGTGGGCCATGTCGACGAGCAGGATGGCGCCTGCCTCGTCGGCAATGCGGCGGAAGGCGGCGAAGTCGATCAGTCGCGGGTAGGCCGAGTGACCGGCGATGATCAGTTTCGGACGATGCTGCAAAGCCAGTGCGCGGATGGCGTCGTAGTCCAGGCGCTCGGTGGCGCGATCCAGCTCGTAATGCACCACGCTCCAGTGCTTGCCGGTGATGGACACCTTGGAGCCATGGGTCAGGTGGCCGCCATGCGAAAGCGACATCGCCAGCACCGTGTCCCCGGGCTGCAGGAAGGCCAGATAAACCGCGAGATTGGCGGGCGAGCCGGAGTGCGGCTGCACGTTGGCGTGCTCGGCGCCGAACAAGGCCTTGGCGCGCGCGATGGCGAGGCGCTCCACCGCGTCGATGTTGTGCTGGCCCTCGTAGTAGCGTGCCCCGGGGTAGCCTTCGGAGTACTTGTTGGTGAGCACGGAGCCGCTGGCCTCGCGCACGGCCCGGGACGCGTAGTTCTCGGAGGCGATCAGGCGCACGGTGTCGCGCTGGCGGATGTCCTCGGCAGCGATCAGTTCGGCGATGGCCGGATCAAGTGCGGACAGGCTGGGAGATGAAAATGTACTGGTAGACGGACTGGCTTGCATGGCGACCTCCACGGGCGTGGTCCGGTCGCAGGCTCGCCCTCGGGCGCTCCCTGACAACCGGAAGGTTTCAGGATGAGGCCCAGACGCGCGGCTCGCATGCCGCATGGCTGCGGCATATCCGCACTTCCCCGGGGTGTCGCCTCCCCTGAAATCGCGTCAGTCATGCGGACGGTGTCCAGTGTAGGCGCGGCGGTGTGCGAGCGGCAAGTGTTTGGACCTGCGCGGTCGTAGAATGCGGGTCACTGAGTCGTCGGGAGAAATCCGCATGCTGGTCCGTTGCCTGTGTCTGTTGCTCGTGCTGTGCGGGGCGAACGTTCGTGCCGAGGATCTGTTCCCCTACGCGATGCCGTGGAACGACAACTCGCCGAACCTCACCAACCTGAGTAGCTGGAACGACAAGCCAGCCGGCAAGCATGGTTTCGTCACGGTGCGCGACGGGCATCTCTATGTCGGCTTCAAGCGCCTGCGCCTGATCGGTGTGAACATCGTGTTCGGTGGCGCTTTCCCAACCCACGAGGAAGCGGATGGCGTAGCCGCGCGCCTGGCGCGCCTGGGGGTCAACATCGCGCGTTTCCACCATCTGGATTCCAGTCCCGCGCCGCGTGGACTGCTGCAGAAGGACATGAAGACCATCGATCCGGCGCAGTTGGAGAAGCTCGACTACTTCATCGCCGCGCTCAAGCGCGAAGGGATCTACACCAACCTCAACCTGCATGTGGGCCGCAAGTACCCCGGCTTTGCCGATTGGGGTGAGAGCACGCCCAAGTACTGGAAGGGTGTCGACAACTTCTATGAGCCGATGATCGCGATGCAGAAGGACTACGCACGCGCGCTGCTCAGCCATGAGAATCGCTACACCGGCACGCGCTATGCGGAGGAGCCGGCGATCGCGCTGGTCGAGATCAACAATGAGAACGGCCTGCTACGCGAGTGGCGCGTTGGCTCGCTCAACGAAATGAACGAGCCCTACCGCTCGGCGCTGCACGACAAGTGGACGCAATGGCTGCGCGCGCGCTACCGCAGCAGCGAGGCGCTGGCCAAGGCCTGGGGCGCGCGCGAGGTGAGCCTGGGCTTCGAGATGCTGGACCCGCGCATCAACGCCATGCCCAACAGCGCGGGCTGGAATCTGCAGGTGGTCGGACAGGCGCAGGCCACCACGACCCTGGCCGCGCACGGTATCGGCGAATTGCGCGTCACCCGCCCGGGAGTCGAACGCTGGCATGTGCAGTGGCACCAGAGCCTATTGCGCTTCAAGGCTGGCGAACCCTACACCCTGAAGCTGCGCTTGCGCGCCGACAAGCCGCGCAAGATCAAGCTGATGGCCATGCAGGCCCATGCGCCCTGGGCTTACCTGTGGAGCACCGAGGTGCAGGTTGGCACGGCGTGGCGCGACCACCGCTTCACCTTCGCTCCCACCGAGGGTGACGACATCGCGCGCCTGACCATTGGTGACCTCGGCCAGCAGACGGGCAGCCTCTTCGTGGCTGACGCGAGCCTGCGCCATGGCGGCACGCTAGGGCTGGATGAGGGCGAGTCGCTTGAGCAAGGCACGGTGCGCATGTCGAGCACTGGCGATTTCCTCAGCCGCACGCTGGAAGGTCAGCGCGACTGGCTGCGCTTCCTGTGGGACACCGAGCTGGCGTACTGGAACGGTATGCGCGACTTCCTCCGCAACGAGCTGAAAACGCGCGCGCTGGTCATCGGTACCCAGGTGTCCTACAGTCCTGGCAGCATACAGGGCGAGATGGACGTGGTCGATGGCCACGCCTATTGGCAGCACCCGACATTCCCCGGCAAGCCCTGGGACCCGGACAACTGGAGCATCGGCAACAAACCCATGGCCGGCGTCGATGGTGCGGGCACGCTGGCGGACCTGGCACTGCGTCGCGTGCCGGGCAAGCCTTTCGTCGTGACCGAGTACAACCACGCCGCGCCGACCGACTACCCCGGCGAGACCCTGCCACTGCTCGCCGCTTACGCCGCGATGCAGGATTGGGACGGCATCTTCCTCTACAGCTATGGCGCGCATGACGGCAACTGGAACCCCGGGCGCATCGTCAATTTCTTCGATGCCCACAGCGACCCGGTCAAGATGAGCAGCCTCGTGGCGGCGGCTGCGCTGTTCCGCCGGGGCGACGTGTCCAGTTCAGGCAGCCCGAGCGACAAGGAGCCTTCGCAGACTCTGCAGCTCGACGCCTTGCGGCGCAGCCACCGCATGCCCTCGGCCGACGCCTGGGGCGTGCCGCGCAATCTGTCGCTGGTCAAGCCCGTCTCCGTGGGCAGCGAAGCACAGGAAGTGCCGCCCACGCCGATCCGCAGCCGCAGTGGTGAGCTGACCTGGGGTGCGGAGAAGAAGGCGACCGTGACCATCGACACCGAGCGCAGCAAGGGGCTGATCGGTGCTCGCATGCGCGAAGCCTTCAGCGCCGACGGGGTTCAACTCGAACTCCTGGAGGCCCGCAATGACAGCGGCGTGCTGATGACCACCCTGCTCGAAGGCAAGAGTTTCGGCGCCAAGGGGCGAGTGCTGATCACCGCACTGGGCGGACAGGAGAACACCGGCCAGCGCTGGCTCGACGACAAGCAGCGCAGCAGCCTGGGCCGCAATTGGGGCAAGGCGCCGGTGCTGGTCGAAGGCATCCGCGCCCGTGTAACCCTGCCGGTCGCTGCGAAGCGGGTGAGTGCCTGGGCGCTGGACGAGCGCGGTAACCGGCGCGCACCGCTCAAGGTGTCCGGCGACAAGGAGACTCTGTTGGAGCTGGGGCCGCAGTACAAGAGCCTGTGGTACGAGGTGGAGGTGCGTTAAGCGCGTTCTGTCGTTCGCGGGGCTTGTTGCTGGTGGGTTGCCGCTATGCGTCGAACCCACCCTAACTTCAAGGTTCCCTCACCCGCAGGAAGTTGGCGAAACGCGGCAGACCATTTGGGGTGAGGTCGCGGTAGCGGTAGGTCACCAGGCTGCCGATCGGGGGCGGTTTGGCGCGTAGCGCATCCGTCAGTCCACTGCCCAGTTTGAAGCGCTTGCCATCCGGCATCTCCATCAGCAATGCGCCGGTCTGCCCGGCGTACTTGCCCTGACCGGGTACATGGCCGACCACTCTGGCCTCGGTATCCAGGTAGGGTTTCAGTTTCAGCAGCACATCGCTGCGGCCAGTCTGGTACGGGGCATCGGCCAGATGCAGCATCAGGCCTTCGCCCCCCGCTTTCACCACCTCTGCCAGCTTGCGCTTGAGCGTGGCTGCATCGGCCACACGAACCTGTTCGATGACCTGCAGCCAGGGCGTGCCCGTGCGCTTCACCACAGCCTGCATCTGGGTGATGCGCGCGCTGAAGTCGCCGCTGCCGCCGGGCAACTCGAACAGCATGTAGCGCACCTGCCGCCACTCCGCATCCACCGGCTCGGTGCGGCGCACGATGGCCGACACCTCGTCGAAGCGGCCCCGGCCGATCCACAGCTCGCCGTCCAGGGCTTCGGGTGGCAGGCCGGCCGTGAACCATGCAGGTGCGGGGATCGGGTTGCCGGCACGCGAGCGCAGCACCTTGCCATCCCAGATGCCGCGCACCCCATCCAGTTTCTCGCTGACCCAGTACGCCTGCGGCGAGAGGCCGTCGCGATACACATTGGCCAGCAGAATGTCCGGCACCGCAGCCCGGGAGGCGAAGCTGGCGGTGGCGATGAGCAGTGAGAGCAGGGCAGTCAGCAGCGCGCGCATGGGAGGCTTTCGATGGAAACCCAGGCGCAGGCTAAGCCGTGGCGCAGAGGCGGTGAAGCGGACTTCCGGGCGAGCAAGTGCTGAAGAATATTTTTACTGACTTAACCCCGATTCCGTTTGTGCCCCGTTTCAGGTTCACACCCTTCAACCCAGGAGCCTGAAACATGAACACGCCCAAACATGCCAGCCCGGTCTGTACTGTCCTCATCCTGAGCCTGCTGGCCGCCTGCGCCGGCACGCCCCAGGACGCACAGCAAAGCACGGCCGACCCGGCCGGGCAGACGACGCTGGCGAAGTCGGCCGATGTCACGACGCAAGCGGGTGCGGTGGCCCAGGTGACACCACCCGCCGCGCCAGCCCCTGCCGACAGCCGTGTCGTCATGGAAGATCGTCGCGCCCAACCGGCCATGAAGCTGGCCCGCGAATCGGTGGCGGCCATGCCTTACGTGACCATGCCCGCACCCATGGTCATGCCGCAGCCCGAGAACCGCGAGCGTTACGGCCAGATCACCGACAACCCGATCAAGCTGGTGGCCGAGGCTCCGGTGTCGACCTTCTCGGTCGATGTGGATACCGGCAGCTACAGCAATGTGCGCCGTCTGCTCAACGCCGGGACTTTGCCGCCCAGTGACGCGGTGCGCGTGGAGGAACTGATCAACTATTTCCCTTACGACTACGCCCAGCCGCGTGACGGCCGGCCTTTCGCGGTGCACACCGAGCTGGCCCCCGCGCCGTGGAATGCCGAGCGGGTACTGCTGCGCGTCGGCATCAAGGGCATGGACGTCGCCAAGGAAAGCCTGCCGCCAGCCAACCTCGTGTTCCTCGTCGACGTCTCGGGCTCGATGGAAAGCGCGGACAAGCTGCCGTTGCTGAAGTCCTCGCTCAAGCTGCTGGTCAAGGAGATGCGCGCACAGGACCGCATCTCGCTGGTCACCTATGCGTCCGGTACCCAGGTCGTGCTGCCGCCTACGGCCGGCAGTGAGAAAGCCACGATCACCGCCGCCATCGATGCGCTGCGCGCGGGGGGCAGCACAGCCGGCGCCTCCGGCATCCAGCTCGCGTACTCTGCCGCGCAGCAGAGCTTCATCAAGGGCGGCATCAACCGCATCCTACTGGCCACCGATGGCGATTTCAACGTGGGCATCAGCGACACCCGCCAGTTGAAGAGCCTCGTGGAGGAGAAGCGCAAGAGCGGCATCTCGCTGTCGACGCTGGGCTTCGGTACCGGCAACTACAACGAAGCGATGATGGAGCAGGTCGCCGATGTGGGCGATGGCGCATATTCCTACATCGACAGCCTGATGGAAGGCCACAAGGTTCTGGTCAATGAGATGACATCCACATTGGCGACCATCGCCAAGGACGTGAAGGTGCAGATCGAGTTCAACCCGGCCGTGGTGAAGGAATACCGCCAGATCGGCTACGAGAACCGTCAGCTCAATCGCGAGGATTTCAACAACGACAAGGTGGATGCCGGCGACATCGGCGCCGGCCACACCGTGACCGCGCTGTACGAGCTGACACTGGCCGAGGCCAAGGGCAGCGTCGAGCCGCTGCGCTATGCCGCACCGACGAATGCCAATGCGGTGCTGAGCAAAGAGCTCGGCCACCTGCGTTTGCGCTACAAGCAGCCCGCCGGCGACAAGAGCGAGCTGATCGAGATCGCCCTGCAACGCGAGGCCATCAAGCCGCTCGCCCAGGTCAGCAGCGAGTTCCGTTTCGCCACCGCCGTGGCGGGCTTCGGCCAGGTGTTGCGCGGGGGTAAGTACTGCGGCGACTGGGGCTACGCCGAAGCGCGCAGCCTGGCGGCCGAGAACGTCGGCCGCGATCGTTTCGGGTATCGCGGCGAGTTCCTGCGACTGGTCGACCTTGCGCAGACATTGGGCGCGCAGCCGAAGCTGTAGCCTGGATGGCGCGCAGCGGAATCCGGGATGCACAGCCCCGGATTCCTGCCTGCGGCCTGCATCCGGGCTACGCGACTGCCTTCGCAGGGGCGACGATGGGCGGAGAGATGGGGTGCGTCCATATTCCGTCATTCCTGCGCAGGCAGGAATCCAGTGTCTTTCAGGCCTTTATCGACATGCTGCGAAACCCCTTGCGCCGCGAACCGAACGCTGAGTCGTGCCGGTCTATACTCGCCGCATGCCGACGACGCTGACCCCCGACCTTGCTTCGCTGCCCGATGAAGAGCTGATGCTCCTGGTGGCGCGCGGCATCGTCGAGCAGCCCGCCACCGAGCTCTTCCGCCGCCACAACCGGGCGCTCTACAACTTCGTGGCCTGGCAGTGCCAGGGCAACCTGGCCGAGGCGGAGGACATCACGCAGCGCACCTGGGAGAAGCTCATGACCCGCTGCGCCGACTACGCGCCGACCGCCGCGTTCCGCACCTATCTCTTCCAGATCGCGCGCAACCTGTGGCTGGACCTGCGCCGCTCGGCAGCCGAGACGCAGCGCGAGGCCCTGGACGAGGCGCACCTGGAAGTCCCCAGCGAAGACCTCACGCCAGAAGCGGAACAGGCGCTGCGCCAGAATCTCGATCAGGTGCACAAGGCCTTGATGGCATTGCCGGCCACGCAGCGCGAAGTGGTGGTGTTGCGCTTCTTCAGTGACATGAGCCTGGAAGAGGTCGCACATACGTTGGGCGAGGGCTTCGAGACGGTGAAGAGCCGCCTGCGCTACGCCTTCGCACGCTTGCGGCGCGAGCTGGAGTCGTCGGCATGAGCACGCGCGACGATAGCTCCCAGCACGACAGCTTCCAGTCTTTCCTGCAAGGCGAAGATCGCCTCGTCGCCTTGCTGCGGGCCTTGCCAGCCTACACGCCGCCGGCTTCGCTGGAACAGGCTTTCATGGCGGCTGCGCGCGCGGCGCAGCTCGCCGCGGAGCAGGGCCGTACGGCTGCCGCGCCCGCCGTCACAGATTTCGGCTTCGCGCCACCGCCCAGCCTGGAAGCCAATTTCCGCCAGCTTGCGGCCAGTGTGGACGCGGCACAGGCCACGCGTCGTGAGGCCTTGCTGGGCGAGATCGCCCAAGGCAGATCGCCGGCCGAAGCGCTGGGTGTGGATGTGCGTGCCGAGACAGCCGCCTGGCTGGCGCGCCGCGCGCAAGAGCAGGCCGTGCCACCACCGGAGAGCAAAGCGCAGCCGCGCCGGCCCTGGGCTTTCCTGCACTGGAAGGGGCTGGGCCTGGCCGCCAGTGCGGCGCTGGTGGCCGCGGTGATGACGCAGCTTTTCCTGCCGGGCAATGTGCCGAGCACCGAACTTGCCATGCAGGAAGCATTCGAAGGCGCAGCTCAGCCGGCTCCGTCCGCTCCCCAGGTCGCGACGGCGCCGCAAGCGCCCGCAGCCGCACCCGCTGCCAGGCACGCTTCTCCCAAGGCAGATGCTGCCTCGGTGCAGGCGCGCAAGCCGGCTCAGTCGCAAGCCGAAGCCGCGCCGTCCAGCACCGTGGGGGCCGCTGCGCCTGCCATTGCCATGCAGGATGCGCGCCCTCCGGCAGAGCCGAAGCCCGTAGACACGGCGGACGCGAAGCTTGCCAAGGCGCTACCTTCCGCGCCAGCGTCGAGCGAACTCGCGCGCAGTGCAGCGGACGCACCGCCGCCCGCTGTCGCCGCTGCGCCTGCCGCATCGGCCTTGCTCGAACGTCGCAGCATGGCTGCCGCGCCGGCTCCGGCCCCCGCAGCGGCACCGGCGCCTGTTGTCAGTGAGCGCGCGCGCGAATCCCATGAGGCGATACCTCCGGGCACGGCTGCGCCAGCCGCGCCGGCGCGCGCACCGATTGCTGCGAAATTGTCCGCGCCTGTGACCGAAAACCTGCGCGTGACGCTGGCCGACGATCCCGTCGTCATCGCAGCGCGCCTGCCTGTACGTGACAAGGGCCTGACCTGGGCACTCTACGCGGCGCAGCCCGATCTACCGGCGCTACGCGCCTGGGCCGAGCGCCTGCGTGCGCAGCCCGCGCTGCAAGGGAGTGCGGCGCTGCTGATCTTGCGCGACAAGGACTTGCCGCCGGATGCGCTGCGCATCGTCGTGCCATCCAATCCGCCGGCCGACGAGGCCGCTTCCACGCCTGCCGCGCCGTCTGCTCCCGCCGAGTAGGGGCCTGCTTCCTGACGCTTAGCCACGCTTGAGACACATGCGAACCATTCTGCTGATCCTGCTCGTCCTCTCCCTCTGCTATGTCGCGCTGGTTGGCATCATGATCGCGCGGCAGGAGAAGTTGCTGTTCTACCCGATCAAGCTGCCGGAGGATTTCCAGTTCAACAAACCCGGCGTGGTCGAGCGGCAGATTGCCGTGCCCGGTGCGACACTTTCCGCGCTGCACTTCAAGCAAGCGGATGCGAAGGGGCTGATCTTCTTCCTGCACGGCAACGCCGGAAACCTCGACATATGGTTGCCTTCAACTGACCTCTACCAGCGCGTCGGCTACGACCTGTTCATGCTCGACTACCGTGGCTTCGGCAAGAGCACGGGGCAGATCGCCAGCGAAGCGCAACTGCATGCCGACGTGCTGGCCGCCTGGCACAGCGTGGCGCCCGAATACGCCGGCAAGCCCATCGTCATTTACGGCCGCTCGTTGGGCTCGGGCCTGGCGACGAAGCTGGCCACACAGGTCGACGCTGCCTTGCTGGTGCTGGTGTCGCCCTTCACCAGCTTCGTGCAACTGGGCCGCGAACACTTCCCCTGGGTACCGCCGCAGATCACGCGCTATCCGATGCGCAGTGAAGACTGGCTGCGCGCGACGAAGACCCCTGTGTTCATGGTGCACGGCGCCCGCGACGACCTCGTGCGCCTGAGCCACGCCGAAGCCTTGAAGGCGCAGCGGCCGGATGCGGAGCTGGTTGTGCTGCCTGAAGCCGGGCACAACGACATCCAGGACTTTCCCGCGTATTTTGAGGCGCTGGCGGGGCGGCTGGGGCGCATTCGTTGAGGGGCCGGTTTGTAGGGTTGGGCTCCGATGGAGGTACCGCCGGCCGCAGCCAAGTGGCTTCAGGCTCCGAGCGATAGATTTGGTGGAGCCGATGCGTGTTTCGCCCGACGACCATCCGGGGGGCGCGGTAGTGTTCGGGCTGTACGACATGTTTTTACAAGATGAACGGTGACATAAGTCGCGATCTCAGTGTTGTCTCGAAACCAGCTTCCTTGGAAGTTACGTATGGAACTACCTAGCCGTATTCCCAAGCCCTTCGCCGCTTGGCTTGAGAAGGCATATGCGCTTGCACTAATGGCTCGAGAAGCGGTTGAGCATAGGGTTGCTAGCATTCCTTGCCAGGAGGCCGTTGTACGGCAATGGGAAACTGGCCTACCTGATATGGCGGCCAAGAATTACCCAGGGTGTGACTTAGATTCGTATCTCGTTCAAACTCGTCTATCCAAGGAGATTGACAAACTTGAGCGTTACTACAGAGAGTTGCCTGAACGTCTTGAAGAGTACGCCTCAGCCTTAGATAACATTGATCGGACCGTCAAGAGCGTGCTTGATGTCGCTGTTCGCTTTACAGCCGATAAGCACACAGTACCTTGGCCAGCAACTCCGAGTGTGCTGATGTATGAGGCGTGGCCGACCAGTTGGCCGTCGCGCCAGAGCTTTGTTAAAACGGTCGAATCCCGCGACTTAGAGCACCCTTTAGCGACAAAAAGTGTTCTGCCGCCGCCGAGGAGGCCGAGGTTGAAGCCATTTGAACTGCAAATTGGGGGCCAGAGGATTTACTTACAGGCCCGTTACGAAGACGGGATCTCATACTTCAAACAGAGCCTCGATGACTTTCTCTTCGGATCGTCTTCTTCTCGCTGGCTCTCAATTACCGAGGCATTCAGATGTGGCATTTGTTGGCCTCAATTGGATTGCTATCTGGCCGAGTGTCAGAAACCTTGGCTACCCAGAGACTTTGTTGGCGAATACTTTGGCCTACGTGGTTTCTTGGAGCGCAGCGATGAGTTGGCAGATGTTATGGCTAAAATCTCCCCTGAAGCAGGGCGTTGGTATCTAGCTCAACCCCCTTCTTCATACCAATGGAATAAATTTACATCTGTTGAGCAAGGCTATATTCAAGAGCTGTGTACAATTGATGTGGCTGTGTGGGGGCCACAGATGCCAACTGTCGAATTGCTCAGGCGTATCCCTTTTGCAGAGTTAAGGTCGCTCTATGAGCTAGTAAATTTGCCGATACCAAGGGGCTACGCTGACGCTGCTAAACGTTATGTGTTGTTAGCAGAGGCTGTGGGTGATGACTTCATCAGGAGCCGAGCTAGCCATTTTCATGATCTCGCAAACACGATCTATGTGCGTGAAATCAATGGTTGGGATAGAGAGTATCGTCTTGGACCTCGTGCACGCGCAAACGTGCTGGTGAGTACTTTAACTACTCTCCATGAGGGCGACCGGGGGGCACTCGAGGTGATTAGTTGGGGTCAGTAAGCAGTGATGGCTGCAAATAGCTCGGTTGCGATGGAGGTTCCGGGGTCTTGTTTGGCCGTGTGTTCCTGGATTCTGCTTCGCTGCTTCCGGATTACAGCAAAGCATAAAGCCCTGGCACAGCCGAGGCGTTTTGCTTTCACGCGGCGCAAAGCCGCAGGCCATTCCACTCAGTGGTGATGCCCATGCTCACCATGCACGTGCTGGTGGGCGATTTCTTCCGCCGTGGCGGTGCGCACGTCGAGTACCTTGGCGGTGATTCGCAGTCCTTTGCCGGCCAGCGGGTGGTTGCCGTCGAGCAGCACGACCGGGCCCTTGATCTTGGTGACGAAGTAGTGGCGCGGCAGGCCGTCGGGGCCAAGGCGTTCGATCTGGCCGCCGACCTTCACGCCGGGCGGGAATTCGGCCTTGGGCATCTCGGTCACCAGCGCTTCGTCGCGCGGACCGAAGGCTTCATCCACGCTCAAATCCAGGGTGATCTGGAAGCCTTTTTCCTGGCCTTCCAGTGCGGCTTCGATCTTGGGGAAGATGTTGTCATAGCCGCCATGCAGGTAAGACATGGGGGCCTTGCCCGGGTCGATCAGCATGCCCTTGTCGTCGCTGACCTTCAGCGTGACGGTGACGGCGGTGTCTTTTGCAATCTTCATGGCGGTGTCTCGGTGTGATGGCATGCGGTCTTCGCGTAATTAGAAGCCGTAACAAAATGGAGTGAAGCGAAGCGTAACGGTTCTGGCTAGGCGCGCCGACGAAGACAGTACAGGTAGTACGGCAAGGAGGCGCAACAACGCCAGAACCATTTTGTTACGGCTTCTTAGTAGATTTCGCGGGTTTCGAGGAAGGTTACGTTGGGGTGGCGTTCCTGCGACATCTGCAGGTTCACGCGGTTCGGCGCGAGGTAGACGTAGTCGCCGGCGCCATCCAGCGCCATGTTACCGGGGGCCTTGTCGAGCAGGGCCTTGATGTCTTCGTCCTTGCCGCGCAGCCAGCGCGCGGTGGCCCAGGCGCAGGGCTCGAACACGCATTCGACGCCGTACTCGGCTTCGAGGCGGTAGGCCACCACGTCGAACTGCAGCACGCCGACGGCGCCCAGGATCAGGTCGTTCGATGCCAATGGCTTGAAGAGCTGGGTGGCGCCTTCCTCAGCGAGCTGTTGCAGGCCCTTCTGCAGCTGTTTCATCTTCAGCGGGTTCTTGATCTGCGCGCGGCGGAACAGATCCGGCGCGAAGGAGGGGATGCCGGTGAACTTGAGGTCTTCGCCTTCGGTGAAGGTGTCGCCGAGACGGATGCTGCCGTGGTTCGGGATGCCGATGATGTCGCCGGGGAAGGCTTCATCGGTGGTGTTGCGGTCCTGCGCCATGAAGGTGATGGCGTTGTTGACGGCCAACGTCTTGCCCTGCGACACCTGCTTGATCTTCATGCCGCGCTCGAAGCGGCCAGAGCACACGCGCATGAAGGCGATGCGGTCGCGGTGCTTGGGGTCCATGTTGGCCTGGATCTTGAACACGAAGCCGGAGAACTTGGCTTCCTCGGGCTGCACCTCGCGGCTCTCGGCGGCGCGCGCCAGCGGCGGTGGGGCGTAGTCGACCAGCGCATCCAGCACCGATTGCACGCCGAAGTTGTTCACCCCGGAGCCGAAGAACACCGGTGTCTGCTTGCCGGCGAGGTACTTGGTCTTGTCGAAGGTGTGCGAGGCGCCGCGCACCAGCTCGACTTCCATGCGCAGTTCCTCGGCCTGCTCGGCGATGAGCTCGTCCAGGCGCGGGTTGTTGAGGCCCTCGATGACTTCCGAGGTGCCTTTCTCGGCATGCGGGTCGAAGAAGGAAATGGTGTCGTTGTAGAGGTGGTACACGCCACGGAAGCGCTTGCCCATGCCGATCGGCCAGGTCATCGGCGCGCATTCCATCTCCAGCGTCGACTCGATCTCGTCGAGCAGGTTGATCGGTTCCTTGCCTTCGCGGTCTAGCTTGTTGATGAAGGTGAGGATGGGTGTGTCGCGCATGCGGCACACGTTCAGCAACTGGATCGTGCGCGACTCCACGCCGTTGACCGAGTCGATGACCATGACGGCGGAATCGACGGCGGTGAGTGTGCGGTAGGTGTCTTCCGAGAAGTCCTCGTGGCCCGGGGTGTCGAGCAGGTTCACGATGGCGTCGCGGTAGGGGAACTGCATGACCGAGGAGGTCACCGAGATGCCGCGCTGCTTTTCCAGCTCCATCCAGTCGGAGGTGGCGTGGCGGGCCGCCTTGCGCGCGCGGACTTCGCCGGCGACCTGGATGGCGCCGCCGAACCACAGCAGCTTCTCGGTCAGGGTCGTCTTACCCGCATCCGGGTGGGAAATGATGGCGAAGGTGCGTCGCCGCGCAAGCTCGGTCTGGATCTGCGTCACGATGGTGGGGTGGCCGGCGGACATGTCGGCCGAAAGATAAAAACCATCAATTGTACCCGTCGCGACAAGGGAGCCGAAACGGTAAACTGCGCCGCTTGCCCTCACGTAGTGCCTCGCATGCCCTCCCAACGTCTTTCTCCGCTCGGCCTGTTGCTGTTGGCCGGCCTGGCCCTTGGCTGGGGCATCAACTGGCCTGTCATGAAACTGGTGCTGTCCGAGGTGCCGCCGCTCACCTTCCGGGGGCTGTGTCTGGTGGTCGGTGGATTGGGCATCTTCGGGCTGGCGCGGGCGGCCGGGCACACGCTGGCAATCCCGCAAGGGCGCATGGCTCAGGTGTGGGTGCTGGTCGTCACCAACATCATCGGCTGGAACATCTTCGCTACCTACGGCGTGATGAACCTGCCTTCGGGCCGCGCCGCGCTGCTCGGCTACACCATGCCGCTATGGTGTGTGCCCCTGTCGGTCTGGCTGCTGCATGAGCGCCTGGACGGGCGTCGCATCCTGGCCTTGCTGCTGGGCTTGGCCGGCGTGGCGGTGCTGATGGGCGAGAACATCCTGCATCTGGCGCAGGCTCCGATAGGCATAGGCCTCATGGTGGCCGCAGCCTGGTGCTGGGCGCTGGGCATGGTGCTGATGAAGCGCTTCGCGATTCCGGTCAGCACGGTGGTCCTGACGGGCTGGCAGATGCTGCTGGGTGGGTTGCCCTTGCTGGCGGCTGCTTGCGTGGTCGATGGGTTGCCCGCCGCCTGGCCCAGCGCGGCGGTCAATTGGGGTCTGATCTACAACGTGCTGGTCGGTTTCATGTTTGGTTACTGGGCCTGGAACAAGTTGGTGCTGCTGGTGCCGATCTCGGTGTCCTCGCTCTCTTCGCTGATCACGCCGCTGGTGGGCATCCTGGCCGGCGCCGTCATGCTGGGTGAGCAGCCGGGCTGGCCGGAAGCGATCTCTGCCGCCTTGATCCTGGGCGCGGTGGCGGTGATCAACACGCGGGGCAGAGCGGCCGCGGCTCCTCAGGAGTGAGTGCCCACGGCTTGACACGGGGCTTGGCGCGGGATAGAGTCGCGGGCTCTTTGCTTTGGTGGCTTCCGGCTGATGACGGTTCGGGGTCGCAGTAACCAAAGCCACAACAACAAGGTTTCCAAGAAACTAAGTCTGAAGGAACTCATGATGGGTACGTTTTCCGCCAAGTCCCACGAAGTCAAGCGTGACTGGTTCGTGGTTGACGCCAGCGACAAGGTGCTCGGCCGTCTGGCCAGCCAGATCGCTCACCGCCTGCGTGGCAAGCACAAGCCTGAATACACCCCGCACGTTGATACCGGTGATTTCATCATCGTCGTCAACGTCGAGAAGCTGCGTGTGACCGGCGCCAAGGCGCTGGACAAGAAGTACTACCGCCACTCCGGTTACCCGGGCGGTATCTACGAAACCAACTTCACCAAGCTGCAACAGCGCTTCCCGGCGCGCGTGCTGGAAAAGGCCGTCAAGGGCATGCTGCCCAAGGGCCCGCTCGGCTACGCCATGCTCAAGAAGCTGAAGTGCTACGCCGGTGGCGAGCACCCGCACAGCGCGCAGCAACCCAAGACTCTCGACATCTGAACCAGGAGCGCATGATGCCCGTCGGACAATACAACTACGGTACTGGTCGTCGCAAAACTGCGATCGCCCGTGTTTTCATCAAGGCTGGCTCCGGCAAGATCGTCGTGAACGGCAAGCCGCTGGACCAATTCTTCTCGCGCGAAACCGGCCGCATGATCGTGCGTCAGCCGCTGGAGCTGACCGAGAACGTCAACCGCTTCGACATCATGGTCAACGTGACCGGTGGTGGCGAGTCCGGCCAAGCCGGCGCGGTGCGTCACGGTATCACCCGTGCCCTGATCGACTACGATGCGAACCTGAAGGGTGCGCTGAAGAAGGCTGGCTTCGTGACGCGTGACGCGCGTGAAGTCGAGCGTAAGAAGGTCGGTCTGCACGGCGCCCGTCGTCGTAAGCAGTTCTCGAAGCGCTGATATCCAGCGCTTCCGCAGAAAAGCCCGCTTTGGCGGGCTTTTTTGTTGCCGGTACGACGGCGCAGACAAACAAAAGCCGCCTGTAGGCGGCTTTTTGCTTGGTGTGACGCCCAGCTCAGCGGCGGCGCTTGTCGTTCTCGATCAGTGCATAGGCCGAGTGGTTGTGGATCGACTCGAAGTTCTCGGATTCCACCACGTAGGCATCAATGCGGTCTTCGTTGTTCAGCGCCACGGCCACGTCACGCACCATGTCTTCGACGAACTTCGGGTTGTCGTAGGCGCGTTCGGTCACGTACTTCTCGTCCGGGCGTTTGAGCAGGCCGTACAGCTCGCAGGAGGCCTGGGCTTCGACCATCTGGATGATTTCTTCGAGCCAGATGTGGCTGTTCACGGTGGCCGTCACGGTGACGTGCGAGCGCTGGTTGTGCGCGCCGTACTCCGAGATCTTCTTGGAGCATGGGCACAGGCTGGTGACCGGTACCACGACCGACATCTTCAACGTGTAGCTGCCGCCGGCTTTGATCTCGCCGATGAAGGTGACTTCGTAGTCGAGCAGGCTCTGCACGCCGGAGACGGGTGCGGCCTTGTTGACGAAGTAGGGGAAACGCATCTCGATGTGGCCGGTCTCGGCTTCCAGGCGTTGCACCATCTGGCGCAGCATGGGCTCGAAGGACTCGACGGAGATTTCGCGGTCGTGGCTGTTGAGGATTTCCACGAAGCGCGACATGTGGGTGCCCTTGAAGTTGTGGGGCAGGCCGACATACATGTTGAACGTGGCGATGGTGTGCTGGATGCCGGCGCTGCGATCCTTGACGCGCACGGGATGGCGGATCGACTTGATGCCGACCTTGTCGATCGCGATGTGGCGACGGTCTTCGGAACCTTGCACGTCCGGCATCGTGGCCAGATCTGTGGTCGTGTGAGACATGGGTAATGCTTCCTCAGGGGGCGGGCAGATGGGCTTGGGGGCTGCCCGAAGGAACCGACTCTAATATAGTTGAGCAAAATGCTCAACTATTGGGGCGATTTCGCTGTGCTATCAAGCCGCTGGCGGATGCTGGCCAGAATGCCGGCGCAATCGAGCCCGATCTGGGCCAGCAACTGGGCCTGGTCGCCATGGTCGATGAAGTGGTCGGGCAGGCCCAGGCGCAGCACGGGCGTGTGGCTACCCTGTTCGGCCAGCACGCGCTGCACTTCACTGCCGGCGCCACTGATGACGGCATTTTCTTCCAGCGTGACCAGCAGTTCGTGTCCGTCCGCCAGCGTGCGAACCAACTCGACGTCCAGCGGTTTCACGAAACGCATATTGGCGACGGTCGCATCCAGCTCTTCGCCAACCTGCAGGGCTTCGCGCAGCAGGCTGCCGAAGGCCAGCAGGGCGACCCGCTTGCCCTGACGGCGGATTTCGCCCTTGCCGACCGGCAGGGTGTCGAGCGCCTGCGACGGTGTTGTGCCGAGGCCGCTGCCACGCGGGTAGCGGACGGCCGTGGGCTGGTCCAGTTTGTAGGCGGTGCTCAGCATGCGGCGGCATTCGGCTTCGTCGGCCGGCGTCATGATGACCAGCCTGGGGACGCACAACAGGTAGGACAGGTCGAAGGCGCCATGGTGCGTGGCGCCGTCGGCGCCGACCAGACCGCCACGGTCGATGGCCAGCATCACCGGCAGGTTTTGCAGCGCGATGTCATGGATCAGTTGATCGTAGGCACGCTGCAGGAAGGTCGAGTAGATGGCTACCACCGGCTTGAGGCCTTCGCAGGCCAGGCCGGCGGCAAAGGTCAGGGCGTGCTGCTCGGCGATGCCGACGTCAAAGTAGCGCGCCGGAAACTCCTGCTCGAAGCGCACCAGGCCGGAGCCCTCACGCATCGCCGGGGTGATCGCGACCAGGCGCTCGTCGGCCTTGGCCATGTCGCACAACCAGTCGCTGAACACTTGGGTGTAGGTCAGCTTGCCGCCGGATTTCCCGCCTTGGATGCCCGCGCTCTGATCGAACTTGCCAACGCCGTGGTACAGGATGGGATCTGCTTCGGCCAGTTTGTAGCCTTGCCCTTTGCGGGTGACGACGTGGAGGAACTGCGGGCCCTTGAGTTGCCGGAGGTTCTGCAGCGTGGGCACCAGCACGTCCAGGTCGTGGCCGTCGATGGGGCCGATGTAGTTGAAGCCGAACTCCTCGAATAGGGTGCTCGGCGTGACCATGCCCTTGACGTGTTCTTCCACGCGCTTGGCCAGCTCCAGCATGCTTTGCGAGACGCCCAGCACTTTCTCGCCGGCGCGGCGGGCGAAGTTGTAGGTCTTGCCCGACAGCATGCGCGCCAGGATGTTGGTCAGCGCGCCCACCGGCGGCGAGATCGACATCTCGTTGTCATTCAGGATCACCAGCAGATTGGCGTCCATCACGCCCGCGTTGTTCATGGCCTCGAAGGCCATGCCGGCAGACATGGCGCCATCGCCGATGACGGCGATCGCGCGGCGGTCCTCGCCGCGCTGCTTGGCGGCCACGGCCATGCCCAGCGCGGCCGAGATCGAGGTCGACGAATGCGCCGTGCCGAAGGTGTCGTAGCCGCTCTCGCAGCGGCGCGGAAAGCCCGAGATGCCGCCGAATTGGCGCAGGCCGGCCATGGCCTCGCGGCGCCCGGTCAGTATCTTGTGGCCGTAGGTCTGATGTCCCACGTCCCACACGATGCGGTCGTCCGGCGTGTTGAACACGTAGTGCAGCGCGATCGTCAGCTCGACGGTGCCGAGATTAGAGGACAGATGCCCCCCCGTCTTCGAGACGGATTCGACGAGGAAGGCGCGCAGCTCATCGGCCAGGGTATCGAGTTGCTTGCGCTCCAGTTGTTTGAGCTCGGCGGGGGAGTTGATCGTTTCCAGCAGGGGATAGGACGACATGGCGGAATGTGGTGTGGCAGCCATTAGAAGGGCCGGCTGACGATGTAGTCGGTGATTTCGAGGAGGCGTTGTGCAGCGGCGCCAAAGGGAGCCAGCGTGGCACGCGCCTCGTGACTGAGCTCGTGCGCCAACTCGCGCGATTCTGCCAGGCCCAGGATGCTCACATAGGTCGGCTTGTCGTGTGCTGCATCCTTGCCCGCGGTCTTGCCCAGGGTGGCGGTATCGGCGGTGGCATCGAGGATGTCGTCGACCACCTGGAACAGCAGGCCGATGCATTTGGCGTAGTGGTCCAGGCGTTCGCGCTGGGCTTCGTCGAGCGTGCCGGCCAGCGCGCCCATGATGACGGCGGCGCGGATCAGCGCGCCGGTCTTGTGGATGTGCATGAACTCCAGCTCGGGGCGCGTCAGCGGCTTGCCGACCGAGGCGAGGTCGATGGCCTGGCCGCCCGCCATGCCGCGCGAGCCTGCGGCGCGGGCCAGGCAGGCGGCGGCCTGCAACTGGCGCGTCGCGTCGTCGAACACGCCCGGCGCGCAGATCAGCTCGAAGGCCAGGGTCTGCAGTGCGTCGCCGACGAGCAGCGCGGTCGCCTCGTCGTACTGCACGTGTACGGTGGGCTTGCCACGGCGCAGGGCATCATCGTCCATGCAGGGCATGTCGTCATGCACCAGCGAGTAGACGTGGATGCACTCGACGGCGCAGGCGAGGGTATCGACACGCTCGGCATCGGCGCCGGCGAGCTCGCCGGCGGCATGCGCCAGCAGCGGACGCACCCGCTTGCCGCCCCCCAGCGTGGTGTAGCGCATGGCTTCGTGGAGGCGCTCCGGCGCCTGGCCGGCGGCGGGCAGGCGCGCTTCCAGCGCGGCTTCGGTGCGACGCTGGATGTGGGCCATCCAGTCCTGGAACTTGGGTTCGCTCATCGCGTGTTGTCGTCCTCATTGCGGCCCAGTGGCCCTTGGTCGAAATCGCTCAGCGTGTCGCCTTCGAGGATGCGGATCTGCTGCTCGGCGGCTTCCAGCCGGCCGCGGCACTCCTTCAACAGCAGCACGCCGCGTTGGTACTGGGCCAGAGCTTCTTCGAGCGGAAGACTGCCGGATTCCATGGCTGCGACGATTCTTTCGAGTTCGGCGAGGGTCTGTTCGAAACTCGGGGGGGCTTCGGTTTTCTTGGCGGGCATGTGTTTTCGTGGGTCCGACGCGGAGCTTGGCTTCAGGGCTTAACCCGCAGGAAGCCTGCAATTATAATTGAACGCTTTTCGTTTCCGGCCCTCGAAACGCCTGGAGCTAGGGAATGTCCGATATCGCCTCTCACCGCATCCTCGCGCCCGCCGCCTCGCAACTGCCCGTGGCGGCCTATTTCGACGAGCAACTCTTCGAGCAGGAGAAGCGTCTGCTCTTCGATGCCGGCCCAGGCTATGTCGGCCATGAGCTGATGGTGCCCGAGCGCTTCGACTACCAGTCGCTGGCCTGGATGGACCATGCACGCACGCTGATCCGCAATGAGGACGGAGTGCACCTGATGTCCAACGTGTGCCGCCATCGCCAGGCCATCATGCTGGAAGGACGTGGGCAGGCGCGCAATGTCGTGTGTCCGATCCATCGCTGGACCTACGATAGCCAGGGCGCGCTGATCGGCGCACCGCATTTTCCGCAGAATCCTTGTCTGAACCTGGGCCGGCAGAAGCTGGAGTCCTGGAACGGCCTGCTGTTCAAGGGGCCGCGCTCGGCTAACGCGGATCTCGGAGGGATGCAGCTTGCCAGTGAACTGGATTTCTCCGGCTATGTGCTGCATCACGTCGAACACCACGAGTGCAACTACAACTGGAAGACCTTCATCGAGGTCTATCTGGAGGATTACCACGTCGCCCCCTTCCATCCTGGGCTGGGCAATTTCGTCACCTGTGACGACCTGACCTGGCAGTTCGGTGACTGGTATTCGGTGCAGCGGGTGGGCATCACTTCCCTGAAGAAGTCTGGCACCCCGACCTACGAGCGCTGGCACAAGGCCGTGCTGGATTTCTATAACGGCGAGCTGCCGCCGCATGGTGCGATCTGGCTGACCTATTTCCCCAACATCATGGTGGAGTGGTACCCGCATGTGCTGGTGGTGAGCCATCTCATTCCGCAGGCGGTGAACAAGACCTTGAACGTGGTCGAGTTCTATTACCCGGAAGAGATCGCCGCCTTCGAGCCCGACTTCATTGCAGCCGAGCAGGCTGCCTACATGGAGACGGCGATCGAGGACGACGAGATCGGCGAGCGAATGGATCGCGGTCGTCTGGCACTGCTCAAGCAAGGCACCAACGAGGTTGGACCCTACCAGTCACCGATGGAAGACGGCATGCAGCACTTCCACGAGTTCTATCGTCGGGTGATGGGCCAGCACTTGCGCGGCTAATCGGCGCGCAGGGCCGCCCACAGGGCCTGCATTGCGTCAGCCGCGCCGCAGCGCCAGGCGTGGTGGGCGTAGCGGCTGACCTCGGTGGTGCCGGGATTGATCTCGATGGCCAGTGCGCCGATTTGCCGAGCGATCGCAAAAGGTTGTGCGATATAGGGGAAGACGCTGGTCGTGCCGATCGAGAACACCAGGTCGTAACCCTCGTCGAGCACTTGCGACAGACGTCGCAGGGCCAGGGTCGGCAGAGCTTCGCCGAAGAGCACGACGGCCGGTCGCAGCGGCCCCGCGCATTTCGGGCAGGGCGGGGGAAGCGGGCTGAGCTGGGCGTAGTCCGGCACGCTCAACTCATGTGCGCAGTCCATGCAGAAGAGCTCGAACAGGTCACCGTGGATCTCGATCAGATCGCGGCTGCCGGCCTGACGATGGAAACCGTCGATGTTCTGTGTCAGCACCGTGGTGGGCACGATGTCCTGCAGGCGGGCGATGATCTCGTGGGCCGCGTTGGGGCCTGCCGCGCGGCAGGCAGATTCGATCTGTGCCAGGTACTTCCAGCTCAGGTCCGGGCGTAGCTGCATGACCTCGCCAGACAAGGCCACCTCGATCGGCAAGCCTTCTTCGGTGTGCTGGTCGTTGTACAGCCCGCCGATGCCGCGATAGGTTGGCAGGCCTGAGTCGGCCGAGATGCCGGCACCGGTGATCACCAGTACGCGGCGAGCGTGCCGCAGGCGCGGGATCACCGTCTCCAGGCCGGGCAGGTGAGGGGGCTTCTTCATGCGTGTTCCGTGCTGCAAGTTAGGGCAATGGTAACCCGCGTGGTACTGCTGCGGTTTGCGTGTATGTGAATTGGTTATAAGCAATTGCCTGATTTCGGCTTTTTTGTTCTATTCGGTGCTTCGATAATGCGGCTTCCCTATTGGAGAGCCGCAACATGAATCGACAAAACCTCCGTGCCCTGCTGGCCGTCACCGCACTTGCCTTCGGGCTGGGTAATGCCCAGGCGCAGACGACTCTGCTCAACGTGTCCTACGACGTCGCCCGCGATGTGTTCAAGGACTACAACCCCAAATTCGTTGCAGCCCACAAGGCCAAGACCGGTGAAACGGTCGAGGTCAAGCAATCGCATGCCGGCTCCACTAAGCAGGTGCGCGCAGTGGCCGATGGCCTGGAGGCCGACGTGGTGACCATGAACCAGGCCACCGACATCATGTTCCTGGCCGAGAAGGGGCTGGTGGCTGCTGACTGGAACAAGAAGTTCCCGAACAATGCTTCGCCCTATACCTCGACCATGGTGTTCATCGTGCGCAAGGGCAATCCGAAGGCCATCAAGGACTGGAGCGATTTGACCAAGGCCGGCACCTCGATCATCATTCCGCACCCCAAGAACACGGGCAACGGTCGCTACACCTATCTCGCGGCCTGGGGCTACGCGCAGCGCCAGCCTGGCGGCAACGACAAGAGCGCGGCGGCCTTCGTCGGTCAGTTCCTGAAGAATGCACCGCTGTTCGCGGCCGGTGGTCGCGATGCCACGACGACCTTCATGCAACGTGGCCAGGGTGATGTGCTGATCACCTTCGAATGCGAGGCAGAGTTGATTGCGCGCGAATTCGGTCGGGGTGGCTTCGAGGTGGTCTATCCCTCGCAATCGGTGCTGACCGAGTTCCCGGTTGCCGTCGTCGAGAAGTTTGCCGACAAGCACGGCACCCGCAAGCAGGCACAGGCCTACCTGGAATACCTGTGGAGCAAGGACGGCCAGGAAAATGCCGCGCAGAATTACCTGCGTCCGCAGGACCCGGAAGTGTTCAAGAAGTACGCCGCACAGTTCCCGACCGTCAAGACCTTCACGGTGGAAGAAGTGTTCGGTGGCTGGGACAAGGCCTTTGCCGCCCACTTCAAGGACGGCGGCAGCTTCGATCAGGTCTATCAGTCGAAGTAAGCGTGCCGGGCTGAAACCCGTACAATCCGGGCCGCCATTTCGGCGGCCCTCATTTTTGTCCGTGCCAATGTCATCTCGTTCGCAACATCGCGTCTTGCCCGGCTTCGGCCTCTCGTTGGGCTATGCGCTGGTCTATCTTTCGCTGCTGGTGCTGATCCCGCTGGGCGGGCTGATCGCCAAGAGCGCCAGTCTGTCGCTGGCCGAGTTCTGGGACATCGCCACCACCGAGCGGGCGCTGGCGTCTTATCGCGTGAGCTTTGGTTCGGCGCTGGTCGCCGCCATCGTGAATGCCTTCTTCGGCCTGGTCGTGGCCTGGGTGCTGGTGCGCTACGAGTTCCCGGGCAAGCGTCTGGTCGACGCCTTCGTCGATCTGCCCTTCGCGCTGCCCACCGCGGTGGCCGGTATCACCCTGACCACGCTGTATGCCGGCAATGGCTGGCTGGGCCAGTTCCTGGAGCCGGCCGGCTTCAAGGTGGCGTTCACGCCCAATGGCATCATCGTGGCGCTGATCTTCATCGGCATCCCCTTCGTCGTGCGCACGGTGCAGCCGGTGATTGAGGACATCGAGCCCGAGGTGGAGGAGGCCGCTGCCACGCTGGGGGCGAGCCGCTGGCAGACCTTCCGCCGCGTGCTGTTCCCGGCCCTGTTTCCGGCGTTGCTGACGGGTTTCACGCTGGCCTTCTCACGCGCCATCGGCGAGTTCGGCTCGGTGATCTTCATCGCCGGCAATATGCCCCTGGTGTCCGAGATCACGCCGCTGCTGATCATCTCCAAGCTGGAGCAGTACGACCTGATCGGCGCCACCGTGCTGGCCGTGGTGATGCTGGTCATCTCCTTCATCCTGCTGCTGACCATCAATCTGTTGCAGTGGTGGACGGCCAATCGGCATACCCATCGCGGTGGCGCCGAGCTGGCGCCCCCTCTCCCTGAGCCTCCCTCATCGGTTGCGCCGGGCGTCAAGACCGGGGGTGCCGTATGAGCGGGATCCGCCGCGTCAATACCGAGTCGCGGGCGACTCGTGGCCTGCTGATGGTGCTGGCCTTCGGCTTTCTGTTCCTGTTCCTGGCGCTGCCGCTGGCCGCGGTGTTCTCGGAGGCCTTCAAGCAGGGCTTCGATCTGTACTGGCAGGCCTTGCAAGAGCCAGACACGCTGTCCGCGATCTGGCTGACGATCATCGTGGCGCTGATCGTGCTGCCCTTCAACATCCTGTTCGGGGTGGCGGCTGCCTGGTCCATCGCCAAGTTCGATTTCCGTGGCAAGAGCTTGCTGATCACGCTGATCGACCTGCCGTTCGCGGTGAGTCCGGTGGTGGCCGGCCTGCTGTTCATCCTGATCTTCGGGCGCCAGGGCTGGCTTGGCCCCTGGCTTCAGGCCAATGACATCAAGATCATCTTCGCGTTGCCGGGCATGATCATCGCGACCTTGTTCATCACCGTGCCCTACATCGCGCGCGAACTGATCCCCCTGATGCAGGCGCAGGGCAAGGACGAGGAGGAAGCGGCCGTGTCGCTGGGAGCTTCCGGCTGGCAGATGTGGTGGCGGGTGACCCTGCCCAACATCAAGTGGGGCCTGCTGTACGGCGTGATCCTGTGCAATGCGCGCGCCATGGGCGAGTTCGGCGCGGTCAGCGTGGTCAGCGGCCACATTCGTGGCGAGACCAACACGCTGCCGCTGCATGTGGAGATTCTTTACAACGAATACAACGCCGTGGGCGCCTTCGCGGCCGCCTCGGTGCTGGCGCTGCTGGCCCTGGTCACTCTGGTGGCCAAGACCATCGTGGAATGGCGCATGAACAAGGAGACGGCGATGCTCAACGCCGAGCTGCCGCCGGAGAAAACTGCATCATGAGTATCGAAGTCCGCAACATCACCAAGCGCTTCGGCAACTTCGTCGCGCTCGACAATGTGTCCCTGGAAATCCCGACCGGCGAGCTGGTCGCGCTGCTGGGCCCGTCTGGCTGTGGCAAGACGACCCTGCTGCGCATCATCGCCGGCATGGAGTCGGCCGACGAGGGCCAGGTGCTGTTCCATGGCGAAGAGGCCACGCACGTGCATACGCGCGAACGCAATGTCGGCTTCGTGTTCCAGCACTACGCCTTGTTCCGTCACATGAGCGTGTTCGAGAACGTGGCCTTCGGCCTGCGTGTGAAACCGCGTGACCAGCGTCCCTCCGAGGCTGCGATCCGCGACAAGGTCATGAGCCTGCTGAAGCTGGTGCAGCTCGACTGGCTGGCCGAGCGCTATCCCTCGCAGCTCTCCGGCGGCCAGCGCCAGCGCATCGCGCTGGCGCGCGCGCTGGCGGTGGAGCCCAAGGTGCTGTTGCTGGACGAGCCCTTCGGTGCGCTGGACACCCAGGTGCGCAAGGAGCTGCGCCGCTGGCTGCGCCGCCTGCATGACGAGATGCACATTGCCTCGGTGTTCGTCACGCACGACCAGGAAGAGGCGCTGGAGGTGGCCGACCGCGTGGTGGTCATGAACCAGGGCCATATCGAGCAGCTTGGCACCCCGGACGAGGTCTACACCGCACCGGCCACGCCTTTCGTGTATCGCTTCCTGGGCAATGTGAACGTGTTCCACAGCCGCCTGCACGGTAACTGGGCCGAGGTCGAGCGCCAGGAGGGCGCGGCCGAGATGCAGGCTTTCGTGCGCCCGCACGACATCGAGATCGAGCGCGAGGCCTCGACGGGCGCGCTGTCGGCCAAGGTGGTGTACGTGCAGGCCATCGGGCCGATGGTGCGCATCGAGGTGGAGCACCAGGGCGAAATCTTCGAGGTGGAGTTGTCGCGCGAGCGGCATGACCGCCTGGCCTTGGCGGAGGGCGACGCGGTGTGGCTCAGGCCACGCAACGTGCGGGTTTTCCAGGGTAACCAGATGCTGGATGCGCGCCTGTTCGACCAGGGCGGCGGCATCTGAATGCGACCGGCGGACCTGGCGGCGCCCGTCGCGGCCAGTCTGCCTTCGATCAATCCGCATTCATGTCAAGGGTTTACAGCATGAATCGGGGCGTTTTATAGTCCGCCCCGATGTTTGCCAAGAAAACGCTTATCTTCCTGTTGGCCGTGTGTGCATCTGCCCCCCTGCGGGCGGAAGATGCCGCACCGGAGTTGGTGCAGACTGCCAGCCCCGCGCCGGCAGCGCCCAGTACGGTCAGCATGCTGCTCGAACGCGCCTCGTCCTACCTGGGCATCAAGTACCGCCTGGGTGGGGATGGCCCCACGGACGGCGGCTTCGATTGCAGCGGCCTGGTGCGCAAGGTGTTTGGTGATGCCATCGGCCTGAATCTGCCGCGTACCGCTCAAGAGATGGCCTCGCTGGGCGACAAGGTGGGCAACAAGTCCGACCTCAAGCCGGGCGACCTGGTGTTCTTCAAGACGATGCGTCGCACTTTCTCGCACGTCGGCATCTACCTGGGTGACAACCGTTTCGTGCATGCCCCCTCGGCTGGCGGCCGCGTGCGCGTGGATGACATGCGCGACTCTTATTGGGTCAAGGCCTTCAAGGGTGCTCGCCGGCTTGTGCCGGAGGCCCATGCGGCGACGCTGCCTCCGCTGCCGCAGGTGCCCGCGCCGCACCCCGCCATCGGGGCGGGCGACTCTGCCAGTCCGGCGCGCGACGCGCGCTGATCGTCAGCCGCCGCTTGGCGGCTTTTTCTTTTAGGGCCTGTTCACATTCACCCCCAGCCCTTCGGGTGGCTCGCTGCGGTCGCCCAGCTGCGTTGCACTCGTCGCCAAGGGCATCACCCTTGGCTTCCTCGCGGCGCCTGGCTGGGGCAACCGCAGCGAACCACGCAATCCGGCGCGGTGAATGTGAACAGGCCCTAGGGCTGCAAGGCCGAATATCGCCGCAGGTAGGCGCCGGCCTGGCGCATCCAGTCGGGCAGGGCGGCAAGCGCGGCCTGGGCTGTCGCCGCATCGGCGAAGCTGCCGTAATAGATCCCCACCCGGCTGCCCTGGGCCAGGCGCGTTTCATAGACGTGCAGTTGCGCCGGCTCCAACACCTGCTCCGCCCGCCCCAGGTAGTCCTGCAGGGCGATCGCATCGGGGGGCGCAACCGTCTGCAACTGGATGAACCAATGCCCGGGTGGGGTGGCCAGCGCGCGTTCGCGCGAGGCGTCCAGGCGGCGCGCCGCGCGCTCGCCGAGGCGCTTGGAATCCTCGGTGCTCGGAGTGCTGGCGGGCACTTCCGTGGTGGCGGCAGCGCGCGGTGCGACGGGCGCGGATGGTTCGGAGGCTGCCGCTGGCGGCGTCGCCGGTTGCCCAGCGGCGAGCGGCGCAGGCGCCTGCTTCAGCCACCACCACCCAGCCCCGGCCACTGCGGCCAGTGTGGCCGCCGCGGCCAACACCAAACCGGCCCACGCGTAGCCGGGCCATGCGCCACGCGATGCGGCGGGGTAGCCGGCATCGTGGATGGCCCGATGCACGTGGCGTGGCTGCAGCTTGCGGGTGTTGTCGGCAAAGGCGGCCAGCAGGGTCTTGTCGGCGAGGATGTTGACGCGCCGGGTGAGGCCATCGGCGGCGCGGCACAGAGGGCGCAGCACGCTTGGCGGGAACAGGTTCGGCCCGCGATAGCCGGCGGCGTGCAGGCGGAACTGCAGGTAGTCCGCTACTTCGTCGTGCTTCAGGCGGTCCAGGTTGAAGCGTTGGGTAATGCGCTCGCGCAGCGAGCGCAGGGCGTGCTCGGCCAGCAATTCGTCCAGCTCGGGTTGGCCGAACAAGGCGATCTGCAGCAGCTTGCGCTGCGGTGACTCCAGATTGGACAGCAGACGAACCTGCTCCAGCGACTCGCGTGGCATGGCGTGGGCTTCGTCGACGATCACCACGGCCCGCCCGCCTTCGGCGTAGAGCTGGATCAGGTGTTCCTCGATCCGGCGCAGCAGGCTGGGTCCCTCGCTGGCGGTCACGCCCAGTTCATGCGCCAAGGTGGCCAGCAGCTCCTGTGGCCCCAGGCTGGGGTTGGCGAGGTAGATCGTGCGCACCCCGGCCGGCAGGCGATCCAGGAGCATGCGACAGAGCATGGTCTTGCCCACGCCCACCTCGCCGGTAACCTGGATGATCCCTTCGTCGTGTTCGATGGCGAAGGCCAGGGCGTCGAGCAGGGCGCCGCGCTGGGCGCCGGCGAAGAAGTAGCCGGTCTGCGGGGTGATGCGGAAGGGCGCTTCGCGGAGCCCGAAATGCGCGTGGTACATGGTCAGGGCTTGTCGGGGCCGAGCCCCTTGCCGTGCCGGCTGAGGGCTTCCAGGCGGTTGTACAGGGTCGAGCGGTTGAGGCCCAGCATGCGGGCGGCCTGGCTCATGTTGCCGCGTGCCAGGTGCAGGGCGGCGGCGATGTAATCCTGCTCGACTCCGGCCAGCACGTCATCGAGGGCGATGCTGCCGTGCTGCTGCAGTACCGTCAGCGCGTCGCCCGGCAAGCTGGAGGGGGGAGCGAGGAGGGGTTGGGAGACCGGGGGCTCGGTGCTGGACTGCTCGGATTCGAACTCAGCCTCCAGCGCGGCGGCCGTCACCTCGCGGCCGGCGTGCCGGCTCAGCAGGCGGATCGCCACGTTGCGCAGCTCGCGCACATTGCCAGGGAAGTCGTAGTCACGCAGGGCGCGCTGCGCGTCCGGGCCGAGGCGGCAGGCGGCAACCCCCATCTGCTGTGCGAACTGGGCGAGAAAGTGCGCCAGCAGCAGCTCGCGGTCCTCGTCCATCTGACGCAGCGCGGGCATGCGCAGGCGTAGCACCGACAAGCGATGGTAGAGATCGGCACGGAAGCGGCCGGCGCGCACCTCTTGTGCCAGGTCTCGGTTGGTGGCGCAGATCACACGCGCCGCCGCATGGCGGCGCTGGGTTTCGCCCACCCGCTGGTATTCGCCGTTCTCCAGCACACGCAGCAACTTGGGCTGCAGTTCCAGGGGGAGTTCGCCGACCTCGTCCAGAAAGAGGCTGCCGCGGCCGGCTTCCTCGAAAAAACCGGCTTGGGCGCCGACTGCGCCGGTGTAGGCGCCGCGCGCATGGCCGAACAGGCTGGCCTCCATCAAGCCAGGGGAGATCGCGGCACAGTTGACGGTGATGAAGGGCCCCTCGCCGCGCGCCTCGTGCAGCAAGGCCGCTGCCAGTTCCTTGCCGGTGCCCGATTCGCCTTCGACGAGCACCGGGAAGGGCAGGGGGGCAAACTGCTGCAGCCGTTCGAGCACCTGACGCAGGACCTGGCTGGTACCGATCAGGCGCGGCGCATTGTCCCGCCCTGCCGAGGCCTCCTGTTCGCGTCGGTGCACCATGGCCGCCTGGCGCAGGGTTGCCAGCAGGTGTTCCGGCTGGGCCGGCTTGGCGATGAAATCCAGCGCGCCGAGCGTGCGCGCGTGGCGTGCGTGCTCCAGTTCGTTCTGGCCTGACAACACCACGATCTTGCAATTCGGGTTGTAGTCCAGCAACTCTCCGATCAGGCTCAGGCCTTCGTCGGGGCGGTGCGGGGTGGGCGGCAGACCGAGGTCGACCAGCGCAAGGTCTGCACAAGGCCCTTCACGCAGGCGGGTGAGGGCCTGTGCGCGGTCGCTCGCAGCGCTGAGGTCGAAATGTTGGCCGAGCAGAAACCCCAGTGTTTCCTGGATCAGGGGATCGTCATCGACGATCAGCAGGCGCAGACGGGACTCGGTCATCGATCAGGCTGCAGCGGCTGTCGGAGAAGGGCCAAAGTGTATCGTCCTTTAGCGCAACTTGAGCTTGCCTGACGAAGTGTGTGCATTCGCACATGCTAAACTGCGTGGCTCTCCCCCGGCGTTGTCATACATATTTCCTCATGGTGTGTCCGGTTGATCCATTGAATGAAGATGTGCCTTTGGTCGAGCTGCGCGACGTGCAGTTCGGGTACGGACCGAGGGAGGTCCTGCGCGGCATCAGCATGCGCATCCCGCGTGGCAAGGTGGTGGCCATCATGGGGGGCTCAGGCTGTGGCAAGACGACCACGCTGCGCCTCATCGGTCGCCAGCTCAAGCCGCGCAAGGGCGAGATCCTGGTCTGCGGACAGTCGATGGCGAAGCTGTCGCGCGAGGACCTGTACGCGATGCGCCGCCGCATGGGCATGCTGTTCCAGTTCGGCGCGCTGTTCACCGACATGTCGGCCTTCGACAACGTGGCCTTTCCGCTGCGTGAGCACACCGATCTGAGCGAGGAGCTGATCCGTGATCTGGTGATGATGAAGCTGCACGCGGTGGGCCTGCGCGGCGCAGCGCACCTGATGCCGGCCGAGCTGTCGGGCGGCATGGCGCGGCGCGTGGCGCTGGCACGCAGCGTGGCGCTGGACCCGCAACTGATCATGTATGACGAACCCTTCGCGGGGCTGGATCCGATTTCGCTGGAGGTGATCGGGCAATTGATCCGCAAGCTCAATGACGCCCTGGGCGCCAGCTCCATCGTGGTCACGCACGACGTGCAGGAGTCGCTGCGCATCGTCGACTACATCTACTTCCTGTCGGAAGGCAGGGTGGTGGCCGAAGGCACGCCGGACGAAATCCGCGCTTCCACCGACCCCTGGGTGCATCAGTTCGTGTGGGGCGAGGCGGACGGGCCGGTGCCCTTCCAGTATCCGACGCAGCAGGGCTACGCCGATTCGTTGCTGGGGAGGCAGCCATGATCCACTGTCTGGCCGAATTCACTCGTCGTGTCGGCGCCCGCGCGATCAGCGGAGTGTGGCGCCTGGGTTACGCCTCGCGCTTCTTCGTGTTGATGCTGCTGATGTCCGGCACCAGCTTCCGGCGCATCCATCTGACGCTGCGCGAGATGTATTTCTCCGGCGTGCTGTCGCTGATCATCATCATGGTCTCAGGTCTCTTCGTGGGCATGGTGCTGGGCTTGCAGGGCTATGACACCTTGCAGAGCTACGGTGCGGCGGAATCTCTGGGCGTGGTGGTGGCTTTGTCCTTGGTGCGGGAACTGGGGCCCGTGGTCTCTGGTCTGTTGTTTGCCAGTCGCGCGGGTTCGGCCATGACGGCCGAGATCGGCCTGATGAAGGCAACCGAGCAACTGGCTGCGATGGAGATGATGGCGGTCAATCCGATCGCCCGCGTGGTCGCGCCGCGCTTCTGGGCCGGAGTGATTTCGATGCCGCTGCTGGCCGCGCTGTTCTCGGCCATGGGCGTGCTGGGTGGTTATCTGATCGGGGTGGTGATGATCGGGATTGATGCCGGCACTTTCTGGTCGCAGATGCAGGACAAGGTGGAGTTCTCGACCAGCGTGCTGGACGGCATCATCAAGAGCATCGCGTTCGGCGTGGCGGTGTCGCTGATCGCCGTGTTCGAGGGCTACGACTCGAACGGCACGGCGGAGGGCGTCTCGCGTGCGACCACGCGCACCGTGGTCAGCTCGGCGCTGGCGATCCTGGCGCTGGACTTCATCCTGACCTCTTTCATGTTCCGGGGCTGAAATGAACCGTTCTACGATTGATCTGTGGGTAGGCGCTTTTGTATTGATGGGGGTGGCCGCGCTGTTGTTCCTTGCGTTCAAGGTGGCCGATATCAACAGCGGCAAGATTTCGCGTTCTTACGAGTTGCATGCGCACTTCAGCAACATCGGGGGCCTCAAGGTGCGGGCGCCGGTCAAGAGTTCCGGTGTGGTGGTGGGGCGCGTCGAGAACATCGAACTCGACAAGCAGCGCTACGACGCCGTGGTGACGCTCAAGATCGACGAGCGCTACACCTTCCCCAAGGACACCATCGCCACCATCAACACCTCCGGCCTGCTTGGTGAGCAGTACCTGGGCCTGGAGCCGGGCGGCGATGAAGAGGAGTTCAAGGCAGGGGACACGATCGGCAAGACGCAGTCGGCCATCGTGCTGGAGAAGCTGATCGGCCAGTTCATGCTCAAGCAGGCTGAAGGAAACTGATGCAGCGCGTGTTGCTTGTCCTCTTCGCTTGTTTGCTGCTGGGAGGCTGCGCCACGACGCGCGGGCCGGAGGCGACGGTCAGCGATCCGCTGGAGCCGCTCAACCGCGGCGTGCTGAGCTTCAACGAGACCTTCGACGAGTACCTCTTCGCGCCGGTTGCCCGTGGCTACCAGACGGTGATGCCGCTGCCCGCACGCGCCAGCATTTCCAATTTCTTCGGCAATATCGAGGATTTGTGGACCGGCGTGAACAACCTGTTGCAGGGCAAGCCGGCCGAGGCGGCCAGCGATGGCGGGCGTCTGCTGGTGAATTCCACTCTGGGCATCCTGGGTTTCTTCGACGTGGCCTCGGAAATCGGGCTCGACAAGCACAAGGAAGACTTCGGTCAGACCCTGGGCAAGTGGGGCATGGCGTCTGGACCCTACATCGAGATTCCCTTCCTGGGGCCGAGCACCTTGCGCGATGGCGCGGCCCTGTTCCTCGATTTCAAGGCTGACCCGGTGATCTACGCCACCAACAGCCAGGCGCGGCGCAACCAGTTGTTCATCCTGGGCGCGATCGACACCCGCCAGCAGTTGCTGGGCCTGGAGACCACGCTGGATGAAGCCGCGACCGACAAGTACGTGTTCCGGCGCAATTTCTTCCTGCGCAAGCGGGAAGCCGACATCAACGATGGTCGTCGCCAGCCGCGTGACGACGACTTCGAGTGACAGGAAAGGGTTTGCATATGTTCAGAAAGCTGATTGCGCTCGCGCTGCTGTGTGGTGGCATGGGCGTCGCGATGGCCCAGGAAGGGCCGGATGCCACCGTGCGTCGCGTGGTCGACGAAGTCGTCGGCCTCATCAAGGACGACAAGGCGATCCGCGCCGGCGATACGCAGCGTGCCGTGGAGATCGTGGAGCAGAAGGTGATCCCCTACACCGACATGCCGCGCATGACGGGGCTGGCCCTGGGGCGTGACTGGCGCGCCGCGAGCAACGAGCAGAAGGCGGCGCTGACGCGCGAGTTCCAGGCCATGATCGTGCGCACTTACTCCAACGTGCTGATCCAGTACAAGGACGAGCAGATCGTGGTGAAGCCCTTCAAGGGCAAGGCCAATGACGAGCGCGCCATCGTCAACACCGAGGTGCGCAAGCCAGGCAGCAAGCCGGTGCTGATCGACTACGAGCTGATTCGCAAACCCGAAGGCTGGCGTGTCTATGACGTGGTGGTGGCCGACGTGAGCCTGGTGACCAACTACCGCGACTCCTTCGCGCAGGAAATCCGCGAGAAAGGTCTCGATGGTCTGATCGCCAGCCTGCAGGCCAAAAACAAGCAGCCGGCGGGCAAGAGCAAATGATCGTCGAAGAGGGCGCGCGCCTGCTGGTCTCCGGGCCGCTGACAGTGGATACCGCCACCGCGCTCAGCAAGCAGGGGGCGAGCCTGCTGGCGGCCGGGCCGCGCGAGATCGACCTCGCCCAGGTCAGCCGCGTGGACTCCGCCGCACTGGCCGTCGTGCTGGCCTGGCTCAAGGCGGCCAATGCCGCCGGCCATTCCCTGCGCCTGCATAACCTGCCGGCCAGCTTGGAGAGCCTGGTTCGCTTGTACGACCTGGAAGACGTGCTGTCCCCTTGCCTGGCCGTGTCATGAACGTCTCCGCCACGCAGGGCGGGGAAGTGGCCATCCGCGTCCGCGCCGCCGTCAAACGCTACGGTGAGCTCACCGCACTGGCCGGGGTCGACCTCGATGTGCAGCCGGGCGAGTTCTTCGGCCTGCTGGGCCCCAATGGTGCGGGCAAGACCACGCTCATCTCTGCACTGGCGGGCTTGGTGCGCCTGACCAGTGGCCACATCGAAGTCATGGGGCACGACGTGGTGGGCGACTACCGCGCGGCGCGGCGCAAGCTTGGCGTGGTGCCGCAGGAGTTGGTGTTCGACCCCTTCTTCTCGGTGCGCGAGGTGCTGCGCATTCAGTCCGGCTATTTCGGCATCCGTCGTAACGACGACTGGATCGACGAGATACTGGCCAATCTGGGTCTCAGCGACAAGGCCGATGCAAATATGCGCCAGCTCTCCGGCGGCATGAAGCGGCGTGTGCTGGTGGCCCAGGCCCTGGTGCATCGCCCGCCAGTGATCGTGCTCGACGAGCCCACGGCCGGCGTCGACGTGGAATTGCGCCAGACCCTGTGGAAATTCGTGCGCTCGCTCAACGAGGCCGGCCATACCATCGTGCTGACCACGCATTATCTGGAAGAGGCCGAGGAACTGTGCGGCCGCATTGCCATGCTCAAGGCCGGGCGCATCGTCGCGCTGGACACCACCGAGGCGATCTTGCGCCGGGTCAGTGCTCATGCGCTGCGGGTGCGTGTTGATGGCCAGGCGGCGCTGCCGGCGGATATGGCGACGCGCCTGGTGCGCCGCGACGGGGGCGAGCTGCTGCTGTCCTTCGATGGCTTCGACGAAGTCGAGTCGCTGTTGGCGCGCCTGCGTACGGCCGGTTTGGTCGCGCGCGACATCGAAGTGGTCAAGCCTGACCTTGAACAGGCTTTCATCGACATCGTAAGCCGGAGCTGACGTGACTGCTTTCCGCACGCTTCTCTACAAGGAGACTCTGCGCTTCTGGAAGGTCGCCTTCCAGACCGTGATGGCCCCCGTTCTGACGGCCGTCTTGTACCTGCTGATCTTTTCCCACGTGCTGGCAGAGCGCATCGAGGTCTACGAGCAGGTCGGCTACACCGACTTCCTGATTCCCGGGCTGGTCATGATGTCGGTGCTGCAGAATGCCTTCGCCAACTCATCCTCTTCGCTGATCCAGAGCAAGATCACCGGCAACATCATCTTCATGCTGCTGCCGCCCCTGTCTTATCGCGAATTCTTTGGTGCCTACGTCGTCGCCTCGTTGTTGCGTGGCGTGGTGGTCGGGCTGGGCGTGTGGCTCGCGGCGCTGCCTTTCGCTCTGGTGCTGCCGGCCCACCCGTTATGGGCGCTTACTTTTGTGGTGCTGGGTGGGGTGATGCTAGGGACCCTGGGCCTCGTCGCCGGGATCTGGGCCGACAAGTTCGACCAGCTCGCCGCCTTCCAGAATTTCTTCATCATGCCGCTGACCATGTTGTCGGGGGTGTTCTATTCCATTCATTCCCTGCCGCCGTTCTGGCAAGGTGTGTCGCACCTGAATCCCTTCTTCTTCATGATCGACGGTTTCCGCTACGGCTTCTTCGGCCAGTCCGACGTGTCGCCCTGGCTGTCGCTGGGCATCGTACTGGCCGCGGTGCTGGTGGTCTCGGGCGTGGCGGTGGAGATGCTGCGGCGCGGCTACAAGCTGCGGGCCTGAGCGGCCGCGGATGCTAGAATCCCGCCCTGGACCGGATGGCCCGCTTGTTGCTGGTCCTCCGTTCCCATCACTCTCAGGCGTATCGACATCATGTTTCCCGCTTCCGAAATCCAGCGTCTCATCGAGCAGGGCATGCCCTGCGAATTCGTGGCCATCGAGGGCGACGACGGCGTGCACTTCACCGGCATTGTCGTCAGTCCTCAGTTCGAGGGCATGCTGCGCGTGCGCCAGCATCAGGCCGTGTACGCCACGCTGGGCAAGCTGATGGGGAACGAGATCCACGCGCTGCAGTTGCAGACCTACACGCCCGCACAATGGGCGGAGTTCCAGAAGTCCCTGTAGTTTTTCTGGGCCAGACTCTCTTTTCGATTCATGGATAAATTGCTGATTACCGGTGGCGCCCGCTTGGCGGGCGAGATCGCCATTTCGGGTGCCAAGAACGCCGCGCTGCCCATCCTGTGCGCGGCCTTGTTGACGCGCGAGCCGGTCACCCTGACCAATGTGCCCAACCTCATGGACACCCGCACGCTGCTCAAGCTGCTGGGCCAGATGGGCGTCAAGACCCAGCACGAGGGCGACACCGTTCACCTGGATGCAAGCGAGATCACCGACCCGGTCGCGTCTTATGAACTCGTGAAGACCATGCGCGCCTCGGTGCTGGTGCTGGGGCCCCTGGTGGCGCGCTGTGGCGAGGCCAAGGTCAGCCTGCCCGGCGGCTGTGGCATCGGCGCCCGTCCGGTTGATCAGCACATCAAGGGCCTGCAGGCCATGGGCGCGGAAGTCCATGTCGAGCATGGCTACATGCTGGCCAAGGCGAAGCGCCTCAAGGGCACACGCATCCTGACCGACATGGTGACCGTGACCGGCACCGAGAACTTGCTGATGGCGGCCTGCCTGGCAGAAGGCGAGACCATCATCGAGAATGCCGCGCGCGAGCCCGAGGTGGTCGACCTGGCCAACTGCCTGGTTGCGATGGGCGCGCAGATCTCCGGCGCCGGCACCGACATCATTCGCATCCGCGGTGTTGAGCGTCTGCATGGCGCCACGCACCGCGTGATGCCTGACCGTGTCGAGACCGGTACCTACCTGTGCGCGGCCGCGGTGAGCGGTGGTGATGTGCGACTGACCCACACTTCCTCGGCCTACCTCGATGCCGTGGTCGACAAGCTCATGGACGCCGGCTGTGACATCACGATCGAGCGCGAAGCGATCCGCCTCAAGGCGCCGGCCAAGCTCAACGCGGTGAGCATTCGCACCGCACCGTACCCGGCCTTCCCGACCGACATGCAGGCGCAGTTCATGGCGCTCAATGCGGTGGCGAACGGCACCGGCGTGATCCGCGAGACCATCTTCGAGAACCGCTTCATGCATGCGGTCGAGCTGCAGCGTCTGGGCGCGGACATCCGCATCGACGGCAACACCGCCGTGGTCACCGGCAAGGACAAGCTGCTGGGTGCGGCGGTGATGGCCACCGACCTGCGCGCCTCGGCTAGCCTGGTCATCGCCGGCCTGGTGGCGGAGGGCGAGACCCTGGTCGACCGCATCTACCACCTGGATCGTGGCTACGAGAAGCTGGAGCAGAAGCTGGCGGCCCTGGGAGCCTCGGTGCGTCGCGTGAGGAACGAAGCGTGAGCGCAAATCTGGGCGGCATCACCCTGGCCTTGTCGAAAGGCCGCATCTTCGAAGAGACCGTGCCGCTGCTGGCAGCCGCTGGCATCGTGCCGGCCGAGAACCCGGAGTCCTCGCGCAAGCTGATCATCGGCACCAACCGGCCTGACGTGCGCCTGGTCATCGTGCGTGCCACCGACACGCCGACCTACGTGCAGTACGGTGCGGCCGACCTCGGCATCGCCGGCAAGGACGTGCTGCTGGAGCATGGCGGGCAGGGCATGTACCAGCCGCTGGACCTGAACATCGCCAAGTGCCGCATGAGCGTCGCGGTGCGCGAGGGTTTCGACTACGCCGCCGCGGTACAGCGTGGCGCGCGCATCCGTGTGGCCACCAAGTATATGAATACCGCGCGCGAACACTTCGCGGCCAAGGGCATGCACGTCGACCTCATCAAACTGTACGGCTCGATGGAGCTGGCGCCGCTGGTGGGCTTGGCCGATGCCATCGTCGACCTGGTGTCGACCGGCGGCACGCTGCGTGCCAACAAGCTGGTCGAGGTCGAGGAGATCATGCAGATCAGCTCGCGCCTGGTGGTGAACCAGGCTTCGCTGAAGATGAAGCGCGAACTGCTGCAGCCGGTCATCGACGCGTTCGCGGGGGCGATCCAGGCATGAGCGACGCCGCCAACATCCGCCGCATGAGCAGCGCTGCGCCGGGTTTCGCGGCGGAGCTGAAGGCTTTGCTGGCCTTCGAGGACGACACCGACGCCGGCATCGCGCAGGCCGTGACCGACATCATTGCGGCCGTGCGCAAGGAGGGTGACGCGGCTGTGGTGGGCTACACCAATCGCTTCGACAAGCTCGACGTCGCCGGCATCGCAGCCTTGGAGTTGCCGAAAGCCGAGCTGCAGGCAGCATTGGACGGCTTGAGTACCGAGCAACGCGGCGCACTGGAGACGGCGGCCGAGCGCGTGCGCAGCTACCACCAGCGCCAGTTGCTGGAATCCTGGTCCTACGCCGAGGCAGATGGCACGCGCCTGGGCCAGAAGGTGACACCGCTGGACCGCGTGGGTCTGTACGTGCCCGGCGGCAAGGCGAGCTATCCCAGCTCGGTGCTGATGAATGCGATTCCGGCCAAGGTGGCCGGCGTGGGCGAGCTGATCATGGTCAGCCCGACGCCGCGCGGCGAGCGCAATCCCTTGGTGCTGGCTGCTGCGGCCATTACCGGCGTGGATCGCGTGTTCACCATCGGTGGCGCACAGGCGGTGGCCGCGCTGGCCTACGGCACGCAGACCATCCCGCAGGTCGACAAGATCGTCGGGCCCGGCAACGCCTTCGTGGCCGAAGCCAAGCGCCGCGTCTTTGGCACGGTGGGTATCGACATGGTGGCCGGCCCGTCCGAGGTGCTGATCATCTCCGACGGTACCGGCAACCCGGACTGGGTGGCCATGGACCTGTTCGCGCAGGCCGAACACGACGAGCTGGCGCAGTCCATCCTGTTGTGCACGAGTGCGGACTTCATCGACGCCGTGGCTGCATCCATCGAAAAGCTGCTGCCGCAGATGCCGCGTGCCGAGATCATCGCCACCTCGCTGGCCAATCGCGGCGCGCTGATCCAGGTCGCCAGCCTCGACGAAGCCTGCGAGATTGCCAATCGCATCGCGCCGGAGCACCTGGAGCTGTCCATCGAACACGCCGAACCCTGGGTCGAGAAAATCCGCCACGCTGGCGCCATCTTCGTCGGCCACAACTCGGTCGAGGCGCTGGGTGATTACTGCGCTGGCCCCAACCATGTGCTGCCGACGATGCGCAGCGCGCGCTTCTCCTCACCGCTGGGTGTCTACGACTTCCAGAAGCGCAGCAGCGTGATTCACATGTCCGCAGCAGGCGCCGCTGCGCTGGCGCCCGTGGCTGCGACCCTGGCCTATGGCGAGGGACTGCAGGCCCATGCCCGTTCGGCTGAGTACCGGAAGTAAGTCGCAAACAAGCTGCACATAGACCCGTCAACACGAGCCCACGCCCATGACCGCGCGCCGCCCGCAGGAACTCATCCGTCCCGAAATCCAGGCGCTTGCCGCCTATCACGTGCAGCCGGCGAGCGGCATGATCAAGCTCGACGCGATGGAGAACCCCTACCATCTGCCCGAGAAGCTGCGCGGCGTGGTGGCGGACCTGGCGCATGACGCGGCCTTGAATCGCTACCCCGACGCGGGGGCGGCTGAGCTGAAGGCAGTGCTGCGCGAGGCCATGAAGATCCCCGCACAGGCCGCGATCTCGCTCGGCAATGGCTCGGACGAACTGATCCAGATGCTGGCGCTGGCGCTGGCGCGCCCCGGTGCCACCATCCTGGCGCCCGAGCCGGCCTTCGTGATGTACCGCATGATTGCCCAGTTCGTCGGCATGAACTACATCGGTGTGCCATTGCGTGCCGATTTCACGCTGGACCGTGATGCGTGGCTGGCCGCGATCGAGCGCGAGCAGCCGGCGCTGATCTTCTTGGCCTATCCGAACAACCCGACCGGCAATTTGTTTGCCCTTGAGGACGTTGAGGCGACCCTAAGCACCGCGACCGGACTGGTGGTCATCGACGAGGCCTACACGCCCTTTGCCGGTGGTGCCTCGTTCATGCCGCGCGTGGCCGAATTCCCCAATCTGGTGGTGATGCGGACGGTATCCAAGCTGGGCTTGGCCGCGCTGCGCCTGGGCTATATGGCTGGTGCACCGGAGTGGATCGGCGAGTTCGAGAAACTGCGCCTGCCTTACAACATCAATTCTCTGACCCAGGCTGTCGCGGCGCGCGTGCTGGCCGATGTGCAGGTGCTCGACGAACAGGCGCAGAGTCTGGTCGCGGAGCGTGCGCGTCTCTACACCGAAATGTTGGCGCTCAAGGGAGTGCAAGTCTTCGAGAGTCAGGCCAACTTCCTGTTGTTCCGCGTGGTTGACGCCAATTGGGTGCATAATGGTCTGAAATCACGGCGTATCCTGATCAAGAATCTGCACGGCAGTCACCCCTTGCTGGACAACTGCCTGCGCGTCACGGTCGGCACGCCGGCCGAGAACGACGCCTTCCTCAACGTCCTGTCCGAGTATCTGTAAGCGCGCCCCCGGCGCTCAACACCATGACCACTGCACGTACCGCATCGGTTCAGCGCGACACCCTGGAAACCCAGATTCGCGTCTCGATCAATCTGGACGGCACCGGCCAGGCGAAGTTCGCCAGCGGTGTGCCCTTCCTTGACCACATGCTGGACCAGATCGCCCGCCATGGCCTGTTCGACATTGAGGTCGAGGCCAAGGGTGACCTGCACATCGACGCGCATCACACCGTCGAGGACATCGGCATCACGCTGGGTCAGGCTTTCGCCAAGGCGGTTGGCGACAAGAAGGGGCTGCGTCGCTACGGTCACGCCTACGTGCCCCTGGATGAGGCTTTGTCGCGCGTGGTGATCGACCTGTCGGGCCGGCCCGGGCTGACGTTCAACGTTGCGTTCACGCGAGCCATGATCGGCAGTTTCGATGTGGATCTTGCGCGCGAGTTCTTCCAGGGCTTCGTGAATCATGCCCTGGCGACGCTGCACATCGACAATCTGCGGGGCGACAACGCTCACCACCAGTGCGAGACGGTGTTCAAGGCCTTCGGCCGTGCGCTGCGCATGGCTGCCGAGCGCGACGAACGTGCCGCCGGCCAGATGCCTTCCACCAAGGGTACGCTCTGACCTGAGTCCGGGCCACGCCGCGCGCGTGGTCGCTTTCACCTGCCTACATCATGCAAGTCGTCATCGTCGATTACGGAATGGGAAACCTGCGTTCGGTCGCCAAGGCGGTCGAGCACGTCGCGCCTGAAGTCCAGGTGCTGGTCAGTGGGCAGGCAGAGGACATCTTGCGTGCTGACCGGGTGATCGTGCCCGGGCAGGGCGCCATGAACGACTGCATGCGCGAGTTCATGGCCTGTGGCCTGCGCGAGGCCGTGTTCCAGGCGGCGGCCAGCAAGCCCTTCCTGGGCATCTGCGTGGGCATGCAGATGCTGTTCGACCACAGCGAGGAGGGCGACACGCCGGGCCTGGGTCTGCTGCCCGGCCGCGTGGTGCGTTTCTCCGACAAGCTGATGGATGCTCAGGGTGCGCGCATGAAGGTACCGCACATGGGCTGGAATGTGGTCAGCCCCTGTACCGAGCATCCGCTCTGGGCTGGCCTGCAGGAGCAGGAGCGTTTCTACTTCGTGCACAGCTACTACTGCGTGCCCGATGAAGATCGCGACACGGCGGCCCTGACCAGCTATGGCGAACCCTTTACCTGTGCTGTGGCGCGGGATAATATCGTTGCAGTGCAGTTTCACCCCGAGAAAAGCGCGCGGGCCGGTCTGCAGGTTCTGTCGAACTTCATGAACTGGAATCCCTGAGCGCTGTAGTTACTGCAGATCCTGACCCCCAGACTACCGGAAACGTCTCCGCACGCTCCGTCCGCTCCCGCTACCTACCCGCAAGATCATGCTGCTCATCCCCGCAATCGACCTCAAGGACGGCCATTGCGTCCGCCTGCGTCAAGGCGACATGCAGGACGCCACCGTTTTCTCCGAAGATCCTCATGTCATGGCCCGTCAGTGGCTGGACCTGGGGGCCCGTCGCATGCACCTGGTCGACCTCAATGGCGCGATCGCCGGCAAGCCGAAAAACGAGAGCGCCATCAAGGCCATCGTGCAGGAACTGGGCGACGAAATTCCAGTGCAACTGGGGGGAGGCATCCGCGACCTGGATACCATTGAGCGCTATCTCGACGACGGCATCAGCTATGTGATCATCGGCACCGCCGCAGTCAAGAACCCCGGTTTCCTGCACGATGCCTGTAGCGCCTTTCCCGGTCACATCATCGTCGGCCTCGACGCCAAGGATGGCAAGGTGGCCGTGGATGGCTGGTCCAAGCTGACCGGCCATGATGTCATCGACCTCGCCAAGAAGTTCGAGGACTACGGCGTCGAGTCCATCATCTACACCGACATTGGCCGCGATGGCATGCTCAATGGCGTCAACATTGAGGCAACGGTGAAGCTGGCCCAGGCGCTGCGTATCCCGGTGATCGCCAGTGGTGGCATCGGCAGCCTTGCCGACATCGAGGCACTGTGTGCCGTGGAGCACGAGGGTATCGTGGGTGCCATCACCGGTCGCGCCATCTACGAAGGAAAGTTGGACTTCCAGGCCGCGCAGGCGCGTGCCGACGAATTGTCTGACTGAGCCTGAGGATCATCTCTGGACGGGGTCTCGCCGCCCCGCTGAAACATGCTTGCCAAACGCATCATCCCCTGCTTGGACGTCAACGCGGGCCGTGTGGTCAAGGGCGTCAATTTCCTTGAGCTGCGCGACGCGGGCGACCCGGTGGAGGTCGCGCGCCGTTACGATGAACAGGGCGCCGACGAGATCACCTTCCTCGATATCACGGCCAGTTCTGACGATCGAGAGACCATCTACCACATCGTCGAGCAGGTCGCCGAGCAGGTCTTCATTCCGCTGACCGTGGGCGGTGGTGTGCGCAGCGTGGCGGATGTGCGTCGCCTGCTCAACGCGGGTGCCGACAAGGTCAGCATCAACAGTGCCGCCGTTTCCAATCCGGAAGTGGTGGCCGAAGCCGCCGGTAAGGTTGGCAGCCAGTGCATCGTGGTGGCGATCGACGCCAAGCAGACCTCGCCGGGCAAGTGGGAAGTCTTCACCCATGGCGGCCGCCGCAACACCGGGCTGGACGCCATCGAGTGGGCCTGCAAGGTCGAGTCCTTGGGTGCAGGCGAGATCCTGCTGACCAGCATGGACCGCGACGGTACCAAGATCGGGTTCGACCTGGAGCTGACGCGCAGGATTGCCGACGCTGTTGGCATTCCTGTCATCGCCAGCGGTGGCGTGGGTGAATTGGCTCACCTGGCTGAGGGGGTGACGCAGGGTCGGGCGGACGCCGTGCTGGCTGCCAGTATCTTTCACTATGGCCAGCACACGGTGCGCGAGGCCAAGGACTTCATGCGTGCGCGTGGCATCGAGGTGCGGCTATGAATACCGATACGCGCTGGCTTAACCAGGTGGCCTGGGACGAGCAGGGGCTGGTGCCCGTCATCGCCCAGGACGCAGACACCGGTGATGTCCTGATGTTCGCCTGGATGAATCGTGAGGCGCTGGAACTGACTGCCTCCACGCAGACAGCCGTTTATTGGTCCCGTTCCCGTCGCAAGCTGTGGCACAAGGGTGAGGAGTCTGGCCACGTGCAGAAGGTGCGCGAGATTCGCCTCGATTGCGATAACGACGTGGTCTTGTTGCGTGTCGAACAAGTCGGCGGCATCGCCTGCCATACTGGGCGACGTAGTTGCTTCTTCCAGAAGCTGCTGACTTCAGGTGGCTGGGAAACGGTGGAACCGGTGCTGAAAGATCCGGACGCGATCTACGGCAAAAGCTGAAGCGACGGCAGAAGGAGTCCAAGATGATCGATCCTGAAGTGCTGCAACGCCTCTCTGCGACCCTGGTCGAGCGCAAGTCTGCGCCGCCTGAGTCGTCCTATGTGTCGAGCCTGTATGCCAAGGGCACCGATGCCATCTGCAAGAAGGTGGCGGAGGAGGCGGCCGAGACCATCATGGCAGCCAAGGACGGTGACCTGCGCCACATCGTCTATGAAGTGACTGACCTATGGTTCCATTCCCTGATCCTGCTCGCCCAGTTCGGCCTCTCGGCCGACGACGTGCTGGTGGAGTTCCGGCGTCGCGAGGGCATCTCCGGTATTGATGAGAAAAACGCGCGTAACAAGGGCACGGCAAAATGAGCGACTGCATCTTCTGCAAGATCGTGGCGGGCCAGATTCCCTGCAACAAGGTTTATGAGGACGAACTGGTGTTCGCCTTCCGTGACATCCGACCACAGGCCCAGACGCACATCCTGGTGATCCCCAAGCAGCACATCGAGACGCTGGCCGACGTGAGCGCGGCGGATACGCCCCTGATGGGTGCGCTGCTCGCCGCAGTACCGCGGATTGCGCTGGCGGAGGGCTGCCAGCAGGGCTGGCGCACCATCATCAACACCGGCAGGTACGGTGGGCAGGAGGTGTATCATCTGCACCTTCACATCCTTGGCGGGCAGCCCATGCCGGCCATGCTGAAATACTGAGGAGAAGTACATGGGTTCCTTTAGCATCTGGCACTGGTTGATCGTGCTGGTCATCGTGGCGCTGGTCTTCGGGACCAAGAAGCTGCGCAACATCGGGGAAGACCTCGGTGGCGCCGTGAAGGGCTTCAAGCAGGGCCTCAAGGATGGCTCGGAGGAGCAGGCTGCAGGCAAGCCCGCACAGCAGATCGACGCCGGGCAGACAGTGGATGCCGAGGCTCGCGAGAAGAAGAGCTGAGGCTCGCCGGATCGGCGACGGGGGCGCGCACGCGCCCCTTTCCGTTTTCAGGGACCGGATGAGGCAGCATGTTTGATATCGGGATGTGGGAGTTGTTTGTCATCGGAGTCGTGGCGTTGATCGTCATCGGCCCCGAGGAACTGCCGCGTGTGGCGCGGACCACCGGTCACCTGTTGGGTCGCCTGCGGCGCTACGTGTCGGACGTGAAGTCGGACATCAGCCGCGAGATGGAAATGGCTGATCTCAAGCGCATGCAGGAATCGGTGACTGAATCGGCGCGCGAGTTGCAGCACTCCCTCAACGAACAGGCGCAGGCCCTGGAGCAGCAGTTCAGCAACGTCACCGCAGACGTACCCGCACAGACTGAGTTGCTTCCCCCGGCGTCGCCGGCTGAGCCCGGGCACCTCGCAGTGTCTGAGCCACAGCCCGAGGCGCAGCCGGAGAGGGACGAGAACCAACTGGATATGTTTGGCGCGGGGCCAGACAGCAAGGTGCGGAGCTGAGGCGTGGTACAACAAGATACCCAGGACACCTTCCTGTCCCATCTGGTGGAGTTACGCAACCGCTTGGTGCGCGCGGTGATCGCCTTGCTGGCAGTCTTCCTGTGTCTGATGCCCTGGTCGTCCGACATCTACGACCTGCTGGCCAGCCCGATGCTCAAGGCGCTGCCTGAAGGCACCCGCATGATCGCCACTGGCGTGGTCACACCTTTCTTCGTGCCGATGAAAGTCACCATGTTGGTGGCATTGGTCCTGGCACTGCCCTACGTGTTGTACCAGGCCTGGGCCTTTGTCGCCCCTGGTTTGTATGCACATGAGCGTCGCTTCGCCGCGCCGCTGATCATGGGGAGCACCTTCCTGTTCCTCTGCGGAATGGCCTTTTGCTATTTCTTTGTGTTTGGCACGGTATTCAAGTTCATCTACTCGATCGCCCCCAAGACCGTTACGGTGGCGCCTGACATCGAGCAGTACCTGTCCTTCGTCATGACCATGTTCCTCGCTTTCGGCGTGACTTTTGAAGTGCCGGTGGCGGTGATCCTGCTGGTCAAGACCGGTATCGTGAGTGTGGCCAAACTACGCGAGTGGCGTTCTTATGTGATCGTGGGCGCCTTCGTGGTGGCGGCCGTCGTAACGCCGCCGGACGTGGTGTCGCAACTGATGCTGGCGATCCCCATGTGCCTGCTGTTCGAACTTGGCCTGGTGATCGCGGCCATGGTCGACCGCAAGAAGACACAGACCGCCTGAGCCTATTGGCGCCCCATCGGTGGTCGCCGGCTGACCTGTACGTTGGTTTCCACCGTCTGCCCCTGGCGCCAGAAGCGGAGCCGGGCGAGTTGGCCAGGGGGCAGCTTGGCGATGGCCTCCAGCAGGCTTTGTGGGTCGGCGCAAGGTTTGCCGTCGATCTGGGTCACCACGTCACCTGGTGACAGGCCGCCGCGATGTGCGGGGCCGTTGGCGACCAGCCCGGCGATCAGCGCCCCTTGTGCCGGCATGCCGTAGGAAGCGACGAGATCGGGCGTGACATCCTGCACCTCCACCCCGATCCAGCCGCGCTCGACGCTGCCATGCTTGATGATCTGCTCCATTACGCTACGTGCGAAGCTGGCCGGGATGGCGAAGCCGATGCCCAGCGAACCGCCGGAGCGTGAGTAAATGGCGGTGTTGATCCCGACCAGGCGGCCTTCCGTATCGATCAGTGCGCCGCCCGAGTTGCCGGGATTGATGGCGGCGTCGGTCTGGATGAAATGCTCGAAGGTGTTGATCCCCAGGTGAGAGCGCCCAAGTGCGCTGACGATCCCCATCGTGACGGTCTGGCCGACGCCGAAGGGGTTGCCGATGGCCAGCACCACGTCGCCTACGCGCAGATTGTCGCTGTTGGTGAATTGGATCGCCGGCAAGGGCTCCTGCGTGGTGATGCGCAGTACGGCGAGATCCGTATCCTCGTCGCGCCCGACCAGGCGGGCCGGCAGCTTGCGTCCATCTTGCAGCGCCACCTCGATTTCGTCGGCCGCGTCGATCACGTGATTGTTGGTCAGGATGTAGCCTTCGGTGCTGACCAGTACACCGGAGCCGAGCCCTGATGCTTTGCGCTGGGTCTGTCGCTCGAGCCGGTCGCCGAAAAAGTGGCGGAACACCGGGTCGTCCATGAAAGGATGCCGCGGGCTGCGGATTTCCTTGCTGGTGAAGATATGGACCACCGAGGGCAGGGCGCGCTGGGCGCCGTCGCGGTAGCTCGGCATGCCGCCCGATGCCGGCGCGGGGAGCGAAGCGGGCGGCGGCGCGGCGGGGGCGGTGGTGGGGCGACTGAAGGCCAGCCATTCAGGCTTGAGCGTCGTGACCACGAACAGCACGGCCACGGCCACGGTCACCGATTGTGCGAACAGGAGCCACAGGCGATGCATAATCCGCTGCTAAGAGAAGGAGGTTGGAGTGAGTGCGCGCGTCACCATCGGAAGAGCGGAGCTGCAAGCCTACCTGGATGCCTTGTTGGGCAGCGCGAGCTTCAAGGATTATTGCCCAAACGGTTTGCAGGTGGAAGGACGGGAGCGGGTCGCGCATGTCGTCTGTGGGGTGACGGCGAGCCAGGCGCTGATCGAGTTTGCGGCGGCCGCGCAGGCCGATGCGATCCTGGTCCATCACGGCTGGTTCTGGCGGGGTGAGGATGGGCGCGTGACCGGCTTCCGCAAGCGACGTATGGCAAGCCTCCTGCAACATGACATCAGCTTGTTTGCCTACCACCTGCCGCTCGACGCGCATGCGGAGTTGGGCAACAACGTCCAACTGGCGCGCGTGCTGGGCTGGACGGTGGAAGGGCACTGCGGGGAGCGCGATCTGGTTTGCCTGGGGCGACCCGAACATGCCCTCACCGCCGGGCAACTGGCCCGTTCGGTGGCGGCGCGCCTGGGGCGGGAACCGCAGCTCATTGGCGATCCGGCACGCCCGGTCGCTTGTGTCGCATGGTGCACGGGGGCGGCACAAGGCGCTTTCGAGGACGCCATCCTGGCGGGGGCTGATCTCTACCTGTCTGGCGAAATCTCGGAGCCCACCGTCCACCTGGCGCGCGAGACGGGCATTGCCTACCTGGCGGCGGGGCACCATGCCACGGAGCGCTACGGGGTGAAGGCCCTGGGCGAGCACCTGGCTGGCCACTTCGGCATCAAGGTGAGCTTCGCTGACCTAGATAACCCGGTCTAGGGGCGGGGTTTCTTGTCCGGCAGGCTGAAGTCGATGGCCGATGTCTGGCTGTCCGACGAACCGAAGTCGTCTAGATTGATGTGCAGCGTCTTGCTCAGATCCATGGTCTCGATGTCGAAGTCGACGCTGCTGCCGGACACTTCGTCTGCTGCTTCCTCGATGTTCAGGTCGAGCGGGGCGATCATCGCTTCCGGAGGAGTCTTGACCTGCAGGGTTTCCGGATTCGGTGTCGTGGCCGGTGGTGTATTGGCGCTCTCGTCGTCGGGACGATAGGCGCCCAGGTGCGATTCCAGGATCGCGAGGAGCAGCAGGATTTCGTCGATGATCGCCAGCGGGAACCCCTGGCGCGTGCCCTGGCGGTTGTCGCGCAGCAGCTCGTGCAGGTAGGCCTGGCAGTCACGCTTGCCCCAGGTGTCGCTCAGTTTCTTGGCGATGTGGGGCATGTTTTCCAGCGACTCTGGCGCACGCAGCGCGCCCTCGAAGTCTTCCCAGCCGACCGGCTTCACGTTGAAGGTCTTGTTGAGCTGGGAACACAGGGCGTCGAATTCTGTTCGCATATTGGCGGCGCGGTACACCTCCAGCAACTTGATCCAGGGCTTGACGGCCTGCTTGGGGTTGCTGCGGATGAAATCGGCCAGAGTCTGCGCCGCGCCGTGCACACGCCCGAAGGACATCATGATCTCGGCTAGTTCGACGGCTGAATCGTGTTCCTCGACCTCATCTTCAATCTGCAGGACCGAGGCGGGGCCCACGCTGGCGACCGACATCGGCCCCAGGGCGCCTTCCACCATGGCGGCTGCGCGGGGCGAGCCGCTGCCAGTGCTCGCCAGCGTGCCGACCTGCTCGACCTCGCGCTCGGGCCAGATGTCGGCCTCGTTGAGCGGTTCGAACAACTCATCCATGTTGTCCTGGGCCGGGGCGACCGCATTGCTGGCCGGCGGGGCGGCGAGCGGAACGTCTTCCGTTGCGCCATTTCGTCGCAGGCGTAGCCACAGCCAGGCCCCTACGGCCAGCACGAGAATCAGTAAAACACCCGCCAGCCAGGCCAGCGCGTTGTCCCGGCTGAAGCTGGAGGGGGGCGCTGTTGCTGGCTTGGCGGCGGGCAGGGCCGGGGTCGGCGTGCTCGCAGCAGGGGCGGCGAGGGCTGTTGGCGAGGCGCCCTGTGCCTGGCGCTGCAGTTCGGCCTCAAGACGGGCTGCATCGTTGCGCAACTGGTCCTGCAGCGCTTCCAGCCGTCGCAGCCGGTCGGACAATTCGATCTGGGTGGCGATCTTCTCGTCCAGCGCGCTGAGCAACTGCATTTCGGTACGCAGGCGGTCGCGTTCGGTTTCCTTCAGCTCACGGTACTGCCCTAGGCTGAGCGACAACTGGAGGCCTCCCTCTTGGCCGTCCGCGATACGCAGGCGGGGTTGCGGCGCAACGGCCCGAGCCGCAGCAGGCGCCGTACTGCGAGTCGCGCGAGCCGGGGCTGCTTCACTGCGCAGCGGAACCGCTGGCGGCGCGGGCATGTTGATCAATGAACCTTCAGGGAAAGGCGTGTCGATGCTGGCGCCGCTGCCAAGCGAAGCGGTGTTGGCAGCCACAATTTGTTCGGCCAATTGACGCTGGGTCGCGCGGCGACCCCCTGCCAGTTCGGCGGCGATGCTCGCGGCGGTCTCACCGGCCTGCGTGCGGCGTAGGGCGGTACTGCCATCGGCCGGCTTGGGGGTGTTTGGCGCGTGGGGTGTGGCTACGGGCGTGGCCGTCATCGCTGCCAGTTGCTGCAGGTCCGGGGGGTCCAGCAGCAGGGCGTATTCCCGCCGTAATTGGACACCGCAACTGACTTGCAGGCCCAACATGATGGCCGGCGAATTCACCGGGCGCTGGGTGGTGACGAGGATTCGCTTATTGCCCCCGCCCTCGTCGCTGACCGTGGCCCGGGCATCGCGTACCCAGGGAATGTCTTCGTTTGCCTGCCCGGGAGGCGCAAGGCGTACGCAGTCCTCTGTGAAGCGCCCGTCGATCTGGACCGGAATTTCGACCTTCAATGGTTCGCCCAGATAGCTCAGCGTGCGTGCGCTGCCGATCGTAGCTGCCGAGGCGGGCAGAGTCAGCGCCAGCACAAGTGCCGGACCGGAGAGCCAGCGCAGGCGTGGCAGGCTGCAGCATGCCCCGGGCATGGGCGGGAGGTCAGACCAGTCTTCTTTATGGGCGGGGCAGGTCATCAGGCCGGATTCTAATGGAGGCGTTCAAACCGCAGTGGGCATATTTATCGGCAAAAAGCACCAATATTCGTGCGTTGAATAACGATCCAGGGGGCTGGTACCGGGTCTGAGTTCCCTTGGCGGAAGGGAGGAAGCTGCGCTCCCGGGGCGCTTTCCGCTACAATGTTCGACGCTCATGCCCTTGAATTGTCAGGACAAGCCCGTAGAAGGCCTTGCCGCAGGAGAGGGTCTGATCTCCTCAACTCATCAAGAGATGTCTAATCCCGAGCGGTCGGACCGGGACCGGCCCGCATGCTCGTTCGAAGGGCAATTATGAAGATCCACGAATATCAAGCGAAAGAGATCCTGCGCAAATACGGAGTCGTGACCCCCCGCGGCATTCCGTGCTTCAGCGTCGATGAGGCCGTCAAGGCGGCTGATGAACTGGGCGGCTCGATCTGGGTGGTCAAGGCCCAGATTCACGCCGGTGGCCGCGGCAAGGGCGGTGGCGTCAAACTCGCCCGTTCCAAGGATGATGTGAAGAAGATCGCTGGCGAGATTCTCGGCATGCAACTGATCACGCATCAGACCGGTCCGGAAGGCCAGAAGGTGCGTCGCCTGATGATCGAAGAAGGCGCCGACATCAAGAAGGAATACTACGTTGCCGCGCTGACCGACCGTGCCACGCAGAAGGTGGCCATGATGGCCTCTTCCGAGGGCGGCATGGACATCGAGGAAGTCGCGCACAGCACCCCCGAGAAGATCATCAAGGTTTTCGTCGATCCGGCCACCGGCCTGACCGACGCGCAAGGCCTGGAGCTCGCCAAGGGCATCGGCGTGCCGGAAGCCTCGATCGCCAAGGCGGTCGACACTTTCAAGAAGCTCTACACCTGCTACATGGAAACCGATGCCTCGCTGGCGGAAATCAACCCGCTGATCCTGGAAGGCAACGGCAACATCAAGGCGCTGGACGCCAAGTTCAACTTCGACGCCAACGCGCTGTTCCGTCACCCGGAAATCGTCGAATATCGCGATCTGGATGAAGAGGATCCGGCCGAAATCGAAGCTTCCAAGTTCGATCTGGCCTACATCTCGCTGGATGGCAACATCGGCTGTCTGGTGAACGGCGCCGGTCTGGCCATGGCCACCATGGACACCATCAAGCTGTTCGGTGCTGAGCCGGCCAACTTCCTGGATGTGGGTGGTGGTGCGACGACCGAGAAGGTCACCGAAGCCTTCAAGATCATGCTCAAGAACCCTGCGGTGAAGGGCATCCTGGTCAACATCTTCGGCGGCATCATGAAGTGCGACACCATCGCCAACGGCGTGGTGACGGCCGCGCGCGAAGTGAAGCTGGGCGTGCCGCTGGTGGTGCGCATGAAGGGCACCAACGAGGATCTCGGCAAGAAGATTCTGGCCGAGTCCGGCCTGCCCATCATCTCTGCCGACACCATGGCAGAAGCCGCCCAGAAGATTGTTGCTGCCGTGGCGTAAGCCGGGCCACCAGGAGTTCAGAACATGTCGATTTACATCAACAAAGATACCAAGGTCATCACCCAGGGCATTACCGGCAAGACCGGCCAGTTCCACACCGAGAAGTGCCAGGAGTATGCCAACGGCAAGAATTGCTTCGTGGCCGGCGTGAACCCCAAGAAGGCGGGCGAGTCGATCTTCAACATCCCCATCTACGGTTCGGTCAAGGAAGCAGCGGCGCAGACCGGCGCCACCGTGTCGGTGATCTACGTGCCGCCGGCGGGCGCTGCCGCCGCGATCTGGGAAGCCGTCGAGGCTGATCTGGATCTGGCCATCTGCATCACCGAAGGCATCCCTGTGCGCGACATGCTGGAAGTGCGCAACCGCATGAAGGCCAAGGAAGCCGCCGGTGGCAAGAAGACCCTGCTGCTGGGCCCGAACTGCCCCGGTCTGATCACGCCGGACGAGATTAAGATCGGCATCATGCCGGGTCACATCCACCGCAAGGGGCGCATCGGCGTCGTGTCGCGTTCCGGCACGCTGACCTATGAAGCCGTGGCGCAGCTGACCGAAATCGGCCTGGGCCAGTCGTCCGCCGTTGGTATCGGCGGCGACCCCATCAACGGACTGAAGCACATCGACGTGATGAAGGCCTTCAACGACGATCCCGACACCGATGCCGTCATCATGATCGGTGAAATCGGTGGTCCGGACGAAGCCGAAGCCGCGCAATGGTGCAAGGCCAACATGAAGAAGCCGGTGGTCGGCTTCATCGCCGGTGTGACGGCTCCGGCCGGCAAGCGCATGGGCCACGCGGGCGCGCTGATCTCTGGTGGCGCAGATACCGCCGACGCCAAGCTCGCCATCATGGAAGAGTGCGGTTTCAAGGTGACGCGCAACCCGTCCGAGATGGGCAAGCTGCTCAAGAGCGTGCTGTAATCGCGCAAGAAGTGTGTGAAGCAGGCCGCCTTGGCGGCCTGTTTTACTTTTGTACGGCGGGAATGCGGATTGGGCATGCCTGCATCAGGATGCGCTCGGACATGAGTGCTAGTCTTTCCGGTTTCGTGTTTGTTGGGGGTGGGTATGGAGATGTTGATGGAGCCGGCTTTCTGGCTCGCAGTCAGTCAGATCATCATGATCGACATCGTGTTGGGCGGCGATAACGCCGTGGTGATTGCGTTGGCCTGTCGCAAGTTGCCGCCGGCACAACGCACCAAAGGCATTCTCTGGGGCACCGCTGGCGCGATCGTGCTGCGCGTGATCCTGATCTTCTTCGCGCTGATCCTGCTCAAAGTGCCTTTCCTCAAGCTGATTGGTGCCGCGTTGCTGATCTGGATCGGGATCAAGCTGCTCATGCCGGAACAGGAGGATGAACACGGGAGTATTCAGGCAAGTGATCGTCTGTGGGCTGCGGTGAAGACGGTCATCGTGGCGGATTTCGTGATGAGCCTGGACAACGTCATTGCGATTGCGGGGGCCGCCGAGGGCGCGGGTGGCGATCACAAGATGCCGCTGGTGATATTCGGCCTGCTGGTCAGCATTCCGATCATCGTGTGGGGCAGCCAATTGGTCATCAAGCTGATGGATCGTTTCCCAGTCGTGATTACGCTGGGTGCGATGTTGCTGGGCTGGATTGCGGGTCATATGGCGGTGACTGACCCTGTCGTGGTGCCTTACCTTGCGGCGAACGGGGAGTCCGAGGTTGCTCGGACGGTGGTCTATGTGGCGTCAGGCTGTGGCGCCCTGCTGGTGCTGTTGCTCGGTCGCTGGTTTGCCGGCCGGCGGGAGATCGTGGCGGGCAATACCGATACTTGAGGAAGAGAGCATGGCGCTGTATCTGAGCGAGGCTGAAGTTGGGCGCCTGATCGACATGCCGGCAGCCATCGCGGCGGTTGAGGCGGCGCACCGTGATCATGCCGTTGGTCTGGCTCAGGATGTGCCGCGCCATCGCACGCGGGCGGGGAGCGCCATGCTGCATTTGATGCAGGGAAGCTTCCCCGCGCGCAATGTGATGGGCTTCAAGTCCTACACCACCTCGGCAGGTGGTGCGCGCTTCTGGCTGCATCTCTTCGACACCCGTTCGGGTGAGCCCCTGGCTGTGATTGAAGCCGATCTGCTGGGCATGATGCGGACCGGGGCCGCTGGTGCCGTGGCGGCCCGCTTACTGGCGCGTCCTACTGCCCGCGTGGCCGGCGTAATCGGTGCCGGCTGGCAGGCTCGTGGGCAGATTCTGGGCTTGGTGCAACTGCCCGGCATCGAGCGGTTTCAGGTCTTTGCCCGCAACCCTGAGCGGTTGCGGGTTTTCTGCGCCGATTTGACGGCGGAGACGGGACGCGAGATCGTGCCGGTGGGCAGTGTGGCGGCAGCGGCCGAAGGGGCGGACATTTTCGTGACGGTGACCACGGCCAGTGAGCCAATGGTGGGAGCCGATCTCCTGCAAACAGGCATGCACGTCAACGCGGTGGGCTCCAATGCGCTGACGCGTCGCGAGTTGGAAGAGAAGGCCGTGCTGCGGGCTGACCTGATCTGTGTGGACAGCGTGGCGACGGCTTCCAAGGAGGCGGGCGACCTCTTTTCAGCCTTGGAAAAGGGCCGCCTATCGGTTCGTGCCCTGGTTGAACTGGGGGATGTGTTGCTGGGGCGCCACCCCGGACGTACGGGCGAGCACCAGGTCACGTTGTTCGAATCGCAGGGGCTGGCTATTCAGGATCTGGCGCTGGGTGCCGAAATCCTCACACGGGCCCGTGCCGCTGGCCTGGGAATCGCGCTACCCTATTAAACTGCAATTGCAGAGACCGGCACCCGCATGCCCCACTGCTGGGGTGGATTGCCGGACCGCGCAACGTGAAGAGGTAAAGAGGCGAAGATGGCGAAGCTGATCCTCAGCATGGATGGTCTGGTACTCAAGGAAATTCCGTTGACCAAGGAGCGAACCTCCATTGGCCGCAAGCCCCATAACGACATCCAGATCGATAACCTGGCGATCAGCGGGGAGCACGCGGTGATCGTGACCATCCTCAACGACGCTTTCCTGGAAGACCTCAACAGCACCAACGGAACCTACGTCAACAGCCAGCCGGTCAAGAAGCACGTGCTGAAGGACAACGACGTGGTGGAACTGGGCAAGTACCGCCTCAAGTTCATCAAGGATGTGCCGGACTTCTCTGCCGGCAGCACCTTCGAAAAAGCTTTCATTGCGCCAACCGAGGCCGCCACCCTGGGGGCTGCCCCGCGCGCGCACACTGACACCATGGTGGGCTTCGGCGCCGAGGCGACGGTGACCGACGCCTCCACTACTTCCGGCTGGGTGGCGCCGGGCGAGGGGGGCGAGCCTGCCGCCAACGAGGCGATGGGGGTGGTGCAGATTCTCTCGGGCCGCAACGCCGGGCGCGAGCTGGAGCTGTCCAAGTCGCTCACGACCCTGGGCAAGCCTGGATCGCAGGTGGCCGTCATCACGCGCCGCCCGCATGGTTACTTCATCACCCATGTCGAGGGTGACAGCTTCCCCATCCTGAATGGCCGTCAGCTCGATGCGCAGGCGCATCTGCTGGCCGACCACGATGTGATCGAAATTGCGGGGGTCAAGATGGAGTTCTATCTCCGACCCAATCCCTGAGCCCTTCGGCTCGCGTCCCCGGAGTCAGAGCATGCAGGTCAGGGTACTCGGGTGTAGTGGCGGGATAGGCGGCCCCGATCAGCACACCACGGCCTTGTTGGTTGACGATGATGTACTGGTGGATTGTGGGACCGGTGTCGGGCGCCTGGGGCTGGATGCCTTGCAGGCTATAGATCACGTATTTCTGACCCACGCCCATTTGGATCATGTGGCGCTGCTGCCCTTGCTGATCGACACCGTGGGCGATCTGCGTCGTGCGTCGATTACCCTGCATGCCTCGGACGCGACCTTGCGCCTGCTGCGCACGCATATCTTCAACTGGTTGATCTGGCCTGATTTCACCGCGATCCCGGACCGCATCAATCCCTATCTGGCAATGCAGGCCATGCGTCTGGGGGAGGTGGTTGAACTGGGGGAACGCCGGATCTGCTCGATTCCCGCGCTGCATTCGGTGCCGGCGGTGGGGTATCGGCTCAGTGCGCCCGGGGGGAGCCTGATCTTCTCGGGCGATACCACGATGTCGGAGAGCATGATCGAGGCCATCAACCAGACGCATGACCTGCGCTATCTCATCATCGAGACGGCCTTCTCCAATGCCCAGCAGGATCTGGCGCTGGCGGCCCGCCACATGTCGCCCGCAATTCTGCACCGGGTGCTGGATCGCCTGACCGTCACGCCTGAGGTCTATGTCACCCATCTCAAGCCGGGTAGCGCGGAAAACATGCTGACCGAGATCACCGACTATGACGGCTTGCTGAAACCGCAGATACTGCGCAACGATCAAGTCTTCGAGCTGTAATGCCGTTGATTCAGGCGACGATAGTTTCTGGAGCCCCCGCCCATGGAATCTCCTGCCCCGAACAAGATCAGCCGTAGCAGCCTGGCGCGTCGCCTGGCCTTCTTCAAGCGGCTGCAGGCCCTGACCCAGACAATCCACGCTGCGCCCAACATCGACAGCATCATTGCCGAGATCAGTAGCGAGGTCTGCTCCTTGTTTGGCGCCGAGCGCATGTCGGTGTACCTCGTCGACAAGACGGGCACCACCATCAGCACGCACGTCAAGACAGGCAGCAACCTGCCCCCGGCGATCCGTTTGCCCATCTCGGACCGCAGCATCGCCGGCTACTGTGCTTCGCACCAGTTGATGCTGAACATCCGCAATGTCTACGACGAGGCCGAACTCAAAGGCTTGTCCCCGTCGCTGGAGTTCCGTCACGAGGTGGACGACCGCAGCGGTTACCACTGCAAGCAGATGCTGGTGGCCCCGCTGGTACAGGCCGACAACGGCGCCTTGCTGGGGGTGCTACAACTGATCAACACCACGGACGACGAGCCCTTCTCGCAGATCGAGGAGGAGGGCATTCTCGGCTTGGCGCATACGCTGTCCATGGCCTTCCTGCAGAGGCTCAAGGCCAGTCAGCCTCTGCGTGGCAAGTACGAGTATCTGGTGGTGGATGGGCGCCTGGTCGAAGAACAGTTGGTGCGCGCCGAGGAACTGGCGCGCACGCGTGGCGTCAGCGTCGAGACGGTGTTGCGCGAGGAGTTCCAGTGCACGCTGCAGGAGATCGGCGAATCGATGTCGCGCTTCTATGCCGTGCCATATGAGCCCTATCGGGCCGGGCGCATCAAGCCGATGGACTTGCTGCGCAACCTCAAGCGCGAGTACGTCGATAAGAGTCAGTGGCTGCCGCTGGAGGAGACGCAGGAGGGGATTGTGATCCTGGCCGTCGATCCCGAGCAGGTAATCGGCTCCCGTGTGGTCTCCAACATCTTCCAGCGCAGCAAGATCGTGTACCGCGTGTGCACCCAGCGCGAGTTCGACCAGACGGTCGAGCAGTTCTTCGAGCAAAGCCTGGACGACTCCTCGGTCAGCGATATCCTGTCCGACCTTGGCGAAGACGAGCGCGATGGCGGTGGCAGCGACGATCTGCATGCGGCGGCCGACAACGAACTGGTGAAGCTGGTCAACCGCATCATTGTCGATGCGCACCGGCAGGGCGCCTCAGATATCCACATCGAACCGCGCCCGGGCAAGGAGAAGACCCTGGTGCGCTTCCGCAAGGACGGCTCGCTCTACCCCTACATCGAGGTGCCCGCCAGCTATCGCAGCCCGCTGGTGGCGCGTATCAAGATCATGTGCGACCTGGACATCGCCGAGAAGCGCAAGCCCCAGGACGGCAAGATCAAGTTCCGCAAGTTCGGCCCGCTGGACCTCGAGCTGCGCGTCGCCACTATCCCCACCGCAGGCGGCATGGAGGATGTCGTGATGCGCTTGCTGGCGCATGGGGAGCCCCTGCCGCTCGATGACCTGGCCATCTCAACGCACAACCTGGAACGTCTCAAGGACACCGTCAGCAAGCCCTATGGCATCTTTTTCGTCTGCGGCCCTACCGGCTCAGGCAAGACCACGACCCTGCACTCCATCCTCAAGTACATCAATCACCCTGACACCAAGATCTGGACCGCCGAAGATCCGGTCGAAATCACCCAGAAAGGCCTGCGCCAGGTGCAGGTGAACCGCAAGGCGGGGTTGGACTTCGCGACGGTCATGCGGGCCTTCCTGCGTGCCGATCCCGACGTGATCATGGTGGGTGAGATGCGCGATACAGAGACGGTGTCGATCGGGCTTGAAGCCTCGCTGACCGGCCACCTGGTGTTCTCGACCCTGCACACCAACAGCGCACCGGAATCGGTGGTGCGCCTGCTGGATATGGGGATGGACCCGTTCAACTTTGCCGATGCCTTGCTGGGCGTACTGGCGCAGCGTCTGGCCAAACGTCTTTGCAAGAGTTGCAAGAAGGCACATATTGCCCACGAGGCCGAGATCGAGTCCTTGCTTGACGAGTACTGCGAGGACTTGCGCAAGACGGTCGAGTTCGCGGCCGATCCGCAGGCCGCCCGGAGCCGCCTGCGCGAAGCGTGGCGCAAGCAGTTTGCAGACGAATCAGGACGCATCTTGCTGTATGAACCTGCAGGCTGCGACGCCTGCAATGGCAGCGGTTACCGTGGCCGGGTCGGTCTGCATGAACTGATGCTGGGCACTGAGGACGTGCGGCGGCGTATCCAGACCCGCAGCATGGTGGCCGATTTGCTGGTGACCGCACTTGAGGACGGCATGCGAACCCTGCGCCAGGACGGTATCGAAAAGGTGCTGTCGGGTGTCACCGACATGGTGCAGGTGCGCAAGGTCTGCCTGCGCTGAGTCAGGATGTGTCGCGGCGCGCGGTCGACACAACAATCAACTTGTGAATGCTTGGCCGGTTGACTAGATCAGAGGAAGCCCAACCCCCAGGAGGACTCCTCATGGCCCAGCTCGCCGGTTCGCCCACACACCGTTCCGTCACGCCGGCTGGGTTAGAATCCCCCGCGGGTCACGATGCACACTGCGTCGCGGTAGGCACCAAGGCGCCCACCTTCGTGCTGCCGGATGCCGACATGGAGATGTTCGACCTGCAGGCTGAACTCTCCCGTCGCATCGTGGTGCTAGGCTTCTTCGCACGCGACCGCATGCCTTCCAGCCTGCGCACGACCATCGCTTACTCCGACATCGAGAACGAGTTCAGCCAGGTCGGCGCAGAGGTGGCCTGCGTCAGCCTCGACGAGTGCCTGAATCACGCCGATTTCCGCGATGAACATGGCCTGGCGATCCGTCTCCTGTCTGATCCGGAAGCCGAAGTGTGCAGGCAGTATGGTGTCCTGCATCTGCGTGAAGTCGATGGCGTGACCCGAACGGCGGTGCAGCGTGTGACCTTCATTATCGGACGCGATGGCGTGATCCATCATGTTCTTGACGATGCCGGCTCGCGTGAACATGCGGCCACAGTACTTAACCTGGTCAAGGATTTATCAAGGAGCATCAATGGAAATCGTCAAGAACACCGTCGTCACGCTTGATTACACCGTGCGCGACCCCGATGGCAACCTGGTCGACGACGGCAAGCAGCCGCTGGTCTACCTGCATGGCGGCTATGACGCCATCTTCCCGCTGATCGAGGAAACCCTGCACGGCAAAAAGGAGGGCGACACGCTGCAGATCAAGCTGCAGCCTGACGACGCGTTCGGTGAATACGACGAGGAACTGGTGCTGATCGAGGACGCCAAGCTGTTCCCCGACAACATCGAGATCGGCATGGCCTTCGAGCGCGTCGGCGAAGACGGCGAGGAAGACATGGTCTTCCGCGTCACCGACATTGCCGACGGCAAGGTCGTGGTGGACGGCAATCACCCCCTGGCTGGCATGGCGCTGGTGTTCGACCTGAAGGTCGCCAGCGTTCGCATCGCCACGCAGGACGAGATCACCCACGGTCATGTGCACGGCCCGCACGGCCATCATCACTGATCAACTGCAGCGGATCGCTTCAATGGGCGGAGGTGTTTTCTCCGCCCATTGTCATTTCTCGCGATTGCGTTTGACGCCTTGGGCCGATCTACATATAATCTTGCGTCTCGGGGCGTAGCGCAGCCCGGTAGCGCGCTTGCTTTGGGAGCAAGATGTCGGAGGTTCGAATCCTCTCGCCCCGACCAGTTGCGTGACCCTTCCCGAGAACCTGTCCGAAGGCAAACCCAGGACTGCCCGTAGCTCAACTGGATAGAGCAACGGCCTTCTAAGCCGTAGGTTAGGGGTTCGATTCCCTTCGGGCAGGCCACCGAATTCGTCGTACCGCAGTAAAGCAGTAGAGTACCGAGCAGTTTCAATGGCGGCATTAGCTCAGTCGGTAGAGCATTGGATTGTGATTCCAAGTGTCACCGGTTCGATCCCGGTATGTCGCCCCAGATAAAAAGCCCGTGACCTTTGGTCACGGGCTTTTTGCTTTCATGCACCTGCTCCTGTGAGTCAGCGCTGCATGGCCTCGTCCAGCAGGCGACGCAGACGCAGCGCGGCGCGCTGGAAATCGAGTCCGTCGAGCAGGCCGGCGATGACCCGGGTCTCGTCGGGAGAGAGGGCACTCAGCGCGGGCTGCAGGCGTTCAAATTCGTCCAGCGCGGCAAAGGCCTGCTCCTCGACCAGGCCGATCAGGTGCTCCAGTTCCCGCCGCCCCGCCCCACCTGGGAGCGCTGGCGTGCCTGATTCCGGGGCTGCGGGCTGTTCGGCCAGCCAGGATTCGATTCTTGCCAGGACACACCGGTAGTGCTGTCCGGCCTCGGCCAGCAGGCGGGGCAGCTCGGCGTGGCGCCCCGCCTGGATGGCATCTTCAGCCAGCAGGGCCGCACGTGTGAAGCCGCCGTCGTCGAAGCGTCCGGCGGCGCCGCGCAGGCCGTGCAAGGTGGTGCCGATGGCGGCCCATTCGCCGCGTTGGCAGGCGTTCATCGCCTGCTGCATGGGCAGCCATGCCTGCCGCTGCAAGTCGCGTGCAGCGCTGGCCAGGGCCTGGGTTAGCCGGGTGTGGCGGCGGAGGGTATTCATGCGGGAAACGCTCGCTCTGGCTGGCGGATTCAGGGTAAACGCGTGCTCGATACCGTGGCCTGCGCAGCGAGGCGCGCCGGGCGGGCGCGGGGTAACAAGCCATGCAATCAGAGTATGGCAGCTGGGTGGTGGGATGCCAGTTCGGTCCGGTTCGCGGGCTCGAAGCAGTTCGTCACAGTTGGGGCCGCAAGGGCTATTCAGTCCGTTCCGGCCGGGCCGATAAGTGCGGGAGATGAAGTGCGCGGCGGGTCACGCCCGGACGCGACCGTGCCGATCCAGGCTGCCCCTTGGAGGAGACAGGCTTGAGCGAGAACGACACCCGCTATTGCCCGCGCGTGCTGGTCGTGGATGACGTGCCGGCGAACGTGAAGATGCTGTGTACCGCACTCGCCACCGATTACGAGGTTCGCTTCGCGACCTCCGGTCCCCAGGCGCTGGAGTTGATCGAACAGTGCAAGCCGGACCTGATCCTGCTCGACGTGATGATGCCCGGCATGAGCGGCCACGAGGTGCACCGGCGGCTGCGCGAGCGGGCCGAGTCGCGCACCATCCCGGTCATGTTCGTGACTGCGGACGATTCGCCGGAGAGCGAGCTGGAGGGGCTGGGCCACGGAGCCGACGACTATGTCACCAAGCCCTTCGTGATTCCCATTGTGCTGGCGCGGGTGCGCAACCTCTTGCAGCGCAGCCGCCTGCAGCGGGAACTGGAGCTCTCCTTGCTGGGGGCAAGCCAGGGCCTGTGGGAGTGGGAGGTGGCGGGGGCCGAGGTGTTCTTCAATGCCAACTGGGCCATTCCGCTGGGCTATGCGGCAGGGGAGATGCAGCCCTGCGTGATGCCCTGGGAACACGTCGTACACCCAGCTGACTGGGCGGTGCTGCGCGCCAGCCGGGATGCCTACCTGGCGGGGCAAGCGGAGGCCTTCGATCCCGAGCTGCGCATGCGCCACAAGAACGACAGCTTTGTCTGGATGCAGCTCCACGGCAGCACGGTGGAGCGCGATCGGGACGGCAAGGCGCGTCGCATGATGGGCACCTACATGGTCATCAGCCGGCGCAAGGAGGCCGAGCAGGCCTTGCGCGAGAACGAGCAGCGCCTGGCCACGGTGATTGCCTCGATGCAGGATGCGGTGATGGTGCTCGACAACGAGGGCTGCGTGACCCTGTTCCATGCCCCGGCCGAAAGCCCTTTGCATGAGCTGGCCGGTTCGGTGCTGGGGCGCGACTACCACGCGGTCTTGCCGGAGGAAATGGCGCTGCTGCTCGATGCCTTGCCGCCAGCGAGCCAGCGGCAGCATCGCCCGATGCGGCATGAGCTGAGCCTGGACCTGCGGGGGCAGGTGCTGCACCTGCAGGCAAGCGTGAGCCAGCTTGCCACCGCCGATGAGGAGCCGACCGGCTTGCTGGTCGTGGTGCAGGACGTGACGGCCCGCAAGCGAGCGGAGGAGGAGATCCGCTCGCTGGCCTTCTACGATCCCCTGACCCGTTTACCGAACCGGCGCCTGTTGCGTGACCGCCTGCGCCATGCCATGAACAGCAGCGCACGCTCTCGCAGCTACGGGGCGCTGATGCTGATCGACCTGGACGACTTCAAGAAACTCAACGACACCCTGGGGCATGACGCGGGCGACCGCCTGCTGGTCGCCATCGCGCAGCGCCTCACCCAGGGCGTGCGGGGCTCTGACACGCTCGCGCGCGTGGGGGGGGATGAATTCGTGTTGCTGCTGGAAGAGCTGGGCGAGCAGATGGATGAGGCGGCGCTGAGCGCACAGCGCATCGGCGAAAAGGTGTTGCGCGCACTGCACGAATCCGGTGAGGCGGCGTATGGCGGACGGGGAATCTCCGCCTCGATCGGAGCGAGTCTGTTCCTGGGGCATGAGCAGAACGAGGAGCAACTGATCAAGCAGGCCGACCTGGCGATGTACAGCGCCAAGGCAGACGGCCGGGCAACCTTGCGTTTCTTCGACCCGATGATGGAGTTGCGGGTGGCCGAGCATGTGGACATGGAGCGGGCCATTCACCGCTCGCTGCAAGCCGGCGACTTCTTCCTGCTGTACCACCCGCAGGTCGACCGTGCGGGGCGGATGGTCGGCGTGGAGGCGCTGGCGCGCTGGAACCACCCGGAGCGCGGCATCCTCAGCCCCAGTCAGTTCATTCCCGTTGCCGAGGAAACCGGCCTCATCGTGCCACTCGGCAGTTTCATCCTCGATGCAGCCTGCAGCCAGTTGGCCCGCTGGCAAGGACAGACCGGCATGGAGGAGCTGGCCATGGCGATCAACATCAGTGCCCTGCAGTTCCAGCGCGCCGATTTCGTCGAGCGGGTGGCCAGCGCCATCCAGCGCTGCAACGTGGATGCGCGCCAGCTCAAGCTGGAGATCACCGAGAGCGTGCTGTTGACTGATGTGGAGACGGTAGTCCAGCGCATGCTGCAGTTGTCCAACCTGGGGGTGCGCATCTCGCTGGACGACTTCGGCACCGGCTATTCCTCGCTGTCGTACCTGAAGCAGTTGCCCCTGCACGAACTGAAGATCGACCAGTCCTTCGTGCGCAGTGCGCCGAGCAACGAGATCGACGTGGCCATCGTGCGCGCCATCAGCACCCTGGGGCGCAGCCTCGGGCTGACGGTGGTGGCCGAGGGGGTGGAGAGCGAGGCGGAGTGGCGTCTGTTGCGGGCCGAGGACTGCCACGAATTCCAGGGCTTCTATTTCAGCCTGCCGGTTCCTGCGGCCCAGATCGAGGCCTTGGTCCAGGTGGGGCCATTGCGGGCGGCCGACCTGCACTGAGCGGGCCGATTGCGCCGGGCTGCAGCGGGTGGGGCGCGGGACCGCGCCGAAGCTGCGATAATTCGCGCCGGATGAAGTCCTCTGGTCACGAATCGCATGCATAACGAGCAAGAACCCGATCTCTTCGGCGACGATGACGTTGCCGCCGCTCCCACCGCCGAGCTGCCACCGGACGAACCGCCCGCACCGCCGGCGGCGCCGACCCTGGCCGAGCTGCCGGACGATCACCTGCCCATCGCCGCTTTCGCCGAGCGCGCCTATCTTGCCTATGCCATGAGCGTAGTGCGCGGCCGTGCGTTGCCGCAGGTGGAGGACGGCATGAAGCCGGTTCAGCGCCGCATCCTGTTCGCCATGAACGAGATGCGTCTGAACCCGACGGCCAAGCCGGTGAAGTCGGCGCGTGTCGTGGGTGACGTGATCGGTAAGTTGCACCCGCACGGTGACCAGTCGGTGTACGACGCAGCCGTGCGTCTGGCGCAGGACTTCTCGCTGCGCTACCCGCTGATCGACGGCCAGGGCAACTTCGGCTCGCGCGATGGCGACGGCGCGGCGGCGATGCGTTACACCGAAATGCGCCTGACGCCGATCGCCGAGCTGCTGCTGTCCGAGATCGACATGGGTACGGTGGACTTCGTGCCCAACTACGACGGCGCCTTCGACGAGCCCAAGCTGTTCCCGGCACGCCTGCCCATGCTGCTGCTCAACGGTGCTTCGGGCATCGCGGTGGGGATGGCGACGGAATGCCAGCCGCATAACCTGCGCGAAGTCTCGGCAGCGGCGCAACTACTGATCAAGAAGCCGAACGCTTCGCTCGACGACATCCGCGAAGTGCTGCCGGGGCCGGACTTCCCGGGGGGTGGCCAGATCATCTCGCCGGACAATGTGCTGCGCGACATCTACGAGAGCGGCCGTGGCTCGATCCGCATGCGTGCGCGCTGGCGCATCGAGCAACTGGCGCGCGGCGCCTGGCGCGTCATCATCAATGAACTGCCGCATGGCGTATCGACCGCCAAGGTGCTGTCGGAGATCGAGGCCGTCACCAACCCGCAGCCCAAGACGGGCAAGAAGGAGGTGACGCAGGAGGAGAAGAACAACAAGGCCCTGGTGCTGGGCGTGCTGGATACGGCGCGCGACGAGTCTTCCGACAAGGAGCCGGTACGCCTGGTGTTCGAACCCAAGACCCGCACGCAGGAGCCGGACGAGCTGATGCGCGTGCTGCTGGCGCATACCAGCCTGGAAACCACGGTGCCGATGAACTTCACGGTCATCGGCCTCGACGGCCGGCCGGCGCAGAAGGGTATCAAGGCGATGCTGGAGGAGTGGATCAGCTTCCGCTTTGCCACAGTCGAGCGCCGTACGCGGCATCGCCTGGGGCAGGTCGAGCGCCGCATCCACATCCTCGAAGGGCGTCAGATCGCCTGGCTGCACATCGACGAAGTCATCAAGGTCATCCGCGAGGCGGATGAGCCCAAGGCCGAGCTGATCGCGCGCTTCGGCCTGTCCGAGACGCAGGCCGAGGACATTCTGGAAATCCGCCTGCGCCAGTTGGCCAAGCTGGAATACATCGCCATCGAGAAGGAGCTGGCGGCGCTGCGCGAAGAGCAGGCGGGTCTTGTCGAGCTGCTCGAGAATCGCAACGCGATGACCAAGCTGATCCTCAAGGAAATCGCGGAGGACACCAAGAAGCATGGCGACGACCGCCGCACGCTGATCGAGGCGGCGGTGTCGGTGGCGGCCGTGGAGGCGCCGGTGCTGGACGAGCCGGTCACCGTGATCCTGTCGAAGAATGGCTGGGTGCGCACCCGCCAGGGCCATGGCATCGACCCGCAGACGCTGAGCTACAAGCAGGGAGATACCGCCATGCTGGTGGCCGAGGCGCGCACCACCTGGCCGCTGATCCTGGTCGACACCATGGGTCGTGCGTATTCCGTACGCATCTCCGATCTGCCGGGCGGGCGCGGCGATGGCGTACCCATCAGCACGCTGATCGAGCTGCAGCCCGGGGCACGTATCGCGCAGGCGCTGACCGACGACCCGATCCGCGAATACTTCTTCGCCAACTCCGGCAGCTACGGTTTCATCACCAAGCTGGAAGAACTGGTTACGCGTCAGCGCGCCGGCAAGGCCTTCATGACCCTGGAGGACAAGGAGACCGTGCTGGCACCGGCACGCGTCGAGGGTGAATGGCTTGCTGCGGCATCTGCCAATGGTCGCCTGCTCTACTTCCCGCGCGCCGAGATGAAGGTGATGCCACGCGGTCGCGGCATGATCGTCATGGGCCTGGACGAGAAGGAAGAGCTGGTGGCCGTGTGCTGTCCGCCGGTCGATGCCGTCAAGGTGATCGGCGCGGGTCGGGGTGGTAAGGACATCGAACTGGTGGTGAAGGGTGTGGCGCTGGAGGCCTGCCGGGGCAAGCGTGCGCGCAAGGGGGGCACGCTGACACCGAAGGTGAAACCGGTGGGACTGATCAAGGTGGAGTGAGTCAGGACTGAAGCAAAAAGGCGGAGCCAGGCTCCGCCTTTTTGCGTTTACGCCTTTACCCGTTTCAGCCGATAGCTGCGCGTCTCCGGCTGGTACTGGCGGGTCTTGATGTCCTGGGGCTCGGTGCCGTTCAGCACGGCCAGCACGTCGCGCCGCACGGTGTCGTCGAGGCGGTAGTACTGGTGGGTCGTGATGTCGTCCAGGCCGCCGACGACCGGCTCGCAGTTCACCACGCTCACCTTGTCGGGCAGCAGGCGCGCGTTGCGCGGGCCGCCGGCACCAAGGCGGTCCGGATTGCCCTTGGTCACGTCGCTGACCACCAGGGCCTTGTCGCCGGGGTGGTGATAGACCGTGACGCGGCGTGCCATGTCGGGCAGCCCGGCCAGCTTGTGTTCCAGCTCGAAGGCGTCGTCGTCCTCATCGGCCGCAAACAGCACGATCTGGTCGAGCAGGCGGCGCAGCTTGCTGCCGGTGCTGCCGCGGATGCCTTGCAGCGCCCAGCGCAGCGCGTAGTTGCCCATGCTGTGGGCGAACAGATGCACGCGCTGGCCGCAGAAGTCCTCGGGGCGCGAACTGCTGAGAAAGCTGGCGAGCTTCTGCAGGCCGCGGCCCAAGGCTACGCCGGATGCACGCGCGTCGTCGCGGTCGCTGGCGTAGGCCTTGAAGGGCAGCATGGAGCCGTCCGACGGCCAGGTGAACAGGAAGAAGCTCATTGGCCTGTCGCCATAGAAGGCCTTGAGCTGCGCGGTGCGCTGGATCGCCTCGGCGAAGCTGTAGTTGAAGCCGTGGATGGAGATCACGCAGTCCTGCTTCTGCGCCTGCATCTCGCGCTGCACCTCCTCGAAGATCGCCTTGCTGCCCAGCTTCTGTTTGCTGAGATCGCCCACGCTGGCGGCAGCGAGACCGACGTCCAGTTTTTCGTCGGCCACCGTGAGCGTGTACTTGTCGAGTTTCTTGCCGCTGACATCCGCCCAGCCAAAGCGCAGGTCGGTCAGCCCGTTGGCGCTGAAAGTCTTGCCGAAGTCGGTGGGTTTGTCGGGGTCGTTGGGATTGCGGTTGGTGGCGAAATAGATGCGCATGGACTCTTCTCCTTTGTGGTGTGCTTTGGGGCTGGCGCGGATCGTCTCGCCAGACTGTAGGTTAGAGGGCTCAGGTGACGGCGCAAGCACAGCCTGCGGGCTTGCCCGGGAGGGTAGTGGTCGCCCGCAGGGGCACGGGTTTGTTGACCCAGCCTGGCGTCGGGCGCATCGTTTTCGGTCAACATCTGTTTCTTTGCCCTGATCCACTCCACGGAGACATCCCTTATGACGACTCGCAATCCCTTGCGCCTGCTGCCTCTGGCGGGCCTGGCACTGCTTGCTGCCGCCTGCAGCCCGAAGAAGGACGAGGCAGCCGCACCGGCGGCGGCACCCGCAGCCGAAGTCCAGGTCGTCAAGATCGGCTTCTCGGCACCGCTGACCGGCCCACAGGCCCATTACGGCAAGGGTTATCAGAACGGTGTGCAACTGGCCATCGACGACGTGAACGAAACGAAACCGGTGATTGGTGGCAAGGCGGTGAAGTTCGAGCTGTTCGCCGAGGACGACATGGCCGACCCGAAGACGGCGACGCAGGTGGCGCAGCGCATTCTCGATGGCGGCATCAAGGGCATGATCGGCCACTTCAACTCGGGTACCTCGATCCCGGCGTCGAAGGTGTACTCGGACGCCGGCATGCCGCAGATCGCCATGGCGACCGCGCCGGCCTTCACCCAGCAGGGCTTCAAGACGACCTTCCGCTCGATGACCTCCGACACCCAGCAAGGCTCGGTGATGGGGCGTTACGTGGTGGAGAAGCTCGGCGCGAAGAAGATCGCGATCATCGATGACCGTACCGCCTACGGTCAGGGCCTGGCGGATGAGTTCGAAAAGGCGGCCAAGGCGGCCGGCGGCAACATCGTGGCGCGCGAGTTCACCACCGACAAAGCCAGCGACTTCATGGCCATCCTCACCAAGATCAAGGGGGCCAAGCCGGACGCGGTGTTCTTCGGTGGTACCGATGCGCAGTCCGGCCCGATGGCCAAACAGATGCGCCAGATTGGCGTCAAGGTCCCCCTGGTGTCGGGCGAGATGACGCGTTCGGACACCTTCCTCAAACTGGCGGGCGAAGCGGCCGAAGGCACCATTGCCTCGCTGGCGGGTGTGCCGCTCGACAAGATGCCCGGCGGCAAGGAGTTCGAGGCGCGCTTCAAGGCCCGCTTTGGCGACATGGAGATCTACTCGCCCTATGGTTACGACGCGACGCGCGTGCTGTTGGCGGCGATGCAGAAGGCGGATTCCGTGGAGCCCGCCACCTATCTCCCGGTGCTGGCGACGATCCAGCATGCCGGCGTGACCGCGCCGGACATCGCCTATGACGAGAAGGGCGACCTCAAGAGCGGCGGCATCACCGTCTACAAGGTGGAGAAGGGCGCCTGGACGGTGCTGGAGAGCATCGGCGGCGCGCAGTAAGGCTGCGTCGTCTAGCACGGATCGACAGGCCGGCTTTGCCGGCCTGTTTCTTTTCCGCATGTCATTCCCGCGAAAGCGGGAATCCACGTGTTCCCATAGTGCTGGCTCTTCACGCGAAAGTGGATTCCCGCTTTCGCGGGAATGACGAGCCCCTCTGCGTCGACAAGTCAGAGGCATGAGTGCTGGGCATGGAGCGAACCGGCAAGTGGACTGGCAAGTTTTGTTTTGCTGTATAAAAATACAGATAAACACAACCCTCTCTTCGCGCCATGTCCGCCTTGCCTTCCCTGCAGACCGTCCTGCAACGCCCCGATGTCTGGCGCGGCGACCGCTTGGCCGCGCTGGACAAGGCGGCCATTCCGACCGGCTTTGCGCCGCTTGACGAGGCCTTGCCCGGCGCAGGCTGGCCGCGTGGGGCGCTGATCGAGTTGCTGGCGGCACAGCAAGGCATCGGTGAGCTGTCCTTGCTCTTGCCCGCCTTGCGCGCGTGCGCCGCCGAGGCGCCCATCGTGCTGGTCGCCCCGCCGGGTGAGGTGCATGCGCCGGCCTGGGCGGCGCAGTTTCCACTGGCCCGCCTGCTGCTCGTGCGTGCTGGGCGGGACGACATTGCCTGGAGCACCGAGCTGCTGCTCGCCAGCGGTGGCGTGGGCGCGGTGCTGGCCTGGCTGCCGGCGCAGACCGACAACAAATCCCTGCGTCGCCTGCAATTGGCGGCCGAGGGGCGCCGCGGCCTGGCTTTCCTGTGCCGTCCGCAGGCTGCCGCGCAGGCGGCATCGCCGGCACCCCTGCGTCTGCAATTGACGGGCAGTGCCCAGGGCTTGCGGGTGGATATCCTGAAGCGGCGTGGGCCGGTCTGCGCGCAGCCGCTCTGGCTGAACGTGGCGCGCCCGGTGGCGCTGGCGCGGCAGGTGTCAGGAGGCGCGCCGGCACCCGTCAAGCCCCATCTGGTGACACAGGGGTGAGCGGGATGCCGGGCGATTCCTCCGCGCTTCTTCTTGTGCGTGACGGCAGCCTGGCGTGCCGATGGCCGTGTTGCGCCTGAGCCATGGATGCGTCTCGACCTGCCAGCCTGTGGCTGGCGCTCCGCCTCTTCCGTCTGCCGCTTGAATGGGGCGGCGCCCCGCCGGCCGAGCCGAGCGTGGTGGTCGAGGCGCATCGCGTGTGGTGTGCCAACGCGGCTGCCGAAGCCCTGGGCATACAGGTCGGGCTACGCCTGGCCGCCGCCTTGGGCATGGCGCCAGGGTTGTTGGTGCAGGAACGCAAGCCGCAGCAGGAGCAGGCGGCGCTGCAGCGCCTGGCCTGTTGGGCGGGGGGCTTCACGCCCGAGGTCTGCCTGGCCGCCGAGGATGAGCTCTTGCTCGAAATCGGTGGCTGCCTGCGTCTCTTCGGCGGCCTGGATGTCTTGCTCGACGCCATCCGCACCGGTCTGCACGCGCAGGCCTATTCCTTTCACATGGCGCTCGCGCCTACACCCCTGGCAGCGCAATGGTTGGTGCGTGCCGGGGCGGAAGCCCGCTGCGTCGATCCGGCTGCCTTGCCTGAGGTCCTCGGGCCGCTGCCGGTCGCGGTGATGGGCCTGTCCGCGCGTGACGACAGGACGCTGGGCGCCCTCGGCGTGCATGCCTTGCAGGATTTGTTTGCCCTGCCAGCCGCGGGGCTGGCGCGCCGTTTCGGGACGGGTGTGCCGCTGCGGCTGGCCCAGGCGCTGGGCAGTGCGCCCGATCCGCGGGCGCGCTTCGCTTTTCCGGAGCAGTTCGCCCAGGGCATGGAACTGCCGGCCAAGGTGGAGAGTGCGCCGATGCTGTTGTTCGCGGCGCGGCGTCTGCTCGCCGGGCTGGCCGGCTGGCTGGGGCAGCGGGTGTGTGGCGTGGCCGAGTGCGAGCTGTCGATGACGCATGAGGATGAGGCGCCGACGCAGCTGATCCTGGCCTTTGCCGGTGCCACACGCGACCTGCCGCGTATGGAGCGGGTGCTGCGCGAGCGCCTGGAGCGTCTCGAATTGCGCCAGCCTGCGATCGAGCTGAGTCTGCGTGCCGATGCGCCACGCCTGCTGCCCGGGACCAGCCTGGGCCTGTTCGCGCAGGCGGCGACCGAGGCGCTGGACCCGGTCATCGAACGCCTGCGTGCCCGCCTGGGGCAGGAGGCGGTGCATGGCCTGATGGTGCATCCCGACCATCGCCCGGAGTGCGCTTCGCGGCCCTTGGTGGAGGGCGCACGCGCCGAGACACAGCGCCGGCCGGGGCCACCGCGCCCGCTGTGGCTGCTGGCGCGGCCACGGCGTCTGGCGGAGCGGGGTGGCAGCCTGCATCACGGCGGCCCCTTGCAGCGCCTGGCCGGGCCGGAGCGCATCGAGAGCGGCTGGTGGAGTGCGGGGTGGGGTGCAGACCCCGCCGCCCAGGCGCCGGGCGACGTCCGCCGCGATTACTACGTCGCGCTGTCGCAGGCGGGCGAGTGGCTGTGGATCTATCGCGACGAGGAAGGCTGGTGGCTGCATGGCTTCTTTGCCTGACTATGCCGAGCTGCACTGCCTGACGAACTTCAGCTTCCTGCGCGGAGCCTCGCATCCGGCCGAGCTGATGGCGCAAGCCCGTCAGCGTGGCTACCAGGCCTTGGCGATCACCGATGAATGCTCGGTGGCCGGTGTGGTGCAGGCCTGGCAGGCGCTGCGCGACATGCAGGCGGAGGACGAGCGCGCGGCGAAGGAGGTAGAGGATGCAGGGGCGCCGCCGCCCGTCTTCCTGCCCATGCCCAAGCTGATCGTGGGCAGCGAGTTCGTGCTGAGCGATGGCCTGAAGCTGGTGCTGCTGGCCCGCAACCGTGCCGGCTACGGCAACCTGTGCGCGCTGATCACGCTGGCGCGGGGGCGGGCGGGGAAGGGGGATTACCTCCTGCAGCGCGGCGACCTGGGTGGCGTCTTGCCCGAGACCGGCGCGGTGCCGGATTGCCTGGCCCTGTGGGTGCCGGGCGCAGCGCCGGACGAGGCGGATGCTGCCTGGCTGGCCGAGCGTTTTCCGGGGCGGTTGTGGATCGCGGTCGAACTGCTGTGCGCGGCGGACGATGCGACGCGCCTGGCCCGGCTGCGCGAGATCGGCGCGCGCCACAAGCTGCCGCTGGTGGCGGCCGGCGATGTGCACATGCATGCGCGCGGACGACGCCCCCTGCAGGACACGCTGACCGCGATCCGCCTGCGCAGCACGGTGTTCGAGGCCGGGCTGGCCTTGTTTCCGAATGCCGAGCGCCACCTGCGCACGCGGATGCGCCTGGCGCGGCTCTATCCACCGGAACTGCTGGCCGAGACCCTGCGTGTCGCGGCGCTGTGCGACTTCGATCTGGGCACGTTGCGCTACGAGTACCCGGACGAGATCGTGCCCGCCGGCTACACGCCCACCCGCTACCTGCGCCAGGAGACCGAGACCGGCTTGCTGCGCCGCTACCCGCATGGCATTCCGGACAAGGTGCGGGCCGACGTGGAGAAGGAACTGGCCCTGATTGCCGAGAAGCGCTACGAACCCTTCTTCCTGACCGTCTACGACATTGTGCTGTTCGCGCGCCGCCAGGGCATCTTGTGCCAGGGGCGCGGCTCGGCGGCGAACTCGGTGGTCTGCTACGCCCTCGGCATCACTGCGGTGGACCCGATGCGTGCGAGCCTGCTGTTCGAGCGCTTCCTGTCGCGTGAACGCGACGAACCGCCGGATATCGACGTCGACTTCGAACACGAGCGGCGCGAGGAGGTGATCCAGTACATCTACGCGAAGTACGGTCGCAATCGCGCTGCGTTGGCCGCCACCGTGATCCGCTACCGGCGGCGCAGTGCGCTGCGCGACGTCGGGTTGGCGCTGGGCTTCGGCGAAGAACAGGTGGCCGCGCTGAGCGGTTCATTGGCCTGGTGGGACAGCCGCGATCAGTTGCCGGCGCGCATGGCCGAGGCCGGCCTGTCCTTGCAGAGTCCGCGTGTGCGCCAGTGGCTGGCGCTGAGCGATGCGATCCGCAGCTTTCCGCGCCACCTGTCGCAGCACGTGGGCGGCTTCGTCATCTCGCAAGGGCCGCTGGCGCACCTGGTGCCGGTGGAGAACGCGGCGATGGCGGAGCGCACCGTCATCCAGTGGGACAAGGACGACCTGGAGTCGCTGGGCCTGCTCAAGGTCGACGTGCTGGCGCTGGGCATGCTGACGGTGATCCGCAAGGCGCTGGCGCTCATTTCGCAGCGACGTGGCCTGGGCACGCCCATGTCCATGGACGACATTCCGCCGAAGGACAAGCCGACCTTCGACATGATCAGTGCGGCCGACACCATCGGCGTGTTCCAGATCGAATCGCGCGCGCAGATGAGCATGCTGCCGCGCCTGCGCCCGCAGAAGTTCTACGACCTCGTGGTGCAGGTCGCCATCGTGCGGCCGGGGCCGATCCAGGGCGGCATGGTGCATCCCTTCCTCGCCGGCCACCGCGCGCAGGCGCCGGTGCAGCGCATCAGCCCCGAGGTGGATGCCGTGCTGGCTCGCACCTGGGGCGTGCCGATCTTCCAGGAACAGGTGATGCAGCTCGCCGTGGTGGCGGCCGATTTCTCGCCTGGCGAAGCGGACCAGTTGCGTCGCGCCATGGCCTCCTGGAAGAAGAAGGGGCACCTGGAGCGCTTCAAGGACAAGCTGCGTGCTGGCATGGAAAGTCGTGGGCTGGCTGCCTTCGCTGAGCAACTGTGTCGCCAGATCGAGGGCTTCGGCGAATACGGCTTCCCCGAGTCGCACGCGGCCAGTTTTGCTCTGCTGGCCTACGTCTCGGCCTGGATCAAGCGGCATGAGCCGGAGGCCTTCCTGTGCGCCTTGCTCGACAGCCAGCCGATGGGTTTCTACCCGCCCGCGCAGTTGCTGCAGGACGCCCGCCGCCATGGGGTGGAGGTGCTGCCGCCGGATGTCACGACCAGCGCGGACGTGTGCACGCTGCTGCCGCGCGGCCGGGGCCGGCCGGCGGTACGCCTGGGCCTGCTGCAGGTGGCCGGGCTGTCGGCCGAGGCCGCGCAGGCCATCGTCGCGGCGCGCGGGCTACGGGCTTTCCGCGATGTGCAGGACCTGGCCCTGCGCTGCGCGCTGGACACCGGCTTGCTGCGACGCCTGGCCGAGGCCGACGCCCTGTCCGCCCTGGCCGGGCACCGTCGGCAGGCGACCTGGCAGGTCAGTGGCGTGCAATTGGCGAGCACGCCCGTGCAGGGCGATCTGTTCGATGCCAGTCCCGCGACCGAAGCCGCCTTGCGCCTGAGCGCGCCGCCGGTGGGCGAGAGCCTGGTGGCGGACTACGCCAGCTTGGGGCTCAGCCTGCGCCCGCATCCGCTGACCCTGTTGCGCCACCGCTTGGCCGCGCGCCGCTTCCTGAGTGCCGAGGCGATCCGGGCTGCCGGGGACCGGGCGCTGGCCCGCGCCGTGGGCATCGTCACCAGCCGGCAACGCCCCGGTTCGGGCGAGAACGTGTTCGTGACGCTGGAAGACGAGACCGGTATGACCAACGTGATCGTACGGCCGCGCGTGGCCGAGCGCTTCCGCCGCGAACTGCTGGGCGCACGCCTGCTGGGCGTGTTCGGGCAGGTCCAGGCCGCCGACGGGGTGACGCACGTCATCGCCCAGCGCCTATTGGACCTGACGCCCTGGCTGGGCCGGCTGGACACCAGCAGCCGCGATTTCCATTGAGCAGGACGGTTGTTTTGTTGCTTTGCAGCACGTTCCACCCGGCAGAGCGGACCGATTTGGCCTATATCAGCAGACAGCCACATTCCCTTGCCCGGCCCTCCCGTATCAGGGAAAATACTAGGCTTTGCTGGTGGTCTAGCCGCATCCCCCGCGGTGACCTATTTCAACTCTGTGGAGAATTCAATGGCTGCAAAAGACCGCATGGCCGTCCTGGCCGCGATGATGGATCAGTCGATCATTCCGGTGTTCTACGACCCGGACGTCGAAGTGTGCAAGAACGTGATCCAGGCCTGTGCCAACGGCGGTGCCAAGTGCATCGAGTTCACCAACCGCGGTGACTTCGCCTCCCACGTCTTCTACGAAGTGACCAAGTACTTCGCCAAGGCTGACCCCTCGGTCATCATGGGCGTGGGTTCCATCTGCGAAGCACCGACCGCCGGCATCTACATCGCCAACGGCGCCAAGTTCGTCGTCGGCCCGCTGCTGAATGCGGAAGTCGCCAAGGTGTGTAACCGTCGCGGCATCCCCTACAGCCCCGGTTGCGGTTCCGCCACCGAAATCGGCGACGCGCAAGAGCTGGGTTGCGAGATCGTCAAGGTCTTCCCGGGTTCGTCCGTGGGCGGCCCCGAGTTCGTCAAGAGCGTCATGGGCCCGATGCCCTGGACGCGCATCATGCCCACCGGCGGTGTCGAGCCGGACGAGGCCTCCCTGCGCAAGTGGTTCGGCGCCGGCATCGTGGCCTGTGGCATCGGCAGCAACCTGATCACCAAGGAACTGCTGAAGGCCAAGGACTACGCGGGTATCGAAGCCAACGTGCGCAAGACCATCGATCTGGTCAAGCAGATCAAGGCCGAACTGGCTGCCAAGTAACTCCCCGTCAAGGGCCGCCCGGTGTTTCACCGCGCGGCCCTTGTGCATAGAGCGATCCACCCTTCGAGGAAACAAGAGAAATGTCCGAACTGATCATCAAATCCGCCGCCGAAACCAAGTGGGACTGCGTGTCCTTCGGTGAAGTCATGCTGCGCTTCGACCCGGGCTTCGGCCGCGTGCGCAACGCCCGTTCCTTCCAGGTGTGGGAAGGCGGCGGCGAGTACAACGTCGCCCGCGCCATGCGCAAGTGCTGGGGCAAGCGCGCTGCCGTCGTGACCGCCCTGCCGAAGAACGACCTGGGCTGGCTGGTGGAAGACTTCATCATGCAAGGCGGCGTGGACATGTCCCATGTCATCTGGCGCGATTTCGATGGTCTGGGCAAGAACACCCGCGTCGGCCTGAACTTCACCGAAAAGGGCTTCGGCATTCGTCCGGCCCTGGGCTGTTCCGACCGTGGTCACTCGGCTGCTTCGCAGATCCGTCCGGGTGAAGTGAACTGGGAAAAGCTGTTCGGTGAAGAGGGCGTGCGCTGGTTCCAGACCGGTGGCATCTTCGCCGCGCTGGCCTCGAACACCGCTGAAGCCGTGATCGAAGCCGTGGAAGTCGCCAAGAAGTACGGCACCGTCGTGGCCTACGACCTGAACTACCGCGCTTCGCTGTGGAAGAGCCAGGGCGGCAAGGAAGGCGCGCAGAAGGTCAACCGCAACATCGCCAAGTACGTCGACGTGATGATCGGTAACGAAGAAGACTTCACCGCCTGCCTGGGCTTCGAAGTCGAAGGCGCCGACGAGCATCTGACCAACATTGAAACCGACAGCTTCAAGAAGATGATCGAAACGGCCGTGGCCGCTTTCCCCAACTTCAAGGTCGCTGCCACCACGCTGCGCAAGGCCACCACGGCCACCTTCAACGACTGGTCGGCCCTGCTGTACTACCAAGGCCAGCTGTACCAGTCGATGAAGCGCGACAACCTGGAAATCTACGACCGCGTCGGCGGCGGTGACGGCTTCGCCTCCGGCCTGGCCTACGGCTTCCTGGAAGGCAAGGGCCCGCAAGCTGCCGTCGAGTACGGCGCAGCCCACGGCGCGCTGGCCATGTCGACCCCGGGCGATACCTCCATGGTGCGCGTGGAAGAAGTCGAAGCCGCGATGAAGGGCAAGGGAGCTCGCGTCATTCGCTAAGCCGATTTACGCATAAGGCTACTGCGCGGGCGGATCTCGCAATTCCGGTGCTCAACGTACTCACGTACGTCTCCGCTCCTCGTTGCGACCTCCACCCGCTCGCTACGCCTTCTGCGCAAATCTCGCGCTGAAGTAACAAACAAAAAGCCCGCAGGTTTTGCCTGCGGGCTTTTTGTTTGTCCGAGCGCTTGGCAAGGGCCGATCTTCGGTGAGGGCGGGGCACTTGTGCCGGTGCACAATGTCCACTCTGAGTCTGCATGTGGAGAAGTGCCATGCGTAAGGTGACGTTAGTGTCGTGCCTGAGCCTGTTGCTGGCCGCTTGTGGCGGCGGTGGCGGGGACACGAGTACTGCGCCGGCGGCGGGCGGCGGATCAAGCAGCAGCGGTGGGGCTGGCGGGACGGCCAATAGTTGTACCGTGGCGCGCGAGTCCGAGCTGGCCTCCGCCTTGGCGGTGGCGCCGTCGGAGGTGGCATTCTCCTTCGCGGTCGAGCGGGGTGACGGGCGTCGTTACACGTACAACCGTGGCGCGGCTTCGATGAGCACGGAGTTCGATTCCGCGTCGACCTCCAAACTGGTGACAGCGGTGGTGATTCTCCGCCTGGTTGAGCAAGGCTATCTGGGTCTGGCGGATAGGCCTCAGGATCGCATCGCGGGCTGGCCCATCCCGGGGAGTAGCCCGCTGTCAGGCATGACGCTCACTCATCTGCTCAGTTTCACTTCGGGACTGACCCAGGAGCCGGCCTGCCTGTTCGTGGCGGGCGCGGACTTCGCCACCTGCGTGAACCAGATCGCGAACAGCAATGCCGCCAACAACGTCGTGCCGGGCACGCAGTTCGTCTATGCCAGTACCCATCTGCAGGTGGCGGGCCTGATGGCAGTGCGCGCACGTGGCCTGGCGGACTGGCGCGCCGTGTTCGACGAGTTCAGGGCGCAGACCGGCTTGTTCCAGAACGCGCGCTACGACATCACGTCGGTGGGCAATCCTTTGCTGGCGGGGGGGATGCATTGGCGCGGAGAGGAGTACCTGGCCTTTCTCAAGGCGCTCAAGAGCGGCAGTCTGCTGGGGCCGGCCGCGATGACGGAGTTTCTGAAGGACCGTACCCCGGGCGGCGGGGCGGCCCTGGCTTTTTCGTCCGGCAATGCAGTGGAGGAGTGGCACTACGGTTTCGGCTACTGGCATGAATGCCGCAGTCTGCCCTTCAACTGCACGCCGGGCGCGCGGCTCTCCAGCCCCGGCACCTATGGCGCTTATCCGTTCTGGGATCGCGCCAAAGGGTATTTCGGCTTGCTCGCCCGGCAAGGAGCGCTCAACAGCTTCATCAATGGGGCGCAGACCGAGTTGGCCGTGCGCCCGCAGGTCGAAGCCTGGGTGGCCTGCCAGTGAGGGCGAGGCTCAGTTGATCAGCACGCCGCCGCGCACGCCCAGAGTGGCGCCGTTGGGGCGGGTGGTCAGGATGGTCAGCAGCAACTGGGCTTGCTCGGCGGCCTCGCGTCCAAGAGGGGTGAGGTAGCCGCCGTCGACCTGCGTGATCAGCCCCTTGGCGTACAGGCGTTGGGCGGCGGCGATGACCTCCGCGTCTGCGTCGTGGTGGATCTTGATGCCTTGACGGCTGGTTTCCAGGTCGAAGCGCAACAGGGTGTTCAGCTCTTCCAGCATGTCTTGGTTGAAGCGCATGGTCTCCTCTTTCGCCGTATGGGGATGTACAAGCATTCTGCAGTATGCACCCGTACAGGCTGATGCGTATCAACCCCGATAGCGGACAGGCTTCCCGAAACTGTCATTCCCGTGTCACTGGCCGGTCACCGATGCTTTGCAAGCTTGTCGGCTCCTGAACCATAGGAGGACGAAATGCGAGCAATGCAGAAGATCGTTGGAGCTGGTCTGCTGACCGGTATGGCCATGTCCCTGTGCGCGCCGGCGCTGGCGCATGATCGGGCAGGGCACGAGGGCTGGGGCGAGTGGCGTGGGCATGCCAAACGACCGCTGGTGATCGGTCATCGGGGCGCCTCGGGCTACCTGCCGGACCACACGCTGGAAGGCTATGCCAAGGCCATCGAACTGGGTGCCGACTGCATCGAACCGGATCTGGTGGCAACCAAGGACGGCCACCTGATCGCGCGCCACGAGCCGAACATCTACGCGACCACCGATGTGCGCTTCCACCCCGAGTTTGCCGGTCGCAAGCGAACCGTGGTCGTCGATGGCGCGGCGGAAGAGGGCTTCTTCGCCTCCGATTTCACGCTGGCCGAGATCAAGACCCTGCGTGCGATCCAGCCGCTGGCCGAGCGCCCACAGCAGTACAACGGCCTGTACGCGATCCCGACGCTGGACGAGGTGATTGCGCTGGCGAAGCAGAAGGGGCGCGAAGTGGGGCGCGAGATCTGCATCTACCCCGAGACCAAGCACCCGACCTACCACCAGCAACTGGGGCTGGCGCTGGAGGAGCCGTTGGTCCGGGCCTTGAAGAAGGCGGGCTGGAACGATCGCCGCGCGCCGGTGTTCATCCAGAGCTTCGAGCAGGCCAACCTGAAGAAGCTGCGCAAGATGACCGATGTGCGCCTGGTCCAGTTGGTCGATGCCAACGACGTCAATGCCGATGGCAGCCTGGACTTCACCGCGCCCTACGACCGTCCCTATGACTGGACGGTGTCGGGCGATCCGAAGCTGTTGGCGCGCACTTTCGCTTACTTCACCACGGATGCCGGCCTGCGCGAGATTGCTCGCTACGCGGATGGCATCGGGCCGTGGAAGCGCTACATCGTGAGCACGGTGCCCGACGCCAGTGCGCCGGCCGGTGCGCCCGGCGAGGCCGCGCGCAAGACCCTGCCGCCGAATGATCTGATCAAGCGTGCGCATCGTCATGGTTTGCTGGTCCACACCTGGACCTTCCGCAACGAGTTGCGCCGCCTGCCGTCGAACTACGGCGGCAATCCGCTCAAGGAGTACGAGCAGTTCTACAAGCTGGGTGTCGACGGGGTGTTTTCGGACTTTCCCGATACCGCGGTGGCGGCGCGCAGGAACGGGCGCTGAAAGCGGCATCCGGAAACGACAAGGGGCCCCGCGGGGCCCCTTGTCGTATTGGCTGGCTGCGTGCGCTCAGACCTCGGCGATACGCCGCGCGATGTGGGCCAGCGCGTCTTCCACCTGGTCGATCAGGATCAGGCACAGGTCGCCCGGCTGCAGGCGCCCCATGGCCGTGTCGATGGCGATGAATTCGCCATTGATCTCCTGCGTGTGTGTGGTGCGGCGCGCATTCTTGAGACCTTCGCGCAGCAGCCCGATGACCTCGCCATCGGCGCGCCCGCGCTGGCAGGCGTCCTGGTACAGGATCACGTCGTCGAAGGCGTCGCCGAGAATCTCCGTCTGCTGGCGGATGTCTTCGTCCCGACGATCGCCCGCGCCGCTGATGACCACGCTGCGGCGCTTGCCCGGCATGGCCTCGACCGCCTTGACCAGGGCCATGATGGCGTCCGGGTTGTGGCCGTAGTCGGCGATGATGGTCGCGCCCTTATAGTCGAACACATTGAAGCGCCCCGGCGCGTTGTCGCTGTCGGCCTTGAAGGTGGCCAGCGCCTCGGCGATGTACTTCCATTCCACCCCGGCGCCCCAGGCTGCGGCCACTGAGGCCAGCACGTTCTCGACCTGGAAGCCGATCGTGCCCTTGCGAGTGATTGGCACCTGGGTCAGCGGGATGCGAATGCTGGACTTGCCCTCGGCCGCCACGATGTGGCCATCTTCGACGAATACCACGCGCTTGCCTTGCGCGGCGTGGGTGGCCAGCACCACGTTGTAGCGGTCGGCGGCGAAGAAGATCACGCTGCCGGGGCAGGTGGCGGCCATCGCGGCGACGATGGGATCGGCCGCGTTGAGCACCGCGTAGCCGCTATCGGCCACGTTCTGCACGATCACGCGTTTGAGTACGGCGAGGTCTTCCACCGTGGTGATGAAGTTCAGGCCCAGGTGATCGCCCAGGCCGATATTGGTGACCACGGCCACCTTGCAGCGGTCGAAGCCCAGGCCTTCGCGCAGCACACCGCCGCGCGCGGTCTCGAACACCGCGGCGTCGACGTCGGGGTGCAGCAGCACGTTGCGCGCGCTGCGCGGGCCGCTGCAGTCGCCGGTGTCGATGCGCTTGCCCTGCACGTAGATGCCATCGGTATTGGTCATGCCTACGCGCAGCCCGCTGGTGGTGAGCATGTGGGCGATCAGGCGCACGGTGGTGGTCTTGCCGTTGGTGCCGGTCACCGCCACCACCGGGATGCGGCCGTCCTCGCCGGGCGCGAAGATCTCGGAGACGATGGCTTCGCCTACGTTGCGGCCCTTGCCGTAGGACGGCGACAGGTGCATGCGCAGCCCGGGTGCCGCATTCACTTCGACGATGCCGCCGGCCTGGTCTTCCATCGGCTTGAGCACCGAGTCGCACACCACGTCGACGCCGCACACGTCGAGACCGATGGTCTGCGCGGCGGCGATGGCACGTGCAGCCAGGTCGGGGTGCACGTCGTCGGTCACGTCGGTGGCGGTGCCGCCGGTCGACAGATTGGCGTTGTTGCGCAGGATCACGCGCTGGCCCTTGGGCGGCACCGATTCCGGCTGCAGGTTCTGTGCCGCCAGGCGGGCGATGGCGATGTCATCGAAGCGGATCTTGGTCAGCGAGGTGGCGTGGCCTTCGCCACGGCGCGGGTCCTTGTTCACTTCCTCGACGAGCTGGCGCACGGTGTGCACTCCGTCGCCCACCACCAGCGGCGGGTCTCGGCGCGCGGCGGCGATGAGCCGGCTGCCAACCACCAGCAGACGGAAATCGTGACCGGGCAGGTAGCGTTCGACCAGGATGTCATCGCTGATCTCGCGCGCGGCGGCGTAGCCGGCATCGAGCCCTTCGCGGGTCGTGATGTTGACCGTCACGCCCTTGCCCTGGTTGCCATCCTGCGGTTTGACGACGACCGGCAGGCCGATCTCCAGCGCGGCGGCCCAGGCGTCGTCGGCACTGTCCACCGGGCGGCCCTTGGGCACCGGCACGCCGGCGGCGTCGAGCAGCTTCTTGGTCAGCTCCTTGTCTTGTGCGATGGACTCCGAGATTGCGCTGGTGCGGTCGATTTCGGCCGCCTGGATGCGGCGCTGCTTGCTGCCCCAGCCGAACTGCACCATCGAGCCGGTGGTCAGGCGGCGGTAGGGAATGCCGCGCAACACGGCGGCCTGCACGATGGAGCCGGTGGAGGGCCCCAGGCGCACGTCTTCATCCATCTCGTGCAGGCGGGCAATGGCTTTGTCGGCGTCGAACTCGCCACCGTTCAGCGCGGCCAGCACCAGTTGCTCGGCCAGTTCCATGGCCAGGCGGCCGACTGGCTCCTCGCTGTACTCGACGACGACCTGGTAGGTGCCGGGCTCGGCCAGTGTCGTGCGGCTGAAGGTGACCGGGCAGCCGGCCTGCGCCTGCAGGCCCAGCGCGGCGAATTCAAGCGCATGGGCAAGCGACAGCTCGTCCTCATGATCGGTCGGGCGGATCGCGCCGATCTGCGGGAAGAGGGTACGCAGGCGGGTGTCGAAGTCCGGGATGCTGGCCAGTGCGCAGGCCTCGGGCGCACAGCTCACGAGGGCCTCGATGGCGGTGTGGCGACTCCACAGGTTGGGGCCGCGCAGGGCGCGAACGCGGGATACTTGCATGGTGTGTTCCTGTCTGGGCCGATGCGGGTCAGCGGGCGGCGCGTTTGCGCGGGCCGGTGGCGGGGAGGGCGAAGCCGTTGGCGAAGCTGCCGATGCCGGTGTTGATGAGTTCCGGGGCGACACCCATGGCCCAGGCTGCGGCGGCGGCGGCCAGCGTGGCTGCGACCGACTCCAGCGGCGGGGCGCTGAGACGTTTGCGCTCGGTGCCACGCGCCAACACGATGGCGCCATCTTCGATGAAGACCGCGCGGCCGTTGTCGGCCAGGTGCTCGGTGATGCGCGTGTTGCTGGCGTTGAGGCTGTAGAACAGCACGGCGCCGTCGCACAGCTCGGCCAGATCGGCCACGGCTTCCTCGTCGGCGTTCAGCACTGCAGCGCCTTCCGGCCACACCACGTCGACCTGGGTGCGCAGCACGTTCCTGAGCTGGTCTTCGTTGCGTACGTCATAACTCTCGATCTCGGGCGTCAGCTTGAGCGTGGTGACGACACCGACGTCGCAACGATCATAGGGCAGGCCCTCGCCGAGGATGCTCTCGGCAGGCGTCTCGAATACCGCAGCCTGCACCACACGGTTGAACAGCAGGCGCTGGCCTGCCTTCCAGTTGGCCGAATCGCCGTGGTCGACTTGGCGCAGGTCGAGGAATAGACCGTCGCGGCAGGCCAGGCCGGGAATGCGGCCGTCGATATGAAGCAACCAGGTGATGATGCGCGCGATCAGTGTGGTGTCGTCGTGACCGGTAATACCCACGAGCGGGATGCGGCCGTTGTCGTCCTGCGGGAACAGGTAGTCGACGATGGCCTCGCCAACCGGGCGTGGTTTGCCTTGTGCCGGCTTCAGATGCATCAGCAGGCCTGGGCCGGCGTTCACCTCGACGATGGCACCCCCTTGCTCGTGCAAGGGGCGCGAGATGTCTTCACACACCAGGTCGATGCCGGCGATGTCCAGGCCCACGATGCGGGCGGCCAGCGAGGCGGTGGCCGCGTTCTCCGGGTGTACCTCGTCGGTACAGTCGATCGAGACGTTGCCGTTGCGCTGGATCGTCACGCGCTGGCCGGCGGCGGGCACGGATTCGCCGCTCAGTCCCTGGCGCTGCAGCAGGAGCTGCATGGTCTGGTCCTTGTCGAGCACGATGGTTTCGAGCGGAAACTCTTCCGCCACGCCACGGCGCGGGTCGCTGTTGAGCTGACTGTCTATCAGCGCGCGCACCGTGCTCTTGCCGTCGCCGGTGATGTAGATGTTCTCGCCGCGGCCGGCCGCGACGACCTTGCCACCCACCACCAGCAGGCGGTGCTCGCAGCCGCGGATGTAGCGCTCCACGATGACGTCGCTGCCCTCGGCATCCGCGATGTGGAAGGCGGCCTTGATCTCATCCTCGCCGTTCAGCTCCAGCGACACGCCACGGCCGTGGTTGGCATCGGAGGGCTTCACTACGATCGGCAGGCCGATATCTTGCGCGGCCTCCCAGGCCTCTTCCGGACTCGCCACGATCTGGCCTTCCGGCACCGGCACGCCGCAAGGGGCGAGCAGGCTCTTGGTCAGGTCCTTGTCGCTGGCGATGCTCTCCGCGATGGCGCTGGTGCGGTCGGACTCAGCCGTCCACATGCGGCGCTGGCGCGAGCCGTAGCCCAGTTGCACCAGATTGCCTTCGTTGAGGCGGATGGAGGGGATCCGGCGTTCCGTCGCGGCATCGACGATGCAGGCTGTGGAGGGGCCCAAGTGATGGTCGTCGACGATCTCGCGCAGCTTCTCCACCGTGGCGTCCAGATCAAACGGCGTATCGTTGATCGCGGCTTCCAGCAGTTCCTTGCCGGCCTGGATGGCGGCCCGCCCGACCTGCTCGTTGCGCGCCCGCATGGCAACTTTATAGACGCCGCGCTGCGAGGTGGAACGTGCCTTGCCGAAGCCAACCTGCATGCCGGCCAGGTTCTGCAGCTCAATCGCCACATGTTCCAGGATATGTGCCGCCCAGGTACCCTCGCGCAGACGCAGCAGGAAGCCGCCGCGCTCGCCGACGCCGCAGCGGTGCTCGATCAGGCCGGGCAGCCAGCTCGTCAGACGTTCGTAGAGGCCGGGTAAGGTATTGGAGGGGAAATCTTCAAGCTCACCGATATCGACCCAGGCTTCGATGACTGGGCGATAGGTCCAGATATTAGGTCCGCGCAGGTAATTGATGCGCTGGAATGCAAGGCTCTTTTTTGTCGTGTTCAAGTGTCAGGCTCCGCAACCCGGCCGGTCGGGCGGCTGTCGCCACCCGGCCACCGGCCAAGGCGATTAACGCGCAATGTTACTATTGGTTTACTTGGCCTCCCGGCCCCGAAAAGCAAAAAAAGAAGGGGATGTCATGCCAACGCCGGGCAGGGGTGGCGCGTTACACTGCGCGCCCCGGCGAAGTTCGGCCGGCACCCCGATGTCGTATTTCACCTCGATCGCATGACACTACAAGTCGCCACGACTGCCGATCCGAATGCCTTGCCGGCGCCCTGGGTCGAGCGCTTCTCCACCGTATTGGCCAGCGGCGAGCGCGTGCTGGCCTGGCTGGACCTGGATCTCGACGCCCAACTGCGTTTCGCGACCAGTCTGCTGGTGTTGACCGAGCGCCGCCTGGTGCAGGTGGAGCCGGACGGGCGGGTGATCGAATGGGCCTTGGCGCCCCAGATGGTCCTGCAGCATTCCGACCACGCCGGCGTGGCGACCTTGCAGCTCGAAGACGGCATGCAACGCCTGGCCGCTTGGCGCTACACCCTGGCGCAGAACCTGGCGGCGCTGCGCCTGATCAAGGCCTTCGACAAGCAACTCGCCTTCTTGCGCGAGGGCCGCTTGCCGGAGGAAGAGGACGCGACGGTTTGTCCCCAGTGCAAGGCGCCCTTGGAACCAGGGCAGGAGGACTGCCCGGTCTGCGCCAAGGAAATCCACACCCCGCCCTCAACCTGGACCCTGTTCCGCCTGTGGCGATTCGCCCGGCCCTACCAGTGGCAGCTTCTCGGTGGTTTTCTGCTGATGCTCGCCGGCACGGCGGCCACCTTGGTGCCGCCCTACCTGACCATGCCGCTGATGGACGAGGTGCTGATCCCGTATCAGAACGGGCAGGAGATCGAACCCAGGGTGGTGGCGGGCTACCTCGGCGGCCTGCTCGGCGCGGCCTTGCTGGCCTGGGCCCTGGGCTGGGCCAAGACCTACATCCTGGCGCTGGTGTCGGAGCGCATCGGCGCCGACCTGCGCACTACCACCTACGAGCATTTGCTCAAACTTTCCTTGGAGTACTTTGGTGGCAAGCGCACTGGCGACCTGATGGCGCGCATCGGTTCGGAAACCGACCGCATCTGCGTGTTCCTGTCGCTGCACTTGCTGGATTTCGCGACCGACGTGCTGATGATCGTGATGACGGCCAGCATCCTGTTCTCGATCAACCACTGGCTGGCCATCGTCACGCTGCTGCCGCTGCCTTTCATCGCCTGGATGATCCACATCGTGCGCGACCGCCTGCGCACCGGCTTCGAGAAGATCGACCGCGTGTGGTCCGAGGTCACCAATGTGCTGGCCGACACCATCCCGGGCATCCGCGTGGTCAAGGCCTTCGCGCAGGAGAAGCGCGAAGCGCAGCGCTTCCGCGAGGCCAACAAGCACAACCTTGCCGTCAATGACCGCCTCAACAAGACCTGGTCGCTGTTCTCGCCCACCGTCTCGCTGCTGACCGAGATCGGCCTGCTGGTGGTGTGGGGCTTCGGCATCTGGCAGGTGTCGACGGACCAGATCACGGTCGGCGTGCTGACCGCCTTCCTCGCCTACATCGGCCGTTTCTACACGCGTCTCGATTCGATGAGCCGCATCGTGTCGGTGACGCAGAAGGCGGCGGCGGGCGCCAAGCGCATCTTCGACATCCTGGACCATGTCTCGAGTGTGCCGGAGCCGACCAAGCCGGTGCACCTGCCCAGCGTGAAGGGTCGCATCTCGCTGCATGACATCGGCTTCCGCTACGGCAACCGTTCGGTGCTGCGTGGCGTGAACCTGGACATCCAGCCGGGCGAGATGATCGGTCTGGTGGGGCACAGCGGCTCCGGCAAGAGCACGCTGGTGAACCTGATCTGCCGCTTCTACGATGTGACCGAGGGCTCGATCCGCGTCGACGGCGTGGACATCCGCTCGCTGCCGCTGGCCGACTTCCGCAAGCACATCGGCCTGGTGCTGCAGGAGCCCTTCCTGTTCTTTGGGACCATCGCCGACAACATCGCCTACGGCAAGCCCGACGCAACGCGCGAGGAGATCATCGCGGCAGCACGCGCGGCGCATGCGCATGAATTCATATTGAGGTTGCCGCAGGGCTACGACTCGCTGGTCGGCGAGCGCGGCCAGGGCCTGTCGGGCGGTGAGCGTCAGCGCATCTCGATCGCGCGCGCGCTGCTGATCGACCCGCGCATCCTGATCATGGACGAGGCCACCTCGGCCGTGGATACCGAGACCGAGAAGGAAATCCAGCGCGCGCTCGATAACCTCGTGCAGGGTCGCACCACCATCGCCATCGCCCACCGCCTGTCGACGTTGCGCAAGGCGGATCGCCTGGTCGTCATGGATCGCGGCCAGATCGTCGAGATCGGTAACCACGACGAGCTGATGGCGCGCGAAGGCGCCTACTACAGGCTTTACCAAGCCCAGTTGCGCAACGCGGAGCAGGGCGAAGCCGCGCCTGCGGAGGAGTCCAATTGAGCGCCATCGACAAGATTCAACTGACGCGCAATGCTTACGGCCGCCTCGTGCTCACGGATGCGGACGGCATGCAGCACGAGGGTGTGGTGCCGGTGCGCGCCTTCCCGATCGCCGCCCCGGACGAGGGGGTCTCCCTGCTCAGCGCGGATGGCCACGAGCTATGCTGGATCGACCGCCTGAGCGCCTTGCCCGACACGCTGCGCAGTCTGATCGAGCAGGAACTGGCGGCACGCGAGTTCATGCCGCAGATCCGCCGCATCCGCGAGGTCTCCAGCTTCGCCACGCCCAGCACCTGGACCGTGGAAACCGACCGTGGCGAGACCCGCTTCGTGCTCAAGGGCGAGGAAGACATCCGGCGCCTCGCCGGCGGCACCCTGCTGATCGCGGACAATCACGGCGTGCAGTTCCTGATCCGTAACCTCTACGAGATGGACCGTGGCACGCGGCGCATCCTTGATCGCTTCTTGTGATGGCCCCGTACAAGTAGCGGTAGGGCGGAACTCCAAAGGAGGTTCCGCCAACTCTTCCCCGCGCAGCCAGATGCAGATTGCCGCCCTCAGGGCGGCTGGCGGAACCTCCTGCGGAGTTCCGCCCTACTTCACTGACTTCGCGCCTCACTCCACCGGATAGGGAAGGGCACCAAAGCGCAGTTGCGGCCCGCTCGGTGAGCCCACATGCACTTCTCCCGCTTCATGCGCGGCCAGTTGCGTGACCACCAGCAGATCGTAGCCACCCTCCGCAGCAGGCGCCACGCTCAGCACCTTGCCGCAGGATTGCTCGCCAAATTCCGGTGCGAAGACGTCGCCACCTGACGCAGGTGCTTCGACGGCGTCGAGATGGGCGAAGAACATGCGCTTCTTGAGTTTGCCGAGGTATTGCGTGCGGGCGACGATTTCCTGCCCGGGGTAGCAGCCCTTCTGGAAGTTCACCCCGCCGATCAGCTCGAAGTTCACCATCTGGGCGACGAACTCGTCCTGCGTGGCGGCGGTGATCAGGGGGATGCCGGCGCGGATGTCCTGCAGGCGCCAGGCGTCGGTGCCGGCGGCCTGCACGCCCGCGGCCAGCAAGGTTTTGGCCGTCGCCTCGGCGCGCTCGGCGGGGATCAGCAATTGCACACGGTTCGCGCCCAGGCGGACGACGGCGATCTCGCCCGGCGTCACGCTCATGTCGCTTGCCGGCAGTGTGAGGCCGAGGGTGGCCAGGGTCTGGTCCAGTGCCGGGCCGACCAGGCCCAACTGGCACCAGTCCTCGCCGGGCAGGCTCAGCTTGACCTTGGCGCGCAGCACGTACATCGAGAGCTTCTTGTGGATCGCCGCCAGCAGATCGGCCGAGAGCTGCAGCAGGAAGCCGGCCTCGTCGCGCCACACCAGGAAGCTCGCCAGCATGCGGCCCTTGGGGCTGTTGAAGCTGTTGTGCTGGGCGCCGTGCAGGGGCAGCTTCTTGATGTCGTTCGACATCAGGTTGTGCAGGAACTCGGCGGCGTCCTCACCGCTGACGCGGATCAGCCCGAGGTGTTCCAGCGGTACGGCGAGTGTCGCGTCTGTCGCAGCCGCCACGGGCGCTGTCGCGATCGTGACCTGGGGCGCGGCATCCGTGCTGAGTTGGGCGCCGAGGGCGGCAAGATAAGCTTGGCGGCTGGGGGACATGCGGAATCCTTCTGTGGTTGGGCGCAGCGGGGCGTCTGAATGCTTTGGGCTATTATATTGAGCCGTTCCGGCCGCGCTTCAAGCCCGTCGGACGGTCTTCAATAGGTTTCCAGATACGCCTTCCAAGCAAGCTTCCTGCCGACCCTGAGTCGGCCTCTTCCCGTCCCATGCTGCGTTTCCTCTCCCGCCTGATCAAGCTCTGCATCCTGTTGTGCGCCCTCGTCGCCGGCCTGGCCTGGTGGTACGCGACTTCTCCCTTGCCCGACGCGGGCCGCGCGCTGGATGTCGAGGTCAGCCGGGGCAGCTCGATGCGCGAGGTGGCGCGCCAGGTCGTGGCGCAGGGCGTCGATGTGCATCCGCATGCGCTGGTGTGGCTGGCCCGCCTCAGTGGCCGGGCGCGCTCGATCAAGGCCGGCTACTACCATATCGAACCCGGCATGACGCCGTGGTCGCTGATCGAGCTGTTGTCCACCGGTTCCAGCGCCTACGTCGAGGTGGCCCTGATCGAGGGCTGGAACTTCCGCCGTGTACGCGCCACGCTGGACGCCAACCCCGACCTGCGCCATGACACGCTGGGTCTGTCCGATGCCCAGGTCATGGCGATGCTGGGTCTGGCGGGCGCGGTGCCGGAAGGGCGTTTCTTCCCGGACACCTATTACGTCGCCCGTGGCACGCCCGACATCGAGGTGCTGCGCCGGTCCCTGGGGTTGATGGATAAGGTGCTGGCGGCCGAGTGGGCGGGGCGGGCCAGCGGCCTGCCGCTGAACAGCCCGGAAGAGGCGTTGCGGCTGGCCTCGGTGGTGGAAAAGGAGACCGGGCGCGAGGAGGATCGCGGCAGGGTGGCCTCGGTCTTTGTCAACCGCCTGCGCATCGGCATGCCCTTGCAGAGCGATCCCACCGTGATCTACGGGGTGGGACCGGATTTCAACGGCAACCTGACCAAGCGCGACCTGCAGACCGATACGCCTTACAACAGCTACACGCGCGGCGGCTTGCCGCCCACGCCGATCGCCATGCCTGGGCGGGCGGCCTTACGCGCGACGCTCAACCCGCCGAAGACCGATTTCCTGTATTTCGTGGCGCGCGGTGATGGCAGCAGCCAGTTTTCGCGTACGCTCGATGAACACAATCGCGCGGTTTCGCGCTTCCAGAGGAGTGGCCGCTGATGCGGGGCCGATTCATCACTTTCGAAGGTATCGACGGCGCCGGCAAGAGCACGCAGATCGCCGCCGTCGTGGCACGCGTGCGCGCGGCGGGTCACGAGGTCGTGCAATCGCGCGAGCCGGGCGGTACGCCACTGGGCGAGGCTTTGCGCCAGTTGCTGCTCAACGGCGAGGCCATGCACCTGGAGACCGAGTCCTTGCTGATGTTCGCGGCGCGGCGCGAGCACCTGGCGCGGGTCATCGAGCCGGCCCTGGCGCGCGGCGCCTGGGTGGTGTGCGACCGTTTCACGGACGCCACTTACGCCTATCAAGTGGGTGGTCGTGGCCTGGGCGAAACCAAGTTCCGCGCACTGGAGCAGTGGGTGCATGCGGGGTTGCAGCCCGACCTGAGCTTCCTGTTCGACGTCGATCCGGCCATCGCGGCGCAACGCCTGGCTTCGGGGCGCGAGGCGGCGGACCGCTTCGAGCGTGAGCAACGCGATTTCTTCGAGCGGGTGCGGGCGGCTTATCTGGACCGCGCCGCGCAAGCCGCTGGGCGCATCGCCGTGGTGGATGCCTCGCGCACCCCGGAAGCGATCACCGCCGAGGTGCTGAAGCATCTGGAGCGCCTGTTGTGAGCGCGCCCGACGCCTTGCCGGACTGGCTGCATCCGCTGTGGCGGCGGGTCACGGGCGATCTAGCCAAGCTGCCCCACGCCTTGTTGCTGTGCGGCCCGGCGGGCAGTGGCAAGCGCCTGTTCGCCGAGCTACTGGCGCAGCGCCTGTTGTGCGCGCAGGTGACGCAGGCTGGCTTCGCCTGTGGCGAGTGTCCGTCCTGCCGTTGGTTTGCCGATGGCAACCATCCCGACATGCATCGCATGGTGCCGGAGAGCGCCGAGGAGTCGGATGACGAAGGCGAGAGCGAGCCCGAGGGCAAGAAGGACAAGAAGAAGTCCGACCAGATCCGCATCGAGCAGGTGCGTGACATGCAGGGCCTGCTGGAAGTCAGCGGCCATCAGGGCGGGCGCCGCATGGTGCTGATCGACCCGGCCGAGGCGATGAACGTGCATACCGCGAACGCGCTGCTCAAGTCGCTGGAGGAGCCGGCCACCGATGCCGTTTTCATTCTCGTCAGCCACGCGCCGCGCCGCCTGTTGCCGACCATCCGCAGCCGCTGCCAGGTGCTGGACTTTCCGCGGCCGGACGGCGCCACCGCGCGTGCCTGGCTGGACCGGCATGGGGTGAAGAATGCCGAGGCCTTGCTGGGCTTCAGCTCGGGCCTGCCGATCGCGGCCCGTAGCCTGGCCGACGGGGCGCTGGGCGAGGCCCGCGGCCGTTTCGCGCGCGATCTGGCGGCACTGCCCAAGGCCGATCCGCTCAAGCTGGCGGCCGAATGGGAAAGTTGGCTCAAGAGCAAGGCCGCGACCGAGGCCGGGCTTACCTTGACGCACCTGGTGTCCTGGCTGCAGCGCTGGCTGGCCGATGGGGTGCGGATCGCGCAGGGGGGCGGCGCCCGTTTCTTTGCCGACTTCGAGGCGGTCATCGGCGGCCTGGCCAGCGGTCGCGGCGCGCAATGGCTCTCTTGCTACAATGAACTCGCGGCCTATCGTCGGGTCGCTCAGCACCCGCTGAACCAGCGGTTGTTCCTGGAAGACGTCCTGCTGCGCGTGGCGCGCGGCATGCGCCCTGCTGAACGAGGTCACTGATGGATGCTGTCCGCCCCACGGTTGCGCGCCCCAGCGTGCTGTCGCTGAATATCAACTCGCGCTCCGCGCTGTATGCCGCTTACATGCCCTTCATCAAGAATGGCGGCCTGTTCATCCCGACGCCCAAGACCTACCAGCCGGGCGACGAGGTGTTTCTGATGCTGCAGTTGATGGACGACCCGACCAAGCTTCCGGTCAAGGGCAAGGTGGCCTGGGTCACCCCACCGAATGCGCAGAACGGCAAGACGCAGGGCATTGGCGTGCAGTTCAGCGCTGATGATGCGGGCAGTGCGGCCAAGATCAAGATCGAGCAGATCCTGGGCAGCGCGCTCGGCTCCAATCGGCCGACCCATACGATCTGAGCGGCGGCAACGTATGTGCGACGCGGGCCAGCCGGCCCGCGTTTGTTTTTGTGGAAGTGATCCCGAGATGTTCATCGACTCTCATTGTCATATCGACTTCGAAGACCTGGCGGCACAGGGCGAGGCCTTGTTCGAGCGCATGGCGGCAGCGCAGGTCAGCCATGCCGTGTGTATCGGGGTGGACCTGGAACGCATCGCTCGGGTGCTGACGCTGGCCGAATCCCGTCCGAACCTGTTTGCCACCGTGGGCGTGCATCCCGAATACACCGAGGGCGAGGAGCCGGATGTGGCGCGTCTGCTGGCGCTGGCTGGGCACCCCAAGGTGATCGCCATCGGTGAGACCGGCCTGGACTATTACTGGCACAAGGACAAGCCCGAATGGCAGCGGGCGCGCTTCCGCACTCATATTGCGGCGGCCAAGGCCTGTGGCAAGCCTCTGGTGATCCACACGCGTGACTCCACCGAGGATGTGCTGCGCATCCTGGCGGAAGAGGGCGCGCAGGAAGTGGGCGGTGTAATGCACTGTTTTACCGAGAATCTCACCGCTGCAGAGGCGGCGATCTCGCTGGGCTTCTACATCTCGTTCTCGGGCATCGTGACCTTCAAGAGCGCACAGCAGATCAAGGAAGTGGCGGCCAGCATCCCGCTCGATCGCATCCTGATCGAGACTGACTCTCCTTATCTGGCACCCGTGCCGTATCGCGGCAAGATGAACGAACCCTCCTATGTGCCGCATGTGGCAGCGGAAGTGGCTCGCCTGCGCGGGATCACGCCCGAGGAAGTGGGCGCGGCCAGCAGCGCCAACTTCTTCCGCCTGTTCCGCCACGCCCGGGCGCAATAGCCCGGAGGGTGCCGGCGGGAGCGACTTTGGGGAAGGTCGGGCTTTGCAAGCACCGACATATCTTTACAATCGCACTCGTCGGAAAAATCGTCAAAATCACATGCAAACAAAAACAACGCTATACGACATCCTGGAGGTGAGCGCCAACGCCAGTCGCGAAACCATCCGGTTGTCGTTCGAACGCCTGAAAGCGCTGTATCTCGCCGATCAGCTCGACAGCAAGGGCATGGATGCAGGGGCTTACTTCCACCTCATCAAGGACGCCTATACCACCTTGTCCGACGCGGACCGGCGGGAGGCTTATGACCAGAAACTCTTCGGCCGGCGCGCCCCCCCTGTCGGTAGCGTGATCGTGCAGGAGAGCGTGATCGAGAGCGGTGGCATCCCCAGCGTGTTCAAGTGGGGCCTGGTGTTGCTGCTGCTTGTCGGCGGAGCTTGGTACTACAAGACGATGCGCGATGCGGAGCGTGCCATCCAGCTCGAACAGGCTCGCCTGGCGGCGGAGCAGAAGGCGGCCGAACTGGCGGCGGCGGAACGGTTGCAAGAGGTCGAGCGGGCGCGGCAGCAGCGTGATAACGAGCGCCAAGCCGAACGAGAGGCCCTGCAACGTCAGCGCGAGCTGGAGCAGGCCCGACGTGAAGCCGATCGCGTCAGTGATCGCCTGGAGAGCGCTCGCCTCCAGCAAGTACGTGCCGAAGAGCGTCAGCGCAGTGAACTGGAGCGACAGGAGCAGCGCGAGGAGGCGCGTCGCCAGCGTGAGGCCGATGAGGCACGACGCCGCCTTGAACGGGAGAAGGCCTTGGTGCGCCAGATGGAACTGGAAAATCGCGCCGGCCCCGCACGGGTGTCGACGATTTCGTCACCCAACACTCCGAAACCCAGCTACACGGATCCGCGCAACTCCAGTCGCTGAACCTGTTCTGCGTGTTCCAAGCGACCCGTGGGCGCGAGACGGCCCCCTGAGCTATTGGGCCTCTGGGCCGCGCATCGCGCGCGGCGTCAGCAAGGCCACCACCATGGCGAACGCGACCACCACCATGAGGCTAATGGTGAGACCGTGGTATTGCGCAATGGCACCGATCAACGGTGGGCCGATCATGAAACCCAGATAGCCCACGCCCGATACGCTGGCGATGCCGGTTGCGGGCGACACATTCGGCACGCGTGCGGCGGCCGAGAACAGTACCGGGATCACGTTCGACAGGCCCAGGCCCACCAGCGCGAAGCCGCCGATGGCAGCCCAGCGCTGACCGACCAGCAAGGCCGCCAGCATCGCGGCCCCCGCCGTCCAGGCTGAAACCTGCAGGGTGAGCCTGGCGCCCAGGCGTCCGCGCAACCAATCGCCGCCGAAACGGCCCACCGCCATGGCGCCCGAAAACGCGGCGTAGCCAAGCGCGGCCACGCTGGCCGGGCTGTCGAGCACCTGCGCCATGTACAAGGTGCTCCAGTCGTACATCGCCCCTTCGCTGACCAGCGCGAAGGCGGCCAGCAGGCCGATCAGCAATACGCTGCCATGTGGCAGGCGGAAACCCTGGTGATGTTCCTCCGGTGAATGCGTGGCATGTGTCGGCAGCATGGCGCGCGCGGCGAACCAGATCAGGGCGTAGCCCAGCAGGCCGGTCAGCAGCATGTGGATCGTGGCCTGCACTTCAAGCGTGGCCACCAGGCTGCCGAACAGGGCGCCGGCCAGGCCTCCCAGGCTGAAGAAACCGTGGAAGGACGACATGATGGGTTTGGCCATCTCGCGCTCGACGGCCACGGCCTCGGCATTCATGGCCACGTCGAAACCACCGCTGCCCAGACCGAAACCAAACATCAGTACCAGCAGCCACGGATAGCTGGGCATGAACAGCAACGCTGCGAGGCAAACGCTGACCACGGCGCCGCCGCTCAGCACGACAGGCCGTGCACCATGCCGTGCGACCCAGCCGCCGACGCGCGTGAGCGCCAGCAAGGAGCCAATGCCGGCGGACAGCATCAGCCAGGCGAGTTGTGCTTCTGTCAGCCCGAACTGCGCTTTCACGGTGGGGACGTGCACGCCCCAGGTCGCAAACAGCAGGCCGCAGATGAAGAAATGCCCCTTGGTCGCGAGGCGGGCCAGCAGCAGTTGTCGGGGCGCGAAGACTGAGGAGGCGGATGATTCCGTCATAGCGCCTTGCGCAAGGCATACAGCGCTTCCAGCGCTTCGCGCGGGCTCATGTTGTCCGGGTCCAGCTCGGCCAGTTGTGTGAGTGCCGGGTGGCTCACGGTTGCGGGCTCAGGCTCGGGCAGCGAGGCGAACAAGTCGTCCTGCGGGCCACTGGCGACCTCGCGGTTTTCCAGTGCGCGCAGGCGGCGCTTGGCGTCGCGTACCACGGCGGGCGGGATGCCGGCCAGCGCGGCGACCTCGATCCCGTAGCTCTGCGAGGCCGGGCCATCCTGCACCGCGTGCAGGAACACGATGCTGTGACCGTGCTCGACCGCGCCGAGGTGCACGTTGGCGCATTCCGGGTATTCCAGGCCCAGGCGCGTCAGCTCGAAATAGTGCGTGGAGAACAGCGCGTAGCTGCGGTTCTTGTCGAGCAACTGCTTGGCGATGGAGTAGGCCAAAGCCATGCCGTCGAAGGTGGAGGTGCCGCGGCCGATCTCGTCCATCAGCACCAGGCTGCGCTCGGTCGCGTTGTTGAGGATGGCCGCAGCCTCGGTCATCTCGACCATGAAGGTCGAACGTCCGGAGGCGAGGTCGTCGGAGGCGCCGATGCGCGTGAAGATGGCATCCACCGGGCCGATGCGGCAGCTGGTGGCGGGCACGAAGGCGCCGCAGTGCGCCAGCAGCACGATCAGCGCGACCTGGCGCATGTAGGTCGATTTACCGCCCATGTTGGGGCCGGTCACCAGCAGCATGCGGCGCGTGGGCGACAGGCGCGCGTCGTTGCTGATGAAGTTGTCGACCTGGCGCTCGACCACCGGGTGGCGGCCGCCGACGATCTCGATCACGGGTTCGTCCACCAGCTCCGGCATGCGGTAGTCATGGCGCGCGGCGACCAGGGCGAAGGCGTTCAGCCCGTCGAGCAGGGCGACCGCGTGCGCGATGGCCTGCAGGCGCGGCACCTCGGGCGCGAGGCGCTCGACCAGCTCCTCGTACAGTGCCTTTTCGCGCGCCAGCGCACGCTCCTGCGCCGACAGCGCCTTGTCCTCGAAGGTCTTGAGCTCGGGCGTGATGTAGCGCTCGGCGTTCTTCATGGTCTGGCGCCGGCGATAGTCGTCCGGCACCTTGTCCACGTTGGCATGCGTGACTTCGATGTAGAAGCCATGCACGCGATTGAACTCCACCTTGAGGTTGGCGATGCCGGTGCGCTCGCGCTCGCGGGCTTCCAGCGCGATCAGGAACTCGCCGCAGTTGTTCTGGATGTCGCGCAGCTCGTCCAGCTCCGCGTCGTAGCCGCGCGCGATGACGCCGCCATCGCGTACCTGCGCGCCGGGTTCCTCAGCCACGGCGGCGGTCAGCAACTGGTGCATGTCGACCGGCGTGGCCAGTGATTGATGCAGTTCAGCCAGCAAGCTGCCGCTGTCGGGCAGCAGTGGCGCACGCAGCGCCTCCAGCGCCGCCAGGCTCTCGCGCAGCGAGGCCAGTTCGCGCGGGCGCACGCTGCGCAGCGCGATGCGCGTCGCGATGCGCTCGATGTCGGCGATCGGCTTCAGTGCGTCGGAGACGGCATGCAGCGGTCCGTCGCCGGCGTCGCCCAGCAGCGAGGCGACGGCCTGGTGACGCTGGCGGCAGGCGTGGCGGCTGGCCAGCGGATGGTGCAGGGTGTGGCGCAGCCAGCGCGAGCCCATGCTGGTGCCGGTGAAGTCCAGCAGCGAGAGCAGGGTGGGCGAAGGCTCGCCGCGCAGCGTCTCGGAGATTTCGAGGTTGCGCCGCGTGTGCGCGTCCATGCGCAGGTAGTCGCCGTCGCGTTCGACGCGCAGCGTGGTGATGTGGGCCAGCGCCTGGCGTTGCGTGCTGCGTGCGTACTCGAACAGCGCGGCGGCGGCAGCCAGCGCGACGTTGAGCCCCTCGGCGCCGAAGCCGGCCAGATCGTGCGTGCCGAAATGCGTGGTGAAGAGTTGCTGCGCGGTCTTGGCGTCGAACTGCCAGTCGGCCAGGCGGCGGATCGCCGGTACGCGTGACTCCAGCAGCGGCAGCTTCAGCGAGTCCGGGATCAGCGCCTCGGCCGGGCGCAGGCGTTCCAGATGGCTGACCAGTATCTCCGGGTCGGTCTCGACGATGCGGAAGTCGCCATTGGCGAGGTTCAGCCAGGCCATGCCCAGCACGCCGCGATTCAACTGCACCGCCAGCAGCGGTGCATCCGCGCGGTCATCCAACAGGCTCGCGTCGGTCAGCGTGCCCGGCGTCACGATGCGCGCCACCGCACGCTCCATCGGTCCCTTGGTCTGCCCCGGCTCGCCCACCTGTTCGGCGATCACGGCCGACTCGCCCAGCTTCACCAGCTTCGCCAGGTAAGGCTCCAGCGCGTGGAAGGGCACGCCGGCCATCTTGATCGGCTGCCCGCCCGAAGCCCCGCGCGTGGTCAGCGTGATATCCAGCAGGCGCGAGGCGTACTCGGCATCCTCGAAGAACAGCTCGTAGAAGTCGCCCATGCGATAGAAGACCAGCGTATCCGGATGCTGCATTTTCAGCCGGATGTACTGCTGCATCATCGGGGTGTGGGCGGCGAGCTCCTGCTCTGAGAGGGGCTTGAAGGGCTGCAAGGTGGCTGTCCAGCGGTAAGGTCGGGGCCCGAGATTGTATCAACCCGGGGCGGATGGGCGCGGGGAGGACGGCTGGCACGTCCTCCCCCGTAGGGGCGCGAACTCAGGTGTGGTTCGGCAGCCAGGTGACGATCGCGGGGAAGGCGATCAGCAGCAGCGTGAAGGCGAGCAGGATGAAGACGTAGGGCAGGGCTCCGCGGATCACGTCGGCGATGTTGCCGCCGTCGGGCCGGATGCCTTGCACCACGAACAGGTTCATGCCCACGGGTGGGGTGATCAGGGCGAGCTCACACATCAGGATGATGAAGATGCCGAACCAGATCGGGTCCACGCCCAGCGCTGTGACGATGGGGTAGGTGATGGGCACGGTGGCCACCAGCATCGACATTACGTCCATGAACATGCCCAGCACCAGGTAGAACAGGATCAACACCAGCAGCATGGCGGTGGCCGACAGTCCCAGGCTCATGACCGATTGCGTCATTGCGTCCGCAACGCCCGAGAGGCTGATCAGCAGGTTCAGCACGAAGGCGGCGGCGAGGATCAGCATGATCATGCCGGTGATGCGGGCGGTTTGGAGGAAGCAGTTCTCCAGCAGGGCCATGCTGAGCCGACCGCTGCGCCAGGTGAAGAACAGCGCGGCGACGACGCCCAGCGCGGCCGACTCGGTGGCGGTGGCGACACCGGTGTAGAGGCTGCCCATCACGATGCCGAAAATCACCAGCGGCGGCACCAGGTGGACCAGCAGGCGGATGCGCTCGCGCAATGGCGGCAAGGGTTCGCGTACTTCGTCGCCGCGCAGGAGGCTGGTGACGAAGATGTAGAGCATGAAGCAGCCCGTGAGTAGCAGACCCGGAATGATGCCGGCCATGAACAGGCGGCCGATCGAGTTCTCGGTCAGCGAGCCGTAGACGATCATGTTGACGCTGGGCGGGATCAGGATGCCCAGGGTGCCGCCGGCGGCCAGTGATCCCAGCGCATCGGACATACGGTATTTGCGCGCACGCAGCGAGGGCAGGGCCACGGTGCCGACGGTGGCCGCGGTGGCGACCGAGGAACCCGAGGTGGCGGCGAACAGGGCGCAACAGCCGATGTTGGTGTGCAGCAGCCCACCCGGCAGGCGCGACAGCCAGGCCGTCATCACCTGGTACATGCGGTCAGCCACGCCGCTGCGCAACAGCAGCTCGCCGAGCAGGATGAACAGTGGGGCGGCGGTCAGCAGATTGTCGTTGAGCACGCCCCACAGCATCGAGCCGGTCGAGGTGAGGAAGGGAAAGCCGAACACCGCCACACCGGCGCCCGCGCCGACCAGCACCATGGTGACTGCAATCGGGATACCCAGCAGCATCAGCACGATCATCAACAGAAAGCACAGGGAGAAGGAGAAGGTACTCATGCCTGCGACTCCTTCGCTGTGCGATGCGCCAAATCGTCGAGCTCTTCCTTGAGTTCCTCCTTGGTGCTCTTGGGGTGGAACTCATGCAACAAAGTGTCGATCTGGCCGCTGAAGTAGAGGCGTGAAGCGCGCAGCGCGTAGATCAGGGCGAACACCGCGAAGATCACCAGGGCGGCGTACCACAGGCTTTGCGGGTAGATCAGCGGGGTGGCCCAGGGCGTCTGTGCCGCGCTGCCGTATTCCACCGTCTTCACGATGACACGGAAGCACACGTAGACGAAGAGCAGGGACAGGGCGGCGATCAACACCGCCGAGATCCAGTTCATGAAGGCCTGCATGCCGCGCGGGAAGCGCTCGTGGAACACGTCCACCCGGATGTGGTTGCGCCCCACCACGGCGAGGCTGAAGCCGATGACCGAGCCGACGGCGAGCGCGTAGCCGCCCAGTTCGGCCGAACCCTGGATGGAGATGTTGAAGAGTTTGCGTACCACGGTCTCGATCGAGACCAGGATGGACAGGCCGAGGAAGCAGAACCCGAACAGGTTCGCCATGATGCGTTCGAGCGAGCGTTTCATTGTGTAATCCCTGGGTGCGGCAGTCGCCGGTGCTGCCGACGACCGCCGGGGCGATTCAGGTCGCCTTACTTGATGCCGACGACGGTGCCGACCGTCTTCTTCCATTCGGCGCCGCAGCCGGGCGCAGTCTTCTCGCAGGTCTCGGTCCAGGTCGGCAGCGAGACCTCACGCACTGCGTCGCGTACCACCTCGATGTCTGCGTCGGTCACCGGCACATTGGTCAGCTTGAACTTCTTGCCGTACTGGCAGGGGTCCTTGCCGATGTTGCAGTTCGTGGCATCGACGGCCAGCTCTTCCGAATACTTCCAGATGTCATTCTCCAGCTCGGTGACGGCAGCCTGCAGCTTGGTCTGACCTGCTGGTCCAAGTTTCTTCCAGGCGCCCATGCCGATGCCATAGCCATTCATGGCGAACTGGATGCCGATCGGCAGCACATGCGTGGTGACCTCGGGCCAGCCGGCGGAGTTGGCCGCGCTGGGGCCGGTGATCGCGCAGTCCACCACGCCCAGCGACAGGCTCTGGTGCGTCTCGTTGAAGCTCAGCGGAATTGGCGTGGCGCCCAGGCGCTGGAAGAACTTGGCCGAGTTCTGGTCGAACACGCGCACCTTCATACCTTTCACGTCGGCCAGCTTGGCGATGGGCTTCTTGCAGAACAGCATCTGCGGACCGGCCGGCCACACGCTGAGCAGCTTGGTGGCGTAGCGCGCCTGCAGGCGCTTGTCGAGCACGTCGTAGTAGGCCTTGGTCGTCGCGCGGGCGGTCTTGAAATCGGGGTTCAGACCCACCAGGTCGAAGCCCATGGTCATCGGTTCGTCGCGCGAAATCTGCGCCATGCGCAGCGAGACGATGTCGAACAGGCCGGAATCGAGGATGCGCAGTTGCTCGGTGTCCTTGATGCCGGTGGTATCCAGCGGTTTGTAGTCGACCTCGACGGGCAGCCCGGTCCTCTGGGCGAGTGCTTCGAAGAAGGGCTGTTCCTTGTGCTTCTGGATCATGCCGCCGGAGATCGGCTGCCCCATGACCTTGAGCTTGATCTTCTCCTGGGCCGTGGCGGGCAGGGACAAGAGCGAAACGGCGCAGAGCGCGAGAGCGAGACGGGTGAACATCATGAGACTCCTGGTGGGTTGGGCGGGGACAGCGGTGTCGGGTGGGCAGACGCCGCAAAATACTGCGTGGCTTGAATAGGCGGATTGTCGCGACCGAGCCGGCGTGACAGGCCGACATCGCGCTGCATCGCTAGCTGGTACATGGCGCGATAGGCGGGGGCTAGCTGCGAGGCTTCGCTGCTGGCGTGGGTGAGCGTCCTGCGGTAGTCGGCCATCAGCGCGCGTGCTTCTGCGCGCAGGGCCTTGGCATTCACTTTGCTGGCGATGCCACCTTCGCAGACCACTTCGCCGTTCACGATGGTGTAGCGCACCGAGCTGCCGTCCTCGCAGAACACCAACTGACGGTGCAGATCGTTCAGCGGCGTGAAGGCATGGGTGTCGAGGTCGAGCAGGATCAGGTCGGCGGCCGCGCCCACGCGCAGTTGTCCCAGGCTGTCGCCATAGCGCATCGCGCGTGCGCCGCCGGCCGTCATGGCGTGCAGTACTTCCGGGGCGCGTGGCCAGTCGAGATAGTCCGGCTCGGCGATGTTCTGTAGCAGCGCGGCAGTCTTGCCGGCCAGCCACAGATTGGTGGTGTCGTCGGTGTTCATCTCGTCGGTGCCGATGCAGATCGGCACGCCTGCGTTGTGCAGGAGTCGCCAGGGCATCACGCCGCTACCGAGCCGGAGGTTGCACACCGGGTTGTGGGCCACCGTGCAGCCGGCATCGGCCAGCAGATGGATATCCGCCTCGTCGATCCAGATGGCATGGATGACCATCATGCGTTCATCGAGCAGGCCCAGCTCGTGCACATATCGAACCAGCGACTTGCCGTACTTCGTGTCGCCGAGCACGCGCTGCAACTTAGTTTCGAGGATGTGGATGTTGAAGGGCAGGTCGTGCTGGCGCGACAGCGCCGAGAGCCCTTCGAAGTAGTCAACGGTCACGCGTTGCGGCGCCGAGCAGGAGACCGCCGCGCGCAGCCTGCCGCCCGCTGCGCCATGCCATGTCGCGATCAGGTGCGCGTACAGGCCCAGCAGTTCCTGCTTGGTCTGGCGTGGTGCGGTGTCCATCGCAGCACGCTGTCCGGGTGTCAGCAGCTCGGCGAGATACGGGTACTTCTCGTACTCGACCAGGTTGGGCTGGTCGATGGCCACCGTCGCACGGATGCCGACATCCGCGTAGGCCTGCATGATGGCGTCGATGCCGGCCTCGCTGGCGACAGGTACGTGGTAGGCGTCGTCATGTACCGCCGTGATGCCGCGCTGGAGCATTTCCAGCGCGCCCAGTGCGGTGCGCACGTAGATCAGGCGTTCGACCTCGCCCTCATTCCCGTCGGCGCTGGCCAGCGGTGGCACTTCGTGCAGCATGAAGAGTTCCAGCGGCAGACCGTCCAGGCAGCCCTTCATCAGGTTGCCGGGCGAGTGGAAGTGCGCGTTGATCAGCCCCGGCATGGCCAGCATGCCCTGGGCATCGATCACGCGGCCGGCTGCTGCCAGAAACGGTGTGCCCGCTTGCGGACCGAGCGCCACGATCTGTCCGTCGACGATCACGATGTCGGCGTCCGGCCATTCCGTGTCGCTGGCATCCAGGCACAGCACGCGTGCGCCGCGGATGATCAGTTCCGGTTTCATGCCCGGGGCCCCTGGTCGAAGAGGCTGCCCCAGCGCGCGGCGGCGGGGCGCATGTCCGCCCCCAGCACATCGAGTGCGGCCCATACGCCCAGTGCGGTGCTGTCGATCACCGGTCGCCCCAGTTCGGCCTCCATCTGCGCCGCCAGCACCGCTGCCGGAAAGTTGGTGCACAGGCAGACGATGGCCTGCACATGCGGCGTGACGACGGCGCGCATCATCGCGGCGATGTCTTCCAGCGGCACACTGGCGTAGGACAGGTTGTCGCTGTAGCCGGCGTGCGCTTCGGCGACGCAGTGGTATCCCTCGCGTGCCAGGCAGGCCAGCGTCTTCGCCTGGCCTGCGTCGTTGTACGGCGTGACGATGGCCAGGCGCGAGAGGCCACGGCGGGCCAGCACGCTGCGCAGCCCGAGGATGGATGTGGTCGCCGCGATGCCGGTGCTGCGGGTGATCTCCTCGGCCAGTGCCTCGTCGTGTCGCAGGCCGATGCCCGCGCCCTTGCTGCCGTTCCACACCAGCACGTCGGGGTCCAGGTGGGCCAGCAGTTGCGCCGCAGTCAGCAGGCCCGGCAGCGCGTAGGCGTCGGGCGAGGGGTCACTGCTGCCGAATACCGGCGTGCGGGAAAAGTGCGCGGAGACCTCTGGCAGATCGCCGACGATGCCCTGCGTGATGCGCTCGACTACGGTGTTGCCTGAAGGCGTGATGACGCCGATGAAATGGCGCTGCGCGGAGTAGGCGAGGGGAGCGGGGCTTCGCGTCATGGGGTGTGGCCTCAGTAGCCCAGCGCACGCGGCAGCGTGAGCACAAGTTGGGGCACGAACATGCATACCAGCAGCAGGGCGTACATGAACGCGATGAAAGGCCATACGTGCTTCGAGAGCTCGCCCAGCTTGAGCCCGCTGACGCCACAGATGACGAACAAGACCACGCCGACAGGGGGTGTGAGCATGCCGATCACCAGGTTGAAGACGAACAGGAAACCGAAGTGCAGCGGGTCGATGCCGAACTTGATGGCGATCGGGTGCAGCAGCGGGACCAGCATGATGTAGGCCGCGTTCGACTCCAGGAACATGCCCACGACCAGTAGCACCAGGGCCACCAGCAGGATGTAGGCGATCGGGCTGTCGGTCAGCGCCTGGATCAGCGCCAGCAGCTTGTGCGGCAGCATGTCGATGGTGAGCATGTAGGTCACCACCGAGGCGAAGGCGATCATCGCGCCGACCACCGCCGAGGTGATGGCGGTGCGGACCAGGGCTTCGGGCAGGTCGGCCAGGCGCAGCTTGCGGGTGACGAAGAAGCCGATGCACAAGGCATAGACCACCGCGATGGCCGAGCCCTCGGTAGCGGTGAAGGCCCCGCCGACGATGCCGCCGATCACGATCACCGGCATCAGGAAGATGATGATCGAGCGCTTGAGTTCGCGCAGCACGGCGTGCAACGCAAAGGGTTCGCCAGTGAGCGGAAAGTTGCGCCGGCGCGCGATCCACCAGCACATCGTCATCATGCCGAGGACCAGGATGATGCCCGGTACGATGCCCGCCATGAACAGGCCGCCGACCGAGACGCTGGGGCCGGCCATGAAGGCATAGACGATCATTGCGCCCGAAGGCGGAATGATCGGTCCCAGGTTGGCCGCCGCCGCGCACAGGGCGGCCGAGAAGCCGGTGCCGTAGTGTTTCTTCAGTGAGGGCAGCAGCGTGGAGCCCAGCGCACTGGCATCGGCGACAGCCGCGCCGGACACCGTGGACAGGCCCAGGCCGGACAGGATGGTGACGTACCCCAGGCCGCCGCGCATACGCCCGACGATGGTGTTCGCCAAGTCAATGAGGCGCTCCATCATGCCGGCCTTGAGCATCAGCTCGCCGGCCAGGATGAAGAAGGGAATGGTCATCAGCGGGAAGGCGTTGACTGCACTCATCATGCGCGAGGGCAGCAGGTTGAATTCGACGTCGCTGGCGATCAGGCCGCCGACCGCCGCCAGTCCCAGCGACAAGGCCAGCGGCATGCCCAGCAGGGCAACACCCAGAAAGACGAAGATGATCAGCAGGCTCATCAGTCCAGCTCCGTCAAGGCTTCAGCCGGCTTGTCCGACGGGCCGGTCAGTGCCTGCCACAGCAGATGCAGGGCGCCGTGAATGCCGGCTACGCCCAGTGGCAGCAGAAACCAGGCCGCGCTGGCGTTGATCGAGGCCATCAGTTCGTCCCATTGCTCGAAGGCCATGCGCAGCGCCTCCCAGGCCACCAGCAGGAGCAGGGCGGCACCGGTCACCGCGACCAGGCGGGCCAACAAACGACGCATGGCCTGTGGCAGGCGCGCGGCGAGCAGCTCGATGCCGATGTGCGCGCCCTGTTTCAGACCGAGCGGGATGGCGATGAAAATGGACCACACGAAACACAAGCGGGACAACTCGTCTGCCCAGTCCAGCGAGCTGTTGAAGAGGTAGCGCAGCGCGACCTGGGCGGACACCACCGCCACCATCACGAGCAGCAGCACGACCAGGGTCCAGCCCACCGCCAGGTCGAGGGTGGCGATCAGTTGGGCCAGCGGCCGCAGCGGGCCGCGGTCGCGCATCGAGGTGTAGCGGAGAGGGTTGTCCATGGCGTGCCGGGAAGCGTGTCGTGGCTTGGGGTGCGCGCAGATGCGGGCATCCGCGCGCGGTGAGCAGAGGCGAGACGGGTGCTTAGTTGCTGGCCTTCGCGACCTCTGCCAGCACCTGGTCCACAAAGGCGGCGCCCAGGCGCTTCTTCACGTCATCAACCACGTGGGCGGTGGCCTTCTTCATGGCCTCGCGCTCGCTGGCCGGCAGCTCGGTGTAGGTCATGCCCTTCTTCTGCAGCTCGGCCAAGGCATCGGTATCGGCCTTCGCGGCCACGCTGCGTTGCCACTTGATGGCATTCGTCATGGCTGTGCGGATGATCTTCTGCTGGTCGGCTGGCAGCGCTTCCAGCTTCTTCTTGTTCGCCACCACCGCGATGAAGTCGAAGAAGTGGCCGGTGTTGCTGACGTACTTCTGCACCTCATAGAAGCGGCTGGCGAGGATCAGTGAGAAGGGGTTGTCCTGGCCGTCCACCACTTTCTGCTCCAGCGCCGAGTAGACCTCCTTGATGTCCATCGGCAAGGGATTGGCACCCAGCGCGCGGAAGGTCGCCAGATGGGTCTCGATCGGCTGCATGCGGATCTTCAGGCCCTTGAGGTCGGCCATGCTCTTGACCGGGCGCTGGCTGTTGGTGACCTGGCGCGAGCCCAGTTCCATGAAGCCCAGCGAGGTGAATCCCTTGTCGGCCATCTTGGCTTCGATGAGGTCGACCGCCGGGCCATCCATGACCTTGTAGGCGACTTCGCGGCTCGGGAACATGAAAGGCAGGCTCACCGCCTCCAGCTCGGGCACCGTGCGCGACAGGAAGGCCATGCCCACCCAAGTCATCTCGATGGTGCCGGCGCGCGCCTGCGTCACGTTCTCCTGCGCGCCGCCCAGTTGCTGGTTGTCGAACACCTCGATCACCAGTGCGCCCTTGCTCGCACTTTCCACCTCTTTCTTGAACTGCTGCATGGCGACGGAGGAGGAGTGGTCGGAGGCGAAATTCCCTGCGATGCGCAGGCGTTGCTGGGCATGGGCCAAGCCGCCGAAGCAGCCGAGAACGAGGGTGAGCGCGAGGGCGCGGCGAAGGGCTGAGGGCGACATGGGTGGGTGCTCCGGGTTAAGAGTTGACAACAACTGTTTTAAAGATTGTATGCAATACACTAGGGGCGATGCATGCAGTGTGTCAACATAAAAATGCTATGATAATCAGCATGTTATATACATTAACTTGCACGTGAATGGTGCGCGAGTGCGCGATATTGGTGCGTGTTATTTTGTGTTTTGTGTTTTTGTTTTGTATACAGTTATGGTGCATAAGCGGGAGGCGGAGGCACGGTTTTGGGGCGCCCTACGGTGGGGCAGGGTTCTTGCGCCTGCGGGGATGCTGCAAAGTGGCGCACGCCGGTAAGCCGACGTGTCCGCATGTCGAGTGAAGGTCTGTTGAACGGAGCGAAAGACGTGACACAAAACAGTGCATCGATAGGCCGCAGGGCGGTCGCAGCCTCAGCCCGGGGGCTCAGCTCGGAAGAGATCTATCGACGCATCCTCGCTGCCGTGATGGAGCATCGGCTGCCGCCGGGAACCCAACTCGTCGAGGAACGCCTGGCCGGGGTCTTCAAGGTCAGCCGGACCAAGGTGCGCGAGGCCATCGGCCGGCTGGTCCATGACCGGATCGCGACCAACATCCCCAACCGGGGCGCCTTCGTCAGCAGTCCGACGGCGAAGGAGGCGAAAGATGTGTTCTTTGCGCGCCGCCTGATCGAGGTGCCCCTGGTGCGCACCGTGGCGCAGAGCGCAACCGCCCGCCAGGTGCAGCAACTGCGGCGCCATCTTGAACGCGAGCGCAGCGCGCGGGCCAGCGAAGACCCCTTGGCCATCGTGCCGCTGTCTGGCGAATTCCACCTGTTGCTGGCGGAGATGTCGGGCAACAGCTTTCTGGTGCGCACCCTGCAGGAGCTGGAGTCGCTGACGGCGCTGATCATCCTGCTCTACGACGCGCCCGACGAGCACCACTGTCCCTATGACGACCACCCCTTGCTCGTCGATGCCATCGAGGCGCATGACGCCGATGGCGCGGCGAGCCTGATGCAGCGCCACCTGGAACATGTTGAGCATTCCCTGCGGCTGGAGCCCCCGCCTGACGGGGAGGTCGACATCGAGCAGTTGTTCGCCTGAGCACCTTCAGGCGCACTGCGTCCCGATCCATCCTCTGGAGTACATCGTCATGCGCATCCTCCTGCTCAACGCCAATACCTCCACGTTCGTGACCGACCGGGTGGCGCAGGCTGCTGAGTCCATCGCCGCCCCGGGGACCGAGATCCTCCCGGTCACCGCCGACTTTGGCGCGCGCGTCATCGGTACGCGCACCGAACTCGCGGTGGCGCATCACGCCTGCGTCGACCTGCTGGCCCGTCATGCCGCTGGGTGCGATGCGGTGGTGATCGCCGTGTCCTACGACGTGGCACTGTGGGCCGCGCGCGAGATGCTGGACATTCCGGTTGTCGGCATCACCGAGGCGGCCTTGCTGACTGCCAGCCAACTGGGGACGCGCATCGGCGTCGTGATGTTCGGCGCGCGCGTGCTGGCGGTATACCAGGAGCTGGTCGCGGCCTATGGGCTGGCCTCGCGCGTGGTGGGCTGGCGTGCCGTCGAGTGCAGCGCCCCTTACGCCGAGGGAGATCAGAGCGAAGCCGACCGGTTGGCGATCGAGGCTGCCCACTCGCTCGTTGCCAACGAGGGGTGCGAGGTCATCGTGCTGGCCGGCGCCGTCATGGCCGGGGTGCCGGCACGTCTGCAGGCCCAGGTGCTGGTGCCCCTGGTCGAAGGCGTCGCTTGCGCCGTGTTGCAGGCGGAGGCGCTGGCGCGCCTGAAGCCGATGAAAGCCCTCAGCGGCAGCCTGGCCCGTTTACCCGCCCGTGAGCAGAGCGGGCTTGGCGCGGCCTTGACCCGAGCTCTGAGCCTGCCGCCCGATGACAAGGACATCACATGAAAACGACCCCCGCACCGCTGCCACTGCCCCTGCGACAGCATGGCCGCTACGCCTACAGCCCCATCGTCGAGCGCCCCGATTTCTGCTGGCCGGGCGGTAAGCGGCTGGCGGTCTTCTTTGCCCTGAACCTGGAGCACTACGCGTTCAACGAGGGCATCGCCGAAGACCTCGTGCCGGGCATTCCCGCGCCCGACGTGCTGAACAACTCCTGGCGCGACTATGGCAACCGCGTCGGCGCCTGGCGCCTGCTCGCGCTGTTCCGCGAATTCGATCTGCCGGTCACCTTGCTCATCAACAGCGCGCTCTACGACGCGTGTCCGCAGCTCATCACCGCCTTCCGCGATGCGGGTGCCGAGATCGCCGCCCATGGACGCACCAACTCCGAGCACCAGGCGGGCTTCGACGAGGCCACCGAGCGCGCCTTGATCGAGGATGTGCGCGACACCATCGCACGCCACGAGGGCACGCCACCTGCCGGCTGGCTCAGCCCCTGGATCGCCGAGACGCCGGTCACGCCGGATCTGTTGCACGAGGCGGGCTACCGCTACCTGATGGACTGGTGCATGGACGACCAGCCCGTGTGGCTTGCCACGCGCAGCGGGCGCATCCTGTCCATGCCTTATCCGCAGGAGATCAACGACAGCGCGGCGATCATCGGGCGCCAGGTCGGCGCCGCCGAGTTCGCCGACATGATCGTCGATCAGTTCGACGAGATGGCGCGTCAAGCAATCGACCAGCCTTTGGTCATGAGTATTGCCCTGCACTCGATGATCATTGGCCAGCCTTTCCGCCTGAAGCATCTGCGTCGCGCCTTGCGGCACATCGCCTCACAACGCGAGAAGTGCTGGTTCACCACCGCCAGGCAGATCGCCACGCACTACGCCCAGGCCACGCAGTCCTTGGCCGGGCTAGCCGCTGAGTGACTGGCGCAAGGCACGAAAGCGCTTGCGATAGGCGGCCGGCGTGAGATTCACCTTGCGCCGGAACAGGCGGCTGAAGAAACCGGCATCTTCATAGCCCACCTGGCTGGCGATGCTCTCGATGGAGTCGTCGCTGACTTCCAGCATGTGCTTGGCCTCTTCGAGGCGCAGCGTGTGCACGTATTCCAGTGGCGACATGCCGGTGGACTGCTCGAAGCGGCGTGTGAATGAACGCTCGGCGATGCCGCTCAGGCGCACCATCGCCGCCACTGGCGCCGGCTCCTGGTAATGCTGGGCGATCCATTCCTGGCAGCGGCCAATCACCGCGTCTTCCACTTGGCGGGTGCGCGCCAGGCGGGCGAAAGGCTGCTGGCCGACGGTGTGCCAGTCGATCAGGTTGAGGCGTGCCACCTGCATCGCCGCCTCCACGTTGCTGACGCGGGCGATCAGGTACAGCGCGAGGTCCAGCCATGAGGTGCCGCCCCCCGCCATGACGAGGCGCTGCGCATCGCCGGAGATCACCAGCGCGCGCTGGGCATGCACTTTCACCGCGCGGTAGCGCTGGCTCAGCAGGTCGCAGTACGCCCAGTGGGTCGTTGCCTCGTGGCCATCGAGCAGGCCCGCCTCGGCGAGTAGCAGGGTGCCCGAGCAAGATGCCGCCAACACCGCCCCGCGCGCGTGGCAGCGGCGCAGCCAGTCGACCTCGGCGCGGTACTGCGCATCGTCGAAAGCCTGTGGCGGCACGTTGAGATCGGATACGCACACGATGTCGGCGTACTCGCATTCCGCCAGGGTCCGGTGCGCCTGGATGCTGACCCCGTTCATGCCCTGGGCTGCGGGTTCCTGCGACACGATGAAGGCGTCGATCAGTCCTGGTCCGGGTTGGCCGTGCTCGACCATGCCCCAGTCGCGGCCGGCGCACAGGAAGAGGTCGTACATGCCGAACACCACCGAGGCCGAAGCGTCGGGCAGGGCGAGGATGGCAATCGTGGGGCGCGACGAGGAGGAAGTCATGGCCGATCCGTCCGGTTTACTGCCGAAACGGCTTTAGTACATGGCCGGCGGCGGCCCTACTGTACGCCTCACCCCATGACAGGAGAACCACAGCATGCAAACCCCTCTCGATCTCTCGCGCCCACCCCTCGCCGGTACCTATCGCAGCCGCCTGCCGCAGCTCGGCGAGCACGCCCTATTCATGACCGACGGCGGGCTTGAAACCACGCTGATCTTCCACGAAGGCATTGATCTGCCTTACTTCGCGGCCTTCCATCTGCTGCGCGATGAAGCGGGTACCGACATCCTGCGCCGCTACTACGAGCGCTACGCGCGCATCGCTGTCGACAAGCAACTGGGTCTGGTCCTGGAAAGCCCGACCTGGCGGGCGAACCCGGACTGGGCCGACAAGCTCGGCTACGACGCCGCCAGCCTGGCCGACGCCAACCGTCGCGCCATCGGCCTGATGCTGGAGGTACGCGCCAGCCACGCCACCGCCACATCGCAGATGGTCATCAGTGGCAACCTTGGCCCGCGCGGCGATGGTTACAAGGCCGACAAGCGCATGAGCGCGGAGCAGGCGCGTGCCTACCACGAAGCCCAGATCGCCACCTTCGCCCAGACCGACGCCGATCTCGTCTCCGCTTTCACGATGAACTATGTCGAAGAGGCCGTCGGCATCGTGCGTGCGGCGCGCATGCACGCCATGCCGGTGGTCATCTCCTTCACGCTGGAAACGGATGGCCGCCTGCCCGCCGGCGACACGCTCGCCGAGGCGATTGCGCGCACCGACGACGCGACCGACGGCTACGTCGCCTACTACATGATCAACTGCGCCCACCCCACGCATTTCGAGCATGTGCTGGCGCAGGATGCGAGCATCGCCACCCGCCTGCGTGGCCTGCGCACCAACGCCTCGCGCCGCAGCCATGCGGAACTCGACGAGAGCAGCGACCTCGATGCCGGCGACCCGCAGGAACTCGGGGGCCAGCATGCCCAACTGCTGCCCCGCCTGCCGGCACTGGCCGTCGTCGGCGGATGCTGTGGTACCGACCACCGGCATGTGCACGCCATGCTCGACGCGCTGCGCACCTGAACGCTCAGGTGAAGGCGACGCTTGCGGTGCCGAGCAGATGGCCGTCGGCGTGGGTGAAGCGGGCTTCGAAGCGGGCGGGCTGCTCGGCGAAGTGCATGCCGTTCCAGGTGCCAGTGGTGAGGATGTCACCCGCCCGCACGCCACCCCAGTCGAGGGCGCCGACGTTGGCCCACCAGGCGAGCTGGCTGAGCGGGTCGCCCAGCGGGTGGCGGCCCGTTGAGGGGCCGACCGGCAGTTCGTCGATGTGGCTGTGTGGCGTGAGCTGGTGCCACTGCTGAGCAAGCTGCGGCCACGTTCCAAGGCGTTCACCCAGCACGAAGCTGCCATGCAGCATGCTGTCCGCCAAGCGCAGGTAGGGGCCGGCCGCAGTGGGGTCGGCCAGCGCGGTGTCGACGATCTCGATGGCGACGAAGGCCGCGTCCAGCGCCTCCAGTACCTCCGCCTGGCCATAGGGCTGGGCGCGCGGCGGCAGGGGGCGGCCGAAGCGCACCGCGATCTCGCATTCCAGCCCGACGAGGCGGAAGGCCGCGCGCGGCAAGTGCGCGCCGCTCGGCACGATGGCGGGCATGGCTGCGCGCACCGGAATTTCGCTGTCCGCGCTGATGCCGATCTTCCAGGCGGAAGGCCGGCGCGTGCCCTGTGTGAGGCGCCAGGTGGCGGCCTGAACGGCATAGGCCTCGGCGCGATTCGCGGGCAAGCGGGCCGGCAAGTGGAGGGGCGGTGCTGCGCGCGCCCCCTCATCGCCACCGGCGAAGCTGAGCGGTGTGCGTGTGGCGCGTGCCTCCAGCAGGCTGCGCGCCAGCGCCTCGATGTCGGCGGGGCTCATCCTGCGTTGCGCACGCGTGGGCGTGCGGGCGTCGGCAGGCTGCAGGGCAGGAATTGCCCATGGCCCGATGCACCGTGAAACGCTCCCTGATCCGCCACGACCTTGCCGCGCGACAGCGTGGTGCGCGGCCAGGCCGCAACGGTCTGGCCTTCATAAGGCGTGTAGTCGACGTCGTGGTGCAGGTCGGTGTTGCGGATCGTGCGCTCGATGCCGGTGTCCCAGATCACCAGGTCGGCATCCGCGCCGATGGCGATTGACCCCTTGCGCGGGTAGAGGCCGTACATCTTCGCGACGTTCGTCGAAGTGAGCGCCACGAAGTCATGGATGTCGAGCCGGCCGCCCAGCACGCCGGCCGAGAACAGCAGCGCGAGCCGCGTCTCCAGGCCAGGTATGCCATTCGGGACCTGGTTGAACGGCGCCTTGTCACCGGCGACGAACTTGCCTTGCGGGTCGTCGAAGCGAAAGGGCGCGTGATCCGATGAGAAGACGGCAAAGGTGCCCGACTGCAGGCCATCCCAGATCACCTGCTGGTTGGCTGCGTCGCGCGGTGGCGGGCTGCAGATGCACTTGGCGCCGGGGTGGTGCGCGACATGTTCCTCGATGCCCAGATCGGCGGCGGTGAGGAACAGGTATTGCGGGCAGGTCTCGGCGAACACCGACAGCCCGTGCGCCTGTGCCCACTGAATCTGCTCCACCGCCTCGCGCCCCGATACATGCACGATCAGGATCGGCACATCCACCAGCTCGGCCAGCGCAATCGCGCGATGGGTGGCTTCGCGCTCCACCAGCATCGGGCGCGAGGCCGCGTGGTAGGTCGGCGCCGTCTTGCCCGCAGCGAGCAGGCGCTCGGTGAGCCAGGCGATGCAGTCGCTGTTCTCGGCATGCATCATGACCATCGCGCCTTCCGTGCGCGCCACCGACAGCACATCGAGAATCTGGCGATCATCGAGCTTGAGATCGTCGTAGGTCATGTAGATCTTGAACGAGGTGTAGCCCTCGCGGATCAGCGCCGGCAGCTCCTCGTTCAGCACCTGCGGCGTCGGGTCGGAGACGATCAGGTGGAAGGCGTAGTCGATGCAGGCCTTGTCGCCCGCGCGGCGGTGATAGTCCTCCACCGCCTCGCGCAGGCTGTGGCCCTTCATCTGGCAGGCGAAGGGAATCACCGTGGTCGTGCCGCCGCAAGCCGCCGAGCGCGTGCCGGAGAGAAAATCGTCGGCCATCACCGAGCCATCGTTCATCGGCTGGTCGAGGTGGCAATGACCATCCACGCCACCGGGCAGCACGTAGCGCCCCGCGGCATCGATCTCCTCGCGCCCCGCAGCGAGCTGTACGCCGAGTGCGACGATGCGGCCGTCCGTGATGCCGATGTCGGCATCGAAGGTGTCGGCTGCCGTCACGCAGCGAGCGTGGCGGATCACCAGATCGAATGCGGCGTCGGCCATCTCATTTCACCTCGGTGAACAGGCGGCCCCAACCCTGGATCTGCGCCGTGTCGTAGCCCAGCATGCGCAGCATCTTCCACACCACGGTGCTCACCGTGTCATACACCGGGATACCGTGCGCGGCCTCCCAGCCGGCAGCCAGATGCGCTGCCTTGAGGTTGGTGCAGAAGGTGGTGATGGCATCGGGCTTCGCCTGCGCCACCTCGGCCACCATGCTGGTCAGTTGCGCTTCGCTGACTTCAGAGAAGTTGAAGTTCACGCAGATGCCCAGGTGGCGCTCGGCCGTGCACTGCATGCCTTCGGCGCCGAAATTCTCGACGATCTTCGCCTGCACATCATCGAGGTAGGGCGTCACCAGGCCCAGGGTCTGGTGCCCGCACTTCTCCATGATCTCCTTGAGCGCCAGCGTCGACGTGGTGGCCGGGATGCCCGTGGCATCCTCGATGCGCCGGCACAGCACGCGGTCCGCCTCCAGGCCTAGCCAGCCGGACGAAGTGCCGCTCCAGCCGATGCACTGCACCTTGGCATCGGCCAGCAGGCGGGCGGCGGCGAGGATCTTCTCGTCGTCGAACTGCCCCAGCGCCTGCGGCTTGAGCGAAATCTCGGTCACCGGGAAACGCGCGAAGTGCGCCGACACGCCGGGCGCGGCCGCGCACAGCGCGCTGGTCAGCGGCTCCAGCGAGGTATTGGAGGAGGGGGTGAGGATGCCGAGCAGGGTGCGGGTGGTCATGGCCTGAAAGTCCGGAGCGGGTTAGGTGTTCAAAAAATTGTGAACAATCCTAGCAAGACGTAGGCCAGAAAGGAGTTGTCTCTCGCAGTCCAGCTTGCGCCGTCCCGGCGAGGCAGGCTGGGGACGCTTTGCTTTTCCTTCCGCGTGCTCGGGGCGTTCTGAAAGACGCTGGATTCCTGCTTTCGCAGGAATGACGGCGCGCCTGACGGGTCGGTCCCACTTCGTCGTCCCTGCGAAGGCAGGGACCCAGTGTCTTTGTTTTCCTCTCGTGCCCGCTGGCCTTCGCACTAGATGCTGGATGCCCGCTCGCGCAGCCATGGCCGGGCAGGGCGCCGCCTCAGGCGAACATGCGTTCCCAGTCGATGTCGACCTTGGTGCCGGTGGACAGGCGTAGCTCGTTCTCCACGTGCTGCAGGTGATGCAGCATCAGCTCGCAGGCGGTGGCCGCGTCCTTGCGCTCGATGGCGTCGACGATCTCGGAATGCTCGTCCTCCGGGCAGGCGGGCGTCTGCGGTGAGTCATAGAGGGCAATGATCAGGCATGTCAGCGGGCATAGCTCATCCATCATCTTGCTGATGAAGCGATTGCCGCTGATGCGGGCGAGCAGCATGTGAAATTCGCCGGACAGCTTGATGACGGTGCGGCGGTCGTTGGCGGCGCGGGCCTCGCTCTCCTTGGCGATGTGCGCGCGTAGCTTGCGCAGGTCCGCCTTGCTCGCGCCGGCGATCACGCTGCGCACGATCTCCGGCTCCAGCAGGCGGCGGATGGCGAACACATCGCGCGCATCCTGGATCGAGGGGCTGGAAACGAAGGCGCCACGGTTCGGGTAGAGCGTCACCAGGCCGTCCTTGGCCAGCACGGTCAGTGCATGGCGGATCTTCGTACGGCTGACCTGGAAGGCCTCGGCCAGTCGCTCCTCGGCCAGCTTCACGCCGGGTGGCAGGCGGTGCTCCATGATCGCGTTGGTGATGCGCTCGGCGATAAGGGCGATGTCTGATTTGGCGGACGGGCTGGCAGTGGCCATGTGGATGTGCCTGAGTGTCGGCGTGGATTCGAGAGAGCCTGGATTCTACTCGCGGCTGCGGTGCTTTGTCGGCTGAAGATCAGGTGTGGATTGTTCACAAAACTGCACGATCATGGTGCCTCCTGGGGCAGCTCTGCACCAGGCCGGCGACGAGCGCCGACCAGGACCGCCACGCCGCTCAGGGCGCAGCCCGCTGCCAGCAGCAGATAGACCGGACGCATCGCCGCGCTTGCCGTGGCGAACAGCAGCGGGGCCATGAGCAGGCCGACATAGCTGATTGTCATGCAAGCGCCGGTCCAGGCGGCGGTGCGGGCGGGGCCGGCCAACCGCGCCAGCTCGGCCAGCAGCAGGCCGTTCCAGCCCGAGACGAGGAAGCCGAGTGCTGCCATCAGCGGGAACATCAGCGTGGCCGGCGTGTGTGCCGGCAGCAGAGCCAGGGATAGGGTAGCCAGCGCGATGCCGGGGCCGATCCATCCCAAAGCGCACCCCAGCGCACTGGCGGTGCTGGCCGCACGCCGTGCCCAGGCGCCCAGCAGCAGGCGTGCGACCAGCCCCGCGGCCTGAGCGGTGGCGAGGTACAGGCCGGCGCGGGCGGGTGATTCGCCCAGCACGCCGACGAGGTAGCTGAAGGCAAAACCGTTGAGGCCGATCTGCATTGCCGCGTAGCAGGCCGACAGGCTCAGCAGGGCGGGCATGCCGCGCGTCTGCCATTGTTCGCGCAGCGTGGGCAGCAGGGCGGTGCGCCCGCCCTGGGCCAGCGGGGCCGGCTCGTCGATGCCGCGCAGCGACCACAGCAGGGCCAGCAACAGGAGGCACAGCACGGCGAGGCTGCCGAAGGCGAGCGGCCGGCCGTGCAGCAGCAGGGCCGGCAGGCACAGCGAGGCGGCGATGGCGCCCCACTGGTTGCCGGTCTGGCGCAGGGCGATGATGCTGGCGCGCTGGGCGGGCGTCGTCACGCGTACCAGGCTCGCCGAGCTGGCCGGCGTCTCGGGCCCGAAGGCGAGGCCCAGCAGCACCGCGGCAGGCCATACCAGCCATGCCATGGGCATCGTCAGTAACAAGGCAGCCAGCAGTACGCAGGCCACACAAGCCATCGACATCCGCACGCCGCCCCAGCGCGCGCACAGCGGCCCCGCCCAGGAGGCGCCCAGTGCGCCGAGGCCGAAGACGAGGGTGTTGAACCAGCCGAGCTGTTCGACTGGCAAGCCGATCAAGGGCGCGGCCACCCCCAGCCCGAAGATGCCGATGCCCACGACGGCCTGCACGCTGGTCATGGCCAGCAGGGCGCGCAGCATCAGCGGATGCTTGGCGGCTCGCTTCTTGCTGGTTGAGGATTCAGGCGCGGGCGAATTCATGCGTGCGCTTCAACCGACACGAGAGGAGAGCGGAACATGGCAGGCGGTATTTCGATGCACGGAGTGGATGTAGCGCGCGGCATTCCTGCCGCCGGCATGCGGGTGGAATTGTGGGTGCTGACGCCTGAGCCTCGTCTGCTCGCGCAGGGTGAACTTGGCGCCAACGGCGTATGGGAAGACCCGGTGACGCGGACCGATGTCATCGTGCCCGGCACCTACGAGGCGCGCTTTCATGCTGGTGCCTACTTCGCGGCCAGCGGCAGCGGGCCGGGCATCCTCGATCTGGTGCCCTTCCGTTTCGTGATCCGTGATCCGGCGCAGCACTATCACCTGCCTCTCAAGATGACGCCCTGGGGCTATTCGTTGTTCCGTGGAGCCTGATGGTTCGCGGTGGGCTGAGGGGAATTCGCGGCCATATGAACGTCGCGGGATATCAGTCCGCCATTGCATGACGGTGCAGCCGCGGATGGGGTGGCCTTCCCTCACGCGGTTCTCCCGACTCTTCGCACTCAAACACACCGTCGTCCCTGCGAAAGCAGGGACCCAGCGTCTTTGCGCAGGTACGAACGCCGCTGGATTCCTGCTTTCGCAGGAATGACGGGTTGGGTGTGCTTGCCTTGCTTGCCCCCGGCTAACGATCCACACTTTTCGTCCCTCTCGCGCCGTCGCCCCTGCGCAGGCAGGAGCCCAGCGTCTTTGCAGCGGTGCGGGCATCGCCGGCATGAAGACTGGGGCCGACGCACCCGCATCAGCGCATCCGCTTCGAGATGCCGGTGAGTTTCTCCATCACCACCATCAGGATCAGGGTGGCGAAGATCATCACGCCGGACAGCGCGGCGATGGTCACGTCGAGCTTGCCTTCGAGGTCTTGCCACATGCGGATCGGCAGCATGTCGGTGCGCGCATCGCGCAGGAAGAGCGAGACCGGCACGTTGTCGAAGCTGGACATGAAGGCGATGAAGGCGCCCGCGCCGATGCCCGGTGCGATCAGCGGCAGGGTCACGCGGCGGAAGGAATACCAGCGGTCTGCACCGAGGCTGGCCGAGCTTTCCAGCAGGGTGGCGGGCAACTGCGCCAGCGCAGCGATGGTGGTGCGCATCACGTAAGGGATGCACACCACGGTGTGGCCGATGACCAGCGTGGTGACCGACACCGGGATGCCCAGTTGCGAGAAGAAGATCAGCGAAGCCAGCCCGAACGCGAGTGCGGGCAGGATCAGCGGCGACATGAAGAAGCTGTCGAGCACGCGCGCCATGGCTTTCTCTGAACGCGCGATGCCCAGCGAGGCGGCCACCCCCAGCGTGACCGAGAGCAGGGTGGTGAGACCAGCCACCTTGATGCTGTTCCAGGCCGCGAAGTGCAATTGCCAAGCCTCGATCAGTGCCTCGTACCAGCGCAGCGAATAGCCCGGCGGCGGGAACTTCAGTGAGAAGCCGCTGGTGAAGGAGACGATCAGCACGACCAGCGTGGGGGCCATCAGCAGCACGATGGAGAGTGCAGCGAGTGACCACAGCGTGAGGCTGAGGCTGGCGTCGGAGAGGCTGTTGCGGTGTCCGAACTTCATGCGGCGTAGCCTTTCGAGAGTCGGCCGAGGATGTTGAAGACCGTCACACAGCCCATCACCGCGACCAGGAAGATCAGCGAGATGGCCGCGGCATAAGGCCAGTTCTGTAGAGTCGAGGCCTGCTGGTAGATGTACATCGGCATGAACAGCATCTGCCCGCCGCCGATCAGCGATTGCGAGATGAAGGCGGTGATCGAGGCGGCGAAGGTGAGCAGGCAGCCGGCCACGATGCCGGGCAGGGTCAGCGGCAGCGTGATCTTGAAGAAGGTGCGCCAGGCGCTCGCGCCGAGGATCGACGAGGCGTCTTCCAGATTGGGTTCGATGCGCTGCAGGGCGGTGATGAGCGGCAGCACCATCAACGGCAGTTGCACGTTGGCCAGCGCCACGACAAGGCCGGCGCGGGTGTACAGCAGCTTGGCCGGCGTCTCGATCCACTCCCACTGCAGCAGCAGGGTGTTGATGATGCCCTGGCGGCCGAGGATCACGATCCACGCGAAGGTACGCACGACCACGCTGGTCAGCAGCGGCATCACGATGATCATGATCAGCAACGTCTGCATGGACGGGCGACTGCGCACGAAAGCCCAGGCCAGCGCGTAGCCCAGCACCAGGCTCAACAGCGTGACCTGCATGCCCAGCCAGAGCGTGTCGGCCAGGATCGGCAGGGCGAAGCCTTCAGTGAAGATCTTGCCGTACTGGCTGACACCGAACTCGGTGAGCGCGGTGTCGTTGTGCAGGCTGATGAACAGCAGCAGCAAGAGCGGTGCGAGAAAGAACACGACGAAGAACGCCGCCAGTGGCGTGGCGAAGCGCAGGCCGTAGACGGTGACCGGGGTGAAGGTGCGCACGGGCGGAGTCCTGTTGTACAGATGAATCGAAGGAGTCGAGTCGGATTGGTCTTGCACCACCAGACCCGTCATTCCCGCGCAAGCGGGAATCCACGTCGCCGCATAGCCTTGTTGCGTCACGTAGAAGTGGATTCCCGCCTTCGCGGGAATGACGGAATCGGGGCGTGTTCAGCGCGGTCTTACACCTTGATTTCCTTATTGAAGCGCTCGATCCAGCCGGCGCGCTGCTCGTTGATCTTCTTCCAGTCCTGGAACAGGAACTTCTTCTTCATCTCGGCGTGATCCTTGGCCAGGGCCTTGGCGATTTCACCTTCCATCTTGACCTTGGTGTTGGTCGGCACGACCAGGTAGGGCGCCTGCATCAGCTTGCTCTGCACCTCGGGCGACATGGCGGCTTCGATCAGCGCCACGGCAAGATCGCGGTTGGGCGAGTTCTTGACGACGTGGATCGTGGTCTTGAACGCGATGGCACCTTCCTTCGGGGCGACCCATTCCACCGGCACGCCCTGCGCCTTCAGTATCTGGATGGCATTGAAGTTGCCCGGGCTGATGTCGATCTGCCCTTGCTGGAACAGCGAGGCGAGCTGGCCCGGGTTGGCGGCCACCGCGGCGAGGTTGGGCTTGAGCTCCTGGATCGCCTTGAAGGCGGGCTCGATGTTCGATTCGGAGCCGCCCTTCATCTTCGCCAGCTCCACCATGAAACCGGTGCCCAGCGTGGAGTTCATGTTGGTGATGCCGACGCGCCCCTTGAACTCCGGCTTCCACAGGTCCAGCCACGAGGTCGGCGCCTTCTTCACGGTCTCGGGGTTGTAGGTCAGGCCCACGACCTGGAAGAAGATCGCCGGGCCATTCACTTCCTGCGCCTCGGGGATCAGATCCTTGTAGTAGGTGCTCTTGGCGACCGGGAAGGGCTCGACCAGGTCCTGCGCCACAGCGGTCAGCGCGGGGCCCGGATCGTGCAGCATCACGTCGATCGGCGGGTTGTTGCGCGCCGCCGTCACCTTGGCGATCTGGTCGACCGAAAGCATCGGGTCGAGCGTGATCTCCGCGTTGTTGTTGGCCTTGCGGAAGGCGGGTACCAGCACCGCCTTGTGCGCCTCTTCCCAACTGCCGGTGAAGGTGGCGAAGACGAGGCGGCGCGCCTGGGCGTGCGTGATGCCGGGGAACAATTGCACCGCGGCGAGGGTGAGCGCCGACTGCAGGACGCGGCGACGGGTGAGGTCCATGTACGACTCCTTGTGGTTCAGGCTGGAACAGGGAAAACGCGGATCGCCGAAGCGGCCAGCGGGCTGACTGAAATGCGGCTGCCCGCCGGGCGCGGCTCCAGGCCGGGCAGGCGGGGTTCGGCGGTCTTGATGCGCAGGCCGTCGTCGGTGAGCACCTCGTGCACGATGGTGGCGCCCAGCGGCAGACCCAGCTCGACGGTGGCGGCAATGCCATCGGCATCGCCGTCGAGGCGCAGGCTCTCCGGGCGTACGCAGGCGATCACCGAGCTGCCTGGCGCCAGGGTTTCACGCGGCGCGGCGCACTGGAGCAGGCGGCCCGTCGGCAGGCGCACGCTGCAGGCCTCACCGGTGACCGCTTCGAGCGTGCCCTGCAATTGGTTGGCCGTACCGACGAATTGATTCACGAAGAGTGTTTCCGGCGCGTCATACACCGCCGTCGGAGTGCCGAACTGTTCCAGCTTTCCGCGCGACAGCACGGCCACGCGGTCGGACATCGACAAGGCCTCTTCCTGGTCGTGCGTGACCATGATGCAGGTGGTGCCAGCCTGACGCTGGATGCGCTTGATCTCGATTTGCATGTCCAGGCGCAGGCTCTTGTCGAGCGCGGCGAAAGGCTCATCGAGCAGCAGCAGGCGCGGTTCCACCGCCAGCGCGCGGGCCAGGGCCACGCGCTGTTGCTGGCCACCGGAGAGCTGGCGCGGCAGCCGGTCCGCCAGGTGGGCGAGCTGGATCAGTTCCAGCATCTCGCCGACGCGCTTCTTCTGCGCTCCACGATCTGCCCCGCGTGCAGCCAGGCCGTAGCCGATGTTCTCCGCCACGCTCATGTGCGGGAACAGCGCGTAGTTCTGGAACACGATGCCGACGCCACGCTTGTTGGGCGGCAGGTCGTCGATGGGGCGCCCACCCACCACCACGCGCCCCGAGGTTTGCTGGATGAAGCCACCGATGATCCGCAGCAAGGTCGTCTTGCCGCAGCCCGAGGGGCCCAACAGCGACACCAGCTCGCCGGCCGCGATCTCCAGCGTCACATGGTCGACTGCGATGGCATGGCCGTACTGATGAAGGATGTCGTCCAGCGTGAGGCTGAAGCCATGTTCTTGCGTGGGCATGATCGGGTACGGAACTTGTGTGATGCAGGGCATTTAGCAAGTCGGATGCCAGCAGGTTTTGCTTGGATGATGAACAGGCTGTTTTTATGGAAATCCTCTTGTAAACATCGCCTTGCTTCTTGACTACATCCTCATAAAACCGGATTTGCTGGTAAGTTGTACACAAAATATTCAACTAAACATTGCACTAAACAGGCGCGTGCAGCCCCGATTCGGTGCGCGTGACGGGAAGGACAGGAACGTGGTGATGAAGACAGACATGGTCACGATGCGGGCGCGCGACATCGCCGCGCAGGTCAGGGCAGGGCGGCTCCGTGCTCGCGAGGTGGCCGAGGCGGTGTGCGCGCAGGTGGCGCTGCACAATCCGGCGCTCAATGCGCTGATCCACTTCGACCCTGCCGCCGTGCTGGCCGAGGCCGAGGCGGTCGACCGCCGCGTGCAGGCGGGTGAAGAGCTACCCCTGGCCGGCGTGCCCTTCACCACCAAGGACAATCTGTGGGTCGGCGGCCGCCCGGCAAGCTTCGGCTCGCGCCTGTTCAGCGACTTCGTGGCGCCGCGCGACTCCTGGTGCGTGGCGCGCCTGCGCGCGCTCGGCGCGGTGATGCTGGGCATCACCAACTGTTCCGAGTTCGCCTGCAAGGGCGTCACCACCAACCTGCTGCACGGCGCCACGCGCAATCCGCTGGACCCGACGCGCACGCCCGGCGGCTCTTCGGGTGGGGCGGTGGCGGCGGTGGCGGCTGGCATGGGGCCGCTGGCGCTGGCCACTGATGCCGGCGGCTCGACGCGGCGGCCCGCCGCGCACACCGGCCTGGTGGGTTTCAAGCCCACGCTGGGCGCGGTGCCCAATCCCTGGGGCTTCGACGACCCCAATCACATGCTGTCGGTGATCGGTCAGCTAGGTCGCGACGTCGAGGACGTGGCGCTGATGTTCCAGAACCTGGTGGGCTTCGATGCACGCGACCCGCTATCGCAACCCGCCTTTGCACACATGGAGGTGCTGTCCGGCCTCAAGGCGCCGCTGCCGCGCTTGCGTGTGGGCTTCTCGCTGGACCTCGGCTGCGGGCTCGCCATCGACGACGACGTGGCTGCCGCCCTGCAGGCGGCGGTGGCGCGCCTGCGCGCGGCTGGCTGGCAGATCGACGAAGCCAGCCCGTCCTGGCCTGCAGCGGCGCGCGAGTATCCGCTGCTGGCCCTGCAGCAGGCCGAGCTGGCAGCCTTGTTCGGTGATGCACTGTCACGCCAGCCGGACGACATCGACCCCGACCTCGCCGCGCAGATCCGTGCCGGCCAGCAGGTCGGCGGGCCGCAACTGGCTGCGGTGCTGATGCTGCGCGACAGGCTGGCGCAGGCGTTGGCCGGCTTCTTCGGCGACTACGACCTGCTGCTATGCCCGACTGCGCCGGTCGAGGCCTGGCCGCTCGACCAGTTGGGCCCTTCCGAGATCGGCGGCAAACCCGCCGGCCCGCGCGGTCATGCGGCCTACACGCCGCTCTTCAACTACTGCAATGTGCCGGCGATCAGCATTCCAGCCGGCACCGGTAAGGCAGGGCTGCCCATCGGCTTGCAGATGGTCGGGCCGCGCGACGCGGACGGCCGCGTGCTGCAGGCGGCCTGGGCGGCCGAGCAGATACTGGCAGGGCGGTGCTGAGCGCCAGCCTGGCCGCAGGCTTCGGCCTAAGAAGCCGTCTACGATCTTTCGTTTGTCATGGAAACCCCTCCCCAGCCCTCCCCTTGACAGGGGAGGGAGGTCAGGTCGGCCCGATTCGGAGTGCTCCTCCCCTGACAAGGGGGCGAAGCGGGAATTCGGAGTGCAGCCGCGAGCCCATGCAGGGGCGAAAGTGGAGGTCGGGAGGGGTTGAAGTAAGGGCAGGGTGGGCTTGGTGAGCACACGCGTGATGGGGGTGGGTTGGTCAAACGCGTGAGCACGCTGTGCCCACCCTACCGGGCTGTATTTCGCTATTCGCGAATAGCGAAAACAGCTCCCGCACCAACAGAACACGCGTAGCCCTGGGGCGTAGGGCGGAACTCCGCAGAAGGTTCCGCCAGCCGCCGCCAGGCGGCATGCATCAGGCTGCGCGAGGGGTGAATTGGCGGAAGCGCTTTGCGTTCCGCCCTACGAATATCCGGGGTACGCGGTGCACATGCAGCAGGGCATGCAGCCACGCCGCCGCCTCCGACGGATCTTGCTGCACCAGGTTGTGGGCTTCGTTCCATTGCCCGGCGCGCATCAGAGCCGGGATGTCGAGCAGCGAGGGCATGACGGTTCTCCTCAAATGGCCAGCGGCCGATCCCGCCGGGCACTCCGGGCGTGCGCCGCCAGAGTTCCACCTGCAGGTGCAGGGCAGGGGTAGGGACTGGCCACCATAACCCATCTCGTGACGCTGAATGCCTTGAGCAAGCGCGGTGCGCAAGGTCGGCACAATGACCGGCAACTTATGTCTTGATTGATGGTGCGAATAGGCGCATATAAAAAGTATAAGCAATTGAATTTGTGTGAAGTATTATGCAGGTGTGGTCGGCAATAAAGCCGGCACAATAACCGGCAATACTGAGATGAAATCCAGCCCCGTCGCGCAATACACCCAAGCGCATCAGTTCGAGCCCTTGCTGCCGCAAACCGGGCTGGACGCCCTGCGCGAGCGCTCTCGTGCTGTCATCGAGCAATCCCTGCGTCTCACTGCCGCTGCGCATCCCGACACCCTGGCCAGCCTGCGCGAGCTGGTGCGGGAGATGAACTCCTACTATTCCAACCGCATCGAGGGCCAGAGCACCCACCCGCACAACATCGGCCGCGCCCTGCGGCGCGACTTCTCCGACAAGCCCGATGTGGCCCGCCTGCAGCGCGTCGCACTTGCCCACATCGATGCCGAGCGGGCGCTGGAATCCTCCATTGAAGGCGGCATCACGCCACTCTCCAGTGCCTTCATTCAGCAGGCGCATGGTGCCCTCTACAGCCGCCTGAGTGAGGCCGACCGCCTCACCACCGAGGGTGAAGCCATTCCGCCCGGGCTGTGGCGCACCCGGCAGGTCGCCGTCGGCCGTCACGAACCGCCACCGCCCGAGGCGCTCGCTGCCTTTCTCGGCCGCTTCGATCAGGTCTATGCCCGCCCGCATCTGCTCGAAGACCAGCTCATCGTCGCGGCGGCCGCCCACCAGCGCATGGCCTGGATTCACCCCTTTATTGACGGCAACGGCCGCGCCTGCCGCCTGCAAACCCACTGTGCCCTGTGGCCCTTGAGCGGTGGCCTGTGGTCCGTCAGCCGTGGGCTGGCCCGCCGTCGCGACGAATACTACGAACGCCTCGATGCCGCCGACGCGCCCCGTCAAGGCGACCTCGACGGGCGCGGCAACCTCAGCGAGAGGGAGCTGCGCCGCTGGTGTGAGTGGTTAATCGGTATCTGCGAAGACCAGGTCAGCTTCATGACCCGCATGTTCCATCTCGATGGCATGAAGACCCGCATCCAGGCGCTCATCGCCTTCCGCGCCGCGCACGACAAACGCATCCGCCCCGAGGCCGCGCTGCCGCTCTACCACCTCTTCCTCGCCGGCCCCACCACGCGCGGCGAATTCCAGCAGATGACCGGGCTCGGCGAACGCACCGCCCGCACGCTGCTCTCCCGCCTCATCGAAACGGGTCTGGTCACCAGCACCGGCCACGTCGCCCCGGTGCGCTTCGCCTTCCCCCTCGATGCCCTGCAATTCCTCCTGCCCGAGCTCTACCCCGAAGCCGCTAGCCGCGAAGAGTGAGTGCGTGGAGTGACGCGTAGGGGTAGGGTGGGCTCGGTGAGCCCACGCGTGATGGGGGTGGGTTGGTCAAGCGTGTGGGTACGCGCTGCCCACCCGGGCTGTATTTCGCTATTCGCGAATAGCGAAAACAGCTCCCGCACCAACAGAACACGCGTAGCCCTGGGGCGTAGGGCGGGACTCCGCAGGAGGTTCCGCCAGCCGCCGCCAGGCGGCATGCATCAGGTTGCTCGATATGAGGATTGGCGGAACCGTTTGGCGTTCCGCCCTACGAATATCCGGGGTACGCGGTCACAACCTCACGTACGGGTAGCGCCCCTTAATGTTCGCGTGCAAATATGTACCCTTCGAATCGGCATTCATGAAGCCTTCGTACTCGCCGAGCGGAACACCTGAATAGGAATACACAGCCCCGTTCTTGAACTCAACCTCAAGCGCCTCGCTATCCGAGTCATAGCCAATCGCAGCGATATTGCTAGAGGTAACTGGTGTCCGTTCCATGATTTTCTGCTCCCTTTGAAATGCTTAAACGGGCTGCTGACTGGTAGTCGAAGTCTAGTCCCCAGCCAATGGGTCTTGTCTTCGCCAAGCTTCTACGAGTGGCGCGTAGTTTTCGGCCACTACCTGCTCGGTCCATCCACCACTTCTTAAACGTTTGCCGTCTTCCCCTTTTGGTACGACGACGACAGGGTCATCGCTGTCTGGCCGGCGCCCTTCCGGCGGGCGGTCTATCAGAGCGCGGATTGGCATATTGACGGCCTCTCCCACGATGAGCGCTTCACCTGTGCGTAAGACAGGCAACATCGAAAACAGGCCCTTTAGATTGTCAGATGCACAGGATGCGATTTGATTGCGGTCTTTATCGTTCGTGAGGCGTAACGCGACGATGGTTCCGCACTGAGACAAGATCGTCGCATCGACTTCCGAGGGACGTTGACTGACCAACATCAGTCCTACTCCATACTTGCGACCTTCCTTTGCTATGCGTCTAGCAGCTGTGGCCGCACGGCTCTTGGATTGCTCCCCGAGGTATACGTGGGCCTCTTCCAGCACTAGAAGCAAAGGACGCTCACGTCCACCTTCCTGTTTCATGCGGCCCCAGAACACCGCGTCATACAGGATGCGTAGGATGGCACCAACCATATCGTCCACGATGCTCGTTGGAATGCCGGAAAGGTCAAAGACAGAGATTGGAGATTCCGCACCGATCCAAGAGGAAAGCAGCGTGTCGAGATCGGACATGGTCGTTCCGTCTTTTCCGACCGCCCAATCCCCTGGCCTGAATAGAAATCGCATACGCGGATCTCGGAGCCTGCTCTCCAAGACTTCAAGATGCGCACGAGGAAGTGAGCTGTGCTGACCGTTATAAATTTTGGTAGCGTTAGCGTCCTTGCATTCGGGCATAAACCGGGGGCGTACAAGTTGGTCTCCATCACCAACGACCTTTTCAGGTGGAGTACCTTCTTCAACGTAGGCGCGCGTAGTTTCAGCCTGATTCTGACTGCTGCTTACTGTATGTGTCGCGCAATGCAGTGAGTAAAGCTCAAGCCAGAGCTGATAAACGGAGAAAGGCAAAGGTGTATCAACCGTAACTGAGAGCTCTGGCATGCCGTGCACCACTCCCCCTGGCCTCGACATACGCTTTGCCGCTAATAGTTTTTCTTGGAGCAAAGCCATCGGTGCTCCTGCCGACACCGAACCCATTGAAATAGAGATGAACTCCTCAGCAGTCAGGGCCCAGAACGGAACATGAAGCTCCTTTTCTCCAGCCTCAACGTTTGCTCCGACACGGAATACTCGGGCTTGATCACCAAACGCCTTTGCATACTCTCCGTGCAAGTCGAACAGCACGACACGAGCAGACTTAAAGCGATCAGCGTTAGAAACAGCGCCCAGAATGTTGGCAACTGCATTCGACTTACCTGAACCTGTACTGCCAACGACTGCTGAATGTCGGCTGACAAGCCGATTAAGGTCAAGGTACGCGCGGATCGATTCGGCGCTCGCAACGCGACCGACGGCTACATATCCGTCTTCGTCCCCTGGCGCGTAGACTGTCTTCAAATCGGACTCAGTAACAACGTGCACCGAGTCTCCAATTGAAGGGTACTGCGCTATGCCCCGTTCGAACTTCGTTCCTCGGCGCCCTTGTCCTACCAGTTCAACTCGCAGCCATCGATTGCCGAACTGGGGGACAAGTTCTGGTGCTCCTGGAGCCGCACCCGCGCCGACTTGCGAAATAACGCCGTAAAGATCCACGTAACCAGAAGGAATTCGGACAAATCCACCGACTTGACCAACCCGATAAGCTTCGCCATTCACAAAAAGCAACCCACTCGGCGCGCTCTCCGACAGCTTCACGCTGATACTTGCACCGTTTACGTCCTCGACGGAACCAAGCCGTGAGGGATCGGGATTAGGCAACTGGTCGCGTGTCATACCCACCCTCGCCGCAAAGTTGCTCAAGAAAGAGTCCAAAGTAATGAAAATCGCCAAGGCGACTGCGTGGGAAGCTCTCCTCGGGGTCGCCCCCGGATGGAGCCTCGTCGAGCAACCATGGCGCATGTTCTGAGCCGCCAGCGGTGCCTGACCGGTAGCCGCCAAGACGAGTACCTACGACGGCCCCATCCCAGGCAAGCACGGTGAGGTTGCTTTGTCTTTGCGCGTATTCGACAACTCGAGGATGGCTGCTGAGACCTGAATACATCAATGCAAAGCATTGGGCATTGCGATTGCCCCGAAGCCCATCCAATAGAACTTCGTTGAGGTGGTCATCCAAGAATGAGTATCCGCATACGACAAGTCTGGGGGCGTCATTCCCGCGGAAGAATGCCCGAAGGCGATCCAGCATAGCTAGGTAAGGCATCCGGCGACTTTGCTCGAACTTGAGGTGTGACGGAAAGATCATCACTTTGCCGGCTTCAGCTTCACGCGTGACGCGTACGATGCGAGTGACTTTGTTCCCATTTATTGTTTCGTCGCTCTTCTCCCAATTGATTGAGCCATGTAGCTTCCACAGGCGTGTCCATCTCGTAGGGATCGTGTCATGCTCAATTGAAGCGAGGTCAAACCAAGGCTCACGCGAGCCCACAAAGCCGTCAAAGTGAGGGAGCAGGTGCTGCTCTAGCGCCTGTTCAAGAAGCAAATCGTAATTTGGGGTGAATATTTCCGTACGAAAGTCCCGGTGGATGCCGCCAACCCAAGACGCAAATCGGCTGTAGGAGTTACGGTACGCCGGTAGCGGCTTGCTCACTTCCGCGGCGATCAATGCACATATCTTGTCATCAAGATCGCTAAGGTCTTTTTTGCTCATTCCAAGAATTTCAGCACTGCCACGACGATTCGAGAGCGTGCGGAGTTCCGTTAGAACGTCCTCAACAGTCGGATCCTGACCACTTGCCGGCTTGCTTTCCGAACACAACGAATCCCATTGCGCTTTGAATTTCGAGGTAGCACCTATCGCTTTGTCCGCAGCCTGAAGTCCCTCAGCAATACGCTTTGTGAGATCGATAATCGCAGGTATTAGAACTACGCTTTTCTGTCCTTCGGCATCGTAAATGCCGAGTGGACATCCTGCTCCGAGAAAACAGCCAATTCGCTGCTTGTCGTCTTGGAGAACCTGTCTCAGGTTTCTTGCCTGCTGGGCAGCATCGTGAATCGGAAGTAGCGCTTTGCCACCTGAAGCCGCAGCCGGCATCAACGGCGTGTCAGTTTTCTTAAATGATGTCACCGAGGCTCTCCTGATCAACCTTGTTGATTTGTTCAAATCAATGAAAATGAATCGCCGCATGCACAGTAATTTCACTGCGCTTCGTTGGCTTCCACCACGACTCCTTAGTCAGTTCCGACATCACGACTGCGCCGTACGCCGTTATGTTTTTCTCATTATTCACTAGGCCCCTCCCCCTTCTTAACCTCCCCAAACTTCCCCGCCATCGTCGGATTCCCCCGCGTCAGTCTCTTGATCGTCACATCCTGCGCCTTGTCGTTCGCCAGCCGCAGATTGCGATCCGTCCCCAGCAGGGCTTCCTTGGTTTTCTGCAGGTGGTCGATGGATTTGTCGATCTCGTCGATGGCGGTTTGGAATTTCCGTGAGGCGAGGTCGTAGTTTTTGGCGAAGGCGGATTTGAAGCTTTCGAGTTCGTTCTCGAAATTGGTGATGTCGATGTTCTGTGCGCGCACCAGGGCAAGTTCGGATTTGTACTTGAGCGAGTTCATCGCGGCGTTGCGCAGCAGCGTGATGATGGGGATGAAGAACTGCGGGCGGATGACGTACATCTTCGGGTAGCGGTGGAAGACGTCGACGATGCCGGTGTTGTAGAGCTCGCTGTCGGGTTCGAGCAGTGAGACGAGAACGGCGTATTCGCAACCTTTTTCGGTTCGGTCTTTGTCCAGCTCTTTGAGGAAGTCTTCGTTGCGCTGTTTGGTGGCGGTGGTGTCGCTCTCGTTCTTCATCTCGAACATGATGGAGACGATCTCGGTGTCGGCTTCGTCCTTGTCACGGAAGATGTAGTCGCCCTTGCTACCGCTGCGCGCGTCGTTGTCTTTCTCGAAGTAGGCGCGCGGGAAGGCGGTGGCGCGGATGCGGTTGAATTCGGTTTCGCAGTGCTGCTCCAGGGTTTCGCCGACCATCTTGGTGGAGAGGCGGGCTTTCATGTCGCGCAGGCGTTCGATGGCCTCGTCGCGGTCTTTGATCTGCGTTTCGTATTTGTCCTTGAGTGATTTTTCGGCGAGCTGCTTTTCGAGCGCGGCGCGGGCCAGGTTGCTCTTGAGTTCGTCGCGTTCTTTCTCGATCGAGCCGAGTGCGTCAGCGAGTGCTAGCTTCTGGTTGAGCGCGATGGTGTCGAGCTGCGTCTTGAGGGCCTGGATTTCAGCGTCCTTGCTGGCGGCGCTCTTCTGCAGCTCGGCCAGCAGTTTTGCCTCGGCCAGTTTTTCCGCGGCTTCTTTTTCTTGCCGGGCCTGTGCCAGTGCATTGGCGAGCCCGTCCCGTTCCTTTTCCGCCGCGCTGAGCGCTTCGGTCACGGCCAGCTTGCGGGCTACCTCGCCGGCTTCGAGCTGGGCTTTCAGCGTCTGGATTTCGGAGTCTTTGGCGGCGGCGTTTTTCTGTAGCTCGCCTGCCAGCTTGGCCTCGGCCAGCTCGATGGCCCTGAGTTTCTCTTGCTCGGCCAGTACCAGCCGTTCGTGCAGTTGCTTGTCGAAGTCGGCGTCGCGTACCTGCTTGAGGATGTCGGCATAGCCGGCCTCGTCGATCTTGAAGGCCCTCCCGCAGTGCGGGCAGATGATCTCGTGCATGTCTGTTCCCCCCTCCCAGCGGCAGCATGCTTCTGCTCCGCCGATGAATCATGTTTTAGGCATATTACTCCGCTGGTTTGGCAGGCAAGCCGTTGCAAAGTCCTTGCGGGCAGTTGGGGGCTTCCCGAAGCAGTGAAGCAGGGGGGAATCGCCCACGGTGCTTGGGGCGGTGGTGATTCAGGGCGAGGAGGCGGAAGGGGTGGCGGGCAGGGACTACTTGCGGCCCGTCGCGTCGCTCTGATGGTGGGTTGCTTCGCGAACCCACCCTACGGCGCTGCCTGCGAGGCAGCGCCCACCGGCGGGAGGCGCCCGCTCAGGCCGCCGCCCTGGTTTGCGCGGCCCAGTGCCGGATCTGGTCGAGGGTGGCGGTGGCGCCGCCGCAGACGATGACCAGGATGTTCTGGTGGGGCTCAAGCGCCGCATGCTGTTCATAGGCGAGCGCGAGGCTGGCGCCGCAGGCGGGTTCGACGAGGATGCGATGATCGCCGAGGAAGCGCTCGCAGGCGTCGAGCGCGCTGAGGTCGGAGATGACGACGCTGTGGATCGGGTGCGTCTGTGCGCATTGAAAGGCTTGGTCGCACACGCGCTTGGCGCCGAGCGAGGTGGCGACGCTGCGGATGCTGTCCAGCTCGACCGGGTGGCCGGCTTGCAGGGCGGCGTGGAACGAGGCGGTGCCTTCGGTCTCGACGGCGATGACGGGGGTGTCGTGCCAGCCGTTGCGCCGTAGCCCTTCGACCACGCCGCTGAGCAGGCCACCCCCACCCACGGACAGTAGCACCGCATCGGGCTTGAGCCCGGTCTGTGCGACTTCGTCGATGAGGCTGGCATGCCCTTGCCATAGCAGGGGATCGTCGAAGGGGTGAATGAAGGCGTCGTGCTCGCCGAGCAGGGATTGGGCGTGCGCGTTGGCTTCCTGCCATGAGGCGCCCTGGACGATGACTTCCGCATGCTCCAGTTGCAGCAGTGCCTTGGCGCTCTGGGTGGTGGTTTCGGGCACGACCACGGTGACCGGTACGCCGAGCTTGCGGCCGGCATAGGCGACGGCCAGCCCGGCATTGCCGCCGGAGGATGAGACGAAGCGGCGGGCGCCGCGCGAGACGTACACCTCGCAGGCGTGGCCGACGCCCCGTAGCTTGAAGGAGCCTGAGGGTTGCAGCGCGTCGAGCTTGAGCCAGACGGTGCGCTGGGTAGTGGTGCTCAGGGGGAGCGATTCGATCAGGGGGGTGTGGATGTGCAGGGGCATGGGTGATTCCGTGTGGGGCTGAGGCAGCGCGGTCGTCGTCCCTGCAGGTCAGGGTCGAGTCGGCCGGAGTGCAGCCGGTCACAGGCTATCAACGCGGAGTTGAAAATCAACTCCGCAGATGAATTCTGTGTATCCACCCAGGCGATCTCGGGGGGCGAGGCCTGGGCGGTGGGTGGCGTCGTGAAATCGTTGAGCTGCGTGTGGAGTCGCGTGTGGAATCCCGTGCGGAAGGCCGGGCTATCCCCAGTGCAGTTCAGTGAGTACATAGTCATTGCAGTTCCGTCATTCCTGCGCAGAGCCTGCCCTCGACCTGATCGGGGGCAGGCTCTGCGCAGGAATGACGGGCTTAAGTGAACTGCATGAGCGGTTATCCAAGCCTTTCGATGCGCGCAGCGGCTGTGTCCAGGTGCGCTGCCAGCGCTGCCTTGCACGGTGCGAAGCGTGCACTGAACACGCTCGTGTCGTGGATGCGGTGGAGGAGATCCTGCGCCAGCGCTGCGGCCTGTCTCCAGGTGTCGGCCGGGATGTCGCTGCGCAGCGGCACCTCTGCCAGCGTATCGGGCAGGCCGCCGCCGCTGCGCGGGGCGAAGGCCATGGCGGTCATGTCGTAGGCCGGCGCCAGGCGGTAGGGGCGGCCAGCGTCGCTGGTGAAGCTGAGGTTGCCGGGGTGCATGTCGGTGTTGCCGATGAGGCTGCCGAAGGCCCACAGCAGGGCGGCGCCGGAAGCGGCTTCGCGCGTGATGACGCGGGCATTGGCGAGGCGCTGCGTGAGGGCGGGCCAGCCGCCAGCGCCCGCGCCGATGAACTCTGCATCGAGCGCGCCGAGCGAGAAGAGGGCGTGGCGGCCGTGGGGGCCGACGCGGTCGAAGCGTGCGACTTCGAGAAAGCGCTGGCCGCCAGCGTCGATGAGTTGGCTGTGCGCGGCCGGGATGCCCGCCGCGAGCAGGGTGTCGAGTGCGAGGTGTTCGACCAGCAGCAGGTCGCGCCAGCGTTCGGTGACGGGGTTGTCCTCGGCTTCGCTGAACTTGACGATGACATGGCCGGGGCCGTGCGCTGTCTCGGCGCAGGTCGTGAACTTGGGTTGCTCGCCACCGGCGGAGGAGCCGGGGCTGTCGCCTTGGGCGGCCTCACGCGCCAGGCGCGGGTAGGCGCTGGCCTTGTCGGCTTGGGCGATGGGGGCCATGGGCGGGCCGGCAAGAAAGTGCTCGCGCGCGCTGTCGCCCAGCAGCAGGTTGCCGGGCAGATCGTTCCCATGGGTGAGCAGGGCGCGCAGGACGTGGCTGTCGTTCCAATCGCCAAGGCGCGGTGGCAGGCCGAGCGCGGCGCCGTGGCGGGCGGCATAGGCGCGGCCGAGGTAGCCCGCCGGGCGCATGTCGGCCAGCCACCAGGGCAGGCCTTCGCTGTACAGGGTGGCCCCGGCGTCTTCGCGCATCACGAAGCCATCCGGCCACACGGGGATGAGGCTGCCCAGGCGGTGCAGCCGGCCCTCGGGGTCCACGCGATGCACGGGCATGTCGGGCAGACCGCGCCGGGTGTCGCGCAGGGCGTACTGAATGGATCTGGCCGCGCCCAGACGGACCAACTCATCACCCAGTTGCGTGACGGTGCGCGACAGCGTGGGCTGGCTGATCCCCATTTTTTCAATGAGTTGGGCAGCGCTGCGGGGGCCGTCGGCGAGCTGGAGGCGGAGCTGATCCGCGTGCGTGGGCATGGTTTGAATTGATTTGTGAATAGATAAGTGAATTGATTTTAGAGTTAGGGCGAGGAAAAAGCCATGCGGAAGCCGGGGCGGCTCGTTGTGTCCACGGCTTGGTTGAGTCTTAAGCGGCCAGCGCCTTGTCCCAGGGGGCGACTTCGCCGGCGAAGCGTGCCGCCAGAAAGTCGACCAGCAGGCGCAGGGCCAGGGGCTGGTGCTGGCGCGAGAGGTAGATGGCGTGGATGCCCAGGACTTCGGGTTCTTCGTCGGGGAGCAGTTGCACGAGGCGGCCGGCGCGCAGGTCGTCGCCGACGTAGTAGGTGGGCAGCATGCCGATGCCCGCGCCGGAGAGGACGGCGCGGCGCAGTACGGCCGTCTCGTTGGTGTGGAAGTTCCAGCTCACCGGCACCTCGATGACGTCTAAGCCGCGCGTGAAGCGGTACTGCCGGCCGATGCCAAAGGCATGGGCGATGCAACGGTGCTGCTGCAACTCTTCGAGCTGCTGCGGGTGGCCGTGCTGGCGCAGGTAGGCCGGCGAGGCGCACAGCATCGAGCGGCAGGTGGCGAGGCGGCGGGCGATCATCGCCGGGTCCAGCGTGTTGGTGATGCGTACCGCGAGGTCGACGCGCTCGCCGACGAGGTCAGCCGCCTTGTCGCCCACGGTGAGGACGATTTCCACCTGGGGGTGCTGTTGCTGGAACTCGACCAGCGCGGCGGTGAGCTGGGCATCGGCGAAGGAGCCGGCGCTGGTGACGCGCAGCAGGCCGGTGGGCTCGCGGCTGCGTTCGGCGGCGAGATGGGCCGCTTCTTCCGAGAGGTCGAGCATCTGGCGGCAGGCGGGCAGGGCAGCCAGCCCGGCATCGGTGAGGCTGAGCTTGCGCGTGGTGCGATGCAGGAGGCGCGCGCCGAACCAGTCTTCGAGCGCCGCCAGGTAGCGGCTGACCATGGCGGTGGACATGTCGAGCGTGTCGGCGGCGCGGGTGAGGCTGCCCAGGTCGGCGACTTCGACGAAGACGCGTACGGCGGTGAGACGATCCATTGTGACGGTCCGTGCAAAAAACAATCAACAGATGCGAACTTTATCTACCAAACCGCAAAACATAAAGTTCGTTCCGTCGCATCCCTGCACACCCCATTCAAGGAGATTCACATGTTCAGCCTCAAGCAGATCGCCCGCTCCCTCTTCCCCGCCCTGGCCCTGGGCGTCGTCGCCAGCACCGGCGCCAGCGCGCAGACCGCGCCGCTGACGCTCAAGGTCTACAACGCCGACGGCAACAGCTTCAACGTGAACGCCGTGGTGGTCAGCGGCAAGAGCGAAGCGCTGGTGATCGACAGCGGCTTCACCCGCGCCGATGCGCTGCGCGTGGCGGCCAATGTGCTGGACAGCGGCAAGACGCTGAAGACCATCTTCATCAGCAATGCCGACCCGGATTTCTATTTCGGCGCCGAGACGCTGAAGCAGCTCTTCCCCCAGGCGCAGGTGGTGAGCACGCCGGCGGTGCGCGAGAAGATCGCCGCCAAGCTCGCCGGCAAGCTCGCCTTCTGGGGCCCCAAGATGGGCGCCAATGCGCCGCAGCAACCCATCGTGCCGGACGCGCTGACGGGCTCCACGCTGACCGTCGATGGCGAGGCCATCGAAGTGCGCGGCACCACGGGTGAGCTGGCGCATCGCCCCTACACCTGGATTCCGTCGATCAAGGCGGTGGTCGGCAACATCGCGATCTTCGGCAATCTGCATGTGTGGACGGCGGATACGCAGAAGGCCAGCGAGCGCAGCGCCTGGTATGCGCAGCTCGACGAGATCGAGGCGTTGCAAGCGACGACGGTGGTGCCGGGTCACATGGCGGCCGGTACGGCGCTGGATGCCAGCAGCATCCGCTACACCCGCGACTACCTGAAGCGCTTCGACACCGAGGCCGACAAGGCCAAGACCGGCGCCGAGCTGATCGAGGCGATGAAGCGCGCTTACCCGAATGCCGGCCTGGGCATCGCGCTGGACATCGGTGCCAAGGTGCGCAAGGGCGAGATGAAGTGGTGATCGCCTAGGAGCGAGGCGCCCCTTAGGCCCTGTTCGCGATCTTTGGTACGGCCTTCAACCCCACCCCAACCTCCACTCTCGCCCCTGTATGGGCTCGCGGCTGCGCGGGCGGAGTGCAATGCACTCCGAATTCCCCGCGTCGCCCCCTTGTCAGGGGAGCGCGTTCGTGGCGGCCCGGTCCGGGGAGTTCCTCCTCGGACAAAAGGGGCGCCTGCTCAAGGGAAAAGGGGCGCCCCGGCCCGCCGCGGTTCAGTCCCTGGCGGAGAGCAGCAACCCACACTCCAGGTGGTGGGTGTAGGGAAACTGGTCGAACACGGCCGCTGCGCTGATCTGGTGCGTGTCGTGCAGGGCGGCGACGTTGTCGCGCAAGGTCTGCGGATTGCACGAGATGTACAGGATGTGGGCGAAGCCACGCGCCAGCTCTACCGTCGCAGGGTCCAGCCCGCAGCGCGGCGGGTCGACGAAGATCGTGCTGAAGGCGTAGCTGTCGAGGTCGATCTCGCGTAGCCGACGGTACTCGCGGCCACCGGCCAGGGCGTCGCTTATCTCGTCGCTGGACATGCGCGCGAGCGTCACGTTCTCGATGCCGTTGGCATCCAGGTTGTAGAGCGCGGCACGCGTGGAGGACTTGCTGACCTCGGTGGCGAGCACCTTGTCGAACATGGGGGCTAGGGCGACGGTGAAATTGCCATTGCCGCAGTACAGCTCCAGCAGGTCGCCACCAAGGCCCCTCGCCTGGGCGAGTGCCCAGCCCAGCATCAGGCGGTTGGTGCCGGCATTCGGTTGGCTGAAGCTGCCTTCGATCTGCTGGTAGCGCAGGTGGCGGCCGTCCAGCTCGAATGCCTCCAGCAGCCAGTCGCGGCCCAGTACGAGCTTCTGCTTGTGGCTGCGGCCGATGATCTGTGCGTTGAATTCCTCGCCCAGCTTTTGCGCTTCGGCCTCCCAGTCGGCGTCCAGCTTGCGGTGGTAGAGCAGGGTGATCATCAGCTCGCCGCTGAGCGTGGACAGGAAGTTCACCTGGAACAGCTTGTGGCGCAGCACCGGGCTGGCCTGCAGGCGCGCGCGCAGCGGTGGCATGGCCTCGCAGATGCGTAGCGAGGCGGCCGGGAAGGTTTCCATCAGCAGCGGACGCTTCGGGTCGGCCGGGTCCGACATGGCGAAGTCCAGCCGTTCGCCCTGATGCCAGATGCGGAACTCGGCACGCATGCGGTAGTGCTGCGGCGTGGATTCGAAGACTTGCGGTTCCGGCAGGTCGAAGGGGGCAAAGTCGGCGCGAAAAACGGCCAGCTTCTCTGCGAGTTGGGTTGCGTAATCGTGAGAGGAAGACACGTGCGTTGCGATCGAAACGGGGGCTGGTTGGGGGAAGAGCAAGGCCCGCCGTAGCGGGCCTCGTTTCTGCCTGGATTCCAGGAGCTTAGTTCATGGTGGCAGCAGCGCGTGCGGCTTGCAGCAGATTCCTGACCCAGTCTTCGTACTTCGGGTGAATCACGGGGACCCCATCGCGGACGGCATAGTTCATGTTGATGCTGTCGACGTAGCTCACCTCGACAGCCTTGCCGTCAATCGCCTTCACGTCGATCACCACGGTGTGCTTGTTGCGGACCAGAATGCTCAGACGGAGTGTGTCGCCTTCTTCCTTCGTGACGGTCCACCCCTTCTGCATTGCGCCGGCCTTGATGGCCTTGTTCAGCTTGGCCTGGTCGGCTTCACCGGTGAGGATCTGTTGCTTGCCGAAATCGGGAATGGGCTCATCACGCGCGAGCGCCCCCTGGCTGAGCATCAAGACAACAGAAAAGAGAAGGGTTTTCAGTAGAAGCTTCATGTTTCTAGTCATCCTCCCGAAAGGCAATTACTTGAGTTTGACGAACTCGGCCTTCAGTGCGACGCCGGCCATGATGCCGCCGGCATGACATTCGTACTCGGTCTCGCTGGAGAACTCGATGTTCTTGTAGTTGCTGCGCACGTTGATCACTGCATCGGCGCCTTTCTGGGCGGCGGACTCGGCCAGGCGCTTCAGGGCGCTGGCCATGACCCAGCGGCAGGCCTCTTCGTCGGTCTTGTTGAAGGCGTTGGTCTTCTGGCTGGTGGTGAACTCGCCCAGGCTCTTCTCGACGGCAGGCGCTGCCTGCTTGCCGAAGTAGAACTTCACGTTGCTGAACTTGGCGGCTTCCGGCCCCTCGACAACGTCCTTGATCGGCAGTTTGTGTTCGGTGTCGCGTGCTTGTGCGGCACCCGCGGCGATAAGGGCAATGGCAAGGGCTGCGAGTCGAGACGTGTTTTTCACCTGGGCTCCTTTCATTAGGGGAGGCGTTTGAAGATCAGCGAGGTGTTGATCCCGCCGAAAGCGAAGTTGTTGCTCATGACATATTCGCCGTCGATCTGGCGTGGGGCGTCCTGGATGTAGTCCAGCTCGCCGCAGCGCGGGTCGACCTCGCGCAGGTTCAGCGTCGGGGCGAACCAGCCCTCGCGCTGCATGGCGATGCTGTACCAGGCTTCCAGCGCACCGCAGGCGCCCAGGGTGTGGCCCATGTAGCTCTTGAGCGAGCTGAGCGGCATGCGCTTGCCGAATACTTCCTGCGTGGCCTGTGTTTCGGCGATGTCGCCCTGCTCGGTGGCGGTGCCATGGCCATTGACGTAGCAGATGTCTTCCGGCTGCAGGCCCGCCACGGTCAGTGCCTGGCGCATGGCTTCGGCCATGGTGGCGGCGCGCGGCTGGGTGACGTGGGCGCCGTCACAGTTCGTTCCATAGCCCACCAGCTCCGCGTGGAGGGTGGCGCCACGTGCCACTGCGTGGTCCCAGTCTTCCAGGATCAGCGTGCCGGCGCCTTCACCGATGACCAGTCCGTCGCGTGCCGCATCGTAGGGGCGGGGGCTGCATTCTGGTATGTCGTTGGTCGTCGAGGTGGCGAACAAGGTGTCGAACACCGCCGCTTCGGTGGGGCATAGTTCTTCGGCACCGCCGGTGACCATGGCAGTGGCATAGCCGTGGCGGATCGCCTCAAAGCCGTAGCCGATGCCCTGGCTGCCCGAGGTGCAGGCGCTGCTGGTGGTGTAGACGCGCCCGCACAGTCCGAAGTAGACGCCGATGTTGACCGGCGCGGTGTGCGCCATCATGCGCAGGTAGCTGTTGGCGTTGAGACCGTCGGTGGTCTTGTCCATCAGCATGCGGCCGAAATCCTGCGTGGCCGCAGTGGAGCCCATCGAGGAGCCGTAGGCGATGCCGACGCGGCCGCTGGTGAGCAGCGGGGCGCCGAGCAGGCCGGCATCACGCAGGGCCAGTTCGGTGGCACGTACCGCCATCAGGGCGACGCGCCCCATGCTGCGCGTGCGCTTGCGGTCGTAACCTTCGCTCGGCAGTTCGAAGGGCGCCGCCGGCGCGGCGAGGCGCGTCTGCAGGCCTTCGTACTGATCCCACTCCGGCATGTGGCGCACGGCGTTGCGCAGCGACAGCAGGTGCGCGCGCACCGTGGGCCAGTCGTGGCCCAGGGGGCTGAATCCTGCCATTCCGGTGACTGCGACGCGCTTCAAACCATGCCTCCGTTGACGTTGATGACCTGGCGCGTGATGTACGCGGCATCGTCGGACATCAGGAAGGCCACGGTGGCGGCCACTTCCTCCGGCGCGCCGGCGCGTTGCATCGGGATCATCGCCAAGGCCTGCTCCAGCACCTCGGGCGTGGCCATCTCGGTGTCGATGAGACCGGGTGCCACGCAGTTCACGGTGATCCTGCGCTTGGCCAGTTCCACCGCCAGCGCCTTGGTCGCGCCGATGATGCCTGCCTTGGCCGCGCTGTAGTTGACCTGGCCCCGGTTGCCCGTCACGCCGGACACCGAAGAGAGCGTCACGATGCGCCCCGGCTTGCGCGTCTGCACCATCGGCAGCACCAGCGGATGCAGGACGTTGTAGAAGCCGTCGAGATTGGTGTGCAGCACGCTGTCCCACTCGGCCTCGGTCATGGCTGGGAAGGCCGCGTCGGCGTGGATGCCTGCGTTGCACACCACGCCGTAATAGCAGCCATGGGCGGCGATGTCCGCCTCCAGCGTGCTGCGTGCGGCGGCCCGGTCGCCGACGTCGAACTGCAGCACGCGGGCCAGGCTGCCCAGGCTGGCGATCTCGGCGGCGACGGCCTCGGCCTCGGCGACACGCGAGCGGCAATGCACCACCACGTGGTAGCCCTCGCGGGCCAAACGCAGGGCGATGGCGCGACCGATGCCACGACTGGCGCCGGTCACGAGTACGGTCTTGCTCATGCTTCTTGACTCTGTTGCAGGTAGGCCGCGGCGTCGGCGGGTTCGAACACCGACAGGCCAGCCTCGGCCGCGAGGCCGGATTCATCTTCTATCGTGCAGCGGAAGGCGGCCAGGCCGTCGCTTCCCTGAAACTCCCTGGTTGCCGTGACCCGCAGCAGGCTGCCCAGCGCGAAACGCGGCCGGTGGCAGATCTGCTTGCGTGTGCCCAGCAGGAAACCGAGCTTGGGCGCCTCCCCCCGGAGGCGCCAGCAGTGGCCGGCGAAGGCGCCGACTGCCTGGGCCATGTATTCGATGCCGACCCAGGCTTCCACCGCGCCATTCTCGCAGAATGGGCTGTCTTCGCGGATACGGACTTCCGCCACGACATAGTCCTCGCCGATCTCCACGCAGCGGTCGAGCAGCAGCATGCGGTCACGGTGCGGCAGCAGGCTGGCGATCTCGGGCAGGGTGGAAGGGGCTTCAGTCATGGCGGGATTCCTGGCGCGAGAAGATCAGCGCGGCGTTGTTGCCGCCGAAGGCAAAGGAGGTGGACAACACATGCCGCAGCGGCTTGTCCGCGCGTTGACCGGGGCGCACCAGGTTCAGCGCGGGCAAGGCCGGGTCAGGCTGGCCGTCGTCCAGGTTGGGTGGCAGGCGTTGCTGCTCGTCCAGCAGGGCGAGCCAGCACAGGCCGGCCTCCACCGCAGCGGCGGCGCCCAGTGTATGACCGGTCAGCGCCTTGGTGGAGCTGGCCGGCACTTGTGGGCACAGCGCGCCGAACACGCGCGACTCCATGGCGTCGTTGAGCGGGGTCGCGGTGCCGTGGCAGTTGATGTAGTCGAGTTGATCGGGCGTGAGGCCGGCACGCGCCAGTGCCTGCTCGATGGCCCGCCGCGCACCGCGCCCCTCCGGCTCCGGGGCCGAGATGTGGTGCGCGTCGGAGCTCTCGCCCCAGCCCGACAAGGCGACCGGGCCAGCATTAGCGTTCGCCTCACGGCTCATCAGGAACAGGCCGGCGCCCTCGCCGATGTTGATGCCGTGGCGCTTGGCCGAGAAGGGCAGGCAGCGCTCGGCCGATACCGACTCCAGCGCCGAGAAGCCGGCTACGGTGAAGCGGCACAGGCTGTCCACGCCGCCCGCGATCACCAGGTCGGCCACGCCGGATTGCAGCAGGCGGGCGCCGGTGGCCAACGCGCGTGCTGACGAGGAACAGGCGGTGGAGATCGTGTAGGCCGGTCCTTTGGCCCCTGCGAGATGCGCAGCGAAGGCCGCCGTGTTGCCCAGCTCATGCTGCGACAGGTGGTAGCCGGTGGGCCACTGGCCGTCGGCGGTGCGCGCGGCCAGTGCGGCCTCGGTCTCGCTGATGCCGGAGGTGCTGGTGCCCAGGATCACCGCGATGCGCTGCGGGTCCAGCCCTTGCGCCATCTGGCGGTAGCGCGGCTCGATCTGGGCGAAGGCGGCGGCCAGCAACTGGTTGTTGCGGCTGCGGAAGGCCGGCGGGTGGTCCTCCAGCGCGGGCAGCGCCGCATCCACCAGGCCCAGTGTGAGCGGGCGGCCGGGGCTGTAGCGGTCGGTGACGCGCATGCCCGGCGCATGGCCGGCGAACAGGTTGGCGAGGATCGCGGCCGGCGTGTCGCCAAGGGCGCACAAGAGGCCCAGCTCGTGCAGGTAGATCGTCATGGCAGCAGCTCGGATCGGATGTCGAGGTGGTAAGAGGCGTCGGCGTGGCGCAGGCTCAGCTCGCCTTGCCAGCGGTTCGTGCCCTGGTAGCGGATCTCGCTGAGCAGGCGCTCGCCGGCCATCACGCGGCGCCACAGGCCCTGCGCGTCGCGCCCCTCCAGCAGGCTTTGGCCGGCGGGCAGGGCGGCGCGCAGCGCCGGCGCGTCCGTCACCACCAGCAACAGGTCGTTGAGGATGCGTTCCGGTGGCAGGTCCGGGGGCAGGCGATTGTCGCCCACCACCAGGCGCTCGCCATCGTAATCCAGGCTCAGCAGGCGGATGCCCAGGTTGTGGGCGACCAGGTGTAGGTGACCATCGGCGACCTCCACCACCGCGTCGAAGCTGCGCGTCTGTTCGCCCACGCTGATGCTCACCAGTTGTTGCACGGCGCGCTCCCCCAGGCTGGCGGGCGAGACTCGCAGCAAGACCGGTGGCGTGCTGACGCAGCCAAGCAGCAGGGCGCACAGCAGGAGCAGGCAGCGCTTCATCGCGGCGCCTCCGCATGGCGGAACATGGGGGCCAGCAGGGCCGACAGCGCGACGCCGCAGAAGATGGCGAAGCCGAAGCTGTGCAGGGCCGGCGTGCTGGAGAAGGCCAGCAGGCCGAAGGACAGCACCGTGGTCGAGGCGGCCAGCAGGGTGGCGACAAAGCTGCGCGGGTCGCCTTGGCTGTCCACGATGAAGATGCCGTAGTCGACGCCCATGCCCAGGATGACCAGCAAGGCCAGCACGTTGAGCAATTGCAGTGGCATGCCCAGGGCGCCCATTACGGCCAGGGTGGCGGCCCCGGCCAGCAGCACGGGGGCCAGCACGCGCAGGCTGTCGCGGCGGAAACGCCACCACAGCAGCGGCACGGCGGCGGCGATGGCCAGGGCGCACAGCCACAGCAGGCGCTGGCGGTATTCGCCGAACAGCAGCGAGATGCGCGCCGGCTTGTCCACCCAGCGCAGCTGCTGGCCGTCGGCCAGGCTGGCCAGGCGTGCCGCCGTGGCGCGATCGTGCAGGCCGCTCAGCAGCACGACGCTGGCATACTCGTTGCCGGCGCCCTCGGCCGTGCTCCCCAGCCACAGGGCATCAAGCAGCGGCGCGAGCGGGGAGTGGCGCAGGTCCGCCAGGGTGAGCGGGCGGGTGCCGGCGGGCGTCGGTTGCCAGTCGGACTCAAGCTCCAGCGCCTGGCGTAGCGCGGTCAGTGCCTCTCCCGTCAGCAGGCGCTGGTTGGCTTCGATCAGCGGGTTCTGCTGCGCCAGCGGGATCAGCCAGTCGCTCAGTGCCTGGTAGCCGCTCAGGCCGCCACGCTGCACCTCGCTGCGCAGGCGCGCGGTCAATGCGGCCTCGCGTGCCAGCACGGCCTGTTCGTCGGGCCCGCTGACGAGGAAGAATTGCGCCGGGCTGGGCAGGCCCAACACGCGCGAGACGGTGGCCTGTTCGGCGACCAGCTCGGGGCGCGTGCTGACCAGGTTGCGGATGTCGTCGTCGATCTTCAGGTGGCTGATGCCCAGTGCGCACAGGCCGGCGGCGGCCAGCCCCAGGGCGATGCCGCGCCAACCCTCGGGCCAGCGCGGATAGCGCTGCGGCGCGCGCAACAGCCAGGCAGCGGCGGGGCCGGCGTGCAGCGAGGCGGGTGCGATGAAGGGGTACCACAGCATCACGCAGAGCCAGGCGGCGCAGATGCCGATGGCGGCGAACATGGCCATCTGCGCGAGGCCGGGGAAGGGCGTCAGCAGCAGACCAAGATAGCCCACCACCGTGGTCAGCAGGGCCAGCAGCATGCCTGGCAGCAGCTTGCGGTAGCGCTCGGTCGGTGGCATCGGCGAGTCGATGCTGCTACCGAGCGAGTGCTCGGCATAGTCGACCGCCACCCCGATCAGGCTGGCGCCGAACACCAGGGTCAGCAGGTGCACGCGCTCAAACAGTAGGAAGCTCGCACCCACAGCCCACAGGCTGCCCATCAGCACCGGCAGCAGCATCAGGGGCAGGGCGCGCCAGCCGCGGAAGCTCAGCAGGGTCAGCAGGATCACGCCCAGGGTGGAGCCGTTGCCGATCAGGTTCAACTCGCTTTGTGCGGCACGCGCGGCGGCGGCGGCATGCACCAGCACACCAGCGCGCTGCACGCTCAGTTGCGGATGCGTCGCGCGCAACTCGCTGATCGCGGCCGTGACCGCACGGTCGATGCTTTCCTGTACGGCCAGCGAGAACACGCTGCCGCCGACGCGGTAGTTGAGAAGCACATGGGTCTGGCCGTCGTGCTGCGCTTCCAGCAGCCCATCGACCGGGCGCGCCGGGCTGCTGCCGGCGCGTTCCAGCAACCAGTTGCCGAACAGGCCATAGGGATCGTCCTGCCACGGCAGGCCGCTGGGTGAGACGGGGTTGAAGGCCAGCGCTGCCGCGCGCGCTGTCCACACAGGAATCGGCTCGAACTGCATGGCTTCGAGGTCAGCCCGGGCGGCCAGGCCTGCACGGAAAGGCTTGAACCAGTCGCGCAGCGTGGCCGGGTCCAGCTTGCTGGTCTGCTCTTCCAGGGCCAGGCCTTGCAGGCGCTGACGCAGCGCGCGCGCGCCGGCGCGCACCTCGGTGCTGTCCGCGCCGCTGACCATCAGCACCAGTTGTCGTTCGCCCTGGCGGGCCAGGCGCTCCAGCACGGCTTCGGCGCGTGCGTCGCGGGCATCGCGCGGCAGCAGCGCAAACAGGTCGCTGTCGATGCGTGCGCGCCAGTCCTCGAAGCGCTGCACGCCGAGGCCGCCCAGCAGCAGGCTCAAGGCCAGCCACAGCCAGGCGCCCAGGCGCAGCAGGCGCATGCCGCTCATTCGAAGGCGGCCTTCTCGGTTGCGCTGGGCTGCTCCGCGCTGCTGTGCTGGCGCATCTCGATGCGCGTCTGGTCGCCGCTGGGCGACAGCAGGGTCACGCTGTCGACCTGGGTGTTGCCGGCCAAGCGGATTTCGCTGATGAGCTGTGCCATGCCACGCTCGCGCGGGCTCAGCACGAGCTGCCAGCGCTGCGCATCCAGCGTGCCCTTGACCTCGAACAGGCGCGCCAACGGGGCCAGCTCGCCGCCCATGACGGCGCTCAGCACCTGGCTCACGGTGGCCACCACCGGCTCCTTGTCGGCCGACAGGCGCGTGCTGTTGCCGCGCGCATCCTTCTGCAGCAGTTCGCGCGGTGTCACGCGCAGCGTCTGGGCGAAGGGCTTCTCGGTCTGCCACAGCACGCCCTGGCCGCGTAGCACCAGGAAGCGGCCCTCGGCGGTCAGCGGCTTGCGGATGCCGGCGAGCTGGCGCGTCTGCACGAATTCACCGCGCAGCACGGGCGCATCCACGAGGCGGCCACGCACCTCGGAGAGCAGGTCGGCATGGGCGGTGCTGGCCAGCAACAGGAGTAGGCCCGCGAGCGGCGCGCGCAACAAGCCCGCACCCGTCGTTCCTGCGCAGGCTGGAACCCAGTGACTTTTCAGCCACGTCCAACGACGCTGGATGCCTGCTTTCGCAGGCATGACGGCCAGGTGAGGCCCGCTGGCGTAGGGCACGCAGGCAAGGCGGAAAACGGCCAGGATCAGGCGTCGCATGGCGGCTCCAGGCCCAGCTTTTCGAACAGCACGGGGGGCGAGACGAAGCGCAAGGCCTGGTTGTCGGCATGGATCGCCACCTGCACGGTATGGGCGCGCGTCAGGCGTTCGCCGCTCCCGGCGTCGCGGATCGTGTAGCGGATCTTGAGCCGGTGTTCCCATTCCACGATTTCGGCCTCGACGCGGATCACCTGCAGGTAGCGCAGGGGACGCGCGTAGTGGATGTGCATCTCGACCACCGGCCACAGATAGCCCGATTCGCTCATCTGCGGGTAGTCGTAGTCGATGCTCTGCAGCAAGGCGCAGCGCGCCACTTCCATGTACTTGGCATAGTGGCCGTGCCAGGCCACCGCCATCGGGTCCAGGTCATGGAAGGGAATGGTGATTTCGACCGAGGCCGACCAGGGGCTGTGCTTCATGATGATTGTCTGGCCTGGGCGCTGGCCCAGAAGGGGAAGAAGTTGAACCATTGCAGCGGTGCAGCCTGGCATTCGGCGGCGAGACGCCCCACGTACTGCTCGGCCAGCGGGCGGATGCTGCCCACGCGGTCGCGCCGATCCAGGCGCACCTCCTCGGCCAGCATGCTGATGCTGAAATGATGCACGCCCTCGCGCTGGCTGGTCAGCAGGCACAGCAAGGGACAGCGCAGCAGGCCGGCCAGCACGTAGGGGCCGATCGGGAAATCCGCCTCGGCGCCGAGGAAGGGCAGGCGGATGGTGGCGCGGCTGTCATCCAGCGGCACGCGGTCGCCGGCGATCATGATGAATTCGCCGGTTTCGACCTTGGCTGAGAGCTGCATCGCGGTGCCCGGGTCCAGCGCGCCGACCTGCAGCAGGGACAGGCCGCTGTCCGGGTTGAGGCTGGCGAGCAGGGCGTTGAAGCGCTCCGCATGCCGGGTGTGCACCATCGCGTTGATGCGCAGGCCGTGCAGGGCACCGGCCACGCGTGCGACCTCCAGGTTGCCCATGTGCGCCATCACAACCACCGCGCCGCGTCCGGCGCGGGCCAGCGCTTCCATGTGCTCGGCGCCGTCGAAATGGACCGGCCAGGCGCGTTCGCCACCCCAGGCGCGCAGCTTGTCGAGCAGGGTCTCGCCAAAGGCCATCACATGGCGGAATACGTTGCCGAAACTTGGCGCGGGTGTGCTGCCACCGCTCACCCCATGCAGGCGGGCTAGGTAGTCACGCGAGGCGGCACGCGCGGCGGGCTTGGTCAGCACGTACCACAGGATCACCGGGTACAACGCGAGACGGAACAGCGCGCGCCCGCCGACGCGGTTGAGCCAGAACAGGATGCGCATGCCCAGCACGAAGCTGGACTCGCCGATCCTTGCCCAGTGCGTGGGCGTGCTCATCGCCAGCGTCCTTGCAGCAGGCGCCACAGCAGCTTCGGTGCGCGCGGCAGCATGCAGAAGAAGAGCTTGGCGTGCATGCCGGAGATCAGCAGGTTGTCGCGCAGCACATCGAAGTGCGACACCCCATCTAGCGGGTAGTGCACCGGCGTCTTCAGGTTGATCACCGGCACGCCGGCCCAGTCCAGGCGCACCAGCACCTCGGGGTCGAAATCCATGCGCTGCCCCAGGCGCGGTTGGTCGATGACCGGCATCACCGAGGCCAGCGGATAGATGCGGAAACCGCACATCGAGTCGCGGATACGCAGCGACAAGGTGTTGATCCACACCCAGATGTGGGTGGCATAGCGGCCGTAGAGCCGGCCCTTGGGCACGCTGGCGTCGTAGGCCGGGCAGCCGGTCACGACGGCTTCGGGATTGCTTTGGGCGGCTGCGATGAAGCGCGGGATGTCGGCGCAGTCGTGCTGGCCGTCGGCGTCGATCTGCAGGGCGTGGCTGAAGCCGCGTGCGGCTGCGCGGCGCAGGCCGGCCGACACGGCCGCGCCCTTGCCACCGTTGACCGGCAGGCGGACCAGTTCGATGTGCTGCGGGTCGGCGTCGGCCAGCGCGTCCAGCACGGCCGCGCAGGAAGGCTGGCTGGCGTCATCGACCAGGATTACCGGCAGGGCATGCGCGCGGATGCCGGCCACCACCTGGCCGATGGCGTGTTCGTGGTTGTACACCGGGATCACCGCGACGAGCTTCATGCCGACTGCCCCAGGACGAGGCGGCCGCTGGCGTGGCGATGCGTGCCGCTGCGGTATTCGAAGCTGAGACTGCCGCGCTCGGCCTGCCAGTCCAGTTGCAGTTCCACCTCCATGCCGGGGCGGATGACCTGCTGGAACTTCACCACCTCCAGCCTCAGGCAGTCCGGCGGCAAGGCGAAATGGCGGCGCGCGAAGTGCATGGCCCAGTCGATCTGCGCCACGCCGGGCAGGATCGGTGCTGCGGGGAAATGCCCCTCGAAATGCGCCAGATCGGCGTCGATGGCCAGACGCAGGCGCAGGCTGGCGCCTTCGAGCTGCTGTGCCAGCACGCGCGGCCAGCGCGGCGGGGCGAAGCAGTTGGCCAGCGCGGCTTCGGTCGTCTTGCCCAGGCTGTCCTGCGGCAGGGCCTCGAGGTAACGCCAGCGGCGCGGCAGGCCCAGGGGCTCCACCGCGTCGGCCAGCGCTGCGCGCAGGGCGCGGTCCAGCGCGCCTTTGCCGCCGGCCTGCAGACGGGCGCGTCCGGCCTCGCTCAGCACCACCACCGCGCCCACTTCGCTGCGCGTTGCCTGCAGCACCAGCACGCGGGCCTCGGCAACTTCGGGCAGTTGCTTCAGCGCGGCTTCTACCGCGCTCAGCGAGATACGTTTGTCTTCGACCTTGGCGATGCGGTCACCCCGCCCACACAGGCGGAAGCTCCCTTCTTGCGCTTCGGCCAGATCGCCGCTGACGAACCAGTCCGGCGACTCCAGCCAGGGCGCGCGCAGCATCAGGGGGCGCGGGCCTTCGCCGCCATCCGCCAGTTGCCAGGTGGCGCCAGGCAGCAGCGTCCAGTCCGCCTCGGGGTCCGCGCGCAGCGCGATGGCGCCGGTTTCGGTGCTGCCGTAGATCTCGCCGACTGCACAGCCCAGCTTGCCGGCGGCATCGCGGGCCGCTTCGGCGGGCAGGGGGCTGCCGGCGGACAACACACATTGAATGGCGGGCAGCTCGCGCCAGGGCAGGGTGTCCGGCAGGCGGCGCAGCAGGGCCGGGCTGCTGACGAACACGGCCGGGCGGTCGGCCGGCAGGGACCACAGGGTCTCCGGGCCGGGCAGGGCCGGGGCGAGCAGGCAGCGGTCGCTGCACAGTGGCCAGAAGAAGCGGAAGGACAGGCCGTACATGTGCTGATGCGGCACGCTGCCGGCGATGATCGCCTCGGCCGCCACGCGTGGCCCCAGCAGGGCTTCGATGGCGCGTGTCTCGGCCTCGGTCTGGGCCAGGGTCTTGGCCACGCGCTTGGGGGCGCCGGTGGAGCCGGAGGTCTGCAGCAGGATGCGCGCGTCCGCTGCCAGCGTCTCGGGCAAGGGCTGGGCCGGGCCGGTCCATTCGCTCAGCACGCCGGTCTGGTCCGGCCAGTCGCCCACCAGCAGGAGGCCCTCGGCCCGCAGGGCGCGCACGGTCGCCGGCGTCACCTCGCCCGGCAGCAGGGCGTCGCGCCCGGCGCATAGCGCAGCGATCAGCCACACGGCGGCGGTGTAGGCGTCCTGGGTGTACAGCGCGCAGGCGCCGGCAGGATGGGCGTGCAGGCGGGCCAGGGCGCTGCCGATGTCCTGCGCGAAACGGGCGGGCGAGATGAACGCGCCCTGGCGCAAGGCGACGGGCTGGTGCCGCGTCGCCAGCAGGCGCGGCAGGTGCAGCAGCGGGTGGGCTTCAGACACGGGCGGCTCCGTCCTGCGCGGCAAGGCGGCGTTGCACGCGGCGGCGCACCAGCCATTCACCCGCGAACATTAGACCCATAAGCAGGTAGGCGATGCCGCCGTTGTACAGCGCCCACAAACCTTCGTCGCCACGCAGCACGGTCCACAGCGCGATGCCGCCATTGGCCACGAAGAACAGGCACCAGGCCTGGGTCACGCGGCGGCAATAGGCGGCGATGGGCGCGGTCATGGGCACGCGCAGGCGCACGAAGCGCTCGATCATGCTCGGCGGGCGCAGCAGGGTGAAGGCGAAGGCGCCCAGCAGCGCGGCGTTGATCGCAACTGGGTACAGGCGCACCGGCAGGTCGCTGCGCGCCAGCAAGGCCCAGGCGCCCAGCAAGGCGGCGACCGCGGCGGCCGTCCATGCCCGCCGGCCGCTTTGCAGGAGGGCCAGCGGCAGCAACAGCAGGCCGCCCAGCCACAGCGGCCAGCCTTGCATGTGGCATAACCAGAACAGCGCCGGCAAGGCCAGCGCGAGCGGTATCGCCAGCACGCGGGCGAACAGGCCAGCCTTCATTCGCCGTGGGCGATCTTGTGGATGGCTTCGACCACGTCGCCGACGGTGCGCACGGCGCGGAAGGCATCCGGCGACAGGCGCTGGCCGGTCAGGGTCTTGAGTTTGACCATGAGATCGACGGCGTCGATGCTGTCGATGTCGAGATCCTCGTACAGCCGCGATTCAAGCGTGATGCTGTCGGCCGGGATCTCGAAGGTCTCCTGCAGGGCCTGGGTGATGAGCTGGAAGATTTCCTGCTGGTTCATGGCGGTCCTCCGCTTCAGAGCGTGCGGTTGGCGCTGACGAAGGCGGCCAGGCTGGCAACCGAGCGGAAGTGCGCGCGCGTCTCGGCGGCCTCGGCCGCGAGGTGCACGCCGTAGCGCTTCTGCAGCGCGATACCGAGCTCCAGCGCGTCGATGGAATCCAGCCCGAGGCCCTCGCCGAACAGCGGCGCATCGGTGTCGATGTCGGCCGGAGCGATGTCTTCGAGATTCAGACTGTCGATGATGAGTTGCTTGATTTCGTCAGCTAGGTTTGACATGGAGCTTCAGTTCCTCGGTGAAATACTGGCGCAGCGCGTCGGTGAAGGCGCGCGCCTCGATCGGGGCTTCGGGACGCGGGGCGATGAGCGCCTCGATGGGCATCTCCTCGCGCGCCTCCACGATGAAATGCGGCCGCCGCTGCGGCACGCGGTACCAGGGGGTGCCCTTGGTCAGCATGGGCTCGGAGGTGCTGATGATGACGGGCGTGAAGCGCCGTGCGCCACGCACCGCCACGTTGGCCGCGCCGCGCTGCAGTTGCATGGGCTGGCCGGGCCGGCTGCGCGTGCCCTCGGGGAAGATGATCAGGGTGTGGCCGGCGGCGAGCGAGGCGATGCAGTCCTCGACCAGGCCGGGGCCGCCGTCGTTGCGGATGAAGCCGGCCAGGCGCAGCGGGCCGATCATGCTGGGGTTGTCCCACAGCGCGGCCTTGACCACGCAGTCGGGGTTGGGCACCTCGCCGATCAGCAACACCACGTCGATCAGTGAAGGGTGGGTGGCCAGGACCAGTTGGCCACCGCGCCGCAGACGTTCGACGCCACGCCATTCCACGCTGATCACGCCGACCGCGATCATCAGGCGGGTAAACAGGCGGAAGCTCAGATGCATCAGACGGCGTGCCCAGCGCTGACGGCGCGCCGGGTCGGGCAACAGGTGCAGCAGGGGCGTGCCCAGCAGCAGGATCAGCACGCCACCGGTGCCGAACACGGTGAAGCAGAAACCGGTGGCGAGAATGCGCCACAGGCGGAACACGGCAGACCACAGGGCGCTCATGCGCTCGCTCCGCGGCGCAGGCTCCAGCCGCCGGACAGCGCGGTGTCCTCCTTGCGCAGCAGACCACGCAGGCAGGCCAGGGCGGGCAGTTCGTCCGCCGCCTCGGCCACTTCGGTGGCGCGCTGGCGCAGCAGTTGCCAGTCCTCGCCGGAGCCCAGCGCCAGCGCGTAGGCATAGGCGCAATCGGTCTCGCGCGGATGCTCGGCGAAGGCCGCGAAGGCGGGCGGCAGGGCTTCCTCGCACACCAGCAGCCAGACTTCCGGCGCGCCATCGGCGAGCAGGGCGGCGGCTTCGATCAGGCCGGCGGCATAGCTGTCCAGTCCGGCGGATACGGCCGAGACCGGGGCCGCGAGCTTGCGGTCGATGGTGTAGAGCCCGGCTACCGCGTTATGTACCGCCACGCTGAAACCTTGTGGCGAGACCGCGCCGCTGGCCTGAAGCTCTTCCAGCAGGCCCAGGCAGCGTCCCAGTTCGCCATGCCGCGAGGCGAACACGATGCTTTGTCCTTCATGTGCGCCCAGGCCGTAGGCACATTCCAGTGCCATGCGGCCGAACGGTGCGAGGCGCCGGCGCAACATTGGCGCCATGGCGGCGACGGCGGGCGTGTGCGACTCGCTCGCATCGGGGGCGCCGTGGGCCCAGGCCAGCCAGGCGGCCGCATCCGGCCGTTGTGGTGCCCACGCGGCCCAGCGGCGGAGGGTGAAGGAGGCCAGGGGGGACTGCGCCATGGTTCAGCGCGCGCGCTTGAAGCGCAGCAGGGAATGCGACAGGCCCAGGCCATCGACGATATCGACCAGACGCAGGCCGGCGGCTTCGGCACAGGCGATGTACTCGCTGGCGCGGTAGATCTTGCTGTTGCCATTGGCCATCGCGGTGAAATAGGGCGAGGTGTTGATCAGGCAGTAGGAGGCGGCAGCGTGGCGCTGGCGGTCCCAGAAGGTGTCCAGTACCAGCACTTCGCCGGCATCGGCCAGGGCTCCGGCGGCACGGCCGAAGAGCTGCTCGATCTGGGCCAGGGTGAAGCAGGACAGGAACTGGCTCATCCATACCACGTCCTGCTCGCCGGGCAGCGGTGCCGGATCGTTGAGCAGGTCGATGGCGTGCAGTTGGGTGCGCGCGCTCAGACCGGCTGCGGCAATGTTCTTGCGAGCTGCTTCGAGCTGCACCGGCAGGTCGACCAGGGTGACCGTCACCTGCGGGTCGTGGCGCAGACATTGCAGCGTCCACTTGCCCGTGTTGGCGCCGATGTCCATGAGGCGGCGCGGGCGATGCAGGAAGGCGTGCGGCAGGGCCGCCGGGAAAGCGCTGTCGGAATAGTGCTGGTCGAAGCGGAACCAGGCGCTGCGTGCCGGCTCGGGCAGGATGGACAAGCCCTGGTAGATCGTCGGCCAGGGGCCCAGATGGCGCAGTCCGACGGGGCGCGCCTCGTCCAGGCTCTGCTCCAGGTCGGCCAGGCCGGCGTAGCAGACCTCATGGACGAAATCCATGTTGATACGCGCCTGAGGGTCGTTGAGGACGAAGTAGCCGGTCTTGTCGAGCGCGTAGCGGCCCTCTTCATCCTGGCTGACCACCTGGGCCGACAGGCAGCTTTCCAGCAGCAGGTCGACCGCGTAGGCCGAGAGGCCCAGGAGTTCGGCCAATTGCGCCGGGGTCTGCGGCCCCCGCTGGGCCAGGGTGGCCAGCAGGCCTTTCTTGAGGGCCAGGCGGACACACTGGAAGACAACCGGGCCGAAGGCGATCTTGTGCGCCTCGAACTGGGCGTCGAGCGCATTGAGCGCGGGGCGTCGGGACAGCGGGGCGGGCGCGTTCATGGGCAGGGACAGGCGTGGAATACGGGCGAATACACAGCGGCTGGGTGCGGCAGGCGCAGGATTGTACCGTGCCCGGGGCGGTGGGCGGGTTGCCTCCCACAACGGGCAGGGCGTGTGCTGCACTGCACGTCAAGCTTGTCCGGGCAGGGTCGATATAGTGTGGGATATGCCGAGGAATGACACCCAGATGTCCAGCGATCAGAGCGCCGCTCCGGGGACGGCCCTGGTGGTGCTCATGGAGCACCCCCGGGTCGTGCTGGCTGCTGCCCTGGCCGTGGTGCTGGTGATCGCGCTGGCGGGCTACGCGCTGGCGGCCAGCGTGCTGGAGCGGCGCCAGGAAGAGACCGTGCAGGCGGTCGGGGCCGTGGTGCAGCAACGCTTCCGTGAGCGGGCGGACGAGTTGCGGCGTGCCGTGTCGCGGCTGGCCGGTGACGAGGCCTTGCGCGACATGCTGGTCACGCTGACGCGCAGCGACATTGAACCAGGCGCCGGCATGCGCCAGCTCATGCAGACCCAACTGGCCCATGCCGGGCTGGGCAGCCCCCTGGTGCTGGCGGTATACGACCGCCGCGGCCAGCCCCTGGTGTATGTCGATGGCCGTGGCGACCTACCGTCCAGTGGCTTTTTCACTGAAGGTGAAGCCAATGCGGGGATCAGCGGCGGGCAGTACGCCACCCCGCTCAAACGCGATGCGCTGCGACTGGGGCCCGGCGGGGTGCCGGCCTGGCGGGCGGTACAGGGCGAGTACTGCCTGATGCAGTCCGCCCCGGTGCAGGCGCTGCGCCAGCTCGCCGGGCATGTCGCCATTCTGCTGTGCTCGCCCGAAGAGGCGCTGGGTGTGGTGCCGCCGTCCGGTTCCCGGCTCAGCTTCGACTGGTGGCCGGATCTGCCGGGCCAGGCGGTGCAGAAGGGGGAGGATCTGCAGCCCACCCACCTGATGGAGGCCGCCGAGCTGATGCCGATGAGCCCGACCGAAGAGCCCGGCAAGCCCTTCCGCGAGGAGGATGGCCTGCGGCTGGCCTTGCGCCTGCCGGGCGACGTGGCCGGGCCGGAATACCTGGTGCTGGGTCTGCACGGTGCGGAGCAGCAGTTCGATCTCGGGGAATTGTCCGGCGCCAGCCTGGTGGCGGCGCTGCTGGCCGCACTGACGGCGGTGCCGCTGTGCCTGTGGCGGGTGCGGCGGCGCATCGCGCCGGCGGTGGCCCGCCTGGATCGCGCCCTGCAGGCGCTGCGCGTGGGTGATTTCGCGGCGGTCCAGAGATTGGCCGAAGGGGCGGATGAGCGGGCATTCGGGGGGGGTGAGCTGTGGCGCCTGGGCGAGCTGGCTTCGGTGCAGGCCCTGCGCAGCCAGGAACTGAGCCTGTGGGCGAGCGTGTTCCAGCGCGCGCGCGACGCCATCTTCATCTGCAATCCGGACGGCATGGTGCAATACGTCAACGTGGCCTTGCTGGGCATCAGCGGTCAGTCCGCCGAGGACCTGCTGGGGCGTCAGCCCTCCTTCCTGCGTACCGGCTTGCATGACGAGGCCTTCTACGTCTCCTTCTGGCAGACGCTGGCGCAGGCCGGCGAATGGCATGGCGAGATCTGGGACCTGCGCGCCGATGGCAGCAGTTTCCCGCTGTGGCTCAGCATGACGGCCATCCGCGACGAGGCCGGCGAGGTGACGAACTACCTGGGCATGTACCACGACATCTCCGAGCGCAAGGCACAGGAGGCGCAGATCCGCCACTTGGTGCACTTCGATGCCCTGACCCACCTGCCTAACCGCAGCCTGCTGCGCGACCGCCTGCAGGTGGCGCTGGCGCATGCGCAGCGCGAACAGGGCATGGTGGCCCTGCTGTTCGTCGATCTCGACCGTTTCAAGCTGATCAACGACACCCTGGGTCACACGGTGGGCGACGGTCTGCTCAAGGAGGTGGCCGAGCGCATCAAGCGTGCGGTGCGTGGCTCCGACACCGTATGCCGGCAGGGGGCGGACGAGTTCATCGTGATGCTCGACCGCGTGCGCAACCAGCAGGATGCGGAACTGGTGGCCGAGCACATCATCGCGGTGCTGGCCCCGGTCATCAACGTGATGGGCCACGAGTTGTCGATCACCACCTCGATCGGCATCAGCCTGTTCCCGCAGGACGCACGCGATGCCGACGAACTGATCCGCAAGGCCGATGTGGCGATGTATCACGCCAAGTCGCTGGGGCGGAACAACTACCAGATGTTCCGCAAGACCATGGCCGAGCATGCGGAGGAATCGCTGTCACTGGAGCAGGAGCTGCGCCTGGCGGTGGACCGCGACGAATTCGTCCTGCATTTCCAGCCGCAGGTGGCGATCGCCACGCGCAAGCTGATCGGCGTTGAAGCCTTGGTGCGCTGGAAGCACCCCGGGCAGGGTCTGGTGTCGCCGGCCACCTTCATCCCGCTGGCCGAAGAGAGCGGATTGATCCTGCAGATCGGCGACTGGGTGCTGCGCGAGGCCTGCCGCCAGCGTGCCGAGTGGACCCGCGCCGGATTGCCGCGCTTCCCGGTCGCCATCAACGTGTCGGCGCTGCAGTTCCGGCAGCCGGATTTCGCGCGCCGCGTGCGCGAGGCCATGAGCCTGTTCGGCGTGGCGGCGGACGAGCTTGAACTGGAGCTGACCGAGAGCATCGTGATGCAGGAGAACGAGGGCGCGGCGCGCACCCTGGCCGAGCTGCAGCAGGTGGGCGTGGGCCTGGCCATCGACGATTTCGGCACCGGTTATTCCAGCCTCGGTTACCTCAAGCGCCTGCCCATCGACAAACTCAAGGTGGATGGTTCCTTCGTGCGTGGCGTCGAGAGCACCGGGGCCGACCGCGCGATCGTGGAAGCTATCATATCCATGGGGCATGCTCTGGGGCTCACCCTGGTGGCCGAGGGCGTGGAGCAGGCGAGCACCCTGCAGGCCCTGCGCAGCCTGGGCTGCGAAATGGCCCAGGGTTATTACTACAGCCGCCCGATGGAGGCCGAGGCGTTTGCTGCCTGGCTGGAGGAGTTCGGGGCTGGCGGCGAAGCGGGTTGAAGTCGCGAACGGCAAGGAGGCGGTGCGTGGACAACGACGAACTGGAGTTCCTCGACGAAGACGAGACAGACCCGGCCCGCGCGCCACGGGCAACTTGGCGCGTGCTGATCGTCGACGATGACGATGACGTGCATGACGCCACCCGCCTGGTACTGGCCAATTCCCAGGTGCTCGGGCGCGAACTGGAGTTGCTGCATGCGCGCTCGGCCGCCGAGGCTCGCGCGCTGCTGCTGAACGAGCGCGACATTGCGGTGATCCTGCTCGACGTGGTGATGGAGGAGGAGAACGCCGGCCTCAAGCTGGTCGACCACATCCGGCGTGAGCTGCGGCTGGAGGAGGTGCGCATCATCCTGCGCACCGGCCAGCCGGGCCACGCACCGGAGCTGGAGGCGATCCGTGACTACGACATCAACGACTACAAGACCAAGACCGAGCTGACGCGCCACAAGCTCTACACCACGCTCACCACCGCGCTGCGTTCCTTCGAGCAGATCCAGACCATCAACGCCAGCCGGCGCGGCCTGGAGCTGATCGTCAACGCCTGCCAGCGCATCACCGCCGAACACGGCCTGCAGTCCTTCGCCGCTGGCGTCATCACGCAGATCGCGGCCTTGTTGGGGATTCCGCCGGAAGGACTGATCTGCGCCCGTTGCCTGGGCGAGGACGGTGAGGGTGACTACCAAATCGTGGCGGCGGCCGGGCGCTATACCGAACTGGTCTACCGGCCGCTTGAGGCGATCGGCAACGAGCAGGTGCGCGATCTGTTGAGCGAGGCCCTGCGGCTGCGCCAGAGCCGCCTGCTGGCAGGAGGCAGCGTACTGTTCTTTGCCGGCAGCACCGGTAAGGACATGGCGGCCTACGTTGCGGCGGGCAGCCCGATGTCCGGGCCGGACCGTAACCTGCTGGAACTGTTCTGCCGCAACGTCGGGCGCTGCCTGGACAACATCGACCTCATTGAGCGTCTGACACGCCGCCTGCAGATGGAGGAGTGGTTGCACCTGGCCAACCGCCACGGCCTGTGCGAGTCCTTGGCGGCGACACAGGAGCAGCAGGGCGAGGCGATGGCGCTGACCTTGCTGCAGGTGGAGGTCGTGGCGCACGACGACTCGCTGGCCGACTGGCTGCGCGAGCAAGCGCGGCGCTTGCGCGAGAGGGTGCGTCGCCTGGGCGTGGCCGCCAGCCTGGCGGCCGACCGTTTCGCCGTGCTGGCGCCGGCCGCCGCACTGAGCGAACAGGAACTGGTGGACTTGTTGACGGCCCCGGTGGGTGGGTTGGCCGGACCGCGGATCACCAGCCTGCGCCTGGCGTCGCTGCCGGCCGACACTGACTGGCCGGCATGGCTGGCGGTGGCGGAGTGGCGTCTGCGCGATCAGGCCTCGGGCTGAGGCTCCAGGCGGACCGTGCCACTGCCGCCGACCTCGCGCAGCAGCAGTTCCTGCGCGCTGTGCCGCGCTCCGCGCGGGTTGCGCTGACGGTAGCTGCCGTTCTCGCCATTCATCTCCCAGGCCTGGCAGTTGTCCATCAGGTAGGGCTTGAGGCCTTCCTTGATGACGCGGCGGCGCAGGCGGGAGTCCAGGATGGGAAAGGCTACCTCGATGCGGCGGAAGAAGTTGCGCTCCATCCAGTCCGCGCTGGAGAGGTACACCTTGTCCTCGCCGTCGGCATGGAACCAGAACACGCGCGTGTGCTCAAGGAAACGGCCCACCACCGAGCGCACCTTGATGTTGTCCGACAGGCCGGGCACGCCGGGCTTCAGCGCACAGGTGCCGCGCACGATCAGCTCGATCTCCACGCCGGCCTGTGAGGCCTCGTACAGGGCCTGGATGGTGTGGGTCTCCAGCAGCGCATTCATCTTGGCGACGATGCGGGCCTTGCGCCCGGCACGCGCGGCCTCGGCCTCGCGGTCGATGGCCGCGATCACGCTGCTGCACAGGGTGAAGGGCGCCTGCCACAGGTGGCGTAGCTCTTTCGCATGGCCCAGGCCGGTGAGCTGCTTGAACACCTCGTGCACGTCCTCGCCGATCTCTTCGTTGGCGGTCAGCAGGCCGAAGTCGGTGTAGAAGCGCGTGGTGCGCGGGTGGTAATTGCCGGTGCCCAGGTGCACGTAGCGGCGCAGGTATTCGACCCCCTTGGTGTCTTCTTCGCGGCGCAGGATCAGCAGCATCTTGGCGTGCGTCTTGTAGCCGAACACGCCATACACCACATGTGCACCGGCGTCTTCCAGCTTGGCCGCCCAGTTGATGTTGGCCTCTTCGTCGAAGCGCGCCATCAGCTCGACCACCACGTTCACCTCTTTGCCCTTGCGCGCGGCACGCAGCAACTGCTCCATCAGGATGGAGTCGGTGCCGGTGCGATACACCGTCATGCGGATGGCCACCACCTTGGGGTCGTCGGCCGCCGCGCTGAGCAGGTCGATCACCGGGGCGAAGCTCTGGAAGGGGTGGTGCAGCAGGATGTCCTGCTTGCGGATCGCGGCGAACAGGTCGCTGCGCTTGTCCAGGCCCTTGGGAATCGTTGGCGTGAAGGGCGGGTACTTGAGCTGCGGGCGGTCGACCCAGTCGGGCACCTGCATCAGGCGCACCAGGTTCACGATGCCCGGCACGCGGTAGAGCTCCTCGCGTTCCAGCCCGAATTGCTGGAGCAGGAACTCGCTCATCTGCGGCGAGCAGTTGTCGGCCACCTCCAGGCGCACCGCATTGCCGAAGTTGCGCTGCTGCAGTTCGCCCTGCAGCGTGGTGCGCAGGTCCTTGACCTCTTCCTCGTCGACGAACAGGTCGCTGTTGCGGGTCACGCGGAACTGGTAGCAGCCGAGCACGTTCATGCCGGCGAACAGCTCACCCACGAAGGCGTGCAGCACCGAGGACAGGAACACCGAGCCGTACTCCACGCCGGTCAACTCGCGCGGCAGGCGGATCACCCGTGGCAGCGCACGTGGCGCCTGCACGATGGCGGCATTCGAGTTGCGCCCGAAGGCGTCACGCCCCTCCAGCTCTACCGCGAAGTTGAGGCTCTTGTTGAGCACCCGCGGGAAGGGGTGGGCCGGGTCCAGCCCCACCGGTGTGAGCACCGGCATAACCTGGGAGAAGAAATAGTCGCGGATCCATTCGCGCTGCTCATCGGTCCACAGCGAGCGGCGCAGGAACACCACGCCTTCCTGTTCCAGGCGCGGCAGGATGGTGTCGTAGAGCAGGGCGTACTGCTCGGCCACGATGGCGTGCACCTCACGTGACATGGTGCGGTACAGGGCCAGCGCCGGCATGCCGCCGTAGGTGCTGGCGCCGGAACGGATCTGTTCCTTCACGCCGGCGATGCGGATCTCGAAGAACTCGTCGAGGTTGCTCGACACGATGCACAGGAACTTCAGGCGTTCCAGCAGCGGCACGCTGTCGTCGGCCGCCTGCGCCAGCACCCGGCGCTGGAAGGCGAGCAGGGACAGCTCGCGGTTGAGCAGTTGGTCGGGGGGCGTGACGCGGGTCGGATCAAGATTGTTCATGCGGGAGCCATCTAAGCGTTGAGGGGCGCGGGACTCCGGCGTGCTGCGGCCGGTAGGGCGCGCGTGCAGTGTGTGACAGATTCATGACAGCAATATTACCCGCCCGGCCGGATGTTGGTTTTTCGTGCGCTTGCGCGCCAAATCGGGTGGGCGAGATGACAGACGCGCGAGGGGCAGGGCAAAAAACGCTAGAATTTCGACGCCCCGCGCTTCCCCGTCTCCGCCTCCCGCCTATGTCCCAAGAGCTTGTCGCTGCTGTCGACCTCGGTTCCAACAGCTTTCGTCTGATCATCGGCCGGGTCGAGGGCGACCAGATCTATCCCATCGACAACCTCAAGGAGCCGGTGCGCCTAGCCGCCGGTCTGGGGCCGGACAAGGTACTGGACCCGGCCTCGCGCCAACGCGGCACGGAAGCCCTACGGCGCTTCAACGAGCGCCTGCGCGGCTTGCCGCCGGAGGCGGTGCGTGCGGTGGCGACCAATACCATGCGGGTGGCGAAGAACGCCCCCGAGTTCCTGATCGAGGCCGAGGAGGCCCTGGGTTTCCCGATCGAAGTGATCGCCGGCCGCGAGGAGGCGCGCCTGATCTACGTCGGCGTCGCCCACTCGATGCCGGACCCCGGCCTGCAGCAATTGGTGGTCGACATCGGTGGCGGGTCCACCGAATGCATCATCGGGCGCAGCTTCGAGCCGCTGCACCTGGAGTCGCTGTACATGGGCTGCGTCAGCTACAGCCTGCGCTACTTCCCGGATGGCGTGATCACCCGCGCTGCGCTGAAGGAGGCCGAGAACGCCGCGCGCCAGGAGCTGCAGGCCATCGCCGCGACCTACCGCGCGACCGGCTGGGAGCTGGCCATCGGTTCCAGTGGCTCGGCCAAGGCCCTGGCCGACGTGCTGGAGTACAACGGCCTGTGTTCGCATGGCATCTGTCGCGAAGGCCTGGAAGCCTTGCGCAATCTCATGATCAAGGCTGGCCACATCGACCGCCTGCGCCTGGAAGGTCTCAAGGCCGACCGGACCCCGGTGTTCCCCGGCGGCTTCGCCATCATGACGGCGGTGTTCGAGGAAATGGGGCTGGAGCGCATGGTGTTCTCCGAAGGCGCATTGCGCGAGGGCGTGCTGTACGACCTGTTGGGGCGCTACCACCGCCATGACCTGCGCGATGCCACAGTCATGGCCTTCGTCCGCCGGTATCAGGTGGACCAGCAGCAGGCCTTGCGGGTTGCGGCCACCGCGCAGAGCTTGCTGGCCCAGCTCCAGCCGGAGACCGTGGCCGACGACAACAGGGATCGACGTTTCCTCGGCTGGGCCGCGCTGATGCACGAGATCGGCCTGTCGGTGGCGCATGCCAGCTATCACAAGCACACCGCCTACATCCTGGCGAACGCCGACATGCCCGGCTTCTCGCGCATGGACCAGGGGCGTCTGGCCCGCCTCGCGCTGGCCCATCGCGGCAAGCTGGAGCGGGTGCAGGCGATGGGGCCGGAGAGTGGCGACTGGGCCTTGATCCTGTGCCTGCGCCTGGCGGTGATCTTCTGCCGTTCGCGCGAGGACCGGCCACTCGCCGGCGTGCAGCTGGAGCGCGACCGGCGCGGCGGCTTCGTGCTCGACTTCGCACCGGGCTGGCTGCAGCACGCTCCCCTGACCGCTGCCGCGCTGCACGACGAGGAGTCGCAGTGGGCGCGCCTGGGTTTGAGCTTCCGCGTGCGCTCGCGGCGCAGCGGCAGCCTCGTACCGAATCCTGCATGAAGCCCCTGCTGCCGCCCGAGACCCAGCCTCCCCGCGTGACCCATGACGGGGCGCGGGTGGAGTTAAGCGGTACCTGGACGCTGGCCGCACTCAACACCATGGCGCCCGCGTTGCGCGGGCAACTGGCTCGCCTGGGGCGCCAGGGTATGCGCTGGGACCTGTCGGGCGTGGATCGCCTCGATGCTTTTGGCGCGCTCCTGCTGTGGCGGGCCTGGGGGCGGCGCATGCCGGAAGCCCTGGTCATGCCGCCGCATCTGTTCGGGGCTTTCGAGCGCATCCATCAGGCGGCCGAGGTGCCGCGCGTGCGTGCGCGCGCTGATTGGCGAGCGCCCATCTTGGCGGTCGGCGATGGCGCGGCGCTGTTCGCCGAGCACGTGCGCGACCTGTGTGTGCTGCTGGGCCACGTCAGCATCGAGTGTGGCCGCCTGCTGCTGCAGCCGCGCGAATTCCCGTGGCGCGAGATCTCGGCCGCGCTCTACAAGACCGGCGTGCAGGCACTGCCGATCGCGGCCCTGTTGGGCTTCCTGATCGGCGTAGTGTTCTCCTACCTGATCTCCTTGCAGTTGCAGAACTTCGGTGCCGACACCTTCATCGTCAACATCCTGGGCCTGGGCATCATCCGCGAGCTGGGCCCGATGCTGGTGTCGGTGCTGGTGGCCGGGCGTTCCGGTTCCGCCATCACGGCGCAGATCGGCGTCATGCGGGTGACCGAGGAGATCGACGCCCTCGCCGCGATGGGCGTGTCGCGCTACCAGCGCATCATCCTGCCCAAGGTGCTGGCCCTGGGCGTGGCCATGCCCATGCTGGTGCTGTGGAGTTCCGCCTGGGCCCTGGCCGGCGGCATGTTGGCGGCCGACCTGCAGTTGCAGCTCGACTTCCGCTACTTCATCGAGACTCTGCCGCGCGTGGTTCTGTCGGCCAACCTGTGGATCGCCTTCATCAAGGGCATCGTGTTCGGCGTCACCATCGCGCTGGTGGCCTGCCATTTCGGCCTGCGCATCCTGCCCAACACCGAGAGCCTGTCGGTCAACACCACCTCCTCGGTGGTGGCGGCGATCTCGGCGGTGATCGCGCTGGATGCGCTGATTGCCGTACTGACCCGTGGCATCGGGATCATTGCACGATGAAGCCGGTCATCGAGGTACGCGATGTGCATACCCGTTTCGGCCGGGTGGTGGTGCATGAAGGCCTGAACCTGACGGTCGAGCGTGGCCACCTGCTGGCCTTGATCGGTGCCTCCGGCTCCGGCAAGACCACCTTGCTGCGTCAGATGGCAGGGCTGGCACGGCCCACGCGTGGCGAGCTGTTGCTGTTCGGAGAACGCCTGGACGCCGGTCGGCGCGCCGACCGTAGCCTGCGCCGTCGCCGCTTCGGCATGCTGTTCCAGCATGGCGCGCTGTTCTCCGCTCTGACGGTGTTCGACAACATCGCGTTTCCGATGCGCGAGCTGGGCGTGATGCAGGAGGACGAGATCCACGCCCTGGTGATGAGCCGCCTGGCCCTGGTCGAGCTGGAGCCGCGCCATGCGCGCCTGATGCCGGCCGAGCTGTCCGGCGGCATGGTCAAGCGCGTCGCCCTGGCGCGCGCGCTGGCCCTGGAGCCGGAGCTGCTGCTGCTCGACGAGCCCACCGCCGGGCTGGACCCGGACCGCAGCGGCGGCTTCGTGGAACTGATCCGCTCGCTGCACGCTCAACTGAACCTGACGGCGGTATTCGTGACGCACGACGTGGCGACGCTGCATGCGCTGGCCAACCGGGTCGCGGTGCTGGCGGATCGCCGTATACTCGCCAGCGACACGCCGGAGCAGGTGATGTGCCTGGAGCATCCCTTCGTGGATTCCTTCTTCCGCAGCGTGGTCAAATCCGACCATCCGATCTCGAACTGGATTTTCTGAGGCCCCCAAGTGGAAAACCGCGCCCATGCGCTGATCGTTGGTCTGTTCGTCATCCTTATGAGTGCGGCCGGGGTGCTGAGCCTGTGGTGGTTCTCCGGCAGCGGGCAGGACTTCAACTATTACGAACTGGTCTCCAGCCGCCCGGTCACCGGCTTGAACCCGCAGGCCGCGGTGCGTTTCCGCGGTGTGCGCGTGGGGCGGGTGCTCAACATCGAGCTGGATGACGAAGGCACGCGCAACGTGATCGTGACCATCCGCGTCAGCAGCGACGTCAAGCTCACGCGCGGCACGCGCGCGACGCTTGGCAGCACCGGACTGACCGGCCTGGCCTTCGTGCAGCTCGACGACGATGGGCTCGATCCACGTCCGTTGCTGGGGCAGGGGCAGGAGCTGGCGCAGATTCCGCTGGGCCAGGGCCTGATGGACAGCGCCACTGATGCCGGGCGCGACATGATCGGCCGCCTGCGCGAGGCCACCACGCGCATCGAGCGCGTGCTCAGCGACCAGAACGTGGAACGCGTCGACCAGGTGCTGCGCAATCTCGCGGCCAGCTCGGCCCATCTTGAAAAGACCCTGGCGAATTCCGCCGAACTGTCGGCCGACATGCGCCGCTTCACCTCGTCTCAGAACGCGGAGCAGATGAGCGCGGCGATCCGCGAATTGTCGGCCGCTGCGCGCCAGGTGCAGCCGGTGCTGGCGGACGCGCGCCGCACCCTGGATCGCTGGGACCGCCTGGCGGCCGATCTCAACAACGCGGTTGCGGGCGAGACCCTGCCCCGGGTCAACCAGCTCGCCAGCGAATTGCAAGGCACGGCAGCTCAGCTCAACCGCGTGCTCGACGAGCTGGAGCGCTCGCCCAATATGCTGGTGTTCGGCCGTGAGGCGCCCGCGCCCGGCCCCGGTGAAAAGACGCCCTGACAGGAATCGTGATGAAAGCACTCGCCCGCCTGATCCTCGCCCTCATGCTGGCCGCCTGCGGCAGCGTGCCCAAGCAAGGCGCTTCGCCGCTGAGTCAGCACGACCTGGGCAGCGTGTTCGAGTCCGGTGCCGCGAAGAGTCCGGTCGGCCTGCGCTCCATCGCGGTGGTGGCCCACCCCATGATCAACAGCGTGGCCATGCAGTACCGCGAGGCGGCGGTGCCGACACGCCGCAACGCCTGGACCAGCAACCGCTGGGCCGCGCCGCCGGCGGCCATGACCGAAGGCGCACTCAACCGCCTGCTGGCCAATGGCGGGGCGCCGGGGCGCTGCCGCCTGCTGGTCACGCTGGGCGAGTTCATTGTCGAGATCGACGCCGCCGGCAAGGCCCAGGCCGTGGTGGTGGCGGACCTGCGCCTGACCTCGGATGCCGGTCAGTCGCAGCAACTGGCACTGGACCTGCGCGCACCCTTGTCCCAAGCTGCACCGGCCGAGGCCGCGCTGGCCTTCCGCGGCGTGTTGCAGCAACTGGGCGAGCGCAGTGCCGCCTGGCTGGGCGGCCCGGCAGGGCAGGTGTGCAAAGGCTGAGCGGCGCATAGGCGAGGCCATGGAAAGCCTGCCTGGCAACCTCTTGGTCGATACCCATCTGCACCTGGATGCCGCCGAGTACGATGCAGATCGCGAGGCGGTGATCGCCAGCGCACACGCCGCGGGTGTGACGCGCTTCATCCTACCCGCAGTGGATCCGGGCAATTTCGACGCTGTGCGTGCCCTCGCGGCCCGCCTGCCGGGCAGCCGCTTTGCCCTGGGCATCCACCCCCTCTACGTCGATCGTGTGACTGAAGCCGCCCTCATCGAACTGCGCGCCGCGCTGGCCGAGGGGGGCGCCTGTGCGGTCGGCGAGATCGGTCTCGATGGCTACGAACCCGACACCGATGCGGCCCGCCAGGAATGGTTCTTCGCCGAGCAGTTGAAGATCGCCCGTGAGTTCGACCTGCCGGTGCTGCTGCACGTGCGGCGCGCCCAGGACCGGGTGCTCAAGTACCTGCGACGGCACCGCGTGCGTGGCGGCATCGCCCATGCCTTCAACGGCAGCCGCCAGCAGGCGGAGGCTTTCATCGCGCTGGGCTTCAAGCTGGGCTTTGGCGGCGCCATGACCTACAGCGGCTCCACGCGCATTCGCGCGCTGGCCGCTGAGCTGCCGCTGGAGGCCATCGTGCTGGAGTCGGACGGGCCGGACATCCCGCCGGCCTGGGCACCGCAGGCCCGCAACGAACCGGCCAATGTGGCGCGTTTTGCCGAGGTGCTGGCGGGGCTGCGAGGGCTGTCGGAAGCGGAAGTCTGCATGGCCACCACGGCCAACGCGGCCGGTCTGCTTTGAGTTTCCTCGGGATGGAACTGACAGCCTGAGCCTGCATCAAAGCTGCGTCGTACCTACAAGCCTCATCCCACCCATTTACGGGGATCGGTGATTCGCCCAAACCCGCATCCCCGCCCGACGAAGAGAGAGGAAAAAAGCATGAGCAGACAGCCCGCAAACCCCGTCATCAACCAGGAAATCATTGCGCTCTACGATGAGTACACTCATGCGCCGCTCGCCCGCCGCGTGTTCATCAAGCGCCTGACCGCCATTACCGGCAGTACCGCTGCCGCGACCGCGGTGCTGCCCTTGTTGGAGAACAACTACGCCAATGCTCAGATGGTCAAAGCGGACGACACCCGGATCGTCGTCGAGACGGTCAGCTTTGATGGCGTCGGCAGCAAAGTCACGGGGCAGTTGAGCTACCCCAAGGCGGCAAGCGGCAAGCTGCCCAGCGTGATCGTGATTCACGAGAACCGGGGTCTCAATCCGCATATCCAGGACATCGGCCGCCGCCTGGCCGTGGCCGGCTACCTCGTGCTGGCGGTGGATTACCTCAGCCCGGTCGGTGGCACCCCCAGCGATGAGGACAAAGGCCGCGAGATGATCAGCAAGCTCGATCCGGCCCAGGTGCTGGGCAATGGTCAAGCAGCCGTGAAGTATCTGCGGGCGCATGCCAAGTCGAATGGCAAGGTTGGGGTGGTGGGCTTCTGCTGGGGTGGTGGGCAGACCAACCGCCTTGCAGCCGCCGGCACCGACATCAATGCCGCAGTGGCCTTCTATGGTCCGGTGCCCAAGGCGGAGGACGTGCCCAATATCAAGGCGCCCATCCTGCTGCATTACGCCGGGCTGGATGAAAACATCAACAAGGGCTGGCCCGGCTACGAAGCGGCACTGAAGGCGGCCGGCAAGACCTACCAGTGGTACATCTACGACGGCGTCAATCACGCCTTCAACAACGACACCAATACGGCTCGCTACAACGAGGCTGCGGCCCAGTTGGCCTGGCAGCGTACCTTGGATTTCTTTGCCAAGTACCTGACTTGAGTCTTCGGGTGCGCTCCAAGGCGTGATCGTGTCTGCCTGAGCTGCAATAAAAAAACCCCGAGCAACGAGGTTGCCCGGGGCATTCCCTAGTGGAGGTACAACGCGGATTACTTGAGCAGCGCGATCAGACCTGCCAGGCGGGTGGTGTCGGCCTTGATGCCGTCCACGATCAGGCTGGCCATCTTGAGCGCACCTTCTTCCTTGAAGTGGGTGCGGTCGGCGTTGAGGTAGTGGCCGGTCTTCTGTGCCTTGTAGTCACCCGCAACAGTGGCGTAGTACGGGTACTTCGTGAAGTCGCTCACCGCCAGGTGATAGTCGCGCCAGCCGCCGGTCGCGTTGGCGCCCCCCGTGCCCACGTTGATGCTGTTCATGAAGTTGATACTGGCTGTATCCAGGTCCACCGAGGCCACGTTGTTGGCGGTTGCGGTCTGCAGGATGGTCGTCGAGTAGTTGCCCACGTAGTCACCGCTGCTGGTGATGTGCGTGCTCTTGGTGATCGGGAACTTACCCTCGACGTAGGTGGTGACCGCGCTGTCCGCGTTGATGCGCGTCATCGGGGTGATCAGCACCGGGATCGCGCCCTTGTCCTTGGCGACCTTGATGTATTTCTCCAGCGACTTCTGGAACGACAGATCGTTGACCGTGGTGCCGGTCGGCAGACCGTCTGCCGTCTTGGCGACCACCGGGTTGCCGTTGGTGTCGTTCGGGTAGGTGCAGCGGTTGGCCCAGTCGAGCTTGGTGCCCTTGGTCGCGTCGGAGGTCGCGGTCAGGTAGCCGCATTTCTCGTCGTTGTGACCCCACTGGATCAGCACGTAGTCGCCCGCCTTGATGTTGTCTTCCATCACCTTGAGCCAACCCTCGGTGATGAAGCTGCGCGAGCTGCGGCCGGACTGGGCGAGGTTCACGACCTTGGCGTCGGCGCCGCTGACCAGCATGCGATCGAAGACCTGGCCCCAGCCCATGCGCGGCGCGACATCCAGGCCATAGTTGCTGGCCGTCGAGTCACCCACCACGAAGATGCGTTTGCCGTAGCTGGACCACGCCTTCTGGGTGGCTTCGAGCTTGACGTTGCTGCTCGACAGTTCCTGCAGGTCACGGTCATACAGCTTGGTGCCGCGCAACTGGTCGTCGGTGCCACTGCCCCAGCCATCGCGGTTGTGGCTCACCATGTCCAGCACCGCGTCGATGCCGGTGTGGTCGGCCTTCATGGCGGTCTTGACCGGATCGAACGCGTCGGCATTCGTCACCCCCTTGGCCTTCAGCGCATCGACCACCAAGGCGCGCAGTTCGGCAGTCTTGGAGGTGATGGTGGCGGCCTTGATGCCGGCTGTCTTGCACAGGTTGATGAGTTGCACGGAGCCCTTCAGCGAGAGGTCGGTGCTGGCCACGTCGGAACTGATCTTGTCGGTCAGTTGGTTGACGTTGGCGGTGTTCTTGGCGCCGCTGGTGAGGCTGTCGAGCAGGGCGGCGTAGGCGATGGTGCCGTTGGCCGGTTGCGGTATGCCGTTGATGGTGGCGAAGGGTGCGGTGGTGACCGAGATCAGCAGCGGCGCGGTCAGGTTGGCGGCGTCGATGGAGTAGCTGCCGTCGCTGGCCGTGGTGGCCGTCTTGCTGGTGCCATTGGCATCGCACACGGTGATCTTCGCGCCTGCCAGTGCGGCGCCAGTCGCAGCCACGCCGCTGATGGTGGTGGCGGTGCTGCCGCTGGGGGTGGTGGTCGCGACGGAGTCATCGTTGCCGCTGCCGCCACAGGCGGAAAGAGTGAGCGCGATGGCGCCTGCCATCGCGCTGATGCGCAATACCTGATTCATTCCTGTCTCCTCGGCCTTCCTCGGCCCTTTTGTTTCGATCGCGCCGGAAGCCTGTCTTGCGAACAGAGGACGTCCGGGCTGGAGCGAAAGCTTAGGCAGGGCGGCAGGCAGCGTCCTGACAGGAATTGCTGTTTTTGTCCGCTCTGAGTGGACAGTGCAGGGCCGACTGTACGTGGCCTTTGACTCTTCTCAGCGTGTCACCGGCAGGTGGAGCTGATAGCGGCGCTCGTGTTGGGCCGGCAGGTAGGTAGGGTTGTCGAAGCAACGCAGCACCGGGCCGGCAGCAAGACGCCAGCCGGTCTCGACAGTGACCCGTCGGGCCAGATCCGTGACTGGCGGGGCGTCGTAGCTGCCTTCGATCGTGAATACCGCGTAGGTGCCGCCGGGCAGGCGACCGTGATCAATGCCGGGAATGCGGGTGCCCAGGCGCTCGGACAGCAGCGCGGCCTGCAGCTCCATGGTGTCGTTCCAGTGCTCGGTCTGGCCTGACAGGTGCACCGCCCAGCCTTTGCGCCGCTCGCGCGGGATGTCGAGGTTCATGGCACGGGCGCGCAATTCGTCGAAGGGCAGCAAGGACTCGTCCATCCGCCCGGCGTAGGGAATGTACTGGATCGCCAGCGGGGCAAGCTGGCGGATCGTCAGCGCGGGCTGGGCGCGGGCCGGCGCGGCCGGCACCGAAGAGGGGGCTTGCCCGAAATGCCCGCGGAAGGCGCGCGCAAAGGCTTCGGCCGAGCCGTAGCCGCAATCCAATGCCAGTTCGAGGATGCTGGCGCCATCGCCGGCGGTCAGCCGGCGGCGTGCATGTTGCAGGCGCAGGCGGCGCACGCGGGCCAGCGGGGTCTCACCGGCGTACTCGGTGAACACGCGCTCGAAGTGGAAGCGCGACATCGAGGCGACTTCGGCCAGGCCGTCCAGGCACAAGGGCTCGAACAGGTGGCGATCAATGTGCTGCGCGACGCGGCGCAGGCGGTTGATCTTGCGGGTGGTCTGTTCGATGCTCATGCTGCGCTGCGATATTCCAGATGGGTGCCGGGACGCAGCATGGGCCTCCGGCGGGGTGCCGTCAATCGCCTGCGTCGGGCATCGCTTGCCTCGGCGCTGCCGCGTGCTACAAATGAGTGTCCTGTCATCGCCGGCGTGGCAGGGGACGACGGCCCACGCGGTCGTGTTGCGACCGGCTCACAAGAAGCACATTCTGGAGACAAGTCATGCCAACCAAGCACCTCGTGCTGGGCCTCGCGGCCCTCACGCTGGCGGGCTTCGCGCAGGCCGCGAATCGCCCCGCCGGTTACGTCACCATCTGTACCGAGAACAAGACCTGTAGCGTCGCCAGTGCGACCAGCGTGGCCTTCGGCCGTGCCGACAAATTCACCTACAAGACCCTGAGCGGCAGCTTCGTCTGCTCGGAAGCCACCTTTGGTGCGGGTACCCGGGTGGCGGGCGGTACCAATGAGTGTTCCGTGCCCTCCGGTAGCGGGAGCTCCAGCTCATCGTCGAGTTCGTCGTCGTCCAGCTCCTCGTCCAGCTCGTCCTCGTCGAGCAGCAGTTCGAGCAGCTCTTCCAGCAGCAGCTCCTCATCCAGTTCTTCCTCAAGCAGTTCATCGAGCTCCTCTTCCAGCTCGTCCAGCAGCTCGTCTAGCAGTTCGTCCTCCTCGAGCAGCGGCTCGGGCGGCGGCTACATCTCGGGCCTGGGCTACTACCCCGGCTGCAAGATGCCGACGCCGACCGAGACGGTGCAGCTCACCGCGACCCTGGTGGTGCCAGCCGGGACCGTGTTCGACGGCGGCAACAAGCGCTACAACCTGTCGGGCGGTAGCCAGTCGGAAGGACAGCCGGCGGTGATCGACGTGCAGGACGGGGCGACCGTCAAGAACGTGATCATCGGCACGCTCGCCGCCGACGGCATCCACTGCTTGGGTTCCTGCAACCTGCAGAACGTGTGGTGGGAGGACATCGGTGAAGATGCCGCCACAGGCCTCGGCCCGGCAGGCTCGGTGATGAGCATCAACTGCGGTGGCGCCTACAAGGGCGCGGACAAGACCTTCCAGCACAATGGCCGCGGCGAGGTGCGCATCAGCAACTTCTACGTCGAGAACTCGGGCAAGCTCTACCGCTCCTGCGGGGACTGCACCGCCAACGGCGGGCCGCGCAAGGTCACGATCAGCAATGTGGCGACGCGCGACGTGAAGACCTACGTGGGCATCAACCTGAACTACGGCGACAGCGCCACCATCCGCAACGTAATCCTGGACAACACCGGCGACGCCCGCACCAAGCTGTGCCAGGCCTATATTGGCAAGGTCAAGGGCGAGGGCAGCTCGGAGACCATCGGCGTGTTCTGGAACACGGCACAGTGCGACGTGAAGACCACCGACGTGCTGCTGCTGGGCCCCAGCCGCACCAACCCGGGTGAGTGCAATATCGGCGACTGCTCGGCGTATAACAAGTAAGCCGGCCGGCAAGCCAGGGGAGGGCCGCTGTGGCGGCCCTCTTTCTTTGCCTTACCGGGGGGAGGACCGGCGGCGTACCATGCGGCGTTTCCTTTGCCGCCCGTCGTGTTGTGCCCATTGCTCCCGACCTCGCCTACCTGTCCGGCTACCCTCCGCCCTTGAAGGAGCAGGTGGCCGCCCTGATCGTGGACGGCAGCCTGGGTGAGCGCCTGCGCCGTCGCTACCCGCAAGTGCATACGGTGCGCAGCGACAAGGCGCTGTATGCCTATGTCGGCGAACTGAAGGCACGCCATCTGAAGAGCGCGCCACCCGTGGCGAAGGCGCACTTCGACAATACCCTGCACGTCATCCGCAACGCGCTGGGCACGCATACCGCCATCTCGCGCGTGCAGGGCGGCAAGCTCAAGGCCAAGCGCGAGATTCGCATCGCTTCCCTGTTCCGCGAGGCACCCGAAGCATTTCTGCGCATGATCGTGGTGCATGAGCTGGCCCACTTCAAGGAGCGCGCGCATGACCGCGCCTTCTACCAGTTGTGCTGCCACATGGAGCCGGAATATCACCAGATCGAGTTCGATCTGCGCACCTATCTGTGCTGGCTCGACGCCGGCGGCGAAGCCCTGTGGTCGGCAAGCACTATCGGGTCGGACGGATAGCCCTCTTTGCGGCTGGAATAAGCCCTATTCGCATGCCAGCATGAAACTTGGCCAGCGATTCGCTGACCAAGCATCCAGACGGAATCGCTGGCCCCACCCGCGATCCGCGCGAAGCGAGGGGTGTATGCGCAGAACCGCCTTGTACAGCAGCGCCCGACCCGTGGCGACTCCGGCCCCAGCGGTAGACGAAGCGTCGTCGGCCGCGCCACCGCTCCCGCCGCCCTCGCGCTTGTCGCGCATCCCTCCTCGCTGGCGCACCCCCTTGCTGGTCCTTGCCGGCGTGCTGGCCGTCCTCGCCGGCATGCTGATCCAGCGCCATACCCTCCCGCTGCCGACTACGCTCACCCAAGGCGACATCGACCGCGCCGTGCTGCGCACACTGGAGAAGAAACCCCTGCCGTCACGGGCCGCCAAGGCCTACGAGGTGATCCGCCCGTCCATCGTACGGGTGGTGGGCTTCGATCATCCCGACGAGGCGGCCGAGGCTGGCAAGCCAGCGAAGGCCGGGAAGAAGGCTGAGGCCCGACCGGCAGACAAGGACAAGCAAGAGGAGGGCGGGCAGGGGTCGATCGGCACCGGCGTCGTGATCACCGAACAGGGAGCGATCCTGACCAACCTGCATGTGGTCAGCGGCACCAGCCGCATCCTGGTGATCTATGCCGATGGCACGGAGTCGGAGGCCGTGGTGACCGGCATCGACGCCAAGAACGACCTGGCTGTGCTGCGCACGAAGAAGGTGCCGGACGATCTCAAGCCGGCGACCCTGGTCTCCACCGGTGACCTCAAGCCGGGCGACGAGGTCGTGGCCGCAGGCTTCCCCTTTGGCTTCGGACCTTCGGTCTCGTCCGGCGTGGTCTCCGGCCTCAAGCGCGAGTTCCGCGCGCCGGATGGCAAGCGCGTGTTGTCCAACCTGATCCAGTTCGATGCGGCGGCCAACCCAGGTAATTCCGGTGGCCCGCTGATCAACATGGAAGGCGAGGTGGTGGGCATCGTCACCGCCATCCTCAATCCCGTGCAGCAGCGCTTCTTCGTCGGCCTGGGTTTCGCGGTGCCGATCGAGAACGCGGCGTCCGCCGTCGGTTTCCCGCCGTTCTGATCGTTCACCGTCCCCGAGAGAGAACATGACACACGCAAACCACCAGACTGCCGAAGTCGCCTCCCTGATGGAGCGCATCCTGTACGAAGTGAAGAAGCTGATCGTCGGCCAGGACACTTTCCTCGAACGTGTGATGGTGGCCATGCTGGCGCAAGGGCATCTGCTGGTGGAGGGTGTGCCGGGGTTGGCCAAGACCCTCACGGTCAAGACGCTGGCCGCCACGCTCTCCGGGGGCTACCGGCGCATCCAGTTCACGCCCGACCTGGTGCCGGCCGACCTGATCGGCAATCGCATCTACAACCAGAAGACCGGCGAGTTCTCTACCACGCTGGGGCCTGTGTTCACCCACCTATTGCTGGCGGACGAGATCAACCGTGCGCCGGCCAAGGTGCAGAGCGCGCTGCTGGAGGTCATGCAGGAGCGCCAGGTGACCATCGCCGGCGAGACGCACCGGTTGCCCGCGCCCTTCCTGGTCATGGCGACGCAGAACCCAATCGAGACCGAGGGCACCTACCCGCTGCCCGAGGCGCAGGTCGACCGCTTCATGATGAAGGTGCTGGTCGATTACCCCACGGCCGAGGAAGAGTTCGTCATCGTGCAGCGGGTGACCGGCGAGATGCCCGTCATCGGCGCCATCGCCACCACCGAGCAACTGGCCGCACTGCAGATGGAATGCCGCAAGGGCTTCGTCGAGCCTGCGTTGATGCAGTACGCGGTGCGCCTGGTCTGCGCCACCCGTGAGCCGGCCAAGTACGGGCTGGCCGAGTTCGCCCCCTGGCTGACCTTTGGCGCCAGCCCGCGCGCCACCATCAACCTCGTCGAAGGCGCACGTGCGCTGGCTTTCCTGCGCGGCCGCGACTACGTGCTGCCGGAGGATATGACCGAGCTGGTGCCCGACGTCCTGCGCCACCGCCTGGTGCTGAGTTACCAGGCGCTCGCCGAGGGGATGACGGCGGACGCCATCATCGCCAAGCTGATGCAGCACATCCCCGCGCCGCAAAAAGCCTTGGAGCCGAGCCATGTCGCAGCCGGCTGATGCGGAGGCCTTGCTGTTACGCCTGGAATGGACGGTGATCCGCCGTCTCGACGGCCTGCTGCACGGTGACTACCGCAGCTTTTTCCGCGGCCCCGGCCTGGACCTCGCGGACTTGCGCGAGTACCAGTACCACGACGATGTGCGCCACATCGACTGGAACGTCACCGCACGCATGCAGACCCCCTATGTGCGGGAGTACAACGAGGATCGCGACCTCACCGCGTGGTTCCTGCTCGACCTGTCAGCCTCGCTGGACTTCGGTTCGCGCGTGAAGAAGCAGGCGGTGTCCGCCGAGTTCGTGGGCGTACTGGCGCGTCTGCTGACGCGCCACGGCAATCGCATCGGCGCGCTGTGCTACGGCAGCGCGGTGGACACCGTGGTGCCGGCGCGCAGCGGGCGACGTCACGTGTTGCACCTGCTGCACGTGCTGCTGGCGCGACCGGTGACCAAGCCCGCACCGACCCAGCTCGCCAGCCTGCTGAACCACGCGGCGCAGCTCGTGCCGCGCCGCTCCCTGGTCTTCGTGGTGTCGGACTTCATCAGCGCGCCAGGCTGGGAGCAGGCCCTCGCGCGCCTGTCGATGCGCCACGAGGTGATCGCGGTGCGCCTGTCCGACCCGCTGGAGCACGAACTGCCCGACATCGGCATGCTGCTGCTGCAGGACGCCGAGAGCGGCGAGCAGCTCTTCGTCGACACGCACGACAAAGGTTTCCGGCGCCGTTTCGCCGAACTGGCGCAGAAGCGCGAGACGAGCCTGCGCAGCGCCTTCGCCCAGGCCGGTGTGGATGCCCTGGAGCTGTCGACCGAGGGCGATCTCATGGACGCCTTGCTGCGCTTTGCCGACCTGCGCGAGATGCGCAGCCGGGCCGTCAGCGGCGGCGGGCTGCCGGCCCACCTTTCCACCTACCTCGCCCAAGCCCAGGGGAGCGCGTGACATGACATTCCAATGGCCCTTGATGCTGTGGGCGTTGCTGCTGGTGCCAGCCTTCATCGTGCTCTACCTGCTGGTCCTGCGGCGCAAGAAACAGGCGGCCGTGCGCTACGCCAGCCTGGGCCTGGTGCGCGAGGCGCTGGGTCTGGGCAACACCTTGCGCCGGCACATCCCGCCGGTACTCATGTTGCTCGCACTCGCGACCCTGTTGTTTGCTGCCGCGCGGCCGGTGGCGACCATCACCTTGCCCACGCAGCACGAGACAGTGATCCTCGCCATGGATGTCTCCGGCAGCATGCGCGCCACCGACGTGCAGCCCAATCGCTTGCAGGCATCACAGGTGGCGGCCAAGACCTTCATCGCCGAACTGCAACCCCGTACCAAGGTGGGCATCGTGTCCTTCGCCGGCACGGCCTCGGTGGTGCAGGCGCCCACGCTGAACCGCGAGGATCTGGTGGCCGCCATCGACCGCTTCCAGTTGCAGCGCGGCACGGCCATCGGCAGCGGCCTGATCCTGTCGCTCGCCACCCTGTTCCCCAACAGCGGCATCGACCTGTCCATGCTGTTGTATGGCCGTAGTGGGCAGGACGAGAGCAACCTGCCCATTGGCGGGCAGGACAAGCCCAAGGAAGAGTTCAAGCCGGTGCCGCCGGGCTCCAATACCTCCGCGGCCATCATCCTGCTCACCGACGGCCAACGTACCACCGGACCGGATTCGCTGGAGGCGGCCAAGATGGCTGCCGAGCGCGGCGTACGGGTGTTCACGGTGGGGGTCGGGACCAAGGACGGCGAGACCATCGGCTTCGAGGGCTGGTCCATGCGCGTGCGCCTGGACGAGGAGACGCTCAAGAAAGTGGCCGAGATGACGCAAGGCGAGTACTTCTACGCCGGCAATGCGGTTGACCTCAAGAAGATCTACCAGTCGCTGAACGCCCGCATCGCCTTCGAGAAAAAGCAGACCGAGGTGAGCGCCCTGCTTGCGGCGTTCGCCGCCGCCCTGGTGGTACTGGCGGCGGCCCTGTCCCTGTGGTGGCACGGGCGGGTGCTGTAGCCCGCTGCTGGCGCGTGCTCAGTGGCTGCAGCCGCAGCCACCCGAACCGCCGCAGGAACCCGCTCCCTCGCCCTGCGAGGTGGCGGCCGGCTGGTCCAGGCGGACATGGAAATCAATGATCACCGGGCCGCTGCGCTCGACGTACTCCACCACCAGTTGCGCGCCGTAGCGCTGGCCCAGCTGGGCGATCAGGGGCAGGGGGTCGTGGTCATTCACGAAGCGCATCGTCTCGCCGTCGTCCAGTGCTTCGAGCGCGCCAAAGATGGCGGAGTGGCGGAAGCGGCGCGAAATGCCGCGGGCATCGAAAATATGGACGGTGGTAGTACTGGGTTCGCTGCAGCATTCCATGATGGATTCCTTGTCTGTCGGCTTGAGGGAAACCCATTTTGGTCGGCCCAAGCAGCATGTTTCCTTGAGCAAGGATAATTTTCGGCCATCACCGAAACGCTGATGGGGCCACGAAATACATGCTTGACCTGGCGCGGCCAATTGCAAATGACCGTTAAAGTTTGCGTTATCAGCCAAAGCAGTGCACAGTATCGCCCTGCGATCTTCAAGTCCGTGTCGTTGTTGTTGTCTGGTCTTCAGCAGTTCCACTGCCGTTCTTCCATCACTACCCCGCCGTCTTGATCTTCGTTTTTCCGGGGAATACCCCCGTTTATTTGTTTATTTCAGGAGTATCAAGACATGGCAACCGGCACCGTCAAGTGGTTCAATGATTCCAAGGGTTTCGGCTTCATCTCCCCCGATGAAGGCGGCGACGACCTGTTCGCACACTTTTCCGCCATTCAAGGCAACGGTTTCAAGACCCTCAAGGACGGCCAGCGCGTCACCTTCGACGTGACCCAAGGCCCCAAGGGCAAGCAAGCCTCCAACATCCATCCGGAATAATTCCCGGTCGATGTGGCGCGGCGCAGGCGTAAGGCCTGATGCCTCGAACCGGAAGAGCCCGGCCTGGCCGGGCTCTTTCTTTTTTCTTCGTACCCATGGCGGATGCCGAACGGCGCGCCAGGGCATTTACCTGCCGAGGTGATTAACGCATGGCCAAGGAAGAACTGATTGAAATGAATGGCGTCGTCAGCGAGGTGCTGCCGGATTCGCGCTACCGCGTCACGCTGGAAAATGGCCATATGTTGGTGGCCTATACCTCCGGCAAGATGCGCAAGCACCATATCCGCATCCTGGCAGGCGACAAGGTTTCGCTGGAATTGTCGCCTTACGATCTGAGCAAGGGGCGCATCACTTTCCGTCACCTGGAAACCCGCAACGGCGCACCGCCCATGAGTCGTCCTGGCGGCAATCGCCCCCGCCACTGAGTCTGTCAGTGCGGTTTGCCGCGCCTTGCCGCCTGTTTTCTGGCGAGGTGACGGAACAGCCAGCTTCTCGCTGGCTCGACGCCCGTGCGCACGAATTCGATCGGGCTGGGATCGAGCAGGAAACGGCGCTGTCGCCCCTCCATCCCGGTCGCCCCGGCAAACAGGATGCGGTCGCCCGAACGCAGCTCGAGGTTCAGGTCCGGCAGTATCGTCGAGACGCCGTTGCGAGCATGCAGCAAGGGCACGGCGCGTAGCGTGCTGGGCGGCGCATGTGGGTCGATCAGCAGTTCCCGCAGGCGCAGGGGCTGTGCGCCGGGACGGGTGAGCACATCCTTCAGCCCGGGGTAGGCGGCATAGCAGTCAAACACCCATACGTGCGGCACACGTTCATCCAGTTCGGTGAGCAGGCGCACGATGATCTGCTCGGCCAGCATACGGCCTTGCTTGCGCACCTCCATCAGGAAGGCGTTGAGGATCGGCGAGATCAGCAACTGCAGGCACTCGCGCACCATCACTTCCGATTTCACGAACTTCAGGTCGGCCTGGGCTGCTTCGATCAGGCTGGCGTCGGCCACATGGTTCTGGCGGATCAGCACTGACAGCCCGGGTTTGATCGCACGTGCGCGTGACACGATGGCAAGGTTGATCGCATCGCGGTCGGTGCACGCCACGATGCCGACGGCATTCTCGATGCCGGCCGTGCGCAGGCTGTCGACCGAGTTGTCGGTGCGCTGCAGGTGCGGCTCGTCGGCCAGTCGCAGGTTGGAGTCGAGCGCGGTCCAGGTCGAACCGGCCCGTTCCAGCGCCTGCGAGATGGCGTGGCCGAAGCGGCCGAAGCCGATGATCAGCCAGTGGCCGATAGGCGTGGTGCAGGGCTTGGGACACGCACTGCCGGGTACGCTGGACAGCCAGTCCTCCAGCCACAGCACGGCAGGCGAGGCGAGGTTGAGCTGCAGGTTGGTGGCGAAGGTCTCGAAGGGGTCGATCACCGTGATGGCGGGGAAACTGTCCAGATTGGTTCGGGCCAGTCGCTGATGCACGCGCACGATGATCGGCAGCTTGGGCTCAAGTACCGAGGCGCCGATGGCGATTGCCTGGGCGATCTCGTCGTCGCCGACCAGCACGAGCAGTGCCTTGCATTGCGGGTGGCCGACGCCGGCGTCGCGCAGCACGTCGGGCCAGCGCGCATCGGAGCACAGCGTCAACGGGGGCTGGTGGTAGTCCTCGATATCAATGCGGGCGGCACGTTCCGGCCGGATCTCGATGATGCTGGTGCGCAGATCCAGCTCGTCAAGTGCATGCGCCAGTGCCGTGCCGCTCTGGCCATAACCGGCGATCAGGTAGAAGGGTTCTTCCAGGCGTGCCACGCGGCGCTTGAAGCGGCTGCGTGAGAGAGCCGAGCGGAAGGTCGCGTCCTGCGCCAGGGCGAAGATGCTGCCCAGGGTGTACGCCCAACAGGTCACCGAGAGGTAGATGCAGAACGTGATCCAGGCGCGCTGGGCGTCGCTGAAGGCGAAGGGCAGCTCGCCGAAGCCGATGGTGGTGGCGGTGTAGCTGATGACGTAGAAGGCGTGGAAGATGCCGAGTCGCGCCGGCTGCCCTGGCACTTCGGGGCCAGGCACGGCAACCAGGCCGATGACCGAGATGGCATAGGCCAGGATCAGCAGGATCAGCGGCGCGCGCAGGCGGCGCGCGGCCAGCAGCACGATGTCACCCATCGCCGTGCCTCTCCATTCCTTCAGCGGCTGTGCTTAAGGGTTTCGCCGATCAGCAGGATCACCGAGATCAGGTTGGCCACCAGTGCGCCGCCGGACAGCGAGACGACGACGGACATCGTCTCCCCGTCCATCGGTTGGCTCAGAATGTAGAGTTGCCACATCCACACGAGGGAAGCGCCGAAGAGCTGGAGCAAGGCGACCAGACTGGTTGCCAGGTGGGTCGCGCCCATGTGCGTGCGATCACCGAACTTCAGTACGGTGGCGATCAGATTCACGACCACGGTGGCGAACAACTCGGATGGGTGATGCAATTCCACCCGGTCGATCTCACCGATGAAGAAACCGAAGTTCAGGGTGCAGGCCAGGATGATGAAGAAGCCGAAGATGACCTTTTCCAGGTTCATGTAGTGTCTCCGTGCAGAGCGGGGCGCTCGCGCCCATTGTGGGTGAGCCGGTGCGGCGCAGCAAGCGCTCAGGCGAGCAGGGCAGCGCGCCAGTGCGCAAGTTTCTCGGCCGGACGCAGGCTGGCGTGGGCCGGACTGGTTGAGGGCAGGCGCTGACAGCGCAGGTCGGCGGGAATCGGCTGGGTGCGGCGAACATGTCGGGTGAACAGTTGCTCGGCTGCGCTGCCGTTGAAGAATACCTGGCGGATCAGCGGGTGGGCCGCGAAGAAACTGGCGAAGTCGTTGGCCTGCACACTCTCGCCCACGATCGCCGAATCCAGGCTGCCCGCCCGCTCGCAGCTCTGCAGCACGTCCCAAAGTGCGATGCCGGCGGCGCACAGGCGCGTGCAGCGTTCGGCGTAAGCGCTGTCAGGCGAGAAGTCCAGCAGGGCTCCCAGAATGGGCCAGAACTGGTTGTGCGGATGGGCGTAGTAACGTGCGGCGCGCAGCGAAGCTTCGCCCGGCATGCTGCCCAGGATCAGCAGCCGGGCGCTCGGTTCGGCCACCGGCGGAAAGCTGTGGACGCGACCCATGCCTCAGCGGCGCAGATGTTCCGGCAGGATGCCGTCGCGGATCACTGGGCGGATGCGTGGATCGGGCTCGTTCCCCGGCTGCGGCTTGGTGGGGGCTTCTTCGCGTGGCCCCAGCAAATCGCCGAGCCAGGCGGTGATCGCCTCCCATTCCTGCAGGTAGGGTGCGGCCTTGGCGGCGGGCACGTCGAACATGGACATGCCGATTTCCAGGCAGCGGCTGTAGGCCTGGGCCGCCTTGATGCTGCCCAGATAGGCCAGGCCCTGCTCTGCCGCCCAGGCCTGCAGCAACTCGGCATTGCGCGTGCGGCCGTCGATGCGGATTCCGACGCAGGCGAGCTGGCACTTGCCGCTGGCGATGCGTGGATAGCCGCGTAACTCCTGCAGGCTGCCTTCAGCGGAGCGGCGGTCAAACAGCGACGTGCCGGCCGGGATGAGGATGGCGTCGGCATACTGCGCTACCTTCATCAAGGCCAGGCCCTCGAAGCCTCCCGGGGTGTCGAGCACAACATGTTTCACCCCCACCGGTGGGCGGGCGAAGTTGCGCTCGTCGATGGTCCAGCCCTGGATTGGCGGCAGGCGCTCCGGGCGCAGGTTCAGCCACAGGCGGGAGGACTGCTGGCGGTCCACGTCGCCCAGCATGACCGGCAGCCCGCGATGGGCCAGCCAAGCCGCCACATGGGTGGCCAGCGTTGACTTCCCGACGCCACCCTTGCGGTTGATGATTGCGATGACGGCCACCTGCGAGCGTCTCCTCGTAGCTTAGTGAACGGCAGGATGACTGCCATTCTCAACAAGCTAGCACGTACGGGATGACGCTGGATACGCTGCGGTGCTCCGTCGTCTCGACGGTGGGCTCAGGCGGCGAGCGGGATGCCGTCGTCAAGCACCTCGATCCCCTGCAGATGGCGCCACAGGCAGGGGCGCAGGCGCGACAGGCCAGCCTGCGTATAGCGGGTGACGCACAGGGCGCGGAAGCCGCCATTGCGCATGAACTGCGCCAGCCCCTGCACCAGTTGCGAGCAGTAGCCCCGGCCCCGGTGGGCTGCATCGACCCCGAAACCCACGAGGGTCAGCACCTCGCCACAGGCGGACAGTTCGCAATTGCACAGGGCGACCACCTCGCCGCCCTCTTCGATGAAGAACACCAGTTGCCCGCGGACCTTGGCGGGCGAGTAGAAGGGCAGGCGGGATTGCATCAGACGACTGGCGTCGGTACGCGCGATCTGCGCTTCGCGGTTTGCGTGGCGCAAACCGAACTCGACGCCTTTCATGACCAGGACCGGACTCATTCTGCATGGACGGAAACGAAGGCGGCGCCATTCTGGCGCGCCCACTTCGGCCCGGCTTTGTGAGAGGTCAAGTCGGTTCGCGCGCAGTGTGTCGCCGTGTGACGGACGGACACTAAGGCCGTCTATCCGAAGCGCAGCTTCATGACCAGAATGAAGGCGGCCAGCGCGAAGGTGACGATGTTTGCTATTACCACTGGCCAGGCCGATGCGAGCCAGCCGTAGACGATCCACAGACCGACGCCGGTGACGAACACGCTGTACATGCCCAGCGATACACCGTGCGCGGAGCGGGTCTTCCAGGTCAACCAGGCTTGCGGAACGAAGGCGGCGGTGGTGAGGCTGGCTGCGAGATAGCCGATCAGCTCGGAAAAATCAGGCATCGACGGTCACGAGCGGATGCCAGCGGCTCTGTGCCGGCAGATGGCGCGCCAGGAAGTCCATCTGATCGGCCAGGATGTTGCGGTTGGAGAGAATCAGGTATTCCGCCTTGTTCGGTACGTAGGGCGCATAGAGCAGCAGCATGTGGGCTTGTTCCGGCGTGCGGCCGGCCTTGCGCTGGTTGCATGGACGGCAGGCCGTGACCACGTTCATCCATTGGTCCTGGCCGCCGCGTGAGACCGGCAGGATGTGGTCGCGCGTGAGGCGAGCAACAGGCAGTTCACAGCCGCAGTAGGCGCAGATCTGGCGGTCACGGTGGAACAGTTCGCGGTTCGACAGGGGCGGGGTCTGCAGCAAGCTGCGGCTGGGCAGCGCCTTGCCCTTGATGGCAATGATGCTGTTGGCCACCATGACCGAACGGGCGCCCGTCACGCGGGAGGTGCCGCCATAGAATGTGAAGCACTCTTCACCCGCGTCCCATGCCACCAGGTTCTTCGAGTAGTAGAACAGCGCGTGCTGCCAGGTCACCCAGCGGTGCGGTTGACCATGAACATCAAGGGTGAGGATCAGTGGTCGACGTTCTCGGCGGAGAGGGCGCAATTCGGTGGCGCGCATGATGGTCGGGACGTGGTGTGGGCTACATCGGCTACGGAATCAACAAGGGGACTGAAGCAGAGCATATCGGCTTGCGGCGAAATTTCAATGACTTGATGCGATGCGTGCCTCCCTGCGCCCCCTCCTTGTGGCAAGCGGTCTGTCGGCTGTGCTGCATCTGGCCGTCATGGATGCGTGGCGTGGGTCGGGCCCGTCACAGTCTGGCGAGGTGTCGCCAGGGCACCTGAAGGCCCGGCTGGCGGTGTCGCCCGCGAGCGCCGAGGCCACGCCCTCCCCATCGTCGCCCGTGGCGGCGCCATTGCGTGAGCACCGGCCAGCGCCGCCTCATCCGGTTACGCCGGCTGGGCTTGCGTCCCGACCCGTCGTGCCGGCGCCACCGCACACTGCCGGACAGGCGCTGCCACGCCAGGATGCGGCGATGGATGCAGCACTGCCCTCGGGCGGAGAGGCGGAAGGCCTGCCTGCCCGCAGTCTGGTCGAGGCGAAGGTGGCCTATCGGCTCAATCTGTTGGCCGCCATGGCGGTGCCGGAGGGCGAGCTGGCTGCAGCGCGCCTGCAGTTGCGCCTTGGCGTGCAGGGCGAGTGGGAGGGGCTGGAGGTGGTGGAATGGTTGCCACAATCGCCGCCGGACGAGGCGGCGCGTGCGCGACTCCTGTCAAGCCTGCGCCAGGCCGTGGCGCGGGCGCCGATCCCGCACCCTCTGCGCGGGCAGTCATTTGTGCTGGAGTTGCAGGTCGAGTAGCCGGCCTAATTGGGCGGGGGAAGGTTCTCGATGCGGAAACGGTGGGAGCCGGTAAGCCGATCGGAAAAGTAATGGCGCAGGGTCACCGCCACCGAGCGGAAGGCGATCTCCTGCCACGGCACTTCGTCTTCCCTGAACAGGGCCACTTCCAGCGATTCCTCGCCAGGGCGGAAATCGAGGTCCAGCAGGCGGGCGCGGTACAGCATGTGAATCTGGCTGATGTGCGGCACGTTGACCAGGGTGAGCAACTCGATCAGCTCGACGCGCGCGCAGGCTTCCTCGGCTGTTTCGCGCAAGGCTGCTTGCGCCGTGGTTTCGCCCATCTCCATGAAGCCGGCAGGCAGGGTCCACATGCCGTGGCAGGGTTCGATGGCGCGCCGACACAACAGGATGCGGTCTTCCCATTCCGGCAGTGTGCCGATCACCAGCTTAGGGTTCTGGTAGTGGATTTCGCCACAGTTGTCACATACATGGCGGGGCAGGGTGTCACCGGCGGGGATGCGCAGGCTCACCGGGGAGCCGCATTTCGAGCAGAAGTTCATGATGGGCGTGCAGCGGGCTGATGCTTTCGCGTCCGGGCGACAGACCGCCACGGTCGATGCATTGTAACGAATGCCACCGGTGGTCGCCTGTGCCCGGTGCTGCCTTAAAGCTGAGCGTTTCCATGCCGATATCAGGACGGTAGGCCAGACACTGCCGTTCCGCCTCGGGCGGCTCCCTCAGCGCTGGCCTTGCGGAGAACAGCAAGAAATGCCGATCGACATGTCCAGGCTGGAGCAGCTCAAGGCTTCCGGCGACCTACCTTCTCCCAAGGGCGTGGCCCTTGCGATCATGCGCCTGACCCAGCAGGACGACCTTTCGATGGCCGAGCTGGCGCGCATCATCCGCACCGATCCGGCCTTCGTCGGGCGCCTGATCAAGGCTGCCAACGGGGTGATCGGTTATGGTCGTCGCCCGGTCGCCTCGGTGCAGGACGCCTTGACCGTGCTGGGTCTGCCGGCGGTACGCACCATGGCCCTGGGCTTCTCGCTGCTCACCAACTATCGCAGCGGCGCCTGCGAAGTGTTCGACTACAGCCGTTACTGGTCTGCCTCCCTGGTCAGCGCAGTCACCACCCAGGCGATTACGCAGCGCACCCGTGCTGCTGCGGTGGACGAGGTGTATTGCCTGGGCCTGCTGGCCCGCATCGGCGAGCTGGCGATGGCCACGCTCTATCCCAAGGATTACGCGCGCATCCTGCTCGACACGGCAGGCAAGGCGCCCAGCCTGCTGCTGGAGGAGGAAACCCGTGCCTTCGCCATGAATCACGCCGAGCTGGGTGCGGCCATGCTGGCTGACTGGGGGCTGCCGCGCGTGTTCACCGAGGGGGCCTACCACGCGCAGAGTTTCACCGAGACCGCTGCACCTGAGGGCTCGCGCGAACACACCATCGCGCAGACCCTGGCGATCGCACGGCAGATGGGCGACTTGTGCCTGGCGCAGGAGGATGTGCGGCCGGCCATGATGAATCGCCTGCTGGCCTTGTGCTCGCGCCTCTCGTTCGACGAAGAGACCACGACTGCCCTGTGCGACGGCGTGGTGCGTGAATGGGTGGAGTGGGGCGCCCTGCTGGATGTACATGCGGAGAGCCTGCCTCCCTTCGAGACCCTCAGCCGTTCTGCGCGGGAGACGCTGGGGGGCACCACCGGTGCCGACTCCGTGCCGGTGGTGACGCCGGCCGAACCCTCTGCGAGTACGCAAGCGGCGGCGGACCTGCCGCAGGTGCGTGTGCTGGTGGCCGAGGCTGAGCCTGGGCTACGTGCGCAGATCAAGCAGACCATGCTGGGGGCGGGCTACCAGGTGGCGGAGGCGGGTGATGCCGGGATGGCCATCGAGCTGGCACTGGATTTCCGCCCGGACATCTTGATTGCGGGCTGGGCCTTGCCAGACCAGAGCGGCCTGGAGCTGGTCACCAGCCTGCGCAAGACCCGCATCGGGCGCGGCATCTACGTGCTTGGCCTGGCGCCCCGGGTGGATGATGACTTGCTGATCGGTGCCTTCGAGGCCGGCGTGGATGACATGCTGGCCATGCCCCTCAATCCACGCCTGCTGCTGGCGCGGGCCGGCGCGGGGGTGCGCATGACGAGCCTGCAGGCGGAGATCGAGACCGACAAGGAGGAGATCCGCCACTTCGCGGCCGAGCTGGCGGTCAGCAACCGGCGCTTGCAGGAAGCCGCCCTGATGGATTCGCTCACCGGATTCCCCAACCGGCGCTTCTTCTCCGATCGCATGCTGCAGGAGTGGGCGGCCAGTTCGCGCAGCAAGCGCCCCTTGTCCTGCCTCATGATCGACATCGACCACTTCAAGACGATCAACGACACCTATGGCCACGATGTTGGCGACCTTGTGCTGCGTGCGGTGTCGCAGGCCATCCGCAAGGGTTTGCGGGTCAATGACGTGGTGGCGCGCACGGGTGGCGACGAGTTCCTCGTGATGTGCCCGGATACCGCGCTGGAGGCCGCCCTGGCCTGCGCCCGGCGGGTGCGGCAGGAGGTCGAGGATTGCGCCGTTACGCTTGAACGACCGATTGGCAAGGTGACGGTCAGCGTGGGCGTGGCGACGCGCGACACGGGCATCGTGGACCCCGATGCGTTGATCAAGCGTGCCGACCAGGGGCTGTACCTGGCCAAGCAGGCGGGGCGCAATGCGGTGGAGGCCATCCAGTTGCGGCCTCACAAGTTGTCAGAAGCCTGAGCGCTGCGGGAAACTGAGGCTTCTTTTGCTTGTTGTTCTGACGGCCCTGCAGGACATGGTTGTCTTATGATGTGTTGATCCTTTAGAAACAATGAGTTGTCGTCTGTTTCTCCCCTCTATGGCGGGGCTGAAAATTTTCCTAAAGTCGGCTCGCCGCCTGCCGTAAACCCTCAGCAAGGACGCTGAATGTGGGCGACCGAATACTGCTGAACTCCCTCTCCGGGCCAACCCTTGTAAGAGTAATTCTTACAAGGGTGTCTCCGTCTGTTGTTACACGTTTTTCCGACACTGCCTGATTGGTCGTCGTTACCCCTCAAAGGCAAACTGCCTCCCATGCCAGAAAGCATTTAGGCGCTGGCTGGCCCATCAGGGAGATCGACATGACCGGAACCAATATCAATAGTGAAATCCGCGAGTTGAATCTTGCCTACCTCATGCTCGCCCAACAGATGCTGGCGAGTGACCGTGAGTCGGCGATGTTCAAGCTGGGTTTGGGCGAGGATCTCGCCGACATCGTGGAGAAACTCTCTCCTGGCCAGATTCTGCGCATGGCCTCCAGCGATATGCTGCTGTGCCGCTTCCGCTTCGACGACACGATGCTGGTCAACCTGCTGACCAGCCATGAGCGTGACTCTTCGGTTTCGCGCATCCACGCCACCATTCTCGCGGCTGGCAAGCCTGTCGAGCACCTGGCCTGAGCGGAGGCGATCATGCGGATGAAGAGCCTGGTACAGGACGCACGCGAGACCCAGCTCGCCATGGAGATGATCGAGCTCGGCGCGCGCATGCAGATGCTGGAGTCGGAGACGGGCCTGTCGCGCGAGCGCCTGCTCAAGCTTTACAAGGAAATCCGCGGTGAATCGCCGCCCAAGGGCATGCTGCCCTTTTCCACCGACTGGTTCATTCCCTGGCAGCAGAACGTACATGCCTCGTTGTTCGTGTCGCTGCTGGGCTTCATCACCCGCAATACCGGCCTCACGGGCCTGGAAGCCACGCTCAAGGCCTTCCGCATGTATCGCGACTACACCATCGACAATGGCTTGGAGCAGGTGCTGAGCCTGACCCGTGCCTGGACCCTGGTGCGCTTCTTCGACGCCAAGATGCTGCAGACGGCCTGCTGTACCAAGTGCGGGGGCCATTTCGTCGCGCATGCCTACGATCCGACCAAGGGCTATGTCTGCGGCCTGTGCAACATTCCCGCGCGTGCCGGCAAGGGCAAGCGCGTGAGCCGCGATGAGGAAGTCCCACTCGCCAGTTGATTGTTCTCCAGTCTGACCTCCTCTCCTGCGTGGGGAGTTAAAGCCGCCGGCCCCGCCGGCGTTTTTTTTGGTGCATGGGGCATCGCATAGCCGTCAAGTTTCCTTTTCCGGGGCCGATACCCAACAGGGAGAGACGAGCCCGTTCCCACCGGGCGACAAGGGGATAAGCGCAGATGTTCCTGATCATTGGCTACGTGATCATCCTAGCCGCGTCAGTCGGCACTTACGCCATCCATGGCAGCCTCGCCGCCCTCTGGGTGCCGGCCGAGTACGTGGCCATCATCGGTTTGACCATCGGTGGTTTCGTGGCGGGCAACGGAATGAAGGCCATCAAGGCCACGCTCGGGGCGTTGCCCAAGGTGTTCAAGGGCTCTGGTGCCAACAAGGCGCTTTACGTCGACGTGCTGTCGATGTTGTTCGAGATCCTCGCCAAGGTGCGCAAGGAAGGGTTGATGTCGATCGAAAACGACATCGAGAACCCGGAAGGCAGTCCGATCTTCTCCAAGTACCCCAACGTATTGAAGGATCATCATGCGATTGAGTTCCTGACCGATTACCTGCGCATGATGGTGGGCGGCAATCTCAACGCTTTCGAGCTGGAAGGCCTGATGGACGTGGAGTTGGAGACCCATCACCATGAGGCGCACATGCCGGCGCACATCGTGGCCAAGGTAGGTGACGCGACGCCGGCCTTCGGTATCGTGGTGGCGGTGATGGGCGTGGTGAACGTGATGGGCTCGGTCGGCCAGCCGCCGGCAGTGCTGGGCAAGATGATCGGTGGTGCGTTGGTCGGCACCTTCCTCGGGATTCTCGTTTCCTATGGTTTCGTGCAGCCGATTGCCGGCCAACTCGAGCAGATATCGGAGGAGGAGGGCAAGATCTACCAGTGCATCAAGGTGGTCCTGCTGGCCAGCATGAGCGGCTACGCGCCGCAGGTGGCGGTCGAGTTCGGCCGCAAGGTGTTGTTCTCCAACGATCGTCCCAGCTTCAAGGAGCTGGAGGACGAGATCAAGAGTCGCAAGAACAAGTAAGCGGGCCGAGTACGGCGAGCGGACCAGGATATGAGCGACGATTCGCAACAGCCAATCGTAGTCAAGCGCATCAAGAAGGGCGGCGGCGGCGCGCACGGCGGCGCATGGAAGATCGCCTATGCCGACTTCGTGACGGCCATGATGGCTTTCTTTCTGCTCATGTGGCTGCTGGGCTCCACCACCAAGGGGGACCTCAAGGGGATCGCCGATTTCTTTCAGGCACCGCTGAAGGTGTCCCTCCAGGGCGGTCCTGGATCCGGTTCGGCGACGACGCCGGTGGAGGGCGGCGGGCAGGATCTGACCAAGTCGATCGGTGAGATTGCACGCAGCAATTACCGTGATCCGCAGCGCATGACCACGGTGCACATCACCCCGGAAGAGAAGGAAAAGGAGACGCTACGCGTTCAGGAGGAGCGTCAGCGCCTCAATGATCTCAAGGCCAAGATCGAGGCGATGATCGAGGCGCGTGCCGACATGCGCCAGTTCAAGAACCAGATCCTGATGGACATGACTTCCGAGGGTTTGCGCCTGCAGATCGTCGATGAGCAGAACCGGCCGATGTTCGATTCCGCCAGCTCGCAGTTGAAGCCCTATACGCGGGTCATCCTGCAGGCGCTGGGCACCTTGCTGAACCAGGTCGACAACCGCATCAGCATCTCCGGCCATACCGATGCGGCACTGTACGCAGGCGGCGACCGTGGCTTCTCCAACTGGGAGTTGTCGTCCGAGCGGGCCAATGCCTGTCGGCGCGAGCTGATCGCCGGCGGCATGAACGAGAACAAGGTGGTGCGTGTCGTCGGCTTGGCATCCTCGATCCCGCTCGATACCAACGACCCGTTCAGTGCGATCAACCGTCGCATCAGCATCGTGGTGATGAACCAGAAGGCCGCCGATGCACTGATCCAGGCCTCGCGTGAGGAAGTGCCGGCCAGCGAGTTCATCAACAGCCAGACCGCACCGTCGGCCAGCCCGCCGGGACAGGGCGCGACGCCACCGGCACGCGCCCCCTGAGCAGCCTTAGCCGGGGCAGTTCAAACCGGCAGCACGGAAGATCTCGCGCGCCTTGGCCACCGATTCCTGTGTCGGTGCGCTGACCTCGCCCAGTTCATACTTCATGCCCATCTGTTCCCACTTGAACTTGCCAAGCTGGTGGAAGGGCAGGATTTCGGCGCGTTCCACATTGCCCAGGCTGGCCGCGAACTTCGCCACCCCTTCGATGTTGGCTGGATCATCGGTGTAACCCGGCACCAGCACGAAGCGCAGCCACATCGGGCGCTTGCGCTCGGCCAGGCGGCGGGCGAAAGCCAGCACCGGCTCGACCGGCTTGGCCGTCACCTTCAAGTGGGTCTCCGGGTCCCAGCTCTTGATATCCAGCAGGAACAGGTCGATCTCGTCGAGCTCGGCATCGCTGAGCTTGTCGCCGAGAAAGCCATTGGTGTCCAACGCCGTGTGCAGCCCCATCTCGTTGGCGCCGCGCAGGATGTTCATGACGAAGCGATCCTGCACCAGCGGTTCGCCCCCCGAGAGGGTGAGCCCACCGCCGGCCAGGCGCAGGAAATCTGCGTACTTGCGCAGCTCGTCCAGGATGTCGTCCACGCAGACGAGTTGCCCGTGCTTGAGTTTCCAGGTGTCCGGGTTGTGGCAGTAGAGGCAGCGAAACTCGCAACCCGTGGTCCAGAACACCACGCGCATGCCCGGGCCATCGACGGCGGAGCCGGTTTCTTCCGAGTGCAGGAAGCCCCACCGGCCCTCGCGAGCGAGGCGATAGGCCTCGTCATCGGCCATGTCGCTGTGATCGACCTGACGCAGCTCGAAGCGGCTGCCCTTGAGCGAGGGTTTCTGGATATCGGGAGTGGTCATGACGAATCCTGCTGGCAATAAGGGGCGGGTGAATCAGTCAGTGTGCTGGCCTGGACAAAACAAAGGCCGCACCGAAGTGCGGCCCGTGCTACTGATTATACGGAGCAGCGGCAGCCTGCGGGCGCGCCAGTCGGCCCGCCCGCAGGGCCTTATCAAACCTCGCCGTGGAAGGTGCGGTTGATGACGTCGAGCTGTTGCTCCTTGGTGAGCTTGATGAAGTTCACCGCGTAGCCGGACACACGGATCGTGAGCTGCGGATACTTTTCCGGGTTCTCCATCGCATCCACCAGCATGTCGCGGTTGAGCACGTTGATGTTGACGTGGAAACCGGTGGTGCCGAAGAAGCCGTCCAGCGAGCGGGCCAGGTTGACGACCTGGTCATCGCGCGTCGAGCCCAGACCGCTCGGCACGATGCTGGAGGTCATCGAAATCCCGTCCTGACAGTGCTCGTACGGAATCTTGGCAACCGACATGGCCGAGGCCACGAAGCCCAGTTTGTCGCGACCGTGCATCGGGTTGGCGCCCGGGGCGAAGGGTTCGCCCTTGCGACGACCGTCCGGCGTGTTGCCGGTGCTCTTGCCATACACCACGTTGGAGGTGATGGTCAGCACGGATTGCGTGTGCAGGGCGTCGCGATAGGTGCGGTGCGTGCGCAGCTTGTTCATGAAGGTTTCGGCCAGCCAGGTTGCGAACTGGTCGACGGCATCGTCGTTGTTGCCGAACTTCGGGAAGTCGCCTTCGGTGATGTAGTCGGTCACCAGACCGGTCTCATCACGCACCACCTTGACCTTGGCGTACTTGATGGCGGACAACGAGTCGGCCACCACCGACAGGCCGGCGATACCGAAAGCCATGGTGCGCAGCGGGTTGTAGTCGTGCAGCGCCATCTCGATGCGCTCATAGGCGTACTTGTCGTGCATGTAGTGGATGCAGTTCATCGCATTCACATAGGTGCGCGCCAGCCAGTCCATGGCGATGTCGTAGTTCTTCATCACGGCATCGAAGTCAAGCACGTCGCCCTTGACGGGTTCGAAGGCCGGCATGACCTGGTCACCGGTGATCTCGTCACGGCCGCCGTTGATGGCGTACAGCATGCACTTGGCGAGGTTCACCCGGGCGCCGAAGAGCTGCATCTGCTTGCCCACGCGCATCGCGGACACACAGCAGGCGATGGCGGTGTCGTCGCCCCAGGCCGGGCGCATCAACTCGTCGGATTCGTACTGGATCGAGCTGGTGTCGATGGAGACCTTGGCGCAGAACTTCTTGAAGCCTTCCGGCAGCTTCGGCGTCCAGAACACCGTCATGTTGGGTTCCGGTGCCGGCCCCAGGTTGTACAGGGTCTGCAGGTAGCGGAACGAGGTCTTGGTCACCAGCGGACGGCCGTCTTCCGACACGCCGCCCAGGGATTCCGTCACCCAGGTCGGGTCGCCCGAGAACAGGGCATCGTATTCCGGCGTGCGCAGGAAGCGCACGATACGCAGCTTGATGACGAAGTCGTCGATGATTTCCTGTGCTTGCGATTCGTTCAGCGTGCCTTCGGCGAGGTCGCGCTCGAAGTAGGCGTCGAGGAAGGTGGAAGTGCGGCCCAGCGACATGGCGGCGCCGTTCTGTTCCTTCACCGCGGCGAGGTAGCCGAAGTACAGCCATTGCACGGCTTCCTTGGCGGTGGCGGCGGGCTTCGAGATGTCGAAGCCGTACTTGGCGGCCATCTCCTTCAGTTCGCCCAGGGCCTTGATCTGCTCGGACAGCTCTTCGCGGTCGCGGATGATCTCGTCGGTCGAATGCGCGCCGTCGATGGATTTCTTCTCGAGCTTCTTGGCTTCGATCAGGCGATCGACACCGTACAGGGCGACACGGCGATAGTCGCCGATGATGCGACCGCGGCCGTAGGCGTCGGGCAGGCCGGTCACGATGTGCGAACGGCGGGCCTTCAGCACGTCGGCCGGGTAGGCGTCGAACACGCCCTCGTTATGGGTCTTGCGGTACTTGGTGAAGATCTCGGCGACCTTCGGATCGACCGGGAAGTTGAAGGCCTTGAGGCTGTTCTCCACCATGCGCCAGCCGCCGTTCGGGAAGATCGCGCGCTTCAGCGGCGCTTCGGTCTGCAGGCCGACGATGACTTCGTTGTCGCGGTCGATGTAACCGGCGTCGTGTGCGGTGATCGAGGACGGGATCTGCGACACGTCCAGCACGCCGCGTTCGCGCTCCTTCACGAACAGCTCGGACAGCTTGTTCCAGATGCCGGTGGTACGCGGCGTGGCGGGCGCCAGGAAGCTGTCGTCGCCTTCATAGGAGGCCACGTTCTTCTGGATGAAATCACGCACATTGACGAGCTGCTGCCATTCGCCGCTTTTGAAACCGCGCCAGGCGTGAGCCAGTGCTCCGTCGAGGGGGGGGTTATCGCGTTCAGACATGATGCCTCCTTGGTAGGTCGAAATCAGTAAGCCCGGGTGGGGCCAACGGACTGTTTTCTCTCGTGAAGAACCGTCCGTTATTGCGTAATGCAGTATGCGCTTTCGGCATGTGAAATTATTGACACCGGTCAAATCCAGAAATAATCGCCATATAAATCAATCAATTACATTGCTTTATCTGGCGATGGATTCTGCTTCTGGTGCGTCGCAATATCCTGCAAATTCAAAAACCTGGGCGAGGGTCTCTCGTGTTGGCACGGAAACATCCAGTATAGGAAGCATTGTTCTGGCTGACATGCGAAACGCCTAGGAGCCGCTTTCTTTCACGGACCGGGCGCAGCTTATCCGGTTCAGGTGGCGGGCGTCAGTCTATCGCGATCCCGCGCGCGGCCCGGTATTCGCGCACCGTCCGCAGCATTTCCTGCAGCAAGGGATTGGTCTCCTGGCGGCGGTAGCCACAATGGAGGTACATCGCAGGCTGGCTGTCGTCCTCCAGCGGGCGATAGACGAGGTCGGGCAACTGCATGTCGGCCATTGAGGCCGGCACGAAGGCGATGCCGAAGCCGCCGGCGGCCAGGATCGCGGCCGAGATCATGTCGGCTGCGTACTGTGTGACGTTGGGCTGCAGGCCGTGGCGTTGGAACAAGGGACTGCTGCGCTGGAGGACCCGACCCAGCTCGCCGATCATTTCCTGCCCCGCGAGCTGGGGGACGCGGATGCTGGCGTGGGCGGCCAGCGGATGGTCCTTGTGGAGGGCAAGCATCATCGGCTCGCGGTCGACGAGTTCGACCGCGATGTCGTCGGATTCAGCAATGTAACGGTCGAAGGCGATCAGGATGCGGCCCTGGCGCAGCGCTTCGAGCTGTGGTCCCTTGGGCGCGCTCTGCAGGGCCAGCTCCACGTCGGGGTGCTTGGCCGCGAAGGCCCGCAGGATGCGGGGCACCACGTTGAGCATGGCCGTACCGTAAACACCCACTTCGATGCGGCCCAACTGGCCGGCTGCCACGCGCCTGGCTTGCAGCGAAGCCAGCTCGACATGGGCTTTGATGTTGCGCGCGTGCTCCAGCAGCAGGGCACCGGCCTGGGTCAGCTCCACCCCTGAGGTGGTGCGGTGGAAGAGTTGCACGCCGAGGTCTTCCTCCAGACTCTGGATATGGCGCGTCAGCGGGGGTTGCGAGATGTGCAGGCGGGCGGCGGCACGGCTGATGTTGCCTTCTTCGGCGACTGCGATGAAGTATTTGAGCTGGCGTATTTCCATGGGGGCGATACTGGGGGAGCGGTGAGGCGGATGCAATACGGTGCCTGCGCCATTTGTGTCTGTTTCCGGCTTCCAAAGCAGAAGGCCGCCCCGCAGGGCGGCCTTTTCGGGTTGGAGCCGGTTTAGTAGCTGAGGCCGTAGCCGAAGGGGTAGAGCGTGTCGGCGGACGGGTAGCCGGGTACGTCGGGCTGATTGTCGATGACGGCCTGCAGGTTGCTGGCCAATGCGAAAGGCATTCTGCCCTGCGGCTTGAACTTGCCGCTCAAGACCTCCAGCAGTGCCGTGTCGCTGACGCCGAAGGTGGCAACGATGGCCCCGGCGTCCTTGGCGCCGCTGGCATCATCCAGCACATACGGTGCGCGGAAATAGATGCTCAGCACGACCTTCTTCGCGTCCCCGATTTCGGCCATGACGGCTTTGATGTCGGCCAGCGAGGGCGTCATCGTGCGCGAACTCGCCGTCGCAATGGTGGAGAGCGACAGCATGTTGTTCTCCCACGGCAGGGCGCCACCGAACATCAAAGCCGTATCCGAGCAGGTGGTATTGATCAGGGGGAACATCACGCAGGGGTCTTCGCTGCCCCAGGTTTTGCCCGTCAGCGGGTTTAGGAAGGCGGGGTTGGCACCGGTCGTTGCGCTCTTGCTGGAATAGGCCGAGCCGGCATCGCGGATCAGGACGCGGATGATGGCGTAGTCGTGCCCCGCCGCGCTGGGCCGCACCGCAGGCGCCGTGACGTTGCCGTCGGTGACCACGTAGCCGTACTTCTCCACGTCCGACTTGCCCATGCCGATCGTGTAGACCTTGGCGCCGGCCGCGAGCGGAAGGGTCTTGCTGCCCGTGCCCATGTCCTTGTTCTGCAGCAGGACGACCGACTTCTTCTGCATCTCCATGCCTTTGGCGCGGTTGGCGTCCGAGCCGATGGTGGCGTTGGCCTTGTCTGCGTCTACGTAAGGATTCTCGAACAGGCCGAGCTTGAACTGCTCCAGCAACAGGCGCCGTACCGCCTCATTGACACGGGAGGTGCTGACTTGGTTTGCCGCCACCAGATCGGTGATCGTCTTGTTCGTGTGGTAGCCCGAGAGCGTATCGGTGCCGCCATTGATGGCTGCCGCCACGCGCTCCGGCACGGTCTTGTCTTCCAGGCCCCAGGCGCGAGCGTCGATGATGCCGGTGTCGGAGTTCACATAGCCCTTGAAGCCGAGCTTGCCGCGCAGCAGGTCGGTGACGATCTGCTTGGAGAAGGCCATGCCGACCTGGTCGTACTTGACCCCTTCGTAGGTCACGTTAATCGGCACGCCGTAGTAGGGCATGATCGAGGACACGCCAGCGTCGATGGCCGACATGAATGGCTTCAGGTGATAGCCGAAGTTGTTGCCCGGGTACACCTGGTTCTTGCCGAAGGAGTAGTGCGGGTCCAGTCCCAGCTCCTGCGGACCGCCGCCCGGGAAATGCTTCATCGTCATCGCCACCGCCGTCTTGGGGCTGATGGGGCCGCCCTGCAAGCCCTCCACCAGCGCCTTCATGATGTTGGCGTTGAGGTCGGCATCCTCGGTGAAGGTCTCGTGCACGCGGTACCAGCGCGGCTCGGTCGCCAGGTCGGCCATGTAACCGTACATGGCGCGGATGCCGACGGCGTTGTATTCCTGGCTCATGACCTCGCTGAAGGTCTTGATCACCGACATGTCGCCCACCGTGGCCTTGCCGGTCTTCAGGTATTCCTCACCCAGGGCGGCGGCGGCGAGACCGGCTTCCTTGGGGAATTCGGTGAAGGCGCCAGCACCGGCCGAGATGCCGAAGCGCGGATCGGTCTCGTAATGGTTGCGTGCGTTGTCCTTGAACACGACCGGGATGCCCAGCGGCATGGCCTCGGCCAGTTCTTGGATGGAGTTGGAAAACTGTGCGAGTTGCTGCGGCGTGACCACGTAGCCGCCGCGTGCGTTGGCTGGTGCCGAGGCGCAGGATTCCGCCGTGGCCTTGGCCGTGGTGCGCAGGATGAAACGGTTCATCTTCTGCGTCTGCACATAGTCGAGCGCGGTACTCGTCACGGCGCCCTGGCAGCCGGAGTTTAGCGTGTCGATCATCATCATGCCGGTCTTCTCTTCCAGCGACATGCGCGGGAGGAGGTCGTCGGCGCGTTGCTCGGCGGTGAGGCGCCAATCCTCGTAGGCGTCGAGGCGGCCATTGGCATTGAGATCCTTGAACTGCAGCCCGTCCGCCGTGATGATCGGCTTAGCGCGGGCGCTCAGCGCGACCTGAGTCGGCGCGGCCGGCGTGTCGTCGTTGCCCGATCCACCGCAGGCGGCCAACAGGACCGTGCTGCCGGCGAACACGATTCCCAGGCGGCGTGCCCGAGCCCTGGCGGGCGCTGCGTATTTGCTGCTTTTCATTGCATCTCCTCGACTGACTGATTATTCGCATGGCATGGAAGACGGGGCTTCCGAAGCCGCTTGAATCATTGCCGAGGGTTTTTTGCGCATCCAATGCTGAAATCTTTGAGCGCAATACCTTATTTGGTATGGCAAAACATATATAAGAATTGGAATGGTAGATGGCTTGGGCGTTTGCGCGGGAGCGCCATGTCGCCTTGTGAGGGCCCGGCTTGAGCACCTGTCGGTGTAAACCACTAGCTCAAATGGGGGAGATGCCCTCATTGAATCGCGCCAGAAACTGGCTCAAGGGCTCTTTGCCTTGCCCAGTTCGCGCTGGAGATCCATCACGCCCAGGTTGATGCGTGCCTGTTCGAAGGCAGGGTCCAGCTCCAGCGCCCGGTGGTAGGCCGCTGCTGCCATTGCGTGCTCGCTCTGCTGGCGCAAGGCGTAGCCCAGGTTGTTCCAGGGCCGTGGCTTGTCAGGCGATTTGCGCACGGTATCCACCCACAGCGCGACTTCGCTGCGGTAGTCGTGATTGCGCACAGCGGTGGCGGTGGCCAAGCCAAGTGTCAGTAGCAGCCCGAGCCAGGGCGTGGCGCGCGGTTGCCACGCGGCCAGCCTGGCGACGGCGGCCGCCCACAGCCAGGCCGGACCGATCAGGGCCAGGTAGAGGTGGCGATCGTTTGCCAAGTCCAGGCGTGGCAGCACGGTGTGTGTCGGTACGAACTGCAGCAGGCAGACCAGCACGGCGAGGCTGGCACCTGGCGTGCGGCGCAGCATGGCGAGCGCCAGCGCGGCGGTGGCGATCAGCAAAGCGCCCTGCAGCGCGAGTAGCGGCGTGAGCGCCGCCGGCGCGCGCAGGTCGGGGTCAATGTTCAGATGTAACAGAAGCAGGGGGCGCGTTAGCAGGTAGGCGATGCCGTGCAACCCGGCCAGCAGATTGCTGCCGGTGTCGCGCAGGGCAAGGCTGAAGTCGAGCAATTCGCGGTAGCGTGGCAGCGCGAGCATGACCACCAGGCCAAGCGCCAGTACGCCCCACAGTGGCGCCGTGGCCTGCAGGGCCTGGCGCCAGGAGCCGACCGGCTGGCGTGCGTATTCCCATAGCATCAGCGTCAGCGGCAAGGTGACCGCTGTTTCCTTGCTCGCCAGCGCAGCGAGAAACAGCGCGGTGCAATGCGCGCGCCGATGGCGGCTCGCACTGCTCCAGGCGAGGCAGGCTGCGAGGTAGAAGAAGCTCATCAAGGACGCCGAGCGCCCGGCGAGGTAGCTCACCGCTTCGGTCTGTGCCGGATGCAGCGCGAACACGGCGGCGCCCGCCAGTGCGGCCAGGGCTGGCAGAGAACGGCCGGGCCAGCGTCGCAGCAAGACGAACACCATGCCGGTGTTGGCCAGATGCAAAACGAGGTTCGTGAGGTGGTAGGCGAAACTGGAGCGGCCCAGCTCAGCGTTCAGCGCATAGCTCAGCTTCAGCAGCGGGCGGATGCCCGGCATGGCCGCCCACCAGCCCTGCAGGTCGCGTGCACCGTGGTAGTGGGCGAAGGCCACGAAGTCGTCGAACTGGAAGGGCGTGTGCAGGCTGTTGGCATAGGCCGCGATGCTGAGCAGGGCCAGCAGGATCAGCCCGCGCACGGCCTGGCGCGGGACGTCCTCAGCGGGCGAGGGGCGTGGGGCGGCCTGCATCATCGAACTGGGCGAACACATAGTCGAGCAGCGAGGTGGCGTCCCACCAGCGGTCGCGCGCATCGAGCAGCACGGCCAGCACGCGGTGCCCCTTGCGCTCGGCCAGAACGATCAGGCAGTCGCCGGCCTGGGTGGTGCGACCCGTCTTCACGCCCAGCAGGCCTGGGTAGTAGTCGAGCATCGCGTTGGTGCTGCGGTAGGCGAGCTGACGTCCCCCCTGAGTGGTGAGCTTGCCCTCGCGCCATTGCACGCGCTCGGCAAACTCGGGTCGGGCCAGTGCGGCCTGCGCGAGTTTCAGGAGGTCAGCCGCGCTGCTGTGGTGGCCAGCTGCGTCGAAGCCACACGCATTGACGAAATGGGTGTCGCGCAGGCCCAACTCGGCGGCACGCGCGTTCATGCGTGCGACGAAGCGGGCCTCGTTGCCGCTATGCCATTCGGCCAGTGCCAGGCAGGCATCGTTGGCCGATCGCACCAGGGCTGCACTGAGCAGGTCGCCCACGCTGGCACGCTCTCCCTTGCGCAAACCGAGCCGCGAGCCGCCACTGCCGGCCGCCCGTATGCTGATTGTGGTGCGGGCTTGCAGTCCGCCGCGCTCGATGATCAGCAAGGCCGTCATGATCTTGGTCAGGCTGGCGGGAGGGAGCGCTTTGTCTGCTGCGACGGACCACAGGGGCTCGCCGTCCAGCGCGACGGCGACCGCGTCGGCGATGAGTGGCAGCCCGCGCGGGGGCATGGGCTGTGCCGTGGCGCATGGCGCCGTCGCGCCGCAGGCCAGCCCCAGCAGCAGGGCGCAGAGCCGGCGCCGCAGTGCGCGATCAGAAGCCAAGCAGGCCTTTCAGCTTGCTGGCGCCATCCTTGATCAAGGCCTCGGTGCTGGCGGGGGCCGGGGCGTTGCTGGTGGCGGAGCGATTGTTCTGCCAGCGGTCGGCGGCGTACTTCTGGCACACCGGGCCGTAGGGGCTACTCATCACCACGGTGTAGCTGCGACCTTCGCAGTTGGTCGCCGCCACTGCTTGCGCCTCGGCTGGGCAGTGGTTGGCGACGAAGCCCCAGTTGCTGGTGGAGACACCGTCCTTGCAGGCAGCAGGCAGCAGGCCAGCGGTGGCGATGCCGCAGAAGCCGAAAGCGCCCTCCAGACCGGCGCCCCCGCGATGCTTGGTGTAACCCTCCGCGGTGCCGAGGCTGCGGCCCAGCCCGCTCAGGTCGCTACAGAACTCCTTGCGCTGCGACTCGCACGGGCCGCCCTTGTCGAGGCCTTGCCAGTAGCGGGCCTGCAGCATGCCCTTGCAGCTCTGGCTCTGCGCGTCGGCTGCCTGTTTCTGAGCGGCGGCGGTTGCGGCCGCGACGTCAACGGCGTCGCAGGTGCCCAGTTTCTTGGCCGACCAGGTTTGCGTCATGTCGATGTCCTGCCCATCCATCTTCCCCTTCATGCGCATGCTGCCGTTGCTGGCATTCGGGCCGGTGGAGATGATTTCGGCCGAGCCGGTGAGCTGGCCGCCCTGGCAGGAGACGTTGAAGCTGGTGCGGTTGCCGCTGCGCTTGAGGTCTTTCATCACACAGTCGCCCTGGTCGGGCTGGGCCATCTTTTCCTGCTGGCCCTTGGGAGTACAGACCTGCTGTGTGCGGGCCGGCATGTCCATGCCGGGCATCTTCATGCTGGTGGTCATTTCCCACAGCTCGCCCTCGACGGCATGTGCCGCACCGGCACACAGGGCGAAATTCAGGAACAGGGTGGCGGGCATCGTGGCGGCGATGCGGAAGGTCGACGTCATGGTATTGCGCTCCGTGGATGGGGCCCGGTTGGCGCGATGGAATGATTGTGGGCGCCGGGGCGGTAAAACGTGTAGCCGGAGCTTAGCACCGGGTGGAGGCGGTGCTGCGTGCTTATGGAATTCTTAGGGTGCGCGATATGGCATGTGGGTACGGGGGCTGCTGGCCGCAACGCCTGGAATGCCGCGCAGACATGGGCTGTGCACGAAGACGCTGCGGTCTGTGACGGCCCGCCTGCCCGGGTGGGCAGACGCCCGTTTGGGTCTCCTGCACACGATGTCCCTCAGGCCCATGAGGGCGGCAATACACCCTCTTTCGCCAAAGACAGACAACGAGCGCCTGTTGTGTCACTGCACGTGGGCGACGGGGCGGGAGCCATGCTCTGCCGCCAAGCGCGGGTCGCGGAAGCGTCGCAGCACCGCCAGTACCGACTGCAGCAGCGGTGAAGGCTCGCCTTTCAGGTAGTAGCAATGCAGGTCCATGCAGGCTCCTTGGCCTGGTTGCAGTGGGCGATAGACGAGGTTGGGCAGTTGCAGGTTGAGCATGGAGCTGGGTACCAGCGCACTGCCGAAACCGGAGGCTACCAGCGCGGTGCCGGTGATCATGTCTTCCACCTCCTGCGCTACGTGTGGCTCGAAGCCATGTTTCCGGCACAGTTCCAGCACGATGTTGGCAGTGTCGGAGCCGGGCTGACCGCCGAGGATCAGTTGTTCGTCGCGGAGTTGCTCGATGGCGATGTTCTCCTGCGCGGCCAAGGGGTTGCGCGTATTCAGCGCGACCACGAAGGGCTCGCGCGCCACCACCTCGATGGCGATGTCGGGCTCCACCGGCAGGTAGCGGTCGAAGGCGAGCAGCGCCCGGCCTTGCCGCAGAGCCTCGATCTGCAGCGTGCGGTGGGTGTTGTGCAGCACGATCTTCACATCGGGGTAGAGGCCGGTGTAGGTCGACAGAATCTCCGGCACGATCTGCAGCACGCCGGAACCGAAGATGCCGATGTCCAGCCGGCCGACCTGTCCCTTGCCTGCGCGCTGCGCGCGGTCGGTGGCCTGGTCAACCAGGGCGCGGATGTTGCGCGCATCCGCCAGCAGGATCTCGCCGGCTTGCGTCAGCTCCACGCCGCGTGGTGTGCGGATGAAGAGTTGCGCGCCCAACTCCTCCTCCAGCATCTGGATCTGGCGCGTCAGCGGCGGCTGCGAGATAGCCAGCCGCGTGGCCGCGCGGCCGATGTTGCGCTCTTCGGCAACGGCAATGAAATACCTCAGTTTGCGAATGTCCATTGCGGTCTCCAGGCGGCCGATGTGGTGCGTCTGAAGATATACCTAATAGGTATCGAGAAGAACAAATTTTGAATTGGACGGTATGGATATTCTCCGCGATGCTGATACGAGAAGAGCGCCGGCCTTGATCCGGCGACCCCAGGGACGCCCCCGAGCTCATCCCATTCGTTCATCGCAAAAGGAAGATAACCATGCAAGTTCCTCTCTCAGTCGATCTGTCCGGAAAGGTAGCCGTCGTCACCGGTGGTGGTGGCGTGCTGTGTGCCGACATGGCACGTGCCTTGGCCGCCTGTGGTGCCAAGGTCGCCATCCTCGATCTCAAGCTTGATGCTGCCGACACGGTGGCTGCAGTGATCCGCAAGGACGGTGGCGAGGCCATCGGCCTGCAATGCAACGTACTTGAGCGCGCCTCGGTGCAGAAGGCCGCCGATGACGTGGCTGCTGCGTTCGGTCCGTGCGACATCCTGATCAATGGCGCTGGCGGCAATCACCCGAAGGGTACGACCAGCAACGAAACCCTGTCGCTGGACGATCTCGGCAATACCGATCCGGCCAAGGTCACCTTCTTCGACATGGACCTCGAAGGCTTCCGCTTCGTGTTCGACCTCAACTTTGTCGGCTCGCTGCTGCCCTCGCAGGTGTTCGCGCGCCACATGGTCGGCCGCCAGGGCTGCTCGATCCTGAACATCTCGTCGATGAACGCTTTCCGTCCGCTGACCAAGATTCCGGCTTACAGCGCCGCCAAGGCCGCGGTCAGTAACTTCACCCAGTGGCTGGCGGTGCACATGGCGCCGGTCGGCGTGCGGGTGAACGCCATTGCCCCGGGCTTCTTCGTGACGCATCAGAACCACGCGCTGCTGTTCGACAAGGAAGGCCAGCCCACCGCGCGCGCCGGCAAGATCCTGGCGCATACCCCGATGGGTCGGTTCGGTGAGTCCAGCGAGTTGCTGGGTACGCTGCTATGGCTTGCCAGCGACCAGGCTTCAGGCTTCGTCAACGGCATCGTGGTGCCGGTCGATGGTGGCTTCTCGGCCTACTCGGGCGTGTAACGCAAATCGTGTATTCGGGCCTGACCGGCTCCCAGAGAGAGCCGGCATGCCCGTCAAACCAGGAGGACGCCATGTTCGTATGGATCGTTTGGGGTGAGGCAGAAGGCCTGCTGGCCGCCTTTTCATCGGAGCAGCGCGCGCGCGCTTTCATCCTCCGCCATGACGCGGCGGCGCAATGGTCCTGCCAGCGCGTCTGCGTGAATGTGGAAGATGGATTCCGGTTCGGCGAGAACGTGGCGCAGCCGGCCGGCCTGTGTGTCGGCGCGTTGAACTGAGGCGTCTTGGGGCAAGGCTTTGCGCCGACCCGGGCCGCGTATGAAGGCCGGCTGAGCGGGCTTGCGCAGAGTTCTTAGCTTTGCGGCGCGGCGGCTTGATTCAGGCGTGCTGCCGCGTTGCGTTCAGGCGCAGTAGCGCAGGTACTGACGCGCCGCATAGTCCGCCGAGAACCGGCGCAGGTGGTGTTCGGTGATCTCAGGGTAATGCTGCAGGGCCTGTTCGATGCGATCGCGCATCGTCTCGTGGTCGTTGCGCGGGCACAGAAAGCGTGCCAGGTCGCCGGTCAGGATTTCCCGCGGCCCGGTCGGGCAATCGGTGCTGACGACGGGAGTGCCGAGGATCAGGGATTCGATCACCACAGTGGGCAGGCCTTCGCTGTCGGAGGCCAGCACCAGGAGGTCGGCCTGGGCTACCCAAGGGAAGGGGTTCTGCTGGAAGCCCGGCATGACGACCTGCTCGGTGAGATCCAGCTCGGCGATCAACTGCAGGATCTGCGCTTGCCATCGACGGTCGGAATCGGTGTAGGCCGCGCCCAGCAGCACCAGTTTGTGCGTATGGCGGGCCTGGCTGGCCGCGAAGGCGCGGAGCAGCACATCCTGGCGCTTGCGCATCTCCAGCTTGGCCACACATACGATGTATGGGTCGGTGATGGGCGGCCGGTAGGCTTCGCCCTGCGCTCTGAGCTTGTCGAAGTCGAACGGGTTGTAGATGGTCGTGATGGAGGAGGGGAGAACGCCGACCTCTTCGACGATCTCCTTCTGCAGTGCGTGCGAGACCGTGATGATGGGACGGTGCGAGTACTCGTGGCGGAACCGGTGCAGCCAGCGGAACTGGCGGATCAACCGTTTGAGGCCGGTCTTGTTGCCGATCTTGCTGTTCAGGTACTCCACCATGGAGTTGCGGTAACGGATATAGACCCGGGGCAGCTCGGCAAGGCGGGAAACACGGTCCGAGTCTTCGGCGTTGGAAACGAAGAAGCTGAAGGCCTGACCGTCGCATTCGATCTGTTTGACGACCTGTCTCAAGCGCTGTGCCAGCAGCCATTTGTTGAGGGGGCGCCAGCGGCTCAGTGCCCCGTCTTCGGACAAGGCATGCAAGTGGATGTCGGCCGGCAGCGCATGGTGCACCTCGCGTCGCAGCAGGATGATATGAACTTCGTGCCCCAGCTCTGTGAAGGCCTGGGCCAGGTTCAGCACAACGCGCTCGGCTCCTCCGCCGATCAAGGAGTCGATCAGCAGCCCGATGCGTTTGTGCGTGCGAGGCAAGGACAAGCTGTGAGGCGTATTGGCGAGGCGCGCCGCTTGCGCCGTGAGGGGAAGACTGTGTTGCATGGCTGGCGTAGCGATCGGGTGATCGCAGAGGTCACTGGCAATGACACCATGCTAGCCGTGAAATACTTAACAAGTTTTGAGCAAGTGTAAGTATTAGTAAGACATTAAGGATTCCTGCCCAATATTTGCCTGACCAAACAAAAAGGGCAGCGTCCATGGACGCTGCCCTTTTCCGACGGGTGTCGGTCTCGACTCAGGCCGGGAGTGCGTCGCCCTTGTGGCTTTGCACGATCTGCAGCAGTTGTGCGAACACCTTCGGGTTGCCCGACACCAGGTTGCCGGTGTCGAGGTAGGCGGCTTCTCCAGCGAAGTCGCTGACCAGGCCACCAGCCTCCTGCACCAGCAGGGCGCCGGCTGCCATGTCCCAGGGTTTGAGACCGATCTCGAAGAAGCCATCGGTGCGGCCGCAGGCCACATAGGCCAGGTCCAGCGCGGCGGCGCCGGGGCGGCGCAGGCCGGCGGTCTTCTCGGTCAGCTCGCGGAACATGGCGATATAGGCGTCGCTGTGCTGCAGGTTCTTGAACGGGAAGCCGGTGCCGATCAGCGACTCGTTCATGCGCACGCGCTTGGAGACGCGGATACGGCGATCGTTGAGGAAGGCGCCCTTGCCGCGGCTGGCAGTGAATAGCTCATTGCGGTTCGGGTCGTAGATCACGCCATGCTGGAGCTGGCCGTTCTGCGCAAGGGCGATCGAGATCGCATACTGCGGAAAACCATGGATGAAGTTGGTCGTACCGTCCAAGGGGTCGATGATCCACTGGAACTCGCTCTCGGTGGTCGGTCCGGAGAGGCCTGACTCCTCTGCTAGAATCGCGTGTTCCGGGTAGGCCTCGCGGATCGTGTCGATGATCGCTTCTTCCGCCGCACGGTCGACCTCGGTGACGAAATCATTCTGCTGTTTGGCGCGCACTTCAAGCAGGTCCAGATTCAGTGCGGCGCGATTGATGACGCTGCCGGCGCGGCGGGCAGCCTTGACGGCGATATTCAGCGTGGGATGCATGGGTATTGGAGTCTCGCAGCGCAATAGCCGGCGCGGCTGTTGCTGGCGTATTCAGGAAAACCGCGAATTATAGTATGACCGAGCCTTCCGCGTTGAGCCGCGTGCGTGTCGTTTTGTCGCGGCCTAGCCACCCCGGCAACATCGGCGCCGCTGCGCGTGCCATGAAAACCATGGGCTTGAGCCGGCTTTATCTGGTCGAGCCCAAGCAGTTTCCACATCCCGAGGCCGAATCGCGCGCCTCCGGGGCCACCGACGTGCTGGCCGCGGCGACCGTATGTGCCAGTCTGGGCGAGGCCTTGTCCGGTGTCACCCTGGCGGCGGCGCTGACCTCGCGCCGGCGCGAACTGGCCCTGCCCATGCAGTGGTCGCGCGAAGCCGCTGCAGGGCTGGCCGAGCAGGCGGTGGCGGGCGAGGTCGCGCTGGTCTTCGGCAATGAGACCTTCGGCCTGTCCAACGAGGAGCTGGCACTGTGCCAGATGCCGGTGATGATCCCGGCCAATCCGGAATACGCCTCCCTGAACCTCGGCGCCGCCGTGCAGTTGATGTGCTACGAGCTGCGCATGGCCTGCCTGCAGCCTGGCTCCGCGCCGTACCAGGAAGGTGAGCTGGCGACCGTGGACGAGGTGGAGCAGATGCATGCGCACTTCGAGCGCGCGATGACGGCCAGCGGTTTCTTCGATCCGGCCAATCCCAAGCGCCTGCTGCCGCGGCTGCGCCGTCTATTCGGCCGTGTGCGGCTGGAACGCGACGAGGTGAACATCCTGCGCGGCATGCTCAGCTACTTTGAGCGCCCGCTGCACCAGTTTGGACACAAGGCAGCGGACAAGAAAATACCCGAGTAAAATACTCGGACAACTCGTCGGACTCTTATCCAAATGTTCAGCCAGCTTCGAGAAGACATCGCCAGCGTTCTGGCCCGTGATCCCGCCGCCCGCAGCAAGCTGGAGGTGCTGACCTGTTATCCCGGCGTGCACGCGTTGTTTCTGCATCGCATCGCACATGCTCTGTGGACGCGCGGCTTCTGCTGGCTGGGGCGCTGCGTGTCGCATTTCGGGCGCTGGATGACCGGCATCGAGATCCATCCCGGCGCGGTGATCGGCCGCCGTGTGTTCATTGATCACGGCATGGGGGTGGTGATCGGCGAGACCGCCGAGGTGGGTGACGACTGCACCATCTATCAGGGGGTGACTCTGGGCGGCACATCCCTGTATCGCGGCGTCAAGCGCCATCCCACACTGGAGCGAGGCGTGGTGGTGGGCGCTGGTGCCAAGGTGCTGGGCGGTTTCACGGTCGGGGTGGAGGCCAAGATCGGCTCCAATGCCGTGGTGGTGAAGCCGGTGCCGGCCGGCGTGTCGGCCGTGGGTATCCCAGCGCGCATCATCCAGCCCTCCGAGGCCAGCCAGGGGCATAGCGCAGATGCGCATCCTTTCCTTGCCTATGGCGTCAGTCGTGACATGGACGACCCCTTGTCCAAGGCGCTGCATGCACTGCTCGACCATGCCAGCGAGCAGGATCGGCGCATCGACGCCCTGGTTGCTCGTCTCAAGGCGGCCGGCCTGTGTGGCGAGGGAGACGACCCCGGTTGCGAGCGCCCCTTCGATCACGACTACCTGTCGAAGATCGTCGACTAGTCCGCCGCCTGGCGATAGTTTGCAGTTATGGGGTTAATCCTTGACTGATTTTGTCGGGTATTTTATTCTTGACCAAAATAATCAAGTATTAGGCTTCGGAGCCCCAGCATGAGATTGACGACCAAAGGACGTTTCGCCGTCACCGCGATGATCGACCTGGCCATGCGCCAGGCCGACGGCCCGGTGACGCTGGCGGGTATCAGTGAGCGGCAGGCCATCTCGTTGTCCTACCTTGAGCAGTTGTTCGGCAAGCTGCGCCGGCACGAGTTGGTGTGCAGCGTGCGTGGCCCCGGTGGGGGCTACACCCTGGCGCGCGGCATGGACGACATCTCGGTGGCGGATGTGATCATCGCCGTCGACGAGCCGCTGGATGCCACCCAGTGCGGGGGCAAACAGAACTGCCACGACGAGCATCGCTGCATGACGCATGACTTGTGGTCCAACCTGAACCGCAAGATGTTCGAGTACCTCGAATCGGTCTCCCTGGCTTCGCTGGTGGCGGCGCAGAAGACGCGCAGCACGCCGACGGAACAATGCGTGACCATGTTCCGCGAGGAACGTGATTCCGTGCCGAGTACCGCACAAGCCTGAGCGTCCGCATCATGTTCGCGCCCACCTACCTCGACTACAACGCCACCACGCCGCTCGACGAGCGCGTGCTGGCTGCGATGTTGCCGTGGCTGCGCGAACGTTTTGGCAATGCTTCCAGCCGCCATGAATACGGTCGCCAGGCGCGTGCCGCCATTGATACCGCACGCCAGCAGGTGGCGGCCGCGGTGGGGGCGCATCCCACCGAGCTGGTGTTCACCAGCGGCGGTTCGGAGGCCAACAACCTGTTCATGAAGGGCGCTGCCGCCAGTCTCAAGCCCGGCGTGGTGGCGGTGGGGGCCGGCGAGCATCCCTGTGTGCGCGAACCGGCGCGGCAGTTGGTGGCGAGCGGCTGGCGCCTGCTGGAACTGCCGGTGTTGGCCGGGGGTGGCCTGGATATGGCGCAGGCCGAGGTCATGCTGGCCCGTGAGAAGCCGCAGCTCGTCTCGGCCATGCTGGCCAACAACGAGTGCGGTGCGGTGAGCGATATTCCGCGCCTGGCTGAGGCGGCGCGCGCGAGCGCTGCCTGGCTGCACACAGACGCGGTGCAGGCCCTTGGCAAGATCGCGCTGGATTTCCGGGCGCTGGGCGTCAACGCGATGACTCTGTCCTCGCACAAGATAGGCGGGCCGATCGGCGCAGGCGCGTTGGTCCTGGACAAGCGCGTCGAGCTGCGTCCCTTGATCGCCGGCGGCGGCCACGAGCGTGGCCTGCGCTCGGGCACCGAGAACGTGGCGGCCATCGTCGGGTTCGGGGTCGCTGCGGAACTGGCGGTGGCGGAGTTGGCGCTGCGGCGGCGCGCGATGCTGGCTGCGCGCGATCGGCTGGAGAAAGCTTTGCATGGGCTCGGCGCCACGCTGTTCGGCAGTGGCGAGCGCTTGCCCAACACCTCGTATTTCGCGTTCGAGGGCGTCGACGGCGAAACCCTGGTGGGCAAGCTGGACCGCGCTGGCTATGCGGTGGCGAGTGGGGCTGCCTGCTCCAGCGCCCATCCCGAGCCCTCGCGCACCCTGCTGGCCATGGGGGTGGCGCCGGAACTGGCGCGCGGCGCGCTGCGCGTGAGCACCGGCGCGACGACACGGACGGAAGACATTGATGGATTCGTGGCGGCGCTGTCGGCGACGCTGAAGGAATTGAAGCACCTCACCGCCATGGCGGTGTAGTGCACACGGCTTAACAAGACGCGACTATCCCCCTGGAGTGCGAACATGAAGTTTCCGATTTATCTCGACTACTCGGCCACGACCCCGGTTGATCCGCGCGTGGCGGAAAAGATGATCCCCTGGCTGACCGAGCATTTCGGCAATCCGGCCAGCCGTTCCCATGCCTATGGCTGGGAGGCGGAGGAGGCGGTCGAGCACGCGCGTGCGCAGGTGGCGGCCTTGGTCAACGCCGACCCCAAGGAGATCGTGTGGACTTCGGGCGCGACCGAATCGAACAACCTCGCCATCAAGGGCGCGGCGAATTTCTATGCGGGCAAGGGCAAGCACATCATCACGGTCAAGACCGAGCACAAGGCCGTGCTGGACACGGTACGCGAGTTGGAACGCCAGGGCTTCGAGGCGACCTACCTCGACGTGATGCCGAATGGCTTGATCGATCTCGACGCCTTCAAGGCGGCGATCCGGCCGGATACCACGCTGGTGTCGGTGATGTACGTGAATAACGAGATCGGCGTGATCCAGCCCATCGAACAGATCGGCGAGATCTGCCGTGAGAAGGGCATCCTGTTCCATGTCGACGCTGCGCAGGCGACCGGCAAGGTCGTCATCGACCTGGAGAAGCTGAAGGTCGACTTCATGTCCTTCTCGGCGCACAAGACCTACGGTCCCAAGGGCATCGGCGCTTTGTACGTGCGGCGCAAACCACGTGCCCGCCTGGAAGCGCAGATGCACGGCGGCGGGCATGAGCGTGGCATGCGCTCCGGCACGCTGGCCACCCACCAGATCGTCGGTATAGGCGAAGCCTTCCGCATTGCCCGCGAAGAGATGGTGCAGGAGAACGAACGTATCCGCGCGCTGCGCGACCGCCTGCTCAAGGGCCTGTCGGATATCGAGGCAACTTTCGTGAACGGCGATGTCGAACACCGTGTCCCGCACAATCTGAACATCAGTTTCGCCTACGTCGAAGGCGAATCCCTGATCATGGCAATCAAGGAGATCGCGGTATCCTCCGGCTCCGCGTGCACCTCGGCCTCGCTGGAACCGTCCTACGTGCTGCGCGCGCTGGGCCGCGAGGACGAGCTGGCGCACAGCTCGATCCGCTTCACCATCGGTCGCTTCACCACGCAGGAAGAGGTCGATTTCACCATCCGGCTGCTGCACGAGAAGATTGGCAAGCTGCGCGAACTCTCCCCGCTGTGGGAGATGTTCCAGGACGGCGTCGACTTGAACACGGTCCAGTGGGCCGCACATTGATGATTGAGAGGTGCCGCGTTTCGAGCGGCCCGGCAAGTTAAGCAGGAGCAAGGAAATGGCATACAGCGACAAGGTTCTGGATCACTACGAAAACCCCCGTAACGTGGGGTCTTTCGCCAAGGGCGACGAGGAAGTGGGCACGGGCATGGTGGGCGCCCCCGCCTGCGGCGACGTGATGAAGCTGCAGATCAAGGTGAATCCCGCCACCGGGCTCATCGAGGATGCGAAGTTCAAGACCTATGGCTGCGGTTCGGCCATCGCGTCGAGCTCGCTGGTGACTGAGTGGGTCAAGGGCAAGACCCTGGACGAGGCGCTCAACATCAAGAACACGCAGATCGCCGAAGAACTGGCGCTGCCCCCGGTGAAGATCCACTGCTCGATCCTGGCCGAAGATGCGATCAAGGCTGCGGTGGACGATTACAAGAAAAAGCACGCGTAAGGAACGATCATGGCAGTCACCCTCAGTGCGGCAGCCGCCAGCCACGTCACCAAATTCATGGCCAAGCGCGGCAAGGGCGTGGGCGTGCGTCTGGGCGTCAAGACCACGGGCTGCTCCGGCATGGCCTACAAGCTGGAATACGCCGACGCCATCGAGCCGGAAGACCTCGTGTTCGAGAGCCACGGTGTGCAGGTGCTGGTCGATCCCAGGAGCCTGCCCTACATCGACGGCACCGAACTCGATTTCGTGCGCGAGGGGCTCAACGAAGGCTTCAAATTCAACAACCCGAACGTCAAGAACGAATGCGGGTGTGGTGAGAGTTTCAACGTTTGAAGTCTGGTGACAGGGCCGGCATCGCTGGCCCTGTCTCGATTGACGCGTTTTCCGTGACAGCCGGTGAGGCTGTCGGCCCGAACCCTGCTTGACTCCCCGCAAGGGGGTTGCCCATGCAAGAGTATTTTTCGCTGTTTGGATTGCCGGAGCGCTACGCGCTTGACCTGGCCCAGCTTGAATCTGCCTATCGCAACGTGCAGGCACAGGTCCATCCGGACCGCTTCGCGCATCGGCCCGAGGCCGAGCGGCGGGTCGCCATGCAATGGGCGACCCATGCCAACGAGGCCTTTCGGGCCTTGCGCAACCCGTTGGAACGCGCGCGCTACCTGCTGAAGCTGCGCGGCGCGGAAATCGACGCTGAGCGCAACACCGCCATGTCCAGCGCCTTCCTGATGCAGCAAATGGAGTGGCGCGAGGCAGTGGAGGAAGCAGGCCAGGATGCCGAGGCACTCGGCCGCCTGGCGCGCGACCTGGAGCGCGATGAGCGCGTAATGCTGGAAGACATGGCACGCGCGCTGGACGAGGCGAACGATCTGGCCCAGGCAGCTGAACTGGTGCGTCGCCTGATGTTCATGGAAAAGCTGCGTCACGAAATCGAGGATGCCCTGGCGGCACTGGAAAGCTGATGGCCCTGTTGCAACTCTCCGAACCTGGCGAAAGCCCCGCCCCGCACGAGCATCGGCTGGCGGTGGGCATCGACCTGGGGACGACCAATTCGCTGGTGGCGACGATCCGCCACTCCCTGCCCGAGTGCCTGCCCGACGAACACTGCGGCATCCTCCTGCCTTCTGTCGTGCGCTACCTGCGCGACGGCAGCACGCTGGTGGGACGCGACGCGATCGCCGCCCAGGCCACTGACCCGCGCAATACCATTGCCTCGGTCAAGCGTCTGATGGGACGCGGTTTCGCCGATGCCGACGCTGGCATGCGCTCGCGCTACGACCTGGTCGATGCGGGCGGCATGGTACGCATCAAGACCGTGGCCGGCCCGCGCACTCCGGTCGAAGTGTCGTCCGAGATCCTCAAGGTGCTGCGCGCACGCGCCGAGGCTTCGCTGGGGGGAGAGTTGGTGGGCGCCGTCATCACGGTGCCGGCCTATTTCGACGACGCCCAGCGCCAGGCCACCAAGGACGCGGCCCGTCTGGCCGGCCTCAACGTGCTGCGCCTGCTCAACGAGCCGACCGCGGCGGCCATCGCCTACGGCCTGGACGAAGCGGCCGAGGGCATCTACGCGGTGTTCGACCTGGGTGGTGGCACCTTCGACTTCTCCATCCTGAAGCTGTCGCGCGGCGTGTTCGAGGTCCTGGCCACCAGTGGCGATTCGGCCCTGGGCGGGGATGATTTCGACGAAGCCCTGGCGCAGTGGCTACATGCCCAGGCACTTGGGGCGGACCTGGATTGTGGCTCCTCGCGTGCGCTGCTGGCCGAGGCTCGGCGCGTCAAGGAGGCGCTGTCGCGCGAGACCGAGGTGCTGGCGGGCGTACCGCTGGCCGCAGGCGGTTTCAAGGAACTGACAGTCACCGCCGCACATTTCCAGACACTGACACGCCAACTCGTGGAGCGTACCTTGCAGCCGGTGCGGGCGGCCCTGCGTGACGCCGGGCTCAAGGCGGCCGACATCGAGGCGGTGGTGATGGTCGGTGGGGCTACGCGGATGCCGCATATCCGTGCCGCGGTGGGGGAGTTCTTCGGCCGCGAACCCTTTGTCGATATCGACCCCGAGAAGGTGGTCGCGCTGGGGGCCGCGATCCAGGCCAATGTGCTGGCCGGCAATCGCCGCCCGGGCGAGGACTGGCTGCTGCTGGACGTGATTCCGCTGTCGCTGGGCCTCGAGACCATGGGCGGGCTGACCGAGAAGATCATCCCGCGCAATTCCACCATTCCGGTTGCCAAGGCGCAGGAGTTCACCACCTTCAAGGATGGCCAGACCGCGATGGCGATCCACGTCGTGCAGGGCGAACGCGAACTGGTCAGCGACTGCCGCTCGCTGGCGCGCTTTGAGCTGCGCGGCATCCCGCCAATGGCCGCCGGCGCGGCGCGCATCCGCGTGACCTTCCAGGTCGATGCCGACGGCTTGTTGGCGGTGGGCGCGCGCGAACAGACCTCCGGGGTCGAGGCCAGCGTGACGGTGAAGCCCAGCTACGGGCTGTCGGATGACGAGATCACCCATATGTTGCAGTCCGGCTTCGAGCATGCGGTCGACGATATGAAGCTGCGTGCCCTGCGCGAGCAGCAGGTCGAGGCGCAACGCCTGATCGAGGCCACCCAGCAGGCCCTGGCGGCGGATGCGGAACTGCTGGCCCAGCACGAGCGAGAACTCATCGACACGGCCATGGAGCAGCTTGTCGCCGTGGCTGCAGGCAACGAAGCGCCGGCCATCAAGCAGGCCATCGAGGCCTTGTCCGTGGCCACGGCGGATTTCGCGGCGCGCCGCATGAACAAGGCGATCCGCGCGGCGCTGATGGGCAGCAGCGTCAACGCCCTGAAATTGTGAGATTGAACGAATGACCCAGATCGTTGTGCTTCCCCATGTTGAACTGTGCCCCGAGGGGGCGGTGATCGAAGCGCCGGCCGGGCAGAGCCTGTGTGACGCTTTGCTGTCCAACGGCATCGAGATCGAGCATGCCTGTGAGAAATCCTGCGCCTGCACCACCTGCCATGTGATCGTGCGCGAGGGCTTCCGCTCGCTGGAGGAGGCGACGGAGCTGGAGGAAGACCTGCTGGACAAGGCCTGGGGCCTGGAGCCGAACTCCCGCCTGTCCTGCCAGGCGGTGGTGGCGGAAACGCCCTTGGTGGTCGAGATTCCGCGTTACACCATCAATATGGTCAGCGAGGGGAGCAAGAAATGAAGTGGACCGATACGCTGGACATCGCCATTGCCTTGTCCGAAGCCAAGCCGGATGTCGACCCGAAGCGCATCAACTTCGTCGACCTGATGCAGTGGGTGATGGAGTTGCCCGGCTTTGACGACGACCCTAAGCGCTGTGGCGAGCGCGTCCTCGAAGCCATCCAGGCGACCTGGATCGAAGAGGCGGACTGAACCCGCGCGACGGGGCGGGATCAGTCCCGACCTTCGGCGGCCTCGTTGAGCTCCAGCCAGTACTGGCCGAGCTGTCCCACCGTATTGATGAAACGCTCGAAATCCACCGGCTTGCGGATGTAGCTGTTGGCGCCGAGGCTGTAGGCTTCGTGGATGTCCTGCTGCTCGCGCGAGGTGGTCAGTACCACCACCGGCAGCAGGGTGGTGCGCGAATCGGCGCGGATGCGCCGCAGCACTTCCAGCCCGTCGATGCGGGGCAGCTTCAGGTCGAGGAAGACCACCGCCGGCTGCACGCCGGTATCGCGCCCGGCGTGGCGGCCGGTGCCGAACAGGTAGTCCAGCGCGTCGATGCCGTCACGCGCCACCACCACTTCATTGGTGATCCGGTTCTTGCTGAAAGCCCTCAGGGTGAGCGCCTCATCGTCGGGATTGTCCTCGACGAGCAGGATGGGGCGATCGGTAGCCATCTAGCGTCCTTGTCTTGCCTTGCGGGCGTGTCGGTGAATCTGTCAGCAGCGGATCCAGTGCCCGCGGACTTGACTTCCCGTCGACACAAATCGTGACGGAATGCACGAATGCATGCCGGGCCGAGTATATCCCGAGTCTTCGGTTGGAGCAGGGCGCGGCATGCCCCCTTGGCCGGGGTCAAGATTTGCCGCCAATCGTCGTTACTGCTGCGAAGGCCACAGGCCGTGCGAGCGAATTGGAGAGAGAACTTGGCGCAGAGCAAACCCTGGGACACCCTTCCTGCGGCGTCGGCCAGCCGACCCAAGCCCGCTTCGGGCAGTGACGCGACCACCCCGTCCAAGGTGCACGCCTCGATCATGCAGACCCTGCAGCGTATCGATACCGGGGTGCGCGAGTTCGAGTACACCGCAGCCGATTTCGAGCGGGTGCGTGGCCTGATCTACAAGCGGGCCGGCATTTCGCTGTCGCCGGTCAAGCAGGACATGGTGTATAGCCGCTTGGCACGCCGCCTGCGCGCCAAGGGCCTGCGTCGTTTCGTCGACTATCTGGATGCACTGGAGCGCGGGGGCGATACGGCCGAATGGGAAGCCTTCGTCAACGCGCTCACCACGAACCTGACTTCGTTCTTCCGCGAAGCGCATCACTTCGAGATTCTCGCCGCGCACCTGCGCAAGCAGACCGAAAAGCGGACCTTCCGCGTCTGGTGTTGTGCGGCCTCCACCGGTGAGGAACCGTACTCGCTGGCGATTACGGCCTGCGAAGCCTTCGCCAGCATGAGTCCGCCGGTCCAAATCATTGCGTCGGACCTGGACACCAACGTGTTGGCGCACGGCGAGCGGGGCGTCTACACCCGCGATCGGGTGGAGCGACTGGAAGCCGCGCGGGTGCAGAAGTTTTTCCTGCAAGGGACGGGCAGCGAGGCCGGCCAGGTGAAGGTACGTCCCGAGTTGCGCCGTCTGATCACCTTCCAGAAGATCAATCTGCTGGATGCGCGCTGGTCCTTGCAGGCGGGCTTCGACGCGATCTTCTGCCGCAACGTCATGATCTATTTCGACAAAGACACGCAGTACCAGATCCTCGAAAAATTCCTGCCGCTGCTGCGCCCGGACGGTCTGCTGTTTGCCGGCCATTCGGAAAACTTCATCCACGCGGTGAAGCTCTTCCGCTCCCTTGGCCGCACGGTCTACGCCCCGACCGGAGCGCCTCGATGAAACTGGACGCGCTGAACAAGCTGCGTCTTTCTGCCGCCACGCATGTCGCACGCACGACCGGTGCCGGGGCGGGCAAGCAGATCCGGGTGCTGGTCGTAGACGATTCGGCCCTGATGCGGGCCTTGCTCGGCGACATCATCAACGCTTCGAACGACATGCGTGTGATCGGCGCGGCGCCGGATGCCGAGCGCGCCTGGGAATTACTGAACCGGCTCAAGCCCGACGTGGTGACGCTGGATGTGGAGATGCCGGGCATCAACGGCCTGGCCTTGCTTGAGCGGGTGATGCGAGAGGCGCCACTGCCGGTGGTCATGATCTCCAGCTACACCGAGAGCGGATCGGAGGCGACCCTCAAGGCGCTTGAGCTTGGGGCGGTCGATTTCCTCGCCAAGCCACGCCAGGTGGGCAGCAGCGGCGTGGCCGGCTATGCCGAGGAAGTGCGCGAGAAAGTGCGCGCCGCAGCGGCGGCCAGACCCGGTGCGGACCATGAGCCTGCGCCGGCCGCTGCGCCGCAGCGCTCCGCGCTGGAAGTGCTGGATGCCCGGGTGCTGCGCGAGCGCGTGGTGTGCATCGGCGCCTCCACGGGCGGGACGGAGGCCATCAAGGAGGTGCTGACGCGCTTCCCGGTCGACATGCCGCCGATCCTGATCGTGCAACACATGCCGGAGATGTTCACCGCTTCCTTTGCCAAGCGCCTGGACGATCTGTCGCGCATCAAGGTCAAGGAGGCCCAGGACGGGGAGGTGATGAAGCCCGGCGTGGCCTACTTGGCGCCAGGGCACTCCCACCTCATGGTCAAGCGCAATGCCGGCGGCTATGCCTGCGTGCTGTCACGCGAGGCGCCGGTCAATCGTCATCGTCCCTCTGTCGACGTGCTGTTCCATTCGGCCGCGCGTGAGTTGGGCGCGCAAGCGCTGGGTGTGATCCTGACCGGCATGGGCAAGGATGGCGCGCAGGGCATGTTGGCCATGCGCCAAGCCGGGGCCTGGAACATTGCCCAGGACGAGGCGAGCTGCGTGGTCTGGGGGATGCCGCGGGAGGCAACCTTGAATGGTGCAGCGCATGAAGTGAGCAGCCTCAAATCCATTGCAGGCCAAGTGCTGGCTCGCTTGAAAAGCGCGGAACGGCGCACCATTCCAAGCTGACATTTAGTACACTCAAGCCCCGCCCGCATCTGACGTTATATTCCCTGCGGCAGATTTCACGTGGAGAGCAAGAATGGAAACCAACGTATCGGCCGGAAATGGTCAGGCCACGCTCAAGCTGTCCGGTCGCTTCGATTTCAAGGCCCACCGTGAGTTTCGCGAAGCAGTGGACAAACTCCTCCAGCAGTCTGCAGAGGGCGCGGTGCGTGTCGATCTGGCCGAAGTGTCTTATCTGGACAGCTCTGCCCTCGGCATGTTGCTGATGTTGCGTGACAAGGCCAAGGCGTCCAGCCGCGAAGTTCAGCTCACCGGAGTCAAGGGCAACGTACGTCAGGTGCTGGATATTGCGAATTTCTCCAAGTTGTTCGCGATCAGCTGATCGACTTCCTGTTTTAGAAAAAGAGGCCACCCGAATCGGGTGGCCTCTTTTTTTGGAGCTGCCTTGCTCCGCGCCATTCAAGCCCTTCCGGCCGCCGACCGATAATGACTTGAATGCGGCGAATACCCTGCGAGGCGGGCTGTGCGGGCAGGGATGCCTGGTGTCTGGCGGGCCGAAAGTATTACATGATGTGTCGGCACCGTTTTCCTGGGTCGGGCTTGCGCTGGCGCGGCTTCCGGAGTGCTTGTGATGCTTAAAGTTTGCCTTGCGGGTGCCGTAAAGCCTCTTGGATTATTGCAGCGCGGTCGGGCTGCTGGCGTGACCTACGGAGAACACCATGTCTGAGTTGCTGAAGAGCATTGACGCACGGACCCGGCTGGCGGGTACCAACAAGCTCGAGATACTGCTGTTCTCGCTCGGCGTCGATGAGCGCACCGGGCGCCGGGAGAGCTTCGGCATCAATGTATTCAAGGTGCGCGAGGTGATGCGCACGCCGCCGATCACGGCGGCGCCTTCCATGCAGCAAGGGGTGGAGGGCATGGTGTCCCTGCGTGGCCAGCTCGTGCCGGTGGTGGACCTGGGCAAGTACTGCGGGATCGACCCCAACGGGCGCCGCGACATCATGATCGTCACCGAATACAACGGACATACCCAGGGCTTTCTGGTTGAGGCCGTCGATACGATCCTGCGCCTGGACTGGGCCCAGATGCGGGTGCCGCCCGAAATGCTGACCTCCAAGCTGGGTGGTTTGGTGACCGCTGTGACTGAGATCGACGACCACCGTCTGATCATGATGCTGGATGTCGAGAAGGTACTGTCCGAGACCACGCACATCGACGACGAGGCTTTGTTCAAGGACATTCCCCATATTGGCCGGGACAATTTCACCGTGTTCTATGCCGATGACTCCTCGGTGGCGCGCAAGCAGATCGAGCGCACCCTCAATGCCATGGGCGTGCGGGCGATGGGCGCCGTCAATGGCCGGGCAGCCTGGGATGAGCTGGAAAAACTGGCCCAGCACTGCGAGATTACCGGTCGCAAGGTGTGGGAGGTGCTGCACCTGGTGCTGACCGATGTCGAAATGCCCGAGATGGATGGCTATATCCTGACCAAGAAAATCAAGTCCGACCCGCGCTTTGACGGCGTGCCCGTGCTGATGCATTCCTCCCTGTCGTCGATGTCGAACCAGACGCTAGGCAAATCGGTGGGGGTGGATGGCTACGTATCGAAGTTCGAGCCGCATCGCCTGTCTTCGTCGATACGCGCGATGCTGGTGCCCGACAGTGTGGATGAAACGGTTTGAGAGGCGAGGGAAGCATGGAGCGCGCTGATACCAATCTGCTGGACGCAGTCGATGGCCGGACCAAGCTGGCCGGCTCGAACCGGATGGAGATTCTCTTGTTCACCCTGGGCACCAGTGAGGTGTTCGGGATCAATGTGTTCAAGGTCCGCGAGGTTTCGAAGACCCCTTTCATCACCAAGGCGCCCAACATGCCGACTGGCGTGGAGGGGCTCATCTCCCTGCGCGGCAACGTGATTCCCGTGTTGTCGCTGGTGAAAATCCTGGGCCTGGCCCGGCCCGGCCAGCCCTTGGGTGGCTCGATGATGGTCACCGAGTACAGCAAGCGCACCCTGGGCTTCCTGGTGCATGACGTGGACCGCATCATTCGCGTCGAATGGGACAAGGTACGCCAGCCCGAAAACATGGCGGGCTCGTCGCAATCCTTCATCACCGCGATCACCGAGCTGCCCGATGGCAAGCTGGTCTCCATCCTGGATGTCGAGACCATCCTGGCTCAGACCTTCGGCGAGTCGCCCATCGGCAACATCCAGGCGATGGAAAAAGGGTCCGAATCGAACCTCTTCTTTGTCGATGACTCTGCCGTGGCGCGCAAGAAAATTGCCGAAGTGCTCGACAAGCTGGGTGTTCGCCACAAGCACGCGCTCAATGGTCTGGAGGCGTGGACCCGCCTGGAGGGCATGGCGACCCACGCGCAGCAGCAGAAGCGGCGCCTGGCCGACGAGTTGGACCTGATCCTGGTCGACGCGGAAATGCCGGAGATGGATGGCTATGTGCTGACGCGCAATATCAAGAACGACTCGCGTTTCGACGGCATTCCCGTCGTGATGCATTCCTCGCTGTCGTCCGAAGCCAATCGCTCGATGGGCAAATCGGTCGGCGTCGATGCCTATGTAGCGAAGTTTGACGCGGAAGTCCTCGCGGATACGTTGCGGCCTTATCTGAGCAAGGGCAACAAGGACTAATACGGAGAACAAGTCATGTCGGATCCCAAAATGAAATTTCTTGTAGTTGATGACTTCTCGACGATGCGTCGCATCGTCCGCAACCTGCTCAAGGAGCTGGGCTACACCAACGTGGACGAAGCCGAAGATGGCGTCGTGGCCATGCAGAAGCTCACTGCGGGCGGGTTTGATTTCGTCGTCACCGACTGGAATATGCCCAACATGACCGGCATCGAGCTGCTGCGCGCCATCCGCGGCAACGGCCAGCTTGCCCACCTCCCGGTGCTGATGATCACCGCCGAGGCGAAGAAGGAAAACATCATCGAGGCGGCGCAAGCGGGCGCCAGTGGCTACATCGTCAAGCCTTTCACCGCGGCCACCCTGTCCGAGAAGCTCGGCAAGATCTTCGAGAAGATGGGGAAGTGACCGAAGGGCCGGTCAGGCACTGACCGGCAGGCAGATCAGCAGACACGAATCATCAGGAGCCCGATTATGGCGAAGCGCCCCAAGATGGATGAAGCCGGAGACAACGACGAGCTGCAGGCTTTGTTCGACTCCATTGCCGAGAATTCCGGCCAGGCCCCAAGCCCGGCCAAGACCAGTGAAACCAAAGCCGCTCCGCAAGCTGCTGCCAAGCCGGCCGTGACGGAGCTCGCCGCAGCGAGCGACGACTCCGGCGACTCGGATGAACTGCAGGCCTTGTTTGACCAGGTCAGCACCCAGGGCGGAAGCACCGCAGCGCCGGCCGCGGCCTCCAGCGCGGTGAAAGCCCTCATGATCGACCCGCCGCTGGCGGCCGATGCCACACCGGAGGAGCGCCAGGCGCATGTGTTCAACCGCCTGGGCCATCTCACCCGCATGCTGCACGACTCACTGCGCGAGCTGGGCTATGACCGCATGCTGGAAGAAACCGCGCAGAAGCTGCCGGATGCCCGCCAGCGCCTGTCCTATATCGCCCAGATGACCGAGCAGGCGGCGAGTCGCGTACTCAATGCCACCGACATTGCCAAGCCGCTGCAGGATCGCGTGGTTGAAGAGGCCAAGGTCCTGCAGACGCGCTGGTCGCGGCTGTACGACAAGCAACTGTCAGTCGACGAATTCAAGCAACTGGCGGGTGACACCCGTGCCTTCGTGGGTGAAGTGGCGCGCGATGGCCAACTGGTCAATGAGCAGTTGCTTGAAATCATGATGGCGCAGGACTTCCAGGACCTGACTGGTCAGGTCATCAAGAAGATCGTCGACATGGCGCAGACCCTGGAGTCGGGCCTGCTGTCGGTGCTCATTGAAGTCATGCCCGAGAACAAGCGCAACCTGGCCAACGAAGGCCTGCTCAACGGACCGGTGGTCAACGCTGAAGGGCGTGACGATGTGGTGACCGGACAGGAACAGGTCGACGACCTGCTTGAAAGCCTGGGTTTCTGAGCCTGCAGAAGCGGAAAGACGGAGCGGAACATGAGTGACTTTGCTGGCATGGAAGACCTGCTGCAGGATTTCCTGATCGAGGCGGGAGACCTCCTATCCGGGGTCGACAACAAGCTCGTAGATCTGGAGCGATCGCCCAACGACCGCGCCCTGTTGAACGAGATTTTCCGCGGCTTCCACACCATCAAGGGGGGAGCGGGCTTCCTCAACGCGAGCGAGATGGTCACCCTGTGCCACCTCACCGAAAACCTCTTCGACAAGCTGCGCAACGGCGAGTTGATGGTGACGCCGGAGGTGTTGGACGCGATCCTCTCCGCGACGGCCACGGTGCGCGTGATGTTCGGTGAGCTGGAGCGTGGCATGCAGCCGTCGGCGGCGAAGCCGGACCTGATCGACGCCCTCAAGCAGGCCATCGCCGGAACCTTGGGGAGCGCAAGCTCGCATGCCTCGGCCAAGCCGGCTGCTGCACCCGCCCCGCAAGCATCCGCACCCGCGCCGGCCAGCGCCGCGATCGGTGCCGACGGCCTCGACTGGAACGCGCTCTACCATGCCGTGACGGGCGTGCTGCCCGAAGGCGCCTCGGCCGAGAACCTGCCGGTCAAGACCCTGGCCGATGTGCCGGCGGACCAGATCATCCAGGCTGCGATTGGCCGTCGTACCTCGGACAAGCCCGGCTACCAGGGGCCGCCGAGCGGGCGCCGCACCGACGAACGCGTACGCGACAACTCGATCCGCGTCGATACCGCACGCCTCGACCAGGTGCTGAACCTGTCGGGTGAGATCGGTTTGACCAAGAACCGCCTCAACGCGCTGCGCAGCGACATCCTGAACGGACGCAACGATACCGACACGATGCATGCGCTGGATGTCGCAGTCAGCCAGCTCGATCTGCTGGTTTCGGACCTCCAGAACGCTGTCATGAAGACGCGCATGCAGCCGATTGGCCGCCTCTTCCAGAAGTACCCGCGGATCGCCCGCGACCTCGCCCGCTCGCTGGGCAAGGACGTCGAGATGGTGCTCGATGGGGAAGAGACCGAAATCGACAAGACCATGATCGAGGACTTGTCGGACCCGATCATCCATCTGGTGCGCAACGCAGTCGATCATGGCATCGAGCCGATCGGCGAGCGCCTGGGTGCAGGCAAGCCGGAAAAGTCCATCGTGCGTCTGGAGGCGCGCCAGGAAGGTGACCACATCGTCATCATCGTGGCCGACGATGGGCGCGGCATGAATGCGGAAAAGCTGCGCGCCAAGGCGCTGGAGAAGGGCCTCATTTCGGATGAAGAGGCCAACACGATGGACGAGCGCCAGAGCTACAACCTGGTCTTCCTGCCCGGCTTCTCGACCGCGACCCAGATTTCCGATGTGTCCGGCCGTGGCGTGGGCATGGACGTGGTGCGGACCAACATCCAGAAGCTCAACGGCACGATCGACATCCGCTCGACCCTGGGCAAAGGCACCAGCTTCATCATCTCGCTGCCGCTGACCCTGGCCATCCTGCCGGTGTTGCTGGTGTGCCTGGGCGATCAACCCTTTGCCGTGCCGCTGTCCATGGTGCGCGAGATTCTGCCGATTGAGCCGGGCCAGGTTCAGGAGTTGGGCGGACGTGCCACCATGGTGGTTCGCGGCGAGGTGTTGCCGATCGTGACCTTGTCCTGCCTGCTCGGTTGGGACCAGGAACGCGTGCCCGAGTACGGCGTGCTGATGCAGACGGCCGAGCAGAGCTTCATTCTGGCCATCGACAGCTTCGCCGGGCGCGAAGACGCCGTGATCAAGTCGCTCGACGACTTCCGCCCCAAGGGCGTGGCCGGGGTGTCCACCCTGTCCAACGGCCAGATCGTGTTGATCCTCGACATGAAGGAGCTGCTGGCCGGGGCGGGTGACCAGCGGGTGGTGACCCGCGCACAGTTGTTGCTTGAAGGATCTCAGTACGCCCAGGCGGCCTGATCCTTGTTCGACACTCGACGAAGAACGGCGCTGTGGCGTGAGCCCAGCGCCGTTTTCACTGGCACAGCAGGATGTCGCGCCAAGCGACATGTAGTCAGCTTGAACATGGTCGCTGCCATCCGTAGCATCGGGCAGGAGTAGGGCCATGTCTTCCGGAGTCCCCGTGTCATCAAGCAGCTTCGACATCGATTTCCAGTACTGGGCGGATCTTGCGCAGCAAGACCCCGCGGCCTACTTCGCCCAGCGCAAGGCCTTGATCGAGGCCTTCATCGAGTCCGTGCCGCTGCAGCACCAGGATGACCTGCGCCGTCTGCAGACCCTCATCGACGGCACGCGGCTGGAGGCCGGCTCGCCGGTTACGGCCACGCGCAAGCTGATGCTGATGCTCAGCGAGCACCTGGCCGCGATGCAATCCCAGCTTGTCCTGTTGCGCGACGAATCGCAGCACCTCTCTGACGCCTTCGCACGCCTCGCCGATTAGGGTGGTTCCCGCGTCAAGAGCCATAGGCGCGCCCGACGGCTGCCGCTATGATGGCCGGCCTTTCTGAATGAAAGCTGCGATAGATTTGCGATGAACTACCCCACCCTGGAAGACTACGTAGGCCGAACCCCGCTCGTGCGCCTCAAGCGCCTGCCTGGTGCCGAGGCCGAGGCCCGTAACAACGTGATCCTCGCCAAGCTGGAAGGCAACAACCCGGCGGGGTCGGTCAAGGACAGGCCGGCCTTGTCCATGATCCTGCGCGCCGAGGCGCGTGGTGACATCCGGCCGGGCGACACCCTGATCGAGGCCACCAGTGGCAATACCGGCATCGCCCTGGCCATGGTGGCGGCCATGCGTGGCTACCGCATGATCCTCGTGATGCCCGAGAACCAGAGCGTTGAACGGCGCCAGAGCATGCGCGCCTATGGTGCAGAGCTGGTGCTGACCGCCAGGAGTGGCGGCATGGAGATGGCGCGTGACGTCGCCATCCGCATGCGTGACGAAGGGCAGGGCATCATCCTCGACCAGTTCGGCAATCCAGACAATCCGCGCGCACATTACGAAGGTACGGGCCCCGAACTATGGGAGCAGACCGGGGAGCGCATCACTCACCTGGTCAGCAGTATGGGGACCACAGGCACCATCATGGGGACCTCTCGCTTCCTGAAGGAAAAGAACCCGGCGATCCAGATCATCGGTTGCCAGCCGGAGGAAGGCGCCCAGATTCCAGGCATCCGCAAATGGCCCGAGGCGTATCTGCCCTCAATCTATGAGGCTGCGCGGGTCGACCGCCTGATCCTCGTGTCGCAGGCTGAAGCGGAAGAAACCACCCGCCGCTTGGCGCGCGAGGAGGGCTTGTTTGCCGGCATCTCCTCGGGTGGCGCGATGAGCGTGGCACTACGCCTGGCGCAGGAACTGGAGAATGCGGTGATCGTCTCCATCGTGTGCGATCGCGGCGATCGCTACCTGTCGACGGGCGTGTTCCCAGCTTGAATTCATGCTTGACGCGCTGATCCTGGCGGTCGAGAGCGTGCCGGACGTGCCGGGCCTGCGGCGCGTGTATGGCGCCCCCGCGACCCTGTCGGATTTCGAAGTGGGCGAGTTCGCCCTGCAGAAGCAACGTGCCCGGACTGGCCAGGAAGCCCCTTTGCCCGCGCTGCTGCGCCGCGTGACCGGCGTGGCGGTGATCGAGGTCATCTCCGGCATGGCGCGGATGCACACGCTGGGTTCTGCGGGGGCGGGCGAGCCTGCGCTCCTGTCTGCCCTGCTCGTGCTGCAGGCCCATCATCCCGAGGCCCGCCTGGTCGTGTGGAATCCGGAGGAGTGTCTCAGCCTGCTTGCTGCCCGCAGCTATCACCACGGCTTGGTCGCTCCGGCCTTCTGGGCTTGCCTGTCGGCGAATCCAGCACAGGTTTGCGGAGTGGGGGCCTGCCTGACGAGTGGCCTGGCGCGGGAAGACCTAGCGCTGCTGGCGCGCCTCGAGGGCGCGCAGGCACATGAGTTTCCTGATGAAACCGCGCTCTGGCAGGCTTTCCTGCGCGATGACCACAGCCTGGTCGATGCAGCCTGCCGCGCGCGCGTCCGGTATCTCGCCCTGGCTTACTTGCGGCTGTGTCATGTGCGAGGCGAACTGGGCCGCGTCGAGTACGAGGCACTGGCGACCGTCATCGAGGCGCTCGAACGCGCCTGAATCTTCCTGCTGCTTGCCTGAGTCTGGATTTCGGCATACAATCGCGGGCTTTCCTTGCTCCACCGGTACGCATGCCGGGGGGCTGAATCAACCCAAGAGGAGTCTGCATGCGACATTACGAAATCGTATTCATCGTGCACCCCGATCAGAGCGAGCAAGTGCCCGCCATGATCGAACGCTACAAGTCGCTGGTGACCGGCCAAGGTGGCCAGATCCATCGTCTTGAAGACTGGGGTCGCCGTCAGCTGGCCTACCCGATCAACAAGATCCACAAGGCTCACTACGTGCTCATGAACATCGAGTGCGGCAGCGAGACCGTGGCCGAGATCGAAAATGGCTTCAAGTTCAACGACGCCGTCCTGCGCCACCTCACCATCAAGATGAAGAAGGCGGTGACCGCTCCTTCGCCGATGATGAAGGAAGAAAAGGCCAAGTCGCTGACCCAGCCGGCCGGCGCTGAAGCCGCCAAGGCCGAGCAGCCCGCGGCTTGATGCAGGAATGAGCGCGGTCGCGCCGAACACGGTGCGCATCGCGGGGTGTCTGGTGGAGCGCGATGCGCTTCGCTACACGCCGGCAAGAGTGGCAGTCGTCGGGTTTCGTGTCGAACACGTATCCCGCCAGGAAGAAGCCGGAATCGAGCGCGATGTGACGTGCGAGGTCGAGGCAAGCGCGATCGAGGCGCTGGCGCAGCAGCTCTGCGCCATCCCGCTCGGCACGCAGCTGATCCTGGAAGGCTTTCTCGCCGCCCGCAGCACCCGCAACCGCAAGCTCGTACTGCACGTCAGATCAATTGAATTGCTGGAAGGAATATAAGCATGGCTTTCAACAAAGCAGCAGGTAAGAAGAAGGAAGAGCGTGGCGGCAATCGCAGTCTCTTCAAGCGTCGCAAGTTCTGCCGTTTCTCGGCCGAGAAGATCGAAGAGATCGACTACAAGGACATCGAGATCCTGAAGGACTTCATCACCGAAAACGGCAAGATCATGCCGGCCCGCATCACCGGTACCAAGGCCAACTACCAGCGTCAGCTGTCGACCGCGATCAAGCGCGCTCGCTTCCTGGCTCTGATGCCTTACACCGATCTGCACCAGTAATCCGGGGGCCAACACAATGCAAATCATTCTGCTGGAAAAAGTCGTCAACCTCGGCAACCTGGGCGATGTCGTGCGCGTCAAGGATGGCTACGCACGCAACTTCCTGATCCCGAAGGGCAAGGCCAAGCGCGCCACTCCCTCCAACGTGGCCGAGTTCGAAGCCAAGCGTGCCGAGCTGGAACGCGTGGCGGGCGAAAAGCTGGTTGCCGCGCAGGAACTGGCTACCAAGATCGAAGGCCTGATGGTTCAGATCACGAGCAAGGCTGGTGTCGATGGTCGCCTGTTCGGTTCCATCACCAACGCCGACATCGCGGATGCGGTCACCAAGCAAGGTTTCGCGATCGCCAAGGCTGCCGTGCGCATGCCGGAAGGCCCGATCAAGACCATCGGCGATACGCAAGTGCAAATCGCGCTGCATACCGATGTGGTTGTCACCATCACCGTTTCGGTGCTGGGCGAAAACTGATCGTCGCCACTTCGTGGCAAACAAAAAGGGCTGCGTGAGCAGCCCTTTTTGTTTGGAGGTCAGGTTGCTCCTTTGGGGCGGACGGTAGAATCCTTCCCTGACTCGCAGGACGGAATTCATGGCACAGGCGCGCGGCGGACATTTCTCTTCTTCCTCTTTTTCCTCGGGTGATGCGCAACTGGCTGCGATCAAGCTGCCACCGCACTCCATCGAGGCAGAGCAGTCCTTGATCGGCGGTCTGCTGCTCGACAACATGGCCTGGGAGCGCTGTGCCGGCCTGGTCAGCGAGGTGGACTTCTATCGCGACGAGCACCGCCGCATCTTCCATCACATCGAACGCCTGATCGAGTCCGGCAAACCGGCCGACGTGGTGACGGTGTTCGAGTCGCTCGACAAGATGGGCGACGCCGAGCACGTCGGCGGCCTGGCCTATCTTGGTGAGATCGCCAACAACACGCCGTCGGCGGCCAACATCAAGCGTTACGCGGAGATCGTCCGCGAGCGCGCCATCCTGCGCAAGCTGGTGTCGGTGGGCGACGAGATCGCGGGCAGCGCTTTGTCACCGGCCGGGCGGGATGCCGGCATGATCCTCGACGAAGCCGAATCCAAGATCTTTGCCATTCGCGAGGAGGGCAGCCGCACGGCGGCGGGTTTCATCGCCATCCAGCCGGTATTGACGCAGGTCGTCGATCGCATCCAGGAGCTCTACGATCGCGACAATCCGTCTGCGATCACCGGGGTGCCGACCGGTCTGATCGACCTCGACAACATGACGTCCGGTCTGCAGCCGACCGACATGATCATCCTGGCGGGGCGGCCTGCCATGGGCAAGACCTCGCTGGCGCTGAACATCGCCGAGCATGTGGCGTTGGAGCCCAAGCTGCCAGTGGCCGTGTTCTCGATGGAAATGCCGGCGACCCAGCTCGCCATGCGTTTCATCTCCTCGGTCGGGCGCCTGGATCAGCACCGCCTGCGCACCGGCAAGCTCAATGACGACGAGTGGCAGCGTCTGTCATATGCACTGGGCAAGCTGCATGAGGCGCCGATCTTCATTGACGAGACGCCGGGCCTGACGCCCACCGATCTGCGTGCGCGCGCACGCCGCCTGTATCGCCAGTGCGGCAAGCTGGGGCTGATCGTTATCGACTACCTGCAATTGATGACGACCAACAAGGAGAGTGACAACCGCGCGGCCGAGTTGTCGGAGATCTCGCGTTCGGTGAAGTCGCTGGCGAAGGAACTGCATGTGCCGATCATCGCGCTGTCGCAGCTCAACCGCAGTCTGGAACAGCGCCCCAACAAGCGTCCCGTGATGTCCGACCTGCGCGAGTCAGGCGCCATCGAGCAGGATGCGGACATCATCATGTTCATCTACCGCGACGAGGTCTACAACCCGGATTCGCAGGACAAGGGCACGGCCGAGCTGATCATCGGCAAGCATCGTAACGGCCCGATCGGTACGGTGCGCCTGACCTTCCTGGGCGAGAACACGCGCTTTGAGAGTTTTGCCGGCGGGAGCGGGTACTACGGATCTTCGGAGTAAAAAAGGGCGCCGAGGCGCCCTTTTCATTCAAGCCCGTGTCAGGGCTTGGCGACATGCCAGGTGTTGCTGGCCATGCCTTCGCCCGTCTTGTCGCCGGGCTTGCTGTCCTTGATCCACAGATACAGGGGTTTGCCCTTGTAAGCCCACTGCTTCTTGCCGTCGTCGCGGGTCACGATGCTCCAGTCGCCGCTTGCCTTGTCTGTGTCGGTGGCGAACAAGGGGGGCCAGTTGATGGCGCATTGGCCGTTGCACACACTCTTGCCCGAACCGGCGGCGTCCTTGTCAAAGGTGTAGAGCGTCATGCCCTTGGCGTCGACGAAGACCCCGTCTGCGACTTTGGCTGGCGCGGCCGGGGCCGGGCCCATGCTGGCACAAGCGGCGAGACCGGCCAGTGCCAGGGCGAGGAGGGTGGATTTCAGGACTGCCTTTGCATTATTGCTGTTCATCTGGATTCTCCCGTGGGTTGTGTCAGGGCCTGACGCGAGATGAACAGTAAGCGCGCGCGCTTTATTCCGGGCCCGCGCAGATCAGCGGACGGCAGCGTTACCGCTGGACTGGGCCACCTGGGGCTTGGTGTAGCTCCAGTGTTTCTCCCATGCGCCGCGCACAAGATTCGGGTACTCCGGCTTGCCCAGGCTGCCGTTATAGCGTCCCAGCGCGCGATAGAGGTCACCCTTCTCGATGTCCAGGTAGTGGCGCAGGATCGTGCAGCCGTAGCGCAAATTGGTACGCAGGTGGAAAAGGTTGTTGTCCGGGGTGCCGATCAGGCGCACCCAGAACGGCATGACCTGCATGTAGCCACGGGCGCCTGCGCTCGATACTGCGTATTTCTTGAAACCGCTCTCCACCTGGATCAGGCCCAGTACGAGCTGTGGGTCGAGGCCGGCGCGGGTGGCTTCGTAATGCACCGTCTTCAGAAACTCGACGCGCTCCTGCGAGTTGGGCATGCGCTTTTCGAGCTTGGCGGACATCTGCGTCAGCCAGCGGTATTTCTCATCCGGTGAGGAGAAGATCGGCTCCGGTGAGGCCATGTCGCTGACCGCAGCGTGCAGCGCGGCCCGTACGCTTGCTGCGAGCTTTTCTTCTTGTTGTGCGCCAGCTATAGCCGGTGGCGTAGAGATCAGCAGGGCGCCACCCAACATCAGGATGGCGCCGAGTTTCTGTACGCGAAGGGGGCAGCGGAGCAGCATCATCAATGACCCAGCTTGCCCTTCACGAAAGCCGCGATCTCGCTCAGCGGCAGCTTGGTGGCTTCTGCGTCGCGGCGGCCCTGGTATTCGCCCAGACCTTCCTTGAGACCACGGTCGCCGATGACGACACGATGCGGCACGCCGATCAGTTCCCAATCGGCGAACATCACGCCGGGGCGCTCGTCGCGGTCATCCAGCATCACTTCGATGCCGGCTGCGGTGAATTCTTCATAAAGCTTGGTGGCTGTTTCGCGCACGGCCTCGGACTTGCTCCAGCCCATCGGCGCAATCACCAGTTGGAAGGGCGCAATGGCGTCCGGCCAGATGATGCCGCGCGCATCGTTGTTCTGCTCGATGGCCGCACCCATGATGCGCGTGACACCGATGCCGTAGCAGCCCATCTCCATGACTTGCTCCTTGCCATCTTCGCCGATGAACTTGCAGCCCATGGCTTCGGAGTACTTGGTGCGCAACTGGAAGATGTGACCGACTTCGATGCCGCGGCAGATGGCGAGCGTGCCCTTACCGTCAGGCGAGGGATCACCTTCGACCACGTTGCGGATGTCTACTGCTTCCGGCTCGGGGAAGTCGCGGCCGATGTTGGCGCCGGTGTAGTGCTGATCGTTCTCGTTGGCGCCGATCACGAAGTCGGCCATGGCGGCCACAGCACGGTCCATATAAATCTTGCCTTTGAAACCAATCGGGCCCAGCGAACCGGGCTCGGCGCCGAAGGCGTCACGGATGGTGGCAGGCGAGGCGAAGCGCAGGGGTGAGAACACGCCGGCCAGCTTGCTCGCCTTCACTTCGTTTAGTTCATGGTCACCACGCAGCATCAGCAGCACTGGCACACCTTCCTCGCCTTCCACAACAACAGCCTTGACGGTCTGTGTGGCAGGAATCTTGAGGAAATCGGCCAGTTGGGCGATGGTCTTGATGGCCGGCGTGTGCACCTTGGTCAGCGGGGCCTGTGGGCTGGGACGGGCGATCGTGGGCGCGAGCGCCTCTGCCAGTTCGACATTGGCGGCGTAGTCCGAGGCCGGGTTGTAGGCGATGGAGTCCTCCCCGGTTTCGGCGATGACATGGAATTCGTGCGAACCGGTGCCGCCGATGGCGCCGGTGTCGGCCGCCACGGCGCGGAATTGCAGACCCAGGCGCGTGAAGATGCGTGAGTAGGCCTCAAACATGTTCTGGTACTCGCGCTTCAGATCCTCGAAGCTGGTGTGGAAGGAGTAGGCGTCCTTCATCGTGAACTCGCGGCCGCGCATGATGCCGAAGCGGGGGCGGCGCTCATCGCGGAACTTGGTCTGGATCTGGTACAGGTTCCTGGGCAACTGGCGGTAACTGCGGATTTCCTGCCGCACGATATCGGTGACGACCTCCTCCGAGGTCGGCTGCATCACGAAGTCGCGCTCATGACGGTCCTTGAAGCGCAACAGCTCATCGCCCATCTTGTCGAAACGCCCGGTCTCCTGCCACAACTCGGCCGGCTGCACGATGGGCATGGAGAGTTCGATGGCGCCGGCGCGGTTCATCTCCTCGCGGATGATGCCTTCGATCTTGCGGATCACACGCAATCCCATCGGCATGTAGTTGTAGATGCCGGCCGACAGTTTCTTGATGAGACCGGCCCGCATCATCAGTTTGTGGCTGACGATCTCGGCGTCGGAGGGGGCTTCCTTGAGGGTGGTGATCAGGAACTGGCTGGCACGCATGAATTGACTCTGGGCTAAAGAGGTGAAGCGGCGGAATGCCGCGTAAACAGGGCATTGTAACCGAGTCACCGCAGTTCCTGATCAGGGTTGGGGCGGTGGGGTGCGCAGGCAGCGACGGCTGGTTTTCACGGAATCGTAACTGTGGAACAATCGTCGCCAGTCAATAACAGTTTCAGGTGGTTTTCATGCTCGACAGAGACGGCTACAGGCCCAATGTCGGCATCGTCATCATCAACGCACGCAACGAGGTTTTTTGGGGCAAACGGATTCGGGAACACTCCTGGCAATTTCCGCAAGGTGGCATCAAGCAGGGAGAGTCTCCCGAGCAGGCCATGTTCAGAGAGCTGTACGAAGAGGTGGGCTTGCGGCCCGAGCATGTGAAAGTGCTCGGCCGTACTCGTGGCTGGTTGCATTACGACGTGCCAAAGCACTGGATCAAGCGCGAATGGCGCAGTACCTATAAGGGGCAGAAACAGATCTGGTTCCTCCTGCGCATGCAGGGACGGGACACCGATGTCAGCCTGCGCGCCAGCGGGCATCCGGAGTTCGACGCCTGGCGCTGGGCGGAGTACTGGGTGCCCTTGGACAGCGTGATCGAGTTCAAGCGCGAGGTGTATCGCCAGGCTTTGAATGAATTGAGTTGCCTTGCATTCGCCAAGGGCTGCGCGCGTCCTGAAGCCTATCTGCTTGAGCCAAGCGCGGCAGGGAGTCGAGCGTGAGTCATCCGGTCGATGCGTTCATCCTCGGTTTCGATCGTGCACTGCGCACGGTCTTTGCGCGCCAGCAGAGCACGCGTGCTCATCCCGGCGCAGAACTGCCGGAGGCAGACTTGTCTGCAGCCGAACGTCAGCACGCCGCAGCGCTGATGCGGGTCAATCATGTCGGTGAGGTGTGTGCGCAGGCGCTCTACCAAGGGCAGGCCCTGACTTCGCGCACTGCGGGCCTGCGCCAGTCGCTGGAGCATGCGGCCTACCAGGAGACTGAACACCTGGCGTGGACGGCGAGGCGTATCGACGAACTGGGTGGGCGGACCAGCCTGCTCAACCCGCTGTGGTATCTCGGCGCTTTGGGTATTGGGGTGGCTGCCGGCGTGGCCGGTGACAAGTGGAACCTCGGGTTCCTGGCCGAAACCGAACGCCAGGTGGAAGCGCATCTGGATGGGCACCTCGGTTTATTGCCGGCAGGTGACCAGCGCTCACGGGCTGTCGTCCAGCAGATGAAGGCCGACGAGATCGAGCATGCCGAAACAGCGGTCAAACTGGGCGCAGCGGAACTGCCACCGCCGGTGAAGCTGGCGATGCGTGCGGCCTCGCGCGTGATGACGGGACTGGCGTATCACGTGTAAGCGTATCGTGCTCCTCGGAGCGTGAGTCGGAAAAAGAAACGGGCCCCGCGGGGCCCGTTTTCATCTGCTGCATCTGGCTCAGGCCGTGGCAACCGGAATCTTGCCGATCTTCGCCTGCCATTCCTTCGGTCCGGTGTTGTGCACCGAGATACCGGTCGAGTCGACCGCCACGGTCACCGGCATGTCCTGCACGGTGAACTCGTAGATGGCCTCCATGCCCAGGTCGGCGAAGGCCACGGTGCGCGAGGCCTTGATGGCCTTCGAGACAAGGTAGGCGGCACCGCCCACGGCCATGAGGTACACCGACTGGTGCTTCTTGATCGCCTCGATGGCGGTCGGGCCGCGCTCGGACTTGCCGATCATGCCCAGCAGGCCGGTTTGCGCCAGCACCTGTTCGGTGAACTTGTCCATGCGGGTGGCGGTGGTGGGGCCGGCCGGGCCCACCACCTCGTCGCGCACCGGGTCGACCGGGCCGACGTAGTAGATGAAGCGGCCAGCCAGGTCGACCGGCAGTGCCTCGCCCTTATTGAGCATGTCGACCATGCGCTTGTGCGCGGCATCGCGGCCGGTCAGCATCTTGCCATTGAGCAGCAGCACTTCGCCCGGCTTCCACGAGGCGACTTCCTCGCGCGTCACGGTGTCGAGGTTCACGCGACGACCCTTGGAGGTGTCGTAGGTCAGCGAGGGCCAGTCGTCCAGCGAGGGCGGATCGAGGTAGACCGGACCCGAGCCGTCGAGCACGAAATGCGCGTGACGGGTCGCGGCACAGTTCGGGATCATGGCCACCGGCAGCGAGGCCGCGTGCGTCGGGTAGTCAAGGATCTTCACGTCCAGCACCGTGGTCAGGCCGCCCAGGCCTTGGGCGCCGATGCCCAGCGCGTTGACCTTTTCGTACAGTTCGACGCGCAGTTCCTCGATGCGGTTCTGCGGACCGCGCGCGATCAGCTCCTGCATGTCGATCGGATCCATCAGGGCTTCTTTCGCCAGCAGCGCAGCCTTCTCGGCTGTGCCGCCGATACCGATGCCCAGCATGCCGGGCGGGCACCAGCCGGCACCCATGGTCGGCACCGTCTTGAGCACCCAGTCAACGATCGAGTCCGAGGGGTTCAGCATGACCATCTTGGATTTGTTCTCGGAGCCGCCCCCCTTGGCCGCGACCGTGATGTCCACCTTGTCGCCCGGCACCATCGAGTAGTGGATCACCGCCGGCGTATTGTCCTTGCTGTTCTTGCGGGCGCCCGCGGGCTCCAGCAGGATCGAGGCGCGCAGCTTGTTGTCCGGGTGGTTGTAGGCTTGGCGCACGCCCTCGTTGATGGCGTCGTCCAGGCTGCCGCTGAAGCCTTCCCAGCGTACGTCCATGCCGATCTTCACGAACACGGTGACGATGCCAGTGTCCTGACAGATCGGGCGGTGACCTTCGGCGCACAGGCGCGAGTTGATCAGGATCTGCGCCATGGCGTCCTTGGCCGCCGGGCTTTGCTCCAGTTCATACGCGCGTGACAGGTTCTTGATGTAATCGACCGGATGGTAATAGCTGATGTATTGCAGGGCAGCGGCGACGCTCTCGATCAGGTCGCTTTGGCGGATCGTGCTCATGATTTGGGGGTCTCGTATGCAAGGGCGGTCTGCCCCGGGGGGTGGGTCAGGCTACGGCGGCGTCTGCCACAGCAGCCCCTGATTATATCAACCGCCCGGGAGCCGCTGCGCAAGGTGTTTGGTGCGCTGCAGTGTCTTCTCAAGTGCTTGATTCCGGGGTGTGATGGGGCCGGGAAGGTGTTTCTCCATGTTGCGCGTGCGAGTGGTCCGACGTGCTCTTAGGGTGACTTTCACATGCCAGGCGGCGTTGGACTTGAGTGCGGTTTGTGGCATGCTTGGGGGTGCTGCCGAAGGCCGGAAACGCTTGATGGTTGCGGCTCTCCGGCGCAGTGAACCGAGTTTTCGTGGTGACATATGAACGACAAGAGACAAGCATCGCAGGGCCGGACTTCCAAGGGCTTCACCCTTCTCGAACTGCTGGTGGTGGTGGCCATCATCGGCTTGCTCGCGGCGTATGTGGGACCCAAGTATTTTTCGCAGATCAGCAAGTCGGAGCAGGGCGTGGCCAAGGCACAGATCGAAGCCTTCGCCAAGGCGCTCGACACCATGCGGCTTGACGTCGGCCGCTATCCGACCAGTGCCGAGGGGCTGCAGGCACTGCTCGCCCGCCCTGCCGGCATGAACAAATGGAATGGCCCCTATCTGGGCAAGAAGGTACCGCTCGACCCCTGGGGCAAGGCCTATGTCTATCGTTTCCCCGGTACGCAGGGGCGTGACTTCGACATCCTCTCCTATGGCAGTGATGGCCAGCCGGGCGGCGCCGAGAGTGCGGCCGACGTGACCAACTAAGCTTCCGTCCCGTCCAGTCATGCAGTTCGAAGTTCGAGCCCTGTCGGCGGACAATCGGCTGCAGACCCTGGTGGTCGACGCCGAGGATGCCCACGCCGCCCGCAAGGTGGTTGAGGAGAAGCGCCTCAAGCCGGTTACGCTCAAGCAATTGTCCGCGGCGCGTGCCTTTGGCAAGCGCAAGGGCAATTTCTCGCTGGTCATGTTCAGCCAGGAACTGCTGTCCCTGCTGGAGGCCGGCCTGACCCTGGTCGAAGGCCTGGAGGCCCTGCTGGAGAAGGAGTCGGCGCCGTCCTCGCGGGCGATCATGGATTCCATCCTGCAGCGCATGCGTGAAGGGCGGCGCTTCTCCGACGCGGTGAGCATGCTGCCGGAGCACTTCCCGCCGCTCTTCGTGGGCATCGTCAAGGCGGCCGAGAAGACTAGCGACCTGCCGCGCGCGCTGGCCCGATACATCGACTATCAGACCCGCGTCGACCAGGTGCGGCAGCGCATCGTGGGTGCCACCATCTATCCCAGTATCCTGTTCTCGGTGGGCGGCCTGGTCGGCCTGTTCCTCATGATGTACGTGGTGCCCAAGTTTGCTGCTGTGTACAAGGACAGCGGGCGGGACCTGCCGTTCATGTCCAAGCTCCTGCTGAACTGGGGTGAGTTCATCAGCCAGCATTTCCTGATTGTGACGGTGCTGGCGGGCATGCTGGTGACGGCGGTGGTTTGGGTGGTGCGACGCAACAACCGCGAAGGGCGCTGGGCGCAGATCGCGGAGAAGATTCCCGGCATTGCGGAGCGGGCGCAGATCATGGAGTTGTCGCGCATGTACCTGACCATCGGCATGTTGCTGGAGGGCGGCATTCCCGTGGTGGGGGCTCTCGACATGGTGGGCGGTACCGTCGCGGCCGGCACGCGCAACCGCATCCTGGCCGCGCGGGCCGATATTGCCAATGGTGAGCCGGTCTCGCGTGCCTTCGAAATGCACGGCCTGTCGACGCCGATTGCGCTGCGCATGCTGCGGGTGGGCGAGAAGTCCGGCCAGCTCGGCACCATGCTGACACGCTCCGCGCTGTTCTACGAGGGTGAGAGCGCGCGCTGGATCGAGCGCTTCAGCAAGACATTTGAACCGGCCCTCATGGCGCTCATCGGGGTCATCATCGGCTTCATCGTGGTGTTGTTGTATATGCCCATCTTTGATTTGGCAGGGTCCCTGCAATGACCGCGCGTGATCCCCGCATTGAACAGGAAGTGCTGCGCCGCGCACGGGCTTCGGCGGTCAGTTCCGGCCGCTCGGTGATGGCCGAGCTGGAGGCCGTGACCCGCCTCGAAGCGCGCGATGTGTTGCGCGCAGTGGCGGCGCATTTCGGTTGCCGCGTGATGGAAACCGCCGAGATGCTGGACTGCGTGGCTGTCTTCGAACTGCTGCCGCTGGCGCGCGCGCAGCAGCGCGGCTGTGTCTTGCTGCAGCCCAAGGCGGATGACCGCAAGCGTTTGCTGGCAGTGATCGCGGACCCCTTCGATGCCGACCTGCAGGTGTGGCTTGAATCGGTTGCCGAACGTGCGTTGGAGTTCCGCCTGGCGCTGGCCTCGGATATCCAGGCCTACCTGTCGAAGCAGGAAGAGTCGATCCGCGCGGTCGACAGCCTGCTGTCGGGTGGCGAGATGGGCAAGGGCGATGCCCGTACCCTGGAGAGCCTGACCTTCGCCTCGGTTAGCGATGCCACCAGTCCGGCCGTGAAGCTGGTCAACTCGACGCTGTACGACGCACTCAAGGCGGGCGTCAGCGACATCCACCTGGAGAGCACGCCGACCGGCATGGTCTCCAAGTACCGTATCGACGGTGTGCTGGACCCGGTGGCGACCATCCAAGGCTCGGCCCTGGCCGAGCAGGTGATCTCCCGCATCAAGGTGCTGTCGGAGCTGGATATCGCCGAGCGTCGCATTCCGCAGGACGGCAGCTTCCGTGTCGAGGCGCTGGGGCGCGAGATCGACCTGCGGGTGTCCATCATGCCCAGCATCCACGGCGAGGATGCGGTGATCCGTATCCTCGACAAACAGGCCATGGTCGAGCAGCACGGCACGCTGACGCTGGATGCGGCAGGATTCGACGCCAAGACCCTGGCGACCTTGCGCCGCCTGGTGCAGGAACCCTATGGCATGGTGCTGGTGACCGGCCCCACGGGCTCGGGCAAGACCACCACGCTGTATGCCGCGCTGTCCGAGATCAACCACGGCCGCGACAAGATCATCACCATCGAAGACCCGGTTGAGTACCAGTTGCCGGGCATCCTGCAGATTCCGGTCAACGACAAGAAAGGCCTGACCTTTGCGCGTGGTTTGCGCTCCATCCTGCGGCATGACCCGGACAAGATCATGGTTGGCGAGATCCGCGACAAGGAAACCGCCGAGATTGCCGTGCAATCGGCGCTGACGGGTCACTTGGTGCTGTCCACGGTGCACGCCAACAACGTGTATGACGTGTTTGGACGTTTCCACCACATCGGCGTCGATCTCTACTCCTTTGTCTCTGCCTTGAATGGTGTGACCGCCCAGCGGCTGGTTCGCCTCAACTGCAAGCGCTGCTGTGTACCCTACACCCCTTCCGAGCGTGAGCTGGCGGATGCCGGGCTCACGCAGGAGGGTGTGAAAAACTACGTGTTCATGCGCGGGCGGGGCTGCGGGGATTGCCGTGGTTCCGGTTATCGTGGGCGCAAGGCAGTGGCCGAGGTGCTGGTGATGAATCCCGAAATCGCAGAATTGATCGTCGAACGGCGTTCGGTGCGCCAACTCATGGAAGCGGCGCGCCGCAATGGCACGCGCAGCCTCTACGAGGATGCGCTGACCCTGGTGGCGACTGGCGAGACGACACTGGAGGAGGTCCGGCGTGTCACGCTTGCGGCCTAACACTTATTCGCTGGGCGTCGGTGCGCGCGAGATGGCGGTGGTCGACCTGCAGGGCAAGGCCGCTGCGCGCCTGCTCTCGCTGCTGCCATTGGAAGCCTATCTGGCCGGCTCGCACACCCCCGAGTTTGCTGACTGGGAGCCGTCGATGGCGACCGTGATGGCACAGACCGAAGTGAAGACCGGCGGCAACCTGCATGTGACCATTGCCGACGACTGGGTGCGCTATTGGGCGCTCGGTGTGCCTGAGGGCATCCGCAGCATGGAAGAGTTGCGGGCATTGTCCGCCACCCGCTTCGAACAGCTCTATTCGAGCCCGGCGGACGGCTGGACCCTCTGCGCGGACTGGAGCCCGCACGGCGCTTCCCTGGCCTGTGCGCTGCCCAGCCGCCTGCTTGCCTCGCTGCGCAATGTCAGCGCGCAGTACCACTGGCGTATCGAGACCATCCAGCCGCAGGCGGTGCGCCTGCTCAATGGGCACCGCGATCGAATCGAGGACCACGCCTGGGTGTGTTGCTTCAGCAGTGGCACCTTCCTCGCGCTGCTCTATGAAGACAAGCTGCTGCGCCACGCGCGTCAGTTCCGCTTCGACAGCTTGCCGATGATGGAGGAAGTCTGCCTGCGCCTGGAGACGGAACTGTTGCGGGTCGGTTGCGACATGCCGCCGGTGGCCTACTTCCTGGGCAAGGGGCCGGAATTGCGTGAAGCCTCCAACTGGCATGGGATGCGCCTGGAGGCACTCAACGACGCGGCTGAGCGGGCTGTGCTCACCGGCAGCGGCAAGCGCAGCCAGGCCGAGGCCTGCGTGCTCGCCATGCAGGGAGGCTTGGCATGAGACGCGTCGAGATCGACTTCGCCAGCGAAGCCCTGCCCATGTTCGGCGGCGGGCAGCGTCGCGTCTTGTGGTGGGGGCTGCTGGTCGTGGCCCTGCTGTTGTTGCTGTCCTGTGTCGGCGTGATCTGGCAGGCCGGCGCGACCAGTGCCGAGCTGTCGGCGCAGATTGCCGAGCTGGATGAATCGACGCGCAGCATCGAGGCGACCCGCCAGCAGGCTGCCGGCGTCTCCACCGACGAACTGGAGTCGGTGAACGCGGCCGTGCGCTATCTCAACTATCCCTGGGTGGATCTGCTGGGCGCGCTGGAGCGTCACATCCGCCCGGAGGTGACCCTGGTGTCGCTGGAGATGGGCATTACCCGACCCAGCATCAAGCTGAGCGTGCAGGCACCGGATGTCGGACAAGCCTTGGGCTATGTGGATAGCATCAAGGCCGAGCCTGCCTTGCGTGGCCTCGCGGTGACCAAGCACGAGGAGACCACGACCGACACTGGCAAGGCATCCCGGGTCCTGTTGGAGATTCCGCAGGCCGTGCCGAGCCCGCGTCAGACGCCGCGAGGAGAGGGGCGATGAAGCTCGACGCCAAGAGCCTGGACCTGTCGGCGTTGCGTCTGCGCAGCGAGATGCTGCTGTGGCGCCTGGGCTGGCTGCCGGTGCTGGCCGTCGTGCTGCTGGTGGTGGCTGTGCTGTGCCTGGCGCTGGTCCTGCCGGTCCAGCGCCTGCGCGTGGAGGCCCTGGAGAACGAACTGGCCGCAGCGGTCGAACAGTCCGCCAGCAAGGTGGCGGTGGCGCCGCAGGAGCCGCCACTCAATGCCTTCCAGCGCATCCTGATGCCACAGGCGCAGACCAATGACCTGTTGCGGCAGATTCACCAGATCGCACAGAACACTGGCGTCGCGACGGTGCAGGCGGACCTGCGGCGGGTGAACGACAATGCCGGCGTTGCCTCGCAACTGCAGATCGCGCTGCCGGCGCGGGGAGACTATGCCGCCCTGCGTCGCTTCTGTCTGACCCTGCTGTCGGCCATCCCCTCGCTGTCGCTGGATCAACTGGTCCTCAAGCGCGAGCAGGTGCAGAGCAACCAGGTCGATGCCCAGATCATCCTGTCCGTGTGGCAGACGCCCGAACGCAGGCAGCTTGTCACAGGGGGCACGCCGTGAACCCCAAACACAAGCGTTTGCTCGTGATGCTGCCGCTGCTGGCCGTCGCTGCCTGGCTGGCCTTGTTCGGCGACAAGACGCCGGAGGACGAGGTGGCCGCGCCGACGCGTGGCAGCGGGGCGAGCGAAACCGCGCCGGTGGCGAGCGTCGAGGCGCCCGCGCAGCCCGTGGCCGCAGAGGTTGCGGAAGGCGAGGTGTTGCGAGTGGCGCCACGCGACCGTGTGAGCGCCATGATCGACAGTGCGGACATGCGCGACCTGTTTGCCCCCAGCGTGCCGCCGCCACCGCCGCAGGATCAGCAAGTTGTGGCACCGCCGCCACCGCCGGTGCAGCCCTTCGCCTACATTGGGCGCGAGTTGGACAAGTCGCGCTGGCGTTACTTCCTGGAAAGGAACGGTCAGGTTTTCGTGCTGGCGGCCGGCGAACAGGCCGAGGGTTTCAGGCTTGAGAAGGCAGGAAATGGAGAGCTGGCCCTGGTGGAGCTGTCGACCCAGGCCAGGCACGTCATCGCGATCGATGGTGAGTGAAATGAAAACGAGAATGATGAGACAACATCGAATGCTCCGCGCCTGGACGCTGGTGCTGGCGACCGTGCTGCTGACCGCCTGTGCCACGACCGGCGGCAAGGAAGAGCTGAAGTACGCGCAAGGACTGTCCGCGTCCGGCCAGATCAGCGAGGCACACGAGGTCTTGCAGCGCGCCGCCGCCAAGTATCCCAACGATGCCGAGGTGCAGGCCGCGCTGAAAACTTCGCGGCAACGCCTGGGCCACTTCCTCTCCAACCAGGCAGGGGAGGCGATGGACAGGCAGCGCTGGGACGATGCCGAGCGCCAGTACAAGCAACTGGCGGCGGTGCCGGGCTATGAGCAGCAGGGAAACGTCGGCCTGGCCCAGGTGAGTGAGCGCAGGGCCGCGAGCGTGCCAGCCGTCGTGATGCCGAAGGTGACGGCGACCGTGGTGCCGGCCACGCCCATGCCGGGCGCGGGGCCGGTGCGCAGCTACGAGGGCTTCGACGTGGCGGTGGGCGGCAAGGCGGCTACGCGGCCGGCGGCGAATCCTGCGGCCGGCTTGGCGCAGTCTCCGGTAAGCGACCTGGAGCAGGCGCTGGAGCGTCGCGTGACGCTGCAGTTCCGCGACGCGTCGGTGCGTTCCCTGTTCGACGTGATCGGCAAGACTAGCGGACTCAACATCGTGTTCGACCGCGATGTCTCGCCCGACCTCAAGACCACGGTGTTCCTGAAGAACACCACGGTGCGTGCCGCGATCGACAAGATCGTACTGACCAGCCAGCTCGCCTGGCGCGCGCTCGACGAAGACACGCTGCTGATCTACAACGACGATGTGACCAAGCAGCGCGACTATCAGGCGCTGACCGTGCGCAGCTTCGTGCTGGCCAACGCGGATGCGAAGCTGGTGGCCAACAGTCTCAAGACCGTGCTGCGCTTCAACAACGTGGTGGTCGATCCCAAGCTCAACATGATCGTGATGCGCGATACGCCGGAGGCGATCCGCCTGGCCGAGAAACTGGTGGCGATGCACGACGTGCCCGAGGCCGAGGTGATGCTGGAGATCGAGGTCATCGAAATCTCCCGCTCCATGCTGCAGAACCTGGGCATCGAGTGGCCCACCAGCCTGAGCCTCACGCCGCTGCCTTCCGGCAACTACGTGACGGCGGATGGCTCGACCACGCTTACGCTCAAGGACCTGATGACCATCAATTCCTCGCGCATCGGCGCGGCGATCGGCCCGGTCACCGCCCGCGCCGGCAAGACCGATGGCGACCTGAACCTGCTGGCCAACCCGCGTATCCGCATCCGCAACCGCGACAAGGCCAAGGTGCTGATCGGTGAGCGCGTGCCCAACATCAATTCGACGGCCACCTCGACCGGTTTCGTCAGCGAGAACATTACCTATGTCGATGTGGGCCTGAAGCTGGAAGCAGAGCCGCAGATCTTTGCGGACCGCGAAGTGGCCATTAAGTTGAACCTGGAGGTGAGCCAGATTTCCGAGACCGTGCAGACCAAGAGCGGCACTCAGGCTTACCGTATCACCACGCGCAACGCGGCCACCGTGCTGCGCTTGAAGGATGGCGAGAACCAGGTGCTGGCCGGACTGATCCAGGATATCGACCGCAAGCAGGCGCAGAAGGTGCCAGGCCTGGGTGACATCCCGGTCCTGGGCTACCTGTTCGGCTCGAATACTGACGATCAGCGCAAGACCGAGATTGTGCTGTCGATCACGCCGCGCCTGATTCGCGCGATCAACAAGCCGACGCCGGATGCGGCGGGCTTCGATGCGGGTACCGTCACCAGCGTGCGTGGTCGTCGTCCGGACAACGAACTGCAGCAGGGTGGCAATGCCGGCTTCACAGACGGCATGCAGGGCAATGTGGTGTCGCCCCAGCAGCAGACGCCGACGGATAGCAGCAGAAGGCGGGAACGTGACGAAGAGTGAGGCAGCACCCGGCCGCGCCAGATCATGGCGCGGCTTCACCCTGATCGAGATGCTGGTGGCGATGGCGATCATCGCACTCTTGCTGACCTTGGCCTTGCCGCGCTATTTCTCGGGTCTGGAGCACTCGAAGGATGCGGTGCTGATGGAGAACCTCAAGACGACGCGCGATGTGATCGACAAGTTCTACGGCGACAACGGGCGCTACCCGGAGTCGCTGTACGAACTGGTGGAGAAGAAGTATTTGCGCAGCGTGCCGATCGACCCGGTGACCAACAGCAATCGCACCTGGATCATCATTCCGCCTGAACAGCCTTATCGCGGCCAGGTGTACGACATCAAGAGCGGTGCGCGCGGGGCGACCCGTGACGGGCGCCCCTACTCACAACTCTGAGGCTCAAGGAATTCGATGCAGAACAATGCGGGAGGCACGGGCCTCCCGCTTTGTTTTCATCAATCGCCGACCCACAGATCGGCGTTGCCGATCTGGTGTTCGCGCGCGTCGAAGCGCATGGTTGCGCGGCCGTTTCCACGCTTCTTTTCCCAGTCCCGAAGGGCAAGCAGTGCTGGTTTTTGGAGCGCCAGGATGGCGATGATGTTGAGCCAGGCCATCACTCCGACGCCGATGTCGCCCAGGGTCCAGGCCAGTTCTGCCGATCTCACCGCACCGAACAGCGTGGCGCCGAGGATCATGAGCTTGAGCAGGAAACCCAGCCAGGGGCGGTTGATCTTGCGGTTGATGTAGGCGACATTGGTGTCGGCGATGTAGTAGTAGGCGACGATGGTCGTGAAGGCGAAGAAGAACAGCGCGGTGGCGACGAAGATGCTGCCGAAACCGGGCAGTACGCTTTCCACGGCGGCTTGAGTGAAGGCCGGGCCGACGGTGATGCCGGGTAGCTTCTCGACGAGCAGCGTACCGCTGGGGCTGGTCACGTTGTACAGGCCGGTGATCAGGATCATGAAGGCGGTGGCAGAGCACACGAACAAGGTGTCGACGTAGACCGAGAAGGCCTGCACGATGCCTTGCTCGGCGGGATGCTTCACCGCGGCCGCGGCGGCCGGGTGGGGGCCGCTGCCCTGGCCGGCTTCGTTGGAGAACACGCCACGCTTGACCCCCCACTGGATCGCGCTGCCCAGCATGCCGCCAAAGGCCGCATCCATGCCAAAGGCGCTGCTGAAGATCAGTTGCAGCACGCCTGGCAACTTCTCGATGTTGAGGCCGACGATTACGAAGGCCACCAGGATGTAGCCCAGGGCCATGAAAGGCACGACGATTTCGGCGAACTTGGCGATGCGCTTGACGCCGCCGAAGATGATGAGGCCCAGCAGGACGACCATGATCGCGGCGGACACCGAAGGGTCAACGTCCAGCGAGTTCTGCAGGCCGGAGGCGATGCTGTTGGCTTGCACGCCGGGCAGGAGCAGGCCCATCGAGATGATGGTGGCGAGGGCGAAGACCCAGGCGTAGGCGCGCCAGCCCAGGCCTTTCTCGATGTAGTAGGCGGGGCCGCCGCGGAACAGGCCGTCGTTCTTTTCCTTGTAGATCTGGGCCAGGGTGGATTCGATGTAGGCGGTGGCGGCGCCGAGGAAGGCCATCATCCACATCCAGAAAACGGCCCCCGGGCCACCATAGAAGATGGCGGCGGCCACGCCAGCGATGTTGCCGGTGCCGACGCGGCCGGACAGGGCCATGGTCAGCGCCTGGAACGACGACACGCCGGCCTCGGTGGCTTCGTGCTCGCGTAACTGGCGGATCATCTCGGGCACGTGGCGGATCTGCATGAAGCGTGTGCGCAGCGAGAAGTACAGCCCGACACCGAGGCACAGCCAGATCAGGGCCGGGCTCCAGACGATGTCGTTGATGCGGTTGATGAGATCGGTCATCTCGTGTCTCCAGTCTTGATAGGTGGTCTTGTTAGCTGACCCGGCTTGTGGCCGGGTCAAGCGGCGCAGACTAGCCGGGACTGGAGGGGCGCGGCTTGATCTGCCTGAAGTCGGCTGCGCGTGGCGGCCGTGCAGTCAGTGCGGAGGGTGGGGTGGGGGCTGCAGCAGTTGTGTGGCTTCGGATGCAGGGAGGGGACGGCTGAACAGGAAGCCCTGGCCTTCGCGGCAGCCGATCTCTTGCAGTATTCGGGCTTGTTCGGGGTGTTCGATGCCTTCTGCCGTGACGTGCAGCCCCAGGCTGTCAGCCATGGCTACGATGGCGCGGGCGATCGCCAGGTCATTCGTATCCTCGGGCAGGTCGCGCACGAATGAGCGGTCGATCTTGATGCCATTGATGGGCAGGTGCTTGAGCAGCCCCAGCGAGGAGAAACCGGTGCCGAAGTCGTCGATCACGATGCTGCAGCCCAGGCTGCGTAGCCGATAGAGCACGCCCTGGCTGTGCTCGATACTCTGCAGGGTGCTCTCGGTGATTTCCAGTTCCAGGCGATCCGCCGGGAAGCCGGTCTCCGCCAGTACCGCGGCAATGTGCTCGACGAGGCGTTCGCTGGCCATCTGGCGTACCGAGAGATTGACCGCCATGCGCATGTCTGAGTGACCATTGCGCACCCATTCGACACCACGCCGGCAGGCCTCCTGCAGTACCCATTCGCCAATCGGCTCGATCAGGCCCGTGTCTTCCGCGATCGGGATGAAGCTGTCTGGCGGCACCATGCCTTGCAGCGGGTGCTCCCAACGGATCAGGGCCTCGAAAGCACAGATCTGACGGTCCGCCAGGCGGACCAGGGGCTGGAAGTGGAGCCGGAACTCCTGGTTCTCCAGCGCCCGCAGCAGGCCTTGCTCGGTCCGCATGCGGGTGAGCGCGCGCTCGGCCATGTCGGGTGAATAAAACGCATAGCGGTTGCGCCCTCGCGCCTTGGCCGCGTACATGGCGCTGTCGGCGGCGCTGACCAGGGTGTCCGGCGTGGTGGCATCCTGCGGGTAGAGGGCAATGCCGATGCTGGCTGACACGCTGACCCGGTCGCCCTGCAATTCCACGCTGTCGCGAATCTGGCCCAGCAGCTTGTCCGCCAGCAAGGCGCAATCCTCCGGTCGTGCCACCTCCGGCACGACCAGGATGAACTCGTCGCCGCCCAGGCGAATCGGGATGTCGCTGCGCCGCAGGTTGGCATGGATGCGTTGCGCCACCGTGCGCAGGAAGTGATCGCCGACGCTGTGGCCCAGGGAGTCGTTGATGAGCTTGAAACCGTCCAGGTCGATGAACAGCAAGGCCACCGTCTGCCCGCTCTGCTGTGCCTGGACGATCTCGTGTTGCAGGCTTTGCTCCAGCATGTGGCGGTTGCCCAGGCCAGTCAGTGCGTCGTGGAAGGCCAGGTGCTTGATCTGCGCTTCGGCCTGGCGCACCGCACTGATGTCGCTGATGGCCAGCACGTAGTGGGTCACGTCGTGGTGCTCGTCGCGCACCGCGCTGATGTGCTGCCAGGCGGGGAAGACCCGGCCGTCGGCGTGGCGGCACGCGATCTCGCCGAGCCAGTAGCCCTGGGGTGAGTCAATCAAGCGCGGGTAGAACTGGTCGCTGTGGCGGCGGGCGTGCAGGAAGTCGTCTGGATCACGCCCCTCGACTTCGCTCAAGGCATAGCCGGTGAGTGCCGAGAAGGCCGGGTTGGCGGAGATGATGCGGCGCTGTGCGTCGAGGATGGTGATGCCCTCGGCGGTGGTGCGGAACACCACGCTGGCCTGGCGCAGGCGGTCCTCGCTGCAGCGGCGTTCGGTCACGTCGCGCAGGGCGCCGATGATGCGCGTGTGGCCGTCGCTGACGATCGCCTTGGCGTGCAGGTCGCACCAGCCCTGGCGGCCGTCAGCAAGGGTCATGCGAACGGTGGCGTTGACCGGGTAGCCGGCCTGGATGGCGGCGGTGATGGCGTGGCGGTCCTCCTCGTGGATGCGCTGGAGGAAGGCGTCGGCCGCGTCGCGCAGTACCGTGGGAACCTTGCCCAGGATGCGCTCCATGTGGCCGGCCGTGTGAAAGTCGCCGCTCTTCGCATCCCACTCCCAGACGCCGAGCTGGGCGGCATCCATGGCGATGTGCAGGCGCTCGCTGGCGTGCTCCACCTCCAATTCGGCGCGACGCCGCGCCAGCGCCATGCGGACCGCGGCCTCCAGCTCGCGCAGCTCGAAGGGCTTGATCACATAGCCATAGGGGGCGCTGTTCTCCGCCTGGCTGAGGATCTTCTCTTCCGCGTAGGCGGTCAGGAACATGACCGGCAGGCGCATCGAGCGACGGATCTCCAGTGCCGCGTCGGTGCCGTCGCGGGTGCCTTCCAGATGGATGTCCATGAGGATCAGGTCGGGCCGCAGGCTGTGGGCGAGACTGATCGCCTCGTCGGCGCGGGCGCTCATGCCGACCACCTGGTAGCCCAGGTATTCCAGGTTGTGCTTGAGATCGAGGGCCACGATGCGCTCGTCTTCCACCACCATCAGGCGTGCGCTCATGTCGGTTCCCCTCGTAGGAGTGTGAAGCTCAACGTAAAGCGGGCGCCCGGCGTGCGGACGACGTCCAGGTTTCCGCCGAGCTGGTCGACCAGTAGCGGGATGAGCTGGAAGCCAAGCGAGTGGGCCTCGCCGATGCGTGCCGAAGCCGGCAGGCCGATGCCATCGTCCGACACGACGATACGGCCCGTGCCGTCCTCATGCTGGTCCAGCTCGATACAGATGCGCCCTTGGCGGCCGTCGGGGAAGGCGTGCTTGATCGCGTTGGTGACCAGCTCGTTGACGATCAGCGCGCAGGGAATCGCCCGCTGCAGGTCGATCAGCAGGTCCGCGCCATGGCACAGCGTGTCGATGCGGATCTGTCCGCGCTGGACCGTCACGCTGTCGTGCAGCAGTTTCCCCAGGCGTTGCAGGTACTGCGCCAGGTTGACGTCGGCATAGTCGTGGCGCTCGTAGACGAGCTGGTGGATCAGGGCCATCGCCTTCACCCGGTTCTGACTCTCCACCAGGAAGCTTTGCGCTTCCGGCGGGGCATGCCGGGACTGCAGATTGAGCAGGCTGGAGATGACCTGCAGGTTGTTCTTGACGCGGTGATGCACCTCGTTGAGCAGGGCGGTCTTTTCGGCCAGCGCCTTCTGCAGGATCTGTTCGTCGGCGCGGCGGCGCGTCACGTCGAACACGGTGGCCAGCACGAACACGCCCTCGGGCAGACGCAGCGGATTGAGACCGATCTCGGCGGGGAACTCGCTGCCGTCCTTGCGCCGTGCATACAGTTCCTTGCGGCCGGCCATGTCGCGCGTGGTCGGCGCGCTCATGTAGGCGCTGCGCCATTGGTGGTGACCGGGCAGGTAGCGCGGCGGAATCAGCATCTCGATGGGCTGGCCGGTCATCTCCTCGCGCGAATAGCCGAACAGGCGTTCCATCGCGCCGTTGACCAGCGCCATGCGGCCCTGGTCATCGACCATGGCGATGCCGTCCGGGGCCCCCTCGAAAACGTGGCGGAAACGTGCCTCGGAGCGATCCAGGGCGGCCTGCCCGGCGCGTTGCTCGGCGCGGTCGCTGGCGCTCAGCACGACCCCGCCGGACTGTCCGCCGGGCAAGGCCCAGGGGGACAGGCTGAGATCCAGGGCCAGGATGTCGCCGTTTGGCTGGCAAATCGCGGCGGCATGGCTGACCGTCGTGCCCTGGACTGCGCGTTCGATGTCGAGCATCAGGCGGGTGGCGGCTGCGGCGTCCACGCACCAGCCGGGGCAGTCCCACAGGCGCTTGCCCAGCATCGCCTCGGGCGTGCTGCCGGTGAGGCTGGCGAGGCGGGGGTTGGCGTGGCGGATGCGCCCCCCGTGGTCGAGCAGGCCCACCAGGCCGGGCAGGGCGTCGAGCAGGCTTTTCGGAAGCGGCCCATCGGCGCCCTGGGCAGCTAGGTCGTGTTGTCCGGCCATTCCACTCGGTACTCCGTCAGGGCTGGCCGTGATATCGGCCGAGTCTCCCGTCGCCTGCCCAGCCATGCCATACGGATGGAGCGGAACGGGATGTCATTCCAGATAACTATAGTCAGTATCCAGAATCATTGACGGAGACGATCGCCTGCAGGGACTGCCCTGAGGCGGGCACTCAGGAGCGGGCGCCGAAGATGTAACGCTCCGTCGCGGTGCCTGTTGAGGCAGCGGCGCGCGTCGGGGATGCAGCGGACGCGGTTTTGGCCGGGGCCGCAGGGGCTCCCAGCCAGCCCAGGCGGTCGCGCATTTGCAGGGCCATCTCGACGAGATCGAGGTTCTCGCTTTCCTCTGCCGCATCAAGGATTTGCGAGGCGTAAGCGCGGTCGTCGAAGAAGCGCTGGGTGTTGATGGATATGCCTTTGTCCTGGCGCAGACGAATCTTCAGGCGGGCGATCAGGTGTATCAGGGCGCTATCCATGGGTCCTCCGTAAGTAGGTCGGAGGCATCTAAGCAATGCCTGTGCCCAGTACCGACGAACGGTCAATAGGCGATCCGGCAATCCGGCGATTCCGACGGCGGGCTGGCGCGCCAGCGCTGCCGGAGTGGGGCAGCCAGGTGCTGGAAAACGTCACCCCGGAAAAGCGGTGGACGAAAAAAAGCCGGGGCATGCCCCGGCTACTGGTGCCGCGCCCGCCTGGTCAGGCGCTGGCCCAGGCCGCTGCGTTCTGCAGCGGCGCATCGCTGCGTGGCGTGTCGATCCAGCCCAGGTGGATACGCAGTTCCAGGGCGGTGGTGATCAGTTCGAGCAGCTCGCTGCCTTCTGCCGTATCCAGGGCCTGCATGGCGTACTCGGGGTCGCGCACGAAGCGTTCGGTATTGAGGTACAGCCCCAGGTCCTGGCGCAGGCGGATCTTGAAACGGGCGATCAGTTGGAACAGGGTATAGTCCATTGCGGCCTCAGGGTTCGATGACTGGGAGGCAATGTGCAACCGCCATGCCAGGTGATCCTGCGGGCGACGAACGGTAGCTTGATGCAAGGAGCGGGGGATGAGCGAGACGCAGTGGCGGGTGGTGCTCGAACAGGAAGAGAAGTTCCGATTCAAGGCGAGCTTTGACAATCCGGCGGTACCGCCCTTGATCACCGACGAGTCCGCGCCGCTAGGGGCGGATGGCGGGCCCAACCCCTCACGCCTGCTGGCCACGGCCGTGGCCAACTGCCTCGCGGCGAGTCTCTTGTTCGCGCTGGGCAAATTCCGCAACGATCCCTCGCCGGTCACCGCCACGGTGGACGTGACCATGGTGCGCAACGAGCACAACCGGCTGCGCGTGGGCAGCATGGCGGTGGACATCCGCATCGGCCAGCGCGGGGCCGATGTGGCGATGCTGGAACGTGTGCTGGCGCAGTTCGAGGATTTCTGCGTGGTGACGCAGAGCGTGCGCAGCGGCTTCCCGGTCAGTGTGTCGGTGCATGATGCCGACGGGGTGGCGCTCAAGGCCTGAGCGAGCGTCTCAGCCGCTCCGGCGGCGGCGCACCACCGCCATGCGCTTGGGCAGCTCGAAGATGAAGCGGGCGCCCTGGTCCGGCATGGCCTCGGCCCAGATGCGGCCGCCGTGGCGCTCGATGATGCGGCGGACCGAGGCGAGCCCGATGCCGGTGCCGCCGTAGCCCTGGTCCCCGTGCAATTGCTGAAAGGGCTGGAACAGTCGTTTGGCATGCGCCATGTCGAAACCGACCCCGTTATCGCTGACCGTGTAGCGCACGCGGTCGCCTTCGTCGCGTGCAACGACGCCGATCATCGCCGGGTTGCGGCTGCGCGTGAACTTCCAGGCATTTCCCAGCAGGTTGGTCAGGGCATTGCGCAGCAGGACCTCGTCGCCCTCGACGCGCATGCCAGGCTGGATGTCAAAGCGCACTGTGCGGTGGGGTTCCGCCAGACGCAGATCCTCGCCGACCTCGGCGCACAGGGCGCTGAAGTCGATGTTGCCGAAGTTCAGCGGCTGGCGCGAGATGTTGGCAAGGCTCAGCAGCTCGTCGATCAGCTCGCCCATGCGCACGCTGGCGCGATAGATGCGGTCCAGGTAGTCCTGGGCGGTGGCGTCGAGCCGGTGCTGATAGTCCTCGCGTAGCGCATAGGCAAAGCCATTGATCGCCCGCAGCGGGGTGCGCAGATCGTGCGAGACGGAGTAGCTGAAGGCCAGCAACTCGCGGTTGGTCTGTTCCAGTTCGGCGGTACGGCGCCCCACGCGTGCCTCCAGCGTGGCGTTGACGCGGCGCAGTTCGGCGCGGTCGGCCTCGCGCCGGCGGATGTCGCGGTAGGCGAGCAGGATCAGCGCCAGCAACAGGCTCAGCAGCAGGGCCGCACCGACGATCAGGCGACGTTGCATCTCGCGGAAGTCGCTCATCGCGACGCTGAGCGGCCGGCTCACCACCACAATCAGGGGGTGGCCGGAGAGGCGTCGCATGGCAAAGATGCGCGGTTCGTCGTCGACGCGCAGGCGGGCGGTGAAGACCGCGCTGCGCTCTTGCTGGATCCGTTCGAGCAAGGGCGTGCCGTGCAGGTTGCGACCGATCTCGCCGGCGGCGAAAGGGTGGCGCAACAGTACGGTGCCGTCTTCCAGCAGCAGGTCGACCTGGTCCTCGGCATGGATGCTGACCTCCTGGAAGAAGCGGGCGCTGCGTCGCAAGTCCAGCAGGGCGGTGACGCCGCCCAGTAGTTGATCGCGCTGACTGAGCGCACGCTCGACCGGGAGTTGCCAGCGCGTGCTCTCCTGTGTGCCCAGGGCCACAGGCTTGCCGATGCGCATAGGCGCCTGCGGGGAGCTTCCCCAGTCCTGCGGATTGAAGGTGGGCGGGGAGATCACGCCGGGCAGGCCAGCGTCGCGCAGGATCAGCACGGTCTGCCCACTGGCGTCAGACAGGCGCAGGGCAGAAGCGGCCGCGACACGGGCGAGCTGGCGTCCGGTCTGGGCACGCAGATCCTCGCGGGCGCTCGGATTGCCCGGGTCGCCGCTGGCCAGCAGGCGGGCCAGGTCGCGCGCGCTGGTTTCAAGCAGCCAGTCCACCTCGTCCAGGGTGTTGGCGGCATGCTCCTCGAACATGCGGACCAGGCCTGACAGCTCGGCTTCACGGCGCGTCAGTTCGCGCTGCCGGTCGTGCGCGATCAGTGCCCACAAGGCCACGACGACCGCCAGGAAGAATAGGATGTAGGCCCCGAACAGCGCCCCGCCCAGCGTCAAGCGCCAAGCGGATCGCCGCGGGCTGGCATCGTCCGTTGCCGGGTCGCCGGCGACCATGGTGAGGGGGCCGGGGTCACGGATGTCGGGCATGGATGGGTTGGAGTCGGGGGACCAGGCGGCGGACAGGGCTTGAAATGAAGAGGGCGCACCCCCATCTGCGCGGATGCTAACAAAGTTCCATCCGGAGGGTTTACATGAGCGATTCCAGTACCGTCGAGAAGCGTGGTTTCCAGGCCGAGGTGAAGCAACTGCTGCACCTGATGATCCACTCGCTGTATTCCAACCGCGAGATCTTCCTGCGCGAACTGATTTCCAACGCTTCAGACGCCTGCGACAAGCTGCGCTTCGAGGCGCTCGACAATGCCGCCCTGTTCGAGAACGACGGCGAGTTGAAGATCCGCGTCGCCTTTGACAAGGCCTCGCGCACGGTCACGATCTCCGACAACGGTATCGGCATGAGCCGCGATGAAGCGATTGCACACCTGGGCACCATCGCCAAGTCGGGCACCAAGGAATTCTTCTCCCGACTGTCCGGCGACAAGCAGAAGGATGCCAACCTGATCGGCCAGTTCGGCGTGGGTTTCTACTCGGCATTCATCGTCGCCGACAAGGTCACCGTGCTGACGCGTCGCGCTGGCCTGGGCGCCGACGCCGGCGTGAAGTGGGAATGCTCGATGGCAGGCGATGAGGCCGGCGAGTACACCGTCGAGCCCTATGCCAAGGCGATCCGTGGCACTGACATCATCCTGCACCTGCGTGAAGGTGAGGACGACCTGCTGTCGGGCTGGAAGCTGCGCAGCATCATCCGCAAGTATTCCGACCACATCGTCCAGCCCATCCTGATGCAGAAGGAAGAGTGGAATCAGGAGAAGGCCGAGAACGTCCTCAGCGACGAGGAAGAGACGATCAACCAGGCCAATGCGCTGTGGACGCGTTCCAAGAACGACATCACGGACGACGACTACAAGGCCTTCTACAAGCATGTCTCGCATGACTTCGAAGACCCGCTGGCCTGGTCGCATGCCAAGGTCGAAGGTCGCCATGAATACACGCAACTGCTGTACGTGCCGAAGCGCGCGCCCTTCGACCTGTGGGACCGCAACCCGCGCCACGGTCTGAAGCTCTACGTACGCCGCGTCTTCATCATGGATGACGCCGAAAAGCTGCTGCCGCACTACCTGCGCTTCGTGCGCGGCGTGGTGGATTCGGCCGATCTGCCGCTGAACGTGTCGCGCGAGATCCTGCAGGAGAGCAAGGACGTCGACACCATCCGCGGCGGTTGCGCGAAGAAGGTGCTGGGCCTGCTCGAAGACATGGCGGAGAACCGCAAGGATGACTACGCCAGTTTCTGGACCGAGTTTGGCCGCGTGCTGAAGGAGGGCATCGGCGAGGATCACGCCAACAAGGACAAGATCGCGGGCCTGCTGCGCTTTGCCTCCACGCATACCGATACGGCCGACGAGAGCGTCTCGCTGAAGGACTACATCGGGCGCATGAAGGAAGGCCAGGAGAAGATCTACTACGTGACGGCCGAGAGCTTCAACGCCGCCAAGAACAGCCCACACCTTGAAGTGTTCCGCAAGAAGGGTATCGAAGTCTTGCTGCTGTCCGACCGCATCGACGAGTGGGCCATCGGCTACCTGACCGAGTTCGATGGCAAGCAGATCGTGTCGGTGGCCAAGGGTGACCTCGATCTGGGCAAGCTGGAAGACGAAGCCGAGAAGAAAAAGGTCGAAGAGCAGGCAGAGGAGTTCAAGCCCTTGCTGGAGAAGATCAAGACCAGTCTCGGCGAGCGCGTGAAGGAAGTGCGTGTGACGCACCGCCTGACCGACAGCCCGGCCTGCCTGGTGGTCGATGAGCATGACATGGGGGCCAACCTCGCACGTCTGCTCAAGGCGGCTGGCCAGCACGTGCCCACCTCCGCACCGATCCTGGAGATCAACCCGGAACACCCGGTGGTGACACGCTTGAAGGGAGAGGATGCGAAGTTCGACGACTGGGCGGCGGTGCTGTTCGACCAGGCTTTGCTCGCCGAGGGCGGTACCCTGGACGACCCGGCGACCTTCATCAAGCGCATGAACCAGCTGATGCTGGATATGAGCAAGTGATCAGCCAGTAGTCCGGCATGGGCATCGCCCAGAAAAAAGCCACCCAAGCGGGTGGCTTTTTTCGTTATCGGGCGTTCAGCCCTGGGGGCTGCTGGGCGGATGCGTCCAGTCGTAGAGGTCGGCGATGACGATACCTACCGCGATCAGCAAGCACACGATCGGTGCGATGTGGAGGCCGACGTACAGCGCGCCGATGGCGACGACCAGATAGATGATGGCGCTCAGCTCCGCCTTCACATGCTTGTTGTGACAGAAGCGATAGAAGGACGAGTGGGTCACCGGGCCGGTTTGATCGAGCGTAGTCATGAGCTTGTCTCCTTCATGCAATGCCTGGATGGCGTTTCTTTCTGTTGAGCTTAGGTCTCGGCGACTCGTGTCCCTGGCTTGAATGCACAGAGGTTGACGCGGATTAAGCGGAAGGAAACACCGGCTCGGATGCTGCGACGCAGTACCCAATGCACATGCGGGTGCCCGACGTACTTCATGGGGCTGCATGCTGTGCAGCAGCACGAAAAAGGTTTGCGGAGTGGCGGCCTGTCTACCAGACTGAGTGTCGCAAAATCATTCTAAGCATTTGATTTTGCGGAATTATCAAAAATGACAAACTCTGGAGACTGAACGATGAAAGCGATACCCATGAAGCGCCTGCTCGCCGTTGCAACCGTGCTGGCGGCGACCCAGGCCGGTGCGGCGGTGCCCGGCTTTGCAGGCAATGTCACTGGTGGTGGCAGCGCGACGCCGGTGGTGGTCAACAGCATGTCGGCCATGCAGACCGCCATCAACAACTACGCCGGCAGCGGTGGTCTGGTGATCCACTACACCGGCAGTTTCGATCCGGCACCCATCCTGGCGAACATCTGTGGCCAATGGAGCAAGTCCAGGCAGGAAGTGACGATCCAGAACAAGAACGACATCACGATCCAGGGCGTGGATGGCTCGTCGGCCAACTTCGGTATCCGGATCAAGGGTTCGTCCAAGAATGTCGCGGTGCGCAACATGACGATGGGCCTGCTGCCCGGTGGCGCCTCGGACGGCGACATCATCGGCATCGAAGGCAATGCCTCCAACGTGTGGATCGACCACAACGAGTTCTATAGCCAGAACTACAAGTGCGCCGGGACGCCGGGGGATGACACGACCTTCGACGGCATGATCGACATCAAGGGCGCGGTCAATGACATCACCATCTCCTACAACATCCTGCGTGACCACCAGAAGGTGGCCCTGGGCGGCTCCAGCGACAGCGACGTCAGTACCGTGCGCCGCGTGACCTGGGCGTACAACATCTTCAAGAACGTGCAGGAACGCGCGCCGATGAACCGTGGTGGCAACTACCACATGTACAACAACTACTACACCGGGGTGACGGCCAGCGGGATCAACTCGCGTGTCAATGGCAACGTGCTGATCGAAGGCAATTACTTCGAGAACTCGGTGAACCCGGTGGTGGCGCGCTACAGCAGCACGATCGGTTACTGGGATCTGCGCAACAACAACATCATGAGTCCGGCCGATTTCGCGACCTATGGCATCACCTGGACGGTGGATTCGGACACCAAGAAGAACGCGGATGACTGGCAGACCACCAAGCCATTCCCGATCGCCATCCCCTATACCTACACGGCCTATCCAGGCCTGCGCGCGAAGTGCATCACGCTGGCGACCGCGGGCGCAGGCAAGGGCTTCAAGGAGGCGGCCGAGGTGGCGGGCGGTTGTAATGGCGGCTCCTCTTCGAGCAGCAGCAGTTCCTCCTCGTCGAGCAGTTCTTCCAGCTCTTCGTCTTCCAGCAGTTCCTCTGGCGGTTCGAGCTCTTCGTCCAGTAGTTCGTCCAGCTCCTCGAGTTCTTCCTCCTCGTCTTCTTCGTCGTCCAGCAGCTCGTCGTCGAGCAGCGGTGGTGGCGGAGCAAACCTGGCGCTGAGTGCGACGGCTAGCGCTTCCAGCCAGTCCGGCAGCAGCCGCACCGCAGCCGCAGCCAAGGATGGCAACACCGCCACCCGCTGGGAGGCCAGCAACAGCAGCGCAGGGACTTGGCTGCGTTTGAGCCTGCCGAGCACACAGACGGTCTCCAGCGTGACGCTCAAGGAGTACGCCAGCCGTATCAAGGGCTATCGCGTCGAAGTGCTGAGCGGGGCGAACTGGGTTGCGGTGGCCACCGGCACCACGGTCGGCGCCAGCAAGAGCCACGCCTTCAGCCCGGTGAGTACGAGTGCGGTCCGCCTGTTCGTGACCAGCGCATCGGGACAGCCTTCCATCACCGAGTTCGAGTTGTATTGATGGTGTGAGCGGTGGGCGGGGCGATGCTCCGCCCCCAAGAAAAAGAAAAAGGGCGCACCTCGGTGCGCCCTTTTTTAATCTGCATGTGGTTTCAGAAGGGCACGGAGAGTCCGAGACCCACTTCGCCCTGTGTGATGGTCTCGCCGCGGATCGAGATCACGCAGCCACCGGAGCAGAAGAGGCCGCCCGAACTGTTGACGAGGGTTGCATACAGGCGGGCTTCAAGGCGTAGCGCGAGGTTCTGCGCGACGGCCCACTGGTAGCCCACGCCGAGGTTCATCGATGGGCGTAGTTCGTCGCCATACCCCTCACCATCGAGCTGCATGAAGCTGGCGCCCAGGCCACCCACCACGTAGGGGCCGCGACCGACCGGCCCTTCGAAGAAATAGGTGCCACCGAAATGCAGGTAACTGATGTACATGGGCAGGCGGGTGCCGGTCGTACCCTTGTCGATCAGGTCGGTGCGCTGGCGCGACAGAAACAGTTGAACCTGGCGGTTTGAGTCGAGCAGCGTGTCGAAGGCGAGCGACCAGGCCGGGCTGCCATCAATGTCCATGTCGCGTGCGCTACTGTCATTGGTCAGGGTGCCGCCGTCGCGGTAGGCGCCGTAGACCGTCAGCGCATAAGGTTTGGGCTGTTGTGTCTGCGCGTTCGCCAGCGGAGGTGCCAGCAGCAGGGCGAGCAGGCAGGGTATCTGGCAGCGCATGTGGCGGGTGAGGCGTCTCATGTTCTCTCCGGGCAGGACGAAATGAATAGGGAAGGGGAGGCTCCAACGACTGCGAAGAGGGGCTCGATGGGCGGGCGCGCAGTGCGGAAAAACTGCTTACATCGCGGGCTCGAACCGACACAGTGTTTTGCAAAGTCTTGCGAATCTGGCCCTCAAGTTGAGCTGGAAGCATGTCGTAATCTGGCTTGTGGGGATTCTCCACGCATCGACTCTCTCCTTGACCGCCTCTCACGAGGCGGTTTTTTCTTGTGTGCCGGACTTGCGATCATGCCTGTCACGGGCTAAATATCCGCACAGAGGTGGCGATGTATCGCGTGAACGCCAGCGATTGTCCATCTTCAACCAGCTCACCGATCACACAGCCATGACCAGCGTTTCGCCCCGACTGCTCGAATTCCAGTTGCGCCTCCTGGCCCTCAACGGTGCATTGGAGTGTGCCCGCGTGCCGGTGAGGGAAGTGGGTTTTCCCGCTCTGGAAAAGGCTTTGCGCCTGGCAGCGACAAGCGAAGTGTTCGATATCGAGACGGTCCAGTCGCTCGATTTCCTGCTGGCTGATCACCCCCGGCATCAGTAGTTTCCCCAGCAAACCGCATGGGGCCGCGCGCTCGGCGCTGAAATAGACGGCCCTTTCTCCGGCTTTTCCAGGCGGCAGTTCTTGCCGCTGCGGCAAATAATGGCTCGCCTCCCGGAGTGAGTCATGGCCGAAGATAGCGATCAGGAAAAAACGGAATCAGCCTCAGCGCGGCGCATCGAGCAGGCGCGTGAGGAAGGACAGGTCCCGCAATCGCGGGAGCTGTCGTCGTTCCTGGTCATGATGGCGGGTGCCGTCACCTTGATGATCACCTCTGGCTGGATGTTCCAGCGCGTCAAGGGCGTGGTGACCGAGGGGCTTAGCTTCGACCAGCGCGCGGTCTTCGATACCACCTACATGCTGCGCCTGCTGGGCTCGCAGTTCACCGACGGTCTTATTTCCATCGCCCCGATGTTGCTGGTGCTGATCGTGGCTGCCGTGGCAGGCCCCCTGATGGTCGGCGGCATGAATTTCTCCACCAAGGCCTACACACCGGATTTCACCCGTCTCAATCCGCTCTCGGGCATCGGTCGCATCCTGTCCCTGCACGGCGCGGTGGAGCTGGTGAAGAGCCTGCTCAAGTCCTTCCTGATCGGCGGCATCGGCATGTGGGTGATCTGGAAGCAGCGCGACACCATCCTGGCCCTGATCTCCATGCCGCTGGATCGCAGCCTGGCCACCTTCGGTGATCTGTTGCTGAGTTCCAGCCTGTTCCTCGCCGGCAGCCTGGCCGTGCTGGCGCTGATCGACGTGCCCTTCCAGATCTGGCAGTACTTCGACAAGCTCAAGATGAGCAAGGAAGAGCTGAAGCAGGAGTTCAAAGAGCAGGAAGGCGACCCGCAGATCAAGGGCCGCATCCGTGCGCGCCAGCGCGAGATGGCCCGCCGCCGCATGATGGAAGCGGTGCCCAAGGCCGACGTGGTGGTGACCAACCCGACGCACTTCGCGGTCGCGCTGAAGTACGAGGCCGGCACGATGGCGGCGCCCACCGTGGTGGCCAAGGGTGCCGACCTGATGGCTCAGGCCATTCGCGAACTGGCCGCCGAACACCACATACCCCTGCTGGAAGCGCCGCCTCTGGCGCGCGCGCTGTACCGCCATGCCCAGGTCGACGAGCAGATTCCGGCCGGGCTCTATACCGCGGTGGCCGAGGTCATGGCCTACGTCTACCAGCTCAACCATTTCCTGAGTCAGGGCGGTTTGCCGCCCGTGCCGCCCGTCGACCTGCCCGTTCCCGAGGGCATGGATCCCGGCGCGCCGACCGTTCACTGATAGGCAGACGTCATGGCCCAGGCCAACGCACTCGACCTCAAGCAGCTCTTCTCGCCGGGCAACATCCGCCAGCTCGCGGCACCGATCCTGGTGCTGCTGGTGCTGTCGATGATGGTGCTGCCGCTGCCGGCTTTTCTGCTCGATGTGTTCTTCACCTTCAACATCGCGATCTCGATGATCGTGCTGCTGGTGGCGATGTACTCCCGCAAGCCGCTGGACTTCTCGGTCTTCCCCACGGTGTTGCTGATCACCACGCTGCTGCGCCTGTCGCTGAACGTGGCCTCCACCCGGATCGTGCTGCTCGAAGGCCACACCGGGCCGGATGCGGCCGGCAAGGTGATCGAGGCCTTCGGCCACTTCCTGGTCGGTGGCAATACGGCGGTCGGCGTGGTGGTGTTCGTGATCCTCACGGTCATCAACTTCGTCGTGATCACCAAGGGTGCCGGCCGCATCGCCGAAGTGGGCGCACGCTTCACCCTGGACGCGATGCCCGGCAAGCAGATGGCCATCGACGCCGACCTCAACGCCGGCCTCATCGACGACAAGGAAGCCAAGCGCCGCCGCAAGGAGATCGCGCAGGAGTCGGACTTCTACGGTGCTATGGACGGTGCCTCGAAGTTCGTGCGCGGTGACGCGGTGGCCGGCATCCTGATCCTGCTGATCAACGTGGTGGGCGGTTTGATCGTGGGCGTGGTCCAGCACGAGATGGAGTTTGGCCGTGCGATCAACAACTACACCCTGCTGACCATCGGTGACGGTCTGGTCGCGCAGTTGCCGGCGCTGATCATCTCGGTGGCAGCCGGCCTGGTGGTGTCGCGTGTGGGCGACGAGGGCGACATCGGTGGCCAAGTGGTCGGCCAGCTCTTCGCGAACCCTACCGTCATGGTGTTGACGGCCGCCATCCTGGGCTTGTTGGGCATGATCCCGGGCATGCCCAACCTTGTTTTCCTGCTGCTGGCGGGCCTGTTCGGTGCGCTCGCCTGGATGCTCAACAAGAAGCAGATGGCCGAGGCGGAGGAGGGCGAGACCGCCAAGCCGGTGGCCCCGCCGGCCGCCGCCGAATCGCAGGAGGCGAGCTGGAACGATGTCGCGCCTGTCGACGTCCTGGGCCTGGAAGTGGGCTATCGCCTGATCCCCATGGTCGACAAGTCGCAGGACGGCGAACTGTTGCGCCGCATCCGCGGCCTGCGCAAGAAGTTTGCGCAGGACATCGGCTTCCTCGCCGCCCCGGTGCACATCCGCGACAACCTGGAGCTGCGCCCGAACGCCTACCGCATCACGCTCAAGGGCGTGGATATCGGTCATGGCGAGGCCTATCCCGGTCAGTTCCTGGCGATCAACCCCGGGCGCGTGGCCGGCGTGCTGCCCGGCGCCCAGACCAAGGATCCGGCTTTTGGCCTGCCCGCCACCTGGATCGACGCCAACCTGCGCGACCAGGCACATGCCCTGGGCTACACCGTGGTCGATGCCAGCACCGTGGTGGCCACGCACATCAACCATGTGATCATGAGTCACGCGTCCGATCTGCTCGGTCGCCAGGAAACGCAGCAACTGCTCGACCACATTGCCAAGGATTCGCCCAAGCTTGTCGAGGATCTGGTGCCCAAGACCCTGCCGCTGCACAGCTTGCAACGCGTGCTGCAGTACCTGCTGGAAGAGGGCGTCAACATCCGCGACATGCGCACCATCGTCGAAAGCCTGGCGGAGCATGCACCGCGCACCCAGGACCCGATGGAGCTGGCCGCCCGCACCCGGATCGCGCTGGGCCGCGCCATCGTGCAAGGCCTGTTCCCCGGCCCGGGCGACCTTCAGGTCATGGCGCTCGACCCGAACCTGGAGCGTTTGCTGCAACAGGCCATCGCCAGCGGAGGCGGCGAGGGCGGCGCCATCGAACCCGGTCTGGCCGACGCATTGCTGCGCCAGACCGCAGCGTCCTCGCAGAAACAGGAAGACCTGGGCCTGCCCGCCGTGTTGCTGGTCCCGAACAATCTACGCTGGTTGCTGGCGCGCTTCTTGCGCCGGACGATCCCGAATCTGCGCGTCATCGCGCATTCTGAAGTGCCCGAAACGCGCACCATCCGCGTCACGGCCGTCGTTGGAGGTTAATCATGGTCAATGTCCGCAAGTATGTCGGCAAGACGGCCCGCGAGGCGCTCGCCCAGGTCAAGATGGAACTCGGGGCGGATGCCATCGTGCTATCCAACCGCGCGCTCGGCGACCAGGTGGAGATCGTCGCGATCCCCGCCGAACAGATGGGCGAGCTGTCGGCCACGGTGCGCCAGGCGCGCACGCCGGCGGCGCAAGCTGCCGCTCCGGCGGTCATGGCTGCCGCACCGGCAAATCCTGCCGCTCCGCAACGTCGGGCCGTCAGCGAGCATGACGACGACTACACCCTGACCCTGGGGCAGCACCTGGCCCGCGCGGCGCGCGAACACGCCACGCGCGACGGCGCCCAGGGCGGCCTGCGCAGCACGCGCAGCCAGCCTGCTGCGCACGCCGCCGCGCCGGCACAGGTGGTGCGCCCCTTCAACCCGCCGCGCGTCAATAGCTATGGCGAGCCGCTGGAGGCCGTCGCCGTGCCGCGCCAGTCGGCCCGCCCCGTCGAGCGGATGGTGGAGCAACACCTCCAGGCGCAAGACCCGGCGGCCGAGGCCAAGGTGCAGGCCCTGGAAGCCACCAATGCCCGTTTGATGGACGAGCTGGCCTCGATCAAGGGCCTGCTGGAACGCCAACTGGCCGGCTTCGCATGGAGCGAGATCACCCGCCAGGCTCCGGCGCGCACCCAGCTCATGAGCGAGCTGCTGGAGGTCGGCTTTTCGTCCCAGCTCACCCGCAGTCTGACCGAACAGCTGCGCCCCGAGGCCTCGCTGGACGAAGCCCGCAAGCATGTGCGCGACGCGCTGGCGCGCAACCTGCGCACCTTGTCCACCGACACCGACATCATCGACCGTGGTGGCGTCTACGCCCTGGTCGGCCCCACCGGCGTGGGCAAGACCACCACCACGGCCAAGCTCGCCGCGCGTTGCGTGGTGCGCCACGGTGCCGACAAGCTGGCCCTGATCACCACCGACGGTTACCGGATCGGCGCGCATGAGCAACTGCGCATTTATGGGCGCATCCTGGGCGTGCAGGTGTACGTGGTGAGGGATGCCTCCGATCTGCGTCAGACCCTGCAGGAACTACGCGGCAAGCACATGGTGCTGATCGACACCGTGGGCATGAGCCAGCGCGACCGCATGGTGGTCGAACAGGCCTCGATGCTCACCGCGGCCGGCAACATCAAGCGCCTGCTGGTGCTCAACGCCACCGCGCAGGGCAGCACGCTGGACGATGTGATGCGCGCCTACGAAGGGCAGGATCTCGCCGGCTGCGTGCTGAGCAAGGTCGACGAGGCCGCTTCGCTGGCTCCGGCGCTGGACGTGGCGATGCGCAACGAGTTGTCGGTGTTCTACATCGCCAACGGTCAGCGCGTGCCGGAAGATCTGCACCTGCCCAATCGCGCCTACCTGATCCATCGCGCGCTGCGCGAAATTGCCCAGGACTCGCCCTACAAGCTCGACCAGTCGGATGCCGGCCTGCTGATGGCCGGCACCACGCGCCCGGGACGCGCCGCTTCCGCCGGAGGCGCCCTGTGACGAACTGGAGTCATGACCAGGCCAGCGGCCTGCGTCGCTTGTTCCGCCAGGCCCCGCCCGAAGTCCTGTGCGTGGTGCCGTGCGGGGCGGGGGCCTTCACCTGGACGGCACGCCAGATCGTGCAGCGTGGTCGTGCCGGGCGGCGTGTGCTGGCCCTGGACGAGTCCGCCACCAGCGGCTCGCTGGCCGACAGCCTGGGTATCCAGGGCTGCCACGACCTGTTGCGGGCAGTGCGCGGTGAAGTGGAGTTGGTGCAATGCCTGGGCGAAATCTGCCCGGAGGTCTTCCTGAGTCCGGTAGCCCAGTTGCTGGGGGCACTGGAGGGCGAACGCATCCTCCTGCAGCGTGCGGCGGAGCGCCTGCGTGCCCTGCAGCCGATGACCGACGAATGGATCGTGCTGGCGCGTACCGCCGGCATGCAGGGCCTGTCGCCCCTGGCGCTGGCTGCGCCGCGCCTGCTGGTGGTGGTCGATGCCCATCCCAAGGCCATGACCGAGGCCTACGCCACGCTCAAGAGATGTGCCGCAGGTGCCGATACCTTGTCGGTCGGGCTGGCCTTGGCCGGCCCCGTCACGCCGGAAGGGCGCAGCCTGCTCAACAACCTGCAGGGGGCCGTGCTACGGCAACTGGGCGTGGTGATGCAACCGGTGCGCAGCGTCGGCGAGGCCTTCGGCATGCAGGCTGAGCCGGGCGCGCGCGAACTGTCGGAACTCTTCATCGACCGCCTGCTGCGCCTGTCGCGCGAGGCGGTCACTGCGCGGGCCTGGCGGGGCTTGGCGGGGTCTGATGGCCTGAAGCACGCGATTTGAGTGAAAATGCGGCACATGCTGGCTCTTTTCGGAGCCTTGCATGATGCGGATGGCGGGACAATGTGCTTCATGGCCGGACCGACAGGACGCTGACGAGAGACAAAGATGTACAACGCCGCCGGAACACTCGACAAAGACCAGTTGATCACGCGCTATGCGCCCCTGGTCAAGCGAATCGCCTACCACCTGATGGCCAAGCTGCCGGCCAGCGTGCAGGTGGAAGACATCATCCAGAACGGCATGCTGGGCCTGCTCGATGCGATCACGCGCTACGAGGAAGGCCTGGGTGCGCAGTTCGAGACTTACGCCGTGCAGCGCATCCGCGGCGCCATGCTCGACGGCCTGCGCGAGAACGACTGGTTGCCGCGCAGCCTGCGGCGCGAGATGCGCCGTATTGAAACAGCCGTCCATTCGCTCGAACAACAGCACGGACGCCAGCCGACCGAACGCGAGCTGGCCGAGTCGCTGGGCATGACGCTGGCCGATTACCAGAAGATGCTGCAGGAAGCGCGCGGCTACCAGCTCGTCTACTTCGAGGATTTCGGCGAGGACGACGAGGATGATTTCCTCGAACGCCACATGGTGGGCGAGAACAATGATCCGCTGGAACTGCTGCTCGATTCGGACATGCGCCACACCCTGGTGATGGCGATCGAGGATCTGCCGGAGCGCGAGAAGATGGTCATGGGTCTGTACTACGAAGAGGATCTGAACCTGCGCGAGATCGGCGAGGTCATGGGGGTATCTGAATCCCGCGTGTGCCAGTTGCACAGCCAGGCGATCGCGCGTCTGCGCTCGCGCATCGCCAGCGGACGTGAAAGCAGCCAGGCTGCCGGCAAGCGCGGCCGCCGCGCCGCAACCTGAGGCCGGACATCCCGCGACGCCATGGACCTGATCAGCATCGCCGGCCTCCTTCTCGGGATACTGGCCATCATCGTCGGGCAGGTGCTGGAGGGGGGGCACATCTCCTCGCTGATCCAGCCCACGGCCTTCCTGATCGTGATGGGGGGCACCATCGGTGCCGTCATGTTGCAGAGCCCCCTGGCCACCTTCAAGCGCGGCGTCACCATGATCGCCTGGGTATTCCAGCCGCCGCATCCGCCCTCGCGCGAGCTGATCGCGCAGATCGTGAGCTGGAGCAGCGCGGCGCGCAAGGAAGGCCTGCTGGCACTGGAGGCCAAGCTTGACCAGTTGCGCGACCCCTACATGCAGAAGGGTTTGCAGTTGCTGGTCGATGGCGTCGAACCGGACCGTATCCGCGAGGTGATGGAAGTCGAGATCTCGATCTGGGAGGCCGAGCTGAAGCAGGCCTCCAAGATCTGGGAGGCGGCGGGCGGCTATGCGCCCACCATCGGCATCCTGGGCGCGGTGATGGGCCTGATCCACGTGATGGAGAACCTGTCGGACCCGAGCAAGCTGGGCGCCGGCATTGCCGTGGCCTTCGTCGCCACGATCTACGGCGTGGGCTCGGCCAACCTCATCTTCCTGCCGGTGGCCAAGAAGCTGCAGGCCTGCATCATGCACCTCGTGGCGGTGCGCGAGATGGTGCTCGACGGCCTGGTCGGCATTGCCCATGGCGACAATCCCCGCATCATCGAGACGCGACTGCAGGGCTACCTGACCCACGGTCGCTGAGCGCGCCTGCCGCCCGGGGAAACCCGCGGGCCCGGCGTGCGATCACTCTTCCATGCTAGGGTCTGTTCACATTTACCGCGCCGGATTGCGTGGTTCGCTGCGGTCGTTCCAGCCAGGCGCCGCGAGGAAACCAAGGGTGGTGCCCTTGGCGACGAGCGCAACGCAGCTGGACGGCCGCAGCGAACCACCCGAAGGGCTGGGGGTGAATGGCACGCATCTCGGCGTTGCCGCTCCTAGCAAGGCTGACGGCATTGCGTTGTCGCGGCGCCTTGATCTGCGTGCCATTCACCGCCAGCGCAACCGGCGGAGTAATTGTGAACAGACCCTAGTACCTGCTATTGCTGCGACGGTGGCGCGTGCCCGACCGACATCGGCGCGGCCAGCCCGGCCAGCTCGTGGCCCGGTGCCACGCGCGGCAGACGCAGGATGAAGCAGGTGCCGGCGCCTTCCGCGCTGACGAGCTGGATGTGTCCGCCCAGAAGGTTGGTGACGATGTTGTAGACGATGTAGAGCCCCAGGCCCGTGCCGCCCTGGCCCAGGCGCGTGGTGAAGAAGGGGTCGAACACGCGGCCCTGGCGTTCGAGCGGGATGCCGCGCCCGTTGTCGGAGAGCATCAGCATGATCTCCTGCTCATTGAGGCGGGCGGCCGAAATCAGCAGGTCGCCGCGTTCCTCGTCCTCGTAGGCGTGCAGGGCGGCGTTGGAGACGAGGTTGGTGATCACCTGGTCCAGCGGGCCGGGGTAGCTGTCCATCTCCAGGTCGTCCGGGATGTCCAGGGTGATCGAGAGCTGCTGCTTGCGCAGCGTGGGCGCGAGCGCGGCGACCACCTCGCCGATCGTCTGGCGCAGGCCGAAGCGGCGGCGCTGGGCACTGGTCTGGTCGACCGCGACCTGCTTGAAGCTGGCGACCAGGGTGGCGGCGCGCTGGGTGTTGCGCTCGATGATCTGGCAGCCTTCGGCGCACTGGCCGAGGAAGGTCTCGAACAAGGACTTGCGCAACTGGCCGTCGGCAATGGCCTGCTGTACCTGGTTGACGTGATCGCGCAGTGAGGTGGTGGCCACCAGCGCATTGCCCAGGGGAGTGTTCAACTCGTGCGCCACGCCCGCCACCAGGTTGCCCAGCGATACCAGTTTCTCGTTCTGCACCAGTTGTTCCATGGCCTGCGAGAGCTGTTCGTTGGTCGCCTGCAATTCGGCCGTGCGCTGATGCACGCGTTGCTCCAGGCTCGCGTTGAGCTGGCGGATCTCGGACTCGGCCGCCTTCTGGGTCGTGATGTCCTTGGCCGTGCCGTGGTAGCCGAGGAAGCCGCCTTCCTGGTCGAACAGGGGGTCGCCATTGACCAGCAGGTGGGCGAGAGTGTTGCCGTCAGTCTGGAGTGCCACCTCAAGGTCGCGGAAGGGGCGCTGTGCCTCCTGGGTGGCGCGATGGGTGTCCCAGTCGCCGCTTTCGGGGCACATCCGCGGATTGTCCCAGGGGCGTTCGCCGACCCGCAGCAGGCCGGCTTCCATGAGTTCGGTGGCGCGGGTGCCGGAGAAGGAGACGAAGCGATGCTCGGCATCCTGGCGCCAGAACAGGTCGCTGGACATGTCGGACAGGGCGCGGAAACGGGCCTCGTTGGCGCGCAGCGCGAATTCGGCGCGATGGCGCTCGATCGCGCTGTGGCGCAGTTCGCGCAGGGCACCGGCGAGCTGGCCGAACTCGTTGCTGCCGACCTCGGGGATAGGGTGCTCGAAGTCGCCCGCCGAGAAGGCGCCCACCGTGCCCATCAAGCTGCTCAGGGGGTGGCGGATGGAGCGCGCGATGAGGGCGCCGAACAAGAAGGCCAGCGCCACGACGAGGGCGCCGACGAGGTAGATGGAGGCATTCAGGATGTGCAACTGGCGCCCGTGGCGCTGCCGCAGCTCTTCCTCGATGCGGGTGTAGCGCTTGTCCAGCGCGCCGGCCGCCTGGGCGATGGCGCGCTGACTGGCCTCGATCTTGCGCTCCATGATCTGGGCGCGGTTGGACGAGGCCCGTTGCAGGCTGCCCAGGCCGGAGATCATGGAATACACGCGCGACTCCAGCAGGCTCAGCGACTTGCGCTCCAGTTCGCCCGGCGCCAGCTCGCGCAGCACCGGTGCCAGCATCGCCACGCGTTCGAGCGAGGCACGCGTGGACAGGCTCACATTGGTCTCGCGGTTGGCGTAGTAGGCGTTCATCTTCAGCAGCGAATCGACGAAGGCATTGATCAGCGACAGCGAGGCCGGGTCGAGCAGTGACTTGCGCGGGTTCTGCGTGTTGCCGCCAATGACCAGGGCGAGCAGTTCAGCCGAGCGCTTGCTGGGTTCCAGCAGCTCGGTCTGGTAGATGAAGTCGATCTCCTTGTTGATCTGCTTGAGCTCGCGGTAGCCGCCCACGAATGTCTGCAGCGAGTTGCGCAGCACGCCCAGGCTCTCGGCGTAGTCGCTGCCGGCTTCCTCCATCTTGCTCAGATCGAGGAACAGCAGCGCGGTGGCCTGGTCGATCGAGCCTGTCAGGTCGTCGTTGGGCGCGCTCAGGTACTCGCGGATGCTCGCCTGTAGGCGCGCCGTCTCGGTCACGAAATGGCGCAGCTCGCGTTGCTCGGCATTGAGCCTTTCGATGGCGTTGAAGTAGCGGTCGCGCAGCACCCCGCCAGCGACGTTGAGCAGCAGCAGGAGCAGCAGGCCCCCTACGTTGAGCAGCACCAGGTAGCGCAGGCGCTGGTGGATGGGGGTGCGATCCAGCCATTGATGCAGGCGGTCGGTGATCTGGCGGGGGAGTGGCAGCTTCATTGCACGGCGCGGATGCGCTTGATGAGGTCCTGCTGGCGGGGGTCGGACGCAAAGCGGGCGTAGATGGCCTGGGCGGCCTGCTGCAGCCGGGCCAGCTCGGCCGGCGGCAACTCGTTGAAGCGCACGCCCGCGAGCTTGAGCGAGGCCTCGACCCGCTCCTCGCGTTGTTGCCACATGTCGCGCATCACCGTCACCGAGGCGCGTGCGCTCGCGCGCAACGCGGCCTGGTCCGCCGGGCTGAGCGACTTCCAGGTCTCGCGCGAAATGACCAGCACATCGGGCTGGATGAAGTGGCGAGTCAGGGTGTAGTACGGCGCGGCGCGGTAGTGCTCGCTGCTGCCATAGGACGGCAGATTGTTCTCGGCCGCCTCCACGATGCGGTTGTTGAGCGCACGCCCGGTCTGCGCATAGGGCAGGGCGATCGGCTTGGCGAGCAGGGCGGTGAAGTAGGCGGTCGCCATGGTGGAAGGCTGGACGCGCATGTTCAGGTTGCGGAAGTCATCCAGCCGTTCGATGGGCTTGCGCGCGCTATAGACGTTGCGCACGCCCGCGTCATAGAAGGCGAGGCCGATCAGGCCGCTGGGCTCCAGCGAATCGAGAATCTCCTGGCCGATGGGGCCATCGATCACCTTGTGCAGGTGTTCGGTGTTGCGGAACAGGTAGGGCAGGCTCAGCACGTGCGCCAGGCTGGTCCGCGACTCCAGCGCCTGCACGCTGATCCGGTTCATGTCCAGCTTGCCGGCCTGCACCAGGTCGAGCAAGGGCGCCTCGTCGCCCAGCAGGCCAGAGTGGAAGACCTGGATGCCCAGGCGGCCGCCGGTGCGCTGGCGCAGGGTCTGGCCCAGGGCGAGCACGGCCTGTACCGTCGGGTAGTCCTCCGGGTGTACGTCGGCCGAGCGAAGCAATCGCTTGGGTGCGTCGGCGGCCCAGGCGGCGGACACGAGCGATCCCCCCGCCACCAGCAGCAACGCCAGGACGAGGGTGCGATACAGGCGGGGGCGGGCGGCGCGTGGTGGTGTCATGGTGACCTCCGGGTCGGCGAGGGTGCCGGCAGGATGCCCGGCGGCAATCCATGGCCATGGTGCTTGCGGAAAGTCTCGTCCAGCCGCCCGTTGTGCAGGTTGTTTACCACCCAGGCGTTGATCCATTCGCGCAGCCCCTTTTCGCCATGGTTGAAGCCGATGGCGATATCGAAATCGGATTGGTGGAACTGGACGACCAAGGCGTGCCTGGGGCGCAGCGCATTGGTGGCCTGGATCGCCGAGTCGGGGGCCGAGACGATCTCGTACTCTCCCGCCAGGTAGCCCGCACTCAGGTGATCATGGTCCTCGTAGGGCACGACATGTGCGCCCGGCGCTGCACTGAGCAGGTGGGCCTGGTTCGAGCTGTTGGCGAGCACGCCGATCCGCTTGCCGTTGAGGTCGAGCATCGAGGAAACCGGCGTCTTGGCGGGGGCCGCGATGTAGGTTGCGAGGCGGGCATAGGGCACGGAGAAGGCGATCTGGCGTTCGCGTTCGGGCGTGATGGACAGGGCCGAGATCACGAGGTCGGCCCGCTTGTCCAGCAGGGCCTTCACACGGTCGGCGTTGGACACGCGCACGATCTCGAGGCGCACCATGAGGTCTCGCGCCAACAAGGTGGCGGTATCGAAATCCGAGCCACTCGCCTGACCCGCCGCGTTGAAGGCATTGAAAGGCGGCACGGCGCCCGCGATGGCGATGCGGATGCGTCCGGCGCTGCGGATGTCCTCCAGGCGGTCGGCCTGCGCCGCAGGGGCCAGCAGGCCCAGGCAGGTCAGCCAGGCACCCCACTGCCGCAGAAGTGCGACCGCCATCGCCACGGGTCGTGCCTGTCGTTCCCGCCAGCGGCTGCGGACAATATCCACGGCTCCTATCCCTTTGGCGTCAGCGTCCGGGGCAGCACGCTCTCGGGCAGGTCGCGACCGTGATAGCGCCGGAAGATGTCGTTCAGACTGCCATCGGCCAGCCGGCTCGAGATCCAGGTGTTGATGCGGCTGCGCAAGCGGCGTTCGTCCTTGAGAATGCCCATGCCGATGTCGAACTCCTGCTGGACGAACTTTTCCTCCAGGCTGCGTGCCGGGGTGCGGCGGTTGATCACTTCAATGTCCGCACGCTGCATCGACACGATGTCGAAATCCCCCTTGACGTAGGCGTCGAGCAGGCTCTGCTCGTCGGCATACTCCACCAGCCTGGCGCCCGGTGCGCGCATCTTCAGCAACTCGCCGTTGGATGTCTTGCTGCCCACGCCGACGCGCTTGTCGGTCAGGTCCTGGTAGCTGTAGATGCTGATGGCGCGCGGCGCGGCGACGACCAGGGCGATCTGCGAGTAGGGCAGGGAGAAGGAGATCACCTGCTCACGTGCCGGCGTGATCGACAGTGCCGAGATCACCAGGTCGGCGCGCCTTCCAAGCAGGGCGTCGATGCGCTCGGCGTTGGGGACCTGAACGAACTCGACCGCGACCCCGAGATCCTTGGCGAGCAGGCGGGCGGTTTCCACGTCGGAACCCACGAAGCCCTGCTGGGGATGCTGGTAGCTGAAGTGGGGCAGGCCATTGATGATCGCCACCCGCAGTTTGCGGCTGGCCAGGATGTCGTCGAGCTGGTCCGCCCAGGCGCCTCCCGCCACGCACTGGCTGAATAGCCAGAGAATGCCGGCGATGCATTGCCGCCGCTTGTTCATTGCGCTCCTCCTGTCGGGTCGCGGGCCTGCCCGCGCCATGGTTTTTGCGGAAGTATGCCGCCAAATCACCCGTAGGGAGTAACGGCCCCTTTTGGGGCAAGCTGAAGTGCGGGCCGGTGAGGATGGCGCGTCTCCGGACGACGGCTTTCCGTGGCCGCGCGGGCAGCCGGATTTGAGCCCCCCTCCCGGCTGCTGTATCATTCGCATTTCCCCGCACCTGTATTTCCATGACCAAGTACGTATTCGTCACGGGCGGTGTCGTGTCCTCATTGGGCAAAGGCATCGCGGCGGCATCTCTGGGGGCCATCCTCGAATCCCGAGGCATCCGCGTCACCCACCTCAAGCTTGACCCCTACATCAACGTCGATCCGGGCACGATGAGCCCCTTCCAGCACGGCGAGGTCTTCGTGACCGACGACGGCGCGGAGACCGACCTCGATCTTGGTCACTATGAGCGCTTCACCAGCGCCAAGATGTCCAAGCGCAACAACTTCACGACCGGTCAGATCTACGACTCGGTGATCCGCAAGGAGCGCCGCGGCGAATACCTGGGCAAGACCGTACAGGTGATCCCGCACATCACCGACGAGATCAAGCTGTCGATCAAGCGTGGCGCAGAGGGCGCCGACGTGGCCATCGTCGAGGTTGGCGGCACGGTGGGCGACATCGAGTCGCTGCCCTTCCTGGAGGCCATCCGCCAGATGGGCATTGAAGAAGGGCGCAACAACACCTGCTTCGTGCACCTCACGCTGCTGCCCTACATCGCCACCGCCGGCGAACTGAAGACCAAGCCCACGCAACACTCCGTCAAGGACCTGCGCGAGATCGGCATCCAGCCCGATCTGCTGCTGTGCCGTTGCGATCGCCCGATTCCGATGGAAGAGCGGCGCAAGATCGCGTTGTTCTGCAATGTGATGCCGGAAGCCGTCATCGAGGTGATGGACGCCGACTCGATCTACAAGATCCCCAGCATGCTGCATGACCAGATGATCGACGAGATCGTCTGTCACAAACTGGCGATCCTGGCCCGCGCGGCCGACCTGTCGATCTGGGAAAAGCTGGTCCATTCGCTGGAGAACCCCAAGCACCACGTCGAGATTGCCTTCGTCGGCAAGTATGTCGACCTGACCGAGTCCTACAAATCGCTGATCGAGGCCCTGAAGCACGCCGGCCTGCATACCGAGAGCCGCGTGAACATTCATTACCTTGACTCGGAAGAGATCGAGCGCAATGGCTGCGCTGCGCTCAAGGGCATGGACGCGATCCTGGTGCCGGGCGGCTTCGGCAAGCGCGGCACCGAGGGCAAGATCGCATCGATCCGCTACGCCCGCGAGAACAAGATTCCCTACCTGGGCATCTGCCTGGGCATGCAGTTGGCGACCATCGAGTTCGCGCGCCACGTGGCCGGCCTGGAAGGCGCCAACAGTACCGAGTTCGAGCAGGACACGCCGCACCCCGTGGTAGCGCTGATTACCGAATGGCTGGACCGCGAAGGGCGCGTCGAGAAGCGTAGTGAGAGCTCTGACCTGGGCGGCACCATGCGCCTGGGCGCGCAGCGCTGCCCGATCAAGGCCGGCACCCTGGCGGAGTCGATTTACGGCGCCCAGGTCAACGAGCGTCACCGCCATCGCTACGAGGTGAACAACACCTATGTGCCCAAGCTGGAAGCGGCCGGCCTGATCATCAGTGCCCGTACGCCCAACGAGAACCTGCCGGAAATGATGGAGCTGCCGCAGGAAGGTGAGAGCGCCCACCCCTGGTTCGTGGGCGTGCAGTTCCACCCGGAGTTCACCTCCAATCCCCGAAATGGCCACCCGCTGTTCATTGCCTATGTCAAGGCAGCGCTGGCCTACCGCCAACAGAAAGGCCGCTGAACGATGAAACTGTGTGGATTCGAAGTCGGACTGGACAAACCCTTCTTCCTGATCGCCGGCCCCTGCGTGATCGAGTCGCGCGAGATGGCCATGGAGACGGCGGCTGAGCTCAAGGAGATTGCTGCCGCGCTGGGCATCCCCTTCATCTACAAGTCCTCCTTCGACAAGGCCAACCGCAGCTCGGGCAAGAGCTTCCGCGGCCCGGGCCGCGACAACGGCCTGGCGATCCTCAAGGAGGTGCGCGAGAAGATCGGCGTACCGGTGCTCACCGATGTGCATGGCGAAGACGATATTGCCGATGCCGCCGCCGCTGTCGACGTGCTGCAGACCCCGGCCTTCCTGTGCCGTCAGACCGATTTCATCCACGCCGTGGCCGCCTCGGGCAAGCCGGTGAACATCAAGAAGGGCCAGTTCCTGGCACCGGGCGACATGAAGCAGGTCGTGCTGAAGGCCAAGGAAGCCAATGGCGGTGCCGACACCATCATGGTGTGCGAGCGCGGCGCTTCCTTCGGCTACAACAACCTCGTGTCCGATATGCGTAGCCTGGCGATCATGCGCGAGACCGGCTGCCCGGTCGTGTTCGATGCCACCCATTCGGTCCAGTTGCCGGGTGGGCAGGGCGACAAGAGCGGTGGCCAGCGCGAGCATGTGCCGGTGCTGGCGCGTGCCGCCATCGCGGCGGGCGTGGCCGGCGTGTTCATGGAGACCCACCCGAACCCGGCGGTGGCGATGTCGGACGGACCGAACGCCTGGCCGCTGCCGCGCATGAAGGAGTTGCTGGCCACGCTGCGCGACCTGGATGCTGTGGTCAAGCGCGCAGGGCTGGCTGAACTGAGTCTCTGAGCATGATCACCCACGCCGTGCTGTTCAAGCTGTTTGAGGGCGTCACCGCCGACAGCGAGGCCGGCCGGCGTTTCCACGAGGCCATGCTGGCCTTGCCAGGCAAGATCGAGGAAATCCGGGAATGGCATTGCGGTTTCAATGTCACCCCGGATAGCGAAGCCTATGATTACGTACTGGTTGCGCGCTTCGATTCCAAGGCCGCCTTGCACCGCTACTTCGATCATCCCGCCCACCTGGAGTTGCTGGCCATGCTGGGGACGGTGGCGCAACTGCGTTTCGGCGACATCGAGGACACCGAAGTGGTCGTTTCATAAGGGTTTGTCTGCGTCGGATCAACACGAAAGAGGGCGCCCAGCATAGAATTCGCAGGTTTTTTTGCGCCTGCGGCCGTCCCCTGCAGCAGTCGCCGACATCCCCTGTCATCTCTTCACCCAATAAGGAAATTGGACATGAGTGCAATCGTTGACGTCATTGCCCGCGAGATTCTGGACTCCCGCGGCAATCCCACTGTTGAAGCCGACGTGCTGCTGGAATCCGGCGTCATGGGCCGTGCCGCCGTGCCCTCGGGCGCGTCCACCGGTTCGCGCGAAGCCATCGAACTGCGTGATGGCGACAAGGCTCGCTACCTGGGCAAGGGCGTGCTGAAGGCCGTCGAGAACGTCAACACCGAGATCTGTGAAGCCCTGATCGGCCTGGATGCCGAAGAGCAGGCCTTCATCGACAAGACCATGATCGAGCTGGATGGCACCGACAACAAGAGCCGTCTGGGCGCCAACGCCATGCTGGCCGTGTCGATGGCCGTGGCCAAGGCCGCCGCTGAAGAAGCCGGCCTGCCGCTGTACCGTTACTTTGGCGGTTCGGGCCAGATGCAACTGCCGGTGCCGATGATGAACGTCATCAACGGCGGCGCGCACGCCAACAACAGCCTGGACTTCCAGGAATGCATGGTGCTGCCGGTCGGCGCCAAGAGCTTCCGCGAAGCCCTGCGTTGCGGCGCCGAGATCTTCCATAACCTGAAGAAGATCGTCGACAAGAAGGGTTACCCCACGACCGTGGGTGACGAGGGCGGTTTCGCGCCCAACGTGTCCGGCGCGACCGAGGCCCTGGACCTGATCATGGAAGCCATCGCCGCCGCCGGCTACGAAGCCGGTACCGACGTGGTGCTGGGCCTGGACTGCGCCGCCTCCGAGTACTACAAGGACGGCAAGTACGAGATGCACGGCGAGAAGCTGTCGCTGACCTCGGCCCAGAACGTCGATTTCCTGACTGGCCTGGTCGACAAGTACCCGATCGTCACCATCGAAGACGGCATGGCAGAACAAGACTGGGACGGCTGGAAACTGCTGACCGACGCGCTGGGCAAGCGCATCCAGCTGGTGGGTGACGACCTGTTCGTGACCAACACCAAAATCCTGCAAGAAGGCATCGACAAGGGCATCTGCAACTCCATCCTGATCAAGGTGAACCAGATCGGTACCCTGACCGAGACCTTCGCTGCCGTCGAGATGGCCAAGCGCGCCGGTTACACCGCCGTGATCTCGCACCGTTCGGGCGAAACCGAAGACAGCACCATCGCCGACATCGCCGTGGGCCTGTCCGCCGGTCAGATCAAGACGGGTTCCCTGTCGCGTTCGGATCGTGTGGCCAAGTACAACCAGATTCTGCGCATCGAGGAAGACCTGGGCGACACCGCGATCTACCCGGGCCGCCGTGCCTTCTACAACCTGCGCCTGAAGTAATTAGGCAGCAGGTACAATCTGGGCGCGCCAACTGGCGCGCCCTTTTTGTTTCTGCTCCCGACATCGCCGATGCGCTGGCCTGCGCTGATCTTCCTGGTTCTCCTGCTGCTTCTTCAGTATCCGCTGTGGTTCGGAAAGGGCGGCTATCTCTCTGTGCAACAAGCCGAGAAACAACTCGCCACGCTGAAGGAAGACAACCGCAAGCTGGAGCAGCGCAATGCTGGCAACAGCGCCCAGGTGCAGGATCTCAAGTCGGGCTATGACGCCATCGAGGAGCGGGCGCGTTTCGACCACGGCCTGATCAAGCCGGGCGAGAAATTCATCCAGATTCCGGAAGGTGCGCCAGCCAGGTAGGCTGGGTGTCCGTCCCCCGTTTGTCGCGCCTCAAAACAAGCTGCGTGCGCCGGTGAAGCGGCTGGCGAAGTAACTGCTCTCCATGCTCTCCACACGTACCCGACCTTTGGAGGAGGGCGCGTGTACGAACTTCCCCTTGCCAAGATAGATGCCCATGTGTGAGTAAGGCTTGCCATTGGTGTTGAAGAACACCAGGTCGGCGGGGCGGAGTTCCTGGCGCGGAATCTCCCGTGTCAGGCCGGCGATCTGCGCCGCGTTGTGCGGCAGGCGGCGGCCGGTGACCTTCTCCACGACCAGGCTCACCATGCCGCTGCAGTCCAGGCCGGCCTCCGGGTTGCGACCGCCGAACTGGTAGCCGGTATCGAGCAGGCCCATCGCATACAGCACGATCTCGTTGGCAGCTTGTTGCTCTTCCAGCCGAAACCTTGCCTCGGGTCGAGCGGGGGCAGGGCTCGGGGGCGGGGCTGGCGGTGTCGTCGAGCAGGCGGCCAGCAAGCCGCCAACCGTGGCGACCAGCAGGCGCGCGAACCCCTTGTGCTTCACCATCAGGTCTCCAGCCAGAATGTGACCGGCCCGTCATTGACCAAGCTGACCTTCATGTCGGCCGCGAAGCGGCCTGTGGCGACATCGGCATGCTTGGCGCGTGCCAGCCCGACGAGGTGGTCGTAGAGTGCTTCGGCGCGCGCAGGCGCGGCGGCCGTGGAGAAACCAGGACGGCTACCTTTCTTGGTGTCGGCCGCCAGTGTGAATTGCGAGACCAGCAGCAAACCGCCGCCAATGTCGCTCAATGAACGGTTCATGCGTGCTTCGTCGTCGGGAAAGACGCGATAGGCCAGCATCTTATCGAGCAGGCGGGCCGCGCTGGCCTCGTCGTCTTCACGCTGCACACCAATCAGTGCGAGCAGGCCGCGACCGATCTGGCCCACCGACTCGCCGTCCACATGCACGGCCGCCTCGCTGACGCGCTGGATCAGGGCAATCATCAGCCGATCTTCTTGAGATCGACCTGATATTCCTCGGCGTGCGCGATATAGGTATCGGCACTGGCCTGCAGTCGTGCCACTTCCTCATCGGTCAGCTCACGGATGATCCGGCCGGGTGTGCCAACCACCAGGGAGCGGTCGGGTATGACCTTGTTCTCGGCCACCAGTGCCTTGGCGCCGATCAGGCAGTTCTTGCCCACCACCGCACCGTTGAGCACCACCGCATTGATACCGATCAGCGTGTTGTCGCCGATGGTGCAGCCATGCAGCATGGCCATGTGCCCCACCGTCACATTGTCGCCAATGGTCAGCGGTACGCCGTCGTCGGTATGTAGCACCGAACCGTCCTGGATGTTGGTGTGCTTGCCAATCGTGATCGGATCATTGTCGCCGCGCACGACCGCGCCGAACCACACGCTGACCTTGTCCCCCAGCGTGACGGACCCCGCCACCGTGGCGTTCTCCGCGATCCACACCCCTTCGCCCAGCACAGGGACCCGTTTACCCAAGGAAAAAATGGCCATGCTTGTTGCTACTTTCCTGATTCAAAAGTGTTTGTGCAGCGCACTGGCCGATGATAACAGCCGCCCGCCGACCCTCCAATGCGCTGGGCTCAGGCCGACGCGTCCTCAAGCTTGATATCCACGACCAGTTCAGCAGACAAGGCTTCCAGATCCCGCTGGAGTTGCACCTCATCCAGGTCCGGGCCGGTTTGCAGCTCGGCCTCTGCGTGGAACAGCGTCTCGCCTGACATCGGGGCTGTCGAGGTATAGGTGTGCAGGCTTTCTACATTGAGCGCGTGTCGGGTCAGGACTTGACTGACCTCGCGCACGATCCCCACCCGGTCGTGTCCCATCAGATTGAGGATGAAGCGGCGACCGGCCGCGCCTGCGACGACGGTCTGACTGGTGCCATGCACGATCTGTAAGGGCGCGAAGGCGTCCAGCGCGGCTTGCAGCGTCCTCAGTTTCTCGTCCGCAATCTCCACCCGCACGATGCCGGCAAACTTGCCGCCCAAGCGCGACATGCTCGACTCCAACCAGTTTCCGCCCTGGCCGCTGATCGTGCGCGCCAGTTCCTCCACCAAGCCGGGCCGATCATCACCAATCGCGGTCAACACCAGAGTTCTCTGCATGCTTGCCTCCTTTGTGTGTATGCAGTGCAGGGCACATGCTAACGCGCAGCTCTTCATGCCGGAATCTGCCCTTGTTCGACAGGTGAGTGACGAAAAATGTCAGTTGCGCTCGGTGTGCAAACTTGAACGCCTGACGACGAACGTGCGGTCTGTCGTCTAAGTTATTGATTTTTAGTGGCTCTTGTCTGTAGGCGATGAGCGGTCAAGTGTGTGGCATGTCATTCGCACGTACTGCCTTGTACGGATAACGGTATCCGGCAACATCAACAGGAGATTCGTGATGAAGCGTGTTCAACAAGGTTTTACCCTGATCGAACTGATGATCGTGGTGGCGATCATCGGTATCCTGGCAGCGATCGCGCTGCCTGCCTATCAGGACTACACGATCCGTTCGAAGGTGTCGGAAGGCATCATCGCTGCGTCATCGGCCAAGGCCACCATCAGTGAAGCCTTCCAGACCGACGGCTTGGTTGGCGTTTCGGCTGCTGCGGGTGCCTGGAACGTTGCTATCACTGGTTCCAAGTATGTGCAGAGCGTATCGGTTTCGAATGCCGGCGTTGTCGAAGTGTCGATTCTGGCTACGGCTAACAACGGTATTCCCACGACGCTGAATGGCAATCGCCTGACCTTCACGCCGTCGGTTGGTGGTGCTGCGCTGGCGGCCACTTCGGTCGGTGCGATCGACTGGGCGTGTGCTTCCTCAACCAACGTTCAGGCTACGCAGCGCTCCCTGCCCTTCACTGCTCCGACTGGTACTCCGTTGCCTGCCAAGTACGCACCTTCGGAATGCCGTTGATCTGAACCGAGTTGTTTGATAAAAAAGGGCGCTTGGCGCCCTTTTTTATTTTTTGACGTGATACAGAAGATGCTTCCTTTCAGATTGAAGTGCTTCTTGGTGCATTTATTGGTCAGTGCTGCTGTCTTGGCGTCGGTGCTGCTTTTGTTGTATGCAGGTTGGTATTATTGGCCTAACTACGAGTTAATGGGGGCGGGTCCTGTTGCGGGCATGATGGTGCTGGTTGATCTAGGCTTGGGTCCCCTCGCAACTCTTGTTGTGGCCAGCCCATCCAAACCCAGGTCAGAGTTGCGGCGGGATATCCTGATGATTGCTGTGCTGCAGTTTTCTGCCCTGTTTTACGGTGCTCATGCACTATGGGTCATGCGGCCCATGTTTTATGCATTCTCCTTGGATCGCGTCGAGCTGGTGTCCGCGGCAAGTTTAGCGCCGGAGGATGTGATGCTTGCCAGAAAGCAAGGGAATGAGTTTGCTCCCAGCTTTGCGAGCCGCCCCCGTTGGGTGTGGGCGCCGTTGCCAGACGATCAGGAAGAGGCGGCCAAGATTGTTGCCTCTGCCGTTGTGTCGGGTAGGGATGTGACGTCAATGCCCCAGTACTTCAGATCCATGAAAGAGGGCCGGAAGGATTTACAGTCACGCTTGCTTCCAGTGGACGCGCTGGCAAAAGCGGGCGGGGTATTTTCGGAGTCGGATTACATGCGTGCCTTGAAGCGACTCGGCTATCAGGCCTCTGATCTAGGCTACTTGCCACTGCAGACCAGGGATCGGGATGTAAGTGTGGTTTTCGTGCGGGCTACATTGGAACCAGTTGATTTCTGGCCGGTGGTTGTGTGGCCGGTAAAGCCTTAGTGCTCGATGATTAAGTAAATTAAAATGGCTGAAATTATATAAGCTTGGTTATGATTAAAGGCTTTATTTCCTGGTTGAGAGAGCGCGTCGAGATAGACTCGCCGAAGGCCCGTGCTCCAGGTTTGTTGCCACAACTGAAATTACAGCTTGAGACGGAGGCTTTACGTGCTTTGCGCGCCGGAGAAAGACGTGTGGCGGAAGAGGCTTGTGTAGCATTGTTGCAGGAGCAAGATCCTGGTTTTGTTGCTTGTTTTGTTGGCGGAGTCTTGGCGTTTGAGAATAAGGATTTCGCTTCTTCGCTCCCGCTATTGCGGAAGGCGGCACAGATGTCGCCTGAGGATGCAGAGGCTGCTAAATATCTCGCTGCGGTATTGATGCATGTTGGAGCGAATGCTGAAGCACTTCTTGTGGCCGAGAGGGCGTGGGCGTTACGGCCAGCGGACCATCAGACTGCCAACATGCTGGCCGTTCTTTGCATGTTGCTGGAGCGTTTCGAAGAATCAGTTCATTACTTTAATCGTGCGGTCGAACTGAAGCCGTCTGATATCTCCACTTTCCTTAATTTGCAGGCAATTGAGTTGCGCGCCAAGATGCAGCTGCGGCGCGAGGTGGAAAATGAGAGGACGCAGAATGTTGAGCGTCAGGTTTTAAAGCGCTTGTTGGTCGCGGAGAGAAAGGGTTCGCTCAGTCACAAGGAGTCATTGGTCCTGATCTCGTTGGCCAGCCGTTCGGCAGCGCTCTTTCCTGTGGCGCAAAGGGTTGCCAATAGGTTGTATGAAGAGCGTTTTGTCGATGCGGATTCTGCTGACTATCTTGCTAACGTATTCAGCGTAGAGGGTGATTTGCCGCGCACTTTGGAGATGCGACAGGTCGTTGTAGATGAGTATCCTGGTAGAACTGGTCCCAGCCTCTCGCTCTCGTTTACGTGTATCGCTGCTGGCGGCAGGACTTGGTTTGATGCTTGGCGGATGGCGGACGAAGCGTTTCTTCAGATGTATCGGGGCCGGCATTCTTTTGAGTTGCCTCTGTGGCGGGGCGAGAAACTGCGTGCTGGAAAACTATTTGTCTATCAGGATCAGGGTTTCGGGGACGCGTTGTTGGCTTTGCGACTTTTTCGGGCTCTCGGCAGGCGGGGTGTTGCATCGGTATTCTGGGTAAAACCAGAGATTGAACAGCTTTTTAGAGGAGTCGAGGGCGTCGACGAACTGGTCGGTGCGGATGAACGGCCCGATCCGCGCTTGTTTGGGTGTGTAGCAGTCGCTCCGCTGTTCAGCCTGATTCGCTTGCTTAGACTTTCGCCAGCGGATCTGAAGGCTCCTGCTCTCGTTCGCGCACCATCAGATCGCTGTCAGGATTGGCGGAAGCGCATTGCAGAGAGCCAGGGGCTTCGGGTTGGAGTGGCGGCTGTTGGTAATCCATGGCGACATGATGACTGGTTGCGTTCTGTTCCGCCTGAACATCTCAAAGGACTATGTCAACTCGACGGGGTGGCATGGTTCAACCTGGCCGTAGATGTCCGGAAGGAGCGCGATGAGGCCATTGCCGCGCTAGGAATGGTGGACCCTATGCCTGATATGCGGGACTTCTGCGATACCGCGGCGATTATTGATGCCATGGATGTCGTAGTGGCCATAGATTGTTCTGTCGCACATTTGGCTGCTGCGCTCGGAAAGCCTGTTCTGGTTTTGCTCCCGTCTGCATTGGATTGGCGTTGGCAAATTGCTGAGGATGCCCGGCCTTGGTGGCCGAATGCTACGCCGTATCGTTGCAAGGCGCCGGCGGCCTGGGAGGATCCAATTAGGCTCGCCGCACAGGATCTGCAGACAAGGGTTGCTGCATTAAATGCCTTTTCTTCTCTGAGAAATAACTAAGAAATTGCCCGCTGCTTTGTCAATCTCGTCGCGATATTGTAACCAATTTTTTTTGCGACCACTGAGTCATATCCGAGCTCAATGAGCTTCCATTGGAAGCTGTTGACTAGTCTGGACTTGCCATAGGTTCCCAGTTCGTTCGTGCGATGAAACCCCTGGGCGTGCCCAAGAGCGATTTCGAGTTCAGCATTCAGGCGTTTTTCATCTTTGCGGTGTGACGGAGGGAGGCGTCTAGCAAGCTGCTCGGCCAGATTGTGCGCGAAAGTGTCGATCTGATTTCTTTTCTTAAAGTCTGAAAATAGGCCCATCGGTATCCTCACTGGATGCGGTTGCATCAAAAAGACCACTGCTTGGATTTTTCGGATCAATCGTCGTGCATTCTAAACTGTTGGCGTTGCTTGTCGTGACTTTCGGAGGGTTGGGGCCTCTATGTGGGATTCATCGCTATCCCCAGACTGTGTTCGTCAACGAATGGGTTGTGATGCTTGTACTGTCAGCTATCACACTTGTGATTGCTGTGGGGCCTTTCACTTTGAAGAGCATGCATCGCAAGCCTGAGACTTTGATGTACCTGTCGTTGATGACCGTCGGAGTCGTTTTTTCAGGCGGCTCTCAAGTTGGTTATGCGACTTACACCCTTCTCGCGTTGATTGCTATATGGGTTGCCTGGGGTCATCTGCACTCATCGAGACAGGTTGCCCTGCTTGCGTTTGGGACCACAGTAGGAGGGGGGCTGCAGTGCGTTGCGGCTTGGGGTCAGCTTGCGGGGTTAGACTGGGGCGGCATCATCATGCCCAAACTCTACAATGCCGTGTACGGGAACATTGCGCAGCCCAATCATTTCGGCAACCTATTGTGGCTCGGACAGGCTTCATTGATCTACCTTTGGAGCACGCGACGGCTTCAGCCTTGGCTTGCTTTGGTGTTGACGACTGCGATCTCTCTATTTGCTGCGATGTCTGCGTCGCGGGCTGTGTGGTTGTATACGGCCGCACTGCCCGTGCTGTGTGGTTTGTACGCGTGGCGAAGGCGCGGGGATGATTCGGCCCGGCTGATGGCGCAGGCGAGCTTGGTGGTAGCCGGTATTTCGGTCGGCATGCAGTTGCTGTTGGCTTTCAGCGATCTGGGCAAGTGGCTGGGCGTCGTGTCTTCCGCCAGTCGTGTGGGGGATGCCAGTTCCAACGGGCAGCGCCTGTTTGACTGGATCGTGGCTTGGCAGACTGGGCTGGATCATCCGTGGATGGGTGCCGGGGCGGGAATGTTCGCCTGGCAAACGGCGCTGCACTCCATAGGACTCCCGCCTCCGGATTTCATCCGCATCGGCGAGAACGCGCACAACACTCCATTGCACTTGCTGGCTGAATTCGGCTGGCCGCTGACCTTGATGATCTGCGGGGGGCTGGCCTGGTGGTTGTTGCGGCGATGGGTACGGGCCAGCACGCCAGAGGCTTTGTGGGGCTTCATGATCCTTGGTGTGATAGGAGCCCATAGCATGGTCGAGTATCCGCTGTGGTACACCTACTTTCTGATTCCCGCCGGGCTGGCGATGGGGGTGATTGCTGCTGCGGAGCAGAGAGACGCTTCGGGAATGAGGATCAGCAGTCGTTGGCTGCTGCTGCCCGCCTTGATGTTGGCAATCGGTTTGGTCTGGAGCATGCGTGACTATTTGTTGTTGGAAAAGGCGTACGCGCGCTTCCCCTATGGTGCCGTGGCGTCCGACAGCAGCTTCGCCGAGAGTCGAGAGGTCGGAGTCAAGATTTCCGACTGGTCCTTGCTGGCGCTGCATGCCCGCTCGTTGCAGATTCGGGCCTGGCCACCAGAACGCGAGGATGCTGCGGCTGAAGTCGTTGGTTTGTGCGATCACTATCTTCGTTACAAGCCCAATTTCCAGACCCTGACGCAATGCGCCCTAGCTTACGGGCAGGTGGGGCGTGAAGCTGAGGCCGTCCAGGCCGGGGCGATGGTCTGCGGTGCCTATCCCGCGATCTATCACGGTCGTTTCCCGGCTGAGCTGGCAGCCATTTTTCAGCGCCAAGGCTGGGCTGTCCGCCCGGAGATGTACTGCATTCGTTGAGTTGGCGGGACGAACCAAGGCTTGGGGGGCGTGCGCAGGCAGGTATACTCCTCGCCTTTGCCTTTGGCGCTGGCCGCATGGAATTCATTGACAAGTCTGGCGTGCTTTCTCGCGTTGCTGCTGGCGAGCGTCTGGTGCTTGAACTGGGCTGCGGACCGCGCAAGAGGCATGCGGAAGCACTGGGAGTGGATGCGCTGGATTACCCGGGTGTGGACCTTGTCGGTGATGTGTTCGCTGTCTTGCGTGCGCTGCCAGATGCCTGCGTGCGGGCCGTCCATGCCTACCACTTCTTCGAGCATGTCGAGGATCTGGGAGCACTGCTCGACGAACTAGCGCGCGTGATGGAGGAGGGGGCGTTGCTGGACGTCGAAGTGCCACATTTCGCCAATCCGTACTTCTATTCCGATCCCACTCATCACCGCTTCTTCGGCCTCTATACCTTTTGTTATCTGGCCGAGGACGATCTGCTTACGCGCAAGGTGCCTCGCTATGGGCGTGAGCCACGCTTCCGGCAGATCGATGTACAGCTTGACTTCAATTCTCCGTTTCCCGTGCGCGGCTTGATCAAGCGTGCGTTGGGCAGGGTATTCAATCTGACGCGCTGGTTGCAGGAGTTCCACGAGGAAAACCTGTGCCATATGCTGCCGTGTTATCAGGTGCGCTACGCCTTGCGTCGTCTGCCGCGGGCCGGTTCGGTGTGAGCGCGCGCGCATCTGCCATCTATCTTGGCGCCCGCGCTCTTGCCGGAGTCGCCACGGTCTGTGCGGTGAGCCTGTTTGCGCGCAGTCTGGGGCCGGAGAACTACGCTTGGCTTGCCTTGTGCGCGACCGGGGCGGCGATTCTCTCCAGTCTGCTCGTGGTTCCCGCGGGGCAGACGCTTGCCCGCTATCTGCCGCGTCCTGGTTTCGAAACCCTGCTGCCTGTGTTGGCCAGGGTATTTCTGGGTGCGGCCTGCGTGTTGATCCTGCTGGCAGGCTGTCTGGAATGGTCCGGCTGGCTGGGCGGACTTTCGTTTCGCCCCGGCGTGCTGCTGGGTGCCACGCTCTTGCTGCTTGCGATCGGCATGTTCGAATTGTCGGCCCAGTTTGCCAACAGTCGTTTCCAGTCTGAACGCTATTCGGTGCTGTTTCTGTTCAAGTCAGTCGGCACGCTGGTAGCCGGGGGCTGCGTCTTGTGGCTGGGCGGCGGCGAGTGGGGCGTGCTGGGCGTGATGGTGCTCGCCGGTGTGCTGGGTAGTCTGCTGATCTGTCGCGATGCCTGGCGCAGCGTGCTGATCAGCCCCTGGCGCCCTGGCTTGCTGCGGGAAGTTCGCGGTTTTGCGCTGATGCTTGCCTGCATTTCGGGCTGTGCTGGTTTGTTGCAGTGGTCCGATCGCTGGTTGCTGGCGGCGTTGAGCGATGCGGCGACTACCGGGACTTACGGCGCGATGGCGGATCTCATCGCACAGACCATGACGATGTTGTCCTCTGCCTGTTTCCTGGCCTGGTTCCCGCGCATGGTGGCCGCCTGGGAGAGCGGTCAGCGTGCCGAGGTAGACCGCCTGGCCGGGCGCTATCTTGGTCTGAGTCTGGCGGTCATGGTGCCGGCCGGCATCGGCTTTGCACTACTGAGCCACGAGATCGTCGGCCTCTTTCTCGGCGCCGCTTACCTGGGGCAAGCCGCCCAGATGGTTCCCTGGCTCGCGGCAGCGGCGTGTCTGGGCACGCTGCGTACCCTGGTGTTCGATGTTTCGCTGTTCATTTCGGGTCGCTTGAGGACGCAACTGGCGAATGCGCTGGTCGCGGCCGCTGCGGGCATGTTGCTGACCTGGGTGCTGGTGCCTCGGGTGGGCGCATATGGTGCTGCGGTGGCGAACGTCTGTGCTCAGTCCCTGGGCGTGCTCTTGTCCTGGTGGGCCGGACGGGGCTTGATCGCCTGGCGCGTGCCAGTCAGCGATTTGCTGGCCATTGGCCTCGCGGTGATCCTGATGTGTGTCCTGGTCTTGCTGGTACCGTTCTCCGGTGTTGCCGGGCTGTTGGTGCGCGTGGTTCTGGGCGTGGCGGGTTTTGGGCTCGGTCTGTTGCTGCTCGATGGACTTGGAGTGCGGGGCTGGCTGTGCCAGCGTGTCCGGGCGCGTGTCGCATGAGTCAGTTGCAGGTGGCCGCCTTCACCCAAGGCATGACCGTGCCTTCCGCGCGCTTCCGGGTGCGGCAGCATGTTTCGGCCCTGCAGGCCGAAGGCATCGCCTTGCATGAATGGCCGGCGCGTCACGGCAGCTATCCGCCCGCGGGTCTTCTGCCCCGCATGCGCTGGTTGCCACGTAGTCTGACGGAGCGCTACCAGGCCTTGCGTGAGGCTGAAGAGACCTGTGCGGTGGCTTTGTTCCAGCGCGAGATGCTGTCCACGCTGCCGAGTGTCGAGCGCTGCTGGCGCAAACCGGCTGTGCTGGACGTGGACGATGCGATCTGGCTCGATCAGCGCTTTGGCGCGGCCGAGCGCATTGCGCGTCATTGTGGGTTGGTGTTGTGTGGCAATGCGTACCTGGCGGACTGGTTCTCTCGTTACGCGGCCGTCGAGGTGATCCCGACCGCGGTTGACACAGCCTACTATCGACCCGGGGTGGCGGCGTCGCAGCCCTTGATCGTGTGGTCGGGCAGCGCGAGCGGGCATCCCTATCTTGAGGCGATCAGCGGTGCGCTTCGAACCGTGCTGGAGTTGCTGCCCGAGGCGCGCTTGCGTGTCGTCAGCAATGCGCCTGCGAAACTGGTCGGATTGCCGGAGACCCGGGTGGAGCAAGTCATGTGGTCGCCGCAATGCGAGGTGGCTGCGGTCAATGAGGCCTGGGTCGGCTTGATGCCGATGCCGGATACGGCCTGGACGCGCGGTAAGTGCAGCTTCAAGATGCTGAGCTATCTGGCATGTGGCGTTCCCGCGATCGTGTCGCCCTGGGGCATGAACGGCGAAGTGCTGGCGCAGGGCGAAGTGGCGTTGGGCGCGCATACCGAAACCGAATGGGTGGATGCACTGCTGAGCTTGCTGCGTGATGCGCCGCTGCGCGCACGCATGGGGGCAGCAGGGCGTGCGCTCGTCGAGCAGCGGTATTCCAGTGCGGTCATTGCGCCGCGTATTGCGGCCGCTTTGCGCAGCCGGGTCTGATCTGCCGAGGGAGCAAGCAAGGTGTGCGGGATAGCCGGATTTCTTAACGCAACGGTTGGCTGGGATGAGCCCCGCTTGCGCAACGTGGCGCAGGCCATGGGGCAGGCCATCGTGCATCGCGGGCCGGATGCGCATGGCGAATTTGCCGACGTAGCGGCTGGGCTGGGGCTGTCGCACCGGCGCTTGTCCATCCTCGATCTGACCGAAGCCGGTGTGCAACCCATGCGCAGCCACTCCGGGCGGTGGGTGATCGTGTTCAATGGGGAGATCTACAACTACCAGCAGGTGCGCCGCAGCCTGGAGGCTGAGCGTGGCGCGATTGCCTGGCGTGGGCATTCTGATACCGAGGTATTGCTGGAGGCCATCGACACCTGGGGGCCCGAGCGGGCATTGAAAGCGTGTGACGGTATGTTCGCTTTTGCCGCCTGGCATGGTGCGGAGCAGCGTCTCGTGCTGGCACGCGACCGTCTGGGCGAGAAGCCGCTTTACTGGGGGCGCATGCCCGACGGCACGCTGCTGTTCGCCTCCGAGCTGCGCGCGCTGTATGCCCACCCGGCCTGGCATGGTGAGATTTCGCGCGATGCGCTGGCGGGTTTCATGCATTACAACTGCATACCGGCGCCGCAGTCGATCTGGCGGCATGTCGGCAAGCTGCCGCCCGCGCACTGGATCGACATTCAGGCCGGGCGGCTCGGTGAGCCGCGCGCATACTGGCGCTTGGCGGATGCCATCGAAGCGGGCCGTGCTTCGCGTCAGGCGCCTGCCCTGAGCGAGGCGGCCTGGGTCGATCGTTTCGAAGACGTGCTGGGCGAAGTGGTGGAGGAGGAGATGATCTCCGATGTGCCACTGGGTGCCTTTCTCTCGGGTGGCATCGACTCCTCGCTGATCGTGTCCATGATGGCTCGCCGTGCCACGCGGCCGGTCAAGACCTTCACCATCGGCTTCCGCGAGGACGCTTTCGACGAGGCGCACTACGCGCGCGAGGTCGCCTCGCACCTCAAGACAGAGCATCACGAGTTGTACCTGTCGGGCCAGGATGCGCTGGATCTCGTGCCGCGCATGGCCGAGGTGTATGACGAGCCTTTTGCCGACTCATCCCAGTTGCCGACCTATCTGGTCTCTCAGTTTGCGCGCCGGCATGTGACGGTGGCTTTGTCGGGGGATGCGGGGGACGAGTCGTTTTCCGGCTACACCCGCTATCACGTGGGGGATGGTTTCTGGCGCAAGGTACGTGGCATACCGCACCCGCTGCGACGCATGCTGGCCGCAGGCATCGACCTCGTGCCGCCGCGCAGCTGGGACCGCCTGGCCGATTCGCTGGGCAACTGGTGTCCGCCGATGCTGCGCGCCTCACCGGGCGACAAGTTCGGGCGCATCGCGCGCATGCTCAAGGGGCGCTCACCGGCGGATTTCTATGACGAATTGATTTCGCACTGGAAGCATCCCGGGCTGCTCGTGCCGGGCGCGCATCTGCAGGCGCTCGGCGAGGCGGAGCGCCTGGCTCATGCCGCCGACAACGACATCGAGGCCATGATGGCGCATGACACGCTGGCCTATCTGCCCAACGACATTCTGGTCAAGGTGGATCGCGCGGCGATGGCGGTGAGCCTGGAGACGCGTGCGCCCTTCCTCGATCGTCGCGTGGTGGAGTTCGCGTGGCAACTGCCGCCGCACCTGCGGGTGCGCGACGGGCAGGGCAAGTGGATCCTGCGCGAACTGCTGGCGCGCCATGTGCCACGGCATCTGTTCGAGCGCCCCAAGCAGGGGTTCGGCATCCCGCTGGCGGGGTGGTTGCGCGGCCCGCTGCGTGAGTGGGCCGAGTCCCTGCTGTCCGTCGAAGCGCTCTCCACGAGCGGGCTGCTCGATCCGGCGCCGATCCGCCGCAAATGGCTGGAGCATGTCGAGGGCCGTGCGAGCTGGCCTTACTGGCTGTGGGACGTGCTGATGTTCCAGGCCTGGCATGCCCGCTACAAGGAACACATTGCCTGATGCGCGTGCTGCTGTTCGCCAACACGGACTGGTTTCTTTACAACTTCAAGCTGTCGCTGGCCGAGAGCCTGCGTGCCCGCGGGCATGAGGTGATCCTGTTGAGCCCGCCCGGGCCCTTTGGCGAAAAGCTCAGGGAGCTGGGCTTCCGGTGGGAGAGCTTTCCGCTTTCGCGCAGTGGCATCAATCCGCTAGATGAATGCCTCTCCATTGCACGGCTGCGGCGCTGCTATGCGGAGTGGCAGCCGGAGGTGGTGCACCACTTCACGATCAAGTGCGTCATCTATGGTTCGCTGGCGGCGCGCCGGGCGGGCGTCCGGCGCATCGTCAATTCGGTGACGGGGCTGGGATTCGCCTTGCTGGCCCATACGCTCAAGGCGCGGCTCATCCGCCCCGTGGTGCTGGCGCTGTATCGCCTGGCGCTGCGCGATACCCAGGTCGTTTTCCAGAATGCGGACAACCGCGACGTGTTGGCTCGTCATGGTGTGCTGGCCCGCAGCCGGGTAGCGTTGATCCCGGGGGATGGCATCGACACCGCGCATTTCAGGCCAGCAGAGGCGGGTCAGGATGCACCGCCTGTTGTGCTGATGATGTGCCGCCTGCTCCATTCAAAGGGCGTGCGGGAGTTCGTGGAGGCCGCCGGACGCGTGCGTGCGCGGATGCCGCAGGTGCGTTTTCTGCTGGCGGGCGAGCCCGATCCGGGTAATCCGGAGAGTGTCACTACCGCCGAGCTTGCTGCCTGGCGTGAGCAGGGGGACGTCGAATGCCTCGGACACCGCGAGGATGTGCTGGCCTTGCAGCAAGGCTGCACGCTGGCCGTGCTGGCCAGCACCCAGGGCGAGGGTATGCCGCGCTCGCTGCTGGAAGCGGCAGCCTGCGGCAAGCCCTTGGTGACGACCCGCGTGGCGGGTTGTCGTGAGCTGGTGGCAGAAGGAGAGAACGGCGTGCTGGTACCGCCGGGTGACGTGCAGGCGTTGGCGGACGCGATCCTCGGTTTGTTGCAGGACTGCGATCGCGCGCGGCGCATGGGGCTTGCCGCGCGTGCCCGGGTAGAGGCACTGTATGCCAACGAGGTGATCAACGCGCAAACCTTGGCGCTCTACACCGCATGACGCTCAAGTACCTTCTCTTTCCCTTCCTGTGTTCGCTGCTGGCCTGCCTGCTGCTGGCGCGGCTGGCGCCCTACCTGTCGCTGATGGATCGGCCGGATGCACGCAAGCAGCACGGGCGCGCGGTGCCCGTGGTCGGCGGGCTGGCGATCCTGATCTCTTACTTCCTCGCTTTGAAGTTGCGCGGCCTGTCCGGCAATCTCAGCGAGGCCATCCTGCCCGTCGGTTTCCTGTTGTTGCTTGGCATTGTGGACGATGCGCGTCCACTGCCGGCCCGCCTCAAGTTGATCGGGCAGTTCGTGGCCGCCTGGTTGTTGCTCAAGACGACGGGTTATGCGCAGACGGGCAGCTTCATGCTGTGGTTGATCTGCCTGATCGGCATTGTGGCCACGGTCAATGCCATCAATATGTCGGACGGCGCGGATGGGTTGGCGGGTGGGTACGTGATCGTCGCCCTGGGTTTTCTCTGCGCGCTGGCCCTGGGCACGGGTCACCAAGTCGTCGTGCTGCTGGTGGTGGGATTGATGGCGGCCGTTGCAGGTTTCCTGGTCTGCAATGCACGCCACCCTTGGCTGGCGCGTGCGCATGTGTTCATGGGGGACGCCGGTGCCATGACGCTGGGACTGCTGCTGTGCTGGTTCTTCATCGTGCTGACGCGAACGCCCGGCAGCAACATTCCGGCCGCGCTGCTGCTCTACGCCTGTGGCCTGCCGCTGATGGACATGGTGACGGTGGCGACGCGTCGCATGCTCAACGGACGCAACCCGATGCGGGCCGATCGCACGCACCTTCACCACCTGCTCATGCTCGAAGGCATGCGTGTCGAACTGTCGGTGGTCTTGCTGTGGGTCTTGCAGGTGTCGCTGGCCGGGTTGGGCTTCCTGCTGTGGCGCATGGGGGCCGGCACCCTGGTGCTGGTGCTGGTCTGGCTCTTCATGCTGGTGGCCAAGATGCTGTGGATGCGCGTGTGGGAGTCGCACGAGGCGGATTCCGGCGCGGAGCCCCGTGCATGAGGCAAGCCATCCGTTTGTGTGTGATCGTCACCAATCTGGGCTTGGGTGGGGCAGAGCATGCCTTGTTGCAGACCCTGTCGCGTGTGGATCGCAACCGTTTCGCTTTACGCCTCCTCGTTCTGGGCGACGATGAGGCCTTGTTGCCGCGCTTCCGGGAGATAGGCATCGAGCCCGTGCTGCTCGGGCTGCACGCGGGTCGTTGGCCGCTGGCCGGTATACGCCGGCTCCTCGATGCGGTGCGGGAGTTCGGCCCCGATCTGATCCAGGGCTGGATGTACCACGGCAACCTTGCCGCATCCTTCGCAGGGGCCAGACTGGCGCCTAGGGTGCCGGTGTGCTGGAGCGTGCGGGATACGCCGGATGCGGCGCAAGGCCACAGTCGATTCACGCGTGCCGTGATCTGGCTGAGCGGGCATTACGCGTCACGGGTCGCCCGCATCTTCAACGTGTCCTCTCGCAGCGCGGCCTATTGCGCCGAGCGCTACCGTTGGCCCGCCGCGGCGACTCGCGTGCTGCCCAATGGCATCGACCTCGCGCGTTTCCGGCCCGACGCCGCCGCGCGCGCTGCGCTGCGTGGCGCACTCGGGGTGAGCGATGCGCAGCCCCTGATCGGGATGGTGGCGCGGTGGACGCCGGTCAAGCGACATGGCCTGTTTCTGGAGGTGGCTGCCCGCTTGCTCGCGCTGCGTGCAGACGCGCGATTCGTGCTGGTTGGCAAAGGGCTGGATACCGACAACGCCATGCTGGCCGCCCTGCTGGATCAGCATGGCTTACGGGAACACTGCCACCTGCTCGGCATGCGCCATGACGTGGAAGCCATTTACCCCGGACTCGATCTGTTGGCGCTGACCTCCGCCAGCGAGGGGTTTCCGAATGTACTCGCCGAGGCGATGGCCTGTGGTGTGCCGGTAGTCAGCACCGACGTGGGAGACGCACGTGACATTCTGGGCGGGCTGGGGGCGATCGTGCAGGACGATCCAGCCTCGATCGCGCAGGCCTGGGCGGCTGCGCTGGCCGGGCAGGGCGGCACGCCAGAGCAACTGCGGACGCAGATTGCCGGGCATTACGCCCTGGATGGCGTGGCCGCCTGCCTCATGGCGGAATATGAGGCCTTGCTGGACTAGTTTAAAATCGTCGGTTTTCCCGTCGTTACGGATCTATTTCCATGTCGCTTTCCGCCCTGACCGCCTTGTCGCCCCTCGATGGCCGCTATGCCAGCAAACTCGATGGCCTGCGCCCGCATTTTTCCGAGTACGGCCTGATCCGCAATCGCGTGCGGGTGGAGGTCGAATGGCTCAAGGCCCTCGCCGCCGCGCCCGAACTGAAGGAAGTCGCGCCCTTTTCCGCCGCCACGCTGGCCGAGCTGGATGCGGTGGTGGCGGGCTTTTCGGAGGCGGATGGCGCGGCCATCAAGACCATCGAAGCGCGCACCAACCACGACGTGAAGGCCATGGAGTACTGGCTGCGCGAGCGCTTCGCGGCCAACGCGGAGGTTAGCAAGGCGGCCGAGTTCATCCACTTCGCCTGCACCTCGGAAGACATCAACAACACCTCGCATGCGCTGATGCTGCATGAGGCGCGCGAGCAAGCCTTCCTGCCCGCCTTCGACAAGGTGCTGGCACGCTTCCGCGAACTGGCGCATCAACTGGCCGACCTGCCCATGCTGTCGCGCACCCACGGCCAGACCGCCAGCCCCACCACCGTCGGCAAGGAAATGGCCAACATCGCCTATCGCCTGCAACGCGCCCGCAAGGCCATCGTGGGTGTCGAGATGACGGCCAAGTTCAACGGTGCGGTCGGCAACTACAACGCGCACCTGTCGGCCTATCCGGCTTTCGACTGGCCGACTTTCAACCAGCAGTTCATCGAGTCGCTGGGCCTGACGTTCAACCCCTACACGATCCAGATCGAGCCGCACGACAGCATGGCCGAACTGTTCGATGCCATCGCGCGGGCCAACACGATGCTGATCGACGCCTGCCGCGACATCTGGATGTACATCTCGCTGGGCTACTTCAAACAGAAGCTGAAGGAAGGCGAAGTCGGCAGCTCCACCATGCCGCACAAGGTCAACCCGATCGACTTCGAGAACGCCGAGGGCAACTTCGGCGTCGCCAACGCGGTGCTGCGCCACTTCTCCGAGAAGCTGCCGATCTCGCGCATGCAGCGCGACCTGACGGATTCGACGGTGCTGCGCAACATGGGCGTGGCGATCGGTCACAGCGTGCTGGGTCTGGAATCCTGCCTGCGCGGCCTGTCCAAGCTGGAGGCGAACCCGGCCGCGCTGGCGGCCGATCTCGACGCGGCCTGGGAGGTGCTGGCCGAGCCGATCCAGACGGTGATGCGTCGCTTCGGTTTCGACAACCCCTACGACCAGCTCAAGAAGCTCACCCGCGGTGCGGCGATCACCCGCGAGACCATGCAGGAATTCGTCTCCGGTCTCGATCTGCCGGCCGAGGACAAGGCTCGCCTGCTGGCCATGACGCCCGCCAGCTACATCGGCGCTGCCGCGGAACTCGCGCGCAAGATCTGATCGCTGCCATGGCAGATCCACGCCCGATCGGCGTCTTCGATTCCGGCGTGGGCGGCCTGTCGGTGCTGCGCGAGATCCGCGCCCTGCTGCCGGCGGAAAGCCTGCTGTACTGCGCCGACTCCGGCTACGCGCCCTATGGTGAGAAATCACAGGATTTCATCCGGGCGCGCTCCCTGGCACTGGCGGAATTCCTGATCGGGCAGGGCGCCAAGGCGCTGGTGATCGCCTGCAATACGGCTACCGCCGCCGCCGCCAGGACGCTGCGCGAAACCTGGCCGGACATGCCGATCATCGGCATGGAGCCGGCGGTCAAACCCGCCGCGAAGGCGACGCGCTCCGGTGTTGTCGGCGTGCTGGCCACCACCGGCACCCTCGCCAGTGCGCAATTCGCTGCGCTACTGGACAGCTTCGGGCGTGAGACCCGCGTGGTCACCCGTCCCGGTCAAGGCCTGGTCGAATGCGTCGAGCGTGGCGCCCTGAATGATGTTGCGACCGAGGCCTTGCTGCGTTCGCATCTCGAACCCTTGCTGGCAGCCGGGGCTGACACCATCGTGCTCGGCTGCACGCACTACGTCTTCTTGCGCGCCATGTGTGAGGCCATCGTGGGTTCGCAGATCGCGGTGATCGATACTGGCGCGGCCGTGGCGCGTCAATTGCTGCGCCGCCTGGAGGCGGCTGCGCTGCTCTCACACGCCTGCGCGCTGCCGACACGTTTCTGGACCTCGGGCGATCTGCGCCAGGCGCAGCAGGTACTGCGTGTGCTTTGGCACGCCGACAGTGATTGCGCGAGTCTGCCCGCGGCACAACTGTCCTGAGCCGGGCTAAGCTGAGGCTCTCTCAATGCTGTCAGGACCCCGCATGAACACCGTCGTTGCTTGCGTCGCGCTGGCTTGTTTTCTGCCTTATGTCTGCACGCTTCTCGCGAAGATCGGAGGTGTGCACAACTCGTCGAGCCGTTTCGACAACGCCGCGCCGCGCGCCTGGCTGGCCCGCCTGGAAGGATGGCCGGCGCGGGCAAACTGGGCCCAGCAGAATTCATGGGAAGCCTTGCCGGTGTTCCTCGCTGGCGTGCTGCTTGCGCGCCATGCTGCAGTGGCGGACGATTTGTTGGCCTTCTGGTGTGTCGTCTGGGTGCTCGCCCGCCTGGCCTACATTGGCTGCTATCTGGCTAATCTGGCGTCACTGCGCAGCCTAGTGTGGGCCGTGGCGACGCTGGCATCGTTCCGCCTGATGCTTGCTGCGCTGTAAGGCGGGCGCGTCAAGTTTGCCGGTCGGCCTGCCGTACATGCGTTCATCGACAGCGCACCACCTTTTACGGTTTAGCCTTTACGATTCGATAAAATCAACAAAAACATAAAATACAATTCACGCACACATCAGGCTCCGATCGACACTCATGGGTATTTCTATCGACACTTGCGCCGCCATGCACATTGGCGACCGCACCGAGCAGCAAGACCGGGTTGCCATCATGGCCCACCCCAAGCAGCCGGGCTGCATGCTGGCCGTGCTGGCTGATGGCATGGGTGGGCACTCGGGCGGGGCCATCGCGGCCGAACAGGTGGTGTTGAAGGCCAAGCAGAATTTCTCTGCCTATTCCCCAGTCGGAGAGGAACCCACCGATTTCCTGCGCTCCACCATCGAGGAGGCGCATGTCGTGATCAAGCTGACCCGCTTCACCAGCGAGCAGGATCCTCACAGCACGGCGGTCATGTTCGTGCTGCGACCGGGCCATGCGGACTGGGCGCATTGCGGGGATTCGCGCCTGTTCCATTTCCGCAGCGGCGAACTGGTCAGCAAGACACCCGACCATTCGCTGGTCGGTGAGCTGGTCCGCTCTGGCCGCATCACCGAGGAACAGGCCGCGGTGCACCCGCAGCGCAACCTGCTCTTGTCCTGCCTGGGGGCCGAGCGCGATCCTCGCATCGACTTCGGTCGCACCCATGCTCTGCAGGCCGGAGATGTCTTCCTGCTCTGTTCCGATGGCTTGTGGGGCTATTTCGAAGATCGCGAGATCGGTCATACCCTGGCTGAACTGGATGCGCGTTCTGCTGCCCGTGTGCTGATCAATGCGGCGCGTGAGCGCGCCCAGGGCGGTGGCGACAACATCTCGCTGGCCATCATCAAGGTGGTGCCCGCCGTTGTCTGAGGCCCCTATAGGCCATCGCGTACCCACCAGCGGCGCCAGTAAAGCGCCAGCAGCAGCACGAAGCCGCCCGCGGCAATCATCAGCAGCGAAATTACCCATCCGTCATTCTGTTCGAGCAGGGGCATGTGCTGGAAGTTCATGCCGAAGAAGCTCGTGACCAGCATGGCAGGCGAGAACAGGGTGGTGACCACGGTTAGCACGCGCAACTCGGCGTTGAGGCGATTGCTGGCGGTGGTGAGGTGGATGTCCAGCAGCCCGCCGATCTGGTCGCGCAGGGCGTCGATCTGGTCGAGGATGTGTGTGCAGTGATCGTGCACATCGCGGAAGTACAGCTCCATGCCGTCGCAGATCAGTCCGCCAGGCTGGCGCAGGAGGCTGTAGAGGGCCTCGCGCATGGGCCAGATGGCTCGCCGCAATACCTGGCATTCATGCTTGAAGTGATTGATGCGCTCGACCACACGCTTGCCGCGCCCGCGGATGACTTCATCTTCCAGCGTGTCGATGTCGTCCGCCAGTTCCTCCACGACCACGAAGTAGCGATCCACCACGTTGTCGAGCAGCGCGTGCAGCAGCGCATCCGCGCCCGCCCGCCGCAGGTGGTTGCCTTCCTTGCGGAGTCGCTCGCGCACCGGAGCGAACAGGCCCGTGCCGCGCTCCTGGAAACTCACCACGAAGTGCCGGCCTAGGACCAGGCTGATCTGGTCCGAGGTGACTTCCGCGTGCTCGCGGTCATAGCTGAAGGCGCGCAGCACCACGTAGATGTAGTCCCCGTAGTCCTCCAGCTTGGGGCGCTGGTGGGTGTTGGCAATGTCCTCCAGCACCAGCGGGTGCAGTTTGAAGCGGGCGCCAATCTCCTCCATGATGTGCGGCTCGTGTACGCCGTGCACGTTGAGCCAGAGCTTCTCGTGCTGGCGCACATAAGTCCGCGAATCATCGACTGTCGAGAATGTGATCTCTGTCAGCCGGGCCGCATCGTAGTCGAATAGAGTGATGTCCGGTTTGGCAACCTTGACGTCGCCTAGGTGCAGGATGCTGCCTGGCGGCTGCCCGGCTTTCTTGGCGTATTGCCCCTGGTGGCGCCGATTACGGCGCTCGGTCTTTTTTGGCATGACGGCATCAATGGAATGGTTTTCGCTATGATGCACCGGCCAAGGCGGTAGGTGGAGACGACGAACCCTGCGCGGAGCCCGATTTCCGCGCACGACAACGATCACGCATGTTGAAAGGGAGTGTAGATGTCCTTGACGATTGGTGTTCTCAAAGAGGCCGATCCGGCCGAGCGCCGTGTGCCCTTGGTTCCCGACGTGGCGAAGAAGTACCGCCAGTTGGGGGCCGACATCCATATCCAGCACGGCGCCACGCTGGGCAGCTTCTATCCCGAGGCTGACTATGCTGAAACCGCGTGGTCCGCGGAAGGTGCTGCTGGCGTGCTGGACATCCTGATGTGCGTGACCCCGCCCAGTGATGCCGTGCTGCAGCAGCTCAAGCCAGGGGCCGTCCTGCTGGGCATGCTGCAACCCTATGCCAGTGTGGAACGCGTCAAGCTGCTGGCCGAACGCAAGATCACTTCCTTCGCCATGGAGCTGCTGCCGCGCATCTCGCGCGCGCAGAGCATGGACATCCTGTCCTCGCAGGCCGCCTGCGCGGGCTATCAGTGCGTGTTGATCGCCGCTTCGCTGTGCCCCAAGTTCTTCCCGATGATGACCTATGCTGCCGGCACCATTCGCCCGGCACGCGTGATGGTCATCGGTGCCGGGGTGGCCGGTCTGCAGGCCATCGCCACCGCCAAGCGCTTGGGCGCAATGGTCGAGGCGTATGACGTGCGGCCCGAAACCAAGGAGCAGATCGAATCGCTTGGCGCCAAGTTCGTCGACACGGGGGTGTCTGCGGCCGGCACCGGCGGCTATGCGCGTGAACTGACCGAGGACGAGAAACGTCAGCAGGCCGAGAAATTGGCCAAGGCGATCGCCAACGTGGACGTGTTGATCACCACCGCGGCCATCCCCGGCAAGCGTGCCCCCCAGATCGTCACCGCCGAAATGGTGGCCGGCATGAAGCAGGGCGCGGTCGTCGTCGATATGGCGGCGGAGAGCGGTGGCAACGTCGCGGGTACCGTCGCCGGCCAGAACGTGCAGGTAGGCCCGGCACTGATCGTTGGCCCCACGCACCTGCCCAGCCGCATGGCCGTGCATGCCTCCGAGATGTTTGCCAAGAATCTGTTCAATTTCATTGGCGGCATGATCAAGGACGCACAGCTCAAGCTGGATTGGGAAGACGAAGTGCTGGCCGGCGCCTGCCTGACTCATGATGGCCTCGTGAAGCACGCTGGCGTCAAGCAGGTCCTCGGCCTGTAAGGCCCGCTCACCATTCGGAGAACAAGAGATGGAAGGCTTTATCTACGTGTACATCTTCATGCTCGCGGCATTCACGGGCTATGAAGTCATTTCGCGTGTGCCGGTCATTCTGCACACGCCGCTGATGTCGGGTTCCAACTTTGTACACGGCGTGGTGCTGGTCGGCGCGATGGTTGCGCTTGGCCATGCCGAGACGCCGCTGGAGCAAGGTATCGGCTTCTTCGCCGTGCTGCTGGGCGCGGCCAACGCCGCCGGGGGTTACGTGGTGACCGAGCGCATGCTCGCGATGTTCAAGACCGACAAGAAGAAGGAGGGCGGCAAGTGAACGTCCAGTTGCTCGTCAACATTTCGTATTTCGTCGTAGCAGTCCTGTTCATCCTCGGCCTGAAGGCCATGGCCTCGCCGGTGTCGGCGCGCAAGGGCATCGTGTGGGCTGGTGTGGGCATGGTCATCGCCACGCTGGTGACCTTCGCCATCCCGGGCCTGCATAACTTTGGCCTGATGATCGCGGCCATCGTGATCGGTGGTGGTGCGGCCTGGTACCTGGGCAAGGTGGTCAAGATGACCGACATGCCGCAGATGGTCGCCATCTACAACGGCATGGGCGGTGGCGCCGCGGCAGCGATCGCAGCAGTGGAGTTTGCGCGCGGTACGGTGGCCCAGCATGGCACGGTGGCACTGATCCTGGCCGTACTGGGTTCGCTGATCGGTTCGGTGGCCTTCTCCGGCTCCTGCGTGGCCTTCGCCAAGCTGCAGGGCATCATGAAGAAGGCCTGGCGCCTGCCGGCGCAGAACGCGGTGAATGCCGTGCTGGCGCTGGTCGCGGTTGTGCTGGGCGCGTTGATCGTCATCGACGGCGGCAACAACGTGCAGTACCTGATCGCCTTCTTCGTGCTCTCCCTGATCCTGGGCGTCGTGCTGACGACTCCGATCGGAGGCGCCGACATGCCGGTGGTGATCTCGCTGCTGAATGCATTCACCGGCCTGGCCGTTGGCTTCGAGGGCTACGTGCTACAGAACCCGTCGCTGATCATTGCCGGTATCGTCGTGGGCGCTTCGGGCACGCTGCTCACCCAGCTCATGGCCAAGGCCATGAACCGCCCGATCTCCAACATCATCTTCACCCCGATCACGGGTGAGGCGCAGGCCGGCGAAGGCCCGCAGGGCACGATGAAGGAGGTGTCCGGTCTGGATGCCGCAGCCATGATGCGCTACGCGCAGAAGGTCATCATCGTGCCGGGCTATGGCATGGCGGTGGCGGGGGCTCAGCACAAGGTGTGGGAGATGGCCGAGTTGCTGGAAGAGGCCGGGGTCGAGGTCAGCTTCGCCATCCATCCGGTGGCGGGTCGTATGCCGGGTCACATGAACGTGTTGTTGGCCGAAGCAGGCGTGCCTTACGACAAGATCTTCGATTTGGAAGAGATCAACGCCGAGTTCCCGCTCGCCGACGTGGCCCTGGTCATCGGTGCCAACGACGTGGTGAACCCGGTCGCACGTACCGACAAGTCGAGCCCGATCTACGGCATGCCGATCCTCGATTGCGACAAGGCGCAGAACGTCATCGTCATCAAGCGCGGCAAGGGCGCTGGCTACTCGGGTATCGAGAACGCGCTGTTCTTCCAGGAGAACTGCAACATGCTTTACGGCAGCGCGCAGCAGGCCGTGGCGGATGTGATCTCGCACATCAAGACGATGGGTTGAGTAACGCCACCGTCAGACAAAAAGCCCGGCATCAGCCGGGCTTTTTTGTTGGGCTACTTAGCGATCATCTCAGTCCCAGCACGTCCTGCATGTCGAACAGACCATTCTGCTTTTCCCTCAGGAACAGAGCGGCACGCAGAGCGCCTGTCGCATAGGGCATACGGCTGCTGGCCTTGTGCGTGATCTCCACGCGCTCGCCCATGGCGGCGAAAGTGACGGTGTGGTCGCCCACGATGTCACCGGCACGTACCGTGGCGAAGCCGATGGTCTCGGGCTTGCGCTCACCCGTCACGCCTTCGCGACCGTAGACCGCGCAACTGTCCAGATCGCGCCCCAATGCCGTCGCGACGACTTCGCCCATGCGCAGCGCCGTGCCGGAGGGCGCGTCCACCTTGAAGCGATGGTGCGCTTCATACACTTCGACGTCGTAGCCGCTCGACAGAATGCGTGCTGCGATATCCAGTAACTTGAAAACGGTGTTTACACCGACGGCGAAGTTCGCTGCGAACACGACAGGAATATCTTGTGCTGCCTCGGCGATCCGTGCTTTCTCTTCCGTCTTGAAGCCTGTGGTGCCGATCACCATGCTCTTGCCTGCACGACGCGCCGCGGCCAGATGGAGCAGGGTGCCTTCGGGGCGGGTGAAGTCGATCAGGCAGTCCGCCACGGCAAAGGCCGCATCGATGTCGCTGCTGATGGCCACTCCTGTTTCCACTCCGGCGAAATCTCCGGCATCGCGCCCGATCCAGTGGCTCTCTGGGCGTTCGAGTGCCGCAACCAGTTTGGCCTCCGGCTGTTGCAGCACGGCTTCGATCAGCATGCGGCCCATGCGGCCGGAGCTACCTGCGATGGCGACTTTCAAGCTCATGTGTATTCCAGGAAAAAGGCAGGGACAGCGAATGCCCGAGGCGGGACTACTTCTTCTTGGTGCCGGGATTGGTAATCTCGACGACACGCGGGGTGCCTGCCGACTCGGCTGCGACCGAGGTGGAGGGGGCTGCAGTCACATCGCCTTCGACCCGCATTAGCTTGCCCTGGTCGAAGAGAAGGGTGATGCGCCGGTCCTCAGGGGTTCCGCGCCCCGGAGTGAAGCGGTAGATATAGTCCCAGCGTCCGGTGTGGAAGGGGTCGATGAGGATCGGCGAGCCCATGATGAAACGGACCTGTTCTTCGGTCATTCCGGGGCTCAACTGCGCCAGCATGGCTTGGGTGACGTAGTTGCCCTGGCGGACATCAATCCGATACGTCCGTTCGAGGAGCGGGCCACAGGCGCCCAGCAGCAGGGCGAGTGTCGCGCCGAGGAAGAGGCTGCGAAGGGGCTTGGAATGAATATGCAACATCAGGATGTGGCCACCGGTATAACGTGGTCTGGTCAGAAAACGTGGCCGGATCAGGTCCGGCGAACGGTGCCCGGCCAGGCAGGCCGAATGGCACGAGAGCGCGGCAAACTATATCATAGTGCCCCCACCCTGCTGACCAGAACGGAGAAGACATGGCTACCCCGCAAAGCCTGAAAAACATGGGGCTCAAGGCCACCTTGCCGCGCCTCAAGGTGCTTGATCTATTTCAGCGTGCAGAGGAACGGCACCTGACGGCAGAGGACGTCTACCGGATGCTCCTGGCGGAGAACATGGATGTCGGTCTGGCCACCATTTACCGGGTGCTGACGCAGTTCGAGCAGGCTGGTCTGTTGCAACGCCATCACTTCGAGACCGGCAAGGCCGTATTCGAACTCAATGAGGGTCGCCATCACGACCATATCGTGTGTGTGGAATGCGGCAAGGTGGAAGAGTTCTACGATGCCGGGATCGAGGCCCGTCAGCATGAGATCGCACGCGAGCGCGGTTTCACCCTAAAGGATCACGCCATGCACCTGTACGCAGAGTGCGATGACTGCGCCAACAAGAAGAAGTAGTGCACGCACCGGCCTTGTTTCACGACGCCAGTCCGGGCGTATGCATCCGGGTTGGGAGGGGGCATCCCGGACGGGGGCGATTCGCTGCAAAGCGGCTTGACACAAGGATTTTTGGCTTGTTATAAGGTCCGCCGCAGGCTTTCAGTTGCTACGTGGCGTCATGCCTGTCGTCGCGTATGGTTCGTTCCACGCTGGATATACACCGAGGGGGTATGACGTGAACAAGTCTGAACTGATTGAAGTGATCGCCAAGCAATCCGAGATTTCCAAGGCGGCAGCCGGCCGGGCGCTGGATGCCGCAATCGCGGCCATCAAGCAATCCCTGAAGAAGGGCAATGACGTGACCCTGGTCGGGTTTGGCACCTTTTCGGTTGGCAAGCGCGCAGCCCGCTCTGGCCGCAATCCCCGGACGGGAGCCACGATCAAGATCAAGGCGGCCAAGGTGCCTAAGTTCCGTCCTGGCAAAGCGCTCAAAGATGCTGTAAACTGATGCGCTTTCTTTCCGGCCGCGAGCGCCTTGTGGCGGGCTGGAAAGCGGGCGCTTAGCTCAGTTGGTAGAGCGCCTCCCTTACAAGGAGGATGTCGGCGGTTCGAGCCCGTCAGCGCCCACCAAGTGCATTGACGCGGAGTGGTAGTTCAGTCGGTTAGAATACCGGCCTGTCACGCCGGGGGTCGCGGGTTCGAGTCCCGTCCACTCCGCCAGCAAGAAGTAGAAGAAGGCGAACGAGAGTTCGCCTTTTTCGTATCTGTGATCGATTCATTCATCCAAAACGGATTCGCCATGTTTGATGCAGTGCGCAACAACCGCAAGATCGTCCAGGTATTCCTCGTGCTCATCACGATTCCGTTCGCCCTGTGGGGCGTCGAGTCCTATATCCGCAGTGGTGGCGGTGACGATACCGTGGCGACCATCGGCTCGATCAAGATCAGTGAAGCGGAACTGACCGAAAACGTACGCAATCGCCGTGAAGCGATGCGTACCCAGATGGGTGAGTCCTTCGATCAGGCCGCCACCGAGACGCCGGAATTCCGCGCCGCCGTGCTGGATTCCCTGATCGTGCGCCGTGCCCTGCTCAAGCGTGTGGTGGACGCCCGACTGGATGTGTCGAAGGAGCAGGCTCAGCACTACATCCAGACCAACTTCCCGGAGTTTCAAGAGAACGGCAAGTTCTCGATGACGGCCTACCAGAACATCCTGCGTTCCAACGGCAAGAGCGAGCTGGAGTTCGAGCGGGATGTTCAACAGGATCTGGCCTTGCGCTCTCTCATCACCCCGGTGGTGAAGTCCGCGGTGGCGCCGACTCCGGTGCTGGAGCACTGGATTCGTCTGCAGGACGAGGAACGGGTGGTCGCCGAAGTCACTGTGGCGGCCAAGGATTTTGAGGCGAAGGTGAAGCTGGAGCCGTCTGCACTGAAGGACTACTACGAGGCGAACAAGAGTCGCTTCGAAACCCCGGAGCAATTCAAGCTGGAATATGCCGAACTGAAGACCGAGGCTCTGACCAAGACGGTCGAGGTCAGCGATGCAGAGGCCCGCAAGTGGTACGACGAGCACCTTGACCGCTACAAGGAGCCGGAGGAGCGTCGTGCCAGCCACATCCTGATCGAATCGGGCAGCGATGATGCCGCGGCCAAGGCGAAGGCCGAAGCGCTGCTGGCCAAGCTGAAGGCGGACCCGGCCAGTTTCGCCAAACTGGCCAAGGCTGAGTCGGCCGACAAGGTGTCGGCCGAGCAGGGTGGTGACCTGGGTTTCTTCGGCCGTGGCGCAATGGTCAAGCCTTTCGAGGATGCAGTCTTTGGGCTGAAGGCGAACGACATCAGCAATGTCGTGAAGACCGATTTCGGTTACCACATCATTCGCCTGACCGATATCCGCGGTGGAAAGGCCAAGGCTTTCGAGGCGGCCAAGTCAGACATCGTCGAGGAGTTGCGCAAGAGCGCGGCAGCGAAGAAGTTCGCCGAAGCCGCTGAGCAATTCACCAACACCGTGTACGAACAATCCGACAGCTTCAAACCGGTGGGCGAGAAGCTGCCGGTCACCATCGTGTCGACCGACTGGATTGCCGGCGGGGTCAAGTTGCCTGGCGTGCTGGGCAATGACAAGGTCCGTGCGGCCTACCAGAGTTCGGATGCACTCAAGAATCGTCGCAACAGCGAGGCCATCGACGTTGGTGGTGGCAATCTGGTGTCGGTGCGCGTGCTGGATCACAAGCCTGCTGCGCAAAAGCCTTTCGAGGAAGTGCAGGCTCAGATCGAGAAGGAACTGTTGGCTAAGGAGGCACAGAAGCTTGCCAAGGCGGATGGCGAGGCCAAGCTGGCCAAGCTGGCCGCAGGAGAGGCGGTGACGCTGAACTGGTCGGCGGCCAAGACGCTCAAGCGTGGTGCTCCTGGCTTGATGCCCGAGGCGCAGAAGGTGGTGTTCGGCGCCAAGACTGACAAACTGCCGGCCTACCTTGGCGCTGACAGCGCTCAGGGATACACGCTGTACCGCCTGGAAAAGGCCACGCAACCGACGATCGCGGCGCAGGATCCGCGCGTGGAGGCGCTGCGCAATTCTTACGCTCAGACCATGGCGGATGCGGATGTGCGGGCCTATATCCGCGGCCTGCGTGACCGTGCTGGCGTCAAGGTGATGACGAGCAACCAGGCCGCAGAGAGCAAGTAAAGCGCGCGTCGATGAAGCGCCTTCATTCGCCGGTATAAGCACCGAGGTGAGTGAGCGCAGACTTCGGGGCTGCACTGTCAAACAAAAAAGCCGCTCAATTGAGCGGCTTTTTTGTTTTGCCCTGTGCTGGGCTTACTTCAGCACGGCGGCAATTGCATCGGCCACGTAGTCGATGTTCTTGCTGTTCAGCGCGGCGATGCACACGCGGCCGGTCGACACGGCATACACGCCGAATTCGGTCTTCATGCGCTCCACCTGTTCGGCACTGAGGCCGGTGTAGGAGAACATGCCGCGCTGCTTCAGCACGAAGCTGAAATCCTGACTCACGCCGCGTGCGGCCAGCTTCTCGACCAGGCCCTTGCGCATCTCGCGGATGCGCAGGCGCATGCCGGCTAGCTCCTCTTCCCATTGCTTGCGCAGTTCCGGCGAGGCCAGCACGGCAGCCACGATGGCGCCGCCATGGGTCGGCGGGTTGGAGTAGTTGGTGCGCACGACGCGCTTCACCTGCGACAGCACGCGCGAGGCTTCGTCCTTGCTGGCGGCCACGATGGTCAGCGCGCCGACACGCTCGCCGTACAGCGAGAAAGACTTGGAGAACGAGCTGGAGACCAGGAACTGCAGGCCGGAGGCGGCGAACAGGTCCAGCGCCACGGCGTCTTCCTTGATGCCATCGGCGAAGCCTTGGTAGGCCATGTCCATGAAGGCGACCAGGTTGCGTTCCTTGACGGCCGTGACCACTTGTTCCCACTGGGCAGCCGTCAGGTCGGCACCGGTCGGGTTGTGGCAGCAGGCGTGCAGCACGACGATACTCTGCGCCGGCATCTTGCGCAGGTCGGCCAGCATGCCTTCGAAGTTCACACCGCGGGTGCTGGCATCGTAGTAGGCGTAGTTGTTGACCGGGAAGCCGGCGGCTTCGAACAGCGCGCGGTGGTTTTCCCAGCTCGGATCCGAGATGTAGACGGTGGCGTTGGGCAGCAGGCGCTTCAGATAGTCAGCGCCGACCTTCAGCGCGCCGGTGCCGCCCAGGGCTTCAACGGTCAGGGTCTGGCCATTGGCGAGCAGCGGCGAATCGTTGCCGAACAGCAGGGCCGCGACGGCGTTGTTGTAGGCGGCTGCGCCTTCGATGGGTTGGTAACCGCGGGCCGGGGCCGCTTCCAGGCGGGCCTTCTCGGCGGCCTTGACGGCACCCAGCAGCGGAATCTTGCCTTCGTCGGTGAAGTACACGCCCACGCCCAGGTTCACCTTGGTGCTGCGGGGGTCGGCGTTGAACGCTTCATTCAGGCCCAGGATGGGGTCGCGCGGGGCCATCTCGACGGCGGCAAAAATCGAAGAACTCATGAATACTCCAATGGTCTGTTGGGGGCCCCGAACTGGTTTCGCATCGAGGCGGGAAATCCGGAATAATCAACGGTTCGGCGCGTGAGAAGTTGACCCTGCGCTCAAACCTCTGAAAGCCCAACATTTTATCATGCCAGATCAAGCCGGCCGGCCCACAGTTGTGAGCTTCGATGGCAGCCCTTTCAGGCTGCATCAGCCCTTTCCGCCGGCTGGCGATCAGCCGACCGCGATCGCCCAGCTCACCGAGGGCTTGGCAGACGGGCTCATGTTCCAGACCCTGCTGGGGGTGACGGGCTCGGGCAAGACCTACACCATGGCCAACGTCATCGCGCGCAGCGGCCGGCCCGCGCTGGTACTGGCGCCGAACAAGACACTGGCGGCACAGCTCTATGCCGAGTTCCGCGAGTTCTTCCCGGAGAACGCGGTCGAGTACTTCGTCTCGTACTACGACTACTACCAGCCCGAAGCCTACGTACCCTCGCGCGACCTGTTCATCGAGAAGGACAGCTCGATCAACGAGCACATCGAGCAGATGCGCCTGTCGGCTACCAAAAGCCTGTTGGAGCGCCGCGATGTGGTGATTGTGGCGACCGTGTCCTGCATCTACGGGATCGGCGATCCGGTCGACTATCACAGCATGATCCTGCACCTGCGGGAGGGCGAGAAGATGGCCCACCGCGACATCCTGCAGCGCCTGGTGGGCATGCAGTACGAGCGCGGCGACATCGATTTCTCGCGCGGCAAGTTCCGCGTGCGCGGCGACATCATCGACATCTTCCCGGCCGAGAATGCCGAACTGGCGGTACGTATCGAGCTGTTCGACGACGAGATCGAGCACATCACGCTGTTCGATCCGCTGACCGGCCACCTCAAGCAGAAGCTGGGGCGCTTCACGGTGTTCCCTTCCAGCCACTACGTGACCCCGCGCGAGACGGTGCTGCGGGCGATCGAAAACATCAAGGAGGAACTGCGCCAGCGCATTGAGTTCTTCCAGCGTGGCGGCAAGCTTGTCGAGGCGCAGCGCATCGAGCAGCGCACCCGTTTCGACCTGGAAATGCTCAGCGAGCTGGGCTTCTGCAAGGGCATCGAGAACTACTCGCGCCACCTCTCGGGCCGCATGCCGGGCGATCCGCCACCGACGCTGATCGACTACCTGCCGTCCGACTCCTTGCTGTTTGTCGATGAGTCTCACGTCGCGATTCCGCAAGTGGGCGGCATGTTCAAGGGTGATCAGGCGCGCAAGCTAAACCTGGTTGAGTACGGCTTCCGCCTGCCTTCGGCCGCCGACAACCGGCCGCTCAAGTTCGACGAGTTCGAGAAGTTGATGCCGCAGACCATCTTCGTGTCGGCCACGCCGGCTGATTACGAAGAGAAGAACCAGGGGCAGGTGGTCGAGCAGGTGGTGCGCCCAACCGGCCTCGTGGATCCGATTGTCGAGGTGCGACCGGCGACAACACAGGTCGACGATGTGCTGATGGAGATCCGCAAGCGGGTGGCGGTCGAAGAGCGCGTGCTGATCACCGTGCTGACCAAGCGCATGGCGGAGGACCTGACGGATTACCTGGCGGAGAACGGCGTGCGCGTGCGCTACCTGCACAGCGATATCGACACTGTGGAGCGTGTGGAGATCATCCGCGACCTGCGCCTGGGCGAGTTTGACGTTCTGATTGGTATCAACCTGTTGCGCGAGGGGCTGGATATCCCAGAGGTCTCACTGGTGGCGATCCTGGATGCGGACAAGGAAGGCTTCCTGCGCTCGGTGCGTTCGCTGATCCAGACCATCGGCCGCGCGGCGCGCCACCTCAACGGCACCGCCATCCTGTATGCGGATAGGATGACGGACTCGATGCGCGCCGCCATCGGCGAGACCGAGCGTCGCCGCAACCGGCAGATCGCCTTCAATGAAGCGAACGGCATCGTGCCTAAATCGGTCAACAAGCGCATCAAGGACATCATCGACGGCGTGTACCAGGCGGATGACGAGAAGTCGGCCGGCTACGTGGCTGAGCCGCGCGCTGACTACGCCGCCATGGACGAGAAGGCCCTGGCCAAGGCGATCAAACAACTCGAAAAAGAGATGCAGGAGCACGCCAAGAACCTGGAGTTCGAAAAGGCCGCCGCGGCACGCGATGAACTCTTCAAGCTACGTCAGCGCGCCTTCGGCGCCGATCACCACTGAGCACATGAAACGCATCCTGTTCGTCTGTACTGGCAACATCTGCCGTTCCCCCACCGCCGATGGCATTGCCCGCCACTGGGCCGAGCGCCTGGGCGTGCAGGGCGAGGTCGAGTTCGACTCTGCTGGCACACATGCCTATCACAACGGCGAAGCGCCGGACCCGCGTGCGCAGCGCGCGGCACGTGGGCGCGGCTATGACCTGTCCCGCCTGCGGGCGCGTCCGGTGGTGCCACAGGATTTCGAGCGCTTCGACCTCATCCTGGCCATGGATCGTGGCCATCTGGTGTGGTTGCGCCGTGAGTGTCCGGCCGAGCATCGTCACAAGCTGGCCATGTTCACGGCCTGGTCCGAGCGTTTTCGCGATGCCGATGTGCCCGACCCGTACTACGGCGGAGACGATGGCTTCGACGAGGTGCTCGACATGTGCGAGGACGCTGTGCACGGCCTCCTCGACGATCATCGCTGAGCGAATGCTCAGGCGCTGACGATCCAGCCTTCCACGGGATCGAAATCGTGTGGCAGGCCATAGTTCGTACTGCGGCGCTGCCACGCCCAGCCAGCCTGCGCCAAGGCCAGGATCGCATCCAGGGCGTCGCCACGGGCGTCATCCAGGGCCTGAGCGCGCAGCGAACGATCCAGCTCCAACGCGAATCCCAGCGGATTGTCTGCGCTGCCCAGCTTGTCCAGCATGTCCGCCCGGGCGTCATAGCGTGCCGTGCTTTGCTTGCGCGGGTCGTCGCTCTTGTAGGACGCAGCTCCCAGACGTCGCGCCAGCAGGCCCGGATAGGCCTCCAGCGCGATGCGTGTGGGCTCACCGGCCTGCATGCCCCCGGGGATGTGCACGCCGGCCTGGGCAAGGCGTGGTGCACCGGCCAGGAACATCAGGCCGACCGGTGGATTGACCAGTTTCATGGGGCTGTGCGAGCGCGCCGGCAGGTCTGTAGCGCGATGCAGGTAGCGCTCGCCATAGGGGCGTGACTCGCGGACCGCATCCAGCGCTGCGCAGAAGCCTGCCTTGCCGAGTGCCGCGCAATGCGCGGTCAGCGCCGGCCAGGTGCGAGGCCAGTCGAGTTGTTCCACAAGTTGCGCCGGCAGGCCGAGTGGCAGGTCCAGCGCCATGAGCCATGGGCCGGGGCGCAGCAGCAGGGCGTCGAAAGCAGCCCAGTCGCCTATGGTTTCCAGGGCCAAGACCTGCAGGCGCACTCCGACGAAGCGGCCATGCGCCACCGTGATCGGTTTGGCGCGGCGTGGCGCCGAGGTGAAGTCCACGCCCAGCAGCAGGTGGTCCGCGCTCATGCCGCGAAGATTGAGTGGGCGGTGAGCACGGTGGTCGCATGGATGGCGACCGTGTCGTCGATGTTGTTGGCATAGCCCCCCGCCATTGCCACGGCCACCGGCACGCCTGCTGAATGACAGCGCGTCAGCACGTATCGGTCGCGTGCCTGCAGGCCGGCCTTGCTGAGGGCGAGCCGCCCCAGGCGGTCGTCCTCGTACGGGTCGGCGCCGGCGAGGTAGATCACCAGTTGCGGACGGGCCTGAGAAAATACGATGTCGAGCGCGTCTTGCAGTGCTTGAAGATATTCCGCATCACCCGTGCCGTCGGGCAATTCGATGTCGAGATCGCTGCATTGTTTGCGGAACGGAAAATTCTTGGCGCCATGCATGCTGAAGGTGAATACGCTCGGGTCACTGGCGAAGATGGTGGCCGTGCCGTCGCCCTGGTGCACATCGCAATCGACAATGGCGACGCGCTGCAGGCCTTCCTCTTGTTGCATCGCACGCGCGGCAATGGCGGCATCGTTGAATACGCAGAAGCCGCTGCCGAAATCGAAATGTGCATGATGCGTGCCCCCCGCGAGATTGACCGCGCAGCCTTCGCGCAATGCGCTGCGGGCAGCTTCGATCGTGGCGCCGGAGGAGCGACGCGAGCGCTCGATCATTTTTTCTGACCAGGGGAAACCGATGCGGCGGATCTCCTCGTGGTCGAGGTGGCCTGTCGCCGCACGAGCCAGGTAGTCGGCACAGTGGGCGCGGCGGATCTGCTTGTCGCTGGCTGCCGGGGGTTCCTGAAAGTCGTCCGGCGCGAATTGTCCAGAATTCAACAGCAAGCCGCGCAAGTCGGCATATTTGCGCATTGGGAAGCGATGTCCTTCAGGCAAGGGCAGTACGAAGTGGTCGGCGTAATAGAGTTTCATTCAAAGATTTAAATATGCTATCGGCCTAATGCTGGAATTCGAATTGCATGCGGGTAAACGTTGATGCCAAAACCCGTAAAAACCCACTGGTCATGGCTTGCGCGCACCTTATGTTTGAAATATTGTCGCCAACAGCAGGCGCTTGGGTTGTGTGTTGCATTACTCCTTGACGCCGCTCCACGAGAGCGGACTGCCATTCAGTATCTGCACCGTCGCATTTTCATGCATTCTCATCCGCGTGCCAGAGCGGTCGGGGCATCCGGCCGAAATCCAAGAATTTCGCAAGGTAAGGAATGCTGTATGGCAACTGGTATCGTCAAGTGGTTCAACGACTCCAAGGGTTACGGTTTCATTACGCCCGACCAGGGTGGTGAAGATCTGTTCGCCCATTTCTCGGAGATTCAGGGTTCCGGCTTCCGCACGTTGAAGGAAGGCCAGAAGGTCGAATTCGAACTCAAGCAGGGGCCCAAGGGGCGACAGGCGTCGACGATCAAGCCGCTCTGACGGAGCGTCGCCAAGATCAGGAAGCAGGGCTGCGGCCCTGCTTTTTTATTGCCTCAGGCCAGCCGGGTGATCAGCTCGCTGATGCGTGCGTGCAGTGAGGATATGTCTTCCGGATTGCTGCGGAAAAACATCAGGCTCATGCCAAATGCGTGGGTGTAGAGAAGCAGGGCGCGGGCTCGCGCCTCGGTCGCCGAGAATCCAGCGCGCTCGAACAGGCGTGTCGCTTCGGCCAGGCGGGCCTGGTCCACCGATTCGACGGCTGCAGCGGCGCGGGCGTCGCGGCGGGCCCAGTCGCGGATTGCCAGTTCGATAGCAATGCCTTTCTGGTTTGGCTCCAGGCTGTGCAGGTTCATCACATGGCGGATCTGTGCCTGGGCATCGTGGCCGGCTTGCTCCGCGAGGCGTGTGGCTTCGCGGGTACGCCCGGTCTGCCAGGTTTCGAGAACGGCTTCCAGAAGGGCCGGGCGGTCCTTGAAGTGCCAGTAGAAACTGCCCTTGGTGACGCCCAGGCGTTTGGCCAGGGTTTCGACGCGAATCCCTTCCAGTCCGGATTCGCCCAGGCAGTCGGTGGCCTGGCGTATCCAGGCCTGGCGATCAAGAGCAGGGCGTGTGTTGGGTTCCATACGTGGGAGTATTGCCACATTCGCCTTGCTTACGCCAGCACCAGGTGCCCGACATGTGGCGTGAGATGTGAGCTGTTGCGCAGCGTACTGACCATGGATGCGATACTTGCCTCGCCGGGTGGGTGCCCGCACAGGAGTGTCTGACGTGAAGATTGTGGTCCCGATCAAACGAGTGCCGGATGCCAGCTTGCGGGTCCGCGTGCTGGCGGATAGCGGCGGTGTCGACCTCGCCGGGCTCAAGATGGCGATGAACCCCTTTGACGAGATCGCGCTTGAGGAAGCCTTGCGCTTGCGCGAGGCGGGCGTTGCAAACGAAGTGGTGGTGGTGTCTTGCGGCGTCCAGGCCTGCCAGGAAACCTTGCGCATCGGCTTGGCCATGGGGGCTGACCGGGCGATTCTGGTCGAGACGAGCGCTCTGCTGCAGCCCCTGGGCGTTGCCAAGCTACTCAAGTGCGTTGTCTTACGCGAGACGCCGCAACTGGTGCTGATGGGTAAGCAGGCGATTGACGACGACGCCAATCAAACTGGCCAGATGTTGGCCGCCATGCTGGGCTGGCCACAGGCCTGCTTCGCTTCACACCTGAGCGTGAGCGAAGCGGGTATCGAGGTGACGCGGGAGATCGATGCGGGGACGGAAACCCTGTCGATGAGCCTGCCGGCGGTTGTGACTGCGGACCTGCGTCTGAACGTGCCGCGCTATGTCACCCTGCCCAACACCATGAAAGCCCGCAAGAAACAGATCGAGGTACTCCCGGCCGACACGTTCAGGGTGGACCTGGTGCCACGCCTGGAGGTGCTGAAAGTGGAAGCTCCTCTGCGGGAACGTCGTGGTCTGCACCTGAGCAAGGTCGAGGAACTGGCCGAACAGTTGAAAGCCGAGTTGGCTTGCCCGGGAGGATTACGGCCATGAGCAAGGTGCTGTGGGTGGTCGAGCACCTGCATTCCCATCTGGCCGGGGTGAGTGCGCATGCTTTGGGCGCGGCCGCCGCGCTGGGCGGTTCGGTCGATGCATTGGTGATCGGCCACGCCTGCGAAGCTGCGGCACGTGAAGCGGCTACGCTCGAGGGAGTGCGCTGCGTGCGCATGGTCGACGCGCCTCACTATGCCGACCAGACGGCGGAGAACCTGGCCATCGTGGTGGCGCAACTGGCAGGGGCCTATACCCATGTCGTATTGGCGGCCAGTTCCTACGGCAAGAATCTGGGGCCACGTGTGGCGGCCCTGCTCGATGTTGCGCCGATTACCGAGGTGGTGGCGATCGAGGCGGCGGATACCTTTGTGCGGCCGATCTATGCAGGTAACGCTCTGGAGACCGTACGCAGCCATGATCCGGTCAAGTTGCTGACCGTGCGCAGCGCGGCCTTTCCAGCAGCCGGGCCGGGCGCTAGGCCGGCACCGATCGAGCATGCGCCGGCCGGACCGGACCTGGGCGTGGTGCGCCTGCAGCGGCGCGAGTTGGCGAGGGGCGACCGACCTGCACTGGATACCGCACGCGTGGTGGTTGCTGGGGGGCGGGGTTTTGACAGCGCCGAACAGTTTCAAGGCTTGCTGACACCCTTGGCAGAAGCGCTGGGGGCTGCGATGGGCGCTTCGCGCGCGGCAGTGGATGCGGGCTTTGTCGGCAACGAGTGCCAGGTAGGACAGACCGGTCAGATCGTGGCCCCCGACCTGTACCTCGCGATCGGCATTTCTGGCGCGATCCAGCATATGGCTGGCATGCGCGATTCGCGCGTGGTGGTGGCCATCAACAAGGACCCGGAGGCGCCCATCTGCGCGCAAGCAGACTGGGTCCTGATCGGCGATCTCGCCGAAGTCGTGCCCCGCCTGACCGCACTCTTGAAGGCCTGAGCTTGCGATGAATTTTGCCGGTCAATCCGTCTCTGGAGCCTGCTTGTGGATCAGTTGGGCGGTGCTGGGGCTGAGCCTGCCCTGGCTGTTGTGGCGAGCCGGCTGGCGCGAGCTGATGCAAGGCAATCGCCTGCACCACTGGGCCGGCGCGATTCTGGCCGTAAGCCTGGCCTGGTCACTGAAAGGGGCCTTGATGCCGGGCTTCAATCTGCATCTGATCGGAGCCACGCTGCTGGCGCTGATGTTTCCCCTGCCGCTGGCCTGCGTGGCGATGCTGCTCGCGGTGGCCGTGGCCAGCCTCAATGGGGGCGAGTCCTGGGCTGCCTTCGCACTCAACCTGCTCACTGCCGGCTGGCTGCCCGTGCTGGTGACGACCGCCTGGCTGCGCTGGACCCAGCGTCATCTGCCGCACAATTACTTCGTGTTCCTGTTCGTGACGACCTGTCTTGGCGCGGTGTTGAGCGTGGCTGCCGTGGGGCTGGTCGCGACGCTGCTGATGGCCGCCTTCGGGCCCTTGCCGCTGGCCGTGCTGGTGCAGGATTACAGCCCTTTCTTCATCTTGCTCGCCTTCTCCGAGGCCTGGCTCACCGGCATGGCGATCACCTTGATGGTGGTGTGGCGACCCGGCTGGGTGGGCAGCTTCGACGACGCGAGCTACCTGGGGCGCTCATGAGCTTCTACGTCCTGCAGGTTGAAACCCAGGTCCTGCATATGCTGAACGATGAGGCCGCGGTGCGGGCCCTGTGTCTGACTGCAGAGGTGAGGGCGGAACGTTGGCTGTTCTTCGCGCAGGACGGCAGCCCCATGCGACCGCAATTCCTGCCCCCGGAGGAGGGCGGGACGGGGTACTACCTGCGACCCTGGGCATCCTGCGGTTCGTGCAGCCTGCCGCAGGTTCTGCCCTTCGTCACCGAGCTGCGCGGAGGTGAGTCGCTGGCGGTGCTGCGGACACGCCTGGGCGTGCCCGCGGGCTGATCACTCCAGGCCCTGGCTGGACAGGTATTCGTCGTAGGTACCGCGATAGTCGACGACCTTGCCGTCACCCTTGAGCTCCAGGATGCGGGTGGCCAGCGAGCTGACGAACTCGCGATCGTGCGAGACGAAGAACAGGGTGCCGGTGAAATCCATCATGCCGGAGTTCAGCGATTCGATGGACTCCATGTCCAGGTGGTTGGTCGGCTCGTCCATCACCAGCACATTCTTGCGCTGGAGCATCAGGCGGCCGAACAGCATGCGACCTTGCTCACCGCCGGAGATGACCTTGACCGATTTCTTTACCTCGTCACCCTTGAACAGCAGGCGGCCCAGGGTGCCGCGGATCAGCGTCTCGGCGTCGTCGCCCTCGTAGCCGCCTTCACGCACGTAACCCGAAATCCAGTCGGTAAGGTTTTCGTCCTTGGCGAAATCCGCGGCGTGGTCCTGCGCGTAGTAGCCCAGCTTGGCCTTCTCGGCCCACTTGATGGTGCCGGCCTGGGGCTGTAGTTCACCCATCAGCAACTTGAGCAGCGTGGTCTTGCCGACACCGTTCTCGCCGATGATCGCGACCCGGTCGCCAGCGTCGAAGGTGACGGTCAGCTTGTCGATGATCTTCTTGCTCGCGTCGTACGAGAACGACAGGTTCTCGATCTCCACCGCCTGGCGGTGCAGCTTCTCCTTCTCGTCGTAGTCGAAGCGGATCCACGGGTACTGGCGCGAGGAGGGCTTGAACTCGTCGATCTTGATCTTCTCGATCTGCTTGGCGCGGCTGGTCGCCTGGCGTGCCTTGGACTTGTTGGCCGAGAAGCGGCGCACGAACTCCTGCAGCTCCTGCACGCGTTCCTTGGCCTTGGCGTTCTGTGCCGCCTGGCGCTCGCGCGCCTGGGTGGAGGCTTCGATGTAGTCGTCCCAGGTCCCGGGCCAGACCTGGATGCGGCCGTAGTCGAGGTCGGCCATGTGGGTGCACACCTGGTTCAGGAAGTGGCGGTCGTGGGAGATGATGATCATCGTGCTGTCACGATTGTTCAGCACGTTTTCCAGCCAGCGGATGGTGTTGATGTCCAGGTTGTTGGTCGGTTCGTCGAGCAGCAGGATGTCCGGGTTCGAGAATAGCGCCTGGCACAGCAGCACGCGCAGTTTCCAGCCCGGCGCGACTTCGCGCATCGGACCGTTGTGCTGTTCGGTCGGGATGCCCACGCCCAGTAACAGCTCGCCGGCACGGGCTTCTGCCGTGTAACCGTCGTACTCGGCGAACTTGGACTCCAGTTCGGCGGCGTGCATGTAGTCGTCTTCGGTGGCTTCCGGATTGGCGTAAATCGCGTCCTTCTCTTGCATCACCGCCCACATCTCGGCATGGCCTTGCATGACCACGTCCAGCACGCGCACATCCTCGTAGGCGAACTGGTCCTGGCGCAGGAAGGCCATGCGCTCACCGGAGTCGAGTGCCACGTTGCCGGCAGAAGGCTCCAGCACGCCAGCCAGGATCTTCATGAAGGTCGACTTGCCGGCACCATTGGCGCCGATGAGGCCATAGCGGTTGCCGTCGCCGAACTTGATCGAGACGTTCTCAAACAGGGGCTTGGCCCCGAACTGCATGGTGATGTTGTTGGCAACCAGCACGGAAAACCTTTCTGCGGCGGGGGAATGGCAAAACCGGAAATTATACCGGGGGCAGGTGGTGCGAGACCATGCCTAGCCCGCACAAGTACTCGTCTTGATTCTCTCGATTGACCACTGATGGTTTACCGTGAAAACACCAAAATCAATCTTGAGAAAGCTTTCTTCCAAACGGATGATCGGCCGCGTATCGCAAGTCTGCGATTCATAAGAGAAATGACTCGATCAGCGGTCCGCCGCAAACGAGCGGATCATCAAAGGAGGGTAGTTGAAGATGTACAGCAATAAGGTGGTTGATCGTCGCCTGACGATCGCAGCGCTGCTGAGCAGCATGATTCTGGTGGCCTGTGGTGGCAGCGGTAACGATGACCCTGTGCCGACCACGACGTCGAGCAGCAGTTCGTCGTCCAGTTCGTCTTCGTCCAGCTCCTCGTCGTCTTCCTCGGGCTCGTCGTCCAGTGGTGCGGGGTCGTCCTCGAGTTCGTCTTCCTCTGGCTCCTCTTCGGGCGGGTCCAGTTCGTCGAGCAGCGGTTCGAGTTCGTCGTCCTCGTCCAGCGGGTCGTCCAGTTCGTCGTCGAGCAGCTCCTCGTCTTCCAGTAGCTCTTCATCGAGTTCTTCGTCGAGCAGTTCCTCGGGTGGAACGACGACGACCTGGGTGCCAAGCTATGCAGCCCTGTCCAGCATCGTGGCGGGCGATCCGGCTGCGAACTCGAACTCGAACTTCAACGCCACGAGCACGACGCCGGTGACGGCGGATGGCATGCTCTTCAGCTCTCCGACTGCGGGCAATTTGCGCCTGCACCTCAATGCAGCAGGTACCGAGTACGCGGTTAACTACAACGGGGAAACCGTTGCGGCCCTGAACGCCACCGGCTCGGTGACGGTGACGACTTCTAACCGCTACCTGGCCGTGCCATACACCGCTTCGGGCAATGTGACGGTGGAAATCACCTACTCGTACAGCAACAGCGGGACTTGCACCACGGCGTGTACCAATTCGCGCCTGGCCTTGGTCGATTCGGCTGGGAACATCCTCAACTCGGCCGACATCTACACCCAGTCGCCCACCAACCAGAGCCTGTCGGCGACGACATCGGCCGCGGGTCCGGTCTACGTGGTCTTCAGCCGGAATGGTGGCGGCGGTGGCGGCTTGCGAATCTGGAACGTGAAAGTGACGAAGTAAGCAGCCATTCGAGCATAAAAAAACCCGCCACTTGGCGGGTTTTTTTATGAGGCGCCAGGCTCAGGCTGCCTTCGGATACAGCTTCTGGGCCGGTGCGACGACCACATTGCCCAGTGGCAGCACGGTACGGCCATAGACTTCGTTGAGGATCTGGGCTGCGCCGGCGTAGATGGCGGAGGCGCCGCACACGATGCCTTCCCAGCCAGCCAGGGTCTTGATCGCGGCGGAGCCGGTGGCGTCGGCGACGGCCAGCAGCGCGAACAGCACGGTCAGCGAGGCGAAGATGAACTGGGTGGCGCGGTTCATCTTCAGCGTGGCGCAGAACAGGATGAAGGTGAAGATGCCCCACATGGCCAGGAAGGCGGTCATGCCGGCTTCCGAGGTGGCCGGCATCAGGCCGGTCTTGGGGAACACGATCAGGCCCACCAGCACCAGCCAGAAGAAGCCGTACGAGGTGAAGGCCACGGTACCGAAGGTGTTGCCCTTCTTCCATTCCAGCACGCCGGCGATGGCCTGGCTGATGCCGCCGTAGAAGATGCCCATGGCGAGGATCATGGCGTTGAGCTCGAACAGCCCCGCGTTGTGCAGGTTGAGCAGGACGGTGGTCATGCCGAACCCGAGCAGCCCGAGCGGGGCAGGGTTGGCGGTGGTGTCGGTGGTTTTGGCGTGGTCGGCCATCGCAATACTCCAGGGCAGGGGCAAAAAAACGAGCCCGCACATGCGGGCCCGCGGAGTGTGCCGATAACCGACTTGGGTTTACCCGTAAAAGATCAAAAACCCTGTAAGTTTGTAAGACATTTACTGCACGCGCAGTTCAACCCGGCGCGCCTCGGCGGCGTCGCTGCCGCCCAGGGTCTCGGCCGGTTTGCTGAGCTTGATGCGCGTCGCGTCCACGCCCTTGGCCGTAAGAAAGTCGCGTACTGCGATGGCGCGTTGCTTGGCCAGTTCGGCATTGCGCGCGGCATCGCCCGAGGCATCGTGGAAACCGGAAATCAGTACGATCTTGGCCTGCGCTGCGTTCGCTGCTTCGAGCACGACCGCCAGGGCCGCCTCGGTGTCGGGTGTCAGCGCGGCTTGGCCGAGCTCGAAGTAGACCTTGGCCAGGGCTTCGCCGATGGCGGCCGGGGCCTCGTCTGCCGCCACGGTGGCCGCGGGCGGCGTGTGCGTGCTGCAGGCGCCGAAGCTGACGACGGCCGCCACGAGAGCTGCCACCACGATACCGACTACGTAGAACGCGATTTTCTGGTCGCTGTCCTGCTCACTCATGTCACCCTCCCTTGCAGATCAATGGTGCCGCCAGTGTAATCCCGTCTCATGCCGCTGGTATGACAGGCGCTGCGGCTATGTCTTGTCCAGCTTGATCGAGGCGGAGTTGATGCAGTAGCGCAGGCCGGTGGGTTCCGGGCCATCCTCGAACACATGGCCCAGGTGGGCGCCGCACTGGTGGCACATTACCTCGACACGATGCATGCCGTGGCTGAAATCCTCGGCGGTCTCGATGTTGTCAGGCTCGGCGGCGGTGAAGAAACTGGGCCAGCCGCAGCCGGCATCGAACTTGTGCTCGGAGTGGAACAGTTCGGCGCCGCAGCAGATGCAGCGGTATTCGCCCTTGGCCCATTCGTTCCAGTATTGGCCGCTGAAGGGGCGCTCCGTGCCCTTGAGGCGGGCGACGCGGAATTGCTCGGGCGTGAGCTGCTCACGCCATTCGCTTTCTTTTTTATCGACCTTGCGTGACATAGGGGTTCTCCGGGTTGGTCAGTGGATGCTGAGCCCATTGCGCGGGTTTGCCAAGCCGCCGCGGCTGTTGTGGTACAAGGCTCAGCTTCATGCCGAGGCAGGCAGGAGGACGCAGATGAAGGGTTCGGTGCGCGGGCTGTGTGGCCTGCTGCTGTCTATGTGGGGGGCGATCGTCCAGGCGCAAGGCTTGGCACCCGCCTGGGGCGAGCTGAGCGTGGAATCGCTGTTGCCGACACGGGACGATCGCCAGATCGAGACGCGTAACCTGCATCTGCTGTTCGGCAAGGCCGGCATCGCGGACAGCCGCGTGCAGTATGCGCTGGGGCTGACGCTGACCCAGGCCGAGGGTTCGATCCGGCTGGACGAGAACGGTGCGACGGTCAGTCATGAGTCCAATGCCAGTGGCGCCGGGCCGGCCATGCGGGTGCGCTTCGCGGCATGGCGCTGCGACTGGCTGACTGTCTGGTTGCAGGCGCAGGGCGCCGTGCTGCTCTACGACCGCGAGTTTCCGTACGGTGGCGAGCGTTACAACTTCATGTGGCGGGCCGGGCCAGCGCTGGAATTCCGACTCGGCAAGGCGTCGGCGCTGAACCTTCAGTACCACTGGGCGCATGTTTCGAACGGGCTAGGGAGCGGAGATCACAACCCGGCGTACGCAGCGCGCGGCGCGTCACTGGGCCTGCGCCTGGCGTGGTAGGGCGCGGGTGAGGTTTGGGTGAGGTTCGGGTGGCCGGAAATCCTTGAATTCGCTAGAATTCCGCCCTCCTGATCGCCAGCCGGTGCGGCCACTGCCTCACCGCCGGCTTCTTCCCCACCGCGAGCAGACCCTCAATGTCCGACATCCTCAAGCTTCGTGGCGCGCCGGCCTTCTCGGCTTCGCGCCTGTCCCGCCTTTCCGAATCCCTGCAGTCCGCCGCCGGCAAAGTGCGTGGCGTAGCCGCCGAACACTGGTATTTCGTCGAGATCAATGCGCCGCTGAGCGCCCTAGAGCAGGAGCGCCTGGTCGAACTGCTGGATGCGCATCCGGCCAGCGCCGCACTGCCGGCTGGCGTGGGCCTGTTGGTCACGCCGCGTCTGGGCACCATCTCGCCGTGGTCGTCGAAGGCGACGGACATCGCCCACAACTGTGGTTTCGACAAGATCGTGCGCATCGAGCGCGGCACGATGTTCACGCTGGACATCAAGACGCTGGACGACGCGGCACGCGCCGCCGTGCTGCCGCTGCTGCACGACCGCATGACCGAGTCGGTGCTGGACAATGTGGATGCCGCCGCGCGCCTGTTCGCGCACTATGCGCCGCAACCGCTGACCACGGTGGATGTGATCGGTGGCGGCCGCGCTGCGCTGGTCGCGGCCAACGGCGAGCTGGGCCTGGCATTGTCGGAAGACGAGATCGACTACCTGGTCGACAACTTCACGCGCATCCAGCGCAACCCGACCGATGTGGAACTCATGATGTTCGCGCAGGCGAACTCGGAGCACTGCCGCCACAAGATCTTCAATGCCGACTGGATCATCGACGGCCGGACCGAGTCCAAGAGCCTGTTCGGCATGATCAAGGACACGCACAAGGCCACGCCGCAGGGCACGGTGGTCGCGTATTCGGACAATGCCGCCATCATCAATGGCTACACGGTCGACCGTTTCTACCCGGAGGCCGATGGCAAGTGGAGCTTCAAGCAGGAAGAGACGCACCTGCTGGCCAAGGTGGAGACGCACAACCACCCGACCGCGATCTCCCCCTTCCCCGGCGCTTCGACCGGCGCGGGCGGCGAGATCCGCGACGAAGGCGCCACCGGGCGTGGCTCGCGCCCCAAGGCGGGTCTCGCGGGCTTCTCGGTCTCGAACCTGAACATCCCCGGCGCGGTTCAGCCCTGGGAGTTGAACTATGGCAAGCCGGAACGCATTGCATCCGCGCTGGACATCATGATCGAAGGCCCGCTGGGGGCGGCTGCCTTCAACAACGAATTCGGCCGCCCGAACTTGGCCGGTTACTTCCGTACCTTCGAGCAGGAGGTGCAAGGCGAGGTGCGCGGCTACCACAAGCCCATCATGATCGCGGGCGGCGTCGGCAACATCCAGGCGCAGCAGTCCGAGAAGATCAAGTTCGCGCCCGGCACGCTGCTGATCCAGCTCGGCGGCCCCGGCATGCTGATCGGCCTGGGCGGTGGCGCGGCTTCGTCGATGACGACTGGCACCAACACGGCCGACCTCGACTTCGCCTCGGTGCAGCGTGGCAACCCCGAGATCCAGCGCCGCGCGCAGGAAGTCATCGACGCCTGCTGGCAGCTTGGCGACAAGAACCCCATCCTGGCGATCCATGACGTGGGCGCCGGCGGCATCTCCAACGCCTTCCCCGAACTGGCCGATTCGGCCAGCCTCGGTGCGCATTTCGAGCTGCGCGAAGTGAAGATCGAAGAGCCCGGCATGAGCCCGCGCGAGATCTGGTCGAACGAAGCGCAGGAGCGCTACGTGCTGGCCATCGCGCCGGAGAGCCTGCCGGTCTTCGAGGCCTTCTGCGCGCGCGAGCGCTGCCCCTTCGCGGTGGTCGGCCGCGCCACGGCGGAAGAGCAACTGGTCGTGTCCGACAGCCATTTCTCTAACCGCCCGGTCGACATGGAAATGCAGGTGCTGCTGGGCAAGCCGCCGAAGATGACGCGCAACGTCGCGACGCGCCAGATCTTCCTGCCGCCATTCGATGTGACGGCCATCGAGGTCAAGGAAGCCGCCCTGCGCGTGCTGCGCATGCCGGCCGTGGCGAGCAAGAATTTCCTGATCACCATCGGCGACCGCTCGGTCGGCGGCATGACGGCGCGCGACCAGATGGTCGGCCCCTGGCAGGTGCCGGTGGCCGACGTGGCGGTGACGACCCTGAGCTTCCACGGCTACGCCGGCGAGGCGATGGCGATGGGCGAGCGTACGCCGCTGGCCTGTGTGAGCCCGGCCGCTTCGGGCCGCATGGCGGTCGGCGAGGCGATCACCAACCTGATGGCGGCCGACGTGGCCGACCTGCAGCAGGTGAAGCTGTCGGCCAACTGGATGGCGGCTTGCGGCCACCGTGGCGAAGACGCGCGCCTGTTCGAAACGGTCAAGGCGGTGTCCGAGTTCTGTATCGGCGCGAATCTGGCGATCCCGGTCGGCAAGGATTCGCTGTCGATGAAGACGGCGTGGAAGGAGGGCGAAGAGGACAAGGCTGTCATCTCGCCGCTGTCCATGATCGCCACCGCCTTCGTGCCCGTCGCGGACGTGCGCAAGACGCTGACGCCGCAACTCAAGCTGGAGGCCGGTGTCGAGACCGAACTGGTGCTGATCGACCTCGGCAAGCAGAAGCATCGCCTCGGCGGCTCGGTGCTGGCCCAGGCCTACAACTCGGTGGGCGAACATGCGCCGGACATCGATGCCGAGACGTTGAAGCAGTTCGTGAACGGCCTCAACGCACTCAAGCGCGACGGCCTGGTGCTGGCCTATCACGACCGCTCCGACGGTGGCCTGTTCGCCACGCTGGCCGAGATGGCGTTTGCCTCGCGCAGCGGTATTTCCATCGAGCTGGATTCGGTGGCTTACGACGACATGACCAGCGATGTCGACGGCAGCGAAAAGCGCCCGGACCTGCTCAAGGGTCGCTTCAACGATCGCGTCTTCGGTGCACTGTTCGCCGAGGAGTTGGGTGCGGTGATCCAGATCCGCCGCGCGGACCGGGAAAAGGTCCAGCAGACGCTGCGCGAAGCCGGCCTCGGCGCCGCGACGCACTTCATCGGCTTCCCGAATGACCGCGGCACGCTGCGCATCCGCCGTAACGCCAAGGTGGTGTTCGAAGACGATGTGAACGCGCTGCTGCAGGTGTGGAGCGAAGTCAGCCATCAGATTGCCCGCATCCGCGACGACGCAGAGTCGGCCGACCAGGAATTCGCAGCCTTGGCTGACAAGGCGAATCCAGGCCTGTCGGTGCAACTGAGCTATGACGCGAGCGAAGATATCGCGGCCCCCTTCATCGCGTCTGGGCGTCGTCCGAAAGTGGTCATCCTGCGCGAGCAGGGCGTCAATTCGCAGAACGAGATGGCCTCGGCCTTCGAGGCCGCCGGCTTCGCCCCATACGATGTTCACATGTCGGACCTGATGTCCGGCCGCGTGAAGCTGGACGACTTCGTGGGCCTCGCGGCCTGCGGCGGTTTCTCGTATGGCGACGTGCTGGGCGCGGGGCAGGGCTGGGCCAAGTCCATCCTGTTCAATGAGCGTCTGCGTGAGCAGTTCGCGGCCTTCTTCTCGCGCTCCGACACCTTCGCGCTGGGCGTGTGCAATGGCTGCCAGATGATGAGTAACCTGGCCGAGATCATCCCCGGCGCCGAAGCCTGGCCGCGTTTCCATCGCAATCGCAGCGAGCAGTTCGAGGCACGCGTGGCGATGGTCGAGGTGCTGGAGTCGCCGTCGATCTTCCTGCAAGGCATGGCCGGCAGCCGCATGCCCATCGTGGTCAGCCACGGCGAAGGCCGCGCGGTGTTCCAGGGCGTGGATGACCGTGACAACGCACTGGTCGCGGTGCGTTTCGTTAACAATGCCGGCGGCATCGCGACGACCTATCCTGCCAACCCGAACGGCTCGCCGGACGGCATCACGGGCCTGACGACGCCGGACGGCCGCTTCACCATCATGATGCCGCACCCGGAACGCTGCCGCCGCACGGTGCAGATGAGCTGGGCGCCGGACTTCCTCGGCGAAGACTCGCCGTGGATGCGCATGTTCCGCAACGCACGCAAGTGGGTGGGCTGATTCGCCCCCTCACACGTATCGCGTAGGGCGGAACTCCCTAGGAGGTTCCGCCAGCCGCCGCAAGGCGGCATGAGCCTCCGTTTACCGCCGCGTGGCGGAACCGCCTTTGGCGTTCCGCCCTACTTGTTGGCGCCGAGGTAATCCGCCTTGCCCAGCTCCACGCCATTGCTGCGCGCGATGCCATAGGCCGTGCTGACGTGGAAGTAGAGGTTGGGCAGTACGTAGTAGCAGAGGTAGTCCTGTCCCTTGAAGTGGCGGTCGCCGCTGCGCAGGCTCAGGGTGATCGGTTTCGTTTCGCTGCCGTCGATCTGTTCGGGCGTGAAGGTCTGCAGGAAGGCAATGGTCTTCTGCGCGCGCTCGATCAACTCGGGGAATGTGCTTTCGTTGTCCTCGTAGCGCGGAATGTCCACGCCGGCGAGGCGGGCAGCGCCCCCTTTGACCATGTCGCAGGCGATCTGCACCTGGCTGGACAGGGGCAGCATATCCGGGAACAGGCGCGCCTTGATGAAGACGCCAGGCTCGATCTTGCGTGCCTCGGCATGCGCGGCGATCTTGCCCAGGATGTCGACGAGGTTCTTCAGGGCGTGGATGGCGGGTGGGACAAGGGCCTGGTACATGGAGAGGCTCATGGCGTGCTCCTGCGAGGGTAGAAGGGAAGGGGGCTTACTGTGCCACTCCCCGATCCGCGCGCCAAGCAGCGATGCGTGTGCGGGCCTACTTGCTGCTGAGGCTGCCCAGTGGGCGTAGCCAGCGTGGCGCATCCAGCGCCAGCCAGTCGCGCGCAGCTTCGCTGCCCTGGCTGACCGCATCCAGGAAGGCCAGGCTCACGCTTTCCATGACCAAGCGCGATGGATCGCCTCGCATGCCAGTGTCTTCGTCCTCCGGACGCTCGCCCTGAGCCTCGCCATTCCGCTTGCCACCACTGGGCGGCCCACCTGCCTGACCACCCATGCCGTCGCCTCCACCCGGGCCGCCGCGTTCGCCGCCCGGGGGTGTTCCACCCGACCCGCCACGCCCGTCGGCACGTCGCGTGCGCGCAGTCTCCATGCCGCCTGTTTCCTCGTTGCCAGCAAGGGCACGATGCGAGACCTTGTTGAGGACCAGCAGGTACTTGTCCTCGCGCGGCATGCCACGGTAGGGCAGGCTGCGCAGACTGAGGTCGCGGATCAGTCCGTGGTCGTCGAAATCGCCGTCCGAGCTCATGCTGAGGACGGGTACCGACACCGAGGCATAACGTGCGTGGCTGGCTTCGGTGGCGTCGTGGTAAGGGCTGATCGCGATGATGCCGCGCAGCCCGGCGATCTGCGCCTGCGCAGCACCGGCCCAGCGTTCGCCCGAGCAGGCGAGGGCGGTGTCGGCCCCGAGGTCGAAGCCGGCGAGCACGATGCGCTCGAAGTCGATCTGCGCGAAACCGCGCTCGCCTATGATGGCGAGCCGGCGGGCCTCGGCCAGCGCGGCCTGCAGTTGTGCCACGCGGCGCGTCCGTACATCGTCCTGGTAGATGGCGCGGGCCTGCAGGAACACGCTGCCACGGGCCGCGGTGTCCGCGTGGCGTGCGCCGGCGGCCCATTCCTGCGCCTGGATCGCCAGCACGACATGGCCCTGGCCGGCCCAGGCGTCGCGCCAGCGCCGTCCGGCCGCAATGTCCTCGCCCCAACCCGGCATGTAGATGATCAGGGGGAAGCGGCCCTGTTCGCGCGGCGCGAGGATTTCGGCGGACAGCGTGCCCTGTGCTGTCTGCCATTGCTGGCGCTGGACCTCGGTGGGCAGGCGGGGACCGCTGCGATAGGCCTGATCCTGCGGGATCGCCTGAACCTGGGGTGTGGGCGATGGGGCACGGCCTGGTGCGTGGCTGCAGGCGCTGAGCAGCATGACCAGGCTCAGTAGCACGCACGTTAGCAGGGGCAGGTGGTACGCGGGGCAGCGGAGGGCGTGAAGTCTCATTCTGGGCGGGGAGGGATGCTGATCCGTCCAGTGTGGAAGAAGCCGCTGCCAAATCGGGTGAGCGTGTGTCAGCAGGTTTTGCGGCGCCTTGCTTTTCTTCACACAAAGAAAGGCGCCACGCAGGCGCCTTTCTTTGGGAGCGGAACGCTCACTTCTTCATCACCGGCCAGATCAGACGGTCGACCACGTTGCTGGTGGTCGGCTTTGGCTGATTGATGGCGCCGTAGAAGGCCAGGTATTCCTGTGCTTCGTAGGTGTGTTCTTTGATCGAGTAGGCGGCCTTCGCGTAGCTGCCTCCGCCGTAGGCGCGCTCGGCCTTGAGCAGCGGTCCTTGCGAGACTTCCTCTTCCATGTCGCGCAGTTCCTTGTAGGGCCAGCTTTCCGGCTTCTGCACGTAGGGCACGATGAAGTTCACCGCGTTCTTGAGGCCGCGCGTCTTGTCGCGCTTCTTCCACACCTCGACTTTCACGATCTCGCCGTAGCGCGCGATGTTGGTCATCGCATCGAGGTTGAAGGCGACGTAGTGGAAGGGCGTGGTGCGCTCCAGTTCGGCCCATTGCTTGCCGTCGATGGCTACCTGGCTGGCGATGCGCAGGTCGACGCCACGTTCGACGGCGCGCTTGGCGGTCAGCGTGTCGCCGCCGAAGAGTGCGAAGGCGGCAATCTGCATGTCATAGAACGTGCCGTGGTTGTTGTGGGCGTTGAATTCCTCGATGCCCAGCTCGCTGGTGAGCATCCAGTCGGAGAACTCGCGGAACCACTTCTTCAGATCGGCCACTTCGCTGGCGCTGAGTACCTTGGCCGGCTCGATCAGGCCCACCGCGTCGATCACCATCCAGTAGTTGCGGGTGTCGATCAGGCCGATGCCACGCCCGTCGGTGCGGCCCATGACGGCCTGGCCGAACTTGAGGTTCGGGTTCATGCGCGTCTTGGGGTCGAGGAACCAGGTACGGATCACGTCTGCCGCCTTCTTGGCGTAGCGCGCGTCACCGGTGAAGTGGTAGGCCAGCGAGAGGTTCTGCGCCGACAGGCACATGACCTGGTTGCGCACCGAGTCGGAGTCGGCATTCTTGGACGACGGGTTGAACTGGCCGTCCTTCTGGATGTAGGGCAGGCCGTCCGGCTTGCTGGGGTCCGGCCACCAGTAGGGCGCGAGGCTCAGGTAGTCGTTCTTGCTGCCGCTGGGCGGCATGATCTTCTTGTAGGTCACCGATTCCGGCGCCAGTTGCAGCGCCGCGTTGGCGTCGGCAATCAGCTTGTTGTAGGCCGGGGTCAGTTGCGCATCGCCAGCCTTGACCTGTTGCTTCGCGTAGTCGAGGTAGGCCTTGTCCATGGTGATGACCGCAGGCACGGTCACCTGGGGCGCGGCGGGATTCGTGGCAGCGGTCTTGTCCGCCGTGCTGGCGCAGGCTGCACACAGGATGCCGGCCAGCAGGCCTAGCATTCCGGTCCGGAAAGTCATGATGAACGTCTCCAATCAGTAGGTTTGGTCAGGCGTGGGCGGATCTACGAGCTGCGTACCCTACGCCGCCTGTGCACAGGATAGCTCAAAGATAATCGTTTAACTTGTTCAGTAAAACCCCGACGTAATGTCAGTAATATTCAGACAGGTATGCGTTACCCCGCCTTAACCCTGAGGCTGGGTGGGCGGGTACTTGATCGCGTTGAGCGCGATCTTGTCGCGCACGGCCTGATCGAGGTCGATCTCCAGCACCATCGCGAGGCGTACCAGGTACAGCAGCACGTCTGCCACTTCCTGGCGCACATGCTCGGCCTTGCTCGTCTGCATGATGGTCTCCGCCTCGGCGTCGCTCATCCATTGGAAGATTTCGGCGAGTTCGCCGACCTCGCCAGTGAGCGCCAGCAGGAGGTTGCGCGGCGTGTGGAAACGATCCCAGTCACGCTGTCCGGCGAACTCGGCCAGGGCGTGCTGCAAGGCGGTGGTGTCGATCAGGGGCATGGGGGGAGAGAACAAATTAGAGGGTGGTGGGTCCACACGCCAACACGGTGTGTGTCATTCCAAACATATCATTACAAAATGCCGCTGCTTCCTCGCAAAGCCTGCCAGGCGAGGGCGTATGCTTCGGGCCTCCCGGATTGTCCGCCTATCCCGATGTCTTCGTCGTTGATACGTGCCCTCGCCCTGATCGGCGTGCTTCTCTCTGTCAGCTCGCTGCATGCGGCGGACGCGCTGCCTTGCAGTGCCAGCCTGCCGCCTTCGCCCCTGGCCCTGTCCGACGCGATCGACTTCGCCCTGTGCAACCAGCCGCAGACACGTGTGGCCTGGGCCCAGGTGCGGGCGCAGGAAGCGGCGCGTGCGCAGGCAGCCGGCGCTTTGCTGCCCTCGGCCAGCCTCAACGCTGACTGGCAACGCGAGCAGACCCGTACCGCCTCGCTGGAGCGTGAGAACAGCTCGCTCGGCGCTTCGCTGCGTCTGGCCTACACCTTGTTCGATTTCGGCCAGCGCGCGGCCCGCCTGGACTCGGCCGACGCCACCCTGGCGGCAGCGGGGTATGCGCGTGATACGAGCTTTGCCCAGGTGTGGCTCAACACCGCACAGCGCTATTTCAACGTGGCGCGCACGGTGAGCCAGATCGACGCGGCGCGGGCCGCCGAGAAGGCGGCCCAGGTGAGCCTGGCGGCGGCCGAGAACCGCGCCCGCGTCGGCAGCGCGACGCAACTGGATGTGCTGCAGGCGCGCGCCTCGTTGGCCCAGGCCACGCTCAACCGCACCCGGGCCGAAGGCCAGCTCGATCTCAGCCGCGGCTTGCTGGCGCAGGCCATGGGCATCAGCCCGACGAGCCTGCAGGATATCCGCAGCATCCCGGCCGATCTGCCGCTGTTGCCGATTCCGGAGAGCGAGCTCGGGCGCCTGCTCGACGAGGCGATGCGTGAGCGGCCCGAGGTGCGCCAGGCCCTGGCCACCATCGAATCGGCCGAGGCCAACATCCGCGCCGCACGCGCCAGCGGCCTGCCCAGCCTGGCCCTGGGCGCCGGCCTCAATGCCTCGCGCAGCGACAATGTGAATCAGTATGGCAACAGCATCGGCCTGACCCTCAGCGTGCCGCTGGATATCAATGGCATCACGCGGGCCCAGGTGCAGCAGGCGCAAGCGCAACGCGATGCGCAGGCGGCCAGCCTGGACGTGACGCGACGCAGCGTCGAGAGCGACGCCTGGCAGAGCTTCTACAACCTGCGTCTGGCCCTGGAGACGGTGGGCTCGGCGCAGGCGGTGGAGACCAATACCGGCCGTGCGGCGCAGGCGGCGCTGGCGCGTTACGAGGCGGGCATCAGCAGCATCCTCGACGTGCTGACGGCGCAGACCGCCCATGCCAATGCCCAGCAGCAGCTTACCGCAGCCCGTTTCGACTGGCTGAGCGCACGCGCCAGCCTGGCCTGGGCCTTGGGCGGCAGCCTCGCGAGCAGCCCGCAGGGCTGGCGCCCCGTCCTGTCCGCCGAGCAGGCGGTCCCTCCGTCTCCGCCCACCTCGCAGCCTTCACCCTCGTCTCGCTGACCATGAAGCGTTCCCGCATCCTCCCGCTCCTGATCCTTCCCCTCGTGCTGGCCGCTGCGGCCTATGGTGGCTGGCGCTGGTGGAAGGCCAGCCAGGTCGTGCCCTCGCCCTATCGCACCGCGCAGGTGACGCGTGGCGACCTGGTGCAGACGGTCAGCGCGACCGGCACCATCAACCCGGTGCGCGTGGTCAACGTGGGCACCCAGGTGTCGGGCACGATCCGCCACCTCTACGTCGACTACAACACCCGCGTGGAGCAGGGCCAGGTGCTGCTGCAACTGGATACCGACATCCTGTCGGCACGCCTGCGCCAGAGCCAGGCCAACCTGGCGACCGCCAAGGCACGCCTGGTGCTGGCGCAGACCAATGTCGAACGCATGCGCCGCCTGCGCGAGCAGGACTATGCATCGCAACAGGAACTGGACCAGAGCGAGGCCGATTTTGCCGCCGCCCGGGCCACCGTGCAGCAGACCCAGGCGCAGGTCGACAGTGACAGCTTCAACCTCAACAACGCGACGATCCGTTCTCCAGTCTCCGGCGTGGTGATCGACAAGTCGGTCGACCTCGGGCAGACCGTGGCGGCCAACTTCCAGACGCCCAATCTGCTGAAGATTGCCGAGGACATGAGCCGCATGCAGATCAATGCGAGCTTCTCGGAGGCCGACCTCGGGCGCATCCGCGAGGGTCAGGATGCCAGCTTCCGCGTCGACGCCTTTCCCGGCCGCGTGCTGGCCGGCAAGGTGCGCCAGGTGCGCCTGAACCCGATCACCACGCAGAACGTGGTGACCTATGACGTGGTGATCGACGTCGACAATCCCGGGCAGATGCTGCTGCCGGGCATGACGGCCTATGTCGACATCGACACCGGCCGGCGCAGCCAGGCCCTGCTGGTGCCCAACTCGGCGCTGCGCTATCGCCCGGCCAATGACAAGGGGGGCAATGCGGCAGGCAATAGGGCTGACGCCCGCGCCGAGAATGCACCGCGCCCGGCCGCGTCGGCGCCCGCCGCGCAGCCACGCCGTGCGCGAGGCAATGGCGAAGCGGTGGCGGGCGAGCAGCGTGGCCGCGCTGGCACGGTGTACGTGCTGGACGGGGCCGAACCACGTCGGGTGGAGCTGCGCACCGGACTGTCCGACAATCGTCTGACCGAGGTGATCGCGGGGGAGCTGACCGAGGGCGTCAGCGTGATCATCGGCGACGCCGTGCCGCAGAAGCAGGACAGCGCGGCGCGTCCGCTGGGCGCCGGCGGCCCGATGCGGAGGTTCTGATGGCCGAGGCGGTCATCGCGGTGCAAGGCCTGCGCAAGACTTACCACACCGAGGCCGGGCCGGTGCCGGTGCTGCACGGGGTGGACTTCCACATGGGGCGCGGCGAGTTCGTCGCCGTCATGGGGCCGTCCGGCTCCGGCAAGTCGACCTTCATGAACATCCTGGGCTGCCTGGACCTCGCGTCGGAAGGGGACTACAGGCTGGCCGGCGAGAAGGTGTCCGAGCTGAATCCCGACCAGTTGGCCGGCCTGCGCAACCGGGTGATCGGCTTCGTGTTCCAGGGCTTCAACCTGCTGCCACGCGCCAACCTGCTGGACAACGTGGCCCTGCCGCTGGTCTATGCCGGCGTGCCGCGCCCGCTGCGTCACGAGCGCGCCGCCCGCATGCTGGAGCGGGTAGGCCTGGGAAAGTACGGTCATGTGCGGCCGAACCAGATATCCGGCGGCCAGCAGCAGCGCGTGGCCATCGCGCGGGCACTGGTCGGCGAGCCGCAACTGATCCTGGCCGATGAGCCGACCGGCAACCTCGACAGCCAGACCGGCGAGGAGATCATGGGCCTGTTCTGCCGTCTCAACGATGAAGGCGTCAGCATCGTGCTGGTGACGCACGAGGCCGACATCGCGGAGCATGCGCGGCGCCTGGTGCGCTTTCACGATGGCCTGATCGTCGAGGATGCGCCGGTGATGCAGCGGAGGTGGGCATGCTGATGTGGTGGGCCGCCATCGGCGAGGCCTGGCATGCCATGGGGGCCAATCGCCTGCGCTCCTTCCTGACCATGCTGGGCATGATGATCGGCGTCGCCGCGGTGGTGCTGATGCTGGCCGTGGGGCAGGGCGCGCGCGACGCGGTCAAGCGCCAGATCGAGTCGATGGGCAGCAATCTCTTCATCGTGCTGGCCGGCTCGCAGAACACCAGTGGTGCGCGCATTGGCAGCGGCAATGCGGTCACGCTGACCAGTGATGATGCCGATGCCATAGCCCAGTTGCCCGGCGTGGCCGCCGCCGCGCCCATGGTGTTCAGCGGCCAGCAGGTGGTGTATGGCAACAACAACTGGGGCACCCAGGTATTCGGCAGCAACGAGGCCTATGTGCAGGTGCGAGACTGGGAAATCGAGCGCGGCGACAACCTCGACGCCGACCACGTGACTTCCTCGCGGCGCGTGGCCGTGCTGGGGCAGACCGTGGTGCAGAACCTGTTCGGTGACGAGGACCCGCTGGGCAAGACCTTCCGCATCCGCAACTCCTCATTCACCGTGATCGGGGTGCTGGCCCACAAGGGGCAGAGCCTGGATGGACGTGATCAGGACGACACCGTGCTGGTGCCGCATTCGGCGGCGGCGCGCTCGCTGTTTGGCACGCGCTTCCGCAACTCGGTGCGCATGATCCTGGTGCAGGCCGAGTCGGAAGACGCGATGCCGCAAGTCCAGCATGACATGACCGAACTGCTGCGCGATCGTCATCGCATCGGGCCAGGCGTGGAGGATGACTTCTTCATCAACAACCTCACCGCCGCAGCCAATGCGGCAGCCGAGGTGGCGCGCACCATGTCCCTGCTGCTCGGCGCCATCGCCTCGGTGTCCCTGGTGGTGGGCGGCATCGGCATCATGAACATCATGCTGGTGTCGGTGACCGAGCGCACGCGCGAGATCGGCATCCGCATGGCCATCGGTGCGCGGCGCAAGGATCTTTTGCGGCAGTTCCTGGTGGAGTCTCTGCTGCTGTCGCTGACCGGGGGCCTGATCGGCGTGCTGGTGGGCGTGGGCGGCGCCTGGCTGGTGGAAGAGGTGTGGAAGACCCAGGTGAACGTGACCACCGCCGCGCTGACCGTGGCCTTCGTGATCTCTGCCGCGATCGGCGTGTTCTTCGGCTTCTATCCGGCGCTTAAGGCCTCGCGCCTGGATCCGATCGAGGCCTTGCGCTACCAGTGAGTGCGGCCTCGCCAGGAATGGGCGGGCCCACTGCGGGTCCCGCCCGGCACCCTTCTTAGTTGCCCGACATGATGCGGAACATCAGGTTGGTCGAATCCTGGCTCTTGATGACCGGCTCGTAGATCGTGCGCATGCGCGCCACGAAGTTCTCCGGGCTGCGCAATTCGGCGAACTTGACGCCGGCCTTCTCCAGGCGGCCCTTGACCGTGGCCTCCAGTTGCGCGCGCTGCTGGCGCATGTAGGTGGCCGAGGCGATGGCCGCCTGCTTCACCCTGGCTTTGTCGTCGGCACTCAGCGCGGCCCAGCGCTGGGTGGAGATGATCAGCGCTTCCGGCAGCACGTTGTGGTGGCTGAACACGTAGTGCGGCGCCACCTTGTGATGCTGCGTCAGCTCATAGGAGATGATGTCGTTCTCGGCGCCGTCGAGCTCGCCTGACTTGAGCGCGTCGCCCACCTTGTCGAAGGCCAGGGTGGAGGGAACGCCCTGCAAGGCCTTGATCATGGAGATCATGCTCTCGCGGTTGGCGACCCGGATCTTCTGCTGGTCAAAGTCGGTGGAGTGGCGCAGCGGCTTGCTGCGCGAGTAGAAGGAGCGCGAGCCGCCGTTGTACCAGGCCAGCACGATCACACCTTTCTTGGCCAGTTCGGCCTCCAGCGACTGGCCGACCGGGCCATCCAGCACGCGCAGCATGTGTTGCTGGTTCTGGAACAGGAAGGGCAGGGACAGCACTTCCATGACCGGATAGAACTCGGCCAGCCCGGAGTTGCTGATGACCATGAAGTCCACTTCGCCCTTCTTGTACTTGGGAATGACTTCTTTCTGGGCCCCCAGGTCCTGCCGCCACAGCGTCTTGCCGTCGAGGCTGCCCTTGCTGTCCTGCTTGAGGAGCTCGAAGAAGCGCTTCATGCCCTGGTGGTTGGGGTAGTCCTCGTTTTCAAGCACCCAGCCGGTCAGCGGAGCAGCGCTGGCAAGGCCGGAGCCCAGGAAAGCCAGCAGGGCGAGCAGTCGTTTGAACATCTTGTCTATTCCTCTGTTGCGAAGGGCTGCGCAGATGGACCCGCGTTTTCCGCGTGCGTTCATTGGGAAAAACAGGCGCGGCCCCGAATCTAGCGGATCAATATGCTTCCGGCAATTTTCACTGCAGCATGAGGATCATGCGGGCTCATTCCAGCGCCCGAATAGTCCTCTTCGTCGGCTGTGGGCTGCCAGCCGGAACTCAAACTGGTAAAACAAGGGTTAACCCTTATGTCTCGGGTGGCGCTTCCACGGTGGCCCCTGTCCCGCCTGGCTGCAGACCGCATGCCTTTCGTCAGGTGAGCGACGAAAGGCGCCATGCCAGCTTGATCTGCATCCAGTCGTTCTCCGACACGACCGCCAGACTGCGTCTCCCGGGTCTTTCCGCGCAACCCGTGCGAGTTCAACCCGGCCCACAAGGTCATACCGGAGTTCCCGATGTATCCCGTCAGCCTGTCCAGTTTCTCCCCCCTTCCCCGTTTCGTCGGTTCTTTGCTGTGCCTCGCGATCGGTGCAAGCCTGCCCGGCAGCGCGCTTGCCGAAGACACGCTCGACAAGATCCGCCAGACGCGCACCATCACGCTCGGTAACCGCGAGGCGGCGCGCCCCTTCTCCTACCTCGACGCCGACAAGAAGCCGGTCGGCTATTCGGTCGACCTGTGCCTGCGCGTGGTGGACACCTTGCGCAAGGAGCTCAAGATGCCCGACCTCAAGGTGAAGTACGTGACCCTGTCGGGGGCTGAGCGCATCCCCAAGCTTATGGATGGTTCCGTTGATCTGGAATGTGGCCCCACCACCAACACCAAGGCGCGGCAGGAGAAGGTGGATTTCAGCTACACCATCTTCGTGGCCGGCATGAAGATCCTGACCGCCGACAAGGGCGTGACCCAGCCGGCCAGCCTGAGCGGGCGCAAGGTGGCACTAAGCAAGGGCACGACCTCGGAGAAGCTGTTCACCCAGATGCGTGATGCCGAACTGGGCAGCATGCAATTGGTGAGCTACCCCAGTAACGCGGAAGCCTTCAAGGCCCTGCAGGCGGGCCAGGTGGTCGCCTTCCCGCAGGACGACATCCTCCTGATGGGCATGTTGGCCGCAGCGCCGGACGCGCAGAAGTACAGCCTGACGGAGAGCTATCTGTCGATCGAGCCCTACGCGATCATGGTGCGCAAGGGCGACGAGGCCTTGTTGTCGGCGGTGGACCGGACCCTGCGCGGCCTCTATTCGAGCGGCCAGATCAACGCGATCTATGAGCGCTGGTTCGACACCGAGTCGATCAAGCTGCCCATGTCGCGCCTGCTGCGCGATTCCTTCTCACGGCCGACCAAGGAGGCCGGCTTCGCGCGCGTGCTGGGGCATTCGCTCTGAGGCACACCGGCTAGGGCGGCAGGTAGGCGAGGCAGGGCGTGAAGCCCTGCTCAGCGTGTCACCCTGACCGCCTCCACCCACACCAGTTCGCAGGCGCCGGCGCCGGTGTCGTCGCGCGTCAGCGAGCTGCGCCATTGCCAGCCGTCGCCAGCCTGCACGTCCACCAGCTTGCCTTGCAGGTGCACCACCTGGCCTGGGCGGATGTCCAGCAACTGCTCGCGCACTACGTCGCTGGCCGGAATCATGTGCATGTTGGCGCTGTGCGTCTCGATCTCGCGCAGCGGGATCGGCGCATCCTCGGTGCGCCAGAAGTAGAAGCGGCCGCTTTGCGAGATGTCGATCTTGGCCAGCACCGTGCTGTCCGACATGCGGCCCCAGCCCAGGGCCAGGTCGACCGGGGACAGATCGGCCTCGCGGCCACTGCGATAGCGTTCGCGGGCCAGCACCCGCGCTTCGATGTCGAAGCGGGCGCGCGGCGTGAGTCGGTAATCGCCGACAGCAAAGGCATCGCCACCGAAGTTGCGCTGCTGCGGCGCCTCCGCTGCCAGTACGCCGGGGCCGTGCTGCACCGGCCGGGCCTGCCACTGGCTGAGTCCCCACCAGGCCAGCAGGCCGCACAGCAGCAGGCGCGGCCAGCTCATTTGTAACCCCGGAAGCCTTCGAGCAGGTGCGCCTGCAACTGGATGCTGCGTTTCTCGCTGATCGGCGCGTTGAAGCGTCCGAGCAGGCGGCTGTGCTGGAAGCGCGCGCGGATACCCGCAGCGTCATCGCGCGTCACGAGCAGGAACTGGCGCGGCGTGAGCAACTCGTCGAGCGGCTCGGTGAGCTGGTAGTGGTCCTGCGGGAATGGGTAAGGTGCCCACGCGGCATGGTCGAAGCGCAGGTCGCGCAGTTCGTAGCGCAGATGGGCCATGGTGGTGCGGTTGTCGACGAGCAGCACCGCGTGCGGGTGGGCGGCGAGCAGCGGGCGCAGTTCGCTGGCGAGCTGTGGCCAACCGCGCGCGCGCTTGAGGTAGTCCAGATTGTCCGGCACCGTGCGGTCGAACAGGGCGAAGCCCGCATGCAGGTGGTAGGCCAGCAGCATCAGTACGAGGTTGAGCCCTAGTGCCGACTTCCACCACAGGCTGCGCTGGCGCAGCAGCCACACCACGCTCAGCAAGAGCGCACCCAACAAGGCGGGCGCAGCCCAGTTGCCGTTGGCCTCCGAGCGCCAGGCCTGGGCCACCACCAGCAGCAGCAGGGGCAGGCTGAAGCACAGCAGCAACTGCATGCGCGCCTCGCGCCAGCGGCGCAGCGCCATCACGCAGCCGGCCGCGAAAGCCAGGGCAAACAGTGGGCCCAGCGAGAAGACCTGGGCCAGCAGGAATTCACCGATGTTGCCGCCCTTGTCGTTATTGCCGTCAACATGGGTGATGTCGGCCGTGTGGCGCAGCGTCGGAAAGTCGTGCGACCAGTTCCACAGGATGTTGGGCAGCAGGATCAGCAGTGCCAGCAGGGCCGCCAGCCACAGGCCGCCATGCGAGAACAGGCGCCGCCGGCGCGGGTCGATCAGCAGATAGAGCAGGGCCGAGGGCACGAAAGCGCCCATCGTGTATTTCGACATCAAGCCCAGGCCAAGGCACAGGCCCAACAGGGCCCAGTCGGTCCAGCGGTCTTCCTCGATCGCGCGCTGCAGGCAAAGCAAGCAGGCTGCCCAGCAGAACAGCAGCGGCGCGTCGGTGGACACGAACAGGCCAAGCGCCGAGACCAGCGGGATCAGCGAAAAGGCGAAGCCAGCGCGGAAGCCGGTCTGGGCGTCGAACAGGCGGCGCCCGAGCAGGAACAGCAGCCAGCTCGTGGCCGGGTAGAGCAGCAGGCCCGGCAGCTTGACGGCCAGCAGGCCGTCTCCGAACAAGGCCGTGCTGGCGGCGATCAGCCAGGCGATCACCGGTGGCTTGGAGAAGTAGCCCCAGTCCAGATCCTTGGCCCAGGTCCAGTATTGCGCCTCATCCACGTACAGGCCGATGCCCAGGCCCGGCAAGACCCACATGCGGTACAGCGTGAGCCCGGTCAGCCACAGCAGCAGTACGCCGGCCTGTGGCCAGGCCGCGGCGGAGGCGGCGGGAGACGCGGAACGCTCGTGCATCATGGCTGGCGCAGGCGGACCAGGAGCACGCCGCCCTCGCGTCGCAACACTTCCACCGGGAGATCGGGTGGCAGGCGATCGGCGCGCGTCAACGCCACTTCGCCGGGTGCGAGTTGGCGGGTTGGCGTTTCATGCTGGCGATAGACGCTGAAGCTGGGGGCGTGGAAATTCCACAGGATGAATTGATTGGGCGCGACGCCCTGCATCTCGCGCGCGGCCAGTCCGCTGCGCTTGACCGGGCCTTGCAGCAGTTCGCCGAACAGGGGCATCACCGCCAGTGCCAGCAGCGGCACCATGACCCAGGCCGCCAGCGCCATGCGGCCGGCGGCAGTGGCGCCGCCACGCACCAGCAGCAGCGCGAGCGTGATCGCCAGCGCCGCACCCAGTACCACGTAGTAGCTGGTCAGCGACAACTCGCTCAGGCGGGCGAACTGCAGGCGATAGTAAGCGTCGCCAATCGCGCCGTTTGCCAGTGCCTGCGCCAGCAGTGAGGGCAGGGCCAGGCACAGGACCAACAGTGCCAGCAGGGGCAGGGCGCCGAGCCAGCGGTTGCGGATCGCATCGGCATGCAGGGCGATCAGCAGGAACAGTGGTGTGCAGCCATACAGCGCGTAGTGCGGCAGTTTGGTGCCGGACAGCGAGAAGAACACCGTCACGAAGCCGCACCACAGCCACAGGAAACGGCGTTCCGGCTGGCGCCAGTCGCCAGGCAGGCGGCGCAACGAGGCAAGCAGCCAGGACAGCCAGGGCAGCAGCAGCAGCGGAATGACGTAGAAGTAATAGCCCAGGCTGCCGGAGTGGCCCTCCAGCGTGCCCGAGAAGCGCTGCACGTTGTGCTTGAGGATGAAGCCGTCGATGAAGGCCTGGCCATGGATGGCCAGCGCGGTGGCATACCAGGGCACGGTGACGGCCAGCAGGATCAGCCAGCCGGCAGGGTCGAAGCTGGCGCGCAACCAGTCGCGCAAGCGTCCGGCCGACAGGCAGTACAGCAAGGTGGTGGCGGCCGGCACCAGCAGGGCGACCGGGCCCTTGGTCAGCACGCCCAGGCCGATCCACAGGTAGCTGCGCAGCAAGGCGCCACGGCTGCGATTTTCCAGGTGTCGCCAGGCGTCGAACAAGGCCAGCGCCAGCAACATGTTGAGCAGCGCGTCGGCGATGGCTGCGCGGCCGATGACCTGCACGCCAACACAGGTCGCGGCAACCACGCAGGCCAGCCAGGCGGCACGGCGACCGGCCAGCTCGAAGGCAAACAAGGCCACGGCCTGGCACCAGAAGGCCCCGGCGATCGCCGAGGGCAGGCGGAAGGCCCACTCGTTGGGGCCCAGCAGCCACACGAACAAGGCCTGGCACCAGTAGATCAGGATCGGCTTGTCGAAGCGCGGGGCGCCATTGAGCCAGGTCGACAGGAAGTCGTGGCGGTCGAACATCTCGCGCGTGGCTTCCGAGAACGCGCCTTCGTCCACATCGAACAGCGGCACGCCGCCCAGGTTCAGCAGCAGGGCGGCGAAGGGCAGCAGGAACAGCAGCCAGCGCGTGCGGCTGTCCGGTGAACCGGGGTGACTCAGACTCATTGCGCGCGCTGCCAGGCGTCCTGGTCACCCGGGCTGTCGGGGTCGCGCACCTGGTACAGGTTGGCGTTGCCGGCCTCGAAGTAGATCCGCGCCAGGGTCTCGGCCAGTACGCCGGTGACCACGAACTGTACGCCGGCGATCAAGGTGAAGAAGCCCGCCAGCAGCAGGGGGCGGGTGCCGATCGGATTGCCCATGACGAACTTGTCGAAGGCCAGCCAGGCGAGGATCAGGCTGCCCAGCGCGCCCAGGCCCAGGCCCAGGCCTCCGAAGAAATGGCCGGGGCGGGTGCGGAAGCGCATGAAGAAGTAGACGAAGATCAGGTCGAGGATCACGCGGAAGGTGCGCGAGATGCCGTACTTGGATTCGCCGAACTGGCGCGCGTGGTGCGCCACCACTTCCTCAGAGATGCGGCGCGGCGTGGTGACGGTGGCCATCCAGGCCGGGATGAAACGGTGCATCTCGCCATACAGGCGCACGCTCTTGATCACGCTGGCGCGATAGACCTTGAGGCTGCAGCCGTAGTCGTTGAGCTTGACGCCGGTGATGCGGGCGATCAGGCGGTTGGCGATGCGCGACGGGATCTTGCGCAGCACCATGCCGTCCTTGCGGTTCTTGCGCCAGCCGGCCACCAGATCCAGCTTCTCGCGCAGCAGGCGCGCCACCATGCGCGGGATGTCGACCGGGTCGTTCTGCAGGTCGCCGTCCAGGGTGGCGATCACGTCGCCGCGCGCGGCATCCACGCCGGCCTGCATGGCCGCGGTCTGCTTGAAGTTGCGCATCAACTCCACTATTCGCACATGCGGACCGTATTGCGCGGCGGCGGCGTTGAGTGCGTCCACCGTGCTATCGGTGCTGCCGTCATCGACGATGATCAGCTCCCACGGCCACGGGTAGTGGGCCAGGCCCTCATGCACGCGCGCCACCATCGGCGCCACGCTCTCGGCCTCGTTGTACATCGGCACCACGACCGACAGGCGGTGCGGGGGCAGGGTCTCCAGGGCAAGCTCGGGTTGCGGCTGGACGGGCGGCAGCAAGGAAGTGCTCATGTCGTTTCTTCTTCAGTCGATTGGGTGGGCCGCAGCGGCAGCAGCAGGGCCAGTCCGCCGGCCGCCAGGGCGCAGCAGATCACAAACAGGTGGAGCGCCAGCGCGGCCTGCAGGCCATCGGCCAGCATTATGCCGTGAGACAGCATCAGGGCTGCGCCGCCGGCTTCGTAGGTGCCGAATCCCGCCACGCCCTGGATCGGCAGGATCGCCGCCAACTCCACGCCCAGGGCGCCGGCCAGGCCGGTGGCCAGTCCGCCAGCCAGCAAAGCTGCCAGCAACCAGGCCTGGGCCCCCAGCTTCAGCGACCAGTTGGCCAGCGTCCACAGCCAACTGCGACCGCTGCCGCGGGTGGATTCGGCGAGGGCGGCGCGCAACTTGATCGCCAGGCGCTGCAGGCGGCCATGGCTGTCGAGCAGCTCCGGATGACGGCGCGCCCAGGCCGGGATCGCCCATGCCGCCACCGCCACCGCGGCGATCCACAGCGCGCGCAGCCAGGCCGGCACGCCGGGCCACACCAGCGCGGCCAAGGCTAGCACCACGAAGGCATCCTGGATGCGCAGCCACAGCAGGGTGGCGATGGCCCGCGAGGTATCCACGCCGAACCAGCGGTTCAGCAGGAGGGGGAAGGCGGCCTCGCCGCTGCGGAAGGGCAGGATGTTGATCGAGGCATTGTGGATCAGGGTCAGGCGCAGCACGCCAGCATACGGGATGGCGTGGCTGTGGCGGAACTCGTCGAAGATGCGTCCGGCGCGCAGCAGATAGGTCAGCGCGAAGGCCCCCAGGGCGACGGCGAGCTGCCAGCTTGCGATGCTGGTCAGGCGTTCGCCCACGCCTTGCCAATGCGCGCCCTGGACGAACCAGGCCAGCAAGGCGGCGGTCAGCAGCAGGCCCAGAAGGCGCGTGAGCCAGGTTTTCATGCGACGGGGAGGGCACACACCGGAGGCGGGAGAGGGCGCGAAGTTTAGCACCCCCGTATCATTCGCTCCGGGCTGCGCTCAACTTGATCATGCTGCATTGCCGCGCAGGCAGGCTTATGGTCTGATCCCGCCCTGTATTTCGTCATTCTCCGATCCCATGTCGCTTTCCGATTCACCCCCTCCTGCCCACGCCGAAACCTCCAGCGAGGGCATGCTGTTCCTGCGCCGCGCGGCGCGCTTGCTGCTCGAATACAACATGCGCACCGAACTGTTGCGCAGCCGCCTGCTGGCGGTGTCGCAGACCCTGGGCCTGCACTGCCAGGTATGGGTCGGCTACCGCTCGGTCACGCTTTATTCGCCCCATGGCGAGTATGCGCATGCGCAAGCGCCGGAGTTCCGCATCAACGTGTCGGTGAGCATCGCCGTCAATCGCGTCATCGACGAGCTGTGCGCCGGGCGCATGAACCTGCGCGAGGCGATCCAGGCGCTCGACCATGTGGAGCGCACTGCGCCGCGTCACAACCGCTGGTTGCTCGCGCTGATCTTCGGCGCCGGCGCCGGTGCCCTGGCCTGGTTGCTGGCGGGCGACGCGGCGGCGATCGCCATTGTCGCGCTGGCCTCGGCCCTGGGGCTGCTGGCGCGCCAGGAACTGGCCAAGCGCCATGTGCTGCTGTTCGCCCTGCCATTCACGGCCGCGCTGATCGGCTCTCTGCTGGGCGGTACGCTGATCACCCTGGGGGGGACCTCGACGCCCGGTATCTGCCTGATCGTGCCAGCCTTGATGCTGGTGCCGGGCCCGCATCTCATCAACGGGCTCTACGACGTGATCGAGAACAACATGCAGACCGGCATCCCGCGCTTCGGGCTGGCGGTGGGCATCCTGGTTGCGGCTGCCATGGGCATCTTCCTCGGCGGCTGGATCACCCTCGGCATGACCACCGTGCCACCGCACCAGGGCGCGCCGGCTGACATTTCGCTGTGGCTCGACGTGCTGCTGGCCGGGGTGGCCGCGTGCAGCTTCGGCGCCTTCTACAACGCGCCGTGGCGCGTGCTGTGGGCGTCCATCCTGTGCGGCATGGTCGGTCACGGCATCCGCTACCTGTGCCTGCACAATGGCATCTCGCTGGAGGTTTCCACGCTGTTTGCCTGCCTGGCCATCGGCGTCATCGCGAGCTTCGCGGTGGAGCGCCTGCGCGCCCCCTTCGCCACCATCGCCTTTGCCGGTGCGGTGCCCATGATGCCCGGCGTGCTGATGTTCCAGGGCATCGCGGGCGCCATGCAGATCTCCTTTGCTGGTCAGGGCGCGGCGCTGCCCTTGCTGGCCGAGACCCTGGCCAACCTGTTCAAGGCGGGCTTCGTGGTCGGCGCGATGGGCATGGGCCTGCTGATCGGCAGCCGCGTGGTCGAGTGGGGCATGAGCCTGCGCCATCACTCCCTGCTGAATTCGCCGTACCACAATTGATGGAAGAAGCCCTGCACGATCCGGCGCTGCACACGCTGCGCCACACTTTTGGTTTTCCGGCTTTCCGCGGCGAGCAGGCGGCCATCGTCGAGCACGTCAGCGGCGGTGGCGATGCCCTGGTGCTGATGCCCACCGGCGGCGGCAAATCGCTGTGCTACCAGATCCCCGCCTTGCTGCGCGAGGGCTGCGGCGTCGTCGTGTCACCCCTCATCGCGCTGATGCAGGATCAGGTGCAGGCCCTGCGCCAACTGGGCGTGCGCGCGGCCTACCTGAACTCGACCCTGGATGCCGAGGCCGCGCAGGACATCGAAGCCCAGATGCAGCGCGGCGAATTGGACCTGCTCTATGTCGCCCCTGAGCGCCTGCTGACCGGCCGCTTCCAGAACCTGCTGGGGCGTAGCCGCATCGGCCTGTTCGCGATCGACGAGGCGCATTGCGTGTCGCAATGGGGGCACGATTTCCGCCCCGAATACATCCAGCTCTCCATCCTGCATGAGCGCTTCCCGCAAGTGCCACGCATCGCGCTGACCGCGACCGCCGACGGCGCCACGCGACAGGAGATCATCGAGCGCCTGGCCCTGCACGAAGCACGCGTCTTCCTGTCCAGCTTCGACCGGCCGAACATCCGCTACACCGTGGTGGAGAAGGACAATCCGCGCAAGCAACTGCTGCGTTTCATCCGCAACAGCCATGACGGCGAGTCCGGCATCGTCTATTGCCTGTCGCGCAAGAAGGTCGAAGAGACGGCCAACTGGCTGCGCGGCGAAGGCATCCGCGCGCTGCACTATCACGCCGGCCTCGACCCGGCCACGCGCGAGACGCACCAGACCCAGTTCGTGCGCGGCGATGGCATCGTCATGGTGGCGACCATCGCGTTCGGCATGGGCATCGACAAGCCCGACGTGCGCTTCGTCGCCCACCTCGACCTGCCCAAATCGCTGGAAGCTTATTACCAGGAGACCGGTCGCGCTGGCCGCGACGGCCTGCCGTCGAATGCCTGGATGGCCTACGGCCTGCAAGACCTTGTCCTGCAGCGCGAGATGATCGAGCAGTCGCAGGCGCCGGACGAGGTCAAGCGTCTCGAACGCCAGCGCCTGGAGTCCCTGCTCGGCTATTGCGAGGCACCGGCCTGCCGCCGCCAGGTCTTGCTCCGCTACTTCGGCGAAGGCTCCGAACCCTGCGGCAACTGCGACATGTGCCTCACCCCGCCGCAGACCTGGGATGCCTCGGTTGCCGCACAGCAGGCCTTGTCCACGATCTATCGCAGCGGGCAGCGCTACGGTGCCGGGCACCTGATCGACATCCTGGTCGGCCGCGAGACGCCCAAGGTCACGGAGCGCGGACACCAGCATCTATCCACCTTCGGCATCGGCAAGAATGTGTCGGATGTGCAATGGAGCTCGCTGCTGCGCCAGATGGCCGCGCAAGGCCTGATCGGCGTGAACGAGCATGGCGGCCTCGTGCTGCAGGAGGCCTGCCGTCAAGTGCTGCGTGGCGAAGCCAGCTTCGTCGCCCGCAAGGTGCGCGAGGCAGCGCCCAGCGCGGCTACCAGCGTGCGCCGCGAGATCGAGTTCGAGTCCGACGAAGCGCGCAGCCTGTGGGCCGCGCTGCGCCAGTGCCGCCGTCGCCTCGCGGAAGAACAGAACGTGCCGGCCTACGTGATCTTCGGCGACACCACGCTCAAGCAGATGCTGGAGAAGAGGCCGCAGAGCCTGGACGCGATGTACGAACTGTCGGGCGTCGGCGACCGCAAGCTGGCGGCTTATGGCCAGGCATTTCTCGAAGTGCTGCAGGATCATGCACAACGCTACGGACTGGAGGGGTCTGAATGAACAAGCTATCGCTGATCGGCGTACCGACCGACATCGGTGCTGGCGCGCGCGGCGCCTCGATGGGGCCGGAAGCCTTGCGCGTGGCCGACATCGGTCCCGTCCTCACGCGCCAGGGGCTGGACGTGCTGGATCGCGGCAATCTCGCCGGTCCGGCCAATCCGTGGTTGCCGCCGGAGCAGGGCTATCGACACCTGGCCGAGGTGGTGGCGTGGAACCGCGCGGTGCACGACGCGGTGCTGGCGGAGCTGGCGGCGGGGCGCCTCCCCATCATGCTGGGCGGTGATCATTCGCTCGCGGTGGGTTCGATCTCCGCCGTCGCGCGCCACTGCCGGCGCGTTGGCAAGAAGCTGCGCGTGCTGTGGCTGGATGCCCATGCCGACTTCAACACCGCCACCATCACGCCCAGCGGCAATGTGCATGGCATGCCCGTGGCCTGCCTGTGCGGGCATGGCCCGGACGCCTTGATCGGGCTGTCCGACCAGGTGCCCGCCCTGGCCGTCGATGACATCCGCCAGATCGGTATCCGCAGCGTGGATGCCGAGGAGAAGCGCTTCGTGCACCAGGCCGATCTCGATGTGTTCGACATGCGCTTCATCGACGAGATGGGCATGCGCCACACCATGGAGCAGGCCTTGCTGGGCGTCGATCAGGACACCCACCTGCATGTGAGCTTCGACGTCGACTTTCTCGACCCCGAGATTGCGCCCGGTGTAGGCACCACCGTGCCCGGGGGACCGACCTACCGCGAGGCCCAGCTATGCATGGAGATGATCGCGGATACCGGCGCCCTGGCCTCGCTTGATATCGTGGAACTCAACCCGGCGCTGGACCTGCGCAACCGCACGGCCGAACTGGCGGTCGATCTGGTCGAAAGCCTGTTCGGCAAATCCACGCTGATGCGCAAACCGGGCTGAGTGACCTGCCATACGAGCACCTGCCCTTTTGTCTGTGCTTGCCAAGTGGTGGACGTTGAGACATAGTGCGGGCCAACGATTTTCAAGCTGCGAAGTTGGTCTGTCTTGCTCGCAGCGTTGCGTGATGCGACGTGCCGGTTTGTCACCGCTCCACTTGATCTTCGTCCTGGGCTTCGGCCTTGTTATCTGTTTTTGTTAAGGACACATCAATCATGGCAACTGGCATCGTCAAGTGGTTCAACGACGCAAAGGGTTTCGGTTTCATCAAGCCGGATGACGGCGGCGAAGACCTGTTCGCGCACTTCTCCGCGATCACGGGCTCCGGCTTCAAGTCGTTGGCCGAAAACCAGCGTGTGAGCTTCGACGTTGTGCAAGGCCCTAAGGGCAAGCAAGCCTCGAACATCCGTCCCGAATAAGGCGGATTGGTCAGCGGGCCATAAGCCCGCGCAGCCAACAAAAAAGCCCGGCATCGCCGGGCTTTTTTGTTGCTCTCGGGAGAGTCTCGCTCAGACCTCGTCGGCGCGTGCCGCGCGCTTGCGCTCGTGTTCCTTCAGGAAGCGCTTGCGCAGGCGGATGTTCTGCGGGGTGATCTCGACCAGTTCGTCATCAGCGATGAACTCGATGGCGGACTCCAGGGTGAGCTGGATCGGCGGCGTCAGGGCCACTGCTTCGTCCTTGCCCGAGGCGCGCACGTTGGTGAGCTGCTTACCCTTGATCGGGTTCACCACGAGGTCGTTGTCGCGCGTGTGGATGCCGATGATCATGCCCTCGTACAGCTTGTCGCCGGGCGACACGAACATGCGGCCGCGATCCTGCAGGTTCCACAGCGCATAGGCGACGGCATCCCCATCGTTCTGCGAGATCAGCACGCCGTTGCGACGCTCGGCCATGCCGCCGGCCATGGGGCCGTAGTCGTCGAACACGTGGCTGGCGAGACCGGTGCCGCGCGTCAGCGTGAGGAACTCACCCTGGAAGCCGATCAGACCGCGCGCCGGGATGCGGTATTCCAGGCGTACGCGACCCTTGCCATCCGGCTGCATGTCCTGCAGTTCACCACGGCGACGGCCCAGTTCTTCCATGACGCCGCCCTGGTGGTTCTCTTCCACGTCGACGGTCAGCATTTCATACGGCTCGCACTTTTCGCCGTTGATTTCCTTGAACACCACGCGCGGGCGGCCGACGGCCAGTTCGTAGCCTTCGCGGCGCATGTTTTCCAGCAGGATGGTCAGGTGCAGCTCACCGCGCCCGGACACCTCGAACACATCGGAGTCGCTGGTGTAATTCACGCGCAGCGCGACGTTCTTGAGCAGTTCCTTTTCCAGGCGCTCGCGGATCTGGCGGCTGGTCACGAACTTGCCTTCGCGGCCGGCCAGCGGCGAGGAGTTCACCAGGAAGTTCATGGTCAGCGTGGGCTCATCCACGGCGATCGGCGGCATCGGATCCAGGTTCTCCGGATCGCAGATGGTCACGCCGATACCGACCTGGTCGATACCGCTGACCAGGATGATGTCGCCAGCCTCGGCACTTTCGGCCGGCGCGCGCTCCAGGCCGGTGAAGGTCAGCACCTGCGAGACCTTGGCCTTGCCGCGGTTCTCGTCGCCGTACATGACCACCACTTCCTGGTTCGGGCGGATGCGGCCGCGCTTGATGCGGCCGATGCCCAACTGGCCGATGTAGGTCGAGTAATCCAGAGAGCAGATCTGCACCTGCAGCGGGCCCTCGGCATCAACCTCGGGTTGCGGGACATGCGTGAGGATCGCCTCGAACAGGGGCTTCATGTCGGTGCCGGGCTGGCTCGCGTCGAGCATGGCGAAGCCGTTCAGGGCCGAGGCGTAGACGACCGGGAAGTCCAGTTGCTCCTCGGTGGCGCCCAGCTTGTCGAAGAGGTCGAAGGTCTGGTTGATGACCCAGTCAGGGCGCGCGCCCGGACGGTCGATCTTGTTGATCACGACGATGGGCTTGAGGCCCATGCCCAGCGCCTTGCGCGTGACGAAGCGCGTCTGCGGCATCGGGCCCTCGACGGCGTCAACCAGCAGCAGCACCGAGTCGACCATCGACAGCACGCGCTCCACCTCACCGCCGAAGTCGGCGTGCCCCGGGGTGTCGACGATATTGATGTGGGTTTCGCCGTACTGGATCGCGCAATTCTTGGCCAGGATCGTGATGCCGCGCTCTTTTTCCAGATCGTTGCTGTCCATCACGCGCTCGGCCACCTGCTGGTGGGCGGCGAAGGTGCCGGATTGGCGAAGAAGCTGGTCGACCAGCGTGGTCTTGCCATGATCGACGTGGGCGATGATGGCGATGTTGCGGATGGCGCGGCTCATGGCGGGGAGGGCTCTAAATGTTTGAAAAAGCCGACTATTCTAGCATGTTGCACCGTATCAGCCGAGGTCGTTTTGTGGCGTGCTACCATCGAAAACCAACCTACAACGGATTCTGGCAATGCTTGCAATCATCGGCGGCAGCGGACTGTCGCAGCTCTCGAATCTTGATATAGAACGACGCGAAGTCGTGCGCACCCCCTATGGCGAGCCTTCGGGAGCCTTGTTGTTCGGGCGTGTGTGCGACCAGGAGGCGGTGTTTCTCGCACGTCATGGTTACGGCCATACGATCCCCCCCCACCAGGTGAACTACCGCGCCAACATCTGGGCGCTCAAGCATGCCGGGGCCGAGGCGATCGTGTCGGTGGCCTCGGTGGGCGGCATCCGTGCCGACCTGGGGCCGGGCGTGATCGTGGTGCCACACCAGATCCTGGACTACACCTGGGGTCGCAAGGCGACCTACTTCGACGGCAGTGATTCTGCTGTCGTGCACGTCGATTTCACTGAACCCTACGCGCAGTCCTTGCGTGCACGCCTGCTGGGCGCTGCCAAGGCTGCGGGCGAAGCTGTAGTCGATGGGGCGGTCTATGCCGCCACCCAGGGCCCACGCCTGGAGTCGGCCGCCGAGATCAACCGGCTGGAGCGCGACGGTGCCGATGTGGTCGGCATGACTGGCATGCCCGAAGCGGTGCTGGCGCGCGAGCTGGAGCTGCCATACGCGGCCATCAACGTGGTGGCCAACCATGCGGCCGGGCGCGCCAGTAGCAGCCAAGGCATCCAGATGCAGGACATCGAGCAAACCCTGCAGCGCGCGATGCACCGCGTCCATAACATCCTGCAGCATGTGTGCAAGGTCGCATGATCCGCACCCTGTTGAAAATGGGGGATGCGCGTCTCTTGCGACGCGCGCGAGAGGTTGAGACCTTCGATACCCCCGAGTTGCATGCACTGGTGCAGGACATGTTCGACACCATGCATGCGGCGGGCGGGGTGGGTTTGGCCGCGCCGCAGATCGGCGTAGACCTGCGCGTGGTGATCTTCGGCTTCGAGCAGAGCGAACGCTACCCGGATGCGCCGGCCGTGCCGCGCACCATCCTCGTCAATCCCCTCATCGAGATGCTGACCGAGGAGCTGGAGGAGGGGTGGGAGGGCTGCCTGTCGGTCCCCGGAATGCGTGGCGAAGTGGCGCGTTACACCCGTCTGCGCTATCGCGGCTTCACTCCCGAGGGCGCCCCCATTGATCGCATCGCCGAGGGCTTCCATGCGCGCGTGGTGCAGCACGAGTGCGATCACCTTGACGGCATCCTCTACCCGATGCGCATCCGCGACCTGCGTCGCTTCGGTTTTACCGAGGTCTTGTTTCCCGAACTGGCCGGCCAGCCGGACGATTGAGGGGAAGTTCAAAAAAAGAAAGCCGGCGCAGGGCGCCGGCTTTTTCATGCGCGGCAAGTGGCTCAGACGCGCAGCCGCTCGATCAAGTCCGATTCAAGTTGCACCGTCTTCGCACTGTGGTCGAGGTTGTGACTGCTGACGAGGAAGATGTCCTCGGCTCGCTCGCCCAGGGTCACGATCTTGGCGCCCTGCACATTGATGCCATGTTCGGCCAGCGTGCTGGCGACCGTGAAGAGCAGGCCAGGACGGTCAGCAGCGACGATGGAGAGGATGAAATGCTGGCCGCGCTCATCAGGTTGCAGCGTCACCGCCGGCGTGATCGGGAAGTGTTTCAGTTGGCGTGAGATGCGCCCACCTATTGGCTTGTCGATAGGCCCCTGCTGGCGAAGCCTTTCGGTCAGTTCATGCTCGATCAGTGCGATGACGTCGCGGTAGTGGCCTTCCTCTTCACTTGGGTCGAGCAGAACGAAGGTGTCCAGCGCGTAGCCGTGCAGGGTGGTGTGGATGCGCGCATCCATGATGTTGTAGCCCATGCGGCTGAAGAAACCGCAAAGGCGCGCAAACAGATCCTTCTGGTCGCGCGTGTAGATCATCACCTGCAGCCCCTTCTCGACCGGGCTGGTGCGCGCTTTGACCACCGGCTCTTCGCTGTCAGGGCGGTAGTAGAGCATGCGCGTGTGCCACACCACTTCCTCGGTGTTGTTGCGCAGGAAGTAGACGGTGTCCAAATTTTTCCAGAGGGCTTTCTCGATGCCTTCCTGCAAGCCGAAGAAGCGCAGGCGTTCGCGTGCCTGCTGGCGGCGCTCTTCCACCCCCTGCGCCTGCTCCGGCGTGTCGCCGCGCAGCAGCTTGCGAGTGATCAGGAAGAGGTCTTCCAGTAACTTGGCCTTCCAGCCGTTCCACACCTTGGGGCTGGTGCCCCGAATGTCTGAGTGGGTCAGCAGGTAAAGCGCGGTCAGGCGACGCTCGTTCTTCACCAGCGCGGCAAAACTGTGAATGACGTCCGGGTCGGTCAGGTCCTGGCGTTGCGCGACCTGCGACATGGTGAGATGGTGTTCGACCAGCCACACGACGAGGTTGGTATCTTCCTTGGAGAGGCCGTGGTCGCGGCAGAAGCGACGTGCATCGGCCATGCCCAGCTTGGAGTGGTCTCCACCGCGCCCCTTTGCGATGTCATGGAACAGCGCCGCGACATAGAGCAGCCAGGGGCGCTCGAAGCCGGTGAACAACTGCGTCATCAGGGGATATTCGTGCGCATGTTGTTCCAGCGCGAAGCGTCGCACGTTGCGCAGCACCTGCAGGATGTGCTGATCCACCGTGTAGACATGGAACAGGTCGTGCTGCATCTGGCCTACGATGCGTCCGAAGGCCGGTATGTAGCGCCCCAGTATCTCGTACTGGTTCATGCGCCGGAACTCGTGTGTGTGGCCGTGCGGTTCCTTCAGGATGTCGAGGAACAGCATGCGGTTTTCCGGCTTGCGGCGGAAGTCTGCATCGATCAGATGGCGCGCACGCCACAGGGCGCGCAGGGTCCGCGCACTCATGCCCTTGAGTTCCGGATTGCGCTGCATCAGCAGGAAGCACTCGAGCAGGGCACCTGGTTCGCGTTCAAAGACCTGCTCGTCGACGATGTCCAGCAACTCGCTGTTGGCCTGGAATCGTGCATTGATGGCGCGCGTCTGCGACAAGGCGAGTGGGCGGTAGCGTACCGCCAGGTTCTGCAGCACCAGGGTATTGAGCTGGGTCACCTGCTTGGCGATGCGGTAGTAGCGCTGCATCATGACCTCGGACGCGCGCTTGGCTTTGGTCGCACCGACGCCAAAGGCGCGTGCCAGTGCTTCCTGTACATCGAAGATCAGGCGGTCTTCGCGCCGTCCTGTGATGTGGTGCAGACAGATGCGCACATGCTGCATGAAGCGCTCCACGCTGCGCAGTTCGCGCGCGCCTTCGGGCGTGATCAACCCGTTCTTCGCCATGTCGCCCCAGCGCGTGCCCAGGCCGGCGGCCAGCGAGACCCACACGATGTTCTGCAGGTCGCGCAACCCACCGGGGCTCTCCTTGCAGTTGGGTTCCAGTGCGTAGGGGGTGTGGTTGAAGCGGTTGTAGCGCTGCTCCTGCTCTGCGCACTTGGCGTGGAAGAAGGCCTCGGGGTCGAAGCTCACTGCCAGTTGCTGGCAGAAGCGACGGTACAGCGCGAGACTGCCGGTCAGGCGACGTGACTCCAGCAGATTGGTCTGGATGGTGACGTCTTGCTTGGCTTCGCTGAGGCATTCCTCGAGGGTGCGCACGCTGTGACCGATGTCCAGACCGAGATCCCACAGGTGACCGATGAAGCGCTCGATCTTCTGTTGCAGCGGGAGTCCGGCTTCTTCGGCCAGCAGGACCAGGATGTCTACGTCTGAGCAGGGATACAGTTCGCCACGGCCATAGCCGCCAACCGCAACCAAGGTGGCGGATTCAGGTAGGCCGCTGCGCCGCCACAGTTCGATCAAGGCGGCGTCCACGTTGCGTGCCCGGCCACGCAGCAGGTGGGCCGGGTTGGCGCGCGCTTCGTACTCGCCGCGCAGGCGTGCCTGTCCTTCAACCAGCTTGCTGCGCAGGGCTTCCAGGTCGCCGCGGGCGACCGGCGGGACCGTCGCTTCGTCGATGATCATGCGCCTGCCTGGGTTCCCCGGATGAAGGCCGGGAGGGCCGGCATGCGGGGCGACACTGTCAGTACTTCGTAGCCGTCCGCCGTCACCAGTACCGTGTGCTCCCATTGGGCGGACAGTGAGCGGTCGCGGGTGACGATCGTCCAGCCATCCGGCAACTCGGAAATGGCCGCCTTGCCCGCATTGATCATCGGCTCGATGGTGAAGATCATGCCTTCGCGCAGGGTCATGCCGGTACCCGGGCGACCATAATGGACCACCTGCGGCTCCTCGTGGAACTTGGCGCCGATGCCGTGGCCGCAGAACTCCCGTACCACCGAGAAGCCATTGCCCTCGGCATGCTTCTGGATCACCGCGCCGATGTCACCGAGCTGGGCGCCAGGCCTGACCTGGGCAATGCCCAGCCACATGCACTCGTAAGTGATTTGGCACAGACGCTTGGCCTGGATGCTGGCCTCGCCGCCGACGATGAACATACGACTGGTGTCGCCGTGGTAGCCGTCCTTGATGACCGTGATGTCGATGTTCACGATGTCGCCGCGCTTGAGCGGTTTGGGCCCGGGAATGCCGTGACACACCTGGTGATTCACTGAGGTGCAAATGGCCTTGGGGTAGGGCGTGTAGCCGGGCGGCGTGTAATTGAGCGGAGCCGGGATCGTGCCTTGCTCCTTGACCATGTATTCGTGACACAGGCGGTCCAGCTCTTCGGTGGTGATGCCAGGCTGTACGTGGGGTTCGATGAAATCCAGGACTTCTGCGGCCAGACGGCCGGCGACCCGCATCTTCTCGATTTCTGCCGGGGATTTGATGACGACGCTCATGGTGAGCAGGGGACCTTCCAGAAACAAACGCCCAAGACTAGCCCACTCATGGGCTCAGGGCAACGCGTGGCGCGAATTTCGCCGGTTTGCGGCTTGAGCCGGCCTGTCGTTTGCTGCTAGAATTGCGGGCTAAGCCGGGTCGGCATTCGATCTGGCTAATTCGCACGCTCGCGGTCCGGGTTCGTCATCCTTGGTGACGTGCAGCATGGTGGCAGATTTGCCGGCATGTGCCGCGAGCGGAGGCCAAACCCTGAAAACTGGAGTATTTCCATGTCCGTGACCATGCGTCAAATGCTGGAAGCCGGTGTCCACTTCGGCCACCAAACCCGCTTCTGGAACCCCAAGATGGCCCCCTATATCTTTGGCCATCGCAACAAGATTCACATCGTCAACCTCGAGAAGACGCTGCAGAAGTACAACGAGGCCATGAGCTTCGTGAAGAAGCTGGCAGCCAATCGCGGCACCATTCTCTTTGTGGGCACCAAGCGTCAGGCTCGCGAGATCATCGCCGAAGAGGCTCAGCGCTGCAGCATGCCGGTGGTGGACGATCGTTGGCTGGGCGGCATGCTCACCAACTTCAAGACCGTCAAGGGCTCGATCAAGCGCCTGAAGGACATGGAGCAAATGTTCGCCGACGGTTCGTCCGAAAAGCTGCACAAGAAGGAAGCGCTGATGGCCCAGCGTGAACTGGCCAAGCTGCAGAAGAGCATCGGTGGCATCAAGGACATGTCCGGCCTGCCCGACGCCCTGTTCGTGATCGACGTGGGTTACCACAAGATTGCCATCACCGAAGCCCAGAAGCTGGGTATTCCGGTCGTGGCCGTGGTTGATACCAACCATTCCCCGGATGGTGTGGATTACGTCATTCCCGGTAACGACGACTCCAGCCGTGCCATCCGTCTGTACGCCCAGGGCGTGGCTGATGCCGTCCTGGAAGGCAAGAACAACATGGTGCAGGACATCGTGGCTGCCGCTTCGGACGAGTTCGTCGAGGTGGAAGAAAACGTCGAAGAACGGGCGTAACAGCTTCGCTGGATACTTTGGCGCCAAGGGCCGCGAGGCTCTGGGCGCGTGCGAGGCCCGAAAGGGCCTTGCTTTTAGGCTTACTTTATTGATTTAGGAGCACAAGCATGGCGGCAATTACCGCAGGCATGGTGGCAGAACTGCGCGCGAAGACCGACGCGCCGATGATGGAGTGCAAGAAGGCCCTGACCGAAGCCGATGGCGACCTGGGCAAGGCCGAAGAGATTCTGCGCGTCAAGCTGGGCAACAAGGCCAGCAAGGCTGCCGCTCGCATTACTGCCGAAGGCATCGTCGGTACCTACATTTCCGCCGACGGCAAGCTGGCCGCGATCGTCGAGGTGAATTGCGAAACCGACTTCGTAGCCAAGAACGACGACTTCATCGCCTTCACCAAGGCCGTGGCCGAGCTGGTCGCAACCCAGAATCCGGCCGATGTGGCCGCCGTGTCGGCGCTGCCGCTGCAGGGCTCGACCGTGGATGCCGTGCGTACGGCCCTGGTCGGCAAGATCGGCGAGAACATCAGCGTCCGCCGCTTCCAGCGCGTGGAAGCCACGGGCAAGGTGACCCAGTACATTCACGGTGGCGCCAAGGTGGGCGTGCTGGTGGACCTGCTGGGCGGCGATGAGAGCCTGGGCAAGGACGTGGCGATGCATATCGCTGCCAGCAAGCCCAAGTCGCTGGACGCTTCCGGCGTGTCGGCCGAGCTGATCGAAACCGAGCGTCGCGTGGCCATCGAAAAGGCCAAGGAAAGCGGCAAGCCCGAAGCGATGCTAGAAAAGATCGCCGAAGGCACGGTGCAGAAGTTCCTGAAGGAAGTGACGCTGCTGTCGCAGGTGTTCGTCAAGGCTGAAGATGGCAAGCAAACCATCGAGCAACTGCTGAAGTCCAAGTCGGCTTCGGTGGCCGCTTTCACGCTGTACGTGGTGGGTGAGGGCATCGAAAAGAAGGTGACCGACTTCGCCGCCGAGGTGGCTGCCCAGGCCGCCGCTGCCGCTCAAGCCCGCTAAGGAGTCCGCATGGCCGCTGCCTATCAACGTATCCTGCTCAAGCTCTCCGGTGAAGCTCTCATGGGTGATGATGCCTATGGCATCAATCAGGGGGTGGTGTCGACCATCGTGGCCGACGTGATCGAAGTGGCCCGCATGGGCGTCGAAGTAGGGATTGTGATTGGTGGCGGCAATATCTTCCGTGGCATGGCCGGTGCCGCTTCCGGCATGGACCGCGCCACGGCGGACTACATGGGAATGATGGCGACGATCATGAACGCCATGGCGCTGGTCGATGCGTTCACGCATGCCGGCGTCACTGCTCGCGTGCAATCCGCGCTGCGCGTGGATCAGGTCGTCGAGCCGTACATCCGTGGCAAGTCGATCCGTTACCTCGAAGAGGGCAAGATTGTCGTGTTCGCGGCTGGTACCGGCAACCCCTTCTTCACCACCGATACGGCGGCCGCGCTCCGCGGCGCCGAGATCGGCGCGCAGATCGTACTCAAAGCGACCAAGGTTGATGGCATCTACACGGCGGATCCGAAAAAGGATCCGCACGCCACGCGTTACAGCACCGTGAGTTTCGACGAGGCCATCGCGAAAAACCTGCAAGTGATGGACGCTACGGCCTTTGCGCTGTGCCGCGATCAGAAGCTGCCGATCAAGGTGTTCAGTATCTTCAAGAAGGGAGCGCTACGTCGCGTCGTGATGGGCGAAGACGAAGGCACGCTCGTTCACGTTTGAGGGAACAGACCATGATTGCGGAACTCAAGAAAACCACCGAAAGCAAGATGCAGAAGTCCGTCGAGGCGCTCAAGAACGACCTCGGCAAGGTGCGTACCGGGCGTGCCCATACCGGTTTGCTGGACCATGTGATGGTCGATTACTACGGGTCGCCGACAGCAGTTCCGCAGGTCGCCAATGTGACCCTGCTCGATGCCCGTACCATCGGTGTGCAGCCGTGGGAAAAAAACATGGTGAGCAAGGTGGAGAAGGCGATCCGCGACTCGGACCTTGGTCTGAATCCGTCTGCCGTCGGCGATGTTGTGCGGGTGCCGATGCCGGCCCTGACCGAAGAGCGCCGCAAGGACCTGATCAAGGTCGTGCGGAGCGAAGGCGAAGAAGCCAAGGTGGCGATCCGCAATATTCGTCGTGATGCCAATTCCTCGCTCAAGGATGCCTTGAAGAACAAGGAAATCGCCGAGGACGAAGAACGTCGCACGCAGGACGATGTGCAGAAGCTTACTGACAAGTACATCGCCGAAGTCGACAAGCTCCTGGCCCAGAAGGAGCAGGAGTTGATGCAGGTCTGAGCGGCTGCATCGCACCGCCTTCCATTTCATCGCGCAAGGAACGGCCATGCCGCTATCGCGACTTTTCAGCTCCACGCGCGACATTCCCGCCTCTCCGGACCTTCCGCGTCACATTGCCATCGTCATGGATGGCAATGGGCGCTGGGCCAAGAAGAGGTTGCTGCCGCGGGTGGCCGGTCACAAGCGTGGCGTGGAGACGGTGCGCAACGTCGTCAGGCTATGCATTGAGCATGGTGTTGAGCACCTGACCTTGTTCGCGTTCAGTAGCGAGAACTGGCGTCGTCCGGCGGACGAAGTCTCGTTCCTGATGAACCTGTTCCTGCAGGCCTTGCGCGACGAAGTGGCCCGCTTGCACAAGAACAACATCCGCTTGCGGGTGATTGGCGATCTGGCGCGCTTCGACCAAGCCCTGGTGGCGACCATCCGTGATGCCGAAGCCCAGACCGCGGGCAATACGGCGCTGACCTTGTCGATCGCGGCAAACTATGGCGGCCGCTGGGACATCCTGAATGCGATGAACCGTCTGCGCGCAGCGCGGCCGGACCACATTGGCGACTTCAGCGAAGAGGATTTGGCGCCGTACCTGTGCCTGGCCGATGCGCCTGAGCCGGATCTCTTCATCCGTACCGGTGGTGAGCAGCGGGTAAGTAACTTCCTTTTATGGCAACTCGCGTATGCGGAGTTTTATTTCACCGATCGGCTGTGGCCGGATTTCGATGAAGCGGCCTTTGCCGAGGCGCTCGAGTCCTATCGCCGGCGGGAGCGCCGCTTCGGTCGCACAAGCGAGCAGGTGCATGCGAATCCTGCGGCGGGAACCGGTGCCTGATCCATGCTGAAAGCGCGTGTCCTGACGGCAGTCGCCCTTCTCCTGGCCTTGCTGGCCTGCGTGTTCCTGTTGCCGACGCTGGCTTGGGCCTGTGTGGTCGGCGGGGTGTTGTGGCTGGCAGCAGGGGAGTGGCTGCGCCTGACCGCCATACGCGGCCCGATGAGCTGGGTATTCCGCGTGCTGGCCGTGGCACCGGCACTGCTATTTGCCTTGATGCCCAAGGAGGACGCGCTCATGCTGGGCTTGGCCGTGCATCTGGGGGCCGTGTCCTTCTGGTGGTTTACGGTGTCGGCGATCCTGCGGCTTAAGCCCCAGTTCCGCGAGGGCGTGGGGCGTTACATCGTGGGTTTGGTTGTTCTGGTGCCGGCAGGTCTGGCGATGATCCAGTTGCGCGAGATCAGCCCCTGGCTCCTGCTTGGGGCCATGGCCATGGTGTGGCTGGCCGACATCGGCGCTTACTTCGCTGGACGGGCCTTTGGGCGCCACAAGCTAGCGCCGGGGATCAGTCCCGGCAAGACCTGGGAAGGTGTAATGGGCGGTGTGCTCGCGGTGCTTGTGTTCGTGCTGCTGTGTCAGACCTTCGTGCCGGCATTGCAAGCGCTGAGTCCGCTCGTCCTGATGGTGTTCGCCTTGCTGTACACGGCAACCAGCGTGGAGGGCGATCTGTTCGAATCCCTGCTCAAGCGCCAGGCTGGATTGAAGGATAGTGGCGACCTCCTGCCGGGCCATGGTGGCCTGCTCGACCGCATCGACAGTTTGCTGCCGACGCTGCCCTTGGCGGCGGCTGCGGTCCTGATCCTGTCCTTCCTCGCCTGAATCCGGGAGCGCGCGCATGAGCAAGCAGGTGTTAACTATTCTGGGTGCGACCGGCTCCATAGGCTTGAACACCCTGGATGTCGTTGCACGCCACCCCGAGCGGTTCGAGATCTTCGCCCTGACGGCTTTTTCGCGGGTGGACGAGTTGGCGGCCCTATGCCGTCTCCACCGGCCGAGAATGGCGGTGGTGGCGTCGGCGGAGGACGCGGGGCGTTTGCGTTCCGCGCTGGACGGGCTGTCGACCGAGGTGCTGTGGGGCGCGGAGGCACTCGAACAGGTCGCCTGTGCCGGCGAAGTGACTACCGTGATGGCGGCTATCGTCGGTGCCGCGGGCATGCGGCCGGCTTTGGCGGCTGCGCGCGCGGGCAAGCGTCTGATGCTGGCCAACAAAGAGGCGCTGGTGATGGCCGGTGAACTCTTCATGCAGGCGGTGCACGAGGGTGGTGCCACGCTGATGCCGATCGACAGCGAACACAACGCGATCTTCCAGTCCCTGCCAGCCGGTTTTGACTACGGTCTGCATCACTGCGGCGTGGCGCGTATCGTGCTGACCGCCTCCGGCGGACCGTTCCGTCGCACGCCCCTGGCGGAATTGGACGGGGTGACGCCAGAGCGGGCTTGCGCGCATCCCAACTGGGTGATGGGACGCAAGATATCGGTGGATTCCGCCACCATGATGAACAAGGGGCTGGAGGTCATCGAGGCCCGTTGGCTGTTCGGCGTGGAGGTCGATCGTATCGGGGTGCTGATCCACCCCGAGAGCGTGATCCACTCGATGGTCGAATACCGAGACGGCTCGGTGATCGCCCAACTCGGGAATCCCGACATGCGGACCCCCATTGCGCACGCACTGGCCTATCCCGAGCGCATCGACGCCGGGGTGTCGCGCCTGAACCTGGCGCAGATCGGCAAACTCAGTTTCGAGGAGCCGGATCTGCAGCGCTTCCCTTGTCTGGGCCTCGCGTTTGAGGCTTTGCGCCAGGGGGGATGTGCACCCGCCATCCTCAATGCGGCGAACGAAATCGCGGTGGCAGCCTTTCTCGATGGGCGCACGCGTTTCGTCGACATTGCGCGGACCGTCCAGCAGGTTTTGGACGAGTTGCCAGCGACATCTGTCGACTCACTGGAGCATCTGATCGCGGTAGATCACCAGGCGCGTGAACTTGCCGCGCGAGCACTGGTCTCAGTGTCCGCCTGAGTCTGGCTTAGCCGTCGGGGCGCTGGCTTCCCCATTTATAGAGGTTCCTGATGAGCTTCCTGCACTACCTGTGGTCCTTTCTGCTCGCCCTGGCGGTGCTCATCTTCGTGCACGAGTTGGGGCATTTCCTGGCCGCGCGCTGGTGTGGCGTGCGCGTGCTGCGTTTTGCCATCGGTTTCGGCAAGCCCCTGTGGAGCCGCCGCTTCGGTGCAGACCAGACGGAGTGGTGCGTGGCGGCGATCCCGCTGGGAGGCTACGTCAAGATGCTGGACGAGCGCGAGGAACCGGTCGCCACGCAGGAGCGCGCACGCGCTTTCAATGTCCAGCCGATCTGGAAGCGCAGCGTGATCGTGGCTGCCGGCCCATTTGCCAATTTTCTGCTGGCCATCCTCATCTATTGGGGGACGTTCATCGCGGGCACGACGACTCTGGCACCGGAGATCGGCAGCATTACCCAGGGTTCGGCTGCCGAGCGCGCTGGCTTGGTCGCTGGCGAGCGCGTGATGCGCATCGAGGGCGAAGGCATCCGCTCCTGGGACGATCTGCGCTGGGCGATCATCGACAACGGGCTGGCACGACGGGTGATCGAGATCGAGACCCGGACGTCCGGCGGTTCGACGCAGATCCGGCAGGCCGATTTGTCGGCGATCGTGGTGGACGAGGGGGCTGCCGACCCGATGGAACAGTTCGGGCTGCGGCCCGCGCGCCCTCAACTGCCGGCAGTGATTGGTAGCGTCGCGCCCGGCAGCGTGGCCGAGAAGGCCGGGCTGCGTGCCGGGGATCGTGTGGCGACGGTCGACGGTGCTGCGATCGCAGATTTCCATGACCTGGCAGAGAAGATCGGGGCGGCAGAAGGTCGAGCGCTGCGTCTGGGCGTTGAGCGTGCGGGTGATCAACACACTGTGGAAGTGTTTCCGGAAGTCGTGGGGGAAGGTAAGGCCGCGCGTGCGCGCATTGGGATCGCGGCAGCGCGGCCGGATGCGGCGCTGAGTTCGCGTTATCTGGTGGAAGTGAGCTACGGGCCGGTTGAGGCCATGATGCGTGCGGTGCAGCAGACCTGGCGCATGTCGGTGTTCAGCTTGAAGGTCTTGTGGCGCATGGTGACGGGCGACATCTCGCTGCGTAATGTCAGCGGACCGCTCACGATTGCCGACTTCACGGGGCAGTCGGCAGCCGCCGGCTGGGAGGTTTACATCCGCTCGCTCGCCTTGATCAGTATCAGCCTGGGGGTTCTGAACCTGCTTCCGGTGCCGATTCTGGACGGGGGGCACTTACTGTATCATGCGGTCGAAGCCCTCACCGGCAGGCCCTTGTCGGAGCGCGCGCTGGAGATCGCACAACGTTGCGGCCTGGCCTTGTTGTTGGGGCTCATGGCGCTCGCGCTGTTCAATGACCTCAATCGTCTGTTTATTCGCTGACTTCCAATAATGAGAAAAAGCCTGATTGCGGCAGCGGTGGCCGCCACGCTGTCGAATGCTGCTTTTGCGATCACACCTTTCGTGGTCAAGGACATCCGGGTAGAAGGCGTGCTGCGCACGGAGGCCGGAACCGTCTTCAATTACCTGCCCATCAAGATCGGCGATACCGTTAACGACGACCGTATCGCCAACGCCATCCAGGCGCTCTACGCGACCGGCTTTTTCCGCGACGTACGCATCGATTCCGATCGCGACGTGCTGGTGGTCATCGTCGAGGAGCGTCCTGCGATTGCCCAGATCAACTTCTCGGGCAACAAGGAATTTGCCACCGATGTGCTGAGCAAAGGCCTCAAGGAGGCCGGCATTGCCGAGTCGCGCACCTTCGACCGTTCCACGCTGGAAAAAGCCGAGCAGGAAATCAAGCGTCTCTACCTGACCCGCTCCTACTATGGCGTGAAAGTGCGGACCACGACCTCGCCGCTGGAGCGCAACCGGGTGGCGATCAACTTCGAGATCGAAGAGGGCGAAGTCGCCAAGATCAAGAAGATTTCGGTCATTGGCGCCAAGGCATTCAAGGAAAAGGACCTGATTGACCTGATGTCGCTGACAACCAGCGGCTGGCTGACCTTCATCACCAAGAGCGACCGCTACTCCAAGCCCAAGCTCACCGGCGATCTGGAAACCATCAAGTCCTACTACCTCGACAAGGGTTACGTCGATTTCAGTCTGGACTCCACCCAGGTTTCGATCACGCCGGACAAGAAGGACGTCTACATCACGATCAGCCTGACCGAGGGTGAGCAGTACACCGTGTCCTCGGTAAAACTGGCGGGCGATCTGTTGTTGCCCGAGTCGGAACTCCAGCCCTTGGTCAAGCTCAAGCCCGGTGAGGTCTATTCGCGCGGACTGCAGAACGCCACCAGCAAGGCCGTGGCCGAGCGCCTAGGCAATGACGGCTACGCCTTCGCCAATGTGAATGTGGTGCCCGAAGTCGAGCGCGAGCAGCGCCGCGTCGGTCTGACATTCTTCGTCGACCCCGGCCGTCGCGTCTACGTGGATCGCATCAACATCAGCGGTAACTCGAAGACTCGCGATGAGGTGGTCCGACGCGAGATGCGCCAGATGGAAGGCGCCTGGTTCGACCGCGAGAGCGTCGAGCGCTCCAAGCTGCGCCTGGATCGCAGCGGCTTCTTCGAAGAAGTGACCGTTCAGCCTTCGCCCCAGGCGGGTGAGCCCGACAAGGTGGCCCTGGACGTCAATGTGAAGGAACGCCCCACTGGTGCTCTGTCTTTGGGGGTGGGCTACTCCCAGGTCGACAAGCTGGTGCTGAGCGGCTCGATTTCGCAGAACAACCTGTTCGGGACGGGCAATGCGCTGACGCTTGCGGCGAATACAGGCAAGACCAATCGTCTGCTGTCCTTGAGCTACACCAACCCGTACTTCACGCCGGATGGGGTGAGCCGCGGCTTTGATCTCTATTACCGCAAGACCGACACGACCAGCAGCTCGGTCGCCAACTACAAGGCGGCCTCGGGTGGCCTGGGGGTGCGCTTTGGCTTTCCCTTGTCCGACCAGGATACGATTACGACCGGTATCACGGCCGACAAGACCAATCTTGAGCTGACCGACACCAGTCCGCAGCAGTACCGCGATTTCGTCGCTGAATACGGCGAGAACACGACCTCGTTGCCGCTGACCATGAACTGGATCCATGAGGGGCGGAATAGCGCGGTCTACCCCACGGCAGGCTGGTACTCGCGTGCCGGGGCCGAGGTCGCGGTGGCGCCGGCGGAGTTGCGCTACTGGCGCCTGAGCTACCAATGGCAGCACTACACGCCGCTGACCAACACCTTCACGCTGATGGTCAATACCGACTTCGGCATCGCCAATGGCTATGGAGGCAAGAGCCTGCCCTTCATGCGCAACTTCTACGCCGGCGGTATCGGCTCGGTGCGCGGCTTCGCCGACAGCTCGCTGGGGCCGCGCGTGGTGGATGCCAACGGGATTGAGACGAGTCAGGCGCTGGGGGGTAATCGCCGTATCGTCGGCAACCTCGAGTTGCTGTTCCCCATGCCGGGCATGAAGGAAAATGATCGCAGCTTGCGTCTGAGCCTGTTCCTGGATGCCGGTCAGGTGTGGGGCGTGGATGACAAGGTCAAGTTTTCCGATATGCGCTTCAGTACCGGCGTGGGCTTGAACTGGGTGTCCCCGATCGGCCCGCTACGCTTTGCCTTTGGCTATCCGCTCAATGCCAAGGAAGGCGACAATAAGCAGACGGTCCAGTTCACCGTCGGCACCGTGTTCTAGGAGAGACCAGATGCGCCGCATTCTCGTGTCACTCGGCCTGCTTGCCGCTTGCACAGGGGTCTTGGCCCAGGCCGAGTTCCGTATTGGTTTCGTTAACGCCGAACGCATCATGCGCGAGTCGGCACCGGCCGTGCGTGCCCAGAAGAAGCTCGAGAAGGAATTCGAAAAGCGCGAGCAGGATCTGCAGCGTCTGGGCAAGCAGTTGCAAGGCTTGCAGGAGCAGCTCGACCGCAACGCCCTGACCATGGGGGAGGCCGATCGTCGCCAGAAGGAGCGTGAGTTCGGTGACCTCAATCGCGATTTCCAGCGCAAGAAGCGCGAGTATCAGGAAGACCGCAACCAGCGCCAGAATGAAGAGCTGGCTGGCGTGCTGGATCGCGCCAACAAGACCATCCGACAGGTCGCGGAGGCCGAAAAGTTCGACCTGATCCTGCAAGAGGCCGTGTATTTCAATCCGCGTATCGACATCACCGACAAGGTGATCAAGGCGCTGGCCGACACCCCCGGGAAGTAAGCGCTCATGCTGCTGTCTGATATCGTGGCCCGCCTGGGCGGGGAACTGCGCGGGGACGGCACGACCGATATCCTTCAGGTAGCCCCTCTCGAACGGGCAGGGCCGCAGGAGATCGGCTTTGTGGCGCAGGCCAAGTACCGCTCGGCACTGCAGTCCACGCAGGCTGGTGCGGTGATCGTGCCCCCGGCGCTGGCGGCGGAATGCAAGGCGGCATGTATCGTGACGCCTGAACCGCATGTCTACTTCGCGCGCTTGGCGCAGTGCCTCAATCCTCCTACGGCCGTTGAGGCTGGTGTGCATCCGCAGGCGGTGGTGCTGTCGCCCCTGCCTGCATCGGCGAGTGTTGCGCCGCTGGCCTATGTCGGCGAAGGCTGTGAGATCGGCGAGAACGTGCGTATTGGCCCTGGCTGCGTAGTGGAGCGGGGTGTGCGTATCGGTGCCGGCAGTGTGCTGCGCGCCAACGTCACGGTATATGAGGACTGCGTCATCGGTGCGCGCTGCATCGTGCACGCGGGCACGGTGATCGGGAGCGATGGCTTCGGCTATGCGCGCCATCGTGATGGCCGTTGGGAGAAGGTGCCGCAGATTGGCCGCGTTCTCATCGGCGACGACGTGGAGATCGGTGCCAACACTTGCATCGACCGTGGCGCGCTGGACGACACGGTGATCGCCAATGGCGTGAAGCTGGACAACCTGATCCAGGTCGCCCACAACTGTCGTATCAACGAGCATTCCGCCCTGGCCTCGCAGGTCGGCATGGCCGGCAGCAGCAGCTTGGGGCGGCGCGTCATGGTGGGGGGGCAGGCCGGGATCAACGGCCATATCCACATCGGAGACGATGTGGTGGTGTCTGGCGCGACGAGCATGACCAAGGATACGGAGCGCCCCGGACTCTATACCTCGACCTGGGCGGCGACCCCGCACAAAGAGTGGTTGCGCGATGTGGCGCGCTTCCACCAGTTGGACACACTGGCGCAGCGCCTGCGTGAGATGGAAAAGAAACTGCAAGAACTGGAGAACAAGAAGTGAATCAGATGGATATCAAGGAGGTCATGAAATTCCTGCCGCACCGCTATCCCTTTCTGCTGGTGGATCGCGTGCTGGACATGGAGATCGGTGACCACATCACGGCCATCAAGAACGTCACCATCAACGAGGACTTCTTCAACGGGCATTTCCCGCATGAGCCGGTGATGCCCGGTGTGCTGATCATCGAGGCGATGGCCCAGGCCGCCGCCATCCTGGCTTTCAAGACGCATGGCCAGGTGCCGGACGAACGCTCCGTGTTGTACTTTGCCGCCATCGACAACGCGCGTTTCAAGCGTCCCGTGGTGCCGGGCGACCAGTTGCGCTTCGAGATGAAGCTGGTGCGCAACATGCGCGGCATCTGGAAGTTCTCCGGTGTGGCCAAGGTAGGCGATGAACTCGCCGCCGAAGCCGATCTGATGTGTGCCATCAAGCAGCTCTGAGCCGCCATGATCCATCCCAGCGCCATCGTCAGTCCCAGCGCCCGTCTCGGTGAACGGGTTAGCATCGGCCCCTTCTCGGTGATCGAGGATCACGTGGAGATCGGCGACGACACCGCGGTCGGTCCGCACGTCGTCATCAAGGGACACACGAAGATCGGTCGCGAGAACCGCATCTTCCAGTTCTGCTCGATCGGCGAGATTCCGCAGGACAAGAAGTACGCCGGCGAGCCGACGCGCCTGGAGATCGGTGACCGCAACACGATCCGCGAGTACTGCAACTTCAACATCGGCACCGCACAGGACGCCGGCGTGACGCGCATCGGTCACGACAACTGGTTCATGGCCAGCGTGCATATCGGGCATGACTGCCAGGTTGGCAACAACACGATCATGGCCAACAACGTGACCCTGGGGGGGCATGTACACGTCGGGGATTTCGTGATTCTCGGTGGCATGGCCGCCGTGCACCAGTTTGCGATCATCGGTGCGCACAGCATGGCTGGTGGCGGTGCCATCATCACCCAGGACGTACCTCCTTACGTGATGCATGCCGGCAACCCCAGCACGCCCCATGGCATCAACAGCGAAGGTCTGCGCCGCCGTGGTTTTTCGGCCGAAGCCATCACGCAGCTCAAGCGCGCCTACAAGGCGATCTACCGCCAGGGGCTGACGCTCGAAGCCGCACGTGCAGAGATCGAGGCTGCTGCGGCCGGGACCCCGGAACTGCAGGTTCTGGTCGACTTCTTCGCGGCGTCCAAGCGCGGCATCATCCGCTGACCGGAGGGCCTATGCGAATTGCCCTGGTGGCAGGAGAGGCCTCGGGCGACATGCTCGCGGCCCATCTGATCCGCGCACTCAAGAAGGCTTACCCCGAGGCGCGATTCTGCGGCATTGGCGGCCCCAAGATGGAGGCCGAAGGTTTCGATGCCTGGTGGCCGTCGGAGTTGCTGGCGGTCAACGGTTATGTCGACGTCCTGCGGCGCTTCAGGGAGCTGTGGAACATCCGCGCGGATCTGCTCAAGCGCCTCAAGGATGACCCGCCCGATCTGTTCATCGGCGTCGACGCACCTGACTTCAATCTTGAAGTCGAGCGTCGCCTGCGGCGTGCCGGCATCAAGACCGTGCACTACGTGAGTCCGTCCATCTGGGCGTGGCGTGGCAAACGGGTGCACAAGATCAAACGGGCCGCCGATCTGGTGCTGTGTCTATTCCCCTTCGAGCCTGCAATCTACGAGCGCAATGGCGTACGCGCGGCCTTTGTCGGTCACCCGATGGCCGATCAGATTCCACTTGAGCCGGATCGCGCGGCAGCGCGTACCGAGTTGCAACTGACGGGTGAGGGGCCGGTCGTGGCGCTGCTCCCCGGCAGCCGGGTGGGAGAGGTCACGCACCTTGCGCGGCTGTTCGTGGAGACAGCCCAGGGCCTCTATCAGCGTTACCCCAACATCCGCTTCCTGGTACCCCTGGTGACGCGGCGCACCCGCGAGCTGTTCGAGGAGGCCCTGTACGCGGCGAACGCCACCGAGTTGCCGATCAAGATCATGTTCGGACATGCCGACCTGGCCATGACCGCAGCCGACGTGGTGCTGGTTGCCAGTGGTACGGCCACGCTGGAGACCGCGCTGCACAAACGTCCCATGGTCATCACCTACCGCATGGGCAAGTGGTCTTACCGCATCATTTCGCGCATGGCCTACCTGCCTTACGTGGGCCTGCCCAACATCCTGGCCGGCGAGTTCGTGGTGCCGGAGTTCCTGCAGGACGCGGCGACCGTACCTGCGCTGGGTGATGCTATCGCCAAGCTGCTCGACGACCGCACGGCGCGGGAGGCGCAGGAGGCGCGCTTCATGCAGATGCATCTGGCCTTGCGGCAGAATCATGCGACGCGCGCGGCGGAAGCCATTGCCGGCCTGCTGGGGCGAGCAGGGTGAGCACGAGCCGCCGGGTCTGCGGGGTGGATGAGGCGGGCCGTGGCCCACTGTGCGGGCCCGTGGTCGCGGCGGCGGTGATCCTCGATCCGGCGCGTCCTATTATCGGCTTGAACGACTCCAAGAAGCTCAGCGAACGCAAGCGCGACGCCCTCGCGCCGCAGATTCAGCGTGACGCGCTGGCCTGGGCGGTGGCTGAGGCCAGCGTGGAGGAAATTGACCGTCTGAACATCCTGCATGCGACCATGCTGGCAATGCGCCGGGCAGTGGAGGCGCTGGGCAACGTGCCGGACGAGGTGATCGTGGACGGCAACCGGGTGCCGACGGGCTTGCCGTGTGCGGCTCGTGCCATCGTGCAGGGCGACGCGTTGGAGCCGGCGATCTCGGCTGCCTCCATTCTGGCCAAGACGCATCGCGACGCCTTGCTCAAGTCGCTCGATGCGCGCTACCCGGAATACGGCTTCGCGCAACATAAGGGCTACCCGACGGCGGATCATCTGGCGGTACTGAAGCGTCTGGGCCCGACGCCAGAGCATCGCCGCAGTTTCGGTCCGGTGAAGCAGTTGCTCGACCAGCCGGACTTCTTTGCCTGAGACGGGCATGAAGGCGATCAGCTCACGCGACAATCCCCTCATCAAGCACTGGCGCGGCTTGCTGGACGATGCGCGCTACCGCCGCCAGTCCGGCGCGACCTTGCTGGACGGTGCGCATCTGCTGCAGGCCGCGGCTGACGCCGGCATTGCGCTGCGCTGTGTGGCGGTGACTGCGCAGGCGAGGGCACGTGACGAGATCATCGGCCTGCTCGAAAACCTTGTGCCGACCCGCTGCGAGCTGGTCGAATTGCCCGAGGCCTTGATGCGGCAGGTCAGTCCGGTCGAGACCCCCAGCGGCGTGGTGGCCGAGATCGAGTTGCCGGCTGCGCCGACCGGGTTCGATCCTGGGCGCGATGTGCTGTTCCTGGAGCGCATCCAGGACGCCGGCAACTTGGGGACCTTGCTGCGTACAGCCGCCGCCGCCGGCCTGCGGCAGGTGAAGCTGAGCCCCGGTTGCGTCCACGTGTGGTCGCCCAAGGTCTTGCGCGCCGGCATGGGCGCCCATTTCGTGCTGAGCATCGAGGAAGAGGTCGCTGGCGCCGACTTGCTGGTGTCATGGTCTGGGCCTAGCATCGCCACGAGTCTGGCGGCCGATGCACACGATCTCTACGCGCTGGACCTGCGCCCGCCCTGCCTGTGGTTGTTTGGCTCGGAGGGGAGCGGACTGAGCGAGGCGCTGTGTTCTGCCGCGAGCCTGCGCACGCGTATCCCGATGGCGGCGGGCAGTGAGTCGCTGAACGTGGCGGCGGCTGCCGCCGTGTGCCTGTTCGAACAGTCGCGCCAGCGTCGCGCTGACGCAGCTCATCCGGCCTGAGCGCGGTCTGCCTCGGGTCTCGTTGCATCAACCAGCAAGGAGGCATCATGGAGAGTCTGATCGTCGTCGTCGCCATCCTGGTGTTCGTGGTCATCACGATCGCCAAGGGCGTGCGCATCGTTCCGCAAGGTGAGGAATGGGTGGTCGAGCGCCTGGGCAAGTACAACGGCGTACTCAAGCCGGGCCTGAGCATTCTGGTGCCCTACCTGGACGACGTAGCCTACAAGGTCGTCACCAAGGACATCATCCTCGATGTGCAGGAGCAGGAGGTCATCACCCGCGACAACGCGGTGATCCTTACCAACGCAATTGCCTTCATCAAGGTGACCGACCCGGTGCGTGCGGTGTACGGCGTGACCAACTTCTCCGAAGCGATCCGCAACCTGGTCATGACCACGCTGCGCTCCATCGTCGGCGAGATGGAGCTGGACGAAGCCCTGTCCTCGCGCGACAAGATCAAGGCGCGACTGCGCGAGAGCATTTCCGACGAGGCGCTGGACTGGGGTATCAGCATCAAGACGGTGGAAATCCAGGACATCAAGCCTTCGGAGTCCATGCAGAAAGCAATGGAAATGCAGGCTGCGGCAGAACGCGAGCGCAAGGCCTGGGTGACGCGTGCTGAAGGCGAGAAGCAATCCGCCATCCTGCAAGCGGAGGCGCGCCTGGAATCCGCCAAGCGCGACGCCAATGCGCAGGTCGCCCTGGCCACCGCCAGCGCGGAGGCGATCCGTCGCGTGAGTGAGGCGATCGGTGATTCCACCACGCCGGTGCTCTACCTGCTGGGCGAGAAGTACATTCACTCCCTGCAGAGCATGAGCAACTCGGAGAACGCCAAGATCGTGATGCTGCCGGCCGATCTGCCGGAGGCGCTCAAGCAGTTTGTCGGCGGCCGCAAGTAGGCGGGGCTCAGACGCCGTCGTCAGGCGTCCAGCGCGGCGCCTGCCAGCGGAACGCCATCGCACCTAGCCGCAGGCCAGTGGCCACCACAAAACCGATGATCGCGCTGGTTGAGTGGCTCAGGCCCCAGGCCTGGGCGCCGACCAGGCTGATGGCGCCCGCAAAGGCCGCCGTCGCGTACAGCTCGCCGGGCAGGAAGATCAGCGGAATGTCGTTGCACAGCATGTCGCGCAATACTCCACCCAGTACGCCGGTGATGACGCCCATGAGGCTGGCAACCAGCCAGGGGCTGCCATGGTCCAGTGCGATCTGCGTGCCGAGCACCGTGAACAGGCCCAGGCCCAGCGCATCGGGCACGAGGAACAGGCGCGGGTGGAGGCGGGTGGCACGCACCGCGAAGAAGCTCAGCGTGGTCGCCAGCAGGGCGGCCACCAGGTAGGTCTGGTCAGCGACCCAGAACACCGGGCGATCCAGCAACAGGTCGCGAACCGTGCCACCACCTGCTGCGGTCGCCAGTCCTACGGCGGTGGCGCCCACGATGTCCATGTTCTTGCGCCCGGCATCCAGCGCGCCGGTGATGGCGCACACCGCGACCGCGGCGATACCGATCCAGTACAGCAGCTCGGGAGGTGTCACGATCGCTTATTGCGCATCAACTGGGCCTTTTCGCGGTCCCAGTCGCGCTTCTTCTCCGTTTCGCGCTTGTCGTAGTTTTTCTTGCCCTTGGCCAGGCCGATCTCTGCCTTGATGCGTCCTCGCGTGTAATGCAGGTCGAGTGGCACAAGCGTGAAGCCGGCGCGCTCGACCTTGCCGATCAGGTGGTCGATCTCGTGGTCATGCAGCAGCAACTTGCGCGTACGGGTGGGGTCCGGATTGACGTGGGTGGAGGCCGTCGGCAGTGCGCTGATGTGCATGCCGATGATGAACAACTCCCCATCGCGCAGGAGCACGTAGGCTTCCTTGATCTGGGCGCGGCCGGCACGGATCGCCTTGACCTCCCAGCCTTGCAGCGCGAGGCCTGCTTCGTAGCGCTCTTCGATGAAGTAGTCATGGAAGGCCTTGCGGTTGTCGATGATGCTCATGCCGTGTCAGTCTGCGGTCTTGCCGTTCGGATAGAATCGCCCATTTTAGCAAGCGCCGCCCCCGGCGCCCGGCGATCCGCATGGCTGAAGTCAAAAAGCTGGTCCTGATCGAACGCAGTGCGAGTGAAATGTTCGAGCTGGTTGATCGTGTCGAGGACTATCCCGCCTTTCTGCCCTGGTGCGGCGGCACCCAGGTGCTGGAGCGCACGCCCGCACTGACCGTGGCGCGCCTGGAAATCAACTACCACGGCATCCGCTCGCACTTCACGACGGCCAACAGCAAGGATGCCCCGCGCCACATGCGCCTGGTTCTGCGCGACGGCCCATTTCGCAAACTGGATGGTGACTGGCTCTTCACGCCGCTCGGCGAAGCAGCCTGCAAGATAGAGTTCCGCCTTAGCTACGAGTTCTCCAGCAAGATGCTGGAGAAGGTCGTCGGGCCGGTGTTCAGCCATATCGCAAATACCTTTGTCGACGCCTTCGTCAAGCGCGCCGATCAGATTCATGGAGGCCCCAAGCCGTGAGCAACGTGATCCGTATCGAAGTCTGTTACGCCTTGCGCGAACGTCAGGAACTGGTTGTGCTGGACCTGGCGGAAGGAAGTACCGTTGCCCAGGCCATTGAGGCCTCGGCCATCTGCGCCAAGTATCCGGAGATCGACCTCGCGACCAACAAGATTGGTGTCTTCGGCAAGCTCACCAAGCTTGACGCGGTGCTGCACGATCGTGATCGCGTCGAAATCTACCGCCCCCTCATTGCCGACCCCAAGGAGGTGCGCCGCAAGCGCGCCGACGAGGGCAAGGCGATGAAGAAGGGCGGCGGCGATCTGCCTGCCTGAAACAAAAAACCCGGCTTAGCCGGGCTTTGCATATCTGGATTGCCGCTGAGGCCCTTACTTGCAGTCGCGGGCGATCTGGTTGCGGGCCTTCTCAGCCTCCTGCGCAAGCTGTGCGTCGGTCAGGAACTCCTTCTCCCCCTTGGCATTGGCCCGGGTCACACGACCGCCACCCTCATACAAGGACAGATTGCTGCGCATGGCCTGGCAGTAGGCTTCACGCTCCGCCTTGACCTGGTTTTCCTTCTGTGCCTTTGCTGCAGCTTCGTTCTGTGCCGCCTGGCGCTGGCGGAATTCCAGTTCCTGCTCTTTCATTGTCTTGGGGCCGCTGGCCGTGACTGGCGCGACCGGTGCCGAGCCGGCAACGGGAGCAGGCGCTGCCGCCGCAGCGCGATTGCCGCCCTTGACCGTGGTCTTCACCTCCACCTCGGGCGGCGGTTGGTCGGAGGCGTGCTTGACCCCCTTGCTGTCCGTCCAGGTATAGATCTGAGCCGAGGCCGTGCTGGTGACAAGCCCCAGGCACAGAACAGAGAGAACCTGCTTCAACATGAGCACCTCTTGCACTTCCAACTGGTTGTTTTGCGGGCGCTTATCGACACCTGTATAATGCCGATTTGCCGGTAAGGATTATAGACATGCGTTTGATCCAGAAGGCGCTGACGTTTGATGACGTTCTGCTCGTTCCTGCTCATTCCAATGTATTGCCCCGCGATGTCAGCCTCGCTACCCGCCTGACGCGCAACATTCACCTGAATCTTCCGCTCGTGTCCGCAGCCATGGACACGGTCACCGAGTCGCGCCTGGCCATTGCACTGGCCCAGGAGGGCGGCATCGGCATCATCCACAAGAACCTGTCAGCGCAGCAGCAAGCGCAGGAAGTCGCGCGCGTGAAGCGTTTCGAGTCCGGCGTGCTGCGCGATCCGATCACGATTCCACCCACATTATCGGTGCGCGAAGTGCTGGCGCTGACCCGTCAGCACAAGATTTCCGGTCTGCCGGTCGTGGATGACGGACACGTGGTCGGCATCGTCACCAACCGCGACCTGCGCTTCGAGACCAATCTGGACCAGCCGGTGGCTGGGGTCATGACGCCGCGCGACCGCCTCGTGACAGTGCGCGAGGGCGCCACGCTGGAAGAGGCCAAGCGCCTGATGCACAAGCACCGCCTGGAGCGTGTGCTGGTGCTGAATGCGGAAGGCGACCTGTACGGCCTGATCACCGTGAAGGACATCCAGAAGGCCACCGAGCACCCGCTGGCCGCCAAGGATTCGCATGGCCGCCTGCGCGTGGGCGCGGCGGTGGGCGTGGGTGCCGGCACCGAGGAGCGCTGCGAGCTGTTGGCTGAAGCCGGCGTGGACGTGATCGTGGTTGATACCGCGCACGGTCATTCGCAAGGCGTGCTGGACCGCGTGCGCTGGGTCAAGAAGAACTTCCCGCAGGTTGAAGTGATTGGCGGCAACATCGCGACCGGCGCGGCCGCGCTGGCGCTGGTCGACGCGGGTGCTGACGGCGTCAAGGTCGGCATCGGCCCGGGCTCCATCTGCACCACGCGTATCGTGGCTGGCGTGGGTGTGCCGCAGATCACTGCCATCGACAACGTAGCGACCGCACTGGCGTCAACCGGCGTGCCGCTGATTGCCGACGGCGGCATCCGCTACTCGGGCGACATTTCCAAGGCCATCGCGGCCGGTGCCTACTGCGTGATGCTGGGCGGCCTGTTCGCCGGCACCGAGGAGGCGCCGGGCGAGACGGTGCTGTACCAGGGCCGGTCCTACAAGTCCTACCGTGGCATGGGTTCGTTGGGGGCGATGCAGCAGGGTGCGGCCGATCGCTACTTCCAGGATGCCGAGAACAATGCCGACAAGCTGGTGCCGGAAGGCATCGAAGGTCGTGTGGCCTACAAGGGAGCGGTTGGTGCGGTGATTCACCAATTGGCCGGCGGTTTGCGTGCCTCCATGGGCTACGTGGGTTGCGGCAGCATCGAAGAGATGCGCGCGCGTGCCGAATTCGTCGAGATTACCTCGGCCGGCATTCGTGAGTCGCATGTTCATGACGTGCAAATCACCAAGGAAGCCCCGAACTACCACGTGGATTGATTTCCGCGTGATGCAAGTACCAGGAACGGCCGGCTGATTGCCGGTCGTTTCGCTTTTCAATTCCATTTCGACACTACGACCGCCATGCACGACAAGATCCTCATTCTCGATTTCGGCTCCCAGGTCACCCAGTTGATTGCGCGCCGCGTGCGTGAAGCACACGTGTTCTGCGAGATTCATCCTGCCGATGTCAGCGACGAATTCGTGCGCAGTTATGGCGCCAGTGGCGTGATTCTGTCGGGCAGCCACATGTCTGCTTACGAGGAGTCGACCGACAAGGCGCCGCAGGCGGTGTTCGAGCTGGGCGTGCCCGTGTTGGGTATCTGCTACGGCATGCAGACCATGGCGCATCAACTGGGCGGCAAGGTGGAGCCGGGCAAGACGCGCGAATTCGGCTACGCCGAAGTACGGGCACATGGCCACACCAAGCTGCTCGACGGCATTGAGGATTTCCGTACGGTCGACGGCCACGGCATGCTCAAGGTGTGGATGAGCCATGGCGACAAGGTCACCGAGCTGCCGCCAGGCTTCAAGCTGATGGCTTCCACGCCGTCCTGTCCGATGGCCGGCATGGCCGACGAAGCGCGCCGCTTTTACGCCGTGCAGTTCCACCCGGAAGTGACGCACACGCTGCGTGGTGCCGAGATCATCCAGCGCTTCGTGCGCGAGATCTGCGGCTGCAAGCCCGACTGGATCATGGGCGACTACATCGCCGAAGCGGTGGAGAAGATTCGCGAGCAGGTGGGCGATGAGGAAGTCATCCTCGGCCTGTCGGGCGGTGTGGATTCCTCTGTCGCGGCGGCGCTGATCCACCGCGCCATTGGCGATCAACTCACCTGTGTCTTCGTGGACCATGGCCTGCTGCGCCTCAACGAAGGCCAGATGGTGATGGACATGTTCGCGCGCAACATGGGCGTCAAAGTCATCCACGTCGATGCCACGGCGCAGTTCATGGGTAAGCTGGAAGGTGTGTCCGACCCCGAAGCAAAGCGCAAGATCATCGGCAAGGAATTCGTCGAGGTCTTCCAGACCGAGTCCGGCAAGCTGAGCCGTGCCAAGTGGCTGGCGCAAGGCACCATCTACCCGGACGTCATCGAGTCAGCCGGCGCCAAGACCAAGAAGGCGACCACGATCAAGAGCCACCACAACGTCGGCGGACTGCCCGACACCTTGCACCTCAAGTTGCTGGAGCCGCTGCGCGAACTGTTCAAGGACGAGGTACGCGAGCTGGGCGTGGCGCTGGGCCTGCCGCACGAAATGGTGTACCGCCATCCCTTCCCGGGGCCGGGCCTCGGCGTGCGCATCCTGGGTGAAGTGAAGAAAGATTTCGCTGACCTGCTTCGTCGCGCCGATGCCATCTTCATCGAAGAATTGCGCAAGACCGTCGACGAGAATTCCGGCAAAACCTGGTACGAGCTGACCAGCCAGGCCTTCGCCGTGTTCTTGCCGGTCAAGAGTGTGGGTGTGATGGGTGACGGCCGTACCTACGAATATGTAGTGGCCCTGCGTGCCGTGCAGACGCAGGACTTCATGACTGCGCACTGGGCGCATCTACCTCACGACTTGCTGGGGCGTGTTTCGAATCGGATCATCAACGAGGTGCGTGGCATCAATCGAGTGGTCTATGACGTCTCAGGTAAGCCGCCCGCAACCATTGAGTGGGAGTGAAGTTGGGTCATTCGTGGCCATTGTCGAAAAGAAGGTTCTGGAGGGGACTTGCGCTCAACAGCGGCTTTGGTGCACGAATCCGTCCGAAGGCGCAACTCCCTTGACCCCACCGGATTTATGCCACGCGCACGGTTTGAACACCAATTCACTGGTGGTTAACGTTGAAAGTAACCGGCAATGGAGCGAACCCAAAGCGCAGCTTTGGGCTGTCCCGCTCGACTGCCATGTTAGCCAGCGCGGATTCAAAGACGAAGTGCAACGCTCCCTGAAATAGGCGGGCGAACTGGGATACTGAACGCTTCCATTTCCGGCCAAGAAAAAGGAAGCGTTGATGAATAAGTACCACCAGCTCACCCGAGAGGAACGATACCGCATAACGGGGCTGCGGCTTGCGGGATTCTCGCAAGCGCAGATCGCCCAGCAGATGGGGCGCGCAGCCAGCACGATCAGCCGAGAGTTGCGGCGAAACCGCACCCATCACGACGGCCACTATCGCGCGGAGAAAGCGCACAAGTACGCCACGGCCAGGCGACGGCGGGCACGGCGCCGCTCCTGGTTCAGCCCGGCACAGTGGCAACAGATCGAAGGGTGGCTGCGCCAGAAATGGAGCCCGGAACAGATCAGCGGCACGCTGCGGGCAGCCGGGCAGTGGCGCATCAGTCCTGAGACGATCTACCGCCATGTCCTGCGCGACAAGCGTGCGGGGGGCACGCTCTTCAAATGCCTGCGCATCATGTGCAAGGCGGTGCGCAAGCGGTACGCCAGCAAGGATTCGCGCGGCGTACTGGCGGGCAAACGCCATATTTCCGAGCGGCCAGAAGAGATTGAACAGCGCCTGTACCTGGGGCACTGGGAAGGTGACACGGTCATCGGCCAGGACAAGCATCACTGCATCCTCACGCTGCTGGAACGCAAAACCGGCTACGCCATCATCAAGAAACTAAAGGCCAGGACGAGCGCACAAGTTACGCGGGCCGCCAGCCAGGCACTCACCGAACAGGCGGGTCGGTTTCATACCCTCACGCTGGACAACGGCACCGAGTTCCACGACTACAAGGCACTCGAAGCCCGTTTCCCTGTCACCTGCTACTTCGCCACCCCGTACCACTCCTGGGAGCGCGGGGCCAACGAAAACCTCAATGGCTTGATCCGTCAGTACCTCCCCAAGGGCACTTGCATGAGCCAACTGAGCCAAGCTCACTGCGACTGGATCGCCAATGAATTAAATACTCGACCCCGCAAAAGACTTCAATTCAAAACCCCCAAGGAGATTTACCATGCGTCCTGACTACCGTTGCACTTCAACGTTGAGACTACGCCGGCACAGAAAGGACATACGGATGGGCTGCACATACTTTTCAGGGCCGGGTTTTGTTGGGCACATCTGCCACGGAGACCACTGGGTAAATCTTGAGCCATACGGCGCAAAGGTTTGGTGCGATCATCATAACTACCTTGGCCCAACTTTTTACCGGAGCGAGGCCGCAATCAAGCCGATTGTTGTGCCGAGCAAAAAGACTTGGGATGCGTTCTGCAAATGGAGCGCGACTTTGAAGCCTAACGTAGAAGTAAGCGGCCACCGGAGCGCGCAGCGCGTAGGGAACCACAAGCGCAGCTTGTGGTGGTCCGCTTGACTGCCGGGTTAGCCGAGAATTGGTTTAAAAGTTTCACTGCGCCGAACTCCGGCCAGCCTGACACCGAAAACCCGCGTGCCACCGGGAAAAACTGTAGCAAGCCACCACGAACTACGGAAGAAACAACTGGGCCGGATTTGAGCGCCACGAATCTTCCCAACGAACCGTTCATGCCCAACGATGAAGTGGCGCGAACACTCACGCCCTCCCAACTTACAACTCAAGCCCGAGAAACCGATGGGGCCTGAGGCACGATTTTCAAACACCAAAACCCCCATGGGGCTAACGTGGAAGTGAGGGGCAGCCGGAGTGCGAAGCACGGAGGGAACCAACAAGCGCAGCTTGTTGGCTGTCCCGCTCGACTGTAGGGTTAGGCGTCACTCGACATGAGTGTGACAAGTGCTAGCTCTCCGCTGGGATTGAACTCGTAGTGAGCCGAGTACTCAGGAAATTGGCCTTTGATCCAGTCGTACTTTGGGTGCCCGGTTGCGAATGAAATGCCCGCATCTTCGAGGGCGCGTTGCGCCTCTTCACGAGAAGAGTAGAAAGGCACTCCCACAATCGCTGAGTCTACTTTTGCGAAGCCGTCTCTTGGGGATACATACGCAAACACAGTTTTAAGGACCTGATTTTCGTTAAACATCAACTGGAAACCTGCGTCATAAGCTGACACCCAGTAGATGTCTTCGATACCTTCATTGAGACGATCGAATTCATATACGACGCTCAACTCAAAGTCTTCAAGTAGCTCGATGAGCTCATCACTTTTGAGTGCTAGATCGAGCAGGACATTGAGCTGCAATTGATGCATTGTGAAAGTACCGGACTGGTTGGTCGGAAGCGCCGAACTCGCGTTTTGTGACGACTAACGTAGAAGTAAGCGGCCACCGGAGCGCGTAGCGCGTAGGGAACCACAAGCGCAGCTTGTGGTGGTCCGCTTGACTGCCGGGTTAGCCGAGAACTGGTTTAAAGGTTTCACTGCGCCGAACTCCGGCCAGCCTGACACCGAGAACCCGCGTGCCACCGGGAAAAACTGTAGTAAGCCACCACGAACTACGGAAGAAACGATCAGGCTGGATTTGAGCGCCACGAATCTTCCCAACGAACCGTTCATGCCCAACGATAAAGTGGCGCGAACATTCACGCCCTCCCAACTTTCAACCCATGCCCGAGAAACCAACAGGGCCTGGGGCACGACTTTCAAACCACAAAACCCGCTTGGGGCTAACGTTTGACGTGAGGGGCGGCCGAAGCCGCGAAGCGGCGGAGGGTATTTGCAAGCACAGCTTGCAAACCGTCCCTCTCGACGGAATTGTTAGACATTTCTACGGATCAGCGCGCTGAATATCAGTCTTTCCATTCATGTCGATAGATAAACGGAAGTATTTTGTTTCTTTGTCTCTGACGAGAGTCTCGCGTTGAGTCCATTCGTCTTGACCTAAGGCGCAAAGAGCCTTGCCTTGTGGGTCTCGGCCAGCCCGAAGAAGAACTTCGCCTGGAGAAACAAAGAATGCCGACGTTTCTCCCACATCTAGCCTTGCAGCCACGGTGCCATTGATTGATAAGGCATAGAAGCAGCCACCGCCGAGAAAGCCTTCGTCACGAGTAACGATGAGCTTGCCTGAAGGTCCTTCGGGTTTATTTTGAAAAGCAAGTACACGGTCTGCTGGAGCCTGCTTTGCGGAGGTGGTGGGAACTGGTGTTGTGGCGCAACCAGTGAGAGCGAGTGCAATGAAAAGGAAAAATGCTTTCATAGCGGAGTGATCCTGGCTATAGCGTCTAACGTAGAAGTGAGGGGCAGCCGGAGCGCGTAGCGCGGAGGGAACCAACAAGCGCAGCTTGTTGGCTGTCCCTCTCGACTGAATAGTTAGATTCGTTTCCATTCGATGCGGATCATCATAAGTGCGTCTCTGGTTAAATTGTCCTCAACGTCAAGCAGGTCTAGCTTTCTCATATCATCAATCGCAGCCTCAGCAATTTCAGCCTTGTTCTCCAAAAATAGCCTCCTTATTTTTGACAATGGCAACGGCTCATCAGCCTCGTTAGCAGGGAGTGACTGTTTCAGTCTTCCAACGACATATCGGATCACTTCCCGTCTCATGCCGGAATCAGGAGACCTGGGGTGTCGACTTGCTTGCATTTGGCGCAATTCGAGCCGCGCCTGTTCTAGTTCTTCATTCTTCTGAGCGAGATTAGCAAAAAGCGCATCCTTTTCATGTACCGCAAGCTTTGCTTTTTTGGCCAGCTCTTCAATCACCGCCCGTTGCTCTGCCTCTTTACGTTTGATTTCTTCTTCTTCCTTTTTGACGTCAGATGGAGATGCGCCATAGTGCGGCATTCTGTCAAGACGGTCTCTCATGCCAGAATATCCTTCATCGAGATGCCTCAAGCGTTCCCCGAATCCGGCCTCGATTCGCCCTAGGATTTCGGACATCTCCTTGGTGAATTTGTATGTGTTGTCGTAGAACTGATTACTTGCCTCGTTCGCTTTGAAGTAAAACGCGACAGACAGAGCCACAGAGAACAGCGCGAGTACAAGTGACAAAAAATCGTTGAAAGAGAAGCTGGCCAGATCAACTTTTATCTCAGCGTTGAGTGCCTTCCATGCGACGATCACTATTAATAGGATCAGCAGTAAGTCCCTCATAAATTGCAGAGATAGGAATCCTTTTCTCTGTGGTGGGTTATTTATTTGATTAGTCACTTATGGCGCTCCGGTAAGTCTTGAGTGAATCTAACGTTTGAGATAACCGGCGGCACCCAGCTTGCCGGGTGACGTCCGGTTGATTGAGGGGTTAGGCAGCGAACCACCACTGCCCGCATGACTTGGTGAACCAGCGAGACACCGCAGCCGAGCGGCGGCTTCCCGAGCTGACTTGGCCGTGCCGCAACGAACTCGCGAAACACTCGCTGCGACCTGAAAACCGAGCGAGTGTTCGAACGTGCCGGCCAGGCCGCCGATTGAACCAACCGCGTCGACCGAACCAGCACGGCGCTCGCCACGCGAGGGCCAACGATGGCAGGCAACAGACTCCTCGCGCAAGAACCAACCGCCACTCACCTCGGTGCCCCGCTGTCTAACGTAGAGCTAACCGGCGCTGCGCGGCATTATCGCGCAGCGTCCAGAGAGCGAAGCGAACGGGGTTGAGCGCCGGGTTAGGCCAATTTTCGCCAAGCATGCAGTTCATTTTTAGCAAACACGGTGAGCCATGAGGCGAATTGCGGATCAAAGGCTATTCCAAACTTTGGGCTTACGATAAACCCATGCGCTTCAAAAGATTCTTGGTCGAGCTTTGCCACTGCGTAACCGAGCTCAGCAAACGCAATCTCGTTCATTTTGGTCGAGCGCAAGGAGCAGCCATCAATTTGGAAGTACTCCGAATTCAACGTTGTTTCGACAAGCACTTTGTCGTCTTTCGAGAGGCGAAACGTGTAGGCCTCATAGACAAGCTCTACCTGTCCAATGCTATTGGATTGCCTTGTGAATTCGCTTCCCAAGGCTGATGCAACAGTTTCCTCGGAACAGCCGAACGGAACTCCAATTGCGCTGATGTAGGGGATGATTCGCATTTGGCCTAACGTGGAAGTGAGGGGCAGCCGGAGCGCGTAGCGCGGAGGGAACCAACAAGCGCAGCTTGTTGGCTGTCCCTCTCGACTGCAGGGTTAGATTTCATTTTCACGACTAAGCACCGGCGATGGCGGTTGGTGTTCAATGACATCAATGCCCCCTAAAGAGAACGGATCAATCGTGTACTGGTCTTCGCCCAAGTAGCGACTATGGTAGTTCGGCTCTGCAATCACTGAGCTAGGGGCGCAAACCGTGCGCAACACAACACCACCGGAAGGGACTGAATTTAAGCCGCCAGCAAACATTTGTGCGGTTTCAATTTTTGGCGTCCATGCCAATCCGATTTTCCCTTCCCGCCATCTTTCGATGTTTTCGCCTCGATACAATGAAACTTCGCTTCCCGCGTAGGGCTTGAGCATGTGACGAAGAAGCGCGACGAGCTTTCTATCATCTGATATTTGTTCGCGCATTCGCGCCCCACCTTCAATCCAGTAGGTTTCAAAAACCCCCGAGGCTTCTTGGCTGGGTGTCGGCTGCATCAGCAAAGTATCTGCCAATGCTTTCCATCCATTGCACTTAGTCACTTCTCGCAGAGCGTCGAGATTCATTGAAATCTAACGTTTGACGTGAGGGGCCGCCGTAGCGGCGAAGCCGCGAAGGGAACCCACAAGCGCAGCTTGTGGGCGGTCCCTCTCGACGGAATGGTTAGGCGTTTTACCGGTAGGCATGGCAGTGAGCACTAGAGCATGAGTTTTGCAAGTAAAGAAGAAACTAAACTAAATTCGCCAACCAGAAATAGGCATATTGCTATAAAAAAGAATAAAGCAACGGTAAGCCAAAATTGAACGGGCTTCGTTTCAATGGATACAAACATGCTCCCCGGAAAGAAGCCATTCACAAAGCATTGGTAGGTAGTAATAGAAACAAGTACGGACATTGCAATTGATGCAACCGAAAGGAGTGTTGGGCGCCACTGGCTACCAACAAGAAAACAAACTCCTATGGAAATAACGACGATGCCTAAAGAAACAATCGACCAGAGAGTTGCTGCTCTGGAAAAAGTTGAATAGTAGGCATGGCGCTTCATTGACGTACTTGAGCCTAACGTGGAAGTAAGCGGACGCCGGAGCGCGAAGCGCGGAGGGAACCACAAGCGCAGCTTGTGGCGGTCCGCTTGACTGTAGGGTTAGACCGGACTTTGAACAACGCCCCGGTTTTACGGAATGTCAGTTGACGACTACTCATAGAACTTCCCGGCGTGAAGGATATGAGCTGCGCGCCGCCATGGATTTTCTGGTTTTTCATAAAGTGGTAAGCCAGAAATTGATGCGCTCCCCCAAGCCTCTGCTGCCTCAAGCATTGCCCCGATTGTTCCATTTTCCCAACCGAGCGCGCCAGATGAATAAGGCGACGAAGGTTTCTCATTCTCGATTTTCTTTTCTTCGTGCCAATCAGCACTGAGTGCCCCCAGAAAATTTAGGAAGGATGCTTCATCGTGAACTGCATCTGCGAGTGCGTGAAGATCGATTGCCATTGGAGCAAGGTCTAACGTAGAAGTGAGGGGCAGCCGGAGCGAAGCGCAGGGAACCACAAGCGCAGCTTGTGGCTGTCCCGCTCGACTGCAGGGTTAGACGTCGTCTTCGGCATCGCTATCTTCATACGCTTCACGTGACCATTGTTGCGTGGGTGTTTCACGGTAGGCAACCCAGCCAGCAGGCAAATCGGCGAGCTGAAAGAGTGATTGGTCGCGCTCCATCATGCAACCGAGGCACACGAGCTTTGCATCTTCAGATGCATTTGTTGTGCCACACATAAATTGCCACTCACCATCATGATCGTGATAAACCTCAAGAATCGGGCGAGAGCCGTCAATCACGTACTTCGTAGTGAACGAGGCAGAATTTATTGGCACATTAAACGGCCAATCCGATTCTGAGAAATTATGCGTATGGCTCATTGAAGACGTCTAACGTAGAAGTGAGGGGCAGCCGGAGCCGCGAAGCGGCGTAGGGCACCCAAAGCGCAGCTTTGGGCTGTCCCTCTCGACTGCCGGGTTAGCGGAAGCCCGCTGGAAAGCAGGCCGGCGATGCGAACCGCCCCGAACCGACTGAACTGTGCCACACGAACTGCGTGAATTCTTGTGCGCCCACAAACGGCAAACAGGAGCCAGAACGGCAACGGCCGGCACATCGGCCAGGCGGGTTTGCGAAGTACCCCGCGCCAAACCGGGATGGGTTGTGTAGGGCTGATTAAAAAGGATGGGGCTGCGTGCTGTGCCGAGTTCAGCACGGGCTGGGCATGGAAGCGAAAAGGAAAACCACCGCGCTCGCAAAAGCTTTGGCTGGGATTTCGTTTCGCTTAAACGCATGGCGCTAACGTTTGACGTGAGGGGCCGCCGTAGCGGCGAAGCCGCGGAGGGAACCCACAAGCGCAGCTTGTGGGCGGTCCCTCTCGACGGATTGGTTGGGCGGCATTGGTTTAGGCAAGAGAAATGTACTCTCGGCTGTAATTCTTGGTCTGGTGGAGGTTAGCGACTACGCTCGCGCACCCAGCGAATGAATAGAGAAAATATTGTAATGGAGAGCGCGGCATTTACTGCCATTAGGACGGAAAACCAGAGTGGTGATGAAGTGAAGCTAGCGTGGAAGAACACCCCACGGGACCTACCAGGGAGTAAAAACGGAACCTCACCGAACAGCAAGCCGACAAGAAATGAGCCGGCTGAAGAAAAGCCAATAAAAAGGACTAGCCACCCGAATAACGATATCGACCGCAGGAGCGACTTCTGCTCCCTAGGTGGAGCGTAATCAGGGCCAAGCCTCGAAAACAAGCGCCGCATTATGCTGCCTAACGTTTGAGGTGAGGGGCGCCGAGCGTAGCGAGGAAACCCAAAAGCGTAGCTTTTGGGCGTCCCGCTCGACTGAATTGTTAGCCAAAAACTTTGACAATTCATCAGCCACCGCGCCGGACGCCAAATAAACAAGAGCACGGAAAAAGCCGTGCCACCGGGACAAAACTAAAAACATCAACGAACCCGAACGCCAAATTACAAACCTATCGGGCAAACCGAAGATACAACGCCTCACGATCAAGCGACACGGCAAATCTCAACGGCATGAACGCCGACAACGAAAAGAGTGACGCGGCGCTCACAATGAAAACCAACTCCCAACCTGGCGCGCTCTCGATTCGGAGCCCACCGGCACGACGCTCAATTCACAACCGAAACAAAGAGGCTAACGTGGAAGTAAGCGGACGCCGGAGCGCGAAGCGCGGAGGGAACCACAAGCGCAGCTTGTGGCGGTCCGCTTGACTGTAGGGTTAGAGCGCTTTCGCCAAATCCGTGATGGTTTTGAATTACAGAATCTCAACGGAAGCTCCCTGGGCTTGAACTTCAAGATCAATCCACGCAACGGGGCTAAATGTGGAAATGCCCTCAATGCCGTAGGTTTTCACATTGGGAAGATCCGAAGGCTCAATGTCCTGATAGATGCGCGGCTCTTTGAATTCTGGACTCTCTTTTGGATCACCGATGTATTCGGTGACTTCGCGCGTAGCGCTAGCTACGTTTGAGTAGGTGACCTTTACTTTCAACGGGCCGCCCGCAGCGCCCAAAGCAAAAACCTGAGACGCAATCACTACTAGCTCTCGGCCTGAAACCGAAATGCTTTCGATATTGCTCTCAGTCCAGTGAAGCTGCTCGGGAGACATGTGCGCTCTAACGTGGAAGTAAGCGGACGCCGGAGCGCGTAGCGCGGAGGGAACCACAAGCGCAGCTTGTGGCGGTCCGCTTGACTGTAGGGTTAGCCGTCACGTTGATACCTCGGAGATTTTGAAAGCATCAGCCGTGAAACCCCAACGAGCCCAGCCTAGTGAATGATTTCCGCCAAAGCTGAACCTCATTTTGTTTACTTGTTTCGCGGTGGCCTCAATCACTTTGTCTCCGATTGGATGAACATTGTCTGTGTGTTCGATCCATTCATTTGACGCGGGGTCCCAAAGAGATGACCACTCATTGATTGGGTTAAGGAACGACATCTCGATTCTTCTCGCCGGTTCCGTTGCCAAAGACATGCTATCGAAAACAAGGATGAACTCATCTTTTGATTTCTTGAGCACATGAAACGTTGTGTTGTTCCAAGCGAACTTACGAAATTCTTCAGGCGTATCGTTCATGGTTGGAAGACGGCTAACGTGGAAGTAAGCGGACGCCGGAGCGCGAAGCGCGGAGGGAACCACAAGCGCAGCTTGTGGCGGTCCGCTTGACTGTAGGGTTAGGGGACGCGGATTCAAAGACGAAGTGCAACGCTCCCTGAAATAGGCGGGCGAACTGGGATACTGAACGCTTCCATTTCCGGCCAAGAAAAAGGAAGCGTTGATGAATAAGTACCACCAGCTCACCCGAGAGGAACGATACCGCATAACGGGGCTGCGGCTTGCGGGATTCTCGCAAGCGCAGATCGCCCAGCAGATGGGGCGCGCAGCCAGCACGATCAGCCGAGAGTTGCGGCGAAACCGCACCCATCACGACGGCCACTATCGCGCGGAGAAAGCGCACAAGTACGCCACGGCCAGGCGACGGCGGGCACGGCGCCGCTCCTGGTTCAGCCCGGCACAGTGGCAACAGATCGAAGGGTGGCTGCGCCAGAAATGGAGCCCGGAACAGATCAGCGGCACGCTGCGGGCAGCCGGGCAGTGGCGCATCAGTCCTGAGACGATCTACCGCCATGTCCTGCGCGACAAGCGTGCGGGGGGCACGCTCTTCAAATGCCTGCGCATCATGTGCAAGGCGGTGCGCAAGCGGTACGCCAGCAAGGATTCGCGCGGCGTACTGGCGGGCAAACGCCATATTTCCGAGCGGCCAGAAGAGATTGAACAGCGCCTGTACCTGGGGCACTGGGAAGGTGACACGGTCATCGGCCAGGACAAGCATCACTGCATCCTCACGCTGCTGGAACGCAAAACCGGCTACGCCATCATCAAGAAACTAAAGGCCAGGACGAGCGCACAAGTTACGCGGGCCGCCAGCCAGGCACTCACCGAACAGGCGGGTCGGTTTCATACCCTCACGCTGGACAACGGCACCGAGTTCCACGACTACAAGGCACTCGAAGCCCGTTTCCCTGTCACCTGCTACTTCGCCACCCCGTACCACTCCTGGGAGCGCGGGGCCAACGAAAACCTCAATGGCTTGATCCGTCAGTACCTCCCCAAGGGCACTTGCATGAGCCAACTGAGCCAAGCTCACTGCGACTGGATCGCCAATGAATTAAATACTCGACCCCGCAAAAGACTTCAATTCAAAACCCCCAAGGAGATTTACCATGCGTCCTGACTACCGTTGCACTTCAACGTTGAGACTACGCAGTTCGCTCATAAAATGCTATTTAATCTATTGGGGATAATGTGAAGCCGATCCCTTCCAAGAGAAAGCATTTATTGTTGCTTGAAGAATGGACATTAGTTCCTTCATTGCATCTGGACTCACGTCAACTTCGCCATAGCAGCCATCTGCCATAGTATTTCCGTACCGCGAACCATTTAGAGAGTTTAATACCAGTACTTTCGCGTTTGGGGCATGAATCATGTTGTTGCTCATCCCCTTCAAATCCAAGGCTTTCCCGCCAACGCCGAGGCCCCGCGCTCTATCTTCTTTATGCTGGGCAGAATTTCTTACTGCGCGTAGATCCGGAAACTTTTGGCAAAACTGAGAATGTATATCAGGTAGTGAAGATGGGGCGTCTGGCTCATCGGCCAAAATTTTCAAAAACTTATCAAAAGAATCAAGTGCAAAAAGAAAAGCACGTGCATAAAGCAATGACGGCTCATGCTCAAACTTTCTTGGAAGTACGCCTCGGCTCCATTGTTCGCGCTTGAACATGATTTCAGCCTCGAAATCTAGTTTGCGAGAGAGTTCAAAATCAAAATTGACGCGATTTTCCGGTTCAAGTCCCTGCCGAATCTCCCTGCGTCGTTCATTGTCCTTCTCCCACTGGTCGCGAGTCATTTGATTGGTGGCGGCCTCTCTTGCGGCTACGAATAAATTCAATGCCACATTGGCTTCGTAAAAACTCGATATCAGATGATCGATGTGGTCTTCAAAAAATCGTGATCGGTCGCGATCATCAAGTTCAAGCCATGTGCCAGGTTTCGTAATTTCGAAGACGAACATTTATGGCCTGCCTAACGTGGAAGTGAGGGGCAGCCGGAGCGAAGCGCAGGGAACCAAAAGCGCAGCTTTTGGCTGTCCCGCTCGACTGTAGTGTTAGAGGGCTGCTGGTTCATTGGAACGCTTTTTCTCGATTTCTTTACGAACACGTAACCATGCCGAACAAAAAAACAGCTTGGCTGGATTAAGCCACCAAAATCTAGAAGAGCCTGTGCTGTGCTTCGCCAACACCCTTTGAGAAAGCCACTCACGGTCCCACCCTGCCCATTCTCCGACCATAGAAGCAAGGTTTGGACTTAGCGCAGGCCAAACCTCACTAAGGAGAATTTGATCTAGCTCCTTTAGTGAATAAGGAGACTCCGAACAGACGCGAATTACATATTCCAAGTGCGGCTCATTGTCCAAGAAGAACTCACCGAGCGCCTGCCAAACTGGAGCCCTAAGTTCGACGTCTTCGTGTGGCGAGTTCACTGTGCCCTCTAACGTTTGACGTGAGGGGCCGCCGTAGCGGCGAAGCCGCGAAGGGAACCTGCAAGCGCAGCTTGCAGGCGGTCCCTCTCGACGGAATTGTTAGGCTTCGGTGGGAGCATAGCGGGAGTTCTTGTCTTCTACGACACGGAAAGATTTGAACGCCAGCCCGGCATCAGAGCGCAATCAACAAGCACCGGGCAAATGCACTGCGGACATTCCAGGCCTTTAGCAAGGCCGCCAGTGACGATGCCGCTCGTAATGCGGTACTAATGGAAACCACTAAGTCGATTTTCGCCATCACACCGTCTGGTTACCTGGAGAACGAGTCGGCACCTGATGGTGGGCTGAAGATCGTCGAGGTCGTGAAGCACGCGACCCAAGCGGTGGCATCGGTCAAGTAGCGGGATCTATAGAACCGCAAGGAGATGCTGAGTTTCACCCGCTGGTCGTTACAGAACACTTGACGGATTTTGCTGCCCACCCAAGGTCTCAATGGTCAAGAATGTCCCCAATCAGTGGTCTGTCTGTATGACTTTGCCGTTTAATGATCCACCATTGGGCGCCTGTTTTAGTGAATGTGCCTTGTAGGGCTGGAGTTGTAGTTTCCTACAAACCCAATTGCGTGCAGTGGGTCGAAATGGGCGCTTACGAATATTGGGCGTGGCCTGGTAAGCAGCAAACCATAACGCCAAGTACGCCAGCAGAGCCAAGAGCATTACCCCCGAGACGATAGCGACCCAAAGCAATGACATTGATGCGCTCTAACGTTAAGTAGACGACATCTTGTCCAATAAACCTGTCTGATAACGCGCTGGACTTGATGCCAAGTGTTGATTAATCAATACCTTGGGACTTGAGACTGGTGCATATCCTGTCGGATAACACTTTCGATCGTCATGATGCCGATCACATCGTTGAGTGTGAAGTGGATCGCTGCTGCCTGCCCTTTCGGGAGGCTGAGCATCGTCGCTAGTTGGCAATGCAGTTCGCGTTTCTCAGGGCCTTCGGACCCGAACCCTTCTGACCTGTGGTTATTTACAGCATTTGATTGTTGTGTTTTTATACAGCAACCAGTGATAGGGGAGCAAGCGCCATGAGCAGCGTGGCTGGAGTGGGGGCTGTGGGTGGGCAGAAGGGGGTTTTGGCGGTCATGCGGGATCGGCTGCGCTTGAAGCACTACAGCTTGCGGACCGAGGATGCCTACCTGAGCTGGGTGCGGCGCTTTTTGCTCTTCCATGACCGGCGCCATCCGCGGGAGATGGGGAAGGTCGAGGTGGAGGCCTTCCTGACTTCGCTGGCGGTGGAGCGCAATGTGGCGGCCGCCACACAGGGGCAGGCTTTGTCGGCCATCCTGTTCTTGTATCAGGAGGTGTTGGGTCAGGCGCTGCCTTGGCTGGACGAGGTGACGCGCGCGAAGCGCCCGGCGCGCCTACCTTCGGTGCTGAACCGACGCGAGGTGACGGCCTTGCTGGATGCGGTGGAAGGTGGGCCGGAGATGGAGTTGATCGTACGCATGTTGTACGGCACGGGAATGCGTCTGCTGGAGTGCCTGCGTCTGCGCGTGAAGGATGTCGACTTCGTGCGCCGCGAGATCGTGGTGCGCGAGGGCAAGGGCAACAAGGATCGCGTGACGATGCTGCCGGCCAGTCTGCTGGAGCCCTTGCGCGAGCAGGTGCGAAAGCGTCAGGTGCAATATCGGCAGGACGTGGAGAAGGGGTACGGCAGTGTTTACTTGCCTCACGCACTGGCAGAGAAGTATCCGCGAGCCCCACAGGAGTTTCGCTGGCACTACGTGTTTGCGTCGGCGGCTTACTTGCGCGATCCGGTGTCGGGCGTGGTGCGGCGGCATCACGTGGATGAGAAGCGGGTGCAGCGGGCGGTGAAGAAGGCGGCGGAGCTGGCGGGTATTGAGAAGCAAGTGTCGCCGCACACTTTGCGCCATTCCTTTGCCACGCATCTGCTGGAAACGGGGCAGGACATCCGTACGGTGCAGGAGCTGCTGGGGCACAAGGACGTCAGCACGACGATGATCTACACCCATGTGCTCAATCGTGGCGGTTTGGGGGTGCTGTCGCCGCTAGACAGGATGGGGGCGTAGGCGTAGCGCGAGTTGCTCGGGTGGAACGCAGTCTGTGACTTGTATCGCCTGTGGGCTGGGGTTCTTTCGAGCAGTCAAGCTAGATTGAATCGACAACAAATCAAAGCCACTGGGTCCCTGCCTGCGCAGGGACGACGGCATGGAGAGACTGTGCCGCGCAGTCCGTCATTCGTCATTCCTGCGCAGGCAGGAATCCAGTGTCTTTGGGGTGGGAGGAAGAGCGGAGAGGCACTACCCGCGCAGTCGGCTGATGGCCAGGTTGGCGGCGGCGGTGCGGGTTTCGACCGCGAGTTTCTCGAACACGTGCTCCAGGTGTTTGTGCACGGTACGCGGGCTGGTGCCGAGGATGTCGCCGATGTCCTTGTTGGTCTTGCCCTTGATCACCCAGTAGAGCACCTCGGCTTCGCGCAGGGTGAGGCGGAAGGTGGCGATCAGGGCTTCGATGGTGGCACTGTCCGATTCCTCGCGCAGCACGATGAGCCATTCGCCCTCGCTGGTCTGGTCGTGCAGGGTCAGGGTCAGGCGGCGGGCGGACTGGATGATGTGGAGCGGGGTGATCTCGCTGTCCGGCGCGTTGCGGCGGCGTTGTAGGCTGGCGGCAATCCAGTCGAGCAGGGGGGCTGGCGCATGCTCGCCGTCGTGGCTGAAGTAGGCGGCGAGCAGGCGGCGGGCGAGCGCGGTCTGCCAGGTCAGGCGGCCGGTGTCCGGGCGTACCGCGATGGTGGCCTGGCCGAAGGCGTCGAGCGCGGAGCGTGCCTGCTTCATCTGGCGCGCGCTCTGCAGGTGGGTGGCGATGCGCGCGATGACCTCGCCGGTGCGGATGGGCTTGGAGACGTAATCGGTGCCGCCGGCGTTGAAGGCGGCGACGACGTGCTCGGTCTCGGTCAGCCCGGTCATGAAGATGATGGGGATGTGCTGGGTCGAGAAGTCGGCCTTGAGGCGGCGCGAGACCTCGAAGCCGTCCATGCCCGGCATCAGGGCGTCGAGCAGGATGATGTCGGGCAGGCTCTGGCGCGCGCGCTGCAGGGCGCTCTCGCCATTGGTGGCGACCAGCACCGTGTAGCCGGATTCGTCCAGTGCGTCGTGCAGCACCGAGAGGTTTTCCGGCACGTCGTCGACGATCAGTACGATGTCGGTGTTCAGGCGATCAAGGCTGGGTGGCATCGAGGTGGTTCTTGAGTTGCTGGCTCATGCGGTCGAGCTGGAACTGGCGCAGTTGCTCGCGCATGGACTGTACGAAAGGGGCGTGGCCGGGGTCCAGCGCGGCGATCTGCTGCAGCACGGCCTCGGCCCCACGTACATAGCCCAGCTTGACCTGCTCGGCCAGGGCTTCCAGCTTGTCCACCGGGGGCAGCAGGCCGCTGCTGGCAGGCGGCGGCGGGGGCGGGGGGGCGGCATCCTGCTCGCGCCATTCCAGTTGCAGGCGGTGGCCGATCCAGTCCAGCAACTCGTGCACACGCACCGGCTTGAGGATGAAGTCCTCGCTGGGGAGGGCCACCTCGTTCTCCAGGCCCTTGTCGAAGGCATTGGCCGAAATCACGGCGATATGTGGTGCCGCCTCGCCGTATTGCGCGCGGATGCGGCGGATCGTTTCCCAACCGTCGATGCCGGGCATGGCAAGGTCCATGAAGACGAGTTCGGGCTGGAAGCGGGGGAGCACCTCCAGGCACTCGATGCCGGAGGCGGCCTGGTCCAGCTCGAAGCCCAGTGGCGCGAGGATGCTGATCAGCAGTTCGCGGTCGACCTGTTCGTTGTCGACGATCAGGATGCGCCGGCGCGGGCCCAGGTAGCCGTTGCGTCGCTCGCGCGGCAACTCGCGTGCCGCCTGGGTGGAGTGCACCTGGGGCAGGAACAGGCGCACGGTGAAGGTGCTGCCCACGCCCGGCGTGCTGCGCAGGCTCAGCTCGCCGCCCATGAGGTCGGTCAGCATCTTGGCGATGGTCAGGCCGAGGCCGGTGCCACTGGTGTTGCCCTGCGCCGCCGCGCCGCGCGAGAAGGGCTCGAAGACGCGCGCGATCTCGTCCGCGGAGATGCCGGGGCCGCTGTCCTCGATCTCGAAGGTGGCCATGTCGTAGGCATAGCGCAGGCGGAGCACGACGCCGCCCTGCTCGGTGAACTTGACCGCGTTGCCGAGCAGGTTGATGAGGATCTGGCGCAGGCGCTTCTCGTCGGCGCGCACGACCTGCGGAATCTCGCCCGGCCCCTCGAAGCGGAAGCCGATGTCCTTGTTGCGCGCCTGCAGTTCGAACATGCGGACGAGCTGTTGCAGCATGTCGGCGAAGTCCAGTGCGCGCACCTCCAGGCGCAGCTTGCCGCCCTCGATGCGGGCAATGTCCAAGGTGCCTTCGATGAGTGACAGCAGGTGGTCGCCGCTACGCCGGATCACGTTGATGGCCTGGTGGCGATGGGCCGGGATCGAGGGGTCGCTGTCGAGGATCTGGGCGTAGCCGAGGATGCTGTTGAGCGGCGTGCGCAGCTCGTGGCTGATCGCCGTGATGTAGCGGCTCTTCGCCTGATTGGCCTGTTCCGCCGCGGCGCGGGCCTGCTCGGCCACCACGCGGGCGCGCTGCAGTTGCTCGTCGGTGCGTTTGTGCGACTCGATCTCGCGCATCAGCAGGTGGGTCTGGCGGTTCGATTCTTCCTGCGCCACCTGCCGGCTCTTGTGCGTGAGCACTAGCCACCAGGCGACGATGCCGCTGACCATCAGCAAGGCCACGAAGGCCTTCAGGAAGGCCAGCCGCAGCGCCGGTATCAGGGCGTGCTCATGGGGCTCGAGGATCTGCAGCTCATGCAGGTACAGCAGGCCCAGCAGCGCGGACAGGAAGGTGAGGATGGTGCCCATCAGCAGCAGGTAATGGCCCAGGCCGGTGTCGATGTAAGGCCAGGCGCTGCGCGGCAAGAGGCGGCGCAGCACCGCCGACCACTGGGCGGAGAGCTTGGCCTCGGGCTTGCACAGATCGTTGCAGCGCGCGTCCAGCGAGCAGCACAGGGAGCAGATCGCGCCCTGGTAGGCGGGGCAGTGCGCCATGTCGTCGGACTCGTACTCGCGCTCGCAGATCACGCAGCGATGGGCATGACGTCCGTGTGTGCCGGCCGCCGGCTGGCGCGCCAGGTAGTAGCGGCCGCGCGTGGCCCAGGCGATCAGGGGCGCGCTGACCAGGGCCGCCGCCAGCGCGATGAAGGAGGCGAAGGCCTGGGCGGTGGGGCCGAACAGGCCCACGTAGGCGCAGATCGACAGGGTGGAGGCGATCAGCATCGCGCCCACGCCCACCGGGTTGATGTCGTACAGGTGGGCGCGTTTGAACTCCACGCCGGGGGGTGACAGGCCCAGCGGCTTGTTGATGACGAGATCGGCCACCACCGCCACCATCCACGAGATGGCGATGTTGGAGTACAGCCCCAGCACCTGGCCCAGCGCGCGGAACACGTTGAGCTCCATCAGCGCCAACGCGATCAATGTGTTGAACACCACCCACACGATGCGCCCCGGGTGGCTGTGGGTCAGCCGCGCGAAGAAGTTGGACCAGGCCAGCGAGCCGGCGTAGGCATTGGTCACGTTGATCTTCAACTGCGACACGATGACGAAGAAGGCGGTCACCGCGATGGCGATGCCGGGGCGCGAGAACACGTACTCGAAACCCACCAGGTACATCTGGTTGGGGTCGACCGCGTGTTCGGCCGGTACCTCATTGCGCAGGGCCAGATAGGCCAGCAGGCAGCCACCGAGCATCTTGGCGACCCCCATGATGACCCAGCCCGGTCCGCCCACCAGTACGCCGGCATACCAGCGCAGGCGGTTGGCCGGCGTCTTCTCCGGCATGAAGCGCAGGTAGTCGACCTGCTCGCCCATCTGCGTGATCAGCGCAATGCCCACGGTGAGGCCGGCGCCGAACAAGGCCATATTGAAAGCGCCGCCCAGCCCGTCCTGCCCCGGGTAGGCGGCCAGCCCCTGCAGTACGCCCGGATTCTTGGCCAGCACGAAGATGAAGGGCAGGGCCAGCAGAAACAGCCAGATCGGCTGGGTCAGCGTCTGCAGGCGGCTGATCACGGTGACGCCGTGCGTCACCAGCGGGATCACCACCAGCGCGCAGATCATGTAGCCCAGCCAGGGCGGGATGTCGAAGGCCAGCTCCAGCGCGTAGGCCATGATGGCCGCTTCCAGCGCGAAGAAGATGAAGGTGAAGCTGGCGTAGATCAGCGAGGTGATGGTCGAGCCGATGTAGCCGAAGCCGGCGCCGCGCGTCAGCAGGTCCATGTCCAGCCCGTGGCGGGCCGCGTAGAGGCTGATCGGCAGGCCGCACAGAAGGATGATCAGCCCGGTGGCGAGGATCGCCCAGAAGGCGTTGATGAACCCGTAGTTGACCAGCAGGGTCGCACCCACTGCTTCCAGCACCAGGAAGGAGGCGGCGCCGAAGGCGGTGTTGGCGACGCGCCACTCGGTCCATTTGCGGAAGCTGCGCGGGGTGAAGCGCAGCGCGTAGTCCTCCATGGTCTCGTTGGCGACCCAGGTGTTGTAGTCGCGGCGGATCTTCACCACGCGCTGGATGGCTTCGTGCGGCTCGGGGGCGGGTACGGCGTCGGCGGCAGGGCTGGGGCGCGGCAGGTCCATCTGGGGCGGGGGCAAGGGCATGACGATCGGGGCACTGCAGGGCGGGCGGGGCGTTCGTTCGGCGCGGCCCCATCCCGTTGCCTGCGCTCGACTGTAAAGCAGCAATCGCTATCAGGACAAGCCAGCGCGCGCGGCGCAGGCTGCGCGCCACGGTAATCCGTGTCGCTGCGCATATGCGCATCGGGTATCCAGAACAGACGAGGAGACAAGATGAAACGCATGGGAATGGCCCGGCCACTGAGCCTGGGGCTACTGGCGGTCGTGCTGGCGTCCTGCGGTGGCGGGGGCAATGATGAAGCCCCGCCCGCCACCACCCTGACTGGCGTCGCCGCCCTTGGCGCCCCACTGGCGGGCGCCAGCATTACCGTTGTCGACAGCCTGGGGCAGAAGAAGACCGCCACGGCCGATGCGCGCGGCCGTTATACCCTGGTGGTGGATGGCCTGCAGGCGCCGCTGTTGCTGTCGGCCATCGAGGCGGGCGGCAATACCAACTGCCGCTACAACAGCAGCCTGCGCGCGCGTTGCCTGGCGGCCTACTTGCCGAACCTGAGCGCCCAGGCCGGCAACGTGGCCAACCTGAACCCGCTGACCGACCGCGTGGCGTCCGATCTGGCGGTGAGTCTCAAGTTCATCGGTCCGCAGCAGATGGTGGAGAGCGGTAAGGCGCCCAGCGTCAGCGGCGCCGCGCTGGACACCGCGATGAGCTTGATGCGCGCCGGCTTCAAAACCGCGCTGAGTGAGGCGGGTGTGGCCAAGGTCGAGGCCTTCGATCCGGTCACCACGCCCATGGAGGCCGATGGCAAGGGTGTGGACGCGGTGCTGGACGTGATCAACCACACCCGCAACTACGACAACAACAGTGGCGAGTCGGCCCATACCGTGCTCACCGACATCAGCTTCCGGCCCATCGTAGGTCTGCTGGGTAGCGGTCCCTACGAGCCGCTGGACTACAAGCGGGCGGTGCGGGAGCTGGCCGAGATCAAGGCTGCCAGCGTGCGCGTGCTGGTGGTGGGCGACTCGACGGCCGCCACCTACGAGCTGGAACGCCTACCGCGCATGGGCTGGGGGCAGGTGTTCGAGAGCAAGTTCAAGGACGGCAGCGGCGTGAAGGTGCTCAACGGCGCACGCGCCGGGCGTTCCTCCCGCGACTTCTACAACGGCGGCTGGTACCGGCAGATGGCGCGTTTCATGAAGGCGGGCGACTACGTGATCATCAATCACGGACATAACGACCAGAACTGCGATGCGAGCAAGGCGGTGCGCGGCGCGGCCGACGTGGCCAACCTGTGCAGCTACCCGAACGCCGCCGGCGGCGTGCGGCAGTTCCCGGCCGGCAAGCCGGAGATGTCTTTCCAGGCCTCGCTGGAAAACTACATCCAGTCGGCCCGCACCGCCGGCGCCACGCCCTTCATCATGACGCCGACCACGCGCTACTGGAACGTGGATCGCAAGACCGCCTATCAGTCCGGCGACACGCGCCCGGTAGTGCCCAATCACTTCACCAGCCAGAACGCGGCGAACGGTTTTGCCTTCATCGGCGACTACAGTCAGACGGTCAAGGACACGGCGATCGCCAATGCGATTCCGCTGATCGACCTGGAGGCCAAGTCCATTGCCTTCGCCAACGCGCATTCCGCCGACTGGAAGTCCTACTGGCTCGCGATCGACCCGACGGATGCGCGCTATCCGTACTACAAGACGCAGAGCAGCGGCACCCTGGCCAGCCCGGACACCACCCACTTCCAGGAAGCGGGCGCTCACGCCATGGCCGATCTGGTGGTGCAGGGGATCAAGGAGACACCAGCGCTTGCCGCACTGGCGACTTTGCTGAAGTAGGCGCGTCGCGGCCTCGCTTGGAAAACCCGTCATTCCTGCGCAGAGCCTGCCCTCGACCCGATCGGGGGCAGGAATCCAGTGCCCTAAGCCAGGGCAGCAGGAAAGGTAAAGACGCTGGGCCCCTGCCTGCGCAGGGGCGACGAGGCGGGGTCAGGATAGACGTGGCCGGCGTGCAAATACTCTCCTCGTCAGAGCGGGGAGAGAGGATAAGCAGGCTGACTCTCACCCACGCCGTCATTCCTGCGTAGAGCCTGCCCTCGACCCGATCGGGGGCAGAAATCCAGCGTCTTTCCTGGGTTTTCGGCCCGATAGACAGGAAAGGCAAAGCCGCTGGGTCCCAATCTGCGCAGGGGCGATGTGCTTGGGGCGGGGGCATACAAAGCAAAACCGGGATACCTCAGGGTATCCCGGTTCATCATTTACTCACGTCCAGATCAGAACGGCGCGTTGGTGTAGCCCTCTGTCACCGTGATGTTGTCGAAGCGTGCTGCCGAGGGCGTCAGCGGGTTCCAGGTCAGGTCGGAATACACGCTGTTGCTCATCTGCGAGGCGCAGAGCTGGTTGAAGCGTGCCTGCGTCAGTCCGCTGAAGCTGGGTAGCGGGTTCTGCACCAGGGTCGTCAGCGTGCTCTGGGCTTCGTTGATGCAGGTCAGGCGCTTGGTCTCGTTGCCACCGTGGAAGGTGCTGAAGAAGAAGGCGTTGATCTGCGTGGCGGCGCTGTCGGGTACCGTGCCCGGGCAACTACCGTTGCACTCGTCGCGCAGGGCGACGTTCGGATAGACCAGGAGTCGCTTGGTAGCGCCGTCGGCCGACTTGATCGCCAGGCTCACTTCGCCGTTGCCGGACAGCACGATCGGGTCACCGAACTCGTCGCGCACCACGTTGCCGCTGCCATCGCGTTGATAGACCACCGCGCCGTTGTCGTTCATCTTCACCGACAGGCGGATCGTGTACCACACGCCGGTCTGGAAGCGGAACTTGCCGTCATTGGGGATCTGGCCCGGGATCTCGTGCGCCGGCTCGCCCGCCACTTCGTCGATCTTGCGCGTGATGCCGCAGGCACCGGAGGGGCGTGTCTGGTCATACGAATACAGCTCCAGGCGACCGTTGGCGCGCCACATCAGGCGCACGCTCCAGTTGCCGGTGCTGCGCTTGTTGTTGCCGTCTTCCGTGCAGCCGCTGTCGAATTGCTCCGAGGCCAGGCCCGGCAGCTTGCCGCCCTTGGCGAAGTCGAAGCCCGGCTCGAAGTAGACGTTGTAGCTCAGCGTCATCGTCTTGCGCGGCGACGGGGTATCTGTCTTCTTGCTGGTATCGAGCAGGCCGCTGATCGGCAGGTTCTGCTGGATCACATCGGTCGCCGTGTTGGTGTGCGTCGAGTCGGCGGCGGCCCAGTTGATCGTGCCACCATCGTTGACGAACACCGGGCTGGAGGGCGGTGCCTTGTGGATGCCGTCGGCATGGCGATAGACGATGCGCAGGCAGTTGCCGCTCACGCCGCAGCCCGAGGTGACCAACGCGTTCTCGGGCCGGGCCTTGGGTTTCGCGCTGTCCAGGTTGTTGGTCCACAGTTGGCCGGTGGGCAGGGCGTCGAAGTTCTGGCGATAGAGCAGGGCGCCGCCGGAGGAACTGCTCGAGCTGGAGGAGGAACTGGAGGATGAGCTGCTCGACGAGGAAGAGCTGGATGAGGAAGAACTCGAGGAGGAGCTCGACGAGCTGGAGCTGCTTGAGGAGGAACTGGAGCTGCTCGAACTGCTGGAAGAGCTGGACGAACTTGACGAGCTGGACGACGACGAGGAGCTGGAGCCGCCGCCGCTAGGATTGGTGCCGGAGATCAGCGTGCTGCCCGAATACACCGGAATCCGCGTGGTCACGCTGTTGCTGCTCGTCAGACCGACGCGCGAGTAGTCGTTGGTGCTGCTCCAGTTGCTGGACCAGTCGGACAGGCGCAGGGTGATCTTGTATTGCACTTCCACATTGGACGCGATGCTGTTGGCGAACGTCAGCTTGGCGTAGTAGATGTTGCCGCTGTACTGCACCAGCGTACAGGTGGCGCCAGACGGATCGTAGCGCTCGTCGCACTTCACGTTGGCCGCCGTGAGGCCAGACGCGATGACCTCGGACAGGTCGACGTATACCCGCGCGGATACGTTGCTCAGTGTGCTGCCCGTGGTGTTCTTGATGAAAACGTCGTACTTCGTGCGCGAAGTCGTGTCCTCGTCGATGCGTGCCGTCACTTGCGAAGCGGCGGCGGTCGCTGACAGCGCGAACATCCCGATGCCGGCCAGCGCAATGGCAGCGCCCCTCCAGGGGCGTGGGAAAAACAGGTTCATGTCTACCTCCAGTGATTGTCGTGACCACCTCATCGAGGAGGCAGTACGCTAAAGGTAAGCGGTTAACTGTCAATTTCGTAATAAGGGTTAACCAAGACGTGCTAGATCTTTTAGAACATGAACTTATTGACGATAAACGGCTGGTAATCGTTTGTTTTGATGTGCGCCAGCATCATCCGGCGCGCTGGCGGACTCGCTCCAGATAGGCGCCCGCATCCAGGCCGCTGCCATCGCGCTGGGCCTGCCAGATCGTCTCACCCAATGCTTCCAGAACGACGTGAAGTGCCGCATGACGGTCGCCCGCATGCCTCGCCAGGCAGGCGTCATAGGCTGCGCGGATGCCGGGCGGCTGGTCGATCGTCAGCTGCTCGTGGATCGCCAGGTGCAGCGAGAGGTGCAGGAAGGGATTGATCTGCCCGTCCTCAGGGCTGAAGTCCTTGTCCGCCGCCTCGGGCGAAGCGAGCAGGGCGTGGTACTCGGGATGCTGGCTGATCAGCTCGGCGGCGACATCCTCCAGGGCGGTGAGGCTTTCGCCCTGGCCATGCTTGCGCCAGGCCTCGATGAAGAACAGGCGGGCCTGGTCGCGGGTGGGGCTGAACATGCTGTAAGGACTCCGGGTTCAGACGGTCTTGTCGGTGCTGCCGCACAGGTCGCGCACGATGCATTCGCCGCACTTGGGGCTGCGCGCGGTGCACACGTAACGGCCATGCAGGATCAGCCAGTGGTGGGCGTCAATCAGGTAATCCTTCGCCACCCGGCGCAGCAGGGCCTGTTCGACCGCCAGCACGTCCTTGCCGGGGGCGAGCCCCATGCGGTTCGACACGCGGAAGATGTGGGTATCCACCGCCATGACCGGTTCGCGCCACAGGCTGTTGAGTACCACGTTGGCGGTCTTGCGGCCGACACCGGGCAGGGCTTCGAGGGCCTCGCGGCTGCGCGGCACCTCGCCAGCGTGGCGTTCCAGCAGCATGCGTGAGAGCTGGGCCACGTTCTTCGCCTTGTTGCGGTAGAGGCCGATGGTCTTGATGTAGTCCGCAATGCCGTCCTCACCCAGCGTGGCCATGGCCTCGGGTGTCGGTGCGGCGGGAAAGAGCTTCCGCGTGGCGAGGTTCACGCCCTTGTCGGTGGCCTGGGCCGACAGCACCACGGCCACCAGCAACTGGAAGGGCGTGGCGTACTCCAGCTCGGTCTTGGGTTCAGGGTTGGCCGCCTGCCAGCGCGCGAAGGCCTCGGCAATGGCGGCCTTGCTCATCGGGCGTGCCATCGCGTGTCGCTCAGGCGGACTGGGTGGCGACCGGCGCCGGCGGCTGCGCCTTGGCGCGCGCTTCGGCACGCGCGTTGAGCCAGGATCTGCCGGCGATCAGGCAGGCCAGGGCGATGAAGGCACCGGGCGGCAGGATGGCCAGCAGGAAGCCCGGGTAGTCTGCCGGCAGCACATGGATCGGTTGCGCGCCGGGGATGATCATCTCGATGCCGGCGAACAGCGTGCCGCTGCCCAGCACTTCGCGTGCCGCACCGAGGATCGCCAGCACCACCACCAGGCCCACACCCATGGCGGCACCGTCGATTGTCGAAGCCAGCACTCCGTTCTTGGCGGCAAAAGCTTCCACCCGCGCCAGCACGATGCAGTTGGTCACGATCAGCGGCACGAAGATGCCCAGCACCAGGTACAGCGAGTGCAGCCAGGCATTCATCGCCAGATCCAGCACCGTCACCAGGGCCGCAATGATCAGGATGAAAACCGGAATGCGGATCTCATACGGGATCAGGTTTCGCAGTGCCGCCACCACGCCGTTGGACAAAGCCATCACCAGGATGGTGGCCAAGCCCAGACTCACGCCATTGACCAGCGTGGTCGACACCGCGAGGATCGGGCACAGGCCCAGCAACTGGACGAGGCCGGTGTTCTGCTTCCATACCCCGTTCCAGGCAATCTCACGCCAATTCACCTGACTCATGGCTTACTCCTTGAACAGCTCGGCACGATGGGCCTGCACGTATTCCTGTGCCCGCCGCACGGCATTGGTGACTGCGCGCGGCGAGATCGTCGCGCCGCTCATGTAATCGATGTCTCCACCGTCCTTGCGCACCTTCAGGCGGGCGGCTGTGTCGGTCTCACGCCCCTTGAACTGGCCCACCCAGGGCTGGGCCTTGTTCTTGTCCTTCAGGGGGTCGATGTAATCGCCCAGGCCCGGCGTCTCCTTGTGTTCGGTCACGCGCACGCCGCCGATGCGGCCCGCTGCATCGACCGAGAGGATCAGCTTGATCGCGCCTGCATAGCCATCCGGCGCCACGGCTTCGAGCACCAGGGCCACGATCCGGCCGTCCTTGCGGGCGCGCAGGATTTCACCGCCATCCCGCAAGCCGAGCTCGGTCGTCGGGCCCAGCTTCAGTGCATCGGCGAGCAGCTTGTTGTCATAGCTCGCGGGCGGCAGCACTTCGTTGATGAGGCGCAGGCGCGCTTCGGCCGCGCTCTGCTCGATGGCCGGTTTGGTGGCCTGGTAGGTGCCGGCCATCAGCGCGGTGAACACCAGCGTGAAAGCCATCATGATGGCTGCGGTGCGCACCGAGAGACCGAGGGGCGTGGGTTCCTTCATCGCGCGATCACTTCTTGTGGCCGAACACGGTCGGCTGGGTCTTCATGTCGATCAGCGGCACGCACAGGTTCATCAACAGGGTGGCGAAGGCCACGCCGTCGGGGTAGTTGCCGAACACGCGGATCAGGTAGGTGATGAGGGCCGCACCGGCGGCAAAGAGCAGCTTGCCACGCGGCGTGGTGGCGCCCGACACCGGGTCGGTCAGGATGAAGAACGCGCCCAACATGCTGCCGCCGGCCATGAGATGGAATAGTGGCGAGGCGTAATGCTGGCTGTCGGTGAGCCAGAACACGCCGCTGACAAGCGCCAGCGTGCCCAGGAAGGCCACCGGGATGTGCCAGGTGATGATCTTCTGCTGTACCAGCCACAGCCCGCCCAGCAGGTAGGCCAGGGCGATCCACTCCCAACTGCGGCCGGCCAGGAGGCCGAAGATGGCAGGGTCGCCCAGAAGCTGACTCACCGAGCTCGTGCCGCTGAGCAGGCCGGTGCGCAGCGCGTCCAGCGGCGTTGCGCCGGTCAGTGCATCCAGTGGTACCTGGCCCGCCTGCGGCGTGACCTGCAGGAACTCGGCGGTAGCGACAGCCTGCATCGCCAGATCGGCCGGCCATTTCGACATCAGCGCAGGGAAGGCCACGATCATGGCGCAGTAGGCCACCATCGCCGGGTTGAAGGGATTCTGGCCAAGACCGCCATAGAGATGCTTGGCGACTACGATGGCGATGGCGCTGCCCACGACAACGATCCACCAGGGCGCAATGGGCGGGAAGGCCAGCGCGATCAGCACCGCTGTTACCACCGCCGACAGGTCGCACAGGTGCAGGGCGAGTGGCTTGCCCCGCGCTTTCAGGACTGCCGCTTCGCATACCAGGGCGGTGGCTACGGCCAGCGCGGTCTGCAGCAGGATGGCCCAGCCGAACAGCCAGACATAGGCGAGGTAGGCCGGCACCAGGGCCAAGAGGACTTTCAGCATCACCTGGGTGACGCTGGCCTGGGCCCGGACGTAGGGAGAATTGTGGGTGGCGCTCATGCGTTGCGGGTATGCGGGCTGGGTTGGCCGGCCAGGCTGGCGCGGATCAGGTCAAGCACCTGCATGTTGCGCAGGCTTTCGTCCAGGCTCAGGGCCGGCTGGCAGCCATTGAGGATGGCGGTAGAGAAGTCGGTGAATTCCGCCGCGTAACGGTCGGACTCATCCACCGGAATGAGGCGGGTGCCTTCCTTGTCGCGCAGCGTCAGGTGACCGCGGAAGTCGACGAAGGTGTCGCTGCATTCCAGCACGCCATCCGTGCCGATCAGCGTGGCGTGCATGTAGGCGGCGGCGTTGAAGCCGCAGTGGATGTTGGCGATCAGGCCGTCGTCATAGCGCAACACGGCCGAGAGGTTCACATCCACGCCATTGTCCATGTCGGCCAGCGCGTGCACTTGCTGCGGGACGCTACCCGTGATCAGCCCCAGCAGGTTCACCGGATAGCAGCCCACGTCATACAGCGCGCCGCCGCCCAGGCCTGGCTGGACCTTGATCGTGTTGGGGCGATCGAGGAAAAAGCGGAACGAGGCGTTGATGTGGCGCAGCCTGCCCAGGCGACCGCTGCGTACCACCTCGGCGATCTTCTGCGCGCGGTCGGTGTAGCGGTACATGAAGGCTTCCATCAGCAGCCGGCCGGCGGCGTGCGCGGCGGCGATCATCTCGGCGGCTTCGGCGGCGTCCAGGGCGAGCGGCTTTTCACACAGCACATGCTTGCCGGCGCGCAGCGCGGCGAGCGTCCAAGGCTTGTGCAGCGAGTTGGGCAGGGGGATGTAGACCGCATCGATCGCCGGGTCGGCCAGCAGTGCTTCGTAGCTGTCGTAGGCCACGATCTCACCGGCCTGCGGGAAATGCGCCTGGCATTCGGCAAGCTTGGCCGCATCGCGCGAGGCCACGCCATGCAGGCGCGCATTCGGGCTGCGCAGAATGGCCGGGATGGCGGACAGGCGGGCGATGCGGGCATAGCCCAGGATGCCCCAGTTCACGCGTCGACTCATGGGTTCAGCCCTCGCTGCCTGTCGTGTCGCCGGCCTCGGCCAGCGGTTTGCGGCGGCTCTCTGCCTCATCGACCTGGGCCTGCTGCGCCGGCGTCAGGTTCTCGGTATTGGCTGGCTGCGTGGCTGCCTTCTGCGCCTGCGCGCGAGCCAGCGCGGCGGCGATCAGGGCTTTCTTCGGGTCGTCTTCCGCCGTTGGGGTCGGTGCGGGCGCGCTGCCGGCCGGTGCACCTTCGGCCGGGGCGGCGGCGCGGCCAGCCGAGGTGCGCGCAGCCAGCTTCTCGGCCTTCTCGCGCTTCTCGCGCTCGATGCGCTCATTGCGGAACTCGAAGCGGTCACGTGCCACGTCGGCCGCATCCTTCTGGCGCTCGCGCGCCCAGATCTCGCTCTTGGCGAAGCGGTAGTAGTCCACCAGCGGGATCGTGGACGGGCATACGTAGGCGCAACAGCCGCACTCGATGCAGTCGAACAGGTGGTATTCCTGTGCCTTGCCGAAGTTCTTGCTGCGGGCGTGCCAGTACAGCTCGAAAGGCTGCAGGTCGGCCGGGCAGGCGCGCGCGCATTCCCCGCAGCGGATGCAGGGCATTTCGGGCGGTGGCGGCGCAAACACGCTGGCGCTGGAGGCCAGGACGCAGTTCGTCGCCTTGACCACCGGCACGTCGAAGGCAGGCATGCGGAAGCCCATCATCGGGCCGCCCATGATGTAGCTGTCGGTGTCCGGGCGCGGTGCGGCCTGGGCGACCAGGTGGTTCATGGGCGTACCGAACAGCACCTCGAAGTTGCGCGGCGCTTCCACGTTGCCGGCAACGGTGACGATACGCGATACCAGTGGGCGGCCCAGTTCGACGGCTTCATGGATGGCGTAGGCGGTGCCGACGTTGAAGCACTGCACACCGTAGTCGGTGGAGCGCTCGCCGTGCGGCACCTCGATGCCGGTCAGCACGCGGATCAGTTGCTTGGCGCCACCGGCCGGGTAGCGCGTCGGTACCGCTACCACCGCGATGCGGGTATCACCCAGCGCGGCGCAGGCGGCCTGCAGGCTGGCGATGGCTTCCGGTTTGTTGTCCTCGATACCGATCAGCACCTCTTCGGCTTCGAGCAGGCGCTGCATGATGCGTATGCCGGCCAGGATCTTGCCGGGCCGCTCGCGCATCAGCATGTCGTCGCAGGTGATGTAGGGCTCGCATTCCGCGCCGTTGATGACCAGGGTCTTCATCGGCGTGCCCTTGCCCGGACGCAGCTTCAGGTGGCTGGGGAAGACCGCGCCACCCAGGCCTACGACGCCGGCATCGCGCACATGGTCGCGGATCGCGGCCGGGCTGGCGGCCTGCCAGTCCAGCGTGGCGGCTTCGATCCAGCGTTCTTCACCATCCGGCTCCAGCACCACGCAGAGCACGCTGAGGCCGGAGCTGTGCGCCATCACGCGCGGCTCCACCGCGACAACGCGGCCGGAAGTGGAGGCATGCGTCGCGGCCGACACGTTGCCATCCGCTTCACCAATGCGCTGGCCTTTGAGCACGAGGTCGCCGACCTTGACCAAGGGCGTGGCCTGACCGCCGACGTGCTGATGCAGGGGGATGACCAGTTGCGCCGGCAGCGACAGGGTGGCAATCGGTTCGCGCGTGGAGGCGTCTTTGTTGGTGGCCGGCTTCACACCGCCATTGAACTGGAACAGCTTGCGGATGATCTGGTTCGCGGCGTTCATGCGGCGACTTTCGTTTCTTGCTTGAGCGGGATGACCGGGTAACGCCACTTCCAGGTCTCGACCGTCTCGGGCACGGGAATCATGGTGATGCAATCGACGGGGCAGGGGGCGATGCACAGCTCACAGCCGGTGCACAGCGGCGCGATGATGGTGTGCATCTGCTTGGCCGCGCCGGAGATGGCGTCGACCGGACAAGCCTGGATGCACAGGGTGCAGCCGATGCAGGTGTTCTCGTCGATGATGGCAACGGACTTCGGCTTTTCCACGCCGTTCTCGGCGTTGAGCGGCTTGAACTCGCGCCCCAGCAGATCAGCCAGCTTGCGGATGCCCTCCTCGCCGCCGGGCGGACATTGATTGATGTCGGCCTCGTCGCTGGCGATGGCGGTGGCATAGGGCTTGCAGCCGGGGAAGCCGCATTGGCCGCACTGCGTCTGGGGCAGGATGGCGTCGATCTTGTCGACCAGCGGATCGCCTTCGACCTTGAACTTGAGCGAGGCATAGCCCAGCACGGCGCCGATCGCGAGCGCCAGGGCCAGCATGATGAGAAGCGCGGAGAGCATGTCAGTACTTGTCCAGACCGGCGAAGCCCATGAAGGCCAGGCTCATGAGGCCGGCAGTCACCAAGGCGATGGCGGTGCCCTTGAAATGCGTCGGCACATCGGCGCCTTCCAGGCGCTCGCGGATGCCGGCGAACAGGATCAGCGCCAGGGTGAAACCTGCCGCGCTGCCAAAACCGAACAGCAGGGCTTCGAGGAAATTGTGGCGGTAGTTCACCGACAGCAGCGGCACGCCCAGCACCGCGCAGTTGGTGGTGATCAGTGGCAGATAGATGCCCAGCACCTGGTGCAGCACCGGGCTGGTCTTCTGGATCACCAGTTCGGTGAGCTGCACGATGGCCGCGATCACCACGATGAAGGACAGGGTGCGCAGGTAGCCGATATCGAAGGGTTCGAGCAGGAAGTGCTCGATCAGGTAGCTGCTGCCGCAGCCCAGGGTCAGCACGAAGGTGGTCGCCGCGCCCATGCCGATGGCCGTGTCCAGCTTCTTGGACACGCCCATGAAGGGGCAAAGCCCGAGAATGCGCACGAAGACCACGTTGTTGACGAGGACCGCGCCAATGACGAGAAAGATGTAGTGAGACATCCGGGATTCCTTGGTAGACCGCGGATTATCCTGCACCCGCCGCCTGCATCCAATCGCTGGCGGGTTATCAGCTTATGCAGGAACTGAATCGGCGGCCGCGCTGATCAGGCGACGGGGGCGGCAACGAAGTCCCGCGTGGTGGCAATGCAGTCGCGCACCAGCCTGGGGCCACCGTAGATGAAGCCGGTGTAAATCTGGACCAGGCTGGCGCCGGCTTCGAGTTTCTCCAGCGCATGCCGGCCTTCGGTGATGCCGCCGACCGCAATGATGGGCAGCTCGCCGGCAAGTTGCCTGGCCAGTGCGGCGACCACGGCGGTCGACTTCTCGCGCAGCGGCGCACCCGACAGGCCGCCAGCTTCGCCCGCATGCAGATGGCTTTCCACTCCCGCGCGCGACAGCGTGGTGTTGGTGGCGATCACCGCGTCAATGCGATGGCGACGCAGCGCGTCGGCAATATTGATGATTTGCTGCTCATCCAGGTCTGGTGCGATCTTCAGGGCGATAGGGACGTACTTGCTGTGCTGTTCGGCCAGTTCCACTTGACGGGCCTTGAGGCGCCCCAACAGCTCATCCAGCTCCGACTCACCCTGCAACTGGCGCAGGTTCTTGGTGTTCGGCGAGGAGATGTTCACCACCACATAACTGGCGACGGGATACACCTTGTCGAGGCAGGCGAGGTAGTCCTCGGTGGCGCGCTCGATCGGCGTATCGAAGTTCTTGCCGATGTTGATGCCCAGGATGCCCTTGTAGCGGCTGGCCTTCACATGCGCGACGAGGTTGTCGACGCCATGGTTGTTGAAACCCATGCGGTTGATGATGGCCTGGTGCTCGGGCAGGCGGAACATGCGCGGCGAGGGGTTGCCAGGCTGCGGACGCGGGGTCACCGTCCCGACCTCGATGTGGCCGAAGCCGAAGGCGGATAGGCCGTCGATGGCCTCGCCGTTCTTGTCCAGGCCGGCGGCCAGGCCTACGCGGTTGGGGAAGCTCAGGCCCATGACATCGACCGGCGTACCGGCGATGGCGCCACAGGCGGGCATCCAGCCCCCCAGGTTGCGCAGGGTCCACATGGAAAAGTCGTGCGCCTTCTCGGGGTCCAGCGCAAACAGGAAAGGACGGGCTAGGGAATAAAGCATGGCGCGGATTCTACCCGATCGGGCGCCCCCGCTCAGGGCTGGGGTTCGAGGTGGGTGGTGGTATGGGCGCCGCCGGCGGCGGCCGACACCCGTGCTTCGATCTCGTCGAGCAGCACATGGGCCTCGTCTACCCGCCAGTGACCGGGTACCAGCACGTTCAGGTGGACGAACTGCTGACTGCCCGCGCGGCGCGTCATTAGGCCGGAGAACTGCAGGCCGCGGGCGGCGAACTCAGCCAGCACGGCCTCGATCTGTGCCAGTTCATCGGCGGGCAGGGCCTGGTCCATCAGCCCTTGGACCGCGTCGCGCATGAGTCGCCAGCCTTCGAGCAGGATGTGGCAGGCTACCGCCAGCGCGATCAGCGCGTCGAGTACCAGCCAGCCGGTCAGTTGCACGGCCACCAGGCCGGCGATGACGCCTACCGAAGTCCATACGTCGGTCATCAGGTGGCGTGAATCCCCTTCCAGCGCCACCGAGCGCAGGCGCCGCGCTGCACCGGCCAGCACGCGCGCGACGACGAAGTTGAGTACGGTGCTGGCGGCGGAAAACCATAAACCGAGGTTCAGTGCTTCGAGCGGCTGGGGCTGGATCAGCCGCGGAATCGCGGTCACCAGGATGCCGACGGCCGCGCAACAGATCAGCATGCCTTCGAAGCCGCTGGAGAAATACTCAGCCTTGCTGTGACCGAAGGGGTGGTCGTCGTCGGGAGGTGTCCGTGCGATGCCCAGCATGGTCAGCGCGAACGCTGCGCCGGCGAGATTGACGAAGGACTCCAGGGCATCGGACAACAGGCCCACCGAGCCGCTCAGGTGCCAGGCGAGCAGCTTGAGCGTGATCGTGGCGAGCGCGGCCAGGATGGACAGCCAGATATAACCGCGCGCCTCGTCGCGGGCAGTGTCAGTGAGATGTACGGTCATGGTTTCTGAGGGCGGGACACGGAGTCCCGCGGGGCCTCACCGCAGGACGGTGGACTATTCGATGCCGCGCAGCTTGCGGTCGCGTTCGACCTTGAGAATATAACGCTGGATCAGGTTGGCCGTCGCCGGGGACAGGTCAACGAACTGGCATCCCGCACGGATGGTTTCCACCCCGTTGCGCTGGACGATGCGGAACACGCTGCGAATGCGCAGGGTGGCGGTGATCGGGCCAAACTCGGGCAGTTCCAGGCGACAGTTCGGATATTCCTGCTCCGGCGTGAAGCTGAGCCCTTGTGGCGGGACCACCACGGCGATGCCGCCACCCGAGATGTCCAGCACGCGCGCGTCGATCTGCTCGCCGTTGATCGGTGAAACCGGTATCACGCAGCGCAGCGGCGCGCTGCTGGGCGCTGCGAGGCGGTAGTACTCGCGGCGCTGCAGGCGCAGCAGCTTGGCGGGCAGGGGCGCGCGCAGTGTCGGGAAACCTTCATGCTGGGTGATCTGCGCGTCGTGCAGCATGAACTGGATCTTCACCTTGTCCATCTGGGTGATGCACAGGACGCCCTGCGCCGCGAGTATCTGGGCATGCAGCCCGGTATCCGGGCCGAGGTCCATCAACAGGTGCTGCTCGTCACTCGAGATGTCGACGATGGAGGTCGGAAAGAAGGTCTGCCCTTCGTCGAGATAGGCGGTGATGTTGGCGCGGCGCGACGCAAGCTGGCGCAGCACGAACACGATCTCGCGCGTCTCGCGCAACAGGTATTGGGTGTAGTCATCCGCCTTCAGGAGTTCGAAACGCGGTTCTGGACTTTCCGGATGAGACATCGGCGCGGGCAACTCAAGATGCAGGGTTGGTACTGGGCGCGACTATAGCAGCAGCCGGCGCTGCCGCGCTGTGCGTCGTACCCTGTTCCACACGATACAGCCAAGCCAGGAGTTCGGCGACTGCCACGTAGAGTTGCGGTGGGATGCGGTCGTCCAGATCCACTTGCATCAGCAGGCCTACAAGGTCGGCCGATTCGTGCACGTAGACGCCTGCCTCGCGGGCGCGGCGGATGATCTCGTCGGCCAGCAGGCCATTGCCCTTGGCCACCACACGCGGAGCAGCTTCACCCTCGGTGTAGGACAGGGCGACCGCCTTGGGACGGCGCTGTGGCGGCTCAGGTGCGGCCATGCGTGTCTCCGACGGAGTGGATCGTCATGCTGGTCAGGGCAATGCCGGCGGCATCGAGTGCCTCGGCCAACGACTGTCGATCGGCCAGCAGGCGTGCGGTGGTGCTCGCTTCGTCTGCCTCTACGCGCAGTGCCAGCCCCTGCGGGCTCAGCACGAGGTGGGCATTCACGCCACCCAGGCTGGGCAGGGTCAGGCGGATCGAACTGCTCCATGGCGCCGCTTCTTCGTCCTGGCCGCTTCGGGCCTGGTGTTCCGGATCGAAGACCGTCCATTGCATCTGCTGACCGGGCCAGATCTGACCTTGCCATTGGGCTTGGTGGGTGGCGAGCGTTTCAAGCTGCTGGTGCACGAGGGGCATCAGGCGTTCCGGGATGCGCAGACTTTCGCGCTCCGGTGGCGGGATGGTGCGCTCGATCGCGGCAGCCAGCGCGGCGGCCTGTTGTTCGGTGCGTTGCGGGCTTTGCGGCGTCGGCGTGGGCGTGGGCGCCGCCGCCGTCGCGTTCGCCGGGGCTCGGGTCGGGGCACTTCCGTCGGCGCGCGAGGGCGGGGGCTCGGCCTGGCTGGGGGCCTGCTCTGCCTGCTTGCTGCCTGGTTGGGTCAGGGCACGCATCAGCTTCATCTGAGGTTCTGCCAGCAGGTGCTCAAGCGGCAAGGTGCCGGCCAGCCACTTGGCCTGGTGTGACTCGAAGAAAAGACCGCTTTGCTTGACCGCTTGCTGAAGCTGTGGCGCCACCTCGGCCGCATCAAGCGGCGGCGCGGCGAGGACCGGTTCGCCGCCGCGTAGCGGCACGGCAGCCGCCTGGCTGAAGCGCCCGGTCAGAAGCTGGCTGATCAGTTGCCCGGCCTGGCTCAGGGCTGGCCGGGCCTGTGGCGAGGCTGGCTCGATGTCGGCGTCATCGGCATAGCGTGCCGCAACGGTGCTGCCTTCGCGGCCGGTGACAACCAGTTCCAGCACGTCGCCGCTCTTGGCGGAGTCGGGCAGGGCCAGGGTCAGGGTCCGCCCTGCCACGATGGCACGGAAGGTGCCATCGGGTAGTGGATTCTGGACCAGTGCAGTAAACCGTTGTCCCTGCTCGTAGCGCGGCAGCTCATCGCCAATCGGCTTGAGGGCCGCCAGAGGATTGACCTGGGACTCGATGAAGGCGCGCAGGCGCGTGGCCAAATCGCTCGGAATCATCGCGTCATTCCTCCAGGCGTGCGCCCGCCGGCGCTAAGGTCAGCGCATGGCGCCGTAGGTGGCTTCCAGCGAACGTGCGCGTGAGCCACTGGCGATCAGCTTGCGCACATCCTCCATCCAGGGTTCGGTGTGACGACGGATCTCGCGGTCGTCGGCAAGCATGGTCTTGATGAGCTGCACCTTGCGCTGGCGCTCGGTCTCGTCGAGGCGTGCAGGTTTGCCGTCATGGCGCTGCAGCCAGTCGCGCAGGCCGGCCAATTCGCGCTCCAGCTCACACAGGTGGTCCCAGTCGTTGTCGCGGGCGGCGCCCACCATGCGGGTGGTCAGTTCGCCCATGCGCTCGTAGATGCTCAGTGTCGTGTCCATGGTCGTCACACTGCGTCCCGCTCGCCCTGGCCCATCTGCACCCAGGCTTCGCGCAGCTCGCCCAGCAGCTTGGCGACTTCGCTCAAGGCGCCCTGGTCGTTGTTGGCGTTGGCGAAGAAGAGACGACTGGCCATGTAGTCGTACAGCGCGGCCAGGCGCTGTGACAGCTCGCCACCGGCCTCCTTGTCGAGGCTGGCCTTGAGGCCATAGGTGATGATCTCGATGGCTTTGCTGATGCCCTTGCCCTTGCTCGGAATGTCACCCTGCGACATGGAGATGGCGGCGCTGTTGATGGCCAGCAGCGCGCCGTCGAACAGCATCACCACGAGTTGGTGCGGATTGGCTTCACTGACGTGCGTCTCGACGCCAACCTTGGCATACGCGGCAGCAGACTGGGTACCGAACATGATGCGTTTCCTTTGCTCAGGCGAGCTTTTCGAGTTGTTGGGCGAGGTAGGAACTGGTCGAGTTGAGGCCCGCGATCATCGTGTCGAGCGCGGCGAACTGGCGCTTGTAACGGGTCTCGACGAGTTCCAGGCGCTTCTCCATCTCCTCGATGCGCTTGTCGAAATTCTTGATCGTCGAATTCAAGCCGTCAGTGCGGCTGGTCAGCAGGCCGTCGCTGTCGATCAGCTCCTTCACCGCACTCGCTACTTGATCAGCAAAGCCACTGGTGGAGCCGACCTTGGCAAACAGGGCGCCGACATCCTTGGTCGGGTCCTTGAGCGCGGCCTCGAGCTTGGTACTGTCGGCCGTGAGCGTGCCATCCACATTGATCTTGACGCCCACGTCGGACAGGCGGGTCAGGCCCGAACCGCCCAGCGTGCCACCGACGATGCCACGCAATTGCGACTGGATGCTGCGCAGCGTGGCGTCACCATTGAGCGGCCCCGCAGTCTTGCTGGTCTCGTTGTAGGCCGACTGCGACTTCATCAGGCCGACGACATCGTTGTAGGCCTTGATGAAGGCGTCGATCTTGGCTTTCTCGCCCGATACATCGGTATTGATGTTGAGCGTGGTGGCCGCGCCGACGTTGGTCTTGCTGAGCGTCAGCGTCACCCCGTCTATGGCGTCGGTCACGACGTTCGAGGACTTGACGATGTCGATCCCGTCGAGCTTGAACTTCGCATCCTTGGCGACCTGGATGGAGCTGAGATCGTTGCTCGGTGCCGGTGTGGTGTCCTCGGTGTAGGAAAAGCCGGTCACTCCGGAGGTGCGGAACGAGTTGGCGGTACCGCTGGCCGAAGCCGTCAGGACCAGGCGGTAGGGCGAGCTGCCACCGTCGTTGACGATGGTGGCGGTCACCCCGGCGTTGGCGGCGTTGATCGAATCGCGCAGGCCAGCCAACGTATTGTTGCTGCTGTCGATCGTGATGTTGGTCGTCTTGCTGGCGGTGAAGTCGGTGCTGCTGTCTTCGGCGTACTTGCCGATCTCGATCGTGAAGGTGCCGGTCGCGATGGTCGAGCTGGTGGCGGCGTAGCCGGCCGACTTGACCTTCTGTGTCTGCGCCAGTTGGGACACTTCAAGCGAGTAGCTGCCGGCTGCCGCACTGCCGCTGGCGGCGGCAGAGGCTACCGTCGTGTCGGCAACCGTTGCCGTGAAGGCGGAAAACTTTGCCTTGGTGTTGAGCGCTTCGGCCGCAGTCTGCAGCGAGGCGAGCGAGCTCTTCAGCGTCCCGTAGGCCGATAACTTGGTCTGGGTGGAGCTCTTGCGTGTCTCGATCTGCGTGATCGGCTGGCGTTCGACAGTCATCAACTGTTCGAGCAGTGTATCCAGCGGGAGACTCGATCCCACGCCTAGTGAACTGATAGTGGCCATGCCTCAATCTCCAACATCTACGCGCCAAGCGCGCTCAAGCCTTCTGCTTGACGAACAGCCCTGAAAACGAATCGATGGCCTTGGTGATGGCCAGCAATTCCTCGCTGGGCATCTGGCGGATCACTTCGTTGGTGGACGCGTCGATCACCTTGATGATCGTGCGTCCCGTTTCGTCATCGACCGAGAACTGCAGGTTTCGTGCCACCGGCGCGAGAGCCTTCTTCACTTCCGTCATTGCCTGGTCGATTTGTTCCCGGCTGGGCGCGGCCGACGGCTGGGCGGTGGTCTCGCCCGGTACCGGAACGGCAGGTGCAGCCTCGGCCTCGACAATGCCGTTGCTCGGGGCCACGGGATCGACGGGCTCGGCTTCACGCGGGGCGGACGTGGCCTGGGCGCGCGACAACAGCAGTTGGGCGGCGGCGGAGGGGATCGGTTGAATGGCCATGTCGGCTACTCCTTGGTCTCGTCAGAGCCGCCTCATGGGCGGCCCCAATGTGGCCTGTCAGCGCAGCAGGCTCAACACCTGTTGCGGGCCGGCGTTGGCTTGCGCCAGCATGGCCGTGCCAGCCTGTTGCAGGATCTGCGCGCGCGACAGGTTGGCGGTTTCCGATGCGAAGTCGGCATCCACCACGCGACCACGTGCGGCCGACTGGTTCTCCACCGCGATCTGCAGCGAGGAGATCACCGCCTGGGTGCGGTTGAGTGCGGCGCCGAAACGGGCGCGGCTGGTGGTCACGGTATTGATCCCCGCATCCAGCACAGTTAAGGCGAGCAGCGCATTGGACGCTGAGGTGCCCGAGATGATCACGGCCGAGCCTGCAGAGTCAGAGGCGATAGTCGAGGCACGCAGATCAGTTGTAGACACCGTGATCTGATCATTACTCGTGGTGCCCGCGCCAACCTGGAAGGTGAATGTCGTGCCCGCATCGATCAGCGAAACGTTGTTGAACTTCGTTGCTTGCGACAATCGGTCTATCTCGCTTCTCAGCGCAGAGAACTCGACTTGAAGATTGTCTCGGTCACCGGAGTTCAGCGTACCGTTGGCGGCCTGCACCGCCAGCTCGCGCATGCGTTGCAGGTTGTCCGAGATCTGTTGCGCGCCGCCGTCGGCGACCTGCATCAGCGAGATCGCGTCGTTGGCATTGCGGATCGCGACGTTGAAGCCCTTCACCTGCGCATTGATGCGCTCGGAGATGGCGAGGCCCGCCGCGTCGTCCTTGGCGCTGTTGATGCGCAGACCTGAGGACAGGCGCTGCAACGAGGTCGCCAGGCTGTTCTGCGAACCACTGAGGTTACGTTGGGCGTTGAGCGACTCAACGTTGGTGTTGATGGTCATGGCCATTTTCAACTCCTTGTTTTATATGCGTTTCCCACTAGTCGTCGAACTGGACGACACGGACTCTTGGTCCGTATGTGCAATTACGACCGGCTGCTGGATTTCTTTAAGAACCGGTTGTACTGGCAGACGCCCGGCAGCCTCATGAGGCTCATTACGGCGCGTGAGTGCTGCGCCGCAGGGTGAGCTGTGCTGCAAGGCAGCTTGTTAGCTCTTTGATTTGATGGCACTTGTTGGTGCCGGCCAGGCTGTCCCTTCGCCGAGGGTATCTACTGGAAATGACGTCGGACTGATATTTGCCGGCGCGTTACAATCCGCCACGTAGCAGCTTCGGGCGGGTGCAATAAGAAGATCACTAATAATCAGCGCCGACTGGCGCACGGGGAGAGCGAATGACGATCACGGGCGACCAGAAGTTTCTCAAGCGCATCAACAGAATGGCCTTGGTGCGCCTGATCCGCGCCCAGCCAGGTTTGTCGCGGGCTGATCTTGCCGGGGTCACGGGGCTGACCAAATCCACCGTCAGCATGCTGACCGGCGAGCTGATCGAAGAGGGGTGGTTGACCGAAGACGACGCCTTGGCGACCGGCTCTATCGGGCGCCGCCCGACACCGCTGCGCCTGGATACCCGCCGCCTTGCACTACTCGGGGTCGATCTGAACACCGGGCGCTTCGAACTGGCCGTGACTTCCCTGACCGGCGAGGTGATTGCCGTGAAGGAGCGCAGCTTCGAGGGCAATGATGTCAGTCATGTGCTGAACCTGCTGGGCGGTGTGATCGTCGAGACGGTGCACACACTCAAGGCGGAGGGGCGCAGCGTGCTGGGCCTGGGTCTGGCCGTGCCGGGGCCGGTGCATGCGGGAACGGGGGTGTTGCATTACTCGCCCAACCTGGGGTGGCGCGACGTGCCCATCCGCCAGATGCTCGCCGGCCTCCTGGGGCGCCACGGTCTGGGTGAGCTACCGATCTACCTGCAACGGCGGGCCGCTTCGGCCGCCCTGGGAGAGGTCGAGTTCGCCTGCACCGAAGTCGAGGAACCCTTGCTGTACATCCATGTAGGCATGGGGCTGGGGGCGGGGGTGTTCGTCAGCGACCGCCTGCTGAGCGGACATGGCGGATTTGCCGGAGAGGTCGGGCACCTGCAACTCCTCCCGGAAGGGCCTCTGTGTACCTGTGGTCGCAAGGGCTGTGCCGAAGCCTTGATCGGGCTGCGCGCAATGTCTACCGCGCTGGGCGTCACGCCAGAGGAGTTTCAAGCGCGCCTGGCGGCCGGCGACGAAGCCGCGCGCCTGGTATCGGTGCGTGCCGGCCACTTCCTCGGGGTGTTGATGCACAACCTGTGGTCCACCTTCGACCCGGCGCAGATCGTGCTGGGCGGGCAGTGCTGCCAACTCGGGGACGACTACCTGAAGGCGGCTCGCGACGGCCTCGATGAACTGGCCCAGAAAGCCGGCCTGAAAGCGCCGCAGGTGAGCATCGCACGTTTCGGCGACCACGCAGTCTCGGTCGGCGCCACGGCGCTGGTGCTGCACCAGATCGTGCGGCCGGTGTAGAGCGCCTATTCGGTCTTCGGATCGCGACTCATCAATTGTTCGACCGCGCTGCGCGGCGCGATGCGGCCGGCCAGCACATCATTGACTGCGCGCGTGATGGGCATGTCTACGCCCAGCTCCTGGGCCAGGCGCGCGGCGACCTGGGTGGAATTGACGCCTTCTGCGACATGACCGAGCTGGCGCAGGATGTCGGCCAGCGATTCGCCCCTGGCCAATGCCAGGCCTACACGTCGGTTACGTGAAAGGTCGCCGGTACAGGTCAGGATCAGGTCACCGACACCCGCCAGCCCCATTAGGCTCTCGCGGCGGCCGCCGAGCGCCTGGCACAGGCGCGCGATCTCGGCCAGGCCGCGGGTGATCAGCGCGGCGCGGGCATTGAGCCCGAAGCCGAGTCCGTCGGATATGCCCGCCGCGATGGCCAGCACATTCTTGATGGCGCCACCGATTTCGGCGCCGACCAGATCGTCGTTGGCATAAAGCCGTAAGCGTGGTGTGGCGAGGCGGCGCGCCCAGTCCTGGGCGAAGCTGAGGTCGGTGGCGGCAAGGGTGATGGCGCAGGGCATGCCGGCCGCCACCTCCTGCGCAAAGCTGGGGCCGGTCAACACACCGAAAGTCTGCCCGGCCGGCAAGACATCGCCCGCGATCTGGTGCGGCAGCTTGCTGCTCTTGCTCTCGAACCCCTTACAGACCCACAGCAGGGGCGCGGCGGATGCCGATTCGACCACCCGGTGCAAGGTCTCGCGCATCGCACTGACCGGCGTCGCCACGATCAGCAAGTCGGCCTCCTGGACTGCAGCGGCAAAGTCCGCCGTCAGCTCCAGTGTTTCGGGCAGGGTGATATCAGGCAGGTAGCGCGCGTTGCAGCGCGTCTCGCGCATGAGGGCGACCTGATCCGCGTCGATGGACCACAGCACGACCTTGTGCGATTCGGCAAAACAAACGGCCAGCGCGGTACCCCATGCGCCGGCACCCAGAATGGCAATTCGGGACAACTAGATTCCCCACACAGCTTTGACCGGGACGAATCCCGTGAGGCCGTCCGGGTGGCGGACCTTCAGCATGCCTGCAATAGGCCCATCCACCCATTCCAGCAAGACGTCGCGCGCGACGGTGCCGACCACCGGGGAACCCGGCTCTGCGCTTTGCCGCAGTTCAAGTTGCGGCACCACCACGATCAGCTGCTTGCGCTCGCTCAGCGCACTGCGTTCCACCCAGCCGATGCCGCCGCCCGCTTCACGCACCTTGATCCAGCGCTCCAGGCTCACGATGACCTCGACCGGAGTGCCGCGCATCAGGATGAACAAGGGGCGCGATTCTTTCGACCCCGCGTCATAGACGACACCGTGGTCGGCCATGCTGCGGTACTCCAGCGCACTGGCCGTCGTGCTGACGAAGGCGACGAACAACAAGGCGAGCAGCCTGGGCATGGCCAAACCTCCTTCGGTGTTACTGGACCGCTGCCGCGGCTTCCTGCTGGCGCGCCTGATACATGGCCTCGAAGTTCACCGGGGCCAGCAATACCGGCTGGAAGCCGGCGCGCGTCACGGCGTCGGACACCACCTCGCGAGCATACGGGAACAGGATGTTGGGACAGCCAATCATCAGCACCGGTTCCAGATCGCTCTGCGGGATGTTGCGCAACTGGAACACACCTGCCTGAGTGGCCTCGACCAGGAACAGGGTCTTGTCTTCGCCGACCGAGGCGGTCACGGTGACCTTCAGCGACACTTCGTAGAAGCCTTCTTCCAGCGCACGGCCGTTGGTGGCCAGTTCAACATTCACGTTCGGTTGCTCGCGCTCCAGGAAGGCGGCGGGCGCGTTCGGCACCTCGACGGAAAGATCCCGCACGTAGAGCTTTTCGATGTTGAAGACCGGTTGCTTGTTCTCTTGCTGTTCCATGATGTTCCTGACAGAGGGTGTGGAAGTGGAGGGGCGGCTCAGTCGGCCAACAGGGCGTCCAACTGGCCGGCGTGCTCAAGGGCGTACAGATCGTCGCAGCCGCCGACGTGGGTTTCGCCGATGAAGATCTGCGGGACGGTCCGGCGCCCGGTCAGCGACATCATGCGCTCGCGCTGTGTCGCGTCGATGTCAACCCGGATCTTGGTGATGGCGCTGACGCCCTTGCGTTGCAACAACTGCTCCGCGCGGACGCAATAAGGGCACACCGCGGTGGCGTACATGACAACAGGTTTCACGGAATCAGGCGCCGCTCACCAGGGGTTGGCCGGCCTGGCTCCAGGCTGCGACGCCGCCTTCAAGGTTGTACACCTTCTCGAAACCTGCCTTGCGGAGTTTTTCACCGGCCGACGCGCCACGCATGCCGGTCTGACAGACGATGATCAGCGGACGCTTGCGCAGCTTGCCAAGTTCGTCGATGTGCTTGTCCAGCGTGCTCAGTTCGACGTTGCGGGCGGACGGAAAATGTCCTTTGGCGAACTCAGCGGGCGCACGCACGTCGATGACATGAGCGTCCTCGCGGTTGATCAACATCACAGCCTGGGTGACGGTAATGTTGTCCTTGCCGCCGGCACGCATCAGCGGAGCGATCAGGAGGGCGGCACTGACGATGGCCAGGGCGATCCAGACGAGGTTTTGGGTAATGAATTCCATGTGGCTTGCGATCGAGGTGAAACACCGCCGCGGCCGGCTTTGCGCTGGGGCAAAGGCAGGGGCCATGCGGCTCCGAATGAATCCGATACAATACCATCAATCGCCAGCAACCGCCCCGGCTGCCCTCAGGCAGACGAACGGCCTCATGGCGGGCGCCCACTCTCATCCCTCTTTAGAATCAGGCACCACACATGTACAAGATCGTATTGATTCGCCATGGCGAATCCACCTGGAACAAGGAAAACCGCTTCACTGGCTGGACCGATGTCGACCTGACCGAACAGGGCGTCCAGGAAGCCAAGGCCGCAGGCCAGTTGCTCAAGCGCGAGGGCTTTGCCTTCGACGTGGCTTTCACCTCCGTGCTCAAGCGTGCCAACAAGACGCTCAACGTCGTGCTGGAAGAACTGGACCAACTGTGGATTCCGGTCGAGCACGACTGGCGCCTGAACGAGCGTCATTACGGCGCCCTGCAAGGCCTCAACAAGGGCGAGACGGCGGCCAAGTTCGGCGACGAGCAGGTGCTGGTGTGGCGTCGTTCCTACGACATTCCGCCGCCCGCACTGGAGAAGGATGATCCGCGCGTGGGTCGTGACGATCCCCGTTACGCCAACCTCAAGGATGGCGAGCTGCCGCTGACCGAGTGCCTGAAGGACACCGTGGCCCGCTTCGTGCCGTACTGGGAGCAGGTCATCGCTCCGGTGGTCAAGACGGGTAAGCGCGTGATCATCGCCGCGCATGGCAACAGTCTGCGCGCCCTGATCAAGTACCTCGACCAAGTGTCGGACGAGGACATCGTCAATCTCAACATCCCCACCGCCCAGCCGCTGGTCTATGAGCTGGATGCCAACCTCAAGCCGATCAAGAACTACTACCTCGGCGACGCCGACGCCATTGCGGCCGCCATGCAGGCCGTGGCCAATCAAGGCAAGGCCAAGGCGTGATCCTTCGCTTCCTTGCGAGCAGCGCCATGCTGGCGCTGCTCGCCTGGGCGACGCCGCTTGCCGCCCAGGAAAGCGGCTCGCGTGACGAGTTGCGCCAGTTGCGCGAGCAGATCAAGCAACTGGAGCGCGATATCGCGCGCAGTGAAGAGGCGCGTGGTGACGCAGCAGACGAATTGGCCGAGTCAGAGCGTGCGATCTCTGCCGCGCAACGCCGTCTGCACGAGATCGTGCGGGCACGCCAGGCTGCCGAGGCCGCGCTGCAGCGGCTGCAGGCAGAGCGTGCCAGCCTGGAGAGCTTGATTGCCGAGCGGCGGCGCCAGCTCGGCGAAGCTGTCTATCAGCTCTATGTCGAAGGCGGGCAGGCGGGCGCCCGACGCTTGCTGGGCGGCGGAGACGCCAACCAGATCGCGCGCGACAGCTACTACCTTGAACAGATCGCCCGCCAGCGGGCCCAGCTCATCGAAGAGACGCGTCTTGCTCTGGACAACCTGCAGCGCGTGTTGGCGGAGACGGAGCAGAAGCGCGACGAATTGCGCCAGCTTGAAGCAGAGCGGGCCGGTGAGCAGCGCATGTTGAGCGACGAGCGCCGCAAGCATCGCGAAGCGCTCGACGCAGCGGCTGGCAAGTTGCGCGCCCAGCGCCGCGAGATGGCGAGCTTGCAGGCCGATGCGCTGCGCCTTGAAAAGCTCCTAAAGGGCTTGGAGCGCATCGCGCGCAATCGCCCGACCCCCAAACCGCCTGTAGCGGCCAAGCCTCAGTCCGGGTCTGCAAGCGAACCGGTCGCCGGCCGTGCCGACAGCGTGGCCAGCAGTGCGGACTCCGGTGCCAGCCTGAGCGCACTGAAGGGGCGCTTGCGCTGGCCGGTCAAGGGAGAACTCAGCGGGCGCTTCGGCAGTCCAAGGGCGGAAGGCGGGGCAACCTGGAAAGGCGTGTTCATCCGCGCCACGCAGGGCGCGGAGGTGCGCGCCGTGGCGGATGGTGAAGTCGCCTATGCCGATTGGTTGCGCGGTTTCGGTAACCTGATCATCGTGGACCATGGTGGCGAGTACATGAGCATCTATGGCAACAATGAATCATTGCTGCGCAGCCCGGGACAGAAAGTGCGCGCCGGCGACGCCATTGCAAGCGTCGGCGCGACGGGTGGGGCCGAGGAAACCGGCTTATACTTTGAATTACGGTATCGCGGTCAGGCCGTGGATCCGATGAAATGGATGGCGGGGCGCTAGACCCCGCAACTAACCTCGATAGTGGAGTGCTGGATGAGCGGCAAGTTGAAACAGGCGGGCCTGGTGTTGAGCGGCGTGTGCGTCGGGGTGCTGATCAGCCTCCATCTGTCGGCCACCGCGAACCGGGAGGCGAATGCGCCGTTGCCGGTCGAGGAAATGCGCAATCTGGCCTCCGTGTTCAACGCGATCAAGCAGAGTTACGTCGAGCCGGTAGAGGACAAGAAGCTCCTGACCAATGCCATCAGCGGCATGGTGTCCGGCCTGGACCCGCATTCGGCCTATCTCGACGAAGAGGCCTTCAAAGACCTTCAGACCAGTACCAAGGGCGAGTTCGGCGGCCTGGGTATCGAGGTTGGCATGGAGGATGGCTTCGTCAAGGTCGTCTCGCCGATCGAGGACACACCGGCCTTCCGTGCCGGCATCAAATCCGGTGACCTGATCGTCAAGCTCGATGAAACGCCAGTCAAGGGCATGACCCTGGGTGACGCGGTCAAGCGCATGCGTGGCGTGCCGAATACCAAGATCACCCTGACCGTGCTGCGCAAGACCGACAACAAGACCTTCGAGGTCACGCTCACGCGCGAAGTCATCAAGGTGCGCAGCGTGCGCTCCAAGCTCATCGAGCCGGGCTATGGCTACATCCGTCTGACCCAATTCCAGGAGCAGACCACGCGCGATCTGGCTACGCACCTGAACACGCTGTACAAGGAAGGCCCGCTCAAGGGCCTGGTACTGGATCTGCGTAACGACCCGGGTGGCCTGCTCAACAGTGCGGTCGGCGTGTCGGCCGCTTTCCTGCCGAACCGCGCGCTGGTGGTGTACACCGATGGTCGCACCGAGGACTCCAAGCGCAAGATGTATGCGACGCCGGACGACTACATGCGTGGCGAGCGTGATGACGCACTGGCGCAACTGCCGGCCTCGGTGAAGAAACTGCCGCTAGTGGTGCTGGTCAACGGCGGCTCGGCCTCGGCCTCCGAGATCGTGGCGGGCGCACTGCAGGATCACAAGCGCGCGGTCGTCATGGGCTCGCAGACTTTCGGCAAGGCCTCGGTGCAGACCATCGTGCCGCTGTCGGACAAGACGGGGCTGAAGCTGACGACGGCGCGCTACTACACGCCCAACGGCCGCTCCATCCAGGCACTGGGCATCGTGCCCGACGTGCTGGTCGACGAGACGCCTGAAGGTTTTACCGCCAAGCATGTGCGTGAGGCCGACCTGACCCGCCACTTGAGCAACGACAAGGTGCCGGGCGCCGGTGAGAAGAAGCCGGAAGAGCCCAAGGCACAGGACAAGGCGCAGGAAGGCAAGAAGCCGGTCGAGGAAGATGTGGATACGCCACGCATCGAGTTCGGCAGCAAGGATGATTTCCAGCTGCAGCAGGCCTTGAATCAACTCAAGGGGCTGCCGGTGATCAAGTCCAAGGCGCCGGTGGCGAGTTCGGAGCCTGTCGCCAGCAAGTAAGAGGTGCCTGATCCGGGGCGGTTCCGCCGCCCCGCTGCATGGAGGAATGACATGCTGCGTCGTGAAACTGCCTACCAACTCGCCGGTCGCCACCACCGCAGTGCAGAGGAGCGCCTACCAGAGGAAGGGCTGTGCGAGCGGGATATCCGTTTCGAGCACATCACGCCGGAACAGCTTGAGCAGGCCGCGCAGGCGCTGGCCGCCATTCCCGGCGTCAAGGTACAGGCGGCGGCCACGCCGGATGCCCTGCATGTCAGCTACAACCTGGCTTTGCATACCTGCGATGAACTGGAGGAGCAGCTCGAAAAGCTGGGCCTGCAGCTCGACCATTCGCTGTACGGCCGCTTGCGCCGCGCCATGGTGCATTTCTGCGAGGAGACGCGGCGACGCAACCTGAGCGCACCGCAACGCCTGATCAAGCAATCCAGCGAAGTGTACGTGCAGGCCTACGAACACCATCCGCACGGCGACCACGACGACACTCCGCCCGAGCTGCGCCAGGCGAAGTGAGGTCGGGCTGAACGCTCAGTGCAGCGTGGGGCCGTCGCTGAATAGCTTGCGGGCTTCTTCCGGACTCAGGCGGTAGTCATGATTCGACAGGTCGTCGCGCACATGGATCTCGCCGTGTTCGGCGAGAATCCGCTCCACTTCCGCCTGTCCCAGCGAGCGCAGCATGTCGGCAATCTTCTCCGGCTGCGGCGGAAAATCGTGGCGCACGGGCTGTGGTGCGAATACGCGCACCGTTTCTTCGTGGAACAGGCGCGATAGCAAAGTCTCGGCGGGCAGGCCCAGCAACTCCTCGTCCTTCAGGGTGCGGGCGAGTTGCTCCATGCGGTTCCAGCCGTCTTCGTCCTTCAAATCCGCGCCGGGCAGCTTCTGCAGGAACAGGCCGCCGACACGCTGAGCATCCGCCGCCAGCACCAGCACGGCAGGCTGCTGCTCCGACTGTGCCAGGTAGTGCTCGAACACTTCGGCGATGCTGCCGCCTTCCACTGGCACCATGCTTTGCCAGGGTTCGCGCGCGCTTTCCACATCCAGTGTCATCAGCAGACGGCCATCCCCAAGCAGTTCAGGCAGGTGGTGAGCTTCGCCCACGCCGGCATGGCGCGCGTAGCCGCGCAGGTTCAGGTCCTGCGAGCAGTCGATCACCAGCATCGAGACAGGCCCGTGGCCGCTGAGCTGGAAGGTCAGGCGACCCGGTTGCTTGAGATTGGCCGAGATGATCGCGGTTATCGCGCACATCTGCCCCAACAAGCCATCCACTGCTGCGGGGTTGTCACGACGGGCGCGGATCGCCTGCCAACTGGCGTCCAGTTGCACCACGGCGCCCCGGATGTCGAGGTCTTCGAGCAGGAAGCGTTGGACTGCATCGCTCACGCCTTGCCCTCCTTGCCCAATGTACGCAGGTACTCGTCACCATCGAATCCGAGCAGATAGCCGCTTTCCAAGGCGATCAGCGGGCGCTTCACCAGGCTCGGGCGGGCCGCCATTAAGGCCAGGGCGCGCGATTCGTCCACGCCCTCTCGCTCGGTTTCAGGCAGGCCGCGCCAGGTAGTGCCACGGGTGTTGAGCAAGGCCTGCCAACCCAGTGCGGCGGCCCAGGTCTTGAGCAGGGCCGGGTCCAGCCCGTCCTTCTTGTAATCATGGAAGTGGTAGGGCACGCCACGCTCTTCGAGCCAGGAGCGGGCCTTCTTGACGGTACTGCAGTTGGGGATGCCGTAGACGGTGATCATGCTGAGGGCGGGTGATGAAGCAAAAAGAGGGGAAGAATGGAAACCCAATCGGCGCAGGCGCAGGGATGGAAGCTTGATTCAAACCTATTTTCTCATCCGGCGTCCGTCTGCGGGAGTGCAGCCTGGGCCGGGATAGGCGAAAATCGCGCATTCCTGCAAATTGATCCGGAGTCGTCGATGCGTCTTGTTCCAGTGCTGGCCGTGTGTGTGGGCCTGGTCATGGGGAGCGTGCAAGCTGCCACCAGTACCCAGGCCGCGAGCGGCAAGAGCAGTTCGGCCAAGAGCACGTCGTCGGCCAAGGGGGCCAGCAAAGCAAAGGCCGCCGCACCGACCAAGAGTGGCACCAAGTCCAAGACCGCTACCAAGAGCACAGCCAAGAGTTCGACTGCCAAGTCGACCGCCAAATCCACTGGCAAGTCCGCCAGCAAATCCAGGACGACAAGCAAGAGCAACACGACGGGCCGAACGCTGAACAGTCCGATCAGTGCCGACTCGCTGGACAAGAGCGCCGCGACCAGCGGGGACGAGATCAAGGCGCGCACGGTGCCCGACCGGGCCTACGCCATCGACGGCCAGACCTTCTTCCACCAGGGCAGGCGCATCCGCATCGAAGGACTCAGCTCAGCCAACGCCACGGCGACTGGCGAGCACGCCAAGCAGCGCCTGCAGACCTTGCTCGACAGCGGCAACATCTCGATCGAGCAGATCGCCATCGACGACAGTGGTGTGGCGACTGCACAGGTGCGCGTCAACGGTCGCGACCTGGCCGGTCAGCTCAACAACGGCAACTGAGCGCCACAGCCTGCTTCAATGCAGGTGGCGCGGCATCTGCTCGGCCTGCTCCTCCGGCAGTTCGGGATGCACTGCCTCGCCGTCCGGCGCGGGGTACATGGGCGTGCCGCAGTCGTCGCAGTATTCCAGCGGGAAACGGTTGTCGATGTGCTGGATATCGCTGATGCCGCATTCGCGCAGCGCCGCGTCGATCTGCCCCGACAGTTCCGCGCTGTCTTCCTCCGCCCCCAGCAAGGGCCACACCACGCCGTGGTAGATGCGGTTGTTGCCCGCGGTGGTGAAACCGATGCGGTACTCCTCCACCTGGGTGTCGTAAAAAGGCGCGACCACCGCGCGCAGGCGCGCCGGCGGCAGGTCCAGCGTGGTGCTCAGGAAGGCTACCGAGGCTCGCAGCGAGTAGGGGCGGGAAGCCCGTTCGCTCTCGCGGCTGGCGGCGAAGAAGCCGTCTGGCAGCACCGTCTCGATGGCGCAGCCGGTCATCACCGGAGTGAGGCAGGCGCCGCCCTGGGCGCGCCATTGCTTGGTGGCGTGGTCGCGGCTGCCATCCTTCTCTTGCCAGCGGAAGATCGGCGCCTGCGGCTTGTAGGCCACGCAGGCCAATACGTAGCGCACGTCGGACAGGAAGCGCGCTGGTTCCGGCAGCGATTCCGGGTCGATCTTCATGTCTTCGCCCTGGCGTGCGCAGGCGCCCAGGTCGGCGGCGAAACGGGCCGTCTCGCAGTAGCCCTGGGGCAGTTGTTCCGGGCTGAACAGGATGTTGGCCATGGCCAGCTTCACGTTGCTGGCCAGCACGTGGGCGGCCAGGTGCACGCGCAGGTTGTCGACCACCGTGGCTGACAGTGGCCCGGCCTGGATGGTGAAACGGCTCCAGGCCAGTACCGGAATCGCTAGCAGCAGGATGTCCGCCTCGCCGGCGCCACATTCGGCACGCGCCTCAACGAGATCAGCCAGGGTGTCGTAAGCCGCTGCGTTGGTCGAGTAGAGGTGGTCCAGCGCGGCGTTGAGCGTGTCTTCGCTGCCGGATTGCAGCAGATCGTCAATGCGTGCGACCAGGCTGCTTTCCCAGTAGCTGTCTTCGGCCCGACAACCGGACTCGGACAGGCCGGTAGCCAGGCGCAGAAGATCTTCTGCCTCGCGCGGCAGGCCGCTGCGGCGGCCAAATCGGGAACGTTTCATGGGCGGGTTCTTTTCGTTATATCGAATGGTCTGAGTTTAGCCGTTTCGTGCGCATCCCCATCAGGCCGGAGGCAAGACAAGCAGATTTGCAGCCTCGATGGCGGAGCCGACGCGCGGCAGGCGGCCCAGCAGGGGGGCCGGGATGCGTGCCGTGAGTGTGGCGACATAGTCGTCCTGGCGCGCGAAATCGGGCTCCAGGCAATTGGCGACCCAGCCGGCCAGGACCAGCCCGCGCGCCTGCAAGGCCTCGACGCTCAGCAAAGCGTGGTTGATGCAGCCAAGGCGGATGCCGGCCACCAGGACCACCGGCAGCGCCAGGGCCTGGGCCAGGTCGGAGAAATCCGTCGTGTCGTCCAGCGGCACCAACAGACCGCCTGCGCCTTCCACCACCACCGCGTCGGTCTCACCACGCAGGGCGTGAAAGCCTTCTACGAGCTCCCTCACGCTGAGAGCGATGCCTTCGTCGCGTGCGGCCAGATGCGGCGCGGTCGCCTCGCGCAGACAGATCGGATTGATCCGTGCCAGCGCGAAACCGGGGCTGCCCGCGGCTTGTAGCGCCAGCGCGTCCTCGTTGGCCAGTTGGCCGCTGGCCAGCGGCTCGGCGCCGGAAGCCACTGGCTTGTAGCCCGCGACACGCCATCCTTGGGCATGTAGACAGTGCAGGAAGGCGCAACTGACCAGGGTCTTGCCGACACCGGTATCCGTGCCCGTGACGAAGAATGAGAGCGGCGGGTTCGGCTTCATGCGCGGATGGCGCGGATGAACACCGCTTCATAGCTGATTGGCAGGCCGGCCGGTTCGCGCAAGGCCTCATAGGCCTGCGCCATCTGCTGCCAGGCGGTCTTGCCGTAGAGGCCGGGCGGGCGGGTGGGCAGCACGCCGGCGCCGAGGCCGCGCACGCCGTTCAGCAATTGTGAAAGCTCCGAGGCGTACTCGCGGAACACTTCCACCTCGATGCGGAGCTGTGACCAGCTGCCACCGTCGAACAACGTCCGGATAAGCTCTGGTGGCTGGAAGTCACGCACATGCGGGCGGCGGTCGGCCGCGCTGAAAGCCTGCCGCAGTTCGCCCAGACTGGTCGGCCCCAGGCTGGCGACCAGCAACTGGCCGCCCGGGCGCAGGCAACGCGCGGCCTCGGCCACCGCGCGCGCGGTATCTGCCCACTGCCACGACAGGCTGGACGCGTACAGCCCGAGGCTGGCATCAGGCAGCGGCAGTTGCTCCAAGTCACCACACAGGGTCGTGGCGGGTGCCAGCCGCAGCATGTCGAAGGCCAGGTCGCAGGAGAGGAGGGCGAGACCGGGGTAGCGGGTCTGCAACTGACGGCCCAGGTAGCCGGTACCGCAACCCGCGTCGAGCATGGGGCCACTCGCCTCCTTGGGCAGGTGCGTCAGCAGCGCGTCGGCGATTCGACGCTGGACGATGGCCAGGCCGTCGTAGGCGGGCGCGGCTGCGGCAAAGGCCGCGCGGATGCGATGCTTCTCGCCCAGGCTGTTCATGTGCTGGCCTTGCTCTGGCATTGCGCCATGAACGCGCGGATCGCTTCGCTCACCCGCGGCCCCTGGCTCAGGAAAGGGGCGTGGCCGGTGTCCGCCAGGCTCAGCACGCGGCAGGCGGACCAGGGTTCGGCCAGCGCGCGGCCAGCGGCGACCGGCACCAGGGCGTCCTGTTCACCGTGGATGATCAGGCCCGGCACGCCGGCGGGGGGAGGGCGTTTGCGCAGGTCCTCGTCGGCCAGCAGGCGCAGCCCCTGAGCCAGCGAGGCGAAGTCGGCTACGGGATCTGCCAGGCCGGCCTGCAGGCCCTGCGTGACGGCGTGACGATCTGCGTCGCCAAGCGCCTGCAGCGCCAGAAAGCGTTGCTGGGTGCGTGCCGGATCGCGCTGGAAGGCTTCGCGGAAGGCCTGCACGGTGGCGGAGTCCAGGCCATGGCGCCAGCCGTCGCCGGCGACGAAGCGTGGCGTCGGCGCGATCAGCAACAGGCCGGCTACTGCCTGGGAACGCTGATGCGCCAGGCAGATGGCAAGCATGGCGCCGAGCGACCAGCCGCCCAACACGCAGGGCTGCGGCAGGCTGGCATGGACTTGTTCCGCCCATTCGGCAAGCGAGGGGGCCGGGTGCAGCGCGGGGGTCAGGATCGGCTGCTCGGGCAGGGCGGCGCGCAGACTGTCCCACACTCTTGGGCGCACCCCCCAGCCATGCAGCAACACCAGTGGCAGCGGCTTCATGGCAGCAGGCTTTCTTCGGCCGCATTCAGCGCGGCGGCCAGGCGGGCGACGTCTTCGAGGCGGTGCGCCGCGCTCAGCGAGATGCGCAGGCGTGCCGTACCGGCTGGCACGGTCGGCGGGCGGATGGCCGGCACCCACAGGCCTTCCTGCCATAGGCGACGCGACAGTGCGACCGTGGTGGCGTTATCGCCGACCAGCACCGGCTGGATCGCGGTATCCGAATGGAGCAGTTGCCAATGGCGCAGCTTCAGCCGCGCGCGCAACTCGCCGATCAAGGCCTGCAGATGTGCGCGCAGCGCGTCACCCCCGGCGATCAGTTCGAGGGCCTGCAGCAGTGTCGTTGCCAGCAGGGGCGGCGCGGCGGTGGTGAAGATGTAGGGGCGCCCGCGCTGGAGCAGCCATTCGATGGCAGCCGTCTGCCCGGCGACAAAGGCACCGGCTAGCCCGGCAGCCTTGCCCAGGGTGCCCATCAGGATCAGGCGCTCATCCTGCAAGCCAGCCGCGGCCAGCGCACCGCGCCCCTGTGGCCCGAGCACGCCGAAGCCGTGAGCATCATCGACCAGTAGCCATGCGTGGTGTTCGCGTGCCAGATCGAGCAAACCGGCCAGGGGTGCGATATCGCCATCCATGCTGAACACGCTGTCGCTCACGATCAGCTTGCGCCGCGCACGACTGGCTGAGAGCGCGGCGCCCAGCGCATCGAGGTCGCAATGCGGGTAACGCTGCAGGTCGGCCCGGCTCAGTTGCGCGCCGTCGAGCAGCGAAGCATGGTTCAGGCGGTCGCTGAAGATCGCATCGCCACGCCCGACCAGGGCCGGCATCACCGCGAGGTTGGCCAGGTAGCCGGTGGAGAAGCCGAGCGCGGCCGGCATGCCGACGAAATCTGCGAGCGCGTGCTCAAGTTGGTCGTGGGGGCGGCTGTGGCCGCTCACGAGGTGTGAGGCACCAGCGCCGGCGCCCCATTCCTCGGCCCCCCGTTGCAGGGCCGCGCGCAAGGCCGGGTGGTGAGCCAGGCCCAGATAGTCGTTGCTGGCAAAGGCCAGCATGCGCCGCCCATCCACCGTCACGTCTGGCGCGCAGGGGCTGTCGGTGACGCGACGCACACGGCGCAGGTGCTCGGCATCCAACTCACCCAGGCGGGTGTGGATCTCATCGAGCAAGGCAAAGGTGGGCGCGGAACGGGAGGAGTCGGGCATGGCTGGGCAAGGCGGGAGCGGGGCAGGAAGACACCCCGTGCAGGGGCGCGATTCTACCCGCCGGAGGGCGCTTCCGTCCGTTTTCGCGGTAGCCGCGGGGATGCTCGCCCCGCTGGACGCGGCGCGGTGATCATACCCCTTCAGGGTTAGGTGTTTACCCTAGGCGCCGGAGTTTGCCTGACTTATTCCTTACAATCCCATCTTAGGACAAAGGAATTTTTCGCCCGATCCTTGGGGCGGATTCAGACAACAGGAAGAAAGGAAAGCTGGGATGAAAATGCGGATTGCTTGCTGCATCGCGTGGGCGATGGGCATGTTGGTTTCCCTGCCGGCCGCGGCCGCCAGTACCCTGGTCGTGGCTGACGTGCAGAAACCCGATCACCCGGTGGTGCAGGCGCTGGACTTCATGTCCAAGGCGCTGGCAGAACGCTCCAAGGGCGAGTTGCTGATCAGTGTGAAACACAGCGGAGAGGTCGGCAACGAAAGCAAGGTGCTGGAGCAATTGCGCGGCGGTCAGCTTTCCATGGGACGCATCAGCATGGGCGTGCTGGGCGACGTACAGACCGCCAAACTGCTGGCCTTGCCCTACCTGTTCCGCTCACGCGAACACATGTGGAGCGTGCTCAATGGCGACTTCGGCAAGCGCCTGGAGAGCGATCTCGCCAGCCATGGCGTGGTGGTGCTGGCTTTCTTCGACAGCGGTACGCGCAACTTCTATTCCAACAAGAAGCTGATCAAGAGCCGCAGTGATTTCGAAGGCCTCAAGGTACGGGTGCAGCCCTCGCCGGTGTTCCAGGACCTGATCACGCAACTGGGCGGGGTGCCGGTCGTGATGCCTTACGACAAGGTGGCGGACGGTCTGCGTACTGGCGAGATCGACGCCGCCGAGAACAATCTGCCGTCCTTCGTCGGGGCTGACCACTACAAGTACGCGCGCTACCTGAGCCTGGACGAGCACTCGATGGTGCCCGACGTGCTGCTGATCTCGAAGAAACAGTGGGACGGGCTCAAGCCGCAGCAGCAGGCCATGGTCAAGGATGCCGCCGTGGCGGCGTCCGAATTCATGGGCAAGCTGTGGGCGGAGAAGGAGAAGGAGGCCCTGGCTGCTGCACGCAAGGCCGGTGTGACCATCCTGCCGCGCAACCAGATGTCGATCACCGGCATCGAGGCCTTTGCGGTCAAGCTCTACTCCAAGTACATCCGCGACGAGAAAGACCTGGAGACCGTGCTGCGCATCGTCAGCACCAAGTGAGTCCGGCACCGGCCGCGCGCAAGCAGCGGCCGGTTTGCGTTGGCCCCCTCAGCGCAGTCGGCCTTGGAGGGCGATGCGCAGACGACCCGGCGTGTCGGTACGTTGAACGAAGGGGCTGGCCACGTTGGGGATGCGGTTGACGAAGGCCGCGTCGCCGGTGATGAAGCCATTGAAGCTGTACTGGCGCTGCGCGTCGAGCTGGCCACTGCCATCCACGCGCACGTCGCCGCCCTCCGTGCCGAGGCGGAAGTCCAGTGCGCCCTGGCGCGCGCCCACGTCCAGCCGGTAGTTGCCCAGCAGGCGGCCGGGGAACAGATCGGAGGCGGCACCCTGCCAACGCGCGGATAGCGAGCCATCGCACCGCCCCTGCCAGTCGCAGGCCAGCGCCGGCAGATTGATCAGCCAGTCGCCCCGCCAACCCGCGCGAGCCAGAGTGTTGGGAATACGCGCCATCACGAATTGCGCCGGCAGACTGAGGCGCAAGGTGGATAGCGAGAAGCCCTGGACGCTGGCCTGCAGGCCGAAGGGCAGGCTGCCGGCGAGCGAGAAATCCCATTTGAGTCGGGCCCGCAGCAACTGTGCGGCATGCCATTTCCAGGCCACGGGCATCACCGCGCGCATGACGCCGGCCTCGGCATCTAGCGCCCCCAGCACCGCCTGTCCCTCCCACAGCGAGCCCTGGACGTCGAGCAGGCCGAAGTTGTTCTGACTGGCCCGCCGCAGGGCGCTGTCCCACACCGAGGCGGGGGCGCGCACTGCAAGGCAGACGCCCAGCAGGGCCAGGCCGGCAAGTGATCGCTTCAGCACGACAGCTTCAATTGAGCGGCGCCAGGCGCAGCTCGAAGTGGATGCCCGCCGGCACGCGGCTCACATCCAGCATCTCGTTGCGCATACCCAACGCAGTCTGTACCCCGCCCACGAAAGCGACCAACTGGTTGAACTGGGGCGCGTCGCCACTGATCACCAGGCGTCCGGCCTCGTTCTTGACCTGCACGCTCAGTCCCTGGGTCTTGGCCGCACTCGTGATCTCGTCGGTCTGACGCGTCACATCGAGCTTGGGCAGGCGCGGTTGGTTGGACAGGCGGGCCAACTCGGCCGCCTGTTCCTGCATGCTCTTGAGCTGGGAATGGGCCGTCGGCACCACGCGATCGAGGCGTTTGCGTTCGGCGCGGATACTGTCATGGCTGGTCCACAGGACGGCCAGCACGATGACCCCGAGTGCGGCGAGCAGCAACTGGCGTTCACGCCGGCTGCGCGCCTGCCAGGCGGCAAGCGCCTGCTGGACCTGGGTAGAGCGGAGGAGTTGCGACAGGGCCTTCATGCGGGATTCCTCGTCAGGCTCAGTTGCAGGCCGTCGCCCTCGCGACGGACCGCGCGGATGCCTTGTGCGGAGAGGCGTTGCTGCAGGCCGTCGAGGTCCAGCGAGGTGGAGGCGAATATTACATTGAGCGTGCCGTTCTCGAAGCGCAGCGCTGAGATCGCGTTGTTCGCTTCGGCACCGAGGGCGTTGGACAACTGGGCCAGCAGAACCAGCGGCGCGTCGTCGGAAAACTGGCCATGCGCCAAGCGCTGGTTGTTGAGTTCGCGGCGCATCTGCAGCGCCGGATCGAGCACCGCGGTGCCCGGCAATTGGCTCTTCAGCAGGCGCGCCATGTCGGCCTTGACGGTTGCCAGCTCGTTGCGGCGCAGGGCAACTTCGATGCCGCCCAGCAGCAGATCGGCCAGGAATACGCACAGCAGGACCGCGGCGGCTGGCTTGAGGTGCTTGAGCCAGGCGTCGGTGCGGTGGCGCGCGGCGAACTCGCCATGCAGCAGGTTGGGCGCTTGGCCAAGTTGATGCCATGGCCATTCGCCCGCGTTCTCCACAGGGCAGGAGAGTCGATCGGCCCAGCCCGTATCGCTACGGTGTCCGCTCAGCACGCGCAGGGCTTGCGGCAGGGTGCCGGCGCTGCGCGCCTGCTCCAGGGTCTCGGTCAGAATCCACGGGGCTTGCCCGTCGCCAGGGAGGTCGTCATAGAAGCCCGCGTGTTCGGCGTGGCGGACCAGCAGGGCCTGGCCATCCACGGCCAGGGTCCAGTTGCCCGCTTCCCAGGGCAGACAGGCGAGGGCGGCGTAGGCGCCGTCGAGCGGCCGGTGCAGGGTCTGGAACTGGGCGCACAGGCGACGCAGGCGCTCGCGCGCAATGACCAGCACCGACCAGCTTTCCTCGCCCTGCAGTGTGGGCGTGCTGTGCTGGCTGTCCGGCTCGCGCAGCAGGTGTTCCTCCACCGCGAAACCGAGCGATTTGGCCTGCTCACGCAGGCTGGCGCGCGGCATGCGTACGGTATGCCAGGCGACCTGACTGCCGGACAGGATGATTTCGGTGCGCTCCGCCTGTGGCCAGTGGCGCGGCTCGGCATGGCCTTCGCTGTCGACGCGACCGGCCTCGTCGACCAGGGCCCAGTGGGCTTCCGGGTGGTCGGGCCAAGCGTCCGGGATCAGCACGCGTAATGTCTTCATTGCTGCTTCGGTTTGCTTACAGAAGTTTGAACCACAGGATATCCGGTCTCGCCTGGCTGCGCTTGAGCAGCACCTCCATGCGGGTGGTGGCGCTGCCCCAGCGGGCGCGGCCGGTGGCGAGGAAAAATTCGCTGCGCACCTCGAACTGACTGGCGTCGCTGCTGGTGTTCTTGGGCAGTTGCGAGATGAAATTGTCGCGCGAGGTGAAGTAGGCCCGTTCACGCGCCGTGACCAGGGCACGTGCGTCGGTGAGACTCATGCCCTCGACATGGGCGGCGATGACTTCGGCGCTCGCGGTGTTGGCATTGATGCGGCGGGTTGCGGCCGGCAGCGCGGCGACATGGGGGCGCAGCGCGTCCACGATGGCGCCATCGAAGCCGCGCACGTTGAGCAGCTCGCCGACATCGACCAGGTAGCCTTTGGGCGTGATGCGGCGGCGTGGCTGGCTGCGGTACCAGGAATCCTCGGCTCCTCCCGGGCCGACGATCTCCTGGTCCGAGTCCAGCCAGTCGACCAGGGCGTTTCCGAGTTGCGTGGCCTGTGCGCTGTCGATGCCCGCGTGTTGCAGCAGGCGGACGAAGATGGCGAGCTGGCGCGTGTCGACGGCGCCGCCGGTGACCACCGAGTTGAGGTTGAAGCGGCCCGACATGTCGAGAATCTCACCGCTCAGCTCACCCTCATCCACCGGCGTGGGGGGCACCTTCACGTTCCATTCCTCGCGCAGATGGTCGATATTGTTGGCTCCGCCGCGCCGGAAGTCGTCTTCCAGTACGTTGCGCGCCCAGTCGATGGCGCCACGCGCCAGCCACTGCGATTGCGTCTGGTCGCGCCGCCCCGAGAGCTGACTGACCGCGTTGCCATAGTCGGCCATGAGGGCGGCCGCGACGCCGGCGACCAGCGCCACCGTGAGCAGCGCCATGATCACGGCCATACCGGCCTGGCTGCGTGACGTGCGGGCAGCGGGATGGATGTACGGACTAGCGCAGCGCATAGATCCGACTCACGCTGCCGATGTTGTTGACCTCGATCTCGAGGCGCAGGCCACTGGGCAATTCGCTGCGCCGCTCGGCCTGCGGCGGCCAGGTGGCCAGCCAGGGCGTGCCGGCCTGGCGGTCAGTAAAGGCCCAGCGTACGGCGCGCACGTTTTCGAGCAAGACCTCGCGTCGTGGCTCAAGGCTAAGGTCTTCGGTCTGCCAGCGCAGCAGGTTGAAGCGCCCGTTGGCGAACTCGTAGCCGGTGTGGCGGCTGCCCGCGCTGTCCAGCACACGCAGGAAGATCAGCCGATTGGCACCGTCCTGCAGCATCTGGAAGCGCACCGCGGGCGTGGTGTCGGTAGGACCAGCCTCGCGCGGCACGATCTGGATCAGTTCGGTCTCGACCAGGCTGAATACCCGCGCCAGGCGCTGCCAGTCACCAAACTCCTGCTGCAGGCGTTCGCGACTGTCGAGCGTGGTCGACAGGGCGCGCCAGGACATCACGCCCAGCACGGCAAAGATGGCGATCGCCACGAGTAGTTCGATGAGAGTCAGGCCGTGCGACCGGCGATGCAGGGTCATTGGGCAGCCCGCGACAGGAAACCGGTCAACATGATCAGGCGGGCGTCGTCGCCTGTGCGGAACACGCTGACCTCGAGGCGCCGGAACAAGGGATTGGGCGTCGCTTTCACTTCCTCGCGCCAACTGAGTTTGAGGCCCGCCTGCTCGACCTCGCCGTTGGCCGACGAACCGGCCTCCAGCCAGGTGGCCTTGGCGCGATGCTCATTGAGGCGATTCTCCGCCACCCATTGCGCCAGCATGCGTTCGCGTACCGCATCAGCTTGCTGGGAGGCGATGCCGACCGCACGCATGACGGCGGTCAGGGCGATGGCGAGGATGGCCAACGCAACCAGGACTTCAAGCAGGGTGAAGCCGCCGCGCTTGCGCATCAGGAGCCCCGCGGCTCGGACTGCGCGCGCGCCACGCTGCCCACCAGGCTGCCTGTGAGGGTTTCGATACCCAGCGGGGTGCGCAGGCTCAGTACGTACTCGGGGGCCTCGCGGCCGAACACGATGCGGTAAGGCGGGCGGGCATCCACCTGGTCGATGCTGAGACCGAGCACCGATACGTTCTCCGGCCAGTTCTGCGCGGCCAGGGCGGAAGGCGCGAACAGCAGCTTCCAGGTTCCGTCGGTTTGCATCGCACTGAAGCGATAGCCCTCGGCCAGCAGGTCCACCGCCACCGGCGTGCCCTGCACCGCGGCGTAATCGCTGGCAAATTCCAGCACGACGCGCAGGCGCTCGACCTCGTTCTCGATGCTGCGATTGCGCGTGCCTTCGAGACTGAAGGCCACCAGTCCGGAGAAGGCGCTGATGATCAACAGGACCACCAGTACCTCGATGAGGGTGAAGCCCCGGCTGTGACGCATCGCGGTTCGAGTGTGGTCGCGCGAATTACATCCAGGAGCCGATATCGGCCGCCGCGCCCTCGCCACCGGGCTCGCTGTCCCCACCCAGGCTCCACACGTCGATCTCGCCATGCACGCCGGGGTTCAGGTACTGGTAAGGGTGGCCCCAGGGATCGTTGGGCAACTTGTCGAGGTAGCCCCCGTTCTTCCAGTTCGCAGGCAACGGGGCCGTCGTCGGTTTCGTCACCAGCGCTTGCAGGCCTTGCTCGTTGCTCGGGTAGGTGCGGTTGTCGAACTTGTACAGGCGCAAGGTCTGCACCAGGGCGCTGATGTCCTGGCGGGCGGCTGCAATGCGTGCCTCGTCCGGACGATCCATGACCTTGGGCACGATCAGGGCGGCGAGGATGCCCAGGATCACGACGACGACGAGGATTTCGATCAGGGTCAGGCCGCGCATGGCGGCACGACGTGGCTGGGCGCTGGCGGAACGTCGCATGGTGTGTACTCCAGTGTGTTCGGACATGTCTTTACTTCAACAAAGTATTGATCTGGATGATCGGCTGCATGACGGCCAGCACGATGAGCAGGACCGTACCGCCCATGAACAGCAGCAGCAAGGGCTCCAGCAGCGTGGTCATCATCGCGGTGCGATTCTCCACCTCGGTCTGTTGCAACTGTGCGGCGCGGAACAACATGCCGGACAACTCACCGGTGGCTTCGCCGCTGGAGATCATGTGGATCAGCAGCGGCGGGAAGGCCTGCGTCTGCTTGAGGGCTTGCGACAGCGAGGCACCTTCGCGCACGCGGTCCGCCGCGTTGCTCACGGCGTCGCGCAGCGGCATGCGCTGGATCACCTGGCGTCCGGCGTCGAGCGCCGACAGCAAGGGCACGCCGCTGCTCACGAGGATGGCCAGTGTGCTGGCGAAGCGCGCGGTATCCACCGTGCGCAGGTATCGACCGACCAGGGGCAGGCTCAGCAGCCAGGCATCCCAGCGCCGCTGCAGATGCGGTTCGCGCAGCGCGTAGTGGAAACCGACCGCGCTCGCTACAGTACCCAGCAGCATCAGCCAGCCCCAGGATTTGAGCAGGGCGCTGGCGAAGATCAGGATGCGGGTGAGCAGGGGCAGCGCCTGCTTGCCTTGCTGGAACACCGACACCACCTGCGGTACCACGTAGGTCAGCAAGGCCACCACCACCAGCAGCGCCACGGTGGCGACCACGGCGGGGTAGAGCAGGGCTTGCAGGGTCTTGCGGCGCATCGCGTCCTGCCGCTCCAGGTAGTCGGCCAGTTGCGCCATGACCTCGGCAAGCTGGCCGGATTTCTCCCCGGCGGCTACCGAGGCGCGATAGATCGGCGGAAAAGCATTCCCCGCACTCTCCATCGCCGCGCGCAGGGACTGGCCGCCGACCACCTCGCTGCGCACGGCAGCCAGCACCGCGCGGGTGTTCGGGTTCTCGGCCTGTTCACCCAGCGCGGCCAGCGCCTGGGGCACGTTGAGGCCGGACCCCAGCAGGGCGGAGAGCTGGCGCGTCATCAGGCACAGCTCGGACACAGAGAGGCGGACGCGCCGCTGCTGGCGGGCGTCACCCGCCAGCGGCTTCACTTCGGTGGGGAACAGCCCGCGCTCCTTGAGCACCCCGCGGGCGTGGCGGGCGCTGTCGGCCTCCAGGCTGCCGTGGTGGTCGATGCCTTGCGCGTCGAGCGCGCGATAGGAGAAGACGGCCATCTCAGTTGTCGCGGGTCACGCGCAGCAGTTCTTCCGGCGAGGTGCGGCCGTCGGCGAGGTAGCGCATGCCATCCATGCGCAGCAGTTGCAGGCCTTGCTGCAGCGCGGTTTCGCGCAGTTGCGCCTCGGGTGCGCCGTCGTGGATCAGTTGGGCGATGCCGCTGTCGACGGTGAGCAACTCGTAGACCCCGCTGCGGCCTGCGTAGCCACTGCGCGCGCAGGCGGTGCAACCGGCGGCCTGCCACAGCGTATCGGGCGTCTGGGCGCCCAGCATTTCGCGATCAGCATCCGTCGCGGGGCGTGCTTCGCGGCACTTGGGGCACAGGCAGCGCACCAGGCGCTGCGCCAGCACGCCACGCAAGGTGCTGGCGAGCAGGAAGGATTCGACCCCCATGTCGATCAGGCGGGTGACTGCCGAGCAGGCGTCGTTGGTGTGCAGGGTGGCCAGCACCAGGTGGCCGGTCAGGCTGGCCTGCACCGCGATCTGCGCGGTCTCCAGGTCGCGGATTTCACCGATCATGATGACATCCGGGTCCTGGCGCAGGATGGAGCGCAGCGCGCGGGCGAAAGACAGCTCGATGCGCGGATTGACCTGGATCTGGCCAACGCCGGGCAAGTCGTACTCGACCGGGTCTTCCACCGTGACGATGTTGCGCGTGGGGCTGGCGATCTCGCGCAGCGCCGCGTACAGCGTGGTCGTCTTGCCCGAGCCGGTGGGGCCGGTCACCAGCACGATGCCGTGCGGCTGCGCCATCAGGCGGCGGAAGGCAGTCTGGGTGCCGCTGGCCATGCCCACCGATTCCAGTCCGAGCTGGTTGGAGGACTTGTCGAGCAGACGCAGCACGATGCGTTCGCCATGTGCGGTCGGCACGGTTGATACCCGTACGTCGATGGTGCGACCGGCCAGGCGCAGCGAGATGCGGCCATCCTGCGGCAGGCGTTTCTCGGCGATGTCGAGCTGCGCCATGATCTTGATGCGCGACACCATGGCGGCGTGCAGCGCGCGGTGCGGGCGGGCCACGTCGGTGAGCGTGCCGTCGCGGCGGAAGCGCACCAGGCAACTGCGCTCGTAGGGCTCGATATGCACGTCCGAGGCCTTCTCGCGCACTGCCTGCTGCAGCAAGGCGTTGATCATGCGGATGATGGGCGCGTCGTCCTGCGTTTCCAGCAGATCCTCGATGACCGGGATCTCCTGCATCATCTGCGACACATCCACGTCCTGGCCCACATCGTCGACCACGGCGGCGGCGTCGCCTTCGCCCTGGCCGTAGGCCTCGGCCAGGCGCGCCTCGAAGGTGGCGCGCGGCACCCGGTTGAGCTTGAGCGGCAGGCCCAGGTGACGGCGCACCTCGGCCACCGCGGCGGGCGCGACGTCCTCCCGTGCCAGCAGCTCGACACTGGCCTCGCCGGCCTCGGCGATCATGAGCCCGTGGGTACGGGCGAAGATGTAGGGCAGGGCCTGCATGGGCTTACGGGGCCGGAGGCTGCGATTTGACGGGCGCGGTGGCGGGGGCCACGGGCTGCGGACTGAACTGCTCGATCGGCGGCACCACCGGGGCCGGTGCCTCGCCGCGCATCAGGTTCTTGTCGTCCACGTTGCCGCGCTGCTCGCCCATGATGTAGTCATAGCGGTTCTGGGTCACGTTGCGACTGTCATCGCTGCTGCGCATGATGCGCGGGCGCAGGAAGATCAGCAGGTTGGCCTTGGAGCGGCTGCGCGTGTCGTAGCGGAACAACGGGCCCAGCAACGGCAGATCGCCGAGGAAGGGCACCTTGTCCACGCCGCCGGTGTAGTTGTCCTGCACCAGGCCGCCCAGCACGATGACCTCGCCGTTGTTGGCGATCACTACCGACTCCAGCGAGCGCTTGGTGGTGGTCGGGCCGTTGGCGTTGGAGGCGGTGTCCTGCAGCACGTCCGACACCTCCTGCATGATCTGCAGGCGCACCGAGCCACCTTCGGTGATCTGAGGCTTGACCTTGAGGGTCAGGCCCACGTCCTTGCGCTCGATGGTCTGGAAGGGGTTGGATGGCGTCGAGCTGCCGGTGTTGGTGTACTGGCCGGTCACGAAGGGCACGTTCTTGCCGATCACGATCTTGGCCTCTTCGTTGTCCACAGTGATCAGGCTAGGCGTGGACAGGATGTTGGTGCGCGCATCGGATTCCAGGAAGCGGGCCAAAAAACCCAGTTCACCAATCTTTACGCCGGCAATTTCAACTGATCCTCCGCCCACGACGAAGTTCATGCCCTTGCCTATCGTGGCCGGGTTCTGGGCGATGCCGATGATGTTCTGGCCAGTACCACCGAAGTTGGTGTTCAGGATCGCGTCACCCTGAGCATCCGTCCACTGGATGCCGAACTCGGCGGCCCGCTCGGACGACATCTCGGCAATCAGCGCTTCGATGTACACCTGGGCCGGGCGACGGTCAAGCTGATCGATGACGGCGCGCAGGTTGTTGTACATCGCGTCTGGCGCGGTGATCACCAGGGCATTGTTGGCGGTGTCGGCATAGACGGAGCCGCCTCCCAGGTTGATTGCTGACTGCGCAGCTCCCCCGGCTGCGCTGCTGCTCATGCTGCCGGTACTTTGCGTCGAGGTCGGCGCGGTGGTGGTGGCCGGCTGGGCGGCGGGCGTTGTCGCGTTGCCGCTGGCATCGCGCGCCAGCACCGAGCGCAGGGTCTGGGCGACCCGCGTAGCATCGGCGTTCTTCAGGTAGACCACGCGTACGTTGGTGATCGCGTTCGGCTGGTCGAGTTGCGCCACCATGCTACGCACCGCCTGCAGGCGCGAGCGGTTCTCACTGCGCACGACCAGGCTGTTGCTGCGTGAGTCGGCCAGCACGGTGACGCGCATCGAGGCTTCCTGGTTCTGCGCGCCTTCGTTGTACAGACGCGTCAACAGGGCGGCCATATCGACCGCCGAGGTGTGCTTGAGCTCCAGCACCTGGGCATCACCCTGGGGCACGTCGATTGACTGGATGATGCGCGCAATGCGCGCGATGTTCTCGGCATAGTCGGTGATCACCAGCGAGTTGTTACCGGGGTATACGCTCACCGTGTTGTTGGCGGTCACCAGGGGGCGGATCACCTGCACGAGCTGGTTGGCCGACTCATGCTTGATGGCGAATACCTCGGTCACGATGCGGTCGCCGGTGGCGGGCTTGCTGCGGTCTTTGTCCACCTGCACCGCGTGCAGCTTGGCGTCGGCCTCGGGCACGACCTTGACCACGTCCTTGCCCTCGACCACCGCGTAGCCTTGCAGGCGCAGTGCCGACAGCAGGATGGAGTAGGTCATGGCGCGCGGAACCGGCTGGTGGGTCACGATGTTGATCGTGCCCTTCACGCGCGGGTCGATGATGAAGTTGCGGTTTGACAGCTTGCCGATGGCGCGCACTACCGCTTCGATCTCGGCATTGTTGAAGTTCAGCGACACGTTGTCGCCACTCTCCACGGTCTGTGGGCGGCCATCGTTGGTCTGGGCTTGCAGTGCGGGCGACGCTCCGAGCAGGAGCAAGGCCAGGAACGGGCCCGCCAGGGTGGCCGACAGCTTGCGGGAGGATACGGGCTTGTTCATTGCTCAGTCCGAGGTGGATTCAGTTTGAGGCGCGTTGTTGGCCTCGGGCGGCGGTGCGACGGGGCGCAGCATGCTGGGTGGAGGAGGCGGTGGCGGCGGGGCCTGGGTTGCCGCTGGCGCCTGGGTCAGTACCGGCGTCGCTCCGGCGGCCGCGTTGTCGGCCAAGCTCAGGGTTTCGCGCAGGCCGTTGCGTTCGATCTCCACACTGCGTGGCAACACGCGCAGGAGCTTGACGCCGGGCTCGAATTCCTCGCCTTCGATGGCGGGCAGGGAGGTCTTTTCGTCGACCTGGATGATGGCGAAGCCCCTTGCCGTGCCGGAATTTGCGGCGACGCCAATCAGGCGGTAGCGGCTGGAGCTGACCGGGGCGGCGTCGCCGGCGCTGTTCACCGGCTGACCGAAGAGGTTGCGGCTGGTGATCTCGCGCGTCACGGTTGCAACATCGGTGGCAATTGCGGGCACGGCCTGTTCGCCGCGTGCTGCGGCCAGGCGCCAGTACCAGCCGGCCGCCACCCAGGCCACGATGCCTGCCACCAGCAACCAGGCCAAAATGGACAGGAGCGGGGCAAGACTGAAGGATCGTCCGGTCAGGCGCATCGGGCGGTGAGTCTCATGCAGCAAAAGCGAGGCAGCGATTGTACCCGAGGCGTTCAGGCCTGCGCGCTGTACAGGCTGTCGCCACTCTGTGAGCAATGTCAGGGCGATGAGCGGGGCTCAGCCGGGGGGGCACTCAGGTCCAGTGAGCCGTGCTTGATGGAATTGTCATCCGGGTCATTGCTGAGACGGAAGCCCAGGCGCTGGACGAAGCGCAGCATGCGATCGTTATTGGTGAGGAAGATACCTTTCATCTGGCGCAGACCGCGCTGACGTGCTGTCTCGATCAGCACCTCCATGAGCTTGCGGCCGACGCCGCTGTGCTGGAAGGCGTCATCGACGACGATGGCGAACTCGCAACTAGTGGCGTCCGGGTTAACCGTGTAGCGGCAGACCCCGATCTGGAAATCCTCGCCCTCGCGGTCGATCAAGGCGAGGAAGGCCATTTCCCGGTCATAGTCGATCTGGGTGAGCTTGGCCAGCAGGGAGGGGGGCAGTTCCTTCAGTGCGCTCATGAAGCGGAAGTACTTGGTCTCGGGCGACAGGCGGCGCACGAAGTCCTGCTCGCTTTGCGCGTCTTCAGCGCGCAGCGGGCGGATCAGTACCGGCGTGCCATCGCGCAACTCCCAGTGGCGGATCAGGTCGCTGGGGTAGGGGTGGATCGCCATGTGCTCGTAACGGCCCGCATTGCGCGGAATCTGCCCAACCTCGATGCGGGCGTCGGCGACGCAGGCGCCATGATCGTCAACGAACAAGGGGTTCAGTTCGATACTGCGCATCCAGGGCAGCTCGCACACGATCTCCGAGACGCGCAGCAGGAGCTTCTCGACGGCCGCCTGGTCGGCAGCGGGCAGGCCCGACAGAGACTGCATGCGCGTCGCCGCCCGCGTGCCGCGCACCAGGTCGTTGGCCAGGTAGGCGTTGAGCGGGGGCAGGGCCACTGCGCGATCGGGCCAGTAGTGCGGGTCGAGGCTGCGCTCGCCGAAACCGATCACTGGCCCGAACACCGGGTCGCGCCAGACCCGGACCATCAACTGTCGGGTGTAGTCGTTCTCTACCATGGGCTCGACGCAGATGCCGCTGGCCGTGGCTTCGGGCATGCGTTGTTGCAGTGCGGCGAGCAGTTCTTCGAACGCCAGATGGACGCCCACTGCGCTGACGATGTTCAGGCGCACGGTGGAGGCGCCAGCCGGCAGATCGGACAAGGGGGCGTTGGGTCGCAGCGTCACCGGGAAGCCGATGTCCTGCGTCATCGCGACCGCCTCGGCCGCCGTATGGGCGACGCGCAGCGGCACGATGGGGATGCGGAAGGCGGCCAGCAAGGCCATGGCCTCGTGGCGCAGCAGTACGGTGCGGCGCTCGCCCAGCGCGTTGTCGATGATCATGCGCGCGGCTTCGCGCAGGGACGGGCGATCGTCCTCCTGCGGTGCCGCGGTCTGGGTCAGCAACTGCTGGTTGCGATAGTAGGACGAGAGGTTGGAGAAAAGTTCGACCGCGACCTCCGGCGTGCGCAGGCTGGGAATACCGGCGAGGCGGAACTCTTCGCGCGCTTCGCGGCACACATCGTCGCCCAGCCAGCAGGTCAGCAAAGGCTTGTCGGTCTTGGCCTTGAGCGCGATCACGCGACGCGCCACCTGGGTCGGCTGGGTCATGGCCTGGGGCGACAGCAGGCACAGCACGCCATCGACAGCCTCGTCGCCAAGCAGGGCGTCCAGCGCGGCGGCATAGCGTTCGGGGTCGGAATCGCCGACCAGGTCCACCGGATTGTCGCGCGACCAATGGGGCGGCAGGATGCGGTTCAGGCGTGCCACCGTCTGGGTGGAGAGCTGTGCCAGCGGGATGCCCAGGTCGCCCGCGCGGTCGGCTGCCATCACGCCCGGACCGCCACCGTTGGTGATGATGGCCAGGCGGTTGCCGCGTGGCCGGAAATGTGCGAACAAGGCCTTGGAGGCCGCGTAGAGCTGGCTCAGGTTGTACAGGCGGATCACCCCGGCGCGGCGCAGCGCGGCATCGAACACCGCATCGTCGCCGGGCATGGCGCCGGTGTGCGTGAAGGCGGCACGCGAGCCGACCGGATGACGTCCGACCTTCAGCACCATGACCGGCTTGGCGCGGGCGGCGGCACGCAGGGCGCTAAGGAAGCGGCGCGCATCGCGGATGCCTTCGACATACAGCAGGATGCTCTCGGTGCGGAAATCCCACACGAGGTAATCCAGAATCTCGCCGAAATCCAGATCGCTGGAAACACCCAGCGAGATGACGTTGGAAAAGCCGATGTGGTTGGGGCCTGCGTAGTCCAGGACCGCCGCACACAAGGCGCCGGACTGCGACACCAGGGCCACCGGCCCGGGCTGCGGCGGCTTCAGCGAGAAGGTTGCATTGAGCCCGATCAGCGGCCGGGCCAGCCCCAGGCTGTTGGGGCCCAACAGGCGCATGCCGTAACGCCTGGCGCTACGTACCGTCTCCATTTCGAGATGCGCGCCGGCCGCGCCGCTTTCGCCGAAACCGGCCGACAGCACGGCGGCCATGCGCACGCCCGCCCGGCCGCATTCTTCCACCACGTCGGGTACGGTGTGCGCTGGCGTGGCAATGACCGCGAGATCGACTTTCTGTGGGGTTTCGCCAATGCGGCGGAAACACTCCACGCCATGGACCTGGCGGTACTTTGGATTCACCGCGTACAGCCCACCCTTGTAGCCGGCCTGCAGCATGTTCTGCATCAGCACGGCACCCAACCGGCCCTCGCGCTCCGTGGCGCCGACGATGGCCACGGTACGGGGTTCGAACAAGGGGGTCAGGTAGTGGCGTTCGTCCATGTCTGGGCCAGGCCATGAAGGGCAATGAGGCCTACAGTGCGTTAGGGGTGGGCCGGGTTTGCTTGACGACCATCAAGCCCGGTCCAGGTTCAGAAGCCGCTCTTGTTGATGCGTATGTCCTGCATGATGCGGGCCGAGATTTCCTCGATCGAGCGGGTCGAGGAGTCGATAAAGCTGATCCCCTCGCGCCGCATGAGCTTGTGGGCAGCCTCCAGTTCGTAGCGACAGTTCTCGATCGACGCATACTTGCTGTTGGGGCGACGTTCCTGGCGGATCGCCGACAGGCGCTCCGCCGAGATGGTGAGGCCGAACAGTTTGGCGCGGTACCTGTGGATTTCCCCGGGTAGCTTGTTGCGCTCGAAGTCTTCCGGAATCAGCGGATAGTTGGCCGCCTTCACGCCGAACTGCATTGCGAGGTAGAGGCTGGTCGGTGTCTTGCCGGAACGCGACACGCCGATCAGGATCACTTCGGCGGCGTCCAGATTCTTGTCCGACACGCCGTCATCATGTGCCAGCGTGAAGTTGATCGCCTCGATGCGCGTCTTGTAGTCCTCGCTGTCGGTGATGCCGTGAAAGCGTCCCACGGTATGCGTGGACTTGGTACCCAGCTCCTGCTCCAGCGGCCCGATGAACTTGTCGAACAGGTCGAGGAAAGTAGCATCGGCCTCATGCAGCGCGTCCACGATGGTCGATTGCACCAGGGTGCTGAACACGATGGGCCGGCAACCGTCCCGCTCGGCCGCCTGGTTAATCGCCCGCAGGCAGTCCCGGGCCTTGTCCACCGAATCGACGAAGGGCATGCGGATTTCGCGGAATTCACAGTCCGGAAACTGCGCCAGCAGGCTGTGCCCCAGCGTCTCCGCGGTGATGCCCGTGCCGTCCGACACAAAAAACACGCTACGTTTTGTGCTATGCATCATTTTATGGACCTCTGCTGGAGTCTAGCCAACTACTTGCGGCTACTACGGTTGGGGTAAGCTCTTATGCAGTGCAGCATTTTGCGCTGGATAGAATGCTTTTCTTCGCCCCACAACGCAACCTGAGAGCCGAAAACATGAGCCGCCACGTGATCCCCTTCCAGTCCCTGCGCATGACCGATGTCGACAAAGTGGGGGGCAAGAACGCCTCGCTCGGGGAAATGATCAGCCAGCTCGCCGGGGCAGGGGTGCGGGTGCCGGGCGGTTTTGCGACCACAGCGGACGCCTACCGCGAATTCCTGTCGCATCAGGGCCTGGCCAAGCGCATCGAGGATGCGCTCCGCACACTCAACGTGGATGATGTCGATACGCTGGCCAGGACTGGCGCGCAGATTCGCCAGTGGATCGTCGATACGCCCTTTCCGCCGGCCCTGGAAGACGAGATCCGGACGCACTATGACGCGCTGGTCAAGGAAGGCGAGGGCTCCTTCGCGGTGCGTTCCTCAGCCACTGCGGAAGACCTGCCGGATGCATCCTTTGCCGGCCAGCAGGAGACCTTCCTCAATATCTCGGGTTACGAGAACATCCTCCATGCCATGAAGGAGGTGTTTGCCTCCTTGTACAACGACCGGGCGATTGCCTATCGCGTCCATAAAGGCTTTACCCATGCCGAGGTGGCGCTGTCGGCGGGGGTGCAGCGCATGGTGCGCTCCGACCTCGGGGCCTCGGGCGTGATGTTCACGCTGGATACCGAGTCCGGTTTCAAGGACGTCGTCTTCGTCACCGCCTCCTGGGGCCTTGGTGAGACGGTGGTGCAGGGCGCCGTGAACCCGGATGAGTTCTTCATCCACAAACCCATGCTGGCAGCCGGCAAGCAGGCCATCGTGCGGCGCAGCCTGGGTTCCAAGATGATCAAGATGGTGTTTGCCGACAAGAAGGAAGCCGGCAAGTCGACACATACCGTGGACGTACCGGAAGCCCAGCGCAACCAGTTCTCGCTGAGTGACGCCGATGTGACCGAACTGGCGCACTACGCGGTGATCATCGAGAAGCACTACGGTCGCCCGATGGACATCGAGTGGGGCAAGGATGGCGCGGACGGCAAGCTCTACATCCTGCAAGCCCGTCCGGAGACGGTGAAGTCGCAGGAGTCCGCGCTGGTCATGGAGAAGTACCGCCTCAAGCAGCACGGCAAGGTGCTGGCCACCGGCCGTGCCATCGGCCAGAAGGTCGGAGCGGGACCGGTGCGCATCGTGGCGCACGCCTCGGAGATGAACCGAGTGCAGGAAGGCGACGTGCTGGTCACCGACATGACCGACCCGAACTGGGAGCCGGTCATGAAGCGCGCCTCGGCCATCGTCACCAATCGTGGCGGGCGCACCTGTCACGCGGCGATCATTGCGCGCGAACTGGGCATTCCGGCCATCGTGGGCTGCGGTGACGCCACCGAGGTGCTTACCGAGGGCGAATCGGTCACCGTCTCCTGCGCCGAGGGCGACACCGGCTACGTCTATCGCGGCCGCCTGGAATTCGAGATCGTGACCACCGACATGGGCCATCTGCCCGACCTGCCGGTCAAGATCATGATGAACGTGGGTAATCCGGAGCTGGCCTTCGAGTTCGCGCAGATTCCGAACTTCGGCGTCGGCCTGGCGCGCCTGGAGTTCGTCATCAACAACATGATCGGCATCCATCCCAAGGCCATCCTGGAGCCCAGCCAGGTCTCCGGCAGCCTGCAGGAAGAGATCGAACGCCGTTCGCGCGGCTACGCCTCACCACGCCAGTTCTTCATCGACCGCCTGGCCGAGGGGGTGGCGACCATCGCGGCGTCGTTCTGGCCCAAGCCAGTGATCGTGCGCCTGTCCGACTTCAAGTCCAATGAATATCGCAAGCTGCTCGGCGGCGACATCTTCGAACCGGAGGAAGAGAATCCCATGCTGGGCTTCCGCGGCGCGGCGCGCTACATCGCGCAGAGCTTCCGTGACTGCTTCGAGCTGGAATGCCTGGCCATGAACAAGGTGCGCAACGAAATGGGGCTCACCAATGTGCAACTGATGGTGCCCTTCGTGCGCAATCTGGAAGAGGCCAAGGGCGTGGTCGGCCTGCTCGCCGAGCACGGCCTCAGGCGAGGCGAGAACGAGCTCAAGCTCATCATGATGTGCGAGATTCCCTCCAATGCCCTGCTGGCAGACCAGTTCCTGGAGTACTTCGACGGTTTCTCCATCGGCTCCAACGACCTGACCCAGCTCACGCTGGGGCTGGATCGCGATTCCGGCCTGGTGGCGCATGCCTTCGACGAGCGAGACCCGGCGGTCAAGAGCCTCTTGTCATTGGCCATCGGGGCGGCCAATCGTCTCGGTAAATACGTCGGCATCTGTGGACAGGGTCCGTCCGACCACGCCGATTTCGCCGAGTGGCTCATGGACGAAGGCATCCAGACCATCTCCCTGAACCCTGACACAGTTGTTGATACCTGGCTCAAGCTCGCTTCACACCGCCAATCCTGAAGCACCTGCCTGCCATCCGGTGCCGCCTCCCGGTGCCGGATGAATTGATCCCTTCTGTCCGGCGGGGTATTCCCCTCCGGACGTCTGTTGTACCATCCACGGGTTTTCGCGTACGTCCGAAAGGGCAGGCTTTCGCCCTGGCCGGACGTCAAGGGCTCGCCTGCCTCGGCTGGCGAGCTCCGCTTATACGAACAGCCAGCCAGAGGCGAGCCGGTTCATGTGTTTGTCTGCCGCTCGCAGGCATGTGTTGAGAGGAGACTACGCGATGGCGTTGATTCTGCTGTCGAGTCGTTCCATGACTCGCTCCGGCGTCAAGGCGCTGACCCTGCGTCAGGTCATGTTCGGTGCAGGCTTGGCCTGCACTGTGGTGGGTATGCTGGCCTTTGGTATCGGTCTCAGCGTGGGCCGCCAGATCGAGAGCGAACACCAGCAGAGCCTGGCTGCGGCGGGTCAAGCCAGCCCGGCGCTCGAACGTTTCGCCTTCGAGCGCCTGGGCGAACTATCCGGCCGCGTGCTGAGCCTGGAGTCCAGTGCCAGCACCCTGGTGAAGAAGATTGCCGCGCTCGACAGCCTGGAAAAGAAGCTGGGCAATCTCCTGCCGTCCAATGGGCGTGCCAAGCAACAGGATGTTGCGCGTGGCAACGCCAACTCGGGTGGTCAAGCCCTGGCGCCGCGCTGTGAATACAGCCTGGCAATCAGTGCCAGCAAGGCAAACTCCTCCGAGCAACTGCAGCGCGCCGAACGTGCCCTGGACTGCCTGCAGCAGATCCTGTCGCAAGTGGAGGAGGCCGCTTCCGAACGCAACGTGACCTACATGGCGGTGCCGACCCGCAGCCCCATCGACTCCAACGACCTGGGCTCAGCCTTCGGCAACCGCGTTGATCCGTTCACCGGGCGCGTGGCCTTCCATTCCGGCCTGGACTTCCCCGCCGACACCGGTGCGCCGATCCATGCCGCGGGTGGTGGCAAGGTGCGTTTCGCGGGCTGGCATCCAGAGCTGGGCAATGTAGTCGAGATCGACCACGGCAACGGCCTCATGACGCGTTACGCGCATGCCTCGCGGCTGCACGTCAAGACCGGCGATGTCGTGACCCCGCGCCAGCAGATTGCCGCAGTCGGTTCGACCGGGCGCTCCACCGGACCTCATCTGCACTTTGAGGTGCTGCATCAGGGACGTTATGTCGATCCGCAGCGCTACCTGTTGGTCGGAGCCGGCGCAGGATGAGCAACAAGGAAATCCGGACACGCCAGCTCAGTTGCGGCGAATACCAGATTCAGCCGTCGGGCAGGCGCTCGCGACGCTGGCTGGCATTGCTCCTGCTGCTTGGGGCAGCCGGCGCCTATGCAGCCTGGCGCACCCAGCTGGGCTCGCCAGAAGCTGTGCAGATGGCCGAAATGCAGCGTCTCAGCGAGCAGAACAAGACACTGCAAGCTGAGCTGGAACAGTTGCGCATGAGCGTGAGCCACGGCGAGGCCACACGCAAGGAACTTCAGAGCCAGCTCGACGACCGGGCGGCCCAGATCAAGAAGCTGCAGGAGGACATCAGTTTCTTCCGCAGCCAGCGGGCAGCGGCGGCGGCAGCCTCCGGTCCCAGTGCCGCGCGTTGAACGCAAGGAGACGACTCACATGTTTGGCAAGAAGCGCAAGGATTCCTCGATCGAGCTGACCAAGCTGTCCAGCCTGATCGCCAGTAACGTGGAGCTGGCCGGTGATGTGCATTTCGTCGACGGCCTGCGCATCGACGGTCAGGTGGCCGGCAGCGTATTGAGTCGTCCCGGCACCAAGAGCCTGCTGGTGCTGAGTGACCAGGGCTCGATCCGGGGTAATGTGCGCAGCTACGACGCGGTGATCAACGGCGTCATCATCGGTGACGTGGAGGTCGAGCACTTTCTCGAACTGCAGGAACATGCGCGGATTACCGGCAACATCACCTATCGCCAGTTGCGCATGGACTGCGGCGCCACCGTGGATGGCAAACTCAACCGCGTGAGCGCTGACGGAGACAACGCCAACGTAGTCGAACTACCCACCCACAACGCTGCCTGAGCGACTCATCCATGAGCCTGCAATGGTGGCACTGGATCGTGTTGGGGCTGGCGCTGATTGCCAGCGAACTGCTCGTGCCGGCCATGGTACTGGTGTGGTTTGGCCTGTCGGCCCTGGTGCTGGGTTTGGCGCTACTACTTGTCCCCACGCTGTCGCTGAGTACCCAAGTCCTGACATGGACGCTTCTGTCCATCGGCCTGGTCGTGCTGTGGCTGCGGGTCTTCAAAGCCGCTCAGCGCAAAACCAAGGCGGGCACCCCGGACGCCATTCTGGGTGAAACCGGCCTCCTGGTCTCCGAGGTCGCACCCTTCAAGCACGGCGAAGTACGCTTCCAGCGGCCCGTGATGGGGTCGGACGTGTGGGATTGCGTGGCCGACGAAGCGCTCAAGGCCGGTAGTCGCGTCGTGGTCATGGGCGTAGAAGGCAGCACACTGCGCGTCGCCGAGCGTCCCTGAATCACCCCTGCCGCGCCAGTCCGCGCGCGCGCAGTGAAACCGAAGCCCCTCCGATAACCTGCCCAGGTGGGCGAACGCATGCCTGGGGCCTCGTTTTTATTCACATTCCCTCCCCCGAAGACTATGGTTACCCGGAGTCCGGCATGACCGGACGGACCGTAGTCGCCCCACTCGGACCCTGGGAGAGAAGATGCCCGCACCCCTCATTGCGGCGGCCTTGTCCGCCATCGCGCCCGCGCTCGCCAAGCGCGGACTGGATCTGCTGAGCGGCGTGTTCCGCGGCGCCCTGGACAAAGGCACCCAGGAAATCAGCAACCTCATCGAAGAGAAGACCGGCATCGACATCAACGATGCGGCCGATGACAAACTCACCGAGGCGCAATGGACCCAGCTCAAGCAGTTCGAGTTCGAGTACCAGACCAAGCTGCTGGAGTTCCGCCAGCAGGCAGATGCCAACGAGCTTGAACGCGAGCGCCTGCACCAGGCAGACCGAGTCTCCGCCCGGGACATGCAAAAAGCGGCACTGGCCAGTGATGACCGTTTTGCCAAGCGCTTCATCTACTACTACGCCATTTTCATTACGTCGCTGACCTTCCTGTTCATCTTCTGGGCGGCGTTCTTCCCGGGTGAGCCCGGCGGGCGTAACGACCGCATCATCGACACCGTGCTCGGCTTTCTGTTGGGCGTATCCCTGTCCGCCATCATCCAGTTCTTCTTCGGTTCCAGCGCAGGCAGTAAAAGCAAGGAAGAGCGGATCGGCGACCTTACCGCGGCCCTTCAGTCGAAGAATGAGGTCGGCGCCTCAGGCAGGGAGGGGCAATCATGAGTCTCGTGCGCGAACAATCCAGCTTCCTGCTGCATGTGGCCGAGCTGATCCGCAAGGCGTCGGAACTCGGCTTCCTCGTCTCCGCCGGCGAGTTGTACCGGACCCCGGAACAGCAGGCCCTGCACGTCAAGAACGGTCGCAGCAAGACCATGAACAGCCAGCATCTCAAGCGGCTGGCGGTGGACCTCAACTTCTTCCGTGAGCAAGCCAATGGCGAGTACGCGCTGACCTACGAAGTGGCCGACCTGCAAGCTCTCGGCAATTACTGGGAGGGCCTGGACCCTGCCAATCGCTGGGGTGGAAACTGGAATTCCTTCAAGGACACGCCGCATTTCGAACGTCGCGACGGCACGTCCGCCACGCCGCGCAGTGCGCCGTCGAGCAGAGCCACGCTGGGCCCAGTAACCATTGCCGGCGCTCCGTCGCCTGGAACCAGTGGACGCGGCAAAGGCCTGCTACAGGCCGCCGTCGGTGCGCAAAGCCCCAATACCCGCGACGACGTCGAAACCGTCCAACGCCTGCTGAACCTGTGCGCCGGTCTCAAGCAGTTCGAACTGGAGGAAGGCACACTGAAGACGGACGGCGCATTTGGCAAAAAGACGCTGAGCGGCATCATGGCCTTCCAACGCAGTGTCATGGGTGCAACAACACCGGACGGGCGGATCGGCGTCGCCAGCACGGAACTCGACACCCTGTGCAAGGCGCTGCCCGAATCCATCGACGCACAGATCCTGCTGCTCCTGTATTTGCGTGCCGGGGAGCCGGATGTGATCGAACTGGCGCAGCGGATCACCCGCATCATGGCCAACCGGAATATCGACTCACCCTTGCGACAAGCCCATTTCCTGGCCCAGATCGGGCACGAATCCGGCGAATTGCGCTTCAAGGCAGAGATAGCGTCGGGCGAAGCCTACGAGGGGCGTCTCGATCTCGGCAATGTGCAGCCCGGCGACGGTCGCAAGTTCAAAGGCCGCGGCCTGATCCAACTGACCGGCCGGGCCAATTACGCCGAGTACGGAAAAGCGATTGGACGCGAAGCCGAGATACTGCAAACCCCTGAGTTGATCGAACAGGATCTGGAACTCTGCGTGGACGTCGCCGGTTGGTTCTGGGCCAAGAAGAACCTCAATGTGCTGGCGGATGCAGACGACCTGACGGCCATCACCAAACGCATCAACGGAGGCCTGAACGGCCTTGAAGACCGCCGTCGTCTACTCACCCGTGCCAAGTCCCTGCTCGGCGTGTGACAGACACACGGCAGGAAGTGCGCGCAGTCGTGCCTTGGGGATGGCTTGGGGGCATCAATCGCCTGCCGGTGTGTGGTCGACAGCCCTGCAGCCCTGCAGGCCGAGTAGGCCGCGGACGCAAGAAGCACCTCGCCATCAACTGGACCGAGTCAAACGAACCCTGGCGTCGGCGTGGCATTCGGGCAGGCTCTGCGTGTTCGCTCCAGAGTTCGCCGATCCGCGTTTCGCGGGTTGGCGACATGAGCACTCCCGCCACGGCCTGCGACTGAAGTGTCTGCCGGCGTAGAAGGCCGCATCGTTCGAAGCTGCCATCCACGCCGGCCTGAGCCCATACACGGGGATCTACCTATCACGCCCCGCGGCCCATCTGCCACTCAGTTCGGCCGGCGGAACACGATCTGGCCGTTTTCCTGGTCTGCGATCACCATGTCCTTGGCCGTGAAGCTGCCTTCCAGGATGCGTCGCGCGAGCGGGTTTTCGATGTATTCCTGGATCGCGCGCTTGAGCGGCCGGGCGCCGAAGACCGGGTCGAAGCCGGCCTTGGCGATTTCGGCCAAGGCGCCTTCGGTGACCTTGAGGCCAATTTCCAGGCGGGCCAGGCGACGCTCCAGATACTGCAACTGGATGCGCGCGATGGCATGGATGTGCACATCGGCCAAGCCGTGGAAGACGATCACTTCGTCGATCCGGTTGATGAATTCCGGCCGGAAGTAGGTCTTCACTTCGCCCATGACGGCCTCTTTGACCGCGCCGTAGCCCTGGCCGGCCATCTGCTGGATCATCTGGCTGCCGAGGTTGGAGGTCATCACGATCACCGTGTTCTTGAAGTCGACGGTGCGGCCCTGGCCGTCGGTCATGCGCCCGTCGTCGAGCACCTGCAGCAGCACGTTGAACACGTCCGGGTGGGCCTTTTCGACCTCGTCGAAGAGGATCACGGAGTAGGGCTTGCGACGTACCTGCTCGGTCAGGTAGCCGCCTTCCTCGTAGCCCACGTATCCCGGCGGCGCGCCAATCAGGCGGGCGACCGAGTGTTTCTCCATGAACTCGCTCATGTCGATGCGGATCAGGTGATCCTCGCTATCGAACAGGAAGCCGGCCAGTGCTTTGCACAGCTCGGTCTTGCCGACGCCGGTCGGGCCCAGGAACAGGAAGGAGCCATAGGGGCGCGATTCCTCCGACAGCCCGGCGCGGGAGCGGCGGATGGCGTCGGACACCAGGCGTACGGCTTCGTCCTGCCCGACCACGCGCTCGTGCAGCTTCTCTTCCATCTTGAGCAGTTTCTCGCGCTCGCCCTGCATCATTTTGGCGACCGGGATGCCGGTGGCGCGTGACACGACCTCGGCGATTTCTTCGGCGCCGACCTGAGTGCGCAACAGCTTGTTGGGCGTCTTCTTGTCCTCACTGCCCTCGGCGGCCTTGAGTTGGGCTTCCAGCTTGGGCAGTTCGCCGTATTGCAGCTCGCTCATCTTCTGCCAGTTGCCGGCGCGGCGCGCTTCTTCCATCTGCTGGCGCAGGGCCTCGATGGCTTCCTTGATGTGCTGCGAGCCGACCACGGCGGCCTTCTCGGCCTTCCACACTTCTTCCAGATCGGTGTATTCACGCTCCAGCTTGGCGATCTCGTCCTCGATCAGGCCGAAGCGACGCTGCGAACCTTCGTCCTTCTCCTTCTTGACGGCCTCGCGCTCAATCTTCAGTTGGATCAGGCGGCGCTCCAGGCGGTCCATGGATTCGGGCTTGGAGTCGATCTCCATGCGGATGCGCGCGGCGGCCTCGTCGATCAGGTCGATGGCCTTGTCCGGCAGGAAGCGGTCGGTGATGTAGCGATGCGACAGCTCGGCCGCGGCAACGATGGCCGGGTCGGTGATGTCCACACCGTGGTGCAGCTCGTACTTCTCCTGCAGGCCGCGCAGGATGGCGATGGTGGACTCCACGGTCGGTTCGTCGACCAGCACTTTCTGGAAGCGGCGCTCCAGCGCGGCATCCTTCTCGATGTACTTGCGGTATTCATCCAGCGTGGTGGCGCCGATGCAGTGCAGCTCGCCGCGCGCCAGGGCGGGCTTGAGCATGTTGCCGGCATCGATGGCGCCTTCGGCCTTGCCGGCGCCGACCATGGTGTGGATCTCGTCAATGAAGACGATGATGCGGCCTTCTTCCTTGGCGATGTCGTTGAGCACGGCCTTGAGGCGTTCCTCGAACTCGCCGCGGTACTTGGCGCCGGCCAGCAGGGCCGCCATGTCCAGCGACAGCACGCGCTTGCCCTTGAGCGTCTCGGGCACTTCCTCGTTGATGATGCGCTGGGCCAGGCCTTCGACGATGGCCGTCTTGCCCACGCCTGGCTCGCCGATCAGCACCGGGTTGTTCTTGGTGCGACGCTGCAGAATCTGGATCGCGCGGCGGATCTCGTCGTCGCGGCCGATCACCGGGTCCAGCTTGCCGCTGCGGGCACGCTCGGTGAGGTCGATGCAGTATTTCTTCAGCGATTCGCGTTGTGATTCGGCGTCCTGGCTGCCCACGGAGGCGCCGCCACGTATCGCTTCAATGGCCGTTTCGAGTGCCTTGCGACTCGCGCCATGCTCCTTGAACAGCCTGCCGGTCTCACCCTTGTCATTGCACAGGGCGAGCAGGAACATCTCGCTGGCGATGAACTGGTCGCCGCGTTGCTGCGCTTCCTTGTCGGTGAGGTTCAGCAGGTTGGTCAGGTCGCGCCCCACCTGGACCTCGCCACCATGGCCTTGTACCTGGGGCAAGCGGTCGATGGCGCGGTCGAGCGCCGTCTTCAGCGGTGGCACATTGACGCCGGCTCGGGCCAACAGCGAGGCGGTGCCGCCATCGTCCTGATTGAGCAGGGCCATCAGCAAGTGCTGTGGCTCGATGTATTGGCTATCATGGCCCACGGCAATGCTCTGGGCATCGGCAAAGGCCTGCTGGAAGCGGGTAGTGAGCTTGTCGAAACGCATAGTTTTCCCCCTTGGGTATCTGCACTGAAAGTGGGGGTATGGCGGGACATTTCAAGGCGCGGCCGGCTGTCAAGCCGAGCAAGGCCTGATGGCCGGGCACTCGCGCGCCGGCTGCATGGATGCTAGCTTCTAGTCAAGGCAATCGAACGTGTGGCGTGGCAGGCTATGCCTGCACCATTTTTCCGGAGGGTCTGAGATGAGCAACAAGAGCGATGAGGTCGTGTCGGCATTGCAGAAGAAGAACCTGGATGCCGCCGTCAAGCTGGCGCAGCTGTCGATAGAGAACTCCCAGCGCATTCTTCAATTGCAGATGCAGATTGCCAAGGAGCTGTTCGAGGACGGGGTGGTCAACGCCCAGGCCCTGGCCCAGGTGAAAACCCCGCAGGAGGCCATGGAGCTGCGCACGCGCTACGCGCAGCAGGCGGCCGAGAAGATGTTCTCCTGTTCACGTGGCATTGCCGACGTGACGGCCGAGCTGCAGAACGAGATGGGCAAGCTTGTCAGCCAGCAGCTCTCCAGTGGTAGCCACGAGATGATCGAGGCGATGCAGAGCTTCCTGAAGGGCATGCCGATGAACAGCCATGCGGCCGCCGAAGCGCTGCAGAGCACTTTCGATGCTGCGCGCAAGACGCTGGAACAAGTGGCCAAGGCGTCCAGCGAGGCCTTTGGCAGCATCGCCAAAGGTACCGGCAAGCACAAGTAAGGCTCAGGCCTGCGCGTCGGCCTGGCTGACGCGCAGGATGTGCCGCGCCGCATTTAGCCCCGAGCGTACGGCCGCCTCGATGGTGGCCGGGTAGGGTGAGGCCACGTAATCGCCAGCCAGCAGCAGGTTCTTCTTGGGCGTCAGCATGATCGGCCGGATCACGTCGGGGCGGCAGGCGAAGGTGGCTCGCTTCTCGGTGATGACCTGCGACCAGCGCGGCGCGCCTAGGCGCGGGTAGTCGCGTGCCAGCAGCTTTTCCACCGTCTCGTGCGCGCGCAGCGCGATCTCTTCCTTGGGCAGTACGGAATGCGGCCCGCGCGCCGAGATCACGCCTGCCAGCAAACCGGCCGGGCCGCCGAGCTGGCCGCGGTCGAACAGCCATTGCATGATCGAAGCGCTGACGCCCAGCATAGGCTCAGGCAGACGCACGGATTCGTCGTAGGCGAGATAAACCGTGGTGATCGGTTCGTGCGGCAGGGCGTCGATCTGCTCGCGCAGCATCGTCAGCTCGTCGTGGCCGGCCAGCAGCTCGCTGGCGTGATAGGGCGCCACGGCCAGGACCACATGCGTGTAGTACCAGGCCTCGAAGGGGTCGCCTTCCAGCAGAAAGCGGCCGTCCTCCAACTGGCGGATCGCCTTGATCGGCGTGGCGGTGTGCACCGCGTGGCCCTGCGAGTTCAGGTAGAGCGTGGCTGGGAAGGGCAGCAGATTGGTGAGGTCCTGCTTCGGGATCAGCAGCTCGCTGTCGGCGGCGCTGCCGGCCAGGGTGTCGCGCAGCACATTGGCGAAGACTTGTGCCGAGGCTTCGTCGGTGGGTGTGTTCAGCGCAGCCACGCACAGCGGATCCCAGATCAGGTTCGTGGTCGTGGGAGTCTGGCGCGTGTCACGCAGCAACTGGCCGACCGTGATGTCCTGGTCGAACCTGAACTGCCGCTTCTTCAGGCTGCCCAACAGACGCTGCATGGCAAAGCGGTCGGCCCAGCTCAGGCCCTTGGCGCGCAGCAGCGCGGCGGCCAGGTGGAAGGGGGCGGGCAGCTCGGCGGCGCGCATATCCAGCCGGCCCGGCACGTGGATGAAGAAGGGTCGGCGCAGCAGGGTCTTGGGCGAGACCTTCAGGAAGCGCAGCAGGCGCAGCGTTTCGGTGTAGGCGCCGACGAGGATGTGCTGACCGTTGTCGACGCGCCATTCGTCCTTCTCGACCACGCGGGCGCGGCCGCCCAGGGTGCGCGAGGCTTCGAACACGGTGACATCCACCCCGGCACGCGCCAGTTCGACGGCGGCGCTGAGGCCGGCGTAGCCACCTCCGATGACGGCAACCTTGGCGTCCATCAGTTCTTCAGCCAGGTGCTGACCGCCAGCCACAGCTTGCGCAGCGGTGTGAGCGAGGTGCGGTAGGTCAGGACCTTGCCACCATCGGCCTTGATCTCGGCCAGCACCGCGCGGTAGATCGCGGCCATCACCAAGCCGGGGCGCTGCGCCTTGCGGTCTACCTTCGGGAGCTGTGCGAAGGCCTGCTCGTAGTACTTTTCGGCGCGCTCGATCTGGAATTCCATGAGCTGGCGGAAGTTGTCGCTGTAGCGTGCGTCCAGGATGTCCTTGGCCGGCACGTTGAAGCGTTGCAGCTCGTCGACCGGCAGGTAGATGCGGCCACGGCGCGCATCCTCGCCGACGTCGCGGATGATGTTGGTGAGCTGAAAAGCGATGCCCAGGTCGTGCGCGTACTTGAGCGTCTGGCGGTCGGTGTAGCCGAAGATTTCAGCCGCCAGCAGTCCGACCACACTGGCCACGCGATAGCAGTAGAGCTGCAGGCCTTTGAAGTCGAAGTAGCGGTTCTGCTGCAGATCCATCTCCATGCCGTCGATGATTTCCAGCAGTTGCTCACGCGGCAGGTTGAAGTCCTTCACCACTTCGGCCAGCGCCCGGGTGACTGGGTGCGTCGGCGTGCCGCCATGGATCTGCACCGTCTCGTTGCGCCACCAGTCGAGCGTGGTCTGGGCGATCTGCAGGTCGTGAGTTTCGTCGACGACATCGTCCACCTCGCGGCAGAAGGCGTACAGCGCCATGATGGCGCGCTGCTGCTTGGGCGGCAGGAACAGGAAGCTGTAGTAGAAGCTGGAGCCGCTCGCGGCTGCCTTCTGCTTGCAGTAATCAAACGGGTCCATCAGCGTGCTTTCATCCACAGGGCGCGCCAGGCGAGGCGCGGCCAGTCGGTCTTGCCCAGGGTCGGGCGATGGCGGAACACATCGTAGTCGACGGCCTCGATGCGCTCCAGGATGCGCAGTCCGCCTTGCACCACCAGACGCAGTTCCAGCCCGATACGACCAGGCAGGGTGGTGGCGAGCGGGGCGCCCTCCAGCATCATCGCGCGGGCCCGTTGCACTTCGAAGCGCATCAGCGCGCGCCAGTTGTCGTCCACGGTGCCGGCGGCGATCTGCGCATCGCTGACGCCAAAGCGCGCCAGACTGTCCTGCGGCAGATAGACGCGATCCTTGGCCCAGTCGACGGCCACGTCCTGCCAGAAATTGATCAGTTGCAGGCTGCTGCAGATGCTGTCTGAGCGCAGCAGAGAGGCTGTGTCGGTGTGTCCGTAGAGATGCAGCAGCAGGCGGCCGACCGGGTTGGCGGAACGACGGCAGTAATCCAGCAACTCGGGGAAGTCTTCGTAACGCTTCTTGACCACGTCCTGCGCAAAGGCGTCCAGCAAGTCACGCAGCAAGGGAATGGGCAGGCCGAAATCCGACACATTGCGCCCCAGACGCTGGAACATCGCGCCTTCGGCTGTCTCGCCCAGCTCGATGCGGTCGAGTTGCCGCTGGTAACTGGCCAGCCCGGCGAGACGCAGCTCGTCCGAGGCATCGCCTTCGTCCGCGATGTCGTCGGCGCTGCGCGCAAAGGCGTAGATGGCCTCCACAGGCTCGCGCAGACGTGCAGGAAGCAGGACGGAAGCGACGGGGAAGTTCTCGTAATGCTCGACGGGCATCGGCGCGCGGGCAGGGGACGGTTGAGGAAGGGGCGGAGTATACCGGGCCGCGTGGGTCGCCACTGATATACTCCGCCCTTCCTGCGGCGCACAGCGTGCCGCACGGCCCAGGTGGCGAAATTGGTAGACGCACCAGATTTAGGTTCTGGCGCCGCAAGGCGTGGGGGTTCGAGTCCCTTCCTGGGCACCACGCAGGTTTTCTAGCCTTTACGGTAAAGGCAAAAACAAGGCAAAACAAGGGCTTCACGGCCCTGTGCTTTTACACAGCTTGCCGCCAAATGCGCAAGTTTGGGAACATCAGTTCCCCGCGATTTCCCCACGCACTTCCCCCATGGCTTCCGTCCAGAAGACCGCGAAGGGCTACCGCGCCCAGATCGCCGTACTCGGCCAGCGCGACAGCAAGACATTCCGCACGAAGCGAGAGGCCGAGGCCTGGGGGGCCGCGCGAGAGGTTGAGCTTCGTGCTACCGCGACCGCGCCTGTCGGCACCCGGCACACCGTGGGCGACATGCTCAAGCGCTACCGTGACGAGGTGTCGGTGAAGATGCGCGGGGAGCGCTGGGAGCTGATCCGCATCAACCGCTTCCTGTCCAGCTACCCGGACCTGTGCGCGATGAAGCTGGGCGACGTGACGCCGGATGTCATGGGCGCCTGGCGGGATGCGCGCCTGAAGGAAGTCTCTCCTGGGTCGGTTATTCGAGAGCTTGGGCAGATCGGGGCGGCATTCGAGATGGCCCGCCGGGAATGGCGGTGGATCGCCGCAAACCCGATGGCGGACGTGCGCCGGCCTTCACAGCCTCACCACCGGGAGGTCGTCATCACCCGCGCGCAGATTCGCGGCATGCTGACTGCGCTTGGGTACTCACGTCGGCAGAAGATCACCCAGCAGCGCCACGTCGTCGCGGCGTGCTTCCTGGTGGCGCTGCGTACCGGGATGCGAGCGGGGGAGTTGTGCGGGCTCACCTGGGACAGGGTGATGGCGGACCATGTTGTCCTGCCGGTGACGAAGACCGTGCCGCGCAATGTGCCGCTCTCGAAGAAAGCCAAGGCGGTCATCGAGCGGATGAGGGGCTGGGACGAGCAGATGGTGTTCGGGCTCGCGCCTGCAGCGCTGGACGCAACATTCCGGAAATACCGCACGCGCGCCGGGCTGGACGGCTTCACCTTCCACGATGCCCGGCACACCGCCGCTACCTGGATGGCGCGGCGCCTTGAGGTGCTTGACCTGTGCAAGGCCTTCGGGTGGAAAGACCCGAAGCGGGCGATGATCTACTACAACCCTACGGCGTCGGATATTGCGAAGCGGCTGGGGTGATTTGATCCGCCGGCTTTGCTGACCTCCACCTTACCGACGCTCCGCAGTCGTAGCAGCGGAACACACCAAATTCAATCACATCGGCAAGCTGGTATGCCGCACCGCACGGGCAAGAAATGCTGTCGCCGTGGCCTTCCCAGCAGCCGCACGGGATTCCGCTTCCGGCGTGTCGCTTGTGGGCCTTCGGCGTTTTTGGTGGTTGGGTCATGTTACGCCGCCCGCGCCATGTCGACGTACTCAATCGGGATCATTCCGCACTGGTTGAGTTTCAGCGTGCCGGCCATGACCATCTTGCGAATCGTCGGCCTGCTGAGCCCGAGCATCTGCGCAGCCTGGGCCTGGGTGACGTGAGACGGCCGAGGGTGGCTCTCTGCATAGGCGCGGACTGCTGCTGTTGCGATGCGCAGTGCGTCAGTGCTGAGCGTTTCTGCCATCACTCACTACCTCCTTGCTGTGGCGCCGGCAGCAGCTTTTCAGTCTCCACGCGCTCCAACACCGTGCGGCCATCTGGCAGCATGATCTGCCCAAGGAAGGCGCCTTCGAACGACAGGATGCCCGTTTCGATAGCCATGACCTGGCCCTTGATCCAGTCGCGCAGGATCGAATAGACAGCGATTGCAGCAACGTCCTTGGCGGCCTGCTCATGCTGGGCGCGCGTCTTGCGCATCCGGCTAGGGTTGTAGGGGTGAGCCTTCAGCCATGCGGCTGCGTAGCCGTTCATGCTGGCCTTCACGCTAACCTTGCGGCTGCGGTACTCGAACTGCACCAGCAGCTCGCCTGCGGTGTAGTCCAGCATCTGGCCGAACTTGTCGCACCCGAAGCCGCGCAGGATCTTCTGCATCTCCTGGATTGCCTTGTCGCCGCTTGTGGCGTTTTCGTAGGGCAATGGCATCACGATCCTTTCTTGTCTGCCGCAGGGGCGGCGGAGAGCACAACCTCTACACCCCACGCATTCAGGGCGCAGACATCAGCATGGTCGTAGTTGCTCGGGTTTATCTCAGGGAAGCGGTCGAGCAGATCGCGCGGCACCAGCACGAACCCATCCGGCGCCGCTTCCGCTTCCGGCGGCGTGCAAGTGTGGATGCCTACCCCAAGCCGCTTGCCGCAGCGCTCGCAGAAGTGGCGTTCGGTCATCAGGCCCGCTACGGATGCGGTCGCGCTCGTTTCTTCTTCGGTCATGCCGTTGAAGAAAGTATCCGCTGCCGGCACTGGCGAGGTGGGGAGGGCGCGGATTTCGCGGATGGTTCCGAGCGGGTGGCCGATCTCCGCGACAAGTGTCGCGCACGCCTCCCGCATCCTCTCCGCCCCGCGCTGCTCGGCTGCGGCGAGTTGAGCGCTAAGCTCATCGACTCGCTTTTCTGCGTTTGCGGCGTCTTTAGCGCGGGCCGCAATACTGCGCCCGAGACCTCCAAACCATTCGGGGGTAGTGATGTCGATCAGAGACGGTGCTGCCTCAAGACCGATCAGCAGCGCCGCCATCTTGGCGTGAATGTCAACGGCTCGCTGCTCGGCGGTGGCGAGCTGGGCGCGCATGCTTTCGCACTCTGCTGACATACGATCTGCATGGCGGCCTAGTTCATCGACCTTGTTTGTGAATCGCCATTCGTCGAGTTCTGCGACTGTTGCGGCGAGCTGGGTGCGGAGCTCGTCACGTTCGTCCGCTGCCTTTCGATACATTGCCTGCAGCTCGCGCAACCGGTCTTGGGCCTGGGCGTTCTGGATTACAAGCCCGGCGGGGTCGCAAATCGTCTCTACGTCGTGCAAGCGCGTCTCCAGCTCCGCGATCCTCGCGCTCTGGTCAGGCTGGGGGTGGGTGTAGAGCTTGGTGCCGGCCGGTAAGTCTGCGAGCAGCTCAACTTCAGGGACTTCGGTGCCATTCAAGCCATAACAAGAGCCGTCGTAATGCACTATCACGACCTCGCCCACAGGCTCGCTCCCGGCTTCCATGGCGGCGCGGATGGCTGCACGAAGTTTCTCGCGCCGATTGATGCAGTCCATTGCCGTTCCAGGCAGCTCCATATCTGTAGCAAGCTCCATCAGCTCGCCCACGGTCTTGTCGATGTTGGTCATGATTGGCCTTCCACGCGAGCAAGCCGCTTGAGCATGCTCACGGTATTGGTGTTGTCGATTGTCATCCCGGCTTCCTTCAGCAGCGCAACAAGAAGTGAGCCGGCAGCGGTAAGCCCCTGAAGCCCGCACGGCATACCCGTCTCGTCTCGCTTCCACCAGACCAGGCCGCGAGCTTCAAGAGACTGGAGCGTGCTGACTTGCGGCAGCACGTCGCTCGGATTCCGGTCGGCCGGATCAAAGCCCTCCAGGCGCAGCAGCGCGTTGCACTGGTTCTTGGTCAGCGTCAGAACGAACGCAGCGCTTGTCGTTGCTTCTGCGAATGCGCGGTTCATGATTGGCTCCCGCTCGGGTCGAAGTTCAGGCCGCGCCACTTGTGGCCGTGCTGCCAGAATTTCTTGTGCGCTAAGTCGCCGCGATGCGGGTAAATGACGTTCCCGCTTACCAACTTGGCGTCTCTGTGGCAGTAGTCGCAAATGACCTTCATCATTTCCTCGTTTGTCTGGTCCCACTCCACAGCCCCGCACGCGAGGCTGCAGGCTGGGACCGGCAGCACTCAGGCGGCCTCGCCGCCCAGCGCGGATTGGTCGAAGAGAGGCTTGTCGTCGCTGCCCTTGCTGTCGTTCGCCGCTTCCTTGGACGGCGGCGTCAGCGTGATCTCGGCCTCGGTGGTGAGCAGGCCGCACAGCGCGCCGATCTGCTGCTCGGTTGCCGGCGCAGACACCACGCAGGTCACGCGCACGGTGCCGCCGTCCTTGGGCTCGAAGGCGAGCTTGCCGACCTTGCAGTCGTTGAGCAGCACGTCGGCCTTGCCGCTGACGCCGATGTGCGCCTGGAGCTGGTAGCCGACGCCTTCCCATTCCCACTTCAGCGGCGTCTTGAGGCCGGGGAAGCGCAGCACGGTGCGGTGCTCGGGCAGGTCCAGGATGTCGCCCTGGTCGCTCTTGTCGTACAGCGAGTGCTTGAGCGTGGGGTGCAGCTCGGACAGGAAGTCGTTGCTGGTGTCGAATTGCAGCTTGATGTCGGCGGCCGTCTTCGTCACTTCGCCGTGATGCTCGGTGCGGACATTGACGTTGGCCACGTGGCAGGTCTTTCGTTCCAGGGTGAGTTCCATGTGTTGGGTTCCTCGTGGGTGGTGGTTGGTAAATCAGCTCTCGGCGACAGGTGAGTAGTCGCGCCAGTCCTGATAGGTGAGTTCGCCGGTGACGCAATCGCGCCAAGTTGATGCAACAGCAGCACGGACGTTTCGCGACGCTTCGCCACCGTAGGCGTTCGGATCGACGCGCAGCATGTAGCGCTTCACGCTTCCGTCCGGCTCTGGTGTGCTGTTCAGGACATCCGCATAGATGATCGGCTCGTCGTCGGGGACGTTTTTGCGGAGCAAGCGCGCAGTGCGCAGGCCCTGCATGGCGTAGTCAGCCGGCAGCTCATCGACAACGATCGCGCCGCTGTCGGTGACGTAACGAGATGGGCCGTAGCGGTCGATCATGACCCGGCGCACTTCCGCATTCGTCTCTACTTCGATGCGCTCAACGGTGATCGCATCAGGCTGCATGACAACATCCTGCGGAACCGTAACGCCGTGCCACTTCCAGAGCGAGAATCCATCCGGGTATTGAAGTGCCGGGCCGTCCTCGCAGTGGAGACGGTTCCGGTCGTCGCGATGCAGGACCGAAGGCCGCTCGGTGAGCACCACTACACCCTCGAACGGCCAGAACCAGCCGCATGAGCGCGCCAGAGAAAGAAGGCCCTGTATCTTTTTCGGAGCCTCCAAACCGCATTGCTCCATAAAAAATTCATAGAACCCAAGCCAGTTTGCGTCGTGCTGGCCATAGCCAGCACGCCAGACCTGATCCCAGACCTGATCCCAGACCTGATCCCCGACCTGAGCCCTGACCTGAGCCCAGACCTGAGCCCCGACCTGAGCCCCGACCTGATCCCTGACCTGATCCCAGACCTGATCCCAGACCTGAGCCCCGACCTGATCCCTGACCTGAGCCCCGACCTGAGCCCCGACCTGAGCCCCGACCTGATCCCAGACCTGATCCCCGACCTGAGCCCTGACCTGAGCCCAGACCTGAGCCCCGACCTGAGCCCCGACCTGAGCCCCGACCTGAGCCCCGACCTGATCCCAGACCTGATCCCAGACCTGAGCCCCGACCTGAGCCCAGACCTGAGCCCCGACCTGAGCCCCGACCTGAGCCCCGACCTGATCCCAGACCTGATCCCAGACCTGAGCCCCGACCTGAGCCCAGACCTGAGCCCCGACCTGAGCCCCGACCTGAGCCCCGACCTGAGCCCCGACCTGAGCCCCGACCTGATCCCAGACCTGATCCCAGACCTGAGCCCCGACCTGAGCCCCGACCTGAGCCCAGACCTGATCCCAGACCTGATCCCAGACCTGAGCCCCGACCTGATCCCTGACCTGATCCCAGACCTGATCCCCGACCTTGGCGCTCGCCAGCATGGCGCTGGCGAGCGCGCCTTCAAGCGGAGATCGCATCCAGATGATGATCTTCGGCGGCAGCAGTCCGCCACACTCGTAGGCCAAGCGAATTGCGGCTTCCGCTTCGTCCCGGTTCGCGGGATTCGTATCCAGCCCGATCTTGAGCCAGCGGTCGCGGTATTCGACCAGAGAGGCTTCCTGCTGCTGCGTGAGCTTGTCGATGCGCATGGCGGCCTCAGTCGGTGACGCGGCGCAGCTCGGCAGGAGAGTACTCAACCTGCACGGGAAGTTTATAGATGCCGGGGTTGAGGGTATGCGCCGTGTGTTCTTCGTGGCTCAGCGTGACGGGCGCGCTGACCTCGAGATAGCGGACGCCATCCGGCGCTTGCCACAGCCGCGCCTTGTACTGCCAGCGCGCGATCAATGCTTCAGTCATTTCAGCAGCGCGCTGCTCGGAATTTGGATCGGTCGCGAGGTGGTCAGCGATGGCGTGAGCGTGACCGGTCACTTCACCGTAAGCCAGGATGATGCGGTCGTTGTCGTTGGGCACTTCTACGCAACCAGCGGGAAGTGCGGAGACGGGCTGGAGTTGGACGTCGCCCTGGCGGATTTGGAGAGGATTGTTCATTGAGGTTCCTTGCTTGGGTTGTGAAGGGGTGGGGTACTTGCGCTCGCTGCAAGCGAAGGAGGTACGGGCTGTTTTGCGTCGCCGCGCCGACGTGGTTAGCGCTTTCCCCCGTTGATCGGTTACGCCGCGTGCTGGTACAGCTCAGCAGTAGGCACGGAGAACTGCAGGCGACGCGCGCATTCGCGCGCCATAACAACATCGTGGTCGCGGCAGTAGGCCGCCACTTCGTCGATGCGGCCGGTGCGCACGTAGTCCCACACCTTGGAGCCGTCGATGCCGTCCGGCTTGCCGGGCAGGCCAAGCGCCTTGCACAGGCGGTCAAGGCTGATCGTGCGGCCGACGCCGGCCCAGGCAACCATCGTGTCGAACACCTTGTCCTGCTCCCACGGTTTCGCGTTGAAGGCGATACAGGCAGGCGGCCGGATGCCATTCACGACAGCGCGCTGGAACAGGAAGCGCAGATCGAAGCCACTGATGTTGTGGCCGACCATGCGCACCGGCTGGTTGTGCGTGACAGCCTTGGTGACATGCTCGAAGAACGAGCCCAGCACCTTGCGCTCCGATCCAGTCGCGGAGTAGTCGCGCTCATACACCGCGATGGGATCGCGGTCGTCGATGGCAAAGCCGATAACTGCGATCTGGCCCGCGGCGCCATCCAGCGAGAGCTTGCGGTACTTCTCTTCGGCCGCCGCTTCGACGGTTCGCATGATGAGATCGCGACGCGGCGCGCCTGTCTCGGCCCACCACTTTTCGATGGATTCGGCGCTCTTGTAGTTGCTGGGCGGCGCGATGTCTCGCACTTCCAACTCGGCCGCGTGCTGCTCTTCCGCAATGATCTCGGCCAGGATGTCAGGCCGCTGCGGGGGAATGGTTTCGATGTCGGTTGTGATGTCCATGTCAGCCTCAGATAACGTGGTGGAGGAATCCGCGACCAAGGCGATCGAACGGGATGTCGTCGTCGAAGTCGCCGAAGTTGCTGCCGCCGCCAGCCGGATCGTTTTGCGCCGCCCTTGCGCTGCGCGCGTCGTCTCGGTTGCGCTGCTGATCGGGGGGTGTGGCGTCGCCACCTTCGCGCGCGCTGCCCAGCATCTGCATCTGGTCGGCGCGGATCTCGGTGGTGTATTGCTCGACCCCCTCCTTATTGGTCCACTTGCGCGTGCGCAGAGAACCTTCGACATAGACCGCGCGCCCCTTCTTCAGGTACTGGCCGGCGATCTCGGCCAGGCGACCATTGAAGACGATGCGGTGCCACTCGGTGGCCTCCTTCTTCTCGCCAGTCTGCTTGTCCTTCCAGGTGTCGGTGGTTGCCACCGTGATGGTGCAGAACGCATCCCCGCTAGGTGCGTAACGGGTTTCGGGATCGCGGCCCAGGTTGCCGACGATGATCACTTTATTGACGCTGGCCATGTCAGTTCGCCCCCGCAGTAGCGGCAGCGCGCCTGTCGATCTGAGCCTGCATCCAGGTCAGAGTCGCAGCGGCTTCCTCGGTGGAAAGGCTGTCGGGCGAGTCGATGCCGTTGCGATGCATGGCCTTCTCGACCGTCTTTTGCACGGCAGACCAATCGCAGCCCAGGATTTCCAGGCCGTCGCCGATCTGCTTGAGTTGCTCGGCCGTGATCGTTCCGCGTGGCTGCGCATTGGGAGGCGCTTCGGAGCCAGATTCGAGCCACACGCGGAGCATCTGGCCAGTGGATTCGTTGATGCGCTTCGGGTCGCCAGCAAACAGGCCCGTGCGGTCCTTGTTGGCAACGGCGAAATGCCCGTCATGAACGATGTCGAGTACGGTGGTGAATTCGTATTCGGAACCGTCGCGCTGCTCGGCTTTCATGCCCAGCTTGACCACCTGCTTCTTGCCGTTCGGGCCCTCGGTTTGGGCCGTCTCGGTCTTGCTGCGCATCGTGGCGATGATGTGCAGGGGAGACTGCAGGATGGCGTCCAGCATTGCGCGGTGACGCGGGGTGATGTCGTTCCAGGCGCTCCAGCTATTGCCCTTGTACTTGGAGCGCGCCAGTTCATCGACCAGCTCAAGGCAGCCGCCGACGCCGTTCCATTCGTGCGTCAGGCTGTCGATGATCAAAATGTTGTACCCGCCAGCCTGGGCAGCGCGAATCGCATCGACGAAGCGCTCCGGCGTGTAGGGAGCCGACAGATTCATGCTGTCAAACTCGGGCGGCTGAAACACGGTGCCGTCAGGCAGCTTCATCGGTTCGGCATACAGGCTTGCCGAGTCGCGCTCCGTGTCGATGAGCGCGATCTTCCCGCCGATGCCCTTGGCAATCAGCAGGGCTCCCATCGTCTTGCCCGATCCGCTCGGGCCAGAAAGTGCCAGCCGTAGCCTGGCCTTCTTTCTCTCTGCTCGTTGAAACATGGTCTTGCTCCTGGTTGAATGACGCAGCGTAGGCGTCGATGTCTGCCTGATCTTGAAAGGCCGGCGAGTCGTCGGGCAGGTCCAACTCGTCGGGGTCGAAACGGGTAGCCATCACACGTAACCAGCCGCGCGGAACTCCGCGACAACCTGCTCGGTGGGTTCGGGGTAGGTCGCGGCAGCCGCGGCCGTGTTGTAGGCGTGCTGGCACTCGCTCATGGCTGCCAGCAGGTGCGGGCCGGCCTTCTCGATGGACTCGGCCATGGCCAGGTGCAGGGCATCGCGGGCGCGGTTCATGTGGCGGCGTGACTGCTCGCGCAGGCTATTGGCGTCCATTGCTGACGATCTCCGTGTGTTTGCGTTGAGCGGGCTCGCAGGAGCGCTCAGCCTTGGCGGCTTCGGTGCGCACGGCGACGTGGTAGTCGTCCGACTTGCTGCCGGCGACGTAGCCGAGCAGGGCGAAGATGGCGCACACCAAAATGCAGTTGCTCACCTTCACCGTCTCGACAGAGTGCTGTTCGTAATGGGCCATGGTCAGAACCTCACAAGGACCGAAGCCCCGAGGACTTCGGTGTGCTTCTCGGTAGGGGCCGGGATGTACATGAGCTGCAGCCCGACGCCCTTGTATTCGGCGGTCATGGAGAGCCCCGCGATGACCGGACCTTCTTCGTAGCCGGAGGCGAAGGCAGCGAACGCGCCAAACTTGACCGGGCCGAGCGACAGCGGGCGCCAGTGGTAGCCGGCATAGAACGTGTCGCGGTCGTAGCTGTTGCGGTAGTACCCGGCGCCCCAGCCGTTGTACTCAACCCCGAGGCCGGGATTGGTTTCCTGCCACTCGCGGGAACGGTCGCCGTGGTGGCTGAAGCCATGGATGACGAGGTAGGTCTCGGCATGGGCCTGCAGCGATACGGCGGCGAGCGCGAGAAGCGCGACGGTGCGGATGCTCATACGGCACCGCCTTTCGCCTTGGCGATTGCGTCTCGCACGGCGATCTCGGCTGCGGAGCAGGCCTCTTTATCGAATGACGGGTGAATTACGTGGCCTGTTGAGTAATCACCGGAGCAGCAAGACTCCAGCGCAAGTAGGGCCTTCGAAAGAGCTTCCAGCATTGCGTCGCGGACAGTGACCAGCGCGCGGATGCCATCGACAACCTGCCAGTACGTTCCGCCCTGCCAGCCAAGTGCGGCGCACAGCGTTTCGAGCTGGGATGCAGACATGACTGGAGATGATCCAGTCGCCACCGCGGCGCGCTTGATGCATTCTTGGGCGATGCCATGCATCAAGGCGGCGTATTCGTCGCCATCCGGGCCGCCAATATCTTCAGCGTCTTGCAGTGCTGCCAGAACGCGAGCGCGGATGTCTTGTGCGATGCGTGACCTGATTTTGTTCATTGCGCGCTCCGTGCCTTGTGACGCGCCACCGCGTCCAGCACCGGGCGGAAGAAACCGACCCAGGCAGCGAACACCGAGCTGGGCGCCTTTGCCATGTCGTCGGCCTGGTACATGACGCAGAAGTAGTGCAGCGCGGCGGCGGCCAGGGAGTTGCCGCCTTCAGGGTGCCAGTCGTGCAGGAACTTTTCGGCACGGACAACCGATTCGGCGCAGGACTTCACCAGCTCGCCGAAAGCGAAGTCGTAGGCTTCGTCCGGATCCGTGCGGTAGTCGTCCAGCTTGGCGGACAGTTCGGCAATGCCGAAGGTGTCCAGCGGCGACAGGCCGTGCTGCTTGAGAAATGCAGCGGTGAAATCGTGTCCCATGTCCGTGTCCAAAACGATGGTGCGGTTGAGGCGGACGCGCACCACAAAAATTGCCCCGCTCGGCATTGGCCCGCTCAGGGAGGTAAGCGGGGTTCCGGGTTCTGGTCGGGGCGGGAGGGATCGAACCTCCGACATCTCGCTCCCAAAGCGAGCGCGCTACCGCTGCGCTACGCCCCGACGTGTTGGCGCTCAAGCCGCGCCGATCTTTCCGCGTTGCGCCTTTGTGGCGCCTACGTCTGCCGCTTGTTGGTTGTGGCCCGCCTGGCTCACCTTGTTGAAGGGCGTATTGCCTGCCGGCCTTTCGGCTCCGTTGCGGTACTGCATGGAATGAAAGTTAGCCGACGGCTAATGTGCTGTCAATAGCCAATGGCTAATTTTTTTCTACCCGAATGGGCAGATGAACGGTGCGACCATCTTTGGGGCGGAGAATCAGGACGAAATCAGCGAGGAGGTCTGCATGTGGGTAACCGGGCTACTGTTGCTGGCGCTCGTCGGAACATTTCTGTGGCGTTCGAAAGCAGAGGCGTCCCGTTGGGTCATCGGAGTAGCAGGAGTGCTGTTTCTTATGGCACTGCTGTTCCCGCCACACGAAATACGGAGAATCGACGGTGGAACGATCCCACAGGGATTTGCGTTCATCTTCTCCCCGCCTCAGTACGCCAGGGTGAATACGGTGCAGTTGCTATCTGAGTGGGTAGGAATAGCTCTTGTTGCCGGCTGTGCATTGGCTGTGTTGCACAAGAGATGATTCTGGCTTTCGTCCTGGCCGCCGCCCTGGCGCTGAACACGGACGTTACCCAAGACACGATCCACCAGACCATCTGCCGTCCAGGCTATGCGGCCAGCGAGCGGCCAAGCACGACCTACACGAACCCCATCAAGTTGCGCTTGATGCGCGAGGCCGGCATACCTGCAGAAGAGGCGAAGGAGTGGGCGCTTGACCATCGCGTGCCCCTGGTGCTGGGCGGGCACCCGCGCGCCGTAGTGAACCTGCAGCTCTTGGCTGCCACCGACAACCAGCGGAAGCGCACCGTGGAGGTGAAGCTGGCTTGCCTGGTGTGTGCAGGCCGGATGCCCTTGGCCGAGGCCCAGGCCAGCATCGCGGAAGACTGGAGAGAGTCGGGCAGGCGTTACCGATCGGTCGCCTGCAAGCGCACTTTGTAAGCCTGTGCAAACCGCCTGCTGGCGGGTTAAACGCGAAACTACAATTCACAGCGTCAGGTATTGTCCTGTGCCACCATGGACTCGTAACAGAGAGACATTTGTGGCAGAACGACGAAACAACCCTTTCGCCCTGCCGGAACTGCCCAAGATGGAGACGATCAGCGCGGCCCAGGACTTGGCGGCGCTGGTGCAGGAGGACGGCTCTCTGGGCCTGGCCTGGCTGCTCTACACGCAGAAACGGAATTGGGTCATCGGCCGCGCCGGGGTGCTATATCGAAGCGACGAGCTTGTGACCTATGGGCGCAGAAGCTGATCTACCAGATTCAGAAAGCAGACGACGAGCGGTCAGACTGACCCACTCGCCGCCTGTATCGTAAACACCGTCCCTCCCATAGGCGGCGCAGACACGGCCGTAGAAGCCGGCCCGTGGGACCGAACCTCAGCCAGCTTTCGAGCTGGCTTTTTTCTGTCCAGCGCTTGGCTTTGCGCTGCGCTCTCTTGCCAGGTTGGGGGCCGGCTTTCCTGCCAGCTTTGCTTCGACGCGCGCCACGAACTTCTCGCGCGACACGCCGACGATGCCCCAATCCACGCCAAGCCCGTTCAGTACCGACTCGATTATGCCCGCCGCATCTTCAACGGTAACGGCCTTGGTGCCCGATTGGGCACCTTCTTGCGCGGGCTTTGAATCGCCACCGGAGAGGTCGCTCCCGTCAAAGAGTGGCTGATCCATCCAGCTCGGCGGTAGCCCCAGAGCCTGTTCAATCATCCGTGCAGATGACGCGCTGATGGTTCTGGGCTTTCCTGTCCCATGGTTTATCGACGCGTTGAGCCATTGGCTGATCTGGCTTGATGACCGCCCAATCTTGTTTGCCAGAGCGGCCACGCCATGTGCTTTGTCGACGATCAGCTTGAGGCGCTTACGCCTCGTTTCTTCAGCACTTTCCATTGTTGCATTAGATAGCGGCCGGCTAAAAATTGCGATTAGCCGAAGGCTATTGACGAACGGTTAGCCAGCGGCTAATCTTGGGGCGTCACGACAACTTACCGAGTCGCCCCATGACCCTCGACGAGTACCTCAACACCCACAAGGACGTCACCGCGCAATCGTTGGCTGTTCAGTTGCGCGTCACGCCGGTGCAGATCTCGCACTGGCGGCATAAGCAGCGTCCCATTCCTATCGAACATTGCGTCCCCATTGAGCGCGCCACTGGCGGGCTGGTGGCGCGACCGGATTGCCGCCCCGACGACTGGCAAGACATCTGGCCCGAGTTGGCAGGGCAACCGAAAGCCGCCTGACACCCACACACAACGGCACACAGGACACGAGCATGGACAAGGAACTTGGATCACGGCCGACCACGGCGAACCCCCTTGGCAAAAGCATCATCCGCCTGGAGGTGGAAGTCCCGGAACCCGTCGCAGATGCGCTGGCCGCCGTCAGCATCCTGACCGGCATGCCCAAGCGCCAGATCCTGCGCGAGGCGATCACCCGCGAGCTGCTTGGCGAGCTGGGTTTGTTGCGCGGCACGTCGCATTGCGATCTCTCTCTGCAGAAGGTTTTTGAAGGGTTGGCGTTCTCGCGTGCCGTGTCGGTCGAAGAGTACGAGCGCGCCGTCCTGTACAAGCACGCCCACGGCCTGCTCTCGTTTCTCACGATAGAGGACGAGCCCGAAGAAGGGCAGACGGGCAAATCCACGGGGGTTACGCGAATCGGGCGGGCCGCGTGATGGACACGCTGCTCAGCATCGACAGTTCCGTGGTGGCGCGCGCTGTTCTGTTCGTGGCGGTCGTCCTGTTGTTGCTGCGTTGGGATGCCAAGAAGCAGCAGCAGGATTGCGACGAGATTCTGCGCAAGTACGCCCGCCAGGCCGCCAGGCGCGACATCGCCGCCCAGGAGGATGCGCAGTGAGCTGCGTCGCGGAGGTCGTGTTCCTGGCGCGTGCCGACGGCCTGACGCTGGGCACGGACCCGCTCGACTTGCTGTACGTGCTGTTCGAGCGCACCACGATCCACGAATCCATCCTCTGGACGGCCGCCCTGCTGCGCATGGAGTTGGCCATCGTCATGTTCCTGAAAGCCGAGCAGTACAACGGCGGCCGCTTCCCAGGCGACCCGATCAAGGCGCGTCGAATCTGCGACCGCCTGCTGGCTCGCTGCCAGGAAAAAGCACGGAGGGCGACACGATGAGCGCCACGAAACCCGAATACATGCTCAGCGTCGAAGACGCGAAGCTGGAGCGCGAGATCGCCGACATGCGCAAGCTGATGATCGCTGCCCAGCGCAGTGACGTGCGTGCTGTGTATGCCGCTGCGATGGCATGCCTGATCAAGTTGCGCTCGCCGGCCCAGGTGCAGGCCATGGAATCACGGATGGGGCTGCTGGGATGACACACGACACCCATCCGCATGCCGACTACATGGCCTTCCTGCGCGGGAAGATCAAGCTGGCCGACCGCGCCGGCTTCGAAGTGTCGGACGACGAGATCAATCCCATCCTGAAGCCTCACCAGCGCGATTGCGTGCGCTGGGCCGTGGCTGGCGGCTGCCGTGCGCTGTTCGAAGCCTTCGGCCTGGGCAAGACGATGCAGCAGGTCGAAATCGTGCGCTTGATCCAGAAGTACGCCGGTGGCGATGTGTTGATCGTGATCCCGCTCGGTGTGCGCCAGGAGTTCATGCGCGACGGTGCGCTGCTGGGTGTGCAGTTCAAGTTCATCCGCCGCGCCGAGGAAATGGAAGCTGGCCAGCACTTCTACCTGACGAACTACGAGAGCGTTAGGGATGGGAAGTTGGACCCGAACATCTTCACCTGCGCCTCGCTGGACGAGGCGAGCGTGCTGCGCAGCTTCGGCAGCAAGACCTACCAGACCTTCCTGACGCTGTTCGATCGCGTGCGCTTCAAGTTCGTGGCCACGGCCACGCCGAGCCCTAACCGGTTCAAGGAGCTGATCCATTACGCCGGCTTCCTGGGGATCATGGACACCGGGCAGGCGTTGACGCGCTTCTTCCAGCGCGACAGCAGCCAGGCCAACAACCTGACGCTGTACCCGCACAAGGAACAGGAGTTCTGGCTGTGGTTGCATAGCTGGGCGGTGTTCCTGCAGAAGCCATCCGACCTTGGCTACAGCGACGAAGGCTACGACCTGCCGCCGCTGCGTGTGATCTATCACGAGGTGGCCAGCGATCACAGCACGGCAGGGGAGGACCGGGACGGGCAGTCTCTGCTGTTCCGTGATGCCGCCCTTGGCGTGCAAGCTGCCAGCGCGGAGAAGCGCGACAGCATCGAAACTCGCATCGCCAAGATGATGGAGATCATCGAGGCCGACCCGGGCAGCCACTACCTGCTGTGGCATGACCTGGAGGCCGAGCGGCACGCCATCAAGAAGGCATTGCCGGCGGCGGCCGAGGTGTTCGGCTCGCTGGACCTGGATGTGCGCGAGCAGCGCGTGATCGACTTCAGCGAAGGCCGCCTGCAGTACCTGGCCACCAAGCCCGAGCTGTCTGGCAGCGGCTGCAACTTCCAGCGGCATTGCCACAAGGCGATCTTCCTGGGGATCGGCTACCAGTTCAACGACTTCATTCAGTCGATCCACCGAATCTATCGCTTCCTGCAGCAGCACGAATGCGAGATCCACATCATCCACTCCGAAGCCGAGCGCGAGGTGCTGCGCACGCTGCAGGCGAAGTGGGCACAGCACAACGAAATGGTGGCCACGATGACCGAGATCATCAAGTCGCACGGGCTCAACAGCCTGAGCATGCAAGACGCGCTGTCGCGTTCGATCGGTGTGGAGCGCGTCGAGGTGAAGGGTGAGCACTTCACAGTTGCGAACAACGACTGCGTTATTGAGGCCAGGCAGACCGAAGAGAACAGCGTCGGCCTGATCGTGACCTCCATCCCGTTTGCGAACCACTACGAATACACGCCGAGCTACAACGACTTCGGCCACACCGAGAACAACGATCACTTTTGGGCGCAGATGGACTTCCTGACGCCCGAGCTGCTGAGGATCCTGCAGCCAGGCCGCCTGTACTGCTGCCACGTGAAGGACCGCATCCTGTTCGGGAATGTGACCGGCGCCGGCGCGCCCACCGTGAGCCCATTCCACGCGGAAGCGATCTTCCATGCCCGTAAGCATGGATTCGACTACATGGGGATGATCACCATCGTGACCGACGTGGTGCGCGAGAACAACCAGACGTATCGCCTGGGCTGGTCTGAGCAGTGCAAGGACGGCACGAAGATGGGTGTCGGCTCGCCGGAATACGTGCTGCTGTTCCGCAAGCCTCAGACGGATCGCACCCGCGGCTATGCCGATCTGCCAGTGTCCAAGAGCAAGGACGACTACACCCGGGCCCGCTGGCAGGTGGATGCGCATGCCTTCTGGCGCTCCAGCGGTAACCGCCAACTGACGGCTGAGGAAATGGCCGGCTACGGCCCGGACAAGCTGGCCAAGATTTTCACAGCCTACAGCCTGGACCGAACCTACGACTACGAATTCCACGTGCGCATCGGCGAAGAGCTGGACCGCATGTCGGCACTCCCCAGCACGTTCATGTCGCTGGCGCCTGGATCACATGATGACCTGGTGTGGCATGACGTGAATCGCATGCTCACGCTCAACGGATCGCAGTCGCAGCGAGGCTTGCAGAACCACGTGTGCCTCGCCAGAGGGAGCCTCGTCCTCACGCGCGAACGTGGTTATGTCCCGATCGAGACCGTGCAACCCGGGGACCATGTGCTGACGCATCGCGGACGCTGGCGTCCGGTTCTGGTCGCGCGCTGCACTGGCCGCCGACCGACGATCACCGTTCGCGCGCAGGGTGTCCCGGGCCTGACGCTGACGCCTGACCACAAGTTGTGGGCGCGCACGACCGACTGGGTTCGTGAGCGCGACGGCGCCGAGCGATCCGAGCCTCAGTGGGTGGAAGCTCAGCACACGCTTAGCAGCTACGTGAACTTGAAGTTAGCCGAGACTGAGCCTGCGCTGGATGACGATCGTCACTGGTGGATCGTCGGACGCTGGCTGGCTGACGGTCATTGGGAAGCGCGAGGCGGCGCGTCGATTTCCTGCGGCTCGCACGAGGTAGACGACCTGTCCGCACGGCTTGGCCAGTATTGCGGCGCATGGCGCGACACCGGGACGGCGCAACAAGTGCACGTCAAGGATCGGGATGGAGCTATTCGGGAAACCCTGGCGGATTGCGGAGTCGGCGCCGCCGGAAAGCACTTGCCCGCCATCGCGGCTACGCTCCCCATTCCTCAGGCACGAGCTCTTCTGATGGGATACCTGTCAGGTGACGGGCACTTTGTCCAATCTCGCGACCGATGGATGGCGACCACAGTGAGCCGCGCCCTTGCACTAGGAATCGCCATGCTCGCGCAGCGCGTGTTCGGCGTCATCGCTGCCGTGTACGAAGGTCGCGGAGAACGCGAATGCGAAATCCAGGGGCGCACGGTTCGGTGCCAGCAAGAGTGGATTGTGTCGTTCGACACCAAGGCGGACGGCCGCAAGCGCCCATTCATGCTAGATGACGGAGCCTGGAAGAAGGTTCGCGCCATAGAAGATTCCGGCGAGCGCGAGGTGTGGTGCCTGCGGGTCGAAGAAGACGAGAGCTTCACAGCAGAGGGCTGCGTCGTCAAAAACTGTCCACTTCAGTTTGACATCGTGGATCGCCTGATCGAGCGCTATTCGAACCCCGGCGAGGTGGTCTATGACCCGTTCGGCGGGCTCATGACGGTGCCGTACCGGGCCATCCTGAAGGGCCGCCACGGGAAGGCTTCCGAGCTGAACACAGCCTACTTCTTCGACGGCGTGCAGTACCTGAAGAGCGCCGAGCAGAAGGTCGGCATGCCCACGCTGTTCGACTTCGAAGAGTCGAGTGAGGCGGCGTGATGCGTGATTACGGGAAGGTGTCTCCGACTTTCTGGACCGGCGAAACAGGCCGGGCAATCCGCAAGCGCGGAGCAGAAGCGGTCGTTGTCGCCATGTACCTGATGACCAGCCCGCATTCCAACATGCTCGGCCTGTACTACCAGCCCATGCTGTACATGGCGCACGAGACTGGATTGGGCATCGAAGGGGCATCGAAGGGGCTTCAAGACTGCGTTGAGTGTGGCTTTTGCAAGTATGACGACGGCACTGAAATGGTGTGGGTTGTTGAGATGGCTACCTACCAAATTGCCGATGAACTCAAGGAATCTGACAAGCGCTGTGCGGGCATCCAGAAGGAATACAACGCCTTGCAGGACAACCCGTTCTTGGCCGACTGGTTCGATCACTACTCAAGCGCTTTTCACCTAACAAAAAAGAGGGGCATCGAAGCCCCTTCTAAGCCCCTTCGATGCCAGGAGCAGGAACAAGAGCAGGAGAAAGAACCTACGTCTTCGCTACGCTCAGACGGCGATGCTGTCGCACCGCCGCCGTCAGGGCAGACCTCCCTGATCCCTGAACCCGAAGAGCCGGAACCCTCCCTGCTGGCTGCGATCTACGAGGTCGGGTTGCCCGTGATGCTGGCCGGTGGCTGCAGCGAGACGTCGGCCCGTTCCCTGCTGGGCCAGCTCCGCAAAGCCTGCGACGACCTGGACGCCCTGGTGGTGGTCGAGGCGATGGCGAAGGAGAAGCCGATCAGCGCCGCGGCGTGGCTGAGCGCTGCGATCAAGGCCCGCGCCGAGAAGGGCCAGACGTTTGCCGAGTGGATCGCGGCCTGCCGCACAGCCGGCGAGGCGCCGATCTCGCAGTACCAGCCGCTGCTGGCCTACTGCGAGGCCGCCAAGCTGCCGGCCGAGTTCATGAACGTGGCGTGGGCCGAGTACAAGCGCCAGCACCAGCCTGGCGGCATCAACGCCGACCGTCGCTGCGAGAACTGGCGCGAGCGTTTCCGCAAGGCCATCGAGTGCAACTACCTGCGGCTGTGGTACCTGGACCCGGCGACCGGCTACGGGCTGACCACGCTTGGCCTACAAGCCCAGGCGCTGATGCAATCGCAGGGGAGGGCGGCGGCATGACCGACATTCCCGCCTACCTGGACGAGCCGATGCACGCCTCGCTCAAGGTGCCCCCGCACAGCATCGAGGCTGAGCAGTACCTGTTGGGCGGCCTGATGCTGGACAACGGCGCGCTGGACCGAATCGCCGACGTGGTGGCCGAGGCCGACTTCTACCGCGACGATCATCGCCGCATCTTCCGAGTGATCACCGGCGAGCTGACGCAGGGAAAGCCGGCCGACGTGGTGACCGTGTTCGAAGCGCTGGACCGCGCCGGGGATGCAGAGAAGGTCGGCGGCCTGGCCTACCTGAGCGAGATGGCGGGGTCCGCAGCAGGATCCGCCAACATCAAGCGCTATGCCGAGATCGTGCGCGACCGCGCGAAGCTGCGCCGGATGATCGTGGCGCTGGACGAGGCGAAGGCGGCTTGCTGGTCACCGGCCGGCGCCACGGTGGATCAGATCGTGGATCAGGTGCAGACGCGAATCGGGGGCGCCATCGGCGAGGTTTCCAGCGACGCGGAGCTGATCACCCCCGACACGTTGTCCGGGAAGTGGGTGCAGTTGATGGAGCGGCGCGAGGCGGCCAAGGGCAAGCCCACCGGCATCCCGACAGGGCTGGTGGATCTCGATCACCTCACCGGCGGCTTGCAGCGCGGCGACCTGATCGTGATTGCCGGCCGGCCATCCATGGGCAAGACCGCCCTGGCGCTGAACGTCTTCGACCACGCGGCGCAGTGCGGATACCCGGGCCTGTTCATCTCGCTGGAAATGCCGGCCGAGCAGCTACACGACCGCATGGTGTCGATGCACTCGCGCGTCAGCCTGCAGAAGATCCGCCGCGCGGAAATGACGGCGGCCGAATGGCACGACACGAACCAAGCCAATGCGAAGGTGGCGACGCTGCCTGTGCGGGTGATGGATGCGGTGTCTCCCACCGCCCTGCAGGTGCGTGCCCAGGCGCGCAAGGCCAAGAAGCAGATGGGCAACAAGCTGGGGACCATCGTCGTCGATTACCTGCAGCTCATGTCTGGCACCACGAAGGGCGAGCATCGCGCGCAGGAGATCAGCGATATCTCGCGTGGGCTCAAGAACCTGGCCAAGGAGCTGGACGTCGCGGTAATCGCGTTGTCCCAGCTCAACCGCGAGCTGGAGAAACGGCCGAACAAGCGCCCGATGATGTCCGACCTGCGCGAGTCTGGCGCCATTGAGCAGGACGCCGACATCATCCTCTTCGTCTATCGGGACGAGGTGTATTACCCCGAGTCGCAGGACCGCGGCACGGCCGAGCTGATCATCGGCAAGCACCGCAACGGCGAGATTGGAATGATCCGCACGGCCTGGATCGGGTGCGAAACACGCTTCCGAGATCTGGCGCCAGGATGGAAGCCGGCCCGACCAGAGCGCAAGGAAGGCTACAGCTTCGGGGGCGAGGATGACTAAGAACGCCGCCATTACACGCCCGAACTATGCCGGCACGCCAACGCAGCGAGTTGCGATTCGCGCGCTGTTCGAGAAGCGCACGAGGCTCGACAAGTATTCCGTGAGCCGCGCGACGGGGATCAGTACAAATTCCGCTCAGGGCACGCTGCGCAGGATGCACGCTGATGGCGAGGTGCATATCAGCGCATGGCGGAAGCCGTCGGGAAAGACGCGATACGTGCCTGTCTATTCCCTCGGTAAAGGCCGCGATGAGCCACATCCTCCGAAGAAAACGGGCTACGAGAAGCAGCGCGATTACCTGGCCAGGCTGCGCCGGTCAGACCCTGACCGCTGGATTGAAATCGTTCAGAAGAATCGTGACAAGCAGGCGCTGAGGATCAGGAAAACGCCCATCTTCCGCGATCCGATCATTGCCGCGCTGATGGGCTACAAGCGCGTCGGAAATGGCGCATGGGCGCCACGTGAGCGACCTGGTTGATCACATCGCCGACTACCTGCGGACGCACTGGCAGAACTGCTACTGGATGCGGCCGTGGGAGCGCGAGAAGGAAGTGGCGTACTACGAGGACAAGCCGGACCCCTACGGCCCGGCATTCGCAAACAGGTTGCGGGCCAAGCTCGCGAAGGAGCTGACGAAGTGAGTGAAAAGCTGAAGGTCCGGTTTTTCGTGCCGGGCGAACCGAAAGGGAAGGGCCGCCACCGCTCGCGCATCGCGCATGGCCGCGACGGCAAGCAGTTCGTCGCAAGCTACACCCCGAAGGATACGGTCGAGTACGAAAACCTTGTCCGCCTGGAAGCCCAGGAAGCGATGGCCGGCCGCGCGCCAACGCAGTCTCCCGTCGCGCTTCATCTGCGCATCGGCCTGCCCATCCCCAAGAGTTGGAGCTACAAGAAGCAGGGTATGGCCATGCGCGGAGAGATCATCCCGACAAAGAAGCCTGATGTCGACAACGTCATCAAGTCGATCGGTGACGGCCTGAACGGCATCGTGTTCCGCGATGACTCGCAGATTTCAGATGTCGTCGTGCAGCGGCGGTTTGCCGAGCGACCTGGTGTAGAGGTGTGGGTCGGCGAGCTGGATGGGATGCCGTCATGAGCAACTTCGAGAACTGCGAGAGCGGCGCGCGTGCCCTGGCCGCGCAACAGAGGCTGGATGCTGAGCAAAGCAGGCCTGACGGACTCATCTTCTACGACCCCGATACCGGTGCGGCGCTATTCGATGGACTGGCGAGCCAACAGCAATACCTGGCCGCGCAACAGAATATGAGCGCCGCCTACGGCCGCATGCTGACCAACGCCATCCGCACGCCGGCACAGAGCAAGCTCGACGCCGACAAGGGCAGCCGGGCCCGCGCGGCGCTTTTCGGGCTGGAGGTGCGCTGATGTTCCGCGAGGTCATCAAGTCCTTCGAATCCGTGCGGCCTGCTTTCGTGCAGGCCCACGAGATCGCCTTGTCCGAGGTGCGCGCGGAGCATGCGATCGTGCTGACGGTGCAGCACACCACGCGAAGCTTGGACCTGAACGCCCGCATGTGGGCGATGTTGCGCGACGTGTCCGAGCAGGTGGTGTGGTATGGCCAGACCCTGACGGATGACGAGTGGAAGGACATGCTTACCGCGGCGCTGCGCAAGGAAAAGGTCGTGCCGGGCATCAACGGCGGCTTCGTGATCGTCGGCCGCAGCACCAGCAACATGAGCCAGCGCGAGATGCGCGAGCTGATCGACCTGATCGAGGCCTTCGGAGCAGAGAAGGGCGTGCGCTTCAAGGCCCCGAAGTGGATGGAGGGCCAGGAGCGATGACACGCATTCCGTTCGACATCACTCTTCCGAACCTCCCTCGTTCGACGACTCGGGAGGATTGGCGCGCGATCGATCGGTGGCGCCGCACGACTCGCCGCGCGTTGGCGCTGTCTGCTGCATACGGTGAAGGTCGGGCCGAGATGGATCGTCTGTACCTGAACGCGATTATCTACGGAACCAGCCACCCGGAGATCTATCGATGAGCGCCACGGCCCGCCCCTCCAAGATCGTTCAGCGCCCGGGCACCGAGGCTCCTACCGGCAAGCGCGACCCGGTGTATTTCCGCTCCCGAGACTGGCTGGCAGCAGTCGCCAGCATCGGGCACTGCGTGCTGTGCGGTGCTCACGGCGTGCAGGTAGCCCACCGCAACGAGGGAAAAGCCAAGGGCCGGAAGATGGATGACGCGCTTACCGCAGCGCTGTGCCCGGCATGCCACGTCGAAATCGACAGCGGCCCGCGCCTGACCCGAGAAGAGCGGCGCGCCATGATGGACCGCGCCATCGTGCTGACCCTGCAGGCTCTGGCCAGGGCCGGAAAGTTGAAGGTGATCGCATGAGCTGGTCAGAACGTTCCATCGCTCGCGCCCTGGCTGAGCAGTTCTTCAACCGCAAGTATCTGGTGGTGGTCCCCAACTGCAACTGGACCGGTTACGAATGTGACCTGCTGGTGGTTACCGAAGACCTGCGCATCATCGACGTGGAGATCAAGATCAGTCGCTCCGACCTCAAGGCAGACGCAAAGAAGGAAAAGTGGTGGGATCGTCAGTTCCTCGGATACGGGCCAGAGGAAAAGGTGTTCGACGAGACCGGAAGGCTACGCCGCATTCGCCAGCCTGCGCTGTACGAGAACAAGCCTCAACAATGGCCCAGAAAGGTATGGAAGCACTACTACGCCATGCCAAAGGAGATTTGGGACGAGTCTCTGTTCGAGTTTCTGCCATCGCCATCTTCCGGCGTGCTCCTTCTTTCGGATCAAAGCAGGGTACGACATGAAGTTCCGCGCGCGGCACGTCTGGTTGTCGATTGCGTGCGTCGCGCCACCCCTTGCAAGGAAGCCGAAAAGATCACTCCTGATGCCGCCATCGACATCGCAAGACTCGCCAGCCTGAGGATGTGGAATGCCTTCAAGGAACTGGAGAAGGTAGCGGAAAGGAAGGTCGCATGACAAAGCCCATCAATCACCACGCCCAAGCACCAGCAGGCCTGCGCGCCGACAGCGAGCGCTATTGCAGCAACCACAACGGACGCGGACCAATCCAGGGCGGCTACATGAAGCCGATGGCGAATGGTCGCGGCCGGTGGGTCTGCGGCAACTGCGCGGCGAAGCGAAAGGAAGCTGCATGATCGAAACGACCTGGCGCGAATCGTTCAACCTGCTCTGCGACGAGCAGATTGGCTACGGCATGAGCCGCAATGTATTCAGCAGCAAATTGCTGCCCGACTGCGTGATCAAGGTCGAGGAAGGCTCAGGCCAGTTTCAGAACGTCATTGAGTGGGAGACGTGGCAGCGCGTGCGCATGACGCCCTACGCGCGGTGGTTCGCGGAGTGCCGCTGGATCAGCCCGAATGGCGTGATCCTGGTTATGGAACGCACGCGGCCGGCTGCGCCACATGAATTCCCGGACCGAGTGCCGACCTTCCTGTCCGATCTCAAGCGCACGAATTACGGCATGGCCAGGTCGAAGAACGACGACGGAAGCCAGGGCCGGGAGTGGTTCGTATGCCACGACTACGGCACCCACCTCATGTTCGAGAACGGCATGTCGAAGCGCATGAAGAAGGCTGATTGGTGGGATCGATGACGCACACGCGCACCATCCACCTGCTGGGCAACACCATCACGGCGCGAGGGAAGGCCCTGGCCGCCGTGCTTGAGGCTCCAGACGGCTGGGTGGTCGACGTGCGCCCGCCCAAGGCGGCCAAGGTTGTGCAGGTGCCGGAGCAGGGCGATCTGTTCGCCGACCAGGTTGAAGCGCCAGCACCGGCCGCGCCGATGATGCCGGCCTGCTGGGACGGCACCGAGGACGACTGGCAGGGCTACATCCGCGAGGCCAAGGCCAGCGACTGGGACAGCGCCAGGTACTGCCGCGACTGCACGCCGGCCAGGCGCAACGCGATGATCTCCGAAGCTCGCTGCGCCCACCCGGAAACGGTGTTCGTGGCCATGCGCGGGGAGGGTCTGATCGGCCTGCGCCGGGATGACCCGGGCTGGTTCGGCGCCGTCACCGGCAAGTACATGGGGAGCGGCAAGCGGAGCGTGACGCAGCCTGTCGTCTCCGCGTCAATCGAGGCATTCGAGGGAAAACGATGAAGACCATCGCTGAATCGCTGCGAGAGTGTGTGCGGGCTGGACAACTCGACGAGAGGCTACCCGGCCTGGCCGACATCGAGCGCGCCATCATCATGATGTGGTGCGGTACCGAGTCCGAGGTGATGGCTGGCGCGGAAACCATCGCCGACAGGCTGGCCGACAAGTTGCCAAGGACCGCGCCGCGTCAGTGGGTGGTGGATGCCGTGCTGTGGTCTGTCGGGCACCGCTCGCTGATGCGATCCATACCCGAGGTGGCTGCCGAGCAGGCCATATCGATCAACGGATGTTCGCCGGCCTGGAAACTCATGTGGGATGTCGAGGTGCTAGTGAAGCAGCATGCCGGTGACCCAGCGTGGCGATCTGCGCGCGAGGCGTTTTTGTAACGCAAAAGTGAGGGGGCCGGAGGCGTCATTATCGCCGGAGTCTCCCTCTCGACTGCCGGGTTCGGCGGCTGCCGACAACGAAGCGCCGTAGTCCAGCGCCGACTTTTGAAAGGACAGAATCATGGCCATGAGTGACTGCGTGAAGTGCTGGGATACACCTTGCACATGTGGATGGAATTACAGGGATTACACCAAAGAGGCGCGGTTGAAATTGGCAGCGAATGTCCTCGGGATTTCTGCCTCCAAACTAACCGAATTGCTCGGTGAAAACATGCCGGATACGCACCCAATGAAAGAGACGCCGAACGCAGAGGTGAGCTGACGCACGATAGCGCAGCTTGCAGGCGGTCTGCTCGACCGTGTTGTTAGATTTCACGGGTGAAGAACAATGAACTACAAAGAATTGCTTGAAAACAGCTACGCCGATGCAAGGCAGATGTGCGGGAGCCCGCCAGAAAGCCGACTTGAATACCTCGGCGATCACATCTTTGACTTCACTACCTACGACGGCGAAATGTCTGTTCTGTTCGCACGCAAGGCGGTAGAGGTTTGCCGAGCGATCAACAACGGCGAGACGTTCGATTACATCAAAGACCCGGAGCAATACCGCTGGTACTTGCTCATGTGCAACATGCCATTCTTTGCTGACAGGCTCAATTGGGGTACGTCCATCAGGGGTGCGTGGTGGGACTTCGATATTGAGTTTCAAAGCTGCGGCCTCTTTGACGGACACAAACAACTGGCCGAAACGATGAAGTTCGACCAAGAGCAGTGGAAGGGCTTTATTGCAGCGATCATCGAGTTTGCTGACTGCGAAATGGAATCTAACACCTGACGTGAGGTGCGGCCGGAGCCGCAGGCTTAGGGAACCCAAAGCGCAGCTTTGGGCCGTCACTCTCGACGGAATTGTTGGGCGGCAAGGTTGAAGCGGAGGAAGAACATGAACCAGAAGCAACAGAGGCAAGCACGGCTGTACCAGGCGAAGCACCGCAGCAGCCGGCGAAGCTACAAAACCGAGTTGGAAAACGCGCAACTGCTGCTGGCCTGGGAAGCAGCGGAGTTGAGCGAAGGCCAGATGGCACGCCTGCTGGACACCGACAGGCTGACCATTCGGAAAATGCGTGCGGACGCAATTGATGCCGGAATGCGGCTGGCGAATGCACTTTTGACGCCCAACACTAAGTCGACACCATGATGTCCAATAACGCAGTCGCATAACGCGGCTGCGCCTGGGAAGGATCGAGCAGCGGCGCGGCAGATAATGGAGCCAGTGTCGGATAACGCAACTCTCGTGGTGGCATGGCGTCAGAGATCTATTCATGAACCGAAGGATCAATCCATGGAAACGAAGCAACCGAAAACAATCGAAGAAGCGATGGCATTACCGGAAGCTGGGCGTTCGGGGTTGTTCAAACAGTCGATGTTTGCTCCAGCCCTAGAAGGCGATTCGATTGCGGCGTTCACTGATCCAAACTCTGGCACTGACTACGAAGTGCGCTGGTCTGACGGTCGATGGGTAAAGCGCAGAATCTAGAGAACTCAGCCCTACCGCCGAGCCCACTGCACCAGCATGATGGACACACCGCCAGATCGGCGGGCCGCCCGTCATTCGGCAGCGGGCAAGCAGCACAAGGAAGCACCTGCGCCCTGGACGTTGCCTTTCTCGCCCGGGGAACCAGCAGAACCCATGCCGCTAGGGGACTGGCTCCTAAGCACGTGTCGCGCCTGACCGGCTGGCGCCCCGATAGGCCGGATCACGTAACCTGGGCCGCGTAAGTGCCCAGGGCCTACAAGAATGCCTCAACCCGGTAATGCACACAGCGCGAAAGCGGCAAGCTACTCCGGCGCCTGCGGGCTGATGAATACGCAGGCGACATTCTTGTGGGTGTCGTGAGGCAGTAAAGGTGGCTATAGTCATGCCACACAGATCAACTTTGCGGGTGTAGCTCAATGGCAGAGCCACAGCCTTCCAAGCTGAGGACCGGAGTTCGATTCTCCGTACCCGCTCCACAAGACAAGTGAAACATGGAGCCGACAAGCATATGACCTACCTTCCTCCCGCCTCATTCACCGCGCCAGGTGAGTATGTCGAGATTGAATCGACACCTCTAACCCAGCCCTACATCGGCACCGCGTGGGAAAGCGAGACGCTGCCCGAAGACACCTTCGAAGGCGTGCGCGAAAGTGTTGCGCAGCGAATTGCGCTGAGCATTGCGCGGAGAAAAGACGAGGTGATTGCTGACTGCATCCGGGCCGCCACGGGCAGGCAGGAAATCGTGCTGGATGAACTGAAGGGGCGCCTTCACAGCGTATCCACACCAAAGTCTCGTGAAGCTAGGTACGAAACGCTGTACATTGACGACACCCCGCTCCTTGAAGACCACGGGGTACACTCGCGCATGGAAGGCGCGACGATTCACTACGAATGGAAGTACAGGCGCCTAGCCTAGTTCCAGTCACACAATCCTTCTCGCCAGCGGGATCGCCCTGATTCCGAGCACAGCGACCACTGCAGAAGCAAACACCACAACCCACACTGCAGGGATCATGGCCCACGCCGGCCAATCACCCGGCCAAAACCTCGTGAGCTGCCACACATCGAGGATGGCTGGGTGGATGAGATACACCCCGAAGGTCGCGGCGACGATAGATGCTCCTGCCCGGCCGCTGACGATGGGCCGGGTGGATACGCGAACCAGCAGCACGACGGCAACGGAAAGCAGCATCACGCCGATGCTCATGTACCCGAGCAGGTACTTGGCGAGGCCAGAATGCCAACCGGACAGCGCCCAGAAGAGCGCGCCTGCCCCGAACGCCACCGACCCGACAGCAGCCACGGCGACCGGCCAAACCCGGAAGCTCGGCCGGCAAACGACAAGCGCATGCCCGAGCAGGAAGTACGGGAGGTACATCACCCACCACAGCAGCCAGTATTCGCGCCATGGGGCAGCGGGTTCAATCGCGCTCTCCAGGGCGGCCAGCACCAGCCCTGCAACCACGACAGCAGGCAGCCAGCCGACCGGTACGCGAGAGACCGCGCGCCGAATGAGGGGAGTGGCCAGGTAGAGCCCCACCAGCATGTAGAGGTACCAGAGGTGGTAGTAGGGCCGACCCTCCAGCATGGATACCGCAAGATCGCCCAGGCCAGCCAGCGGACGCCCGCGCGCAGATGCCACAAGCTGCGACCAAGCTAGGTATCCAACCGACCAGACCACAAGCGGGACGGCAATACGGGATAACCGGCGCCGGTAGAACTCAACGACCGGAAGCTCTGGCCCGCTGAGCAGCAGCGCCCCGGAGATCACCACAAAGGCTGGTACGCACCAGCGCGCACCGACGTTAAACACCGTCGCCACCCACCAATCCGCACTGCCAACGGCGTAGCCTTCCACCATGCCAGTGGCAACGTGAAGCATTACAACCGCGAGTGCTGCGACCAAGCGCAAGTTGTCGATCCAGACCATATCCACACTATCCCACATGGCGCACCGAGCGGATTTGCCCGAAAGGACAAGGCGGCACGAACTGCTGCCTTAACCCACAACCACTAACCGTCAAACATAACCGCATCTTCGGTTGCGGTCTCGGTTACGGTTATGGTCGATGGCTTGAGCCACCAAGCGCTGCTTTTCTGCTTTCACTACGCCACGAACGGGCGGAAGAAGAGGGACGCTGCGCGTGCTGCTGGGTACTCTGAAAACACGGCTCAGATAAAGCCGGCGTCCTGGCTCAAGGATTACCGCTACCAAGAGGCGATCAAGCGCTACACGGTTATGGTGGCGGACGAGATCGAGGCGGAGCTTTCCCGCATCTACGCAGCCGAGCAGGAAAAGAAGTCCAAGCCACCGAAGGTCAAGCAAGGGAGACCTGGTGCGCCCTACACGAAGCGCGCTGTTCCACCGCTCCCGCCACCACCACCGGCAGAAGACCCGCTCAAGGCTGAGGTGCTGGCCAAGGCCCGCGCAACGGCCGCGGCAGCCGCGGAGCTCAATGTCGATAAGGCATGGGTGCTCCAGCAGTTGACCGCGAACTACCTGCGCGCCACCACAGGAGACAAGCCAAACCTGCCTGCAGCCAACCAGGCGCTGCAACTCATCGGCACAGAGCTTGGCATGTTCGTCCGTCGCGCCCACGTCGAGTTCGAAGGCATCGAGAAGATGACGCCGGAGGAAGCCAACGCGGAACTGCTGAAAGCTGCGCGTGAGCTGGGCGGATCCATCCCGCCCGAGGTGATGGCGCTGCTGGGCGGGGGCACGCTGCAATGAGCATCACGCTCGATCAGTTCCGCAAGTTGCCGCCGGCTGCGCGCATTGCCAACCTGATCAAGCTGGCCACCTGGCGCGCGAGACGCAACAAGATCGACAGCTACTACCCAGAACAGGACACCACAGACGCAGAGGGCCGCGTGCGGTGGCACGCAAGAGCCAAGTACCACAAGCACATCGCATTCTTCGAGGCTGGACAGAAGTACCGCGAGCGCGGCGTGATGGCCGCCAATCGCGTAGGAAAAACCGAAGGCATGGGCTGCTACGAGATGTCCCACCACCTCATGGGCGACTATCCGGAATGGTGGCCAGGGCGCAGATGGAGGCGCCCAACAAACTGGATTGGCGCCGGAAAGACCAACGAGGCGACACGCGACATCCTGCAGGCCAAGCTGTTTGGCAAGGTCATCCACCTTCCAGACGGAACACGATCAGTCGATGGTACAGGCCTGATACGCGGTGATCGCGTCGGGCGCATCACCTGGAAGAGTGGCGTACCAGATCTGATCGACAGCGTGCAGGTCAAGCACGACAGCGGAGGATGGTCACTTCTGGTGCTGCGCAGCTACGAACAGGGCCGCAAGGTGTTCGAGGGCACCGAGCGCGACGGCATCCTGCTGGACGAAGAGCCGCCCATGGAGATCTGGGCCGAGTCGGTCATGCGAACCGCGACGACGGACGGCATGGTCATCGGCACCTTCACTCCGCTGGATGGCATCACCGAGACGGTCATGCACTTCTTGCCCGGCGACATGATGGGCAAGTTGCAGGCCGAGCTGGAAGCAGAGGGCACGCCGGAGATTGCGCGGGCTGGAATCGTGCAGGTAGCGCCATCGCGCTGCATGATCATGGTCGGCTGGGATGACGTGCCACACCTGAGCGAGCAGACGAAATCGGAACTGCTGGACGCTACTCCAATCCACCAGCACAAGGCGCGCAAATTCGGCATCCCGAGCCTTGGCGACGGCGCGGTGTTCCCGATCGACGAAGCCAGCATCAAGGTCGATCCGTTCCCAATCCCTGCGCACTTCCGCCGTATCAAGGGCCTGGACTTCGGCTGGGATCACCCGACCGCCAGCATGGAGCTGGCCTACGACCCGGACAACGACATCATCTATGTGATCGGCGAGTACGCAGCCTCGCGCACGACCATCCCGGTGCATGCCAGCGCGATCAAGGCAAGCGGGCAGTGGATTCCGGTGGCGTGGCCGCACGACGGCTACCAAGTCAAGGACCAGACCAACGGAGAACAGTTGGCCCAGCAGTACCGAAACGAGGGCGTGAATATGCGCCCGGTGCATGCGCAGTTCCTGCCGACACCAGGAAACAAGGAGCGCGTCAGCGTGACCAGTGTGGAGGCCGGCATCCAAGAGATGCTGACCAGGATGCAGACAGGTCGCTGGAAGGTATTCAGCACCTGCACGGGTTGGTTCGGTGAGTTCCGCATCTACCGGCGCGATAAAGGCCAGATCGTGAAGCTGAACGACGACCGGATCAGCGCCAGCCGCTACGCCATGATGGACCTGCGCTATGCGATTGCGCAGCCGGCAAAGAGTTACACCCAGCAGCCAGTACCACACAGGTCAATTTCTGGCGGCGGGACAAATCTGACAGGCCTGTTCTGACGAACTCCTGACTTCCGAGCACTACACCCCAGCAGCAGGATGGCGTCATTCCATTCGGATGACGCGCCATGCCCGAATACACCGTACAGTGGTATCAGAACATCTCAGGCGAGGAACAGCAGATCAAGGTTCCTGGCTATGCCGACCCGTGGTTGCCAGACGAGGTTCGGTGCATCCCGCCCGAGATGATCCCGAATATGAGGCGCTGGGTCGATGTGTTCGCCCGCGTCGAGCCGGCTGCTCTTGATGAACAAGGGCGGCTCGTCTCTGGCCATACGGTAATCACGGAACTCTCAGGAGCAGGCGCCACATTCTTCGAGGTGCGGCCTTCCGGCTACTCCGGCCAGGCCGCCGAGGGCGCCACGCTGATCCTGCTGAGTGCAGGAGAGGCCAACATCCAACTGCTGCCAGGCAGTAACTTCATTGCGGTGAAGATCGGCACGGCATCCTGCACGCTGAACGTGCTGCACCCTACCAGCGGCGCCGCGGCTGCGTATGAGGTGGTCGGAGACACAGGCAGCACCTGGACGGTGGAGCTGGCCTGATGCGCATCCAAGACGACACCGTATCGAGCTCAGGGCTGAGCATTGCGGTTGCAGGATCCGTGCTGCCGCCGATCTTGATTGCCACCATCCCGAACATCACATTCACCGGCGGCACGCCTGGCACGCACGACCTGACGCAGTACGTGACGGTGCCGAGCGGGTATGCGGCGACCGGCTACGCGATCAACGGGGCGCTGCCGGCCGGCGTGACATTCGACACCGAGACGGGCGAGTTGAGCTACGACGGCACGGGAGGCGGGCAGACGGTCACCGGGCTCACGATGGACGTGTTCGCTGAGCTTGAGGCGGCGCCGGTCACGCAGTTCGCGGTGACATCGACGAGCAGCGCCAGCAATTCGCCCTGGACGGTCGGGCACTTCTTCCGCGAGGGAGACGTACCGAGCGGGTATGCGGTACTGGCTGACGTGCCCGACTTCCAAGCCGTGGTGCGCAACCGCTGGCCGGATGGCTCAGTCAAGTTCGCCGTCCTGTCCGGGCGCTGCGACCTGATCGCTACGACTGCGCGCACGGTGCAGCTTTCGCGTGGTTCAGCTTCGTCCGGCACGGCCATTCAGTTGGCCGACCTGATCGCAGCCAATCCGCAGATCGTTGCCTCGGTTGCCGGGTTCGGCACCGCAAGCCCGACGCTGTCCAGCCCGTACAAGCAGCTCTTGAGCGGCCCGGTCTGCAGCGAGTGGCAGTACCGCACCGCAATCGACTCAAAGCTCGTTGCCTGGTTCTACGTCCGGCTCTATGCCGGCGGCACCATCGACGTGATGTGCAGCATAGAGAATGGATGCACGCTGGATTACACAGGCTCCATCAACAAGATCGGCCGCGTCTCGCTGACGATCAACAGCAACCCGGTCTATGACTCGGTGTCCGACCTGGACATCAAGCACCACACACGCATCGTGCTGCACGACGGCGCGCACGGATGGCATAGAAGCGGGGCCGCAGTCGGCCGTGTGCCAACGTTTGCGCACAACACGACCTACCTGCAGCGCACTGGGGCGGTTCCTTCCTATCAAGCGCAGTCGATCAGCTCGACGATCTTGAACGGGCTCGCTCAGTCCTACGTGCCATATGCCCAGCACAACCTGCCGGGAAACTCGCTGGGCGGAGGCGGGGCGCATCCCTCCATCGGCTGGCTGCCGCGCTGGGATGTCTGCTACGTGGTAAGTGCCGACGCGCGGGCCTACAAGGGTGTGCTGGTGAATTCGTTTGCGGCCGGCGCTTGGTCGGTGCATTACCGCAACTCAACGACTCACGGCGTTTCTGCTTACGCTGACGCTCCGACGACAGGGATTGGGCTGCAGGCCGGCAGCAATTCTGCATACGGCGGGCGGGCCTACTACTCGGGGCAGTACGGGACCGACTGGGACATCTCTCACGGTTGGTTGCCGGGATTCATGGCCTACATCCTGACAGGCGACTGGTGGCACCTGGAGAGCCTGCAGTTCTTCGTCAAGTGGTTGCACTACACCAGCAATGTGTCCTATCGGGGCAATGCGACGGGCCTGGTGGTGCGCAACCTGCAGACACGCGGCACCGCCTGGGCAATCCGCAATCTGGCGTGTGCAGGCTGTATCACGCCGGATGACGACAGCGAGCAGGCCGCATACCGCAACGCGCTCGGTGCGTCCTTTACCTGGATGCGCGGTTACCACACCAACGGCCTGGGCTTGTTCATCGAGCCCGATCAGGCTGGCTGGGGAGACCCCGGCGGTCAGCGGACATGGATGAGCGATTACGTGGTGGGTTGCATCGCGTGGGCGCTCGATCACAAGCTGCTAACCGGCCAGCAACTCACGGACGGGAACGCACTCATGAACTGGTGCGGGGCTGGCTTGGTGCAGCGCATGTCGGACGGGACGAATCCGAATGGGTGGCACTGGACGCGCCAGCCGTACTCTCCGACCGTCAGTGGCTCAACCTTCCCACAGAACCAGCAGCAGGCGAACTTTGATGCGAATTGGGGCGTGTCGTTCCAGCGCTGGTTCGGGCGTGCCAACGGCACCGATCTGGACAACGGCGTCATCTACAGCGGCTGGACAGACGAGCGGAACGCTGCGACTTACCTGGTAGCGTCGAGTTGGGGTGCCAGCTATTTCGAGTACGCGATGAACGCGATGGCGATGTGCGTGAATCGCGGCGTGCCGGGCGCGTCTGCCGTCTGGTCGCGCATCACATCGGCCAGCAATTACACGACATGCCGTAACTCGCTGGCCAACGACCCGACCTGGGGAGTGGGGGTGCGCTCATGATCACGTCACGCAGCAACGCATTCAGCGTCTCAGTCTCTGCGCTTCCGCCCTCCGGGCTGTGGAGCGAGGACAACGTGCCTGGTAGCTACGATTCTGGTACTGACACCTGGACACCAGGGCGCGGCAGTGATGGCCGCGTTACCGCCGCGAGCTGGGGGCTCGTGCCACTCAATCGCTGGGTGCGTGTTTCAGGCACACGGCTTGATGCGCTGGATGCCGTTGTCAAGGCGGCGCTACCGAACTGGACGGATCGTGGCAACAGTGACTGGAGAACCGTGCTGTCGGCGTGGAGCGGCATGGCAATTGATCCAGATGCCCCCCGTGCATTCGTTTTTGGCGGCGGGCACCAAGACTCGTCAAACAACGGTGTGTATCGCCTCGACTTCGACAAGATGGCTTGGGCTGTGCACAAGATGCCGACCGACCTGACGGGTTGCGATTCTCGATACACGGTCGTCGGTACCACGACATTCACTGATTACCCGCCAGCCGCCGATTACGAGTTCGCAAACCCGAGTGGGGATGTGCGCCGCGACGAGTTCCACGGTTTCACCGCCCAGAGGACACCGACATCTCGCCACACATACAAGGGCCTTGCTGTTGGCAACGGAAAACTGTGGTCGTGCATTGGTCGCATGTGGGAGCTTGATCTAGACTCAGGCGTTTGGACCCCACGCATGCCGTTCAACACACCAGTCGGGAGTTATGACAAACCAACTGGACTACTGGGTAACGGAGTCATCGCGTGGTATGACGAAGTGCGTAACAGCGTCTGTGCTGGTGGGGCAGAGACTAACCAGACATGGGAATACACCCGCGCGACTAACTCGTGGGCATGGATTCGGCGGGCGGACAACAACCACATCGGTCCGCTAGGTGACCAGAGCTGGAACGCAGCATTCACTCGCGCGGGTCGGAAAATCTACGGATTCTCAATCCCGGCTTCTGGCAAGACCGCCTATCTGTACCAACTCAATCTCGACAACAGAACGACGGAAACGTGGATCACAGCCACTGGCGACCTTTCTCCGTCCCTGTGGGACGGTACGTCAGACGGCCACACCATGGTCGTTATCCAAGAAACAGGTCAGCAGATCATCTTCGGTTTCTACCGCGAGACGACAGGAAGCACGTACAGGTTGAGGCATTTCAATGTCAGCGGATCGTCGGTGAGCTTGATCGCGTCGCCTGCCGGAAACTGGTACGCAGACTCCGACGTTGGTGGCGGCATTTACGCAATTGATTACGACAGTCGCATCAAGGCGGTTGTCGCGTGCGCCGCTGGCGACAAAGACATTCGAATCATGAGGGTTGCATAAATGGCCACGATCCGCAGTTACAACTTCAACGTCGCTAACGATTCGAGCATTAGCACCGCGACCAGTTCCGGAATGACGCGGCACCCGCTTCCTTCAAGTGGGCCAAACGCTATCGTGTATGGGAATAGGGTTGTGGCAACAGGCGGAGGGACAGGCCGGTCGTATTACATCGGCGCCACCGACCCCGGTACCGCCGATTATGCCGTCGAGGTGTTGCTCGTCCCGTCTGAAGGGTTGGAGGGCTCGGGCGTAGTCGCACGTGCCAGCACTTCAGCGCTGACGTTCTACTGGCTGCGTTATTACAACGAAGGCTCGAACCGCATCTCTCTGCAAAAGTGGGTGGATGGGGTCAATACCGCTTTGGACACGGCCGAGTACAACGCCACGGGCAACTTCACGCTGCGGCTGGAGTGCATCGGAACAAGCATCAAGGGCTATGTCGATGATGTGGAGGTGGTTTCGGCCACTGACTCGTCGATTACTTCAGCCGGGCGCGACGGGTTTTTCGTGGAGAGATACGTCAGTGCTGCGCCGGGGATTGACGACTATTTCAGCGAGACGCTGAGCGCGCCTGCTGACACCACGCCGCCGACGCTGAGTGCGGCCACGACATCGGCAATCGGCACGACGACTGCGACTGTCGGCTGCACGACGAACGAGGGCAACGGGACGCTGTACTGCGTGGTCACGACCAGTGCGACGGCGCCGAGCGTAGTGCAGATTCAGGCGGGTCAGGACAACGCGGGGGCCGCAGCGGCATTCGCGGCAAACGTGGCTGTTTCGAGCACGGGCGCCAAGACCTTCTCGGCTACTGGGCTCACGTCGGGTACCACGTACTACGCGCACTTCCAGCAGGAGGATGCGGCGACCAACGATTCAACGGTGCTGACCTCGGCGAGCTTTACGACGCAGGCCGCCGCGACCGCAATCACGCTGTCCGGCCCGAGCGCGGGCACGGTCGGCGCTGCATCGAGCAACTTCACTGTGGGCGCGAACGGCGTCATCACCGGCACGGTGACGGTAACACCGTCAGACGGCGGTGGCGGCGGAACCTTCACCCCGACGACGGTGAATATCAGCAGCGGCACGCCGACCGCGACATTCACCTACACGGCGGCGAGCGAGGGCGCCAAGACGATCAGCGTGACCAACAACGGATCGCTGACGAACCCGAGCAACATCACCTACACGGCGAGTGTCACGAACAACCCGCCGAGCTTCACCGGCACGATTCCGACGCAGAGCGGAACGCAGGGCACGGCCTTCAGCCTGGCGACGGCGAGCTACTTCAGCGACACCGACGCGCTGACCTACTCTCTGCTGGGCACCTGGCCTGCCGGCGTGAGCATCAACACTTCCACCGGCCAGATCACCGGCACGCCGACGCAGAGCGGCAGCTTCACCGGCCTGCAAGTACGAGTGACCGACACGGCCAGCCAGACGGCGACATCCAACGCCTTCACGATGACGGTGGCTGCATCCGGCGTCAGCGGATCGCTGGTGTGCGCAACAGGCATGGAGCTGGAGACGAACGGCCTGCCCGCGGCGAACCTGACCGGGCTGACGGTGCGTGCCTACAACCTGGCCACCGGCGCGCTGGCGCACTCGATCACAAACGGGACGACGAACAGCTCCGGCGCCTGGGCGACGATCAGCAGCACCAACATCACGGCCGGCACGACCTACGAGCTGCGCTTCTACGAGGGAACGCCGGGTACCGGCCGGATGACGACGCGCAAGGTGGTGGCATCGTGAGTTCGGCATTCGACACCAGCTACACGCGGCCCTTCAGCATCTACGAGGGCTACGGCGTGCCCGCCGAGCAAGCGAGCGGGGTGCTGATCAACGACGTCGAGATGCCTGGCGACGCCGGTACCGAGTTGCGCATCCTGGTGACCTACATCAGCCCGGGCCTGACCCTGACGCTGGCCGAGGACGGCAGCTACAGCATGTCGGCCAGCACGCCGGGAACCTACACCTGGCGCTACATGGTCGAGCAGGACGGAGAACTGCTGCTGGAGATCGACAACGCCACGCCTCAAGAGGGCGTGGTGACCTGGGCGGCCGGCGTGACCGGCGGCACGGCGCCGACCGTCACGGCACCGGACACCGCCAGCGGCGTGCAAGGCAATGCGATCACCGGCAACGTGCTGACGAACGACAGCGACACGGACGGCCCGCTGCGCGTCTCGCAGTTCGTGGTGAATGGGACGACCTACGCGGTCGCCCAAGGCGGTTCGGCCAACGCCAGCCTACCCAGCACCGGCACGCTGCAGATCAGCAGCACGGGCGCTTTCACCTTCACGCCGACAAGTCTGTTCGTGGGGTCCGTGCCGGTAATCACCTACACCGCCACGGACGGCACCAGCAGCGCGACGGGTACGCTGACCATCACCGTGACGCCGGCACCGGTCACCGGCACCAACGCCGGATTGTGGATGGCCGGCGGATGGTACGTGCGGCCGTAGAACTCTCCCCTTAGCGCCAATCGGCGCGCACGCAACCATGCGTCATCACTTCCGAGCGATGACGCGACGTGCGATACCTGGACGATGACACATCCGTAGATGAGCTGGACGACGAGCAGTCGCCGGATGGCGATGCCTCGCCACGTCTCGACCTTGAGCTGCGCGAGCTGAACGACTTCATCCATGAGATCCAGTTGCAGCCGGAGTGGCGTCTGCGCGCAAACGTCGAGTGCGACTACTACGACGACAACCAAGCAAACGCCGAGCTGCTTGATCACCTGAACTCTCTTGGCATCGCATGGGTGCCTGAGAACCTGATCAAGCCGACGATCAATTCTGTTCTCGGGCTGGAGGCGAAGACGCGCACGGACTGGCGCGTGGCTCCGGCTGGCGATCGTCGCTACCAAGACGTCGCTGACGCGATGAACTTCAAGCTGAATAAGGCCGAGAAGGAGACGCGAGCAGACCGCGCCCAGGCATCGGCATACGCATCCCAGGTGAAGGTAGGCATCGGCTGGATTGAGGTTTCGCGCAACAGCAACCCGTTCTCGACCACGCCGTATCGCGTCGAGCATGTCCATCGCTCCGAGATCTATTGGGACTGGCATTCGAAGCAGCCGGACCTGAGCGATGCCAGATACCTGATCCGCAAGCGCCGCTACAACATCGACATGCTGGCGGCCACGATGCCGCAGAAAAGCGATCTGTTTGAGGCCATGGCGGGCGGCCCGGACGCGCTGACGCTACTGGACGACCACTCGTCGCCAATGCACGGCACGGCGTCCGACAACAGGACGTTTGCATGGGATGACGATTGGCTGCTGACCGCCGAGCGGCGCGTGATGATCTACGAGGTGTGGTACCGGCGCTGGGTGCGCGGCTCACTGCTGAAGATCATCGGTTCTGACCGCGTGTTCGAGTTCGACAAGCAGAACCAGTTGCACCTGTCCCTGGCTCAGTCTGGCAGGGCCCAGGTGATCGAAGGTGTGTTCCCGCGCTTGCGCGTGAGCTGGTGGGCAGGGCCTTACAAGCTCTTCGACATGGATTCGCCGTTCAAGCACAACGATTTTCCGTATGTGCCGTTCTGGGGGTTCCGCGAAGACCTGACAGGTGTTCCATACGGGCTGATCCGCCCAATGATCCCGCTGCAGGACGACATCAACGCCCGCAACAGCAAGGTGCTGTACCTGCTTGCTGCCAAGCAAACGGTCATGACCGAGGGCGTGCTGGGCGGCGGGATGACTGCGGACCATGTGCGCCGTGAAGTCGGCAAGGCGAATAGCGTCATCGTGCTGGATGCACAGGCAATGCAGCAGCCTGGAGCCCGCTTCGACGTGAAGACCGACTTCGCGCTGGCGAGTGAGCACTACAAGATCCTCGCGGACAAGCGCGGGCAGATCAAGAACGTGGCCGGCGTTTATGCCAGCTTCGAAGGCCGAGCGGACGGGCAGGCCGATTCCGGCATTGCCATTCAGTCGCTGGTCGAGCAGAGCAACCAATCCCTTGGCGTCATCAACGACAACTTCCGATTCGGCCGCCAGAAGGTAGGCGAATTGCTGATGTCCATGGTGATCGAGGACATGGGCCGTGAGCGTGAGGAAGTCACGATCGACGTGCCAGGCAAGAAGCCGAAGACCATCGTGCTGAACGAGCTGATCGACCTCGGGGACGGCATGAAGGGGCTGAACAACGCCGTGCAGTCCGCTCGCCTGAAGGTCGAGTTGTCAGAGGTTGCCAGCACGGCGAGCTTCCGCCAGCAACAGCTCGCGCAGATGACGCAAATCATGCAGTCGCTGCCGCCGAACCTGCAGGGCTTGCTGATCGACTTCTACGTCAGCCTGACCGACTCGCCATTCCGCGACGCCATCGTGGAGCGCCTGCAGGCCGCGCTGAACATTCATACCGAGGACGATCAAGCACAGCTTCCGAAGACGCCGGAGCAACTGCAGGCGCTGGTGCAGCAGGCCGTGCAACAGGCACTGCAGGACAAGCAGATCGAGTGGCGCGAGCGCGAGCTCGGCCAGAAGGACCGCGAGCTGGAGATCAAGGAGGCGGAGGTCGGCAAGGTCAAGTTGGCCGACGCAGAGACCCGCCGCCTGAAGGTCACCGCCGCAGACATTCCGAACGCGCAGACCAACCGCATGCGCGCCATCAACGACGACGAGCACCAGACCCTGCAGGCGGGCATCGACCTGGCCCAGCGCGTGGATGCCGTCGTCGTCGCAGATTCGCAGCCCAGCGATACGGGCAAACAACCCCCCTTAACTCCTTCGCAGCCCAGCGATACGGGCCTCGGCATGCGCTGAGTGGAGAGTGTGACGATGCAAACGCAAGAGCAAGGCAAGGAAGCGAAGCCGATCAACCAGATGGACGAAGCGGAACTGGAAGCGCTCATGGCCAGCACGGATGGCCTGGACGAAGACGGAAACGCTCCTGAAGTCGTTGAGAGCGCGCAGCCGAAGGAAGAGCCGAAACAGGGCGATACCGCGCAAGCGGAAAGCAGCGAGGCGCCCGCCGCTGCAGCTCAACCCGACGCAGCGCCATCGGTCGCCGAACAGCCGAAGGTCGAAGAAACGCCGGAAGGCGTCCTGGCCAAGGACGGCAAGCACATCCTGCCGTTCAAGGTGCTGGAGGACGCCCGGGCACGCGCCACGCAACTCGAAGAGCTCTCGCGCCAGCAGGCCGAACAACTGAAAGCCATGCAGGGGCAACCCAGCACGCAGAAGGTTGCCGTGCCTGAAGCGCAGATGCTCACCGAGCAGCAACTGGCCGAGATCGAAACCGAACTGCCCGCCCTGGCCAAGGCCTTGCGCAGCCAACAGGCTGCCCTGGTTGCCTATGCCAGCGAGCTGGATGCAGTCAAGCAGGACGCCCAGCGCGCGGAAGCAGACCGCCGTGCGCGCGTGGCGGCCGAGATCACGGCCATCGTGGATGCCAACCCGAAGGCGCACCACCTGCGCATGACCGACCAGCAAGCCTGGGAAGGTGTGATGCAGATGGATGCCGCCAACTGCAAGGCCGTCCCTGGATGGGCTCAGAAGCCGATCGACAAGCGCGTGGAAGCGCTGGTTGCGGCACACGAGGCCCTTCACGGCGAGATCGAACTCAAGCAAGTCGCATCGCCGCAAGCAACCGATGCAGCGCCGGCCGCTACGGCCAAGCCTGCAAGCAAACCCGTCCCTGCGCAAGCTCCTGCCGCAAAGCCCGGAATCGTCACGCTGTCTGACCTTCCCGGTGGCGAAGTTGCGCCGACTGGAACCCTCCGCGAACGGATCCTCGGCATGTCCGAATCCCAGCGCGCCGTGTGGATGCAGTCGGCAAAACAAGAAGAGCTTGAGCAGGTTTTCGACCTCTTCGAATAACGGAGATCAATCATGACCACGGCTCAATACGGGCAATTCAAGGGCACCGCGATCCGGTCCCAAGCCCTGTTTCAGATGTACCAGAAGTCGAAGGACTCGTTCTTCCGCGAGATGCTGACGGGCCCTGCCCCGACGCAGGCGCAGGCGCAACGTGACCTGGAGCGACTGGAAACCACTGCCGGCATGCCGGTTGTCGAAATCACCGACCTGTCGCGCACCGCTGGCGATGAGGTGTATTTCGACGTGCAGAAGCTGCTGACCGGCTACCCCTTCATCGACAACGAAGTCTATGAAGGCAAGGGCCTGCCGATGGCGTTCAGCCAAGGCAAGATCCGCATCCGCGGCGCTGCCTTCGCCGTTTCCGCCGGTGGCGAGATGACCCAGCAGCGCACGCCGCAGAAGCTGGATCAACTGGCCCGCAGCAACGCGCTGAACCTGATGCTGCGCCTGTTGGACCAGCGCGCTCTGGTGCAACTGTGCGGTGCCCGCGGTAGCGAGAACGATCCTTCCTGGGTGATCCCCACCGAATCGCATGCGCGCTTCGAGGACATCCTGAGCAATCCGCTCCTGCCGCCGTCCGAGAACCGCTATGCGGTCGTCAATGGCGACGACATCGCGTTCGGCACCGACGGCATCACCGAACTCGGTTCGCTGGCTTCGACCAACACGCTGAAGCTCGGCCACATCGACCTGCTGCGCAGCAAGCTGGGCAGTGCCTACAGCGCGCCGAAGCCGATCGTCCTCCCCGGGATGCGCGACTACGACGAGGACATGTGGACGTTGTTGGCGCCGATGCCGGCGTACAACGACGTCAACATCGAGGGCAAGTTGCGCAACTGGCAAGCCGAAGCGCTGCAGCGTGCCGAGGGCATGGGCTACAAGCACCCGCTGTTCCGCGGCGACCCGGCCATGTGGAACAACATCGCCATCAAGAAGCTGAACCGCTACGTGAGCTTCGGCAACGGCGACGTGCTCAAAACCACCCAGGCCAACGGCACCATCCGCAGCACCACGCTGTCGGGCATCCCGGCCGGCTACCGCCTGTATCGCTGCCTGCTGCTGGGCGCGCATGCGGCGACGGTTGCCTACGGCAAGGACTTCAGCACCGGCAGCCCGTTCCGTCTCAGCAAAAAGATGCTGAACCACGACACGATCCCCGAGTTCGCTGTGCGCAGCATCGGCGGCGTGTCGAAGGTTCGCTTCGATCTGCCCGACGAAACTGGCGTGGATGTCCCGACGGACTTCGGTGTGATCACCCTGGACGTGATCGCCAAGGCCTACTAACCGAGCAAGGCCGGTGCAGTAGGCCGGCCGCTCAAACAGGAGATTTCATCATGGCAAACGTGAAAGCGCCGGATCTGCTGGCGCAAAGCAACCCTTCCGGGGCCTACGGCATGAGCACCGTTTTCAGCCGCAAGGTAACCCAACCCGCGTCCGGTGGCGTCGCGCAGACCGAGTACTTCTACCTGGGCATCTTGCCCGCCGGTACCGAAGTGCTCGCGTTTGAAGCGATCCACGAGGCGGGAGGCGCCGGTGTGACGGCTGACTTCGGCTTCATCCCGGTGAATGCCGCACTCGGGCCGACGGCCGTCGACAACTATTGGTTCACCGCTCGTGACGTGGCCGCTATCGGCCGCGGCGTTTCGGCGGCGCATCCGATCAAGTTCGACTACCCGGTGTATGTCGTGGCGCAGAACGTGAGCGCCGCTGCCTTCGCCGCTGGCAAGTACATCGGTGCGGTCATCACGGCCAACTTCAACGGCGCCCCGGTCTAAGGCGCGAAGCGCGGGAGGGCTTCGGCCCTCTCGCCAAGGAGAGAACATGATCCCAATCATCGGCGTGCGCTACATCGGCAAGAAGTCGCCGTTCCGTGATTCTGTGCTTCGTAGTGGAGCTGAGTGGGCAAACCCCGGTGATGTGCTGAACTTCACCGCGCCGCTTGCTGCTGTGTTCCTGCGAAAGCACCCGGACTGCTTCGAAGAGTCGCCAGTCGATCCGGACGCAACCCTGTACCTGTCCGTGCCGAGCATGGAGCAGCCCAAGCCTGTCGCGATGATGTCGTTCGGCACGGCCAGCAAGGAACAGATCATCAACTTCATGCGCCTGCACTACAACTCGGTGCTGAGCCCGACGGACAGCATCGAGACGCTGCGCATGCAGGCCATGCACACGATTCAGGCCCAGACCATCACGGCAGACCCGGCAGTGCAGCGCTACGCCGTCCCGTTCCCGATGTCGGCAGAGGAATACGCCGCGGTCATCTCCGGCGCTGCAGAGCTGCGCCTGGTGCCGGTTGTGCGCCCGGCCGAGGACGACAAGGATCCCAATACCAGCCCCGATGACGTCCCGATGCTGTCGGAGCTGCTCGCCGAGATGCAGGAACCGGAACTGGATGCCTTCGCCAAGGAGCAGGGCGTCGTTCTGCCGGAAGGCCTGGACCTGGACGGCAAGCGTGCCGAGATCGAGCGCGTGCTGTCCGATCCATCCGCCAAGGGCGTTCCGCCTTCCGAGACGGTCGTGAGCTACATCGACACCTTGGAAGGCGACGCCCTGAAGACCTTCGCCAAGGAGCAGGGCGTCGTGCGTGTGCATCACACCTGGGATGACGCGCGCATCCGCGAGGAAGTGCGCAAGGTGTGGGCCGCCAAATCGACCAAGGAAGGTGACCCGCAATGAGCACGGTGCAGGCGATCTGCGATCTTGCCCGGGAAGACCTGTACGACCCGAACAAGGTGACGTGGCCGGATGCGGTGCTGGCAAAGCACGTACTGGCCGGCGTGCAGTTCGCCTTCACCGTCTCGCCGCATCTGTTCTTCGGGACCAGCACATGGACTGCGCCGGCTACCTTGGCGCTGAGCGCCGATGTGCTGCTCCCGCCTCAATACGACCGGGCTCTGGCTGACTACGTGGTGGCCAGAGCTCACCTGCGGGACGACGAGGATGTGGCCGACGGCATGGCCGCGCCATTCCTCACGCTGTTCCGCACGGCACTCACGGGGGCGTGACATGGCTCAGCTCACCACCTTGTTCAACGATGTCATGCCAATGCTGCAAGGAGCTGTGGTTGCGCAAGTGCAGCATGAGCTGTTTCGCGCCGCCGAAGAGTTCTTCACCAAGTCGAAGATTGACCGTCGCTGGCTGGCAACCATCACAACGACGCCTCAGCAAGATTCATATGCCCTGACGGCACAGACCGGCACGCGAATTCTCGAAGTGCTGAGCGCCAAGCTGGATGGCTTGAGCATCGACCCGATGACGGCCGACAACATCCCAGGGTGGCAGGTTACGACCGCGCGCCCCGTCTATCAGGTGACGCAATCCAATGTGCTGATTCTGATTCCTGCTCCGGCCGGCACATCGGAGCTGGATGTCGAAGTGTGCGTAGCGCCTTCCAGCAGCACGGCAGACGTTCCTGACTCACTGCTTGGTGCGTGGGGGACAAGCATAGCCGCCGGCTGCCTGCACAGGATGATGCGCCAGCCCAAGAAGCCATGGACCGACATCGGTAGCGCCGCGCGGTACGGGGAGGACTTCCGCTTGGCCATTGGCCGCGCACAGATCGCGGCCGTCAAAGGGCGAAGCCAAGCTCCGTTGGAATCTGAACTTCAACTTATCGGGGGGCGATAGCCGTGATCAAAGAATCAACCGTTTCCGGGGCCTCATACACGGCGAGTGCGACATCTCTGTTTCTGGGGCTGACGCCTGGCGAATGGAATCTGGTCGCAGTGCTCGTCGGCATTGTCGGTGTGGTGCTGACCTACCTGACGAACCTGTTCTTCAAGGTGCGGGCAGATCGGCGCGCAGAGCGTGCGCTGGCGGCCGGCCGGCTGGTAGTGGAAGGCGTCGATGACTAGCCCAGCGGCCAAGGTCGCAGCCGGCGCAACCGGCGCGGTCACGGTGTTCCTGCTGGCCTTCATGGCGCAGTGGGAGGGCACGCGCTATGTGCCCTACGAGGATCCTGCTGTGCCCGGGCTCTGGACCGTGTGCCGAGGAATCACGAACCGCATGGCCAGCGGATGGGTTGTGCCCGGCAAGACATACACCGAGGCCGAGTGCGCAGCGAAGGAAGAAGATCTCATCCGCACGCGTGTTGCGCCGGTGATCGACAGGTGCAGGAAGGTGGCGATCACGCAGCGGCAGTGGGAAATGCTGGCCGACTTCGCGTGGAACGTGGGCCCGTCCAACGTGTGCGCCTCAACCATGATGCGCAAGCTGAACGCCGGTGATTGCCGCGGCGCGGCAGACCAGTTTGACCGCTGGGTGATGGCCGGCGGCCGGAAGTGGCCAGGGCTGGCGAATCGACGCAATGCCGAGGAAGGCGAGTTCCGGAGGTACTGCCGATGAGATCGCACGCCATCACCGCCGCCGTGGCCGCCGCTCTGGCGGCTTTGTGCCTTCTCGCCTTCCAGCACTGGACGAAGCCCGCCCCCGTGGTGGAAACGCCGCGCGTAGAAGTGACGCAAGCCGACGGATCGAAGGTGCTTGAGCGTGCCCCGGAGGCCAAGGCGAAGCCGGCGCACAAGATTCCGAAGGGAGTGAAGGTCGAGCGCGTGATGAGCGTGGATGTTCAGGGCCCTGGCCTGAAGACACCGGCCGGGGAGGTTGAGTGCCCGCCCGTGCATGTGGATTTGTCGCTGGTGCGCGAGCAGGACGGCGGGCGGAGGGTGATCGCATCAAGTCCTGACGGCGAGATAGTGGGCGGGATGGACGTGCCGGTTGAGGGCGCAGCAGTCGAGCCGACAAGACGGTGGGCGGCCGGGGTGAGCTGGGCGCCTTCCGATCGCACCAGCGGGGTGTGGGTTGAACGTGATCTTGGGCGCCTGCGCATCGGCGCGGACATCAACCAAGTGCGCCATGCCGATCAGCAGGTCGGTATCGAGGCGCGAATTCGTGTGGGGGTGACGTGGTGATGAGGCCGCCGGTCTCGCGCCGCGCCGAGTACGACGCCGAGCGCGACGGCAACCCATTCTTCTGGATCATCCGCACCTCGCAGGTGATCCGCGAACAGATGCTGGAGGAACAGCAATGGCAGAGACTGATCAACACAGCACCGCCGGTGGCGAGGCCTACATCAACACGCTGAAGGTGCAGCGCAACACGGCGTTGGATGCCGTGGCCGAGTTGTCGGGCCGGCTGGCCGAGATGGAAGGCCGGTATCAGCAAATGAAGGGCCACGCCGAAGACCTGGCCAAGCAACTGGCGGAAGCCAAGAAATGCGACTGAGCGTCAAGCCTCTGGCCGGCGCGATGCCGTCGGTCAATCCCTTCGAACTGCCTGCGCAAGCCGGCTGGGTGGCGGAGAACTGCCGCTTCGACGGCGCCGACGCCAGGCCCTGGAAGGGATCGGCGGCCGTGGCCGGGGTGACACTCGGCAAGGCCGCCTTCGGCACGCTTGGCACGATCTACCGGTTCGGCATCCTGCTGGACAGCAAGGTCAATTACTGGCTGCAGTGGCAAGGCGATGTGTCGGTGGTGAAGGCCCCGGTGGCTGACGACACGATGGAGCGCACCTACTGGACCGGCGACGGCGCGCCGAAGTGGGGTGACAGCACAACGATCCTGGCCGGCGGCGGAAACGCGGCGCCAAACAACAGCCTGCCGCTCGGGGTGCCGCGCCCAGCGTCGGCGCCAACCGGCGGGACGGTGACCGGTACCGGAAGCGGCACGCCGATCACGGTGGCCTACGTCTATGCCTACGTGGCGACGGTGAATGGCTACGTCATGGAGGGCGGCATCTCGGGCCCCCTCCTGGTGGAGAGCGTGGCCGAGGGTCAATCCGTCGGGATCGACATCAGCGCGGCGGTGCCGTCCGGCTACTCCATCACTGCCAAGCGCATCTACAAGACGGCGAACGATCCTGAGTCCGACATTGCGGGCTTCTACCTGCAGGCAGAGGTGCCGGCCACGACGACGACATGGACGGACACGGCGCCGACGGAAACCGGATCGCGCGAGCTGACCTCGCGCTACTACGATCCGCCGCCGGCCGATCTGCATAGCCTGGTGGCCTTGCCGAATGGCGGGCTGGCTGGCCTGAGCGGGTTCAACGTCTGTTTCTCTGAGCCTGGCTTCCCGCATGCCTGGCCGATCAAATACCGGTACCCGCTCAAGTGGCCTGGCGTGGGCCTGGGGGTGATCGACCAGACGCTGATCGTGCTGACCACGAACCTTCCCTACGCGGCGCCGGCCACCGACCCAAGGTCGGCCACGCCCATCGAGATCGACTTCCCGCAGTCGTGCGTGTCGCGCAAGGGCATCGAGAAGATTCCGGGCGGGATCATGTACCCGAGCCCGGACGGACTGTGCGCGATCACATCTGCCGGCGGCTCTCTGCTGACCCAGGATGTGTTCGCGCTCAAGAAGGACTGGGAGGCCTACAAGCCGTCGAGCATCCACGCCTGCTACCACGACGGGCACTACTTCGGCTTCTACGACACCGGCGCGAAGCAGGCTGGTTTTGTGTTCAATCCGCAGACGCGGACCTTCGTGGACCTGACGCTCTACGCCTCGGCCAGCTACGTGGATGCGAAGAACGACACCATGTACCTGGTGATCGGTGGCGTGCTGCACGAGTTCGGCGCCGGCGCGAACATGACCCTGCGCTTCCGCTCGAAGCGGCAGGCCTTGCCGCGGCCGGCACTGTTCAACTGCGCCAAGGTGGAGGCAGACGGCTACCCGGTGACGTTCCGGGCGATCTTCAACGGCACGCAGTACGGCCCGGACATCACGGCCACCAGCGGCGGCGCGTTCCGCATCCCGTGCGCTGAGCGCGTGCATGACGCAGCGATCGAGGTAGTGAGCTCGGCCGGGCCCGTGCGCGAGATTGCCATGGCCAGCAGCATGACGGAGATGCGCAGTGGCTGAGACCGTTATCCCGGGCATCCCGCAGCCGTCATCGCCAGTATTCGGTGCCGCCGTGAAGGCGGCGCTGGAAGTCATGCTGGGGCGGACGGGAGACCCGCGTGATGCGGTTGTCACCAAGCGCATGCTGGAGCAGTCGGGCTTCTCGCTCGTGCGAGGCGGAAGCGGACTGATCGTCACGCCTGGTGGAGGCGGTTCCTTGCCTGGATCCGGCGGATACACGCCAGACACCACGCCGCCGCCAAAGGCGACCAACGTGCAGACCTCTGGCAGCATCGGGGCGATCTACGTGACATGGGACGTTCCCGCCTACACGGTGGGGCGCGGCCATTCGCATTCCGAGGTTTGGCACTCGGTAGCCGACGACATCGGTACCGCGTTGCTGGTTGGCCAGGAGCCGGGCGGGTTCCACGCCTTCCATGTGGCAGACCTGCTACCGCACTACTTCTGGATTCGCGTGGTATCGCGCGACGACGGGAAGAGTGACTACAACGCGCTGGCAGGCACGGCAGGGCAGTCGTCGGTCAATCCGGCGTACATCCTGGATGTGCTGGAAGATGCCATCACGATTGATCAACTGGCCACCGATCTGCGCACCCCGCTTGAGGACGCCAGCGTGCCGGGCTCGATCCTGCACCAGCTCGACCAAGAGGTGCAGGCTCTGATCGCCGCAGATGCGGCCACGCTATCCAGTGCGCAGGGCTACACCCAGGGGTTCACCTACTCGCGCAGCACCATCGACGGATCGTTGTCGGCCCAAGCAACGACGTTGCGCGCAGAGTTCGCAAGCGCCGACACGACGATCTACAACAACGCGGTCGCCTACGTCCAGAGCTACAGCTACGCGAAGGCGACGGTGGATAGCGCCATTGCTGCCTCGGCGTCATCCCTGACGACAAACTATCAGGCCGCAGATGCAGCCACGTTATCCAGCGCGCAGGGCTACGTGCAGACCTACGCCTACAGCAAGAGCGCCACCGACTCGGCAATCAGCTCTGCGGTCCAGACGGTGAATGCACGGCTCAACGTCGGCGGGGATACCTACAGCTCCATCGTCAGCGTGACCAGCACGGCCAATGCCACGCAGACTGCGTTGAACGCCACCTGGGAGGTGAAGGTACAGGTCGATGTGAGCGGCAATCGGCAGGTGGCCGGCGTTGGGCTGCGCAACGAGTCCGGGACAGGATCTGTATTTGCGGTGGTGGCCGACCGGTTCAATGTGGTCGCACCGGGCGCATCCGGTACCGGTAATGCGCTGTTCTCGCATTACACGACGCCGACCACAATCAACGGCGTGTCGGTCCCAGCGGGAACCTACATGACGGCGGCCTTCATCCCTTACGGGGTAATCAACCAGCTTCACTTCGACCGAGCGACGGGTAATCGCATCCTGGCAGACGACGGCACCTTTGGAACGGTGCTTGCCAACACGATCAAGGTCTATTCCGCGCAGATCGCTGGCCTACTCACAGCCGCACAAATCAGCACGCCAAGCCTCGCCGCCCTCTCAACGACAACGGGCGGGCTGACGATTGATTCAACCGGGTTCTTGCGCGGTGGAAGCACTGGCTATCTGACCGGCAACGGCTTCTGGATGGGCTATCACTCAGGCCTGTACAAGATGCACATCGGCGACCCGACAGGCAAGTTCATGGCGTGGACGGGCAGTGACCTTGTGCTGAACGGTGAGGTTGTTCAGCCAGGAAATGTTGCTGTAGATGTGATTGGTACGCCGCAAGTTCAGGATGGCGCAATCAACGGGATATCAATCTACAACAGCGCAAGTTCCGGCTGGCTCCCATACAACCCGTCGTTATCTGCGCTTTTAATAAGCGGGCCAGTTACGGTTAATTGGGCCGCTGGTCAGCGTATCAAAGTGTCGTTTGAAGTTAACGTCAACATAAGCACACCATCCGGCCCGGCTGGTGCTGACGGCGCTTTCATCCGCGTATGGATTGTAACTGGTGAAGGCTGGGTCGTTGCGGAGGGGGAGTTTGGTGCGAAACATGCCGGGTCTGTATTCAGGTACATGGCTGCACCATGCATTCTGACTACGACAATGATAAATACATACCCGCCAGAATTTTCATACGCTCACAGCATGACATTCAGTGCCTATTTCGCATGGGGTGAAGGAGACTCAGGGACTTTCGTTAGGTTTAATTCTGCCGGCCTGTCTGTTCACTTGGTGAAGAAATGAAAACCGTACTCGTTGAAGCAAGCGGGCGCATCGCGTGCGAGGTGCGGGGGCCGATGGCGGCATTCAACGGTCACGGCATGCGCGTGATGACGGTTGATGATGGGCTGGACATCTCGCGTCACTACTTCGTCGGTGACGAGCTGATCGAGATGCCGGACGAGCCAGACGCGCCGAGCCGGTTTGATTACGCGGCCGGTCAGTGGGTATCGCTGCTGACGACTGTGCAGTACCGGGAGATGTGCCGACAGCGGATTGACGCCGCCGCGAACATGGCCTGCCTGCGATACATCTCAAACGGGGCGGGCCAGGAGAACCGCTACCGGATCAAGTACGAACAGGCCACGGCCTATATCGCGGCTGGATACCCGGAAGACCTGACCGACTACCCGTACATCGCAGCGGAGAGCGGAGCAAGCAGCCCGCTAGGGCTGACCCCGACACAAGCCGCCACCCGCATTGCGGTTCTGGGCGACTACTGGTCAAGCGTGAAGGGGCCAGAGGTCGAAGGCCTTAGGGTCAATGGCAAGGACGCCCTGGACGCCATGACGACAATCGAGAGCATGGAGGCTCACACCGCACAGGTGGAGTTGGCATTGAGCGCCGCGTAGGGCGGGAACTCGCGCCTTCCGGGGGCGATTGAACCCCCCAAGAATGGGCCATCAGACCTATTCGGATGGCCGCCATGGCGAAGAAATACGCAGCCGACACACAGTACAACTGGACCGATGCGCTTGCGCCATGGGAACAGGCTGACGCGCAGGTGCAGGCGTTCAAGGATGCCAATCCTGGAGTCGAGCAGGGCTCCGGCGGAGAGTGGGGCCGCTACGAAACGCGCGGCGGTCGCGTGGAAGGCGAGCAGGATTACCAGGAGTGGGTGCCTCTCGCAAACCAGCCGTCATTCCAGACGATTGCCGGCGAGCGGCCAGGCCAGGACGCCGAGCTGCGGCGTACCCTGAACTCCCTCTACACCGGACCGCAGGACTGGCAGAAGGTTGTCGATTACGTCAACGCAAACCCCATCGACTTCAAGCTCGCGCCGACCGGAGTGACGGAAGGCAGTGAAGGCACGCAGGCGACCGAGAAGCGCACCTACGGCATCTGGGACCCTGGCAGCGAAAGCACGCTGGACACCGAGATGTCGATCCTGCGGACGCTGGACCCCGACAAGCTCACCGACGAGCAGTTCATCAAGGCCTACGGACAAGAGTTCAACAGCCTGAACCCCGAGACCCGCGCGGCGGTGATGGCGAACAAGCGCGCGACCATCGAGGGCCTGATCTCGAACACCGGGGGTGTGAAGGGAACGGAGATCGCGGGCCGCAACGCCTACAACGGCAGCTACCTGTCTGCTGGAGCTGAAGGCGGCTTCCAAGACCTGAGCAAGATGCAGTATGTCCCTGGCGTGGGCCTCTACGCCGGCAAGGACAACTACATCAACGCAAACGAAGAGTGGGACAACAATTTCGACAGCAACGTCAAGTACGCCTACATGGTCGCAGCGGCGGCTGGTGCGGCGGCTGGTGCCGGCCTGTTTGGTGGGGCGACGGCCGGCGCTGAAGCCGGTGTTGGCGCTGGCGGTGGGATCGGTGGCGGGGCGGGTGGAGGCGCGGGCGGCCTGACCAGCACCGGGGCCGGCAGCCTGAGCGAGATGTACGCCAGCGGCTCGGCCTTCGGCGGCGTGCCGGCGGCGACATCCGGGATCAGCGGCGGGGTTGGCTCTCTCGGGTCGGTCGAGGCGCTGGGCGGTGCCGGCTCTTTCGGCATGACGGCCGGGCCCGGGATGGGCGTGATCGGCTCTGGGGCGAACCTCGGGGCGGCCGGCCTGGAAACGCTGGGCGGCCTGCAGGGTATGTACTCGCAGGGCTTCGGCGGGATTGCTGAAGCGACCAGCGGAGCCGGACTGAACGGCACGATCGGTACGACTGCGGTAGGCGGTGGCTCCGGTTCTGGTGGTGGATCGGGCGGGCAGAGCAGCGTGCTCGACCAAGCCAAGACGGTAAAGGGCGCGCTGGACATCGCCAAGACAGTTGCAGGCATCGGCGCCGCGGCTGGTGTTGCCGGCGGGGGGTCAAGCTCGACTCCTGGTGGCGTGGCGCCGACGGCGACCGGGACGGACTACGGCGCACAAGCCTACGACTGGTTCAAGAACGTCTACAACAACCTCGGCACGGAACGCCAAGCCGTGAAAGACACGGCCACGAAGGCGGTGGCTGGCCAGCTCAGCGCCCAGGACAGCAGCCTGAAGAATGCGGCCTACGACCGCACCCTCTTCGAGACGACCTACGCCCCGTCGCTGCAGAAGCTGACGACCGACGCGCTGGCATTCGACGGAAACGCCGAAGGCAACCGCCTGGCGCAAGAAGCCAAGGCGGGCGTGACCAAGAGCTTCGGCGAGGCCCGCCAGAACTACCTGGACCGGGCATCTGCCAGCGGTGGCCTGTCCAGCGGGATGACGACCGCCACCCTGGCCGACATGGACGTGAGCGAAGCCGCCGCGAAGGCTGCGCAGATGAGCCGCGGGCGTGTCACCGGGCGAGAACTCGCCACCCAGCGCCTGACGAATGTGGCCCAGCTCTCAAGCGGCCTGGGCAGCCAGGCGAATGCCGACCTGTCGATGGCGAACGCTTCGGGTAGCTCGGCCGTGCAAAACGCCACGGTACCGGGCGCGGTGACGCGATCGGACGCGGCCTTGGTGGGCACTGGCACGCAGCTCGCGCAGACCGACAACCAGCAGAAGCTGGCGCGCGAAGTGGCGGCGAACAACTCCAGCTACGCCAATACCCTGCTCGACATGAAGCAGGACGAGAAAACCGCCGAATCCATCGGCGGGCTGGCTGGCGCAATCGGACAGATCGGCCAGTGGGCCGGCTGGTGGAAGCCGTAAGGGGATCGAGATGGACTTGCTACAGGCATTCAGCAAAGGGGCTTCTGGCCTTGTCGATGGCATCCGCCAGGGCGAACAGGACGCCGTGCGTCGCAAGCGCGATGAGGTGACGGACTATCTGCTCGACCGGCAACTTCAGCGTGTGCGCGAGGACGATGCGATCCGCGGTGCGACGCTGGCCGACATGAACCCTGGCCAGCCCAGCATGCCGGCCGGCGGAGGCGGTGCATCGCTGGCCGAAGCGCAGCCCGCCCAGGGCGCACAGCCGATGCAAGCGCCGCAGATGGGCGGGGCGGACCAGCAGCGGCAGGCCCTGCAGTACATCAACAAGGGGCGCCAGAAGGCCCTGGAGTTGGGGCGCTTCGACAAGTACGAAGAGCTTGGCCAACTGGCTGCCGGGGTGCGCACCAAGATGATCGACGGCATGCTGACCCAAGCGCAGCGCATGGGCGCATTCCAAAGCGAAGACATCTCGCCCCTGGTGCAGATCGCCAACGTGGCCGAGGACGGGATCGAGTTCTCGCAACCGGTACGCGGCCAGGACGGGAGCATCGAGGTCGGGGTGTCGCACTTCGGGCAAAAGCGCGACCCGCTGCGGTTCGCCAATGTGCGCGAGGCGCAGCAGAGCTTCATGGACTACCTGAACCCGCAAGGCCGCATGGCGCGCGAGAAGGCCACCAGCGACGCGATCCTGAAGGCGCGCGAGAAGGCGATGGAGGTCGAGGCGGCGGAAGCGGCCAAGGCCCGCTACGGCATGCACAACGTCAGCCCCGGGCAGACGGTACTGCGCAACGGGCAACCGATCTACCAGGCGCCGGCCGAAGCCAAGGCTGGCGATACACGGCCGATGACGGTGAAGATGCCGGGCGAGAACGCCGGGGAGGCGCTGTACGTGCCGGGACAGGGCTGGGTGACTCCACCTGGAGGCGGGCAGCAAGGCCAGAACCCGGACAAGGCGCTGAAGGCGCAAGCCGAGCTGGCCAAGGCGATCAAGGACGTGCTGCCGATGGACGCCATGGGGCAGCCTCTACCAGGCATGGACCCGCAGGTGGTGGCCAACGACGCCGGGCAGCTCATGCGGGCCAACGGCGGTATGTCGGCCGGTGTGGCGGCGCAGATCGCAGTGCAACTGGCGAAGGACAAGACCATGCCGGAGAGCCAGCGCCAGGTCGTGGAAAGCGCTGCGCTGGACCCGAATTCGCTGGAGTGGTCGCGCGTGGTGAATGCGAATGGCATGGGCACCTTCCTGATGCCCGGCGAGGTTTCTGGCGTGCCCGCAGAAAAGAGGTACGCCGAGGAAAGTGCGGCGGCGCGCCGGCTGGCGGAGAACAAGGTAAGCGCCTGGCTGCAGCAGCACATCTTCTCCAACCCCGACGCGGTGCGCGAGATCAACAGCAAGATGGTCTCGCCAACCGGGCGCGCAGAGCTCGACCAGCAACTGAAGGCAAAGGGCATCCCGGGCGGAGTGCGTGCGCTTGAGTTGTCCTACGCCTACGGCGGGCTCGCTTTGCCGAAGGGGATGGGGCGCCAGGACGCCAGTGTGTTCGAGCAACTGCGCGCCCAGGTGGAAGCGATGCGCGAGCAGGAGGCCGCTGCGTCTCGCAAGCGCACCTTGCCGGCAGGGCAGGCCCAGCGTTCGGCCTCTGGCCGCATCCCAACGCTGGCCGACATGAACCGATAACGGGGGCCGCATGGCAAAGAGTTTCCTGGACGATCTGCCGGCGTTTGGTGCTGACCAGCCGGCAGGCGGCTTTTCGTGGAAGGTGAGCCCGGAGGTTCAGGCCCAGCGAGACCAGTTGGCGAAAACGCTGGTGGAACGCGAGGCTGCGGCCGACCCTACGAACGTTGATCTGCAGCGCGAGCTGGCGCAGCGATTCTGGCCGAACAAGACGAGCGCGCCGCCGAAGATTGCCCTGCGCACCGAAAGCAAGGGCGACGGCTTGGGCTTCATTGACTCTTTGCCCGCATTCGGTGAGCCGGTCGGGCAGGGCATGCCAAGCAGCCGGGCCGGCATCGGGTATTCGGTGCCGGTGGCATCGGACGACATCGAGCAGACGCGCTACGCCCGCGAGATCTCCGCAGCACGCGACGCGACCATGGCCAAGGGCCGCTCGCTGGGCGAGAAGGGCTGGGACGCGCTGGCTGCCTGGGCGTCTGGAACCTATGGCCTGGTCGGCACCGGCGGCACGATCTACGGCCTGGCCACCGGCGACATGAACAACGGCGCCCGGAAGATGGCCGCCGACATCCAGCAGGCCGCCGCAGAGGCGCAGACCGATTACCTCAAGGCACTGAAGGCGGGCCGGCGCGAAGCCATCGACCAGCAAGGCACGAACGCCGGCAAGTTCCTGACGGCAGCCGGCGAGACGCTGGGCAGCCCGGCGCTGCTGGGTGACTTCATCGTCGAACAGATGCCGATGCTGATCTCGACCGGGCTTGTCGGCCGGGCGGTGGGCGCGGGCGCCAGGGCGGTAGGCGCGAGCGTGGATGCTGCCGGCAAGGTGGCGACGAACGCCGCCATCGGTACCGGCGCGGTGATGCAGGGTGCGGACGCTGCGAGCGGCGGTTACGACAAGATCATCCAGCACTACAAGGACAACCCGGAGGCGGCCCAGCAGTCGCCGACGATTCAGGCCCTGGTGCGTCAGGGAATGTCGGAGCAGGAGGCCATCGAGCGCGCGGCGCGTGCGTCGGCGGTGCTGGCCGGCGGTGGCTCGGCGGTCGCATCGTTCCTGCTGAACAAGCTGCCCGGGGCTTCGGCGCTGGAGCGTGCCTTGGCTGGCGGCATGCAGAAGACCGGCGCGCCCGGGATGCTGGCCGGGGCAGTCAAGGGCGGGCTGGGCGAAGGCGTCAGCGAAGGCGCGGACGAAGCATTCGGCCAAGTTGCCGGCAATCTGGCTGCCCAGCAGCACAATCCGGAACAGGCCATCGACGAAGGCGCAGCGGAAGCTGGCGCCATGGGTGCGCTGTTCGCGCCGTTCGGTGCCGTCGGCGGCGCTGTGGAAGGTGCCGGAGCAGCGCAAGGCGTGCCGCAGGTGGTGCGCGAGGCTGCGCAGCAGCCGATCATGCCCAACGGCGCGCCGGCTTCGCCACAACAGGCCGCGCCTGACCTGGGGCGGATCAGCGACGAGCGAGACGCCGTGCAACGCCGGATCGTGCAACTGCGCGAACTCGTTACCCGTGTATCCCCCGAGCAGCAAGGGGCGGTGCTGCAAGAGCTTGGAGACATGGAGCGGCGCGGTGCGGAGCTGACGCAGGCCATGCGCGCAGCCGTAGGGGAAGGAGCCGCCAATTCTGCCGCGGTACCGCAGCCGACGCCGGACCCGAATGTGGTGCTGGCCGAGCGCGCCCGCGTGCTGACCGACTTCATGGCCGACCGCACGGCGACCCGCGAACTGCGCGAGCAGGATCCGGAAGGCTGGGCGGAATACCTGAAGGCCTACCGGGTGGCCCTGAATCCAACGATCGCCCAGCACCTGCGCGCCAAGGCGATCGACGACATCGACGCCTACCTGGAGCGCCAGGGCTACGAAACGAGCATGTCAGGCGTGGAGCGCAAGCAGGCTGCAGCAGCGGCGAACATCGTGCCCTTCGCGCCGCCGCCACCCATCCGCCCGGGTGACCCGCAAGGCCGCATGGTGGCCGGCACGAACGGAGTTGCACGACCGGCATTCATGGACGAGGTGCAGCAGCCAGACCCGAACGTGCTGGACGGCCAGGTGCTGAGTGCCACCGAGGGCCCGGTACCGGTGCCACCGATGCAGGCAGACATGCGCGGTAACGTCGGCGCCCCTGAGCAGATGGCCGAGCTGCAGCAGGCCGAGCAGCGTGCAACCGACATGCGCCAGGCCGTGGCCGACGCCACCCTGCCGGCGCTGCCATTCATGGGGGACGCCAAGGCGGCAGCCCTCAACCTGACCCAGCAGGAGACCCGCCGTGGTGACGTTACCGGAGTGGATGCAGCGCGCGATTCAGGAGCAGGTGATCAGCGAGGCGGAGGCGATGGAGATCTTCTCTCTGTGCCTGGAGTCGCCGACGGAGGAAGTGGAGATGCCCTTGCACCTGCACAGCGCAGTGGAGCGGATCGCGCTGTGGGAGATGCCGGCGGGGCAGGGGGAGATGTTGGTACCGACGCACAGCCGGCTGCACTGATCGACCAGCGCGCCAACGAGGCCGCCACCAACCCGGCCAATGCCCTGGCGGAGCCAACGGAAGCGCAGAAGCGCGCCGGGAACTACCAGAAGGGACACGTCCGCGTGGCCGGCCTGGACATCTCCATCGAGAACCCGGAGGGCAGCACGCGCAGCGGTACGGACCCGAACGGGCAGGCCTGGACCAACACCATGGCCGCCCACTACGGCTACATCCGCGGCACGGTGGGCAAGGACAAGGACCACATCGACGTCTTCATCAAGCCCGGCACGCCGGCCGAGTACGACGGCCAGGTGTTCGTGATCGACCAGAAGAAGGCGAACGGGCATTTCGATGAACACAAGGTCATGCTGGGCTACGACAGCGAGGCAGAAGCGCGCGACGCCTACCAGCGCAGCTACTCCGACGGCTGGGACGGCATCCGCGCCGTGAAGGCCATGCCGATGGCCGAGTTCAAGGACTGGATCGCCAACGGCGACCACACGCGTCCGGCGATGGAAACGAAGGCCGACCGGATCAACCGCATCCTGACGAAAGGAACCGATGCTACCCAACCTGCACAAGTGGCTGAGAAAGGCCAAGAAGCGCGCCGACCGGAAAGCCAAGAGGCGCGAGGCGAAGCCAAGAGTGAAGCCGGAGGAATCGCAGCAGAGCTGAAGGCGGCGCGTGCGCGCAGTAGCGAAGCATTTGTGCGCGCTCCGGATGGCGGCTTGGACTTCGGCGAAATCACGGCAAAGCAGGCGGCAGAAATGCGGCGCCAGCCCGGGAAAATTCGGCTTCAGGTTGGCGTTCAGCATGCTGACGGCACCGGCTGGGGCTTGGCGCACATTGAGGCCCGGCACGGGAAGTCAATTCGCTCTGCTGGGTATCCCAGCGTGGAGGCGTTTGTCTCAGACGCGGTGCGCCACATCGACGCAATCTGGAAGCCAGGCAAGACCACTCAGTTGATCGCTGTCCAGTCAGGCGCGAAGGGGAAAGTCGTATTTCTTGAACTGCAGGCAGCCAGAGACGAAGCGGGCGACTACTACCGGATCAACAGCGCGTTTCCGGTGAGTGAAGGCTACGTTGGGAAAAAGCAGGAGAAAGAAGGATGGAAGCCACTTTGGAGCAGAGATCCCGTTTCTGCTGATGCGTCCGGCGCATCGGGCTTTGCAGGCAAGCATCCTAGTGCCGGTGATGCCGCCCCCACGGTTCGCCCCCAAGGTGGTACAGAAAATATAGCACAAACGGGCGAATCTGCCGCCCGCGCGCTGTTCGGAAACCCTGAGCCGAAATCGACCGTCGCCCAGGTGATGGAAGAGATCGGCGCCGAAACCGAGAAGCCCGGCAACGTGTATGTGGTGCAGTCGGTGCTGGGCATGCCGGCCCAGTACCGCCGCCGCATGGGCAAGAAATCTGGCGGTGGCATGGACTTCGAAGGCGTCTATTTCACCGACACCGGCGAGGTGTATCTGGTGGCCGACAACATCGAGCCCGGCCAGGCCTTCGCGGTGCTGATGCATGAAGCCGGCGTGCATGCAGGCCTGCGTGGGCTGATCGGCGACGAGGCCATGGGCAAGCTGGCCCGCCAGATCAAGCTGTGGGCCGCGCTGGAAGGCAACAGCGAAGAAGGCCGGCTGGCGCGGATCGCCCGCGACCGCATCCCTGCAGACACCGCGGCCGAGAACCGCGACGAAGAGCTGATTGCCTATTTCGTGACCGAAGCGGTGAAGGCTGGGCACGGGCCCCGCAAGCAGGGCGCGCTGGCCGGCTGGTTGCGCAAGTTGATGGATGCCGTCAAGGCCGGCCTGGCGAAGCTGGGCCTGAACCCTGCCACGCTGACGGCTGACGATGTGGTGGCGCTGGCGCGTGGGGCGCTGGAGTTTGCCAGCACGAAACACGGCATGCCCGAGGTGATGGCATCCACGCCGCAGCGCGCCCTGCACGCCTACGAAGCCGAGGCCGATGCCAGCGGCCGGCTGGTGCTGCACGGCCTGGACACCTCGCTGGAGCAGGTCGATCGCATCGGTGACAGCCTGCGCTTCTACCTGTACGCCGAGGGCGGCGGCGGCCGGCAGCGTGTTGGCTTTGTGGTGCTGGGCGTGGATGGCGCCGGCAAGCTGACCAGCCTGCGCAACATCGAGCTGGCGCCGAAGTACCGTGGGAAAGGGCTGGGGGAATCCGCGGTGCGTTCTCTCCTGGCCAGCCTGCCCGAGGGTGCTACGCTTGAGATTCAGGACATCCGCGCCGACGCGCTGCCATTCTGGAAGAAGCTGGGCACGCGCATGGCCAACATCTCAAGCGATCCGAACGTCGACATGAACGGCTCGCTATCGTGGGGCGACTATGGAAAAGCAAGAACAGATGGACAAGCAGCGGCTGATGAATCTGCCGGACAAGACGGATCCGGCGACGGATTCATGGCTTCAAGACCAGCTCAAGCAGGACGCGGAGAAGCGGCAGGAGCCAGAGAAGAAGTAGGGTTCTTCCCGCAGGAGAGCATCCCGAGCCCGCGCAGGGCGACCGAGCGCCTGCGCGATGCGCTGGCCGAGGGCAACGTGGCCAAGCTGGCGCGCGAGTACATCGCGGACCACACGCGCAGCGCCAAAACCTTCAACTTCCTGAATCGCTGGGTGGGCACCGGGTATCACAAGGCCTGGAAGGATGCCGACTACAAGCGGGCATTCGACGCGGCGGGCGGCTACATCGACGCGGTGAAGAACTTCGCTGCTCGCGCGATGGAAGAGGCGCCCGGCCTGCTGCCGGCGATGGAGCAGTTCGGCGACGCGCTGAAGCACCTGAACCCGGCACGCTACGCGCAGGAGAAGCGCGACAGCCAGGCGGTGAGCGCGGCGCTCTTCACCGGCACGATCGAAGATCGGTTCTACGGTGACGGTGAGCTGCGCAGCCGGTTCAAGCTGACCGATGCGCAAATCGCAAAGTACAAGGAGGCGCGGCGCGCGGTGGCCACCAGCCTGTCGGACCTGACCGAATCGCACCTGGCGGCCCTGGCCAGGACGGAAGGCCTGGATGTGCCGCGGCCGGGCATCGGCATGGCGGCGGCGCTGGATCACTACCTCGGCCAGCTCGAAGAAACCAGCGACTTGGCGCAGCAGATGCGCGAGGCTGTGCAGCAGATCGGCGAGCTTCTGCGCAACGGCTACATGCCGCTGATGCGCTTTGGCACCTACACGGTGGATGCCCTGGATGCGGCCGGCGAGCGGGTGGGCTTCTGGATGTTCGAAGACGAGGCCGAGGCCAACGCCTTTGCCCGCGAGCTGAAGGCGGCCATGCCAGAGGTGAAGGTGAGCCAGGGCGTGCTGTCGGAAGCGAGTCACGAGCTGTTTGCCGGCGTGTCGCCCGACACCATGGAAACCCTGGCGAAGGTGGCCGGCATGGAGCAAACGGAAGCCTTCCAGCAGTACCTGCGCCTGGCCATCGGCAACCGAAACGCCATGAAGCGGATGATCAAGCGCGGGAAGGTTCCGGGCTACTCGGACGACGTGTCGCGCGTGCTGGCCAGCTTCATCACCAGCAACGCCCGCCTGACGGCCAAGAACTGGCACATGGGCGAGCTGATCAAGTCGGTGGCGGAGATTCCCAAGGAGAAGGGCGACGTCAAGGACGACGCGATCGGCATGATGCGCTTCATCACCCAGGCCCAAGAGGGAGGCACCCGTCTGCGCGGCGCGCTGTTCCACATCTACATGGGCGGCTCGATTGCCGCGGCCGTAACGAACCTGACCCAGACCTTCACGACGACGCTACCGTACCTGTCGGCCAAGAAGGGCGCGGTGAGCCAGTTGCGCCGGGCCATGGCAGACGCGGCGCGGATGGTGGCACCTGGCAGCACCTGGGCGCCGGATGAAGCCGAGCTGCGCGGCGCGCTGGACAAGGCGTCTGCCGAAGGCATCACGGACCCGCAGCAGATCCACATGCTCTACGCCGAGGCCAACAAGTCGAGCCGGCTGGGCCGGGCGGCGGGCAAGGCCTGGGGCGAGTTCTTCAGCGTGGCCGAGCGCTACAACCGGCTGACGGCGTTCATCGCTGCCTACCGGCTGGCCAATGCCGAAGGCCTGCACGGGGCGGCAGCCTACGCCGTGGCGCAGAAGGCGGTGGAGGAAACCCAGTTCGTCTATGACAAGCACAGCCGGCCCGCCGTGGCCCGCTCAGCTTTGGGCGCGGCCGTCTTCACCTTCCGGCAGTACGCCGTCAGCTACCTCGAGTTCCTGAAGCGCTTGCCACCTCAGCAGCGCGCGGTGGCCCTGGGCGTACTGCTGGTGATGACCGGCATCGGCGGCTTGCCATTCGGTGACGACCTGGACGACATCATCGAGACGATCGGGCAGGCCGCCGGCTACAACACGAACATGGCGGTGTGGAAGCTGGAAGCCATGGAGGCCGCCTTCGGTGAAGAGGCGGCGCGCTGGATGATGTACGGCGCCTCGGCCGGCCTTCCGCTGGATGTGCATGGGCGCCTGAGCATGGGCAACCTGCTCCCGGCGACAGGCTTCTTCAAGCGCAGCCAGCAAGACCCGTTGCGCGAGGCGTCGGAAATCCTGGGCGCCGCCGGCAGCCTGGTATTCGTGAAGACGCGGGACGCCTGGGAGGCCGCAGGCGCTGGCCGGACGAAGGATGCCGCGCTGGCCATGGCCCCCAAGGCAGTGACGGACTTCGCCAAGGCGATCGACATGTACCAGACTGGCATGTACCGCAACACGCGGGGGCAGAAGGTGGTGGATGTGTCCGCACTCGATGCGGTGTGGAAGGCGGTAGGCTTCCAACCGTCGTCGGTGGCCCAGCCAGGACGGGCCCGGCAGATGCAGATGGAGCTGATCACCATGGCCAAGGTGGTGAAGTCGGACCTGCATGCGCGGGCTGCACAGGCCATGTTCGAGAACGACCCGCAGGCCCTGGCCGACGTGCTGGCCGATGTAGGGGCTTGGAACGCGCGGAACCCAGGCACGCCGATCGAGTGGGACGCCGGTGCAGTGCGCCGCCGCCTGCTGAACATGCGCCTGACGGCCGCCGAGAGAACTGCCAAAATGGCGCCGCGTGAGATGCGCGCGAACGCCAGGCGGGCGATGGGGGAATGATGGACAGGATGCTGGCCAGCTTGATCTACGGGATGGCTGCCATCGGCACAATCGGGTGCCTGGTGGCGTACCCCGTGCAATCGCTGGCCGTGATTCTGGTCGTGGCGGTGCTGGTGTGGCGGAAAAAGTGATCCCCATAAATTCCCCACAAACACAGGAAAGCCCCGATTCATGGGGATATGCGGTGCCCTTCCTGGGCACCATCTAGGACATAGTCCAACGCGGGGGCGATCGATGAGCCGGGTCAGGTTGAAAGTCCTGCTGGGGCTGCTGGTCCTGGGCGGGTTGGTGGGGCTGATCGCCGTACTGACGGTCCTGTCCTCGCAGTCCTTCGCACCGCGCGAGTGGGCGCGCTACGCCGAGCGCCGCGCCAGTGGCCACAACGCCCTGATCGAAGGGGTCGGTGCCCTCATCGGCAACAGCCTGCGTGCGCTGGATGCCTATTCGCCCGCAGCCCTGAGTGGCTTGCCCAACTGGATCGGTGCCCATCCCGGGCGCAGCGGCGAGCCGCCGGCGGGGCGCATCGTGGGTGTGGTCGACGAGGCGAGCCTGCGCGAGGCGATCACCCATGCCGAGCCCGGCGACGTATTGGACCTCCTGCCCGGCGAATACCGCATCACAGGCACTCTGAACCCACCCAGGGGCGGCCTGGCGGAACGCCCCATCGTGCTGCGTGCCGACCGCCTGGGCAGCGTGATCCTGCTGAGCGAGACGCGCGAGGCCTTCAAGCTGCTGGTGCCGTACTGGCAATTCGAGAATCTCGTGCTGCGTGGCGCCTGTGATCTGGACAAGGGCGCGCTGTGCGAGCATGCCTTCCATGTCGCAGGCGGCGCGCGCGGCTTCCAGTTGCGCAACAGTCGCCTGGAGGACTTCGACGCGCATGTGAAGATCAATGGTGAAGCGGGCCGTTTCCCGGATGCCGGCCGCATCGAAGGCAACACCCTGGTCAATCGCACGCCGCGCAAGACGCGCCTGCCGGTGACTTCGGTCGATCTTGTCGGAGCCAGTGGCTGGCTGATCGCCCGCAATCTGGTGGCCGACTTCGTGAAGAGCGGCGGTGACGGCATCAGCTATGGCATGTTCGCCAAGGGCGGTGGACGGGGTAACCGTTTCGACGCCAATCTCGTGGTGTGCGAGGCCGCCCTGGTGGGCCAGCCCGGGCAGCGCGTGGGTCTGTCCTTCGGTGGCGGGGGCACCAGCCCCGACCATTGCCGCGACCAGCGCTGCGTGGTGGAACAGGAGGGCAGCGTGATGCTCAACAACCTGGTCAGTCGTTGTTCCGATCGCGGCATCTACTTGAACTCGGCGGCCAATAGCAGCCTGTTGCACAACACGGTGATCGACACCGCCGGGGTGACGGTGCGCTATCCCGAGAGCAGCGCCCGCCTGCGTGGCAACCTGATCGACGGACCGCTAAGCGCACGCGACGACGCCGTCCTGCATGACGAAGAGGGCAATCGTTCGCAGGTGCTGGCGAGCTTCTTTGGGCGGCATCCGGTGCGCAGCCTGTTCCTCGACGCGGAGGCCTTGCGTTTCGAGTGGCGCGGCGCGCCGCCGGCGCACATCGAGGCCGATCCACAGCGCACGCATGACATGTGTGGCGCCAAGCTGGAAGGCGGCGTGCTGCCGGGCGCGTTCCAGGACGTCGCGGCTTGCCTCGCCGCGGCGCGCTGATCAGGCCGCGCTGGCCAGGGGGCTGCGTGGTTCGGGGCGGATCTCGTTGCAGTCGACGATGATGCCTTCGTCGTCCACCGACTCCAGGCGCACACCAAAGCCCCAGAGCCGGACGACGTGCTTGAGCATCTCCTCCGTGCTGCTGCCCAGCGGGCGACGCTTGTACATCTGGTGGCGCAGGGTCAGCGAGCGGTCGCCGCGCACGTCCACGTCCCACACCTGCAGGTTCGGTTCGCGCGCGCCGATGTTGTACTGCTCCGACAAGGCCTGGCGCACGCGCTGATATCCGCTGTCGTCGTGGATGGCGGCCACTTTGAGACGAGATTCGCGGTCGTCGTCGATGATGGCGAAGAGCTTGAAATCACGCATCAGCTTGGGCGACAGGAACTGGGCGATGAAACTCTCGTCCTTGAAGTTGCGCATCGCGAAGTCGAAAGTCTCCAGCCAGTTGCTGCCGGCGATGTCGGGGAACCAGCGCCGGTCTTCCTCGGTGGGCTCCTCGCAGATGCGGCGGATGTCGGTCCACATCGCGAAACCCAGCGCGTAAGGGTTGATGCCGCGATACCAGGGCGCGTTGTAGGGCGGCTGCATGACCACGCTGGTGTGCGAGTGCAGGAACTCCAGCATGAAGCTGTCGGCCAGTAGCCCCTCGTCGTACAGCGTGTTGAGCAGGGTGTAGTGCCAGAAGGTGGCCCAGCCCTCGTTCATGACCTGGGTCTGACGCTGCGGGAAGAAGTACTGCGAGACCTTGCGCACGATGCGCACCACCTCGCGCTGCCAGGGCTCCAGCAGCGGCGCATTCTTCTCGATGAAGTAGAGCAGATTCTCTTCCGGCTCGGCCGGAAAGCGCCGCTGGTTCATTGTGTTGCTGCGGGCCTCTTGTTGCGGCAAGGTGCGCCACAGATCGTTGACCAGCGACTGCAGGTATTCCTCGCGTTCCTTCTGGCGCAGCTTTTCCTTCTCGAGCGAAAGCTTGGGCGGGCGCTTGTAGCGATCGACCCCGACATTCATCAACGCGTGGCAGGAGTCCAGCAGCAGCTCGACCGCCTCCTCACCATGGCGTTCCTCGCATTGGGTCAGAAAGTTCCGCGCGAACAGCAGGTAGTCGATGATCGCGTCGGCATTGGTCCAGGTGCGGAACAGGTAGTTGCCCTTGAAGAAGGAGTTGTGGCCGTAGGCCGCGTGCGCGATGACGAGCGCCTGCATGGTCATCGTGTTCTCTTCCATCAGGTAAGAGATGCACGGGTTGGAGTTGATGACGATTTCGTAGGCCAAGCCCATCTGGCCACGCTTGTAGCCTTTCTCGGTGGCGATGAACTGTTTTCCGAAGCTCCAGTGGTGGTAGTTCACCGGCATGCCGACGGATGCGTAGGCGTCCATCATCTGCTCGGCCGTGATCAGCTCGACCTGGTTCGGATAGGTGTCGAGCTTGTAGTGTGCGGCGACGCGAGCGATCTCTTTCTGATACTGCTCGATCAGTTCGAAGCTCCACTCGGAGGGAGCCGGCAGGGGCTTGCGGCTGCGCTTGCGGGGCGTGGTCGTTGCCATGGCGTCGGCCTCAGACAAGTGATTTCTTGAACAGCTCTCGGAACACCGGATAGATGTCGGCGTAGTTCTCGATGTGTTGCATCGCGAAGTTGCGTTGGCTGCCCAGCAGTTTTTCGTACTCGCGCCACAGGTTCTGCGGCTCGCCCGGGGTGATCTCGATGTAGGCGAAGTACTGCATATGCGGCAGGATCGCGTCGGCCAGCAACTCGCGGCAGCGTGGCGAGTCGTTCTCCCAGTTGTCACCGTCCGAGGCCTGCGCGCCGTAGATGTTCCAGTTGCCGCCGGCATAGCGCTCGCGCACGATGTCGTGCATCAGTTCCAGCGCACTGGAAACCACCGTGCCGCCTGACTCGCGTGAGTGGAAAAAATCTTCCTCTTCCACCTCCTTGGCGACCGTGTGGTGACGGATGAAAACGACCTCGATCTGCTCGTAGGTACGCGTAAGGAACAGGTACAAGAGCATGAAGAAGCGCTTGGCCGTGGCCTTCTTCTCCTCGTCCATCGAGCCCGATACGTCCATCAGGCAGAACATGACGGCCTGGGTGGAGGGAATGGGTTGCCGCACGCGGTTGTTGTAGCGCAGGTCGAAGGTGTCGAGGAAGGGGATGGCCTCGATCTTGGCGCGCAGCACGCCGATCTCTTCCTTGAGTTTCTGGATGCTGGCTTCGTCGCGGGGGACGCAGGCTTCCAGTTTCTCGATCTCTTCGTGCAACTCGCGGATGCGCCCATTGTAGGGGGCGCCCAGGGCCAGTCTGCGGCCCAGCGCGCCGCGCATCGAACGCACGAGGTTGAGGTTGGTCGGCACCCCGTCGTTGGAGTAGCCGGCGCGGCGCGTCTTGTAGAGCGGGATGCGCGCGAGCTGCGTCTTGACCATGTGGGGCAGTTCGAGGTCATCGAAGAAGATGTCCAGGAATTCCTCGCGCGAGAGCTGGAAGACAAAATCGTCCTGGCTTTCGCCGCTGTCGCTGGCGCCCTTGCCGGCGCCACCCCCGCCGCCGCCGCCCATCGGGCGATTGATCTCGTCGCCTGCAGCGAACTGGTCGTTGCCGCTGAACACCTGCTCCCATTCGCCGCCCTGTCCGTGCGAGAAGGAGGGTTCGGACAGGTCGCGCGTGGGAATGGACACGTTCTCGCCGTTGTCCAGGTCCTTGATCGAACGCCCGTCGATGGCATCCGCCACCGCACGCCGGATCTGCTGCTTGAAGCGCCGCATGAAACGCTGGCGATTCACTGCACTCTTTTTCTTGCTGTCGGCCCGTCTATCTACGATGCGAATCATGTGTGTCTGCCGGCAAGAAGCGGGGGCGGGACGCCCCCGCTTGAGGCGATTACGAGGATTTGCGGACGCGCAGGTACCAGTCGCACAGCAGGCGTACCTGGTTCTCGGTATAGCCCTTTTCCTTCATGCGGTTGACGAAGTCCTGGTGCTTCTTCTGCTCGTCCGCGCTGCCCTTGGGCGAGAAGGAGATCACCGGCAGCAGGTCTTCCGTGTTCGAGAACATCTTCTTCTCGATGACCGCACGCAACTTTTCGTACGAAGTCCAGGCCGGGTTCTTGCCGCTGTTCTTGGCCCGCGCCCGCAGCACGAAATTGACCACCTCGTTGCGGAAGTCCTTCGGATTGCTGATGCCGGCCGGCTTCTCAATCTTCTCCAGTTCGTCATTCAGCGCCGAGCGGTCGAAGATTTCGCCGGTGTTCGGATCGCGATATTCCTGGTCCTGGATCCAGAAGTCGGCGTAGGTCACGTAACGGTCGAAGATGTTCTGGCCGTACTCCGAGTAGCTCTCCAGATAGGCCGTCTGGATCTCCTTGCCGATGAACTCGGCATAGCGCGGCGCGAGGTATTCCTTGATGTAGGCGGTGTAGCGCTGGTCGACCTCGGGCGGGTATTGCTCCTGCTCGATCTGCTGCTCCAGCACATACATCAGGTGAACCGGGTTGGCCGCCACTTCACGATGGTCGAAGTTGAACACGCGCGACAGCACCTTGAAGGCAAAGCGCGTGGAGAGGCCGGTCATGCCCTCGTCGACGCCGGCGTAGTCGCGATACTCCTGGTAGCTCTTGGCCTTGGGGTCGGTGTCCTTGAGGTTCTCGCCGTCATACACGCGCATCTTGCTGAAGATGCTGGAATTTTCCGGCTCCTTCATGCGCGAGAGCACGGCGAACTGGGCCAGCATCTTGAGCGTGTCGGGGGCGCAGGACGCATCCGACAGCGAGCTGTGCTGCAGCAGCTTCTCGTAGATGTGGATCTCGTCCGATACGCGCAGGCAGTAGGGCACCTTGACCGTGAAGATGCGGTCCAGGAAGGCCTCGTTGTTCTTGTTGTTCTTGAACTGTTGCCACTCGGATTCGTTCGAGTGCGCCAGGATCACGCCGTCGAAGGGAATCGCACCGAAACCCTCGGTACCCTTGTAGTTGCCTTCCTGGGTGGCAGTCAGCAAGGGGTGCAACACCTTGATCGGCGCCTTGAACATTTCGACGAATTCCAGCAGCCCACGGTTGGCCAGGCATAAACCGCCTGAATAGGAATAAGCATCCGGATCGTTCTGCGAGAACTGCTCCAGCTTGCGGATGTCGATCTTGCCGGTCAGGGACGAGATGTCCTGATTGTTCTCGTCACCCGGTTCGGTCTTGGCCACGGCGATCTGCGACAGGGCCGAGGGGCGCAGCTTGACGACGCGGAACTTGGTGATGTCACCGTTGTACTCGTGCAGGCGCTTGACTGCCCATGGCGACATGATGGTGTTGAGGTAGCGGCGCGGGATACCGTAGTCATCCTCGAAGATGTGTCCGTCTTCCGCGGGATCGAACAAACCCAGCGGCGATTCGTGCACCGGAGAGCCCTTGATTGCGTAGAAGGGCACGCGTTCGACGAGCTGCTTGAGCTTCTCGGCGAGCGAGCTCTTGCCGCCGCCCACCGGGCCGAGCAGGTACAGGATCTGTTTCTTTTCCTCCAAACCCTGAGCGGCGTGACGGAAGTAGGCGACGATGTTCTCGATGACCTCCTCCATCCCGTAGAACTCACGGAAGGCCGGATAGATCTTCATCACCTTGTTGGAGAAGATGCGCGATAGCCGCGGATCGAGCCGGGTGTCCATCATCTCCGGCTCGCCGATCGCCATCAGGATGCGCTCGGCCGCGGTCGCGTAGGCCGCACGGTCTGTCTTGCAGAGTTCGAGGTACTCCTGCAGTGAGTACTCTTCCTCTTTGGCAGCTTCGAAACGTGACTGATAGGCACTGAAAATACTCATTTGCTGCTCCTCTCTGTCAGTGTCGCTGCCCGCCTGCGCGGCAGTACGACTTGTTCAGGGACTAACGGCGGTCTCGCCATGCGGCTTGAGCGCACGCGACGATCGGTCCTGGATAAACACGCCTTGTGTTTGACCACATAACGCGCGGTTTGATTCCGCGGGTTGACCGGGCTTTCCCGTCCCTGTCCCAGCAATGCAGATTGCGTGCCACGAAACGTCCTTTCAGGCCTGCGGCGGGGGCTGAAGTCGCACCGAAGCCTTGTGGTAAGATCGCGGGCTTCGCATTCGTCTCGATGGCTTGCGTGCCTGTCGAGATTTGTCCGGTTTATGCCCCGCGCTGGTGCAACAAGGCTCTATCCGGACCCCACACCTATCAACCTGAGGATTTCTGCATGCAGACCAATGAAGTGACGCTGGGCGCACTGGAGCGCCGTATCGACATGTCCGTGCCGCTGGCCGACCTGGAAAAGGATGTCGAGGCTCGCCTGAAGCGCCTTGCACGCACCGTGAAGATGCCTGGCTTCCGCCCCGGCAAGGTGCCGATGAAGATGGTCGAGCAGACCTATGGTCCGCAAGTCCGCTCCGAAGCCATGGGCGAAGCCGTCGAGCGCGCCTTCGGTGAAAAGATTCGCGAGCAGAACCTTCGCGTGGCGGGCTATCCGCGCATCGAACCCAAGGCCGACGCAGCCGAAGGCGTGGCTGAGTTCAGCGCGGTGTTCGAGGTTTATCCGGAAGTCGTGGTCGGCGACCTCTCGGCGGCAGCCATCGAGCGTCCGCAACTGGTCGTGGGTGAGGCCGAGATCGACCACACCGTCGACGTGTTGCGCAAGCAACGCGCCGTGTTCGAAACCGCACAGCGTCCGTCGGAAGATGGCGATCGCGTGGTGATCGACTTCGCCGGCCGCAAGGATGGTGAGCTGTTCGAAGGCGGTCAGGCCACCGACTTCCCGGTGCAGGTTGGCGGCGGCCAGATGCTGCCCGACTTCGATGCCCAGCTGAAGGGTGTCAATGCCGGCGACAGCAAGAGCTTCGACCTGACCTTCCCGGCTGACTACCACGCCAAGAACCTGGCCGGCCAGACCGTGCAGTTCGAAATCAAGGTGAAGTCGGTGGAAGCGCCCCGTCTGCCCGAAGTGGATGCCACTTTTGCGCAAGCCCTGGGTGTGGGCGATGGCGATGTCGCCAAGATGCGCGCCGAGATCAAGAGCAATCTGGAGCGCGAAGTGAAGCGTCGCATCCAGGCCAAGGTGCGCGAGCAGACCTTCGATGCGTTGATCGCCGCCGGCAACTTCGATTTGCCCAAGGCATTGATCGAGAACGAGTCCCAGCGCATGGCCGAAATGGCCAAGCAGGACATGGTCCAGCGCGGCATGGATGCCAAGCAGTTGCCGCCGGTCGATCCGAGCTGGTTTGTGGAACAGGCCACCAAGCGGGTCAAGCTTGGCCTGATCGTTGCCGAAATCGTCAACAAGAATGAACTGCAGGCCAAGCCCGAGCAGGTGCGCGCACAGATCGAGGAAATGGCGCAGAGTTACGAAGATCCGCAGCAGGTCATCAAGTGGTACTACTCGAAGCCGGAAAACCTGTCGAACGTTCAGGACATGGTGGTCGAGCAGAATGTGATCGACTGGGTGCTGGCCCGCGCCAAGGTGAGCGACACGCCGATCACCTTCGATTCGCTGATGGGAACGAATCCTGCTTGAAGTGAATCTGAGTAATACCGGATCGTCGGACTCCACATGAATCACTACAGGAAGCAAGCAACGATGCAAACGAACTGGGAACCGCAAGGGCTGGGCCTCGTGCCCATGGTTGTCGAGCAGAGCGGCCGGGGCGAGCGCGCCTACGACATCTATTCGCGCCTGCTCAAGGAACGCGTGGTCTTCCTGGTCGGCCCCGTCAATGACGTGACCGCCAACTTGATCGTGGCGCAGTTGCTGTTCCTGGAGTCCGAGAATCCGGACAAGGACATCTACTTCTACATCAACTCCCCCGGTGGCTCGGTCACGGCAGGCATGGCGATCTACGACACCATGCAGTTCATCAAGCCTGCCGTCAGCACGCTGTGCATCGGCCAAGCCGCGAGCATGGGCGCGTTCCTACTCGCAGCAGGTGAGAAGGGCAAGCGTTTCTGCCTGCCTAACTCACGCATCATGATCCACCAGCCCCTGGGTGGTTTCCAGGGCCAGGCCTCGGACATCGAGATCCACGCCCGCGAAATCCTGACCCTGCGTGCGAAGCTGAATGACATGCTGGCCCTGCATACGGGTCAGCCTGTAGATCGGATCGAAAAGGACACCGACCGTGATAATTTCATGTCGGCGCAGGAAGCGATGAATTATGGTTTGGTAGACAAGGTGCTGGTCAGCCGCTCTGACGCCGCCTGACCGGTCTCCCGCCAAGCCAGCCTGCGAGTCCGTACGAACCAGCCAGAGAGCAGAACAAGATGAGTGACAAAAAGCCTGCCAGCGGTGAAAAACTGCTCTACTGCTCCTTCTGTGGCAAGAGCCAGCATGAAGTGCGCAAGCTGATCGCCGGTCCGTCAGTGTTCATCTGCGATGAGTGCATCGACCTCTGCAACGACATCATCCGCGATGAAATTGGCGCGGACGCCGGCAGCCGCTTGGACAAGGGCGACCTGCCCACGCCGCGCGAGATTGGCGAGATCCTCGACCAGTACGTGATTGGCCAGGGGGCCGCCAAACGCATCCTCGCGGTAGCGGTGTACAACCACTACAAGCGTCTGCGTCACATGACGAAGACGGCCGACGATGTGGAACTCGCCAAGAGCAATATCCTCTTGATCGGTCCTACTGGTTCCGGCAAGACGCTGTTGGCCCAGACCCTGGCCCGTCTGCTGAATGTGCCCTTCGTGATGGCCGATGCGACGACGCTCACCGAAGCCGGCTACGTCGGCGAGGACGTCGAGAACATCATCCAGAAGCTGCTGCAGAAGTGCGACTACGATGTCGAGCGCGCGCAGCAAGGCATTGTGTACATCGACGAAATCGACAAGATTTCGCGCAAATCCGACAACCCGTCCATCACCCGCGACGTGTCTGGCGAGGGGGTTCAGCAAGCGCTGCTGAAGCTCATCGAGGGCACGGTGGCCGCAGTGCCGCCACAAGGCGGGCGCAAGCACCCGAACCAGGATTTCGTCCAGGTCGACACCACCAACATCCTGTTCATCTGCGGCGGCGCCTTCGATGGCCTGGACAAGGTCATCCGCAATCGCACCGAACAGGTCGGTATCGGCTTCGGTGCCGAGGTGCGCAGCAAGGAAGAAGTGCGCGTGTCCGAGGCACTGCTGCAGACTGAACCGGAGGATCTGATCAAGTACGGCCTGATCCCCGAGTTCATTGGTCGCCTGCCGGTCGTGGCCACGCTGCATGAGTTGGATGCCGAGGCGCTGATCGAGATCCTGATCGAGCCCAAGAACGCGTTGATCAAGCAATACCAGAAGCTCTTCTCGATGGAGGGTGTGGAGCTCGAAGTGCGTCCCGCGGCCCTGCAGGCGATTGCGCGCAAGGCGCTCAAGCGCAAGACCGGCGCCCGCGGCCTGCGCTCCATCATCGAGGCGGCGCTGCTCGACATCATGTACGAGCTGCCCGGCATGGAGAACGTGTCCAAGGTGGTGGTGGATGACAGCACCATCGAGTCGGGCGGCAAGCCTATCCTCATCTACGCCGATCAACCCAAGGTGTCGGGCTCGAACTGAGCGCCCCCTGTCCAAGTAGTGTCTGAGCAGTCTGGCGCGGCGCGCAATGCGCCGCTTGAATTTGTTTGCGGATGGCCCCAGCTAGGGGAAGTACCAGCATAAGGAAATCACATGTCCAGCAAACCTGAACTCCCTCCCGAGACCATCGAGCTCCCCCTGTTGCCCTTGCGCGACGTGGTGGTGTTCCCGCACATGGTCATCCCGCTGTTTGTTGGGCGTCCGAAATCCATCAAGGCCCTCGAGACCTCGATGGAATCCGGCAAGAGCATTCTGCTGGTGGCGCAGAAGTCCGCCGCCAAGGATGAGCCGACGGCAGAAGATCTCTATTCGATTGGTTGCGTGGCCAACATCCTGCAGATGTTGAAGCTGCCTGACGGTACCGTGAAGGTGCTGGTGGAAGGGACGCAGCGCGCGCGCGTGGAAAGCGTGGAAGACCAGCGCACCGTGTTCGTGGCCAATGTGACGCCGATCCCCAGTGAGGAGCTCGGCACCCACGAGATCGAGGCGATGCGTCGCGCGATCATCAGCCAGTTCGACCAGTACGTGAAGCTCAACAAGAAGATTCCGCCGGAGATTCTGACTTCGCTGGCGGGCATCGACGAGGCCGGGCGCTTGGCGGATACCATTGCTGCCCACCTACCGCTGAAGCTGGAGCAGAAGCAGGAAGTGCTGGAGTTGTTCGATATCGGGCAACGTCTTGAGCGCCTGCTGTCGCAACTGGAAACCGAGCTGGACATCCTGCAGGTCGAGAAGCGCATCCGTGGTCGAGTCAAGCGCCAGATGGAGAAGAGCCAGCGCGAGTACTACCTGAACGAGCAGGTCAAGGCGATCCAGAAGGAGCTGGGCGAAGGCGAGGATGGTGCCGATCTCGAAGAGATCGAGAAGAAGATCAGCACCTCCGGCATGTCCAAGGAAGCACTGGCGAAGGCCCAGTCCGAGCTCAAGAAGCTGCGCCTGATGTCGCCCATGTCGGCCGAAGCCACCGTGGTACGCAACTTCATCGAGACGCTGACCAACCTGCCGTGGAAGAAGAAGTCGCGCATCAGCAAGGATCTCGGTGATGCGCAGAAGATTCTCGACAAGGATCACTTTGGCCTGGAGAAGGTCAAGGAGCGCATCCTTGAGTATCTGGCAGTGCAACAGCGCGTCGACAAGCTGAAGGCGCCGATCCTGTGCCTGGTTGGCCCCCCAGGGGTGGGCAAGACCTCGCTCGGCCAGTCCATCGCCAAGGCGACGAACCGCAAGTTCGTGCGTATGTCGCTGGGCGGCGTGCGTGACGAGGCCGAGATTCGTGGTCACCGTCGGACCTACATCGGTTCCATGCCGGGCAAGATCCTGCAGAACATGACCAAGGTGGCGGTGCGCAATCCCTTGTTCCTGCTCGACGAAGTGGACAAGATGGGGCAGGACTTCCGTGGCGATCCCAGTTCGGCGCTGCTGGAGGTGCTGGATCCAGAGCAGAACTCCACCTTCGTCGACCACTACGTCGAGGTCGAGTACGACCTGTCGGAAGTCATGTTCGTGGCGACCGCCAACTCGCTGAACATCCCGGCGCCGCTGCTGGACCGTATGGAGATCATCCGTCTCTCGGGTTACACCGAGGATGAGAAGGTCAGCATCGCCCAGCGCTACCTGCTGCCCAAGCAGATGAAGAACAACGGCGTGAAGCGTGACGAGCTGTCCGTCACCGAAGACGCACTGCGCGACATCATCCGCTACTACACCCGTGAGGCCGGCGTGCGTTCGCTGGAGCGCGAGGTGTCGAAGATTTGCCGCAAGGTCGTGAAGTCGCTGGTCATGCGCAAGCGCAGCAGCAAGATCGTGGTGAATGCCAAGAACCTGGACAAGTTCCTGGGTGTGCATCGCTACAGCTTCGGCATGGCGGAGAAGGAGAACCAGGTTGGTCAGGTGACTGGTCTTGCGTGGACCGAGGTGGGCGGCGAGTTGCTGACCATCGAAGCCGTCTCGCTGCCGGGCAAGGGTACGATCAAGACCACTGGCAAGCTGGGTGAGGTGATGCAGGAGTCGATCCAGGCCGCCCTGTCCGTCGTGCGCAAACGCGCTCGCCAACTGGGCATCTCTGAAGATTTCTACCAGAAGAGCGATATTCACATCCACTTGCCTGAGGCGGCGACGCCCAAGGACGGCCCTTCGGCTGGCATCGCCATCGCTTCGGCGCTGGTCTCGGTGCTGACCGGCATCCCGGTGCGGGCCGATGTGGCAATGACGGGTGAGATCACGCTGCGTGGGGAGGTGCTGCCCATCGGTGGTTTGAAGGAGAAGCTCCTGGCTGCGGTGCGCGGTGGCATTCGCAAGGCGCTGATTCCGGAAGAGAACGTCAAGGATCTCAGCGAACTGCCGCCGGGTATCAAGGACAAGATCGAGATCGTGCCGGTGAAGTGGTTCGATACCGTCCTCGAGCACACCTTGGAGCGTCAACCGGAGCCTTTGCCGGAAGCGGATGCCGCTGCCGCGCCGGCCGCGGTTGCCGCAGCGGACGATGTGGGGACGTCTGGCGTGATTACCCACTGACGACTTCCTCGCGCGGTCGAATCAGCCACTCAGCAGCCCGCAGGCACTTCGTGCTTGCGGGCTTTTTCATGCGCAGGTGAGCCGTTGAAACACGGCCAGGCACTCAGGCTCTAGAATGTCGTGGGGGTGGTCGCAGCCACCCTGAAAATGGAGCAGCGAGGTGGGCGGGATGAGCGGTGAGCAGGACGAGTTCTTCATGCATGAAGCATTGAGTCTGGCGCGCCAGGCGGGCAGTCTTGACGAGGTGCCGGTTGGCGCAGTGGTGGTGCTCAATGGCGAAATCGTGGGGCGTGGCTTCAATCAGCCGATCCGGGCTCATGACCCGACCGCTCATGCCGAAATCATGGCCTTGCGCGACGCCGCCCAGCGCATCGGCAACTATCGCCTGCCGGGCTGCGCGCTGTACGTCACGTTGGAGCCTTGTGCTATGTGTGCCGGCGCGATCATGCATGCGCGCATCGCACGCGTAGTGTTCGGCGCCCGCGACCCCAAGACGGGGGTGTCCGGCAGCGTCATCAATCTGTTCGGAGAGTCACGCCTCAATCACCACACCAGCGTGGAAGGCGGCTTGCTCGACCAAGAGTGCGGTGAAATGCTGTCTTCATTCTTCGCGGCCCGTCGCAATCGGACGCTGTCGACTTGAGCATGTCCTTGCGCGGACTCTCGCTTCGGGTGTCGCTATCCCGCCAGATGCTTGAACTGTGGTCTGCGGGCGCATGCATCCGTCGCTACCCGGTGTCGACTGCACTCAAGGGGGCCGGAGAGGTGTCCGGCAGTGAGTGCACACCGCGTGGTCGGCACATCGTGAGGGCACGTATCGGATCAGGCCTGGCGCCGCATGCTGTCCTCAAGGGGCGGCGTTCCACAGGGGAACGGTGGACCGCGGAACTGGCTGCAACACAGCCTGGGCGAGACTGGATTCTTGGCCGCATCCTGTGGCTATCGGGCTGCGAACCGGGTTACAACCGGCTTGGCCTGGTCGACTCGATGCGCCGTTACATCTACATCCACGGCACGCCCGACGACCAGCCGATGGGCGTGCCTCTGTCGCATGGCTGCATCCGCATGCGCGTGGATGAAGTTGTGGAGCTGTTTGAACTGGTGCCGGCCGGAACACCGGTGGAGATTCTGGAGTGAGTCGTGGCTGACAATGAGACAGGCGTGCAGGTGGAGGCCGGAACGTGGTCTGCCCTGGGCGCGGTGGCGCTGGCGGTGCGCCAGCGGGTATTCGTCGAAGAGCAAGGCGTGCCCGAAGAACTGGAGCGCGATGCGGCTGATCCGCACTGTCTGCACGTCGTGGCACGTGATGCCACGGGGCGCGTGGTCGGCACCGGACGCTTGTTGCCGGACGGACATATCGGTCGTCTCGCCGTGCTGGCCGACACCCGTGGGCTGGGCGTGGGCAATCTCATGATGCGCTGCCTGATGCGCGAAGCCGCACAGCGGGGGCACGCCGAAGTGGTGCTCAACGCCCAGACATCGGCCGCCGGTTTCTATCACCAGCTCGGCTTTGTCGAGCATGGGGCCGTCTTCATGGAGGCCGGACTGGCGCATGTCGAGATGCGCAAACGCCTCGCTCCCGGGTGCTGATCGTGGATACACACACCCTGAGACGGGTCGGCGTGGCCTGGGTACTCGCTTCGGCGGCGTCCTTTGGCGCGATGGCAATCTTCGCTCGACAAGCCTACGCCGACGGCGCGGAGGTGATCGCCGTGCTGTTCCTGCGCTTTGCGATTGCCGCCCTCTGCATGAGCGCCATCGTGGCCTGGGGGCGTCGGCGCTGGCCAGGCGCGCGCCATGCCGTGATCCTGGCCGGGATGGGCGGTGTCGGTTACGTGGGGCAATCGCTGAGCTTCTTCTCCGCGCTCAAGTACGCCTCGGCCGGCTTGGTGGCGCTGTTGCTGTATCTCTATCCCTTCATCGTGACCGTACTGGGCGCGCTGCTGGCACGCCGCGCCCTGTCGCGTCGTCGCGTGATCCTGATCCTGGCGGCCTTGCTAGGTACAGCACTGACCATCGGCGGAGATGTCGGTGGCCAGCCATTGGGTATCCTGCTGGGTATTTCGGCGGCGCTGATTTATTCGATCTACATCCTGGTCGGTGAGCGCGTGCTGGCGCAGGAGGACCCCCTGGCGGCCGCCACCGTGGTGATGCTGGCCGCCGCCGTGGTGTTCGGTTTGCTGACGTGGTGGCAGGCCCCTGCGTTTCCGGTGAGCGTGTCGGCCTGGGCGTCGGTGCTGGCCATCGCGCTGGTGTCGACCGTGATCGCCATGGCGGGCTTCTTCATTGGCGTGCGCTATCTGGGGGCGGCCGATGCGGCGACGCTGTCCACCGTCGAGCCAGTGGTGACCATGGTGCTGGCTGCAATCTTTCTGGGCGAGTACGTCCGACCCATGCAGATCGTCGGGGCCGCTGCCGTGTTGCTGGCGCTGATCCTGCTGGTGCGCAGCCCGGGCAGATAAAAAAAGAGGCGGGTACGCCGCCTCAAAGAAAAGTAGCCCACCAGGGAAGACGGGACTACCTCGTTGCTACACCTTCAGCGTCCACCGCCACAATGGCGATGCCATGTGCCCGGTTGCGCAACTGTCGCTGCAGGCTGCTGGGCAAGCAGGTACGCCAACCTTCCTGCGGCAGGACGATCTCGCTGCACGCGTGTTCTTCAGCCAGCGACAACAGGCAGGCGGCTCTGTCGTCAGCTTCCCGGATGAGGCTTCTGTTGGGCATGCCATCGCCCTGCAGGAGCGCAGTCGCCTCGGCCAGGAAGATCGCCGAGCGTTCCTGGAAGTGCTGCCGTACCTCTTCCTCCGTGCGGAACTTCAGGACTTCCCAGTTGCGCACGGGGGTGATGACGCACACCAGCGTGACTTCTTTGGCGACGCCCGCGTGGAACTGACGCCGGGCGTACTGCAGGCACCATTGCGCCTCTTCCGAGCCATCAATCAGGATCAGCGGATGAGGCGTGCCCTGGCTCGAAGTAGATGACAAATGGATCATGTTGGCCAGATTTCCCATGATGGCTCCCTTGCGGCAGCTCGGTTGCGGAGGGTGCAGGGATGGCTGCTGCGCTTCATCACAGCACCTGGAAGGCCAGGATCGCCACGCAGGTGGGCGCGAGGGCGGCCACGAACAGAGCGAAGGGATTGATCGATTCGTCCTTGAATGCGGACTTCAGGATCGCCACGCCGGCCGGATTGGGCGCATTGGCGATCACCGTGAGGCCGCCGCCGGTCACCGCGCCGGCCACGATGGCGTACTTGAACTCGGGGGAGACGCCTTGCACCAGCGAGGCGAGGTAGGTCAGTGCGGCGTTGTCGGTCACGGCCGTCAGCGCGGTCGCCAGGAAGTACAGCGCGGTGGGTTCCACGCCGGTCAGCGCCTCCTGCAGCCACCATTGCTGGAGCCCCCCCAGTACCACCAGGCCTGCCAGGAAGAAGGCCACCAGCAGACCCTCGCGCAGGATCAGGCGATCCTGATGCCCGTGGTAGGCCTCGGCCAGACCGAGGAAAAGCAGGAAGATGCCCATGAACACCACGGGGTGGTGAGCAAATACGACCAGTCCGACAAGGAAAACGAGGTGGAGCAGGGTCAGTGGCAAGGGGCAGGGCGGCCGATCGCCACCCTTTCGCGAGGGGGTGATCGACGCCAGCTCAGTGCGGAACAACCAAGTCAGAGCCGCCGCGTTGATGAGCACGGCGAGGGCAGCCTTCCAGCCGAAGTTGCTGAGCATGAACCAGGCATCCCATTGCCATTTGGCGGCGACCATCAGCACGGGCGGCGCAGCAAAGTGGGTGAGGGTGCCGCCGATCGACACGTTGACGAAGAGCAGCCCGAGCGTGGCGTACTTGAGGCGGGTAGAACGTTCGCGGACGAAATAGCCGTCCTTGAGCATCAGTGCCGCCAGCGTCATGGCGGCGGGCTCGGTGATGAAGGAGCCCATCAGCGGCACCAGCGACAGGCACAGGAAGAACATGCTCTGCCCCGGTGTGAGGGGCAGCCGGTCGGCCAACCAGCGGGTCGTCGCAATCACCGCGCTGAGGATGGGGCGGCTGGCGGCGATGACCATGATCGCGAACACGAACATCGGTTCGGTGAAGTTGCGTCCTTCCAGGTAGCTGACTGCCTCATGCATGCCACTGAGCAGGAAGAGGGCAGCGATCAGCACGAAGGCCCAGAATCCGAATACCACCTCGACCTCGGCCAGCAGGTGCAGCAGACCGGAATGCCTCGGATGGCGGTGCGCCAGGCGGGCGAAGAAGTTGGTCGAGAACGTGTGCAGAACCGCGACTAGGAACAGCGCGGCGGCAACGATTTCGGCAGTGCTGACGGCAGACAGGGACATGGTGATGGAACACGATCTTTGGATGCGTTTGCCGTCAAGATAGCGAGCCCGCAATGCGCGAAAATCAGTGACCCGCTTACGGGATTCCACTACGCGCTCCTGCCAAGACCCTGCGTTCAGGCTGATCCACAATGACTGCGACACATGTGCCCGAAGGGTCTCGCCCTTCACTGCTCAAGATGATCAAAGACGGACTCGGTGTTGTCGCCTTCATCGCCCTGTATGTCGCGCTGGACGCGGCGAGCTTCATCGACCCCCTGCACGGGCTGAACATCACGCCCTGGAATCCCGCCCCCGCGCTGGGCATGGTCTATCTGTTGCGACGCGGACCCATCGCTCCCTGCGCCGTGGTGATGGCCGTCCTTTTGGGGGAATGGGTACTTCGTGGCGTCCCCTCGTCCTGGGTCATCAGCGTGGGATCGGCCCTGATCCTGGCCCTGGGCTACCTGCTGCTGGGCGCGCTGCTGCAGCGCATTCTGTCGAGCGTGACGCTCATCGACGACCGCGCTTCACTGTTCCGTTGGGTGATCATCATCACGCTGGGAACCTTCCTCAACAGCCTCGTCTACCTCTCCAGCCTGCGCCTGATGGGGCTGTTGCCCGCCGACGGCTGGCTCGAGGGAGTCATGCGCTTCTGGGTGGGAGATGCTGTCGGCATAGCCGTGGCGATGCCCCTGATCTGGTGGTTGTCGACTCAGCGCGGGCGCTTCCTGCTGCGGGCGGCAGTGCTGCGCTGGGAGTCCCTGGGCTACCTGTTGCTCAGCCTGGTAACCCTGTTCGCGGTATTCAGCTTCAGCAAGGATGCGGGGTTCCAGCTCTTCTACCTGCTCTTCCTGCCCATCGTGTGGGCCGCCACGCGGCAGGGCATGGCCGGCGCCATTCTGTCGGCCAGCGTGATGCAGGCGGGCGTGATCGTGGCCGTGCTGTGGCTGGGCTACAGCGCGGTGACCATCGCGGAATTGCAGATTCTGGCCTTCGCGATGGCACTGATCGGCTTCTTCATCGGCTGCGTGGTGGACGAGCAGCGGCGTACCAGCGAGGAGCTTCGACAAAGCCTGCGCCTGGCTGCCGCAGGCGAGATGGCCGGCGCCCTGGCCCACGAACTCAACCAGCCCCTGACCGCGCTCGCGGCCTACGCCTCGGCGTGTGAAACCTTGCTGCATCGTGGTGAAGCCGGTGAGCGCCTGCTGCTGGCCATCCGCGGCATGCTTACCGAGTCCGCGCGCACCGGCGAGGTGGTGCGGCGGCTGCGAGACTTCTTCCGCACCGGTGCCACACGCCTGGAGGTACTGTCGCTGGCGGATATCATCGAGCACGCGCTGCGGCCATTTCGCGACAAGCTGAGTCAGCGTGCCATCACCTTGCACACCGGCAGCATCCCCGGTGTCGAGGTACAGGCCGATCGGCTGCAGATCGAGGTGGTGTTGCGCAATCTCTTGAGCAACGCCATCGAGGCCGTTGACAGCCTGCCGGCCGACGGCACGCATCGGCGCGAGATCGTGATCGGTGCCGAGTTGCGTGCGGGAGGGCGGGTGCTGGTCTGGGTGGACGACAGTGGGCCCGGCCTGAGCGAACAGGACGCGTCCCGTCTGTTCGAGGCGTACCAGTCCTCCAAGTCCAGCGGCATGGGCCTGGGCTTGCTGATTAGCCGTGCCATCATCGAGACGCATGGCGGGCAACTCTGGGGAGAGATCGGGCCCCGCGGCCGTTTCAAGTTCGAACTACCGATCCACGAGACTCACGCAACATGAACGAGAACCTGAGTGTATTCATCGTCGACGACGACGCCTCGGTGCGCGACGCCCTGGCCTTGTTGCTGGGTGTGCATGACTACCGGGTGGCCGTGTTTGCCGACGCGGAGAGTTTTTTGCAGGCCTATCGACCCGCCTGGCGGGGCTGCCTGCTGGTCGACATCCGCATGCCGGGTCTCGATGGCTTGAGCCTGCAGCGTCTCCTGCTTGAGCAGGGTTGCGAGATGCCGCTGATCATCATGACCGGCCACGGTGATGTGGCCTCGGCGCGCGAGGCCTTCCGCCAGCGAGCGCTCGATTTCCTTGAAAAGCCGCTGGACCAGGGGCGTCTGCTGGCCGCCATTGCCGAGGCCTATGCGCTGCAATGCGAGAAGCTGGCCGAGCTGCGTCATCGGCGCGATTTGCATAGTCTGCTCGACGAACTGACGCCGCGGGAGCGCGAAGTCATGGAGCGCGTTGTCGCGGGCCAGCACAATCGGGACATTGCGGCAGAGCTGGGCATCAGCCCACGCACGGTAGAGGTGCACAAGGCACGCATGATGGACAAGCTGGGGGTGGACTCGGTGGCCGACCTGGTACGCCTGAGCCTGGGACATCCGCAGTAGCGTGCCGCTGGCGCTGCCCTAGGCATGCGATTAGGATGTGGAGACGGACGCACGCCAGTGCGCCGTCCCTCAGCTAGGAGACCTCATGGGCGCAAAGAATAAAGCCGAACATCCGGCACCTGGGCAGCACGAAGAAGTGATGCCTGAACTGAACAACAAGACTTACCTCAAAGAACTGCGCAAGCTGCATGTGGAGCTGGTCAAGCTGCAGCGCTGGGTGGTCGCCAAGGGGCTCAAGGTCTGCATCGTGTTCGAGGGGCGCGACGGCGCCGGCAAGGGCGGCACCATCAAGGCCCTGACCGAGCGTGTGAGCCCGCGCGTGTTCCGCGTCGTGGCGTTGCCGGCGCCCAATGAGCGCGAGAAGACCCAGATGTACATGCAGCGCTACGTGCAGTTCCTGCCGGCAGCCGGCGAGATCGTGATCTTTGACCGTAGCTGGTACAACCGTGCCGGTGTGGAGCGTGTAATGGGTTTCTGCACGCCGGAGCAGACTGAGCGCTTCCTGCAGCAGGTGCCTGCGTTCGAACACGCGATGATCGAGTCCGGCATCATCGTGCTGAAGTACTGGTTGGAGGTGAGCCCCGAGGAACAGGAGCGACGCCTGCTCGACCGTATCGACGACGGCCGCAAGACCTGGAAGCTGTCGCCCATGGACATCAAGTCCTTCACCCTGTGGGACGAATACACCAAGGCGCGCGATGACATGTTCGCCGCCACCGACACCGCCTGGGCTCCGTGGTACGTGGCCCGTTCGGAGGACAAGCGCCGGGTGCGCCTGAACGTGATCCACCATATTCTGGATCATGTGCCCTACGAAGACCTGCCCACGGACAAGGTGAAGCTGCCCAAGCGCAAGGTGGGCAAGAAGTACGAGTCGGCACCGTATCCTTACAACTACGTGACCGAGCGTTACTGAGCGAATGCCGGGCATGAGCGATAGGCAATCCGTGGCCGGACTCCGCTTCGACGTGGTGGCCGGGCTTACGGCGGCTGCCGTGATCCTGCCCAAGGCCATGGCCTACGCCACGGTCGCCGGCTTGCCGGTGGCCGTGGGCCTGTACACCGCCCTGGTCCCGATGGTGATCTATGCGCTGCTGGGCTCCTCGCGCGTGCTCAGTGTCAGCTCGACGACGACCATCGCCATCCTGACCGGCGCAGATCTCGCATTGGCCGTACCGGATGGCGATCCGGCACGCCTGCTGGTGGCGGCGGTCACGCTGGGGCTGCTCGTCGGTGCCATCCTGATACTGGCCTCGGTGCTGCGCCTGGGCTTCGTGGCCAGCTTCATCTCCGCGCCGGTGCTGACCGGCTTCAAGGCCGGCATCGGCCTGGTGATCGTGCTCGACCAGATGCCCAAGCTGCTGGGCCTGCATATCGAGAAGAGCGGCTTCTTCCACAACCTGTTCAGCCTGCTGCAACACCTGCCCCAGACCTCGCTGCTGACCCTGGCGGTCGCACTGGCGACGCTGCTCGTGCTGGTCGCCATGGAACGCTGGTGGCCGCAGTTCGCGCCGCCCCTGGTGGCGATGGGGCTGGCCATCCTCCTGTCCTGGGGCGTGGGGCTGCAGGAGTTGGGGACGTCCATCGTCGGCAGCATTCCCCAGGGCCTGCCCAGCCTGCACCTGCCGGACCTCGACATGATCGGCGTGCTGCTGCCGGGCGCATTGGGTATCGCACTGATGAGCTTTACCGAGACCATTGCGGCCGGGCGCGCCTTCGCCGCCAGTTCGGACCCGCGCATCAATCCCAACCGCGAGTTGCTGGCCACTGGCGTGGCCAACATCGGGGGCGCGCTGCTCGGCGCCATGCCCAGTGGTGGTGGCACCTCGCAGACAGCGGTGGTGCGCGCGGCGGGCGGACGGACCCAGAAGGCTTCGTTGGTGACGGCCGCGCTGGCCTTGGCCACCATACTGGTGCTGGCGCCCGTGCTGGGGCTCTTGCCCAATGCGACGCTGGCCGCAGTGGTGATCGTCTACTCGGTCGGACTGATCCAGCCGGGCGAGTTCAGGTCGATCCGCAAGGTACGGGTGATGGAGTTCCGCTGGGCTGTGGCGGCCTGCCTGGGGGTGCTGCTGTTCGGTACGCTCAATGGCATCGTCATCGCCATCATCGTGTCGCTGATCGCGCTGGCCAGCCAGACGGCCAACCCGCCGGTCCTGGTCATCGGCCGCAAGCGCGGAGCCGACGTGTTGCGCCCTGTATCACCTGAGAATCCTGACGACGAGACTTTCCCCGGCCTGCTGATCCTGCGTCCGGTGGGGCGCATCTACTTCGTCAACGCGCAGAACATCGCAGCGCAGCTCCAGGAACTGGTGATCCGGCACGACCCGCGCGTGGTGGCGCTGGACATGAGCCGGGTGCCGGATATCGAGTACTCGGCGCTGCAGATGCTTATCGAGGGTGACAAGCGCATGCAGGAGAGCGGGCGCACGCTGTGGCTGGCTGCGCTGAATCCCGCCGTGTTGGAGGTGGTGCGCAGTGCGGGCCTGGCCGAGCAACTCGGGCCGGACCGCCTGCTGTTCAACGCGCGTGCGGTGATCGAACGCTACCAGGCCCTGGACGCAGCCCCTAGCAGTTGAGTCCGCAGGGCTGCATGCCAGGAGAATGCAGCTAAACTCCTGCGCCTGACAGGAGGATGCGATGCTGGGTGGGGTGTTGTTCGCGTTGGCAGCGGGGCTCATGTGGGGACTGGTGTTCATTGTCCCCGTTCTGCTGCCCGAGTATTCGGCTGTGCTCTTGTCGGTGGGGCGTTACCTGGCCTTCGGGCTCATTGCCCTGCCGCTGGGCTGGCTCGACCGGCGTGGCCTGCGCGAACTGGGCCGGGCTGACTGGATCGAGGCGCTCAAGCTCGCCGCCATCGGCAACCTGCTGTACTACCTCTTCCTGGCGGCCGCGATCCAGCGCGCCGGCGGCCCGCTGCCCACGATGATCATCGGCACCCTGCCGGTGGTGATAGCGATCTGCGCCAACCTGCGTGATCACCGCCGTGATGGTCACCTGCCGTGGCGCCGCCTGGCGCCTTCGCTGCTCCTCATCGCCGCTGGCATCGCTTGTGTAAACCAGGTGGAACTGAGCGCCCTGCAAGCGCTGCGTGAGGTCGACCCCTGGCGTTATGCGAGCGGAGCCGCGCTGGCGGTGCTGGCGGTCGCCTGCTGGACCTGGTACCCCTTGCGCAATGCCGATTGGCTGCGCGCGCATCCGGATCGCAATCCGCGGGCCTGGGCCACTGCGCAGGGGCTGATGACCCTGCCGCTCGCCCTGCTCGGCTATCTCGTGCTGTGGGGGGCGATGGGGGTGGCGGGCAACCCGTTCGAGATGCCGCTGGGGCCGCGTGCCGGCCTCTTCGTCGGGCTGATGATCGCGACCGGCCTGCTTGCCTCCTGGCTCGGCACCCTGTGCTGGAACGAGGCCAGCCAGCGCCTGCCTACGGCACTGGTGGGACAGTTGATCGTGTTCGAGACCCTGTCGGCACTGGCCTATGCCTTCGTGCTGCGCGGTCAGGCGCCGCAGGGGCTGGCTGTGCTGGGGATTCTGCTGCTGGTCGCCGGTGTGCTGTGGGCCCTGCGCATCAAACCGGAGCCGGTGCTGCGGGAGGCTCACCCGAACTGACGACCAGCAGCGGCACGAACCATTCTTCATGGCGAGCCCCGGCTGCCAGCAAGGCGGCCAGCGGAGAGGCCGCGAAGCGCGCCGACAGGCAGGTGCGCAGGCGCTCCGCATCGATGATCGCGGTGTAGGTCTCCATCCAGGTCAATGGATCGTCGCGGCGCTGCGAGAGCTGCGTGGCGCAACCGGTGTCCGCCGCCACCGCGGCGAGCAGGGCGCGGGCGGCGTCCAGGGCCGCGTCCTGCAGCCCGTCTGGCACGCGGTAGTAGATGTACAGCGTGGCCGCCTCCGCCATCAGCCGCGCTCGATGGTCTGGCGCAACTGCTCGGCCTCGGGCAGGACCTCGGCCGACGCGTCGCGCAGCACCTCCTCGCCACTCTGGATCAGGCGGGCATAGGCGCCGTTGGCGGCCTGCAGGGTTTCGTGGTCGCCGCTTTCGACGATCCGGCCACGCTCCATCACCACGATGCGATCGGCATCGCGCACGGTGGACAGGCGGTGCGCCACGATGAATACGGTGCGGCCCCGGCGCAGCGTCAGCATCGCTTCGCGCACCACGCGCTCGGACTCGTTGTCGAGCGCCGAGGTGGCCTCGTCGAACAGCACGATGGGGGCGTCCTTGAAGAAGGCGCGTGCAATCGCGATGCGCTGGCGCTGGCCGCCGGACAAGCGGCTGCCGTTCGGGCCGATGCGGGCGGCCAGACCTTCCGGCAGCGTACGGATGAAATCCCAGGCGTGGGCGGCACGCGCCGCCGCCTCGATTGCGGCGGGGTCGGCATCGTGGCGGCCATAGGCGATGTTGGCCGCCACCGTGTCGTCGAACAGCGCGGCATGCTGGCCGACCAGCGCGATGTGTTCGCGCAGGGCCTGGGGGGCCAGCGTGTCGAGGCGCTGGCCGTCCAGTTCGATATGGCCGCTCTGCGGGTCGAAGAAACGCGCCAGCAGCGCGACCAGCGTGCTCTTGCCGCTACCGGAGGCGCCCACCAGGGCGATGGTCTGGCCGGGCGCGACATCGAGACTGAAGCCTTCCAATGCAGGCGCGTCCTGGCCCGGGTAGCGGAAGCCCACCTCCCGCAGGCGGATGGCGCCGCGCACGGGTTGCGCGGGGGCCTGGCCGGTCTCCTGCTCGGGCTGCAGGTCGAGCAGGCCGAAGATGCTTTGCGCACCGGCCAGGCCGCGCTGGATCACTGTGTTGACGTTGGTGAGGCGACGCACTGGCTCGAACAGCATGCCCATGGTGGTGAGGAAGGCGACGAAGGCGCCCGGCGTGAGCTGGTTGTTCTTGGTCAGCGTGGTGGCGAAGTAGGTGACCGCCGCCACCGCGGAGAAGGCCAGGATGTTGACCACCGGCACGTTGGCCGAGGAGATGCGCACGACCTTCATGGTCTCGTGGCGCAGCTTCTTCGAGATGGCGGCAAAGCGCCGGCCCTCGTGTGCCTCGGCACCGAAGACCTTGATCTCGCGCACCCCGGTGACGGACTCCTCCAGCGCACTGGTCATCTCGGCCATGGTTTCCTGCATCGCGCGGTTAGAGGTACGCATGCCACGACTGGCCTTGTTCATGACCCACACCACGAGGGGGGCGACCAGCAGGATCATCAGCGTGAGCTTCCATGCCATGTAGAGCAGGGCGGTCAGCAAGGCGATGATGGTCAGGCTGTCCTGGATCACCACGATCCAGGCATTCGACAGTGCGGCGCCGACCTGGCCCACGTCATAGGTGATGCGGGAGAGCAGGCTGCCGGCGGGTTGGGTCTGGTGGGTGGCCAGGGGGAGGCGCAACTGGTGGCGGAAGATCTGCACGCGGATGTCTTCCATCGCCTTGTTGGCGATCCATTGACTGCTGACACCCGAGGTGTAGTCGGCGAGGCCCTTGCCCAGCGCGACGAGCACGATGAACAGGGGAATCTGCCACATCGCCTCGTTGTCCTGCGCGATCAGGCTTTCGTCGAGCAGCGGCTTCATCAGGCTGGGCAGGATGGCATTGAGCGCGGCCGAGGCGCTGATCGCGATCACGGCGAGGATCGCCACCCGCCAGTAGGGGCGGATGTAGCCCAGTAGTCGGCGATAGAGCAGCCAGGAGTCCTTCATTCGCGCTCCAGTACCTTGTCGACGATGAAGTCCTGCAGGCCCTTGGGTTTGAAACGAGCCTTCAGGTCATCGCGATCGTAGTCCTGATCCACCCAGGCCAGGAATTCCTTGGGCGCCTGCGCGGTCTGGCGCAGGTAATCCTCAAAGAAGAAGTCCAGCACGCCGGTCTTGGAGCCCTTCACATGGCCATAGCGCAGGGACAGTTCCGTCATTGCCTCCTGGACCGGACTGCCGAGACGGAACATCCGGTAGAGCGCCGAGGCGAAGCCGGCACGGTCGGCGCCCGACTTGCAGTGGATCAGCGCCGGGTATTCGATGTCGTCGAACAGCTTGCGCGTGGCGTGCACGGCCTCCACCTCGGGCGCGCTGCGCGAGCGGATGCCGGTGTGGTCGATGAAGCGGATGCCCAGCGTGGCGCAGGTTTCGGCCTCCAGGGCGTAGCGCCCGCTGTCGTCCGCGCCGCGCAGGTTGATCACGGTGCGGATGCCGTACTTGCGGTGCAGGCGGCGCAAGTGGTTCGGGCTGGGCTGGGCGCTGCGGTACAGGCCGCCGGGAAGGGCATGCAGGTTCAGGTAGAGCGTGCGGAAAAAGCCGTGATCCTTGAGGATCAGGTCAAGCCAGGCGAGGAAGCGTTGCCAGGGAGAGCGGAGGTCGCGGGCCACTGTGTCGGGTCGGGAAAGCAAACCGCGCATTATCCTTGAGCCGGCGGGCCAGGAACAGGGGCGACTGTATGGATGCTCAGGTCCGGAGAGGCTGCGTGCTAACATCGCACGAGCTTTTTCCACCGTATCCATGCAAGACATTCCCCTGCATTTCTCCGAAGACGGCACGCTGGCCAGCGTGATTCCGGGCTTCCGTCCGCGTCCGCAACAGATCGAGATGGCGGAGACGATCGCGCGCGCCATCAAGGGCAATCGTGTGCTGGTGGCCGAGGCCGGCACCGGCACCGGCAAGACCTTCGCCTACCTCGTCCCAGCGCTGCTCTCGGGCGGCAAGGTCATCATCTCGACCGGCACCAAGACCCTGCAGGATCAGCTCTTCCACCGCGACCTGCCGGCCGTGCGCAAGGCGCTCAAGGTGCCGGTCGGCGTGGCCTTGCTGAAGGGGCGCCAGAACTACGCCTGCCATTACCACATCCAGCGTGCGCAGCTCGACGGGCGCTTCCTCAATCGCGAGGATGTGTTCTACATGCAGCAGATCGCCAAGTGGATGGAGCACACGCAGACCGGCGACAAATCCGAATGTAGTGGGGTACCCGAGGACGCCACGGTGTGGATGCTGGCGACCTCGACGCGCGAGAACTGCCTGGGCCAGGAGTGCCCGCATAACAAGGAGTGTTTCGTGCTGGCCGCGCGTCGTCGCGCGCAGGAGGCCGACGTGGTGGTGGTCAATCACCACCTCTTCTTCGCCGACGTGATGCTGCGCGACGAGGGCATGGGCGAACTGCTGCCGGCCTGCAACACCGTGGTGTTCGACGAAGCGCACCAATTGCCCGAGACGGCCAGCCTGTTCTTCGGCGAAAGCGCATCGACGGGGCAGATGCTGGACCTGGCACGCGACACGCGCCACGAAGCGCTGGCCAATGCGCGCGACTTCGTGCCGCTGCAGGACGCCACCCGCTCGCTGGAAAAGGCGGCGCGCGATCTGCGCCTGGCGATTCCGGGCGAGAACCTGCGCCTGGGCTTCGCCCAGATGGCCGACAACAAACCCTTCCACGATGCGCTGGACGTCCTGGAGGCCGAGCTGGAGAAGTTCGTCGAACTCTCCGGCACCCAGGCGGAGCGCGCCGAGGGACTGGAGAAATGCTGGCAGCGGGCGACCGAGCTGTGCGAGCGCGTGCAGCGCTGGCGCCGCGTGGAGCAGCCGGACCTGATCCGCTGGGTCGAGGTCTATAGCCAGTCGGCCTCGCTCAACACCACGCCGCTCGATGTGGCCAACATCTTCCGCAAACAGGTGGAGGGGCAGGCCAAGAGCTGGATCTTCACTTCCGCGACCCTGGCCGTGGGGCGTGGCTTCGACCACTACAACCGCGAACTGGGGCTCAACTTCCTGGAGACGCCGCCCGAGACGGCCATGTGGGGCAGCCCCTTCGAGTACGGCGAGCAGGCCATGCTGTACGCGCCCGAGGGCATGCCGGACCCGAATAGCCCGGACTACGCCGATGCCGTGGTGCGTGTGGCGCTGCCGCTGATCATCGCCGCACAGGGGCGCGCCTTCGTGCTGTGCACCTCGCTGCGCGCGATGCAGCGCATCCACGATGGGATTGCGGATGGCCTGCAGCGCGAGGGCCAGGATTTCCCCTTGCTGCTGCAAGGCCAAAGCTCGCGCAGCGAGCTGCTTGAACGTTTCCGCCGCCTCGGCAACGCGGTGCTGGTCGCCAGCCAGAGCTTCTGGGAAGGTGTCGACGTACCAGGCGATGCGCTGTCGCTGGTCATCATCGACAAGCTGCCGTTCTCCCCGCCCGACGACCCGGTGCTGAAGGCGCGCGTGGAATGGATGGAGAAGCAGGGTCGCAACCCGTTCATGGAGTACCAGTTGCCACGCTCGGTCATCAACATGAAACAGGGCGCAGGCAGATTGATCCGCTCCGAGCGTGATCGCGGCGTGCTGGTGGTGTGCGACCCGCGGATGATCACCAAGCCCTACGGCAAGCGCGTGTGGCAGAGCCTGCCTCCGATGCGCCGCTCGCGCGTGGAGACGGAAGTGGTTGAATTCCTGCAACTGTTACCGCCGCCAGCTATCCCGCGCTGAGCCTGTCAGGGCAAGCCCCGATGTTCTAGCTGATGCAATGCAGCGTTAATGCGTCATGGTTGAACGCGAAGCGTTCTTATGCAATCGGCATTGATCGGCAGGTATGGGCATGCGTGACAGGGTGTTCTCGAAGACAGAAGCCGGGCAACGTGAGATCCAGACACGCGAGATGCGTCTGGCGCCGCGCCTGCGTTCCCTCCTGGTACAGGTGGATGGCAAGCGTTCGGTGGAAGGCCTGCTGCAGATGCTGGGCTCGGCGGGCATCAGCGAAGAGCATTTCACTCAACTGGCCGAGGCTGGTTTGATCGCCGCCCCCGCTGCAGCAGCGCCCGTGGCGCCGCCACCGAAACCGTCCGCCGCGTCCCCCAGCGACGCCGGAGGCAGCCTGGCCGCGCAGGCCGAGCGCCAGATGGCGCTATACAGCGCCTGCAACGAGGCGATCTCCCGCCACCTGGGGCTCAAGGGCTTCAAGCTGCAACTGCAGCTCGAGAAGCTTGCCGCCGTCGAGGATTACCGCAGCTTCAGCGAAGTGCTCGTGAATGCGGTCCACAAGGCGCGTGGTGAAGACGAGGCGGAAGCCTTGCGCGGCCGCCTCGGTTCCCTGCTCAGCAGCGGCTGATCAGACTTCCAGCTTGAGCCCGGCGGCGCGCAACTGCGCCACGATTTCAGGGTGCAGCGACACGCCCTGTGCTTCGCCCTCGTGACTGGTCTGCCAGCCACGCTGGCCTGGCCACATGAAGGGCGTAGTCTCGCTGGCGTTGGTTTCCAGGTGCAGCAGGAAGTCGTGCAAGCGCGAGCGGAACATCGCGCTGTCGCCAAAAGCCGCCACATCCAGCGCGATGAACAGCTTGCTGGAGCCCAGATCCAGACCGCTGCGGTCGGCGTCGATCTCGGGGCCGAACATGCCGCCGGCCAGTGCTGCCGTCATCAGCTCCATCATCAGCGCGAGGCCGGCACCCTTGTGGTCGCCAAATGGCTTCACCGCGCCGCCGAGGATGGCCTTGGCATCATTGCTCGGTTTGCCTTCGGCGTCGAAGCCCCAGCCATCCGGAATGCTCTTGCCCTCGCGCAGCCAGGTACCTACCTTGCCCACGGCGGCCTGGCTCATGGCGATGTCCAGCACCAGCGGTTCGCGGATGTCTTCGCCGGGAATGCCGATGGCCAGCGGATTGTTGCCGATCACCCGCTTGGTGGCGCCCCAACCCGCCATGGTGGTCATCGCATTGGTGGTGCAGATGCCGATGCAGCCCGCCAGCGCAGCGCGGCTGGCGTAGGCGTGGGCGCGCCCCCAGTGGGTCAAGCGGGTGGCGAGGCAGGCACCGATGCCGAACAGGCGGGCGCGTGACACGGCGGCCTCCATGGCCAGCACCGAGAGGTAGCGGCCGGGACCGTTTTCGCCGTCCAGCACGCAAGTGGCGGCGGTGCTGCGCAGCATGATGCCTTCGGCATCCGCCTTCACCCGCCCATCCTTGAGCCCGGCCAGCAGGCCCGGCAGCATGCGTACACCATGCGACGGAGTACCGTGCAGATCGGCCTCGGTCATCACCTCGGCTTCGACGATGGCCGCACTGGCGGGCATGCCGGCGGCGATCAGGGTATCGCGGACTTCGGCGCGAAGTTGCTCAAGCGGAATGCGGAATTCGGTGCTCACGGACTACTCCCGGCGCGAACGGAAAGCACTCAGCATACGCCCGCCTCGGCGCACCGGGCTTTGATCTGGATGCAATGCGATGGACTACAGCGACCCGAGCTCAGGCCGCGTGCAACATGCCTTGCTGCTCGATGAAGGCGATGATCTCGGGCAGGCCCTGGCCGGTCTTCTGGTTGCTGAAGACGAAAGGCTTGTCGCCGCGCATCTTGCGTGAATCGCGGTCCATTACCTCCAGCGAGGCGCCCACCAGCGGCGCGAGGTCGATCTTGTTGATCACCAGCAGGTCACTCTTCATGATGCCCGGCCCGCCCTTGCGCGGGATCTTGTCGCCGGCCGACACGTCGATCACGTACAGCGTGAGGTCGGAGAGTTCCGGCGAGAAGGTCGCGGCCAGGTTGTCGCCGCCAGACTCCACGAACACGATCTCCAGGCCGGGGAACTTGCGGGTGAGCTGCTCCACCGCTTCGAGGTTGATCGACGCGTCTTCGCGGATCGCGGTGTGCGGGCAGCCGCCGGTCTCCACGCCCAGGATGCGCTCGGCCGGCAGCGCTTCATTGCGCACCAGGAACTGCGCGTCTTCGGCGGTGTAGATGTCGTTGGTGACGACAGCGATGTTGTACTTGTCGCGCAGTGCGCGGCACAGCGCCAGGGTCAGAGCAGTCTTGCCGGAGCCGACCGGGCCGCCGATGCCGACTCTGAGAGGTTGGGAGGTGGTTTGAGGCATGGTGCTTTCCTTGTTTTGCATCGGGAGCCGGGAGTGGTGAGTCGGGAGTCGAAAAGTATGCGGACGGCGAAGCCGTCCGGAAACATCAACGACTCCCTACTCTCGACTCCCCACTCCCGAATTTCATGATCTGAACAATCGTGTGTATTGGGTCTCGTGCAGGCAACTGGCGAGCGTCATGCCGGGCGTGAAGTTCTCCCAGTCCTGCGATTCGGCGCGCCGGATGGCTTCGGCAGCCAGCATCGGCAAGTCGGGCGAGAGCGCCACCAGCATGCGCTGGCCGGCCGTCTGGCCCAGCGGCACCAGCTTCACGGCGGCCATCACCTGGTTCTCCAGCCAGGCCCACAGGTAGGTCGTGGCGGCGTCCGTCTCGGCCAATTGCCAGTGCGCGGCTGCGGCCGCCCACGGTGTCGGGAAAGCGATCTCGTTCATCTGCGCGTGCGCCTCGCGGATCGTGTCCGGCATCTCCGGCAGATCGCGCAGCAAGCGCGCCAGCGAATAGCCCATCTGCAGGGTTTCGGCGCGCAGCTCGGCGGTCTCGCGGGTGGCGATGAACTCGGCGTTGAGGCGCTGCACCGCGGCGGTATCGCCAGCCGCCCAGGCCCGCATCAGGCCGACCAGGGCGGGCGCCTCGCAGCGTGCCAGCGCGAAGTGCAGGGCATCGCGAATCCATTGCTGGGCCTGCGCTTCATTCTTCACCGTGCCGCATTCGACCGCCCACTCCAGACCCTGCGAGTAGGAGAAGGCGCCGACGGGCAGGGCCGGGCTGGCGAGGTGGAGCAGGCGGGCGAGCTGGATGTTCATGTGACCGTCATTCCCGCGAAAGCGGGAATCCAGCGACTTTACGGGCGCCGGTTAACGCCACTGGGTTCCTGCCTCCGCAGGAACGACGGGCGTTAACCATGGTTGCCGCCCATCACATGAATGCGTGCCTCGGTGGCGCCGCGCTCCGCGTGGTGATGACCATGCGCATAGGCGCCAGCCTCGGGCTCGAAGGCGGCATCCAGATGCGTGAGCTGGGCGCCCAAGCCTGCCAGCATGTGTTCCAGTACGTGGTCCTGCTGGATGCGCAAGGCGCCCTCGCAGACCTGCACCGCGACATGACGGTTACCGAGGTGGTAGGCGATGCGGGCCAGTTCGAAAGGGTTGGCGCAACGGGCTTCGACCAGGGCTTCGGGTGCGGAGACGACCGCAATCACACGGCCATCCTGGCTTTGCAGCTTGTCGCCGCCACGCAGGATCGTGCCACGCGGCAGGAACATGCCAACTTCCTCACCCGAGGCCAGTTGCGTGCGCAGCCGGCTCTTGGTGCGGGCGTCGAAGTTCAGGACCAGTTGTTCGGTGGCAGCTGCGCTGCCGGTGTAGAGCGATTCAATCAGGAGCATTTTCGAGAGCCGGAAATCAAAGTCGTGGAGAAGCCGTAGCGAGCGCGTCGAGGTTGAGGTGAGAAACGCAGACGTACGCATGTACGTCGAGTATCACAGCCTCAAGATCGGCGGGCGCAGTAGGCTTATCCATGGCTTTTAGAACAGGAAGTAGCGCTGTGCCATCGGCAAGGATGTCGCCGGCTCGCAGGTCAGGAGCTCGCCGTCGGCACGCACTTCGTAGGTCTCGGCGTCGACCTTGATCTCGCCGTGCCAGCCGTTGTGGACCATGTCGGTCTTCTGCACGCTGCGGATGTTCTTCACGGCTTCCAGCGGCTTCTGCAGGCCCAGACCTTCCAGCGTGCCCTTGTCCAGCGCAGCCTGCGAGACGAAGGTCAGCGAGGTCTTGAGGCCGCCGCCGAAGCTGCCGAACATCGGGCGGTAGTGCACCGGTTGCGGAGTCGGGATGGAGGCGTTGGCGTCGCCCATGGCGGCTGCGGCGATCATGCCGCCCTTGAGGATAAGGCTGGGCTTCACGCCGAAGAAGGCGGGCTTCCAGACGACGAGATCGGCCAGCTTGCCGACTTCCACCGAGCCGACGATGTGGCTGATGCCATGCGCGATGGCCGGGTTGATCGTGTACTTCGCGATGTAGCGCTTGGCGCGGAAGTTGTCGTTACGGGCACCATCGCCCTTCAGTGCGCCGCGCTGCTGCTTCATCTTGTGCGCGGTCTGCCAGCAGCGGATCACGACTTCGCCGACACGGCCCATGGCCTGCGAGTCGGAGGAGTACATCGAGATGGCGCCGATGTCGTGCAGGATGTCTTCGGCTGCGATGGTCTCGCGGCGGATGCGCGATTCGGCGAAGGCCACGTCTTCGGCGATGCTCGGGTCCAGGTGGTGGCAGACCATCAGCATGTCGAGGTGCTCGTCGATGGTGTTCACCGTGTAGGGCCGCGTCGGGTTGGTCGAGCTGGGCAGCACGTTCTTGAGGCCGGCGAGCTTGACGATGTCCGGTGCGTGGCCGCCACCCGCACCCTCGGTGTGGAAGGTGTGGATCGTGCGGCCCTTGAAGGCAGCGGCGGTGTCTTCGACGAAGCCGGATTCGTTCAGCGTGTCGGAGTGGATGGCGACCTGGATGTCCGTCTCTTCGGCCACCGACAGGCAGTTGTCGATGGCAGCCGGGGTGGTGCCCCAGTCCTCGTGCAGTTTCAGGCCGATGGCGCCGGCGTCGACCTGCTCGCGCAGCGGGTCGGGCAGGCTCACGTTGCCCTTGCCGAGGAAGCCCAGGTTCATCGGGAAGGCGTCGGCTGCCTGCAGCATCTTCGCGATGTGCCAGGGGCCGGGCGTGCAGGTGGTGGCAAAGGTGCCCGTCGCGGGGCCGGTGCCGCCACCGATCATGGTGGTCACGCCACTCATCAAGGCTTCGTCGATCTGCTGCGGGCAGATGAAGTGGATGTGCGTGTCGATGCCGCCGGCCGTGATGATGCAGCCCTCACCGGCGATGACTTCGGTGGCAGCGCCGATGGCGATCGTGACGCCGGGCTGCACGTCCGGATTGCCGGCTTTGCCGATGGCCGAGATGAAGCCGCCCTTGATGCCGATGTCGGCCTTCACGATGCCCCAGTGGTCGATGATCAGCGCGTTGGTGATCACCGTGTCAGCCACCTCGGCGGCGACGCGCTGGCTCTGGCCCATGCCGTCGCGGATGACCTTGCCGCCACCGAACTTGACCTCTTCGCCATAGAGCGTGAAGTCCTTTTCCACCTCGACCACGAGGTCGGTGTCGGCCAGACGCACGCGGTCACCCACCGTGGGACCGAACATTTCCGCGTAGGCGCGGCGGGAGATATTTGCCATGAGTAAATCCTCAACGTATCCGTCATTCCCGCGAAAGCGGGAATCCACTTGTTTGGGACGAATTTCCAGGCTCGTGGATTCCCGCTTTCGCGGGAATGACGAGTCGTTACAGCGCGCCTTGTACCAGTCCTCTGAAACCAAACACCTTGCGCTCGCCGGCGTAGTCCACCAGTTCCACCGTGCGGCTCTGGCCGGGCTCGAAGCGCACGGCGGTGCCGCTGGCGATGTTGAGCCGCATGCCGTGTGCGGCCTTGCGGTCGAAGTCCAGGGCCGCGTTGGTTTCCGCGAAGTGGTAGTGCGAGCCGACCTGGATCGGGCGGTCGCCGGTGTTCTTCACCTCAAGCGTGAGCGTGCGACGGCCCGGGTTCAGCTCCAGGTCACCGTCATCGACAAGCAGTTCGCCGGGGATCATGGCAAGACTCCTCAGAAAGCCAGCAGGCTGGCACCGAACAGCGCGACCGCGGCGCCGGCGATGCGCGGCAGCCACACCTGGCGTGCCAGCACGAAGCGGCCCAGCGCCATGCCGGACAGGTGCAACACAGCGGTACCCAGCACCATGCCGGACAGTGCGGCCACGGCCTGATCCGCAGGCAACTCGGCGCCATGCGCCAGGCCGTGGAACAGAGCGAAGGCGCCGACCAGGGCTGCGCCGGCGCTCGCGGACATCTGCACGCGGGTGGCGACCAGCAGGCCCAGCACAACCAGCGAGGCGGCAATCATCGGCTCCACGCCGGGCAGGCTGAAGCCGGCGAAGGCGAGCAGGCCCCCCACCAGCAGCACACCGGCGAAGGCGGCCGGGGCGGCCCATTGCGCACGGCCGGCGTGGCGGAAGGCGAGCACGCTCCATACCCCCACGGCCACCATCGCGGCCAGGTGATCCAGCCCGGTGAAGGGGTGGGTGAAACCATCCATGAAACCATGGTGGGCACCAGCGTCGGGGCCGGCGTGGGCCAGGGCAAGGGTGGGGAGAAGGGCGGCGAGGGCGAGCATGTAGCGTTTCATGTGTTCATCTCCTGATATCGCTGGTCATCCCGTTGATAGTGAGAGGCCAGTGGCGTGCAAAGAAAAGTCACGGGGTTCCTGCCTGTGCAGGCACGGCGATCAAATGATCGGGTGGTGGACGGTCACGAGTTTCGTGCCATCCGGGAAGGTGGCTTCCACCTGGATCTCGGGGATCAGTTCGGCGATGCCGTCCATGACGTCGTCACGTGTCAGCAGCGTGGTGCCGTAGCTCATCAGCTCGGCTACGGTGCGGCCGTCGCGCGCGCCTTCCATGATGGCGGCGGTGATGAAGGCGACCGCCTCCGGATAGTTGAGTTTCAGGCCGCGTGCCTTGCGCCGCTCGGCCAGCAGGGCGGCGGTGAAGATCAGCAGCTTGTCTTTCTCGCGTGGTGTGAGTTCCATTTGTATGTGTCCTACGACAAGTTCAGCCAGGGATCGTCCGGATGTGGCTCAGGTGCTCCAGATGCGCGGGGGAACCGCTCGGTGATTCAACACATGCGGCCGGGCAATGGCCCAGGCGGCTTCGAAGTACTGGCGTGCATGCTCGCTGGAGTGTGACAGCAGGCGCAGCACCGTGACATGTGGGAGGGACGATACCCCACATGTGCCGCTCTTGACGTCCAATTCGCGTAGTTTGCCGAGCAGTTCGGCGTCGGACGCAATGCCGGCGATCCACAGGCTGCCGAACACGGTGTGTCCGCCCAGGGCGATGCTGGAGACCATCGCATCGTCGCTGCCGACGAGATGCATGGACTCCTGCCAGAGGGGATGGCCTGCCGCGTCCTGCAGGCGGAAGCGCTGGCGGTAGCTGCCTGCGCGGAATTGCTCACCGCTCGCCGCGCGGCCCAGGCACAGGATGTCCCAGCCGATGGCGCGCGCACCGGGTGCCAGCGTGACCGTGGTGGTCGCGAGTGCTCGCGCGCGGTCAAAGACGATCACCTCTTGTGGCAGCCATTCCAGCACCGCCTGGGGGCCGACATCGAGGCGTATGTCCTGCGTGGCCAGCGGGCCGAGGCTCTTGTACCACTTGCCGGCACCGGGGGTGGTGGCCTGGGCATGTGCGCCTGACCGGACAGAGTAGTCGATCTCTAGGCGGTCGCCGCCGGCAATGCCTGCGGGCGGGTGCAGGATCAGGGTCTGACAGACCGCATCGCCTTCCGGGTAAAGCGCCTTCTGTACGCGCAACGGCCCCTCATGCTCGCGCCGCGCCAGCACGCTGCGGCCGGCGCGTGCTTCGACTTCGAGTCGCAAGCGGGCGTGCCAGCCGGTCTTGATGGGCGCGTCGACAGGGTTCATGGGCGCTATTTTCGCGGCAAACCGGGTGCGATGGAGCGATTCGCTCTATCTGATTGTATTGATGTCGATGCCGGGTGTTTGCGTAGGGTGGGTTAGCCGAAGACGTAACCCACCGGTCGTCAATCTGCGGGCGCATCGCGCCTGGACATATGCTGGATCGGTGGGTTGTCGCTGCGCTCCGAACCTACCCTAAGCATGGAACCTCAGATCGCCACCAGGCTCTTCACGTTCTGGGCCTGCATCTCGCTGCCGGGACCCGCCTTGACGATCTCACCCCGCGCCATGACGGCGTACTGGTCGGCCAGTGACTCGGCGAAGTCGTAGTACTGCTCGACCAGCAGGATTGCCATCTCGCCGCCTTCGGCCAGCTTGCGGATCGCGTTGCCGATGTCCTTGATGATGGAGGGCTGGATGCCTTCGGTGGGCTCATCGAGGATCAGCACCTTGGGCCGCATGGTCAGCGCACGGCCAATGGCGAGCTGCTGCTGCTGGCCGCCCGAGAGGTCGCCGCCGCGACGCTTGAGCATGTCCTTGAGTACCGGGAACATGTCGAAGATGTAGTCCGGCACCCCGCGCGAGGCCTTGCCGTTGGCCAGCCCCATCTGCAGGTTCTCTTCCACCGTCAGGCGCGGGAAAATCTCGCGCCCTTGCGGCACGTAGGCCAGGCCCATGGCCGCCCGAGCGTAGGGGGCGGCCTTGGTGATGTCCTTGCCGTCGAATGAGACGCTACCTTTCGCGACAGGCAGCAGGCCCATCAGGCACTTCAGCAAGGTCGTCTTGCCCACGCCGTTACGGCCCAGCAGGGTCGTGACCTCGCCTTGCTTGAGCGAGAGCGACACGCCGCGCAGCGTGTGGCTGCCGCCGTAGTACTGGTTGAGGTTTTCGACTGTCAGCATGTCAGGTCTCACTAAAAAGATTTCTTCGTTCCCGCTTTCGCGGGAATGACGGCTATCAGCGCCCCAGATACACCTCGATCACACGCTCATCGTTCTGCACCTGCTCCAGCGGGCCTTCGGACAGCACGCTGCCTTCGTGCAGGCAGGTGACCTTGCGGCCGCTCGAGATCTGCTTGATGAAGTCCATGTCGTGCTCAACCACGATCAGCGTGTACTGGCCGGCCAGTGACAGGAACAGCTCGCCGCTGCGCTCGGTTTCTTCGTCGGTCATGCCGGCGGCAGGCTCATCCAGCAGCAGCACCACGGGTTCCTGCATCAACAGCATGCCGATCTCCAGCCATTGCTTCTGGCCGTGCGACAGCAAGCCGGCCGGGCGCGCGGCCTGATCCTTGAGGCGAATGAGTTCCAGCGTTTCGTTGATCTTGTCGCGCTGAGTGCCGGTCAGGCTGGCCCACAGGCTGGTCCAGATGCCCTTGTCCATCTTCATCGCGAGCTCGAGGTTCTCGAACACGCTCAGTTGCTCGAACACGGTGGGCTTCTGGAACTTGCGGCCGATGCCGGCATGCGCGATCTGCGCCTCGTTGAGCTTGGTGAGGTCGATGGTCTGGCCAAAGTAGGCGGTGCCGGAGTCGGGCCGCGTCTTGCCGGTGATGACGTCCATCATGGTCGTCTTGCCGGCGCCGTTGGGGCCGATGATGCAGCGCAGCTCACCCTTGTCGATGGCGATGTTGAGCTTGTTGATGGCGCGGAAACCGTCGAAGGTGACGGTGATGTCCTCCAGGTAGAGGATCACCCCCTTCGTGGTGTCGAGCTGGGTGGAGTCGGTGATCGGCCGCTCCAGGCCAACCGCACGATCGAAGCTGGTCTCGGTGAGCTGGGTGCCCACGGTCTTTTCGCTGGCGGCGGCGTTCATGCGCGTTCCTCTTTCTTCTTGAGCAGGCCGATCACGCCATTGGGCAGGTACAGCGTGACGAGGATGAAGATCAGGCCCAGGAAGTACAGCCAATACTCGGGGAAGGCCACGGTGAACCAGCTCTTCACGCCATTGATGAGGCCGGCGCCGATGAGCGGGCCGATCAGCGTGGCGCGGCCACCCACGGCGGTCCAGATGGCGATCTCGATCGAGTTGGCGGGCGACATCTCACTCGGGTTGATGATGCCCACTTGCGGCACGAACAGCGCACCGGCGATGGCACAGATCACGGCCGATACGGTCCAGATGAAGAGCTTGTAGGGCAGGGGGTTGTAGCCCGAGAACATGACGCGCGATTCGGCATCGCGGATCGCCGCCAGCACCCGGCCGAGCTTGCTGGTGACGATGTAGCGGCCGAGCAGCAGGAAGCCGATGAGCAGCAGCGCGGTCAGCGCGAACAGGGTCACGCGCGTCTCCGGGGCGGCGATCTGGAAACCCAGGATGCGCTTGAAATCGGTGAAGCCGTTGTTGCCGCCGAAGCCCGTTTCGTTGCGGAAGAACAGCAGCATCGCGGCAAAGGTCAGCGCCTGCGTGATGATCGAGAAATACACGCCCTTGATGCGCGAGCGGAAGGCGAAGAAGCCGAAGATCAGCGCCAGCAGGCCGGGCACGAACACCACCAGGAGCATGCAGTACAGGAAGCTGTCGGTGCCCTGCCAGTACCAGGGCAGCTCCTTCCAGTTCAGGAACACCATGAAATCCGGCAGGTCGCTCTGGTAGTTACCCTCGCGGCCGATGGCGCGCATCAGGTACATGCCCATGCCATAGCCCCCCAGCGCGAAGAACAGGCCGTGGCCCAGCGACAGGATGCCGGTGTAGCCCCACACCAGGTCCATGGCGAGCGCCACGATGGCGTAGCACATGATCTTGCCGATCAGGGTGACCCAGTAGGTAGAGAGGTGAAAGGCGCTGCCCTCGGGTACAGCCAGGTTCAGGATGGGCACCAGTACCAGCGTGAGGGCGGCGAAGATCGCCAGCCCCAGCCAGCCCTTGGGACCGAAGAGACGGAAAGTGAGTGTCTTGTCGAGCATGTTGATGATCCCGTCCGGTCAGTTCTCGACGAAACGGCCACGCACGGCGAACAGCCCCTGCGGACGCTTCTGGATGAACACGATGATGATCACGAGCACCGCGATCTTGGCCAGTACCGCACCAGCGAAGCCTTCCAGCAGCTTGTTCAGCACGCCCAGGCCCAACGCGGCGTACACCGTGCCGGCAAGCTGCCCGACGCCGCCCAGCACGACGACCATGAAGGAGTCGATGATGTAGCTCTGGCCCAGATCAGGCCCGACGTTGCCTACCTGCGAGAGGGCGCAACCGGCCAAGCCAGCGATGCCGGAGCCCAGGCCAAAGGCCACGGTGTCGACGCGCGGCGTGGCGACGCCCACGCAGCTTGCCATGCTGCGGTTCTGCGTTACGGCGCGGACGAACAGGCCCAGTCGCGTGCGGGTCAGGATCAGCGTCATGCCGATCACCACCAGCGCGGCGAAGATGACGATGGCAATCCGGTTCCACGGCAGGATCAGGTTGCTCATGATCTGCACACCACCGGACAGCCAGCTCGGATTTTCCAGCGGCACGTTCTGCGCCCCGAAGGTGCTACGCACGAGCTGGATCAGCACCAGGCTGATTCCCCAGGTGGCGAGCAGGGTTTCCAGCGGACGACCGTAGAGGTGACGGATCACCAGGCGCTCCATGGCCACGCCGACCAGCGCGGCGGCTAGGAAGGAGACCGGCAGCGCGAACAGCGGATAGAGGTCAAACAAGCCTGGCGCCCAGGCGCGCACCAGGTTCTGCGTGACGTAGGTGGCATAGGCGCCGATCATGATCAGCTCGCCGTGCGCCATGTTGATGACGCCCATCAGGCCGTAGGTGATGGCCAGGCCCAGCGCGGCGAGCAGCAGGATGCTGCCGAGTGACGCTCCAGTGAAGGCCATGCCCGCGTACTCGCCGACCTTGAGGCGGGAGTCGATGGCATTGATGGCACGCTGTGCTTCGACGCGCACGGCTGCTTCCGGCTCCTTGTAGGTGTCGCCATCCTTCTCCAGCATGCTGAGAAGCATCTGCTTGATCTCGGAGTCCCCGCCGGCGGACAAGGCCTTGATCGCAGCCAGGCGGGTGGACACGTTCGGGCTCTGCAACTGGATGCTGGCACGGGTGACGTTGAGGACGTTCTGGACCTGCGAATCCTTCTCGGTCTTCAGCGCCTTTTCCACCAGTGGCAGCATTTCCTCGCTGGCCGCGCTCTTGATCTTGCGCGCGGCATCCAGGCGCACGGACTTGTCGGGTGAGGAGAGCTGCAAGGCGGCGATGGCAGCGTCCACGGCACTGCGCACGCGGTTGTTGACCGTCACGTCTTCGGCCGTCTCGGGAATCGGATCGACCTTGGCGCCGCTGATTGCATCGGTGGCCTTGCCCTCGGCATCGAGGATCAGCACGCGCTTGCCCTCGACCGACTGCAGGCGACCGTCCGCCAGCGCTTCCAGCAGCGCGAGGCCGGCCGGATCGGCAGAGGCGGCCAATTCGTTGAGCGCGGCGATCTTGTCGTCGTTCTCTCCGGTGGCGAATTTCAGGATGGTCTGCGGCGGTAATGCGGCCTGCGCGGCCACGAAGCAGGTGGCCAGCATGAGGACGAACAACGCGCCAGCGTAACGGGCGAATCTGGCGAGCCCGGGCGTGATCGACTCGGAGGATACGGCGGACGTCATGGCGTTTCCTGTTCTTGTGTGCGGGGGCGCGGATCCCGCTATCGTTCTGCTGTTTTCGTAGGTGCGGAATGGGGCTGTGTTCCACCCGTCCTACGCAAGGGTGGCTTGCCGCACAGCGGCAAGCCACCCAAACTCCCCGGCACCGTCATCCCCGATCGGCGATGACGGTCTCACGCGCGGCTTACTTCTTTTCCGGCACGTTCTTCTTGCCCTTGTTCTCGGGGATGTAGTCGCTCCAGGGGTCGGCCGCAACCGGGCCCTTGGTCTTCCACACCACGTTGAACTGGCCATCGGCCTTGATTTCGCCGATGAACACCGGCTTGTGCAGGTGGTGGTTTTCCTTGTCCATCGTGGACATGAAGCCACCCGGTGCCGGGAAGGTCTGACCGGCCATGGCGGCGATCACCTTGTCGGTATCGGTCGACTTGGCCTTCTCGACGGCCTGCTTCCACATGTGGATGCCGATGTAGGTGGCTTCCATCGGATCGTTGGTCAGCGGCTTGTCCTTGTGACCGGCGATGTTCTTGGCCTTGGCGTAATCGCTCCACTTCTTCACGAACTCGGTGTTGGCCGGGCTCTTAATGCTCATGAAGTAGTTCCAGGCGGCCAGGTGGCCCACCAGCGGCTTGGTATCCACGCCGCGCAGTTCTTCTTCACCCACCGAGAAGGCCACCACCGGCACGTCGGTCGCCTTCAGGCCCTGGTTGCCCAGTTCCTTGTAGAAGGGCACGTTGGAGTCGCCGTTGATGGTCGACACCACGGCGGTCTTCTTGCCTTCGGAAGCGAACTTCTTGATCTTGGCGATGATCGTTTGGTAATCGCTGTGACCGAAGGGGGTGTATTCCTCCATGATGTCGGCCTCAGCCACGCCCTTGCTCTTCAGGAAGGCGCGCAGGATCTTGTTGGTCGTGCGCGGATACACGTAGTCGGTGCCCAGCAGCACGAAGCGCTTGGCCGAGCCGCCATCCTTGCTCATCAGGTATTCCACCGCCGGAATGGCTTGCTGGTTGGGCGCAGCACCGGTGTAGAACACGTTCTTCGACAGCTCTTCACCTTCGTACTGCACCGGGTAGAACAGCAGCGAGTTCAGTTCTTCATACACCGGCAGCACCGACTTGCGCGATACCGAGGTCCAGCAGCCGAAGGTGACGGCGACCTTGTCCTTGGAGATCAGTTGGCGGGCCTTCTCGGCGAACAGCGGCCAGTTGGAGGCGGGGTCGACCACCACCGGCTCCAGCTTCTTGCCCATCACGCCACCCTTGGCGTTGATCTCGTCGATGGCCATCAGGGCCACGTCCTTCAGCACGGTCTCGGAGATGGCCATGGTGCCGGACAGCGAGTGCAGCACGCCGACCTTGATGGTTTCCTGGGCGTGAGCAGCGAAGGAAGCGAAACCCGCGATGGCCAGCGCGGTGGTCATGGCGGAGGCCTTGATGAAGGTGCGACGTGATTGCATGTGAAGACTCCCTTGGAAGAGTTTGATTGAGCCGGCCCTGTGTATCTGCCGTGCGACTCAAATGTAGGGAGTGGGGGGAGGGCAAGGAATACGCCAGATTGCGTAGGCGATGCGTAGCTTGAACGCATGGCCTGCAGGTTGGCGTGGAGAACAGGCTGATGGAAAGTGGTTCTGTGGGGGGCAGATCAAGCCCCAAACAAGAGCGTCGTGCGCCAGCGTTCGCAGGCCAAACCGCGAGCCTGAGTCCTCGTCGTCGCTATTCAGGCCACAAGAATACGGGAAGCGAAATCTTCATTCGCTCGCCCAGGACTGGGCGAGCGAATGATCCTAGAGAATTTGGCGTTGAGGGTTCAGCGCATTTGAAAGCTCCTGATCACCCATCTGCTTTGCGTGATCGATGGCTGTCATGCCCCTGAATTTCAGCTTCGAGTAGTCGATCCCCGATTGCCGCATCAAGCGGATGCCTTCGAAATCGCGTGATACGACCGGGATCAGCGCGACGGGCATGCCTACCTCGCCGATGGGCGCTTTTGTTTGCGCTCCCAGGGAGATCAGCCTGCGTGCGGTCGCATATTGCCGGTCCGTCAACGCGTGGGACAAGGCGGTGAGACTGGCATTGTCAGGTTGATCTATCTTCTCTCCCATGGCGATCAGCGCCTTGGCTGCCCCCAGCGTCTGTTCGCTCTGGGCCAGCAGATAGAAAGTTCGTGCGCTGCCAGGCAAGAAGGCCTTTGCTTGATTAAGCGAAGTTCCCTTGTCCGCCTCTGTATCGGTCGTCCACTTGGCATAGTAGGCTTGCCCCAATGCCTCGCGGGCAATAGGTTCCCGACATTGCCCGGCGACTGCTTGTTGCGCTTTTGTAATCGCTGCACGCGCATCGCCGCGCTTACGCAGCAGGAACACGGCGTACTCGGCGTTATAGCAACTGCCTTGTCCGAAGTTTTCAGAGCGCAGCCGATAGACCTTCTCTTGAGTGTCGAGGTCTCCCTTCTTATCAAGCAGGGTGATCAGCTTTTCGTAGGCATCGCGCTGTGCGTTGTCGTAACTATTGTTCGGGCGAGGACGATTGATGGCCTCGAAGTACATCTTGATCGCCTGCTCATGCTTGCCCTGCATGGCAAACATTTCTCCCCAGTTCGACCACAACCAAAGGTTGGCCGGGTTCGCCTGCGAAGCCTCGGCGAACAGTTTCTCAGCCGCCCCATACTTTTTTTGGTGGGTATAGACATAGCCAAGCAATATCTTGGCGTTCACGCTGTCCTTGTCGATGCGGAGGGCTGAAATCAGTAGATCCTCTGCTTGCTTGAGGCCCTCCGGCCCCCAGTTCGTCTTCATCGCCACCCTTGCCAGTTCGATGTAAGCGGGGGCATAGGTGGGCGTAGCCACGATGATCTTGTCGAGAATCTCCTTGGCTTCCTTCAGCCCACTCGGGTAACCCATATCGATCATCTGGACGGCGAGCTGGAGCATGTCTTCCTTGCTCAGATTCTTGTAGCGACGGTTTGCCGTGTAGCTATCCATGTCGGGCCAGATAATCTTGTGCTCTACCTGCTGACTTGCTAGGACTCCGCGGTTCGAGTACGTGTGAAGGATGGCTGTGACATGCCTGGTCGCAACGCTGTCATTCAGACTGTAATAGGGCCGGTTGATGAGAATCTCTGCATGATGCCGTCCGCGCATGGCGGTTTCCATCCCGGCGGAAGGCGCCCCGTTGAGGAAATCTACGAGCCCACTGTTCTCGGATACCAGGGAGAGGAGCAGCACTGCAGCGGGTGGATCACCATTGAAAAAGTAATCAAAGCTGGCGACCCACTCACCTTCGGCATTACGCTTGATTTCCAGATTGGAGACCGAATTCTCACCTTTCAGCGGCTCCGGGGAACCGTTGCCGGGGGACGAAGCAGGAGACTGTTGTCCGGATACCGCAAGGGAGACGCATATGAGCAGAGAGGAAAAACTACGGCGTATCAGCGTTCCGTGATTCAAGGGATATCTCCTTGAGAAAAAACAGGTGGCAGGCTGCGGGGCATTGCTTCGATCTTTATTCATGCTACCTGAATAGATTCGATTCTCTCTTCACATGCCTCAAAGGCCGTGCGGATAGGGCTGCAAGAAGACAGGGCTGCAGGAGGGTTGTGCCACGTTACAATCCGAGCAGTTTCCGTTTGTCAATCCATGAACTCTGTCGTCTCCCTGCTGGATCAACTTCTTTCACGCGACCGTTCTGCATTGCGCCGTGCCTTGCATGCCCTGTCGAAGCGTGTGGAGCGCATCGAAGATCTGCCCGAAACCTTAAGGAAGAGGTTCGAGGTCAGCATCGCGGCGCGCATCGAGCGGCGCAACAGGCTGCCGAGGCCGACATTCCCGGCCGAGCTGCCGGTGTCGGCGCGGCGCGCGGAGATCGCTGAGGCGATCCGCGCGCATCAGGTCATCATCGTCTGCGGCGAAACCGGCTCTGGCAAGACCACGCAACTGCCCAAGATCTGCCTGGAGATCGGGCGGGGCGAAGCGGGGCTGATCGGTCATACGCAGCCGCGCCGGATCGCCGCGCGCGCCACCGCCACCCGCATCGCGGAAGAGTTGCAGAGCGAGCTGGGCACCGTGGTGGGCTACAAGGTGCGCTTCACAGATCACACGCGCGCCGACAGCTACATCAAGCTGATGACCGACGGCATTCTGCTGGCCGAGACCCAGGGCGACCCGCTGCTTTCGGCGTATGACACGCTGATCATCGACGAGGCGCACGAGCGCAGTCTCAACATCGACTTCCTGCTCGGCTACCTCCGCCAGTTGCTGGTCAAGCGGCCGGACCTCAAAGTGATCGTGACCTCGGCGACGCTGGACGCCGAACGCTTCGCCAATCATTTCGCCATCGCGGGCAAACCGGCGCCGGTGATCGAGGTGTCGGGGCGGCTGTATCCGATTGAGGTCCGCTACCGGCCGGTGGAGGAAGAGGACAAGCCCGGCCTGGCGCCGGGGCGGCCGCAGCCCAAGGCGCCGACACGCGGCGGGCGCAAGGATGCCGATCTCTACGAAGCCATCGTCGACGCGGTCGACGAGTTGCAGAGCGAAGGCCCCGGCGACGTGCTGGTGTTCCTGCCGGGCGAGCGCGAGATCCGCGAAGCCGCCGAGGCGCTGCGCAAACACCACACTCCCGGCACTGAAATCCTGCCGCTGTTCGCACGCCAGTCGGCGCAGGAGCAGACGCGTGTGTTCGGGCGCTCCAATGGGCGGCGCGTAGTGTTGTCGACCAACGTGGCCGAAACCTCGCTGACGGTGCCGGGCATCCGTTACGTGGTGGATACCGGGCTGGCGCGGCTGAACCGTTACTCCATCCGCAACAAGGTCGAGCTGCTGCAGATCGAGAAGATCGCGCAGAGTGCGGCCAAGCAGCGGGCAGGGCGCTGCGGCCGGGTGCAGAACGGCATCTGTATCCGCCTGTATGACGAGGAGGACTTCAACCGCCGTGGCGCGCATACCGACCCGGAAATCCTGCGCAGCTCGCTGGCCGGCGTGATCCTGCGCATGAAGTCGCTGCGCCTCGGTGCGGTGGAGGACTTCCCCTTCATCGACGCACCGACGCCGCGCATGATCAACGACGGCTACCAGCTCCTGAACGAGCTGGGGGCGACGGATGACGACAACGAGCTGACGCCCATCGGTCGCGAGCTCGCCAAGCTACCGCTGGACCCCAAGATCGGCCGCATGATCCTGGCGGCGCGCGACCGCCACTGCCTGCGTGAGGTGCTGGTGATTGCCGCCGCACTGTCGGTGCAGGACGTGCGTGACCGCCCCGCGGACCAGACCAGCGCGGCCGACCAAGCGCATGCGAAGTTCCGTCTCGCACCCGATGATCGCAACGAACCGCGCTCCGAGTTCCTGTGGTTCTGGAACCTGTGGCAGGTGTTCGACCAGTTGTGGAAGCACGAGTCCTCCAGCAAGCAGAAGGCCTGGTGCAAGCAGCATTTCCTGTCCTACCTGCGGATGCGCGAGTGGCGCGACATCCATGGCCAGCTGCATGCGCTGTGCGCCGAACATGGCTGGATTCCGAGGTCAGACGAAGGGGGGCGTGAGACGAAAATCAGCGATGACAGCACCGTCGCTCCTGCCAGCTTTACTCACGGCGAAGCCGCGCGACGCTTCCCTCGCCCACTTGTGGGAGAGGGGGTGGGGGAGAGGGCGCCGGCAGGAACCCAGCGACTTGCTACCACCGTCGAAAAGTCACTGGATTCCCGCTCTCCAGCCCACGCTCGTGGGAATGACGCAGAAGGAGGCAGAGATCGAACCGACTTCGAGGCCATCCACAAGGCTTTGCTGACCGGCCTGCTGGGCCACATCGGGCTCAAGTCGGAAGAGGCCCAAGGGGCCAACGTCGGTGCCTATCTGGGCGCACGTGGCATCAAGTTCTGGCCGCACCCGGGCTCCTATCTTGCCAAGAAAGCCGGCAAGTGGCTGATGGCGGCCGAGCTGATCGACACCTCGCGGCTTTATGCGCGCTGCATCGCCAAGATCGAGCCCGAGTGGGTCGAAGAGGTGGGCGCCCACCTCATCAAGCGCAGCGTCTACGAGCCGCACTGGGAGAAGCGGCACGGTGCCGTGCGCGCCTGGGAGCGCGGTGTGCTGCATGGCATCACCCTGTATGCGCGGCGTGCGGTGGGCTACACCCAGACCGATCCCAAGGTGTGTCGCGAGCTGTTCATCCGCGAGGCGCTGGTGCAGGGCGACCTGGATGAGACGCAGGCCAAGCAGATGCCCTTCTTCCAGCACAACCAGCGCCTGGTGGCGGAGATCGAGCGCCTGGAGCAGAAGATGCGTCGTCCCGATCTGCTGGTCGACCCGGCTCTGATCGAGGCCTTCTACGATGCGCAGATTCCGGCCGAGGTGGTCGACATCCGCAGCTTCGACGCCTGGCGCAAGAAGGCCGAGCGCGCCAATCCGAAATGCCTGTTCCTCGAACGCGAACAGTTGATGCGCCACGAGGCGGCCGGCGTCACCAGCGACAACTTCCCCGGCACGCTGGAGGTGCTGGGGCAGAAGCTCAAGCTGACATATGTGCATGAGCCGCGTGACCCGGAAGATGGAGTTACGCTGACCGTACCACTGGCCATGCTCAACCAGATTCCGGCCAATCGCTGTGAGTGGCTGGTGCCGGGCTTGCTGGAGGAGAAGGTCACCGCCTTCCTGAAAACCGTGCCGCAGAAGCACCGCCATCGCCTGCAGCCCATCGGCGAGAGTGCGCGCGCCTTTCTCGACGCAGTGGCGGAGGGCAAGATGGACCGCGACCAGCCCCTGCTGCGCGCCCTGCAGCTCTTCGTCGAGGACCGCGTGCAACTCAAGCTGCCGCTGGAGAGTTTCCGCGCGGAAAACCTCAACCCGCACTGCTTCATGAACTTCCGCGTCATCGACGAGTACGGTCGCGTGCTCGGTGTGTCGCGCAACCTGCCAGAGCTGCGTGCGCGCCTGAAAGACCAGGTTGTGGCGGCCTTCAAGGCGGCACAGGTCGAAGGCGCACTGGGGACGCAACTGGCGGCGTTGAATGTGAAGGGACGGAAGGAAGAGGGGGAGCAGTCGCCTGGCGAAAGTACTGTCGCCCTCTCCCGGCCCTCCGGGCCATCCTCTCCCGTTCCCGGGAGAGGGAAAGTGCCCCCCCCTCTCCCGGGAACGGGGCTAGCAGGGGTTTCGGATGGCATGCCATCCGCCGGCGCAGCCGGTCGGCCATGCAGGGCCGACCGTGGGGCGCAGAGCGCGGGGCGGGGGGAGAGGGCGAGCGGCGCCTCGTCCCCCACTTCCACTGATAAGGGCAGCCCTCCCTCTCAGCTCACCGGCCTCACCGCCTGGTCGTTCGGCGAGTTACCTGAACTGCTTGAGGTGAAGATCGGCGGCCGCAACATGATCGGCTTCCCGGCACTGCACGACGATGGTGACTCGGTCAGCCTGCGCCCCTTCGACACCGAGGAAGAGGCGGCCCGGGCCCATCGCAAGGGTCTGGCGCGCCTGTTTGCGCTGAACCTCAAGGACCAGGTACGGGCAATCGAGAAGCTGCCCGGCATACGCGAGCTGGCGCTGCAGTGCGCGTCCTTCATCTCGGATACGGAACTCAAGGCCCAGTTGGTCGAGGCCACCCTTGGCCGAACTTGTCTGCTGGACCCCTTGCCGACTGACGAAGCGGCCTTCCTGCAGCGCGCGCAGGAGGCCAAGCCGCGCATCACGCTGGTGGCGCAGGAGCTGATGCGCCTGGCCGGTGGCATGATGGGCGAGTACGCCGCCCTGCAAAAAAGGTTGATCGGCCTCAAGACTTTCCCGGATGTCGTCGTTGACATCCAGGCACAGGTATCAAAGCTGATGCCGCGCAACTTCCTCGTGGCCTTCCCGTACGAACGGCTCAGCCAGTTCCCGCGCTATCTCAAGGGGGCGGGAGTACGGCTGGACAAGCTGCGCAACAATCCGGAAAGGGACAGGCAGTTGCTGGCAGAGTGGCGCGGCCTAGCGCAGGTGTGGGAGCGCGAGTTGCTGAGCCGCCAGCGTGCCGGTGTGGACGATCCCGTGCTGGAGGAGTTTCGCTGGTTGCTGGAGGAGTTGCGTGTCAGCCTGTTCGCGCAGGAGCTCAAAACGCCGATGCCGGTGAGCGTGAAGCGCCTGCAAAAGATTCTTGAGAGTCGACCTCGTTGACCCTAGGTGTTACAGGGCTTGGTGCATTGGTGCGGCGCAGAAATTATATGTCGGCCAGGTATTCAAGCGGCTATGATGGGATGGCGCACTGGCGTATAGAGAGACGAGGCGCTTGTTTCGGGACCAGAGAGACGCACCGATGGGAAACGTCCGCAGTCTTTTCCGCTTGTTGTCCGACCGGGCAGCCGTTGAGCCTGCCAATGCCCTGATTGCCGATGCGGCCGAGATCGTCGAGCGCCTGGGCTCAGACGCACCGGTGGTGTTGTGGCGCTTCTGTCCGGCAGAAGACCGTTTCCTCTATATCTCGCCCTATGCCGAGATGCTGTTCGGCTATCCGTTGGATTCCTGGCTGCTGCCCGGCATGCTCGCCCAGCGCGTGCGCCACGAGGACTTTGCCGGCCTGAGCCAGTTCTTTGCCGATGCGCAGCGCAGCGGCGCGGTGGGCGAATTTGCCTTCCGCCTCAATGCCGCCGATGACAAGGAAGTCTCCCTGCGCTGCTTTGCGGTGCCCTTGCACGGTGATCGCAAGGATGGCCCCGCCGATCTGGGCGGTCTGCTGATCGATATGAGTAGCCATATGGCGCTGACCGCCGCGCTCGGCGAAAGCGAGCAGCGCTTTCGCCATGTGATGGAGCAGGTGCCCAACATCTCGGTCCAGGGCTACGACCAGGATCGGCGGGTTGCCTTCTGGAACACCGCCAGCGAGCGCCTCTATGGCTACAGTGCCGAAGAGGCCAAGGGCCAGTTGCTCGAAGACCTGATCATCCCTGACTTCATGCGCGAGGGCGTGCGCCAGCATGTGGATGCCTGGGTCAATCACGGTGCTCCGATCCCGCCCGGCGAGTTGTCGCTCAAGCGCAAGGATGGTTCCCTGGTGGCCGTCTATTCCAGCCATGTGATGGTGCGCAACCCCGTCACCGGGCCGCAGATGTACTGCCTGGACGTGGAACTGACCGATGTGAAGGCGGCCGAGCGCCAGGCGCGCGAGAGCGAGTTACGTTTCCGCCGTACCTTCGAGGAGGCGCCGGTCGGCATCTGCATCTATGCACCGGACGGCATCATCCTCGACGCGAACCCGGCCTTCTGCCGCATCACGGGGCATCCCATCGGCGCTCTGCTGGGGGCGGCCTGCGACCTGATGACGCACCCTGACGACCTGCCGCGCGACCGCGCGCTGTTTCTCGACTGCCTCGGCGGTGGCCGCAGTGGCTACGTGACCGAAAAACGCATCGTCAAGCAGGACGGGCGGGAGATCTGGGTCGAGATGACGGTTTCCCTGCTGCGCGACGAGGAGGGGCAACCGACCCAGTTCATCGGCATCGTGGAAGACATCACCGAACGCAGGGCCAGTCGCGAGCGCATCGCCTACATGGCGCACCACGACGCCCTGACCGGCCTGCCCAACCGTTCCTTGCTGCAGGATCGGCTCAACATGGCGCTGGCCCATGCGACGCGATCGGCGCGGCCGGTCGCCCTGTTGTTCATCGACCTCGACCGCTTCAAGAACATCAATGACTCGCTGGGCCACATCGTCGGCGACAGCCTGCTGCAGGCCGTCGGCGCGCGCCTGAGCAAGAACACGCGGGCCACCGATACGGTCAGCCGCCAGGGTGGCGACGAGTTCATCGTGCTGCTGGGCGACATCGACTCGCATGAGGCGGCCATGAACGTGGCCTACAAGATGGTCGAACTGCTGGAGGAGTCCTACGAAGTGTCGGGCCACCTGCTGGCCTGCACCGCCAGCATCGGCGTGGCGATCTTCCCCGACCACGGACGTGACGTCGACACCCTCATGCGGCATGCGGACATGGCGATGTACAGCGCCAAGGATGGCGGGCGCAACACGGTGCGCATGTTTCAGAGCGGCATGACGCGCAACGCAGTGGAGCGCCTGAAGATTGAGAACGCGCTGCGCAAGGCGTTGGAGCGGGGCGAGTTCGAGCTGCACTATCAGCCGCAGGTGGAGCTCTCGAGCGGCCGCCTGATCGGCCTTGAGGCGCTACTGCGCTGGAACAGCAGCCTGCTGGGCATGGTGTCGCCGGCCAGTTTCATCCCGGTGGCCGAAGACACCGGCCTGATCGTGCCGATCGGCGAATGGGTGCTCAACGAGGCCTGCGGCCAGATCCGTCAGTGGCAGGAGACTGGCGTGCCGGTGGTACCGGTGGCGGTCAACCTGTCGGCCCTGCAGTTCAATCGGGGCGACATCGTGCGCAGCCTGCGCGAGGTGTTTGAGCGTACCGGGGTCGATCCGGCGCTGATCGAGATCGAACTCACCGAGTCGCTGCTGATGAGCAATGCCGATGGCGTGCTGCACACCATGCGCGAACTCAAGGCATTGGGCGTGGGGCTGTCGATCGACGATTTCGGGACGGGTTATTCCAGCCTGTCCTATCTCAAGCGCTTCCCGGTGGATCGCCTCAAGGTCGACCGCAGTTTCGTGCGCGACGTGCCGGAAGACCCGGACGATGCGGCGATCGTGCACGCCATCGTCCAACTGGGGCACAGCCTGAAGATTCAGGTGATTGCCGAGGGTGTCGAATCGAGCCAGCAGGTCGAGTTCCTGCGCGCCGAGGGCTGCCAGGCCGCGCAGGGCTTCCTGTTCGCCAAGCCTGCGCCAGTCGGATTGACGACCCCCATCCTGCGTGCCGGGCAGGTACCGCAGCGGGCGCCTGTCTCCAGTTGAGCCGCTGGCTGCTCGCGCGAGCCGGCAAGTCTTGCCGCCCGGTCGCCTGAAGGCGCTTTCAGCTCGTCAATTTATTCATTTAAATCAATGGCGTAGATAACTGGCAAAGGACTTGCTACTGCCCAGCTAACAGAGGCAGGAGCGTAATCACATGGCCAGTTTGACGGGAATCGGTTTGTCGGGACTCAATGCCGCTCAGGCAGCCCTGCTGACGACCAGCCACAACATCACCAATGCAAATACCGATGGCTACACCCGTCAGAAGGTGCTGCAGGGGACGCAGACCCCGCTGTTCTCGGGGGTGGGCTTCTTCGGCCAGGGCACGCAGATCGAGACGGTCAAGCGCGTCTACAACAGCTACCTCAACAGCCAGGTGATGGCGGCTGACACCACGCGCACCCAATACGAGACCTACGCCAACGAAATCAAGCAGATCGACAACCTGCTGGCCGACGAGACGGCCGGCCTGTCGCCCTCGCTGCAGCAGTTCTTCACCGGTGTGCAGAGCGTGGCGGCCAACCCGTCCAGCATTCCGGCGCGCCAGACCCTGTTGTCCGCAGCCGAATCGCTGACGACCCGCTTCCACCAGCTCAATACCCGGCTGGAGGAGATCCGCAGCGGCCTGGAGGCGCAGATCAAGGATTCGGCAGACCTGATCAACTCCATCGCCAAGGAAATCGCCAGCCTCAACCTGCAGATCGTGTCGGCCCAGGCGGCCGGCCCGGGCGTACCGGCCAACGACTTGCACGACAAGCGCGATGCACTGGTCACCGAGCTGAACCGCCAGATCAAGACGAGCACCTCGGTGGAGGCCGACGGCTCCATCAGCGTGTTCATCGGCACCGGCCAGCCGCTGGTGATCGGCACGACCAACTTCACCTTGCAGGCGACCGGCTCGCTCAACGACCCCAAGCGCCTGACCATGGGCCTGGTGCAACCGGGTGGAAACGTCATCCCAATGTCGGAGGAATTGCTGACCGGCGGGACCCTGGGCGGACTGTTGCAGTTCCGCTCGGAAGCGCTGGACTCGGCACAGAACGCGCTGGGCCGCATCGCCATGGGCGTGGCCACCGCCTTCAACGCCCAGCACGCCAAGGGGCAGGATCTCAATGGCGTGGCGGGCGGCAATTTTTTCAAGGACCTCGCGGTCAGCGTGCAAAATTTGCCGGACCCGGTCAGTGGCCTGCCTCCGGCGGCGCAGATCAATGCCGTCGTGACTGCGGTGGGCGATCTAAGCGTCAGCGACTACGTGCTGGGCTTTGACGGCACGAACTACGAGCTGCGTTCGCAACCCGGCAACAGCCTTGTGTATTCCGGTACCACGCTGCCCGGCCCGAGCGCGACGCCGCTGGGCGCCTCGACCGCCACTGTGACGGTGACGCCGGCGGCCACTGGCGTGACCGGCATGGCCAGCGAGTACCTGCTGGGCTTCGATGGCACGACCTACAGCCTGACTCGGCAGACCGATGGCGTGGTGGTGTACTCGGGCGCCACGCCGCCGACCACGGTGGAAGGGCTCAACCTGAGCGTGGCCGGGGCAAGTGCCGGCGACCAGATCCTGATCAAGCCCGGGGTGGAAGGGCTCAGCATCTCGCTCGCCTCCGGCACCATCAATGCGGGCGACCGGTTCCTGATCCAGCCCACGCGCTATGCGGCGCAGAACATCGCGGTCGCCCTGTCGGACACCCGCCTTGTAGCGGCCGCAGCGCCATTCCGCACCGCGGCCGAGAGCACCAACACCGGCAACGGGCAGATTTCCCAGGGGGCCACCATGGCCGCCAGCGGCTTCGACACCAACGGCGACAGCATTGCCGACTTCGGGCCGATCACGCTGACCTTCAACGCCGCCGGCAACTTCACCGTCATGAACGGGGCGACCGCGCTGACGCTGATGCCCAGCAACAACTACAACCCGGCGACCGAAGGGGCGGGCAAGACCTTCGAGATCAACATCCCGGGGCAGCCGCGCGTGTCCTTCCAGATCAGTGGCACGCCACAGGCCGGAGATGTGTTCACCATCTCGCCCAACCTTACGCCGCCAGCGGTGGTGGGAGGAGCGGCGACCGAGGTGGGCGTGTCGGACAGCCGCAACATGGTGGCGCTGGGCGGCCTGCAGTCGGCCAAGACCTTGCTCGGCGGCAGCGCCAGCTACCAGTACGCCTATTCGCAGATCGTCAGCAGCATTGGTGCCAAGGCGCGTGAGGCAGAAGTCGGCGCGGACTCGCAGACGGCCCTCTACAACCAGGCCGTCACCGCGCAGCAGAGCCTGTCTGGCGTGAATATCGATGAAGAAGCTTCCAACCTGATCCGTTATCAACAGGCATACCAGGCCTCCGCGCGCGTGATCGACGTGGCCGGCCGCCTGTTCGATGAAATCCTGTCCGTCTCGAGGTAATGCGCCATGAGAATCAGCACATCCGTCATGTATGACGTCAACGTGGCCAACCTGAACCGCCAGCAGACCAACCTGCTGCAGTACCAGCAACAGCTCTCCACTGGCCGCCGCGTTGTGACCCCGGCCGACGACCCCGTGGCCTCGGCCCGCGCCCTGGAAATCTCGCAGGCTGTCAGCCAGGTCAAGCAGTACGAGGAGAACCAGGGTACCGCCAGCGATGCGCTGACCATCCTGGAGAGCAAGATGGCCGCCATCGTGGACCTGCTGCAGTACGCCAAGGACCGCGCCATCCAGGCCGGCAATGCGGCGCTCAGCCCGGTCGACCGCAGCACCATCGCCACCGACATGCAGGCCCAGTTCAGCAACCTGGTGGGCTTGGCCAACAGCACCGACGTCAACGGCGAGTACATCTTCTCCGGCTACAAGGGTGACACCCTGCCGTTCCAGGCCGGCGGGGCCTCTACCGGCGGCATCCAGTACATGGGCGACCAGGGCATCCGCACGCTGGAGGTGTCCCAGGGGCGCCAACTGGCGGTCAGCGACAACGGCGAGGAGTTACTGATGCGCGTCCAGGACGGCAGCGGCGGCTACACCGACCTGTTCTCGATCATGCAGGACTTCATCACTGACCTGAACGGTACCGGTACCAACTACCAGACCACCATCGGCCAGATCGACAATGCGCTGGACAATGTGCTGCGCATGCAGAGCCGTGTCGGCTCGCGCATGGTGGAGGTGGAGTCCCTCAAGAGCATCAACTCCGACCTCCTGCTGCAATACGCGGATCGTACCGAGCGCCTGGTCGGGCTGGACTATGTCAGCGCCATCTCCGATCTGCAGCAGGAACAGACCTACCTGGAGGCGTCGCGCTCCACCTTCGCCAAGATCACCGGCCTGTCACTGTTCGACTACCTGGGCTGAGGACTCGTCATGCGCCGCGCCATCGCCTGCCTGTTCTCCAGCTTGCTGGTCCTGCTGGCCGGCTGCCAGTCGATCAGCGGGAGCTACCCGAAAAGTGGCTCCATCATCCCGGACGCATCGATCCAGCTCACGCCGGATTACTCGATCGCACTGGCCGACGCCTTGCTGATCGCTGGCGTGATCGTGCTGGTCTACCAGGTCGTCGATCCGCGCGCGCCCGCGTGGGAGATCACCGAGATGCGCTATCCCGACAACAAGGTGGTGTTCAATCTGAAGATGCAGCGCATCCACATCGGTGGCCAGGGTGAGGCACGCCAGGTGCTGGAACGCCGCCTGCGCGCGATGGTGCGTACGCAAGGCATGGCGGGCTATGAGCTGCGCCGCTACGAGGAGTCCATCGACTCCCGCATCTGGCTGCCGCATCGCACAGTGGAAGCCGAGGCAGTCCTGATCGCCACCGGCACTTGATTTGTGCGACGCCACAACAAGTGATGAATTTAACAAAAACGCCAGCAGACGAACTTGCATGATCCCGTGTTCTTGTCTGAACTGAAGATAGACAGACAAGCGGCCTTAGTTGGCCGATTCAAAGCGCCCCGGGAGATCCATCATGTTTGAACGCCGCCAGCGCATCACCCATGCCCTTGGCTTTAATCATGTGCAGCGCAGCCTGAAGCGCGGGGAGACGATTCCCGCCTTGCCCGGCCTGTGCGACCAACTCCGCGCCTGCCGCCATGAAATGGCCCGCGCGCGTCGCGAACACCACGAAGAGGAAGAGGCCGCGCCCGAGGTGCGCGAGACCGAAGACGAGGGCTATCCGTTCGACGATTGAGGCGTGAGCGGGGGATGGTCCACGAAGCGCTCGCCATCCCATTCCAGCCAGGTCGGCGCGTCGTCCCAGTCCGCCAGCACGATTCTTTGTCGTGACTTGCCCTCCACCGTCAGCGCATGACGGGCAGGGCGGTGGGTGTGGCCGTGGATCAGGATGTCGGCGCCGGTGTCGCGAAAGCAGCCCGCTACCGCGTCCGCATTCACGTCCATGATCATGAGGCTCTTGTCACGCTTGTCCTCGCGACTGGTGCTGCGGATGCGTCCTGCCACGCGATGGCGCGCCCACCGGGGCAGCAAGCGGAACAAGGCCTGTCGCCAGGGCTCGCGCGACCAGGCGCGGTAGGCCATGTACTTCACATCGTCGGTGCACAGCACATCGCCGTGCATCAAGGCCACCCGATACGGCCCCAGTTCGATGCAGTGCGGCTCGGCCACCAGCTCGGCCCCGGAGCGCCGCGCGAATCCCTTGCCCAGCATGAAATCCCGGTTGCCGTGGAAGACCCTAACCCGCACGCCGCTGCGCGACAGCGCAGCCAGCGCATCGGCCACCGCGCCATTGAACGGTTCGTCCAGATCGCCGTCGGCAGTCCAGTACTCGTAGAGATCGCCGAGTATCCACAGACAGTCCGCGCCGCGCGCCGGACCGTCGAGAAAGGAAAGAAAAGCGGCCGTCGTGGACGGCCGCGATTCCGCGAGATGCAGGTCGGAGATGAAGAGCGTGCGGCTCAAATGACTTCGGCCTTCTCGATGACGACGGCCTCCAGCGGCACGTCGGAGTGGAAGCCGCTCTTGCCGGTCTTCACCGCACGGATCAGGTCGACGACATCCATACCCTCAACCACCTTGCCGAACACGCAGTAGCCCCAGCCCTGCGCCGACTCGTTGCGGAAGTTCAGGAAGTCGTTGTCCACCGTGTTGATGAAGAATTGCGCCGTGGCGGAATGCGGGTCCGAAGTGCGGGCCATGGCAATCGTGCCACGCATGTTCTTGAGCCCGTTGCTCGCCTCATTCTTCACCGGCGCCTGGGTCGACTTCTGGCTCATGTCGGGCAGCATGCCGCCGCCCTGGATCATGAAGTCCTTGATCACGCGATGGAAGATCGTGCCGTCATAGTGGCCGGCTTCCACATAGGAAATGAAGTTCTTGACGGTTTCCGGCGCCTTCTCGGCGTCGAGTTCAAGCGTGATGACGCCCAGGCTGGTGGTCAGTTTGATCATGATAGTGCTCCGCGAATGTTGGAGGAGGGGGCGCGCAGCGCGCGCCGGTTGGGGTTATTTCTTGGCTGCGGGCAGCACGCGCGCGGTCTTGACCACGATGGGCGTGCGCGGAACATCACTCATGCCGTTGGCGGCGCGGCCGGTCGGCACGCCAGCCATCTTGCGTACCACGTCCATGCCCTCGACAACCTTGCCGAACACCGCGTAGCCCCAGCCATCGAAGGACGGGTAGTCGAGGTTCGAGTTGTCGGAAAGATTGATGTAGAACTGCGAAGTCGCCGAGTGCGGGTCGCCAGTGCGCGCCATGGCCAGTGTGCCGGCGGCATTCTTGAGGCCGTTCTTGGCTTCGTTCTCGATCGGGGCGCGCACCGGCTTCTGCTGCATCTCTGACGTGAAGCCGCCGCCCTGGGCGACGAAACCGGGGATCACGCGGTGGAAGATGGTGCCGTCATAGTGCTTGTCCTCCACGTACTTGAGGAAGTTCTCGACCGACTTCGGCGCCTTCTCGGCATTCACCTCCACCGTGAAGTTGCCCAGCGAGGTCTCGAAGGCCACGCGCGTCTGCGCCAGGCAGGGCAGGGCGAGCAGGGCAGCGGCGGCGAGGCCGGCCAGACGCGAGAACAGCTTGGTAGTCATAGGGTCCCTTCGTAGATGATTTTCCACTGGCCGCCTTCGCGCACCCAGTACTGCTGTTTGCGCGAGACGTCGTTGAGGTTGTTGCTGCGGTAATCCTGCTCGAAACTCACGACCACCAGTTCCTGCTCGCCGGGATTGCGCAACACGCTCAGCTTGCGCAATTCGACCTGGATGAAACTCTTGCTGGCGGCGACCTGAGTCTTCTGTTTCGACCATTCCGCATAGTCCAGGTTGGCCGCGCGGAAACGGGTCGAATAGTGGCGCAGGTAACGCGATACGTCGCGGCTTTCCCAGTCGCTGCGCCAGGCTTCGATCTGCTTGTCCAGGGCGGCGCGCTCGGTCTGCCAGTCGCTCAGCGAAGCCCATTCCACGCCGTCGCTGATGACGACCGGCGTCGTACCGATCTGTACATAGCTCGACAGGTCGCGCAGATCCTGGTTGGACAGCACGACACAACCCTCCGACGCCAGCGGAGGACGCGAGTAGGTGTCGGAGGGCACGCCATGCAGCCAGATGCCATGACCGCCACGCCCGTTCATGCGGTCCCACTGGTTCGGGTAGTTGATCGGAAAGGCACCGATACCGTAGAAATCGGTCAGCTTGGCGCGCGGCAACCAGGACGTGATGTGGTACACCCCGGTCGGCGTCTTGAGGTCGCCCTCGCGCAGCTTGTTGGCACCGGCCTTGCCCTGGCTGATGTAGTAGTCGGCCAGGAAGACCGGGCGCCCGTCATCGTTGCGGAACACGTACAAGCGGGAGCGCCGGGTGTCGACCACGAATGCATGCTGCGAGTCTCGCGGCAACTGCAGCAGGTAGCGCGGAATCACGTCCAGGCTGGGGCGGTTGGCGTAACCCCGGATGCGGGCGACGGCTTCGGCGCGCAGGTCTTCCACGCGCTCGGGGGGAGCCCCCTTGATGTTGCCAAAGCCGCTGATGCCTCGCGCCCGTGCCTGCAGCAGGTCGCCATGGATCAGATGGGCGAGGCGGAAGTTCGGATAAGCCCGCAGCAGCGTCTCGGTCCGCGCCAGCGCCGTCTCCAGCTTGCCCTGCTCAAGGTCGCGCAGGACCAGGGTGAGGGTCGCGTCAGGGCCGGCATCCGAGATGCCCGCCATCACCCGATTGGGACCCGCCCCGGAACTGGTGATGAAAGCGACGCAGACCACCACGGAACGCAGCGCGTTCCGTATCGAGAGAATCTTCAACGGCCGATCTTTTCTTGCTGAATGAACCATTGGCCTTGCTGACGCACCATCACCAGGGTCTTGCCGCTCGCGGTATCGAGGTTGTCCGACTTGTAGCCCTGGCGGAAACGCACGGTCGCCTTGCTGTCTCCGTCCATGTCGACGCGCAGGTCACTGAGCGTGACCGAAATGCTACCCGGCTTGCCAACCCGGTCGGCACGCTCCTTTTCCCAGGCCGCGCGGCTCTTCCCGCCCGGCACCTGGAAATCACGCGCATAGGCGCCCAGGTAGTCCTTCACGTCCTTGCGCGACCACGCGGCGGCCCAAGCCTGGACCGCCTTGCGCACGGCCTCTTCAGGATTCGCCGTGGCGGCGGGTTTGTCTGCCTTCAGCTTGTCGGCCGGCGCGCTGGCGACGACGGGCGCAGCCGGTTTGCTGACTGCGGCCGGAACCGGAGTGGATGCAGCGGACACGGCTGGCTTGGCTGCAGGCGTAGCAGGCACAGCCGGAGCAGGGCTGGCGGCCGCCACCTGGGCGGCAGGCTTGGCGGCGGTGGCTGGGGCGGGCTTGGCCCCCACCGAAATGATGTCGCGGATCAGGTTCAGCTTGGTCTGCGCATTCTGATTGCTGCCGTCGATCTGCAGCGCGCGGTCATAGGCCTGGCGCGCCAGCTTTGTATAAAGGTCACCCAGGTTCTCGTGGGCAATGGCGTAGGCCGGATGGGTGCGGATGGCCAGCTCCAGTTCCGCACGTGCCTTGTCGTATTGCTTCTGCTGGGCGTAGATCACCGCCAGGTTGTTGTGCGGTTCGGGCAGTTCCGGTGCTTCCTGGGCCAGGGCCGAAAACACGACGACCGCATCGTCCAGGCGATTCATCTCGGTCAGGATCACGCCCTTGAGGAAACGTGCCGAGCGGTCCTTGGGGCTGCCCGCCAGCAGTCGGTCCACCTGGTCCAGCGCCTGCGAATACTGCCCCTGGCGGACCAGGGCCTGCACCTCCTGCAGGGTGACGGCGCTGGCGGACAGGCTGAAGCCGGCAAGCAGGACGGGGAGGAGGAGCCGGAGACCGGCACGACGGATGGTGTTTCGGCGCATTGTGTTAGAGTCGGTCTGATCAAGCGTCGGTTAAACGGTCGCCGGATTTTACTTTACATCCGTGCGATTTGCCGCAGCCGCGCCGGCCTTTTTCCAACGGCCCGACCAGAACCACAAGATCACGCAGAAGGTGCGCAAAGCGCCTCGCTCAGTCCGCCATGCTCAAGATCTACAACACGCTTACGCGCCAGAAACAGGAATTCATCCCGATCGAACCCGGCAAGGTCCGCATGTATGTCTGCGGCCTGACCGTCTACGACTATTTTCACGTCGGCAATGCTCGAACACTGACCGTGTTCGACATGGTCTATCGCTGGTTGCGTACGGTCGGTTACGACGTGAAGTACGTACGCAACATCACCGACGTCGATGACAAGATCATCGACCGCGCCAACAAGAACGGCGAACCGATCGAGGCCCTCACCGAGCGCATGGTGGCCGCCATGCACGAGGACACCGACCGTCTGCGCATGCTGCGCCCGGTCTCCGAACCACGCGCCACCTGCCACATCGACAACATGCTGGGCCTGATCGGTGAGCTGGTTGAGCGCGGCAAAGCCTACCCTGCCAGCAATGGCGATGTGTATTACGCGGTGCGCGAGTTTTCCGGCTACGGCAAGCTGTCCGGTAAGTCCATCGACGACCTGCGGGCCGGCGAGCGTGTGGCGGTGGATTCACACAAGCGCGATCCGCTGGATTTCGTGCTGTGGAAGGCGGCCAAGCCGCAGGAGCCGCACTGGAAGTCGCCCTACGGCGCGGGGCGGCCGGGCTGGCATATCGAATGCTCGGCCATGAGCAAGGCCGAGCTGGGCGAGACCATCGACATTCACGGCGGCGGCTGGGACCTGCAGTTCCCGCACCACGAGAATGAGATCGCACAGAGCGAAGGGGCTTCCGGCAAGCCTTTCGTGAATTACTGGATGCACGCGGCCTTCCTCAACATGGACAACGAGAAGATGTCCAAGTCGCTGGGCAACGTATTCACCACGCGCGAGATTCTCGCCAAGCTGGACCCGGTGCAGGGCGGGGAGGTGGTGCGTTACTTCCTGCTGCGCGGTCACTATCGCAGTGAGATCAATTACACCTGGGACACGCTGCACGATGCACGCGCCTCGCTGCTGGCCCTCTACACCGCCTTGCGTGACGTTCCTCCGGCAGCGCAGGAAGTCGACTGGAGCAATCCGTTTGCCCAGCGTTTCCGCGATGCGATGAACGACGACTTCAATACGCCGATGGCGTTCGCCGTGCTGCATGAGCTGCGTGGCGAGGTCAACCGCAGCCACTCCGCCGAGCTGTCGGGCTTGTTGCGCGCTCTCGGCGCGACGCTGGGCCTGCTGGAGCAGGATGCAGCCGCTTTCGTGCAAGGCAGCGCGCAGGCCGATGACGCGGCAGAGATCGAGGCCTTGATCCAGCAACGCGTGGACGCCAAGAAGGCACGCGACTTTGCCGGTGCCGACCGCATCCGCGACGAGCTGAAAGCGCGTGGCATCGTGTTGGAAGATGGTGCAGGAGGCACGACCTGGCGCCGCGCATGAGCGCCGTTCCGTACTAAGGCATGGAGGGCAGGCAGGTGGTAAAGGTCTATCTGGTAGCGAATCCCAAGGGTGGCGCCGGCAAGAGCACCGTCGCCACCAACCTGGCCGGCATGCTGGCCCGCAAGGGCTGGGAAGACGGCTCCATGCGGGTGATGCTGGGGGACACCGATCGCCAGCAGTCCGCCGCACTGTGGCTGACGCGGCGTCCGCGCAGCCTGCCGCCAATCTCCACCTGGGAGCTGACTCCGGGGAAGCCTGCCAAGCCACCGCGCGACACGACGCATGCGGTGCTGGATTCGCCTGCCGCCCTGCACGGTGAGCGCCTCAAGGAACTGCTCAAGCTGGCCCACCAGGTGCTGGTGCCGGTACAGCCCTCCATGTTCGACATCCTGGCCAGCCGCGAATTCTTCGACGAACTCGCGGAGATGAAGGCCGCGCGTGGGCTCAAGGTCGGCGTCGTCGGGGTGCGGGTGGACGAGCGCACGCGGGCGGCCGAGCAGTTTCATCGTTTCATCGAAGGCACGGGCCTGCCGCTGGTGACGTCGCTGCGTGATACGCAGAACTACGTCCAGCTCGCCGCACACGGCCTGACCGTATTCGACATCGCGCCGCACCGGGTGGAGAAGGATCTTGCCCAGTGGGCGCCGCTGGCCGAGTGGGTCTGAACCTAGGGAGGAGCACGCATGAGTGAACAGAATCAAGAGATCCGCAAGGTGAGGGTATGGGATCTGCCATTGCGCATTTTCCACTGGGCTTTACTGCTGCTGGTGGCGGGGAGCTTTCTGTCCGAATTCTTCGACAACCTGGATGCCCACGCCAAGATCGGCTACGCCGTGCTGACCTTGCTGCTGTTCCGCATCCTGTGGGGCTTTGTCGGTGGCACGCATGCGCGCTTCGCGAGCTTCGTGAAGGGGCCCTCAGCGATCCGGGCATATCTGAATGGCACCTACAAAGGGCTAGGACACAACCCGATCGGCGCGCTATCCGTGCTGGCTTTACTTCTCGTTCTGGCGGCGCAGGCTACCAGCGGGCTGTTCACCTCCACGGACGAGTTTTTCGAGGGGCCGCTGGCAAAACTGGTGAGTAGTGAGCTGAGTGCAGCCCTGACCGAGTTTCATGAGTTCAATTCGAATGTCTTGTGGGTGCTGGTTGGGCTCCATGTTCTTGCAGTTTTCTTCTACAGATTCTTCAAGAAGGACAATCTGATCCTGCCGATGCTGACCGGAAAAAAGACGGTGGAAGGCGCAGAGCGCGATGCACAGGGCGGAAGTGTGTGGCTCGGTTTGATTGTCCTGGCCGTGGCAATAGGATGCGTGTGGTGGGTGGTGAACAAGCTGTAACCATTCCCGCGCCAGGCAATGAAAAAGGCGACCGTTGTGGTCGCCTTTTCTTTGAGCAGGAGCCGATCAATCAGTTAGTTGCGGGCTTCGCGCAACCGGTAATCGTCATGGCAGCTTTTGCAAGACTGCCCGAGGTCACCGAGAGCTGCCTTGATGCCGTTCAGATCGCCATTGGCGGCTGCCAGCTTGGCACTGGCAGCCATGAGTTTGTCATTGACCGCCTTGAAGCCGGCCGCATCAGACCAGATCTTCATGTCGGCCCGAGTTGGCGCACCGTTCTCGCTGCCTGGCCCGAAACCACTGGCGACCTGCTTGGCCAGCAGGTTGATCAGTTCAGCACTGGCAGCCGCGGTTTCCTTGTTGTAAGGCACATCGCCCTTCGCCATGGCATTCAGGATGGTGGCATTGCGCTGGAATACCTGCATCGCGGACTGTCGATACTTGATCTGGTCTGCGGGCTTGAATTGCTGGGAGAGAGCAGGGGCACTGAAAGTCACAAGTGCGGCAAACGCGGCAATCTGGAACTTCATCGGGGACTCCTCGGTAGCGGTTGTGGGGTATCAGCCGGTTTTCCGGCTCGGGGTTGACACCCCGAGGCCCGAAATTATTCCCGAAGACATCCCACTTTCTGCGAATCAGTCCGCGAAGAAATCGCGCACCTTGTCCATCCAGCTCTTGGCGCGCGGGTTCTGGCTGTCGTGCTCGCCCTGCGCGAGGTTTTCGAACTCGCGCAGCAACTCCTTCTGACGTTCCGTCAGCTTGACCGGGGTTTCCACGATCACATGGCAGTGCAGGTCACCGAAGTGGCCACTGCGCACATTGCGGATGCCTTTGCCACGCAGGCGGAAGACCTTGCCGGTCTGCGTCTCGGCCGGAATCTTGATCGAGGCTGCGCCGTCCAGGGTCGGAATCTCGACTTCGCCGCCCAGCGCAGCGGTGACGAAGCTGATCGGCATCTCGCAATGCAGGTCGTCATTGTCGCGCTGGAAGACCGGGTGCTGGCGAATGTGGATTTCGACGTACAGGTCGCCTGCTGGACCGCCATTCACGCCCGGCTCGCCGAAGCCGGCATGGCGCAGGCGCATGCCGTCGTCGATACCGGCCGGGATCTTGACCTCCAGCGTCTTCTGCTTCTTGATACGCCCGGCGCCGTGGCAATCACCGCAGGGGTCGGTGATGACGCGCCCGGAGCCGTGGCACTTCGGACAGGTTTGCTGAATCGAGAAGAAACCCTGCTGCATGCGTACCTGTCCCGCTCCGCCGCAGGTGCTGCAGGTCTTGGGCTGGGTGCCGGGCTTGGCGCCGGAACCATGGCAGGTGCCGCATTCCTCCATGACGGGGATGCGGATGGTTTTCTCGACGCCGCGGGCCGCTTCTTCCAGCGAGACCTCAAGGTTGTAGCGCAGATCGGCACCGCGGTAGACGCGCTGGCCTCCGCCACCACCTCCCGCACGGCCACCGAAGATTTCGTCGAAGATGCCACCGAAGGCATCGGCGAAGCCCTCGAAGCCGGCGCCGCCCGGTCCTGCGCCGCCGCCCATGGAGGGGTCGACGCCGGCATGGCCGTAGCGGTCGTAGGCGCCGCGCTTCTGGCTGTCGCTCAGTACCTCGTAGGCCTCCTTGGCCTCCTTGAACTTGTCCTCCGCCTCCTTGCTGTCCGGGTTGCGGTCGGGGTGGTACTTCATGGCCAGCTTGCGGTAGGCCTTCTTGATGTCGTCGTCCGAAGCGTCCCGATTGATGCCGAGCACTTCGTAGTAGTCGCGTTTTGCCATGGTCTGATTCCGCTACTGCTTCAAATACGCCGAGGCACAGAGCACAGAGAGGAAGGATCTCTGCATCTCTGTGCCTCGTGAGGTGGGGCTGAGCTTACTTCTTGTCTTTCACTTCCGTGAATTCGGCATCCACCACGTTGTCGTCGGCCGGTTTGGCTTCCGCTTGCGCGCCAGGGGCGGCACCTGCGGCAGCCTGCTCCTTCGCGTACATGGCTTCGCCCAGCTTCTGGCTGGCCATGGCGAGGGCCTGGGCCTTGGCGTCGATCTCGGCCTTGTCACTGCTCTTGAGGGCTTCCTCGGCGTCCTTAAGGGCGGCTTCGATCTTGCCCTTTTCTTCGGCCGACACCTTGTCACCGTGTTCAGACAGCGCCTTCTTGGTCGTGTGCACCAGCGCTTCGCACTGGTTGCGCGCATCGACCAGTTCGTGCTGGCGCTTGTCTTCCTCGGCGTGTGCCGCGGCATCGTTCACCATTTTCTGGATTTCGTCTTCGGACAGACCCGAGTTCGCCTTGATGGTGATCTTGTTTTCCTTGCCGGTGGCCTTGTCTGCGGCCTTCACATGCAGGATGCCGTTGGCGTCGATGTCGAAGGTGACCTCGATCTGCGGGGTGCCGCGCGGGGCCGGTGGAATGCCTTCCAGGTTGAATTCGCCCAGCAGCTTATTGCCCGAGGCCATCTCACGCTCGCCTTGATAAACCTTGATGGTCACCGCGGGCTGGTTATCGTCCGCCGTCGAGAACACCTGCGCGTGCTTGGTCGGAATGGTGGTGTTGCGCTTGATCATCGCAGTCATCACGCCACCCAGGGTCTCGATGCCCAGGGACAGCGGGCAGACGTCGAGCAGCAGCACGTCCTTCACATCGCCTTGCAGCACGCCACCTTGCACGGCAGCGCCCACGGCGACGGCTTCGTCGGGGTTTACGTCCTTGCGCGGCTCCTTGCCGAAGAACTCCTTCACCTTCTCCTGCACCTTGGGCATGCGGGTCTGGCCGCCGACCAGGATCACGTCGTCGATGTCGGAGACACCCAGGCCGGCATCCTTCAGCGCCTTGCGGCAGGGCTCGATGGTGGCGTTGACCAGTTCCTCGACCAGCGATTCGAACTTGGCGCGCGTGATCTTCATGGTCAAGTGCGCCGGGGCGCCATTGGTCATGGTGATGTAGGGCTCGTTGATTTCGGTCTGCTGGCTGGACGACAGCTCGATCTTGGCACGTTCGGCCGCGGCCTTGATACGCTGCAGGGCGATCGCGTCCTTCGACAGGTCGACGCCGTTCTGCTTCTTGAACTCGTCGACGATGTAGTCGATCAGGCGCTGGTCGAAGTCTTCACCACCCAGGAAGGTGTCGCCATTGGTGGCCAGAACCTCGAACTGCTTGTCGCCATCCACGTCGGCGATCTCGATGATGGAGATGTCGAAGGTGCCACCGCCGAGGTCGAACACGGCGATCTTCTGGTCCTTCTTGCCGACCTTGTCGAGGCCGAAGGCCAGCGCGGCAGCGGTCGGCTCGTTGATGATGCGCTTCACTTCCAGCCCGGCGATACGGCCGGCATCCTTGGTAGCCTGACGCTGGCTGTCGTTGAAGTAGGCGGGCACCGTGATGACTGCCTCGGTGACTTCTTCACCCAGGTAGTCTTCGGCGGTCTTCTTCATCTTGCGCAGCACTTCGGCGGAAATCTGCGGCGGGGCCATCTTCTTGCCGCGAACTTCGACCCAAGCGTCGCCATTGTCGGCCTTGGTGATGGTGTAGGGCATCAGGTTGATGTCCTTCTGCACTTCCTTCTCTTCGAAGCGGCGGCCGATCAGGCGCTTGACGGCGTACAGCGTGTTCTTGGCGTTGGTCACGGCCTGGCGCTTGGCCGGCGCGCCGCACAGGATTTCGCCTTCTTCCATGTAGGCGACGATGGAGGGGGTAGTGCGTGCGCCTTCCGAGTTCTCGATGACCTTGGGCGTGCCGCCTTCCATGATGGCGACACAGCTATTGGTGGTGCCCAGGTCGATACCGATGATCTTTGCCATGCTAGAAACTCCTTGTTGTATTCGTTGCGCCGCCTTGGGCTGCGCGGAAATTCATTCCTGACTCGTAATTAGGGTTGTTTGCGTGCAGTTCAAGAGGCCTGGCCACTGGATACCGCCACCAGGGCAGGGCGCAGCACGCGGCCTTCGAGCAGGTAGCCCTTCTGGAACACCTGGGCGACCGTGTTGGCGGGGTGTTCGGAGGGGATTTGACTGATCGCCTGGTGCTTGTGCGGATCGAACTTCTCGCCGACCGGGTTGATTTCTTCGATGCCGCTCTTTTCGAAAGCCTTGACGAGGTTCTTGAGCGTCAGGTCTACGCCCTCACGGATGGCTTCCGGCGTGGCCCCCTCGACCGCCAGGGTCTGTTCGAGACTGTCCTTCACCAACAGCAACTCGCCGGCGAACTTCTCAATAGCAAACTTGGCCGCCTTGGCAACATCGTCCTGGGCACGGCGGCGTACGTTCTCCGTCTCGGCCTTGGCGCGCAGCCAGGCATCGTGGTGCTCCTCGGCCTTCAGCTCGATCTGGCGCAACTGCTCTTCGAGGCTGGGGATGGTGTCGGTATGGTTTTCCGCCTGCGTCGCGGCACTGGCCGTCTGTCCATTTTCCTGGGCGGGTTCTTGTTCCGGCAGTCCGGTGCTGTCCTGCATGAGTCACACTCCCTGATAAAACACTGGACCGCACTTGGGGACGCTTTTGTCCATATCAAGAGGCGAAAGCCGAGTTTTTTGTGCGCACGCCCCAAGTTCAGCGGTTACTATTGAAACTGCATAGTCGGTCGGGGCTTTCGAGGGCAGCCATGTCCAGCATTCCAGAGAAAATTGGCAAATACAGGCTGGTCCGGGAGGTCGGACGGGGCGCCACTGCGACCGTATACCTCGCCGAGAATCCCTTCTTTCCGCAGCCTGTTGCCGTCAAGCACATCTCCTTCAAGGACAAGGGCAAGGACGAGGCCAAGTGGAACCGCCGGCTTCTCAAGCTTCTGCGGGCCGAAGAGTCCGTCGCCAAGAAGCTCGAACACCCGAACATCATCAAGATTCACGAGGCCGTGATCGAGGAGGAGCAGGCCTACATCGTGATGGAGTATTTCCCCGGCACGACGCTGGAGGACTTCTGTAGCTTTGAGAAGATGCTGCCCATCCATCGCGCGGTGAGCATCGTATTCAAGTGCGCGATGGCGCTGGACTACGCCTATCGCCAGGGCATCGTGCACCGCGACATCAAGCCGGCGAACATCCTGATCGACGAGAACGACAACGTCAAAATCACCGATTTTGGTCTAGCGCTGAACGTCCACAAGAAAAGCGACCGCGACTCGACCTTCATCATGGGCGTGGGCTCGCCGGCCTATATGTCGCCAGAGCAGATCAAGAGCTACCCGCTGAACCAGAAGACCGATCTCTACTCGCTGGGGGTCGTGCTGTTTCATCTGCTGACCGGGCGCCTGCCGTTCCGCGCGAAGAACCCGGCCCAGCTCGTCTACAAGATCATCAATGCCGATCCGCCCTCGGCCAGCCAGCTCAACCCGGACGTGCCGGAGCAGATGGATTCGGTGATCCGCAAGGCCCTGGAGAAGGATCTGTACTCGCGCTACAAGAACGGCGCCGAGTTCGCCAAGGACTTGTCTGCGGTGCGCTACAAGATCATGGACGAGAACGCTCGGGTTCCGGACAGTTCGCGTTTCGCGCAGATCCGCCGCCTGCCGTTCTTCACCGAGTTTGACGACATCGAGATCTGGGAAGTGGTGCGTTTCTCGGCCTGGCGGGTGGTCGATCTGCAGACCCAGATCATCAAGGAAGGCAGCACCGACCAGCGTTTCGGCATCGTGCTGGAAGGTGAGGTGGAACTGTCGATGGACGGCAAGCGGGTCATGAAACTGGGCCCGGGCGACTCCTTCGGTGAAACCGCCTATCTCGACGAGATCGACCACAAGCAGCAGTGCACCGTGGTCAGCTTGTCGCCTACGCGCTACCTCGAAATCTCGCCCGCCGCGCTGGATCTTGCGTCGGAAGAATGCCGTGATCACATGCGCGCACGCCTTGTCACGGCGATGGTGCAGCGTCTCAGCAAGGCCGAGAAGACGCTGGCTGCCAGCGGCGAAAAGGCAACCGCAGCGCTCAACGTGACTTCGGTCGGCATGACCCTGCAGTTGGTGGACGACTGAGCGGCAGCGCCGCTGCTCAGGCCATCAGGTCAATCTGCTGCAGCGTCCCGGCGCTGCCGTTTTCATTCAGGTACAAGCCGCTGCTACGGATCTGTCCGGCCACCTCCCCCTGAGGGGTCTTCAGGCTGTAAGGGGTCGCCCTGTGATCCAAGGCCAGCGCGCCCACGCCGGCCTCTGCCAGGGTCTGCAGGCTTTCATCCGGTCGCCACAATCGCAGTTGCGCAAAGCCTGAATCGCCCTCGTCGATCCAGCCATTGCCGTCCTCGTCCAGCGCAGCGAGATCGGAAAATCCATCGCCGCTCTGCGGACCGAAGAGCTCTCGCCCGGAATCGATACTGCCATTGGCGTTGCGGTCCAGCGCCAGAAAGAAGCTGCCGCTGCCCAGACGTGCCAGGGACGACTCCGTGCCATCCGCCAGCAGATCGAAGCTGAAGCGCTCGTCCAGCAAACGCACGCGATCCGCGCCCAGGTTCAGGACCAGCGGGTCTTTCGGACGGGCGTTGCCAGCCTCCAGGACCATGCTGCTTTCCTCGTACTCGTAGCGCGCCATCTCCAGTTCCAACGCGAAATCAATCTGGCGTCCATCCGCCGTGCGCACTGAGCCACTGGCTTGGTAGCGCGCGAACTCCGCCTCCTCTCGAATCGAGCGTGTCTCAACGCGCAAGCTGAATTCAGGCTCGGCCGCAGCGGTGGCCGTGCCGGCAGCGGAGGGCGCCGTCTGACCCTGTCCGTGAGCGCCTGTTTCGACGGGGCGGACATCGCTTTCCTGGAAGAAGCGCACCTTGCGCCCGGTCAGCATCTCGACTACCGAGACCAGGATCTGCAGGCGGGTGTCCAGGGCGTGTCCTGACTCATCCGGCTCCAGCACCAGCGCTTCGGCCGAGAGGGTGACCGGCGTGCTGTCCTGCGGCTCGACCACCGGGGGTTCCGGCAGGCGAAGCTCGATTTGAAAGCTGCTTTCCTGCCGCCGATACTGCCACTGCAGCGCAGCAGACTGCGACTGCAGGTTCGATTCAAGGATTTTCATTGCGTTTCTCCGCGACCGGTACGTCGCCGGCCGTCATGCCTCATTACCGGCCGCAACAGGGGGACCTTGAATACCAGACGGGGGGACGGCGCCCTCGACGGCAACCGTCTGGCAGATCGCGGGGGCGATGGCTAAAGTTTCTGCGCGCCTGGCCGAAAACCTTCCCATCGCCGCCCTACACCCCGATCATGAATGGAGGAACGACGTGAGCCGAGGCAGCACATACGGGATCAGTCGCGTGGATAACGAAGTCAGCCGTACCCATGGGTGGCTGGTCACAATCCAGCGTCGCGGCGTGATTTACCGCAAGCATTTTTCTGACGGCGTGCATGGGGGCAAGCAGAAGTCCTTTGCGGCAGCCAAGGGCTACCGCGATGAGGTGATCGCGAAACACCCGCCGTTCTCCATGCGCGAGTATTCCAACATCGTGAAGAAGAACAACCGCTCCGGCGTGGTCGGCGTCTGTCGCTACTGCGCCTCGGAGACGCGAGATCTTCCCGAGGACAAGCAGCGCTGGTTCTGGGTGGCCTCCTGGCCACTGCCGGACGGTCGCCGCAAGCGCGTCAAGTTCTCGGTCAAGAAGTATGGCGAGGAGGGCGCCTTCAAAGCTGCGCTCAAGGCGCGCAAGGATGCGCTCAAGCACCTGGACGGGCAATTTGATCCGGGTGCCGTACGCCGCAAGCCGGCGCGTCGGCGCGCGTCCGCCGAGGGCGAGGCACGCAAGCTCGCGGCCTAAGGCAGATCTGCTTTCGACGAGGTGGAGTGGGGTGGGCGGCGGTGACGCCGCTCGCCCCCTTTTTCATTCGCGCCCGACCCTTGCTGCGCGTTAAGCTCCGGACCTGACTTTCCGGAAACGCGCGCATGGACGACCAGCAACTCCTCCGCTACTCCCGCCATATCCTGCTGCCGCAGATCGACGTTGCCGGGCAGCAGGCCATCCTCGACAGCAAGGTCCTCATCATCGGAGCCGGCGGACTGGGCTGCCCAGCCGCCACCTACCTGGCCACTGCCGGTGTCGGCACCCTGGTACTGGCGGACGGCGACACGGTGGACGCCACCAACCTTCAGCGGCAGATTCTCCACACCGCCGATGCGATCGGCATGCTCAAAGTGGAATCTGCGGCGCGCAGCCTGAATCGACTCACCCCCGAGCTGCGCATCGAAGCGCTGGCCCAGCGCCTGGAGGGCGCAGCCCTGGACGAACAGATCGCGGCCGCCGATGTGGTGCTTGACTGCAGCGACAACTTCAGCACGCGGCACGCGGTGAACCGTGCCTGCCTGCGCCATCGCAAGCCCCTGGTGTCCGGTGCCGCCATCCGTTTCGACGGGCAGGTGTCGGTGTTCGACCTGCGTGAGCCTGGCAACCCTTGCTACCACTGCCTCTTCCCGGAAGGGGATGAGGTGGAGGAACTACGTTGCGCCGTGACTGGCGTGTTCGCCCCCCTGACCGGCCTGGTGGGCAGCCTGCAGGCGGCAGAGACGCTCAAGCTCATTGCCGACTGCGGTGAAGTACTCACCGGGCGCCTGCTGCTCATCGACGGGCTGAGCATGCAGATACGCAGCGTGCGATACGGGCGCGATACGGCCTGCAAGGCTTGCGGCTGATCACTCTTCTGTACGCGCATTTGCTACAGTCTGTTTCTTACCCTTCCGTGGAGACGCAGATGGCAAAGCGGTGTGCCCGATTGTTGTCCCTTCTGGTTGCGTCCTCCCTCGCATCGGGCAGTGGATGGATGCTTCCCGTGGCCCAGGCGCAGACGCCACCTGCCCCCAGTGCCAGTGGCGAGACCGCGCCTGGCAAGGTGTTCTCGCAGCAGGAACTGGATGAGCTGCTGGCGCCGATTGCCCTTCACCCGGATGCGCTGCTGGCGCAGATTCTGATGGCATCGACCTATCCACTGGACGTGGTGGAGGCGGCCCGCTGGCGCAAGGCCAATCCCAAAGTCGAAGGAAAGGCGCTCGAAACCGCGATGGACGCCCAGAAATGGGACCCCTCGGTCAAATCGCTGACGGCTTTCCCCAATGTGCTGACCATGATGAACGAGAAGCTGGAATGGACGCAGCGTCTCGGAGACGCCTTCCTGGGCCAGCAGAAGCAGGTCATGGACACGGTGCAGAGCCTGCGTGCCAAGGCGAAGCAGGCCGGGTCGCTGCAGAGCAGCAAGGAGCAGACGGTCAGTACCGCCAATGAAGGGGGCCAGACCATCATCAAGGTCGAGGCAGCCGATCCGCAGGTGGTCTACGTGCCGACCTACGACCCGACCGTGGTCTATGGCACCTGGTGGTACCCAGCGCCACCGCCGTATTACTGGTATCCGCCCGGTTACGTGCCGGGGGCGGCCTTCTTTTCCTTCGCCGTCGGCGTGGCCGTGGGCAGTTGGCTGTGGGGCGGCTGCAACTGGGGACGGGGCGACGTCAACATCAACGTCAACAACTTCAACCGCGTCAATCACAACAACCAGATCAACGGGGGCGATCGCTCCTGGTCGCACAACGCCGAGAACCGTCGCGGCGTGCCCTACAACAGCGAAGGGGCGCGCAAGCAGTATGGCGAGCGCTCCGGCCAGGCGCGCAACACGCAGGCGCGTGAAGAGTTTCGCGGGCGCGCCGAGACAGGTCGTCAGGATCTGGGGCAGAACTTCGACCGCGGCGGCGCCACGGCTGGCCAACTCGATCGCAGTCGGGATGCCGGGCGTACCGGCACGACAGATCGGGCGGGTGATCGTGGCGGCGTGCAGGACCGGGCGGGCGGGGGAATCGATCGCAGTCCACAGGCCGGCACGGCCGACCGTGGCTCAGCCTTCTCCGGCATGGACAGCGGGAGCCGCACGCGTGACTACAGTTCGCGTGGCAGCACCAGCCGCTCCGTCTCGGGTGGTGGCGCGGCGGGGGGACGGTCCTTTTCGGGGGGCGGCGCGCGCGGCGGCCGTCGTTGAGGAATCATCGAATGGGTAACTTCATGAAGCAATCCATCCTGAAACACGTGCTCCGTCGTCTGTTGCCCCTGGGCCTGTGCCTGGGCGTAGCCATGCCAGCGTGGTCGATTGCGCCGGAGGGCAAGTTCTTCCCCAGCCCCGAAGCGGCGGCAGAAGCCTTTGTCAGCGCACTCAAGACGCAGGACGCCACGCGAATCCTGGAGGTATTGGGCGGGCGCAGCCATGAAATGATCCTCAGCGGCGACCCGACGCAGGACCAGGCCGCCTGGAAACGTTTCGTCGCGGCCTACGAGCAGGCGCACGAGTTCGAGAAACTGGGCGCCAATGGTCGAACCCTGGTAGTCGGCCCCAACCGCTACCCTTTCTCCTTGCCGCTGCGCCAGACCCAGGCGGGCTGGCAGTTCGACATCGAGGCAGGTCTCGAGGAAAGCCTCAACCGGCGCATTGGCCGCAATGAGCTGACCACGATCGCGGTGCTCCGCCAGGTGGTACTGGCCCAGGACGAGTTCTTCCTGCGCGATGCGGCCGCCAACAGGGCAGGGCAGTACGCCGGCCGCTTCGAGAGCAGCGAAGGCCGGCGCGATGGCCTCTACTGGCCGGCCCTCGCCGGCGAGCCCCCGAGCCCCCTGGGTCCGCTGGTGGCCAGGGCTGCACGCCAGGGTTACACCGGCGAAGACAGCGCCTACTTCGGCTATCACTACCGCATGTTGCCGGGGCAGGGCCGGGCGGCCCGTGGTGGTGCGCGGGACTATGTGGTTAACGGGCGGCAGATCGGCGGTTTCGCCGTGCTGGCCTGGCCTGTCTCCTACGGTGTATCCGGCGTCAAGAGCTTCATCGTGAACCAGGATGGCGTGGTCTACGAGCGCGATCTTGGCCCCGGCACCGCAAAGCAGGCCACGGGCATTCGCCTGTTTGACCCTGGCAAAGGCTGGAAGGCGGCAAGCGAAAACTGATTGCACGGCCACGCCCGCGGCGCTTGCGCCGACTATAAAAAGAGGAGTGGCCGCGCTGCACAACCCGGTCCGAACCAGCCCGACGCATTCGCGTCGGGCCCGCCCCCTTCCGGAGAGCCGCCCGATGAGCATCTATCGCAAGACCTACTATGCGACCGCCCCCGATTCCATGATCGGGGCGTCCAACGAACAACTGCGCCAGCGTTACCTGTTCAGCCAACTGTTCGTGGCGGATGAACTGAACCTCAATTACTCCCATTTCGAGCGCATGGTGGTCGGTGGTGCGGCCCCGGTGTCAAAGAAGCTCGCGCTGCCCACACAGACCGAACCGCCCTCAGCGGCCGGCAAGCCCTTCCTGGAACGGCGCGAACTGGGCGTCATCAATGTCGGAGCGGGCAGGGGAATCATCACCGTGGATGGCCAGCGTTACGACATGGCTCCGAAGGACGGTCTCTACATCGCCATGGGTTCGGCCTTGGTGGAGTTCGAATCGGCCGAAGCGGCCACGCCGGCCAAGTTCTACCTGGTGTCCACACCAGCCCATCAGCGCCACGAAACCAAGCACATCGCCATCGACAAGGCTGTGCCGCTGGAGCGTGGCGCCGCCGAGACCTCGAACGAGCGCACGATCTACCAGTACATCGTGCCGACCACCGCACAGTCCTGCCAGTTGCTGCTGGGGCTGACGATCCTCAAGACCGGCTCGGTCTGGAACACCTGTCCGCCGCACCTGCACGACCGCCGTTCGGAGGTCTACTTCTACTTCGACCTCAAGGACGATCAGCGTGTCATGCACTTCATGGGGCAGCCGGACGACATGCGCCACCTGGTGCTGGCCAAGGACGAGGCCGTGATGTCGCCACCCTGGTCCATCCACATGGGCTCGGGCACCAGCAACTATGCCTTCATCTGGGCCATGGGCGGCGAGAACCTGGATTACACGGACATGAACGTGCTGGACATTTGTCAGCTCAAGTAATCGAGCGCGTTCTTGTGAAAGGCCTTGCCTATCACAGGCAAGGCCTTTTGTTTCTTTGTTATGGGCTTGATCCAGTGCAGGGCAAGGTCCCGGAAGCCGCGTAAAATCGCGTCAGACTAGAGCCTTTCCCCGGGCACCCCCCGGCCGTGCCGTATCCGCAGGAGTGAATGACATGCACATCGATATCCGCCAGGCCGTCAATGCGGCCTATACCAAGACACTGGACACCGAAGGATTGCGCCGCGAGTTTCTCGTCGAGCAGATCTTTGCGGCCGACCAGATGACCATGACCTACAGTCACGTCGATCGCATCGTGTTCGGCGGGGTGATGCCCGTGAATGCTGCCGTGTCCATGCCTGACCTGGGCAAGACCTACGGGACGGCCTACTTCCTCGAACGTCGCGAAATGGGCGTGATCAACATCGGCGGAGCCGGGGTGATCGTCGTCGACGGCGTGGAGTATGCCATCAATGGCCAGGAGGCCCTCTACATCGGCAAGGGCGCCAAGGAGCTGAGCTTCCGCAGCGTGAGCCAGGATGCCCCCGCCAAGTTTTACTACAACAGCACCCCGGCCCATGCGGCCTATCCGACCAAGAAGATCACTCAGGACCAGGCCTCGCCGCAGACCATGGGTGAAGCCAGGACGAGCAACCGTCGCACCATCTACAAGTACATCGTGCCGGGCGTGGTCGACTCCTGTCAGCTGGTGATGGGCCTGACCAAGCTGGACGAGGGCAGCCTGTGGAACACCATGCCTTGCCATACGCATGAGCGGCGCATGGAGGTGTATTTCTACTTCAACATGAACCCGGATGGTGTCGTGTTCCACATGTGTGGCGAACCGACCGAGACGCGCCATGTCGTGATGCGCAACGAGCAGGCCGTGATCAGCCCGAGCTGGTCGATCCACACCGGAGTCGGCACCCAGGCCTATACCTTCATCTGGGGGATGTGCGGCGAAAACCAGACCTTCCCGGATATGGACCATGTGGCGATGACGACGCTGAAGTAAGCGTTACCTGTGTTGGAAGAAAGCGGCTCCTCACGGGAGCCGCTGTCGTATTGCGGGACCGCTTCTCCATATCCAGGATGGCTGTTGGGTGGATCGACTGCTATGCTTCGGCGCACAAGGCCAGCAGAGCCTGAAGTCCCAGTCAATCGAGAGAGGTCATCGCCGCCGCCAGGTCGCGGCGCCAGGTCATGAAACGCCTGCTCGGCGCCGTCGGGCGCCGCATCTTCCGTACCGTCCTGTCGGTGCTGCCACGGCGCACCCGCTTCGCGGCCTATCGTCGCTTGATTAACTGCGACCAGGCGCCGCCGTCTTCGCTCGTGCTCAAACTGGCGGAGACGGAGGAGGAACTCGAGGCCTGCTTCCGCCTGCTGCATGATGCTTATGTCGAGGCCGGTTTCATGCAGCCCGACACATCGGGCTTACGGGTCACGCTGTACCACGCGCTGCCCACGACCTCCACCCTGCTGGCCAAGATGGGAGACCGTGTGGTTGGCACGATCTCGCTGATCCGCGAGAGTGCGCTGGGGTTTCCACTGCAGAAGATCTTCGACATCGACGCGATCCGGCGTACTGGCGGCAATATCGCGGAAGTCTCGGCATTGGCAGTAGACAAGCGTTATCAGTCGCGCGGCGGGATGATTCTGTTCCCGCTGATGAAGTTCATGTACGAGTACGCCACCAAGTACTTCGATACGCGTCACTTGGTGATCGCGGTCAACCCGCGCCATATCGGGCTGTACGAATCCCTGCTGTTCTTCAGGCGCCTGCGGGCGAATCCGGTGGAGCACTATGATTTCGTCAATGGCGCACCCGCCGTGGGAGCGCATCTCGACCTCGCCAATGCGCCGGACATCTATCGCAAGTGCTACAGCGGACGGCAGCCGACCAAGAACCTGTACAAGTACTTCGTCGAGGTCAGTCTGCCGAACATCCAGTTCCCCGACAAACGCTTCTTTACGACCAATGATCCGGTGATGACCCCGGAGTTGATCAATCACTTCTTCAACCAACGCACGCGCACATTCCAGCGAGCGAGTGAGCGCGAAAAAGTGCTGCTGCATGCGATCTATGATCTGCCGGCCTATCGTGCCTACCTGCCGCCGCTGCCACAGGACCCGGAACAGACCCGCCTGCGCAAGCGGCAGCACCAGCGCTTCTCGGTGATGTGCCCGGGCGAGTTGCTGCTGTCAGCAGGCCCACAGGCAGAGACGGTCTACCGCATGAAAGTGATCGAGTGTTCGCGCAGTGGTTTCCGCGCGCGCCTGGAAGACCCTGTTCCTGTGAATGTGGAAGGCCAGGTGTCAATCGAACTTGGCAGCAAGGATCACAGCCAGATGCAGGTGAAGGTGTTGCGCCGCGGGCGCAGCGACGAGCATATCGGCGTATTCCAGATCGTCCAGGCCGACGCGGTGTGGAAGAAGTTCGTCAACGCGCTGCGCATGGCACCCACCCATGGCGAACTGGGCGACGCCACGCGCTTCATGCGCGAGGCCCTGACCCCTTTGCCGCGGGACCCCGCCTAGCCGCCAAAGGCTGGAGGTGTGGTGCGGGCAACTTCCTCCAGCGTGGTCACCCCGGCGGCAATCTTCATTGCCCCGGCGATGCGCAGGGGACGCATGCCTTCGCGCATGGCCTGCTGGCGCAAGGCGCCGGTGTCAACGTTGTCCACGATCAGTTGCTTGAGCGTCGAACTCAGTAACATGATCTCGTAGATGCCGGCACGTCCGAAGTAGCCGGTCATGCGGCATTCCAGGCAGCCGGTCGCCTGCATCAGTTGCTCCGGCATGGCTGATTTCCAGGGCGTGATCAGGTCACTCCACTGCATCGCATCCACCGCCGCTGGCTTGCGACAGTGCGGGCATACCGTGCGTGCCAGGCGCTGTGCCATGACGCCAAGCACCGTGGCGCGGATCAGATAGGGCGGCACACCAAGATCCATCAACCGGCTGATCGCGGAAGGCGCATCGTTGGTGTGTAGCGTCGACAGGACGAGGTGGCCGGTCAAGGCAGCCTGGATCGCCATCTCGGCCGTTTCCAGGTCGCGGATCTCACCCACCATGATGATGTCCGGGTCCTGCCGCATCAGGGTGCGCACGCCGCTGGCGAAGTCCAGGCCGATGTTGTGCTGCACCTGCATCTGGTTAAGGTGGGGATAGACCATCTCGATCGGGTCTTCCACCGTGCACACATTCACCTCGGGCGTGGCCAGTTCACGCAGGGTCGAATACAAGGTCGTGGTCTTGCCACTGCCAGTGGGACCGGTTACCAGGATGATGCCGTGGGGCTGGCGGATCAGCGATTCCCACTGGATGCGTTCTTCGTCCGAGAGTCCCAGCTCGCTGTAACTCTTGAGCAACAGCTCGGGGTTGAAGATGCGGATCACCAGCTTCTCGCCAAAGGCTGTGGGCATGGACGACAGGCGTAGTTCGATCTCCTCACCCTTGGGCGTCTTGGTCTTGATGCGACCGTCTTGCGGACGACGCTTCTCGACCACATCCATGCGCGCCATCAGTTTGATGCGGTTGGTGATGGCCGCCATTATCTGCATCGGAGCCTGATAGACCATGTGCATCACGCCGTCGATGCGGAAGCGCACCAGGCATTCGTCACGCCGCGGCTCGATGTGGATGTCGCTGGCGCGCTGCTCGAAAGCGTATTGCAGCAACCAGTCCACGATGTGGATGACGGCCTGGTCGTTGGCGTCGACGGCGGTGCTTTGTCCCAGTTGCACCAACTGCTCGAAATTGGTGATGCCACTGGGCAGCGCTCGGTGCTTGTCCATGGCGCTGCGCACCGAGCGCGCCAGGCTGTAGAACTCGGCGAGGTAGCGGCGGATGTCGACCGGGTTGGCCATGACCGCGCGTACGCGCAGGCGCAGGGCTTGTTCCAGCACGCTTTGCCATTCCCGCTCGAAGGGCTCGGCGGTCGCGACCGTGACCTCGCCTGCCTCCACCGAGACGGGCAGGATATGGAAGCGTGTCGCGTAGGCGTGGGACACCGCGTTGCACACCCGGGCAACATCCACCTTAAGCGGGTCGATATGCAGGAAGGGCAGGCCGCTGCGGCCGGCCAGCCACTCGGTCAGGAATGCGGTAGTGAGGATCTGGCCGGGGTCCCGTGCGCTGGGCAGGCGCAGTTCGCCTAGCGTGGCCAAAGGATGGGGGTCGGTGTCGCGGCGCCGGCGAACCGTGCGCAAATGCGCCAGGTCGGCTGCGCCAACCAGTCCGTCCTCGGTCAGCATCGCCACGATGTCGCCCAGGGTGAGCTTGCGCTCTTCCGACTTGTGCTCAGGTGTCTTCAGATTTCCCACGACGACGTATCCATCCGGAACAGGGCAGACTGCATTCTAGTCGCGCCGGGGAGGCTTCCGCGTAAAGCGTCGTCAAGCGGTGCAAAGACAGTAGGGCTTGGGTTATTGAGCCAGGCCGGCGCTACCGGTCTTGATGTGGTACATCGAGATGTCCGCACAGCGGATCAGCTCTTCGGCCGATTCGCCGTCGCGCGGATACAGCGCGATGCCGATGGCCGCGCCGACATGCACGCCACCGGCATCCGGCATGCCGATGGATTGCAGCGGACTGGCGAAGGAGGTTTCGATGTTGTTGCGGATCGGCTCGCAGGCCTCCGGACTGTCGACGTCGCGCAGCAGGATGACGAACTCGTCGCCGGCATAGCGCGCCACCAGGTCGTTGTCGCGCACACAGTGGGTCAGGCGATGGGCAATTTCGATCAGTGCACGATCACCCGCCTCGTGACCGAAGTTGTCGTTGATCTGCTTGAAACCGTTGAGGTCGATGAACAGCACGGCAAAGCGAATGCCCTGATCGGACAGGCGGCGCGAGCGGATCAGGTGATCAAGGCGACGGCTGAAGCACTCGCGGTTGGCGATGCCGGTCAGCCGATCAGTCTGCAACTGCATCTGCATGGTCTCGAAACTGTGCGCCAGCTCGCCGATCTCGTCCTGGCGCGAGATGCCGATCGGCGTATCCAGCTCGCCTTCGCCCACGCGGCGCGCGGCAGCAGCCAGACGCTTGAGGTCGTCCGACACCCACACGATGACGCGCATGCCGATGAGCACGGCGATCAGGGCGGCCAGCGCCCCGATCATGAAGGTGCTGCGCAGGTTGGCCGTCACGCCGGTCATGAAGTCACTGCGCGGCATCGCCACCACGGTGATCCACTCCAGCCCGGCGTCGTCGCGCACGCGGTCGAAGGCCACATGCATCTGGCCGAACTCATGGGTGTCGAAGGTGAAGGTTTGCGGCAGCTCCGGTTTGGCCTGGCGCGCCAGCGCCGCCGTCACCTCGGTGTTGATCGCGGCAAGCAGGGACGAGCCGCTCTCGGCTGGTTTGAGGCGGGTGCTGGCCCCATCCGGCAGGCGCTTCACATTGGGCGTGGAGGAGGAGGCGATGAGATCGCCGCTCGGCTCGATGATGAAAGCGATGCCATTGGGCGACACCTTCAGGTTGCGCACGAAGTCGTTGAGCGCGCGCAGCGAGATGTCAGTGGCGACCACGCCCTCCAGCGATCCTTCGGCCGACAGCACGCGGCGCGCCCGGGTGGCGACCAGTTCCTGGGTACCGAAGTCGATGTAGACGGAAGTCCAGATGTCGCTGCCAGCGGTTTCGCCCGCCTTGTACCAGGGGCGTACCCGGGGATCGAATAGTTTCTTCTCGCGCGAATGAAAGTTGAGGGCGCCGTCGATGCCGGTGAAGCGGTAGTAGCTGCGCATTTCGGCAGCCTCGTACTTCACCCGCAACTCGCCCTCGGTCAGCGAGTGGCGGTAGAGGCCGAAGCCCTGGCCCGCGCGGTTGCCGTAATAGACGTAGTTGTTGGGGTCGATGTGCAGCGAGGTGGCGATCCAGAAGCGAGTGCGCAGGTTTGCCAGGTCGGTGCGGATGTCGGACGGGGCCGCCATACCGTTTGGAAAAGCAGCTTCAAGCGCGGCGCCTGAGCCGACGATGTGGCGGTCCACGGCCTGGCCGATACGGCCAACGGTCTCCAGCAACAGGTGCTCTGACACCGAGTCCACCGCGCGGCTGCCCGCCTGCCAGGACAGCACGCCGATGGTGGTGGCCAGCCCCAGCACCAGCGCAACGTAAGGGCCGATCAGGATCAGGCGCAGCGGCAGGTTGGGAATCAGTCGCTTTCGGGGCATGGGGGCGAATCGGACGACGGGGCCGACAGGAAGCCGCCATTATTCCAAAGAATGCCGGCTCCGACGTCTGGATTCGCTACGTACTCAGGGGCGGGGCGATGCCCCTTGCGCTTACAAGGGCATGCCACCGCGTCCCGGGCCGCCATGGCCGCCTTTTTGACCGCGCATGCCCGCATGCATGGGCATGGCGGCATGGAAGGCATCAAAAGCGCTCTTCTGCTCGGGACTGAGCTGGGCATAGAAATCCTTCAGGGCCTGGGCACGCTTTTCGATTGCGGCCTGGTGCTGGCGCGAGAACTCCAGCATCTTGTCGGCGCGTTCCGGGGCGGTCAGTCCGGCCAGGGATTGACGGTCCATGGCAGGGCGGGCCGGCGGTTGCATGGATTCGGTGAAGCTCTTCCAGGCCGGTTCCTGCGCGGCGCTCAGCTTGAGCGTGTCGTGCAGGCGGTTGTGCATCGCGGCGCGGTGCTCAGCGTGGCGCGCCACACGTTGTTCGGTACGTGCGCCCGGCGCAGAGGCGGGGCCGCCCTGGGCAAAAGCGGGGGCGAGGGCGGCACAGCCCAACAGGCTGGCCAGCAGGCCGGCACCGAGCCAGCGGGAATGACGGGTAGAGGGGTGACGCATGATGAGTGCTCCTTGAAAGTGGGCAATCAGCTTGCCCGGTGCATTCATTACATGCGAAAGCCCCGCGCCAGTTGTATCCCGCACGCCGCAATGTGTAAGCAGGTGTGAGGCCTGTCCCCGGGGTCAGTGTGCCGCGCAGAAGAAGCGCGCCTGCAGTTCTTCCAGCCCCAGTTCGTCGAGCAAGGTCTGCAAGCGCTCGGCTGGCTTGCGGCGCGGCAGGTTCTTGTAGGTGGCGACGATCAGCTCGTTCTTCATCGAGTGCTCCCAGCCCACCAGCTCGGTCACGTTGAGCTGGTAGCCATGGGCCTCCAGTTGCAGGCAGCGCAGCACATTGGTCAGGTGGCTGCCGAACTCTCGGGTGTGGATCGGATGGCGCCACACCTCGGCCAACGGCGAGGCCAGCGCGCGCCCCTTGTGCTTGCGCAGCACGGCCGCCACCTCGGCCTGGCAGCAAGGCACCAGCACGATGTGCTTTGCCTGACGTGCGAGGGCAAAGCGAATCGCGTCATCGGTGGCGGTATTGCAGGCGTGCAAGGCAGTGACGACATCCACCCGTTCCGGCAGCGCGGTCGAGCTGATCGAGTCGGCAACCGACAGGTTAAGGAAATCCATGCCTTGAAAGCCCAGGCGTTGCGCCAGCTCGCGCGAGCGCGCCACCAGCTCGTCGCGCGTCTCAATGCCCCAAATCCGGCCCTGCGGTGCATGCTCCTTGAAGAACAGGTCGTACAGGATGAAGCCCAGGTAGGACTTACCCGCACCGTGGTCGACGAGGCTGATCTGCGGGTGCTGGCCCAGCACGTCCTGCAACAGGGGTTCGATGAACTGGAACAGGTGGTAGACCTGCTTGAGCTTGCGCCGGCTGTCCTGGTTCATCTTGCCCTCGCGCGTCAGGATATGCAGTTCCTTGAGCAACTCGATGGACTGGCCGGGGCGGACTTCGTAGGTCTTGGTCATGATGCGTTTGACACGGGAGCAGGGCGGCAAGTTTACCCGCGCGCTGGCACTATGCGCCCACATATGGATGCGATGACGCTCGAACCCTTCCTGACCGGCGCCCATAGCGGCCTGTCGCTGCTCTTCCTGCTGCTTGCGTTGCGCCAGCCACGGTGGGACTTCCGCCTGGTCATTGTGGGCTGCGTGCTGGGCAGTGCCAGCCTCAGCCTGGCCTATCGCCTGCCCGCTGTGGACGACAGCCTGCTGCGGCCGCTGCTGTTCGCCCTGGCTGCGAGCACGGTGTATTGGTTCTGGGCCCTGTGCCGCCTGCTGTTTGAGGAGGGTTTCGCGCTGCGTATGCGCCAAGGCTGTTTGCCCGCAGGCCTGGCCGTCAGCGTATTGTTGCCTGCACTCGTCCCCGAGTTGGCCGCGCTACGGAAACTGCCGCTGGTGGCATCGGCGCTGCTGGGTCTGCATCTGCTGTGGCGGGTGTGGCACGACCGCCAGGCGGACTTGGTGGAGCCGCGGCGCCGCTTCCGCCTGCTGTTCGTCCTGTGCGCCTTGCTCCTGCCTATGGCACTGGTGATGCTGCGCCGGCTGGGCGGCGAGGACGGCCTCGTGCTGCAGGCCGTGGCCTTGCTCGCTGTGAAGCTGCTGCTGGCGGGCTACCTGTTCGATCTGCGCTTGCCGCCGCCCTCTACGCCGGTTGCCTTGGAGACGGCGTCCGTGAGTGCAGCGCCCAAGGGCACGCAGGCAGCCGAGGGCACGGAGGCACAGCGGGACCTGCAGCGCCTGCATAGCCTGATGGCCGAGCAGGGCGCCTATCGGCAGAGCGGCCTCACGATCACCGAGCTGGCCCGGCGCATGAGCCTGCCGGAATACCGTCTGCGCCGCCTCATCAACCAGCAACTGGATTACCGCAACTTCAATGACTACCTGAACGATTGGCGCCTGCGCGAGGCGGCCCACCGACTGCGCGATCCGGCCCAGGCCCATCTGCCCATCCTGAGCATCGCGCTGGACGTGGGCTTCGGCTCTATCGGCCCGTTCAACCGTGCCTTCAAGTCGCGTCTCGGCCAGACCCCGTCGGACTTCCGCCGTGGCGCAGAGCCACTCAGAAGCGATGTAGGTAGCGCAGCGTGATCCCCGCCGCCTCATAGGACGGGTTGTCGCTCCCCTCTCCACCGCCGTTCGATACGTGCATCCAGCGGTAGCCCAGGCTGAGCGAGTCCCGCGCGCCGAGCGCGTAATCCAGGCTCAGCCCGGCCTGCAGCATGCCGTTGTAGCGCTTGCCACCGGCCGGGAAGTCGCGGTCATAGAGATACACACCGCCCAGGAAGTCGGCGCGCCCAGACACACGACCGGCCGAGAACAGGCGGAACGAGGCCTCCACCTCCGGCCCGGCCCCCCAGGCCTGGCTGTCGAGCTGAACCTGCCGCAGCGTGCCTTCCTCCCAACTGCCGGTGAGCTGGGTGATGCTGCCGGTGACGCGTGTGACGCCGAAGCCCAGGCGCATGCTCAGACGCAGAGGGGAATGTTCCTTTTCCCGCAGGAAGACATGCAGGGTGGTTGTGCGGAGTTGCCGATCGTCCTGCGTGGGTAACAGGCTGTCTATGCCGGTATTCAAGCGTGTCTGGGGTGGCTCCCCCATCAGGGCGTAGCCGGCAAAGAGGCTGCCAAGGTAAAGCACGCCCAATCCATCGAAGGCCATCTGGAAAACTCCCGTCGTGTTGAAGACGGGGGCATTGCAGCGCAGCGGCCAGGGAAGGTCTTGCCGAAACCTGCAAATGCATGGCCGATTCCGGAATCGGCCATGTTTTGTCGCTTCAGACGCGCCAGGTGAAGGGGTTGAAGCGGGTATTGCGGTCGTAGAAGTCTTCGCTCTCGACGCGCTTGAGGAAGCCGACGATGCGGTAGGTCAGCGGTGTCATCAGGATTTCCCAGCTCGTCTTGAGGATGTACTGGGCGATGGCGACCTTGACGACCTGCTCGGTGGGCCAGATGGCGTAGAAGGCGATGAAATAGAACAGGCCGGAGTCGACCGCTTCGCCGACGATGGTGGACCCGATGGTGCGCGACCACAGCCACTTGCCACTGGTCACGATCTTCATCTTCGCCAGCACGTAGCTGTTGGCGAAGCTGCCGCACCAGAACGCGATCATCGAACCGGCAACGATGCGCCAGGTGTTGCCGAACACCGCTTCGAGGTTCTTCTGGTAGGCCTGGTTGAAGTCGTCCGGCGCGGCCGGCAGGCTCAGCACGGCCCAGGACATGAAGGCAGCGAAGGCCAGGCCCATGAAACCGGCCCACACCACGCGGCGGTCGCGCCCGTAGCCATACACCTCGGTCAGGATGTCGCCGAAGATGTAGGAGATCGGAAAGAACAGCACGCCGCCGCTAAAGATCACCGTGCCGATGATGGGCAGGTCAAGCTGGGCCGCCTTGGCCGCACCGATCAGGTTGGAACACAACAGCACGCACACGAAGGCGGCCATCACGAAATCGTAGTAGCGGTAGGTCCGCCCGCTGGTCTGGTTCATGTCGGGATGCTCTCTCTGTGGATTGTTATTTGTCGCGTGGCGTGCTCGGGCGCTAGCCCAGCAGCCGCCCCAGCGTGGCCAGGCCGATGGTCAGCAGGCCCAGCACGAGGTTCGCCGCCACCAGGCGGCGGATGAGCCCCAGCGCGGCACCTGCGGCAGCCCAGTCAGTGGCGGACACGGCGTTGCGCAGGCGGGGATAGCAAGCGAAGCGGATGTGACCGAAGAGGCCCATCATCAGCAGGCCGGTCGTGGTCATCGCGTAGATGGCGGGGCTCATCTCGTCCCAGGCACGCATCTGATGCAGGATGCCCAGGCCGCTCAGCAGGATCAGCAGGATCGCCAGCCCCACCCAGTTGAAGAAGCGTCCCAGGGCGAGCGACAGGAAAGGCAGGCGCTGCGGTGGTGCCAGCAGTTCAGCAGCACTCGGCCGTACCACCACATGCATCAGGAACATGCCGCCGACCCATACGGTCACGCCGAGCAGGTGCAGGAACAGCAAGCCGTTGTAGAGCGCCATCACGATGCCTCCATCAGGGAATCTCCCGATGATAGGGGCAAGCCCGCTACGCGCGCCAGCCGCTCAGGCGGTTGGGCGTTCGCCGCGCAGGATTTCGCCGCACATCCCGGCCAGTTCCGGCAGCAGTGCATGGATCAGCGATAACTGGCGGATCAGGCGGCGCTCCGGCGCGCTGGCGTCGGCCGGCACCGCCTGAAGCCGGGCGTCCAGCGCCTCGTCAATGGTAGGCAAACTGGCCACCTGACGCGTCTCCAACTGACTCGCGATGGCTTGCAGATGGGTCTGAACAGCGTGCGAGCTGGCCTGGATCAGATCTGCATGCAGCCACTGCGCGACATGTTCGCGATGCGCGCCAAGCGCCGACACATAACCCAGCAGCGCATGGCTGACGACCAGGAAACGGAAGGCCAGATCGGGCGCCAGGTGATGACGCCCCGGTTCGCCCAGCATGGCCGAGATGGCAGCCGAGAGTTCGGCATCGGCGTTGTGGGCGTCGCGCCGGGCGATGCGGTAAGGCAGATCGTCCCGCTTGCCTTCGCGATATTGGCGGACCACTTCGGTGAGGTAGGCCTCGGTGGTACGCAGGGTGCGCGCCATCACCTGCGGCAGCCGGCGCCCTTGCCAGTCCGGCAGGATGAAGGCCACCGCCAGCCCGGCCAGGGCGGCGCCCAGCACGGTATCCAGCAGGCGTGGCCAGAACAGCGCGTAACCGCTGCCAAGCTGGTGGAAACTGGTCAGCACCATGAGCGTGATGCAGGCCGTGGCAAGCAGGTAACGATCGGCCCGCAGGGCAAAGAAAGCCACGCCGCAGACCACGATCAGCGCCAGTTGGGCGAAGAGTTGGGGAAACGCACCGATGAACAGCCAGGCCGCAAGCAGGCCGATCACCGTGCCGCCCACGCGCTGGCCCATGCGGCGCCAGGTGCCGCTGTAGGTGGGCTGGCAGACGAACACCGTGGTCAGCAGCACCCAGTAGCCCTGCGGCAGGTCCAGCGCATGCAGCAGGCCGTAGCCGGCGGCCAGCGATAGCGCCAGGCGCAACGCGTGGCGGAAGCGGCTGGCGCGCGGCGTCAGCTCCAGACGGATGCGCTGCCAGGCCTGGCGCAGGCCGCGCGGGCTCTGGTCGCGCAGGCTGCTGTCGGGCTCCAGCGGCAGTGCATCCGGGTTGTGCGCATTGGCCAGCAGGCGCTCCAGCGTGGTGATGTTGCGGCACAGATCGGCCAGCGATTCGCTGAGGCGCTGCCACTCGGGTTCCTGTCGCGACTGCACGAAGTCGAGCGCGGCCGCCAGTTCGTCCAAGGCCTGCATGGGCTGGCTGCCGTAGTCGAAGGGCTCATCCGCCAGGATCGCCTCGGCCAGGCGGCTGCAACTGTCGGCTTGCAACATCATCAGACGATGGGCCCGGAACAGGATGTCGCTGCGCGCGAAGGCCGCGACCAGCGCGCGATAGGGGTAGTGAGCCGAGCTGGCGCGTTCGTGCACGTCCTGCGCCAGGAAGTACCAGCGCATATGGCGTGCGCCGCTGGCCGACGGGCGATTGTTCTGGACCCAGCGGATCAGGGTTTCGCGCGCCGCGTTGAGCGCCCCGACCAGGCGCGCGTTCTGCTCGGCCAGTTGCAGGCGCTGCGCGTCCTCGTCGCGCCCGCCCACCGGTTCAAGCAGCGCAGCCTTGAGCGCGAGGTAACGCGATAGTTCGGTGAAAACGCGCGCCAGGCTGCGGCGCGCGGCGCGCGTTGCGAACAATGCCGTGGCGAGCAGCGAGATCAGGCCGTACCAGGCCGCGCCCGCAAGCAACAGAAGCGGCTGCAGCCACATCGTTTGCGGGGTGGTGTGGCTGGCCGCCTGGTCGGCGCCGAGCATGGTGTAGACGGCCAGAATCAGTGAGGCGACCGCGATGGTGGCGTAGCGCTCACCGGCTGCGCCCAGCATCACGAAAGCGAAACTGGACAGGGTGAGACCGGTGACGAACAGCCAGGGATAGGGGAACAGCGCCTGCACCGAGAATGCGGTCACGGCGAAGCACAGCAAGGTCATCAGCAAGGCCTGGAGGCGGCCGAGGACTCGGTCTTCCGTCTCTGCCAGGGCGCACGCGATGACGCCCAGGATCAGGCCGATGAGCCAGTGCTCCTGGCCTTGCCACAGGCTCAGCCAGATCACTCCGGCGAAGGCCAGTGCAACCTTGAGACTGTCGAGCGACTTGTCATGCACCCACAGGCGGCGCAGCCAGGGTCGGAGGGTATTCATGTTGGAAGGGTGAGAAGCCGGCTCATCACAGGCCGATTATCTCCGTGCAGGTCCAGGCCACCAATGGCCTGGCGCAAATGCCGTTCATGCCGGTGGCGTGTCGCCGAACAAGGAGGCTTGCTGCGGCACCGGCGATTCTTCCGCCCAATTGCTGTTCGGCACCAGCCCACTGATCCGCACGCCCAGCAGACGAATGCGCCGGTGCAGTTCGACCCGCTTGAGGCATTCGCCAGCGGCACGGCGGATTTGCGTGGCGCTCCATGTGGCCTGGGGCAAGGTCAGGTCGCGCGTGACGGTGCTGAAATCGTCGTAACGCAGCTTGATACCAATGGTGCGACCGGCATAGCCCTTGCGCTGCAGATCGCCCTCCAGCCACTGGCAAAGCTTGGTGAAGATGGCCGACAGCTCAGCCTTGTCCTGGCGCGGGTGCAGGTCGCGCTCAAAGGTTGTCTCGCGGCTGATCGACTTCGGTTCGGAGTGCGTCACCACGCTGCGCTCGTCGCGGCCATGCGCCACACAATGCAGCCATTCTCCGTAGCTGCGACCAAATTGCTCGACCAGAAACTGCGGCGTCGCTGCCGCCAACTCGCCAATGGTGGTGATGCCCAGGGCATGCAGGCGCTGCTCGGCTTTCGGGCCGATGCCGTTGATCTTGCGCACCGCCAGCGGCCAGATGCGGGTGGGAATGTCGTCCATGCCCAGCAAGGTGATGCCATCGGGCTTGTCCATCTCGGAACATATCTTGGACAGCAGCTTGTTGGGGGTGATGCCGATGGAGCAGGTAAGGCCGGTCGCCTCGCGCACCACGGCCTTGAGGCGTCGCGCCAGGTCCAGGCTGTCGCCAGGCGCCTCGCTGAGATCGATGTAGATTTCGTCGATGCCGCGATCCTCGATCTTCGGTGCAATCTCGCGCACGGCAGCCTTGAACAGGCGCGAGTAGTGCCGATAGGCATCGAAATCGGCAGGCAGCAGGATGGCGTCCGGCGCAAGCTGTGCCGCCTTCATGATGCCCATCGCCGAGAACACGCCCAGCTTGCGCGCCTCGTAGGTCGAGGTCGTCACCACGCCGCGCCCGGCATAGTCGCGCAGGCGCGCATATTCGAGCGTGCCGTCGGGCTGCGGTCGTGGAGTGTGGAGGCGGCGACCACCGATCACGACCGCCTGCCCACGCAGCTCCGGATAGCGCAGGAGTTCTACCGACGCATAAAACGCGTCCATGTCGAGGTGGGCGATGCGGCGGGGCGGGGGCGTCACGGTCGGGCGGCGAAACAGATCCCCGCCATGTTAACGCCCGAAGCGTCAATCCACCGAGCCTTGGGGCGAGCGTGCTGACGGGCTGCTGTCAGAGGGCGCGACGGAGCCCCTGCCGACACGGGTGCCGAACAGCCAGTCCATGTAGATGAAGACGGTACCGAAGTTGCGGTCAGGGTGATCGTGATGCCGCATGTGATGCGCCTTCCAGTGGGCAAAGATAGGCAGGCGGGCCAGCCAGGTCCCGCTGATCTCATGGTACGCGGCGTGCAGATTGCTCCACAGCGCGGCGTACACGGTGCAGGCCAGCATGACGAAACTCACCCAAGGCCAACCCAGCCAGGGGCAGAAGACCAGCAAGGGCGCCCCGGCAAACAGAGTCGTGAAGGCACTGAGGTCGATGTTGATGTCATTACGTCCCTTGGCGTGGTGCTCGATGGCATGTTCCTGCCACCACGAGGCCTTGCCCAGGCCAGGGAAGTGCATGGTCCAGCGATGCGCCGCGTATTCCGCGAAACCCGCGTAGAAGAAGGTAAAGCCGATGGCGATGAACCACTGGGTCAGGCTGCCGTGCATGTTGTCTCTCGGGAATGGCGACGCCGATCAAGCGCAGTCAGATTGGCGCGGATTCTATGCAGGGTCAGCGCGCACCTGGGCCCCGGATGCCCGAAAAGACAGAAGGCCCTCCGTGGAGGGCCTTCCGTTTCATGTCACCCGCGAATGGCGGGCCGTACTGAGTGCTTTACACCGATTGCGAGGCCGGCTCGGTCGCTACGGCTTCCTCCTTGGGAGCAGCCACGTCGATGCGCATGCCATAGAAGCTGCGGAACACGAACACCAGGTTGATGGCCAGGAATACCGCGGCCATGGCCCAGGCTAGGCCCTGCATCCCCTGGGAGGTCATGCCCACCGCCATCTCCACGGCCAGCAGGCCGAACAGCGTGGTGAACTTGATGATCGGGTTCATCGCCACGGAAGACGTGTCCTTGAAGGGATCACCCACCGTGTCGCCCACCACCGCGGCGGCGTGCAGGTCGGTGCCCTTGGCGCGCAGCTCGGTCTCCACGATCTTCTTCGCGTTATCCCAGGCGCCACCGGCGTTGGCCATGAACACCGCCTGGTAGAGGCCGATGATGGCCAGCGAGATCAGGTAGCCGATGAAGAAGAAGGGCTCGATGAAGGCGCAGGCCAGGGTGCCGAAGAACACAGCCAGGAAGATGTTGAACATGCCCTTCTGCGCATACACCGTGCAGATCTCGACCACCTTCTTGCTGTCTTCGGCCGAAGCCTTGGTCACGCCGTCCAGCTTCATGCTGCCCTTGATGAACTCAACCGCGCGGTAGGCGCCGGTCGACACCGCCTGGGTGCTCGCGCCGGAGAACCAGAAGATCGTGGCGCCGCCAGAGATGAGGCCGAGCAGGAAGGGCGGGTAGAGCAGGGAGAGCTTCTCCAGATTGCCGGTCAAACCACCCGTCAGCAGCATGATGATGGAGAACACCATGGTTGCCGCACCCACGACGGCGGTACCGATCAGCACCGGCTTGGCGGTCGCCTTGAAGGTGTTGCCGCAGCCGTCGTTCTCTTCCAGCAGATCCTTGGCAAGGTCGAAGTTCAGGTCGAAACCGAAATCACGCTTCACTTCGGCTTCGATGCCAGGCAACTGCTCGATGGTGGACAACTCATACACGGACTGCGCGTTGTCGGTCACCGGACCGTAGCTATCGACCGCAATCGTCACCGGGCCCATGCCCAGGAAGCCGAAAGCCACCAGGCCGAAGCTGAACACGGCGGCCATGATGGCAGCCTTGGTCGGGTCCGGGTTGATCACCGCGGCCAGGTCGAACTGCGACACGATGTAGGCACCAGACATCAGGCCCACGATCACCACGCCCATCCAGAAGGCAGAGAAATTACCCGCTGTCAGGCCCGCCAGAATGTTGAGGGAAGCGCCGCCCTCACGGGAGGCGGTCACCACTTCACGCACGTGGCCCGAGGCCGTCGAAGTGAAGACCTTGACCACTTCGGGGATGATGGCACCGGCCAGCGTACCGAAGGTGATGATCAGCGACAGTTGCCACCACAGGTTGGCATAGACCTGACCACCAATGGCGATGTCGCCAATCAACAACTTCGACACGATGAAGGTCAGCACCAGCGAGATACCGGAGGTGATCCACACCAGCGAGGTCAGCGGATGCTCGAAGTTGAAGCGCACCTTGTCGCCGAACAGGCTCTTGGCGATGCGCTCGTTGATCAGATAGGACACGCCGGACGCGACGATCATCATCACGCGCATCACGAAGATCCACACCAGCAGTTGCACCTGCACGGCGGCTTCGGGCACGGCCAGCATGATGAAGCTGATCAGCGCCACGCCGGTCACGCCGTAGGTCTCGAAACCGTCGGCCGTCGGGCCCACGGAGTCGCCGGCGTTGTCACCGGTACAGTCGGCGATCACGCCGGGGTTGCGCGCGTCGTCTTCCTTGATCTTGAAGACGATCTTCATCAGGTCGGAACCGATGTCGGCGATCTTGGTGAAGATACCGCCGGCGATACGCAGCGCCGCAGCGCCCAGCGACTCACCGATGGCGAAGCCGATAAAGCACTTGCCGGCCAGCGCGGGCGACACGAACAGCAGGATGGCCAGCATGATCAGCAGTTCGGTCGAGATCAGCAGCATGCCGATCGAGATGCCGGACTTCATCGGGATCGCATACACCGGGAAGCCCTTGCCCTCCAGCGATGCGAAGGCGGTACGGCTATTGGCCAGGGTGTTGATGCGAATGCCGAACCAGGCCACGCCAAAGGAGCCGGCGATACCGACCAGGGAGAAGGCGAGGATAAGGATCACTTCGCTGGCGGGCATGTGCTGCACCCAGCCGAAGTAGGCCACGATGATCACGGCGATGAAGGCTTCCAGCACGAGCAGGAACTTGCCTTGCGTGATCATGTAGGTCTTGCAGGTTTCGTAGATCAGTTCGCTGACCTCGGCCATCGAACGATGGACAGGCATGCGCTTGACCTGACCGTAGATGACGGCACCGAAGACGAGGCCGGCCACACAGATCAGCAGGCCGTAGCAGAGCAGGGTCCAGCCAGACATGCCGCCCAGGAAGCTGGCAATTGCGGTGTCATGCAGGTTTGGAAGAACGAGGTCCGCCTCGCTGACGTGCCCTGCCGCAGCAGAGGCAATAGCCGGAATGACGCCCAGGCCGAACGTGACTGCCAGCGTTGCGAGCCGGCGAATCAGGCCCGGTTGTCGTGTACACGACTGGGCTGAGTATGCGCGTGACATTGAATCTTCCTCCAGATGACGGGACCAAAAATAGTCAGTCGGGAAGTGCTGGAACCCAGGTCGTGTTGTCGTTATGGCCGGGGTTACGTAATCAAAGCAACTTCTCCGCCTTGTGCAATTTTTAGTATCTGGCTGGGAATTGGGGTTGACCTGTCTCAAGCTGCTCTAAGGGCATATTTTTCTGCTGCAACGCCACATATGCCACCCCGAGTTACACGCTGGTGCTGACGACAGCCTATAAGGCTGGAGAATCATGAACATGCCTTGGCGCCAGCGCGGCCCGCGATGTCGCTGCCATGACAGTGGCAAGGCACACACTTTTGCGCCACAGCAAAAAGAAAATGGCCTGCAAGCAGGCCATTTCGATGCACAAGAACAGAAGGGCTTCAGTAACCGGCGCGTGCCAGATTCTCGGCCGAGGTCAGCAACACCTTCTCATCACCGCCCGTGGCGTCCAGCCATACACATTCCAACTGGGGAAATGCGGCTTCGAACTCATTGCGATTGTGGCCGACCTCGATCACCAGAATGCCGCCCGGATTGAGGCGGGAACGCGCGCCGCCGATGATGCGACGCACGATCTCCATGCCGTCCTCGCCGCCGGCAAGCGCCATCTCGGGTTCGGCCAGGAATTCGTCCGGCAACATGGCCATCGAGTCTGCGGTGACATAAGGCGGATTGCTCAGGATCAGGTCATAGCGACGCTCTGGCAGACCGTCGTACACATCCGCTTCGAACAGTTGAAGGCGATCCTCCAGTCCGTATTCGGCGACATTCAGGCGCGCCACTTCGAGTGCCTCCGGCGACAGATCGACGGCGTCGACCTGTGCGTTGGGAAAGCGCAGCGCCATCAGGATAGCCAGACAGCCGCTGCCGGTGCACAGGTCGAGCGCGGAGCCGACCGCCTCATGGTCGCGCAGCCAGGGCGAGAAGCCATCCTCGATCAGTTCGGCGCAGAAGGAGCGCGGCACGATGACGCGCTCATCCACATAGAATCGATAATCGCCCAGCCAGGCCTCATGGGTGATGTACGCGACAGGGACACGCTCGTCGGCACGGCGATGGATCGCCTCGAGCACACCGCCACGCTCGTCCGAAGGAATGCAGGCATCGAGGAAGGGATCCAGGCGGTCCAGCGGCAGCGCCAGCGAATGCAGGACGAGGTAGACCGCTTCGTCGTAGGCATCTTGCAGGCCATGGCCAAAGTACAGGCCGGCGCGGTTGAAGCGGGTCGTTGCGTAGCGGATCAGGTCACGCACGGTGACCAACTCGTCCAGCGGTGAATGGTCGTGCTGGTGGTCATGCGACGGGTCGTCGCAGTCGGGGCAATGCTCGTCGTGGGCCATGGCAATCAGGTCAGCAGGTTGACGAGGGTGTTCTCGTAAGCACGGGAAAGCGGCGCGATGTCGTCCAGCCGCACCCGTTCGTTGATCTTGTGGATGGTCGCGTTGACCGGCCCGAACTCCACCACCTCGGGGCAGATCGTTGCGATGAAGCGACCGTCGGAGGTGCCGCCGGTGGTCGACAGCTCAGGCGTCATGCCCGTGGCATCGGCGATGCCGGCCGACAAAGCCTCGACCAGCCTGCCTCGCGGCGTCAGGAAAGGATTGCCGGACAGGCTCCACACCAAGTCGTAGTCCAGCCCGTGACGATCGAGCACTTCATGCACGCGTGCCTTGAGGCCGGCCTCGGTGCATTCGGTCGAGAAGCGGAAATTGAACAGCAGATCCAGCGCGCCGGGGATCACGTTGTTGGCGCCCGTGCCGGCGTGAATGTTGGAAATCTGGAAGCTGGTCGGCGGGAAGTAGGCGTTGCCCTTGTCCCATTCAATGGCGGCCAGTTCGGCCAGAGCCGGCGCAGCGAGATGAATCGGGTTGCGGCCCAGGTGCGGGTAGGCGATGTGGCATTGCTGACCCTTGATCGTCAGCGTGCCATTGAGCGATCCCCGACGGCCGTTCTTGATCATGTCGCCGGTACGCTCCACCGAAGTGGGCTCGCCGACGATGCAATAGTCGATGGTTTCGTTGCGCGCCTTGAGAGCCTCGACCACCTTCACTGTGCCATCGGTGGCCACGCCTTCCTCGTCCGAGGTCAGGAGGAAGGCGATGGACCCGGCGTGATCCGGATGGGCGGCCACGAAGCGCTCCACGGCCGTGACGAAGGCGGCCAGCGAGGTCTTCATGTCGGCCGCGCCGCGTCCGTACAGGAAACCATCCTTTTCGGTGGGCTCGAAAGGATCACTGTGCCATTGCTCCAGGGGGCCGGTCGGAACGACGTCCGTATGGCCAGCAAGCACGACGACTGGCGAGGTCGTGCCACGGCGGGCCCACAGATTGGACACGCCATTGCTGTCGATCCGCTCGCACTGGAAGCCCAGCGGTGCGAGGCGGGCGGCAATCTGTTCGAGGCAACCGAGGTCGGCAGGGGTGACGGAACGGCGCGAGATCAGCTCGCGCGTCAAGGCCAGCGTGCTGGCGTGGATGTGGTCAAGAAGCATGGGGCAAAGGGGGAGAGAAGAGCGAAGCTCAGTTCGACTCTTCCATGTGCAGCGTGAAGGAACTGAAGGATGCCCCGTTGGACTCCTCGGGGTCGAACTCGGTCAGGGCGGACGGGTCGACGGCGGTGTGTCCGATCGGCGCCGCACTCGGGCTGGAGTTGTTGACCATCCACGAGAAGTTGGTCGGCGAGTCCGAGTTGGTCATGGCTTCGTCGAAACTGATCTCGCCTTCCTTGTAGAGCCGGTAAAGATCCTGCTCGAAGGTCTGCGAGCCGGGCGCCAGGGATTGCTCCATGGCTTCCTTGATCTCGTTGAAGGAACCGTGCTCGATCAGGTCGGCGATATGGCGCGAGTTGATCAGGATTTCGACTGCCGGCAAACGGCTGCCGTCGGGCTTCTTGACCAGGCGTTGCGAGATGATGCTCTTGAGCGCCACGGAAAGATCCAGGTACAGCAGCGAGCGGTTTTCCAGCGGAAAGAAGTTCGAGATGCGGTTCAGCGCGTGATAGGCATTGTTGGCGTGCAGCGTGGCAACGCACAGGTGGCCGGACTGGGCGTAGGCGATGGCGGCCTTCATGGTCTCCAGGTCGCGGATTTCCCCGATCAGGATGCAGTCCGGCGCCTGCCGCATGGCATTACGCAGGGCTTCGTGCCAGCTATGGGTGTCGAAGCCGATCTCGCGCTGGTTGACCACCGAGCGCTTGTGACGAAACAGGTACTCGATCGGATCTTCAACCGTCAGGATGTGGCCGGCCTTGTTGGTGTTGCGATAGTCCAGCATCGACGCGATGGTCGTGGACTTGCCGGAGCCGGTGGCACCGACCACCAGCACCAGGCCGCGCTTCTCCATGATGATGTCGGTCAGCACGGGCGGCAGGTTCAGGCTCTCCAGCGCGGGAATCTCGCCTTGCAGGAAACGCACCACGATACCCACGCTGTTGCGCTGCCAGAAGAAGTTGATGCGGAAGTTGCCGATCTCGCGCCGGCCGAAGGAGAGGTTCAGCTCGCGATCACGCTCGAAACGCGCCACCTGTTCCGGCGTCATCATCTCGTAGGCCATGCGCTGGATCACCGCAGGTTCCATGATCTGCTGGTTGATCGGCAGCACCGTGCCATGGATCTTGATGTGGATGGGCGCGCCGGCCGAAACGAAGATGTCGGACGCCTGGCGCTCGGCCATGAGCTGGAACAGCCTGTCGAAAATCATGCAGCTTCTCCCCCTTGAGGCCGGCGCCACGGGTGGCGGGACCACCCGTGATCACACTTGCCAATCAGTCGCGCAGCAACTCGTTGATCGAGGTCTTGGCGCGGGTCTGCGCATCCACGCGCTTGACGATCACGGCGCAGTACAGCGAGTACTTGCCATCAGCGGAAGGCAGATTGCCCGACACTACCACCGAACCTTCCGGCACGCGACCGTAGAACACTTCGCCCGTTGCGCGATCGTAGATCTTGGTGCTCTTGCCGATGTACACGCCCATCGAGATGACGCAATTGTCTTCCACGATGACGCCTTCCACTACCTCCGAGCGTGCTCCGATGAAGCAGTTGTCGCCGATGATAGTCGGGTTGGCCTGCAGCGGCTCCAGCACGCCGCCGATGCCCACGCCACCGGACAGGTGAACGTTCTTGCCGATCTGCGCGCAGGAACCCACCGTGGCCCAGGTGTCGACCATCGTGCCTTCGCCCACATACGCCCCGATATTGACGTAGGACGGCATCAGCACGACGTTCTTGCCGATGAAACTGCCTTTGCGGGCGACGGCAGACGGCACAACCCGGAAACCGCCTTCGCGGAACTGCGCTTCGCTGTAATCCGCGAACTTGGTCGGCACCTTGTCGAAGTAGCGCACATCGCCACTCTCGATGATCTGGTTGTCATGCGTGCGGAAGTACAACAGCACGGCCTTCTTGAGCCACTGATGCGTGACCCACTCGCCGTCGATGCGCTCGGCCACGCGCAGGCTGCCGGCATCCAGCTCGTTGATGACGCTGTCGATTGCCGCCGCCAGCTTGGCGTCCACGTTGCCGGGGTTGATCTCGGCGCGACGTTCGAAGGCTTCTTCGATCAGGGCTTGCAAGGGATGTTGAGACATCGGTGAGGTCCTTGGTTTGACGATGGGTTATTCGGGTTCAGCGGCAGAAGGCGGCGATGCGCTCGGCGGCCTCGACGCATTCGGCCAAGCCCGCCACCAGGGCGATACGGATGCGGTTCTGGCCTGGATTCACGCCCCGCGCTTCGCGGGCCAGATACTGGCCGGGCAGTACGGTGACATTCGTGTGCTGGAGCAAATCGCGTGCGAATTGCGTATCGTCACCCGGCGTGCGCACCCACAGATAAAAGCCCGCGTCCGGCATCGGCGCATCCAGCACCGTGGACAGAATGGGCTGCACGGCAGCGAACTTTTCGCGGTACAGGCGGCGGTTCTCGATCACGTGCGCCTCTTCGTTCCAGGCCGCGATGCTGGCCGTCTGCACCGGCAGGCTCATGGCGCAGCCGTGGTAGGTGCGATAGAGCAGGAACTGCTTCAGGATCTTCGCGTCGCCCGCCACGAAACCGGAGCGCAGACCCGGCACGCTGGAGCGCTTGGACAGGCTGGAGAACACCACGATGCGCTCGAAGTCGCTGCGACCCAGTTGCTGAGCAGCCTGCAGGGCACCGATCGGGGGATTGGCTTCGTCGAAATAGATCTCGGAGTAGCACTCGTCGGCCGCAATCACGAAACCGTGCTGATCGGCCAGCGCGAAAAGCTGCTTCCACTCGTCCAGTGACAGCACGCGGCCGGTCGGGTTGCCGGGCGAGCAGACATACAGCAATTGCACGCGCGACCATTCCTCCGGACTGAGCGCATCCAGGTCCAGCCCGAAGCCGTTCTCGCTGGTCTGGTTCAGGAATACCGGCTGGGCACCAGCAAGGTAGGCGGCGCCTTCATAGATCTGGTAGAACGGATTGGGTGAGGCCACCAATGCGCCGGGCTTGGTGGCGTCGAGGATGCATTGTGCAAACGAAAACAAGGCTTCGCGCGAACCATTGACCGGCAGTACGTTGCCCAGCTCCAGCGCGGGCAACTGGTAGCGCCGCTTGAGCCAATCCACCAGTGTCTGACGCAGGCTGTCCTGCCCGGCGGTAGTCGGATAGACCGCCAGTCCTTTCAATGAGCCGGCCAGCGCCTCCATGATGAAACGCGGCGTCTCATGTTGCGGCTCCCCGATGGACAGACGGATCGCTGGCTTGGCGGCGGGTTCCACTCCGGCGAACAAGGCGCGGAGCTTTTCGAAGGGGTAGGGCTGGAGGCTGCTGAGGTAGGGATTCACAGTCTTCGGTATGGGCAATGACGCTGATTCGGGGGTTCCGCAGCGCCGGGCGCCGAAAACCGGGGTGGTATTATAGCCCGCCTTGCCTGTGGCCCTGCTGGCTGACTCCTGCGTTTCGACTCTTCCCCGTCCTGCCCAACGTGCGTCTTTCGAAGCTCAAACTCGCCGGTTTCAAATCCTTTGTCGACCCCACCACGGTTATCACACCGGGGCAGTTGGTCGGCATTGTCGGTCCCAATGGTTGCGGCAAGTCCAACCTCATCGATGCCGTGCGCTGGGTGCTGGGCGAGTCGCGCGCCTCCGCGCTGCGGGGCGAATCGATGCAGGACGTCATTTTCAATGGCTCGACCACGCGCAAACCGGTATCGCGGGCCAGCGTCGAACTGATCTTCGATAACGCAGAGGGTCGCGCGGCTGGCCAGTGGTCGCAATACGCCGAGATTGCGGTCAAGCGCATCGTCGACCGCGAGGGCGGCTCGGACTATTTCATCAACAACGTCCGCGTGCGCCGCAAGGACGTGATCGACCTGTTCCTGGGCACCGGCCTGGGCCCGCGCGCCTACGCCATCATCGAGCAGGGCATGATCTCGCGCGTCATCGAGGCCCGCCCCGAAGACGTGCGCGGTTTCCTGGAAGAAGCCGCCGGCATCACCAAGTACAAGGAGCGCCGCCGCGAAACGGAAGGGCGCCTGTCCGACGCGCGCGACAACCTGGCACGGGTGGAGGACATCCGGGCCGAGCTGGGCCAGCAGATCGAGCGCCTGGGCAGCCAGGCCGAGGTGGCGCGACGCTACAACGAACTGCACGGCAGTCTGCTGGACCGCCAAGCGCTGCTGTGGACCTTCAAGCGCGAACAAGCCAGGCACGAAGCCGAGCGCTGCACGGCCGCCATCGCCAGCCTGGGCCAGCAGGTGGAGCACGGCTCCGAAAGCCTGCGCCAGCTTGAAAACCAGCTTGCCATGGCGCGCGAAGACCATACCCGCCTGGGCGATCTGGTCAGTGCGGCGCAGGGCGACGTGTATGCCATCGCGGCCGAAGTCACCCGCATCGAAGGTGAGCTGCGCAATCTGCGCGACCGGCGTGCGCGCCTCGACCAGCAGATCCTGCAATTGAGTGGCAACGAACAGCAATGGCAGGCCCGCGCGGCTGAACTCGAAGCCGCGCGTTCGCTGTGGGTGCAGCGCCAGGATGAGGCCGAACTGCGCCTCGCGCAGGCCCAGGAAAACCTGGACACCGCGCAGGAGCGAGTCGCCCCCGCCGAGCAGCAGCGCCAGCAGGCGCAAGCGCACCTCGATCAACTCCGGCGCGAACTGGCCCTGGCCGAGCAGCGCGGCAAGGTGGAAGCGACCCGCCTGCAGGCCGCCCAGCGCAGCCTGGACGTTCATCTGCAGCGCCGCCAGCGACTGGAAGCGGAACTGGGGCAGTTGCGTCCGGACGACTTGCCCGACCTGGGCGCGGATGAAGCGCGCGCCGAAGAGCTTCAGGCACGGGTGGCCGGACTCGAAGAGGCCTTGCACCAGACACAGGAACAGCTCAGTCAGACCCAGGGTGTGCTGCGCGAAGCCCAGTTCTCGGAACGCGAGGCGAACCGCCAGGTCACCGAGACGCGCGCCCGCCTGGGCGCCTTGCAGGCGCTGCAGGACCGCTTGCGCGACCAGGGCGATATGGCGCGCTGGCGTCAGCATTGCGGCCTGAACAACGAAGTCGAGCTGTGGCAATCCCTCAAGGTGGAGGCCGGATGGGAGCTGGCCGTGGAAGCGGTGTTGCGCGAACGCATCGCCGCGCTGGGCCCCTTGCCCGCTGGCGTCGCGCAAGCCGCGCTTCAGCACCCGGCGCCCGCATCGGTCGTGCTGCTGCGCGAGGCCGGCGCCGCCGCACCGGCGTCGCCGGCGTTCGATGCGGCCCCCTTGCTCGCCAAGGTGAGTAGCGAGCGAGCGGAACTCCAGACTCATCTGCAACGCTGGCTGGCCGGTGTGTACGCGGTCGACAGCCTGGACGCCTGGCTGGGCACTGCTGAGCTGCCTGCGGGCGTACGCCTCGTCACGCCTGCCGGGGTGCAGCTCGATGCGCAGGAACTTAGCCTTTTCGCGCCGGACGCGCGTACCCACGGCGCGGTCGAGCGGCAGCGGGAGATCAGCGAACTGGGCGAGCGCCTGGACTTGCTTGAAGCCCAGGCCGAAAACCTGCACGGGAAGGTGCAAGACTGCGAGAACGCCTATCAGCAGGCGCAAGAACGCCTCGGCACAACCCGGCGTGCGCTGGCGGACACCCAGCAGCAGGCTCACGCGGCGCAGATGCAATTGCTGCGCAGCCAGGAACAGCACACTCGCTTCAGCCAGCAAAGCGCCAAGCTACGTACCGAACTGGACGAGCTGGCGCCCGCCATCGAAGCCGACCAGCGCCTGATCGCCGACACTGAACGCGAGATCGCGGTGCATGACGAGCAGGGCGAGCAGTTGCAGGCGGCCCTGGAGCAAGCCCAGATGGACTTGCTGGAAGCGGATGACGCCCTGCGGCGGGCACGCGAGCAACTCCAGCATGCGACCCGAGCAGCCCAGGAGGCCGATTTCGCCCAACGCGAATGCCAGGCCAAACTGGACGAGATCCAGCGCAATGACGCCCTGACGCGCGAGCAGATCGGGCGCGGCGAGAGCGAACTCGCGCAACTGATCGCCGAGCGCGACGGGCTGGACGAGGACAGTCTGCAGCTGGCCATGCGTACCGCGCTGGACCTGCGCCAGTCCCGCGACGCCACGCTGGTTCAGCGCCGCGAAGCGCACGAGGCGCTCGGACAACGCATCCGCGGCATGGACGAAGAGCGCCTGCGCACCGAACACGCCCAGCATCCCTTGCGCGATCAATTGGCCGAAGCGCGTTTGGCCCATCAAGCGGCCGAGCTGGCGCACCAGCAGGCCAGCGAACGTCTGACCGAGCTGCCTGGCGAACCCAGGCAGTTCAGCCCGGAAGAACTGGCCCAGGTACGCGAGACCGCGCTGACCCGCGAGGTCTCGCGCATCAACCGCGAGATCGAAGAACTGGGGCCGGTGAATCTCGCTGCACTCAACGAACTGACCGCCGCCAGCGAGCGCAAGCACTTCCTCGACACGCAGTACGACGACCTAATGCGGGCCATCGACACGCTGGAGGACGCCATCCGCCGCATCGACCGCGAGACGCGCGAGCAACTGATGGCCACCTACAACGTGGTCAATAAGCACTTCGGCGAGCTCTTCCCGCGTCTCTTCGGTGGGGGTGAGGCGGCGCTGGTGCTCACGGGAGAGGAAATCCTGGACGCCGGCGTGCAGATCGTCGCCCGCCCACCGGGCAAGAAGAATTCCTCCATCCACCTGCTGTCCGGCGGCGAGAAGGCGCTCACCGCGATCGCCCTGGTGTTTGCGATGTTCCAGCTCAACCCGGCACCTTTCTGCATGCTGGATGAGGTGGACGCGCCACTCGACGACGCCAATACCGTGCGCTACTGCGACATGGTCAAGGCCATGTCGGCGGTGACCCAGTTCGTCTTCATCAGCCACAGCAAGATCACCATGGAGATGGGCCAGCAGCTCGTGGGCGTCACCATGCAGGAACAGGGTGTCTCGCGCGTGGTCGAGGTCGACATCGACGAGGCCATGCGCATGGCGCAAACAACGGCCGCCACGGCGGATGCGGCCTGACCGCATGGGCGCCGCCGCCGTGGCCTTCAGTCTGTGGCAATATTCGCCCCAACCCGCAAGGGCCATTCATCTTTTGCAGCAAACCTGATCAGGCATGCCCCCCTCCATGCAAGGAAACGAGCTTCAGTACGGTTTGATCGGCCTCGGCACCCTGCTTGTGCTGGCCATCGTGATCTACAACGTGTGGCAGGAACGCAAGGCGCGCAAGCACGCCGAGCAGGTGTTCCGCTCCACCCACCGCGACGTGTTGCTGGATGAGCAGAGCGAGCCGGTGATTCCGCCGGCCCCGGGCGGGCGCATGGAGCCCTCGCTGCCTGGGCGGGGCGACTTGGCGGAAGAGCTGGACGTGGTGGAGGAGGGCGAACAACCCACTTCGACCACCCAAGCGACCACCATGCGCGGCGTTGAGCCCAGCCTGCCGTGGGAATTGCAGGCGATCGACTGCGCAGTAGTCATCGAAGCGCCCGCGGGTGTATCGGCCGCCGCGCTGTTCAATGGCCAGCAGACACTGCTGGCCAACCTTTCCAAGCCCTTGCGCTGGTATGGCTGGAGCGAGAGCGGCAACCGCTGGGTCATGCTCGACGCCCGTACCGATGGCAGCCTCAACCGGGCTTGCGCGAGCCTGCAACTGGTCGACGCGCGCGGCGCGATTTCCGAGTCTGAGCTGGAGCGGTTCTACGACCAGGTGCAACGCATGTGCGACCAGTTCCTTGCCGTACCACGACTGCCGGTGCGCGCCGAGGTCATGGCGCGCGCCGCCGAGATCGACCGCTTCTGTCAGGAAGTCGATATCCAGATCGCAGTCAACGTGATCGCCCGCGAGACCCCCTTTGCCGGCACCAAGATCCGTGGCCTGGCCGAGGCGGCCGGCATGAGCCTGCGTGCCGACGGCAGCTTCCATGCGCAGGACGAAGCCCTGCTGTCGCTGTTCACCCTGTCCAACCTGGAGGCGGCCCTGTTTTCCGCCGAACAGATGCGTCAATTGAGTACCCATGGCATCACCCTGGCCATGGACCTGCCGCGCGCGCCCAAACCCTATAGCACTTTCGCCCGCATGATCGACTTTGCCATGCACCTGGCCGATGGTCTGGGCGGACAGGTGGTGGATGACAATCGGGCCCCCCTGTCCGACCGTTCCCTGGCGATGATCCGTACCCAGGTCAGCCAATTCGAACAGCACATGGAGCGGCAGGCGATTCCGGCCGGCAGCGAGATCGCCCGCCGCCTGTTCGCCTGAGTCGGCCGGCGCGATGGACCTGTTTTCCCAGGCCGACGATGCGGCGCGTGCCGCCGAACTGCGCGAGTTGCTCCACCGCTACGCCCATGCCTACTACGTGCTCGACGCCCCCTTGGTGCCGGACGCCGAGTACGACCGCCTGTTTCGCGAACTGCAGGCCCTGGAGCAAGCCCGGCCTGAGTTGCGCACGGCCGATTCACCCACCCAGCGCGTGGGCGGAGCCCCGCTCAAGGAACTGCTGCCGGTACGCCATCGCGTACCGATGCTGTCCATCGAAACTGAGACCGACACCACCGACAACGGCGCCATAGCCTTCGATGGGCGAGTGCGCCGAAAACTGGAGTTCGACGAGCAGGCTCCACCCGTCGAGTATGCCGCCGAGCTGAAGTTCGACGGCCTGGCCATCAACCTGCGCTACGAGCAAGGCGTGCTGGTACAGGCGGCCACCCGCGGCGACGGTGAGACCGGCGAAGACGTCACCCACAACATCCGTACCATTGGCGGCATCCCCTTAAGGCTGCGGGGCAGGGCGCCAGCAGTACTTGAAGTGCGCGGCGAGATCTACATGCGGCGCGACGACTTCGAGCGCCTCAACGCCCGCCAGCGCGAACTGGGCGAGAAGACCTTCATCAATCCGCGCAATACCGCAGCCGGCGCGGTGCGCCAGCTCGATCCGGCCATCGCGGCGCAGCGCCCGCTTTCCTTCTTCGCGTATGGCGTAGGAGAGACGTACGGCTGGGATGAGGCGCCCGCCACACACTTCGCACTGGTCGACGCGCTGGCTACATTCGGCCTCCCGGTCTGCGAGCATCGTTGCGTGAGCCAGGGCGCCGCCGGTCTAGTGGCCTTCCATCAGCAGATTGCCCGGCTGCGTCCTGCGCTGCCCTTCGACATCGACGGCATCGTCTACAAGGTCAACAGTCTCGCCCTGCAGCGCGAACTGGGCTTTCGCAATCGCGAGCCGCACTGGGCCGTGGCACACAAGTACCCGGCGCAGGAGGAACTGACCCAACTGCTCGATATCGAGATCCAGGTCGGCCGCACCGGCGCGCTGACCCCCGTGGCGCGCCTGGCACCCGTATTCGTCGGCGGTGTCACGGTGACCAATGCGACCCTGCACAACGAGGACGAGGTCCGTCGCAAAGGCCTGATGATCGGCGACTGGGTGGTCGTGCGTCGTGCCGGCGACGTGATCCCCGAGGTCGTGATGGCGGTGGCCGAGCGCAGGCCAGACGAGGCGCGCGCCTTCATCATGCCCAGCCAATGCCCGGTCTGCGGCAGCCATGTGGTGCGGGAGGAGGGCGAAGCCATCGCCCGCTGCACCGGCGGCCTGGCCTGCAAGGCGCAGCGCGTGCAGGCGCTGATCCATTTCGCCGGCCGCCGCATGATGGACATCGAAGGCCTCGGCGACCGCTACATCGAGTCCCTGGTCGAATTCGGCTACGTGCAAAGCCCGGCCGACCTGTACCGCCTCAAACTCGAAGACCTGCTGGAGATGAAGCGCCGCGCCGACGAGCGCGACGGCGTCGTCCCGGAGACGGTGCAGCAGGGCAAGATCGCCACCAAGTGGGCCGAGAACCTGATCGACGCCATTGCCGCCAGCAAGCACCCACCGCTGGCGCGCCTGCTGTTCGCCCTGGGCATCCGTCACATCGGCGAATCCACCGCCAAGGTGCTGGCCGACTGGCTGGGCACGCTGGAGCGGATCCGTCGCGCGCCACGCGAGGTATTCGCCTGCCTGCCCGACATAGGCGCAGTGGTGGCTGACTCCTTGCATGAATTCTTTTCCGAACCGAACAACAGCGCCGTGCTCGATGCGCTGATCAGCACACAGGTGCAGCCCGCCGACGAGCACTTGCCCTCGGCCCGTCTCGTCCAGCGCCTGGGTATCGCCGATTTGCTGGGTCATCTGAAGATTCCACGCCTGACCCCCGTCCGCGCACAGCAACTCGCAGACCAGGGACTCAATCTGGCCACCCTGAGCACCTTGTCCGAAGCCGAGGCTCAGGCGCGCGGGCTGCCTGCGGATGTCGGCTCAGCCCTGGCCCAGTGGCTGGCGGACGACGCCAATCGCGCCCGTCTGGTTGCGCTGGACGCGTATCGCAACGCCATCCTGCGTGACGCACCAAGCCAGGTCGACAATGCCGCCGCTTCGCCCCTGGCCGACCAGACCTTCGTGCTGACCGGCACGCTGCCCACACTCACGCGCGACCAGGCCAAAGCCTTGATCGAAGCCGCTGGTGGCAAGGTCGCCGGCTCGGTGTCCAAGAAAACACACTACGTCGTTGCCGGCGAGGAAGCGGGCTCCAAGCTGGACAAGGCGCGTGAGCTGGGCGTGACCGTTCTGGACGAAGCGGGCCTCATGGCCTTGCTGGGACACACAGCCGGCTGAGCCTCGCCGCGACGGTCTGGACATATCAGCGGTCCGTGGCCGTGGAAGCATGACGGTCGACCGGCTAATACAGGGTGACGCAGTTCCCCGTGATGCCGGACTGCCAGCAGATCTCGCCGCCGATGGCTCCGGTACGAAGCACGGATGGCCTATCGGGCTCCCCAGCAGCCCGCGATCGAGGCTTGGAGGGCTCCCGCCGCGGCACACTATATATGCCGATAATCCCCCGTTATGCCAGAAGATCACCGAAATTAGGGGGAAAAGTCTCACCCATGAGACTAAGTCCGGGTGTTACATAGGACCCGGACCCCAAACCCCACCCCCCCACGGTGTGACGCTCGGGCAGCGAATCAGGTGCGCCGCTCTCCCCACCCTGCGGGCGGGTCCCCGTGCGGCCGCGCCTGCGCGCGCCTGATCGTGGCGACACGCGTGCAGAAACCCCGCCACCCTCTCGGGCTGGCGGCTGCGCGCTTAAACGGGTTCTACGGGTTTGGCAGGGGACTAGCGCCAACCCATGCGACGGCCAAGCTCTAGCCAGCAATCGCGGGCCTCCTGGCCGTCCAAATGGACGCTGTAGCGGGCGAGCTGCACATCGGTCAGCTCGACCAGGCGCACGGCACGATCAACCTCCTGCTGCTCTCGACGCTGGCGCCATTCTGCTGTGCGCTGCTTGCCTGGCTTTGTAGTGGGCAGGCGAGGCCGACCAGGTGGGCGAGCGAAGCCAGGCAGCTCCAAGGTCATCCGGTCATCCTTCTGCTTCACAGCTCGCCCCCCTTGCGCTCCTCGCTCCGCTGCGGTGCGCGGGTGCCGAGCCGCTCAGCTTTGAGCAAGACCAGGATTTCCGTTTTGCTGTCGTCATCGCTCCTGGAGCGCATGAACGAGGGCAGGAACGACAGGCCACTACTGCCCGAGGTTTCGCGGGTCTGATCCAGGCCGGCGACGATAACGGCCTCATCGTCGGCCACAGAGACGGCGGTTTGCAGCTCGCGCTTAATCAGCGTCGGACTGTTATTGACACCATTGGTCGTAGCCACGAACTCGGAGAGCTGCTGACCAATCGCCAGCTCGACACGATCGGTAAAAACCTGCGGGGTAATGTCGAAAATGACGCCAGCCGGCCGGTAGGTCACAGACTGGATTGGCCGGCCGGTCTGGTCATAGCTGACCTGGCCAATCGTGGGCACCTCAGAGCCGACGGAGAACCGGGCAGTTTTGCCGGTAACGACACGCACACGGGGCGACGCCAGGACGCGGAAACGACTGTCCGAAGCCAGGGCTGACAGCACGGCCTGGAAGTTGTCGCCGGTCTTGATGGTGATGGCGTCACCTGCCTTGGCGTCGCCGTTGATCGAGATCGAGATCTTGCCGCCCAGGATCGACCACAGCAGATCCACGGCCGAACCGTTGCGGTTGCCGGTCTGGACCTCGTAAATCGAGCCAGTGACAAGCACCTGATGGACGTCGGCATCGAGCGTGCGCAGCAGGCTTTGCAGGCGCGACCAGTCGGCAGGCGTGCCCCTGAACACAATGACATCTGCATCGCGGCGCATGCTGGCATTGATGCCTCGGTTTAAGTGCTCAGAGCTGGAGCTGGTTGGGCCATCGAGGCGGGCGCCGATGTCCTGCACCACGCCGGCACCGGAACGACCGCCGAAGGCATCCGCAGGGAAAAACGGCGAGACAACCGAAAGAAGAGTATCGACCGACCGGAAGCGCGGCGCGTAGGTGTAGAGCTGCTTTTCGGCTGTCTTGTCGATCAGCCGGAAGCGAACAACACCGCCAACCTTGTAGGGCTCAATCCCCACCGTGCGCAGCACTTCAACGGTTTCCCGTTCGACAACGGCGGGCGTGACGTTGCGCAGACTGAGGGAGACCTTCGCCTGCAACGGTAGGCCATTGTCTATGACGTAGCTTTGCGGGATGACATCGCCATACACGACAGGCAGCAAAGCGCCGACCGTCACGCCGTCAAACTCGACGGAGACAGGCGCCGCAGAGGCGGACGCCACCATAAGCAGAACCAGCAGCAAACGCATCATCGCGGCACCTTCGGCACATCAAAACCACGCGGGCCAAAGTCGCCCGAAAAGGGGGCGGCGAAGTCGCCCTCGGGTAGCTGAACCTCAACGCCGGCCGCGCTCAGTTTGTAGGTCGGCGGATCAACCAGGAGGCGGCGGGTTCCGGTGGCGTCCTGCACCAGGACACGCAGGCCAGCCGGCACGGAGTAATGCCCGACCACGCGCCAGCGGCTAGACAGGGAAGGGCGGGCTTTTTCGGGGGAGACTGAGGGTGCAGGCTGGCCGACAGGCTGCGCAGCGCCTACGGCCGATTTGGCGGCTTGCTGGGGCTGCTTTGCCGCGTCGGGATGGAAATAGCCATAGACGTACCAGACAGCCAGGCCGAACACGACAGCGCCGAGAGGTAACCCGATACGGAAAAACCAGCCGCTAAGGAGGTTGCCGCGCTTGTCGGCGTCCTGCTCAACAGCCTGAGCCGCGCTGCTTTGGCTGTGGCTTTTGTAGAGCGCGAACACCTTAGGGTCATAGGTGTTTTGGATCGTGTTGAGGAGGCGCTGCTTCGTGACACGCGATCCGGCGTAAATGTTGACCACGTAGCGCTTATGCAGACCCAGCGCCTTGTGCTTGGTCATCACGAAGGTCTTTTCGACCACGCCGCGCACCTTGCGCTGTAGGTCGTCGATTTGCTGGCAGATCAGCACGACATCACAGGTGCGACCGGTTTCGGGGTGCGTGTAGTGACGATGCATGCGCAAAAAGTGCATGTGATCGCCAGGAAGCCGGCAGCCGGTCGCGTACCAGCGCCACACCTCATCCAGCACGACCAAATCGCCACCTTTAACGATGGCTTCGGGCGCTTCTTCAGTCGGCACAAAACCTGGCTCAGAAACGCGGTCATTATCGACCGTGACCAGCTCGCCAAACTTCTCCAGGTCGGCGCCTTTTTCTTCGGCGTAAGCCTTGATGGCATCGAGCTGGAGGCCGCTGACATTGGTCACAACGCGGCGCCCTTCCATGAGCGCGGGCACGATGACATTTGCCACCACCTCGTAAGACTTACCCGAGCCCATGAGGCCGGTATATGCAGAAAGGCCGGCCATGGATCACCCAATAAACGGTATGCGACGAATCAGAAACCGAGAAACGGCAGCGGCAATGCAGAGAGGCAGGCCGTAATCAACGCGGAACACCTGGAGGAAATAAACGACACCTGATGGCAGCGCGCCGAAGGCACTGGACAACGACGCAGGATCAATAAAGCCGGTCAGGTAGCCAATCGCCCAGGGCACAACAAGCGCCAGAACTGCGAAAAGGGCCGCGAAGATGACGAACTTGACAACGACGCCGCGAAACAACCAGGACAGCAAGGGAAGAAGCCACGCGACCATATTCAGGCCCTCAGAACGACAAACAACGCAAGAACAGTCCAAACGGCAACCATAAAATTACTGATCAGGGCGCGATTGTCCTCGAGGATTACGCACTGCGTATCCATGACGCCGCCGAATTGGGTGCCGAATGCTTCGACCGTTAAATCGGCAGTCGGACATTGGCCCGTACCAGTGAAACGCCAGCCCTTGAGAGCGTCAAAAGTGCCAGGGAAAAACAGGCTCTTTATGTCCTCATTCGCATACGGCTCCGGGTCCGCTGGGGCTGTTTCGGACATCCAAGGTTCGGCCAGCTTGTCAAGCTTCTCGCGGGTTTTGACCTGGGAGGATTCGGCTTCACCCTGGCGGGCGTAGTCGGTAGGGAATTGTATTTGCTGCTGGCCACCTGTAGTCGGATCGCCGGTCGGCTCGGGAAAATAGCTATCAGGGTCCGTCGTGTTAATCGTACCCGGCTGGGTCTGCTGAGTAATGTTCTCGATTTGACCACCAGGCGAAACATCGCCGGTTTGAGTCTGCAATTGCGTATTTCCGGCCGCATCCTGGGATTGCGTTTGCAACTTAACTTTGGTTCCGCCGCCAGTTGTAGGCGTAAATGTCACCACCTGGGGCTGTCCGTTTTGATCCCTGCCACTGATGACCAAAGAACCATCTGGTTTAACACTGCCGTTTAAGGTGCCACCACAATCAATGTCGCCCGTTGCGGAGTAAGCCCCGCCAACGCGGCCGAAATCGCATTTACTATCGGGGGTCGCGGCGCGTGGATTATTCAACGAACAAGAACCGGAGGACGCCAAATATCCGCTCGGGCATTCAGTCATATATTCAGAACCAAAAAGACAGCCTTTACCACTGCAATTACACTGACCATTTCCAACATAAGCCGTACAGACCGCACCGGAAGCAGCGTTTAATGCGCCAGATGAAGTAGAAAAAATCCCGTGATAACTACGCGCTCCGCAAACGCCATACACATCCTGCACACAGCTCCAGGCACGGTAACGATCAACAGGAGAAGTATTAGCCGGCGCAGAAGGCGCGGCCGGAGCCTTTGCAGGATCGTCCGTTAAAGGAACTCGTATTTCATTGGGATCGCCTGCAGGGCTGCTATAGGTCAGTCCGAAAAACGCCGCAGCAGCGCCTAACGCGGCAGTGCCCCACGCGATACCACCAGAAGCAGCAGACGTTGCGGCAGGTGCGACATAGGCGAAGGCATAGGGCACCGTGACCAATAAAGCAGAGGAAAATGCGCTAAAAAACAAAAGCGCTAGCGCAATAATCAGCTTTTTCACGATACCCCCTTAATCACAGCCCAGGCGCAGACAATTCCGAAGGCGGCAAAGACCAGATACCAATAATCAGCAGGAGACATGGCACACCTCAAAAAAAAGGGTGCGCCCCGTTAAGAGCGCACCCAGCAGGAACGCCAGTTAGGCGCTCTTGATCGCGCTCAGAATGAGCTTGGCGCCACGGAAAGCCATGTAGAGGCCAGCGACACCAGCGAACACCAGCAGAACAGCAACGGTTGCCGTACCCCAGTCAACCGAACTGGTCAGCGACGAGAAGTCGGGACCGGTCGGAGCGGTCTGCGCCAGAGCAACAGCCGGGGCGGTTACAGCGACGAAACCAGCGAACAGAACGGAAGCGACCTTCTTGCAGAACGAACGAATCATGATGAAAACTCCCCTGAAGTGAAAAACCGTCAAGAACGACGGATGGCATCGAGCAGCACGCCAGCCCCCTTAGATACCTGCCAAAGGAGTAGCACGCCGCCGAAGAAAAAAGCGAAGATTGAACCGCCTAAAGCAGGGTCAAAAGTCTTCGCTTGATAACTCAGAATTAATTGCTGATCGGCTTGAATTTGGGCAATAGTCTGATTAACAGCGGTCAAATCGACTTGACCGGAAGACTCTTCAATCTTCTGACTCACAAAAGCCTCGACCTCAGACGCAGTAAGAAACAATTCATAGCCGGAAGGGCAATAACCAAATTGGTCAGGACTTGAAAACGCCCCAGAGCCAGATAAACAGATCATTAGCGCCACACCCCAACAAGATAGCCGAACGCAAAACACGTCACGGCGAGCATTGCGAGCAGAAGAAAATCCGACGTAACGTATTCAAAAAGGAATAACAAAACAGGATCGGGCTTAAAATATTGCATTAGGCGGCCCTTCTGATGTCATCCCACGAATTGACAGGGATTCCAATATCAATGACAGAGCGCCGGAAAGGAATAATGTCGCCGTGACAGAAATCAGCGTCTGACAAACCGGCCTGACGCAACAATTTCATGTGTCGAAAAAACGTGGCGCGAGGCATTGAGCCCTTCGAATTCTCGAAACCGACAGCACGGATCAACGCCCAAGTACGATGCGCAGCGAGAGCTTGACCAGGAGTAGGGGCCACTTTCTCCAGCTCGTTAAGTAGATTGGTCATATCTGCCACCTCAATTCGGCCGAAGAACCGTCCAAAATAGTTCAAATGCTCGGCGTTTAAATCGGCCTCTGTTAAGTCCGTCCAGGAGAGGCCTTTCTCTTCAAATCGCCGCCAGAAGCGGCTTCCCAAAGTCAATTCCAAGCGCAGGAGCCGATCCGCCAAGGCAATCTGTTCAGGCGTGGCTTTGGTTTTTCCCTTGCGCTCTAAAAACGCGAGCTGCGGCCCCTTGTGGTAGGCCTTCCCTTTGCGCAGATCGCTGCCGACGTTCCAGCCGACGGTATCGCCGCCCATCGAGGCGGCACGCGCTCTGCTGGCATCGGTGCCGAGCAAAAAACGAAGCGCGGATTTGACTTCCCGAGGACCGGGCAATAGATAGTTGTGCGTCACGTCGACGCGGCGAACTTGCCAGCGTTCGGCATCCGGCAACACTGACGCCAGCGCACGGCGGGCGTGATTGACCATGACGCGGGCGCAGTACTTGATGTCACCGGAGCCGAACACGTTGCAGCCATGCTCTAGGCTGGCTGGGCTTCCACCGATGGCGATGAAGTACTGCTTGCCATCGCCTTGAACTTGCCACATGAGGCCCGACGTGTCGGAGCGCAATGCGTCAAGGTCAAGGCCCTGCTTATGCCAACGTAATACGCCGTCGGAATCAACGCAGGACATGTAGAGCATTGAGGCTTGAAGGCGCTCCCGCAGAACGCCGGGAAGGCGCTCCAGCGGGAAGCGAAGCGTGAGCCAGTCAATCACGCGGCGGCCTTGGCGGAGGACTTGTCCATCGGCACCAGGCGCACACGGCCCATGGTCAGCTTGGAGAAGTCACCGACATAGACCGATTGCGGCGAAAGTGTGTAAAAACCGGGCGGGTAGGGCTGTTCGCCCTCTTCGATAGTGAGGACAATGCGCGACGGATAGGGGTGCGGTGCGCCGGTCGGGTCGAACGTGAAAGCCCAGGCTTCTTGCTCGACCATCTGCATCACACGACCGGCATTGCGGCCCTTGGTCACATTGGGGTATGACCGGGATGAAGGGAAAAACTATACTTTTGTTCTGTAAGTAATTGTTTTCATATGAGCCATATCAGGGGCTATCTTCCTGCAAGGAACTTGCGCTAGCCTTCTCGCTCCTGTTCTACACGACTGGAGCGCACGATGGCCTCGCTGGAACGAACCGCGTACCCGCAGTTCCTCACAACGTATTCATCAGAAGATCTGAAGCAGTTCTTCGCGGTCTCAGGCGATGAGCAAGAATGGGTACGTTCCGTTGCGAAGGCCCCAAAACAACGCCTTGCGCTAGCTGTGTTGCTGAAGGGTTTCCAGCACCTACGCTACTTTCCCCCGAAAGAAGCAATACCACCAGAAGTCACGAGCTGGATTCGCGATCAGTTTGGATACGGGGACGGCATTCACCTGACCTACCCTACTGGGATGACGCTGTTCCGTCACAAGGCAGCGACACTGAAGTTTCTGCGCGTCAAGCCATTTCATGGTGTGCAGGCTCAATCAGCACTTGAGCGTTTTGCTCGCGAAGCGACTCAACTGATGGACCAGCGTGCTGACATCATCAATGCCATGATTGAAGGTTTAGTGCTCGACCAGTTTGAGCTGCCTGCCTTCTCTACGCTGGACAACGTTGCAGAGGCAACACACGCCAAAGTCCAGGGTGACATGTTCGCGGATGTATTCGGGCGGATATCTCCGGAGCAACGCAAAGGATTGCAGGTTCTGCTGCTCACCGACAAATTCGAGCGTCGCCAGAGTGAATACAACGAGCTCAAGAAATCCGCACGGCGTCCCACGCGCAAGCACCTGGAAATGCTCGTCGAGCACCTCGAGTGGCTGGAGTCATTCGGCAGCATCGATACGTTGCTTGCCGATGTTCCCGATACGAAGATTCGCCACTTTGCAGCCCAGGCCATGGCATACGACGTGTCTGAGCTGCGCGAGTGCACCGAGCCCAAGCGATACACCTTACTGGTTTCGCTGATCAAGCGTATGCAGGTGCGTGCCCGGGACCAGCTTGCCGAAATGTTCCTGCGCCGTGTTGCGACGATCCACAAACGCGCCAAGGAAGAACTGGAACAAATCCAGTTTGGGCAACGCAGCCAGGTTGAACATCTGATCGGCACGCTAGACGGGGTGTTGGCCATCCTGGCGACCGAGCCGGACAACGCAGAGGCCGGTGCAAAAATCCGCAGCTACCTGGACCCGGCCGGTGGAATCGACCAGGTGCGTGAGGCCTGCGCTCGCGTTCGGGCTACCAGCGCGAACAATTACCTGCCCCTGGTATGGAAGCACTTCAAGAGCAATCGATCCATTTTGTTCCGGCTCGTGCATCTCCTTGAGATTCGGCCCACCAGTCAGGATCGCTCGCTCATCGAAGCCCTCGAAATCGTCAAGTTCAACCAGGATCGGCATCGTATCGAATGGATCGAGGACAGTATGGACCTGTCCTTTGTCTCTGATCGCTGGCGCAAGCTGCTGCGTGAAGGCAATGGTGACGATGTGGGATTGGGCGTGAGTCGGCGCAATCTGGAAATCTGCGTGTTCTCGTACTTGGCGGAAGAGTTGCGCTCCGGCGACCTGGCTATCGCCGGCTCCGAAGAGTTTGCTGACTACCGCGAGCAACTGCTTTCGTGGGAAGAATGCCAAGAGCAGTTGCCGGCCTATTGCGACAAGATTGGCTTGCCACACGATGCCCAGTCTTTTACGAGTAGCCTTCGTGACTGGTTAAGTAACACTGCGCAATGCTTGGACAACAAGTTCCCGGAATGCCGTGGTGATGTCGCACTCAACGCCACCGGCGAGCCGGTATTACACAAGCCGGTAGCGCGCGAGATTCCGGCAAATGTCATGTCGCTGCAAAACACACTTACGCAACGCATGCCGCCACGGCACGTCTTGGACGTACTAGCCAACATAGAGCACTGGACTGGCTTCAGCCGCCACTTCGGGCCGTTGTCGGGGAACATGGCCAAACTCAAGCAACCCGCCGAGCGATATCTGCTGACCATCTTTGCAATGGGTTGCAACTTGGGGCCCAGCCAGGCAGCGCGTCACCTCGCCAACAGTGGTATCACGCCACACATGTTGTCTTTCGTGAACCGCCGTCATCTGTCCTTGGAGAGCCTGGAAACCGCACAACGAGAACTCAACGAGGTGTACCTGCACCTCGATCTACCCAAACTCTGGGGGGATGGGAAAACCGTAGCCGCGGATGGCACCCAGTACGACTTCTACGATGAGAATCTACTTGCCGGCTACCACTTTCGGTATAGAAAAATGGGGGCGGTGGCCTATCGCCATGTCGCGAACAACTACATCGCGGTGTTTCGCCACTTCATTCCGCCCGGTGTATGGGAGGCTATTTACGTCATTGAGGGGCTGCTCAAGGCGGGGCTTTCTGTTGAGGCCGATACCGTGCATGCCGACACTCAGGGTCAATCCGCCACGGTCTTCGCATTCACGTTCCTACGGGGCATCAAGCTGATGCCCCGCATCCGAAACTGGAAGAATCTGATCCTCTACCGGCCCGACAAGACGGTGAGGTACGAGCACATCAACCGCCTATTCGGCGATACCGTGGATTGGGAGCTGATCGAGCGGCACTGGCAGGATCTGATGCAGGTAGCGCTGTCGATCAACGCAGGCAAGATTTCCTCGGCGACGCTCCTGCGCAAGCTCGGCTCCTACAGCCGCAAGAACCGTTTGTATTTTGCCGCTCAAGAACTGGGTAACGTCATTCGTACTGGTTTCCTGCTCGAATGGATCGGCAGCCGCGAATTGCGCCAGGAGATCACAGCCAACACCAACAAGATCGAGTCCTACAATGGCTTCGCCAAGTGGCTTTCGTTTGGCGGGGACGTCATCGCAGTCAATGAACCCGATGAGCAACAGAAGCGTTTGCGCTACAACGACCTGGTGGCATCTTCGTTGATTCTCCAGAACACGGTCGACATGATGCGCACCCTTGAGGCGCTCAAGCGCGAAGGCTGGAAGATCACACCGGACGATGTGTCCTTCCTCAGTCCCTATCAGGTCGCACACATCAAGCGCTTCGGCGAGTACAGCCTCAAGCTGAAGCGTAAGCCTGAAGCCTGGATCGCGGACGAAACCTTCCGGAAAGCGGCCGTCTCTGCACAAGGCATGCGCCGCCCTACGAGGAAATGACCATGGATTTTCCCGAGCCGGATTTCGCAGTCACGCCTTATGGTGACGTCGATGCCGCGGTGCTTGAGGCACTCCGCCGCGATTTCGATACCACACTGCTGTTAGAGCACATTGAGCAACTGGACTCTATTGCTCAGCGACTCTGTGAAGACGGGGGCTTACGCGATGACTTGCTGCGATTGCATCGGATGGTAAACACCGTGATCAATGGTGCGGCCGTATCGGAACCGGTGCAAGACGATCTGTGGGAAGTCGCATTGGAACTCAACGAGGAGCTTTCAGAAACCGCCGCAGTCCTGCGGTCTGTCGCGGATTCATTGACCTCGTTGGTGAGACTCCAACCCTCTCATCGCTAGCGTACTGATAACGCCTGTCAGACTGCAAATTCTAGCGGTCAGAGGCATCATGAGTCCCGATCTCGACGAACTGCTCTGCCAGCGCTACCCCAAGATCTTTGCCGACCGGCACGCCTCGATGCAGACGACATGCATGTGTTGGGGCTTCTGCTGTGGAGGCGGTTGGTTTGCGCTGATCGATGAGCTGTGCGCGCGCTTGCAGCACATGACCGATCACGATGGAGAGCCGCAAATCGTAGCCACCCAGGTCAAGGAGAAGTTCGGGAGCTTGCGGTTCTATGCGCGCAGCGCGATCGAGGCCCAGTTCAAGCTGATCGATGAGATCGCTGAGCGCTCGTTCGGTATTTGCGAAGTCTGTGGCGCACCGGGCGTGCATTTGCTGGATGGGGGCTGGTATCAGGTTCGCTGTCCTGACCATGCGCGGTAAGCCTCCAGGCCGCTGGGCGAATGACATGACCCTGGCGGAAGCGCGCCCCCTGGATTCCGCCCAACAAGAATGGCTGGCTGCAGCAAGTTGTTCCTATCCTGGCAGACAAGCAACTGATCGATGGTCTCGCGCAGGTGTAACGGGTGCTGTGGGCCAGTAAACCATATATCTTTGACGCTGTCGGTCCCGAATATCCGCAGCCTGACTTCCGCCCTGCGCTCAAGCCACCGCCAATGTACTCGCGGCGGTTTGAGGAAGGTTCAGTACAAACCGAGTGATGCCCTCGTTCGAACTGACGGACGCCATGCCCCCATGCGCACGCAATATCGAAGAGGTGATGGCTAGGCCGAGCCCGGCCCCCTCGGTCGTGCGGTGACGCGAGCTGTCGCCGCGGTAAAAACGGTCGAAGAGGCGCGACAACTGACTTTCCGGAATCGTGTCACCCCGGTTCTCCACCACCACGCGGGCATGATCTTCCGCCGTGTCGAGCTCGACGCGGATTTCCGTGCCTTCATGCGCATAGCGCACGGCGTTGGACAGGAGATTGCTGATCGCCCGGCGCAGCATGAGGCGGTCGCCTTGAACGCTCGCCGTACCCTGGCGGCTCAGATGCAGTTGGCGCGATTCGGCCAACGCCTCGTAAAAATCGAAGAGGTCCTGGACCTCTGTCTCCAGGCTGACCGTTTCCTGCGAAGGCACGATCAAGCCATTGTCGGATTTGGCCAGGAACAACATGTCGGAAATCGTGCGGGCCAGGCGTTCGAGCTCCTCGGCGTTCGACGACAGGATCTCGCTGTACTCGTCGGCCGTCCGCGCGCGCGACAGCGCAACCTGCGTCTGCGTCATCAGGTTGCTGATCGGCGTGCGCAGTTCATGCGCGAGATCGGAGGAGAAATCGGACAGCCGCCGGAACGAGTCCTCCAGACGGGCGAGCATCGCATTGAGCGTGTTGGCCACCTCGGCGACTTCGAGCGGTACATGCTCAGTGCAAATCCGATGGTTGAGCCGGCTGGCCGTGATGGCGTCGGTCTCGGCCACGAGCTGTCGCAGCGGTGCGAGTCCGCGGCGCGTCGCGACCCAGCCGAGGAAGCCCAGTAACACGGCCGCGCAGACAACGATAATCCACATCGTCTCGCGGAAGGCTTCCATGAACGCCTCGTGATGCGAGACTTCCATGGCGATGACCACGGTGGCCTGCGGCCAGTCGGCATAGCCGGTCGCGACCGCGCCGGCGATGCCCCTGAAATGTCCGGCCTGGGTTTTCCAGACGAAGGGGCCGGCATAGCCTTCGATCGGGGGCTGGCTCACCAGACGGTCTGGAAACTCCACCCCTTCGGTGGTGAAGAACGCGCGCCCACTGCTGTCCAGCACCGTGACGGCCAGACCATGGTGGCCCACCAGGGAGGAATCGAGTTGCGCCGGCAGTTGCGCGAGCCCGGTCCGATCCTCGATGCGCCCGAAGGCGTGTCTGACCAGGGTGAGCTTTCCGGTCAGTGCCTCCAAATCCTGATCGACGAAGTGCCGATCGACAGCGCCCGCCACCACGATGCCCAAAACCAGCAAGACGACCGTGGCCGAGCACGAGAAGAGCAGCGTGAGCCGAAAGGTCAGCGAGGTCTGCAGCAGTCGCTTCATGCCGTCGCCTCGATGACGTAACCCATGCCCCGGACGGTGCGCAGGAGCTTCGGCTCGTACGCGTCGTCGATCTTCGCGCGTAGTCGGCGGATCGCTACTTCGATGACATTGGTATCGCTGTCGAAATTCATATCCCATACTTGCGAGGCAATTAAGGAACGCGGAAGCACCTCGCCCTGGCGCCGCATAAGTAGTTCCAATAACAAGAATTCCTTGGCGGTCAGATCAATGCGTGTCCCCCCGCGGCTGACCCGGCGTCGGCGTAGATCAAGCTCTAGGTCCGCGATGCGTAGAATGCTCTGTTCCTTGCCCTTGCCACGTCGCACCAGCGTGCGCACCCGCGCGAGCAACTCGGCGAAAGCGAAGGGCTTGACGAGGTAATCGTCCGCGCCAAGCTCAAGCCCCTTGACCTTATCCTCGATTTCATCTCGAGCAGTCAGGAACAGCACCGGCATTTCGCGTCCAGCTTTACGCAGGGCCTGCAGCACCCGCCACCCATCCAGCCCGGGTAGCATGACATCGAGGATCGCCAGGTCGTAATCCTCCGACAGGCCCAGGTGCAGGCCGTCCGTGCCATCGCGCGCCAGATCGACCACGAAGCCGGCTTCGATGAGCCCCTGTCGAAGGTATTCCCCCGTCTTGAGTTCGTCTTCCACGACAAGAATCTTCATGATGACCTCCTGACTATTGCGGCGGCCATTGTGCGCCCCGTGCATGGACCCCGCCCCAAGATTACAAACATGTAATCCGCCGGTCAGCTCCTTGACGGTTTCGCCCTCGCACACTGTCGGCACGGTCCTACCCAGACCGTTGTACCCCACGGAGAACAGGTATGAGAACAAAGATCGCTGCGGCAGGGCTTGCCCTGCTGGGGCCCGTGCTCGTGTACGCGGCCGCCGAAAGCGCCCCGATTGCACCGCCACAGGCCAGCGCCCCTCAGGGTGCGCTGCCGGGTTATCGCCCTTACGCCGAGGAGCCCGTCACGTCCTGGCGCGAGGCCAACGACGCGGTCGGCCGCATCGGCGGCTGGAAAACCTATGCGCGCGAGCGTGAGCCGGCGCCCCAGCCGTCCGCCGCGCCACGTCCGCAGGAAGCGCCTGCGGCGGGAGCGAAGCCATGAGCCGGCCGTGGGTGCGCCTGAGCGTACTGGCGAGCGCCCTGGTGCTGGCCGGCTGCGCCTCATTGAGCGTCGACCAGAACACGCAGGAGACCGCGCGCTACGCCCAGCGGGAACTGCAGACTGAACTGCGCTGGCTTAACTCGGAGGAGGCACGCCAGGCGGCGCAGCAAGAGGTGACGACGCTGCTCGAGCGGCCCCTGAGCCAGGGCGACGCGGCCCGCCTGGCGCTGGCCTACAGCCCGGCCTTCCAGGCCCTGCTGGCGGAGAACGCGGCCGCCTCGGCGCGTTCCACGCAGACGGCGCGGCTGCCCAATCCGGTATTCGCCTTCGAGAAACTGGTCCGCACCGAGGACGGTACGCGCGAGCTCGAGATCGGACGTGTGCTGAGCTTCTCCCTGCTCGATCTGCTGTACCTGCCGAGCCGGATCGGCATCGACACCCAGGCCCAGACGCGTTTGCGCCTGCAAGCGGCCGGCGATGCGGTGCAGGCCGTCACCGAGGCACGCCAGGCCTGGGTGCGCGCGGTGGCCGCGCAGCAGTCGGTGGCCTATTTCGAACAGGTGATGCAGGCCGCGTCGGCCGGTGCGGAGCTGGCGCGCCGGATGCAGGCCGCAGGCAACTGGAGCCGCTTGCAGCGCGCCCAGGAGCAGGCGTTCTACGCCGAATCCGCGGCGCAACTCACGCGCGCCCGGCAGAGCGCGCTGGAGGCACGCGAAGGCCTGGTGCGCGCACTGGGCCTGGACGCCGCGCAGGCCGCCAGGCTGCGCTTGCCCGAACGCCTGCCCGACTTGCCCACCGCCTTGCGCGATGAACAGGCGGTGCTGCAGCAAACCGTGGACACCCGCCTGGACGTGGGCGCGGCGCGCTTCGAGCTGGAGCGGCTCGCGCGCAGCCAGGGACTGACGCGGGTGCACAGCGTGCTCGGCGAGCTCGAAGTCGGCGTGGTGAACAACTCGGAAACCGGCAAGCCGATGCAGCGCGGGTACGAGTTGAGTTTCCCGATCCCGCTCTTCGATTTCGGCAGCGCGGCACGCGCTGGCGCCGAGGCCGATTACCTGGCCGCAGTGCATCGCCTGCGCCAGACCGCCATCGAGGCGAGCTCTCTGGTGCGCCAGCAGTACGCCGCCTACGCGACGGCGCACGCCCTGGCGCGCCACTACCGCGAGGAGATCGTGCCGCTGCGCAAGACCATCTCGGACGAGAAGATGCTCAAGTACAACGGCATGTTGATCGGCGTCTTCGCGCTGCTCGCCGATGCGCGCGAGCAGGTTGCCAGCGTCGTCGCGGCGATCGACGCCGAGCGCGATTTCTGGCTGTCCGAGGCCAGCCTGCAGGCGAGCATGCTCGGCAAGCCGACCGGGGGAGGCGCCTCGCGCGGCCCGGCGGTGGCGGGCGTGGGCGGTGGCGACGAAGGGCACTGAAGCGCCCATACGCATGACAACAAGGACTTCCCCATGATGAACAGAAGACGTTTCCTGACTGGCGCGGGCCTCGCCGTGGCCGCCTCCGGCGTGTCGCGCGCGGCGCTGGCCACCTTGCCCGAACCGGTCATCCAGACCAAGCCCGACACCATGCCGCCGCTGGTACCGGAGACCGGGCGCCCCTACAACCCCGTCGTCACCCTCAATGGCTGGACCTTGCCCTGGCGCATGAACAATGGTGTCAAGGAGTTCCACCTCGTGGCTGAACCGGTGGTGCGCGAGATCGCGCCCGGCATGGTGGCGCACCTGTGGGGTTACAACGGTCAGTCGCCGGGACCGACCATCGAGGTCGTCGAAGGTGATCGCGTGCGCCTCTTCGTGACCAACCGGCTGCCCGAGCACACCACGATCCACTGGCACGGCCAGCGCCTGCCCAACGGCATGGACGGCGTGGGCGGGCTGACTCAGCCGCAGATCGCGCCCGGCAAGACCTTCGTCTACGAGTTCATGGCGCGCCGGCCGGGCACCTTCATGTACCACCCGCACGCCGATGAGATGACGCAGATGGCGATGGGCATGATGGGTTTCTGGGTCACGCACCCCAAGGGCCGGCATCCGCTGATCGACGAGGTGGACCGCGACTTCTGCTTCCTGCTCAACGCCTACGACGTGGAGCCGGGGAGCTATACGCCCAAGGTCAACACGATGCTGGACTTCAATCTGTGGACCTGGAACAGCCGCGCATTCCCGGGCATCGATTCGCTCAATGTGCGCCTGGGCGACAAGGTGCGCATCCGCATCGGCAACCTGACCATGACCAACCATCCGATCCATCTGCACGGCCACGAATTCCTCGTCACCGGCACCGATGGCGGCCCCACGCCCAAGAGCGCCCGCTGGTATGAGGTCACCACCGACGTGGCCGTGGGCCAGATGCGCCAGATCGAATTCCTGGCGGACGAAGAAGGCGACTGGGCGTTCCACTGCCACAAGAGCCATCACACGATGAACGCCATGGGGCACGACGTGCCGACCATGATCGGTGTCGACCACTCGAATCTCGCCGGCAAGATCAACAAGCTCATCCCCGATTACATGGTCATGGGCGAACGTGGGATGGCCGATATGGCCGAGATGGAAATGCCGCTGCCGGACAACACGCTGCCGATGATGACGGGCCAAGGCCCGTTCGGGCCGGTCGAGATGGGCGGCATGTTCACGACGCTCAAGGTGCGGCGCGATCAGAAGCGTGGCGACTACGCCGACCCGGGCTGGCATCGCCATGCCGCCGGCACGGTCGCCTACGAATGGACAGGAGCGCTGGCACCGGCTCCCCGATCGACATCCGCCGGCCCCGCCGGAATGAAAGCGCCGCAGCCTGCGACACCCCTTGAACTGAAGGTCCGCAAACCGACCGGCCATGAAGGCCACCATTGAAAGGAACACCCAGCATGAACCGCAATATCCGCATCATCAGCCTGATCGCCAGCTTGGCGTTGTTGGCCCCCGGGCTGGCCGCCGCGCACGGCGACGAGCACGCCGCCGAAAAGAAAGGTCCGGTGCGCAAGGAGCAGAAGGCGTGGGGCATCGCGGCGGACGCCAAGGCGGCCCGGCGCACGATCAAGCTTGTCATGACTGACAACATGCGCTTCACCCCCGATCGCATTGAGGTCAAGCAAGGCGAGACGGTCCGTCTGACCGTGACCAACGGGGGCGCGATCCTGCACGAACTCGTGATCGGCACGAAGCAGGTTCTGGATGAGCATGCCGCGCTGATGCAGAAATTCCCGAACATGGAGCACGACGAGCCCTACATGACGCACGTGCCGCCGGGCAAGACGGGCGAGATCGTGTGGACCTTCAACCGCGCCGGTGAGTTTGATTTCGCCTGTCTGATCGCGGGGCATTACCAGGCCGGCATGGTCGGAAAAATCCTGGTGAAGAAGTAACGGGGCGCGAAGCTGACAGGAATGTAATGTTTCGGTCAGCTTCGCGTTCACTCGCCTCAGGCAGACTAGGCTGAGAGTTTCAACCCTTTAGCGAATTGGAGTGTGCGATGCAGAAGTTGTTGTTGTCCTTGGGTCTCGCGTTGGCCGCCTTTGGGGCCCAGGCGGCGGACGGTCACCATGATCACATGATGGCGCAAGCGGCGCCCGCCCAGGCCGCGATGTCCGAAGGCGAGGTGCGCAAGGTCGATTTGGGCGCGAAGAAGATCACGATTAAGCACGGCGAACTGAAGAACCTCGGCATGCCGCCCATGACCATGGTGTTCCAGGTCAAGGATCCGGCGCTCCTGCAGGGCGTCAAGGTGGGCGACAAGGTGCAGTTCTCCGCCGAGGATGCCAATGGTGCCCTGACCGTAACGCAGTTGCAGGTCGTGAAGTAGGTCTCGCTCGACCCCTTTCAGATCCCTTTCGGGGACAGGCTTCATCGTCCCTATTTGAGCCCGACCCGCCCCGCGCGGTTCGGGCTTTTTCTTGTTCGGCGTGGTGCCGATATGCGCCGTGATGGCGCGAAGCTGACAGCCAGCTAACAACGGTTATGCAAATGTAATCGGGCGGTCAGGCCCCGGTCAGGAGGCTTTACGTAGGATGGTCACAGCTGCTTCGGGCAGCGCGATTTCTCCCTAACATAAGGAACCTGATCATGAAAAACACCACTCGTCTTTCCACCCTGCTGGCCGCTGCTGTTCTGTCGCTGGGCGCGACCCTGTCTTCCGCCACCTATGCCCTGGACAACGCGGGAGCCCCCATTGCGACCGCACAAGAGCGCAGTCAGATTTCGGCAGGCATGACGCAAGACCAGGTCAGCAAGATCCTGGGCCAGCCTGCGGGCGTCATGCGCTATGCGCGCAGCGCCCAGATTTCCTGGACCTACGCCGCCGCGGACACCTCCATCTCGAAGGATGCGCAGTACTACGTGAACTTTGGCCAAGATGGCAAGGTCGTGTCCACGCAGGTGATCGACCCCGGCACCAACTGAAGCTCCCATCACTGAACTGCGCGGGCCGCTGGCTCGCCGATCAGCCCGCAGCCTACGCTGCGGGCTTTTTTTGTTGTGCCGACGCGCACCGCGCCATCGCATGTTTGACCCAACGCAACGCGGATGAATGCTGGCAGCCCGGAGGACTTTCATTACAAAGCTGTAATCTCGGGGACAGCTTGCGGTCAGGCGCGCGGTAGCACCATAAGCGTCATCTTCTTTCATCCTGGGATGTCAAGACCATGAAGCGCCTCGCTGTCCTCTCCCGCGTACGTACCCTGAGTGTGGCGGCCTCGACCGTGTTGATGCTCGCCAGCGGTGCCCTGCATGCGGCCTCCGCTGAAGTCGAGGTCTTCAAGAGCCCCTATTGCGGGTGCTGCGGCAAATGGGTCGAGCACATGCGTCAGGCGGGCTTCAAGGTCAAGGTCACCGAGGTCAAGGACACAGGCGCGCAGCGCGAACGCCTGAAACTGCCGCAGTCCGTAACCTCTTGCCATACTGCTACGGTCGGGGGCTACGCCCTCGAAGGGCATATTCCGGCGGCCGACGTGCAGCGCCTGCTCAAGGAAAAGCCTCGCGCGCGCGGCATTGCCGTGCCGTCCATGCCGCCCGGCTCGCCGGGCATGGAAGGCCCTCAATCCATCCCCTATGACACGCTGTTAGTGAAAATGGACGGCTCGACCACCGTCTTCGCAAAACACTAATCCTCCAGGAGCCCCAACGTGTTCCCCTTACGCCCGATTCGTGTTCCCCTTCTGGGGGTGGCCTTCGCGCTGCAGTTGGCGATGCCCCCCGCTCATGCGCAGGAGTCGTCGCTCGGGGCGGACCTGCCCGCGCTGCTCGACTACGCGCGCAGTCACAGCGTCGAATACTCGGCCATGCGTCTGGAGGCCGAAGCGGCCAATGAGCGCATAGGCCCGGCCGGGGCGCTTCCCGACCCCAAGCTGCAGGTGGAACTGCGCGATATCACCAAGATGGGGGAGCAGGACGCCACGCTCAATCCGTCACGCGTAGGGAGCACGAAGTACCTGCTCATGCAGGACATTCCCTGGTTCGGTAAGCGCGGCCTGCGCGAGGGCGTAGCCAGCAGCGAGGCCAAGGCCGCCGAGAATCTGGCACGCGGCAACTGGACGGAATTGGCGGCGTTGATCCGTCAGACCCACCTGCAGCGCTACTTCCTGGTCCGCAGCGAGCGACTGACCGAGGAGCAACTCGAACTGATGGCGCGCCTGGAGAAGATCGCCCAGGCCCGCTATGCAGGCGGATTGGCGCCTCAGTCGGATGTCATCCGCGCCCAGCTCGAGCAGAACGCGATGCGCTCGGAGCTGATCGGTCTGGCTGGCGAGCGGCGTGGGCTCGCCTCCAAGCTCAACGCCTTGCTCAACCGCCCGATGACCGCGCCCCTCGTTGACGCGCAGATGCTCCCGCCGGTGCCGCCCGCCGAGAGCATGACGATCGGTCAGTTGATGGAGCGACTGCGCACGAACAACCCGCAGGTGGCGGCCGAGGGCAACCGGATTGCCGCAGCCGAGCAGAACCGGGACCTCGCCTACCTGAACCGCTACCCCGATTTCAGCCTGGGCGTCGCCCCCATCCAGCAAGGTAGCCGCATTGCGGACTACGAGGTGATGTTCCAGGTGAACATCCCTTTGCAGCAGGGCGCACGGCGCAGTCAAGAACGCGAGGCGACCGCCATGCTGGCGGCCGCGCGCGCACGGCAGGAGGCGGCAGCGCACAGGCTGCTGGGGGAACTGGCCGGAAACCTGACCGCCTTTGAGACGGCGCAGCGAAGCGAGCAACTGGTCCACGCCAGCGTGCTGCCGCAGTCGGAACTCGCGTTCCAGTCCGCGCTGGCGGGATATGAAAACGGCAAGGTGGATTTCGCGACCTTGCTCGATGCCCAGCGGCAGATCACCCAGGCGCGCCTGAATCAACTCAAGGCCCAGGCCGAGCAGCATCTGCGCCTGACCGAAATCGAAAAACTCATTGGGGAAGCACTATGAAGCGCATTCATATCGTTGGCGCTATCGCGCTCGCAGTGGCCGCACTGGGCGCGGGCTACTGGTTGGGCCAGGGAAGGGAGATGGGCGCGCCGGCAGCGGACCACGCCGCGCATGCGGCGGCCGCTTCGGGCCCGGTGGCCCAGGCGGCCGCCAAGCCGGGCGAGCGCAAGATCCTGTTCTACCGCAATCCGATGGGCTTGCCCGATACGTCGCCCACGCCCAAGAAGGACCCCATGGGCATGGACTACGTGCCGGTCTATGAAGGTGAGGAGCCGGCGGCGTCGAGTACCGAGTTGAAGATCAGCACCGAGAAGGTCCAGAAGCTGGGCGTGCGCACGGAGCCCGCTACGTTGCGCGCGCTGGACCGGCAGGTGCGCGCGGCCGGCCGCGTCGAACCCGATGAGCGCCGCACGTTCGCGATTTCGCCGAAGTTCGAGGGCTATGTCGAACGGCTGCACGTCAACGCGACCGGCCAAGTCGTCGGACGGGGCCAGCCGCTGTTCGAGGTCTATAGCCCGGAGCTCGTGTCCGCGCAGCGCGAATACGCGATCGCCGCGCAAGGCGTGCAGGCGCTCAAGGACAGCGGCGAGGAGACGCGCCGCGGCATGCAGCAGCTGGCCGAATCCAGCCTCGCGCGGCTGAAGAACTGGGATATCTCGGACGAGCAGATCAAGGCGCTCGCGAGTTCCCAACAGAGCAAGCGCACGCTGACTTTCCGCTCGCCGGTGTCGGGCATCGTGACCGAGAAGAAGGCGATCCAGGGCATGCGCTTCGAGCCCGGTGAAGCGCTCTACCAGATCACCGACCTGTCGTCCGTGTGGGTGATCGCGGACGTCTTCGAGCAGGACATCGGCCAGCTCAAGCCGGGCACCTCGGCCACGGTGAGCATTTCGGCCTACCCCGACAAGCGCTTCCAAGGGAAAGTCTCCTACGTCTATCCGACACTCAATGCCGAGACGCGCACCATTCCGGTCCGCGTCGAACTGGCCAATCCGCAAACCCTGCTCAAGCCCGCCATGTTCGCGCAGGTCGAGCTCGCGGTCGGAGGCAGCGCACCGGTCCTGACCGTCCCGACCAGTGCGGTGATCGACAGCGGCACACGCGCCGTGGTGCTGGTGCAGCGGGCCGAAGGCCGATTCGAGCCGCGCGAGGTGAAGCTGGGTGCGCGCGGCAACCAGTACGTTCAGGTTCTCAGCGGCGTGCAGCCGAATGAAGATGTCGTGGTCGCCGCCAACTTCCTGATCGACGCCGAAAGCAACCTCAAGGCGGCGGTCGGAGGTTTTGGGCATTCAGGCCACGGTGCCGCTGCGCCGGGCAGCCAGGCCACGCCGCCGAGCGCCGTGGCGCCCCCCGCGCCACAAACCGCACCGACGGCAGCCCCCGCCGCAGCGCCGTCCAAGACGGTGAGCCACCACGCGCAGGGACAGATCGAGTCGATCGATGCCACAGCAAACAGCGTCACGCTCAAGCATGAGCCGATCGCCTCCCTCAAGTGGCCGGCGATGACGATGGAATTCAAACTGGCGAACGCGGGCCTCATCCAAGGCTTCAAGGCCGGGCAGGCGGTGAGCTTCGAGTTCGTCGAGCGCGCCCCGGGCGAGTTCGTGATCACGCGCATCGGCGCTCCGTCCGGACCGACGGCGACGCCGCCCGCCGGCGCGCACACGAACAGCCACAACGGTCACTAAGACGAAAGAGACGACACCATGCTTTCTTCCGTGATCGATTGGTCGGCCCGCAACCGCTTCCTGGTGCTGCTGGGCACGCTGTTCCTGATCGTGGCCGGCATCTGGGCGGTCATGAAGACGCCGCTGGATGCGCTGCCGGACCTGTCCGACGTGCAGGTCATCGTCTACACCGAATACCCGGGCCAGGCGCCGCAGGTCGTCGAGGACCAGGTGACCTATCCGCTGACCAGCGCCATGCTGTCGGTGCCCAAGTCCAAGGTCGTACGGGGCTTCTCCTTCTTCGGCGCGTCCTTCGTCTACGTGATCTTCGAGGACGGCACCGACATCTACTGGGCGCGTTCGCGCGTGCTGGAGTACCTCAACTTCGCGGCCGGCCGCCTGCCCAAGGAAGTCAGCCCGCAACTGGGGCCGGACGCGACCGGCGTCGGCTGGGTCTATCAGTACGCACTGGTCGGCGCCAAGAAGACGCTGGCGGAGCTGCGCACGATCCAGGACTGGTACCTGCGCTACCAACTCGCCAAGGCCCCCGGCGTGGCGGAGGTGGCCTCGATCGGCGGCTTCGTGCAGACCTACCAGGTCACGGTAGACCCGGTGCGGCTGCGTGCCTACAACATCCCGCTCGACACCGTCGCCAAGGCGATCCGCGAGTCGAACCGCGACGTGGGTGGCCGCGTGGTCGAGATGGCCGAGACCGAGTACATGGTGCGCGGCAAGGGCTATCTGCGCGGCGCCACCGACATCGAGAACCTGGTCGTCAAGAGCCAGCGCGGCACGCCGGTGCTGGTGCGCGACATCGCCCGCGTCGAGCTCGTGCCGGACGAACGCCGCGGCATCGCCGAACTCAATGGCGAGGGCGAAGTGGTCTCCGGCATCGCCATGTCGCGCTACGGCCAGAACGCGCTGGAGGTCATCCACAACCTCAAGCAGAAGGTCGAGGAGATCTCAACCGGGCTGCCCGAGGGTGTCAGCGTGCAAGCGGTCTACGACCGCTCGGAGCTGATCCACCGCGCCATCGACACGCTCAAATACACGCTGATCGAGGAGAGCATCATCGTCGCGGTCGTATGCGTGGTCTTCCTGCTGCACTTCCGCTCGGCGCTGGTGGCGATCCTGATGTTGCCGGTCGGCGTGCTGATCGCCTTCCTCGCCATGCATCTGCTGGGCATGAACTCCAACATCATGAGCCTGGGGGGTATCGCGATCGCCATCGGCGCGATGATCGATGCGGCCATCGTCATGATCGAGAACGCGCACAAGCACATCGAGCGGCTCAAGCCCGGTGAGTCGCGCGCTGAAGCCCTGATCACCGCCTGCAAGGAGGTGGGACCGGCGTTGTTCTTCTCGCTGCTGATCATCACTGTCTCCTTCCTGCCGGTGTTCACGCTGGAGTCGCAGGAAGGGCGCCTGTTCTCGCCGCTGGCCTACACCAAGACCTTCGCCATGGCGGGCGCGGCGCTGCTGTCGGTGACGCTGGTGCCGGTGCTGATGATGTACTTCGTGCGCGGCAAGATCATGCCGGAGGCGAAGAACCCGGTGAATCGCTTCCTCATCTGGAGCTATCGCCCGGTCATCGCGCTGGTCATGCGCTGGAAGAAGACCACCATCGTACTGGCGCTGATCGCCCTGGGGGTGAGCGTGTGGCCGGCGTCCAGGCTCGGCTCCGAGTTCATGCCCACGCTCAACGAGGGCACCCTGCTCTACATGCCTTCGTCATTGCCGGGGATGTCGGTCACCAAGGCGGCCGAGCTGATGCAGACGCAGAACAAGCTCATCAAGAGCTTCCCCGAGGTGGCGTCCGTGTATGGCAAGGCGGGGCGCGCAAATACCGCCACCGATCCGGCGCCGGTCGAGATGTTCGAGACGGTCATCAACCTCAAGCCCGAGTCCGAGTGGCGGCCCGGCATGACGACCGACAAGCTGATCGCCGAGATGGACCGCGCGCTGCAGTTCCCCGGCGTGTCCAATGCCTGGACCATGCCCATCAAGGCGCGCATCGACATGCTGTCGACAGGCATCCGCACGCCAATCGGCATCAAGGTGTTCGGTAAGGACCTGACCGAGATGGAGCGCCTGGCCAAGGAGATCGAGGCCGTCGTCAAGACGGTGCCGGGCACCACCAGCGCATTCGCCGAGCGCATCACCGGCGGCTTCTATCTCAACATCGAGCCGGACCGTGCGCAACTGGCGCGCTACGGGCTCAGCGTCGGCGCCGTGCAGGACGTGATCGCCACCGCGCTGGGCGGCGAGATGGTGACCACGACGGTGGAAGGGCGCGAACGCTTCGGCGTCACCGTGCGCTACCCGCGCGAGCTGCGCAGCGATCCGCAGTCCATCGCCACCCACGTGCTGGTGCCGACCATGGACGGCGCGATGATTCCGCTGGGCCAGCTCGCCAAGGTCGAGGTGGCCAAGGGCGCGCCCGGCATCCGCACCGAGAACGCGCTGCTGTCGGCCTACATCTACGTCGACATCCGTGATCGCGACATCGGCTCCTACGTCAATGAAGCGCGCAAGGCGGTCTCGGAGCAGGTGCAGTTCCCGCCCGGTTACTACGCGACCTGGAGCGGGCAGTTCGAATCCATGGAACGCGCGGTCGCGAAGATGAAGGTCGTCGTCCCGGTGACGCTGCTGATCATCTTCCTGCTGCTGTACCTGAACTTCAAACGCCTCACCGAGACGCTGATCGTGATGCTGTCGGTGCCTTTCGCCCTGGTCGGCGGCGTGTGGCTGATGTGGGCGCTGGGCTACAACATGAGCGTGGCAGTGGCGGTGGGCTTTATCGCCCTGGCCGGGGTCGCAGCCGAGACCGGTGTCGTGATGCTGATCTATCTCGATCACGCCTGGGCCGAGATCCGCGCCAGGCGCGAGGCGCAGGGACAGGCCGCGACGGTGGCCGACCTCTATGAAGCCATCATGGAGGGCGCGGTGGAACGCGTGCGGCCCAAGATGATGACCGTGGTCGCCATCATGGCCGGCCTGCTGCCCATCATGTGGAGCACCGGCACGGGTTCGGAAGTCATGAGCCGGATCGCCGCGCCGATGGTCGGCGGCATGGTGTCCTCGACCATCCTGACGCTGTGCGTGATCCCCGCAATCTACGGCCTGGTCAAGCAATACGAGCTGCGCCGGCAGAACGCAAGGGCGGCGGTCGCTCGCAAAGAGGAGCCCGCCGAAGCAAGAACGCCCGAGACAGCCTGATCCGACGGACCGGCGGCGTGCACAACGCGCCGCCGGCATGACCCTGCATCCGTGCAACCCGGGCATCGGCACGGGAGACGCGGCGGACAGACGCCAGCAGAGAGCGAGTGGTGGTACATGGCCACCGATGAACCCACGAAAAGGAGTGTCATCATGAACGCGCAATCGCAGCACAAGCATCCTTCGCAGCCGCGCTGGTTCAGCAAGCCCTGGAACCTGGCCGGCCTGACGCTGATCATCGTCGTCGCCTTTTTCGTTCTCCGCGAGCATTGGGGGCACGTGGCGGGCTTCTGGCCCTATCTGCTGCTGCTCGCCTGCCCCCTGATGCACCTGTTCCACGGTCATGGCGGACACGGTCATCACCACGGGTCCGCGCGCGACGAGGGCCCCAAATGAGCGAGCCGTCCGCCTCCCCACCCGACCCTTCTCACACCCATCACCCTCACCACCATCATCATCATCATCATCACGGTCACGGTGGCGAGGGCGAGCAAAACGAGACGACTGCGCAGCCGGTCCCGACGTTGGCGAAGGGGATTTACACTTGCCCGATGCATCCACAGATCCGCCAGAACGGGCCGGGTCATTGCCCGATTTGCGGCATGGCGCTCGAAGCGGAGCAGCCGGCATTGGGCGACGAGGAGGATCCGGAGCTCGCCGACTTTCGGCGCCGATTCTGGATCAGCCTGCCACTGACCCTGATCGTGGTGGTGCTGGCCATGGCGCACGACCACGTCACTGCGCTGCAGGGCGCCTGGCAGCCCTTCGTGCAATTGGCGCTGTCGATTCCCATCGTGCTGTGGGCGGGTGCCCCCTTCTTCAGCCGCGGCCTGCAGTCCGTCGCGAACCGCAGCCCCAACATGTGGACCCTGATTGCGCTGGGGACCGGCGCGGCGTTTCTCTACAGCGTGGCGGCGACCTTCGTTCCCGAGCGTTTCCCGCAGGCGTTCCGCACCGAAGGGCGTCTCGCGGTCTACTTCGAAGCGGCCGCGGTGATCATCACGCTCACGCTGCTGGGGCAATGGCTCGAACTCAAGGCGCGTTCGCAGACCTCGGCAGCGATCAAGGCACTGCTGGGCCTGTCGCCCAAGACGGCTCGACGTATCGCGGCGGATGGCAGCGAAGCGGATGTCCCGCTTGCCCAGATCCAGGTGGGCGACCGCTTGCGGGTGCGCCCGGGCGAGAAAGTGCCCGTCGATGGCGTGGTGCTCGAAGGGCGCAGCGCGGTCGATGAGTCCATGCTGACCGGCGAGCCGGTCCCTGTGACCAAGGGGCCGGGCGATGCGCTGATCGGGGCCACGCTCAATACGCATGGGGCGTTCGTGCTGCGCGCCGAGCGCGTGGGTGCCGACACGTTGCTCGCACAGATCGTGCAGATGGTGGCGCAAGCGCAGCGCTCCAAGGCACCGATGCAGCGCATGGCCGACGTGGTCGCGCGCGACTTCGTGCTGGCGGTCATCGCCATCGCCGCGCTGACCTGGCTGGGGTGGGGGCTGTTTGGGCCGGCCCCCAGTTGGGCGCACGGTTTGATCAACGCGGTGGCCGTCCTGATCATCGCGTGCCCCTGCGCGCTCGGGCTGGCCACGCCCATGTCGGTCATGGTGGCCACGGGGCGCGCGGCGACCCAGGGCGTGCTCTTTCGCGATGCCGCCGCCATCGAGCGCTTGCGTGACGTCGACACCCTGCTGATCGACAAGACCGGCACGCTGACCGCGGGGCGCCCGATGCTCGACCGCGTCCTCCCCTTTGCCGACCAGTCTGCGGACGAATTGTTGGCACTCGCGGCGAGTCTCGATCAGGCCAGCGAGCATCCCCTGGCGCAGGCGATCGTGCAGGCGGCCACAGCGCGGGCACTGCCTTTGCAGCCTGTGGACGACTTCACTGTGCTACCCGGTCTGGGAGTACAGGGCAGCATAGAGGGTCGTGCCGTTGTCTTGGGCAACAGCGCCTTGATGGCGCAGCTGGGGGTGTCGGCGTCCGCGCTTGACGCGCAAGCGGAAGCGTTGCGCGCCGAAGGTGCGACGGTGATGCAATTGGCTTGCGACCGCCGCGTGCTCGGCTTGATCGCGGTCAGCGATCCAATCAAGGACAGCACGCCCGAGGCGCTGCGCGCGCTGCAGGCGCAGGGCCTGCGCATCGTCATGGCCAGTGGCGACAGTCAGACCACGGCCCGTGCGGTCGCGCTCAAGCTGGGCATCGGGGAAGTGCATGGCGAAGTGAAGCCGGCCGACAAGCTCGCGCTGGTCGAGCGCTTGCAGCGCGAGGGACGTATCGTGGCCATGGCGGGCGACGGCATCAACGACGCGCCCGCGCTGGCGCGGGCCGACGTGGGGATCGCGATGGGCACGGGAACCGATGTCGCCATGCATAGCGCGCAGGTGACGCTCGTGCGCGGCGACCTGCGAGGGATCGCGCAGGCGCGCAGCTTGTCGGCGCAGACGGTACGCAACATGAAGCAGAACCTGCTGTTCGCGTTCCTCTACAACGCGCTGGGCATCCCGGTCGCAGCAGGTGTGCTCTATCCGCTGACCGGGTGGCTGCTCTCGCCGTTGATCGCTGCGCTCGCCATGAGCCTGAGCTCGGCATCCGTCATCGCCAATGCGCTCCGACTGCGTCAAACCCGCGCGACACCTCGATGATGGGGAGCTGACAGCAATGTAATGCGCGCGTCATCGGACGGACAGGCGGGTGCGCGCAAGATGGCTACACCGAAACAAGGAGTACGCCATGAACTGCTGCAAGTCCTCGTCCGCCGACACCAAACCCGGCTTCTTTCGCCGGCATGCTGGGCTGCTGATGTGCGCTGCCTTCCTCGGCCTGGCCGTCTTCCTGTACTCGCGGGCGGATGCCGGCACGAGTAGCTGGACCTGGCTGATCGCGCTCTTGTGTCCTGCCGTGCATCTGTGGATGTGCCATCGCATGCTCAAGCCGGCCTCCGAGCCGCAGCCGCAGGCTCCTGCGTCGCTCGCTGACTCTTCCGGCAAGTAAGGGGAGCCTCTCCTGTCACCGGATTCCCTCGCATGTTTATCTTCAAGGAGCTCATCATGAAAGTCACTTCCTTCCTAATGATCGCCCTGTTTGCCGCCTCGGGCGTCGCGTACGCGGCCGACCCCACGAGTGCCCCGGCCGCAGCAAGCGCCGCGGCCGCTACGCAGATGACACCGCACAGCCACATGCAGGAGAAGACCGGCATGAAGCCGCCCGCCAAGGCCGACAAGGGCAACAAGGCGGCCATGGACGACAAGAGCCGCCATCTGCATCAGCGCGATGCGAAATAAACGAACTGGCGATTGATAAAACGATTCGCCGACCGCGCGAATCATTCACTGCCCCCACAGAGACCTGGCGTGGTCTGACCATGCCCTCACTGGCCAATGGAGGTTGTCATGAAGAACCTGAAGAAATCCGGACTCGCGCTCACCGCGCTGACCCTGGGCCTGGCGGCCTGTTCCACCACGCCGCGCACGGAAAACGATCCGCGCGATGGGTGGCGCGAAGGCGCCGTCGAACTCGTCTCGGCCTATGGTGCGTTGCCCTTCAACCCGGGCAACGATTGCGCCAAGAAAGCCAACGCCAGCGCCTCGACACAGGTGGCCATCATCCGCTATCGCCACCACGACAATATCGGGCAGCGGCTGGACAGCCATGAGGGCCGCTTCGTGGTGCTGGCCGGCCCGCAATCGGGGCTGACCGTGGGCGCCAACGTGCTCATCAACCCGCAGACCTGCGAAGTGAAGCTCCAAAAAAGCTGACACGGGCGCATGTCGCTTCCCGGCTTCCCGTCCGCCGCACCCACCCGGCGGACGGCTGCGCCGCCTTCCGGCGGTGGATTGGACACGCACGCGCCGACCTCCTGGGCGCGTGTTCATCGACAAGGAGCCCTGCCATGGCCCCGCTACTGCGTTCCGCTCTGGTCCTCACGCTCACGGGCTTGGGGCTGGCCGCCTGCGCGAGCGTCCCGCGCGGCGCTTTTGATGCGCGCGACGGCTGGCGCGAGGGTCGTATCGAACGTATCGCCCCCTATGCCAGCCTCACGGCGCACCCCGGCACGGACTGCGCGCGCGCACTCGGGGTCACGCCGGCGACCGCCGTGGCGATCGTGCGCTATCGGCACCATGGCGACTTCGGCAGCGCGGTGATGCCACTCGCGGACCCGACCGCGTGGGCGGCGGGCGATCGGGTTTATCTGCAGCCCGATCAATGCGCTGCTCCCTTGGCGAGGCGCCTCCCAGACGCACCTTGATCTGTCTGACTCAGAGCGCGTGGACGATCGCCTCGATCGCCTTCATGCCCTGACCGAAGCGCGCCATGGCCAGGCGATGCGCTTCGAGCTGTCCATAGGGCAGGTAGCGCACTTTGAGCTCACCGATCTTGCTGAACGCGGGGCGGGCCAGTTGGGCGCGCACATCCTTTTCCCGATTGTCCGGCGCGACCAGAAACAGGCTTTGCGTCGCTGCTGCGTTCGCGCCCCAGGCCAGGTCCAGCAAACGCACGATCCCCGAGTAGATCGAGGTGGTGTGCTCGACTTCAAAGGCCGCCGTCACGTGACCCGAGTCATCGAGCCACAGTACGTCGATCAGGCGCACGGCCTCGTAACCGGCGCTCTGCGCCAGCGCTGCCGGCAAGTTCTCCAGGCAACCATCGCCCAGGCGGCCGTCGGCATACGGTCGGCTGCGATCGTTGGCGGCAATCCACACCGCATAGCCCAGCGCGAGGCCCAGATCACGCAGCCAACCTTGCACCTGCGTATGGGTGTGGTCGCTCGCCTGGGCGCTATTCAATGCCTTGTCCGCGGCCGCCGCTTCTTCCCGCACCTGCGCCAGATCCGCCTCCCACTTGGCGCGCGCGGCCTGGTCATCGCCCACCGGCGGGGCTGCATAGCGTCCCGCTCCGATATCGAACAGCAACCCGGCCACCGCCCCCAGATCGTTGGAGAGCTGATCGCGCAGCCGCGCATTGAGTTCCAGCATGCCAGCGCGCATCGCGAGGTATTCGCTCCAGCTCCCCAGTTTCACCTTGGCCCCCATGAGCGCGTTGTAGCCGCGCACGATCGCGGTGTTGAACGGGGGCATGAAGGTCGGGTGCATGAAGTAGAGCAGGTTCGCGGCCGCCGGCCCGAGGCCCTTGATCTTCTTCGCGTCCAGCGTGCGAATCCCCGCCAGCAGGGCGTGTTCGGTCGTGCAGCATGCGCAGTGATCGAGAAAACGCGCGAAGGCGAGCTGGTTGTCGCGGTTCTCGTAGATATCCGGAATGCGCAGCTTGGGCTTCCATAGAAACGCGTGATCCGCGCCCTTGAAGATCTGGCGCTGCTCGGCAATGGAGCCGACCGCGGTTTCCAGCGACGAGCCCTTGTAGACATTCCCGAAGGCATCCGCGTCGATTTCCTGGACGACCTGGGCGATGCCGCGTCGGATGGAGCGGAAGTTCTTCAACCGCTCTTCCCACAGAAACCAGGTCTGATAGGTGGCGCCGGGGTCCGCTTTCCAGCGGGACAGCAACAGGCGCAAGGACTCCTCATGCGCGTCCATCAATCCAGGGGGCATAGCGTCGGCGGGCTGGCAACGGTAACCCGCTCATTATGGCGCGGGGCGGCGCGGCTTGCCCTGGATGGCGTCAAGGCCGATGCGGATCATCGCGCGGCGGGAGCCGGATGCGTTCCCCACCTTCACGTGCTTGACTCTCCCTGCCGGGGAGGGTTGAAGCTTGACTACGCCAATACAGGCGAGACACTGGAGCACTGACATGCTGGAATTTACCATCCCGAACATGAGCTGCGGACACTGCGCAAGTACCATCACCCAGGCAATCAGAGCATTGGATGCCGACGCACGCGTCACGATGGCTTTGCCGGAAAAGCAGGTGGTGGTCGAGTCGGACCTGACGGCCGATGAATTGCGGGCCTGCCTGGCGCAGGCGGGCTATCCGCCTGCCTGAGTGACAAGGAAGGTGCGACGAATAACGAGGCGTGCCGCGCGAGACCCCGGGTCGCCGAAGCGACCCGTGGCGGATTTCTCCTTGCATCAGGCAGCGTCCGCCATCGCGCGGCACGCCTGCGCGCAGCGCTGACAGGCTTGGGCGCACGCCTGGCAATGCGCCATCTCGTGGCGGCCACACTCTGCAGCGCAGGTTGCGCACACCTCGGCGCACGCCGCACACACCACCGCGGCCAGCGTGCTGCCGCGGGCCATGTAACCGGCGGCCAGCCGGCAAATGGCGGCGCAATCGATGTCGAGTGCGATACATCGGCCCATTGCGTGGACATGTTCTTCTTCCAGACAGGCTGCGGCACAGTGGTCGCATGCGTCGGCACAGGCGTGACAGGCTTCAATGCAGGACGCGAATTTCTCGTGGCTCATGGCAATTCCTTTCGATTGTGAGATCGGTTTCGATGAACGTAAGGGCCCGGTTCCGCGCCATGGCACGCCAGGCGGACGTTCAGATTGCGGCGGGACGAGAGCGCTAGCGCTTGGGCGGGTGTTCGATCCGCTGCGGATCCGGGGAAGAGGAGTAAGGCGGACGGTAGGAGGGGCGCCCCAAGGACACGTGGGGTAGCCGCGGGCTGCGCACGTCGGGGAGGACGCCCAGCACCTGGCAGCAGGCCAAATCGCAGGCGCTGTGTTCGCACGACGGGACTGCAACCCTAGCGCCGGGTATGTCAGTGGCCTCGCATTGCTCGGTATGCGTATGAGAGCCTTCTTGGGGCCACACCGAGGTCGGCGCGAACAGCATCAAGGCGAGGCTAAGCGCGAAAGCGCACTGCCGCCGCCAGCCAGGGACGTGTTCGACCACGCCCTGCGGGCGTGAGCGTCGTAGTCCGGTGGAGGTTATCTGCTTGGCCATCGAGCCCTCGATCACGGCGCGCGATCATGCGGATCGCGCCTCCGTGATCTGCAGGGCAAATGGCGGGCCTCGGGCGCCCCGGTCACCCCCGGCGGCGAGGCGGTCCGGAGACAATTGGCTTGGGGAAAAGCCGCGCCAGCACCGCCTCATCGAGAGCGAGTGCGCAAGCGCGGAGCCCTACACCTCATCGCGTTCCCACCCGTTCCCCTACGTCGCAAGAGACGAACATTGCTCCGGCCACTGCGGTCGACATGCCAAACAGATACAATGCCCATAAGCGCCCGGAAAGCAGGCGCTTGGCCGTCATAGCCGCGACTTCCGACGACGCTAACTGAGCGGATGACCGAACAAAAGAGCCGGAACAACCACTATGTCCCGAAGTGGTATCAGCGCGGCTTTCTTGCCGCTGGACAGTCGCGCCTGTTCTATCTGAATTTGGCACCGGATCTTCAGTCGCTGCCGGATGGTCGGGAGGTGCCGCACACGGCGTTGCGCAAAAAGGGCATCGACAGCTGCTTCGTGGAGTACGACCTCTACACCACGCACTTCGGCCCAATCGTGAATGACGAGGTCGAGACGCGGCTATTCGGCAATATCGACAGGCACGGCGCGCCAGCCGTCCGCGCTTTCGCGCTGGGCGATCACGACAACATTCATCAATCGTTCGAAGATTTTTTCGAGTTCATGGCGGCGCAGAAGCTGCGTACGCCCAAGGGCTTGGACTGGATTCGTTCGTGCTACGGTGAGCTTGGTCAACTCGACCTAATGGTGGAGATGCAGGCATTGCGCCTCATGCACTGCGCCATGTGGGCCGAGGGCGTCCGAGAGATCGTTTCGGCAGCGGACTCGGACGTGAAGTTCATCGTGACGGACCACCCGGTCACGGTGTACAACGCAGCCATGCCCCCGTCGTCGCCGGCATGCGCCTATCCGCAGGATCCAATGGTGGCCGCGCTGGGGACCCAGACGGTGTTCGCGCTCAATGCCGACACCTGCCTGATCTTTACCCATCTGGAATACGCCAAGCAACCGGACGGCCAGGACCTCCATCGACTGCGCACGAACGCCCGACAGCTTGGAGGCGGCATCACGCGCACGGACAACTTCATTCGCGACCGGCGCCTGAGCCGAGATGACGTGATTGCCATCAACTATCTGCTCAAGTCGCGAGCGAAGCGCTACATTGCGGCCGCTGACAAAGCCTGGCTTTTTCCGGAACAGCACTTCCATGGCAGTTGGGCGAGCATTGCCGAGGTGTTACTCCCGAGGGGCGATCTGTGGACCTTCGGCGGCGAGATATACGTGGGCTACGCGGACGGCACCTCCGGGTACTGGGACGCGTATGGGCGCACCTCCAAGGCCCACGCGTTTTTGGCGCGCAAGTCCCCGCGCGTGACCATTGAGGCCGATGATTTCTGCGGCTGCGGTAGCGCCTATGCCTACAAGGATTGCTGCCAGCCGCTTGGGGCCGCTGAGCGCCCTTCCTGGGAGATCTACGGGCTGCGCGAGCGCAACCTGATGTTCTGCAACGCCGTCCAGGGCATTCTGGGTCTGCATGACGACGGCGCATCTTGGGAGGACGTGCGCCGCACATTAAGCGACGAGCAGGTCCAACGCATCCACGGCGTGTTCTCGGCGCTATGGCCTGAGGACACGGATCTGGCCTCACTGCTGCCGCGGCCCAACCGAAAGGTGCTGCGCTCGGTCTTCATGGGATTCGCCGATCCGCGTACCGTCGAGGCGACGGTAATTGGGTGGCTGCCGTACATCGATGAGATCGTGCTCGTGAACCCATTCTTCCTGGGCACGCGCATGAAAGCCGAGTTCAGCCCTATCGAGTCGCCCGGCGCGTACAAGATGCAGACGCTCAAGAACGTCATGCTCCTGCTGGTGCTGGAGCCGTTCATCCGTGCGGGTTTCGTCCATTTAGTGCCCGACCCCTGCGAGGTCAACGCGACCCTGGGCCGGCATCTGCGCGAAGTGCTGGCTCGACGCGTCACAGGCTGGACGCCCCCCGACGGCGGACTGGACCGGTTCCTGAAACTCGGGGAAGCAGAAACACGCCGCTACTTTTGGATGTTGCCCGAGGCGTCCCAGCGCAGTTTCATTGCCCGGAACGTTCCAGGCGCTGACGCCGCGACGACGGATTGGCTTATCGCACATTACAAATCCCTGGCCGAGGCCGACCCCTATACGCTTCTGCAACCGCTTCCCGCCGGCGAGGCGGGCGCGCAGTGTCAGGTCTTCAGAGGGTTGAATCTCGAATCGGCGCTCTATCTGGCCTCGCTGACCGGGTCCATTATTCACGTGGATACGCAAGCTCACTGGGAGCAACTGTTGAACGACGCACAACCCGCTCGCGCGCCTTCGCTCCCCGCCTGGGAACCTGTGCGCCAGGCGCTGGGCGAAATCTCGTTCCCGGTGGAGCAAGACGCGTACGGGGTGGCTGAGCGACTTGACCAGGGAGACTGTGCGCCGATTCGGTCGCTGCTGCGGCAGCTGGCCGAAGCTGTGGCAACGCCGGCAGGCGGGCCCGCGCCTGCAGAACTGGCCCAGCAGCTTCTCCAGTCCCGCGTGGCAGTAGAAAGCACCGCCCAATGCGCAGATGAGGGCTCGGTGCTCTGCGCCCGGCTCGACCTCCATGTGCCGCCGCACGGATTCAGCCGCCACGAGGTGCAGCGGCTGCTCATCATGTTCGCCGGCGCGACCGAGCCGCAGGCGGTGCCCTATGCGCTACGTCTGATGTTTGATGAACCGCTGGATGTCGGCGAAGACGCGGGCCCGCGATAGCCATTGCCGCTTCGCACCCAAGAGCCTTCCGCCTTGAGGCCACTGCGTTGCTCGACCGGTTCAGCAGGCGTTGTGCGATCTTTGCGTAGCGAGTCCGATCTCCGGATTCTCCATTTTTCCTCGGTGATGCACGATGTCAGGCAGCAAGGGCAACAGCTTTCTTATTGGAACGAACTTCAGCGGAGACATGGCGGATCTCCTGGCGGCCATTGTCTCGGACCGTGACGATCTGGCATGCGAAGATGAGTGCGCGTCGTCCGAGACAACGTCCGATCCTCTTAATACTCCCCTGGGGGCTTCACCACTCAAAGGTCGCCTCAAAGAGTGGTGGCTAGCCGAGCAGGATTCCCCTCAAGCCATACTGATCCCCGAACGCATTCTGGTCGGCGTAATCCGGACCTGGGACGGCAAGACCAGTCGTATAGTTGCCATCGATCCGCGCCATCAGCGCGTTCAGACCTTCTCGGGCAACGTGTACGAGCTTGGAGTGCCAGAGACGTCCTTTGCTGCACACGGTCGTCATGTCCTCCGACACATGGGTTTTTAGGCGCGGGGCTACGATGAGCTTGATGAACTGTTGCCGGCCGACCATGAAACCGGTGGGAAGGGAGAATAGACAATCATGACAGCCGAGGCGAGCGTAGAGTTTTCAGTAGATGATGCGTTCTTGCCTGCCACTCTCCTGACGCGTACCGATTGGTCTGAGCCAGTACAACAACTGGGCCACTTGTGCGTGGCCATCAACCGGCTTTCCGTACAGCGCATCAAAGAAATCGAACTCAACCCGGACCCCGCCCCCACCTTCGTGTCGGCGCTACTGTTCTGCCAAGCCACCATGGGATTCGAGGCTGCGTGCCGGCTGGCCGGTGTTGGCCTCGAAGGCGAAGCGCACGCCCAAGCGCGGAATTGTCTGGAAGCAGCAATCCTCGGCTATGCGTTAGCCGCGAAGCCGGAATTGGACGTGATCGCGCGGCTGAACAGCGAGTACAAGCGTCACCACAGCACTTGGCAACAAGCCCTGCGAGAGCATCTGGACTCCCCTTACGGTCCTGTGCTCGACGCGCTCATCCAACAAAAAATCAAGCTGGCGGACGGTTGCCCACCTGCAGCCTATAACCTGGAGCAAATTGCCAAAGGGGCCGGCATCGCCGATGTGTATGCAGGCCTCTACCGCAGCCTGAGTGCAGACGCCGGACATCCCACCTGGGACTCGCTGTCCCGATACATCAACTGGGACAAAGTCTCTGGGCAAGCCACAGGGATTTGCGTCAGGCCTCGGTTTGAGCGGATCGAGGAGACACTGACGATCATGGCGCTTTGTCAAATCCTGGCCCTCAGGGGGGTGCAACTCGCCTTTCCGAGCGAGGCTGTCGATAGGATTCTTGACCGTCATTTCGAGGACCTGCGGCGTTATGCCTCGGAGTCGCTGATGAACACAGTCTCGATGGCCCTGTCCGAACGTCGCTGAACTTTTCTATGCGCCCGTCATCATGACGTCAATGGAATGCGATAGTTGCCGTATGTGTGGCGTGCAAGCAGACGGGGAGCGATGCCGATTACCTACTGCGCAGTTGATCGAGGCCGCCCGCGAATTGGGCGTGGCGTAATGGCTGGTGCCGATTGGCTCTCTTGGAGGGCATTCAACTAGAACGCGACGCGTATCTCCCAAGACGCACCCTCGCTGTCCTCTCGTGCGTGGCGCGTCCCGTCGGCCAATTCAAACGCGAGTAGGCGTTGCCCACACTCTGAACGCGTCGCCTGCCAGACACGAACAACCGTCTCCATCTCCCAGCGGGTGGGCTCGGACTGGTTATCTCGACGCAACAAGCAAAGGCTGAGTACCCGAACCTCATTCTTCTGATGCTGAGCCAGCAGCGAATCGACCTGAATCTCATCCGAAAGCAAGATCGTGTTGTCGATGCCAACGCCATCTTCTTCCACCCGATAAGTTGCCAAATACCAGGGCAAAAACGAATAGATCCTGACAAATGACCACAAATCCAATCCCCCTCCCATCAGGTTAGACAGGAAGGGATGGTGCCCTTGGGCATCCGTTACAAACATTGCGACCTCCCTAAAATGAACACTGTAGATTGTAGTCCTATAGTGTGCATCTTGGCTTCATTGTCGGCTTTGGACGCACCCGATGCCGACCATGAATCTCCGCTTAGCAATAGGCCGCACGATCCGTGCGCTGCGGCGAGCCCGCGGACTCACCCAGGAGTCTTTCGATGAGGTGTCCTCACGGACTTACTTGAGCACGCTCGAACGAGGCCTGAAGGGCGTTTCCCTGGAAAAGCTGGATGAGTTGGCCGGCGTATTGAACGTCCATCCTGCCGCGCTGCTGAGCGTCGCCTATGCCATAAGGTCACAAGAGGATCCGCAGGCGCTGTTTGAACGGATCGCGGCGGAGAGCGCCATGCTGCTCAAACTGGTGACTCAGGTGCAACACAACATGTAGGCTCGCATGCCACCTTGGCAGGAATGACGTAGAGCTAACTGTCCGAGGCGGGCAGAGCGGCATCAAACAGATGCGCCGCCCGACTCGCCAGGACGCTACCCGCGCGGAAATAGCTCAGGGCCGTGCGCAGGCTGGCGTGCCCCGACAGCGCCATGGCTTCCCCCAGCGGAATCGCGTTGAGGCCCGCTTCGGTCAAAAAACCGGCGCGCAGGGAATGGGCGGAAAAGCCCGCCGGCAGCCCGGCTTGCTGCGCACGCCGCATCACGATGCGGCGCACCGTCGCCGCGCTCAGCCCTTCGCCTACCACGACCCCGCCCAGGATGCGCCGGAAGAGAGTGCCCGACTGCAGCCCGGCGGCGGCGAGCCAGGCCGCCAGCGCCTGGCCGGCTTCGCCCACGACCGGTTTCTGGGCATTCGGATCGTCCGCGGCCGTTTGATCGGTCTTCGACTGCCCCATGACGTACACGTATTGTGCAGGCCCGACGGCGTGCAGGCGGTCCAGCGTGGCGGTGACGACTTCGGAGCGGCGGCGCCCGCCCGTGGCCACGGCAAAGAGCAACAGGGCGCGATCGCGCAGCCCGATCAGCGAGTCGTCGCAGGTGGCCAGGAGCTGCTGCAAAACCTCCCGCGTCAAGGCGGGCTTGCGGGCCGGGCGAACGCCGCGGGTGGCGTAGGCGCGGCGCGTGGCGGCGAGCAACTCTCGCACCGCGATGGCAGCACACGGATTGGGGAGGGCGCACTGCTGATGCACGCGGGACAGCACCGCCAGCCGGTGATTCAGCGTGGCCAGTGACAAGGGGCCGGGCTTGCCCTTGAAGCCCAGCGCCACCAATTGCGCGTCCAACTCGGCCGGCAATTCATGCTGCAAGCCCTGCGGGGTGCCGCGCTGGGCGTGGTCCACCACGAAATGAATGACCGTTGCAGGGGAGAGGGGGAGCTGGATCGGGGCGCCCAAGCGCAGCAGGTGCCAGGCGGCCCAGTACCGCATGGCCGTCCGATAGCTTCGGCGCGTGTTGCGGGATTCGCCTTCGGCGCGCAAAGCCGCCGCGGCGTCGGCGATGTCGGGGGGCAACTCCAGTGCGTGAAGCGCCCGAACGGCAAGACTGTCAGTCATACTGTATGCTGTACTGTATGTTACGCAATAAAGTTAGCATTGTTCGATAACCTTCACTTATCGTACATTGTTTATGCATACTAGCCCGGAGAACGCACGATGGCCACGGGGATCACGGAACAGGACGTCTGGAAGGCGGCCGACGCGCTGCTGCTTGAGGGCCAACGCCCCACGATTGAACGAGTGCGCCAGAAAATCGGGCGCGGCTCACCGAACACCGTCCAGCCTTACCTCGATACCTGGTTCAAGGGGTTGGGGGCCCGCATCCGGGATCCAGAGGCGTTTTCGGCCGCATCCGATGTACCCGACCCGGTGGCACAAGCGTCCCGGTTCTTCTGGGAAACCGCACAATCCGAGGCACGTGCGGCGATCGGTGCTCAGCTCAAGGCCGAGCAAGAGGCCATTGCACAGGGGCGTGCTGATCTTGCGCAGGCAACCGAAGTGCTCGCGCAGCGAGAACGCGCGATACAAGCTCAGCTGGCCACCTCGGCGACGGCCTTGGCGCAGGCCCATCAGCAAGTCGAGGATCTAGGGGTATGACCGGGATGAAGCAAAAATTAGGACTTTCGCTTCCTAACTATCTGTTTTTATTGAAAGCCATTCTTGGATAGCTGTTGAGCAGTTACGCATATGAACTCTCATGCAATGTCACGACTTGCTCTTGGATTGCTGTAACTCGACCAATTGCGAATGCAACCCAGCAAGTAAAGTGTCCTGTCCGTCTCGAATGGACAGAAGCTGCGCGCGCTCGATTTCCAGCTGCCGCAATTGATCATCGCGCTGCACTAGCACCTCGTGAAGCTGCTGCTTGGCGGTAGCAGCCTGGTCAGCGCGCTCCGTCAATGTGGCTACGGCATGATCACGCTCTGAAATGCCTCGACGCAACTCATCCGTCTGCTTTTCGGCTCGATGCAGCTGACTTTCTGCCTGATGCAGCGCTTTTGTGGCTGCAGCCAGTTCGGCTGTGGTTTTGGCTAGTTCGCCGTAGAGCTTTGTGATTTCGCCCTGCTTTGCTGACAGTGATTGATTGTTCGCCCGGAGTTCAGCCTGAAGTTGCTGAACCTGTTGTTCATGGCGCCGCTGATCCTGGTCTCGCTGCTCTTTGGTGGATTCCCGGTAGTGCTCCAAGGCTGTGCGGGCATGTTGGTGCTTCTCTTCAAGGGATTGCCTGTGCGCTTCGTTGTCGCGCAGGCGTTCCACCATATCTTGAACTTGCTGCGTCAGCCTTTCGCCTTCCATGCGCGCGGCAGTCAACAACTGGCCAGACTTCGCGTGGGCTTCGCGCTCATCGGCAAGTAACTGGACAGTTTCCGCCAATCGAGCTTTGGTGGCGCCAAGTTCTTGCTGGAGTTTTTCTATCTCGCCCGCTTGTTGCTGACGCTGACCATCCCAGGTTGCACGAGCCTCGGCGATACGGGCATCCGCTTCCTCGTTCAGCCGTGCTGACAGCCTTCCCACGAGATCTTGCAGGGCTTCGCTGATCGCGATTCCTCCGCCGACGCCGCCCCCTTCCTCCTCTTCCAGCTCCTTTAGGTATCGATGGATGGTGGTTTTGGAGCCTGTCCCCAGTTCTGCCCGTACTGCATCGATTGAAGGGTATTTCCCTTGAACGATGAGTGCATCGCGAGCTTTCTTCACCTCTGACTTGTATAGCCCGCTTCTAGCCATGGTATCGATCCCTTGCTGTGTATTTCATACTTGTTACGTACCATGCTAGTACATACCACTACAAAGTCAAGATGGGTTGTAATTGCGGGAAAGCATGAGGCGCGATAATAGGGAGTTATCACGCCTCAATACGAAAACTGAGGGGATTTGGAAGGATTTCAGTACAACCATGAGCCGAAGGCGATTCATTTTTTCGCCGAAGCGTGCTTGTATTCGACAAACAAGAAACTCGTCACACCGCCAAAGAATGGACGGGATGAAGCGCAATCGTTATTGCTGACAGAAACGTAATCCCCACGTCACTGTTGCGTTGTCGTTCATTCTCCAGAATGAAGTCGTGAATGGGGCGTCATCTGAATGGCCTCCATTCACGACCTAAATCTACAAAAGAGGAGATCATGAAATCTGCATCCATTGCTGCATTGTTTTCCATTGCGCTAACCACACCTTCATGGGCTGTGGGGTCGCGGGAGAATTCGTTGCATGTTTAAGGCTGATTCCGCATCACCAAGGCATTCTCGCAGCGGCGGATATTCATATAAACGGCATCACCGCTTTTCAGAGCCAGCTCTTCAGGTACGGGTAACACGCGGCGGCGTTCCATCCGGTTACTGCGGTAGCTGATCGCAGCCATTTTTGTGTCCGCTGGATAAGGTGTTCCGCTCTCGCTCCGGCAGTCATAGCCGCTGTATTGAGGCAGGCTTTCATCTGTTGAAATAGCAACGACCGAGCCCGGGCGCCAGCCATCGCTGAGAGAGTAAGGGCCAGGGTCTAGAAACGAGCATGCCGGCACGAGCAGGATCAAGGTGATGGGCCAGAGCGTTTTGTAGTGGTGCATGCTTGAGCCTCCCAATGAATGCGCGGCGCGAGCCCGGCGCCGCGCGTGATGAAGGGTTTATTTGAGGGTGAAGCGTGCGCTGGCGGTCGCCTTGCCGGGCAGGCTGACTTGGGCTGCAGCCTTGGTGCCGGCAGCAATTTTGAAGCTGCCTTTGGCTTCGAGCTTGTCGCCCGCCGGCTTGAGTTCAACCTCCTGCTTCTCCGTGCCAGACAGCAGCGTGACGCGTGCACTGGCGCCGTCGACTTTCACAGGCTTGCCATGGTCGCTGACGTAGATGTGCAGCGTGTCGGCCTTGGCGACCAGTTCGTACTGCATGTCTTTGACTTCGGTGACGATGCCGCCGTAAGCGGGTTTGTGATCGCCACTGGCGAGGGCGAAGGGTGCAGTCAACAAAGCTGCGCTGCTGAGGATGGCGATAAGAGCGTGTTTCATGGTGCGTCCTTTCAGAGGATAAAAATAAGCGGGGCACGGGCGTGCCCCGCTTGTTGCCGCATCAGCGGTGTTCAGGGGTGGGCATGTCGGCCGATTCCTCATCGCGCCCATGCGCCAGCCGGTACAGCACGGGCAAAACCAGCAGGGTGAGCAGGGTCGAAGACAGGATGCCGCCGATGACGACAGTCGCCAGCGGGCGCTGCACTTCGGCACCGGTACCCAGGGCAATGGCCATGGGTACGAAGCCAAGCGAGGCAACGAGTGCGGTCATCAGCACCGGCCGCAGTCGCGTCAAGGCGCCTTCGAAAATGGCTTCGTCGAGCGACTTGCCTTCCTCGCGCAGGTTGCGGATGAAGGCCAGCATCACCAGGCCATTGAGCACGGCCACGCCGCACAGGGCGATGAAGCCCACGGCAGCCGAGATCGACAGCGGGATGCCACGTGCCCACAGCGCGACGATGCCGCCGGTGAGCGCGAACGGAATGCCGGTGAAGACGATCAGGCCGTCCTTGAAATTGCCGAACATGGCGAACAGCAGGGTGAACACCAGCAGCAGCGACACCGGCACAACGATCTGCAGGCGCTTGCTTGCCGACTGCAGGTTCTCGAACTGACCGCCCCAGGTAGTCCAGTAGCCGGCGGGGATCTTCACCTGTGCATTCAATGCCTGCTCGGCCTCGCTGACAAACGAGCCCAGATCGCGACCGCGCACGTTGGCACTGACGACGATGCGACGCTTGCCGTCTTCACGACTGACCTGGTTGGGGCCGGGCGCCAATTCGAGTGTGGCGACCTCGCTCAGCGGGATGAAACGCAGGCTGCTGCCTTCACCCTTGGGCAGAGCCACCGGCAAGCGCTTGAACGCCTCCAGATCGCTGCGCAAGGCCTCGGGCAAGCGTACCAGTACATCGAAGCGGCGGTCACCCTCGAAGATGGTGCCGGCCTCCTGTCCGCCAATCGCGGTGGCGACGACCTGCTGCACATCGGCCACGTTGAGGCCGTAACGCGCCGTTTTCTCGCGGTCGATGTTCACGGTCAGCATTGGCAGGCCGGTGGTCTGCTCCACCTTCACGTCCTGCGCACCGGAGACGCTGCCCAGCACGCCAGCGATACGCTCCGCCGTGCTGTTGAGCACCGCCATGTCGTCGCCAAAGACTTTCACCGCCACGTCACTGCGCACGCCCGAGATCAGCTCGTTGAAGCGCATCTGGATGGGCTGCGTGAACTCGTAGTTGTTGCCGGGTACCTTGGCCAGTGCGGCCTGCATGGCTTCGACCAGATCCTCCTTGCTGCGCGAAGGGTCAGGCCACTCGGACTGCGGTTTAAGCATCACGAAATTGTCCGCCACGTTGGGTGGCATCGGGTCGGTGGCGACCTCGGCGGTGCCGATCTTGGCGAACACCCGCTCGACCTCGGGGAAGCTCTTGATGGTGCGCTCCACGTCAGCTTGCATGGCCACCGACTGCGACAGGCTGGTGCCGGGTATGCGCATGGCGTGCAGGGCAATATCCCCCTCATTGAGACTGGGGATGAACTCGCTGCCCATGCGCAATGTGAGCAAACCTGACAGCAGAACCATTACGAAGGCTGCCACTAGCACAACAGGCTTGTTGGCCATGACCCGTTGCAGCACCGGCGCGTAAGCCCGCTTGGCGGCAAGCATCAGGCCGTTCTCCTTCTCTGCCACCTTGTTGCCGATGAACAGCGCCACGGCGGCGGGGATGAAGGTCACCGACAGGATCATGGCGCCGAGCAGCGCGATGACGACCGTGAAGGCCATCGGGTGGAACATCTTTCCTTCCACGCCGGTGAGCGCAAAGATCGGCAGGTACACGATCATGATGATGAGCTGGCCGAAGAGCAGTGGCCGACGCGCTTCTTTCGAGGCGGCAAACACCTCGTGAAAGCGCTCGCTGAGCGTCAGCGGCCTGCCGTGGTGTGCTTGCGCGTGAGAGAGACGGCGCACGCAGTTCTCGACGATCACCACCGCCCCGTCGATGATAATGCCGAAGTCCAGCGCGCCCAGACTCATGAGGTTGGCGCTGACTTTCTGCGACACCATGCCGCTGAAGGTGAACAGCATCGATAGCGGAATCACCAGCGCGGTGATGAGCGCGGCGCGGATGTTGCCGAGGAACAGGAAGAGGATGACGATGACCAGCACGGCACCTTCGAGCAGGTTCTTCTTCACCGTCTCGATGGCCTTGTCGACCAGCACCGTGCGGTCGTACACCGTGATGGCCTCCACGCCTGCAGGCAGGTTGCGATTGATGTCGGTCATCTTGGCATCGACGGCACGTGACACCGTGCGGCTGTTTTCGCCCAGCAGCATGAACACCGTGCCCAGCACCACCTCACGGCCGTTCTCGGTGGCCGCACCCGTGCGCAGCTCACGCCCGAAGTCCACCTCCGCCACATCGCGCACCCGCACCGGCACGCCATCGGCACTGCCCAGCACCACGTTGCGCAAATCTTCCAGCCCGCCCAGTTGGCCGGGCGCGCGGATCAGGTACTGCTCGCCGCGCTTCTCGATATAGCCGGCACCGACGTTGGCGTTGTTGTTCTCCAGCGCCGTGACAATGTCCTGCAAAGTCAGGCCGTAGGAGGCCAGACGCTGCGGATTGGGCGCGACCTGGAACTCCTTGGCATGCCCGCCGATGGTGTTGATCTCGGTGACGCCGGGCACGTTGCGCAGCTGCGGTTTGATGATCCAGTCCTGGATCTCGCGCAGATCGGTAGGCGTGTAAGGCTGGCCATTGGGCTTGAGCGCGCCGTCTTTGGTCTCCACCGTCCACATGTAGATTTCACCCAGGCCGGTCGAGATCGGCCCCATGGTCGGCGTGAGGCCGGTTGGCAATTTCTCGCGCGCTTCCTGGATGCGCTCATTGACCAGTTGTCGCGCGAAATAGATGTCGGTGCCGTCCTTGAAGATCACCGTTACCTGCGACAGGCCGTAGCGCGACAGCGAACGCGTCTGCTCCAGATTCGGCAGTCCGGCCATCACTGTTTCAATGGGAAAGGTCACGCGCTGTTCGGCTTCCAGCGGCGAGTAACCCGCAGCCTCGGTATTGATCTGTACCTGGACGTTGGTGATATCAGGCACCGCATCGATGGGCAGGCGCTGGTAGTTGTAGACGCCCAACGCGGCCATGCCGATGACGGCGAGGATGACAAACCATCGTTGCTCGATGGCGAAGCGGATGAGACGTTCAAACATTTCTCATCCCCCGATCAGTGCTCATGCGCAGCACTGGATTTACCCAGCTCTGCCTTGAGTACGAAACTGCCCGAAGCCGCATAGCGCGCACCGGCCTTGAGTCCCTTGATGACCTCGACCCGCTTGCCGTCGCTGCGGCCAAGCTGCACCGGCTGCGCAAGAAAGCCGTCTTCGGTACGCAGGAATACGGTGGGCCGTTCGTTAAGGTTCTGTACGGCATCCGCCGCGATGCTGACCGGCACTGGCGTCTCGCTGGCGGTCAGTTCGACATTGACGAACAGGCCCGGTCGCCATGCCCCCTGCGGGTTGGGCAGGGTGACTCGCGCCGTTGCGGTGCGCGTCTGCTCACCGATCAGGGCGCCAACATAGGACACCGTGCCGGTGGCTTGCGAGTCGAAGGCCGTGGCGCTGATCTTCACCTTGTCACTCACGCGCACGAGGTTCATGTCCTTGGCCGGAATGCTGATCTCGGCCCACACGCGCGACAGGTCAGACAGCGTGAACAGCTGAGCGTCTTCCTTGACCGATTCGCCCAAGGTGACGTGCTTCTCCACCACCGTGCCGTCGAAGGGCGCACGCAGTTCAAAGCGGCTCAGATTATTGCTGGCGAGAACACCCGCGCCCAGTGCGGCCAGCTTCTGCTGCGCATTGGCGGCGGCGATTTCGGCTTCGCGCAATGCCTGTTCGGCCTGCAGGTAGTCCTGCTGCGGCGTGATTTTTTCTTCCCACAACTTCTTCTCGCGCTCAAAGCTCGCCTTGGCGAGGTTCAGGCGCTTCTGCGTGGCAAGCTGCTCGCTGCGCAGCTCCGACACCGCAGTACTGGCGATCACGGCCAGCAGCTGGCCCTTGCTGACGCGCTGGCCCAGATCGGCATGCACGCTTTCGACCACACCCTGCACACGTGGCACCACATGCGCGGTGCGGTCCTGGTTGAAGCGGATTTCGCCCGGCAGTTGCAGGGTGTTGCTGATGCTGGCAGGAACTGCGGTATCGATGCTCACGCCGGCAGACTTGATCTGCGCTTCGCTCAGTGCAAACCGCCCCTCGGCCTTGCTGAAGGTAAAGAGGTAGGGCTCCTTGGGCGTCTGTGCCTCAATGGTCGCTTCAAAGGCGTGCGGCTCGGCAATCGTCTGCACGCTGCGCAGGCCGTCCTTGTCAGATGCAAAGGTGATGGCCTCTTTTTCGCCATCGGGCCTTTCTAGGTTGAGCGTCAGCTTGGCGGCCGTCGCGGGCAAGGGCTTGTCTTTCTCGAAGAACCACACGCGCAGGCGCGCTTCGCCGCCTTCTTCGACCAGGGCCACTTCCAGCGCGAAATCTCCCTCGCTCATCAGCTCGCCACCATGCGGCCCCTTGGGCGCTTCGGCATGCTCGCCATGGCCTTCTTCGCCGTGACCACCTTCTTCAGCATGGCCATGACCATCGCCAGCTTTCTTGGCTGGGGTCGCAAGGATCAGCACCGTGCCGATCACGGCAATGGCAATCAGCGCCAGGATCATCAGCCATTGGCGCTTGCCGAGGCTGCGGGTATTCAGATTGAGTTTCATGTCGGGGATTCCTGTGCTGCGCTCAACGCGCGCTTGTCGGTGTAGGGGTGGGGCTGTCGGTGGCATCGCCGAGCAGGCGCGCAATCTCGCTGGCAGCCTTGTGGGTGTCGAGCCAGGCGCGCAGTTGCTGCGCCTTCATCTGGAAGAGGCTGCGCTGCGCATCGAGCAAGTCGATGAAGCCGAACTTGCCCAGCTCATAGCCACGCGTCGTGGCCTCCAGCGCGTTCTGCGCAGCAGGCACGACTTCGCGTGCCAGCCCATCGGCCTCCAGACGGCTGGCGCTAAGGCGGCTGCGCGCCTGCAGCAGTTCGCTTGCGAGGCTGTTGCGTGTGGCCTGCAATGCGTCCTGTGCCTGAGCACTGCGTGCCAGCGCTTCGCGCACATTGCCGCGATTGCTGTCGAACAAAGGCAGCGGCATGCTGAGACCCAGCAGGGTCTGATTGCGGCCCAACTCGTTGTCGCGCTTGATGCCCACACCGAGCGTTAAATCCGGGTAGCGGCGGCTGCGCTCCAGCTCCGCCAGGGCTTGGCTGCGCGCCGATTCGTGGGTGGCGACGCGCATTGCCGGGGTCTCGTCCAGCCGACCCAGCAGTGCCTCAACCGTGGGGACACCCGGCAAGTCATCAAGCCGACCTTCGATGCGCACGAAGTCCGCCTGTGGCTGCCCCCACTGTGCCGCCAGACGATTGCGGGCACTGGCCAGCGTAGCCTCGGCTTGCGCCTGGGCCAGACGTGCATTCAGCTCTTCGAGCCGCGCCCGCGTCTCTTCCAGTGGCGAAGCGCTGCCCGCCTGTACACGCCGAGCAGCCGCCTGGGTGGCCCGCTGGGAGAGTTTCGTGGCCTCTTCCGCAAGACGCAGTCCCTCTTGTGCGGCCAGCACTTCACGCCAGGCGTCACGCGTCTGAGTGCGCACTTCGGCATGCTTGGCCGCCAGTTGCGCCTGGGCGACATCACGTCCACGCTCCGCCGCGCTGATGCGTGCGGCGCGTTTGCCGCCCAACTCCAGCGGTTGGCTCAGCATGACTGTGTTGGTGCGTGTTTCCTTGCGCGTGTCCTCCATCTCGTAGGACAAGGACGGATTAGGCCGCGCACTACCTTGTTCGATGGCGCCCTCGGCCGCCTCGATTTCGCGTTCGGCAGCACGCAAGCCGGGGTGGTTCGCCAGCGCACGCTCGACGGCCTGCGAGAGCGTGAGGGGGGCAATGACAGGCTGCGAGATTGAAGCCTGTGGGGTGGCAGGTGCGGCGGACTGGGCCAAAGCCCCATCCGGTCGCACGACTGCCGCCAAGCTGCCGACGAGGCACATGGCAATACTGCGCTGAAATAGGCGCATGAAAACTCCTGCTGAATAGGATTGAAGCGAACGCTGGCCGCACGCGCAAAGCGCGTACAAGTCAGGCGACTACGAGGTACTGGTGGAGGGAGAGGCTCGCCAGATCAGGCGAACGAGGGCCAGTTGGGCCGTTCGGGCCGCGTCACGATGTCGGAGAGACCCAGACGCTGGGTAGAGAGAACGGGCGACGCGCTGACATCGACCAGGCCCAGCTTGATTTGCGTGTTCAGAAACGAACAATGCCCGAGATGGCAAAGCCCGCAGTCATTGTCCATGGCCTTGCTGGAAGGTGAATCCTGATCCGGTTCGCTATCCACTTTGGCGCCACCATGCTGGTGGCTGTGATGCCCGAAATGCCCCGTAGCCGCATCCGCTTCATGCTTGCAATAGGCACTGGCCGCAGCCCAGACGGTCTGCAGCGGCAGCATCAGCATGATGAGAATCAAGACCAAGCGTTTCATGAAGTGGAGAAGCAAATTCAAGAAGAATTTCTACATTGCGGAGCGACGATAGCGAAACGGCATCAAACCATCAACAACGCTTCAGGCAGGGTTTTTCCTGCAGCTGACAGGCCCTGAGAACTGTTACCGATCCGCTGCGTGCATTACGGATAAGCGGCAGCAATTTCCTCGCGTAGCTGAAAGCTCAAACCATCCCGACCGAAGTTGCGCAGCGGTTTGCCATTGATGAAGAAAGTGGGCGTCTGACGCACTTTGAGCGCCACGATATCTGCCGTGTCCTGCTGTAGCCGCGCGGCAATTTCCGGGAGCTCCATGTCACGCCTGGCGCGTTCGATATCCAGGCCGCTGGCACCGAGGGCCTCCCACACTTTCTGCGGCTGCGGGCGTCCATGCTCCGCCCACAGCGGCTGCGCGTCGAGTGTCGCTTCCAGCGTTTTCAGGTAGACCTCATGGCCTTGCAGACGTGCAGCCTCAAGGATCTTGACCACGTAGTCAGAACCCTCGTGAAAGGCCGCATAGCGCAGAGTCAGACGCACCTTGCCAGCGTGTTCGCCGAGCAGGCTCTTCACATGTGGATAGAAGGCCCGACAGGCTTCGCAGGCCGGGTCGAAAAATTCGGTAATCTCAACCTTGGCGGCAGGATTGCCGATCGAAGGAGAACCGGCGCGCTTGAAAGGCGAAGCGACTGACTGCGCCGCCGTGCTGACTTCAGCGTTTTGCCGGGCCGTGTAGAAATAGGCGCCGGCGACAAATGCGGCGATCAGGCTCGCAGCTGCGCCCATGACGATGAGAGAGCGTTTCATGGTTTGAGGCCTTTCCGCACTGCCCACAGCAGCGCAATGATGAGAGTGAAAGCGAGAAGGGACAACAGAGGAATGGTGACGAAACTGAACAGTTCCAGCTTCACGTCAGCACACGACAGGCCTTGGGTGCAGGGCTGCAGACTCTTGGGAATGAAACCCATGTAGAGCAGGCAGTGATAGAGCGCGAAACCCCAGCCGGTGACGGCGAGTGGCAAGGCATAGCGCACGCTGCGTGGATCAAATGGCAGCAGGCCGACCCCCAGGACAAAAACCAGCGGGAACATGAAAATGCGTTGATACCAGCACAGCACGCAGGGTGTGCGCTGCATCACTTCGCTGAAGAACAGGGCGCCCAGGGTTGCCACACAGGCAATCAGCCAGGCAGCGAACAGCAGCTTCCAGTGACAGGATTCAGAGGTGTGACTCACCTCACCGATAGTGCTCATGAGTTCTCCAGCTGATTCAGAAAGGCGCGCTCAGCAATCGCGCTGGAGGCCAGCACTTCCATGGCGCGCTTGACGTCTGCAGAGAGCGGCAGGCCGAGGCCATGCTCGATCAGTTCAAGTAGCCGCGCATGATTGCGCAACATCGCGCGTACATAGTTTTGCTCGCTATCCGCCGCAATGGCCAACTGACGCACCGGCGAGACTCGTTCGGGGATTCGTTTACGCTCCTCCAGTACGTCGCGTGCTGCACTGAGCGGCAGGCTCGCCAGCAGACAAAGGCTGGCGACAAACAAGGACAATCGTCCGTTCATACAAGCGCTCCGTCACACGCTTGTCCAGACCGACCTTGGCGCCAGACACCCAGCAGCATCGCCAGCACGCCGATGTTGATCGCAATGTCGGCCAAGTTGAACGCGGGCCAGTGCATGCTTTGCCAGTGGAAATCGAGAAAGTCCGTTACCGCGCCGCGCAAGACGCGATCTGCCACATTGCCCAGCGCACCACCGATGATCATCGCGTAGGCAAAACACTCCGTGCGGCTCGCTTTTCCTTGCCGGATTTCGCGCGCCATCCAGGCACTCACCGCAATGCCCAGCACCGAAAACGCGTAGCGTTGCCATCCTCCTGCATCGGCAAGAAAGCTGAACGCGGCACCGGGGTTGAGCACATGCACAAGGTTGAAGAAGTCTGTCAGCGCAATGCGCTCGCCCAGCATCAGACTGGATGCAACCAGGGTCTTGCTGAACTGGTCGATAAGCAGCACCAGGCCTGCCAAAGCAAACCACGGCCATGTCCTGTGCGGCATGGCTGCATCCTGCGCAGCACATGCTTTGCGTATCGCAGCGACCAAGGCCTGCGACAAATTCTCTCTACGGTTCATTTCCACCTCTTGCGCGCAGCGAGCGCATAGATGAGTGCAGGCCCACCAGCACCAGGCTGGAAGCCGACTTTTCAATGGACGCTACGAGAAGGAACCGTGCGCCCGCTTCAGGCGAGCGCGAACCACTTGGGCCGTTCAGGCCGTGTGGCAGGAGAAAGGAGGTTGGGGACGCGTGTGAACGCTATGGGCGACAACCCGGTTGTCGCGAAGTCCTGCACAGAAAAACCAGACAATGCCAAGGAGTGGCCAGAATGGCAGGGGGAGCAATCACCGTCGTGAGAGACGGTGTTTTTGCCATCGTGACTGGATGAGTCCGACGCTTGCTTCAGCAGGCAATCGTCAGTGCAGTGCGCGCCATTGCTTGTCACCCCAGACTGGCAATAGATATCAACCGCTGCCCAGACGGACTGCAGCGGCAACAACATCACAAAGAGGATCAGCAGAAAGCGCTTCATCGGGGGCGGAGCCTAACAGAAAGGCTTGATGCGCATCAACTCGCGCGTGGTGCGAAATAAATCAGCCCCGCACCGATCAGCACTAGCGCACAGCCCGCTACATCCCAGCGATCCGGCACGACACCGTCGACTCGCCACAGCCATAGCAGGGACACCGCGACGTACACACCGCCATACGCCGCATACACCCGCCCGGCTGGGTGAGGGTGCAGGGTCAGCAGCCACGCGAACAGCGCCAGGCTGGCAGCGGCAGGCAGCAGCCACCAGATCGAGGCGTCTTTCTTCAACCACAGGTAGGGCAAGTAGCAGCCGAGGATTTCGGCACAGGCGGTCAGCGCATACAGCCCGATGGTCTGCAAGGTATTCATGCGTGCAGCTTGCGGCACAGGCAGTAGATGAACTGCTGATCCGTCCCGAACGGTGTGCGATGCATGTGCTCCTCGTGCGCCAGCAGATCGAAGGCCTGACCAAACTCTGCATGCAAGGCGTCGGGTGCATAGCGCATCACCGGCAAACCGCTGCACTGACTTGGCCCCTTGGCTCCGAAGGTCGCCATGATCACGTGCCCGCCGGGCTTGAGGGCACGCAGCACCTGTCGTACGTAGGCAGCACGCTCTGCACCTGTCGTCAGAAAATGGAAGACTGCGCGGTCGTGCCACAGATCAATGCTGCGCGGCGGAAGCTCGGCACGCGTGATGTCTGCTTCGATCCAGCGCACGGCATCGGCACGCGGGCCAAGGCGTCGGCGACTTTCGGCCAGCGCGGCGCCTGACAGATCGAGCGCAGTGACATTCGTGTAAGCAGCATCCAGCAGATCATCCACCAGCGTGGATGCGCCACCCCCTACGTCAATGATGGCGGCGTCAGGCGCGATGCCGCAGCGGCGGATCATCTGCATCGACATGTCGGCGTGCGGCTGGAACCAGCTCACGCCATCGACGGCCTTGCTCGTGTAGACCTTCTCCCAGTGGCTCTTGTCCTGCATGTTCTGCCCCTTTGCTTTGCACTACACTGGATCCACCACCTGTTGCGGGGAAAGCAATGCTGATCGGCGAACTCTCCAAACGCTCGAAATTGTCGCATGACACGATTCGCTATTACGAAAAGCTCGGCTTGCTGCAGGCCGATGCACTACGCGCACCGACAAGTCACTACAAGCAATATCCGCCTGCCGCACTGACGCGTCTTCAACACATCCTGCTGCTGAAACGCTGTGGCTTCACCCTGCGGGAAGTCCGTGGCTTACTTGTCAGCGACGGCGAGCGCAGCGTCTGCGAGGGGCTGCCTGCGCAGCTGGATTCAAAGGTGTCGCGCATCGACGCAAAAATAGCAGAGCTGATTGCCTACAGAGGCTTGCTGCGGCAAACCCGGCAGGCCTGCCATAGTGCTTGCGGTAGCACGGCGGGCCTGCCAGATTGCCTTGAACTCAGTACGCGTGCGCTTAAAGGCGGGAGCTGTTGCGCCTGACCCCCTTCATTCTGTCGGCTTGCCGGGGCGCCGTGCACAGTCAATGTCGCAAGCCGGTGCAGCGTTGCGCGTCAGCCGACGAGACACAAGCCAGGCCGCGCCCAGAGCCAGCACTGCCAATGCGGCCTGCTCTGCGTAGATGGCCAGTCCGGCCAGCATTGCCGAACCGACTGCCGCGCCAATGAAAGGCAAGGCACAGCAGGCGATGCAGAGCGCACCCGTCGTCCATAGGATGCGTCGGGTTTGCTTGTCAGGGGTTGGGGAGGTCATGGGCAGATCCTGTGTGGGGTGAGGAGCCCACAAGCTAAAGCGTGGAGCACGCTCCATGGTCAAGAGGCCCATTCAACCCTCCACGCCACTCAGCCCAGGTGCGTGTGCCGCGTATGCCGGGCTTCGGCTTCCATATCGGCCAGCCCCTGCAGGATGCCGCAAGCATCAACGGCCTGTTCCCCTGCACAGCGCTGGCGCAAGGCACTGAGTTGCTCCTTGAGCTGTGCCAGCTCGCGGATGCGCTCATCCACATGGGCGATGTGTTCATCGAACACGGCATTGACCGCACCGCAACCCTCGGCGGGCTGGTCAGCCAGCGCCAGCAGGTGGCGGATTTCATCGTGGCTCATGTCCAGCGCGCGGCAATTGCGGATGAAGCGCAGCCGCTCGACGTGCGCAGGGCCATACATCCGGAAGTTGCCTGCCGTTCGAGCAGGTGCGGGCAGTAAGCCTTCACGCTCGTAGTAGCGCACAGTCTCGACCGTGCATTGCGCCACCTGCGCCAGTTCGCCGATTTTCATTCGCTGCTCCAGAAAGGGGTTGACTCTATAGTAGCTTCAGCTTGTGTAATACGCCTATACGACCCTACGAGCTCAGGAGTACAGCATGTCTGCGCACCTTCAACACGATAGCCATCAGCATCCGCACGGCAACGAGGACGCCAGTGACGCCTGCGGCGCTCCCGCCAAACTGCCTATCGTCGGTGCGTGTTCAAGCAGCTGCTGTGGCAGCAGTCCGGCTGCGTCTTCAAGCCCCTTGGCCGAACCCGTGACTCACGCGGACGGCACCCGGACGCCCATTCGCATCATGCAGATGGACTGCCCCACCGAAGAGGGCTTGCTGCGCCAGAAGCTGGGCGGCATGGCCGGTGTGGCAGGCATGGAGTTCAACCTGATGCAGCGGGTGCTGACGGTCACGCATGCCCCGGCCGTGCTGGACGATATTCTGGCGGCCATTCGCTCGCTGGGCTTCACGCCGGAGCTGGCCAATGGCCCAGGTTCTGCCGCCTCGCCGGCAGAACCCGCTCGTCCGTGGTGGCCGCTGTTGTTGGCGGGCGTGGCTGCGGTGGGTTCGGAAGCCGCGCACTGGGCCGGCTTGCCGGTATGGGCCGCAGCCCTGCTGGCCATCGTTGCGGTGCTGGCCTGCGGCATCACAACCTACAAGAAGGGCTGGATTGCCATTCGTAACGGCAATCTCAACATCAACGCACTGATGAGCATTGCAGTGACCGGCGCCTTGCTGATCGGCCAGTGGCCAGAGGCCGCGATGGTGATGGTGTTGTTCACGATTGCCGAGCTGATCGAGGCCAGATCGCTGGACAGGGCACGCAACGCCATTCAGGGCCTCCTGAAGCTGACGCCGGAGCAGGCCATCGTTCAACAGGCGGATGGCAGCTGGCTGGCGCAGCCCGCCCGCTCGGTGTCGCTTGATGCCCTCATTCGTGTGCGTCCTGGCGAACGCATTGCACTCGACGGTCGCATCATCAGCGGACGTTCCGCGATCAATCAGGCGCCCATTACCGGTGAGAGCCTGCCGGTGGAGAAAGCCGAAGGCGACCCGGTCTTCGCAGGCACCATCAACGAATCCGGCTCCTTCGAATACCGCGTCACCGCTGCGGCGAGCGACAGCACGCTGGCACGCATCATCCACGCCATCGAGGCCGCGCAGGGCGCGCGTGCGCCAACCCAGCGCTTCGTCGACCAGTTCGCCCGCGTCTACACCCCCATCGTGTTTGCCATCGCGCTGGGCGTCGCGCTTTTGCCCCCGTTGCTGTTCGGCGGTGACTGGTTCGCATGGATTTACAAGGCCCTCGTGCTGCTGGTGATTGCCTGTCCCTGCGCCCTGGTGATCTCGACCCCCGTCACCATCGTCAGCGGGCTGGCCGCTGCGGCGCGCCACGGCATCCTCGTCAAGGGCGGCGTCTATCTCGAAGAAGGCCGCAAGCTCGCCTGGCTGGCGCTCGACAAGACCGGCACCCTCACGCATGGCAAACCCGTGCAGACCGACTTTGCCACGCTGAGTGAGCTTGATGCGGCCACGGCGCGCACCCTGGCCGCGAGCCTCGCCGCACGTTCTGATCACCCCGTCTCCCGCGCGCTCAGCGCAGCGGCCGAGCGCGACGATATCCCGCTCAAGGAAGTCGAGGCTTTCGAAGCTCTGCCGGGGCGCGGCACGCAAGGCCTGGTCGCAGGCAAGCTGTATTGCCTGGGCAATCATCGGCTGATCCATGAACGCGGCTTGTGCTCCGATGCGCTGGAAGCCCGCCTGAGTGCTTTGGAAGAGCAAGGCAAAACCGTCATCCTGCTGGCAGACGAACAGCGCGTGCATGGTCTCTTCGCCGTTGCCGATACCGTGAAGGACAGCAGCCGTCAGGCCATCACGGAACTTCACACGCTGGGCATCAAGACCCTGATGCTGACCGGCGACAACGCCCACACAGCTCGCGCCATCGCCCAGCAAGTCGGTATCGACGAAGCGCGGGGCGACCTGCTGCCGGAAGACAAACTCCGGCTGATCGAAGCGCGACTCTCCAAAGGAACAGCGGTCGGCATGGTCGGCGACGGCATCAACGACGCCCCCGCACTGGCGCGTGCCGACATTGGCTTCGCAATGGGCGCCGCAGGGACTGGAACCGCCATCGAAACCGCTGACGTAGCGCTGATGGACGACGACCTGCGCAAGCTGCCACGCTTCGTGCGCCTGTCGCGCCACACCCACAACTTGCTGGTGCAGAACATCGCGCTGGCGCTGGGTATCAAGGCGGTGTTTCTCGTCCTCACCCTGGCGGGCACCGGCACGATGTGGATGGCGGTGTTTGCCGATGTGGGAGCGAGTTTGCTGGTGGTGGCGAATGGGCTCCGGCTGCTGCGGGCCTGACTCTCGTTGCAGCGGAATGAACGGAATACGTCTGGTTTGCGTGCAAAAATGACGCCATTGATCCATGCTGCGACTATACAAATTCCTGTTTGAACAAGGGGAGCCATGAGCGACGTTGACGTGTATGTGCAGGCCTCCACGCGTAGCAACACGCGCCGCAGCTACGCTTCTGCACTCCGTCATTTTGAACTCGAATGGGGTGGCTTTTTACCCGCGAGCGCCGATGGTGTTGCCCGCTATTTGGCCCAGCATGCCGAACAGCTGTCTATTGCCACGTTACGTCACCGTCTGGCAGCCTTGTCACACTGGCATCAGGATCAGGGGTTTGCTGATCCGACCAAAACTCCGTTGGTGCGCAAGACCTTGAAGGGGATTTCGGCACTGCATCCTGTAAAGCCGCAGCAGGCAGTGCCGCTGCAGATTGACCAATTGACCCACGCCGTAGCCTGGCTGGATACGGCCATGCTTACGTGCGATCCAGCGGAACGACTACGTTTCACGCGAAACAAGGCTTTGTTGCTGCTGGGTTTCTGGCGGGGATTCCGCAGCGATGAGCTGATCAGTCTGAAAGCACAAAATGTCGAACTCGTTCCTGGGCAGGGCATGATCTGTTTTTTGCCACGTACTAAGACAGATCGCCAGTTGGTTGGACAGCACTTCAAAGTGCCCGCCTTATCCCGATTATGTCCCGTTGCGGCATACACCGCCTGGACAGACATGGCGGACATTGAGGATGGGCCGGTTTTTCGTGGGGTGAATCGCTGGGGCCACATCAGTACCCAAGGCCTGCACACCAACAGTATTACGCCGCTGCTACGCAGCATCCTGGAGCAGACTGGATTATTGTCCTCAGGAGACTTCAGCAGCCATTCCTTACGCCGAGGTTTCGCAAACTGGGCCAACGACAACGGCTGGGATGTGAGAAGCCTGATGGAGTATGTTGGCTGGAGGGACATGAAGTCAGCCATGCGCTACATCGACACAGCAGACTCATTTGCACAACAGCGTATCGAGCGGGCTTTGTCAGGGCAATCTCAGCCCTGATTCGGCTGCAGGTCGGCCAACGGTTGCAGCGCTGAAGCGATCTCCAGACAGGTCTCGGCCGTTTGCCGCAGCTCGTCAATGAGTTCCGCAGCAACTTCCCACAAATCTTCAGAAGCCGGCTCGCTCAAATTGGCGCCATTGATCACGGTGTGAGCCATACGATGCAAGCGGAGCATGTCATCCCTGAGACCGCCAAGCGCCTTGAAGCGCTGTGCAACAGGGGTCAGTCGTTCGACGAGTTCCAGCAACAACGCCGTATCGAAATCCTGCCGCAGACGCGTGAGCGCCGCAGCATCGGCATCACCATAAGGCGTGATAGCAAAATCAGGGGCCGGGATCTCCATGCTCATGCCTTCCGTGTCGGTCGTCGCATTTCTTGTACTGACGCGGCGGCCTGCTGGAACGTAGCATCCTCAATCCACGGTTCTGGTTTGCGTTTGAGTTTCAGGCTGTATTCACCAAAACGTTTCACGTGGGAAACCTGATAGGGACTCAGAAAACTCACATCCTCTTCGGTAATTTTCCATCCCTCTTTTTGCAGGCCGCCGAGCGTGCGCATCATATCGACCGTGTTCTGCAGGATCAGGGCAGACGCCACCAGATCGTTGTAACGCAAACGTTTCTGCTGTTCATCCGGTTCATTGACGGCGATGACATCGCCTCCGAACGAGAGCCACTTGGCAAAACCGTTGTAAGACTCGATCTTGTTGGTGTTGGCAGTAATTTCCTGACGCAGCTCTCGACTGCCAATCCATTCGAGCAAGAAGCCGGTGCGGATGACATTACCAAGTTCCTGGGCGGCAAAGTAAAGTCGGTTTTTTCGACTGTAGGAGCCGAGCTTGCGCAGCAGCGTCGCCGATGAAATCTTGCCCGTGTAGATGGATAGCGCCACCTGCATCAAATCCTGCCAATGACGCTCGATCAGCCCCCAGTCTGCGCTGTCTCCGAACAGCCGATTGATGTGCTGGTACTTCACGGTCTTGTCTGGCCTGTAGAGGGTGAGGTTTTTCCAGTTACGGATGCGCGGCATCAGCTTGATGCCAAGCAGATGCGTGAAGGCAAAAACCGTTGCAGACTGACCCTGCGTATCGGCATGCACAGTATCCGCTTCAACCGACAGGCCCGCCTTGAGCAAGCCTTCGATCACATAAATGGCCTCCCACACACCTGGTGGAATGAAGTGGCGGAACACTGCGATGTAGTTATTGGCCACATGTCGGTAGGCCACGGCGCCCATCTTTCGGTAGCGGAAGTGATAGCCCGCCAGAAGGTTTTCGTCGTAGAAATCGTATTGCGTGCCATCTGCAGCCACGGTCTTTCCATCGCCCCACGCCTTGGGTAGATCAAGCCGCAGATACACCTCATTCAGCTCGCGCTGAGCAGCCTCCAGGCTTTCCAGCGACAGATGGCGCCGATTTACAAAAGAGAGCATGTGCGGTGTTACACCGCTGTTGCCAAGATGGCGGGCGGCTTGCGTTGGACCAAGATTGCAGCCCATCGCAAAAATGGTCAGCAGATAGCGCTCTGCTGGCTGATTAAGCTTGGCCATATTGCCCGACAGCGGCCCAAAGTGCCGCGTGAATCCCATCCAGTGCTCGATGTTGGCCAGCACATCCAGAATGTGTCGCGACGGCATATGCTGCGTTAAAGCATTTTGCAGTGATACGACGGACGCCGGAATCTCGCGTGCAACAGGTTTGCGCAAGACGGGCTCGCCGTCGCCATTGAGTGCCACATCGCCACGGCACTCGGGGAATTTGTCATCCAGATGCTGGGCGGTATCACTCAACCAATCACGCAAGCTGCTCGCAAAATTGGCTGCATTCTGCGGAAGCCCAATCTTGTCGCAGTAGGCGGGCAATATCTTCTGACACTCATCCCACGACAGCAATTGGTCGCGGTAATCGGCAAATTCCTCGGAGCCGGCAACACTCAGGTCGCCTGAGCGCAGTTCCTCAGCCAGATAGGAAAAAACACAAATTTCAAGGCTACGGCGGCTTACGCCCAACCCAAAACCTTCTTCGTTGCCTTCGCGCAAGAGCTTACGCCACCGATCCGAAACAAAGGACAGGTCAATGCCATCCTCAATCCATTCGATGCGATGTTTGTCCTGATAGGTCTTTATCAGGTCCAAGGCATCAATCAGTGAGCGATCTTGAGATGTCGGACGAATGTCGAGCAGATGAACAAGCCTGAACAGGATGGAACGATGACTTTTGAAGTGCTTCCACACCAGCGGCAGGTAGTTGTTGCCACTTGTGGCTTGTACTTGCGCACAGGTCTCGCGCACCTTCTCAATCCCGCCTGCCGGGACCAGGTAGTCACGGATCTGCCCTCCGGCCACGGCGTTGTCTGGCTCAATGGCGAGAATTGAAAGAACGCCATCGAGCGTTCCGATCAGTTTTTCGATCTGGCTGCGCTGGCTGAACTGGATCTGTTCAAGTTCTTCCTTGGCACGTTTGTGAATAGTCGCAACTCGGCGAAGGAACATTTCCGCCAGTTGATCGCGAGCCCGAACCTGCATGCGCTGAATCAAGGCGACCATGAGGGTGTAGCGTTTGGCCTCAGTACATTCACGCAGCTCGGACACGTCGTAGGCCATGGCCTGCGCCGCGAAATGGCGAATTTTCGTATCCACGACCCCGTCGAAAAGCGAGTCGACACCGGAAACTGATTCGAGCCATTCCAGATGCGCGACCAACATTTCAAGGTGTTTGCGGGTAGGGCGCTTCGCCGATTTCTTGAGCGTGTTGTACTCGCTCTGGCGATGTTCCAGCTTGTCGGTGAGAAGTAGCGCTTTGAATCCTTCCAGAGTCTTTGGAGGAATCCTGCTCAACACTGTGTTGAATATCCGTTCCTGCACCTCCGCGTGTGCACGCTCAGCCAGGGTGTCCAGTGCAGAAAAGGCCGGGAGCTCCATCTGCTGATGTACCAGTTCATCGACGAGAGCATTGATGATGTCGATGCGCTGGTCTAGCAGCTCTGCCGATTCGTGCGCCAGCTTGTCCGCAATTTCGCTGGCGTCAGTGCCATAGAACGCCTTGACGCGCAGATAGCTCCGAACAGCCGCCATGTGCCGGTACAGGGTGCGCTCTGTTGAATAGTCAATAACGATCCGCTTGGCGTAACCCAATGATTCGCGCACGTGATTGATGACTTCGGGCGGGACATCTTCCAGAGAGGGGAAGTAGTGCAGGTACTGAAAGGTTTTCAGCAGCACCAAGAGGCCAAGTCGCTGAATTGGCGTGCGCGCCGTACGTTCGGCCCACGCTCGCTCTTCTTCAGTCGGCGTGAAGTTGCGCTGCAGCTCTTTGCCCGCCGGAGGCTTGCTGAAGCGAGGATAGGCTGTCCGTTCTATCGATACCATGCAGTGTCCCTCTGGCCCTGAAGGAGGGATAAGGATAACTTGCGCAGATGGCTGAAAGGTGACGGTTACGAAAAAACTTTCAGCAAAACAAACAATTACGTAGCCAATGTCCTAATTTTTGCTTCATCCCGGCTGTACCCCATCTACGTCACCGCGAGGTGCAATGCCGGGAAGAAGCCTCCAGGCTCGAAGCGCGCGTCCTCGATCTCGATACCGCGCTCAACGGGGCCCGGCAGCAACTTGACACCACACGTTCAGCATTCGATGAGGAGCGACGCGAGCTGGAGTCTCGGGCCCAGGCCCGCGAACAGCATTGGCTGACGGAGGTGGATCGCTTGCGTCAGGAGCTCAAGCAAGCCCAGGGACTCGCTAAAGAGCGGCTGGATCAGGTGGACAGGTTGCAGGGCCAGGTGACGCAAATGAACCAGGATCGGATCGAGGCTCAGCGGCAAGTCGGCCACCTACAGGGGAGGCTCGCGCAAACCGAGCAACAACGCGACGACGCGCTGACGCGCCAAACCCTTGCCGAAGGCACTGCGGAACGGGCTGAAGCGGAGGTAGGGCGATTGAAAGGCGCGTTGGCGGAAGCCCGTCGGCACCGCGGCACCGCAGCATCGGCCGCACGGCTGCCTCAACGCAGGAAGTCGCTACGCTGAAGCGCTGCTCCGTTCGCTAGACCAATCAGCGACTCAGGATCACCGGCGACAACGATCGCCGGTGATCGCTCCTTGGTGTCGTGTTTCAGGTGGTGTGACAGGCCGGGCAGCAGTACTTGCAGCCGTTGATTCGAGCATTTCCGTATTTGGCCTTGGCGAGCGCCACGGCGCCCACACAGCTCGGATGCTCTCCGAGATCGATCTGGTTTTCCAAAGCCGGCATGTAATTGCAGCCGGTCGTTTTATTGTGGACTTCATTATCCCCATTCGGCTGCTGCTTTTGGTTCAGGATGAATCTGGGCATTTGCTCCTCCTAAGTATGTGGCGTGAGCCGAGTCGTCACAGACGAAGCGCCTGTGTGGACTACAGCTGTTGGCCAGCATAGGGAGCCATTTTGGGGGCCAAAACCCGGACAAGAGGGCGGGTTTGCGATGGGTCAAGATCACGGGCGTGCATGCACTTAAAAACAAGTACTTACAGAACAAAAGTATAGTTTTTTACTTCATCCCGGTCATACCCCACATTGACGTTGCGCGCTGTGGCTACGCCGGTTTTGACTTCGATCTTGATCATTGGAACGCCCTTTATCGTTACGGTGACAAATACCCGATGGCATTCGGGTATGCGCAACCTACCCGAAAGCTTTCGGGTATGCAACTGAGATACATCAAATGAAACCGAGCGAACTGGTTCAGAAGGCCAAAGACCGCCAATGCGTCAGCACCGCGTATGCGTTGGCGAAGATCACTGGAATCAGCGAGGACTCGCTGAAGAACTACGAAAAAGACAGGGTCGGAAAGAACGGGATTAGCAACGACTTTGCCCGCAGGCTGGCCGAAGCGGCCGGCCTGAACCCACTGGAAGTCATCGCAGAACTGGAGTTAGCGCGGGCCTCGGACGAGGCCACGCGCAGCGCCTGGGGAAAAGCCTTGGCCAGCATGAGGGGTAGCGCCTCTGTCCTCCTGCTGGCCGCTTGTTTCGCGCTGGCCGCCTGCGGCGGCTGGGCGCTCCACAGCGGCGCCCATGCATTACTGAAGGTTATCGAAATCGTAGTGTCGATAATCTTTATTACCTGGGCGCTGCTGCTGTAAGTCATTGACGTATCAGCGGCTTTTGCCTCCCTTGGCAAAAACAAAGTGCCAAATGCCAGCGCAATATATGCCGCAAGCATAACGCTGGCAGCCTTCGCATAGCCTCCTGCCTGCTTCACAAGAAACGGAAGCCATAGCTGCCGCTCCTCCTCGGTAGCGGCCCTTGCAGCCTGTTGTGCCTCCCAGATTTGGCCCGGTGTCGTGCCGTCATCTAGCAGTATCGCCAGCTTCCTGAGCGCCTCTGCGGGTAGCGGCCTGGAGCCTTTGATCGCTCCGTTTAGTCCTGGGTGATCTACCCCAATTTCACGTGACAGAGCGGCTTTCGAGCCTGTTTTGCTGATCGCTTTTTCGATGTAGGTCAAAAAATCCATGTCGTACCCCTTGACCTAGACAGATTTGTCTAGGTACTCTGCGCGCACCTAGACGGATTTGTCTAGGTGGAATTGCCCAACACGGCAACGATACAGCCGCATAGCGGCGATGTAAACGACGGGGATACGAGGGGATGGCCACAAAGCCGGGGAAGCTCAAGCAACGCGATCTAACGCTGTCTGAGGTGCGGGACATCGAAGAGCGCGCTAAGCGCGTCACTGGCGAAAAGCTGGCGCGCGAAGCGGCGACAGGCGAAGCCGGCGCCCGCCGCGCGCCAGCGCCCCCCGTCAGTAACACGGGGGGAAAGGTGCCTACTGAGGCTCGGCGCCCCGACATCGCGGCTCGTCTCGTCATGCATGACGGCGAGGTTGTTGAAATCCCTGCACGTAGGGGGTACGGCGGTGCGGCCGCTTTTATCGACTGGCTCAACTTCACGTGTCATGAGGATGCCTTTTCAGTCCGGAAGCAGGGTGTTACGGATGATGAGGTTATCTGCGAGGTGTCGTTCTGGTGTGAGCGTTGGTTTGGATTTGGGATATCTGCCCAGCGTGATCGTGGTGCGAATTTCTATGAGCGGTCCTACACCCTCGGTGATGAGTACGGCCTCGTTTGCCATGGTGGCCAGCGTGGGACGGTTTTGGTCATGCTGTCCGGGTCTGGTTGTGCTGCTGCGCGTGAGGGCTGGGAGATTCGGCTACGCAATTGGCTTGAAAAGGAATCGACTGCACGTATTACCCGCGTCGATATGGCACATGATTGCTATGACGGAGAGCGTACCGTTGATGATGCTGCCGCGTGGTATGACGCAGGGATGTTTGGCTGCAATGGCCGCATGCCCGACTGCGAACAGCGGGGCAATTGGAAACGTCCCAATGGCAAGGGTCGATCTTTCTACGTTGGCAACAGAGAGAACGGCAAATATCTGCGTGTTTATGAAAAAGGCATGCAATTAGGTGATTCGGCGTCACCGTGGGTCCGTTTTGAATTCGAACTTAAGTCCGTCAATCGTCTGATTCCCTTTGATGTCCTTATCCAGCCCGGTGCTTATTTGGCTGGTGCTTATCCTGCGCTCGCATGGATTGATAAGCAGCAGGTGCGGGTAGCGACGACATCCAAGACGGCACAAATCAATTATGCGTCCATGGTGGATTGGTTAAAGCGTCAATGCGGCGCTGCTCTGTGGGTGCTTTCCCAGATTGAGGGTTCAGCGGAAGCGGCTCTCTCTAAGGTGGTCCGTGAGGGTGAAATCCCGAAACGGGTCAAGGTTCCCGACTGGCGCACATGCGGGGAGTTCCTGCACCAGCGCATACGGGATGTTATGCCGGGCGAACTTGTCATAGATATGTCGTTCGCATAGGCGTTTTTTTATAAGGGGTAGGTGATGAAACAAGTCATGCAGGTTCTTGGCGCAAAGGGTTTCAAGGGCAATATCGACGGGCAGCAGTTCGATTCCACGAAGCTCTATGTTGTTATGGAAGTCAGTGAGCGCAACGGCACCGAAGTCGGCTATAACGCCGCCCCGCTTCCGTTCGGCAAGTCTGATGAGTACGAGAAAATCAAGCATTTGACGTTCCCTCTTCAAGCTGAGCTGGATATCACCATGACGACCAAGGGCATTGAAGTCGTCGGCTTCAAGGCAGTTTCCGGCAATAAACCGGCTGCCTAATCATGCTTGCAAACGTGCGTATCTGCTACGTGATTCAGGAACGCTCTAGCGGGCTTTTCCTGTCGTCTGAGTTGCATTGGGTCCGCAGCTTTAAGCGGGCAGGGCGCTGTGACGATTACGAATCCGCAGTGGATACCGCGCGTTTGAACACTCACGATGAATATGAAATTCATCGCCTTGTGGAGTTGGTCGAATAATGCAATGCGCCCAACTAGTCGCCACTGGCGCAAATCTCTATTCCCTTCAGATCGTTCCTCCGGCCAATGGCGAATGCGTTAATGCCGTCGTTCTGCTGGAGCCGTCTGAATTCAAGAATTTCGCAATGAGCCCTTTCAATCTCAGTGCGGAAGATGGCGCGATTATCGCTGCCGCAATCGTGGCCGTGTGGGGCGTTGGCTTCGCCTCTCGGGCCGTAATTCGTTCTCTTTCAGGAGGTACAAGCCATGAAGAAGATGCTTAAGGTTGGTGTTGGCGCTGGTGCCATGGTCGTCACGGGTCTGGCGAATGCCGCGCCCGACGTGACCGCGATCACTGCTGCCGGCGCTGACGTGGCCGCTATCGGTGCCGCCGTGTTCGCGGTGTACGTCGGTATCAAGCTGGTGAAGTGGGTCCGCCGCGCACTCTGATTCACTGCGCAGCATTCAGGGGTGCGGCTGAATAAGCTGTACCCCTTTTATCGTTTACGGGGTCGGGGAAATGGAAAATGGGAATCTACGTCATCATCGCTATTTGTGGCGCCTGTTGGTTGGCATTTTCAGCCTGATATTTTCATGCGCTCACGCGCAAACCTGTCCGACAGGCTCTTATTGTTTTGGGCCTAAAACTAAATATTCTTTTGGTGATGGGAATCTTTACGACAGTGCCACTTCTGCTTGTAATGCCTATCTCCCGTGGTCAGGTCGTGTAGCGGGTTCTGACGCTAATAGCGTGTGGTCATGGTCTTGTGGTGGTCCATCTACAAATGCTAATGGCGACATTATCGGTATGCAGATTATTAAATCGTATTCGATTACTAATAATTGCACGTCAAATTGCTCCGGGACTAATACCTATGGAATGAGTCTTGCGGAAAATAAAAAATACTGCCCGTCTGAATCTCCCTATAACTCCACCATTCAGATGTGCGAGAACAAAATTTGCCCTCCTAAGGCCGGTCAGTCCGCTGGCGGTGCATATTGTCCCGTCGCAGATGGTTATGGTCCCGGTTCTGTTGGTCGTGTTTTTAATGGTCCCGGCGGCTGTCAGGCTGTTATCAGTGCATATACTCCGCCAGATTCCGGCCTCAGTTCGGATAATGGTTACTGCTCTTTTAAATATACCGGTGCGCCTAATGACACTGGTGGTGGCGGTTCTAGCTCGTCCAGTTCCTCTAGCTCTTCAAGCTCCTCTAGTTCCTCCAGTTCTTCCAGCTCGTCCAGTTCCTCTAGCTCGTCGAGCTCTTCTTCGTCGTCCAGCTCCTCCAGCTCCTCCAGCTCCTCCAGCTCGTCCAGTTCTTCCAGTTCCTCCGGTTCTTCCAGTGGTAGTTCTGGCGGCTCGGCCTCGGGTGGTGGCGGTGGTTCTGGTTCTGGCTCTGGCTCCGGTTCGGGTTCCGGCTCCTCTTCTGGTGGTTCCTCGAGCTCGTCTAGTTCTTCAAGTTCTTCCAGTTCCTCGGGCTCTTCCAGCTCTTCAGGCTCGTCTAGTTCCTCCAGCTCCTCCAGCGGTTCCAGTTCCTCTAGCGGTAGCTCTGGCGGGTCCTCTTCAGGGTCTTCTGGTGGTTCGTCTTCCGGCTCGAGTTCTAGCGGGGGCGGTGGTTCCGGTTCTGGCTCGGGTAGCTCTTCCTCTTCTGGTGGGTCTTTCAGTGGCGGCTGTGGCGCTTGGTCGTGCGAGGGCGACGCCGTTCTGTGTGCGATCGCGCGCGGCCAGTGGGAAACAAAGTGCGCGTTTGAACAAGAGGCGACCGAAAACCAGCGTTACCGCGATGCCGTTTCCGGTGCTGACGGTGTTGTGAGTCCTGCGGATCAATCTAAGCGACAGGTTGTCGATTTAAATGTCGCATTTAATGACCAGCTTCATAAAGCCGATGTCGGCGGGTCGTGCATACCCTCTTTTTCAATACCTGCGCTGGGGCGCTCTTACTCTGTCAGCATGGGTAACTTCTGTGGCGCAATGGAAATAGCCGGACATATTCTTTTCGCTATTGCCTGTTTAATCGCTATTCGAATCGTAGGGGGTGCCTAAATGCCATTACCTGTAGCCGGGATATTTGCGGGTGCGTTCGCCGGCGCCCTGATCCAAATCGCGTCGTCTCTGGTCGGTCGTGTCTTGATCGCGCTCGGCATTACCTATGTCACTTATCAGGGGTTCTCTCTTGTTCTCGATGGTTTGGCGTCTATGTTCGTTCAAAACGTTGGCGCGGCTGGTCCCGTCGCAATGGGTGTCGTGAATACCCTTCGCCTCGATGATGCTGTTGGTGTGATTCTTGGCGCGGTTGCCGCAAAGCATGCTCTCAATGGCCTGACTTCCGGGGCGATTACCAAAATGGTGGTCAAGTGATTACGCTCACGACCGGCACGCCGGGGGCCGGCAAAACCCTGCGCACCCTGGTCGAAGTCAAGGCCTTGGCTGACAAGGAAAATCGTCAAGTCTATTACGCCGGCATAAAAGACTTGATGATTCCCGGTTGGGTGGAGATTGACGCGGCTAAGTGGCATGAATGCCCGGTGGGCGCCATCATCGTCATTGATGAGTGCCAGACCCTCTTTAGGCCGCGTGGCGTGGGGTCTCAGGTGCCTGAGTACGTCGCCAAGCTGGAAACGCACCGTCATAACGGGCACGACCTTTTTTTGGTGACTCAGCACCCGATGCTCGTGGATTCCAATGTGCGCCGCCTGGTCGGTCGGCACCTGCACGTCGCCCGGCGTTTTGGGATGGCGCGTGCCACTGTTCTGGAGTTCCCTAGCGTTCGGGAACAGCCTACCGCGAAGCAGGATGATGCTGTGCGCCATGAGTGGGCCTATCCCAAAGAGGCTTATGGTTGGTACAAGAGTGCCGAAGTACATACGCATAAAGCGCGCATACCCTTTAAGGTGTGGCTGCTCTTCCTGCTGCCTGTTGTGATAGCTGTCCTGTGCTGGTTTGTTTGGTCACGCTGGCAGTCGAGAATTCAGGGAACCGACAAGCCGCAGCAGAGTGACCCGGCCCTGCATCAGACCGTTTTTGCTGGTGGCCAGCCTCATCAGTTACTCAAGCTAGATTTCGTCCAAGCGCGAACCCCGCGCGTGGCTGGGCTGGTGCACACCGCGCCGGCTTACGACGACCTCACTAAGCCGACTCGCGTGCCGGTGCCCGCGGCCTGCATTGAAATGCGTGGCGAATGCCGCTGCTACACCCAGGATGGCACGCGCATGCCGACTGTTCCCCTCGATGTCTGCCGCCAGATCGTCAAGTTCGGCTGGTTCGAAGAGTTCCCGCGTGACTCAGGCAAAGAGCGCGATCAGCAGGCGAGGGAGGGGCAGGGCGATCAGCAGCAAGGTCCTGCGGCTGCATATCAGGCGCCTGAGCCTGAACAGCATGAGCCCATCATCATCGGCGCCCCTAGTCCCTATCAGGAAGCCACGTTCCGCAATTCCGGGCGGGCGCTGGTCCTGAAAAAGTAGTACATGAACGGGAATTGCTTCTGCTGGTTGTTTTTGGGCTGATATTTGTCAGCCCTTTTTTTTGTCCATGCCCGCAACGTCTTGCGTAGTGCCGCGATGATTGGCATAACCACGCGCGCCACGCGGCCGAAGTCAAAGCACAGTTGCCGCTCCAAGAATTCTGCTTTCGTCATGTAGTTGCGTTTCATGCCGTTGCCCTTCAAAGCTGACCGGGTTCCTGAGCTGAGCCCCGTGTTCACCTCGCGTTGCCGAGCCATTCCACCGATTGTTATGCCGCCGTACTCCCGTCGCTTCGCCCGGGAGCGATCAGGGCCGGAAGGCGGGGCCTCGATCAAGGATCGAACCATCGGGCTTGCCCGTTGGGCGGTCCTTTATCGGGGTGCCTGTAGGCCAGGATCAGCGGAAGGCGAAGCGATGGGAGTGCGTCGTTGCACCGGGATGGGTGAGGTAACGCTGTGCGATGCGCTAGCGCGTCGCCTGATCAGCTTTGGGGGTAGGGTTGCTCCCTGACTGGTCGTGCAATCTTCGTGGTCTCTACTGGCGGCTTCGTATGTCTCGGCCTAGGCAGCAGCGCCCGAGCCGTCGCACTCTGTACCGCCAGATTCAGGACGAAAAAAAACGCCTGCTGGTTGCAGGCGTTGATCCTTTCGTGTTGCATGCGGTCTGCAAGGTGCTTAGGAGCCCGGGCTGCTCCAAAGCTGAGGGCCGCTTGCGAGGCGTGCTAGCGCAAGGGCGGCTCTTCTGATTCGTGCAATCGTAGTGCTGATAATCTTTATTATGTCAACTTGGATAGTACTCGGATGGGGGCTGATCAAGCTGAAGAACGCCCTGCGCAAGATAGGCCGCAAGCCTGTACCAACGGGACTCGCAGCGAGGGTCAGCTAGCGCCCTACAGTAGAGCCGCAACGCCTCAGGATCAACGCCGGGACCGACCCGGCGTTTTTTTTGCCTAGTGATCCACCTGTACCACCTACGACGGCAGGAATCGCGCCTGCAGGCTCGCATGTGCCAGTAACCGGACCGGAGCCACCACCATGACGGCCCGAAGGTTTGAGAAACAACCCAGAAGGCCGCGTCAGCCCGGGCCAAGTGTCCGAACGGTTGCAAAGTGTCCTAGTTATAAATCTAGGCCGGGGCTGCGCCCCGGCCGACCGCCGAGCTTCGCTTACGGCTGGCCGGCCGAGGCGACGCATCTAATGCATAGCGCCGAGCTATTAAAACAGATCAAGTTTGATAGCTTTTGCCCAAGATCAGGTACGCCGCTCTCCCCACCTACGGCGGGTCCCCATGCGGCCGCCCCAGCGGGCGCCTGATCTATGAGAGACGATTCCAGAAACCCCGCCACCCTCTCGGGCTGGCGGCTGGAATCTTGGTGATGACCGCGAGGCTTCGTTTAGCCCTCAGCAAAGGGGTCACTTTTTCAGGGCCAGCGCCCGCCCGGAATTGCGGAACGTGGCCTCCTGATAGGGACTAGGGGCGCCGATGATGATGGGCTCATGCTGTTCAGGCTCAGGCGCCTGATATGCGGCCGCAGGACCTTGCTGCTGATCGCCCTGCCCCTCCCTCGCCTGCTGATCGCGCTCTTTGCCTGAGTCACGCGGGAACTCTTCGAACCAGCCGAACTTGACGATCTGGCGGCAGACATCGAGGGGAACAGTCGGCATGCGCGTGCCATCCTGGGTGTAGCAACGGCATTCGCCACGCATTTCAATGCAGGCCGCAGGCACCGGCACGCGAGTCGGCTTAGTGAGGTCGTCGTAAGCCGGCGCGGTATGCACCAGCCCAGCCACGCGCGGGGTTCTCGCTTGCACGAAATCGAGCTTGGGTAACTGGTGAGGCTGGCCACCAGCAAAGACGGTCTGATGCAACGCCGGGTCACTCTGCTGCGGCTTGTCGGTCCCCTGAATTCTCGACTGCCAGCGTGACCAAACAAACCAGCACAGGACAGCTATCACAACAGGCAGCAGGAAGAGCAGCCACACCTTAAAGGGTATGCGCGCTTTATGCGTATGTACTTCGGCACTCTTGTACCAACCATAAGCCTCTTTGGGATAGGCCCACTCATGGCGCACAGCATCATCCTGCTTCGCGGTAGGCTGTTCCCGAACGCTAGGGAACTCCAGAACAGTGGCACGCGCCATCCCAAAACGCCGGGCGACGTGCAGGTGCCGACCGACCAGGCGGCGCACATTGGAATCCACGAGCATCGGGTGCTGAGTCACCAAAAAAAGGTCGTGCCCGTTATGACGGTGCGTTTCCAGCTTGGCGACGTACTCAGGCACCTGAGACCCCACGCCGCGCGGCCTAAAGAGGGTCTGGCACTCATCAATGACGATGATGGCGCCCACCGGGCATTCATGCCACTTAGCCGCGTCAATCTCCACCCAACCGGGAATCATCAAGTCTTTTATGCCGGCGTAATAGACTTGACGATTTTCCTTGTCAGCCAAGGCCTTGACTTCGACCAGGGTGCGCAGGGTTTTGCCGGCCCCCGGCGTGCCGGTCGTGAGCGTAATCACTTGACCACCATTTTGGTAATCGCCCCGGAAGTCAGGCCATTGAGAGCATGCTTTGCGGCAACCGCGCCAAGAATCACACCAACAGCATCATCGAGGCGAAGGGTATTCACGACACCCATTGCGACGGGACCAGCCGCGCCAACGTTTTGAACGAACATAGACGCCAAACCATCGAGAACAAGAGAGAACCCCTGATAAGTGACATAGGTAATGCCGAGCGCGATCAAGACACGACCGACCAGAGACGACGCGATTTGGATCAGGGCGCCGGCGAACGCACCCGCAAATATCCCGGCTACAGGTAATGGCATTTAGGCACCCCCTACGATTCGAATAGCGATTAAACAGGCAATAGCGAAAAGAATATGTCCGGCTATTTCCATTGCGCCACAGAAGTTACCCATGCTGACAGAGTAAGAGCGCCCCAGCGCAGGTATTGAAAAAGAGGGTATGCACGACCCGCCGACATCGGCTTTATGAAGCTGGTCATTAAATGCGACATTTAAATCGACAACCTGTCGCTTAGATTGATCCGCAGGACTCACAACACCGTCAGCACCGGAAACGGCATCGCGGTAACGCTGGTTTTCGGTCGCCTCTTGTTCAAACGCGCACTTTGTTTCCCACTGGCCGCGCGCGATCGCACACAGAACGGCGTCGCCCTCGCACGACCAAGCGCCACAGCCGCCACTGAAAGACCCACCAGAAGAGGAAGAGCTACCCGAGCCAGAACCGGAACCACCGCCCCCGCTAGAACTCGAGCCGGAAGACGAACCACCAGAAGACCCTGAAGAGGACCCGCCAGAGCTACCGCTAGAGGAACTGGAACCGCTGGAGGAGCTGGAGGAACTAGACGAGCCTGAAGAGCTGGAAGAGCCCGAGGAACTGGAAGAACTTGAAGAACTAGACGAGCTCGAGGAACCACCAGAAGAGGAGCCGGAACCCGAACCGGAGCCAGAGCCAGAACCAGAACCACCGCCACCACCCGAGGCCGAGCCGCCAGAACTACCACTGGAAGAACCGGAGGAACTGGAAGAACTGGACGAGCTGGAGGAGCTGGAGGAGCTGGAGGAGCTGGACGACGAAGAAGAGCTCGACGAGCTAGAGGAACTGGACGAGCTGGAAGAACTGGAGGAACTAGAGGAGCTTGAAGAGCTAGAGGAACTGGACGAGCTAGAACCGCCACCACCAGTGTCATTAGGCGCACCGGTATATTTAAAAGAGCAGTAACCATTATCCGAACTGAGGCCGGAATCTGGCGGAGTATATGCACTGATAACAGCCTGACAGCCGCCGGGACCATTAAAAACACGACCAACAGAACCGGGACCATAACCATCTGCGACGGGACAATATGCACCGCCAGCGGACTGACCGGCCTTAGGAGGGCAAATTTTGTTCTCGCACATCTGAATGGTGGAGTTATAGGGAGATTCAGACGGGCAGTATTTTTTATTTTCCGCAAGACTCATTCCATAGGTATTAGTCCCGGAGCAATTTGACGTGCAATTATTAGTAATCGAATACGATTTAATAATCTGCATACCGATAATGTCGCCATTAGCATTTGTAGATGGACCACCACAAGACCATGACCACACGCTATTAGCGTCAGAACCCGCTACACGACCTGACCACGGGAGATAGGCATTACAAGCAGAAGTGGCACTGTCGTAAAGATTCCCATCACCAAAAGAATATTTAGTTTTAGGCCCAAAACAATAAGAGCCTGTCGGACAGGTTTGCGCGTGAGCGCATGAAAATATCAGGCTGAAAATGCCAACCAACAGGCGCCACAAATAGCGATGATGACGTAGATTCCCATTTTCCATTTCCCCGACCCCGTAAACGATAAAAGGGGTACAGCTTATTCAGCCGCACCCCTGAATGCTGCGCAGTGAATCAGAGTGCGCGGCGGACCCACTTCACCAGCTTGATACCGACGTACACCGCGAACACGGCGGCACCGATAGCGGCCACGTCAGCGCCGGCAGCAGTGATCGCGGTCACGTCGGGCGCGGCATTCGCCAGACCCGTGACGACCATGGCACCAGCGCCAACACCAACCTTAAGCATCTTCTTCATGGCTTGTACCTCCTGAAAGAGAACGAATTACGGCCCGAGAGGCGAAGCCAACGCCCCACACGGCCACGATTGCGGCAGCGATAATCGCGCCATCTTCCGCACTGAGATTGAAAGGGCTCATTGCGAAATTCTTGAATTCAGACGGCTCCAGCAGAACGACGGCATTAACACATTCGCCATTGGCCGGAGGAACGATCTGAAGGGAATAGAGATTTGCGCCAGTGGCGACTAGTTGGGCGCATTGCATCTATGAAGCCCCCGGTATTTGCCCGGACAACCAAAAACAGCACTTGTCATCGGACAACCACATATTGAAATCAGGATTCAAACCATAGAAGGTCTGCACGAAAGCAATAGATTCGGCACACATTTCCGCAGGACCTGCGGCCCCAAGCCAAACACGCACAGGCTCAGGCTTCTTCAAATCCTTGGAGGCCCAGTAACGACGCTTTTCAAGATCGGACTCTTCAAAAGTCTTTTGCAGGTATTTACAGATATACCCAGCAAGCTTTTCGGTTTTCCACTGGCGACCTGAACGCCCTTCCCCACGCCGTGGAGACGTGATATCGACTTGGCCGGGGGTATGTTCACCACGCTCATCGCCAACGCCGCCAAGGGCCTGATACCAAAGCTTGCGCAGGAGCGTGACACGCTGCCAGCCACGCACGGCGCAATGAATGTGGTAAGCGCCCCTGTCCTGACGCTCGAGAACGGCGACGTAAGCCCAGTCGGGATTGTGCTTCCGCACCAGACGCAAAAACCGGGTGAAATCCGCCTTAACGCGCTCCCGATCCTGAATGTTCTCGCGGTAGGTCAGGGTAAAGAGGCGGTCGGCCTGCATCATCTTGCAGAGATAGCGGATGCTCTGCTTTGCACGGCGCACGGCGCGAGCATGATTTGCACTGCGGTCGTAACTGGACAACTCAGAAGACGACTCTTCAGAGGCCGCACTAGGGCGCCGGCAGTAACTCTCTTCGAATCGTTTTTTGGCTTGTTCCATTTGCATCGGTCGGACGCATCGGGCGATGAATTCAATCTTGCCGCCCGGAAACTCCCGAATATTCATGTAGTAGTTGCGCGGTGAATCAAATTGAGCTATATCTTGGGACATGGTTTTCCTGCGGCAACAGGTGAATCAAGAAACCCCGGAACCTTTGGCGAGGTCCGGGGTTTCGCTTTTTCAGGACTGGGATGCGGGCTTCGGAGAGGAACGAAGCGGCAGCAGGGAGGTCAGGCGCGGAACGAGGTTGCCGGCCTGATCGCCAAAGCCCTCACCCCAATCAAATTCGGCGTTGTACTCACCGGGGGTAATGGGCGTCTTGGCCAGATCGCCATAGACACGGATTTTGCCGACCACGAACTTTTGGGCATGGAGGCCACATTGAAGGACCTGATACTCGTTGCCGGACTTGGACTTGAGAACTTCGGACGCGAAGACTTGAAGGCGGGTTGCCATGGTGATCCCCTTGACGGTTGAGTGAGCCACGCCACGCGGGCGGGCGAACGTTAAGCGTTAAGAACCGCTTACCATCATGTTAAGAATCACCAAGCAGAATTGTCAAGTGTTTCTTACCAACATACACTTGGCACAGATCAACCAGAAGGGAAGACCATGAAGCCGATCTACATGTACATGGACGAGGCGATAAACAGAGGCATCGTGAAGAACGACGCCGAGCTAGCGGCAAAGCTAGGGCTCACAAGAGCAAGCGTATCGTGGTGGAGAAGCGGGAAAAGCGCACCCAACGACGAACAAGCAATCGCCTTTGCACGACTGCTGAACAAGCCAGAAATTGAGCTGATGGCAGAGGCAGCCGCACACCGGGCAAAGACACCGGAGGCGCGAACCTACTGGGAACGCATTGCAAAATACTCAGCGACCTACGCGAGCGCGGCCGCAATGATGATTGCATGCTCGCTGACGGCAATTAGTGTCACCTACTCCCCGGAAAGCCTTGCCACGCCTACAAAAGCCGGGGAAACAGTCTTTATTATGTAAAGTTGCGAACTCCCGAGTTTGGACGCAGGGAGGTCATTGCAGACGCCCTTGCTCACCCGGCCTGACACGGTAGTCGTCGCCTACAGACGCACGAGACGTGATTTGCGTTGATGGCTGTATATACTTACAGCTAAGTCGCATCACCCCAACCGACCCTTCGCGCGCATCCCAGAGGCTACCGAGCCCGAACCGGGCAGCCAGCCCTTGTTGTTCCGCGGTCGGGGTGCGCTGACTGAGCCGGATGGGCGTTTCGAGTCGCTGCGACGGGAGCGCATAGACGATGGATGGTTCACCTCGGCTAAAGCGGCTGAGGATGCGGAGTTGCCGACCATTCAGACCGAGTTGTTGATTGACCGCGCGAGGAGCGTGATCAGCCGCAACCAGTCGCCCGACGTTCCGTTCAACCAATCCATCAACCCATACCGTGGCTGTGAGCATGGTTGCGTGTACTGCTTTGCTCGACCATCACATAGCTACCTGGGTTTGTCGCCAGGGCTCGATTTCGAGACCAAGCTGGCTTACAAGCCAGATGCGGCCGCCCTGCTGAAGCGCGAGCTGGCGGCGCGTGGCTATCGGTGTTCGCCCATCGCGCTGGGGGTGAATACCGATGCCTGGCAGCCGGTGGAACGCAAGCTGGGCATTACGCGGGCAATCCTTTCGGTGCTGGCGGAATGCCGCCACCCGGTGTCGATGATTACCAAGAGCGCCCTGATCGAGCGCGACATCGACATCCTGGCGCCGATGGCGCGCGATGGTCTGGTGCATGTGATGGTGTCGATCACCACATTGGATGGCGAACTGGCCCGCAAGCTGGAGCCGCGAGCAGCAAGTCCGGCGCGGCGGCTACGCGTCGTGCGTGCGCTCAGCGAAGCAGGCGTCCCGGTCGGGGTGTTGTTCGCGCCGCTGATTCCGGCGCTCAACGACCATGAAATGGAGAAGGTGTTCGAGCAGGCTCGGGCGGCGGGTGCGGAGACGGCCGGCTATGTGACCCTGCGGCTACCGCATGAGTTGGCCGATATCTTCCCGGCCTGGCTTGAAGCCCACGCGCCGCAACGTGCCGCCCATGTGATGAGCTTGCTGCGGCAACTGCGTGGCGGGCGCGATAACGCCCCCAGATTCGGCAGCCGCATGCGTGGTGAGGGCAAACTGGCCGAGCTGTACAGCCAGCGCGCCCGGCTGGCCTGTCAACGCCTTGGGCTGAACAAGAATCGGCGTGATCCGGTGTGTGACCTGTTCCGCCCGCCACAACTCGACGGGCAGATGAGTCTGTGGTGAGCAAGGGCACTTGCGCCTGGAGGCGACGGGGTGCAGCAAGGCGCGGCGCACTGACTGATGCAAGCCTCGACAAACCCTTGCCGGATTGCGCCCAATCATGCCGAATTGCTGCAGGCGCATTTGAATCAGGCCCTAAAGGCCGGCATAATCCGGGCCAGCCTGGCGCTTTGAGAGTCGGCCAGATAAATCAATCAGGAGTTCCCACATGTTCGTTTATGGAAAAGACCGCCCGATGGAAGACCTTGGCGGAGGTGTCAGCCGCCGCATTCTGGCTTATGACGGCAGCCTGATGCAGGTCGAGGTTCATTTCGAAGAAGGCGCGATCGGCCCCATGCACAACCACCCGCACGAACAGCTCACCTACGTGCTGTCGGGCGAGTTCAAGTTCACCATCGGCGAAGAGACCAAGATGGTTTCCGCCGGCGACACCCTGTACAAGACGTCCGGCATCATGCACGGCTGCGTGTGCACCAAGAAGGGCGTGCTGCTCGACACCTTCACGCCGCAACGCCTGGACTTCCTAGGTGCCAACCCGACCAACTACGCCAAGACCGACGACTGAAGCGTCTGTCTGCGTAGCCAAAAAAAACGCGCCACTCGGCGCGTTTTTTATGCCCGCTTTCCGCGCCCCCGAGACGCTGGCCTCCCTGCGCACGGCCCTCGCCCCCTCCCCTCCTCAATCGACCGGCAGCTTCGTGCTGTCCTTGATCTCTTCCATCACCACGTAGCTGCGCGACTCCACGGCCGCCGGCAGGCGCAGCAGGATGCGGCCGAGCAGGCGTCGGTAGTCGCTCATGTCCGGGATACGCGCCTTGATGAGGTAGTCGAACTCGCCGGACACCAGGTGGCATTCCAGCACTTCGGGCACATGGGCAAGTTCGGCCTTCACCGCATCGAAGATCTCGGCCGACTTGGCCGACATGCGCAACTCCACGAACACCAGCAGGCGCAGGTCCAGCGCCCGAGGGTCGACGCGCGCGTAATACCCGGTGATGACTTTCTCGCGCTCCAGGCGACGCACGCGTTCCGCCACCGGGGTCGCGGACAAGCCTACGCGGGCGGCCAGTTCGGTGATGGAAAGACGACCGTCCTGCTGTAGTTCGGCGAGGATTTTGCGGTCTGTTCGGTCCAGGGGGCGGAAATCGCTTGGCATGCTCGACAGGGGCTTTTCAAACAGAGGATTTCACCACTATACAAATATAAAGAAGTGAAATCACCTGCGCGGACCGCCATAAATTATCTGCATTGATTGTCCGCAACCCTCTCTCTGGAGTGAATCATGCTTGTCGGTGTGCCTCGTGAAATCAAGAACCATGAATACCGCGTCGGTCTGACGCCTTCCTCAGTCCGCGAACTGGTTTCACAAGGCCATCAGGTCCTGGTGGAGCAGGCCGCGGGTGCCGGCATCGGCGCCAGCGATGGCGACTACCAGATCGCCGGCGCACAGATCGTCGCGACCGCCGAAGAGGTGTTCGCCCGCGCCGAGATGATCGTGAAGGTGAAGGAACCCCAAGCCGTGGAACGCGCCCGTCTGCGCCCCGGCCAGATTCTCTACACCTACCTGCACCTGGCGCCGGACCCCGAGCAGGCCGCCGATCTGATCAAGAGCGGCGCCGTGTGCATTGCCTACGAGACCGTGACCGCCGCCGATGGCAGCCTGCCCTTGCTGGCGCCGATGTCGGAAGTGGCCGGCCGCATGAGCATCCAGGCCGGTGCGCACTGCCTGGAAAAAGCTGCCGGCGGACGTGGTGTGCTACTGCCCGGTGTGCCGGGTGTTGAACCCGGCAAGGTGGTGATCCTGGGCGGTGGCATCGTCGGCAGCAATGCCGCGCTGGTGGCCAGCGGCATGGGCGCCGACGTGACCGTGCTGGACCGCTCCCCCGCTGCGCTGCGCCGCCTGACCGTGCAGTTCGGTACCCGTGTGAAGACCCTGCATGCCAACCGCGACAATGTGGAGCGCGCCGTCGCCGAGGCCGATCTGGTCATCGGTGCTGTGCTGATCCCGGGGGCGGCCGCGCCACGCTTGATCACCCGCGAGATGCTGTCGAGCATGAAACCCGGTGCGGTGATCGTGGATGTGGCGATTGACCAAGGGGGCTGCTGCGAAACCTCACGTGCCACCACCCATGCCGAGCCGACCTACGTGGTCGACGGTGTGGTGCATTACTGCGTGGCCAACATGCCCGGCGCGGTTGCCCGCACCTCCACCCACGCCCTGAACGCGGCCACCCTGCCCTTCGCGCTGGCCTTGGCCAACCTGGGCTGGAAGGAAGCCCTGCGCCGCGACAAACACCTGCTCAACGGCCTCAACATCTGCGCCGGCAGCGTGACTTACCGCGAAGTGGCCGACGCACTGAACCTGCCCTACGTGCCGGCGGAAAGCCTGCTGCAGTAAGAAGCCGCTCCCCGAACCGCTCCCTGCCCCACCCCGAAACCGGGGCGGCGGCTAGGCGTGATCCGCATATGGCCTTCCTGCTTACCTTGGCAACAGGCTGCGGGCCGCCGCCTCCCCTTACCCGGGGAGGCCGGGAGGGGTTCATCTTCCCTCCGCCATCCTCAAGCCTCGCGCTCGCTGGCGAAGCGCAGGCGGTTACCGTCCGGATCGCGGACCAGCAACTCGCGCGTACCCCAGGGCGTATCGGCCGGTACGGCCATCCCCTCGAGTCCACGCGACTGGAAGTCGGCGAAGCAGGCATCCGCATCAGGCACCCGGAAGTAGACCGCACCCCCCGCTTCGCAGTCGCCCGCATGCTCGGTGAGGAACAGGGTCTGCCCCTGGCGCGTGATCTGCACGAAGAGCGGATAGCCATCGCCGAAACGATGCTCCCAGTCGAGCTTGAATCCCAGCCTGTCCAGATAGAACGCAAGGCTGCGGCCAGCCTGGGTCATGCGCAGCTGCGGGATGACACTCTGCTCGCCACTCATCCGATTGCGCCCTTCGCCCGCGCCACCAGCGCACGCGTCGAGGCATCCAGCGCCGAATCGTCCGCCCCCAGCAACACCTGCTCGATGCCGGTCGCCAGTTGCTTGCCCAGTTCCACGCCCCATTGATCGAAGGAGTTCAGCCCCCAGATCGCGCCCTGCACGAAGACCTTGTGCTCATAGAGCGCGATCAGTGCACCGAGGCACTCGGCATTGAGCTCATCCAGGAGCAGCGTGTTGCTGGGCCGGTTGCCGGTGAATACGCGGTGCGGGATGGCGGCTTCCAAAGCATCGCCGCTCATGCCGCGCGCGCTCAGCTCGGCCCGTACCTGCTCGGCAGTCTTGCCGCGCATCAGCGCGGCGGACTGGGCGAAGCAACTGGCGATGAGCACGCGGTGATGCTCCGCCAGCATGTCGGGCTGGCGCAGCGCCAGGATGAAGTCGACCGGGATCAGCGCCGGGCCCTGATGCAGCAACTGGAAGTAGGCGTGCTGGCCATTGATGCCCGGCTCGCCCCAGATCACCGGGCCGGTGGCATAGGCAACCGCGGCACCGTCGCGGCGCACGGCCTTGCCGTTGGACTCCATGTCGAGTTGTTGCAGGAAGGCCGGCAGCCTGTGCAGCACGTTGTTGTAGGGCGCGATGACCTGTGAGCGCGCACCCAGGAAGTCGACATACCAGATGCCCAGCAAGGCCAGCAGCACCGGCATGTTCTGCGCCAGGGGCGCGGTGCGGAAGTGCTCGTCCATGGCGTAGGCACCGGCCAGCAGCGCCTTGAAGCGCGCCGGGCCGGCCGCGATCATGATCGGCAGGCCGATGGCCGACCACAGCGAGTAGCGCCCACCCACCCAGTCCCAGAAACCGAACATGTTGGCCGTGTCGATGCCGAAGGCGGCCACCTTCTCGGCATTGGTCGACACCGCCACGAAGTGCTTGGCTACCGCCGCCTCGTCGCCACCCATGCCAGCCACCAGCCAGGCGCGTGCGCTGCGCGCGTTGCTCAGCGTCTCGATGGTGGTGAAGGTCTTGGAAGCGACAATGAACAGCGTGGTCGCCGGGTCCAGGCGCTTGAGCGTCTGCGCGATGGCCGCGCCGTCCACGTTGGAGACGAAGTGCAGGCGCGGGCCGTCGCACTCGGGCTTGAGCGCTTCGCAGACCATCAGCGGGCCGAGGTCCGAGCCACCGATGCCGATGTTCACCACATCGCGGATCGACTGTCCGGTGTGCCCCTTCCAGGCCCCGCTTCGCACCGAATCGGCGAAAGCATAGCAGCGCTCGCGCACGGCCTGCACGGCCGGCATCACGTCCTCGCCGCCACTGCTCACTCGGGCGCCGTCGGGCTGGCGCAGGGCGGTATGCAGCACGGCGCGAGCTTCGGTGTTGTTGATCGCCGCGCCTCCGAACATGGCATCACGATGGGCGGGCACGCCTGTTTCCTGCACCAGTTGCAGCAAGGCGTCGAGCACGGCGGCGTCGACACGGTTCTTCGAGTAGTCGAGATGAATGCCGCAGGCATCCAGTGTGAGGCGCTCGGCGCGTCCGACGTCTTCTGAGAAGAGCTTTGCGAGATTGAGACGCGCGCTCTCCTGGGCAAGCGCGCTCAGTCGGGCCCAGGCGGTCGTGGTGGTCGGATCGATGCTCATGGATGTCTTCATGTCAGGGAGCAGAAAGTTCATCCTGCAAGCGCAAGGCTTTCAGGACGGGAGAGTTGAACTCGCGGTGCGTCTGCACCACGACGATGATGGTGGTCAGCACGATGAAGGCCCAGGCCGACAGCATCCAGGCCAGCACGGCCATGCCGAAGTAATACGCCCGGATCCCGCGGTTGAAGTCGTCGCCGGCACAGGTGTTGACCGAGGCCATGCGCTGGGCGAAGCGTTCCAGCGCCTCCGGCTCGGACTCCCGCGGTGGCACCGCGCCGATCACGATGGACAGCACGTTGAACTGGCGCAGCGACCAGGTGAACTTGAAGTAGGCGATCACATACACGCAGATCAGCATCAGCAGCTTGAACTCCAACGCCTCGCGCGACACGGCGCGGGCAAACGGCAGTTCGGACGCGGTGGTGATGAACTGGTCCAGCGCGCCCAGCGTGGCAAACAGGCCGGCGACGATGTAGATCGAGGTATTGGCGTAGAAGGAAACGCTGTGCACGAGATTGCCCACGAGGGCCGCATCGACGATGCGGTTCTCCCGTACAAGCATCTGGCGTGCCCAGTTTAGGCGCAGGCGGTGGCCCTCTTCCAGCAGCGTGATACGCCCCTTCAGGCCACGCTCCAGCACGAACTCATAGCCGCCCCAGCACAGGATGAACCAGACTAGGCCGAGCCAATCCACCCAACTGAGCCCGGAGAGAAAGTGCAATACCGTCTGCATCTCAGGGCTCCAGCAGGAAACGGCGGACCGGCGCGATCTGCGCCTCGTCCATCAGCACCGGCGCATGTCCGACGCCAGGAAACTCCACTACCTGCGGACGCGGTCCGCGTAGGCGCATCTGCTCCACCGTCGCCGCCAGCAGCAGATCGGAGGCGGCACCATGCAACAGCAGGGTCGGGCAGCGGATCGCGTCATAGATCGGCCACAGCGCCAGGTCGCTGAGTTGCGGCACCGCGCGGAAGGCGTCGCCGATTGCCGGGTCGTAGCGCATGACGAAGCCCGTCCCGTTCGGCTTGACCGAATGCTCGGCGAGGTGACGCCATTGGGCATCGCTGAGTTTGCCGAAATCGGCACTCACCGCGCGGATGTAGGCCTCCGCCTCGGCCAGGCTGGCAAAGCTCGGCGCCCGTCCGACGTATTCGCCGATGCGGCTCAGCGCCATAGCCGGAATCACTGCCCCGACGTCATTCAGCACCAGGCGGCGGATCGGCGTGTCGGCCTGGGCCGCCAGCCCCATGCCAATGAGGCCACCCATCGAGGTCCCTATCCAATCGACGGTCTGTGCATCCAACCGTGCCAGCAGCGTGACCATGGCACTGACATAGTGCGGCACGACATAGTCACTGGCCAGCTTGAGCCAGTCGCTGTGGCCCCGGCCCGCAACATCGGGACAGACCACGCGGTACTCGCCCAGCATGGCGCGGGCGAGATCGTCGAAGTCGCGCGCATTGCGCGTCAGCCCATGCACGCAGACCAGCACGCGCGGGTTGTCGGCCACGCCCCATTCGACGTAGGACATGTTGTACAGGCCGCCACTGCCCAGGCATTGCACGCTGCGTCGGCGCATGCCGGTGTCCGGCTTCTTGTGCGGCCACCAGCCAAGCCAGTTCTTGATGCCCATGTCCCTCACCCGATCGTCAGATTCCGTGCCAGTAGCGCGCGTGGCGCCGCGCCGTGTCGATACGCCGGCCCGCCTGGCCGAAGTCAATGGTAACCGCGCCGTCACGGTCGGAGCGATAGGCCGTGGCACCAGCGGCGGAATAGCGGGCCTGGACTTCCGCGTGCGGGTGACCGAAGCGATTGCGATAGCCACTCGTAAAGACCACCACCCGTGGCGCCACCGCCGCGATGAAGTCGGCATGCGAGGAACTGTTGCTGCCATGATGGGGCGCCACGATGACATCCGCGCGAAGTGCCGCAGGCAGGCGCGTCAGCAGCTCGTCTTCCGCTGCGCGCTCGATGTCGCCGGTCAGCAATGCGGCTCCCGCCGGGGAAGACACATGCAGCACGCAGGACATCTCGTTGTCGCGCCTGCTGCGGAAATCCGCTTCGGGATGCAGGAAGGCGAAGCGCACCCCGTCCCATTCCCAGGTCTCGCCGGCCACGCAGGGCTGGTAGGCCACCCCGCTGGCATGGACGGGATGGGCGGCCGGCAGGCTGTCGCGCAGGCTGCGCACTGGCAGGCCCGTCACCACACTGAGCGCACCGCCGGCATGGTCGATGTCAGCATGCGACACCACCAGCATATCCAGGTACGGCACGCCTGCCGCGCGTAGATAGGGGATCAGCACCCGCTCTCCGCTGTCAGCCGGCGGGCTACCCCAGGCCGGCCCGGCATCGAACAGCAGATCGTGCGCCTGGGTCTGCACATGCACCGCCAGCCCCTGCCCCACATCCACCGCGACCATCCGGAACTCACCGCTTGCAGGGCGCAGTGGTGTCCACATCAGCAGCGGCGGCAGCACGGCCAGTGCCGCCAGGCGCCCGGGCATGCCACGCGGCAGCAGTGCCCACCCGGCCGACCCCACCGCCAGGACTACCAGCCAGGCCGGCGGAGCCGCCTGCTGCCAGGTCGCAATGGGCAGGCGCGCCAGCCAGTCCAGTGCCCACATCAAGCCCGTCAGCAGCCAGTGGGCAAATTCCGCCAGGCTGGGCAGCGGGCATAGTGCGAACAGGATCGCCAGCGGGGTGACCACCACGCTGACCAGGGGGATTGCCACCGCATTGGCCAAGGGAGACACCAGCGAGAACTGCTGGAAGATGCCCAGCAACATCGGGACCGACAGCAGCAGGATGGCCCATTGCGCGCCCAGCCAGGCGCGCAGCCACCCCGCCCCGGCAAAGGCGCCACTGGCCGCCAGGGCGAGACAGGCCACCGCGCCGAAAGAGAGCCAGAAGCCGGCGGCCAGCACCGCCCAGGGGTCGACCAGCAACACCACCAGCAAAGCCAGGCTCAGGCTGCGCAGGATGCCGGCGTCGCGCCGCGTCAGCATGGCCAGCGCCGCCGTGGCCAGCATGTACAAGGTACGCTGGGCCGGCACACCGAAGCCGGCCAGCAAGGTGTAGAAGAAGGCCGCGAACAGACCGGCCACGATGGCCGCGCGCTGGGCGGGCCAGCGCACACACAGCCAGGGCACGCGGCGCCAGGCCCAAGCGCACAGGCCGCCGACCAGGCTGGCGAACAAGGTCACATGCAAACCGGAGATGCTCATCAGGTGAGTGACACCGGTTTCGCGGAACAGCCGCCACTGCGCATCCGGAATCGACGCCTGGTCCCCCACCGCCAGGGCCGACAGCACGCCGGCATATGCGCCCTCTGGCAGCGCGCGCGCGAAGCGTTCGCGCAGCACCTGACGGGCGTGCTGCAGATGCGGCACGAAACCAGCGTCAATGACCTCCAGGCGGCGTTTCTCCCCCTTGGGTCGCACGTAGCCCACGGCGCGGATGCCGCGCTCGAACAGCCAGGCTTCGTAGTCGAAGCCATGCGGATTGAAATTGCCGTGCGGGCGATGCAGGCGCACGGTCAGCCGCCAGCGCTCCCCGGCCCGCAAGCGAGGCACGGAAGACGGCGGCGAGTCCGCCCCCTCGTCCTCGTCAAACCGGCCATACCAGTTCAGCAGCAGGCGCGGCGGCACACCCGCCGGTCGCGTGTCGGCCACGAACAGGAAGCGTTGACCGCGCTCGCCCGGATCGGGCAGGTCGGCGATGTAACCGCTCACCACCACGTCCTGCCCTTCCAGCGCCGCCGCGAGCTGCTCGGCGACACGCAACTCGGCACGCCATACGGCCCAGGCAAAGCCGCCCAGCAAGGCCAGCCCCGCCAACGTCAGCAGGTGCAGGCGAGGCCTGCGCCATACCCAGGGCACAAGGGGAACCACCAGGATGACAGCGAGTCCGAGTGTTCCAGCCGCGGGCAGACTGGCCAGTTGCTGGCAAGCCCACACGCCGATGGCGAAACACAGGATGGCCCAGTACATGCCATCATTAGACCATGACGACATCGCCTCTCAGAGCGAACCCCCACTGCCCATGCGCAAGCTGATCAAGCAATACCTGCCCGACCGCGACAACCTCCGTCAGTACAAGATTTTCCACCTGTTGGGCGACAGCCTGCTGCACCCCAACCTGTGGCACCTGAACCGCCATTCGGCCGCGCGTGGCCTGGCCATCGGCCTAGTCTGCGGGCTCATCCCGGGGCCCCTGCAGATGCTTGGCTCGGCCCTGTTCTGTCTGGCATGGCATGCCAACCTGCCACTTGCCCTGCTGACTACCCTGTACACGAACCCCCTGACCATTGTGCCGCTGTACCTGGTGGCCTATACGATCGGCGCCTGGTTGCTGGGCGACACGACGCCCTTTGCGCCGCCGCCGGAGATGGGCGACCTGGGCCTGGTGGACTGGATGCACGCGCTGATGGGCTGGGTGGGCTCACTGGGCAAGCCCCTGCTGGTGGGCCTGCCGACGATGGCCCTGATCATCGCCACGCTGGGCTATTTCGCCTGCCACCTGCTGTGGCGCCGCCACGTGCTGCACCAATGGCACAAGCGCTGCCAGCGCGGAGGCGCGCTCAAGTCCTGACGCCCTCGTCAGCCGGTGGTGGCGCCACCAGCGGGAGGTGAAGTTCGAACTCGGCGCCCTGACCGGCTTCGCTGCGTGCCGTGATACTTCCCCCCAGCAGTTGCACCACGATGTTGTGCACGATGTGCAGCCCCAGGCCGGTACCGCCGCGTCCCATGCGCGTGGTGACAAAGGGGTCGAAGATGCGTGGCAGGATGTCCGGCCGGATACCGTTGCCATCATCGCTCACCACAATCCGCACGGTCGACTCGCCCTCGCCGCGCTGCGCCATGATGCGGATGTGCCCCTGCGTACGCCCCTCAAAGGCATGGGTCACCGCGTTGACGACCAGATTGGTCAGCACTTGCCCCAGCGGGCCGGGATAACTGTCCAGCAGAATGCCCGCCGGAATCGCCAGTTGCAGCTCGGCCACGCACTTGCGCAGCGTGGGGCGCAGGGTCAGTGCCACCTCGCCGACCATCTCGTCCAGGTAGAAGTGGCGGCGCTGCGAACTGGTCTGGTCGACCGCCACCTGCTTGAAGCTGCTGACCAGCTCGCCGGCCCGCAGCAGGTTGCGCTGCGAGATGTCGGTGCCATGCTCCAGGGTGATCAGGAATTCCTCCAGCGCCGAGCGGCGCAGACCATCGGCCGAGCGCCGACGGAACTGATGCAGCGCATCGCGCATCGACGACACCGCCATGAGGCCGTTGCCCAGCGGGGTGTTCAGCTCGTGTGCGACGCCCGCCACCAAGGCCCCCAGTGAGGCGAGCTTCTCCGCCTGCACCAGTTCAGCCTGGGTCTGGCGCAGGCGCAGCACGGTGTCGGACAGTTCCGCGTTGGTGTCCCGCAGTTCGGCAGTGCGCTGTGCCACACGTTGCTCCAGCTCGTTGTTGAGCTGACGGACCTCAGCCTCGATGCGGCGCATGGCCGTCACGTCCTCCATCACCAGCACGGTACGCTGACGCTCCCCCAGCAGGAAGTGACTGGCATGCACCAAGGCCCGCAGCAGGCTGCCGTCGGCCCGCCGGAGCCAGGCCTCGGCATGGGCGGAGCCATCGTGGGCGAGCGCGTCGAGGAAGGCATGCTGGGCCGCCTCGTCGTGCCACACCCCACGGTCGTCCAGCTTGCGCGCCGCCAGCTCTGCCGCGGTGTATCCCAGGAGTTGCTGGGCCGCCCGATTGGTCTTGACGATGGCATTGCCCTCCTCGCCGGCGGCCACCAGCAGACCGACCTGCGAAAACTCGAAGATGGCCTCCAGCTCGCGCTCGCGTTCGCGTACCGCCGCCGCCATGTGGGCGATGCTGGCGGCCAGGTCATTGAGTTCGCGGGTGCGGCTATGTGGCCACTCGCCCGCCCCCTCGCCACGCGAGATGGCCCGCGCATGCTGGCTCAGGCGGCTGATCGGGCGCGCCATGCTGGTCGCCCAGACCGGGGCCAGCACCAGGGCCAGCAGCAGCGACAGGCCGATGGCGATAAGGCCGAACTCCATCGCCGCGCGGATGCCCGGATTGCGCCATCCACTGGGCGTGCGCAGGATGAAGTACCAGTCGAGCGTGTCGGAATAGACCATCGCGGCATCGAAACGCTCGCCTTCCAGGTTCAGCGTGCCGGTCGCGTGTTGCCGCTGCTGCACCGCCTGGCGGAACAGGGGCAGCTCGCTGATGCTGAACACGCCAACCCGCTCGGGGCGCTCGCTGTCCGCCAGCAGCTCGCCACGCGCATCGACGATCCACAGGGCACGCCCGGACACCGCGGTGGCCTCGCGCGCGGCGCGCATCAGGGCATCGAGCGCCACCTCGACCACCAGCACCTTGTCCCCCGCCGGCATACCGACGCTGACCGCGAGCTGGTTGTTCACCGGGGACAGGAACTTCTCGCTCCACTGCAGATGCTTCTCGGCCTGCACCAGACGGAACAGGCGGTCGCCGCTGAAGTCGTTGCCGATCAGCTCGCGCGCCCGCAGCACGCCCACCTGCGGGCTCACCGCGGCGGCCAGGACGCGCCCGTCGGCCGCCAGCAGATAGGCCGCCGTGCTTCCCGTCTGCGGACCCACCATGCGCTCGAGCAGCGCCTGCGCCGAAAAAGCGGGGTCGATGCGCAAGGTCGCCGCGGCCACCTCCAGGCGGCCCTGGACCGCGCCCAGTGCAAGCTCGGTGCGCAGCGCCATCTCGGCACTGTCGGCCTTGAGCATCTCGCGCGTCTGGGCTTCGATCTGCGGCAGGCGGAACAGCAGCAAGGCCGCCCCGGCGAGCAGGAAGGTCGTCGCCGAGGCCAGGCTCAACAGCCAGACCAGCGAGCTGCGCAGGCTTCGCTCCGCTCCGCTGCGCATCATTCTGGCTCGAACGCTCCGTCACGCACGCGGTGGAAGTAGCCCCGCCGCATGGAATCACCCCAGGCGTCGAAGCGCACCTCCTGCTGCAGGCCCTGGTAGGGGCTGAACTGCAGCAGGGCCTGCTTCATGCTCAAGTCGGCGGGTTTCTGCAGGTAGGCCGTGAGCAGCGCGCGCACGCCGTCGTAGGCCAGCATGGCCTGGAAGGCCGGTTGCTTGCCGTACTGCTTCTGGTAGCGCGACATGAACTGCACGAAATCCGGTGAGTGGTCACGCGTGTCGTAGTTCAACAACAGGATCATGCCTTCGACCGAGCGCCCGCCGGTCTCCAGCAATTGCTGGGTGCCCGCCCATTCCGTGGTGACCAGGGGCAGCCCGGCCTGGCGCTTGGCGATCAGTTGTGCGATGCGCGCGCTGTCCGCCGCCCCGGCGATGAGCAGCACCGCGTCGACCGGTCGGCTCAGCAGGCGGCCGGCGAAGGACTCCAGGTTGTCGGCATTCGAGTCGAAATGTTCGACCAGCTCGATACGGCCGCCCAGGGGCTCGAACACGCTGCGGAAGTCCTGCAGCCAGTTGTCGGCGAACAACTTGTTGTCGATATTGGCCGCCACCGCCAGGCGCTTGAAGCCATGGCCGACGCAGTAACGTGCATAGTCCGCGCCGTTCTCGCGCGTGGTGCGGTTCATGCGGACGAGATAGTCGTCCAGGCCGGTGAAGCGCGAGGCCGAGGCCGAGGGGGACAAGAGCAGCATCTGCGCCTGATTGACCACCGGCAGCACCGCATCGGCCACGCCACTGGTGCCCGGCCCGACGATCGCGATCACCTTGCGGGCGATCAGCTCCTCGACGGCGCGCCGTGCCGTCTCGGGCGTGACGCCGCTGTCGCGCACGATCAGCTCGATGCGCTGGCGGCCCAGGCGACCACTCTTGTGCCACTCGTCCACGGCCAGCACGGCCGCGTTGCGGGTCATCTCACCCAGGTCAGAGGACGGGCCGCTCAGCTCGCCCAGGAAACCCACGCGGATCGGTTCAGGCTCCGCGCAGCCCGCCAGCAACACAAGGCAGCATGCCGTGAGACGGGCCCAGCAGGATGGATGCATCGACGCCCCCGAGGTGAGTCATATCTTGCAATGCACCATAAATCGGCCCGGCCGGCGCAATCTTGAACCCGGCGGCGCGGCCCCGCCCCCGCCTCAGGCCAGCACGCCGTCGCTGAGGTTCAGGCTGCGCTGGGCACGAGCCGCCAGGGCCTGGTCGTGGGTCACGATGATCAGGGCTGTGCCGAGGCGCGCATTGAGCGAGAGCATCAGGTCGAACACCACGCCGGCGGTATGCCGGTCGAGGTTGCCGGTCGGTTCGTCGGCCAGCACGCAGCGCGGCTCGGTGACCAGCGCGCGGGCAATCGCGGCACGCTGGCGCTCGCCCCCCGACAGCTCGGCCGGCGTGTGGTGCACACGGTGCCCCAGGCCCACCGACTCCAGCATGGCGTAGGCACGCGCATGGGCCGCCGCCGCGTCCATGCGGCGGATGATCAGGGGCATGGCCACGTTCTCCAGCGCGGTGAACTCGGGCAGCAGGTGGTGGAACTGGTAGACGAAACCCAGCGAGGCATTGCGGATCGCCCCGCGCTCGGCTTCGCTGAGTGTGGCCAGATCGCGCCCCAGCACGCTCACCTGGCCAGCGCTGGGCACATCCAGCCCGCCCAGCAGGTGCAGCAGGGTGCTCTTGCCGGAGCCCGAGGCGCCGACGATGGACAGGGTCTCGCCGGCCGCCACGTCGAGATCCACGCCGCCCAGCACCGGTACCGCGTAGGCGCCGCTGCCATAGGTCTTGGCCAGCCCGCGGCAGGACAGGATCAGCTCACTCATAGCGCAGCGCCTCCGCCGGATTGATGCGCGCCGCGCGCCAGCTCGGGTACAGCGTGGCCACCAAGGTCAGCAGCAGGGACACGAGCACCACGCCCACCACATCGCTCCAGATCAGTTCCGAAGGCAGATCGGAGATGGCATAGACATCCTTGGCCAGGAACTGGAAGCCCAGCGCACGCTCGATGGCCGGCACCACTACGTCGATATTGAGGGCCAGCGCAACCCCGCCGCCCACCCCAAGGAGCAGGCCGATCACGCCCATGATGGCCCCCTGGATGATGAAAATCTGCATGATGGAGTTCGGGCTCGCGCCCAGGGTCCGCAGGATCGCGATGTCGGCCCGCTTGTCCTGCACCGCCATGACCAGGGCCGAGACGATGTTGAACGCAGCTACCGCCACGATCAACGACAGGATGATGGACATCACCTTCTTCTCGATCTGCACTGCCCGGAAGAAATTTGCATGACTCTGCGTCCAGTCCGACACATAGGCCTTGTCCGCGATCTCGGGCAGGCGATTGAGCTCCACCGCGACGCGCGGCGCGTCGAACAACTCCGCAAGCTTGAGGCGCACGCCGGTCACCCCATCCTGCATGCGGTAGAGGGTCTGTGCATCCTTCAGGTGGATCAGCGCCAGGCCCACGTCATATTCGTACATGCCGGCCTCGAACACACCCACCAGGGTGAACTGGCGCACCCGCGGCAGCACCGCTGCCGGCGTCACCAGCCCTTGCGGGGCGATCAGCGTCACCTTCTCGCCCGGCCGCACGCCCAGCGCGCGCGCCAACTCGATGCCCAGGATCACGCCGTATTCGCCCGGCTTGAGGTCGGCCAGCTTGCCGAACTTCATGTACTTGGCGAAGTCGGCCACCGCATCCTCGCGCTCGGGCAGGATGCCGCGCACCACGGTGCCGCGTACCGATTCGTCGTAGGACAGCATGCCCTGCGCCTGTACATAAGGCGCGGCCGCCTTGACCTCGGGCTGACGCTGCGCCAGTTCGGCGTAGCGAGGCCAGTCGTCGAGATCACCGTTGTAGGCCACGACTTGCGCATGCGAGGCCACCCCCAGGATGCGTGTGCGCAGCTCGCGCTGGAATCCGTTCATGACCGACAGCACGACGATCAGCGCGGCGACCCCGAGGGCGATGCCGGCCATGGACACGAAGGAGATGAAGGAGACGAAGCCCCCGCCGGAACGGTTGCGACGCTTGGCGCGCACGTAGCGCAGCCCGACCAGGAGTTCGAAGTTCATTGCGGGCTGCATGCTACACTGCCCGCCCGTTCCGCGCATGCCTTGCCGGGCGGCGCGACGAGATCGCCGCCACCCGGCCTGCCCCCGGTTTTCCCTTGCCGCAACACCCGATGTCCAGCCGTCCCACGCTGATCGCCGTTCCCGGCCTCTACTGGCCCAGTCCCGGCCTGCGTGCGCGCCTGGCCGCGCAGCGCCTGCCCGGCCTGCAGCGCCTGCTGGCCGGCGCACGCGCGCACAGCGGCGGCCCGCGCAGCTTCGAGGCCTGGTTGTGCGCCTTGTTCGGTGCCGGCGCCCAGCCCGACTTCGCCGGCCTGCGCCTGACCGGCGAGGATGTCAGCCCGCCCGTACCCGAGGGCACCTGGCTGTGCGCCGACCCAGTCGGCTTCAATTTCGCGCGTGAGCAGATGCTGCTGCGCGGGCTTGCACCAGAAGAAATCACGCTGGAAGAAGCGCAAGCCGTCATCGCCGCACTCAACGCCGAATTCGCCGACCTCGGCAGCTTCTTTGCCGCCAGCTCCACGCGCTGGTATCTCCAGACCCACCAGCCCCTCAATGTGGACCTGCCGGCGCTGGCCGATGCAAGTGGCCGTCCCCTGGCCTATTTCCAGCCCGACGGCCCGGACCGCGCGATCTGGGCACGTGCGCTCAACGAATTGCAGGTGTTCTGCCACAACCTGCCGCTCAACCGCGCGCGCGAGGCACGCGGCGCGGTACCCCTAGGCGGCCTGTGGCTGTGGGGCAACGGCGAACCGGTGCCGCTGCGCGCACCCTGCACGCGCGGCTGCGGCGACGCCAGCCCGCTGTTGCTGGGCCTGTGCCGTGGCGCGGGCATGGACTGGCGCGACGCGCGCGAGTTCGATCCCGATTTCCCGCTGCAGTTTTTCACCGCGCTGGCCGAACCCTCGCGCCGACGCGACGAGCACGCCTGGCTACAGGCGCTGCTTGAACTCGATGCACAAGTCTTCGTGCCCTTGGCCGATGCACTGGCCAAACGTAGCCTGCCCACCGCCCAGTTGGTCGCCCCCGGGGATGCCGCCACCCTGGTGCTGGAGCTCAACCCGCTGCCGCGCTGGCGCCTGTGGGGCCGCCAACGCAGCATGCCCGAGCTAGCTTCTGTCCTGTGCCCGGAGGATGTCTCCGTGCAGGTCACGGCATGACCCGCCTGAGCCCGCGCGCCGCGCCGCCCGCCGTCGTCCGCCAACTTGCCGCCGGCGGCGTGCATCCCCTGCTCGCCCGCCTGTACGCGGCACGCGGCATCCACAGTGAGCGCGAGCTGAAGCTGGAGCTGACGGCCCTGCTCCCACCCAAGGATCTGCTGGGTATCGACCGGGCCGCCCAGGTACTGGCCGATGCCATCGAAGCGCAAGCGCGCATGGTGATCGTGGCCGACTACGACTGCGACGGCGCCACTGCGTGCGCCGTGGGCATCCGTGCGCTGCGTGCCATGGGCGCTCAGGTCGACTATCTGGTGCCGAATCGTTTCGAGTACGGCTATGGCCTGACCCCGGCGATCGTCGATCTGGCGGCCGGGCTGCAGCCCGAAGTGCTGATCACGGTGGACAACGGTATCGCCAGTGTCGAGGGCGTCGCACGCGCACGCGCCCTGGGCATGACCACGGTGATCACCGACCACCACCTGCCCGGCGACACCCTGCCCGAGGCGGATGTGATCGTGAATCCCAACCAGCCCGGTTGCGGTTTTGCCAGCAAGCACCTGGCCGGCGTGGGCGTGATGTTCTACGTGATGAGCGCGCTGCGCGCCGAGTTGCGCCAGCGCGGCTGGTTCGCGGCGGAGCGCAAGGAGCCCGTGCTGGGCGAGCTGCTGGACCTGGTGGCGCTGGGCACGGTGGCCGACGTGGTGCGCCTGGACGCCAACAACCGCGTGCTGGTCAGCCAAGGCCTGGCGCGCATGCGCGCCGGGCGCATGCAAGCCGGGCTGCGCGCGCTGTTCGCAGTGGCCGCGCGCGATCCGGCGCGCGCCAGCACCTTCGACATGGGCTTCGCGCTGGGCCCGCGCCTCAACGCGGCCGGGCGGCTCACCGACATGTCGCTGGGCATCGAGTGCCTGATCACCGACGACATGGCGCGCGCCATGAACCTCGCACGCGAGCTGGACAATCTGAACCGCGAGCGCCGCAGCATCGAGGAAGAGATGCGCGACAGCGCGCTCGCCACCCTCGCCTTCACCGACGCCGGCGACGCGCCGGCCATCGCGCTGTATGAGCCCGAATGGCACCAGGGCGTGATCGGCATCGTCGCCGGCCGCATCAAGGAACGCGCGCATCGCCCCACCATCGCCTTCGCCCAGGCCGGCGATGGCGAGTTGAAGGGTTCCGGCCGCTCGATTCCCGCGCTGCACATGCGCGATGCGCTGGACCTGATCAGCAAGCGCCATCCCGACCTGATCCTGCGTTTCGGTGGCCATGCCATGGCGGCCGGCCTGTCGATCCGCGAAGCCGACTTCCCGCGCTTCGCCCAGGCCTTCGCCCAGACCGTGGGCGAATTGCTCAGCCCGGCCGAATTGCAGAAGGTGATCGAGACCGACGGCCCACTGGAGACCGGCTACATGTCGCTCGAAATGGCGCGTGAGCTGGACGCCGCCATCTGGGGCCAGGGCTTCCCGCAGCCGGTGTTCGACGATGTGTTCGAAGTCGAGGGCCAGCGCATCATGAAGGATCGTCACCTCAAGCTCGCCTTGCGCAAGAACGGGCAGCGCTTCGATGCCGTGCAATGGAACTGTACCGAGGCCGTCCCCCCGCGCATCCGCGCCGCCTACCGCCTGGCCGTCAACGAATACCAGGGCAGCGCCAGCGTGCAGTTGATGCTGGAACACTTCGAAGCAGCATGAGCCAGGAAAAACCTTTCGCGCGCAGCGACGCCGACAAGGATGCCCGCCTGGCACAACTGCGGCAGCGGCTGGCCGGTGCCACCCCGAAAACCGCTCCCAAACCCACCTTGCCGCGCTTCTACACTGACTGGCGGGGCATTGCAGCGCTCGTGCTGGTCGCCGTGTTCCTGCTGGCCGGTTTGCTGGTAGCCTGAGCCGCGCGGAACTTTTCAGCGGACGTCAGGTCTGCTGCCCGCTGCGCTTGCGGCATAAACCAACATTATCGAGACGACACACATGGAATGGTTCGCCTGGGTCTCCGACCCGAACGCCTGGATCGCACTGGCCACCCTGACTGCCCTGGAAATCGTGCTGGGCATCGACAACATCATCTTCATCTCGGTGCTGGTCGGCCGCCTTCCCGAGAAGCAGCGCGATTCAGCCCGCCGCCTGGGCCTGACGCTGGCGATGCTGAGCCGCATCGCCCTGCTGCTGTCACTGGCCTGGATCATGCGGCTGACCGAGCCGCTGTTCACCCTGCTCTCGACCGACATCTCGGGGCGCGACCTGATCCTGATCCTCGGCGGCCTATTCCTGCTGTGGAAGAGCGTGCACGAGATCCACAACTCGCTGCAGGGGCCGGATGAATCCGAGCATGGCCCCAGCACCGCCAAGGTGAGCTATATGGGCGTGCTGGTGCAGATCGCCATCATCGACATCGTGTTCTCGCTCGACTCGGTGATCACCGCGGTCGGCCTGGCCGACCAGATCAGCGTGATGGTGCTGGCCATCCTGATCTCGGTGGGGGTGATGATGCTGGCCGCCAAGTCGATCGGCGAGTTCGTCGATGCAAACCCGACCATCAAGATGCTGGCGCTCTCCTTCCTCGTCCTGGTGGGCGTGACCTTGATGGCCGAAGGCTTCGAGACGCACATCCCGAAGGGTTACATCTACTTCGCGATGGCCTTCTCGGTGGTGGTCGAGATGATCAACATCCGCCTGCGCCGCAAGCACGTAGCCGTCAAGCTGCACCGCGACCTGCCCGACTGAGTTTGCGCAGGCTCAAGGCCCGCTTCCTGCCGCCGCGCAAGATGCCCTTCCCGGCACTTGCGCCGGCGGGAGAATGAAAGATGGGTATTTCGGCAGCGTTCGAGGCCTTCTTCAAGGAGGCTCCACAGCACGCACAGGCCTGGATGCAGGCGGTGCAGGCACTCGACGGAGCCAGCGCGCTCGACAAGAAAACCGAAGAGCTGGCCTATGTCGCCGTGCTCGCCGCCTTGCGGCTGAGTGGCGGCATCCCCTTCCACGTCGAGGCCGCCCGAGCGCACGGCGCCACCCGCGAAGAGGTGATCAGTGCCGTGCTGCTGGGCCTGCCGGCCGCCGGCAACGGCGTGGTGCAGGCCCTGCCGGTGGCACTGGCGGCCTTCGACTCAACCGACTGAAGACGCCAGCAACGCACCTTCGAGTTGCGGCGAGGGCAGCACTTTGTTGCGTCCGCCCTGCTTCGCCTCCAGCAACAGGTTGTCAGCGCGCGCCAGCAGGCGCTCGGCGTTATCGCCCGGCAGCCACTCCGCCACACCGAAGCTGGCCGTGACCTGGACCTTCTGCAGACCGTCGCTGAAACTGGCGGTCTCGATGCGCTGGCGCAGACGCTCGGCCGTGGCGCAGGCGGCCATCAGCTCGGTCTCGGGCAGCACGATCAGAAACTCCTCCCCGCCATAGCGCGCCACCCAGTCGACCTCGCTGCGCAGGTCGTGCAGCAGGTGGGCGGCGAAGCCGCGCAACACCTCGTCGCCAAAGGCGTGGCCATAGGAATCGTTGATGCGCTTGAAGTGGTCGACGTCGCAGAACATCACCGACAGCGGCCGGCCGTAGCGCTGGGCGCGCTCCACCTCCATCGGGAAACGCTCATCGAAATGGCGGCGGTTGAAGCAGCCGGTCAGCGGATCGGTCATCGCGATACGCTGCAATGAGCTGAGCGCACTCTCCAGGTCCTGCGTGCGCTCGGCCACTAGGCGGTCGAGGTTCTCGATGTGCTCGCTGATGCCACTCTGCAAGGTGCCGAAGCCTTCCACCACCAGGTCGATCTCGTCGCGGTAGCGATTGCCCGGCCGTCGCAGCGAGAGCGGCATGGTCAGGCTGCGCGGGTTGAGCCCGGCCACGAAACGGGCGATCCCTTCCAGTGGCTGCTGCAACTCACGCCGCAGCAGGCCGGTGATGAAGGCGCACAGCATCAGGGTCAGCACGCCATAGCCCAGCACCACGGGCAGCAGGCTCCACAGGATCTCGCGCGGCAGTATGGCGGGGTCGGGCACGATGTGCAGCGTGCCCACGCTGCCGCTCTCGATGCGCGGATAGGGGATATTGACCACCATTGCCTGGGCACGCGCCAGATCGGCCTGGCCGGCGAAGAAGCGCTGCCCGGTCTTGGTCTCGACCCACACATAGCCGACCTCGCGCCGCTCGGCGATGCTGCGCACCTGCTGGGCCAGGGCATCGGGCTCGATGTCCCACACATTCAGCGCCAGCAAGGGCACATGGCTGGCCACCAGCTCACGCAAGGCGGCCTTCTGCCGGTCCTGCACAGACTGGTAGGTCAGCGCTGCCTGCACGCAGCACACGACCGTGGCGCACAGGGTGGACAGCAGGAAAGTCTTGCGGATCAGCGAGACGGCAAGAGGGCGAAAAGGGCGCGGGGCAGGACGGTAAGCGGGGCGGGCCGACACGGGCGCTCCTACAGCAGTAACTGCCGGAAGTTGAAGTTGTAGGCGCGCAGGCGCGGGTTATGCACCTTGCTGAAGCGGCGAAAGTCGATGGCGTCGAAATTCAGCTCGCCGAAACGGCGCAGAAAAATGTCGGCCTGCGCCGAGTCGAACAGCGTGAACATGAACTGCGACTGCTCCAGCCCGTCGCCCGCGAAATCCTTGCCCCGGGCATAGTCGTGGATCATCACCAGGGCCCACGCACCGGCGATGAAATGGCCACCCGCCAGCGCGCTGAGCTGGCCGGCCTTCATCGCTTCCAGGGCCTCGCGCGAGGTGTTCACGCCGGAGAAGAAGGCATCCCTGCCCGGCGTACCGCCGCGCTTGCGCCATTCGTCCATCGCGCCGAAGGCCATCAGGTCGTTGCCGGCCCATACCAGGCGGGCCTGCGGGTAGCGCTGGAACAGGACCTCGCTCTGCTCGCGCGCCTTCTCGCGCGTCCAGGCGGCATAGACCACCTGCTCCAGAATCACATCCGGACTCTCTGCCACGGCACGCATCATGCCCTCATTGCGGGCGACTGAACTGGGCGTGGAGCGGTCGCCGGCAATCGCCAGCAGGTGCAGCTTGCCGTCGGGAGTCTGGGCGTGCGCCTTGCGGCCCCGTTCGATCAAGGCGCGTGCGGTGAGGTAGCCGGCATCTTCGGCCTGGGGCTCGAGAGAGCCGATCCAGTGCTTGAGCTGCGCGCGCGGCGCGCCGGTCATCGCCCGCTCGCTGCTGGCCACGATGCCGCTGAAGGCGAGGAAGCTCTTGATGCCGGCCTCCTCGAACTGGCGCAGCAGGCGCGGTGCCGAACCATAGTCGTTGGAATACACCACGAAATCCGGGCGCTGCCCAGGCGGGCGGGCGGCGATCTCGTCAGCGATGTCGAACACCTTCTGATGCACGCGCTCGGCATAGCGCACCTCCAGGCGCATGCCCAGGCTGCGCGCCGCCGATTCCATCGCCCGGCTGGCCGTCAGCCAGTAGATCTCGTCCGACTTGCCGGGATTGATGAAGACGACCGACTGGGCGCTGGCGGCGGGGGCCAACAGCGCCAGCAGCACGGGCAACAGAAGCGCGACAAGGCGAGGAAGCATGGCGTCTTTCCGTCGAACGTAAACGGCGGTCTACGGCCCGCTCCACGACGGGCTCCATGGGGGTCTGCCGCAATTGTGCATTGCGGCAGACGACATTCAAAGGTCCGCTTCGACCAGATTGCCTTTCAGCTCCATCCAGGCGCGGCGACCCGAAGCCTCGCCCTTGCCCATCAGCAGGTCGAACAGGCGCATGGCCTGGCCGGCGCTGTCGGCATCCAGCGACACCGGCAGCACGCGGCGTGTCGCCGGGTCCATGGCGGTTTCCTTGAGCTGGTCCGGGCGCATCTCGCCGAGGCCCTTGAAACGGCCGATCTCCAAGGCCTCGGGTTTGAAGCCCTCCTTCACCAGACGATCGCGGATGGCTGCCAGCTCGCCTTCGTCCAGCGCATAGAAGCGGCGTGCCGGGCGCTTCTTGCCTTGCGCCGGCACGTCGACGCGATACAGCGGCGGCAGCGCGATCCACACATGGCCGGTATCGACCACACGCGGGAAATGGCGCAGGAACAAGGTCAGCAGCAGGGTCTGGATGTGCGAGCCATCGACGTCGGCGTCGGCCATGATGATGACCTTGCCATAGCGCAGGTTGGCCAGCACGGAATCGGGCGCGTCGGGCGTATGCGGATCGACGCCGATGGCGACCGAGATGTCATGGATCTCGGCGTTGGCAAACAGGCGGTTGGGATCAACCTCCCAGGCGTTCAGCACCTTGCCGCGCAGCGGCAGGATGGCTTGCGTCTCGCGACTTCGCGCCAGCTTGGCCGAACCGCCGGCGGAATCACCCTCGACGAGGTACAGCTCGTTCTCGCCGATGTCCTCGCTCTCGCAGTCGGACAGCTTGCCGGGCAACACGGCTACGCCGGAACTCTTCTTCTTCTCGACCTTCTGCGCTTCCTTCAGGCGTGACTGCGCCTGCTTGATGGCCAGCTCGGCGATCGCCTTGCCGTATTCCACGTTCTGGTTCAACCAGGCCTCGAAGGGGTGCAGCAGCATGCTGGAGACCAGCTTCACCGCCTCGCGGCTGTTCAGCTTCTCCTTCACCTGGCCCTGGAACTGCGGGTCCAGGATGCGCGCCGAGAGCACGAAGCTCATCTTGCCGCACACGTCGTCCTGCTGGATCTTGACGCCCTTGGGCAGCAGGCTGTGGTGTTCGATGAAGCTCTTCACCGCCTCGAACACCCCTGCGCGCAGGCCGCTCTCATGGGTGCCACCATTCACGGTGGGGATGAGGTTCACATAGCTCTCGCCCAACTGCATGCCGTCGAACCAGCCGAAGCACCAGGCCGCGCCCTCGCCGGGCGCGAAATCCTCGTCGGGGCCGGCATAGGCCTCCTTGGTGTAGAGCGGCACCAGTGTCTCGGCGCCGGCCGCCATCTCGCGCAGGTAGCCGGCCAGGCCATCCTGGTAGCGCCACTCCTGGCGCGCGAACGTGCCATCGGCCTGCTCGATGTCCAGGATCACCTTCACCCCGGGCAACAGCACCGCCTTGGAGCGCAGCAGGCGCTCCAGCTCGTTCATTGGAATGCGCGGCGAATCGAAATACTTGCCATCCGGCCACACCCGCACGCGCGTGCCGCTTTGCTTGCCGCAGGCGCCGATCTCGCGCAGCTCGCCGATCTCGCGGCCACCGTTGATGAACTCGATCTGGTGAATCTTGCCCTCGCGGCGCACCTCCACCTCGACCCGCGTCGACAAGGCCGTCGTCACCGCCACGCCCACGCCATGCAGACCGCCGGAGAAGGCGTAGGCCGAGTTGCCGCTCTTCTTGTCGAACTTGCCGCCCGCGTGCAGCACCGTGTAGGCCAGCACCACCACCGGCTTGCCTTCGACCGGGTGCAGGCCGACCGGGATGCCGCGTCCGTCGTCGGTGACCGACACTGAGCCATCGCGGTGCAGGGCGACGTGGATGTGCTTGGCAAAACCGGCCAGGGCCTCGTCGGCCGCGTTGTCGATCACCTCCTGCACGATGTGGCAGGGCGAATCGGTGCGGGTGTACATGCCGGGGCGCTCGCGCACCGGCTCCAGACCCTTGAGAACGCGGAAAGAGGATTCGTCGTACTGCTTCTGACTCATGGAATTTTGCGTGGACATCTGTGCGGGATCGGAAGGGGCGCATTTTTTCACACATCCGGGCCGACCGCCTCAAGTTTGGCGCCGCCCTTTACGTAGACCGCACATGCGCCACGCCCTGCCTCACGATGCCCTGGAGATCGGTCAGCCCCTGCCCTGGGATGTCTTCGATGCCGCCGGCCAGCTCTTGCTGTGTCGCGGCTACGTGCTGACCCGTGATTCCCAGATCGCCATCCTTGCCGCACGCGGCGTCTATATCGACGAGCGCCTGCTGCGCGGCGCCGGCCGGCGGACCATGGCGCCGCCCGAGAACGACCCCTTCTCGATCTGGACCAATATCCGGATCGAACTGGAAGCATTGCTGCGAAACATTCGCCTGGAAGAAGATTTCGCGCGCCAGATCGGGGGACTGGCCGGCTTCGTCAACGAACTGGCCGACCGCAACCCGGACACTGCCCTGGCGGCGATGATCCTGACCGACCAACGCAACTACGCCACGGCGCACAGTCTGCATGTCGCGATCCTGTGCGAGCTGGCCGGGCGCCGCCTGCAGTGGGACGAGTCGCGCCGGCACAGCCTGGTATGCGCGGCCATGACGATGAACCTCGCCATGCTCGACCTGCAGGACGCCCTCGTCTCGCAACGCATGGCCCCCACGCCGCAACAGCGTGAGCTGATCCGCCGCCACCCCCAACTCGCCAAGGAGATGCTGCGCGAGGCCGAGGTCATCGACCCGCTGTGGCTGCGTGCCGTCGAGGAGCATCACGAAGCCCCTGGCGGTAATGGCTATCCGACCGGCATCGTCTCGCCCTGCGAGGAGGCCCAACTGCTGCGCACGGCCGACATCTTCTCCGCCAAGGTCAGCCCGCGCGCCGCGCGCAAACCAGTGTCGGTGCGCGAGGCCGCACGCTCGCTGCTGATGCAGGGGCAGAACGGCGAGGCCGATCCGCTGGCCGCAGTGCTGATCAAGGAAGTCGGCATCTTCCCACCAGGCACCTGCGTGCAGCTCGCCAACGGCGAGACCGGTGTGGTGTGGAAGCGCGGCGCCCAGGCCAACACCCCCATCGTGGCCAGCGTGCTGAGCGCGGCCGGCAGCTTCTACGACCGACCGGTGCGGCGCCAGACCAGCGACAAGCAGTACGAGGTCGTATCGGTACTGCCGCGCGACAAGCTGCGCGTCAATGTGAACTTCCGGCGTATCTGGCAGATGCGCTGAACGCTCGTCACAGATGACGAGTATTGCCTTGTCAGTCGGGCGCCGACTTGCCAGCTCCTTGTGCAATACGGGACACTGCTGCCTGGAATCCGAAGAAGAACTCCCCACGTAATGCACGCCATGAATGCCCGACCGATTCATGCCATGGTTCTCGCCGAGGCACTACCGCAGCACCTGAAGGAAGTCAGGGCTACCCTCAAGGAGCTGACCGAATTGTGTCGCCAGGAGGAAGGCTGTCTGCGCTTCGACGTCTACGCCGACCTGGATCAACCCTGCCGCTTCAACACCATCGAACTGTGGGCCTCGGCCGAGGCCTTGCAGCGACACCTCGACTCGCCCATCGTGGCGCGTGCCATCAAGGCCTTGTTCGGCAAGATGAAAGGGCTGCCGCAGGTGCGCGTGCTGGACCCGGTCAACGAACTGGCGGACTGAGAGCAGCTCCACGTGCATGCCATCGACATGGATCGTCCGCGCTGCCCTTGGCCAGGCCGCGATCCGCTCTATGTCGCCTACCATGACCAGGAATGGGGCGTGCCGTTGCGCGACGACGCCCGCCTGTTCGAGTTCCTGATGCTTGAAGGCGCGCAGGCCGGCTTGTCCTGGATCACGGTGCTGCGCAAGCGCGAGAACTACCGCAGCGCCCTGCGCGGTTTCGACCCCCACCAGATCGCCCGCTACACCGACAAGGATCTGGCCCGTCTGCTGGCCGACCCTGGCATCATCCGCAACCGCCTCAAGTGCGAGGCCATGATCGGCAACGCACGCGCCTTCCTCGAACTGCAAGCGAAGGAAGGCAGCTTCACCGACTTCCTGTGGCAGTTCGTCGACGGACAGCCAATTCTCAACTGCTGGCGCAGCATGGCCGAAGTGCCCGCCAGTACGCCCATCTCGGACCGCATGTCAAAGGAACTGAAACGGCGCGGTTTCCGCTTCGTCGGCAGCACCATCTGCTATGCCCACATGCAAGCCACCGGCATGGTCAACGACCATCTGGTCGACTGCTTCCGTCACGCTGAATTGAGTCACCGAACATGAGCTTCACCGCCATCGAAGAAATTGAATTCCAGGGCCAGCCGGCCCGTCGCCTGCGCTTGGCCAATGGGGCCCAGGCCACCGTGCTGTTGTACGGCGGCCATGTCGTCTCCTGGATCAGCCCCGACGGGCGCGAACGCCTGTACCTGTCGGACAAGGCCAGCTACGCGGCGGGGCAGGCCATCCGCGGCGGTGTGCCGGTGATCTTCCCGCAGTTTTCCACGCGCGGGCCCTTGCCTCGCCACGGCTTCGCCCGCACCCTGCCCTGGCAGCTCGTCGATGCGCGCGGCGATGGCGATTTCGCCATCGCCAGCCTGCGCCTGGAGGACAACGCCGCCACCCGTGCCCTGTGGCCGCAGCCCTTCGTGCTGGAGCTGTCGGTCGCGATCAGCGGCCAGCGCCTGGATCTCGAACTGGAAGTGCACAACACCGGCGACGCGGACCTCAGTTTCACAGCGGCCCTGCACACCTACCTGCGCGTACGCGAAGTCGAGGAGATCACACTGGAAGGTCTGCGCGGCCAGCGTTACACCGATTCGCTGCTGGGCGAGGAACGCCGCGACAGTGGCGTGACCCTCAGCGTGGAGGGTGAGGTGGACCGCATCTACCACGGCACCGACCATCCGCTGCTGCTGCGCGAGGCACGCGGTGCCCTGGGCATTCATGCCGAGAACATGCCGGACACGGTGGTGTGGAACCCGTGGGAGAGTGGCTGCGCGAAAATCGCCGACATGCCGCCGCAAGGATTCCGGCATATGCTGTGCGTCGAGGCCGCCGCCATCGAGGAACCGGTCGTACTGGAACCGGGCGCCGAATGGTGGGGCCGCCAGACTCTCCTCGCGATGTAACCGAAAGGCATCCCCATGCAGGACTCACGCAACGACTCACGCAACAAATCCTCGCGTGTGATCCAGGTCTCTCCCTTCGACCTGGTGGTGTTCGGCGGTGCCGGCGATCTTGCCGCGCGCAAGCTGCTGCCCGCACTCTATATGCGTGACCGTGCCACCCAGATCCCCCCCGAAGCGCGGATCATCGGTGTGTCGCGGCGCGCCCTGGCACAGGATGAGTACGCCAGCTTCGTGCGCGGTAGCATCGAGAAGTACGTCAAACCGGCTGACCAGGACGCGACCACGCTGACGCGCTTTCTCGAACGCATCCGCTTCCACTCGGCCGACGCCTCCGCCGATGCCGGCTGGGGTGAGCTGGCCGACCTCCTGAACGAGGAGCCAGGCCACATCCGGGCCTTCTACTTCGCGGTCTCGCCGGACCTGTTCGCCCCGCTGTCTGAGCGCATCCGCCAGTTCTCCCTGGTCACGGCGGACACCCGCGTGGTGCTCGAAAAACCGCTGGGCAAGGATGGCAAGAGCGCGGCCGCAGTGAATGAAGCAGTCGCCGCGGTCTTCCCCGAGAACCAGGTCTTCCGCATCGACCACTACCTCGGCAAGGAGACGGTGCAGAACCTGATGGCGCTGCGCTTCGCCAACCGCCTGTTCGAGCCGCTGTGGAACAGTACCCACATCGACCATATCCAGATCACGGTGGCTGAAGACCTGGGGACAGGCGAGCGCGCCGGCTACTACGACACCTCCGGCGCCATGCGCGACATGGTGCAGAATCACCTGCTGCAGTTGCTGTGCCTGACGGCTATGGAGCCGCCCGACACCTTCCGCGCCGACGCGGTGCGCGACGAGAAACTGAAGATTCTCAAGGCACTGCGCCGTATCGACGAGCGTAACTGCGAGCAGCTCACCGTGCGCGGGCAGTATCGCGCGGGCTTTGCTGGTGGCCAGGCCGTGCCCGGCTACCAGGAGGAGCTGGGCGGCCGCGAAAGCCACACCGAGACCTTCGTCGCCATCAAGGCCGAAGTCGCCAACTGGCGCTGGGCCGGCGTGCCCTTCTACCTGCGCACCGGCAAGCGCCTGGCCCAGCGCACCTCGGAGATCGTGGTCACCTTCCGCCCCCTGTCGCATTCGATCTTCGACGACACCGCCGGCCGCATCTCGCAGAACCGCCTGATCATCCGCCTGCAGCCCGACGAGGGTGTGACGCTGGAGGTCATGATCAAGGATCCCGGCCCCGGCGGCATGCGCCTGCGCCGCATCCCGCTCGACATGAGCTTCGCCGAAACCTTCGGCGTGGCCAATCCGGACGCCTACGAACGCCTGCTGATGGATGTGATCCGCGGCAACCAGACGCTGTTCATGCGTCACGACGAAGTCGCCGCCGCCTGGCGCTGGGTCGACCCCATCCTCGCCGCCTGGGCCAGCACCGGCCAGCGCGCCGCCCCCTATGCCGCCGGCAGTTGGGGGCCATCGGCCGGCATCGCGCTGATCGAGCGCGACGGCCGCACCTGGTTCGAGGACGGCGAATGAGCAAGACCGCCAAGGGCAAGGCCGCGCCAAGCGAGCCCTGCCCCTGCGGCGGCCCGGCCTACGCCACATGCTGCGGTCCGCTGCACGCCGGCACCGCCGCGCCGGACGCAGCCTCCCTGATGCGCTCCCGCTACAGCGCCTACGTCCTGAAACTGGAGCCCTACCTGCTCGCCACCTGGCACGCCAGCACCCGCCCCGCCGCGCTAGACCTGGCGCAGGACAACGGGACCCGCTGGCTGGGCCTCGCCGTCGGCGAACACCATGCCGAAGACGACCGGGCCACGGTGCGCTTCGTCGCACGCTACAAGATCGGCGGCCGCGCTCATCGCCTGCAAGAGCACAGCCGCTTCGTGCGCGAAGACGGACGCTGGTACTACCTGGACGGCGAGGTGAGCGAGACCTGAAACGGCGGGATCCGCTACTCAGGCCGGCGAGGACCGCAAGGGCGTCACCGCCTCACCCCGGATCAGAAACTCCACCCGGAAGATCGCCGCGCCCTTCTCGCCAGGGAAGGTATAGCCCACCAGTTCCAGGCTCTCGCCAGCCTTGATCTCCGGCACCTTCCAGGCGTTCAGGCGGGTCAGCGGCGACAACTCGACTTCCCACTTCTCGTCGCGCCGCGTCGGCAGTACGGCGCGCGCGAAGATCGCCGCCGCATCCACGTTGGCGGATTGCGCAGGGGCCGCGCGCGACTTCAGATTGGCCGGCAGCACAAGCGGTTGGTTCAGTTGCAAGATCAGTTCGGCATGCGGGTTTTGCCAACGCACCTCCGCCGCCTTGCCGGCGAGATACAAGGGGCGCGTTTCGTCGAAACTGCTCCAGCCGTGATGGGCCAGCACCGGCCCGGCACCCAGCACAAGGGGCATGCCGAAAACGAAGTCTCTGCGTCGCATGTTGTTCTCCTCAGAAATAGGCGATCCAACGGCCGCAGAAAATCACGGCCAACCAGATCACCATGGACAGCACAGCCTGCAGGCGGCTCAGCCCGTCTTCGCCGAGCGGCCCGCGAGCATGCAGGAAGCCGGCATTGCAACCGGCCAGGATCACCAGTCCCATCTTGGCGATGAAGTACGGGTTGCCGATCAGTTCGCCGGCACGGGCAAAGAACATGGTCAGGCCGGTCAAGGCAGCCAACAGGAAGCCCAGCACGGTCCACGGCAGCACGCCACGCGCTAGCAGGGCGAGGTCGAGCCCGCGCATCAGGCCGAGCAGGCGCAGGTCGACCACCAGCACGCTGCCAAAAAGCGTGGCCAGCCCCATCAGGTGGAAGGTTTCCAGTACCGGATAGGCCAGACTGGTCCGCAACCACACGGCCAACTCGCCCCCGATCGCCAGTGGCGCCTCCACCTATCCGCCCTCCGCCGGAAGCCGGCCGATGAGGCGGAAGCCTTCGCCCTCTGGACGCAGTACGAAGCCTTCTCCCATCGAGGGGTACTCGCCGCTCAGGGCGGAGATGTTGACCTGGTGACTGACCCATACCGTGACGCCACCCGACGCAATCGTGCGCAGAGCAGCCCGCATGCCTGCCACACGCTCGGCGCGCTGTGCAGGTTCGTCAAAGAAGGAGTCGAGCCCGGGCAAGTGCTGGACAGGGAGGTCCGGGAAAGCTAACCGGGCGGTATCGCGCGCCCGGCACCAAGCGCTGCTGAAGAGCGCGACCGGCTGCACGCCTGCAGCCCTGAAGCGCTCGCCCAGGCGCTGCGCCTGCTGACGCCCCTGGGCCGAGAGCTGGCGTTGGCTGGCGCAGTCATCCAGCCGAAAACCCGCTGGGTCGCCCACGCCCGGCTCGGTCTGCGCATGGCGGAACAGGACGACGACGCCCCCTTCGCGCAAGGCCTGCCAGGCGGCTTCGCTGGCCAGCGCGGCAGTCGACAACAGGCACAGCAGCAGGCTTCCGATCCAGCGCATGGGCGGCACTCCGTCTGGTCATGCCGACACTGACGCGCCGGCAGCGCATTCGGTTCCCCTGCGTGCGCGAAAGACTTCAGGCGGACACCGCCACCTCGACCAGAACAGGCTTCAGCAGGTCTACGATCGCCTGCGGCGCCAGCCCCACGAGATAGCCACGCCGTCCGCCGTTGATGTAGATGCGTGGCAGTTCCAGGATGCTCTTCTCCACATAGACCGGCATCGCCTTGCGCGTGCCGAAGGGACTGGTGCCCCCCACCATGTAACCGGAATGCCGGTTCGCCACCTCGGGCGCGCAGGGCACGATGGTCTTGCAGCCGATGTGGCGCGCGAGATTCTTCGTCGACACCTCGCGGTCACCGTGCATCAGCACGATCAGAGGCCGTTTTGCCTCATCTTCCATGACCAAAGTCTTGATCACGGCATGCTCGTCCACGGCCAACTCGCGCGCACTGACCGCTGTGCCGCCGCGTTCTTCGTAGGTATAGGGATGATCGGTGAAGCTCACCCCGGCAGCGCGCAGCGCGCGCACGGCGGGGGTGACGGGAAGTTTTTCCTGGGCCATGCGGGCATTTTAATGCCGCCCGCGGACCCCCGCCTCAATGCGAACCGCGATAGGCGTCCAGGCCGGGGAATTCAGCAGCGAAACGGGTGATCCACTCGATCGCGGCGGCCTCGCCATCCAGCACGCGGCCTTCCACTCGCAAGACCTCGTTGCGGTAATGCTCGATATGACACACCTGCTCGACCATGCGGGCGGCGAAGGCGTCATCCGCATGCAGGAACCGCAGGCCCACTTCGAAATACTGACCATGCCGACGGCACCACACGACCGTACCCTCGGCACGGAAGGGCGGTCGAACCAGATCAATGCCCACCAGCACCACCGCACCCACCTCCAGCGCTCGCTCAGAACGGCAAGCAAGGCCACCGAGGCTGACGTCCTTCATGCGGCGCGAGGCACGTTGGCGAACGCCTTCGGCACAGATCTCGATGGGAATGTCGACGGGATGCCGGAGGAAACAACGCCCCGCTACCTGTTGGGTCACGGCCATGAGCGGCCCCTTTTCAGTCAGGTGAACTGGAATTATTGGTCAGGTCGGGCGAATCGCAAGGAGGAGATACCGCAATGCGGCAGTCTGTTGACCAGACTCGGGGCCGCGGTACGCGTCAGCCCGGCCGTTGCGACGCAGCCAGGGAGGCCATCACGGTTCGCCAGCCCTGCTCCGCGCCGCCGCCCTGCTCCGCGAATACCGTCGCCAGCAGTTGCCGCTGCGCCGCCGACAAGCGCGCCTCCAGCGCCGCGCCGTCGGGCGTGAGGCTCAGACAACGCGCGCGACCATCGTCCTCGGCCGGGCGCATGGCCACCAGGCCCTCCTCCACCAGTTGGCGCAGCGGCGCATGCAGTGCCTGTTTGCTGATGCCCAGGGTCGCCAGCAGATCACTCACCCGCTGCCCCGGACGACGCGCCACGAAATACAGCACGCGGTGATGCAGGCGGCCCAGGCCACGCTCGGCCAGGATCGCATCGGGCAAGGCGGTGAAGGCGCGGAACGCGAAGTGGAACAGCTCGATGGCCTCGAACAAGGCGTCGGGGCCGGCTTCCGCATGATTTGCCGGGTCGTGCTTGTCTTTTTGGTCAATCATGTTGACTTTATATTTCCTGGCTTCCAATATTGGTCAACATACATGACCAACTAAATACCTGCCATGTCCACCGTCGCAGACCATCCGCAGCCCGCACTCGCCCACCGCATGGCCGACCTCCAGCCCTCGCTGGTGCGCGAAATCCTGGCCGCCGCCACCCGCCCCGGCATGATCTCCTTCGCCGGTGGCTTGCCGGCGCCGGACTTGATGCCCGAGTTGCCGGTGGCCGCGCTGACGCAGCGCGCACTGTACCAATACGGCGCCAGCGAGGGAGAGCCGGCCTTCCGCGAAGCGGTGGCCGAGTGGATCGGCCACGCCGGGCTGACGGTCACCCCCTCACAAGTGCTGGCCCTGGCCGGTTCGCAGCAAGGCCTCGATCTGTGCGCCAAGCTGCTCATCGACCCTGGCAGCACGCTGCTGGTCGAGGCGCCGACCTATCTGGCGGCCCTGCAGGTGTTCCAGCTCTTCGGCGCGCGCGTCCGCCCCCTGCCGCTGGACGCCGAAGGCATCGCGCTCGACACGCTGGAGGCTGCCCTGCGCGAGGGCGGCGCACGGGCGCTGTACCTCGTGCCCAGCTTCCAGAACCCAAGCGGCCTGTGCTACTCGGCGGAGCGCCGCCAGGCTGTCGCCGCGCTGCTGGATCGCTACGCCTGCACGCTGATCGAGGACGATCCCTATCGCAGCATCCGTCTCGATGTCAGCCACCCGATGCGGGCGATCAGCAGCTACCTGGAACGCGCCCAATGGGTGTACCTCGGCAGCTTCTCCAAGATCCTGTGGCCAGGCCTGCGCATCGGCTACCTCGCCGCCTCGCCGATCCTCATGCCCCACCTGCTCAAGCTCAAGCAGGCCAATGACCTGCACACCCAGCGCCCCGGACAGATCGCCGTGGCGGAATGGCTGCGGAGCGCCCAGCGCGAGGCGGATCTGGCGCGCCTGATCGCGGGCTACCGGGTGCGCCGCGATGCCATGCAGGCGGCCTTGCTGGCCCAGCTCGGCGACATCGCGGAATGGTCGATCCCGCAGGGCGGGCTCTTCTTCTGGGTTCGCCTGCACTCGGGTCGCGCCGACCGCGCACTGCTGGACCGGGCGCTGGCCGAGGGCGTGGCGTTCATGCCGGGCGAGGCCTTCTACCCCGCCCAGCCGATCGCGGCCGACAGCCTGCGCCTGAACTACAGTCACGCCACGCCCGAGGCCATGACACGTGGCCTCGCGATCCTGTCACGACTGATCCGCGCTACTTGAGCGCAGAGAGATAGGTGCGCGCGTTCTTGTAGCCCAGGTCGTAGAGGTAGGACAGGTTGGAACGCGACCAGTCAAAGACTTTCTCCAGCCGCTCCGCCGGGATGTCTTTGAGCAGGGGAACCTTGTGCAGCGCGAGCCCTTCCGGCTTGTGCTTCGCCTCGAAGAGCTTGATGTCGTCGCGTGCGATCTCGACCAGTGGCGTGATGATGGACATGACCCAGGCGTCGTACAGATCACGCGGCGGACGCAGCAGCTTCTCCACCCCCAGGATGTCGAACACCACGATCTCTTCCAGGTCGGGATGGTTTTTCATCAGCCCCTTGAAGTTGAGGCAGTCGATGGCCGCCCCCTCGATGTAGTAACCGTCTTCAAGCTGCGTGGGCGGATACAGGAAGGGGAAGGACAGCGCGGCCTGCAGGTGCTTGTTGCTGAGCTCGTGCTTCTCGAAATTCCGCATCTCGTGCGTACTGAGGTTGTAGGCGTTGATGTACAGCGCCGGTTTGACCTGCGGAATCTTCTCGAAATCGATGATCTGCTCGGCAAAGGGCACATGGGCGCACAGGCCCAGGGAGTTGTCACTCAGATCGCTGGGGCACAGGGTGGCCCAGGCGAGTTCCAGGCTGTCCTTGGTGAGCTGGCTCACCGGGTCCTGCGCCGGCCATTGCATCACGCGCTGCACCAGGGGGTTGCCGGCCAGCATCTGGCGATAGGTGTCGGCCAGCATGCCGGGCTTGTTGAAAACCTTGTAGTTGACCGGAAATACGTCGTAGAGCGGGTCGGCGATCCCCAGTTCGGTCAGCCCGCGCAAGGTCGCCACCGGGTCACCGTTCTTCGGCGCGCAGTACATCAGGCCCAGCAGTGCGCCGGCACCCGCCATGCTGATCACGTCGAACTCCAGGCCCAGATCGACCACCGCCTCCAGCGCCCCGCCGACCAGGGTCGCGTTGGGCGCCCCACCGCTGATGATCAATGCCCTGCGTGCCTTCGCCTTGCCAGCCATGTCGTCCTCCGTGTATCAAACGTTGAGCGGAATGAATGCTGCACCACAGCATCATCCTATACGGCGAATGTGAGCACGGCCAGAAAACAAAAGGGCACCACGCGGGTGCCCTTGTCGTCTTCCGGCCAGCTATTGCGGACGGCTCACTGCACGTCCAGCAACTCCACCTCGAACACCAGCGTGGCATTCGGCGGAATCACGCCGCCCGCGCCGCGTGCGCCATAGCCCAGCTCGGGCGGAATGGTCAGCTTGCGCGTGCCGCCCACCTTCATGCCCTGCACGCCTTCGTCCCAGCCGGTGATCACGTAGCGCTTGCCGAGCGGAAAGGAGAAAGGTTCGTTACGGTCCTTGCTGGAGTCGAACTTGCTGCCGTCGGTCAACCAGCCGGTGTAGTGCACGACCACCGTGCGGCCGGACTTGGCTTCGGCGCCGGTGCCGAGCACGCTGTCTTCGTAGATGAGGCCCGAGGCCGTGGTGATGGAGTCCGCCATGATCTGTCGTCCGTTGTCTGAATGGGAGAGCGGCGGATTATGACCGCTCGCCCCGTCTCAGACCAGCGCCAGGGGGGCAAAACGGCCGCCCAGCACCGTGCGGCTGTCGGCGATGCCCCACCAGCGCTCCAGCACGGTGGCGTAGAGCCGGCGGAAATCCACGTGATGGCGCAGGTTTCCGCCTTCGTCCAGGTCTTCGAGGCTGGGCATGCGGCCGTGCAGCCCGCCGCGCACCTGCCCGCCCAGCACGAAGTGCGAAGCGGCGGTGCCATGATCGGTGCCGCCGCTGTCGTTCTCGCGCACGCGGCGGCCGAACTCGGCGTAAGTCATGATCAGGCTGTCATCCCAGCGTCCCAGCTCGTTCAGCCCGGCGTACAGGCTGTGCAGCCCCTCCGCCAGTTGGCGCAGCAGGTTGGCCTGGGTGCCGAGCTGGTTCTGGTGCGTGTCGAAGCCGCCCAGGCTCAGGCGGATCGCCCCCACACCCGGCGTGCGTGCCAGGGTCTCGCAGGCGAGACGGCAGTTGCGGCCAAACTCCGTGTTCGGGAAGCTCGTCTGCAGAGGACGCCCGGGCGCCAGCGAACGCGCCGCGTGCAGCACGTCCCCCTCCACCTTCAGCACATGCGCCAGCGCGCCGCCACCAGCGCGCTGAGCCTCCTTGGCCAGGCGCGCCTGGCGCTCGAAGTTGCCGCCCGCGTCCAGGGTGATCGCACGTGCTCCACCCGCGACCGGCCCCAGATCGGCCGAGCCCAGCACCAGCGCATCGGCCGCCATCGCTGGTGGCAGCGGCCAGCGCTGGAAGCTGCGGCTGAGCCAGCCCGCCTCCAGGTACTCGTCGCTGCGCGACGCGGTGTCCCAGATTTCGATGGAACGGAAATGCGAGAGATTCGGCTGCGGATAACCCAGACCCTGGACGATGGCAAGCTGGCCACGCTCCCACAGCGGCATCAAGGGCGACAGCGCAGCATGCAAGGCCACCGCGTCGCCCACGGGAATCAGTTCGCTGTCCGGCAGGGCGAGCCGGGGGCGTGCCGCCTTGTAAGCCGGGTCGCGGAAGGGCACCACGGTGTTGAGGCTGTCGTTGCCCCCCTTCAGCTCGACCAGCACCAGGAGCCGCCCAAGACGCGGCGCTGGCGCCATCGCCATCGACAGTCCAGGACGCCAGGCCAGCAGGCTGGCAGCGCCCATCTGCAGCAGGAAATCGCGTCGGCTCATCCGTGCCTCCTCACTTGACCTGATAGGCCGGGTCTTGCAGCAGGGCCCGCGCACTGTCACCCAGGCTCGCCTGCACCGGCGCCACGCTGAGCAAGACGGCAGCTGGTGTCAGCCCGCTGCGCAGCACCGTATCGCGCCAGCCGCCAAGGTCGGCGCGCAGCAGCGGTTCTGCGGCCTGGATGCGCTGACGCTGGCGCGCCTGCTCGTCCAGCATCCCGCCCATGTCCGGCGCGGGAGGCGCGGCAGGACGCATGGTAGATGTCTCGGTGCGCGCGATCCGATCGAGAAACTGCTTGCGGGTGAGCAAGGTCGTGGTGTTGATCCAGGCGTCCTGCCCCGGCCAGCCGCGCACATTGGGTGGCGCCAGCAGGTCTTGCCCGAGCGCGCGCAAGGTGCGCGTCAGCGGCAGTGGGTCCGGCACCTCGCCCTGCAGGGTATGCAGGCTGCCGACGACCAGCTCGACCGGCGACTTGACCAGGCTGCCACGCGCCTCCCGCTGCCAGAAAGCCTCGCTCAACAACAGTTCGCGCAGCACCGGCTTGATCGCGTAGCCCTGCTCACGGAAGAGGACCGCGAGGCGTTCCACTTCTGCGGAATCCGGCTGAGGCGAAACAAACTCGCGCCACAGTTTGCCCACGATGAAACGCGCGGTGTGGTCCTGAGCCAGCAGGAGGTCGAGCACATCATCACCGTCGAAACGTCCGCTGCGTCCGAGGATGCGCTTTTCACCCGCATCGTGCTGGGCGCGGCGGAAGACGAACTGCCAGCGCTGCGTGTCCAGGCTCCAGCCGGTGAAGGCACGCGCCGCTTCCTGGATATCGGCCTCACTGTAGTGCCCTTCGCCCAGCGTGAACAGCTCCATCACCTCGCGCGCGAAGTTCTCATTGGGCTTGCCCCGGCGGTTGGCGGCAGCATCCAGGTAAAGGAGCATCGCCGGGTCTTTGGACACCGCGTGCAGCAAGGCCGCGAAATTGCCGGTGGCATGGCTGCGCAGCAGCAGGTTCTGGTCGCGCATCAGGGCCAGGTGTTTGACCTTCTGCTGCCCCGAGACGAAATGGTTGTGCCAGAACAGCGTCATCCGCTCGGTCAGCGGCGAAGGCGTGCTCAGCATCTCGCCGATCCACCACGCACGCATCTCGTCGCTGCGCAGGCGCTGGTCGCGGTCATAGGCCTGACGCTCAGGCTGGGTGAGCTCGCGAGCGAGCAGGATGGGGCTGTCCGTCACGCGCGCGGGCAAGGGGGTGAGCGGGCTGCTGCGGGTCGCCGCGAGCAGGCGATCCACCGCTTCAACGCGCGTCAGCGCTGCGAACTCGACGATTTCGGCCGGGGTGGCGCCGAAGCCGCTGCGGCTCAGCAGGTGACGGGCCTCCTCCGGCCCCATGCTGGCGGCCAGCGCCGTCCAGTGAGTCACCGCCAGCGCGAGCAAACATACTGCCTTCACGCAACGCGTCATGTCGCCCCCTCTCCCCGCCGGGTTCTATTCGCCGTACACCTCGCGCGCCGCATCGCGCATCTGGCGGCGCAACTGCTTGCGTTCCTCCGGGCTCAGGCGGCGCGGCTGACCGGCTTCGCGCGCACGCTCATCCCCCGGTGCGGCCTCGGGCTGCGGCGGGCGCGGCGGCGGCCGGTCCGCTCGCGGCGGCTGCCCCTCCTCGGTCCACCCGGCGCGCCGGCGCGGCCCCTCGCCCCGGCCGTCCGGCGCCGGGTACAACTGCGGCGGCGGCATGCCTTCGGCGCCGCGCATATCGCGCATCATCTCTTCGCGCAACAGACGCAGGCGCTCACGCCGCGCCTGCAGGCGGGCCTCCTGCTCCGGCGTCATCGCCGGGCGCTCCTCGTGCGGCGCCGGCCCATGCGGCGGCTGGGCGTACGCCAGCCCGGCGCTCATCGCCCCCAGGCAACACAGGATCAGGAACCGGACTGCTCGCACGCTGGACTTTCTCTGCCGCACCCTGCGGCCACGCTCCAATAGTGGCGCGCCTGGCGCGCCGGTGTGTGGAATTCGGCCCTCATTCTGTAAGCAGTTGTAAACATCGCCGGCTGCCGACACTTCTTCTTACGATAGCGCCGCCCGCCGCGCGGGTGGCACGCTGACATTCGCGCGCCTTGCGCTTAGGATGGACGCATGGATACCAAGGAACGTTACCGCATTCTCGTCGTCGATGACGATGCCCGCCTGCGCAGCCTGCTCGACCGCTACCTCGACGAGCAGGGCTTCGCCGTGAAGACCGTGATCGACGCTGGCCAGATGGACCGCGCGCTGAGCCGCGAGCATTTCGACCTGATGGTGCTGGACCTGATGCTGCCAGGTGAGGACGGCCTCTCGATCTGCCGTCGCCTGCGCGGTGCAGGCAACAACCTGCCGATCGTGATGCTGACCGCGCGCGCCGAGGATGTGGACCGCATCATCGGCCTGGAGATCGGTGCCGATGACTACCTGCCCAAGCCCTTCAACCCGCGCGAACTGGTGGCCCGGATCAATGCCGTGCTGCGCCGCCGCCCGCGCAGCCTGCCCGGCGCCCCGGCCGAGGATGACGAGGAGGTGCGCTTCGGCAGCCTCTGCTTCAACCTCGCCACGCGCCAGCTCACGCGCGAGGGCAAGGAGCTGCCGCTGACCACCGGCGAGTTCGCCTTGCTCAAGGTGCTGGTGCAGCACCCGCGCCAGCCGCTGTCGCGCGACAAGTTGATGGAACTGGCGCGCGGCCGCGAATATGGCGTGTTCGACCGCTCCATTGACGTGCAGATCTCGCGCCTGCGCAAGCTGGTGGAGGACGAGGCGTCCAAGCCGCGCTACATCCAGACCGTGTGGGGCTTCGGCTACGTATTCGTGCCTGACGAAGCGCGCGCCGCCCGCGAGGCCTGAAGATATGCGGCCTCGCCTGCGCTGGCCGCGCACTCTGCTGTGGCGTAGTTTCGCCCTCATTGCGCTGCTCCTGACCCTGTCGATCTCGGCCTGGTTCATGCTGTTCAGCCTTTACGGCCAGGCCGAGCGGGCGCGCTACTCGGCCCAACTGGTCGCCAGCGTGGTGAACCTGACCCGCTCGGCCCTGCTCGCCTCCGACATCGACCGCCGCATTGCTCTGCTGCGCGACCTCAGCCGACAGGAAGGCATCCACATCTATCCGGCCGAACCCGATGACGGCGCCGTCCTCATCGAGGAGGACCGCTTTACCCGCGCGGTCAGCGCAGAGCTGCGCCAGCGCCTGGGCGCCAGCACACGCCTTGCCGCCGAGCTTCAAGGCCAGCCTGGCATTTACGTGAGCTTCCGCGTCGATCCTGAGATATCCGACGACGAATACTGGGTCATGCTGCCGCAGGAGCGCTTCCGGCACGCGGCGGCAGTGAGCTGGATAGGCTGGGGGATTGCCGCCATCCTGCTGGCACTGATTGGCGCCTACCTGATCGTGTTCGGCGTCACCCGCCCGCTCAAGCGCCTGGAGCGCGCCGCCCGCGCCATTGGCCGTGGCGAGGTGGGGGTACGGGTGCGCGAGGACGGCGCCGAGGAACTGACCACCCTGGCCCAGGCCTTCAACCAGATGTCCAACGATCTGGCTCAGCTCGAATCGGACCGCGCCCTGATCCTGGCCGGCATCTCGCACGACCTCAAAACGCCACTGGCCCGTCTGCGCCTGGGCATCGAAATGTCGGGGGCCGCATCGGAGGACGTCGAGGCGATGGCCGGTGACATCGAAGAGATGGACCGCATCATCCGCCAGTTCCTCGATTTCGCCCGCGACCTGGACAGCGAGCCCGCCACGCAAAACCGGCTGGACGAACTATTGGCCAGCGCGGCGGCCCCGTTCAACCGCAGGATCGAGCGCGTACGCCTGCATGCAGGTACCGAGACCAGCCTGACGATCCGCCCGCTGGCGCTGCGCCGGGCACTGTCCAACCTGATCGAGAACGCCCTGCGCTACGGCCCGCCGGAGGGGCCGGTGGAACTGTCGGTGGAAACCCACGCACAGGGGTTGGACCTGCTCGTGGCCGACCGCGGTCCCGGCATCCCGGAAGACGAGGTGGAGCGCCTCAAGCGTCCCTTCACCCGCCTGGAAGCAGCCCGCACCAATGCCAGCGGGTCCGGTCTGGGGCTCGCCATCGTCGACCGCATCGCCCGCCTGCACGGCGGAGAACTCCGCCTGGAAGCGCGACCGGGAGGTGGATTGAACGCCCGCCTGCGTCTGCCGCTCTAACGCCAGACCCGCGACAGCCCTATAATCGGCCCCCATGAAATTCCTGTTCGATCTGTTCCCCGTCCTGCTCTTCTTCGGCGCCTACAAGTTCGCCGATATTTACGTTGCGACCGGTACGGCCATCGTGGCCACCGTGCTGCAACTGGTGATCGCCAAGCTGGTGATGAAGCGCATCGAGCCCATGCTGTGGGTCAGCGCTGCCATCGTCATCGTGTTTGGCGGTCTGACACTGTTGCTGCACAACCCCACCTTCATCAAGTGGAAACCGACCATCCTCTACTGGGCGATGGCCGGCGCGCTGGCCATTTCCAGCCTCGCCTTCGGTCGCAACCTGATCCGCAAGGCGCTGGAGGGACAGGTGAGCCTGCCCGAGATCGCCTGGGCCCGCCTCAACCTCGCCTGGGTGGCCTTCCTGGCCCTGATGGGCGGCCTCAACCTGATCGTCGCCTATGGTTTCTCGGAAGACGCCTGGGTCAACTTCAAACTCTTCGGCGGCATGGGCCTGATGTTCCTGTTCGTGCTGGCACAGGCCCTGTTCATGTCGCGCTACATGCAAGACCAGGGCAAGGAGCCTTGATGGACACCCCGACGCTGATCCGCAACCGCCTCGCCGCGCTGGAGCCCAGCCTGCTGGAAGTACGCGACGACTCCCACCTGCATGCCGGCCACGCCGGTTCCGCAGGTGGCGGCGGCCACTACCACCTGCTGATCGTCTCTGCACGTTTTGCGGCACAATCGCGGCTTGCCCGTCAGCGTGCCGTGCTCGACGCACTGGGCGAGCTCATGCAGGGTCCGATCCACGCCCTGAGCATGAGCGCCCGCACACCGGACGAACATGCGGCCCAGGCCACCCAGGCCTGAACGCCCCTTTCAACAACCAAGGAAGACAATGAACATCAAGCTCCCGCTGCTGGCGTCCCTGCTCGCCGCCACCCTGCTGTCGCCGGTCCTGGCTCAGAGCGACGCCAACAAGCCGGTCGCCAAGGTCAACGGCACCAGCATCCCGGCCGCCTACGCGGAGATCCTCGCCAGCGAGCAGACCGCCCAGGGCGCACCGAACAACGACATGCTCAAGCGCGCCATCCGCGAGGAGTTGGTGCGTCGTGAAGTGATCGCGCAAGAGGCACGCAAGCAGGGCTTCGACAAGAAGTCCGCCGTCACCGCTCGCCAGGACATCGCACGCCAGAACGTACTGATCGGCATGTACCTCGACGACTGGGTCAAGACCCATCCGGTCACCGACGCCCAGGTGCGCGCCGAGTACGACAAGCAGGTCAAGGAAGCCGGCGATCGTGAGTACAAGCTGCGCCACATCCAGACCACGACCGAAGACGAAGCCACCGCCATCATCAAGAAGCTGCAGGCGGGTGGCCGTTTCGAAGAACTGGCCAAGCAGTCGAAGGACGAAGGCACCAAGGACTCCGGCGGTGACCTCGGCTGGGGCCGCCTGAGCAGCCTGCCCTTCGGTAACGAACTGGCCAAGCTCGACAAGGGCCAGTTCACGCAGACTCCGGTCAAGTCGCAGTTCGGCTTCCACGTCGTACTGGTCGAGGACACCCGCAAGTTCGAACCGCCCAAGTTCGACGAGGTCAAGGACCGCATCCGCCAGACTTTGCAGCAAAAGGTCGTAGCTGAGCACATCGGTGCCCTGGTCTCCAAGGCCAAGGTCGAATAAGCGCAGGCCCTCACCTGCAATAGAAAAGGGGCGCCATGGCGCCCCTTTTCTCTATGCGATACCGCGACCCCACCGTCTAACTAAATCCCCGGTATCGCGCCCTGCTCAGTTCCGTTCGGCCAGACGGGCCCGGATATCGGCAACGCCCTGCCAGTTTGCCCGCTCCGCCGTTCCCGTGGCGAAACGTGCTGCGCTTTCGGCATCCATTTCGAGCAGGGATTCCAGCATGCGTTCCAGGAGCGAAACCTGCGGCAGCATCGGCCCGCAGAACAACACATGCTGATCGCGCTGCACCACCAGGGTCGGGAAATTCTCCACGTCCACGTCGCCAGCCAGTTCGGGCTCGTCCTCAACGTCCACCCACAAAAAGCCAGCTTGCGGAAAGCGCGCACGCAGCGCCTCGAAGGACGGCCGGTACTCCCGGCAAGTGCCACACCACTCTGCACACAGGCAGGTCACCAAAAACACTTGGGCCGACTCCATATCCACCACTCCCAGATTTGCCCAGGAGCATAACAGCGGCGGCTCAGTTGGGGATCATCAGGGTCGGCGCCTCAACCGCACCGGTCACGCTGAAACCGCGCGAACTCGTTTCTCCGCCGGGCAAGCGCATGCTGCCGGAGAAGTAGCCCTTGAGCTTGCCATCCACACCGACGTTCACGCTACCCGAACCCTGAAGAGCGCCCGCATCCAGACGTTGAATCCCAACCACCCACCCCTGCCCGGCCTGCCCCTTGATGGAGCCGACCAAGGTCTCGAAACGGGTCAGGCCACCGCCGGCAGCCCCGCCCCCTCCCTTGCGCAAGCCCTCCAGCAGGCCGAAACGATCGATCGCGCCGTCCTTGATCGTGTAGGTTCCGGCCACCGCCGTGCTGCTGGCCAGCTCGGCCGCTGAAGTACCCTGCGCAGTCAGCTTGAAAATACCGCTCAGATGGCCCTGTACCGTATGACGCGGAAATATCCGCCCGATCATCGACGTGGCCCGCATATTGTCGAGCTTCAACTCGCCGCCCAGATCGACCATCTTCTCGGTGAAAGCGAAGCGCAGCAGCCCGCGCACCGTGCCGCCATCAGAATTGCCGCCCATCTTGTCGAAGGTCAGCGCATCACCAGTCAGCTCGCCCTGCAGGACCAGGCTTTCCCACAGGAACAGCGGCATTCCGGACCACCGCCAGGAGCTCGCCTGCAGCAGCACGGTCAGCTTGCCACCAGCCGGCGAAATATCAAGGTTCAGTCCCTGGTCCAGAGCAATCTTCACGTGCGCCAAGGTTCCGTCGGGCGCGAAATCCATCTCGCCCTTGGGCAAGGGCAGCGTCATGCCACCCACGATGAGGTTCAAGCCCTCGAAACGCAGCGCCGTCACCTTGCGTGACGAGCGTCCATCAATGAAGGACAGGCGCAGCAAGGCCTCCGGCGTGGCCGTCACCTGGCTGGCCTGGATCCGCACGCGCTGGGTCTTGAACTCGGTAATCCAGTCCCCCCAGTCCGGCGTTACGAACGCCTTGTTGATCAGGATGGGCGTGGCTGTCGCCACCTTGAGCTCGCGCACCTCGATCGCCGGCCACGGCGAGAAGGCGTAGCTGCGGCTCTTGTAGGTCACAGGCAGGCCCAGCCAACTTTCAGCCTCTTGCGCCCGAGCACCGCCCGCCAGCGAACACAGGACCAGAAAACCCGCAACAAGATGCCTGACGGCAGCAGCACTGAACATGACGCGATCCGAGTAAGTGTTCCGGAAACCTGAATGTAACCGATTGCCTTGCAGATAGCGCCTGTCCGTGACAGTCGGCGCTCCCGCGACCGGCCGCGCAGGCTATCAGCACGCACTTTCGTGTTGACACATTTGAGTATCGTATCTACAATCTTGGTCTCTGTTCCTCGATAGCTCAGTCGGTAGAGCGCCGGACTGTTAATCCGTAGGTCCCTGGTTCGAGCCCAGGTCGAGGAGCCAGAATTCACAAGGGTCAGTGCTTAGGCACTGGCCCTTTTCGTTTCTGGAACGTGACAGAACCTTCCTGTCTCCAAGGCTGGGAAAGTCCTAGCAAACCCTTGGGGGCGCTGGGGATAATCTATGCTAAGGATTGGCTTGGCGGGATTCGGCATGAAGGTTTGCATCATTGGTGGGAGCGGGCACTACCGCTATGTGCTGGAAGGGCTGAGTGTTGCCCGGCTGATGGGTTTCGCCCCGGGCTCGCCGGGCGAGGATCTGGCCAAGCTGCGCGAAGCGCTGCAGGCCGCTGGCTTTGCCGCTCCAGAGTATGCCGACTGGCAGACAATGCTCGATGCGCTGCAACCCGATGTGGTGGCAGTGAATCCGCACTTCGGCGACGCTGCCCGGATCAGCCTGGCCTGCATCGCGCGCGGGATTCATGTGTTCAGTGAAAAGCCGGTCGCTACCGAACTGGCCGAGCTGGCGTCGCTCCGCCAGGCGCTGAGCCAACGGCCGCTACACTTCGCCGCGATGTTCGGTATCCGCTACCACCCGGCCTTTCTTGCCGCCCACGCGGCTATCCGCGACGGACGCATCGGTGAAGTACGCATGCTCAATGCGCAGAAGTCCTACAGGCTGGGCAAGCGGCCGGCCTTCTTCATGGAGCGTTCGCGCTACGGCGGCACCATTCCGTGGGTGGGCAGCCACGCGATCGACTGGGTGCGCTGGCTGTCGGGTGGCCTGTCCTTCCTGTCGGTATCCGCGCAGCAGTCCTCGCGCTGCAACCAGGGGTTGGGGGAGCTGGAAGTGACCGCGCAATGCCAGTTCCGAATGGAGCAGGAGGTACTGGCGCAGGTCAATCTGGACTATCTACGTCCTGCGACGGCACCGACACATGGCGACGATCGCGTACGCGTGGTCGGGACGCGCGGCGTGCTGGAGGTGCGGCATGGCGTGGCCTTGCTGGATGCAGATGGCCAGACCAGCAGTACGAACCTGGCCCTGCCCGCGCCGCGCTCGATCTTCGCGGACTTTCTCGCGCAATGCGAGGGCAGGGGAAACTGTTTGATCAGCCTGGAGGACAGCCTGGCCGTCACCGAGGCCAGCCTGCTTGCACGGCAATCTGCCGATGAGGGGAAGCCGCTGGCCTTCCCTGCGTAAGACGGCTGTAAGCGTTCGATGCTGCAATGCACACACCCTTCCCCGCCCCCAAAATCCGATGGAGAGCAGCATGAACATTGGCGTCTGCGTACCCCTAAATCCCTCTCCCGTCCGTAGCCAGCATACGGGCCCGGTCAGCTATATCGCGGACTTGCGCATGGCCCAGCCGGCCCTCTCTCCCCGGCCGGACACCAGAACCGATGAGTCTGAGGACGTAGCTGGCGACTGAGCGCTCGCTGCCCCCGCCCTACTGCGGCCGGTGTGCTTCGGCGAGGTATTCGCGCGAGCGCATCTCGATGAGGCGCGAGACGGTCCGCGGAAATTCCTGCGCATTGGGCCCCTCGCGGTAGAGCTCCGGGGCCTCCACCTCGGCACTGAGAATCAGTTTAACCCGCGCGTCGTAGAGCACGTCGACGAGCCAGGTGAAGCGACGCGCCTCGTTGCCCTGCTCGCGACTCATCTGTGGCACGTTGGACAGCAACAGCGTGTGGTGCTCGCGGGCAATCTCCAGGTAGTCGTTCTGCGAGCGCGGACCGCCACACAAGACCTCGAAATCAAACCACACGACGCCAGGCGCGAGACGACGCGCCTTGAGCTTGCGCCCGAGCACCTCAATCTCACCGGAACGGCCGACTGCACCCGCAATCTGGCCGAAATGCGTGGCGAGATCGTCGTCCGTTTCTTCCCCCAGTGGAGTGAGGAAGATGTTCATCCGCTCCAGCGAGCGCAAGCGATAGTCCGTTCCGTCATCCACCTCGAGCACGTCGAAGCGCAGCTTCATCAAGTCGATGGTTGGAATGAAGTTGTGACGCTGCAGGCCGTTGGGATACAAGCCATCCGGCGGGTAGTTGGAAGTCATCACGAACACCACACCGCGCTCGAACAGGGCCTGCAGCAAGCGCCCCAGAATCATCGCGTCGGCGATGTCGGAAACGTGGAATTCGTCGAAGCACAGCAGGCGCGTCTGAGTAGCGATGACATCCGCGACGTGGCCCAGCGGATCCTCCTGATCCTTGTGTGCGCGCAGTTGCTCATGCACCGACTGCATGAAGGCATGGAAGTGCACCCGGCGCTTGCGCTTGTAAGGCACGGCGTCGAAGAAGCAATCCATGATGAAGCTCTTGCCGCGCCCCACGCCACCCCACAGGTACACGCTGCGCGGCAGTTCGGGATGGATGAAGAGCTTGCGCAGCGAAGTCCGGCGCCGCGCCTTGAAATCCAGCAATTCGGTGTAGAGCGTCTGCAGGCGGTCGATGGCCTTACGCTGAGCCGCGTCGGCCTTGTAGCCGCGGGTGGCGAGCAAGGAACGGTAGGCATCGCGCACACCGTGCTCGGGAACGTTGAGGATGGAATGCGCCGTCATGACTTCGGTCCCGGAAATGCGAGGGGCCAGAGTCGGCGCACGGTCTTCACCGCGCGCCAAGCCTGGCCCCGACTACGACTGCTTAGAAATGGAGCGAGCGCTTGTCCACCGCCAGCGCCGCTTCGTGCAGCGCTTCCGACAGCGTCGGGTGGGCGTGACAGGTACGCGCGATGTCTTCCGCCGAAGCGCCAAACTCCATGGCCACTACGGCCTCGGCGATCAGCTCGGACGCGCTGGTGCCAATCACATGCACGCCCAGGATCTGGTCAGTCTCGGCATGCGCCAGCACCTTCACGAAGCCGGTAGTGTCGCCCTGCCCCAGTGCGCGGCCGTTGGCGAGGAAGGGGATCTGACCCGGCTTGTACGGAATGTTGGCCGCCTTGAGCTCTTGCTCGGTCTTGCCAACCCAGGCAATTTCCGGATGCGTGTAGATGACCCAGGGAATGGTGTCGTGGTTGATGCTGGTCGCCTGGCCAACGATGCGCTCGGCCACCATGACGCCCTCTTCCATGCCCTTGTGCGCCAGCATCGGGCCCGGCACCACGTCGCCTACCGCCCACACGTTGGGCAGGTTGGTGGCGCAGAACTCATCGACCTCGATGCGCCCGCGGGCGTCGATCCCCAAGCCCACGGCGGCTGCATTCAGGCCGTTGGTGTTGGGCACGCGGCCAACGGCCACGATCAGCTTGTCGACTTCCAGCGTCTGCTCGCCTTCGTCATTCTCGTACTTGATGACGACGGAATTCTTCTTGGCGGCGACTTCCTTGATCTGCACGCCCAGATTGATCTTGAGGCCTTGCTTGGAGGTGAACACCTTCCAGGCCTCCTTGGCGACGGCCTGATCGGCGGCGGCCAGGAAGTCGGGCACGGCTTCGAGGATGGTGACCTCGGAGCCCAGGCGCTTCCACACCGAACCCATTTCGAGACCGATCACGCCGGCACCGATCACGCCGAGGCGCTTGGGCACGTCGTTGATGTCCAGTGCGCCCGCGTTGTCGAGAATCAGTTTCTGATCGACCTCAATGCCAGGCAGGTGGCGTGCATTGGAACCGGTCGCCACGATCACGTGCGTGGTGGTGACAATCTCTTCCCCGACCTTGACTTGCCACTTACCACCATCGACCTGACCGACGAAGCTGCCATGGCCAGGGATGAAGCTGACCTTGTACTTCTTGAACAGGCTTTTGATGCCGCTGACCAGTTGGGTGACGATGTTGTCCTTGCGCTTGATCATCGAGGGTACGTCGATGCTCACGCCCTCGGCCTTGATGCCGTGCATGATGAACGAGTGCGTGGCCTGGTCGTACAGCTCCGAGGAGTGCAGCAGCGCCTTGGACGGGATGCAACCCACGTTGAGGCAGGTGCCTCCCAGTCGCGGCTCGCCCTTAGGATCGGCATAGGCTTCGGACTCGCAGCAAGCCGTGTTGAGACCGAGCTGCGCTGCGCGGATGGCAGCGACATATCCGGCGGGGCCACCACCAATCACGACGACGTCGAATTCTTTACTCATATCTGTTCCCGGGAAGGGGGAAGGGAGAAGGGGGAAGGGTCGGCCCCACTCGCCTTCGACATCATTAGTTCAGCGGGAGGAGGAGGAAGGCCGCAGGTGTTCGCACACCCTTCTCCCTTCCTCCTTCTCCCTTCACTCATCAGATTTCCAGCAGCAGTCGCGACGGGTCTTCCAGCGCTTCCTTCATCGTCACCAGGCCCAGCACGGCCTCGCGGCCGTCGATGATGCGGTGGTCGTATGACATCGCAAGGTAGTTGATCGGACGGATCACGATCTGACCATTCTCAACCACCGGACGGTCCTTGGTGGCGTGGATGCCCAGGATGGCCGACTGCGGCGGGTTGATGATGGGCGTCGACAGCATGGAGCCGAAGATGCCCCCGTTGGAAATCGAGAAGGTGCCACCGGTGAGCTCTTCGATGCTGAGCTTGCCGTCGCGCGCCTTGGCGCCGTATTCGGCAATCTTCTTCTCGATGTCGGCCAGACTCATCTGGTCGGCATTGCGCAGGATGGGAACCACCAGGCCGCGAGGCGAACCGACGGCGATACCGATGTCGAAGTAGCCGTGATAGACGATGTCATTGCCATCCACCGAGGCGTTCAGCACCGGGTACTTCTTGAGTGCGGCCACGGCGGCCTTCACGAAGAAGGACATGAAGCCCAGTTTGACGCCGTGCTCCTTCTCGAACTTCTCCTGGTACTTCTTGCGCAGCTCCATGACCGGGGCCATGTTCACTTCGTTGAAGGTGGTCAGGATGGCGTTGGTGGCCTGCGACTGCAGCAGGCGCTCGGCAACGCGCGCACGCAGGCGGCTCATCGGCACGCGCTGCTCGGGGCGATCAGCCAACACATTCTCGATGGCGACCGGTGCAGGCGGTTGCGGCAGCGGCTGAGCAGTGCCCACGGCAACCGGCACCACGGCGGGAGCGGACACGCTGCTGCCGGCCACCGGCTTGGCGGCCACGCCCAGCGCGTCGGCCTTGGTCACGCGGCCACCAGGACCAGAGCCCTGCGCCGAAGCGGGGTCGATGCCCTTCTCGGCCAGGATCTTGCGTGCGGCCGGACCCGCGGTGGCACCCGCCTTGGCGGCAGCAGCCGGTGCAGCCGCGGCCGGGGCGGCTTCAGCAGCCGGGGCAGCGGCGCCGGCCTTGGCTTCAGTGTCGATCTGCGCGATCAGCTCGTGGCTGGTCACCGACGAACCGTTGCCCTTGATGATCTTGAGCAGCACGCCGTCGGCCGGTGCGGGCGTCTCGAGCACCACCTTGTCGGTCTCGATGTCGATCAGGTTCTGGTCGCGCTTGACGGCCTCCCCCTCCTTGGCATGCCACTTGACGAGCGAAGCTTCCGAGACGGACTCGGACAACTGCGGGACTTTGACTTCGATGATCATTTTTCGATATTCCTCAGAGTTCTTTCCGTGACCTAGGCCTTATTGCTCGGGAGCCTGTTCCTGGCCCAGTGCGCCGAACGCACCTTCGATGACGGCCTTCTGCTGCTGGTTGTGCTTGGCGTAGTAACCCACTGCCGGCGAGGCAGAAGCCGGACGACTGACCAGGTGCAGCTTGTGCTCCTTGCCCAGCGAACGGGCCAGGTGCTGACGCGACACGATCCAGTACCAGGCGCCCTGGTTGCGCGGTTCTTCCTGGCACCACACCACATCCTTCGCGTTGGGGTACTTGGCCAACTCGTGCGCGAAGGCTTCGTTGGGGAAGGGATACAACTGCTCGATGCGCACGATGGCCGTGTCCTTGATCTCCTTGGCACGGCGCTCGGCGAGCAGTTCGTAGTAGATCTTGCCGCTGCACAGCACCACGCGCTTGACCTTCTTGGCCTCCAGCTTGTCGACCTCGCCAATCACGGTCTGGAAGGTGCCGCTGGCCAGTTCGTCCAAGGTGGAGATCGCGTCCTTGTGGCGCAGCAGGGACTTGGGGGTCATCACCACCAAGGGCTTGCGCAGGTTGCGCACCATCTGGCGGCGCAGCAGGTGGAAGATCTGCGACGGCGAGGACGGCACGCACACCTGCCAGTTGTTCTCGGCGCACAACTGCATGTAACGCTCCAGGCGACCCGAGGAGTGCTCAGGGCCCTGACCTTCGTAACCGTGCGGCAGCAGCATGGTGATACCGGACAGGCGGCCCCACTTCGCTTCGCCCGAGCTGATGAACTGGTCAACCACGACCTGGGCGCAGTTGCCGAAGTCGCCGAACTGGGCTTCCCAGATCACGAGTTGGTTCGGCTCCGCAGTGGCGTAGCCGTACTCGAAGCCCAGCACGCCGGACTCCGACAGTACGGAGTCGATCACCTGGAACGGCGCCTGACCCTCCTGAATGTTCTGCAGAGGAATGTAGTTGCCGGCGTCCCAACGCTCGCGATTCTGATCGTGCAGCACGGCATGGCGGTGGAAGAAGGTGCCACGGCCCACGTCCTGGCCAGAGATGCGAATGCCATAACCTTGCGCAACCAGAGAAGCGTACGCCAGGTTCTCGGCCATGCCCCAATCCAGCGGCTGAGTACCTTCGCCCATGGCCTTGCGGGCTTCGACGATGTTGGACACGCGCGAGTGCAGGGTGAAGCCTTCGGGCAGCGCGGTCAGACGCTTGGAGAGGCGCTTCAGCTCAGCCAAGGGCACGGTGGTGTCGGCTTCGTCGGTGTAGGGCTTCTTGATGAAGGGCGACCAGTCGGAAGCGAACTTGCGCGTATGACCCGACAGCACCGGGTTGTACAGCAGCTCGCCACGATCCAGGTGTTCGCGGTAGTCGGCGATGATGGCGTCCGGTTCGTCCGGCGTGCACACGCCCTGGCCCACCAGTTTGTCGGCATACACCTTGCGGGTGCCGGGGTGGGCTGCGATCTTCTTGTACATCAGCGGCTGGGTCACCATCGGCTCGTCCTGCTCGTTGTGGCCCAGTTTGCGGAAGCACAGCAGGTCGATGACGACGTCCTTGTGGAAGGTCTGGCGGAACTCGACCGCCAGTTGCGTTACCAGTGCCACGGCTTCCGGATCATCGCCATTAACGTGGAAGATCGGCGCCTCGGCCATCTTGAAGATGTCGGTGCAGTAGATCGAGGAACGCGAATCACGCGGATCGGAGGTGGTGAAACCAATCTGGTTGTTGATGACAATGTGCACCGTGCCGCCGACGCCGTAACCGCGCGTCTGCGAGAAGTTCAGGATTTCCTGGTTGATGCCCTGGCCGGCGACGGCGGCGTCACCGTGGATCAGTACCGGAATGACCTGCTTCTTGGCCGCCTCACCGCCACGCCGTTGCTGGCGCGCGTAGACAGAACCCTGCACCACCGGATTGACGATTTCCAGGTGCGAGGGGTTGAAGGCCAGGGTCAGGTGGACCGGGCCGCCAGGCGTTGCAACGTCGGACGAGAAGCCCATGTGGTACTTCACGTCACCGGCCGACAGGTCGTCGGCGTGCTTGCCTTCGAACTCGGAGAACAGTGAGGCCGGGCTCTTGCCCAGGGTGTTGACCAGTACGTTCAGGCGGCCGCGGTGAGCCATACCGATGGTCACTTCCTGCGCGCCCAGCGCACCGGCCGTATTGATCGCCACATCCATCGCGACGATGGCCGATTCGCCACCTTCCAGCGAGAAGCGCTTCTGGCCAACGTACTTGGTATGCAGGTACTTCTCCAGCGTCTCGGCGGCGGTCAGACGGCCCAGAATGCGCTTCTTGGTCTCGTTGTCGAAGCTGGGCGTGGCGCGGATCGGCTCCAGCTTGGACTGGATCCAGCGCTTCTGGTTAATGTCGGCGATGTACATGTACTCGACGCCGATCGTGCCGCAATAGGTCTGACGTGCGGCTTCCAGGATCTCGCGCAGGGTCGCCTGCGGATTCTGCTGGAACTGGAAGGAGCCAATGTTGAACGGTGCCGACAGGTCAGCTTCGGTGAAGCCATAGTGCGAGGGCTCCAGTTCGGCGATCGAGGGGCGCTCCTGGCGCTTCAGCGGGTCGATCTGCGCCCAGCGGTTACCCAGGAAGCGGTAGGCATTGATCATCTGCAGCACGCCGACCTGGCGCTTGTCGGCCACGCCGGTCGCCGCCACGGCGAACTTGCTCTGCTTCGCCATCTGGGCGAAAGAGGCCACGACGGGAGCATGGGCCACGTCGCGGGTGTTGCCGGGCATGTTCTGCAAGGCGTCGAAGTATTCGCGCCATTGTTCGTCCACGCTCGCCGGATTGGCGAGGTAGGCCTCGTAGATCTCCTCCACGAACGGCGCATTGCCGCCGAACAGATAGGAGTTGGTGAGGTACTGATTCATCATGTGGATCACCTGTAGCGGGTGTGATGAGTGTGTGATCAGGGGCTTGTTTGCCGGATCTCTTTAGGGGTGGCGCCGGGTTAGGCCCGGCGCCGGGGCTGCTGTCCTCAGGCCTTGTCGCGCAGGGCCATCGGCTTAACTTCACGGGTCGTGGCGCCGGTGAAGAGCTGACGCGGGCGGCCGATCTTCTGCTCGGGGTCGCCGATCATTTCGTGCCACTGGGCGATCCAGCCGATGGTGCGGGCCATGGCGAAGATGCCGGTGAACAGGGACACGGGGATACCCATGGCCTTCTGCACGATGCCCGAGTAGAAGTCGACGTTCGGATACAGCTTGCGGGACACAAAGTACTCGTCTTCCAGTGCGATCTTCTCCAGCTCCATGGCGAGCTTGAACATCGGGTCGTTTTCCAGACCCAGCTCGCTGAGCACTTCGTGGCAGGTTTCGCGCATCAGCTTGGCACGCGGGTCGTAGTTCTTGTAGACGCGGTGACCGAAGCCCATCAGCTTGACGCTGGAGTTCTTGTCCTTGACCTTGTCGATGAACTCACCGATCTTGGCCACGCCACCCTGCTTCATGATGTCGTCCAGCATGACCAGGCAGGCCTCGTTGGCACCACCGTGCGCCGGACCCCACAGGCAGGCGATACCGGCCGCGATACAGGCGAAGGGGTTGGCACCGGAGGAGCCGGACAGACGCACGGTCGAGGTGGAAGCGTTCTGTTCGTGATCGGCGTGCAGGATCAGGATGCGGTCCAGTGCGCGTGCCAGCACCGGGTTCGGCTCGTACTTCTCGCAGGGCGTGGCGAACATCATGTGCAGGAAGTTCGACGCGTAATCGAGGTCGTTGCGCGGGAACATGAAGGGCTGGCCGACCGTGTACTTGTAGGCCATCGCGGTGATCGTGGGCATCTTGGCGATCAGGCGGGTCGCCGCGATGTAGCGGTGATCCGGATTGTTGATGTCCAGCGAGTCCTGGTAGTAGGCCGACAGCGCGCCGACCACGCCCACCAGAATGGACATCGGGTGCGCGTCGCGACGGAAACCCTGGTACAGGCGCGTCAGTTGCTCGTGCACCATGGTGTGCTCGCGCACGGTCTTGGCAAAGGCGTCGTATTCCGTCTTGTTCGGCAGCTCGCCGTTCTTCAGCAGGTAGCAGACCTCGAGGTAGTCGCAATGCACCGCCAACTGCTCGATGGGATAACCGCGATACAGCAGCTCGCCCTTGTCCCCATCGATATAGGTGATGGACGACTTACAGGCCGCCGTCGACATGAAGCCGGGATCGAAGGTGAAGGCGCCGGTCTTCGCGTAGAGCGAGCGGATGTCGATGACATCGGGGCCGACGGTGCCGGAGAGCACCGGAAACTCATGGGACTGACCGTTGAAGGTCAGCGTCGCGGTCTTTTGGGTCGTCATACCAATTTTCCCTTCCGTTGACTGGGTTGCTGCAAGCTGGGGCAATTCGGGGCCACTCGCGCGGAGTTCTGCCACCACGGCTTTCCATTTCTCGACTTCACATTCCTGCTTGCCGCTCACCATGGCCCACAGCTCGTGATCATCACAGGTCAGCAAGTCCAGCAAGGCTTCCAACTGGGCGGTGTCGAGTCCCTCCAGCCGGGTGTTCAGGTAGCGCGTGAAAAACAGGTCCAACTCCAGCAGGCCGCGCCGGGCCCGCCACTTCACTTTTTCACGCAACTCGTACATCACATTCCTTTGTCTGCCGCACCCATGGGGGCACGGGTGCGGGCATCTAACTCAAACAGCGCGCGACAGCATCAGTTCCTTGATCTTGCCAATCGCCTTGGTGGGATTCAGGTGCTTGGGGCACACATCCACGCAGTTCATGATCGTGTGGCAGCGGAACAGGCGGTACGGATCTTCCAGGTTGTCCAGACGCTCGTTGGTCGCTTCGTCGCGGGTGTCTGCAATGAAGCGATACGCCGCCAGCAGGCCGGCGGGACCAACGAACTTGTCCGGGTTCCACCAGAAGCTGGGGCAGCTCGTCGAGCAGCAGGCGCACAGGATGCACTCGTACAGGCCATTGAGCTCTTCGCGCTCATCCGGCGACTGCAGGCGTTCCTTCTCGGGCGCCGGCGTGTTGTTGACCACGTAGGGCTTGATCGAGTGGTACTGCTTGAAGAACTGCGTCATGTCAACGATCAGGTCGCGGATGACCGGCAGGCCCGGCAGCGGACGCAGCGTGATCGGCTGCGCCAGGCTGTCGATGTCGGTCAGGCAGGCCAGACCGTTCTTGCCATTGATGTTCATCGCGTCGGATCCACACACGCCTTCGCGGCAGGAACGGCGGTAGGACATCGAGTCATCCTTCGCCTTCAGCTTGGTCAGCGCATCGAGCAGCTTGCGGTCCGACGGGTCCAGCTCGACCGAGATGTCCTGCATGTAGGGCGCGGCATCCTTGTCGGGGTCGTAGCGGTAGATCTTGAATTGAACGATACGGTTAGCCATGTTTGCTTCGACTCCGAAGATCAGTAGGCGCGCGTCTTGAGCGCGATGGTTTCGACCGACAAGGGCTTCAGGTTCACCGGTTTGTATTCGAGACGGTTGCCGTCGCGATACCACAGGGTGTGCTTGAGCCAGTTCTGGTCGTCACGGCCGTTCGGATGCTCCGGGGTGTCCGGCGCATCATCTCGCACGTGAGCGCCGCGCGACTCGGTACGCGCGTTGGCGGAGATGATGGTGGCCTTCGCCACTTCGATCAGGTTGTCCAGTTCCAGCGCCTCAATGCGCGCCGTGTTCCACACCTGCGACTTGTCCTTGATCTCGGTCTGCAGCACCTGCTTCTCGATATCGAGAATCTTGTCGACGCCCTGAGCCAGCATGTCCTTGAAGCGGAAAACGCCAGCATGGTTCTGCATCGTGCGCTGCATTGCCAGGCGCGTCTCGCTCACATCCGCCCCGCCGGTCTGCGTGTTGAGGCGATTGACACGCGCCAGCGCCTTGTCGATCTCGCCCTGCGGCACTTCGGGGAGTGCCGAAGGCTCCTTGCGGATGAAGTCGATCATCGACTCGCCCGCGCTCTTGCCAAATACCAGCAGGTCGAGCAAGGAGTTGGTGCCGAGACGATTGGCGCCGTGAACCGAGGCACACGCGCACTCGCCGGCGGCGTAGAAGCCGGCAATCGCATTGCCATAGTCGACGACTTCGCCACGATAGTTGGTCGGGATGCCCCCCATCTGGTAGTGGCAGGTCGGCACGACCGGGATCGGCGCCTTGATCGGGTCGACGCCCGCGAACTGGATCGAGATTTCGCGGATACCCGGCAGACGCTTATTGATGACATCCGCATCGAGGTGGGTGATGTCCAGCAGCACGTGATCCTTGCCCGTGCCACAACCACGACCTTCGTTGATCTCGGTGACCATGGCGCGCGAGACCACGTCGCGCGAGGCCAGATCCTTGGCGTTCGGGGCATAACGCTCCATGAAGCGCTCGCCACTACTGTTGCGCAGGATGCCGCCTTCGCCGCGCACGCCCTCGGTGATCAGCACACCCGCCCCAGCCACGCCGGTCGGGTGGAACTGCCAGAATTCCATGTCTTCCAGCGGGATGCCGGCACGCGCCGCCATACCCACGCCGTCACCCGTGTTGATGAAGGCATTGGTCGAGGAGTAGTAGATGCGGCCCGCACCACCGGTGGCGAACAAGGTCGCCTTGGCCTGGAATACGGTGATCTCGCCGGTTTCCATTTCCATCGCAATCACGCCCAGCACGCGGCCGTCGACGGCGCGCAGCAGATCCAGCGCCATCCATTCGACGAAGAACTGCGTGTTGGCCCGCACATTGCGCTGGTACAGCGCGTGCAGCATGGCGTGGCCGGTACGGTCAGCCGCCGCACAGGCGCGACGCACCGGTTTTTCGCCGAAGTTCGACATGTGACCGCCGAAGGGGCGCTGGTAGATCTTGCCCTCGTCGGTGCGGTCAAACGGCATGCCGTAGTGTTCCAGCTCGACCACGACTTGCGGCGCAGCACGGCACATGAACTCGATCGCGTCCTGGTCACCGAGCCAGTCGGAGCCCTTGACAGTGTCATACATGTGCCAATGCCAGTGATCCGGCTCGGAGTTACCCAGCGAGGCAGACACACCGCCCTGCGCCGCCACCGTGTGGGAGCGCGTTGGGAAAACCTTCGACAGAACTGCCGTCTTGAGGCCGGACTCGGCCAGTTGCACCGCAGCGCGCATGCCGGCGCCACCGGCACCGACGATCACTGCATCAAACGTACGCTTGGCGACTTTCAATTACAGCCTCCACAGAATCTGGGCCGCCCAACCGGCGTAACCGATGAGCAAGAGGGCCGTGATCGCGTGCAGCGTGATGCGCACCGAAATCGGCTTGATGTAGTCCATCCAGATGTCCCGCACGCCAACCCAGGCGTGGTAGAACAGGGACAGGAAGAACAGGAAGGTAACGAACTTCATGAAGCCGCCAGAGAACAGCGCGCGCCAGGAAGCATTGTCATAGGCCGGCAGCACCAGCACGCTGACGAGCAGGATGACGGTGTAGAGCGCCATCACCACGGCGGTCAGGCGTTGCAGCAGCCAGTCGCGAAAACCGTAGTGCGCGCCGACGACGAGTCGCTTCACCATAGCAGGGCTCCAATCACGACGGTCAAGGACAGGCTGACTACCAGCACGGCGCCGGCCGTCTTGCGCGCGGCGGGCAATTCGATGCCTTTGTGCATGTCGAGCAGCAGGAAGCGGATGCCGGCGCAGAAGTGGTGCAGGTAGGCCCACACCAAGCCCAGCAGGATCAGCTTGACCAGCGGATTGCCGAACACCGAGCGAAAACTCTCCAACTGCTCAGGGGTGCCCAGGCTGGCGTCAAACAGCCACATCAGCAGCGGCAGACAGAGAAACAAACCCGCACCGCTGACGCGATGGAGGATGGACACAAAGCCTGGCAACGGCAACCTGATGACCCGGAGGTCAAGGTGCTTTGGCCGTGGCTTACTTACGCTAGCTTCCGCCATATCTACTCCCCTTGCCTGCGCGACCATGCAAGGCCGGCCGCGCTGTTTCACAAAATTCAACTCAACTCGTTCAGGTAGTGATAATCCTGAGTCGAGTACAAGCCCCGCCGCCATTCGACCGGGCGGTCGCCATAGGTGTAAGCAACCCGTTCGACTGACAGCAGCGGCGTGTTCTCCGGCACCTGCAGCATGTCGGCGATACCGCGCTCGGCCTGCACGGCGCGCAGCTTCTCGGTCGCGCGGATCATGCGCACCCCGAAACGCGTCTCGAACAGGCTATACAGGGAGCCCTGCCAATCCTTGAGCATTTCCAGCGTCAGGCCCTGGAAGACCTCACCCGGCAGATAGATCTCGTCCACCACCACCGGCCGCGTGCCGAAACGCAACAAGCGACGGATGATGATCATCGGACTGCCCGGCTCCACCGCCAGGTTGCGTGCTGCCTCCTGGCCCGCCTTGGCACGCCAGCACTCCAGCGGCACGCTCTGCGGCTGGTTCGATCCGCCCTCGATGGGCGCCAGACGCAAGAAGCGAAACATCGCGCGCGGGTCATGATGCGAAGCAACGAACGTACCCTTGCCCTGGCGGCGCACCAACAGGTTCTCCGCCGCCAGTTCATCGACCGCCTTGCGCACCGTGCCCTGGCTGACGCCAAAACGCGTCGCCAATTCCTGCTCGCTGGGAATGACCTGGCCCGGCAGCCACTCGCCGTCGTCGAGCGCGCGCAGGATCAGGCCCTTGATCTGTCGATACAGCGGGCTGAAGGTGGGCGATTCATGAGCCATGGCAGGCATTCAAGCACAAAAGGCACCGAAAAACAATATCCTATCTTCTGTCTTATATAAGACATCTTTTAGCATTTGACAGACGCCCACATTTGAATCTAAACTCCACACCGTCTATGACCAATAGTCCGGATCTCGCTGCAGTGCAACCAGATTTGGCAAGGCGAGTCACTGGCACCCCTCCCCCGTTTTTTGAGACCACTTACCTGAATCCAGGAGTCATGCAATGTCCAAAGCCCCTGTTCGCGTCACGGTGACCGGCGCCGCCGGCCAGATCGGCTACAGCCTGCTGTTCCGCATCGCCAGCGGTGAAATGCTCGGCAAGGATCAACCCGTCATCCTGCAATTGCTCGACCTGCCGCAGGCCCAGAAGGCCGTGAAGGGCGTGATGATGGAACTGGAAGACTGTGCCTTCCCGCTGCTGGCCGGCATGATCGCCACCGACGACCCCGCCGTCGCCTTCAAGGACACCAACGTGGCCCTGCTCGTCGGCGCCCGCCCGCGCGGCCCCGGCATGGAGCGCAAGGATCTGCTGACCGAGAACGCCAAGATCTTCACCGTTCAGGGCGCAGCCATCGGCCAATATGCTGATCCGGACGTCAAGGTGCTGGTGGTCGGCAACCCCTGCAACACCAACGCCTACATCGCCAAGGAAACGGCCAAGAAGTTCGGTCGCGTGAAGGAAAAGAACTTCACCGCCATGCTGCGCCTGGACCACAACCGTGCGCTGTCGCAACTGGCCGCCAAGTCGGGCCGCCCGGTCTCCTCGCTGAAGAACCTGGTCGTATGGGGCAACCACTCGCCGACCATGTACGCCGACTACCGCTTCGTCACCAGCAATGGCGACAGCGTGAAGAGCCTGATCAACGACGAAGCCTGGAACCGCGACGTGTTCCTGCCCACCGTGGGCAAGCGCGGCGCCGCCATCATCGAGGCGCGCGGTCTGTCGTCCGCTGCCTCGGCCGCCAACGCTGCCATCGACCACATCCGTGACTGGGTGCTGGGCTCCAACGGCGAATGGGTCACCATGGGCATCCCGTCCGATGGCTCCTACGGCATCCCCGAAGGCATCATCTATGGCGTGCCGGTGATCACCGCCAACGGCGAGTACAAGCGCGTCGAAGGTCTGGAAATCGACGAGTTCTCGCGCGAGAAGATGAACTTCACGCTGAAGGAACTCGAAGAAGAGCGCGCCGGCGTCGCCGACCTGCTGGCCTGATCGGATAGCCGAGGCCCATGAGCACCGCCTCCACTCCGCTGCATCCGGATGCGGTGCTCTATCCGGAAGGCGCGCTCGCGCCTTTCCCGATTCCCTGTGTCGATCACTACGCCGGTTCCGAGAAGCTGATGCGCAAGGCCCTGGCCCTGCAAGCGGAGCGCGGTGCGGTCTTCGATATCACGCTGGACTGCGAGGATGGAGCGCCGGTTGGCGCCGAAGCGGAGCATGCGGCGCTGGTTGCCGCACTGATCCAGGGCGACGACAACCGGCACGGGCGTGTCGGTGCTCGCATCCACGACCTCACACACCCTTGCTGGCTGGCCGACCTGGAACACATCGTCAGCCTGGCCGGTGGGCGCATCGCCTACATCACGCTGCCCAAGGCACGCAATCTCGACGACGTCCGGCGTGCCCTGCGTGCGCTGCGCGATATCGAGCTGCGCTGCGGCCTGCACCGCGCGATCCCGCTGCATGTGCTGATCGAGACGCACCAGGCGCTGCACGACGTGTGGGAAATCGCGGCCCTGCCTGGTGTTGCCTCGCTGGACTTCGGCATCATGGATTTCGTCAGCGCCCATCACGGCGCGCTGGATGCAGCCTGCATGCGCAGTCCGGCGCAGTTTGACCACCCCCTGATGCGTCGCGCCAAGAGCGAAATCGCGGCCGCCGCACTGGCCCATGGCAAGCTGCCCACACACAGCGTATGCACGGATTTCGCCAACGCCGATGCGGTCTACGCCGATGCGCGCCGCGCCCGCCAGGAATTCGGCTTCCTGCGGATGTGGAGCATCCACCCGGCGCAGATCGAACCCATCCTGCGTGCCATGCAACCGGCCAACGATTCGGTCGAGGAAGCGGCCCACATCCTGCTTGCCGCACAGGACGCGGATTGGGGCCCGACACAATATGGGGGACGCCTGCATGACCGCGCGTCCTACCGTTACTACTGGACCCTGCTCAAGCGAGCCCAGGCGACCGGCGTCGCCTTGCCGGCCGCGGCGCAGGAACGTTTTTTTGCTCAAGCCCGCGCGGCTTGAGTGGTGGAACAGGATGCAGTCCGGCGCCCCTGACGGATTGCGGAACTTGAACGCAGCCAGAGTGCTGCACTGACTGGAGGACCCCAACGTGCTGCAAGCCTATCGCCAACACGTCGCTGAACGCGCCGCCCTCGGTATCCCGCCCCTGGCGCTGGACGCCAAGCAGACTGCCGAGCTCATCGAGCTGATCAAGAATCCGCCCGCCGGCGAAGAAGCCTTCCTCGTCGACCTCCTGACCCATCGCGTGCCGCCGGGCGTGGATGACGCCGCCAAGGTGAAGGCCTCCTTCCTCGCCGCCGTCGCCCACGGTGACATCAGCGTCGCGCTGATCAGCAAGGAGAAGGCAACCGAACTGCTCGGCACCATGGTCGGCGGCTACAACGTCAAGCCGCTGATCGACCTGCTCGACGACGCCGCACTGGCCCCGATTGCCGCCGCCGCGCTGAAGAAGACGCTGCTGATGTTCGACTTCTTCCACGACGTCGCCGAAAAAGCCAAGGCGGGCAACGCGGCCGCCAAGGACGTGATCCAGAGCTGGGCCGAAGCCGAGTGGTTCACCTCGCGCCCCGAATTCCCCAGCAGCATCAAGCTGACCGTGCTGAAGGTGACCGGCGAGACCAACACCGATGACCTGTCGCCCGCACCCGATGCCTGGAGCCGCCCGGACATCCCCCTGCATGCGCTGGCCATGCTGAAGAACACCCGCCCCGGCATCACCCCGGAAGAAGACGGCAAGCGTGGCCCGATCAAGATGATCCAGGACCTCGCCGCCAAGGGGAACCTCGTCGCCTACGTGGGCGACGTGGTCGGTACCGGCTCCTCGCGCAAGTCCGCGACGAACTCCGTGCTGTGGTGGACGGGTGAAGACATTCCGTATGTGCCGAACAAGAAGTTCGGCGGCGTCTGTCTCGGCGGCAAGATTGCCCCGATCTTCTTCAACACGCAGGAAGATGCTGGCGCACTACCCATCGAAATCGACGTCGCCAAGATGGACATGGGTGACGAGATCGTCCTGAACGTCGACCATGCCACTGGCAAGGTCACCGCCACCAAGGGCGGCGCCACGATTGCCGAATCGCAGCTCAAGACCCTCGTGCTGCTCGACGAGGTACGTGCTGGTGGCCGTATCAACCTCATCATCGGCCGCAGCCTGACCAGCAAGGCGCGTGAGTTCCTCGGTCTGTCCGCCTCGACGCTGTTCCGCTTGCCGCAAGTGCCGGCCGACACCGGCAAGGGCTACACCCTGGCGCAGAAGATGGTCGGCCGCGCCTGCGGTCTGCCCGAGGGCAAGGGCATGCGCCCCGGCACCTACTGCGAACCCAAAATGACCTCGGTTGGCTCGCAGGACACCACCGGCCCGATGACCCGCGACGAGCTGAAGGATCTGGCCTGTCTCGGCTTCTCTGCCGACCTGGTGATGCAGTCCTTCTGCCACACCGCCGCCTACCCGAAGCCCGTCGACGTCAAGACGCACCGCGAGCTGCCCAAGTTCATCAGCAATCGCGGTGGCATCTCGCTGCGCCCCGGTGACGGCGTGATCCACTCCTGGCTCAACCGCATGCTGCTGCCTGACACCGTCGGCACCGGTGGCGACTCGCACACCCGCTTCCCGGTCGGCATCAGCTTCCCCGCAGGCTCGGGTCTTGTGGCGTTCGCGGCGGCGACGGGCGTCATGCCCCTGGACATGCCGGAATCCGTGCTGGTGCGCTTCAAGGGTTCGCTCGAAGAGGCACAGAAGCGCGGCGTCACCCTGCGCGACCTGGTGCATGCCATCCCGCTGTATGCCATCAAGCAAGGTCTGCTGACCGTCGCCAAGGCCGGCAAGATCAACGAGTTCTCCGGCCGCATCCTGGAAATCGAAGGTCTGCCCGACCTCAAGGTGGAACAAGCCTTCGAACTCTCCGACGCTTCGGCTGAACGCTCCGCCGCCGGCTGCACGGTGCGCCTGAACAAGGCGCCCATCGTCGAGTACATGAACTCGAACATCGTGCTGCTGAAGAACATGATCGCCGACGGCTACGCCGACAAGCGCTCGCTGGAGCGCCGCATCAAGAAGATGGAAGAGTGGATCGCCCACGGCGAGCTGCTCGCCCCGGATGCCGACGCCGAATACGCGCACGTCATCGAGATCGATCTGGCCGACATCAAGGAACCCATCCTGTGCTGCCCGAACGATCCGGACGACGCCAAGTTCCTGTCCGAAGTGCAGAACACGCCGATCGACGAAGTCTTCATCGGCTCCTGCATGACCAACATCGGCCACTTCCGCGCAGCAAGCAAGCTGCTCGAAGGCAAGCGTGACATCCCGGTGAAGCTGTGGGTCGCCCCGCCGACCAAGATGGACGCTTCCGAGCTGACCAAGGAAGGCCACTACGGCGTGTTCGGCACGGCCGGCGCGCGCACCGAAATGCCCGGCTGCTCGCTGTGCATGGGCAACCAGGCGCAGGTGCGCGAAGGCGCGACCGTGGTGTCCACCTCGACGCGCAACTTCCCGAACCGTCTGGGCAAGAACACCAATGTGTTCCTCGCCTCGGCGGAGTTGGCCGCAATCGCCTCGAAGCTGGGTCGTATCCCGACCGTCGCCGAGTACCACGCCGACATGGGCGTGATCAACGCCGACGCCGGCAAGGTCTATCGCTACATGAACTTCGACCAGATCGCCGAGTACAAGGAAGTCGCGGACGAAGTGAAGGTCTGATGCCGGTTTAAAAAAGGCGCCCTCCAGCGCCAACAGAGAGGGAAGCGGCCCGCCGGGGAGACCTGGCGGGCCGTTTTCTTTGTATTGCCCGTGCTGCAATGCACCATATCGGGCCCCGGCGCACCGCCTTGGGGGCCAGTAAGCACTCGGCAAAGCCTCTGCGCGCCGGCACGCCAGCGCAGCACCGGCGCAAATCCCCCACCGCACGGGCCTTAACCGCGATCAAAAAATATTCGCTTGAGCCAGCGCAAACTTGGATCAGGAATTGCATTGCCTTGTCATCCCCATTCGTCGCCATCTGCGCAGGAGGACATCATGCACAGCCGCCGCCCCCTCACCGCTCCCGAGAATCTCCCGTCCCTCCCGAGCGAGGCCGACATTGAGCTCGAGCGCCAGGAATATCTGGACGAAAGCCATCTCGAGAGCAGCCAGTATGGCGTAGGCCGTTCGGCCGACGAGGACAAGCCGCAGGACGCGTGAATCAGAGGCAGGTACTGCCGGTAGGGCACCCGGCGTAAGCTTGGCGTCCCGTCTCGACACAGCCCTGCCTCATGAAACTTGCGCTCATCAGTGGCGGCTCGCGCGGACTTGGCGCAGCCCTATGCCAGGAGTATCTGCGCCGCGGCTTCCAGGTCCGCGAGTACTCGCGCAGCGCGCCGCATGCCTATTCGGTGGCGTGCGATCTCGCCGTTCCGGCAGAGATCGAACGCATCCTCGAAGCCGATCTGGCGCCCTGGCGCGACACTGCGCCGACGGAACTCGTCGTCCTCAGCAACGCCGCCAGCCTGGCCCCCATCGGCCCGGCCGGCGCCCATCGCGCGCTTGCGACGAGCGCCAACCTGGGCGTCAACTTCGTCGGCGCCATCGTCTTCATGAACTTGGTACTGCGGATTTTTGCGGACACGCCTGGCCGCAAGACGCTGGCCAGCATCAGCTCCGGTGCGGCCCTCAAACCCTACGCCGGCTGGTCGCTCTACTGCGCCGCCAAGGCGGGCCTGGAGCATTTCGTACGCACCTTGGCAGTGGAACAGGCGCAGCGGGCCCATCCCTTCTGCGTCCTCAGCATTGACCCGGGCGTCATGGACACCTCCATGCAGGCGAGCATCCGCGCCTGTTCGGCCGACGATTTCCCACAGGTGGCGCGTTTCGTCGCCCGTCACCAGGCGGGCGAACTGCGCGCGCCGGAAGATATTGCGCGGGCCATTGCGCAGTTGCTGGCCGCCTCACCGGCCACGGGTTCCCGCCTACCGGCAGTCAGTTAGCACACCGGCCGGGGCCGGATCAGGCACGGCTATCCGCTCGCGCGCTTGACTTTCCACAAGAGACTGATTTAACTGGCGTTTAACAATCATATTTAACACTTTCGATTTATCTGGCAGCGTAATCGGCATTCATCGAGCAGGAACGTGGCGGACATCTCCCGGCCCCATCGCGGCCTTACAGCCTCCCCCCTTCACTCGCGGCAACACGCCTGCGAGCGATCCTGCCTCTTTGAAATGCTGCAGGAGCTAAGCTTCGAGTCCGCCCTGCGCATCGGTGAATGCAGCATGCGGGTCGGTCTCGCGGCCACGGCCTGGCAACTGAGCCAGGCACAGGCCCTGCTCGAGTACACGGGCCTGGTTCCCCGGACCTCGCCGGCCCCCAAGGAAGAAACCGCCCTGCAGGAACGCGTCGTGGCCCTGGCGCTGGACACCGGCCTGGGACGCCCGCGCTCGGCGCTCGCCACCATCAGCCTGCATCGTGACGGAACGTCTGGCCTGGGGCTCGACGCTCACCATGCGGCGGCTCTGGACGACCTGCGCGCGCGCGGCGAGCGCTTGGCCGAGATCGAGCATCTCGCCTTCGATGCCCGCCTGTCGATCCCGCACATGATCGGCCCCATGGTGCGGGCACTGAGTTCGGTCGTGGTCGACCGCTGGGGCAGTACCGAGGTCGTTATGGCCTGCACCCGCAAGGATGCCGCCTTCTACTGCGAGAACCTCGGGTTCCGGCGCGCGAGCCGGGGCGCCCGCGAAGACAAGGTGCTGCTCCACTTGCCGACTTCCCGCCTGGGCCACCTGCTGGCCCCCAGCCTCGGCAGCGGCCGTCTGCCGGAATAGCCCAACGCGCTGTTGTCCGCCACGCCTCGTTGAGGGCTGGGCGGTCCGTGCTTGATGAAGCACAAGCCACCCGTCTCTACGCCAAAAGACATAGTCCGCTGTAACAATCCCACAACATTCGTCGCGCACATTCGCGCCTCCCGTTTCACAACGTGCAGGCATGAATCGACGCCAGTTTCTCCTCGCCTCGGCGCTCCTGCCAGGCGCCCTCGCCGCCCCCGCTCCCGCCCTGGCTCAGCGCAGCCGCAATGAAATCCTCATCGGCCAGTCGCTCGACCTGTCCGGCCTGCTGCAGAACCAGGCCCGGGACTTCTTCAGCGGTGCCAAGGTCGCGCTGGACGAGGCCAACACGACGGGCGGCGTCGGCGGGCGACGCCTGCGCCTGATCCAGATGGATGACGCAGCCCGTCCCGAACAGGCGATCGACAATACCCGCAAGTTCCTGCAGGAGGAGCGCGTCGACCTCTTGTTCGGCTATACCTCCGACGCTTGCGTCGAGGCGGTCTTGAAGAGCAGTCCCTTCCAGGCCGCGAACACCCTGCTGTTCGCTCCGATGTGCGGGGCCGATACCACGAGTGCGGGGACGGCCGAGCGCGTCGTCTACCTGCGCGCGAGCTATGCAGATGAGGTCGCCACCATGCTGGAGCGCTTCTTCCGCATCGGCTGGTCCTCGCTCGCCATCGCCCACACCAATGCCCCGGCCAGCCTGGCGAGCCGCGACATCGCGGTGAAGCAGTTCACCGCGCGCTATTCCACGCCGCCCCGGCTGCTGCGCATCGACGACAACGGCGCTAATGCAGTCGCGCTGTCGCAGGAGATCGCGCGCAATCCGCCGCATGCCATCGCGGTGCTGGCCGATACCATTCCGGCCTCGCTGTTCGTGCGTGAGCTGATGCCGCGCAATCCGGGTCTGCAGGTCTGCGTCGCCTCCTCGGTGAACATCGACAGCCTCAAGGAAATGCTGGGCCTCAAGCGTGCCGCCGGGCTGATCGTCTCGCGCGTGGTGCCCGAGCCCACCCGCGGCATGACGGTCGTGGCACGTGACTATGCCCGCGTGCTGAACAAATACTTCGACGAGGCCCCCAGCGCAGCCGGGCTGGAAGGCTACATCGCAGCGCGCACCTTGATCGCCGCGCTGAGCGCCAATGGCGGCAATCCGCAGGCGCTAAACATGGCGGCCCTGCGCAGCCTGCGACGCGTCGACCTGGGGGGCTGGGCGGCCGATTTCCGCAGGGGCAACCGTGCCTCGCAGTACGTGGACATGGCCATCCTGGGCAAGGACGGCAGCCTCAAGAGCTGAGCGCTTACTTGATCCGGCGCGGGGTGCGCCGGATCGCCGCCCGCCATAATCGGCGCCTTTTTCCCGCAAAGACGTCGCCATGGCCGCACCGCTCACCCACATCCCCGGCAAGGACGCCGCGCTCGAAGAGTCCATCGCGGCGCTCGAAAGCCGCTTCACCGCACTGGGCTTCCGCTTGGAGGAGTGTAGCTGGCTCAACCCGGTCAGCGGCGCCTGGTCGGTGCATCTGCGCGACACCGACTGCGGCCTGATCTACACCAACGGCAAGGGCGCCTCGCTGCTCGCGGCACGCGCCAGCGCGCTGGGCGAGTTCGCCGAGCGCCTTTCGTGCCGCTACTTCTGGAACCACTTCCATCTGGGCGCCACGCTGGCCGCCGCAGAGTGGGTGCTCGACCCGCGCGAGCGCTGGTTTCCCCTGGGCAAGAGCACGCGCTGGCCCGCCGGGCTGCTCGCCCCCCAACTGCACGCGCTGTACGACCCGGATGGCAGCATCCCGGCCGCCACCCTGGTCGACCACCACAGCGGCGCGAACTCGCGCGGCATCTGCGCCCTGCCCTACCGCCGTCTGCGCGACAACGAGACCGTGTGGTTTCCGGCCAACCTGATCGGCAACCTGTTCGTCAGCAATGGCATGGCGGCCGGCAACAACGCGGCGGAAGCACGTGCGCAGGCGCTGTCGGAGATCCTCGAACGCCATGTGAAGTATCAGGTGATCCGCGAAGGCCTGTGCCTGCCGGATATCCCGGAGACCGTCATCGCGCGCTACCCCGGCATCGCACAAGGCATCGCCGAACTGCGCGCTGCCGGCTTTGGCGTGCTGGTCAAGGACGCTTCCCTCGGCGGACGTTACCCGGTGGCCTGCGTGACCCTGCTGAACCCGCGCGACCAAGGCTGCTTTGCCAGCTTCGGTGCGCACCCGAGCTTCGCCATCGCGCTCGAACGCGCGCTCACGGAGCTGCTGCAAGGGCGCGGGCTGGACAAGATGGACGGCTTCCCGCCGCCGGTGCTGGACCTCGACGAAGCCGCGAGCGCCACCAACCTCGAGAGCCATTTCATCGACTCCGATGGCGTGCTGCATTGGCGCTTCTTCGCCGACACGCCCGACCATGCGTTCGCCGACTGGAACTTCAGCGGCGACTCACAGGCGGACTGCGCCTGGCTGTGCGAATGCATCCACGCCGAAGGCCACGACATCTACGTTGCCGACTTCGAGCAGCACGGCGTGTATGCCTGCCGCATCCTCGTGCCCGGCCTGTCCGAGGTCTACCCGCTGGACGATCTGGAGTGGGAGAACAACAGCGCTGGCAACGCGGTACGCCAGGACATCGCGCGCCTGCCGGACCTCAGCGCCGACCAGTGTGCCGCGCTGCTCGCCCGCCTGGACGAACTGGGCCAGGACGACATGCGCCCCGTGGCCGCCTTGATCGGGCTCGCGCCCGACCCGGGCAGCCACTGGGAGAGCCTGCGCGTGGGCGAACTGCGCCTGCTGCTCGCCCTCGCCGCTGGCGATCACGAACAAGCCACCGAGTTCAGCCAATGGGTCGGTCAGATCGACGCCCTGCCGGGCGCGCACGCCGCCCTCTACCGCTGCGTGCACGCGCTGCTGGGGCTGGCTCCGGAGGATCAGGGCGAGACCGCGCTGCGCCTGCTGTTCGGCGAAGCCACCGTGCTCACCGCCCGCCGCATGCTGGCCGGTGAAGACTGCTTCGCCAGCCTGGGCAAGCTGGGGCAGGACTTCGAGGCGAGCCAGCTCCACCAGGCCTTGCTGGCGGCCTACCGCAAGACACGCTGAGGCGCGGTGCGCCCTGGCGGCGAGTGCCCAGGCTGCACACGGCGGAGCCCATGACGGAGTAAATCCGTGCTGAATTTTCAGTAATTCTTGAAAATTCAGCACAAAGTTGACTATCATCAACACCGCACGGCACCACACCGAAGTGCCGGCTCACCCCGACAGGAAGTGTTTTGCCATGACTCCGCTCGTCAGCAGTTTTGTCGCCCATTTCGGTGAAATGGGCAGTCGCTGGGGCATCAACCGCACGGTTGGCCAGATCTATGCCCTGATCTTCGTTTCGCCGCAGCCGCTCAACGCGGACGACATCGCGGAACAACTCGCCTTCTCGCGCTCCAACGTCAGCATGGGCCTCAAGGAATTGCAGGCCTGGCGGCTGGTCAAGCTGCGCCACCAGCCCGGCGACCGCCGGGAATATTTCGAAGCCCCCACCGACGCCTGGGACGTCTTCCGCACCCTCGCGGAGGAACGGCGCCGGCGCGAGATCGAGCCCACGCTGTCGATGCTGCGCACCGCCCTGCTCGAATCCCCCGCCACCGAAGAGGACCGCATCGCGCAGGAACGCATGCGCAGCATGCACGAGCTGATCGAGATGCTGACCGGCTGGTTCGACGAAGTGCAGGCCATGGACCGCGAGACGCTCGAAAAGCTCATGCGCATGGGCTCGCGCGTGCAGAAACTGCTCGACTTCACCGACAAGGTGCGCGGCGTCGCCGCCGGCAAGAGCAAGAGCGCCTGACCCCGATCATCCGGCCGCGCGGAGTCTGGGTCCGCCGCGCACGCCGGGCATCATGGGCCTGGAGCATCACGCATCATGGATACATTGCTGCTTTCGCGCATGCAGTTCGCCGCGAACATCAGTTTCCACATCCTCTTCCCCAGCATCACCATCGCCCTGGGCTGGGTCCTCGTCTACCTGCGCATCCGCTGGATACGCAGCCGCGACCCTATCTGGCACGAGGCCTTCATGCTCTGGACCAAGGTCTTCGCCCTCAGCTTCGCGTTAGGCGTGGTGTCCGGCGTCACCATGAGCTTCCAGTTCGGCACCAACTGGCCCGGCTTCATGGAGCGCGTCGGCAACATCGCCGGCCCGCTGCTGGGCTACGAGGTGCTGACCGCCTTCTTCCTGGAAGCCGGCTTCCTCGGGATCATGCTGTTCGGCCAGGGGCGCGTGTCGGAGCGCGTGCAGCTCATCGCCACCGTCCTCGTGGCCTTCGGCACCACGCTCTCGGCCTTCTGGATCCTGGCGCTCAATTCCTGGATGCAGACGCCGGCCGGCTTCGAGATCATCAACGGCGAATTCCACGCCACCGACTGGTGGGCCGTGGTGTTCAACCCCTCCTTCCCCTATCGCCTCAGCCACACCCTGCTGGCCTCCGGCCTCACCGTGGCCTTCCTCATCGCGGGCCTGTCGGCCTGGCAACGCATCAAGGGCGTCGCCCCCGAGTCGAGCCGTCGCATGCTGCGCTTCGGCCTCACGCTCGGTGCGGTGCTGATTCCGGTGCAGGTCTTCGTGGGCGACCTGCACGGGCTCAACACCCTGCAGCACCAGCCGCAGAAGATCGCCGCCATCGAAGGCATCTGGGAGACCGAACGCGGCGCGCCGCTGCTGCTCTTCGCCCTGCCGGACGAAGCCACCCGGAGCAACCGCTTCGAGATCGGCATCCCTCAGCTCGCGAGCCTGATCCTCACCCATGACCCGGAGGGCGAGCTGCGCGGGCTCAACGAGTTCCCCGGCGCCCACCCGCCTGTGGCACCCGTGTTCTGGGGTTTCCGCATCATGGTCGGCACCGGCCTGCTGATGTGGGCAGTGAGCTGGGTCAGCCTGTGGCTGGCCCGCCGCAAGCGTGGAGGCATCGACGCCCTCCCCCGGCCCGTGCTGTGGGGGCTGTTCGGCATGGGGCTGTCGGGCTGGGTCGCCACCCTGGCCGGCTGGTACGTCACCGAGATCGGTCGCCAGCCTTTCATCGTGCACGGCCTGCTGCGCACCGCAGAGGTGGTGACGCAGACACCGCCCGCGCACGTTGCGCTGACCCTGACGGCCTACCTCGTGCTCTACGCGCTGCTCACCGTGGCCTACCTGCGCGTGCTGCTGCATCTGGCGGGCAAGGCGCCACAGGCCTCGGCTGCACACGTCCACCCGATCGGAGCACACGCATGATCACCGACACCACCCTGCCCATCATCTTCTACGTGCTGATGGGCGCCGCCATGCTTGTCTACGTCGTGCTCGACGGCTTCGACCTCGGTGTCGGCATGCTGCTGCCGCGCGGCAGCGACGCCGAGAAAGACCTCATGGTCAGCGCCATCGGCCCCTTCTGGGATGCCAACGAAACCTGGCTGGTGCTGGGCGTCGGCATCCTGCTCATCGCCTTCCCCAAGGCACACGGCATCGTGCTCGGTGCGCTCTACCTGCCCACCACGCTGATGCTCTTCGGCCTCATCCTGCGCGGCGTGGCCTTCGACTTCCGCGTCAAGGCGCAGGACGAGCACAAGCCATTGTGGAACCGCCTCTTCTTCCTCGGCTCGCTCACCGCGGCAGTGGCCCAGGGCTGGATGCTCGGCCGCTACATCACCGGCTTTGCCAGCAACTGGGACCACTACGTCTTCGCCGCCTTGATCGCCATCGCCCTGCCGGCAGCCTATGTGCTGCTGGGCGCCACCTGGCTGGTGCTGCGCACCGAGGGCGCGCTCCAGCAGAAAGCCGTGCGCTGGGCGCTGGCGGCCTGGGTGCCCGTGGTCATCGGCATGGCACTCATCTCCCTGGCCACTCCCTGGGTCAGCGCCACGGTGCGCGACAAATGGTTCAGCTTCCCGGCCTTCCTCGCGCTGCTGCCGATTCCCCTCGCCACGGCTGCGGCGCTGGCTGGAATCGCGCAGTCGCTGTTGCTGGGGGCCTGGCGCGGCAGCCTGGCCTGGCTGCCCTTCGCGCTGACCGCACTGGTCTGCGTGCTGGGCTTCTTCGGTCTGGCCTACAGCCTGTTCCCGTGGGTGGTGATGGAGCGGCTGGACCTGTGGCAAGCCGCCTCGGCCACGGCCTCGCTGCGCGTCATCCTGATCGGCACCGTCATCAGCGTGCCGGCCATCATCGCCTACACGATCTTTGCCTACCGCGTGTTCGGCGGCAAAGTGCGGGTGCTGCATTACGGCTGAGCTGCAGGCGCAGTATGGGTAAAGCGCGGGTGAGCTGAAGCCAGGTCACGCCTACAAGCCATCCAGCCGCGCGAGCATCTCAGCAGCCTGCGCGCGGATCGCCACGCGCTCGGCAGCCGGCAGGCGATCGAGGTTCTTGACCATCAGTGCGGTGCGCGGCTCCTTGGCCAGCTCGGCTTCGTGGCGGTCGAGAAAGTGCCAGTACAACGTGGTCAGCGGGCAGGCGCGCTCGCCTGTGCGCTGCTCGGGCTGGTAGCGGCAGCCTTCGCAATAGTTGCTCATGCGCGACACGTAGGCGCCGCTCGCGGCGTAGGGCTTGCTGGTGAAGCGCCCGCCGTTGGCGTAGATCGCCATGCCGGCGACATTCGGCAGCTCCACCCACTCGACGGCGTCGACGTACACCGCGAGGTACCAGTCCTCCACCTGCTGCGGCGCCACTTCGGCCAGCATCGCGAACATGCCGGTCACCATCAGGCGCTGGATGTGGTGCGCGTAGGCATAGTCCAGGGTCTGACCGATCACCTGGCGCATGCACTGCATGTGCGTCTCGCCCGTCCAGTACCAGCGCGGCAGATCGCGCGTGTGACCGAAGTGGTTGGCCTCGCGCATGCCCGGCATGTCGAGCCAGTAGACGCCACGGATGAACTCGCGCCAGCCGATCACCTGGCGCACGAAGCCCTCGACGCCCGCCAACGGGAGATCCTGCGCGCGCCAGGCGGCCAGCACTGCATCCACGACCTCACGCGGCGACAGCAGCTTGAGGTTCATCGCTGCGCTGAGGCGTGCGTGGTAGAGCACCGGTGCGTCACGCCACATCGCGTCCTGCCAGGTGCCGAAGTGCGCGAGACGGTGCTGCACGAAATCGGCCAGCGCCGCGCGCGCGTCCGCCCGCGTCACCGGCCAGTCGAAATGCGCCAGTGAACCAGGGTGCTCGGCGAAGCGCGTAGCCACCTCGTCGAGCACCGCTCGCGTGGTCGCATCCGGCGCAAAGCCCTGGTGCGGCGGCACCCAGCCGGGACCGGCGCGGCCGAAGCCCTTGCGGTTCTCGGCGTCAAAGTTCCAGTGCCCGCCGACGGGCTGCTCGCCCTCCATCAGCACGCCCAGCCGCTTGCGCATGAAGCGGTAGAAGAACTCCATGCGTAATTGCTTGTAGCCACGCGCCCAGTCGGCAAACGCATGGCGCGAGATCAGGAAGTGCGTGTCGTCGAGCAGATGCAGCACGACCCCGGCGGCCTGTGCGGTGGCACGGATCGCCTGTGCCAGGCGCCACTCGCCGGGCTCCACCAGCACCAGGCGCTGCGGGCGATGCGCGTCCAGGGCATCGCGCAGCACCGCGCACAGATCGGTCTCCGCATGACTGCCCAGCGCGCGGTAATCCAGCGGCCAGCCCTGCGCGCGCAGCCAGTCGGCATGGTGGCGCATGGCGGCGAGAAAGAGCGCGATGCGGGCCTTGTGGCTCCACACGTGCTGCGCTTCGCCCACCGCCTCGATCATCAGCAGGCAATCTTGTGCGGGGTCGAAATCTTCGAGCGCGGGCGAATCCTGCGCCAACTGATCGCCAAGAATCAGGACGAGCTTACGCATGGGGCGCCCTCATCACTTTCGCTGCCGCGTGCTTCGCGTCGCGCCGGCAGCGCTCGGAGCAATACTTCACTGCATCCCAGTTCTTCGCCCAACTGCGGCGCCAGCTCATCGGCCGCCCGCAAGCGAGGCAAGGCTTGCTCGGCAAGGCCTGCTTGTTGCCACGAAAGCTGTTGGCTGCCATCGCCTACCACTCCATTTCCAGTTGCTCGCCGTCTGGCGCAGGTCGCTTCACCGTTTTGCGTGTGCGGGCGGCCGCATGCTGGGCGAGCCCGCTCTTGCGGCTGCCGTGGCGCGCGAGCACGGCGCGCGCCTGCTCGCGCGTCTCGCTCTGCCGCAGGCGTTCGCCCAGGCGCTGCTTGGCCTCGCGCGTGGCCTGCTCGAACACCACGACGGGCGCCGGGTAGTCGACACCCATGCGGCAGCCCGCACGCGACTGCACGCTGGCCGGCATGAGCCAGGGCTCGAACAGGTAATCCAGCGGCACCGCCGCCAGCTCCGGCACCCAGCGGCGCACGAAGAGGCCTTGCGGATCATGGTCGCGCGCCTGCTTCACCGGGTTGTAGATGCGCAGCGCATTAATACCGGTGGTGCCGGACTGCATCTGCATCTGCGACCAGTGGATGCCCGGCTCGTAGTCTGCGAAGAGGCGCGCCAGATGCAGGCCCGGCTCGCGCCAGTGCAGCCACAACGGAAAGGCCGCAAAGCTCACCAGCATCGCGCGCATGCGGAAGTTGATCCAGCCCGTCGCGGCAAGCTTGCGCATGCAGGCATCCACCATCGGGTAGCCGGTCAGCCCGCGCTGCCAGCGCTCGAAGCGCTCGCGGTCGAAGTCGTCCTCGCGCAGCCCGTCCAGCGCGGGCAGGAAATTCTCGAATTCGATGCGCGGCTCGGATTCGAGCTTCTGCATGAAATGACAATGCCAGTGCAGACGCGCCTCGAACGCACTGAGCGAGGCCAGGAAGTTACGCGGCCGCGCCTCGGGCGGCATCGCCTGCAGCGCGGCACGCCGCGCACGCGTGGCCTGCACGATCTCGCGCATCGACAGCGTGCCCCAGGCCAGATGCGGCGAGAGACGCGAGCAGGCCCGCTCGGCCGTGAGCGGGCTGGACATCGAGCCACGGTAGAACTGGCCGCGCGCGTCGAGAAAACTGTCGAGCGCGCGCAAGGCTGCCGCCCGCCCGCCACGCTGCCGCTGCGGCAAGGCCTCGGCAAGGCACGCATGCCAGGCAGGCGGCGCTACCTGCAAGGCCGCCAATGCGGGATGCAGCGCGGGCGACGGCGGCAGCGTATCCGGCGCGGCGCGCGGCAGGCCGTCCATGCGCGCTTCCCAGCGGCGCGCCCAGCCCTCGCGCTGCGCCAACCGCCGGATAACCCCGTCCTGCGGCGGCTCCGACCAGCGCACGCCGCGCACACGGCACCACTCGGCCACGGCACGGTCACGCGCAAACGTCGCCCCGTTGCCGGTTTCCTGATGGCTGAACAAGGCCACAAAACGATGCCGCTGCCAGAGCGCCTCGAAGACCTCGGGCAGCGCGCCGTGCAGCACCCACAGCCGACTGCCCCGCGCGGCCAGTGCCGCGTCGAGCTCGCTCAGCGCCTCCTGCACCAGGGCCAGATGCGTGCCCGAGGCATCTACCGCCCCCCACACCGCCGGCTCGTGCACATAGACCGGCAACACCGCCGCCGCGCCCACGCAGGCCTCGGCGAGTGCGGCATGGTCTTCAAGACGCAGGTCGCGCTTGAACCAGAGCAGATGCAGCGGCGAGAACGTTGAGGACGGGTACGGAGGCGAGATCGGGTCCATGGGAATGCATCGCACAAATTCCACGGAACCAAATTAGCATTCTTTTTGTCCTAGACAAAGCAAGCGACACGGCATGACCGTGGCGACTGCAACCCGCCTCCAGGATCGCCCTTGTGGCACCGCGTGCGGGCGCCCCAACCCCAAGCCAACATGTTTGATGTGCCATTCAGGAGAACTCGCATGACCCGTACTCTCATCGCCGCTGCAAGCATCGCCCTCGCCAGCTTCAGTGTCCACGCTGCAGAAAAGGACATCGTCGATACCGCCGTGGGCGCAGGCAGTTTCAAGACCCTGGTGACCGCCGTACAAGCGGCCGGCCTGGTCGACACCCTCAAGGGTCAAGGCCCGTTCACCGTGTTTGCACCGACGGATGAAGCTTTTGCGAAGATTCCGAAGGATCAGCTCGACGCCCTGCTCAAGGACAAGGCCAAGCTCACCGCCGTGCTGACCTACCACGTCGTGCCGGGCAAGGTGCTGGCCAAGGACGTGAAGGCCGGTGAGGTGAAATCCGTCCAGGGTGACACCATCAAGGTCAGCACCGAGGGCGGCGTGAAAGTGGACGACGCCCGCGTCGTGAAGACCGACGTGCTGGCCAGCAATGGCGTCATCCACGTCATCGACAGCGTGATCCTCCCCAACTAAGCGTCGAAGCGCCCCGCTTTGTCCATGACAACGCGGGGCGCACGCCTCGAAAGAGACATCCTCAGTTCACGGCCGCCCGGCTCACTTCAACATGCCGACCAGCTTGGCAAGGTTGGCGTCACCACTGTCCTTGAGCCCCTGGCTCACCATCGCGGCCACCTCGCGTGCGCCCTTCTCCTGGAAGTGCGTGGTGTCCGGTGCCGCCAGCGTGCCGCTGGTCTGCGAGACGTACCAGGTGTAGACCGCCGGGTCGGCGGCGAGCCAGTAATCCTTCCAGTCGGCCTGATGCGCATTGGCGAATGCGATGGTCTTGGCTTCGATGTCGATCAGCGGCGTACTGGTCGCAGTCGCCGTGTTCTTGATCGTCTGCACGTAGTCCCCCACGAAGGCAAAACCGTTCGTGCTGTTCTGCGTGGTGATGTGCTGCGGCACGACCGGGAAACCCGTCTTGCGTGCAGCATTCCAGACCCGCGTGGTGGGCGTCATCAGGATCGGGATCGCACCTTTCGCGCGTGCCGCCGTCACATAACGCTCCAGCGACTTCTGGAACGACATCTCCGGCTGTCCCGGCGGATGCTGCAGCGCCCCGCTCGCATCATTGGGGTAGGTGCACATCGTGTACACGTCGGCAGCGCCGCGGCTCGCCTTGGTCGAGTCGCAGTTCTGGTCGTTGTGGCCGTGATGGATGATCACGTAGTCACCAGCCCGCAGGAAGGCCGCCATCTGGTCGTAGTAACCCTGGTTGTAGAAGTTGCGCGAGCTGCGCCCGGACTTGGCGCCGTTGAGCACCTTCACCTTGGCGCCCACCTTGAACTGGTCTTCGAACACCTGGCCCCAGCCCATGCGCGGCATGCGCGCCAGCTCGTAGGTGCTGGCCGTCGAGTCGCCAACGATCAGCACGCGCGTATAGCTCGCGTCCTCCATCTTCGCCTTGGCGGCCTGCGCGCGCTTGAGGTCCAGCGGCTCCAGCTTGCTCAGCGCATCCATCTTGCCGATGTAGTTGTAGTCCGCATCCAGCAGCATGGTGCCGCCCGGCTTGCCACTGTTGTTGTCGTACCCCCGGTTGAACACGATCACGTCGAGCAGCGCATCGACCCCGGTGTGGTCCGCCTTCATGGGCGTGGTCACCGGATCGAAGCTGTCGGCATTCGCCACGCCCGCATCCTTCAGCGCCTGCAGGATCGCGGGGCGGAACTCATCGACCTTGCTGTTGATCAGCTCCGCCGTGATGCCCTTGGCCGTGCCCTTATCGAGCAGCGCTTGCGGGCCCACCAGCGTCGCATCGCCCGCCTTCAGCGTCGCGGCCACATCGCTGACCAGTTTGTCGGTCAGCGGATTCACGTTCGCCACGTTCTTCGCGCCCGGGGTCAGCTTGCCCAGCAAGGCGCCCATGCAGCGCGCCCACAGCTTGGCGCCATCCGAGCAATTGCTGTTGCCCGCCTCCACCGCCTGGATCATCAGCGGCGCCACCAGGCCCTCCACATCGAGCGAGTAGGCGCCATCCGTGCCAGCCTCGGTGCTGCGCTTGGCGCCCGTGCTGTCGAACACCGTGACGCGGGCCTTGGCCAGCGGCGCCCCGGTGGCCACCACCCCGCTCAGGCTCGTCGCCTGCGCGGCCGGCGCCGCGTCGTCATTACCGCTGCCACCACAGGCCACCAACACGCAGGCAGCCAGAATGCTCAGCGCAGGCGCGCCGAACCGCAGGAATCGTGAATTCATCTTGTCTCCGTCATGTGCCGCCCCTCACTGGGGCTGTGGCGCGCATGATCGGCACCTGCACCGACACTGTCCTGATCGGGATTGCGCACTTGCCGCGCGTGATGCCGGATGCATGAGGCTGCGCAAATGGGGAGGGAGGGTGCGCGTGAGCGAGAAGGCGGGAACCCGTAACCCGGCAGGGTGGGCTAGGAGAGCCCACGCGGTTCAATGCATCGGCAGAAAACCCACCGCATGGGTACCCCGTGCCCACTCCGCGAATCTGGAGTGACACAGGTCAGCGGCCACCTCCACGCGACCTCGGCGCATCGGCTTTGGCGTTCAAATCGCAGATGACGGATACATTGGTCGAAACCAAGACATCGTGCCGCCGCCGAGGAGCTCCGCCCGAAGGGAGACTGCGAACAAACGAAACGCGCGGCTGTTGAAATACATTCTTGAATCTCCGCGACACGACGGTCTACGCTGGTTTTATTTGTGCGATCAAAGCCGCACGGATATCGAAAGGAGGACGCGATGCAAGAAGCTTATTCCGATGCTACTGGGCTTCTCTGGGAAGGCCCGACAACCCTTGAGGGGCGTAAGAGTAGCTGGGCCCCAGACTTCGTACGTCATGCAGGTCGGGACTATGCAGTTTTCTGTGATTCAAACGACAACGGCAAACTGAAACTACAGCCCCTTTTCGGTCCGCCCGGAGAACAGGCGATCACCATCGCGCCCGGTAACGATGTGGCACGGTCCAAAGAAACACCTGCTGCCTGCTCTGTGGGAAACCAGCTCTTCGTCGCATGGCACCGCCTTGGGACCAGAGAACTTTGGATTGCCGTCTTATCGGATTTGGCTGGATGGCACTGCTTTCAACTTTCGAACAGCATCAAAGATGAAACCAGGCCGGCCATGGTGCTTCTGACTCCACCCCCCGGCAGCGACCCTCGTGAGGTCCGGGTACATTTGCTTTGGGCGTCCTACGATCCCGATGCACTCGTGCACGCAAGCTTTGATCCACTTACCCGCTTTGAGCGCGACGCCGTAGCGATCAAGGCCACGCCATTCGACAGTCAGCACTCGCCTTCAATGACAGTCATGGATCACACGATCCATGCTGCGTGGGCGGGCTATCACGACGGGGAACCAATCTTCACCTCTTACCTGAACAGGGCTAGCTGGTGGATCTGGACGCCGCAAATCCGGCTATCCGATTCCTCCAAGACAGATAAAGGCCCCGGCATTGCAGCTACTGATGGCACCCTGTTTCTCTTCTTCCGAGGAGCAGACAGGCAATTGAACTTCATGCAACGGACTGGCGCCAATCAATGGTCCGCTCCACGTAGTCTCAACGTTGAAGTGCAACGGTAGTCAGGACGCATGGTAAATCTCCTTGGGGGTTTTGAATTGAAGTCTTTTGCGGGGTCGAGTATTTAATTCATTGGCGATCCAGTCGCAGTGAGCTTGGCTCAGTTGGCTCATGCAAGTGCCCTTGGGGAGGTACTGACGGATCAAGCCATTGAGGTTTTCGTTGGCCCCGCGCTCCCAGGAGTGGTACGGGGTGGCGAAGTAGCAGGTGACAGGGAAACGGGCTTCGAGTGCCTTGTAGTCGTGGAACTCGGTGCCGTTGTCCAGCGTGAGGGTATGAAACCGACCCGCCTGTTCGGTGAGTGCCTGGCTGGCGGCCCGCGTAACTTGTGCGCTCGTCCTGGCCTTTAGTTTCTTGATGATGGCGTAGCCGGTTTTGCGTTCCAGCAGCGTGAGGATGCAGTGATGCTTGTCCTGGCCGATGACCGTGTCACCTTCCCAGTGCCCCAGGTACAGGCGCTGTTCAATCTCTTCTGGCCGCTCGGAAATATGGCGTTTGCCCGCCAGTACGCCGCGCGAATCCTTGCTGGCGTACCGCTTGCGCACCGCCTTGCACATGATGCGCAGGCATTTGAAGAGCGTGCCCCCCGCACGCTTGTCGCGCAGGACATGGCGGTAGATCGTCTCAGGACTGATGCGCCACTGCCCGGCTGCCCGCAGCGTGCCGCTGATCTGTTCCGGGCTCCATTTCTGGCGCAGCCACCCTTCGATCTGTTGCCACTGTGCCGGGCTGAACCAGGAGCGGCGCCGTGCCCGCCGTCGCCTGGCCGTGGCGTACTTGTGCGCTTTCTCCGCGCGATAGTGGCCGTCGTGATGGGTGCGGTTTCGCCGCAACTCTCGGCTGATCGTGCTGGCTGCGCGCCCCATCTGCTGGGCGATCTGCGCTTGCGAGAATCCCGCAAGCCGCAGCCCCGTTATGCGGTATCGTTCCTCTCGGGTGAGCTGGTGGTACTTATTCATCAACGCTTCCTTTTTCTTGGCCGGAAATGGAAGCGTTCAGTATCCCAGTTCGCCCGCCTATTTCAGGGAGCGTTGCACTTCGTCTTTGAATCCGCGCCAGAAAAGCTCTTTCAGGGGAGGACCGATAGCCATCAGGACACTATCGCTACTTCTTGCTTTGGGTCTGCAGTTGTAGGCTGGAATCAAGACTGGCAGATGAAATTCGCGACCGTGGGAAAAAACCCGTGCGACTACCTGCTGAGTGATGGGGTCGCAGTCAAAACGAAAGACAATCCTGCAGTGTTTGTGGTGTGCGGGGGAGCAAAATTCTGGATCAAAAGCCCCACGGAATTCTTCCAACTCGGCTACACGGACTGGAAAGATGTCCTCACGATATCGCCTTCGGCCTTGAACGCCTTGGCAACGCAACCGAGTGACGAAAGTTTCATCAAGGAACCCACCAGTGATCTGGTGTGCGCAATCGTCGGTGGCGCTCGTCTTGGCGTGGCGAATCCAGACGAACTAGGGAAGATGATCAGAGGCACGGGTCGCCGTGTGGTCGCAGTGCCTACGGGCACCTTTGCCACACTTCCAATTATTCCCCGCAACGGGACCGTGGTAGCCCTGACTGATGGCTCCGGTGAATACCTTGTTAAGGAAGGGAAACTACACAAGCTAGATTACTTTAATCCGCAAGGGGCAATCGTTGCACCCATGTCAATTCTGGATGTACTTCCGATAAACAAAACATGAGCTGAGCAAGCGGAAACAGCAATAGCGACCAGGCTCGATTTGATTTTCACCCACCCCATCCCAGCCCGGCAGGGCTGGACTCAGTAAGCCCACGCGCTTCAACGCATCGGCAAGAAAAACCACCGCGTGGGCACGCCGTGCCCACCCTACAAATCTCGGACACAGTCCTGATCGGGACTGCGCACTTGCCTTCGCCTAGCGCAGGTCGACATGTGCGGCAAAGCCGGTGACGCCTGGCGCGATCTCCGGGCGCAGCGTCAGCGCCGGGATCTCGTAGTCACCACCGTTCTGTGCGCGAAACGCGATGGGTGCGGTCGTTGCGAGATGGTCGAGGCGCTGCGCGAGCGCTACGCGAAGCGTCGCAAAACGGGCTTCGTCAGTGCGGCTCGTGCGATGGATCACAAACGGCGGCAGCACGGCGAAGCCGGGGTAGAAGAGGATGCCGTGCTGGATCGGGAACAGGATGTCGTCAATCGGACCATTGACGCCCCGCGCGCTGTAGTGCGATTCCCAGCCGCCCGTGGTGACGATCAGCATGGCACGCTTGCCCGCGAAAGTCCCCTCACCATAGCGGTCACCCCAGTGCGTATCGGAATGCTCGCCCACACCATAGGCAAAGCCGTAGGCATAGACACGGTCGACCCAACCCTTGAGGATTGCCGGCATGGTGAACCACCATAGCGGGAACTGCAGGATCAGCACATCGGCCCACAGCAGCTTCTGTTGCTCGGCCTCGATGTCTGCGCGTTGGCGGCCGTTGGCAAAAGCGTGCTGTGAATCCATGGCCGCATCGAAGCGCTCGCCGGCCAAGTGATCGAGATTATCCGCGGCATCAAGCGTAGCCTTCCAGCGCATAGCGTAGAGGTCAGAGACCTGCACGCTGTGCCCCGCCGCCTGCAGGTGCTGAACCGTGAAATCGCGCAGGGCGCCGTTCAGTGAGCGCGGTTCGGGATGGGCGTAGACGATGAGAATGTTCATGGCATTTTCCTGCGGCATCAGCGCGGATCGGGTTTGAGGAGAACCACAGACTGAACCTGCTCACGCTATAGTGGAAATGAATTTCTGAAATTCCAGGTATAGCCATGAATGATTTGCGGCGTCTTGATCTCAATCTCCTGCTTAGCCTCGACGCGCTGCTCGCCGAGCTCAACGTCACGCGCGCAGCCGAACGTCTGCATTTCTCGCAACCCTCGGTCAGCGTACACCTGGCCAAACTGCGCGAGTTCTTCGACGATCCACTGCTGCTGCCGGGGCCGCGTGGCATGCGCCCGACAGCGCGTGCTGAAGCACTGCGTGAGCCCTTGCGCCAGGCGCTCGAAGCCCTGCAGCGCGCGGTGTCACCTGCCAGCCCCTTCGACCCGTCTCAGGCCAGCAAGACCTGGCGCATCGCTGCAGTCGACTACGGTGCGTCGACCATCCTGCTGCCCGCCCTGGCCAGCCTGCGCGTGGCAGCACCAGGTACGCGCCTGGCCGTTGTTGCCATGGCGCCGGGGCGCATCGCCCGGCAGGCCGAGCATGGCGAGATCGACCTGGCTTTGCACACACGCGAGGGAGCCCCTGCCGGGATGCACCAGCAAGTCCTGTTCGCGGAACGCTACGTGCTGGTGGGGCGCGCCGGACATCCGCGCCTGAAACGGCGGCCCACACTGGCGCAATTCTGCGAACTGGAGCATGCAATCGTGTCGCCCGATGGCGGTGGTTTTCGCGGCGCTACCGACGAGGTGCTCGCAGGCCTTGGCATGACACGCCGCGTGGTTTTGTCGGTACCCCACTTCCTGTTCCTAAGATCCGTGCTGGAGAGCACCGACCTGGTGGCGATGCTTCCCTCACGCCTGGTACGCAATCACGACAGCCTGCGCGTCGTGGAGCCACCTGTCGAAGTGCCGGGTTACGAGATGGTCATGCTGTGGCACGAACGCCTGCACCGTGACAATGCACATCAATGGCTGCGCGCGCATATCGCCAGTGCCGTGTAAGCGTGCAGCGCACATGCGCAAAGCCCAGTAGGGTGGGCTCGGTGAGCCCACGCGGTTCAGTGTATCGGTAGAAGACTGGCAGCGTGGGCACGCCGTGCCCATACATGGACGCCCCCCGTTTGCACGACCAATCTTTTCGATGATGACGACTCACGGAGTCGATTGCAGCCATACATTCGGTCTTTGACGCAGCCCTTGCATGACTGCTGACGCATGATGATATTCGCGGGTCACAGCTCAATCACCCTATCGTGCTCAGGGCACATGGGCTCGGACGAGTTGTCATGACCCCGGTCTGACCTGTGGGTGCCATCATTTCAAGATTGCCCAGGCAATCGAGTGAGCTGCCTCCGTGTTGCGTTGATCGGTACTACGTTGTGCTCGACCGGGCCGACTACGCGCAAGCGCAGTTGGCTTGCGCGTAGTCGGCCCGGAACATTTCTCCTGTTCTGAGCATCGCCCAGATTCGTCGTGCGTTCTTGGCCGCAAGCGCGACTGCAGCAATGTTGTGCCCACGTCGCTTGGCAAGCTTCACGACCCAATCTTCTGCATGCGCCTCGCTCTGCATCAGATGCCGCAGCACCGCACGAGCGCCGTGAATCAGCAGCTTGCGCACATAGCCATTGCCCCGCTTGGTGATCCCCAATAACACTTGCTTGCCACCACTGCTGTGCTCACGCGGCGTCAGCCCCAGGCAGCTCGCGAACTTACGCCCATTCTCAAAACTGTCGCACCGGCCAAAGCTGGCCACCACGGCTGTTGCACTCAACAGCCCGACGCCAGGAATGCTCTCGATCAAGCGACTCGCGGCATTGCCTTTGTGCTGCTGACGGATTCGCAGCTCCAGCGCACGGATGCGCTCTTCGAGCTCATTCAATGCATGCATCAATTGCGCAATCAGCTCTTTGAGTGTCACCAGCTCTACACCTGCGCGAGCTTGCCACTGGGACACATCCTGCTTGAGTCGCTTAAAACCCAAGGGGATGACCTCGCCAAACTCGCTGAGCAAACCACGAACCTGATTGCCCAGTGCCACGCGTTGCTTCATCCACAAATCGCGCACGCGATGGAGCGCCTGCATCTGCTGGCCTTCCACGCCGCGAACGGCCACCGCGGGCACCGATTGCCGCGTTGTCGCCTCTGCTATCGCCGCAGCATCACGTGCATCGGTCTTGTTGCCCTGAACGAAGGGCTTCACATGTTGGGGCGCCATGAGTTTGATCTGGTGACCCAGGCTTGAGAGCGTTCTGGCCCAATGATGCGCACCGCCGCACGCCTCCATGCCAACAAGCACCGGTGGGAGTTGAGCAAAGTACGCAACGACTTCCCCGCGCCTCAGCTTCTTACTGCACACCTTGCGACCATGGCTGTTGATGCCGTGAGCCTGAAACACGCTCTTTGCCACATCCAGCCCAACTACCTTAAGCTCTTCCATGACGTCCCCTTCTGCTCAGTGGTTTCTCGACAACTCCACTTTGGCACTTCGATGCCGTCGCAGGTAGGGGGCGTCCATGTCATTACCCTACGAATCTATTCGGACACCTTGTCTGAGCAAACCGGCCTGCGCGAATTTTTGCGCAGGCCAGGTGGTGTGATGGGTTGGTCATTTTGCAAGCCTAGATTCCCGGTATCTCGAGTGAGCCACAAGCGAGAACATCTATGACTGTTTCGCCGAGTTGAGGAGCCACCACAGAGAGCAGAAAGAGAATGGTGGCGACGACGACTGCGAGCACACAACTGACAGACAATCGAATGAAGCTGTATTTTGGCTCAAGAGAGCCGCCTGCCAATTTACGCATCTGCGCCCACTTTGCGTAGCGAACAAGGAACCTACAGTAGAACCACACCGGAACGGAGAGCAGGGCTATGACGAATACAATCGGACCATAGGCCAAGAGATCCAGAAGGAGCCCTACATCTTGACCTGCACCGTCTGGGCCTGGAAAGTCGCCGCCGGTATTCCGGAGGAACGAGTAGAGGGCAAATGCGCAAGCGCCAAATAGCAAAAGCAGACCATAGAGACTGAGGAAAGCAACCTTTGTGGCAAAGGTAGTTGCCGCGTTTTGGTATTTGTAGGCACGTAGAGCGACTTCACTGCTCTTTAGTGTGACATCCAAGAGCAGCAGGACCAGCTTGGATACGAGGACTGGTGCGAGAGCCGCCAACAGCAACGGACTTATGATCGACCACAGCTGACCAAGCCAAGCCAGATCACAGGACTGCGAAAGTTTCCCGAACCCCAGTAGGTGTTCATAGAGCACGGGTCTGCCTTCTCCGCCAAGAATAATGAGCGGTGAAGCGATTACCACGGACGCGATGTTCTGAACCCTATTGAATGTACCCGCAGTCAGGTACCCAGCCTGGGTCACCTTGTCGTCTGACATGTCCCACAGGGGCTGACCACTCCTGACCGCGCTACGCGTCTTCATGTACGAGGAGTAGTACCGAATTGGATTCACGATCATGGCTGTTGGAGTTCGCCAGCATGGCGCCTAACGAATGAAATGGACCTCCCGTCCCTCGGGCTGCAACGGAATCCGCAGCAAAAGAGGCCAGGCTCGACTTGTTTTAGGCGTGCAGTGCACACGCTTCCTTGCGCAAGGCCCCGTCCAGCCAGCGCATGTAGGCCAGGCAATCCTCTTCGCCGAAGAAACATGGTGGGCGGTTGTGCCCCCGCGACACGATGTGCAAGGGCATGCAGTCAAGGTGGATACGTGGGCGACGTGGCAGGTTTGGTGAGTTCAATTCTGCGCGGCAAAACAATTCGAACCCGGCCCCATATCCTGCCCCTTTAATCACGATAGAACGTTTGCAGTCGACCAGCGATGACGCTGTAGCCAATGTTCTTGGGCGGGGGCAGTCCAATATTCTCCACTACAAACTTAGGCGGGATGGTCTGCCGAGAAAACACGAAGCGCCTAGCTCCGCCTAGGATGATGCGGTTCTGACGCGCAACCCCCTGGTTCGTCGACTCACCTATCATCGCCACGGTTAGGTCGCCATTGAAGTAAAGAGGTACGGGTAGCACTTGCAGTGCAATATCGGGTGTGAGTGGTGCATGAATATCAAAAGGGATATTGAACGTAGTGCGCCACGGCTCTTCAACGACCAGTCCACCGTCAGCATAGAGATACTCCGCATCGCCAACACGGCGTGTGACAAGGAAGACTGATCTTGCAATCACTTCAACATACTCTTTGTAAAGGTGGAGCATGTCGTCCAGCGCGTGGTTCTTGACGCTCGTGCTTGGTGCTGCGTCCTTCTCATGAAACGCAACAAGCCGAGCTAGATACTTAGGATGCCTCACCAAAAGCGCGGCGACGTACTGCGAGATGGCTCGGCGGACCTCGGGCGGAGTCGTGATCTTCTCCACATAGGGATTCACGCGAAAGCCAATCTGTCTGGCTGTGCTCGCTTTCGCAGGATCACCGCGAAACGACTGTCGGCTGACATTGGAAGGATCAAGTAGGTGTTCGATCATTCTTGCAGCCGGGCTGTCAATGGTCTCAGCAAACCACTCCTCAACTCCTGTGTCCTTAATGTCGTCATCAAGGAAGCGCGTATACAGCTCCGATTCGACTCCAATGTTCGTAGGGTTAGCGCGGAATGCCGACCCATCTGCTCGAGTCACCGTTACGAACCCGTGTGTGTCGGTCCAGTATCGAGACTGTGCCATTGGCCACCAATGATGTCGTTTCGGCTTATTCATAGGGGAAGCTCGGAGCCAGGAAGCTCGGGGTCAGGTCTAGAATTGCAACATATCCACCCCCGCGACAGTCTGGATAAATTTTTCGTAGCGCAGGACAAGAATGTGGTGACATTAAGTCGCCCATTGGCTTAGAAAAATATCGAAATTCAAGACCTGACCCCGTGCATCCTTTCCGATCTGGCGCAGGCTGGCGACTTTCTGCTTCGGCCTGCCAATTCTAGTCATGGTGATCCGCATCCTCTCTTTTTCTATTTCTAGAAAAATAAGACACAACTGCAGGTGCGGCACAACAAACCGCCACTATGAAGACAAAACCAAGAGCTAATAACAAAAAATTCGGAACATGGAACCACGAGTAGTATCGAGCAGCAAAGAGCCCGAACAAAATCAAAGCAACCACCTCCGGGATCCGTGGAAAAAAATTTCTCATAAATCCTCCTTGGTCTCAAGAATCAAGTGCAACAGAGAACGGGCCCGGGGTCAGGTCTTGAATTACAACATTTCGGAAAGGCTCGAGGTATACGGCACGCAAGCGTCAGTAGAACTGACCGCGTACGGCGGAACTCCAATGGAGGTTCCGCCAATCCATCCCCTCCGACCCGGCGGGCCGCTGACTATAGCCCCAAGCGCGTCGCCCCGTGCGCAACTCACCCCGCCGCCCTGCGGGTGGCTGGCGGAACCTCCTTTGGAGTTCCGCCCTACGACAATTCCTCCTGTGATGGAGGGGCCGGGCGTGGTTCTCTACCGCCGACGTCGCTGAGCAGATGCGGGGCCGGGTTTCCACACCGGGCCGCCCTGCGCGCCCTCCTCTGACAAGGGGGCGAAGCGGGGAATTCGGAGTGCATTGCACTCCGCCCGTGCAGCCGCGAGCCCATGCAGGGGCGAGAGTGGAGGGTTTGGGGAGGTGTTGGGTGTAGGCGCCGGGTCGTCTCCTTGCCCGTTTTCAAAGCTGAAATGCGGTTCGGTACAAGGCGGCTTCTGCCCGGCAAAGTCCGACGCACCCACTCGTCCAGCAGCCACGGTGCGCGGAACGGCCTTTGCTACCATCGCCTGCGACTCGAACAACAAGAACACTTGGGGGCCTGCGCATGGAGATGTTTCTGGTTTTGCTGTCCCTGGCCTATGCGGTGGGTCTGCCGCTGGTGGCCATCGTTGCCTTCTCGCGCACTAATAAGCAGAGACAGGAGCTGGCGCGTCTGGCGGAGCGGCTGCATGCAGCCGAGCTGCAGTTGCAGACGCTCGCGCAAGGCCAGGCGAGCGCGCCCGCTCCCGCCGCCACCATGACGGTCGCGCCGCCCGAGCCGGCCGCCCCTGCCGTCGCGCCGGTGGCGAGCGAGCCGACCGAGGAAGTGCCGCCCATCTTGGCTACGCCACCCGCGCCTGTCGTCGTGGAACCGGAGCCGGCCCCCGAGCCGGTGGTGCAGCCCTGGGGCCAGCCGATTGTGGCGGACCTGCCGGCCCTGGAGACGCCCGCGCCCGCGGCGCCTGCCGCGCCGAAGCCGAGCAGCGATCCGGCACAGGATGCCGCAACGGCCGCTGCCTTGCGCGCGAGCTATCGTGCGCGGCGCGAGGCGGCTAGCGCGGAGCCGGCCGGCCCCTCTTACATCGAGCAGGGTTTCGCTGCGGCCAAGGCCTGGTTGCTGGGTGGCAACACGCTGGTGCGGGTGGGCATGGTGTTGGTCTTCCTGGGGCTGGCCTTCCTGCTGCGCTATGCCTCGGACCATGTGGTCATTCCGCTGGAGCTGCGCTACCTCGCCGTGGCGGGTGCCGCGCTGGCGGCGCTGGTGCTGGGCTGGCGGCTGCGCGAGCGGCGCCCCGGTTTTGCCCTGCTGATGCAGGGCGGCGCGGCTGGGGTGATCTACCTCACCATCTTCTCTGCGCTGAAGCTGCATGCGCAGCCCTTGATTCCGCCCGGCCTGGGCTTCGCGCTGCTGATCGCGACGGTGGCGCTGTCGGGGCTGCTGGCGGTGGTGCAGAACGCGCTGTCGCTGGCCATGGCGGGCGCCATCGGCGGCTTCGCCGCGCCGATCCTGGTGTCGACCGGTGGCGGCAGCCATGTGGGGCTGTTCTCCTACTTCGCGCTGCTCAACGCGGGCATCCTGGGCATCGCGTGGTTCAAGGCCTGGCGCCCGCTGAACCTGGTGGGCTTCTTCGGCACCTTCGGCATCGGTCTCGCCTGGGGCTTGCGCAGCTATGACGCCGCCGCGCATTACGCCAGCGCGCAAGGTTTCCTGATCCTGTTCTTCCTGATGTTCGTGGCCATCGCCCTGCTGTTCGCGCGCCGCATGCTGGCCGAGGACGAAAGCGCGCCGACCGGGCTGGATGCCGCCGCCTGGGCCGGCTGGGCCGCCCGCGCACAGGGCCGCAGCCAACGCTATGTGGATGGCACGCTGCTGTTCGGCACGCCGCTGGTGGGCTTTGGCATGCAGGTGGGGCTGGTGCGGCATATCGAGTACGGCAGCGCCTTCAGCGCGCTGGTGCTGGGCTTGTTCTACCTCGTGCTGGCGCGGCTGTCGCTGGGTGGCGAGGCGGGGCGCCAGCGCCTGCTGAGCGAGGTGTTCCTCGCGCTGGGGGTGATCTTCGGCTCGCTGGCGATTCCGCTGGGGCTGGACGCGCAATGGACCGCCGCCGCCTGGGCAGTGGAAGGCGCCGGCCTGTACTGGATCGGCCATCGCCAGCAGCGACCGGTGGCGCGTGGTTTCGCGCTCTTGCTGCAACTGGGGGCGACGCTGGCCTTCGTCTACAAGTTGATGCCGGGGCAGGAGACGGTGCTGGCGGGCTCGGCCCTGGCCGCGCTGATGCTGGCGGCGGCCTTCCTGTGCAATGCGCGGGTGCTGCACCTGGCCCGCCAGGCGGCGGATGATCAACCCCTGTGGGATGGCGCGCTGGGTGCCCTCTTCCTCAGCCTGGGCCTGTGGCATCTCTACGCGATCCCGGCCCTGAGCCTGGCGGCGGCAGCCTGCATTGCGGTGTGGGCAGTAGCGGGTGGCGCGACGGTGTGGCTGGGGTCGCGCCTGCGCCTCACAAGTGCGATGCCCAATGCGCTGGTGCTGCAGTTGTTGGCCGGGCTGCTGTTCTTCAGCAGCGAGCTGTGGGGCTATCTGCACCTGAACCAGCTCGCCGTGGAGGATCGCCCGGCCGCCTTCCTGCACCTCGGTTTCTGGGCGCCGCTGCTGCTCGCGCTCGCCGGCTTCTTCATCGCCTGGCTCAGCCACCTTGCGCGGGAAGACGAGCACGCGGCGACCCGCCATGTCGCCACGCCGGCGCTGGTGTGGGGCAGCGCCTGGTGGGCGCTGGCCTGGGGCATCGAATGGGCCTTGCATGCGGGCAGCGACATCGCCACGGGGCATGCCTTCCTCGCCACGATGGCGGCCAGCGCGCTGCTGGGCGGGCTGGCCGCGCGGCGCTGGCAGTGGCCCGCCCTGCTGGCGGTGACGAGCCTGCTGCTGCCCCTGGTGGCGCTGGTGGTGCTGAGCCATTTCCTCGCCGGGGACATCGCCTGGGATATGACAGGTGGCTTGGTGCTGGTGCTGGCACTGGTGGCTTCGCTGAGCGTGTTGCAGACCGCCGGCGCGGTGTGGTCGATGCAGGCCGAGCAACGCCTGCACCTGGCGAATGCATGGGTGTGGTTGGGTGTGGCCGCGATGCTGTGCCGCCAGCTCTTCCTGGGCCTGGGCGAGCCGGGCAGCGCCTGGCGCTGGCTGGGCTGGACGTTGCCGCTGGCGGGCTGGCTGTGGCTCAACGCGCGCAGTGCGCCGGCCCGGCTGTGGCCTTTCAGCCGCTACCCCGAGCTGTACCGGCTGACCGCCACCTGGCCGGTGCTGGTCCTGCTGCTGGGCTGGGTAGGGGTGGCGAACATCGGCTCGGCGGGCAGCGCGGCGCCCCTGCCCTACCTGCCGCTGCTCAACCCGCTGGAGATCGGGCTGTGCCTGATCCTGCTGGCCGGCTGGCTGTGGTGCGCCCATGTGCTGGAAGACGACAGCCTGGCGGCCAGACTGTGCGGGCCACTGGAGCTGGCCTTGCTGGCGGGCAGCTTCCTCACCTACACCTGCCTCGTGCTGCGCGGCGTGCATCACTTCGCGGATGTGGCGTGGGATGCCGACATCATGCTGCGCTCGATGCGGGCGCACAGCGCGCTGTCCCTCGCTTGGGCGCTGCTCGCGCTGGGCCTGATGGTGGCCGGCCATCGCCGCGCGCAACGCGCGGTGTGGATCACCGGCGCCACGCTGGTGGCGGTGGTGGTCGCCAAGCTCTTCTTCGTTGAACTGTCTGACCGTGGCGGCCTGGAGCGCATCATCTCCTTCATCGGCGTCGGGGTCTTGCTGCTGGTCGTGGGCTACTTCGCGCCCTTGCCGCCCGCGAGAAAGGAAACGGAATGAACGGATCGCGACGCCGCTGGCGGATCGCCCTGGGCGGCCTTATCGCCGGCCTCATCGCCAGCCTGCCCGCCAGCGCCCAGGAACGCGCGGAGGACTACAAGCAACAGTGGGCGGTGCGCACCGAGACGCTGGCGCCCTACTACCGCGTCCGCCTGCCGCTGGCGGTGTATCTCGCGGCGCGCGATGCGAGCCTGCCGGACCTGCGGGTGTTCAACGCCGCGGGCCAGGTGATGCCGATGGCGCGCGTCAGCGCCCCGGACGAGCTTGCCCGGCAGGCGCGCCAGCAGGCCCTGCGCTGGTTTCCGCTGAGCCAGCCGGCAAGCAGCCGGCCCGACGATGCCCTGCAGGTGCAGGTGCGCCAGCAGAGCGATGGCAGCCTCGTGGACATCCGCGTGAATGCGGCACGCCAGCCGGGCCACACGCTGCGGGGCTACCTGCTGGATGCGAGCAGCCTGCGCGATGCGCGCGGCGAGCGCAGCCTGGAGCTGGACTGGAGCGGGGCCGAGGATGGCTTCCAGTCGGTCGACGTGGAAGGCAGCGACGACCTGCAGCACTGGCAGCGCCTGGCCAGCGGCGCTTCGCTCGCCCGCTTCGACCACCAGGGGGCGAGCATCCGGCAGCAGCGCATCGAGCTGGACGGCCCGGCGCAGCGCTACCTGCGCGTCATCTGGCGCAGCCCCGAGCAGGCGCCCACCCTGAGCCGCGCCGAACTGCGCCTCAGCGAGGATGTGCGCAGCACGGCGCTGAGCTGGTCTGACGCGCCCAGCACCCTGAACCCAGACCCGGCTCATCCGCAGGAGTACCACTTGCAACTCCCCCAGGCCCTGCCCCTGGCGCGCCTGCGCGTGCTGGTCCCGGCCGGCAATCAGGTGCTGCCGCTGGAAGTGCTGGCGGCCGAGGGCGAGCGGCGCAACTGGCGGCGCCTCGCGAGCGAGGTGGTCTACCGCCTCGACAGCCAGGGCAAGCCATGGAGCCGGCAGGAGATCGTGCTGCCGGCCCAGTCCGTGCGGACGCTGGTGCTGCGCCTGGATGCGCGGGTGCAGCCGCCGCCCAGCCTGCATGTCGACTACGCGCTGCGCCCCGCCGAGCTGTTGTTCCTGGCCAGCGGCGACGGGCCGTACCGGCTCGCGGCGGGCCACCCGCAGGCCAAGAACAGCAGCCTCGCGCCGGCCACCCTGATCCCGGCCTACGGGCAGCCCGGCAGCCCGCAGATCGCGGATGCGAGCCTGCAGGCGCTGCCGCGCGACATCGCCCGGCCCGGCAGCACTGGCGAGCCCGGCACTGCGTCGCGCAAAGACTGGTCCAGGCCCGCGCTGTGGGGCGCCTTGATCCTGGGCGTGCTGCTGATGGCCGGCATGGCCTGGCAGATCACCCGCCAGATGAAGCAGGCGGGCGCGGCGAAGGGCACCGAGGGTTCCGACTCACCTCCGAAGGGCTGAGCCCCGGGCGAGTACGTCATGCGAGATGCGTTGCCGGCCCGCCCGCCAGTGACGCGCAAGCGCGCAAGTTCACGTCTCGCAGATTCGTCACGTACAAGCTGTGCCAGCGACATGGTGGCGAGACAGGCCCACCTATAATCTGCGCCGGGCTCACCGCAGCATGAAGACGGACACACCAATCCAGCCATCTCCGCACGGTGTGCACACCTGCCTCTTCCTGGACACCACACCCATCACAAGACTCATGAACACTGTCCGCCGCATCTTGCATTTTGCATTTCTGCTCGCACTGCCACTGTCAGTTCAGGCACAGATTCCGACCATCCAGATCGACAAGGACACGGTCACGCTCAGCGGCAGCGTCGATGCCTGGAAAGATCGGGAACCGCTATGGCAGGCCATTCGCAGCAGGCCCGTCCTGATCCTCAAGGGAGTCAGCGTAGACAGCGTCGATTCAGCACTCAAACTGGCAGAAGTCGTGGGCAAGGCGCGCGTCACGACCGTTGCCGACGGCGACTGCGGCTTGACCTGCATGCCCTTGTTCGCCGCCGGCGAAAAACGCCTGTGGGGCCACCGCCCCGGAGCGGCCTCACCCGTTCTGACTCTCGGCAACCGGCCTCTGCCGTCATCGGTCAACGTTGGTCTGACGAGCACCGACCCTGGCCTCTATCAGTTGTACAGACGACAGCTCTCGATTCCGTTCTCGTTGCTGAACAACTATGTGAATTCGCGCTCGACCACCAACGGCCTGCGCTTCGTGGCCCCCGGCAACGGCCTGCCCGAAGGCGAAGGGATGGAATGCAGTGACATTGCAAAACCCGCAGAGTGCAAGCGACACCCCGAATTGCAGCCTCTCAGCGCGCGCATTTTTACCAGTGCAACCCCCTATGCGCTGGGCGCAGCGGTTGGCAGTGCGGCAGCACCGGCCGCGCTAGCACCCGCCAACGTCGTGGCCATGGAGTCCGCTGGCGCGAACAGCGTGGCTGACAACATCAGCCTGCAGGCTGGCGATCCGCTGATGGCACGCAACGTCAGTCAGTCTGAAGGCCTCAGCGGCATCACCACCAGTTTCAATCTTGAAGGGCGCATCTTTGCCTACCTGCCGGTTGCATGGGCCAGTGGAGGCGCCAGCGGCAACCACCGGTTTGAAACGCGCTGGTACAGGGGGGAACAACTCGTTCACAAGTCGCCTGTTCAGGCCGTCGCATGGCCCACCACACCCGGCTCGGCATGGTACGCAATGCGTGCTGCGGAGTTGGGAAAGGGTGACTACAAGGTCGACTTCTGGCTCGACGGACGAGTCGTCGCCAGCAAATCCTTCAGCATCCGTAGCGAATAGACGGGTTCGGCCAGCCCAGAGATGCTGGCCGCCAACACGGCGAGCCGCGCGCTCAATGCACGGGCTGCAGCTTGCTGAGGATCTGCTGCGTCATGCTGGAGGCCAGGGCCTGGTTCGGCAGGAAGACGCCGTCGGCGCCTTCCTTGCGCAACACCTGGGCTTCCTCCTCGCTGTCCGCGCGGGCCAGCACGCAGATGCCCGGGTTCAGCGTGCGCGCCACTTCCATGACCTGACGCACCAGGAAGGGATCGGCCACCGTCACCACCACCATCGAGGCGCGTGCGATGTGCGCTTGCACCAGCACCACCGGATCGGCCACATCGCCAGACACGGCAGGCTGCTGACGCGCGCGTAGCGACTCGACGATCTCTCGGTTCTGCTCGGCCACCACACAATGCACCTGGTGCGCCTGCAAGATCTCGACCATGCGCTGCCCCAGGTCGCCATAGCCCACCACGACGACCTGCCCGTTCAGGCGCGCAGGGTCGGTGGTCTGCGGCAGCTCGGCCAGCGGGTCGTCGCGCATCTCCAGCCGCCGCGCCATGGCGGACTTGTCGAGTATCCAGCGCCGGGCCGGTTCGATGGCCTTGAACATGAGCGAGTTGAGGGCAATCGAGATCAACGCACCGGCCAGGATCAGGCTCTGTGCCTCGACCGGCAGCAAGCCCAGCGACACGCCCAGGCTGGCCAGAATGAAGGAGAACTCGCCAATCTGCGCCAGGCTCGCGCCTACCGTCAGCGCGGTGTTCAGCGGGTAGCGGAAGGCCAGCACCAGGGCCGAGGCTGCGATGGTCTTGCCGACCATGATGATGGCCACGACGAGCAGCACCTTGCCGGGCTCCTGCAGCAGCACGCGCGGATCGAACAGCATGCCGACCGACACGAAGAACAGCACCGCGAAGGCGTCGCGCAGCGGCAGGGTCTCGTCGGCCGCACGGTGGCTCAGTTCCGATTCGCGCATCATCATGCCGGCGAAGAAGGCGCCCAACGCGAAGGACACGTCGAAAAGCTTGGCCGCGCCGAAGGCCACGCCGATGGCGGAGGCCACCACGCACAGCGTGAACAGCTCACCCGAAGCAGTACGCGACACCAGCCACAACAGGCGGGGCAGCACGCGCTTGCCGGCGACCAGCATGAGCACCATGAAGGCCGTGACCTTGAGCAAGGTGATCCCCAGCGCCTGCCACAGGCCACTGCCTCCGTCGCCAGTCTGCTGCCCGCCCAGCATGCCCGACAGCGCGGGCAGCAAGACCAGCACCAGCACGGTGACGAGATCCTCGACCACCAGCCAGCCGACCGCGATGCGGCCATTGACCGTTTCCAGCACGCCCTGTGCCTCCAGCGCCTTGAGCAGCACCACCGTGCTGGCCACCGACAGGGTGATGCCGAACACCAGGCCGGCACCGAAGGACCAGCCCCAGAAATGCGCCGCGGCCATGCCCATGGCGGTGGCCGCCACGATCTGCACGATTGCCCCCGGAATGGCGATGCGCCGCACCGACATCAGGTCGCCCAGCGAGAAATGCAGGCCCACGCCGAACATCAGCAGCATCACCCCGATTTCCGCCAATTGCCCCGCGAGGGCCACATCCGCCACGAAACCCGGTGTCGCCGGCCCGATCGCGATGCCGGCCAGCAGGTAGCCCACCAGCGGCGGCATGGACAGGCGGGCGGCGGCGAAGCCCAGGATCAGGGCCAGCCCGAAGCCGACAGCGATGGTGGAGATGAGTGATACGTCATGCGGCATGCGGTGGCCCCGGTGGAATGGTGTGTCAGATCTTGTTCGTCAGGTCTTGACCCTGAGTCCGCGAGTGAGTTCAAACCTCAGGCGGATGCAAGACTGCGATTTTGCCCCAGTTGCGGGAGTCATATTTTCAGCAATGTGAATGAAACCATGCACGCATGGGGCGCGGCGCTTTGCGGGAGGGCCGCTCAAAATCCCGCCGCCGCGGCCCGCGCGATTCCTGTCACATCGGTCTTGCGCCGACTCATGAGCAGGGCACCCGGCTTGCGTGATAATCGCGCCTCCTCAAGAACCGCCTGCCCTCACATGCTCAACTCACTCCGCGCGTTCCTCGTTGCATCTCTGCTGATCACGGCATCGTTCGCCCATGCGCAGGGCGTACCGGCGCAGTATCAAACCGAAGGTGATGTCGTCACCCTCAGCGGCAAGCTCGATGGCTGGCGCGACCGCGAGACGCTGTGGCGTCACATCAAGGGCAAGCGCGTGCTGGTGCTGCGTCAGGTCACGGCCACCGGCATGGATTCCGCCTTCCTGTTGGCCAAGGTCGTGCGTCAGGCGCGCATCACGACCGTGATGGACGGCGACTGCGACCCGCTGTGCCTGATGATGTTCATGGGCGGGGAAAGCCGCCAGTGGGGCCTGCGCCCCAACGCTTCGCCTGGCGTGACCATCTTTGCCAATCCGCCGGATGGCACTTCGCTCAGCGTCGCGCCAACTTATTTCTCGTACTTTCAGGAGCGCTTCTCGGCCATGCCCATGAGCACCCTGAATTTCTACATCTACAAGCGCACCGCATCCAATGGCATCCGTTTCGTGCAGCCCAGCGCCGCCTACCCGGAGGGTCTGGCCGCGGACTGCGAGAACTACCGCCAACCAGATCGGTGCGTGCAGAACCCCGCCCTGCTGCCCTACCGGGTCGGCCTGGTCACGACGCTGGACCCCTACCCGCTGCAGCCGGCCGCCGCAGCACAGGCGCCCACCCTGGCGCCAGCTTCGCCCAGCACGGTCCAAACGCCCGTCGCCGCTCTGCCGACGGCATTGCCTGCCCAGCAGACCGTGACCCAGATCAAGGCCGGCACGGTCGTCACCGCTCGCAGCGTCAGCGAGATCGACGGGCCCACGGGCATCGCCAGCAGCTTCAATCTGGAGGGTCGGATCTTCAGCTTCGCCTCCTTCTCCTGGCCGGTCGATCAACTGGGCGGCAGCCACACGCTGGAAACGCGCTGGTATCGCGGCAGCGAGCTGATCCATCGCTCACCGCGCGGCAATGTGAGCTGGAAAGAAACGCCTGGCGCAGCCTCCTATGCCGTACGCGCCGCCGACCTGGGCGTGGGGCAATTCAAGGTCGAGATCTGGCTCGATGACCAGCTCGTCGGCAGCCGGAACTTCACGATCCGCGAGGAGTGAGCCGCAGGCGCTGAGGCCGGCATCGCTTGGCGCGACGCCGGCCGTTCCATTGCCCGGGCCTGTGCACGCTCGACACACATTTGCCCCGGGCCCCCATCGGCGATCCAGTAAAATCCGCCGATGAATTCGCCGCTCACCACGACGCCCCCTGCAGAGGCCACGCCCCGTCCGCTGATGGCCTACCCGCCACACCGGCCGGGCCTGCGCCCCGCCCCCTTCCTGCCCATGTCGCGCGCCGAGATGGACAGGCTGGGCTGGGACGTGTGCGACATCATCATCGTCACCGGTGACGCCTACATCGACCATCCCAGCTTCGGCGCCGCGCTGATCGGCCGCATGCTCGAAGCCCAGGGCTTCCGCGTCGGCGTCATCGCGCAGCCCGACTGGCACTCGGCCGAGCCCTTCCGCGCGCTGGGCTGCCCGCGCCTGTTCTTCGGCATCACAGCCGGCAACATGGATTCGATGATCAACCGCTACACGGCTGATCGCAAACCACGCTCGGACGACGCTTACACGCCGCATGCCGCAGCGGACAAGCGCCCCGACCGCGCCGTCACGGTGTACGCGCAGCGCGCGCGGGAAGCCTTCCCGCAGGCCAACATCGTGCTCGGCTCCATCGAGGCCAGCCTGCGCCGCATCGCGCATTACGACTACTGGAGCGAGAAGGTGCGCCGCTCGGTGCTGCCCGACTCCAAGGCCGATCTGCTGGTCTATGGCAATGCGGAGCGCGCGGTGGTCGACCTGGCGCACCGCCTCGCGGCGGGAGAACCGATCGAGGCCATCCGCGACCTGCGCGGCACGGCTTTCATGGTCAAGCGCGGCTGGCGTCCGGCGGAGGATTGGGTGGAGGTCGACTCGCTGAGTCTGGACCGGCCGGGACGTGTGGAACCGCATCCCGATCCGTATGCCGAGTCCACCTACGGCGAAGCCGCACGAAGCGCCCCTCTCCCGCAAGCGGGAGAGGGTGGCCCGCAGGGCCGGGAGAGGGGGGCTGTCGAAGCCCTCTCCCCCACCCCCTCTCCCGCAAGCGGGAGAGGGGAGCACAAAAGCACTGCTCAACCCATCCACATCATCCCCGCCGCTGCGCGCGTGGCCCAACGCCGCGCGCAGCGCGCGAAGACGGTGATCCGCCTGCAACCCTACGAAGCGGTCAAGGACGACAAGGTGCTCTATGCGCACAACTCGCGTGTGTTCCACCTCGAATCCAACCCCGGCAACGCGCGTGCGCTGGTGCAGGGGCATGGCGAGCGTGACGTGTGGCTGAATCCGCCGCCGATTCCGCTCACGACCGAAGAGATGGATTACGTGTTCGACCGGCCCTATGCGCGTGCGCCGCACCCGAGTTACGGCAACGCGCACATCCCGGCGTGGGAGATGATCCGCTTCTCGGTCAACATCATGCGTGGCTGCTTCGGCGGCTGTACCTTCTGTTCGATCACCGAGCACGAGGGCCGCATCATCCAGAGCCGCTCGCATGAGTCGATCCTGAAAGAGATCGAGGACATCCGCGACAAGATCCCCGAATTCAAAGGGCATATCTCGGACCTCGGCGGTCCGACCGCGAACATGTACCGCATGGCCTGCAAGAGCAAGGAGATCGAGTCTTCGTGCCGCAGGCTCTCCTGCGTGTATCCGGGCATCTGCGAGAACCTGAACACCGATCACAGCTCGCTGATCGCGCTGTACCGCAAGGCGCGGGCAATTCCGGGCGTCAAGAAGATCACCATCGGTTCGGGATTGCGATACGACCTCGCGGTGCGCTCACCGGAATACGTGAAGGAACTGGTCACGCACCACGTCTCCGGGCTGCTCAAGATCGCGCCGGAGCATACCGAGGACGGCCCGCTGTCGAAGATGATGAAGCCGGGCATCGGCACCTATAACCGCTTCAAGCAGCTCTTCGAGAAGTTCTCGAAGGAGGCCGGCAAGAAGCAGCACCTGGTGCCCTACTTCATCGCCGCGCACCCCGGCACGACGGACGAGGACATGCTGAACCTCGCACTGTGGCTCAAGGCGAACAACTTCCGCCCGGACCAGGTTCAGACCTTCACACCGACACCGCTGGCCATGGCAACTGCCATGTACCACAGCGGCAAGAATCCGCTACGCAAGGTGGCGGCCGATTCGGAAGAGGTCGAAACCCCGAAGAGCGCCAAGCAGCGCAAGCTGCACAAGGCCTTGTTGCGCTATCACGACGAAGCGGGCCACGACATCATCCGCGAATACCTGCGCGAGATTGGCCGCACGGACCTCATCGGCAACAGTGCGCAGCACCTGGTGCCGCGCGCGCCAGCGGCCCGACATCAACGTGCCCAGCAAGCGAGCGGTGCGGCGCGCACAAACGGCAACGATTACGCGCACCGCATCAAGCCCGCACCTCGACCGGCCGGCAAACAAGCACCGCGCCCGGCTCGACCGAGGGGCAAGTAGGCTCAGGCCAGGGCGAGCGCCTTGGCCAGCTTGATGTCGCTGCTGCGGATGTGGCTGTTGAGCCATTCGCTGAGGAACTGATTGACGCTCAGCGACAAGGTCAGGGCACCGCGCTGCATGCGTTGCTGCAGGTCGTTGACCTCGGCGATCAACTTGTCATGCTCGGCCTTGTGAGCCGCGAAGTCCGCATAGCGGATGCGCTGCATGAACTGCTCCTCGCGCCGGAAGTGCCACACGGTGTACTGCACCAACTCATCCAGGATGTTGGCCAGCACGGTGTTCGCCTTGCCTTGCTTCATCGCGTCCTGCAGCTTGTCCAGCAACGCGAACAGATGCTTGTGATCGTCGTCGATCTGCGGATTCCCGACACTCAGGGAATCGTCCCATTTCATCAAAGCCATGCCCTACTCCCACGCGCGCGTCAGCGACAAAGCGTCGAGTCTCGCCAAGCATGAGGGTTATGCGCTTGACTCCGGTCAAGCAGGGGCTGACTGTCATACAAGCATCACGGAATGCCAGGCATACGCCGTTTCATATAGTCGGCATCACGCACAACTCGCACGACTGGCTTGCAAAGCCGCCAACGGCGCGGCCCAGCCGACGATGCCGCCCTGCGCCACGATCATCTCGATGGCTGCCTGCTTGAAGCTGGGGAAATAGCTGGCCGTCGCATCCGTCACCAGCAGGCAGTCGTAGCCGCGATCATTGGCTTCGCGCAGGGTCGTCTGCACGCAGACCTCGGTGGTCACGCCGGCCACGATCAGATGGGTAATGCCCCAGTCGTCCAGCATCTCTTCCAGGCCGGTGCGGCAGAAGGCCCCCTTGCCCGGCTTCACCAGCACCGTCTCACCCGACAGCGGCGCGCATTCCGGGATGAAGTCGCTGCCGATCTCGCCGTCGATCAGGATGCGTCCCATCGGACCGACATCGCCAATGCGCAGGCTGGGTGCGCCGCGATTGCGCTTGGCCGGCGGGCAGTCGGAGAGGTCCGGCGCATGCGCTTCCTTGGTGTGCACGATGCGCATGCCCAGCGCCCGCGCCCAGCTCAGCAAGCCCTGCGCGGCCGGCACGCAGGCAGCAAGCTGCGACACATCGTTGCCCAGGGTCTCGCCGAATCCACCGGGCAGGATGAAGTCGCGCTGCATGTCGATCATCACCAACGCGGTGTGGGCGGGATCGAAGCGGTAATCGAAGGGACGGGCTTGGACGGTCAGCATGTTGCTTGGCTACTCCTGTTTTTCACCTGGGCACCGTCATTCCTGCGAAGGCAGGAATCCAGTGTCTTTCGACCTGCTTTGCGAGAGTGCCGGAAAGGCACTGTCACTGGGTCCCTGCCTTCGCAGGGACGACGGAATGGAGCGTGCCTCGTCCTGACCGGTAGGATGGGTGGAGGCCGTAGGCCGATACCCATGCCGGGTGCGTACATCGAGATGGGTATCGCTGCGCTCCACCCATCCTACGTATTGCAACAGCAGCGCGCTCACGCCGCCGCCTCGTGGTGATGCCCACCCATGTAGCGCCCCAGGGTGCGCACGTCGACGCCCTCGGCCGGCGCGTCGAAGACGAGCTGGCCTTCGCTCATGACGGCGATGCGGTCGGCCAGTTCCAGTAGTTCGTCGAGGTCTTCGGAGATCAGCAGCACGGCCGCACCGGCATCGCGCGCCGCCATGATGCGCGCATGCGTCTCGGCGACCGCGCCGAAGTCCAGCCCGAATACCGGGTTGGCGACGATCAGCACATCCACCGGCCACGACAGCTCGCGCGCCAGCACGGCGCGCTGCACATTGCCGCCCGACAGCGAGGCGATCGGGGCATCCACGCCCTCGGTCTTGACGCGAAAGCTCTCCACGAAACGCTTCGCCTGCGCTTTCAGCGCGGTGCGATTGAGCAGCCCAAAGCGCGCCAGCGGCGCCTGGTCATAGTTGCGCAAGGCCATGTTCTCGGCCACCGACAGCGGCGCCACGCAGGCATTGCGCAGCGGCTCTTCCGGCAGGCTGTAGACGTGCTTCGCCGCACGTTCGGCGCGCGAGCCGGCGAAGACTTCGTCGCCCACGCGGATACTGCCGCTGCTGAGCCTGCGCTGGCCGTTGAGCAGTTCGGCGAGCTCGCGCTGCCCGTTGCCGGACACGCCTGCGATGCCCAGGATCTCGCCCGGACGGATCGCCAGGTTCACGCCGCGCACCGCCGGCAGGCCGTTGTCGCCGAGCGCACCGACATCCTGCAGCACCAGGCGTGCCGCGCCCTCCGGCGTCGGCTTGCGGTTGGCACGCTTGCGCTCGGTCTCGACCTTGTTGCCCACCATCATCTCGGCCATCTGCTCGACCGACAGCTCGGCCACCGAGCCACTGCCGATCCAGCGGCCGCGCCGCAGCACGGTCACCGCGTCGGCATAAGCCGTCACCTCGCGGAACTTGTGCGTGATGATCAGGGCCGTCAGTTGCTTCTGCAGCGTGAGCTGCTTGACCAGGCCCAGCACCTCGTCGGCCTCGTCCGGGGTCAGGACTGAGGTCGGCTCGTCGAGGATCAGGAATCGGCGCTTGAGGTAGAGCTGCTTGAGGATCTCCACCTTCTGCTTCTCACCCGCTGCCAGCGTGCTGGCCGGTTTGTCGAGCGGAATGCGGAAGGGCACGGAATCCATGAATTCGCTCAGCGTGCGGCGCTCCTGCTTCCAGTCGATGAGGCCGGGCAAATGCCCGCGCGCCGCGACGAGGTTCTCCGCCACGGTCATCGACGGCACCAGCGTGAAGTGCTGGTAGACCATGCCGATACCCAACTGCGAGGCGACCACCGGGCTAGGAATGTCCATCTCGCGGCGATCAACGGAAATGCTGCCGGCATCCTGGCGGTAGAAGCCGACCAGGCACTTCACCAGCGTGCTCTTGCCGGCGCCGTTCTCGCCCAGCAGCGCATGGAAGCCACCGGCCGGAATCGTCAGCGACACATCATCCAGCGCCGCCAGGCTGCCAAAGCGCTTGCTCATGCCCAGCACTTCCAGCGCCATCGCACCGGACTTGGTCTGGATGGATTCAATGTTCTGCATGGCACTCACCCCTTTGCACCGTCATTCCTGCGAAGGCCGTACGTAGGGCGGAACTCCGAAGGAGGTTCCGCCACCGGGCGGTGAACGAAGGTACGAAGCCGCCTCGCGGCGGCCGGCGGAACCTCCTTCGGAGTTCCGCCCTACGCATGTCCCGCAGCCTCACCCCGGCAGCCCCTCAATCACCGTATCCGCCATCGCGGTCGCGCCGAACACGCCGCCCTGCATGTGCACCATCTTGATCGCGGCAGCATGGTTGCCGGCGTCGGTGGCAGCGCAACCGTCCTCGACCAACAGGCACTCGAAGCCACGGTCGTTGGCTTCGCGCATCGTGGTGTGCACGCACACATCGGTGGTGATGCCGGTCAGGATCAGGTTGCGGATGCCACGCGAGCGCAGCACCAGCTCCAGGTCGGTAGCGCAGAAGCTGCCCTTGCCGGGTTTGTCGATGATGACTTCGCCGGGCAGCGGCGCCAGCTCGGGGATGATTTCCCAGCCCGGCTCGCCACGCACCAGGATGCGACCGCAGGGGCCGGGATCGCCGATGCCGATGCCGTTGCTGCCGATCTGGCGCGAGCGCCACAGCTTGTTGGCCGGCAGGTCGGAGAGATCAGGGCGATGGCCTTCGCGCGTGTGGATGATCGGATAAGCCTTGGCGCGCATCGTGGCCAGCAGGCGGCCGATGGGGCCGATCGGCGCCCGCGTCAGCGAGATGTCGTAACCCATGCGGTCCACATAGCCGCCGACGCCGCAGAAATCCGTCTGCATGTCGATGATGACCAGCGCGGTATTGTCCGGGCGCAGTGCGCCGTCGAAGGGCCAGGCGTAGGGCGTGGCGTTGACTGTGTTCATGCGTCATCAGCTCCGGGTCAGCGACAGCTCGCCCGGCGCGCCTTGCAGGCTGCGCGTGGGCGAACAGCTCACGATGAGAATCAGCAGGGTCAGCACGTAGGGTGCCGCGTTGAAGAGGTGGTAACCCGTGGTCACGCCGGCCGCCTGCAGGGCCGGGCCCAGCGCGCCGGCGCCACCGAAGATCAGCGCCGCCCACACGCAGCGCATGGGCTGCCAGCGCGCGAAGATGACCAAGGCCACGGCGATGATGCCTTGCCCACTGGACAGCGATTCATTCCAGCTACCGGGGTAATACAGCGACAGGAAAGCCCCGCCCAGACCAGCCAGCATGCCGCCCAGCATGGTGGCGAGGATGCGCGTGGGCAGGATGCGATAACCCAGCGCACGCGCCGCATCGGCCGAGTCGCCCACGATGCGCAGGCGCAGGCCCCAACCCGTGTTGGCAAAGGCCCAGTGCAGGAAGATGGCAAGCAGGATGCCGGCCGGGAACAAGGGGTTGATGTCCAGCGCCGCGCGCACCGCCGGCGAATCGCTCCACCAGCCCAGCGGGATGCTGGGCAGGTTGGGCGCCTTGGGCTGGATGTAAGGCTTGCCGAGGAAGAAGGCGAGCCCGGTGCCGAGCAGCATCAGCGCGATGCCAATGGCGATGTCATTGACGCGCTTGAGGCTGCACAGCATGGCATGCAGCAAACCGAAGGCGGCACCGACGATGGCCGCTGCCATCAGGCCCAACCACGGCGAACCGGTGCTCAGCGAAGCCGCATAGGCAGACATCGCGCCCATGATGAGGATGCCTTCCAGGCCGAGGTTGATGCGCCCCGATTTCTCGGTGATGCATTCGCCCAGGCTGACCAGCATGAAGGGGGTGGACACGCGGATCGCCCCGGCCAGCACGGCCAGCGGCACGCCCCACCAGCCCAGGGTTTGCGCAGCCTCGTTCATGATGTGGCCCTCGCCGAAGAGATGACGGGCACGGACAGCGCTGGGCGCTTCGCCGGGTCCACCGGCTCGATGCCGAACAGGCGTTGCGCGATGCGCCGCCAGGCGGCGCCCACGGTCGCCTCGCTGGCCAGGATGGCGACGAAGGCCAGGCCCTGCAGCACCAGCACGGTGGCATCCGGCATGTCGAGGCGGCGCTGCAGCATGCCGCCGGCCGCGCCGATGCCGCCGATCAGCACCGCCACCGGGATCACCGCCAGCGGGTTCTGCCGCGCCATGAAGGCGATCAGGATGCCGGCGTGGCCGTAACCCGAAATCAGCGAAGCGTTCGCCGCGCCATGCACGGCCGCCACCTCGATGGCGCCCGCCAGGCCCGCGCAGGCACCGCCGGCGGCGCAGGCCGCAATGATCCAGATGCCGACGCGCAGGCCCGCCAGTTGCGCCGCGCGCGGGTTACCACCCACCACCTTGAGCGAGAAGCCGGTGGTGGTGAAGCTGATGACGAACCAGGCCAGCACGGCGACCACCACACCGATCAGCAGGCCCATGTGCACATCGAAGCCGGGCGTCAGGCCCAGCATGTTGGCGGCCGCAATCGGCGGAGTGGACGGTTTGTTGAGGCTGGCGGGGTCCTTCAGCGCCCCTTCGACGAAGTGGTTGAGCAGCGCGATGCCAATGTAGGCCAGCAGCAGGCTGGAGATGGTCTCGTTGATGCCGCGCGCATGGCGCATCCAGCCGCACAGGCCGATCCAGGCTCCTCCCACCAGCATGCCAGCCAGCAGCATTGCGCACTGCGCCAGCAATGTGGGGGCCTGTGGCCCCCACACGCCGACGATGGCGGCCGCCAGTCCGCCCAGCACCATCGCCCCCTCGCCGCCGATGATGACCAGACCCGCGCGCGCCGGCAGGGCCACGGCCAATCCCGTGAGAATCAGCGGTGCGGCGCGTTGCAAGGTGTTGTTCCAGGAAAAGCTGCTGCCGAAGCCGCCCTTGTAGATCAGCGAGAAGACCTCGCTGGGTGGGTAACCGGCGATGGCCACGAAGAGTGCAAACAGCGCCAGCGCCACGAGGATGGCACCGAGAGTGATGCAGAGGCGTTCGATGGTGCTGTGCATGCGACGTCCCGTTCAGTTGCCCTCTCCCGAGAACGGGAGAGGGGAGCTTCGTGCGGCTTCGCCGGTTATCAGATGCTGCCCACCACCCCCGCCACCAGGTAGTTCATGCCTTCCAGCACGCCGTCCTGCTGCGGATGCGAGGTGCCGGCCGCGATGACGGAGCCGCCCTTGTTGTCCTTGATCGGGCCCTTGAAGATCACGAAGTCGCCCTTGACCATCTTGGCCTTGATGTCGTCGGCTGCCTTCTTGGCCTTGTCCGGCACGGCCGGGCCGTAGGCGGAGGTCTTCACGAAGCCCTCCTTGAGGCCGCCGCGCAGGAAGTTGGCCGGCGCCTTGCCGGCCTTCACCGCTTCGGTCAGGGTCTTGTAGGGGGTGGTCCAGTCCCACTCGGCACCGGTCAGGTAGCCCTTGGGCGCCAGTGCGGCCTGGCTGGCGTGATAGCCGGTGGTGAACACGCCACGCTTCTCGGCCGTCTCGACCACCACCTTGGGGCCATCCACATGGCAGGTCAGCACGTCGCAGCCCTGGTCGATCAGGCTGTTGGCAGCCTCGGCTTCCTTGACCGGCATCGACCAGTCGCCGGTGAAGATCACCCGCGTGGTGAAGCTCGGATCGACCGACTGCGCGCCGAGGGTGAAGGCGTTGATGTTGCGCAGCACCTGCGGGATCGGCTTGGCCGCCACGAAGCCGGCCTTCTTGGTCTTGGAGACCGAGGCGGCGATCATGCCGCTGAGATATTCGCACTCGTCGATGTAGCCAAAGAAGCTGCCCACGTTCTTGGGGTGCTTGCCTTCGGTCCATAGCCCGCCGCAATGCGCGAAGAAGACCTTGGGATACTTCGCCGCCACCTTCAGCACATGCGGGTCGAAGTAGCCGAAGGAGGTGGCGAAGATCAGTTGCGCGCCGTCCTGCTCGATCATGGCTTCCATGCTCTTCTGCACGGCCACGGTCTCGGCCACCTTCTCCTCTTCCAGCACCTTCACGCCTGGCAGCTTCTTGATCACCGCCGCCGCCTGCGCATGCGCCTGGTTGTAGCCAAAGTCGTCACGCGGGCCGACGTAGATGAAGCCCACGGTCAGTGGCTTGCCCTGCGCGAGGGCAAACTCCGGCAAGGCCAGGGTGGCGCCCGATGCGGCGGCGAGCTTGAGGAAATTGCGACGATCGAAGTGCTGTCCGGCCATGTGTATTACCCCTCTCGATTGGATGTCTGAACGCGCCTGAAAACCTTGTGCACGATCTTGCATACAAGAAGAAGCAAAGCATGTGCCACGCCCTGCCGAACGAAACGGACCACGTATTCATGGGAATTTGCGCGGATTACCGCGATATCCGCCCGCTAGCGCAGCGACGCGCGACGCACCCAATCAGGGCACGCCGCACCAAGTCCGGCCAGCGGTGAAAGAGGTGAACAGCGCCGCCTGATCTGGCCGCGCCGGCAACACAAATGACCCGCTTCGTCGTCCCTGCGAAGAGCCTGCCCTCGACCTGATCGGGGGCAGGGACCCAGCGGCTTTGCATCTCCCCTTGGCTCTGGGCTCCGAGAAAGACACTGGATTCCTGCCTTCGCAGGAATGACGGCGTGTGCGCGAGTCGGTCAGTCTCCCCCTCTCCCCCACCCCTCTCCCCGCTGGGGCGAGGGGAGCGTGGGTGCGCCCGGCCTCATCGCCCCTGGCCAGCCCATTCGTCACTGGTCCCCTCGTCCCTAGCACCGTCGTTCCTGCAAAGGCAGGAACCCAGCGGCTTTGCATTTCGCTCTTGGCCGATGCCCCCGAGAAAGACGCTGGACTCCTACCTTTGCAGGAATGACGTGCAGGTGCGTAAGCTGGGGACGCGCAGGAAATGACAGCCGCCGAAACAGGCCGCGTGCCAAGCCGGGCAAACCCGTGTCCTGTATCTGATGCTTGATGCAACGCAGATCATTGCGTGTTGCCGCCGTGTGGCGCGCATGGCCTTCCTAGAGTGAAGCGATGGCTCCGCTGCGCAGGCGGGGAGTCTGTCCGTCTGCCGGGGCCTGTTCAGCTCTTTCACTGGAGGAGAACAAGCATGGTCCACTATGTGTATCCATTCGAGGAGGGGGACGGCAAGAACAAGATGCTGCTCGGCGGCAAGGGTGCGAACCTGGCCGAGATGACGCAGATCGGGCTCAACGTTCCGCCCGGCTTCACCCTCACCACCGAGGCCTGCCTGGCCTACCTGGACAACAATCGCCTGCCCGACGGTCTCATGGACGAGGTGCTGGCGAACATCAAGGCGCTGGAGGAGAAGACCGGCAAGGGCTTCGGCTCCACCACCCGCCCCCTTCTCGTCTCGGTGCGCTCAGGCTCGGCCATGTCCATGCCCGGCATGATGGACACCATCCTCAACCTCGGCCTGAACCCGAGCACCCTGCGCGGCCTGATCGACAACACACGCAACCCGCGCTTCGGCTTCGATGCCTGGCGTCGCTTCATCCAGCTCTTCGGCAAGATCGCCCAGGGCATTCCGGACGAGCAGTTCGATCGTGCGATGGACATGATCAAGAAGAAGAACCGCGCCGAGCAGGACGTGGACCTCTCTGCCACCGCCTTGGAAGAACTCGCCAACGTCTATCTCAAGATCGTCGAGCAACACACCGGCCAGCCCTTCCCGCTGGACCCGTATGCCCAGCTCGAATACGCCATCTGCGCGGTGTTCAAGAGCTGGATGGGCAAGCGCGCCATCGACTACCGCCGCCAATTCAAGATCACGAAAGAGATGGCGAACGGCACCGCGGTCAATGTGTGCACCATGGTGTTCGGCAACATGGGCAACGACTCCGGCACCGGCGTGGGTTTCACCCGGAACCCGGCCAATGGTGAGAACGCAATCTACGGTGAATACCTCGTCAACGCCCAGGGCGAAGACGTGGTGGCCGGCATCCGCACGCCCAAGCCCCTGGCCTTGATGCAGCTCGACATGCCCGAGATCTACCGCCAGCTCGCCGAGCTGCGCGAGCGCCTGGAACGGCACTACAAGGAAGTGCAGGACTTCGAGTTCACCATCGAGCACGGCAAGCTGTATTGCCTGCAGACGCGCAACGGCAAGATGAACGCGCGCGCCATGGTGGTCACCTCGGTGGAGATGTTCCGCGAAGGCCTGATCAGCAAGGAGCAAGCCCTGCTGCGCGTGAATCCCGCGATGCTGGAACAACTGATGGTGCCCACGCTGGCCCCGAGCACCAAGGCCGAGGCGTTATGCGTGGGCCTGCCCGCCTCGCCCGGCGCGGCCTCCGGCAAGGTGGTATTCGATGCCGACACGGCGGAAGCCAAGGGCAAAGCCGGCGAGAAGGTCATCCTGGTACGTGAAGAGACCAAGCCGGAAGACATCCACGGCTTCTTCGCCGCACAGGGCATTCTCACTTCGCGTGGCGGCAAGACCTCGCACGCGGCGGTGGTCGCACGCGGCATGGGCAAGCCCTGCGTGTCGGGCTGCGACGCGATCCAGATCGACGTGCACGCCAAGCGCGCCCGCGTCGGCGTGATGAGCTTCTCGGAAGGCGATGTCATCACCATCGACGGCACCAGCGGCAAGGTCTATGCCGGCCGCATTCCGACGGTGGAGGCCGAATTCTTCGAGGAGCTGGGCACCCTGCTCAAGTGGGCCGACGAGATTGCCACACTGAAAGTGCACGCCAACGCCGACACCCCGCGCGATGCTGCACGAGCACGTAGTTTTGGCGCAGTGGGCGTGGGCCTGTGCCGTACCGAGCGCATGTTCAACGACGTGGACCGCCTGCCCATCATGCAGGAGATGATCCTGGCCGAAACACCGAAGGCACGGCAGGAGGCGCTGGACAAGCTGCTGCCCTTCCAGCGCAGCGACTTCATCGGCATCTACAAGGCCATGGACGGGCTGCCGGTCACGGTGCGCCTGCTCGACCCGCCGATCCACGAGTTCCTGCCCACCGCCTCGCAACTGGAGTTCGAGATCGAGCACCTGCGCGGCCTCAAGCGCGCGGTACGCAACATGTACGAGCTGCCGGACACGCTCAAGCTGCTCGACCCGCAATTGCATACGCAGTACGTGGAGAGCCTGGACCACCTCACCAGCAATCTCGCCGAGTACCAGCAGAACCACCGCTTCGACGAACTCATCGAGAAGCGCGAGACCATGCTGCGCAAGGTACGCGCGCTGTCCGAGGTGAACCCGATGCTGGGCCACCGTGGCGTGCGCCTGGGCCTCACCGATCCCGAGATCTACACCATGCAGTTGCGCGCCATCGTCGAGGCGGCCGCCCAGTGCATCAAGGACGGCATCAAGGTGCGCGCCGAGATCATGGTGCCGCAGGTGTGCACCGCCGAGGAGCTCAAGCGCGTACGCGACATGCTCGATGCCGAGCTGGACATCGTGGAGCGCAAGACCGGCATCCGCCCCCACATCGCCTTCGGCAGCATGATCGAGGTGGTGCGCGCCGTCATGCGCGCCAGCCACATCGCCAAGGTCGCCGAGTTCTTCTCCTTCGGCACCAACGACCTCACCCAGGCCACCTTCTCCTTCTCGCGCGAAGACGCCGAGAACAAGTTCCTGCCGCTGTACCAGGAGGCCGTGATCCTCAAGGACAACCCCTTCGAGGTGCTCGACGTGAAAGGCGTCGGCCGCCTCATGGAGATGGCCGTCAAGTGGGGCCGCGAGACGAGGCCGGATCTGAAGATCGGCATCTGCGGCGAACAGGGCGGCCAGCCTGATTCGGTGCGCTTCTGCCACCACATCGGGCTGGACTACGTGTCCTGCTCCGCGCCGCGCGTGCCCATCGCGCGCCTCGCGGCGGCGCAGGCCAAGCTGCGCGAGGCCGAGTACGACCCGGGAGTCCTGCTGTAAGTCCGGCGGGGCGGGAATGAGCCGGCTCTTTCCCGCCCAGACCGCCGCCCTCCCGGCGGCGGCTTGTTCCTGCCCATCGGCATCTCACTGCACATTCGTTAAGATTCGGCGGATTCCGATCGGGTACTCCTCATGCCGAAAATCCTCCAGCGCCTGTGTCTGCTCGCCTGTCTTGCATCGGCCCTGCCCGCGCCGGCCCAGCCACCGGCGGCGAGCGGAGAAGCGCTCAGCGATTCCGAATTCACGCAGCGCATCAACCGCCTGATCGAGGTGCGCGCGCGTGCCTACCGCTTCGCCGAGGAGAGCGGGATCCTGCGGCCCGACACGCCCAAGCTGACGCGCGCCCAGGGCAACACCTTGCGCAGCATCGGCGCCGACTACCTGCAGGCCCGCGCCGAGTTGTTGCCGGAAGCCGACGCGGTGGCCCCGCTGTTCCACTTTCCGGACCTGCTGCGCCTCGACGACACCCGCCCCACCAACGTGCGCCTGCCCATCCGCCTGGCTCAATACGCCGACAGCGAGTCGCGCCGCCTGACACTGAACCCGGACGATGCCGAGGGGCGCCGCCTGCTGCGGCAGATCCAGCGCGGGCTGGTCACCGGCATGATGCTGATGGACAGCTACCGCATCGCGGTGGAACCGTATGCCGACAACCCGAGCATGCGCTACCTGCTCACCTACGACGTGAGTTCCTCCAACACGCTGCGCCAGCTCGCCAGCCGCTACTACTCGCCGGAAACGAAGGCCCGCCTGGCCCACGCCACACGCTTCGTCGACGGCTACATGGGCTGGTTGCGCGACCGGCGCCGCCAGCCGGACGAAGTGGAAGCCCACCTCTACGGCCTGACGCAAAGCACGCTCTGGTACGGAGAAATCCGCAAGGCCGGCATCATGGACCTGGCCGGCACCCTGCTCTACCTGGGGGGCGACATCCACCTGCGCGGGCGCCACCTGCAGCAGATGGTGAGCCATGGCGTCAGCATGGGCTTCGGCAACGTGGTGGGCCTGGTGCAGACGCGGCGCGGCCGGCTGACCCTGTTGTCGTCCACGGAGCAGGCACGGCTCGCCGCCGAGTTGAAGCCGCTGGACATCCTGCTGGAGAAGACACCCTTCCGCCTCACCGACAAGCTCATCCCCGGTCACTATGGCCATGTCGCCATCTGGCTGGGCAGCGAGGAGGAGTTGCGCGCCATCGGCGCGTGGGACGACATCGCGCCCGAGCTGCAACAGCGCATCCGCGAGGGGCACCGCATCGTGGAAGCCCTGCGCGGCGGCGTCACCCTGAGCACGCTGCAACACTTCCTCAACATCGACGATCTGCTGGTGCTGCGCGACCAGCGCCCGGCCGACCCGGCCTACCTGCGCCAGGCTGTCCACACCGCGCTGGCGCAGCTCGGCAAGGAGTACGACTTCAACTTCGACGCCTACACCGACCAGCGCATCGTGTGCTCGGAGCTGGCCTACGTGGTGTTTCCAGACGTGCCCTGGCCACTGGCGCGCACCCTGGGGCGCTACACCATCAGCCCGGACAACGTGGCCCAGGTGGCAGTGCGCCAGCCCTCATTGCTGGCGCCGGTAGTGCTGTACCGCGACGGACGACGCGTCGACCAGGGCCTGCAGGAGATGCTGGCAAACCTGATCGGCGAACCGCCGGTACGCCTGGTCTCGCACTAAGCGACGGCCGCCGACTGCTTGCCCGCGGTAGAGCCGTCGAAGCGCTTCATCGCGCCACCCGTGCCCAGCAACAGCCCCTTGCGCACGAACACCTTGCAGTCGACCGCGCCCTGGGTCCACGGCCATGCGCCCGGCCATGCGGACCGGGCACTACCAGACCTTCGGGCAGGTAACATCAATCCACACGGCACATCTGGCGCACAACCCCCGCGTGGCAAGGCCCGGCCCGGGATGCGACCGAATTCAGCGGAATGGTTACGGGCGTCAAGCCGACGGACTTCGCTGACGTAAATCCTGCATGGATTGACTCGAACCGAGCGACTAAGCCCCTGGGCCCCAATGGATGCAGCCCTAGCCACCGTGCAGACCATTCTGATCGTCGACGATGCGCCGGAAAACCTCGGCGTACTGTCGGCACTGCTGCAGCCCCAGTACCGCGTGCGCGCGGCCACCTCGGGGCCCAAGGCGCTTGCCATCGCGGACAGCGAACCGCGCCCCGATCTCGTGCTGCTGGACGTGGAGATGCCCGGCATGGATGGTCATGAGGTCTTCGCGCATTTGCGCAGCACCCCCGCCACACGCGACATCCCGGTCATCTTCGTGACCGCGCGCGACCAGGTGCAGGACGAGCTGCAGGGGCTGGAAGCCGGCGCGGCAGATTACATCGCCAAGCCCATCATTGCCCCTTTACTGCTGGCACGGGTGCACACCCAACTGGAACTCAAGCAGGCACGCGACCGCCTGGCCGACCAGAACGCCTGGCTGGAAGAAGAAGTCGCGCGGCGCATGCGCGACCAGGACCTGGCCGAACTGGTCAGCATCCGTGCCCTCGCGCACCTGGCCGAAACCCGCGACGAGGAAACCGGCAATCACATCCTGCGCACCCAGGCCTATGTGCGTGCGCTGGCCATGAAGCTGCGCACGCATCCGCGTTTCCTGCACACGCTGAATACCGCCTATATTGACCTGCTCACCCGCTCCGCTCCCCTGCACGACATCGGCAAGGTCGGCATCCCCGACGCCATCCTGCGCAAACCCGGCAAACTCGAGCCGGCCGAGTGGGAGATCATGAAGACGCACGCCTGGCTGGGTGTCGAGGCCATCGAGATGGCCGAACGCGACGTCGAGCAGCCAGTGGCCTTCCTCGCCGTGGCCAAGGAGATCGCCGGCGGGCACCACGAGAAGTGGGACGGCAGCGGTTATCCGCAAGGTCTGGCAGGTGATGCGATTCCGGTCTCCGCGCGTCTGATGGCCCTGGCCGACGTGTTCGACGCGCTCATCTCGCGCCGTGTCTACAAGCCGGCCCTACCCTTCGACGAGGCACGCCGCATCATCGAGGGGGGGCGCGGCACGCACTTCGACCCGGACGTCGTGGACGCCTTCGTGGAACAGTACGAAAGCATCGTGACCATAGCCCGGCATCACCGGGACGACTGAGATGTCCGCCCCGAGCCCACTGCCACCCCGGCCCCGCGCACGTCCCAGCCCGCACTCCATTGCCTTGGGCTACGCGGGGGTCGCCGGCCTGTGGATTCTCGCGTCCGACCGTCTCCTGCTGGCGCTGTTCCCCAACCCGGAGCAGCTCGCCCTGGCCAGTGCACTCAAGGGCTGGGGCTTCGTGCTGGTCACTTCGCTGTTGCTGTTCCTGCTGCTGCGGCGCCAGCACGACGCCCAGGCCGCGGTGCCCCGCGTGCGCCTGCACGACATCCTCGTGCCCCCCCACCTCATCCTGGCCCTGCTCATCGTGGCGACAACAGCGGGCGCCGTAGCACTGAACATCCGGCACCAGCGAGACACCGCCTATGCCCGACTCGGCGCCGTCGCCGAGCTGAAGGCCGCGCAGATCGGCGACTGGCTACGCGAGCGCACCCAGGGCTCGCCCCAGATCATCCGCTCCAGCAGCCTGCTGGCCGACTGGTACCAGAAAGCCAGCGCCGGCAATCACGAAGCCGCCGAGCAACTGCATCCCCGCCTGCTGCAACTGGCCCGGGTGGGGGGATTCGACGCCGTCAGCCTGCTCGACCCGCAAGGCCGCGTACTGTGGCAATCGGAGGGCGCACCGGCACCGGTCAACCCGGCCATCGGCCTGCACGGCCCCCACCGGACCGCCGATGGCACGCCCTGGCTGGACCTGGTGGTGCGCCTGGAGCTGGCCCGCCCGCCAGGCCTCGTCGTCCTGCATGCGCGGGCACGGCAACGCCTGTTCAACTTGCTGTCGGCCTGGCCCACCCTCGGCGAGAGCGGAGAGTTGCTGTTGTTCCGCGGCGAGGGCCAGGAGGTGGAGTTCCTCAACGATCTGCGCCACGCCGCTGCACGTGCGGTCAGCCTGCGCCTGTCGCTGGACACCCCGGACCTGCTCGCCAGCCAGATCCTCAGCGGCCGCGCGCGGCCCGGCTCACCTCTGCGTGGGCGCGACTACCAGGGACACGAGGTGCTCGGGGTCGCCACGGCGGTCCCCGACTCGGACTGGTACGTAGTGGCCAAGGAGGACCGCGACGACATCATGGCCAGCGCACTGCGCCAGAGCGTGTGGATCGTACTCAGCGGCGTGTTCGCGCTGGGCGTCCTGACCGCCTGGTTCGTGATGCAACGCCAGCGCGAACAACTGCAGATCGCCGCCAGCACGCAGCAAGCCCAGGACGAGCGCCTGCAGGCCCTGGCCCTGCTGGAGACCGTGGTGGCGCATTCGGAAGACTGCATTTATGCGATGGACCGCGACGGCCGCTTCACCCTGTTCAACCGGGCCGCCGAGCGGATGACCGGCAAACCCGCCGAGCAGGTGCTCGGCCAGGACGAAAGCGCGATCTTCCCGCACGAGATCGCTGCGCCGTTGATCGCCGCCAACCAACGCATCATGAACAGCGGGGTGAGCGAAGCCCTGGAGGAAATCCTGCCCAGCGCCGACGGCCCGCATACCCTCTTGTCGCTCAAGACGCCCTTGCGCGATGCGAGCGGCACGGTCATCGGGCTGTGCGGCGTATCGCGCGACATCAGCCAGCGCCAGGCCAGCGAGGCGCGCCTGCGGGCCAGCGAGGAGCGCCTGCGCTATGCCTTCGAGGCCGCCAACGAAGGCCTGTGGGACTGGGATATCGAGGCAGGGCTCTCCATTCTCTCCCCCCGCTACTACGCCATCACCGGCTACACCCCCGAAGAAGTCACACCGGACCTTGCCTTCTTCCGCAGCCTGGTCCACCCGGAGGACTGGCCGGCCTTCACCGCCGAGCAGGATGCGCACCTGCGCGGCGAAACACCCGCCTGCGTGGTCAGCTTCCGCATGCGCACCAAGCACGGCGACCACCGCTGGGTCAGCTCCAAGGGCAAGGTTGTCGAACGCGCAGAGGATGGTCGCCCCTTGCGCATGATCGGCACCCTGTCCGACATCACCGAGCAGAAGCAGGCCGAGGAAGACCTGCTGGCCAAGACGGCCGAGCTACAAGCACGCAACGCCGAGCTGGAGCGCTTCAACCGAGTGGTCATCGGGCGCGAGCTCGACATGCTGGAACTCAAGCGCACGATCAACGCACTGACGCGTGCCTTGGGCCGCCCCGAGCCCTACGACCTCGCCTTCACCACTTACCCGGGGGCGCCTGCGTGAGCGCGCTGCCACCGCCCGCCTCGCTGCGTCCGGCGCGCGCCGCCCTGGCCTACAGCCTGGCCATCGTGCTGCCGGCGCTGGCCCTGTGGCTGGTGCGGAGCCTGCATCCATCCCTGCCCGCCTCACTCAGCGAACGACCGCTACTGCTCCTGTTCCTGCTCCCGATCGCCCTCGTCTCCCTGCTGCATGGCCCCGGCCCGGGCCTGCTCGCCACCGTCGGCGGCGGGCTGCTGAGCGCGCTGTTCCTGATTCCCCCGCTCGGCCGGCCCCTGCAGGCAGCCGGCTACGATCAGCTCCAGTGGGGCTTGCTGCTCGTCACCGGCGGCATGATCAGTTGCCTGGCCGGCGGGCTCCATCGCGCTCGCCGGCTGGCGGCCGACGAGCGCGAACGGGCCCATGCCGCCAGCGCGGCAGGGCAACTATTCCAATCGCATTTCGAGGCCACCTTCGAGTTGGCTGCGGTCGGCATGGCCGAGGTGGCACCGGATGGGCGCTGGCTGCGCGTGAATCGGAAGATGTGCAGCATCCTGGGCTACACACGCGCCGAGCTGCTACAGCGCAGTTTCCAGGACATCACCTATCCCGACGATCTGGAGACCGACCTGCAATTGGTACGGCGCATGCTCGCCGGCGAGATGGAGTCCTACACGCTGGAGAAGCGCTATCGCCGCAAGGATGGCAGCGTCATCTGGGCCCGCCTGAGCGTGTCCCTGCTGTGGACCGCCGACGGGCAGCCCGACTACTTCGTCTCGGTGGTCGAGGACATCCAGGCGCGCAAGGAGGCGGAAGCCGCCCTGCTGCGCTCCAACAGCATGCTGCAGGACGCCCGGCGCATGGCCCGACTCGGCTTCTGGAGCCGCAACCTGCGCGACGACAGTGCCGAATGGAGCGAAGAGATGCACCACATCTTCGGCACGCCACCGGGCTCCCCACCGCTGGAGTTCAAGCTCTTGGCGGCTTACTTCCTGCCCAAGAGCTGGGCGCGCCTGTCACAGTTGATCGACACGGCGCTCACGCGTGGCGAACCGTACTGGACCGATGCCGAGATCAGCGCTGCCGATGGCAGCCAGCGTAGCGTGATCGTCTCGGGCCAGCCCTTGCGCGACGCGGCGGGCAGCATTGTCGGCGTGCACGGCATGATGCTGGACATCACCGAACGTGCCGTGGCCGAACGCCGCCTGCGCGAGGTGCAGAGCAGCATGCTGGAAGAACAGCGGCAGGCCCGCCTGGCCGCGCTCAACCTCATGGAAGACGCGGTCGCGGCGCGGCGCCGCGCGGAAAGCACCGCTGCAGCCCTGCGCGAAAGCGAAACCCGCCTGCAGTTGTTCGTCGAGCATGCCCCCGCGGCACTGGCGATGTTCGACCGCGACATGCGCTACCTGGCGGCCAGCCATCGCTGGCTGAAGGACTTCGGACTCGACGAGTCCGGGGTCATCCGCCTCTGCCACTACGATGTGTTCCCTGAAGTCAGCGCGGCCTGGAAACAGGTCCACCGCCGCGCCCTCGCTGGCGAGGTCGTGTGCGCCGACGAAGACCGCTTCGAGCGCCCCGGCGGCGTGGTGCAGTGGCTCAAATGGGAGGTCCGTCCGTGGTACGGCGCCAACGGCGACATCGGCGGCATCATGATCATGAGCGAAGACATCACGGCCCGCGTCCACGCCGCAGAATCGTTGCGCCAGAGCGAGGCCCGCCTGTCCGAAGCACAACGCGTCGCCCACATCGGCAGTTGGGAGCTGGACCTGGTGAGCAACGAGCTGTGGTGGTCCGACGAGACCTTCCGCATCTTCGAGCTGGCTAGCGAACAGGTCCCCGCCTCCTACGAGGCCTTTCTGGCCATGGTCCATCCCGAGGACCGCCAGCGCGTGGCGGACGCCTACAGCGCGTCGATCAAGGCACACGAGAACTACAACCTGGTACACCGCATCTGCATGCGCGACGGGCGCATCAAGTACCTGCACGAACAATGCGAGACGCGCTACGCCTCCGACGGGCAACCCTTGCGCTCCACTGGCACGGTGCAGGACGTGACCCAGCAACTCACGGTGGAAACCCAGCTCCACAAGCTCGCCCTGGCCGTCGAACAAAGCCCAGAGTGCGTGCTGATCACCGACCTGCAGGGGCGCATCGAGTATGTGAACGACGCCTTCACGCGCACCACCGGCTACGCGCCCGACGAGGCGATGGGGCGCAACCCGAGCTTCCTCAAATCCGGTCTCACCTCGGCCGAGACCTACGCCCAGATTTGGGAGACCCTGGTCAAAGGGCAGAGCTGGAAGGGCGAACTCATCAACCGCCACAAGGCCGGCCAAGCGGTCGTGCAGTTCGCCGTCATCACCCCGCTGCGACAGCCAGACGGTTCGATCACACATTACGTCGCCGTGCAGGAAGACATCACGGAAAAAAAGCGCATGGGCCAGGAGCTGGACGCCTACCGTCACCACCTGGAGGAACTGGTTGCCACCCGTACCGCAGAGCTGGACCAGGCACGCGTGGCGGCCGAAGCGGCCAGCCAGGCGAAGAGCGCCTTCCTCGCCAACATGAGCCACGAGATTCGCACCCCGATGAACGCGATCCTGGGCCTCACCTATCTCCTGCGCAGCGAAGCCCGCGACGCGACCGCCGCCGACCGCCTGGGCAAGATCGACGGCGCCGCGCATCACCTGCTGGCCATCATCAACGACATCCTGGACCTGTCCAAGATCGAAGCGGGCCGGCTGCAACTCGAAGAGGACGACTTCTCGGTCCCCGCCCTGCTCGACAACGTGCGCTCGATGATCTTCGAGTCCGCGCGCGCCCGCGGGCTCTACGTCACGCTCGACGCCACCGGCGTCCCCGCCCGCGTACGTGGCGACGTCACCCGGGTCCGCCAGGCGCTGCTGAACTACGCGGGCAATGCGGTGAAGTTCACCGAGCGCGGCGGCATCACGCTACGTGTGTGCGTGATCGGCGAGCAGACAGATCATGTCCGCTTGCGCTTCGAGGTCCAGGACACCGGCGTGGGCATCGACGAGGCGACTCAGCGGCGGCTGTTCCAGGCCTTCGAGCAGGCCGACGCCTCGACCAAGCGCAAGTACGGCGGCACCGGTCTCGGGCTGGCCATCACCCGGCGCCTGGCGGGCATGATGGACGGTGAGGCTGGCGTGAGCAGCGTGCCCGGCCAGGGCAGCACATTCTGGTTCACCGCCCGCCTCGCACGCGCCAGCGATCGCGACAGCGGCAGTGGCGCGCAGGCAGCCGCGTGCCCTGCCCCCTCCACCAGGCAATGGGCGGGCAACCCGGTGCTGTTGGTGGAGGACAGCGAGCTCAACCGCGAAGTCGCGGTGGAGATGCTGCAAGCCCTGGGCCTCAAGGTGAGCACCGCGCAGAACGGCCGCGAGGCGGTGGCGCTGGTCCACGAGCACGCCTACGACCTTGTGCTGATGGACATGCAGATGCCCGAGATGGATGGTCTGGAGGCCACCCAGGCCATCCGCGCCCTCCCGGGTCGGCAACGCCTGCCCATCATCGCGATGACGGCCAATGCCTTCTCGGATGATCGTGCCGCCTGCCTGGCCGCTGGCATGAACGACTTCGTGCCCAAACCGGTCGATCCTGCTGCCCTGCAAGCGGCCCTTCTGCGCTGGCTGCCTCGCGCCGCGGCGAACGACCTCACTTCACGCCCGACGACGACCGTCGTCCCCATCGATGATCACCACGCCGTACTGCAGAGCCTGGCGCAGATCCCCGACTTCGACGTCGCACGCGGACTGCAGCTCTTCAAGGGCAAGCAGGCGCGCTTCGTCGACCTGATGCGACGCTTTGCCAGCGCGCACAGCAGTGATCTGGACCGGATCAGGAAGGGGGTGGCGCAGGGCGATCTCACGGAACCCCACCGCATCGCCCACACGCTCAAGGGACTGGGCGGCACCTTCGGCGCGCTGGGACTGGCCGAGGCGGCACGCGAACTGGAGAACCAGCTCGATCCTGGTCGCGCGGCCATCGACCACACTGCGCTGCACGACAAGGTGGAAGCGCTCGCCGGGCGCCTGCAGCCGATTCTCGACCTGCTGGACCACGCCGCCGCCACGCCCCCAGCCCCCACCGCCACCGTGGAAGCGGTGCTGACCGAACTCAGAAGCCTGCTGGCCGACAGCGACGTGCGCGCCCAGGCGCTGTGCCATACCCATGCGGACCTTCTGCGTGGTGCGCTGGGCAAGCGCTATCCGCCCATGCTCGCGCGCCTGGAGGCGTTCGAGTTCGATGCAGCGCAGGCACTGCTGGAGCAAGCCTAGGCGGGGCGCCAGCCGCTCCGCCGGCTGTGTTCGGGGTGAGGTGATGCGCTCAGCGTATGCGCGCCCTAGCCGGCAGCTTCCCGGACGCGCACCTGCAGACGGAAACGGATCGGCTCGATCTTCTGCATGGCGCGGCCGGCCAGATAGACCCGCACGATGTATTCCCCGTCCTGCGACGCGGCATCCTCCGACTGGTTGCCCGAGACCGTGCCATCGAAAATCTTGGTCACCCCGTCCGGGCTCAGCACGTTGAAGTACAGCTCGCGGGTGTCCGCCACCACACCGACCGCCAGCAGCTTGCCCTTGGGCACAAACACCTTGTAGTCGACCACCGCCTTGCCCTGCACCGCGCCTTGCGTGCTCAACTCGGTGCTGCCGGGAGCGAAGCTGAGCTTCTCAGTCTTCATGATCTCCGGCGCGGCCCAGGCCGGAGACGCCAGTGCCAGACCCAGCACACAGACCAGTCCCACTGCGAATCGCGTTTTCATCCTTTTCCTCCATCACCTTTCAGGCCCCGCCCGTGCGGGAGAAAAGCTGCCCGAAAGGGCTTGTCCGATGAAGGGACTATCGCGCGTTGCCTAGGCGGATCTCATCCGTGTTAACCAAAATTTAGAGTCGCTTGTGACGATCTTTTGCACTTTCCGTCCGTGCAAGAAAATCAAAGCTCGGCTAGGCGGTTTGCTGAGCGTGCGCGGAATCTGGCGACGGCGCCTGAGGAACAAGCTGCGCGTCCTGCTCGAACAGGCTGCGCAGTTCCTCGGTGGCCTGCTTGGAGGTCTGCACGAGTTGCGCCTCGTCCTGGTAGATCGCGTGCTGGCGCAGCAAGGTGGCTTCGTCATGCTGCTGGAACAAGGCCAGCGTGCGCGCCAGCTCATCCTCGGCGACCGCCAGCGATGCCAGCACCGAACGGCCCAAGGCAAGGCTGCTGTGCCAGGTCTCGCGCACCGGCGCCGGGATGCCCAGGTCCATCAGCTTGTAGGCATGGAAACGGTTGCGCGCACGCGCCAGGATGGGTAGCGCCGGGTAATGTCGGCGCAGCAGCTCGGCGGTCTTGAGCGAGGCCTCCACGTCGTCGATGGCCAGCACGAACAGGCGCGCCTCCTCGATGCCCGCGGCATGCAAGACGTCCAGCCGGGTCGCGTCGCCGTAGTACACCCGGGCGCCGAACTTGCGCGTGAAGTCGACCTGCATCGCGCTCGCGTCCAGCACGGTAAAGGGGATGCGTCGCAGCGCCAGCAAGCGTGCCACCACCTGCCCCACGCGGCCGTATCCCGCGATCAACACGCGCGGGCCGCTCTCTTCGACGCGGTCGAAGGCCCGCTCGCGCTGGACATCCAGGCGCGGCGCCAGCAGCTTCTCTTCGAGCAGGAACAGCAAGGGCGCAAGCAACAGCGACAGGGTGACGACCATCACCAGCATGTCGGCCTGGTGGGGATCGAGCAGGGCATGCTGGCGCGCCAGCGCGAACAGCACGAAGGCGAACTCACCGCCCTGTGCCAGAGCGATGGCCAGCTTGCGCGTACTGCGCGTTTCGCAGCCACTGAGGCGACCGACCAGCCACAGCACGCCGAACTTGATCAGCATCAGCCCCAGCACCAGGCCCAGGATCGGCAGCGGCGCCGTCCCCAGCACGCCCAGCTCGGCCCCCATGCCCACCGCGATGAAGAACAGGCCGAGCAGCAGCCCCTTGAAGGGCTCGATGCTGGCTTCCAGCTCGTGCCTGTATTCCGAATCGGCCAGCAGCAACCCGGCCAGGAAGGCCCCCAGCGAGGCGGTGAGCCCGACGTACTCCATCAGCAAGGTGGTACCGATGACCACCAGCAGCGCGGCGGCGGTAAAGGTCTCGCGGCTACCCAGCGTGGCGATCCACTTGAAGGCCGGGCGCAGCAGATGGCGGCCGCCAACCACCACCGCAGCGATCACTGCGACGGCCAGGCCGAGGCCGGACCAACTGAAGGCCGCATCACCCCCGCCCCCCAGCAGGGGGATCAGGGCCAGGATGGGGATCACCGCCAGGTCCTGGAACAGCAGGATGGCGAAGGCGCTGCGCCCATGGCGATCGGTCAGCTCGTTACGCTCGGCCAGCGACTGCAGCACCAGCGCGGTGGACGACATGGCGAGCGCAAGGCCCACCACCACGGCGGTCGTCACCGACAGGCCGAGCACCCACGCGGCCACCCCCAGCAGCAACGCCGAACCCGCCACCTGCGCGCTGCCCAGGCCGAACACCGAGCGCCGCAGCACCCACAGCCGCGAGGGTTGCAGTTCCAGGCCGATGATGAACAGCAGGAGCACCACGCCGAACTCGGCGAAGTGCAGGATCGCCTCCACATCGTCGACCAGGCGCAAGCCCCAGGGTCCGATCAACATGCCGGCGATCAGGTAGCCCAGCACGGCGCCCAGGCCGAGCTTGCGGGCTAAGGGCACCATCAGCACGGCGGCAGCGAGGAAGACGGCACTGAGGCTCAGCATGGGCGGGGCTCCGGACGATTCATGATGGCGCGATCATCGCAGACATCGCCCCGGCCTGTCCCTCAGCCCTCTTCGCGCAGGCGCAGCAGCGCACGCACGAAGCCGTGGTCGGAGCGCACCCGGTCGCGGCCCTCATTGAGGTGGTCGTTGAAGTAGTCGACGCGCCGCACATCACCCAGGGCGAAACGGCTGCCCGCGACAAACTCCTCCGACACCCAGATCTGGTCGAGCACCTCGGGGCTGCCCTGGTGGATATGGCTGTAGCCCACGTCGCGCCGCAGGGCGAGCCCGGTCTGCACATCCGGCGCGTGCCACAGGGCCGTATCGCGCGCGCTGCGGTCGAAGGCCACTTCCGAGGTGGCGGCGATGAGCTGCGAGGTCACCGACTCCGGCCGGTCGTTGAGGTCCCCCACCAGCAGCAGCGGCGTGTGCGTGTTCTGCAGGATCTGGGCCACCTTGCTGCGCAGCGCAGCCGCCTCGGCGCCGCGCATGATCAGCGAGCGCAGCGTCGCGCGCGCCACGATGCGCGGATCGTCGCGATCCTCCAGCGGATTGCCCGCCGCGTCGACGAGGAACTTGGGCCGTTTGCTCTTGAGGTGCGCCACCAGCACCTGCAGCTCGGTGCCCTTGCGCGTCGCCAGCCGGGCATGCAGCACCGGCCGCTCGAAGCGCGCGTACTCGCCCAGCTCCGGCACACCCAAGGCCATGCCCGCGGGAAAGTCGACCAACGACTCATGGGCCAGCACTTCCAGGCGGGTCGCCAGCCCCACACGCGGCGTGCCACTGGCGCCGGCCTCCGCGCCGGGCACCAGCACATGCGCATAGTGCAGGCCGCTGGCGGCAATCGCCTCGCGCAGCGCGACCTCATGCCACAGCTCCTCGAAACAGGCGATGTCCGCATTCAGGCGCCGCAACTGCTCACCCAGCCAGGCACATTTGCGCCCGTACTCGGCTTCGTCATAGGGGCGTTCGTTGGAATAGAAGCCCTGCCCGGGCAGGGCGAAGTTCAGCACGTTCAGGTTGGCCACCTGCAGGGTGGTCCAATTGGCGCTCTGGCCGCGGGTGTCCGAGTGGTCTGACATGATGTGCTCCGGGAAGACAGGGCGACAGCGTAACCCGCCACCCGCCTCCGATGTGCGCACATTGCCGCCACCGCAGGGCAGCCGTTCGGCGCCTTTTGTCATACAGCTTGGAACTTGACCATATAATCCGCCGGCCGAACGAACGCCCTTCCCATCCGCATGTCATGCAAACGGTTGACACTCCACACCGCGACGGCTCTACCTCACACCCTCGCGCGCCAGCATGGGATGAACAGCACTGCGAGCGGGTCACCGCGCTCTATCTCCACACCCCCAACATCCTGATCTTCGTCTTCGTCGCCAGCACCGCCCTGCTGTTGTACTGCGGCGCCGGGCACTGGCTGCAGACGCTGGTCTGGTGGGGAGTCATGCAACTCATCGCGATCTATCGCCTGGGCATCTATCTGTGGTGGAAGCGCTGCCCGCCCGAGGAACGCGACGCGCCACGCCTGCTGAACCTTTTTGCCGCCGGCACCCTGGCCACCGGGCTGGCCTGGGCCTGGTTCTCGCTCACCATCTTTCCGCACGCCCTGCCCGACCAGCGCACCCTGATCGCCCTGATCGTCGCCATCATGGCGGCCGGCAGCGTGGTCGTGCTGTCGCTGGTGCGCTGGCTCAACACCGCCTACCTGTTGCTGCTGCTCCTGCCCATGGTGTGGACCTTGCTGCACAGCCGCGACCCTGACGACCTGCTGCTGGGCGGGCTGGGGGTCGTGATGTTCCTGGGGCTCAGCGGTTTCTCCCGGGTGGCGCGCGAGAACGCCCAGCGCGCGCTGACCAGCCAGCGCGACCATGCCTTGCGCGCCAGCCGTGCCCTGGCGGCACAACAGGCCTTGTCGCACCAGATGCAGTGGTTGAGCAGCCGTGACCCGCTGACCCAGTTACTCAACCGCGAGCACATGACGGCGGAGCTGCAGCGCGTGATGCAGGCTGCCAAGGCCAGCGGCGCGGTCTGGGCTTGCCTGTGCGTACGCATCCTGCGCTTCGACGTGATCGAGTTGCAGGGGCAGTCGCTCGGCGCACGCGTGCTCGGCACCCTGGCCGAACGCCTGCGCAAGACCCTGCCTGAACACTCACTGATGGCGCGCTGGACACATGACAGCTTCATGCTCGCAGTGCCGCTGGAGACGCGCGCGGCGAGCTCGGCGGAAACCCTGCAGGCGAGCGCGGAACAACTGCGCCAGACCCTGCGCAGCCCGATCGCGCTGGAGTCCGGTCTATTGAGCCTGGACTTCATGCTGGGCTGTTCCAGCCTGCCCAGCCTGGCCCATAGTGCCGACGAGCTGATCTACCAGACCGCCGCGGCGCTGCATCACCTGCGCGAGCTGAACATGGGCGGCGTGCGGGTGTTCGACCCGCAGCACGACAACAAACCACGGGAGCGCCAGGACCTGCGCCAGGCACTGCTGCAGGCTCTCAACGACGACGTGCTACAACTGGCCTTCCAGCCCATCGAGCCGACGGTCGACTCGCGCCCGCGCAAGCGCGAGGCCTTGTTGCGCTGGACGCATCCGCAGCGCGGGCCGGTGTCGCCGGCAGACTTCATCCCGATCGCCGAGGAGAGCGGGCTGATCGTCCCGATCGGCAACTGGGTGCTGCAACGTGCGTGCAGCATCGCCGTCACCTGGCCGGACGACACGGTGGTCTGTGTGAACGTCTCGGTGCAGCAGTTCCTCGCCAGCGATCTGTGCGTGACCGTGATGAACGCGCTGCAGGACAGCGGCCTGTCGCCGCGCCGCCTCGAACTGGAGGTGACGGAGAGCGTGTTCGCCCACGACCTGGAACACATCTGCGCCACGCTGGAGGCGCTGCGCGAACTGGGCATCAGCGTGGCCATCGACGACTTCGGCACGGGCTACTCCTCACTGGCCTACATCCGCCGTCTGCCGGTCGACAGCATCAAGATCGACCGCAGCTTCGTCGCCGACGTGGACAGCAGTGGCCGCAAGCTGTTGTTCGCCATCGTCACCATGGCGCGCGGGCTGGGCTTCCATGTCGTGGCGGAAGGCGTGGAGACACCGCAGCAGCGCGAATTGCTGGTTGCCCTCGGGGTCGACTACCTGCAGGGTTACCTGATCGGCAAGCCGCAGCTAAACGCCGCCGCACAGCACGGCTGAGCCCGCGCCGGCGCTCAGCTCTGGCGCGCCGCCTGCAGGCGGTGGATGGTGATCTTGCGCACCTCGGCCTTGCTCTCGGCGATGTGGCTGTTGAGCAGCATCACTGCCTGGTCGGCCCGTCGGCGCAGCACGGCCTGGAGAATCTGGGCGTGCTCCTCGTAGGTGCGCTCGATGCGGTAACCCTGGGTGAAGTCGAGCCGGCGGATGATGCGGATGCGCTCGATCACGTCGTTATGCACGCGCGCCAGCTCCGGGTTGTCGGCGGCGTCGACCAGGGTGGTGTGAAAGGCCTCGTCCAGCTCGGCAGCGGCCAGCGGGTCGGCCGCACGCTGCTCGGGCGGCACCAGCCAGATGTCGCGCAGCACCTCAACGCGCGTCAGATCGGTCTGGTCGCACAGCTTCCGCACCGCCGCCGTCTCCAGGATCATGCGCAGCTCGTAGAGGTTCTCGAACATCACGAAATCGAAGGGGCGCACGCTCCAGCCGTTGCGGAAGTGCACGAACAGGTAGCCTTCGCGCTCCAGCCGGTAGAGCGCCTCGCGCACCGGCGTGCGGCTCACGCCGAGGCGCTCGGCGACCTGGCTTTCGGTGAAGCGGTCGCCGGGCAGCAGGCGGAAATCAAAGATGTCTTCCTTGACGCGTGCATACACGTGGTCGACACGCGAGCCGGGCAAGCCCATGCCCTCGGCCTTGTCGTCCGGCTGCTTGGCGTCCTCACTCATGATCTCTTGCTCTGGCGACGGTGTTCACGGGCTGCATTGTGCCATCGGCTTCAGGCCCGGTCGCTGATGTGGGCGAACACGATGCGCCAGCCCTCGGGCATGCAGACCCAGGTCTGGCTCTGCCGCCCGATGGCGCCGTCCGCCGCACGGCGGAAGACCAGGTTCACGGTGGCGGTGTGCATGCCGAAGCAGACGATGCGGCGGTCCAGCCGCTCCCGCGCCAGGCCCGCCGTCGGCCGCTGGGCACGAAAGGCGCGCACGGCCTCGATGCCGACCAGTTCGCCGGCCGGGCTGACGCGTTCGACGCGCGCGTCCTGCCAGAACAGCCCATCGAGAACATCGAGGTCATTCGCCTGCAAGGCCGCTTCGTAGCGGTCCGACATGGCCGTGACCTCGGCCAGCACGACGGGATCGTTAACGATCATGCGGCGCTCCTCATCCAGGGTTGCACGAAGCTGAGTCCCTTGGCCTCCAGCACGGCGGCGACGGCCAAGGCGATGTCCTCGCGCCCCGGCGCGGCAATCAGTTGCACACCGATCGGCAGACCACCCGCCGTGGGCAGCGGCACCACCACCACTGGCAAACCGACAAAGGAGATCGGCTGGGTCAGCAGACCGATCGAGGGCCGTGTCGGCACGCGACCGCCCGGCAGATCGAGCGATGGCTGGCCGATCTCGGTCGCCACGCAGGGCGTGGCTGGCGCGATCAGCAGGTCGTAGCGCTGGAACAGGTCCAACATGCGTTGCAGGAAGACTTGGCGGAAGCGCTGCGCCTGCACGTACCAGCTTGCCGGCAACAGGCTGCCCGCGAGCAGGCGGTCGCGGTTGTGCGGCTCCATGTCCTCGTAGTGGTCCTGCAGCGCCGGCCGGTACAACTGGCCCGCCTCGCTGGCGGTGATGACGAAGGCGCCGGCACGCGCCGCAGCCACGTCGGGGATGTCCAGCTCATCGTGCGCCTGCAGGCTCAAAGCCACGGTGCGGGCGGCGCTACGTGCTTCCGCCCCGGCCCAGGTGTCGAAATGGCCGCTCAACCGTGCCACACGCAAACCCTCCACGCCCTCGTCCAGCGCACGCAGCACCGCCCCCTCGGTCGGCACGCCCACGTCACGCAAACACGCCTGATCGCGCGGATCGCGCCCGGTCAGTTGGTCGAACACGCGGGCCAGGTCGCGCGCATGCCGCGCGAAGGGGCCGACATGGTCGATGCCATGCACGAAGGGCATGCTGCCACCGCGCGACAGCGCACCATAGGTCGGTTTGAGGCCGAAGATGCCGCAGAAGGAGGACGGCACGCGGATCGAGCCGTTGGTGTCCGAGCCCAGCGAGAAGCTGCACAAGCCGGCCGCCACGGCAGCACCCGAGCCACCCGAAGACCCGCCGGCTACCCGCGTCGGATCGAGCGGGTTGCGCGTCGTGCCATGGAAGCTGTTCTCGGTGGTGAAGCCGTAGGCGTAGGCATCCATGTTGAGGGCGCCCAGCAGCACCCCGCCGGCCTGGACCGAACGCGCCACCAGGGTGGCATCGGCCGGCGCGGCGCGCGGCGCGCGGCCACGATGACCACCGGCCAGGGTCGGCAGGCCCGCGATGTCGAACAGGTTCTTGACCGCGAAGGGCACGCCGGCCAGTGGCGGCAGATCGGAGCCACCGGCGCGGCGCTCGTCGATGGCCCGTGCCTCCGCCAGTGCGCGCTCGCGCGTCTGGTCGGTAAAGGCATACAACTCCGCATCCAGGGCGTCGATACGCGCCAGGCTCGCTTCGCACAAGGCCAGCGCGCTGCACTCACCGGCCGCCACCAGTTCGGCCTGCCGCCAGGCGGGCAGGCCGAGGCATTCCTGTGCCGTCATGGACGCCCCGCCGGCACGAACACGCTGGCCGGTTCGACCTCCACCGCGAGTTGCAGGGCCAGCAGCGGCTGCGCCACCTGGGCCACCAGCGCCATCTGGGCACCGACGCGTTCGAGCTGGCCGGCATCCAGGCTGTAGCCCTGCGCCATCGAGACCTGCTCGACATAAGCCTGCCAGTCACTGCCATCCATCTTGTATTCGATGTGCATGATGCGTTCCTCTCGTGTCTGGATGCATGCGGACTTGCATACATGATTGGTGCAGGCAAATTCCATACCTTGCTTCTTCGCCAGTTACACAGGCCCTGACAGCAGGCTGCGGCTCTCCCGCCACATGGCGGCCCTCAAAAACCAGACGCCATCCCCTGCAGCCGGCGCAGCCCTCCATTCGGCCCCCGTGGCGCACCGGAAGGGTGCATGAGGCCCTGGCCCGGGGCATTTCTTCCCGCTGCGCGTCGAGCGACCACCCGGCCGCAGTTCGCCCAAGCCCTCAGGCGCGCATCCAACGCCTTGTTAAGTAAGTGCTTTTTCCAGCACTGCACGAATGAAGCAGACGCTCGGGAACTGGCACAAGGCTTGCTGAATACTTTCTTGTATACATGATTGCATTCACCAAGCAGGAAGACCATGAATCCGCCTGATGCGACCACCGCCCCGCCCGATCACGCCCCTCCCAACGCCCTGGCCATCTCCACGCTGAGTGCCGCCTATGCGGCAGGAACCCTGAGCCCCGTGGCCCTGGTCGACTGCTTGCTCGCCCGCCGCCCCGCCATGCCCGGTGCGGAATGGATTCACCTGCTGCCGGCCGAGGCGCTGCAGGCCCGCGCCCGCGAACTGGAGTCGCTCGGCCCGGACCCTTCCCGCCCGCTCTACGGCATCCCATTCGCCATCAAAGACAACATCGACGTCCTCGACCTGCCCACCACCGCGGCCTGCCCCGCCTTCGCCTACGTCGCCTCCGCCACGGCGACCGCCGTGCAACGCCTGCTCGACGCCGGCGCGATCCTGGTCGGCAAAACCAACCTGGACCAGTTCGCCACCGGCCTGGTCGGTGTGCGCAGCCCCTACGGCATCCCCACCAGCGTGTTCAGTGCCGAGCATGTCTCTGGTGGCTCCAGCTCCGGCTCGGCCGTCGTGGTGGCGAGTGGCCAGGTGAGTTTCGCGCTCGGCACCGACACCGCCGGCTCGGGCCGCGTGCCGGCGATGTTCAACAATCTCGTCGGCCTCAAGCCCACCCGCGGCTTGCTGCCCAATACCGGCGTCGTACCGGCCTGCCGCTCACTCGACTGCCTGTCGGTCTTCGCCCTCAACGCCAGCGATGCCTGGCAGGTCACCCGGCTCGCCGCCGGCCCCGACGCGGGCGACGCCTGGAGCCGCCCGGCCAGCCCGCGTGGCCTGCCGCAGCGTCTGCGCATTGGCGTGCCCAAACCGGCACAACGCGAATTCTTCGGTGATGCGCTGGCGGCTGCCGAGTACGAACGCGCACTGGGTCGTCTGGCCGAGTACGGCGAACTGGTGGAGTTCGACTTCGCGCCCTTCAGCGAAGCCGCCGCCCTGCTCTACGACGGCCCCTGGGTGGCCGAGCGCCTGGAGGTCACCGCCGCGCTGATCGCCGAGGCACCACAAGCGCTGGATTCCACGGTGCGAGGCGTGATCGAACAAGGCCTGCGCTACAGCGCTGCCGATGCCCACCTCGCCCGCTCCCGCCTGGCCGCCTTGCAGAGGATGGCGGAAGCCAACTGGGCAAAGCTGGATGTCATCGCCCTGCCGACCGCCCCGACCCACTACCGGGTGGAGGAGGTGCTGGCCAACCCGGTGCGCCTGAACAGCCACCTGGGCACCTACACCAACTTCGCCAACCTGCTCGACCTCGCCGCCATTGCCGTGCCGACCAGCATGCGACCGGATGGCCTGCCCTTCGGCATCAGTCTGTTCGGCCCCGCCTGGACCGACGCCGCGCTGGCCACCCTGGCCGACCGCATTCACCGCGCCAGCGGCCTGCCCTGCGGCCTCGACCAGCCCCCGCCGGCCGGCCCCGCGCTGCAGGCCGAATGGCCGGCGCAGCCCGAAGGCATCCGCCTGGCCGTAGTGGGCGCTCACCTCTCCGGCATGCCGCTCAACCGCGAATTGCAGGAGCGCGCAGCGCGCTTCATTCGTGCCTGCAAGACGGCGCCGGCTTACAAGCTCTACGCCTTGCCCGGCACGGTGCCACCCAAGCCGGGTCTGCTGCGCGCGGCCGAAGGCGGCGCCGCGCTGGCCGTGGAGGTGTGGGAGCTGTCGCCAGCCGCCTTTGGCGACTTCGTCTCGCGCATTCCCGCGCCACTGGGCATCGGCACGCTGACGCTGGACGACGGCGAACAGGTCAAGGGCTTCCTGTGCGAGCCCTATGCGCTGGAAGGCGCGCAGGACATCACCCATTTCGGCGGCTGGCGTGCCTACGTGGCAAGCCGGTCGGCGGCCTGAACAACGGGCGCAGCCCACTTTCCATCGGGAGTCATCATGCAGAATCGCTTCACCTCCACGCTCTTGGCCGTCGGCCTCCTGGCCCTCACGCTGAGCGCGCCTGCCCAGGCCCAGGATGCCCGCAAGGAAACCCTGCTGGTCATCAACGAGACCGGCCCCAACAGCCTGGACATCCACGCCGTGGGCGCCAACCGCCCGTCATACGGCGTGGCCTGGCTGGCCTACGACCGCCTGATGAGCTTCGGCCGCAAGACGGTCAATGGCGTGCCCTACTACGACTACTCGAAGCTCACGCCTGAACTGGCCGAGAGTTGGGAGATCGCCAAGGACGGCATGTCGGTCACCTTCAAGCTGCGCCGCGACGCCAAGTTCCACGACGGCACGCCGGTCACCGCGGCCGACGTCAAGTGGAGCTACGACCGCGCGCTGGCCATGGGAGGCTTCCCGCAATTCCAGATGATGGCCGGCTCGCTGGAAAAACCTGAGCAGTTCGAGGCGGTCGACGCCAATACCTTCCGCGTGAAATTCCTGAAGAAGGACAAGCTGTCGATGCCCGACATGGCGGTACCGGTGCCCAGCATCTACAACGCCACGCTGGCGAAGAAGAACGCCACCCCGCAAGACCCCTGGGCCGCGGCCTGGCTCAAGAACAATACGGCCGGCGGTGGCGCCTACAAGGTGGCGAGCTGGAAACCGGGCCAGGAAATCGTCTACGAGCGCTTCGACGACTGGAAGAGCGGCCCCCTGCCCAAGCTGAAGCGCATCATCCAGCGCGAAGTGCCTTCGGCCGGCACGCGCCGCGCGCTGATCGAGAAGGGCGACGCCGACATGAGCTTCGAGTTGCCGCCCAAGGACTTCGCCCTGCTGTCGCAAGACAAGGCCTCCACCCTGACGGTCAAGAGCACGCCGGTCGAGAACGCCATCTGGTACCTCGGCATGAACGTGAACAAGCCTCCCTTCGACAATGTGAAGGTCCGCCAGGCCGTGGCCTACGCCGTGCCCTACGAGAAGATCTTCACGCGCGCCTTCTACGGCCGCGCGATCAAGCTGTGGGGCGGCAAGCCCGGCCCCGTGACGAGCGCCGACTGGCCCGCACCGCACGGCTACAACACCGACATCGCCAAGGCCAAGGCGCTGATGGCGGAAGCCGGCTACCCCAGCGGCTTCGAGACCACGCTGTCCTTCGACCTCGGCAACGGCACCATCGGCGAACCAATGGCCGTGCTGCTGCAGGAGGCCCTGGGCGAGATCGGCATCAAGGCCACCATCAACAAGGTGCCGGGTGCCAACTGGCGTGCGCAGATGCTCAAGAAGGACATGCCCATCTTCATCAACCGCTTCGGCGGCTGGCTGAACTACCCCGAGTACTTCTTTTTCTGGAACTTCCACAGCTCCGACCCGGTGTTCAACACCAGCAGCTACAAGAACCCGAAGATGGACGAACTGATCCAGGCCGCGCGCTTCGAGACGGACCCGAAGAAGTACGCCACGCAGGTGAAGGGCTTCCTCGATCTGCTCTACGCCGACCTGCCACGCATCCCGATCGCACAGCCGGTGATGGACGTGGTGATGGGCAAGAACATCACGGGCTACACCTACTGGTTCCACATCCAGCCGGACTATCGTCAGATCGAAAAGCAATGATGTGACATAGGCCTACTGCGGAGCCCGATCTTGAAACTGTGGTGCTCGCCGTACATCCGTACGACTCCGCTCCGCGTTTCAAGCTCGGCCCTCTCGCGACGGTCTCTGCCACGTAACGAGACTCTGAATGAAATGAAAGGCAACGTCGTTTCCGCCCTTCGACAGGCTCAGGACAGGCCGGGCATTGCCCGGGCGGGAATCCAGTGACTTTACGTAGGATGGGTGGAGCGCAGCGATACCCATTAAACGAAGCCCGCAGAACGATGGGTATCGGCCAACTGGCCTCCACCCATCCTGCGGTGCTGCCACGCAACACCAGTCAGTAGGAAATTGAAAAGCGCCGTCGTCCCTGCGAAGGCAGGGACCCAGTGGCTTTGCTTCTGCTTGTTGCCCGTGTGGAAGCCTCAACGAAAGACGCTGGATTCCTGCCTGCGCAGGAATGACGGCAGGGGGAGTCAGATGAGCGGCAAGAGGATGCTGTCATGAAAATGATCCTGAAACGACTACTGCTCGCGCTACCGAATCTGGTCGGCGTGATCGTCGTCACCTTCGTGCTGACGCGCGCGCTGCCCGGCGATCCGGCCGCGTATTTCGCGGGTGCCGCCGCGACGCCGGAAGCGGTGGAACAGGTGCGCGCGCAACTGGGGCTGAACCGGCCGCTGCCGGAGCAGTTCATGAGCTATGTGCACGACCTCGTGCGCGGCGACTGGGGCGTGTCGCTGGCCACCGGGCAGAAGGTGACGCAGGAGATCGCGGCGCGCCTGCCGGCCTCGCTAGAGCTGACTCTGTGCGGCCTGCTGCTGGCGGTGTCGGTGGCGCTGCCGCTGGGCGTGCTGGCGGCCACCCGGCCCAACTCCTGGGCCGACCACGGCGTGCGCATGCTGACCACCATGGGCGTGTCGCTGCCCACCTTCTTCACCGGCCTGCTGCTGATCTACGTCTTCTACTACAAGCTGGGCTGGGCCGCCTCGCCCAGCGGCCGGCTCGACGCCTTTCTCGTCTCGCCCCCCACGGTGACGGGTTTCTATCTCATCGACAGCCTCATCGCGCGCGACCTGCAAGCCTTCTGGGGCAGCCTCAAACAGTTGATCCTGCCCGCCACCACCCTGGGCCTGTTCGTACTGGCACCGCTGGCACGCATGACGCGTGCATCCATGCTGGGCGTGCTGTCGTCGGACTTCATCCGCACCGCGCGCGCCGCCGGCTTGTCGCCCGGCACCGTGCTCTACACCTACGCGCTGCGCAACGCGCTGCTGCCGGTGATCACCACGCTGGGCATGGTGTTCTCCTTCCTGCTCGGCTCCAACGTGCTGGTCGAAAAGGTCTTCGCCTGGCCCGGCATCGGATCGTTCGCCATCGAATCCCTGGTCGCCTCGGACTACGCGCCAGTGCAGGGCTTCGTGCTGTCGATGGCGCTGCTCTACGTGCTGCTCAACCTGCTGATCGACCTTGCCTACGGCTGGCTCGATCCGCGCGTGTCGCTGGAGGGGTGAGAGATGCACACGCCTTTCCGCCCCGTCGTTCCTGCGCGCGCAGGAACCCAGCGACTTTGCGTTCTCCCTCAGTACGGCTGCTTGCCGGGCAAGACACTGGATTCCCGCCTGCGCGGGAATGACGGTCAAGAACCGGGAACCTCCTCATGAACCTGCGCCACCTCAAATACGTCCTGCGCGAAAACCCCGTCACCGCGGGCGCCTTCGTGCTGTTCGGCCTGTTCGTGCTGCTGGCGATCTTCGGCCCGATGATCGCGCCCTACGACCCGCTGGACTCCAACGCCGGCCCGGCACTGTCGCCCCCGACGGCGCAGAACTGGTTCGGCACCGACTCCTTTGGCCGCGACATCCTGTCGCGCGTGATCGTGGCCACCCGCCTGGATTTCGGCATCGCGCTGTCGGCCGTGCTGATCTCCTTCATCATCGGCTCGGCCATCGGCTGCGCGGCAGGCTACTGGGGCGGCTGGCTGGATCGCATCTCCAGCCGGGTGGCCGACACCATCATGGCTTTCCCGCTGTTCGTGCTGGCCATGGGCATCGTCGCTGCGCTGGGCAACACCATCGGCAACGTGATCTACGCCACCGCCCTGATCAACCTGCCCTTCTACATGCGGGTGGCGCGCGCCGAGGCGAACGTACGGCGCGAAGCCGGTTTCGTGGAGGCAGCGCGACTCGCCGGCAACAGCGATGTGCGCATCCTGGCGCTGCACATCTTCCCCAACATCCTGCCGCCGATGATGGTGCAGATCTCGCTCAACATGGGCTGGGCCATCCTCAACGCGGCCGGCCTCTCCTTCATCGGCCTCGGCGTGCGCCCACCGGAAGCCGAGTGGGGAATCATGGTGGCCGAGGGCGCCACCTACATCATCTCCGGCGAATGGTGGGTCGCACTGTTCCCCGGTGCGGTACTGATGCTCGCCGTGTTCTGCTTCAACCTGCTGGGCGACGGCCTGCGCGACCTGATCGACCCACGGAGGCGCACATGAGCGGACACGTAGGGCGGAACGCGCAGCGGTTCCGCCAATCCCCACCTTGCGACACCGCGACAAGCCGCCTGCCGGCGGCCGGCGGAACCTCCTGCGGAGTTCCACCCTACGTCACCGCCTGCGCGGGAATGACGGTACCTTTGCCTAGCACAGAGGACGACCATGCAGCCTGACTCCCTCCCCTTGCTCCAGGTCGACAATCTCTCGCTGGAGTTCCGCACCCGCAGCGGCACCGTGCATGCACTGCAGGACATCGGCTTCTCGCTGGGCAAAGGCGAAATGCTGGGCATCGTCGGCGAGTCCGGCTCCGGTAAATCGGTGCTGGCCTATGCGATGCTGGGCATCTCGGACGGCGCGGCGCGCATCAACCAGGGGACGGCCTTGTTTGGCGGCAGCGACCTGCTGCGCGCCAGCGAACGTGAGTTGCGCGAGATCCGCGGCCGCGAAATTTCGATGATCTTCCAGAGCCCGCGCACCGCGCTGAACCCGATCCGCAAGGTGGGCCACCAGATCGAAGACATCCTGCGCCGCCATGCCGCGGTGCGTAGCCAGGACCTGCGCGAGCGTGCCATCGACTGTCTCAAGCGCGTACGCATCCCCGATCCGGCGCGTCGCTACGAGGCCTATCCCTTCGAACTGTCGGGCGGCATGTGCCAGCGTATCCTGATCGCCCTGGCGCTGGCCTGTCAGCCCTCGCTGCTGATCGCCGACGAGCCTACGACAGGGCTGGACGTGACGACCCAGGCCGCCATCATGGACTTGCTCACCACGCTCGCGCGCGAGACGAATATGGCGACCATCCTGATCACCCACGATCTCGCGCTGGCCGCGCAGTACTGCGATCGCATCGCGGTCATGCACGCCGGTCACCTGGTGGAATGCGGCCCGGCACAGACGGTGCTCAATGCGCCGGCCCACCCCTACACCGCGCGCCTGATCGCCTCCACGCCGCACACCGCCGACAGCATCGCGGCCATGCGCCCGATCCCCGGCAACCTGCCGGACCTGCGGCGTCACGACCTTCCCCCCTGTCGCTATGCCGGACGCTGCGAGCGCTACGAAGCTGCCTGCGCCGCCGCACCACTGCCCGTGCAGCAACTCAATGCCACCCACCTTGTCCGTTGCTGGAACGCCATGACATGACTACCTCCCCGCCCCTGCTGCGCGTCGAGCGCCTGATCAAGCATTTCAAGGTAGGCCGCAACGCCAAGCTGCATGCGGTCGACGACGTCAGCCTCACCATCGCACCCGGCGAGAGCGTAGGCCTGGTCGGCGAGTCGGGTTGCGGCAAATCCACGCTGTCGCGCGTGCTGGCCCGGCTCACCGATGCGGATGCCGGCAGCATCTGGTTCCACGACGGTCTGCAGGACATGGACCTGCGCCTCGCTCCGGCCAGCGGCTTTGCTGGCCATCCGCAGCGCGGCGCGATCCAGATGGTGTTCCAGGACCCGCACGACAGCCTGAACCCGCGCTACACCGCGCAGGACACCATCGCCGAGCCGCTCCGCCTGCTCATGAAGATGCGTGACGCCCGCGAGATACAGGCGCGCGTCGAAGAGCTGGCCGGCTGGGTCGGCCTGCCGACCGAGCTGCTGTCACGCTACCCGCACCAGCTCTCCGGCGGACAGAAGGCACGCGTGGGCATCGCCCGCGCGCTGGCCTCCCAACCGCGCCTGCTGATCCTGGATGAACCGACCGCGGCACTGGACGTCTCGGTACAAGCCACCGTGCTGCAGTTGCTGATGGAGCTGAAGGCGCGCCTGGGCCTGGCCTACCTGTTCGTGTCGCACGATCTGAACGTGGTGCGCCTGCTGTGCGACCGCGTGGTGGTGATGTACCTCGGCAAGGTCGTGGAGCAAGGTCCGGCTGAAGAGGTATTCCGCCACCCACGCCATCCCTACACACAGGCCTTGGTCGCCGCAATTCCCGATCCGGAGCGCAAGGCCTCGGCGCTGCCACGTGCCGAAGGCGAAGCACGCAGCCCGATCAACCCGGACCCGCGTGCCTGCCGATTCCACGGACGCTGCCCGCATGGCGAACCACGCTGTGAGCTGCAGCCGCTCATCCTGCGCGAGATCGCGCCGCGACACCTGGCGGCCTGTCACCTGCTGAGCTGAACCTCGCCCCGACTCGGGCGCGGCTCAGGCGATCTCGGCATGCAGGTCGAAGACCTCGGCCACACGGTCCGCGACGCGCAGGAAATGCTCCACCACATCAGGGTCCAGGTGTGAGGGCGAAGAGCGTCCATCACCCTCGCGCATGATGCGCAATGCCTCGGAGTGACTCATGGCGGGCTTGTACGGGCGATGCGCGCGCAGTGCGTCGTAACGATCACAGACCGCCATGATGCGCGCAGACAAGGGAATGGCCTTGCCCGTCAGGCCCTGAGGATAGCCACTGCCGTCGAAATTCTCGTGATGTGCCAACGCGATCTCGGCCCCCATGCGCAGGTAAGGCGAGGTTGTGCCGGCCAGCAGGCGGGCCCCCAACTCGCAGTGGCCGCGCATGACGGCCCACTCCGCCTCATCCAGTGGCCCCGGTTTGCACAGGATGCTGTCCGGCACGCCGATCTTGCCGATGTCATGCATCGGGGTGGCATGCGTCAGACACTCGACGAAGTCTTCCTCCAACCCCATTGCCTCACCGAGCAGGCGCGCATAATGGCTGATGCGACGCAGATGATTGCCGGTGCTGTTGTCCTTGTACTCCATTGCCCGACACATCGTGAAAATCGTCTCCAGGCTGGCCGCCTGCAACTCATGCTCCTTGTGCCGGACCTGCCGCTCCAGACCGCGCCGCGCTTCCGATACCTGGTCGTGATAGTCCTTCAGGCGCACGAGATTGGACACGCGCACCCGCAGCTCCATTTCGTCGACCGGTTTGGCCAGAAAGTCTTCGGCGCCGCAGTCGAGCCCGCGCAGACGCGCGCTGCGGTCGTGCATCGAAGTCAGCACGATGATCGGCACATGGGCCGTCACCGGGTTGTGCTTGAGTCGGCTGATCAGCTCGAAGCCATCCATCTCGGGCATCACCAGATCGGTGACGATCACGTCCGGCCAGCCAAGCTGGGCAATCAGCAAGGCCTGGGCCCCGTTCTCCACCGCGCGCACCTCATGGCCTGACTGCTGCAGCATCGCCGTCATGACCATGCGCTGCGCACCGCTGTCATCCACCACCAAGACCTTGCCGCTCAATCCCGGATGCATACTCGTTCTCGCCTCATCTCCCGTGGCGCTGCAACATAAGTATCGTCAGACCATACGGGGAGCTTGAGTCTTTCATCCTGCATTGCGGCAAGTCAGGCTAATCACCACCGGAACAGGCAACTTGCATTAGCGCAAATACGACCCAGACTACCTAGTGATAATCTTTATCTATCAATCATCCGGACTTACCCTGATGCAGACCGAGACCACCTATGAAGGCGCACCCCAGCAGCTTGAACTGGCGGCGCCCCCAGTCCCGGAGTACATGACCGAGGTCTACGACTGGGCCTATGTCGACCCGCGCTGGGTACGCCAGCTAGACCGCAACATCGTGGTCAAGACCCTGCTGTTCGGCAACGACCAGCGCCTGATGCGCGCCTACCTGGCCTGCATCAAACCGGGCATGAAGGTGTGGCAGGTCGCCCATGTGTATGGCGATCTGGTACGCCGCGCAGCCCAGGCCTGTGGCGAGACCGGCAGCTTCCACCTGACCGACATCACGCCGATCCAGGTCACCCACGGCCAGCGCAAGACGGCCGATCTGCCCTGGGCACGCGTGTTCCGCGCCGACGCCGGCCTGTTCGACGGCCCGCTGCGCTACGACCTGATCTGCAGTTTTTTCCTGCTGCACGAGGTACCGGACGAGCGCAAGCACCAGATCGTCGACAACATGCTGCGCCAGATGCCGGAGGGTGGCGAAGTGCTGTTCGTCGACTACCACCGCCCAGCCTGGTGGCAGCCGATCGGCTACATCCTGCGCGTGGTCAACCGCCTGCTGGAGCCCTTCGCCAAGGCGCTGTGGCAGCGCGAGATCGCCGATTTCGCCAGCCACCCCGAACAGTATGTGTGGGACAAGCGCACGATATTCGGCGGCGTTTATCAGATCGTGCGAGTGACACGAGCGCCGGGATAGCCGCAGACCCCGCCGTCATTCCCGCGCCGAAACGACGGCACAAAAAAGCCCGCATGTCGCGGGCTTCTTTTTTTGTGACGGCGAAGGCTCAAGCCGTCGCGGCGTAACTGCGCATGCGCAAGGAGAGCTCCTGCAGTTGCCGCACGCCGCTAGCCTCGGCGCGCTGGCACCAGTCCTGCAATTGCGCCACCAGTTGCTCGCGCGAGGCATTGGAACGTGCCCACAGCATGGCCAGTTCCTCCCGCATGGCATGCAGCTTGGCCAGTTGCGGGCTGTGCGCCAGCGCATCCGCCAGTTGCTGACGCGCGTTGGCAGACAGGTTCTGCGCATCGGCCAGCAGCGCGGCGCGCAGCTTCTTGATGTCGAAGCGCTCACCATGCGCCGCCTTGAGCTTGCCCAGTTCTTCGGCATACACGCTGCGCATCGACTTGAGGTAGCGGGTCGTCACATCGTAGCGATTGGCGATCACAGCCTGCAGCGTCTCCAGATCCACCACCGGACGCGGTGCGCCCAGCTTCGGTACCGGAATGGTCTTCTTCACCTTGGCCAGACCGAGCATTTCCATCGTGCGGATATAGGCCCAGCCCAGGTCGAACTCGTACCACTTGGCCGACAGCTTGGCCGAGGTGGCGTAGGTGTGATGGTTGTTGTGCAACTCCTCGCCACCGATCAGGATGCCCCAGGGCAGGATGTTGCGCGAGGCATCCACGCAGTCGAAGTTGCGATAGCCCCAGAAGTGGCCGATGCCGTTGATGACGCCGGCCGCCCAGAACGGAATCCAGGCCATCTGCACACCCCATACCAGCACGCCCGGCAGGCCGAACATCAGCAGGTCGGCCAGCAACATGACGACGATGCCGCTCTTGGGGAAGCGCGAATACAGGTTGCGCTCGATCCAGTCGTCCGGCGTGCCATGGCCGTAGCGGTCCATGGTCTCCTGCACGCGCGATTCCTTCACGTACAGCATCACACCCGTCCATAGCACGCGGTTGATACCCAGCACCTGCGGGCTGTGCGGGTCTTCGGCGGTCTCACACTTGGCGTGGTGCTTGCGGTGGATGGCCGCCCATTCCTTGGTCACCATGCCGGTGGTGAGCCACAGCCACAGACGGAAGAAGTGGCTGGGCAGCGCATGCAGGTCCAGCGCGCGGTGTGCCTGGTGGCGGTGCAGGAAAATCGTGACGGCCGCGATGGTGATGTGGGTGAGCCCAAGCGTGGCGAGAATCAGCTCCCACCACGTGAGGTCGAACAAGCCGGAGAACATCGGAAATCCTTGGTTTGACACAGATCAAATTACATTCTACGCGACGCCCGAATGCGTCGCCTCAGGATTTTCCGTAGCCCCGGAAACAACTGTCACACGGTCCGTTCAAGACCGCAGACGGATCGCTCCCGCACACTCCGGGCGCTTGCCCTGCACACCGGCATAGACCTCGGCGATGCGCAGCATGTCGGTCTCCGCGTTATCGCTGGGCATCAGCACGCCGCGCACGCCCATGGTCTTCGTGGCGTAGTCGATGCTGCACAGGACCAAGGGGACGTTTGCCGCCCGTGCGATGCGCAAAAAGCCGGACTTCCAATGCGGCACGAAACCACGCGTGCCTTCCGGCGCGATGGCAATGTGCAGACGCGGGCTGCGCTGGAACAGCTCGGCGATCTCCTCCACGATGCCCTCAGGTGAAGCCCGGTTCACCGAGATGCCCCCCCAGTAGCGCATCAAGCCACCGAAAGGCCAGCGGAACAGGCTCTTCTTGCCCATCCAGCGCAAGGGCCAGCCCAGCGCGAACACCAGCAGCATGCCGGTCGGGAAGTCCCAGTTGCTGGTGTGCGGATAGACCACCATCACACCACGCGGCGGCAACTGCGAGACGTCGATGCGCCAGCCCAGGCGACGCAGCAGCCAGCGCGCCCAGGCATGGGAACGCAGGGGATAGGGAAGTTCGGCAGGCAGGCGGATCCAGTCGTCCTGAGTCACGGCGGTGTTGTCTCGTTACGGGAGGGCGAACATAGCATCCCCCTATCATCGGCATTGTTGACAGCAAATAAGAGCCCCAGATATGGTTCAGCCATGTCCGCGATCCAGAGCTTCTCGCTCATCCTCGCTTCGCTTCTCTCCCTGAGCCTTGGCCTGCTGGCCAAGCGCCTGCTGCTGCGCCGCGCGCGCAGATAAATCCTCCCCCTTCCTGCCGAGCCGTACCCGATCCGCGCAAGCGGGCGATGCGCATTCCTATGCGCCGCCGCCAGCCCGGAACCGGTTTCCCCATATCCACTCCTTGCGGAGCAAAGCCATGACCATGACGACGCTACGACTGCCCATCGGGCACCGGACCACGAACCAGCCGTTCGGTGCCCTCTCGTTCATTCCGGCTGACACCACCCGATACCGAACGTCATGGAGCAAGCAATCATGTTGAAGCAACCGCAAACCAAATACCGCGCCACAGCCCCCATCCAGCTCGCCGACCGCCGCTGGCCCGCGCAGACCATCACCCGCCCGCCGATCTGGATGAGTACCGATCTGCGCGACGGCAACCAGGCCTTGTTCGAGCCGATGTCGCCGGCACGCAAGCTGGAGATGTTCGAGACCCTGTGTCGCATCGGCTTCAAGGAAATTGAAGTCGCCTTCCCCTCCGCCTCGCAGACCGACTTCGATTTTGTGCGCAAACTGATCGAGGAAGATCGCGTGCCGCAGGACGTGACCATCGAAGTCCTGACCCAGGCCCGTGAGCACCTCATCCGCCGCAGTTTCGAATCCCTCAAGGGCGCACGCCGCGCCATCCTGCATTTCTACAACGCGACGGCCGAGAACTTCCGCCGCATCGTGTTCAACACCGACCGCGCCGGCTCCATCCGCATCGCGCAGGACGCCGCCAAGCTGATCCGCGAGCTGGCCGAAGCCCAGCCCGAGACGGAATGGGTGTTCCAGTACAGCCCGGAGACCTTCTCCTCCACCGAACTCGACTTCGCGCTCGAAATCTCCGAGCGCGTCATGGAAATCTGGCAGCCGACGCGTGAGCGCCCCGCCATCCTGAACCTCCCCGCGACGGTGGAATGCGCCACGCCCAACGTGTTCGCCGACCAGGTGGAATGGATGTGCCGCCACCTCACCCAGCGCGAGGCAATCATCGTCAGCGTGCATCCACACAACGACCGCGGCACCGCCGTCGCCGCCGCCGAGCTGGCCGTGATGGCTGGCGCCGACCGCGTGGAAGGCTGCCTGTTCGGCAATGGCGAGCGCACCGGCAATGTCGACCTCGTGACGCTCGCGCTGAACCTCTACACGCAGGGCGTGCATCCGGGCCTCGACTTCTCGCGCATCAACGACATCGCGCGAACGGCCGAGGCTTGTACCCAGCTCCCCATCCACCCGCGCCACCCCTACGTCGGCGATCTCGTGTTCACCGCCTTCTCCGGCTCGCACCAAGACGCCATCAAGAAGGGCTTCGCGGTGCAGGACGACAAGGGCATCTGGGAAGTGCCCTACCTCCCCATCGACCCGCGCGACCTGGGCCGCAGCTACGACTCGATCATTCGCGTCAACAGCCAGTCCGGCAAAGGCGGCATCGCCTACCTGCTCGAATCGGCCTATGGCCTGGTGATGCCGCGGCGCATGCAGGTCGAGTTTTCGGCCGAAGTGCAGCGCGTGATGGACGACAGCGGGCGCGAACTCTCGGCGCAGGACATCTGGGGCGTGTTCGAATCGACCTACCTCCACGCCGATCTGCCGATCACCCTGCTGGGCCACAAGCTCGACGAATCGCGCGACAAGCACGTGATCGAGCTGGACCTGATGCGCGACGGCAAGCCGCAGCGCGTGCGCGGCGAAGGCAATGGCCCGCTCGCCGCGGCCATCGCCGCGCTGGGCCTGCCGGCCAGCATCCACAGTTTCGAGGAGCGCTCGCTGGGCCAGGGCTCGGACGCCCGCGCCATCGCCTTCGTGGAAGTCGCGGCTGAGGAGGGCGGCACGATCTTCGGCGCCGGCTGCTCCGGCAGCATCGTGGAAGCCTCGCTGCGCGCGCTGGTATCGGCCTGCAACCGCCACTTGCTGCGACAGAAGCGCGAGGCTTTGAGCCAAGCCGGGTAAAGCACGGTCAAATGAGCGACATCCGGCGCGCCACGCGGGCGCCGGCTTCGCTAGACTGCGGGAATAGCCGTAGCCTGGGTTTCCACCATGAGTTCACAGCCGTCCCAGCACTTCACGCTGGAGCAACGCAACATCCTAGACCGCTGTCGCCAGCAAGTCCTCGACATGCTGGTGGCGGCCGCTCAGGAGTTCGGCATCCGCGACGAAGCGGCCGTCGAGGCCATGCGGAAGGCCGCGCGCGAGCGTTACGACGAAGCCGTGGGCCTGCGTGACCGCAAGAGTTTCGACGCGGTGCGCAGCCTCACCGCCTCGCGCATCTCGCTGGTACACGAGGACGACCTCGAATTCTCGATCCGCCTGAGCGATCTCGCGCAACAGTTGCGCGATCGCTGCGAAGCGCAGCTCGGTCAGTTGAGCCTGCGCTTCATGACCCTGCTGGAGCAGGAAGACGCCGCCGACGAACAGCTCGCGCCGGGGCCAGAAACCGTGTGCGCCGGCATCCGCGCGCTGGCCGAGGCCGCCGCGCTGGACCAGGACAACCGCATCAGCTTCCTGCAATCGATCCGCCCCATCCTCGCCGGCCGCCTGCCACAGCTCTACACCGAGATGAACCGCCAGTTGGAAGAGGACGGCATCGTGCAGAAGAACCTGCTGCGCGCCTCATCCAGCGAACGACCCAGCCGGAGCTTCGACATGCTGGCCGCCCGCACGACCGGCACACCGCCCACCGCCAGCGGTGGCACCGGCGGCGGGCTGGAGCCGATGCTTGCCGGCGCCCTGCGCGACCGCATGCTGGCCTGGCTGGAAGAGCAGCTCCAGCAGAGCAATGGCAGCAATCCGCAGATCGCGCGCCAGCTCGGCAACAGCGAACTGGCGCCACTGCTCTCGCCCGAAGTGCGCGAAGCCATCTCCAGCGTCGAGCTGGCGCTCAAGCGTATTGCCGAGGCCGAGCAGATCGCCGCCCCCGCGCGCGCAGCGCTGGACGGCCTGCGTGTGCCGCTGCTGAAGCTCTCGCTGCGCGAACCGCTGTTCGTGATGAATCCCGAACATCCGGCCCGCAAGCTCACCGAGGCACTGGTGCGTGAGGCCGTGGAACTGCCGCGGGATGTGGCCGTGGGCACCACCCAGCTCAACCTGATCGAGGCCACCATCGCCCGCCTGAGCCGCGAGTATGTCGACGACGAGCGCGTCTTCAGCGACATCCTCGCCACCCTGGAAAACGCCCGCCAGGAGCGCCTCAAGGCCCTGGCCGGCCGGGTCGACGGCCTGGCCACGGCGCTGCGCAACGAGGAACGCGCCGAGGCCGTACGCCGTTACGCCAGCAAGGCCGTGCGTGCCCTCAGCGCGCTGGAGCCGCCCGCCACCGTGCGCATCTTCCTGGAACGCTACTGGTTCATGGTGCTGCGTCGCGTGCTGATGGCCCATGGCGACAAGAGCGAGGAATGGAAGCAAGCCCTCAAAGTGGCCGACACCCTGATCTGGAGCATGCAGCCCAAGCAGGACGCCGATGAACGCAAACGCCTCGTCAGCCTGCTGCCCAATCTGGTCCAGCACCTGGGCACAGGGCTGGAAGCCATCGGCCTCAGCCAGGGTTCGCGCGAAAAGCTGCTGGCCCGCTTCACCGCCATGCACACCGAGGCTCTGCACGGCCGCGACCCCAAGGCCAGCGAACCGCCAGTGCCGCCCAGCGAACAGGAAGCGCCGCGAATCGACGTTTCCGGCTACGACGACAAGCTGCGCATCCTGCGCCGCCCCGGCTTCCTGGCACGCGACCCGGTGCCTCCCGCGAACTTTGCCCAGCTTGGCGTCGGCGATGTGATCGAGTTGAGTCTGCCCGACGGCACGCGCAGCGCCGCGGTGATCGCCAATATCGGCAACCTGCGCCAGCTCTACGTGCTGCAGTTGCGACCAGCGGGCGAGATCCTCGCGATCACCGCCGCCGAACTGACCCGCCAGGCCGAGGATGGCAGCCTGGGCCTGCGCCAGGCGCCAGTCAGCTTCGAGGACTGAAGACGGCATGGCGGAGCCGCAACTCGTCCAGGCCGATGCCAGCGACTACCGGGTGGCGCGCTACGCCACCGCGGCCATCGCGCTGAGCCTGGCCGAGGCGGCGATCCCGAGTCCCCTGCCTGGGGTCAAGCCGGGGCTGGCCAACATCGTCGTGCTGATCGTGCTGATGCGCCACGGCTGGCGCGAGGCAGCCTGGGTGGCGATCCTGCGCGTACTGGCTGCGAACCTGCTGCTGGGCCAGTTGTTCGCCCCCGGCTTCTTCCTGAGTCTGGCCGGCAGCCTCGCCAGTCTGGCCGCGCTGGGCCTCAGCACCCACCTGCCACGGCGTGCCTTCGGGCCGGTCACCCACAGCCTGATCGCCGCCTTCGCCCATATCTTCGGCCAGTTGCTGCTGGCCCGCCTATGGTTGATCCCGCACGAAGGCATCTGGGCGCTGGCTCCGGTGTTCGCCGCGGCCTCCACCGTGTTCGGCATCGCCAACGGTCTCACCGCTGCCTGGTTGTTGCGCTCGCTGGATGCCCCTCAGCCCACTACAGAGAACACACCATGACCCAAACTATCGCCGTCGCCCTCACCGGCGCCTCCGGCATGCCCTACGGCCTGCGCCTGATCGAGTGCCTGCTGGCCGCCGGCTGCACCGTCCAGGTCCTGATCTCGCAGGTGGCGCAGATCGTGGCACGGCAGGAAATGGACCTGGGCATTCCGGCACGCGCCGCCGAAGCCCAGGCCTGGCTAAGCGAACGCTTCAACGCGCGTCCGGGCCAACTGGCGGTCTACGGCCGCGAGGAATGGTTCGCCCCGCTGGCCTCCGGCTCCAATCCGCCGGACGCGATGGTGGTCTGCCCGTGCAGCATGGGCACGCTGGCCTCCATTGCAGCCGGCCTGTCGTCCAACCTCATCGAACGCGCCGCCGACGTGTGCCTCAAGGAAGGCCGCAAACTCGTGCTGGTACCGCGCGAGACGCCCTTCTCCACCCTGCACCTGGAGAACATGCTGCGCCTGTCGCGCATGGGCGTGGTGATCCTGCCGCCCTCGCCGGGCTTCTATCACCACCCGCAGACAATCGACGATCTGGTGGATTTCGTCGTCGCGCGCGTGATGGACCAGATCCGCGTCCCCCACCAGTTGATGGCGCGCTGGGGCTCGGCGGGCGAACCCACCGGCGACTGAGCCTAGCGGGGGGCTTGCTCCAGGCGCCGTGCCCGTTCCTCCGTGAGCGGGTGGGTGCGGAAGTAGTCGAAGCCTTTACCTCCCGCCTCCCCCTCCAGTCGCTGCAACAGACGCGCCAGATGCGCCGGGTCGCGGCCGTTGGCGCGCATCATGCGCGCTGCGTAATCGTCGGCCTCGTGCTCGAAATCGCGCGAGTAACGCAGGCTCAGCAAGCTGGCCACGGTGCCGGTCATGTCGGCAGCATCTCCCAGCATCAGGTTCGCCACCACCACCAGCAAGGCCCCTTGCACGGTCTGGCGCAAGGCATGCCGCGCATGCACGTGGCCCAGTTCGTGCGCCAGCACCCCGAGGATTTCGTCGTCATCCCGGGCTTTCAGGATCAGCTCATCGGTGATCACGATGTCGCCGGAAGGCAGCGCCACAGCATTGGCGCCGAGGCGCGTGCCCTGGCGGAAATGCAGGCGATAAGCGGGACGCCGGCCATCCGGCGTGCGCCAGCTTTCAAAGCGCGCTGCCAAAGCTTCGCGTCGCGCTGCCGGCAAGGCGCTGGGCGCGGTGTAGACGCGATCGAGCAAGCTCAAGGACTCGGAGGACAGGCGCGTGACCCAGGTCTCGGGCACCCAGCGACTGAGCCACTCCACGCCCACCGGTAGCACCCAGACATAAGCCGCCCAGCACAACACCAGGGTCGCCACCGCCGACACCAGCACCGCCTGCCAGTGCGCTTCCAGTCGTTGCAGCAGACCCATGTGCGTGCCGCCGGTCTGGGCCAGCGCGTCCCATTGCGGGCCGTCGGCCACTTCGACGAAAGCCCCTTCTGGCAGCAGAATGCGTCGCTGCGAGCGACCGATGCGCTCGCTGATCTGCACCTGCGCGCAGGGCCAGCTCGCGCTCAGTGCACCGGCCAGATGCAGCATGTCTCCGTCGCAATGCACGCGCACCTCGACGGCGCGCGTACTGCGGCCGTCGAAGTAGCGCCCGGGCTGATCAGAAGCCAAGGTCGACATCCAGCAGTTCGGCCGCCTGCTCACCCAAGGCGCGCACCTGCTCCTCCTGCTCGGCCACGAAATCGTCGAGCGAGCCGGCGGCCAACAGGCCCAGGGTCGCGGCGCGATAGCGCGCCATGCGCACCTTGGCGACCGGCAGGAACAAGCCCAGCGTGCACACGATGCCCAGCGCATTGGTCAGCAGGAGCACGAACAGGCGGCGCGCCTGCAAGGCACTGACGAAGGCGTGAGGGCCGACGCGTGTGTCGTTCCACAGCGCGTTGCCAAGACGGGCACGCAGGTAGCTGCCGGCGAAAAAGTACATGCCGACATAGAAACCGAAGACCATCGTGGCCATCAGCATGGCTGCCGCGCCGCGCCCGGCCGCCGTGCTGGCACCGGACACGCCGCCCACAGCCACGACCACGATGGCGACCACGCCGAGCACCAGGAACAGAAGAAAAGCGAAGCACGCGCGGTAGTAGGCCTTCATCGAAGGGTAGGCCGCGAACTGTTGTCCGCCGAAACGCAGGTTGGAGAACAGGTAGGTCTGGAAACGGTTGAGCCACCAAGGCCCGGCCAGGCCCAGCGTGACGATCACCAGCAGGCCGTTGAGCAGATAGACGCGGGCCACGCCAGCGGCCGTCCCGGTGAAGCTCAGATGCACGCCGCGCCAGCTCGTGTTGGCGGCACGGAAACGGATGGCCTGGCAGATGATCCAGGGCGTGGCGACCAGCAGTACGACCATGCCGGCCACACCCAGCACGGGGCTCAGGCTCCCCAGCAGGTTGTACACCAGGATGGCCGCCACCACGATGATGCGCCCCTTGAGGATGGACCAGGGCTGGCCGTGGTATTCAAAGCCCGAGCCGTCGAGCAGCGTGTTGCGGTGGAAGTACTGCTCGCGCCGCACCTTGGCCCAGGCCGAGTAGATGCCCAGGGTCACGATGGTGAGCAAGAGGTTGACGATCCAGATGCGGAAGTACTCTCCGCCCTGGCCGGTGAACTCGAACGGATACTCCTGCTGTGTCGGCGCGGTGGCCATGGCAGGCGTGAAGGCAACGTCATTCATGCTTTCCCCCGGAAGTGAACTGGTTGTGATGTACAGACCGGCCCCGTCTTGCGCGGGTGATGCCGGACGCCGGGATTATGCCTACATCGACCACACCGTCAGCGGACCACACGGGCAGCAGACAGGCCGGCCGTTTGCGCCAGGGCAAAGGGGGAGAAAACAAGAGGCCGCCCCGAGCGGCCCCACGCTCAGGCCGATTCGGCGGGCGGCGCCGGCGGCACCCACAGGCACTTGCCCTTGGTCGCTTTCAGGATGTCCTGCAGCACCTTGTCATGCTCGGCCAGTTCCGTTTCGGCGGCACGCAGCACGCGCAAGGCGGGGCGCTCACTCCGCACGCCACGGGCGGCATCCACCTCCTGGCGTCGCGGTGCCTCGTCCAGGCTCATGGACAGGCTTTCCTGCCCGCGCGTCATGGCCAGGTACACCTCGGCCAGCAGTTGCGCGTCGAGCAAGGCGCCGTGCAGGGTGCGGTGCGCGTTGTCGATGCCGTAACGCTCGCACAAGGCGTCCAGCGAGGCCTTCTTGCCGGGGAACATCTCCTTGGCCATGCGCACCGTGTCGATCACGCCAGGGCAGATCTCGCTGAGGCGTGCGCGGCCCAGGCGTTCCAGCTCCATGTTCAGGAAGCCGCAATCGAAGCTCGCGTTATGGATGATCAGTTCGCCATCCGCCACGAACTCGATGAACTCGTCGACGATGCGCGAGAACAAGGGCTTGTCGGACAGGAATTCATCCGACAAGCCGTGGATGCGCTCGGAGTCACCCACCTCGCGCTCCGGGTTCAGATACACGTGATAGGTGCGCCCGGTCAGCTTGCGATTGGCCAGCTCGACGCAGCCGATTTCCACCACCCGGTCACCCCCACGCCATTCGAGCCCGGTGGTTTCCGTGTCGAGCACGATCTGCCGCATCAGGGGTGTTTCCCGCCCGAGGTGATGGTCACCAGGGTCTTGTAGATGTTGGAGAACTCATCTGCCTGCAGCGCGGCCGAGCCGATCAGGCCGCCGTCCACGTCAGGCATGGAGAACAGGCTGTGCGCATTGCTGGCCTTCACGCTGCCGCCATAGATGATGGGCAGGCGCGCCGCGAACTCGGCGTCGCGCTGCGCCACGCGCATGCGCAGGAAGGCATGCTCCTCCTGCACGATCTCCGGCGTGGCCGCGATGCCGGTGCCGATGGCCCAGCGCGGCTCGTAGGCCAGGATGATCTTGTCATGAGCGGTGCGGATGTAGCCGAAAGCGGCGTCGAGCTGACGCGCCAGCACCTCGTGGGTACGCCCGGCATCGCGCTCCTCCGCCGTCTCGCCCACGCAGATGACGGGAATCAGGCCGGCATCGATGGCCGCCAGCGACTTGCGCCCCATCAGGCCATCGTTCTCGTGGTAGTAGGAGCGGCGCTCCGAGTGGCCGATGATGACGAAACCGGCGCCGACTTCCTTGAGCATCAGCGGCGAGGTCTCGCCGGTATAGGCGCCCTGCAGGTGGTCAGAAGCGTTCTGCGCCCCGACCGCGATACCCGTGCCCTTGGTCAGTTCCACCAGTTGCACGATGTACGGGAAGGCAGGACACACCACCATCTCGACCTGCTTGTCCAAGGCAGGCAAGGCCGTACGGAGGCTCTCGATGAGGCTCTTGTTGGCGGCCAGGTTGCCGTGCATCTTCCAGTTACCGATAAGCCATTTGGTTCGCATCACTCAGTCCGAAGGTGGTGGGTTGAAAGGGATGGGGCGGATTTTACCGGAGCCACCCGTGACGAGCCTTACGCCAGCTCGCGCAAGGCCGACAAAGCCTGCTCGATGCGCTCGACCGGATGCACCGTGATGCCCGGGATCGGCTGTTTGGGCGCGTTGGCAGCGGGAATCAGGGCAATCTCGAAGCCCAGCTTGGCCGCCTCGCGCAAACGCTCCTGCCCGCGCGGCGCGGGCCGGATCTCGCCGGCCAGGCCGACTTCGCCAAAGCTGATGAGTTTCTTGGGCAGCGCGCGGTTGGTCAGCGAGGACACAATGGCCAGGCACACCGCCAGGTCGGCGGCCGGCTCGGCGATCTTGACGCCGCCCACCGCATTGATGAACACGTCCTGATCCGAACACATGATGCCGGAATGACGATGCAGCACCGCCAGCAGCATGGCCAGGCGGTTCTGCTCCAGGCCGACGGATAGCCGGCGCGGATTGCCGTGGGTGCTGTCGACCAGGGCCTGGATTTCGACCAGCAAGGGCCGCGTGCCCTCCTGCGTGACCATCACGCAACTGCCCGGCACCGGATGCGCATGTTGCGACAGGAACAGGGCGGACGGATTGCTGACCCCGCGCAGGCCCTTGTCGGTCATGGCGAACACGCCCAGCTCGTTGACCGCACCGAAGCGGTTCTTGAAGGCGCGCACCAGGCGGAAGCTCGAGTGCGTGTCTCCCTCGAAGTACAGCACCGTGTCGACGATGTGCTCCAGCACGCGCGGACCGGCCAGCGCACCATCCTTGGTCACGTGGCCGACCAGGATCATCGTGGTGCCGGTGGCCTTGGCATGGCGGGTGAGTTGCGCCGCGCATTCGCGCACCTGAGCGACCGAACCGGGCGCGGACTGCAAGGCCTCGGAATACATAGTCTGGATCGAGTCGATGACCGCCACGGCGGGCTTGGTGTCACGCAGCGTGGTGAGAATCTTCTCCAGTGCGATCTCGGGCAGCAGCGGCAAGTCACCGCAATCGAGCTGCAGACGGCGCGCACGCAGCGCAACCTGCTCCGCCGACTCCTCGCCACTGACGTACAGCGCAGATTGCGTGGGCGCCAACTGCGCCAGAGCCTGCAACAGCAGCGTGGACTTGCCGATGCCGGGGTCACCCCCGATCAGCACCACCATGCCCGGCACCAGGCCACCGCCCAGCACGCGGTCCAACTCCTCAATGCCAGTGGGCTGGCGCGGCGCTTCGCGCGGGTCGATCTCCGACAGCTTCTGCAGCCGGCCAGAACTGGCTGCCAGCGTCGCAAAACGGCTTCCCGCCGCCGGCTCGGCGATGGATTCAACCAGGGTGTTCCACTGTCCGCAGCCAGGGCACTGGCCTTGCCACTTGGGGCTCGTCGCCCCGCATTCCGTGCATTGGTAGATCGTCTTGGCCTTCGCCATCAGAAGGCCCCGACTTCCATCACCTGCACGCGCTGCGCCAGGGCGCAGAACAATTCATAGCTCACGGTACCGGCCGCCGTCGCCACCTCATCGGCCGGCATGCCCTGCCCCCACAGCGTGACGCTGGAACCCACGCCGGCCGCCGGGATATCGGTGAGATCGCACACCAGCATGTCCATCGACACACGGCCCAGGGTACGCGTGCGCTGGCCGTCCACCACGATGGGCGTGCCGGTCGGTGCATGGCGCGGGTAGCCGTCGGCGTAGCCGCAGGCCACGATGCCGATGCGCATCGGACGATCCGCGGTGAACAGGGCGCCATAGCCCACGCTGTCGCCGGGCTGCAGCTCCTGCACACCGATGATCTCGCTGGTCAGCGTCATGACTGGCTTGAGCCCGATCTGCGCGGCGGTCTGCAGGTCCGGCATCGGCGAGCCGCCATACAGCATGATGCCCGGTCGCACCCATTCGCCATGCGCGTCGGGGAAGCGCAACAGGGCTGCAGAGTTGGCCACGCTGATCGGCAGCCCGCTGCCGGTAGTGGCTGCACGGAAGCGCACGATCTGCGCTTCAATGCCACTGCCGTCAGCACACGCGAAATGGGTCATTGCGGTGATGCCGGCGACATTGCCGCAGGCGCGCAGGCGGGCCAGCACCTCGGCAAAGCGACGCGGCTCGAAGCCCAGTCGGTTCATGCCGGTGTTGAGCTTGAGCATCACATCCACCGGACGCGCCAGATCCTCCAGCTCCAGCATGCGCAACTGCTCCTCACAGTGCACCGCCAGCGTCAGCGCGTACTCGGCCGCCATGCGCAGGTCGTCCTCGCGGAAGTGCCCTTCCAGCATCAGGATCGGCTGGACGATACCCGCCGCGCGCAACTGGGCAGCCTCGGCCAGATCCAGCATGGCGTAGCCATCGGCCACGTCGCGCACCGCTTCGGCACAGCGCATCAGACCATGGCCATAGGCGTTGGCCTTGATCACCGCCCACGCCTTGGCGCCGGGCGCATGCTGTTTGGCCAGCAGGTAGTTGTGACGAAACGCGGAAGGGTCGATGCGGGCAAGAATCGGACGGGACATGGTGTCGCGCGCCGTCAAGGGCGCCGAATGGTGAATGGACGAGTGCGGCCCGATCAGGGATGCGGATTGTTGGCCACCAGGGGATTTTCACCCGGCGGCGTCAGGGACTGGGCGAGTTCGGACAAATGTTTCACGGCGAACTCGGCGAAGGTCGAGTGCAGGCGGGCGCGGAAACGGTCCTTGGGTACCAGCACGTTGATCGAAGAGAACAGTTGCGGACGCAGCGGAATCGCCACCAGGGAGCCCTCGCGCACCTCGCGCTTGAGCGAAGCATGGGACACGATGGCGAAGCCGACGCCGTCACGCACCAGTTGCTTGATTACCGCGAGACTGCCCAGCTCCGCCGTGCGGTTGAGCGTGTCCGGCGGCACCCCTCCAGCGCGGAAGAAGCCCTCGGCCAGTGCCCGGATCGCAGCGCCGGGGTCCCGATCGACAAAGGGATAGGCCTGCAGATCCTGGGCCTCCAGCGAACCGGCACTCGCCAAGGCATGCCCTGGCGGCACGATCGCCAGCAATTCGTCGCGGAAAGCCAGCGTGCATTCCAGGTCGGCGTTGGTCGAATCCTTCTCCACCAGGCCGACGTCGAACTCATGCTCCAGCACGCGGTTCTCGACATTCTCGGAATTGGCGACGAAGACGCGCGGAATCACCCGCGGATACTTCTGCTTGAACTTGGACAGCAGTTGCGGCAGCCAATAGGCCGCGATCGTCGGACTGAGACCGATGGTCAGCACCCCGGTCAGCTCGTCGGTGAGCTCGCTGATGCGCGTCTCCATCTCGTCCGACAGGCCCAGTATCCGCTCCGCGTACGCGAACACGATCTCGCCGGCTGGCGTGAGCGTGACCTTGCCGTGGCCGCGATCAAGCAGGCGGGTATTGAACTGCTCTTCCAGTTGCTTGATCTGGAAGGTCACCGCCGGCTGGGTCATGAACAGCGTTTCGGCTGCCCGTGTAAAGGAACCCAGCTTGGCAACGGCGTGGAACACCTGGAGTCTGCGATCTGCCATGGCCAACCTCTCACATAAATTCAGCTTATGTGCAGCATTCCACCATATTCATGCGGACACGTCACCCTGCTGCGCACCTATTTTGCTGTGCGGCATTCAACAGACGCCTCAATGGCAAACGCCCGGAGCTGGCAGGGCGATGACGCAGCTGTGGTATAAACGTCGCTCACCAATCACAAGAGCCCAGCCCCGGGCCGATTGACGAGACACTGATGGGCCTTGGCTTCTACATTGTCATGCTGGCGCAGTTCTTCTCTGCGCTGGCTGACAACGCGCTGCTGATCGCAGCGATCTACATCCTTCAGCAGATGCTGGCCCCAGCGGAACAGATTCCGCTTCTCAAATTCTTTTTCACGATTTCCTATGTAGTGCTGGCCGCCTTCGTGGGCGCCTTCGCCGACTCCATGCCCAAGTGGCGGGTCATGTTCATCAGCAATACCGTCAAGGTGGTGGGCTGCAGCCTGATGCTGTTCGACGTGCACCCCTTGATCGCCTATGCCGTGGTGGGCCTGGGGGCGGCGGCCTACTCCCCGGCCAAGTACGGCATCCTCACCGAGATGCTGCCGCACTCGAAGCTGGTCGTCGCCAACGGCTGGATCGAGGGCCTCACGGTCGGCGCGATCATCCTGGGCACCCTGCTGGGCGGCGCGCTCATCCGCCCGGAAGTCGCGTTTTTCGTGCACGCCAACCTGAGCTTCATCCCGGTCCAGCTCGCCACCACCGAGCACATCGCGATGTTCCTGGTCATGCTGCTCTACGCGTTGGCGGCCTTCTTCAACATGTATGTGCCGGACACCGGCGTCGACCACAAGCCGCTGAAAAACAACCCGATCTACCTCGTCCACGAGTTCACCCACTGCGTGAGCCTGCTGTGGCGCGACCGCCTGGGGCAGATCTCGCTGGCCGTGACCACGCTATTCTGGGGCGCCGGCGCGACCCTGCAGTTCATCGTGCTGGACTGGGCCAAACACAACCTGGACATGGAGCTATCCGACGCTACGCGTTTGCAGGGCGTGGTGGCCGTCGGCGTGGCGGTCGGTTCGGTGCTGGCGGCCCGCCTGATCACCCTGCCGCGCTCACCCTCGGTGATTCCCCTGGGGATCGCAATGGGGGTGGTGATCAACGTGATGATCTTCGTCCACGACGTGCACCTGGCCATGGTGTTGATGGTGCTGGTCGGAGCCCTGGCGGGCTTCTTCGTCGTCCCGATGAATGCCTTGTTGCAGCATCGCGGACATGTGCTGATGGGTGCCGGTCACTCGATCGCGGTGCAGAACTTCAACGAGAACCTGAGCATCCTCATGATGACCGGGCTCTACGCCTACCTGATCAGCAGCGGCCTGTCGGTGAACATGGTGATCGTGATGTTCGGGCTGTTCGTGGCCGCTACGATGTACCTCGTCAAGCTCAGGCACGACGCCAACCAGCGCGAGTTCGACTCGATCACCCAGTTGCGCCACGACAAGCTGGACTGATCAGCCCCTGAGCTTCGCCATCTCGTCCTGGGCGAAACACAGGTCTTCCCAGGCCTTGGCCTTGTCGCTCAGGTTGCGCAGCAGATAGGCCGGGTGGTAGGTCACCACGACCGGAACGCCACTTTCATGTTGGAACACGCGCTTGCGCGACGCCGAGATGCGCAGGTCGTCCTGGCGCAGCAGGGTCTGCGCGGCCGGCCGTCCCATGGCGATCAGCAGACGCGGCTTGACCAGCGCGATCTGACGCTCCAGGTAAGGCCGACAGGCCTCGATCTCATCCCGTTCCGGTGTCCGGTTGCCGGGCGGCCGACATTTCACCGCATTGGCGATGTAGACGTTCTGGCCGCGCCGCATACCCACGCTGGTCAGCATCGCATCCAGCAGGCGTCCGGCCTGGCCCACGAAGGGCTCGCCGCGCTCGTCCTCCTCCGCACCCGGCCCTTCACCCACGAACATCCATTCCGCCTGGCGGTCGCCTACGCCCAGCACCGCCTGCTTGCGGCGCTCGCACAGACGGCAGGCGCGGCAATTGGCGACGGACTCCTCCAGCCCGCCCCAGTCCAGGCTGTCGGCCTGGACCACCGTGCGGGGGGCCTCGACTGCGGCGGCAGGCGCCGGAGCCCGGTCCGACCGTGCGATACGGGCAGCCGCCTCCGGCTCGGCAGGCTGCGCAGCCGGCGACTCCAGCGCGGCCCCCGCCGACGCCTCCTCCGTCCAAGCCCGCTCCTGCTGCTCTTCGCCTGTGCGCAACCGCCACAGCGGCCGCAGCCCCATTTCCGCCAGCATGGCCTCACGGCGCGCGCTCACAACATCCGCCTCATCACGATCGCATCCTCCCGCCCCGCCGTTGCCGGATAGTAGCCCTTGCGCCGCCCGATCGCCTCGAAACCCCATTTGCGGTAGAGGCCGCGCGCCACCTGGTTCGACTCCCGCACTTCCAGGAACATCTGCTCCGCCCGCGCCAACCGGGCCTGCAGGCACAGGTGATGCAGGAACAGGGAGCCGAGGCCGCGGCCCTGCAACTCGGGCAGCACGCTGAGGTTCAGCAGGTGGGTCTCGTCGAGGATCAGCATCTGCACGGCATAGCCAGCCAGTTCGCCACCGCTGCGCATGAGCCAGCAACTGTAGCCAGCCTCCAGGGACTCCGCGAAGTTCGTGCGCGTCCAAGGAAAGGGGTAAATGCGCTGCTCGGCCGCGGCCACCCAGTCCAACACCTCGGTGCCCATGGGCTCGAACTGCACCTCGCTCACGCCCGCCCTCCTTGGCGCAGGCGCTCCTCGATGGTCAGTGCGACCCGATCACGCACATACAACGGCGAAGCCAGCGCAGGATCGATCCACGTGTGCGGCGACGCGGCGGCCAGGCGAGCCACTGCAGCAGCAGTCGGTACGGCCTGTGGATACACCACCCGCACGCTGTCCCCCAAACGCGTGTTGATCACTTCGGCGTAAGCCGTGAATGCATTGCCAACGCCTTGCCAGACCTGGCCGGCCGGTGGAATGGGGAGCGCCTGCGGCGCAAATACGCCGGGCGCCTGCAACTCATGCAACTGGCCATTTACGCGGGAAAACATCGCCACATAGACTTCGTTCATGCGCGCATCCATCGCGGTGTAGAGCAGTCCCTCTGCGCAAGGCTCGGCCAGCGCGGCCAGACTGCCCACCGGCGCCACTGGCCGATCAACCCCCAGTGCCAAGCCCTGCGCCACGCCACAGGCGAGACGCACGCCAGTGAAAGCACCCGGCCCGTTGCCAAAGGCGATGGCGTCCAGCGAGGCCAGGCGCACCTGGGTCTCAGCCAACAATTGATGCAGGCTCGGCAACAGGCTGCCCGAGTGTTGCGCACCGCTGCCCTGGAGTTGGCGCTCAACCAGCACTCCATCCAGCAACAACGCCAGCGAGGCACGCTCGCAGGAGGTTTCGATCGCCAGCAAACGCATGAGAATCAGCCCAGGCCGCGTGCCAGGTCGGCCTGGATGTCGGCGACCGACTCCAGCCCGACCGCAATGCGCAGCAGGCTGTCGCGGATGCCGGCAGCATCGCGCGCCTCCTGCGTGATGCGACCATGGGTCGTGGTAGCCGGATGGGTGATGGTGGTCTTGGTATCGCCCAGGTTGGCGGTAATCGACAGCAGGCGCGTGTTGTCGACGACGCGCCAGGCTTCCTCGCGCCCGCCCTTGAGCTCGAAAGCCACGATGGCCCCGCCCGAGCTCTGCTGGCGTTTGGCCAGTTCGTGCTGTGGGTGCGAGGGCAAGCCGGGATAGAACACCTGCGCCACCGCCGGGTGTTTCTCCAGCCATTGAGCCAAGGCCAGCGCATTGGCCGATTGCGCGTCCATGCGCAGCTTCAGCGTCTCCAGCCCCTTCAGGATGATCCAGGCGTTAAATGGGGAAATGCAGGGCCCCGCACTGCGCAGGAACTTGATGACCTCATCCATCAGGGCCTTGCTGCCCAACACCGCGCCGCCCAGCACACGCCCCTGGCCGTCCAGGTACTTGGTGGCCGAGTGAATGACGAGGTCGGCGCCCAGTTTCAATGGCAACTGAAGGGCCGGCGTGCAAAAGCAGTTGTCGACCGCCAGCAGTGCACCGCAGCCATGCGCGATCTCGGCCACGGCAACAATGTCGACGAGTTGCGTCAACGGGTTTGACGGGGTCTCGATGAAGAACAGCTTCGTATTGGGCTGGATCGCCGCGCGGTAGGCGTCCAGATCGGTCGCCGGCACGAAGCTCGTTTCGATGCCGAACTTACTGAGAATGCCGCCGAACAGGGTCTGCGTCGATCCGAACAGACCACGCGAGGCAATCACATGGTCGCCCGCCTTGAGCAAGGCCATGGCCATGCAGAGGATCGCGGCCATCCCGGACGAGGTGGCCACGCAGGCCTCGGCACCTTCCAGCGCGGCGAGGCGGTCCTGCATCATGGTCACGGTGGGATTGGTGAAGCGGGCGTAGATGTTGCCCTCTTCCTCGCCGCAGAAGCGGCGCGCGGCCTCGGCCGCATTCTTGAACACGAAGCTGGAGGTCAGGTACAGCGCTTCGCTGTGCTCACCGAACTGGCTGCGCTCGATGCCGGCGCGCACCGCCAGCGTGTCGATGTCGTAGTGCTCAAAACGCTCATCCATCACATACCCCGCAAAAGCAGAAAACCCGCTCAGCCAAAGCCGGAACGGGTTTTCGAGTGCCGATCCGCTTTAGCTGAATTTATCAAGCGCCCGCAAGCTGAAATCAAATCGGCGCGTGGCGGAACCTTAGCGCGAAGCGCGACGTGGCGTCAAACCTCGCTCAGGCGTCGGAGCTGACAAGGTTCAGGTCGAGCTGGCCGCCGCCCTCCCCGTCGTCGTTCGCTTTGGCTTTGGCTGCATCGGCGCGCCCACCCTCGATCGCCTGCAGGTACTCGGGCGTAATGTCGCCCGTCACGTAGCAGCCGTCGAAGCAGGAGGTTTCGAACACCTCGAGCGTCGGATTGAGCGATTGCACCGAACGCTTGAGGTCTTCCAGGTCCTGATAGATCAGCGCATCGGCACCGATTTCTTCGCCGATCTGCTGTTCGTCGCGATAAGAGGCAATCAGCTCAGCGCGCGAAGGCATATCGATGCCGTACACGTTGGCATGCCGCACAGGCGGCGCGGCCGAGGCCATGAAGACCTGCGTCGCACCTGCTTCGCGTGCCATGTTGATGATCTCGCGCGAGGTAGTGCCGCGCACGATGGAGTCATCGACCAGCAGCACGTTCTTGCCGGTGAACTCCTGATGAATCGCATTGAGTTTCTGGCGCACCGATTTCCGGCGGATGGCCTGGCCCGGCATGATGAAGGTGCGGCCGATGTAGCGGTTCTTCACGAAGCCTTCGCGATAAGGCAGGCCCAGACGGGCCGCCAGTTCCATCGCGGCCGGACGGCTGGAGTCCGGAATCGGGATCACCACATCGATCTTCAGGTGCGAGAAATCACGCGTGATGCGGTCGGCCAGGAACTCCCCCATCTTGACCCGGCTGTCATACACCGAAACTCCGTCGATCAACGAATCGGGACGGGCCAGATAGACGAACTCGAACATGCAAGGGGCGTGCGTCTTGGGCTCACTGCACTGCCGGCTGACCAGATTGCCCTGAGTGTCGATCAGCACCGCCTCACCCGGCGCGATGTCCCGCACCAGCTTGAAGCCCAACACGTCCACCGCCACGCTCTCTGAGGCCACCATGTACTCGGTGCCCTGCGAAATCTCGTTCTTTCCCAGCACCAGCGGACGGATCCCATAGGGGTCGCGGAAAGCCAGCAGGCCATAGCCGGCGATCATCACGACCGCCGCATAGGCCCCGCGCGCCCGCTTGTGCACGCCGGCCACGGCCCGGAAGATGGTGTCCGGATCGAGTCGGAAGGAGCCGTTCGACGAGGCCTGCAACTCGTGCGCCAGCACGTTGAGCAGCACTTCCGAATCGGAGTTGGTATTCATGTGGCGCAGGTCGGCGAGATACATCTCGCGCTTGAGCTCATCGGCATTGGTCAGATTGCCGTTGTGCGCCAGCATCAGGCCGAAGGGCGAATTCACGTAGAACGGCTGCGCCTCGGCCGGGTTGTAGGCCGAGCCCGCCGTCGGGTAACGACAGTGGCCGATGCCCCAGTTGCCTTCGAGATTGCGCATGTGGCGGGTGCGGAACACCTCGCTCACCAGGCCGGGGCCCTTGTGCATGTGGAAGCGGCCGCCCTCGGCGGTCGCAATCCCTGCGGCATCCTGGCCGCGGTGTTGCAGGACCTGCAACCCGTCATAAAGCAACTGATTGACGGGCGTGGTCGCCACCACGCCGATGATTCCGCACATAGCTCACCCGTTCATCGATACTTGATACGCCCGGCAAGCTCTGGCGGAAGCCAGGGCCTGACGGCCAGGACCACGGTTTCGAGCGGCGCCGACAACTGCGCCTCCCGCCACCAAGGCTCGCGCGGCAGGCTGGTCATGCCTGCCGCCCCAACAATCAGTATGGCCAGTACCAGCGCGCGCAGCACACCGAAACAGGCACCCAGACAACGATCGGCCAGACTCAAGCCCACCGCCGCCAGCAGTTCGCGCAACAGCATCCGCAGCAGGGCCAGCACTACCAGCACCAACACCACGATCACTACCCAGGCCGTCACCATCTGCAACCATGGCGCCGTGATCCAGGCAGCAAAGTACGGTGCCAACATCCCGCCGAACATCCTTGCCGCCAGTACTGCCAGCACCCAGGCCAGCAGCGCGAACACTTCCACCACCAGACCACGCCAGAACCCGAGCAGGACGGACAGCCCCAACACGCCCAGGAATACGTAGTCGAACACCGTCATCCAGCACGCCTACTTGGCACTCACCACCATGCCGCTGAGGCCGGACTTCTTGAGCTTGGCCAGCGCCTTGTCGGCCGCCTCGCGATCGGTGAAAGGTCCGACACGCACGCGCGAACTCTCACCCACCGGCTCCACCACGGTCGAAAAGCCCGCCGTCTTGATCTTGGCGCGCAGGCTCTTGACGTTCTCGGCGTCGCGATAGACCCCGAGCTGCACGTAGAAGCGCTTGTTCTCGGCTACCGCTGCGACCGGCTCACCGCCTTCGAGCAGGCTCTTGGCGCGCGCCGCGCCATCCGGCTCCTTCGGCACGGTTTCCTTGGGAGGCGCTTCCTTGACTGGCGCCTCCTTGGGCACATCCTTGACTGTCGGGGCGAGCAGCGGCTTTTCAAGCTGCGCGGCGGGCACGCTCGCCGCAACTGGCGCCACCGCAGGCTCACTGGCCGGCAGCGCGGGTTCCAGTGGCGCCATGGCAACCGGTGCGGAAGCCGTGCTGTTGATCAGGCGGGCGGTGTAGTTGCCTCCCTCCTGGCTGGGGATGCGGATCTGCAGTTCATTGCCCGTGGAACGCGGCTCCTTGTCCATGACCATCGGCAGGATGATGGCGGCGGCCAAGGCCAGGGCAACCGCACCTACGAGACGGCGACGGGCGCGTTTCTTGATTTCGAGCTGGGCGTCGTTGTCAGGCATGGCAGGCAGGAGAAGATTCGAAGCAGACTCTGGATGGGCTCAGCGGGCGGCCGCGAGCGCCTGCATCACGGCCGAGACGGTCAGGAATGAACCGAAGGTCACGATTCTATCACCCTCCCCCGCCGCCGCCCCGGCCGCCCGCCACGCCGTCGCCGGATCGGGATGCAGGCTCAGGGCCACATCGGCCTGCAGGCCTCGCAGCACCTGTGCCATCTGCGCCGCGCTGGCTGCACGCGGGCCCGGCAGGTCGCACAGGTGCCAGTGATCCACGCGCGGCAACAAATGACGAAGGCTGCCGGCGATGTCCTTGTCGGCCAGCATGCCGCACACCGCCAGGGTGTTGGGGTAGAAGCCCATGTTCATCAGGTTGTCGGCCAGCACGCCCGCCGCCTGCGGATTGTGCGCAACGTCCAGCACATTGACGGGCTTGCCCGGCACGACCTGGAAGCGCCCCGGCAGCTCGACCAGCATGAGACCCTGGCGCACTGCCTGCATCGGGACCGGCAAGCGGTCCTGCAGCGCTTCCAGCGCGGCCAGTACGGCACTCGCATTGAGCAACTGGTTGGCCCCGCGCAAGGCCGGGTAGGCCAGGCTATTGCGACGCTGAGCCCGCCCCTGATAGTTCCATTGGTTCTTGTCGCCAGCGAAACGGAAATCACGCCCGCTGATCCACAGGTCGGCACCTATCACGGCAGCATGCTCGACCAGGGTGGCGGGCGGTTGCGGATCACCACAGATCGCCGGCTTGCCGGCGCGGTAAATGCCAGCCTTCTCGAAACCGATCTGCTCGCGCGTGTCGCCCAGGTAGTCCATGTGATCCATGGCCACGCCGGTCACGATGGCGCAGTCGGGCTCAAACACGTTGACCGCATCCAGACGCCCGCCCAGACCAACCTCCAGGATGATCACGTCCAGCCCGGCATCGGCGAAGACCTGCCAGGCCGCCAGGGTGCCAAACTCGAAATAGGTCAGCGCGATATCGCCACGCGCCTGCTCCACCTTCTCGAATCCCGCACACAGGGTCGCATCGTCCACTTCCTGGGCGTCGATGCGCACGCGCTCGTTGTAGCGGACCAAGTGCGGCGAGGTGTACAGGCCGACGCGATAGCCAGCAGCACGCAGAATCGCTTCCAGCATGGCGCAGGTCGAGCCCTTGCCATTGGTGCCGCCAACGGTGATGACCACCGCATCGCTGCGCGCATTCAGCCGGTCGGCCACACGGGCCACCCTGCCGAGGCCCAACTCGATGGTTTGGGGATGTTGGCGCTCGATGTACGCCAGCCACGCTTCAAGCGTGGCGAACGCAGCCGACATCAGGCGGACAAGGCCGGCTGGCGCGACAGCAAGGTCAGCACCTGGGCCAGTTTTTCCGGCAACTGGCGACGATCGACGATCATGTCAATGGCGCCCTTCTCAAGCAGAAACTCGGAACGCTGGAAACCTTCCGGCAACTTCTCGCGCACCGTCTGCTCGATCACGCGCGGGCCGGCAAAGCCGATCAGCGCACCCGGCTCGGCCATGACCACATCGCCCATGAACGCGAAGCTGGCCGACACTCCACCCATGGTGGGGTCGGTCAGAACGGTCACGAAGGGCAATTGCTTCTGCGACAAGCGGGTGATCGCAGCCGTGGTCTTGGCCATCTGCATCAGAGAGAACAGGCCTTCCTGCATGCGCGCGCCACCGGTCGCGGTGAAGCACACGAAGGGCAGGCCTTGCTCATGCGCCACGGTGACGCCACGCACGAAACGCTCGCCCACCACCGAGCCCATGGAGCCGCCGAGGAAATCGAACTCGAAGACCGCGACGACCAGGGGAATCGTTTTAACCGCCCCCTGCATGACGATCAACGCGTCCGCTTCGCCGGTGTCTTCGTTCGCCGCAGCCAGGCGGTCGATGTATTTCTTGCTGTCCTTGAACTTCAGCGGGTCCAGCGGCACCACTTCGGCACCAATTTCGAAGCGCCCCTCTGTGTCGAGCAACAGATCCAGGCGCTGGCGCGCACGGATGCGCTTGTGATGGCCGCACTTGGGGCACACATGCTGTGCCGCCTCCAGGTCCGAGCGGTAGAGCACCGCCTCGCAGGCCTCACACTTGATCCACAGCCCTTCCGGAATCGAACGCTTGGAGGGTTGGTCACGCTTGATCTTGGGCGGCAGCAGTTTGGTCAGCCAGCTCATCATTCACCTCGATTCTGTTGCGCTCAGGCGCGTGCTTGGTCCATCGCGGCACGCACGCCAGCGAGAAAATCGGTGAGACGTCCGGCCAAGCCGGCTTCACCCTGCTCCACTTCCTGCACGATACGGGAACCGATGACGACCGCATCGGCCACCTTGGCCACCGCCTTGGCGGACTCCGCGTCGCGAATGCCGAAACCCACACCAATCGGCAGCGACAGCAGGCCACGCAGCACATCCAGCTTGGCTGCGACATTTGCGATGTCCAGGTGCGCCGCACCGGTCACGCCCTTGAGCGACACGTAATAAACATAGCCCGCCGCCAGTTTGGCCACTGCTTCGACACGCGAGGGTGGCGTGGTCGGTGCGAGCAGGAATATGGGATCGAGTCCGAACTGCTTGAGCACGGCCACGCGGCCTGCCGCTTCTTCGGGAGGCAGGTCGACTGTCAGCAAACCATCGACGCCCGCCTCGGAGGCCACACGCGAGAAGGCCTCGTAGCCCATCGCTTCGACCGGATTGGCATAGCCCATCAGCACCACCGGCGTCTCGGCATTGCTGTGGCGGAACTCGGCCACCATGGCGATCACCTGGCGCAGGCTCACGCCATGGGCGAGCGCCCGCTCGCTGGCACGTTGAATCACCGGGCCATCCGCCATCGGGTCAGAGAAAGGCACCCCCAATTCGATGACGTCCGCCCCGCCCTTCACCAGCGCGTGCATCAGCGCCACCGTGGCACCGGGATTCGGATCGCCGGCCGTGATGTAGGGGATCAGGGCCTGGCGGCCAGCCGCCTGCAGGCGGGCAAAAGTAGTCTGGATTCGGGACATTGTTGCCGGAGAAAACAAGTTCAGAGTTGGATGCCGGACAGGCGCGCGATGGTCGGGATGTCCTTGTCGCCACGACCGGACAGATTGACCACGATCACTTGGTCACGCGACAGGGTCGGCGCCAGCTTCTTGGCATGTGCCAGGGCATGGCTGGATTCCAGCGCAGGAATGATGCCCTCGTAACGGCAGAGGTCATGAAAGGCATCCAGCGCTTCATCGTCGTTGGCCGCTACGTACTCGGCGCGGTGAATTTCCTTGAGATGGCAGTGCTCGGGGCCGACGCCGGGATAATCCAGTCCAGCAGAAATGGAGTGCGTTTCAATGATCTGCCCATTCTCATCCTGCATCAGATTCACGCGCTGACCATGCAGCACACCGGGGCGGGCATCGGTCGTCAGCGGCGCCGCATGCTTGCCAGTCTCAATGCCCAAGCCGCCGGCCTCGACACCGATCAGACGCACGCCCGGCACGTCGATATAGGGATAGAAAATGCCGATCGCATTCGACCCGCCGCCCACGCAAGCCACCACCGCATCCGGCTGGCGCCCGATCTGCTCGGCGCACTGGACCTTGCATTCCTCGCCGATCACGGCCTGGAAGTCGCGCACCAGCATCGGGTAAGGATGCGGGCCAGCACAGGTGCCGATGATGTAGTAAGTGGAATCGACATTGGTGACCCAGTCGCGCATGGCTTCGTTCATGGCGTCCTTGAGGGTCTTGGAGCCGCTCTCTACCGGCACCACGGTGGCGCCCAGCAGCTTCATGCGGAACACATTGGGCGCCTGGCGTGCGACGTCCTCGGCCCCCATGTACACCACACATTCAAGGCCGTAGCGCGCGGCCACGGTGGCAGAAGCCACGCCGTGCTGACCAGCGCCGGTCTCGGCGATGACGCGCTTCTTGCCCATGCGGCGTGCCAAGAGGGCCTGACCGATGGTGTTGTTCACCTTGTGCGCGCCGGTGTGATTCAGGTCTTCGCGCTTCAGGTAAATCTGGGCGCCGCCGATTTGCTCGGACCAGCGCCGTGCGTGGTACAGCGGGCTGGGACGCCCGACGTAGTGCTTCAACTCGTACTGATATTCGGCCATGAAGGCCGGATCCTGGATCGCTTTCTCGTACTCGGCACGCAGTTCATCCAGCGCGGGAATCAGCGTCTCGGCGACGAAGATGCCGCCAAACTGCCCGAAGTGTCCGGTCGCATCCGGGGCTTCGTAGCGGGGTTCATTCTTCAGTTCGGCCATCTGCATCACGTACTCCGGCAACAAAAGCTTCCATCAGGGCCCGATCCTTGACGCCCTTTGCGGCTTCAATCCCACTGCTCACATCCACCGCCCAAGGGCGCACGCACCTTACGGCGGTAGAAACGTTTGCGGGGGTCAGGCCACCTGCCAGGACGAGTGGAAGAGGGAAATCGGCTGGCAGCAAGGACCAGTCGAAGACCTCGCCACCACCGCCATAACCATCCACCCAGGCATCGGCCAGCACTGCGCAGGCCGAGGGAAAGCGGGAGGCATAGTTTAGCAGATCGAATCCAGCCCTCACGCGTGCAGCCTTGAGGTAGGCGCGGCCGAAACTGCGGCAATAGGCCTCGTCCTCGTCACCATGGAACTGCAGCAGGCTCAAGGGCACCGTGTCCAGCACCTCCCGCACGCGGGTAGGTTCCTCGTTGACGAACAAGCCGACGGTACTCACGAAAGGCGGCACCAAGGCACACAGTTCACGCGCCTGCTCCACGCTGACGGCCCGCGGGCTGGGAGGATAGAACACGAAGCCGATGGCGTCCGCCCCAGCCTGCACGGCATCCAGCACATCCTGTGGCCGGGTCAGGCCACACATCTTGATCCGGGTGCGCACGCGTTTCATCCCAGAAGCTGTTGAAGGGGCGCGATGATACGTCCGTCGCCCGGCAGGCGCCAGTTTGGCGGGTAATCCACGCCAGCCAGGTAGAGCCCGTCGGGCGCAAAGGTAGGCGGAGCGAAACGCCGGTCTTTGGCTGCCATCAACGCGGCAAAGCCTTGTTCATCCAGCGCCCCCTTTCCAACATAGACCAGTGCTCCAACCAGGTTGCGCACCATGTGATGGAGAAAGGCGTTGGCCTCGAACTCGAAGACCACCCAGTCAGCCTGCCGCCACACACGCGCATGACTCATGGTGCGCACCGGCGAGTGCGCCTGACACTCGGCGGCCCGGAAAGAGCTGAAATCATGCTCGCCGCACAGGCTTGCTGCGACCCGATCCATCCTTGTCACATCGAGTGGCAGGTGGAACCAGCCTACCCGCCCGTGATGTAGCGCACTGCGTACCGGTCGGTTCAACAGAAGGTAACGATAGCGACGTGCCCGTGCCGAGAAACGTGCATGGAACGCCTCGTCAACCTCCTGCGCCCAACGCACCGCGACACTCTTCGGCAAATGCGCATTGACGCCTCGCACCCAGGCACTCATTGGTCGCCGGACCTCGGTGTCGAAATGAACGACTTGGACGGCTGCGTGCACACCAGTATCGGTGCGCCCTGCACACACGGTCGCCACCGTTTCATTCGCAATGGCGGACAACGCGCGCTCAAGCACGTCCTGCACCGTGCGGCCATGCGGCTGAGTCTGCCAGCCCTCGAATGCGCCGCCGTCGTACTCCAGGCCCAGTGCAACTCTCACGCGCTTCCCCACAGCAGGCCAGCACAGGCCAGCAAGATGAGGATCGCCACCGCAAACACATCAGCAGTCGTCAGCGGGGACAGGCGCAACGGGCTCACTGACACTTGTTTTTCTGCCGCTGAAGCGCTGAGCCAATCCCGCCATGTCAGGCGCTCGGCATGCTCCGCTTCCTGCAGCACCAGTTGCAGACGAATCGCAAGCCTTGCAGAAGGCAGCCCCAGGCGTTGCAGGGGGGCCAATAAGCCGTGGAGACCCTGCACCCATTGCGCATGATTCAGCAGGCGCAGCATGAGCCCCACGATGGCGACGACCAGCAGGATGCGCGCGGTGTGATCTGCAGCGAGACCTACCCCCTCCAGGGTCGGACTCCAGGCTCCGAACTGCGGCCACACCAGAGTTCCCGGCGTATGCCAGCAAAACAGCAGGAACAAGACCAGGAGCATGTAACGCAGACGCTTGGTCAAGCGCCACCAGGCTTTGGCGGCACAGGCCACACTCAGGATTGTGAGCAGGCACAGGGCAAGCAACAGGGGCGTGCCCTGCAAGCGCTGCAGCAGAAGGATCAAAACAAAACCGGCCGTCACGGGGACGGCCGGATGACATGCAACGAAAAGGGACACGGACTTACATGCGCTCAACTGATACGCGACAAGATGGTCTTGGCCATTTCCTTCTGCGCATCAACACCGTCTGCCATCACTTCCTCAAGCAGCTCACGAGCACCTTCCAAGTCACCCATCTCCTCGTAAGCGCGCGCCAGCTCGAGCTTGGTCGTCACTTCATCATCGAGATCGATCTCGGCCAGCGGTTCACCCGCCCCAACGGGCTCGGCGAGCGCGACATCGACACTCGGGGCAGGCGCCGAAGCCTGCATCACGCCAGCAGTCTGGCTCAGGTTGCCATCGGTGCGTAGATTCACTTGGGAGAGGTCCAGGCTGCGGTCATCGGGACGGGATTCGTCACCCAGCTCAAAATCGAAATCAAGCAGACTGCCTTCGAAGTTGGTCTTCTCCAGATCGACCACGGACAGTGTGGTTTTTTCCATTGCACGCTCGATCCCAAGGTCGAAATCCTCCGGTTCGGCTGCCGCCACGACCGGTGCAGGAGCCGGTGCAGGTGCGGCCGTTTCAAGCACCGGCGACGCAGCCGCCTGCTCAACCACGGGCACATCGGGCTCGGTTTCCATACCCAGGTCGATGTCGAATTCGAGCGGATTCATCGAGTCGGTCGCTTTCGGCAGATCCGGCTCAACCACGATGTCATCGATGGCCAGGTCGGCCGGCGCCTCATCCACCTCACGCGCCTCCATGCGCGTCTCGGGCTCTTCACCCTCCGGCAGCTCGAGATCGAGATTGAAGTCCAGATTCAACGGATCAGCCGGGGGCGCGCTCACGGCAGGCGTCGCCTCGGGAATCATCGGCAACTCGCCATTGCTGGTGTCGAACTGGCTGATCTCACCCGGCACCGTCCAGGTCGCCCGCATCTGCGACACGTTGTTGGTCCCGAAAGTCACAGCCGGCGCCGGCTCCTCGGCGGCGGCCACCTGCTCAACCTGGGCCGCGACAGAATCCGCCACCAGGCCCGCAGCCGCCCCGACAGCAGTCGCCGCGACTGCCGCCTCTATCACCGGCACGCCCGGCTCGGCCGCAGCCTGTTCGGTCGTGCCACCGGAACGATAGAGCGGATTAGTCGGGTCGAGACGCGCCCCCAAGGCAGCCGCCTTCGCCCAGTCATCTCCGGCGCCACCGGTCTGTGTATAGAGATCGGTCGCAATGTTCTCGAACTGCTTGAGGCTGCGGCGTTGCGCGTAGATCTCCAGCAACTTCACGTAGATCGCCGCACGCGTGGGATCGTTCTTCAATGCGTCGAGAAGGATTTCCTCGGCCTGTGCATCGCGCCCATAGGCCATGTACACATCGGCTTCGGCCACCGGATCGACCCCCTCATCGGTGTCAATCGCCGACAGGCCGGACTGGCTGAAATCCGTATGCAGCACGCTGGTGCCGGTATCGACCGTCTGCCCGCCCGCATTGCCGAACACCGAATTCGGGCTGGTCGAAGCTTCGCTCAATGCCGACATGGTCAGGCCAGTATTCTTGGCATTGCGCTTGCGGTTGCGCAGGACCACATAGCCCGCGCCCAGGGCAGCGATCAGGAGGCCGCCCAGCGCCAAGGGGCTGGACAGCAAGCCTTCTTCTTCCTCCACCACGGGCATCGGAGCAGGGGCCGGGGCGGGAGCCGGCGGCGGCTCCGCAACCGGGGCACTCGCCACCTCTTCCGTAATGACAGGGGCCGGAGCCGGCTCCATGGCAGGCGGCGCGCTGGCGGCGACAGCCGCGGCCGCGGCTGCAGCAGCGGCCTTGGCCTCCTCTTCAGCCTTGGCGGCAGCCGCCACGCGTGCTTCTTCAGCGGCCTGCGCAGCCTTGCGTGCCTCTTCCGCCTCTTTCGCCGCCGCAGCCTTGACCGCCTCGGCTTCCTTGGCCGCAGCAGCCTTCGCCGCTTCCGCCTCCTTGGAGGCCGCCAGCTTCGCTTCCTCGGCCTGCTTGGCAGCCAGTTTCTTGGCCTCTTCGGCGCTCTTCTGCGCCGACGACTCGGCCTTCTTGGCCGCATCAGCCTGTTTCTGCAGGTCGGACAGATTCTGGTTCTTCAACTCGACCAGCTTCTGCAGTTCCTTGACGTTCTTTTCCAGCGCAGCCAGACGACTATTGGCCTCGTTGAGCGCCTTGTTGCGGGATGCCAGTTCTTCCTGCAGCGTCTGCACGCGCGCCGCTGCGTTCTTCTCGGCCGCACTGGCCTGACTGTCACGATTCTGGCTGATCTTGAGCTGACCCTGACTCGGCGCCACTGCAGGTGCCGACTCGGCCACCTTGGGTGCGATCTTGCCTGTGGACGACTGGCTCGCCGCCGGTTGCTGAGCCGGCGCATCGGCAGCAGCCGACGCCACAGCCTTGCGATAGCCGTCGAAACTGGAAGCGTTCAGCACGATTTCACGTGCTTCCGTCTTGGAGATGCGCTGCACCTCTTCCGCTTCGGGCACCTTCAGGATCTTGCCGGCGCGCAGGCGATTAATGTTGCCGTTGATGAAGGCGTCTTCGTTGGCCTTGTAAAGGGCAGCCAGCATCTGCTGGGTGCTGACGTCACTGGACTTCAGATTGCCGGCAATGCCGCTGAGGGTATCGCCTTGCTTGACCTGATAATCCCCGGCAGCGGCCTGTTCCGTCGGGGTCGCGGCGGGCTTGGGCTCAGCCGCAGCACGACGGGGCTGGCGCGGAGCCGGTGCCGGCTTGCTGGCCGCCGGCGCAGGTGTGGGCGCCGCGCTGGCGCGGCTGCCGACATCCGGGCTGGTCACCGTGCCGACGGCAGGAGCCGGGGTGCGTTGATCGGCCACTTCGGCCGGATCAAGCAGGAAGGTATATTCGCGCAGCAGGCGCCCGCCATTCCAATTCAGCTCGATCAGAATATCGACGAACGGTTCGCCGAACGGACGATCGGAGGAGATTCTCACCACAGCATTACTGCCGGCGCGCCGTTCGACCGCCATTTTCACGCTGGACAAGGAACCATCGTATTCGATGTTGGCACGCTTGAATGCTTCTAATGAAGCAATTCGCGCCGACATGCCGTCGAGCTCTTCCGGCGTCGCGGCAATTTCTACCTCTGCCCGCAAAGGCTGGCCTAAGGCACTGAAAACGCTAATTCTTCCAAGACCAGCCGCAAACGAACCGCCGGAAAATGCGGCAATCAATGCGGCCACCAGGGTGCTACGAAGGAACGGTGTTTTCATATGTTTTCGGCGCGGCACGCTAGCGAGCGGCCTTCTCTTGTGGTTAGAGAATAAGATCAAAATAACATCAAAGGGTTAGGGCTGCAAGCTCATCCTTTTCCTGAAATAGCGCGAACAAAAAGCCCTTGTTCAACAAATACTTCAAGACAGTTTTCCTTCGCCGCAATGCAAAAGGGAGGAAGTGCGAACACTTCCTCCCCCACGAAATCGACCGGCCATCAGCCCTCGATCAGGATACGTAACATGCGCCGCAGCGGCTCGGCAGCTCCCCATAGGAGCTGGTCGCCCACGGTGAATGCTGTCAGGTATTCGCCGCCCATCGCCATCTTGCGCAGCCGACCGACCGGCACCTCCAGACGACCGGTGACGGCAGCCGGGGTCAATTCGCGCTCAGAACGTTCGCGTTCATTAGGAATAACCCGAACCCAGTCATTCGCAGTTCCGATAATTTCGGTGATTTCGTCCAGCGGAATGTCTTGACGCAATTTGATCGTCAGCGCCTGACTGTGACAACGCATGGCGCCGATTCGTACGCACAATCCGTCGATGGGCACGCTACCAGGCGAACGGAATGCCGGCTTGCCGAGAATCTTGTTGCATTCGGCGCCGCCCTTCCATTCTTCCTTGCTCTGACCGTTTTCGTACGGTACGTCGATCCACGGAATCAGACTTCCCGCCAAGGGCACGCCGCGGAAATTCTGCTTCGGCAACTCGTCAGAGCGGATCGTCTCGGCCACCTTACGATCAATGTCGAGAATCGCGGACGCCGGATCAGCCAGCAAATCAGACACGGAGCCGTGAATCTTGCCCATCTGCGCGATCAGCTCGCGCATGTTCTGGGCTCCCGCGCCGGAAGCGGCCTGATAGGTCATGGACGTGGCCCACTCGATCAGATCCTTCTGGAACAGACCGCCCAGTGCCATCAACATCAGGCTGACCGTGCAGTTGCCACCGACGTAGTTCTTCACGCCCTTACTCAGACCATCCTGGATCACGTTCTTGTTGACCGGGTCCAGGATGATGATCGCGTCGTCCTTCATGCGCAGGGCCGACGCCGCATCGATCCAGTAGCCGGCCCAGCCGGCCGCGCGCAGCTTGGGGAAGATCTCATTGGTGTAGTCACCGCCCTGGCAGGTGACGATCACATCCATCTGGCGCAGGTCCTCAATGGACTTGGCATCCTTCAGGGGCGGCACGTCGCGCCCGATGTTCGGGCCGGCACCGCCGACATTGGACGTGGTGAAAAACACTGGCTCGATCAGCGCGAAATCATTCTCTTCGCGCATGCGCTGCATCAGCACGGAGCCAACCATGCCGCGCCAGCCGACAAAACCTGCACGCATTTCAGTTTCCTCTAGATAAACGCCCCGCTCCGGTTCCGCCTGACCCGCCGCCGCGGGGTCAAAGTGCGGAGGTGCAGGACGAAATCAACCAGCGGTAGTTTTCGTGGTTTTGGTGGTGGTCGTGGTGGACGTGACGATGCCGGTCGTAGCAACGACCACAACGCCAACGGCCTTCACCGACATTGCGTCGGCAAAGGCAGTCAGAACCGGCATTTCACGTCCATCAACCATTACAGATCCAATCAGAGCGCTGCGATCACCGCATCACCCATTTCGCGGGTACCGACACGCTTGGTGCCCTCTTCCCAGATGTCGCCAGTGCGCAGACCGGAGGCTAGAACCTTCTTGACCGCGGCTTCGATACGCTGGGCTGCGGCTTCGTTGTCGAAGCTATAGCGCAGCATCATGGCAGCAGACAGGATCGTTGCCAAGGGGTTGGCCACGCCCTTGCCCGCGATGTCCGGGGCGGAGCCGTGGCAAGGCTCGTACATGCCCTTGTTGTTCTGGTCCAGCGAGGCCGAGGGCAGCATGCCGATGGAGCCGGTGAGCATCGAGGCTTCGTCGGACAGGATGTCGCCGAACATATTGCCGGTGACCATCACGTCGAACTGCTTCGGTGCGCGCACCAGTTGCATCGCGGCGTTGTCGACGAGCATGTGCGACAGCTCGATGTCCGGATACTCCCTGGCGACTTCGATCATGACGTCACGCCACAGTTGCGTGGTTTCCAGCACGTTCATCTTGTCGACCGAGCAGACCTTCTTGTTGCGCTTCTGCGCCGACTTGAAGGCGACGTGGCCGATACGACGGATTTCGTCTTCGTTGTAGATCATGGTGTTGCGACCGACACGCTTGCCACCTTCTTCGGTGATGCCGCGCGGCTCGCCGAAGTAGATGTCACCGGTCAGCTCGCGCACGATCAGGATGTCCAGGCCCGACACCACTTCCGGCTTCAGCGAAGAGGCATTGGCGAGCTCGGGATAGAGGACCGCCGGGCGCAGGTTGGCGAACAGGTTCAGGTCCTTGCGGATACCCAGCAGGCCACGCTCGGGGCGTTGCGGGCGCGGCAGCACGTCCCACTTCGGGCCGCCGACGGCACCCAGCAGCACGGCATCGGCCGCGCGCGCCAGCTTCTGCGTGGCTTCCGGATAGGGCGAACCGGTCGAATCGACGGCGCAGCCGCCCAGTTCGGCGTACTCCAGTTCCAGCTTGAGGCCATCGCTCTTCAGCGCATCCAGCACGCGCACGGCTTCGGCAATGATTTCGACACCAATCCCGTCACCGGGCAGAACACAAATCTTCATTTTTTATCCTTGTCTGCGATTACTGCGAGAACAGCCAGGGCTGAGCCGCCTTGTGCTTCGTCTCAAAAGCCTTGATCTGCTCGGCATGCACCAGGGTCAGGCCGATTTCATCCAGGCCATTGAGCATGCAGTGCTTGCGGTGCGGCGTGATATCGAAACCGAAGGAGAAACCGCTGGGTGTGGTCACGGTCTGGGCTTCCAGGTTCACGTCCAGCGCATAGCCTTCGGTGGCTTCGCATTCCTTGAACAGACGATCGACAACCTCGCTGCCCGCAACGATCGGCAGCACGCCGTTCTTGTAGCAGTTGGAGAAGAAGATGTCGGCGAAGGACGGGGCGATGATGACGCGAAAACCGTAGTCCTCGATGGCCCAGGGCGCATGCTCGCGGGATGAGCCGCAGCCGAAGTTGTCGCGTGCCAGCAGCACCTGTGCGCCCTGGTAGCGAGGCTGGTTCAGCACGAAATCCGGGTTCTTCGGACGGTGCGTGCAGTCCATGCCGGGCTCACCGTAGTTGGTATAGCGCCATTCATCGAAGAGGTAGGGTCCAAAACCCGAGCGCTTGATCGACTTGAGGAATTGCTTCGGGATGATGGCGTCGGTATCGACGTTGGCACGATCGAGCGGACAGACCAGGCCCTTGAGTTGCGTAAATGCTTTCATGACGGATTCCTGATTATTTCTTGCCGGAGTTCTCGATCTTGTTGCCCACGTGCTCGAGATCCTTACCGAAGCCACGCCAGGTATTGCAGGCGGACAGCGTGAAGGCAAGCAGCAAGGAAAGGGCGATGACTCGTTTCATGATTCAACTCCTGGCAAAAGCGTTTATTGCACCGAACGGACGTCCACGAAGTGGCCGGCGATGGCAGCAGCAGCAGCCATGGCGGGGCTCACCAGGTGAGTGCGCCCGCCAGGGCCTTGACGACCTTCGAAGTTACGGTTGGAGGTCGAGGCGCAGCGTTCACCCGGCGACAGGCGGTCGGCATTCATGGCCAGACACATGGAGCAGCCCGGCTCGCGCCATTCGAAACCTGCCTCGATGAAGATCCTGTCGAGGCCTTCCTGTTCGGCTTGACGCTTGACCTGGCCGGAGCCGGGCACCACCAGCGCGAGCTTGACGTTGCCGGCCACCTTCTTGCCCTTGGCGATGACCGCAGCGGCACGCAAATCCTCGATACGACTGTTGGTGCAGGAACCGATGAACACCTTGTCGATCTTGATGTCGGTGATGGCCTGCTCGGCAGTCAGGCCCATGTACTGCAGGGCACGCTCGATGCCGGCACGCTTGACCGCATCCTTCTCGGCAGCAGGGTTGGGCACCTTGCCACCCACCGCCAACACCTGCTCGGGCGAGGTGCCCCAGGTCACCTGCGGCTCGATCTCTTCCGCCTTCATCTCGATGACGGTGTCGTAGACGCCATCGGCGTCGCTGGCCAGCGTCTTCCAATAGGCCACCGCAGCGTCCCACTGCGCGCCCTGCGGCGCGTACTGACGACCCTTCAGGTATTCGAAGGTGGTTTCATCCGGGGCGATGATGCCGGCGCGCGCACCCGCCTCGATCGCCAGGTTGCAGACCGTCATGCGACCTTCCATCGACAGGCCACGGATCGCCGAGCCGGCGAACTCGATGCAGTAGCCCGTGCCACCTGCCGTGCCGATCTTGCCGATGATGGCGAGCGCCACATCCTTCGCCGTCACGCCTGCGCCAAGCTGACCTTCCACTTTGATCAGCATGGACTTGGACTTCTTCTGCACCAACGTTTGCGTCGCCAGCACGTGCTCCACTTCGGAAGTCCCGATGCCGTGCGCCAGTGCGCCGAAGGCGCCATGCGTCGCGGTATGGCTGTCGCCACAGACCACCGTCATGCCCGGCAGCGTGGTGCCGTTCTCCGGGCCGATCACGTGGATGATGCCCTGGTTGGCATGCTTGAACGGGAAGTAGACCAGTGCGCCGAATTCCTTGATGTTGGCATCCAGCGTATCGACCTGCGTCTTGGAGATCGGGTCCTCGATGTCACGGTCCCAATTGTTGGTCGGCGTGTTGTGGTCGGGGTTGGCCACCACCGAACTCGGGCGCCAGGCCTTGCGGCCAGCGATGCGCAGACCTTCGAAGGCTTGCGGGCTCGTCACTTCGTGCATGAGGTGACGGTCGATGTAGATGAGGCAGGTGCCGTCCTGTTCCTGACGGACCACGTGGGAATCCCACAACTTGTCGTAAAGCGTCTTGCCGGCCATGGCTGTCATGACTCCTTGCTGGTGCCCGGGAGAGCAGAGAAAACGGGAAGCGGCGCAATACACTCGTCCGCAGTGGGGCGAATCATAGCCAGCTCGATATACCCGTACAAGCAGAGCTTTTATACTGGTATAACGACTAACAGGATCACGTCTACACCGTCAATACTTATGGATAGCAAACGCAAGGAGTTGGGGGAGTTCCTCCAGATCATCCGCTTGCGCAGCCAACCGGCGGACTATGGCTTCGCCCCTGGTCAGCGCCGCCGCACAGCCGGCCTGCGGCGCGAGGAGATGGCGCAACTGATCGGCATCAGCCCGACCTGGTACACCTGGGCCGAACAAGGGCGCGAGGTCAATCTCTCGGCCGAGGTGCTGGACCGGCTGGCGCAGCGCCTCAACATGACCCGCAGCGAGCGCGCCTATCTGTTCGAGATGGCCGGCCGCCGCGATCTGCGCGCCAGCGAACCGGAAGACGACACCGCCCCCTCGCCCCTGCTCGCGCTGCTGGCCGAAATCGCCACGCCCGCCTACATCATGGGTCGCTACTGGGACTTGCTGGGCTGGAACGCAGCCGCGGCAGAGCTGTTCGCCGGCTGGCTGGACACCACGGGCGGCAATGACGCCCGCCCCAACCTGCTGCGCTTCGTGTTTGCCCACCCGCTCGCACGCCGCCTGCTGATCGACTGGGACATCCGCGCCCAGCGCATCGCGGCGGAGTTTCGCGCCGACAGCCGCAGCCGGCTGGAATCCCCTGCCCTGCAGCAGTTGATTGCGGAACTGTCGGCGGTCAGCGACGACTTCAGCCGCTTCTGGAAACAGCACGACGTCATGGAGCGCCAAGGTGGCCAGCGCGATTTCCAGCACCCCACCCGCGGCCTGATCAGCTATGAGCAGATCACGCTCAAGCCCATGGAACACGAACACATCAAGCTGGTACTGCTGCGCCCGCTGTCAGCACTCACTTCGGTTTCGCCTGCTCGTACAGGGTCTTGACGCGTGCGCTATAGACCTCGAGGTCGGCCTGGCGCTCGCCAGAGGGCGGGTGGGTAGACATCCACTTGGGCGGCTCGCTGCCGCCCGCCTTGCGCATCTTGCCCCATAGCGTGACCGCCGCGCGCGGGTCAAAACCGGCGCGCGCAGCCAGTTCCACGCCAATGCGGTCGGCCTCAGTTTCGTGCTCGCGTGAATTGGGTAGTTCAAAGGTCGCCTGGTAAGCCATGGAGGCCATGTCCATGCCCAACTGCCCCACCCCCAGCAAGATGCCGCCGATGGTCATCGCCGCATTCGCGTTGGCCTGCTGCGAGGCACGTTCCCAGGCATGCTCACGCAGTGCATGCGCGATTTCGTGGCCCATCACCGCAGCCAACTCATCGTCGGTCAACTGCAGCTTCTCGATGAGTCCGCTATACACGGCAATCTTGCCGCCGGGCATGCACCAGGCGTTGAGATCCTTGGACTCCAATACGTTCACTTCCCACTTCCAGTCACGCGCATCCGGGCGGAATACCGTGGTCTGCGGGATCAACCTGTCGGCGATGCGGCGCACGCGCGCGACCTGCTCCGCATCCTTGTTCAGGACGTTCTTCTTCTGTGCCTGCTGGATCACCTGCGTGTACTGCAAGGTCGCCTGACGGTCCAGATCCTTGCGGTTTACCAGCGGCGATACGGTCTGCTTGCGGTCGATCCCCACGGTCCCCGACTCGGTGGTCTTGACGGTCTGGCAGGACGTCAGCAGCAAGGCGCTCAAGCCCGCTACCATCCAACGGTAAGCACTCATTCATACACTCCAGATTCTGCCGGGCCGCCGCGACGCCAGCCGGCCACCAGGCACAGCAAGCCCAGCAAGGCGAACACGGCCCCGGCAGTAAAAGTCCAACCCGGCCCCAGGCGGTCCCACAACACACCGGACAGCAGGCCGCCCACGATGCCGCCGGCCCCAAAGCTCATGCTGCCATAGAGTGCCTGACCGAGCGATTGGTGCCCCGCGCCAAACCAGCGATGCACCGCGGCCACGGCGGTCGCGTGGTAGGCGCCAAAAGTAATGCCATGCAGGCTCTGCGCGAGGATGATCAAGCCCCACCACTCAACGCCCCAGCCAGTCAGCAGAAAGCGCAGGATGGTCGCGCCGAAACATACGAACATGACCGTGCGCAGGCTGTGCCCACCCAACAAGCGCGGCGCCCACAGGAAGATACCGATTTCGGCCAGCACCCCCAGCGCCCACAGCAGCCCCACGGCGGTCTTGGCATAACCGGCCTCGACCAGATGAATCGAGAAGAACACGTAGAAGGCACCATGCGCGGCTGACATCAGGAAGGCCGCTGCCAGCAGCGCCAGAATCTCCTGTCGGCACAATAGCGCCGCGAGGCCGTCCCGCGCTTCGCGTGCGCGCGGTACGCGCGCCTGATCCGGCAACAGCCAGGAGGCCAGCAGGATCGCGCACAGCGTCAGCATGCAGCCGGGCAGGATGCTGTCCACTGGCCACACTTCAAGTACCGCGCCCATCGCCATCACGGCCACGACGAAACCGATCGAACCCCAGGCCCGTACCCGCCCGTAGTGTGCCGAACGCGCGCCGAGGCTGGACAAGGTGAGCGACTCCAGCAGCGGCATGGTCGCAGTCCAGAAGAAGCTCATCACGCCCAGCGCGAACAGCATGCTCCACAGGTCATGGGCATAACGCACCCAGACAAAACCCAGCAAGGAGAGGAAAGCGGAGGCGCGGATCACCGGCGTGCTGCGCCCCAGGCGATCGCCCAGCCAGCCCCACAGATTGGGCGCCACCAGGCGCATGACCTGCATCACCGACATCAGCAGCGCGATCTCGGTCGCCGCAAAGCCCCGGCCCTGCAGCAGCAAGGCAAAGTACGGCATGAAGATGCCGATGAAGGTGAAGTAGCAGAAGTAGTAGATGGACAGCCGCGGCATCACGCCCAGGCTGTTCATGGCGGCGATCCGCTTCAAGCTTTGGGGCTAGGGACGGGCTGCGTGGCTTCCGGCGCCAGGCCGGCGATGCGCGGCAGCGGCGGCGTGACATCGGCGTTCTGCGCACGCTGGCGCAGCGCGTGGTCGATCAGCACCAGGGCCAGCATGGATTCGGCGATCGGCGTGGCACGGATGCCCACACAAGGGTCGTGACGGCCGGTGGTCATCATCATGACCGGATTGCCGTCGCGGTCGATCGAGCGGCGATCCTGCGGAATCGAGGAGGTCGGCTTGATGGCCAGCGAGACGCGGACGTCCTGGCCGGAGGAGATACCGCCCAGCACGCCGCCAGCGTGGTTGGACAAGAAGCCCGCGGGCGTCAGCTCGTCGCCATGCACGGTGCCGCGCTGCGCGACCACATCGAAGCCGTCGCCGATCTCGACGCCCTTGACCGCGTTGATGCTCATCATCGCGTAGGCGATGTCGGCGTCGAGGCGGTCGTACACCGGCTCGCCCCAGCCCGGCGGCACGCCAGTGGCGATGACTTCGATGCGCGCGCCGATGGAGTCGCGCTCGCTGCGGATCTGGTCCATATAGGCTTCGAGCTGCGGGATGATCTCCGCATTCGGCGCGAAGAAGGCGTTGTTGCCCACTTCGTCCCAGCTCTGGAACGGGATCTTGATCTCACCGAGTTGGCTCATGAAGCCGCGGATCACGATGCCAAATTTTTCGGCCAGCCACTTCTTGGCAATCGCGCCAGCGGCCACGCGCACCGCCGTCTCGCGCGCCGAGGAGCGGCCGCCGCCACGGTAGTCGCGCACGCCGTACTTGTGCTCGTAGGCGTAGTCCGCGTGGCCCGGACGGAAGGTGTTCATGATCTTGGAGTAGTCACCGCTGCGCTGGTCCTGATTGCGGATCAGCAGCGCGATGGGCGTGCCCGTGGTCTTGCCCTCGAACACGCCGGACAGGATCTCGACCGTATCCGGCTCCTTGCGCTGCGTGACATGGCGCGAAGTGCCGGGCTTGCGGCGGTCCAGCTCGGCCTGGATGTCTGCTTCGCTCAACACCAGCCCCGGCGGGCAGCCGTCGACGACGCAACCGATCGCCGCACCATGCGACTCACCGAAAGACGTGACCGTGAAAAGCGTTCCGAGCGTGCTGCCAGACATGGGAAGACCGTTGGGGTAGGCGGAAAGGCGGCGATTTTAACACGCCACCCCCGTCGTCCCCTTCAGGCGAAGAAGGCCTCCAGTTTCTCGAACACACGATGGTCGGCGCCGTGGCGCGCCACCGACAGCACGTCCTCCAGCTTCTCGACCTGGCGCACGATCTGCGGCAGGCGTTCGTCCTCCCGAACCAGCAGCCAGATGCGACTGCGCGCCTCGTTCTCCTGCGGCATGCACAGAATGCCTTCGAGGTTGAAGGCGCGGCGCGCAAATAGACCGCATACATGGGTCATCACGCCAGGGTGGTTGCGCACATTCAGTTCCAGCACGGCCTTGTGGAAGCCGGGCGTGGTCACGGGCATATCCATGCTCATTCTCCAATCATCTCGGTGTTGGCAGCGCCCGGCGGCACCATTGGGTAGACCTTCTGGTTCACGTCGATCGAACAATGGATCAGGCAGGGCCCGCGCATGGCCAGCGCCTGCGCCAGCATGGCGCGCGGGTCGCTCGCCTGGTCCAGGTCGAAGGCCTGCATGCCGAAACCCTCGGCGATCTTCATGAAATCCATGCGGCGCGCGTAGTTCACCGCGTACAGGCGCTTCTTGTAGAACAAGTCCTGCTGCTGATGCACCATGCCCAGCGACTGGTTGTTCATCAGGATGACCTTGATGTTGGCGCCCTCCTCCGCAGCAGTCGCCATCTCCTGGATGTTCATCTGCAGGCTGCCATCGCCCGAAAAACACACCACGGTGCGCTCAGGTTCCGCCAAAGCGGCGCCGATCGCCGCCGGCATGCCGAAGCCCATGGTGCCCAGCCCGCCTGAGGTCAGCCACTGCCGCGCGCGACGCAAGGGATAGGCCTGGGCCACCCACATCTGGTGCTGGCCCACGTCGGTGGTGATGATCGCTTCGTCATCGAGCAGGCTGGCCACGGCGCGCACCAGGCCATAGTGGCTGCGCGGATCGCCGGCGCCGGGCATCGCCAGCGGATACTCGGCGCGCAAGCTGTCGACGCGGGCCAGCCAGCGCTTGCGCAACTGCACCTGCACATGCGGCAGCAACTGGTCCAGCACCTTCGCCACGTCGCCATGGATGCCCACGTGCGGACGCTTGATCTTGCCTAGCTCGGCCGGGTCGATGTCGACATGGACGATGGCGGCATTGGGACAGAACTTCTCGGCCTTGCCGATGGCACGATCGTCGAAGCGCGCACCCAGCACGATCAACAGGTCCGCCTCCTCCAGCACGTAATTGGTGAAGCGCGCCGCATGCATGCCCAGCATACCCAACGACAGCGGGTGATCGACCGGCATTGCACCCAGGCCCATCAGGGTCATGGTAGTCGGCAGGCCGGCCTGCTCCGCCAAGGTCACCGCCTGGTGGCAGGCATTCGACGTGATCACGCCACCGCCCAGGTACAACACCGGCGTCTTCGCCGCGTTGATCAACTCCGCTGCGCGCAACACCGCGTCGTAGTCGACGGCAGGCATGGCATCCGGCACAGCCGGCGACGGAAGCTCTTCCAGTTCGATGAGCGCGTTCTGCACGTCCTTCGGGATATCCACCCACACCGGACCGGGGCGACCCGACTCCGCGAGGCGGAAGGCTTCCGGGATCACCTGCAGCAGGTCTTCCACCTTGCGCACGAGGTAATTGTGCTTGGTGATCGGGATCGAGATGCCATAGGTATCCACCTCCTGAAAGGCATCGGTGCCGATCATGGACGAAGGCACCTGTCCCGTGATGCACACGAGGGGAACAGAGTCCAGCTTGGCATCGGCAATCGCCGTCACCAGATTGGTCGCACCCGGTCCGCTCGATGCCAGACACACCGCAGCCTTGCCGGTGGCGCGGGCCATGCCCTGCGCGATGAACCCCGCGCCTTGCTCGTGGCGAGCCAGAACGTGACGAATTGTTTCGCTGTGCGCCAGCGCATCGTAAAGCGGCAAAGCGGCGCCGCCGGGAATGCCGGTCACGGTGGTGATGCCCTGCCGCTCGAGCAGCCTGACAACCAATTGAGCCCCTGTGTACTGCATGGATCCTGCTCCTGATTTCTGGAGCCGGTGCGTTTCGGGCGGGGCAATTTGAATTAGTTCAAAAAGAAAACCCCGCTCGGCTCGCGCCGGCGGGGTTGGAAACTTTTGTCTAGTCCTAGCCCGTTACGACGCGATGCCGCCTACGCCTACTACACGTACTACCACTACTGCTGCCAGAGCAGCCATCGCGCCAGAGGTGTAAGAGACGAAGTTCACGAGATCAGACCAAACCGAAGTGAGAAACGCGCTTCCATTGAAGCACAAGCCAGAGGGCTAAACAAGCCCCCAGGGTGTCATCAACCCATGAGGACTTTCCCGCAGCAGCGCAAGACGAGAAGCACTCTCATTTGGCGCTTATCGCTTCGTCCCGCAGGGCGCGCCGCAGGATCTTGCCAACGTTGGTCTTGGGCAGCTCGTCACGGAAGATCACGCTACGCGGCACCTTGTAGCCAGTGAGCCCCTTCCGGCAATGGGCAATCACATCCTCTGCGGTCAGCGCCGGATCCTTGCGTACCACGAACAGGCGCACGGCTTCGCCGGAGCATTCGTCGGGCACCCCGATGGCCGCCACCTCGCGCACGCCCGGGTGCGAGGCCGCGACATCCTCGACCTCGTTGGGATACACGTTGAAACCAGAGACCAGGATCATGTCCTTCATGCGATCGACGATGCGCACGAAGCCCTTGTCGTCGATAGCCGCCACATCGCCAGTACGCAGGAAACCATCCGCCGTCATCACACGTGCGGTTTCCTCCGGGCACTTGTAGTAGCCCTTCATGACCTGCGGCCCTTTTACGCACAACTCACCGGCTTCACCGACCGCCACCTCCTCACCCTGCGGGTTGCGGATGGAAATGTCGGTGGAGGGCACCGGCAAGCCGATGGCGCCATTGAACTCGGGCAGGTCCAGGGGGTTGATGCACACTGCCGGCGAGGTCTCGGTCAGGCCATAGGCTTCGATCAGCGGGCAGCCGGTCATCTTCTTCCAGCGCTCGGCGACGGCATGCTGCACGGCCATGCCGCCCCCCAGCGAGACGCGCAGGCCGGTGAAATTCAGTTTGCCGAAATCCGGGTGGTTCAGCAACGCGTTGAAGAGCGTGTTGACTCCGGTGATGGCGGTGAAGCGATGCTTGCCGAGCTCCTTCACGAAACCCGGAATGTCCTTGGGGTTGGTGATCAGGATGTTGCTCGCCCCCAGCTTGAAGAAGGTGAGGCAGTTCGCGGTCAGCGAGAAGATGTGATAGAGCGGCAGTGCAGTAATGATCACTTCCTGCCCGTCGTGCAGCCAGGGGCGTACCCAAGCATGGGCCTGCTGCAGGTTGGCGATGATGTTGCCATGGCTCAACATGGCGCCCTTGGCCACGCCGGTAGTGCCGCCGGTGTACTGCAGGAAGGCGATGTCGTCATGCGTGACCTCGACGGCAGCCAGTGCATGCTGCGCGCCTTCAGCCATCGCGTCCTTGAAGCGGATGTGCCCTGGAATTTCCCAGGCCGGCACCATTTTTTTGATGTGCCTGACCACGAAGGTGACCAGCGCACCTTTAAGCCCGCCCAGCATGTCGCCGATAGAGGTGACCACGACGTGCTTCAAGGGCAGACCGCTCGCGATGGGTGCGAGCGTGCGCGCGAAGTTCTCCAGGATCACGATCGCCTCGGCACCGGAGTCACGCAACTGGTGTTCGAGTTCGCGCGTGGTGTAGAGCGGATTGCAGTTGACGATGGTATAGCCTGCGCGCAAGGCCCCCCACAGGCACACCGGGTACTGCAGCAGGTTGGGCATCATCAGCGCCACGCGGGCACCACGCGGCAGTTTGAGTACCTGTTGCAGATAGGCCCCGAAGGCCGAGGACAGCCGTTCCAGCTCTCGGTAGCTGATCGACTTGTCCATGTTGGTATAGGCCGGCCGGTCACCCCAGCGCGCCACCCCAGTATCGAACAGATGACCGATCGAGCTGAACTCGTTGAGGTCGACCTCCGCCGGGATGCCTTTGGGGTAGCTTGATAGCCACACTTTTTCCATTCTTTGTCTCCTCCGGATACCGCTGTGCAGCACATGTCCTGCATGTGGGCTGCGGACAATTCGATCCTAGTTCATCACCGCACGCAGGGCTCCATACTCTAGCGTATGGAATCAGACCACCTCAAGCTCGTCACCATCAGTGAATACCAGCATGGCGCGCACCGGCTTGTGCACAAACACCTGCTGCAAGACCGTCCGGTAACGCGCCAGTTGGAGGCGGTACTCGTCCAGCATATCCGGCGAGGGATGCCCACTCTTGTAGTCCAGCACCCAGATCGCATCCTCGGTCTCGACCCAGCGGTCAATGCGCCCGGCCTTGCCCTGTGCATCCACGAAGCTTGTCTCATTCCCCGCGCGCAGATAGCAGGCCGGATCAAAGAATCGCCGCAGGGCAGGACGGGCGAACAGTTGGCGCGCCGCCTGCTCCACTTCGGGCGCCACAGCAGGCAGCGGCCAGCCCGAAGCCTGCGCCTCCAGCCAGGCATGCAGGGCGCTGCCGAAGATCATGCCTTTGGCATCGTCACTGAGCACATCGGGGGGGCGCAGGCGCAGACTGCCGATCCGGCGGCTCGCGCGCGGTTCGCTGGCCGGCTGCGCCAATACTGGCGTCGCCCTGCCGGCGTCGTCGGCAGCGTGGCAAGGCAAGGCGCCGATGCACCCATCAGGCGCGCCCATTTTCTGTAGAGCTGCCGCCACGCGCTGGTAAGCCGTGAGAGTCGGAGCCTTGCGCGCCGCCGCGACGCCGCTGACAAACAACACCTGCTCGGCACGCGTGAGTGCGACGTAGAGCAGGTTCAACTCTTCCCGCTCCGCCGCAGCGCGCTCGGCTTCGAGCAGCCCGGCCCGCACCGGACCGGCCTCGGCCATGCGCCCAAGCAGTGAGAAATGGCGCGGCGTCGTAGCTTCGGCCGGCCAGTCGAGGGCGACCGTGTGCCCTTCTGCCGGGCGAGGCGGCGCATTGGCGTCGATCAACCAGACGATGGGCGCTTCCAGCCCTTTGGCGCCATGCACAGTCATGATGCGCACCCGACCCTGGCCTCCGCCGGTGGCGACCAGGCCTTCATCCGGTGCCTCCTCGTCCGAGGCAGATAGACGCTTGAGTTCATCGACGAAACGCGTGAGGCTGGGGTAGCGCCCCGCATCTACACTCAATGCCAATTCGAGCAGCGCTTGCAGGTTGGCGTGCACGCCTGGCCACTGCGCCGGTGGCACGGCAGACCGGTAGCGCGCAAACCAGCCGGATTCATGGAAGATCCGGTCGATCAGATCGTGTGCCGGCAGATGGGCCGCCGCCTCACGCCAGCACGCCAGCATGCCGGCGGCACGGCTCAGCGCGGGCGAATGGCCGGCCCTGGCCAGGCGCAGCAGCGCTGGCCACCACGCTCCCTCCTCGGCCGAGATGGCCAGCAGGTCCTGGTCGTCGAGTGCGAGGGCGGGCGTGCGCAGCGCGTGCGCCAGGGCGAGCTTGTCGCCGGGGTCGGACAGGAAGCGCAGCACGGCCAGCAAATCCTGCGCCTCCAGCGTATCGAGCAGGCCGCCCTGCCCCGGGCTCACGAAGGGAATACCCGCCTCACGCAGCGCCGCCTCGTAGATGCCCAACTGGGTCTTGCGCCGGGTCAGGATCAGGACATCTGCATAGCGTGCCGGGCGCGGGCGATCAGGCGGGCCAACCATCCACCGTCCGACGATCTCGCCCAGGCGGGTGGCCAGCAAGCGGGCTTCCTCGGTGCGCCGCAGGTCCTCCGGATCAACGCGTGGCTGCTGAAGCGGTCGGCGCATATCCGTTGCCTCTGCCAGCTCGGCAGAGGCCTCCGCCGTCGGCACCGGAATCAGCGGCAGCACCTCGATGCGCGCCGGCCAGGCCTGGCGCTCGGTCGTCTGCGGACTAAACCCGGCACAGCCCTCGAACACGGCGTTGACCAGTTCGACCACCCCGCCCGCGTTGCGGAAGGTATGGGCATTGCCGATGCGCAGGGCACCAAAATGCTGCGCGAAGTAGTCCGCCGCCGCGCTGAACAGGCGCGGCTCCGCACGCCGAAAACGATAGATCGACTGCTTGGGATCGCCGACCAGGAACACGCCGGGCGGAGTGATGCCGCCATGGGTATAGGCGTCAAGCCAGGCGCGCAGGATGCGCCATTGCAGGGGGTTGGTGTCCTGGAACTCGTCGAGCAGGATGTGCTTGTAGCGCGCGTCCAGGCGTGCCTGGATCCAGGCGCCAGTCCCCTCCTCGGCCAGCAAGCGGTCAACCTGCGCTTCCAGGTCGGCGAAATCCATCACACGCCGACTGCGCTTGAGCTCTTCCAGGCGCACGAGCAAGGCCTCGCCAACCTGCAGGGCATACCGGTTGAACTGGGCGTTGTCACGGTCCTGCAGCGCGCCCAGGGCTTCGACGAGACGCTCGCTCCACTGTGCGTGCAAGGCCAGGAACTGCGTCTCGCCTTCGCCTCCCAGCCGCTTGGCCTGGGCCGCGCTGGGTTTGCGCGCGCGCGCTTCGCCACTGGCCGTCAGGAAGGCAGCACGTACCGCGGGCAAAGCCAGCTCGGGCCCGCAGCCATGGCGCAAATCCAGTACGGCCTGGGCCAGAGCATTCCCCAGAGCCTGATCGCCACTGGTGTTCTGTCCCAGCAAGCGGGCAAAAGCCTCCAACTCATCCAGTCTCGGGCCGGCAAACAGCACCCCCAGAGGGTCACGATAGACACCGAAATGCAGATCCAGCCACTCGCCGACCCCCAGGCTACCGCCCTGCTCCGTGTGCCACACCTGCCACTCAGCACGACGCTCCACGAAGGCCCGCATCAGCTTGCCCACGGCATGTGCGCCCGAGCGCTCGTAGAGCCACAACAGGGCCTGTGCAAGCCCGCCCTGCGGCTCGCGCGCACAGCCAGCGGCCAGCGCTGCCCAGGCCTCTTCCAGCAGGTTGCCGGCCGCTTCATCCAGGCTGCGCCCGGCCACCCCGCTCTCCAGCGGCGCCGCCCCGACGAGGCGGGCAAACCAGCCGTGGAAGGTCGTGATGCAGATGGCCGGCTGCGCATGCAGCACCATCTCGAACAAGCCACGCGCGCGCGGCAGTACCTCGTTGGCTTCGGCGGGAGACAAACCGCGCGCCGTCAGAATGGCCAGCGCCTCAGCCTGCGGCAGCCCCGCCAGATCGGCCAGCAAACCATGCAGGCGCGCCTCGATCTCGCGCGCCGCCTTGCGCGTGTAGGTGATGGCCAGGATTTCGCCCGGCTTCACACCGGCAAGCAGCAGACGCAGCAGACGCGAGGACAACAACCAGGTCTTGCCGCTGCCGGCACAGGCCTCCACCACCACGCTGCGCTCCGGCGACAGGGCCAGCAGGCGCTCCTGCTGTCGGCACTCAGCGCCCATGTCCATGGTCATGCCACCCACTCCTTGCGACACAGACCGCGCATCTCGCAGCGCCCGCAGGCGGTCGGCGTCCCCTGTGCGGGCATGCCAACGCCACCCAGCAGCGCGTTGAAACTGTCGTCGATGCAGGCACGCAGTGCCTCAGCACGGCTTGCTGGCTCCAGTACCGGCGCACAGCCGAGTACATCGCCATCCAGGGCCACATAGGCAGCCTCCGCGACCTGCTCCCCTTGCAGCAAGGTGTAGAACGCCAGTTGCACGTCATCCGGGTCCTGCGCCTGGTCACGCAGCAGCTTGAGTGCGCGCGATTTGTAGTCGAGGACGGACTGGTCACCAGCGGCAGTTGCATCCAGCCGGTCGATCCGCCCTTGCAAAGCCAGAACCTGACCGTCCGCCAACACATGCTCGCGGGTCACACTCAGCTCGCCGGCCTGCCAGCGCCAGCCGGCCTCCTCACGCTCACGCTGCCAACTGACGTAGGCCGCCAACTGCGCCCTCCACCGCAGGCGCCAAGCGTGGTCTTGGAAGTTGCGTGCGACGGCATCGGCGAAGACCTCCTCGGTCATCTGCGACAGGGCCTCGATCAGCATGCCGTCGTCACCTACCTCGGCCAGGCACGGGAAACGCTGGTGGAAACGCAGCAGGATGCGGTGCAGTGCCTCACCGAAATCCCGCTTCTCCATGCCCTCCACCAGGTCCTCCAGCTCAACGATGCGCAGCACATGGCGGGCAAAGTAGCGATAGGGACAGTCGACCAGGGCCTGCATGCCGCTGGCCGAGAGGCGTCTCGGCACTCGCTGCGGTGCCACCGCCGGCGCAGGCAGGGTGGTCGGCCCTGGCCATTCGGCGGGCGGACAGGCCTGTGCTTCGGCATGTTGCACGACGGCGCCGCCTGCCATCAGGCGTAGTGCTGCCTCCAGCACGGCGAGGTCGGGGGCGGGCAGGCGCGCTTCGTCGCGCTGCTGGCTCTGCCAGGCCAGCACGCACTCACCACTGGCCAGCATCAGAGCCGCCAGGTCTTCGCGCAGGCGCCGCCGCTCCTGTTCCTGTCCTGGCAGTCCCAGCTCGCGGCGCACGCCGGCATGGGTCAGCCAGCCGGGCGCCACGGGCGGGGCCAGGTGTTCACTGTCCGCGCCGATCAGGATCACCGCGTCGAAGCGGCGCAGGCGCGTCGCCGCGAGATGGGTCATGATCACCGGGCTATCCACACTCTCGTCGCGAAACAGCGCCGCGTCCATCTGCCGGTTGAACCAGATGCGCCACGCAGCAAACCGGAAGCGCGCACCTTCCGCCGCCAGTTCGCCCTGCCGCGCCTGTAGCCACTCCAGCCATTGCCGCCCGGCCTGGTCGGCCGCGAAATGCGGCAAAGCGCCCAGGAGCTCGAGGCTTGCGTAGAGGCGACGTAGCCACTCAGCGATGCTCGCGCCCTGCCCTGGATTGAAGCGCGCGCGCGCCGCCAGGAGACGATCGAGCAGAGGCAGAGCCGTCGGCGCGCGTTCGGTGGCCAGCCTGTGCAGGGCGTCCAGACCGTCGGCCATGCCACTCTCGCGGATCAGACGCTCCAGTTCCGCCACACCTTCTGCACGCTGCAGTGGATCGAGGTCGGCAAACAGCAGGGGCGCGCGCAGCAGATCGACCAGCGCACGGTGCCAGCCATCGGTGGCGAGCACCTCCAACCAGGCATCGACCACCGCCGCCACACGGGTGGTGACCATCTTCCAGCCGGTCTCGTCCTGGACCAGCACGCCCTCACGTTCCAGCAGCGCACGCGCGCGCCGCGCAGCCAGGCGGTCACAGGCCACCAGGGCGATGTCGCGCAGCCCCGCATCCAGCCAGCCCAGCACCTGTTGCGCCACGGCGCCGCCCAGATCCTCCAGGCTATCGGCGCTCACCAGCTTCACCCGCCCTTGCGTCTCGGCCAACATCGCCGCCGAGCCCGCGCACAGGCGTTCGCTCAAAGGGAGCTCACTGTCTGCGACTGGCCAGGCGATCGCCAGCAGTTCCGCCAACGCCCCTTGCGCCAATGCGCGGCGCGGCTGAAGGCACAGCACCGGCACCCGCTGGGCAGCCCGCTCCATCAGGGATTGCAGGGGGCCCGCCTGGTCCCCTTCGAGCAGCACGATGAGGGGCCCTTGCAAGGCATCGACCCAGCGCCCCGCCGCCAGCAGGCGCGCCATCGCGGCAGAGGGCTCGCCGGTCGCTTCAGCGCGCCACAGGGCATGCACGAGACGCGCTTCGAAATTCAGTGCGTGCGCGTCATGCAACTGGAACGCGCGCTCCAGGCTGCGCACCAGTTCTCCCTCATCGCCGGGCAGGCTCACCGCATGCTCGCTGAGGGTGTCGAAGAGTTGCGTCAGCTCACCGACGACGTCCCACAGCACGCCCTCCTCCAGCCAGTCACGCTGCTTCAGCAAGGCATGCAGGATCAGTTGGCGACGGGAGTCCGGCAGCGCGGACACCTCCGCCAACCAGGGTTCGATCAGGCTGGACAAGGTGCCGATGCGTGGCAGCAACAAGGGCTGTCCCGCTGCGTCGCGCAAGGCCCGGCTCAACGCGGGGACAAGCTTCAGATTGGGCAACAGCAGGCTGCACGACGAGAGGTCGAAGCCCTGTGCTGATTGCGCAAAGGACAGAACCTGACGCGCCGCCTCGTCGAGGAAGCCCGCATCCGGCGCGATGGCGTGGGTCACCAGACTCATGCCGGCCATCCTGCCATGTGGAGAAAGAAAAAGGCGCACGGCCGGGTGGGCGTGCGCCTCATTCTGTCGCGACCTGTCGGCCGCATGGGTTCAGCGTTCAAGCTGGTCGAGCTTGCCCTTGACCTTGACCCAGTCGTCCGCATCGGGCAACGGATCCTTGCGCTCGACGATGGCCGGCCAGGCCTTCGCCAGCTCGGCGTTCAGCTCGATGAAGTGTTGCTGATCTGCCGGCACGTCATCCTCGGCGAAGATCGCCTCGGCCGGGCACTCGGCCACGCACAGCGTGCAGTCGATGCATTCGTCCGGGTCGATGACCAGGAAATTGGGGCCTTCACGGAAGCAGTCCACCGGGCACACGTCCACGCAGTCGGTGTACTTGCACTTGATGCACGACTCGGTCACGACATAGGTCATTCTTGTTCTCTCCAGACTTGCGCACGGGCTGGACGCACCGTGCTTACGGCAGGCGCGACTATACTCCAAGCCCGCCTGCTTGGACATTCAAAATCGCCCCCTCCGACGGAATGAGCGCATGAGGAAACCCTATACCTGGCGCGGGTTTACGGTTGGGGCTCAGGACTTGCCGGCGCGCTCCAGCAGCACCCGGACATACTTCTCGACGCCGCTGTTCACGTCGTTGAACGGCCGGTCATAACCCGCCGCGCGCAAGGCACCGATGTCGGCCTGGGTATAGCTCTGGTACTTGCCCTTGAGCGCATCCGGGAAGGGGATGTAGGTGATGATTCCCTGCGCGCGCATCTCGTCCAGATTCAAGCGGCTCTCACCCTTGGCCGCACGACAGGCGTTGACGGTCGCCACAGCCACGTCGTTGAAGCTCTGGGCACGCCCGGTGCCGAGATTGAAGATGCCCGAGCGCTCGCCATGCTCCAGGAAGTAGAGGTTCGCACTCACCACGTCTTCGACGTAGATGAAGTCGCGCAACTGTTCGCCGTTGCCATAGCCATCGCAGCCCTCAAACAGCTTGACCTTGCCTTCGGCCTGGTACTGGTTGAAGAAATGCCAGGCGACGGAAGCCATGCGCCCCTTGTGTTGCTCGTTGGGACCATAGACGTTGAAATAGCGGAAGCCCACGACCTGTGACTGGATGTCATTGAGATTCCGGCGCAGCACCTGGTCGAACAGCAGCTTGGAGTAGCCGTACACGTTCAACGGCCCCTCGAACTCGCGCGCCTCGCGGAAGGTCTGGGTCGTGCCATACGTGGCCGCGGACGAGGCGTACAGCAAAGGGATGTCCTGGTCGACGCAGAAATCCAGCAGGGCCAGGGAATAGCGGTAGTTGTTGGCCATCATGTACTGGCCGTTGTGCTCCATGGTGTCGGAGCAGGCGCCCTGGTGCAGCACCGCTTCCACGCCGCCATCGAATTCACCGGCCTCGACGGCTTCCAGGAATTCCTGCTTGTCCAGGTAGTCCTCGATCTCGCAGTCGACGAGGTTGCGATACTTGTCGCCCTTGCTCAGGTTGTCGACCGCGATGATCTCGGTGATGCCTTTGGCATTCAAACCGGCGACGATGTTGGAGCCGATGAAGCCTGCGGCTCCGGTCACGACGTAATAGCGTCCCATTTCAGATACTCCGTTCAGGCTTCCTGTTGCATTTCTTCCAGCGTGACCGTAGCCGTACCCAGCTTGGCCACGACGATCCCCGCCGCGTGGTTCGATAGACGCATCGCATCACCCATGTCGCAGCCCGCCGCCAGCATGACGGCCAGCGTGGCGATCACGGTGTCGCCGGCGCCGGACACGTCGAAGACTTCGCGCGCGCGCGTACCTTCGTGCATCGCGCCCTGGTCGCGGAACAAGGTCATGCCCTCTTCCGAGCGCGTCACCAGCAAAGCCTCCAGCGCCAACTCACCGCGCAAAGCCTGGGCCCGGCTCACCAAGTCGGCCTCATCCTTCCAGCGCCCTACCACCTGACGCAGTTCGGAACGATTGGGCGTCAGCATGGTGGCGCCGCGATACCGCGAATAGTCCTCGCCCTTGGGGTCGACCAGCACCGGCTTGCCCGCGGCACGCGCCAGATCAATCATGGTTTGGACGTGATGCAGCCCGCCCTTGCCATAGTCCGACAGCACCACGATGTCGTGTGTCGCCAACAACTGGCGATAGTTTTCCAAAACCTCGGCCAGCACCTCGTGCGTGGGGGTGTTCTCGAAGTCGATGCGCAGCAGTTGCTGCTGGCGTCCGATGACGCGCAGCTTGACGGTGGTCGACAGTGTCGCGTCGGCATGCAAGTGAGCGCGCACACCGGCCGCCTCGACCAGGCGCGCCAAGGCGGCGGCGGCCTCGTCTGGCCCCACCACGGACAGCAGGCTCGCCTGTGCGCCAAGTGCGGCCGCGTTGCGCGCGACATTGGCGGCACCACCCGGGCGCTCCTCGTTGCGTTCGACACGCACCACCGGCACCGGCGCTTCGGGCGAAATGCGGCTCACATCGCCGAACCAATAGCGATCCAGCATGACATCCCCGACGACCAGCACGCGCGCGGCAGCCGTGCCGGGAATGCGGGGCAAGCTTTGCCGGGCAGTCATTTGCGACCGATCCCGAAATACTCCAGCCCTGCCGCGCGGGGCAGATCGGGATTGAACATGTTGCGGCCATCGAATACGACCGGGCTCTTGAGCTTGCCGCGGATGACCTCGAAGTCAGGGCTGCGGAACTCCTTCCACTCGGTCACGATGACCAGGGCGTCGGCGCCGTCCAGCGCCGCCATGGGCTGCTCGGCATAGCTGAGCCCGGCGAGGGCGCCGAACACGCGTTGTGCCTCATGCATCGCAACCGGGTCATAGGCGCACACGCTGGCGCCACGCCGCAAGAGCTCCGCCACGATCACCCGCGACGGCGCCTCACGCATGTCGTCGGTGTTCGGCTTGAAGGCCAGCCCCCACAAAGCCAGGCGCTTGCCACTGAGGTCAGCGCCGAAGCGCGCGACGATCTTGTCGACCAGCACATGCTTCTGCTGCTCGTTGGCGGCCTCGACCGCGTTCAGGATCTTGAGGTCCTGCCCAGCATCACCGCCCGTCCGGATCAAGGCCTGAACATCCTTTGGAAAGCAGGAACCCCCGTAACCACAGCCCGCGTACAGGAAGTGGTAGCCGATACGCGGATCGGAGCCGATGCCCTGGCGCACCCACTCGATGTCAGCCCCCAGGCGCTCAGCCAGCAGAGCCAATTCGTTCATGAAGGAAATGCGCGTGGCCAACATGGCATTGGCGGCGTACTTGGTCAGTTCGGCCGAGCGCACATCCATCACGATCAGGCGTTCATGGTTGCGCTGGAAGGGTGCGTAGAGCGCGCGCATCAGGTGGATCGCCTGCTCGTCCTCGGCCCCCACGACGATGCGATCAGGGCGCATGAAGTCCTCGACCGCCGCGCCTTCCTTCAGGAACTCGGGGTTCGACACCACGCTGTAGGGCACCTCGATACCACGCGCCGCCAGTTCCTCGGCGATCGCCGCACGCACCTTGTCGGCCGTGCCGACCGGCACCGTCGACTTGTCCACCACGACCTTGTAGTCGGTCATCAGACGGCCGATATTGCGCGCCGCCGCCAGCACGTACTTCAGGTCTGCCGAGCCATCCTCGTCCGGCGGCGTCCCCACCGCGATGAACTGGATCGAGCCATGCGCCACCGCGCGCTCGACATCGGTCGTGAAGTGCAGGCGACCGGCTGCGACGTTGCGCTTCACCATCTCCAGCAAACCGGGTTCAAAAATCGGGATGCCGCCTTCCTCCAGGATGCGGATCTTCTCCGCATCCAGATCCAGGCACAGCACGTCATTGCCCACTTCCGACAGACAGGCACCGGACACCAGTCCGACGTAACCCGTTCCAACAACCGTGATCTTCATGCTTTATCGCTCGATGTATGAATTGGCCGGACCGGGCGCTCAGGGCGCCAGATCGAATTCCTCGGTGCGCTTGGGCGGATAGGTCTCCCAGCCGCCACAGGCAGGACAACGCCAGTAGAACTGCCGCGCCTTGAAGCCACACTCCTCGCAACGGTAGCGCGCCACCTTGCGGGTGTGGCCATGAATGAAGCCCTTGACCATCTCGACGTCATGCCGCTTCTCAGCCGGCGCGGTCAGCACGGCAGCCTCCAGCAGTTTCTCCAGCCCCAGCAGGGTCGGGTTGCGGCGCAGCTCGTCGCGCACCAAGCCGTAGGCGGCCTCCGCACCCTGCTTGTCCATCTCCCACTGGAAAACCGCTTCCAGCAGATCGAGCGTGGGATATTGCGAGAGATAGGAGCGCAACAACAACATCCCCTCGCTCTCGCGCCCGCTCTTGCGGTAGGCATCCATCATGCGTTCGGCCACCAGGGCCAGGTACTCCGGTTGCTGCTGCTCGATCCGGCGCCAGTACTCCAGTGCCTCATCCAGCCGCCCTTGTGCGGCCGCGATGTCCCCCAGGATCACATTGGCGCGCACGCACTTGCGGTTGATCGACAGCGCCAACTCCGCCTGCGCCCTTGCCTCGTCGAAGCGCGACAGCGCCAACTGGCTGGCGGCGATCTCGCAATGGAACTCCGCGACGTCCCGCTCCCACAGGTGGCTGCTGCGTTCCGGCAGCAGCTTGGCCACCTCGATGGCCTGCTGCCAGGCCTTCTCCTGCTGGTAGATCTCGAGCAAGGCCTTGAGCGCCTTGTCCTCGCGCACCGTCCCCTTGAGCTTGAGGTACACCTGCTCTGCACGATCCAGCAGCCCCGCCTTGAGGTAGTCCAGACCCAACTCATCCAGAGCCTGCAGACGCTGCTCCTCGCTCAGATCCTCGCGTTCGATCAGCACCTGGTGCACGCGGATCGCACGGTCGACCTCACCGCGGCGACGGAACAGGCTACCCAGGGCGAAATGCAACTCGACGGTCTGCGGATCCACGCTGACCGCCTCCAGAAAGGCATCGATGGCCTTGTCCGGCTGCTCGTTGAGAAGGAAATTCAATCCCTGCAGCGTGGAGCGCGGCATGGTGCTCGAATCGCGCAGCAAGTGCTTGATGTCGATGCGCGCGGCAAACCAGCCAAACGCAAAAAAGACTGGCCAGGAGACCAGCCACCAGAGCTCGAAATCCATTGTGATCAGAACGCCTCGGGGTTGTCGGTGCGCGAACGCACGCTCAGGGAGGGAGCACCCTGCTCCTGCAATTGTCGCAGCTCGCGGCGGGTCGCAAACAGGCGGGTCAAGGTGGCAGTGGCCCCCAGCAATACGCCCGCAGCAAAGGTGATCAGCACCAGCAATACCAAGGGTACGTGGTATTCACCACCGAAAAACACCCTCAGAACCACCACCCCGTCATTCTTGACTGCGAATGCCAGCAATACGACAAACAACGCAATGCGCAGCAGCCAGATCAGAATTTTCATGGCCGGCATTATCCGTCAGCACCGTGTAAAAAAGAAGGCGACCTTACGGTCGCCTTCCTGATCAAACTTTGCGCTGGCAATCAAAGCCCGACATCCACACGCTCGCGCAATTCCTTGCCGGCCTTGAAGTGCGGCACGTACTTGCCGGGCACCATGACCTTCTCACCGGACTTCGGATTACGACCCACGCGCGGCGGACGGTAATTGAGTGCAAAACTGCCGAAGCCGCGAATCTCGATGCGCTGCCCGCGCGACAGGCACGCGGACATCTCATCGAGCACCACCTTGACCGCCAGCTCGGCGTCCTTGACGCCGAGCTGCGGAAAGCGCGCGGACAAACGCTCAATCAACTCCGACTTGGTCATAAACCGCGCGGATTATTGCTGTTGCGCGTTGTCGAGCTTGGCCTTGAGCAGCGCACCAAGGTTGGTGGTACCGCTGGCAGCCGAATTGTCGGAAGCCAGCTTCTGCATGGCTTCGTTCTGTTCGGCCTGATCCTTGGCCTTGATCGACAGGTTGATCGAACGCGACTTGCGGTCCACGTTGATGATCAGCGCTTCAACGGCTTCACCCGCCTTCAGCACGGAGCTGAGGTCTTCGACACGCTCACGCGAGAACTCGGAGACACGCAGGTAACCTTCGACGTCGCCGCCCAGGTCGATCACGGCGCCCTTGGCGTCAACCGACTTGACCGTGCCCTTGACCAGGCTGTTCTTGTCGTGGGTAGCGACGAAGGAGGTGAACGGATCCCCATCCAGTTGCTTGACGCCCAGGGAGATGCGCTCCTTCTCGATGTCGATGGCCAGCACCACGGCTTCCAGCTCATCACCCTTCTTGAAGTTGCGGATCGCTTCTTCGCCCGGCAGGCTCCAGGACAGGTCGGACAGGTGAACCAGGCCGTCGATGCCGCCGGCCAGGCCGATGAAGACGCCGAAGTCGGTGATCGACTTGATGGCACCCTTCACACGGTCGCCCTTCTTGTGGTTCTCGGCGAACTCGTCCCACGGGTTGGCCATGCACTGCTTCATGCCCAGGGAGATACGACGACGGTCTTCGTCGATTTCCAGGATGGCCACTTCGACTTCGTCGCCCAGCTGGACAACCTTGGTCGGGTGGATGTTCTTGTTGGTCCAGTCCATTTCGGACACGTGCACCAGGCCTTCGATGCCTTGCTCGACTTCAACGAACGCGCCGTAGTCGGTGATGTTCGTGACCTTGCCGAACAGGCGGGTACCGGCCGGGTAACGGCGCGAGATGCCGACCCACGGATCTTCGCCCAGCTGCTTCATGCCCAGCGAGACGCGGTTCTTTTCCTGGTCGAACTTCAGCACCTTGGCGGTGACTTCGTCGCCCACGGCCAGCACTTCGGACGGGTGACGGACACGACGCCAAGCCAGGTCGGTGATGTGCAGCAGACCATCGATACCGCCCAGATCAACGAACGCGCCGTAGTCGGTGATGTTCTTGACCACACCCTTGACGATGGTGCCTTCGGCCAGGTTGGCCAGGAGCTTTTCACGCTCTTCGCCCATGGTCACTTCGAGCACGGCGCGGCGCGACACGACGACGTTGTTGCGCTTGCGGTCCAGCTTGATGACCTTGAATTCGAATTCCTTGCCTTCGTACGGGGTCGTGTCCTTGACCGGACGCATGTCGACCAGCGAACCCGGCAGGAACGCGCGGATGCCGTTGGTCATGACGGTCAGACCACCCTTGACCTTGCCGGTCACCACGCCCTTGACCAGGGTGCCTTCGTTCAGTGCAGCGTCGAGGAAGTTCCAGGCGGCGATGCGCTTGGCCTTGTCGCGCGACAGGCGGGTTTCGCCGAAGCCGTCTTCGAGCGATTCGATGGCAACCTGGACATAGTCGCCCGGATTGGCTTCGAGTTCGCCGCGGTCGTTGCGGAACTCGTCGACGTTGATGTAGCTCTCGGACTTCAGGCCCGCGTTCACGACCACGAAGTTCTGGTCGACGCGAACAACTTCAGCAGTGATCACTTCACCGGCGCGCATTTCCTGACGGTTCAGGCTCTCTTCGAAGAGCGCGGCAAAGCTTTCCATGGTTTCAACAGAGGTGGATGACATGTAAGGACTCGGCACCATGCAAAACATGGCGTACTTGGGTAAGTTGATAAAACCGGGGACAACGCAGATGGCCTTGCACCATCCACGCCGTCACGGCGCCATTCAGGACTTGCGGGACAATCGCTCCAGAGCATGATCAAGCACGAACTGCACGGCTTCATCAATGCCCATGTGCGTGGTATCCAGCAGCACTGAATCAGGGCCTTGCTTCAAGGGCGCCACCGGCCGCGAGGAATCACGGACGTCACGCTCTCTTAGCTCTAGCACAAGACTATCAATGTTAGCTGCCAATCCTTTTTCGATCAACTGTTTATAGCGTCTTTCGGCGCGTGCCTCGGCCGAGGCGGTCATGAAAATCTTCAGGAAGGCGTCCGGAAACACGATCGAAGCCATGTCGCGGCCGTCCGCGACCAGGCCGGGCGCCTGACGGAAGGCGCGCTGGCGGGCCAACAGGGTCTCACGCACGCGTGGCAGCGCAGCCAACTTGGAAGCCGCATTGCCCGTTTCTTCCTTGCGCACGGGCACCGACACATCCTCCCCTTCCAGGATGATGTGGCCGTGGCTGAAGAAGGCATCCAGATTCTGCGCGATCGGCACCAGAGCCTCTTCGTCGGTGACCGCCACGCCGCGCTTCATCGCGGCCAGCGCCACCATGCGGTAGATGGAGCCGGAATCGAGCAGGTTCCAGCCCAGCGCCTCGGCCACGCGGCTGGCGACCGTGCCCTTGCCGGAAGCGGTCGGGCCATCGATGGCCAGCACGGGAAAAACTGTGCCCTCCTGTCGCGACGCGACATCCTCCCCAAGGGAGGACGAGCCCTCACTTCGGGACGGCCGGGCGTGAGGGCTCGCCATCACATCGTCTCCAGCGTCTGGATGCCAAGCAGGCCAAGGCCGGTCTTGAGCGTGTCGGCGGTCAGGCGGCACAGGCGCAGGCGGCTGTCGCGCACAGCCCCCTCGCTCTTGAGCACCGGGCAGGCTTCGTAGAAACGCATGAACTGGCCGGCCAACTCGTACAGATAGCCGCACAGGAAGTGCGGCGCAGCCTCACGGCTGACCGAATAGACAGCGTCGGCGAAGCGCGCCAGCTCCAGGGCAAGCTGGCGCTCGGCCGGCTCGTTCAGCGCGATGGGTGCCGCAGCATCAAAGGTATCGACCTTGCGGAACACGCTCTGGATACGCGTGTAGGCGTATTGCAAGTACGGAGCCGTGTTGCCCTCGAAAGCCAGCATCGTGTCCCAGTTGAACACGTAATCGCTGTTGCGGTTCTTCGACAGATCGGCGTACTTGACAGCCCCGATGCCGACCGCGTGGGCGATGGTGCGGCGCTCGGTTTCCGCCATGTCCGGATTCTTCTCGCCGACCAGCGCAAAGGCGCGCTCTTCGGCCTCGGCCAACAGCTCGGCCAGCTTGACCGTGCCGCCGCTGCGCGTCTTAAAGGGCTTGCCATCATCACCCAGCATGACGCCGAAACCGACGTGCTCCAGCTTCATGTCGACGGGCGCATAGCCCGCCTTGCGGCTGAGCGTGAAGAGCTGCTGGAAGTGCAGGCCCTGGCGCGCATCGACCACGTACAGCGCGCGGTCAGCCTTCAGCGTGCCGGCACGATAGCGCACCGCAGCCAGGTCGGTGGTCGAGTACAGGTAGCCACCGTCCTGCTTCTGCACGATGTAAGCCTGCGGCTCGCCCTCCTTGTTCTTGAACTCGTCGAGAAACACGACCTGCGCGCCCTCACTCTCGACCGCCATGCCCTTGGCCTTGAGGTCGGCCACCACAGCCGGCAGGTCGTCGTTGTAGGCACTCTCGCCACGCACGTCGGCACGCGTGAGCCCCACGCCGAGCTTTTCATAGACGGCCTCGCAGTGATGCAGCGAGACGTCGAGGAATTTCTGCCACAGCGCATTGACCTGCACATCGCCGCCCTGCAGCTTCACCACGTATTCACGGGCACGCGTGGCAAAGGCTTCGTCCTCGTCAAAGCGCTGCTTGGCGCGCCGGTAGAAGTCTTCCAGGTCATTCAACGCGAGTTGCGCCTCACCGCCCTGCTCGGCCTCAATGAGATAGGCCGTCAGCATGCCGAACTGCGTGCCCCAGTCGCCGACGTGGTTCTGCGCGATGACCTCGTGACCGAGGAAACGCAGCACACGCGCCAGCGCGTCGCCAATGATGGTGGAGCGCAGGTGGCCAACGTGCATTTCCTTGGCCAGGTTCGGCGAGGAATAGTCGACGACCACGCGCTGCTGTGCCGGCAGCGGCACGCCGAGCTTCGCATCCGCAGCCGCCGCGACCGCCAGTGTGGCCAGAAACTCCGGCGCCAGCGTGATGTTGATGAAACCCGGGCCGGCAATCTCGATCTTGCTGGCGATACCGTTCAAGTCAAGCTGCGCCACCACCTGCTCGGCCAGTTGGCGCGGATTCATCTTGCGCGCCTTGGCCGCCGCCATGACGCCGTTGGCCTGGTAGTCGCCGAATTCGGGCCGCCCCGCTGGCTGGATGATGGCAGACGCGTCGGCACAGCCGACCGCCGCCAGGGCGGCACGCACGCGGGCATCGAGGAGTTCAGTGAGGGTTTGATTCATGGATGCAAACGAAAAACGATTCAATTACTTAGGGTGGGCTCGGCGCGCAGCGACAAGCTACCGTCAGCGATGAGCGAAGGCCGGTGGTGGGTTGCTTCGCGAACCCACCCTACTGCCCCCTACTGGGTCACCCCGGCAAATACGTCGAAATACTCCGGGAAGGTCTTGGCCGTACACTTCGGGTCGTTGATACGCACCGGTACGCCGCCCAAGGCGGCCAGCGAAAAGCACATCGCCACCCGATGGTCATCATAGGTGTCGATCGCGGCATCCGGCTTGAGTTGCGTCGGCGGCGCCACACGCAACCAATCCTCGCCCTCCTCCACCATTGCCCCGAGCTTGCGCAGCTCGGTCGCCATGGCCGCAATGCGATCCGTCTCCTTGACACGCCAGCTACCGATGTTGGTCAGGCGGCAGGGCCCATCGCAGAACAGTGCCGCGACCGCCAGGGTCATGGCCGCATCCGGGATGTGATTGAAATCCATGTCGAAGGCGCGAAGCTTGCCGCTCGCGGGCGCTTGCGCCTCGATCCAGTTGTCACCCATCTGAATCCGCGCACCGATGGCTTCCAGCGCCTGGGCGAAGGCCACGTCACCCTGGATGCTGTTGCGCCCCACGCCTTCCACGCGCAGCGGGCCACCACCGATGGCACCGGCGGCCAGGAAATAGGAGGCCGAGGAGGCATCTCCCTCGACGAACACCGTGCCCGGCGACACATAGCGCTGAGCCCCGGGAATGACGAATCGCTCCCAGCCCTGGCGCTCGACGCGCACGCCAAACTGCGCCATCAGCTTGAGCGTGATCTCGATGTAAGGCTTAGAGATCAGTTCGCCGATCACTTCGATCGTTGTTTCGACGCCCGTGGTCGGCACCGCCATCAACAACGCCGTCAGGAACTGGCTGGAGACATTGCCCTTGATACGCACGACGCCACCGGCACGGATCGCCGCCGGGCGGATCTGCAAGGGTGGGAAGCCATCGTTGCCGAGGTATTCGATGTCGGCGCCGATCTGGCGCAAACCATCGACGAGGTCGCCGATGGGCCGCTCATGCATGCGCGACACGCCATGCAGCTTATACGTGCCGCCGGCCAGAGCCAGAGCTGCGGTCAGCGGACGGAACGCGGTGCCGGCATTGCCCAGAAACAGGTCCGCGTTCTTGTTGGCGAAACCGTCTGGCGCACCGACGACGCGGTAATCCTTCTCACCGGTTTTCTCCACCGACACACCCAGCGTCTTCAGTGCATCCAGCATCCGGTCCGTATCGTCCGAGGCCAGCAGGTCGCGGATGTCGGTCGTACCCTCAGCCAGTGCGGCCAGCAGCAGCGTACGGTTGGAGATGCTCTTGGAGCCCGGCAGGCGCACTGTGCCCTGGGCCTGTGACAGGGGTTTGAGGTCGAGGAATTCCATGTTCTTACTGTTTCTGTTGCTGTTCGACCCAGGCGTTACGCGCTTCGCGGGCCTGCGCGAAGAGCGCTTCGAGGGCATTGCCGTCGCCCGCCATCAACAACGCGCGCAGGTAGGCGAGCTCGCTGAGATAGGCATCGAGTTCGGCCAGCAAAGCCTGCCGGTTGGCCACACAAATGTCGCGCCACATTTCGGGATGACTGCCGGCGATGCGAGTGAAGTCGCGAAAACCGGAGGCCGCGTACTTGAAGAGCTGCTCGGCATTGGCGCGCTGCGCCAAGTCATGCACCAGGCCGAAGGACAGCAGGTGCGGCAGGTGGCTGACGGCAGCGAACACGCGGTCATGTTCCTGCGGGCTCATCTGGTGCATCTGAGCGCCGGTGGCGGCCCACACCTGGCGCACCGTGTCGATGGCGTCACTGTCATTCTCGGGCAGCGGCGTCAGCACGACTTTGCGCTCGCGGTACAGCTCGGCATTGGCGGCAGAGGGGCCGCTCTTCTCGGCGCCCGCGATGGGGTGTGCCGGGACTACGCGACCGATGCGATGGCCCAGGCGGCGGTAGATCGCCTGGATCACGTCTGCCTTGGTACTACCGCCATCCGTCACCAGGGTATGCGGCTCCAAGTGTGGCGCCATGGCTGCCATGACCGCATCCATCTGACCGACCGGCATGGCCAGCAACACGAAATCCGCGCCCTTCAATGCGCTTTCCCAGTCGAGCTGGATTTCGTCGATCAAACCCAGGTCCAGGGCTTCCTGCAGGGACTCGCGACGGCGCCCGACACCCACGACGTGCCGCGCAACGCCAGCCTCCTTCAACGCGGCGGCGAAGGATCCGCCAATGAGGCCAACCCCGGCGATAACCAGGCGCGAGAGCTTCACGCTCATGCTTGCAGCGCCACGGCCAAGGCCGCCAGGAAGCGTGCATTCTCCTCGCGCGTGCCGATGGAGACGCGCAGCCATTCCGGCATGCCGTAGCCGGCGATCGGGCGCACGATGACGCCCTGCTTGAGCAGTTGATGGTTCACGCCGGCCGCATCCCCCACCTTGAAGGTCAGGAAGTTGCCCGCCGAGGGGATGTACTCCAGGTTCAGCGAAGACAGGCCGCCGATGATCTGCTGCATGCCGTTCGCATTGACCTCGTAGCTGCGCTGCAGGAACTCGTCGTCGCTCAATGCAGCCTCGGCTGCAGCCAGCGCCAGGCTGTTGGCGTTGAACGGGGCACGCACGCGATTGATGATGTCCGCCACCTCGGGCGCAGCCACCGCGTAACCGATGCGCAGCCCAGCCAGGCCATAGATCTTGGAGAAGGTGCGCGTGATGACCAGGTTCGGGAAGCGCTTGATCCAGGGCACTGCGTTGTAGCGCTGCACCGGCGCAAGGTACTCGTTGTAGGCCTCATCCAGCACCACGATCACGTCGGGCGACACTTGTCCGAGAAAGGCTTCGATCAGTTCGCCGGGCAGGAAGGTACCGGTCGGGTTGTTCGGATTGGCGATGAAGACGATGCGCGTGTCCGGTGCGATGGCATCCGCCATCGCCGCCAGGTCGTGGCCGAAGTTGCGTGCGGGCACCTCGATGCGGCGCGCACCGATGGCCTGAATCGCCAGCGGGTACACGGCAAAAGCATGCTGCGCATAGACCCCGCTGTGCTGCGGCGACAAGAAGGCGCGCGCAACCAGTTCCAGCACATCATTGGAGCCATTGCCCAGCACGAAGCTGTCCATGCCCGCGCCCAGCTTGTGCGACAGCGCCTGCTTGAGCGCGAAACCATTGCCGTCGGGGTAGCGCGCGATGTCGCCCAGCGCGCCGGCCACTGCGCCCTTGGCGGCGGGACTCATGCCCAAGGGGTTCTCGTTCGAGGCGAGCTTGACGATCTTTTCCTCCTCCAGACCCATTTCACGGGCCAGTTCGGAAATCGGCTTGCCCGGCACATAGGGCGAAATGGCGCGGATGTACTCGGGCGCGAACTGCACGGCAGACATGTCAGGCTCCAGACGAAAATTCAGATGGCGTCAGATGGCGGCGACCGGGTAAGAACCCAGCACCTTGAGGAAGGCAGCACGGTCGGCAATCGCCTTGAGGGCGGTGGCCACCGCCGGGTCGTCGCGGTGTCCCTCGACGTCCACATAGAACACGTATTCCCACAGGCCGGTGCGCGACGGACGCGACTCCAGCTTGGTCATGCTGACGCCTTGCTCGGCAAAGGGGGCCAGCAGCTCATAGACGGCGCCGGGCCGGTTCGGTGCGGAGCACACGAGCGAGGTCCGGTCGCGGCCGGACGGGCCCGCATCATGGCGCGCGATCACCAGGAAGCGCGTGGTGTTGTTGGGATCGTCCTCGATATTGGCGTGCAGGATATCCAGCCCGTAGAGCTGCGCCGCCGTCTCACCGGCGATCGCCGCCGCTTCGGGATCGGCGGCCGCCATGCGGGCGGCCTCTGCATTGCTCGCCACCGGCAGGCGCGGAATGCCGTGCGCGTTGTGCGCCAACCAGGCATTGCACTGGGACAGCGACTGCGAGTGCGAGTAGATGCGCTTGACCGAAGCCATGTCGGTGGCGCGCGTCATGAAGTTGTGCCGGATGCGCAGGCTGACTTCACCGCACACGAAGACGTTGCCGGCCAGCAGCAGGTCCAGCGTGCGGCCGATGGCGCCCTCGGTCGAGTTCTCGACCGGCACCACGCCGTACTCGCATGCGCCCGCCTGCACAGCATGAAACACATCGTCGATGGTCTGCTGTGGATGCAGTTCCGGCGCACCGCCGAAATGCTTGCCGGCAGCAGCCTCCGAGAAGGTGCCCTGCGGCCCCAGGTGAGCGACCTTGAGCGGCTGCTCCAGCGCCAGGCACCACGACATGATCTCGCGGAACACGCGCTGCACAGCTTCGTTCGACAAGGGGCCGGCATTCTCGTCGGCGATGTTGCGCAAGACCTGCGCCTCGCGCTCCGGGCGATACAGCGGGCCGCGCTTGACCTCGCCGATGCGCTTGGCGCACTGGGCGCGCTGCGACAGGCGCTCCAGGATCTCGCGATCCAGGCGGTCGATCTCGGCCCGCAGTTTCGCCAGTTCCTCGCTCACGCCTCGCCTCCCTCGGCGGATTCACCGGCAGCGCCTTCGCCACCTTCCGTACCCTCGACTCCTTCGCCGTTCTCCTCTTCGTCACTCTCGACGATCTTCTCGATCGAGGACAGCTTGGCGCCTTCGTCGAGATTGATCAGGGTGACGCCTTGCGTGGAGCGGCCCAACTCGCGGATGTCTTTGACCGGCGTGCGGATCAGCACGCCGTTGTCGGCGATCAGCATCACGTGATCGGTCGGATCGACGAGCACAGCGGCGACCAGCTTGCCGTTACGCTCGGAAGACTGGATCGCGATCATGCCCTTGGTGCCGCGCCCATGCAGCGTGTATTCGCCGATGTTGGTGCGCTTGCCGTAGCCGTTTTCGGTCGCGGTGAGCACGCTCTGCGTCTCGCCATGCGCGACCAGCATCGACAGCACGCGTTGGCCGTCTTCCAGCATCATGCCGCGCACGCCGCGCGCCGTGCGGCCCATCGGGCGCACGTCGTTCTCGTCAAAGCGCACGGCCTTGCCGGCGTCGGAGAACAGCATGACGTTGCAGTCACCATCGGTGATCGCCACCCCAACCAGGAAGTCGCCATCGTCCAGCGCGACGGCGATGATGCCGGCCTTGCGCGGGTTGGAGAAATCGGTCAGCGGTGTCTTCTTGACCGTGCCCAGCGCGGTCGCCATGAAGACGTAGTGGCCTTCGTCGAATTCCTTGACCGGCAACACAGCCGTGATCTTCTCGCCTTCCACCAGCGGGAACAGGTTCACGATCGGCTTACCACGCGCGTTGCGGTTGCCTTCCGGCACTTCATACACCTTGAGCCAGTACAGGCGCCCACGGTTCGAGAAGCACAGGATGGTGTCATGCGTGTTGGCAACGAAGAGCTGGTCGATCCAGTCATCCTCCTTCGTCGCGGCGGCCTGCTTGCCACGCCCGCCGCGCTTCTGCGCGCGGTAGTCGGCCAGCGGCTGACGCTTGAAGTAACCGGTATGCGACAGGGTGACGACCATGTCCTCCTGCGCGATCAGGTCCTCGATGTTGATGTCGGCCGTGTTCAGCACGATCTCGGAGCGGCGCGGATCGTCGAACTGCGCGCGGATCGCACGCAGGTCATCGGCAATGATCTGCGTGATGCGCTCCGGGCGGGCCAAGATGTCCAGCAGGTCGGTGATGATGTCCATCACCTCCTTGTATTCGCCGACGATCTTGTCCTGCTCCATGTTGGTCAGGCGCTGCAGTTGCATTTCGAGAATGCGCTGCGCCTGCACGTCAGACAGGCGATAGCCCTGCGCCGACAGACCAAAGCTGGCGTCGATGCCTTCCGGACGATAGGCGTCAGCCATGGCACGCGCCAGCATGTCCTCGACCAGCTGCGAGCGCCACTCGCGGCCCATCAGCTCCTGCTTGGCCACGGCCGGCGTCGGCGCGGCCTTGATCAGGGCAATGATCTCGTCGACGTTCGACAGCGCGACGGCCAGGCCTTCCAGGATGTGGCCACGCTCGCGTGCCTTGCGCAGTTCGAAGATGGTGCGGCGGGTGATGACCTCGCGCCGGTGTGCCAGGAAGCACTCCAGCATCTGCTTGAGGTTCAGCAGGCGCGGCTTGCCGTCGACCAGGGCCACCATGTTGAGGCCGAAGGTATCCTGCATCTGGGTCTGCTTGAACAGATTGTTCAGCACAACCTCGGCCACTTCGCCGCGCTTGAGTTCGATGACCACGCGCATGCCGGACTTGTCCGACTCGTCGCGCAGGTCGGAGATGCCTTCGATGCGCTTCTCCGACACCAGCTCGGCGATCTTCTCGAGCAGGGTGCGCTTGTTCACCTGGTACGGCAGCTCGTCGATGATGATCGCCTGGCGGTCGTTGCTCTTGGCGATGTCTTCGAAGTGCGTACGGGCGCGCATGATCACGCGGCCACGGCCGGTGCGGTAGCCCTCGTGCACGCCATGCAGGCCGTAGATCAGGCCGGCAGTGGGAAAGTCCGGCGCCGGCACGATCTTGATCAGATCGTCGATGGTGATTTCGGGATCCGCCAGCAGCGCCAGGCAGGCATCCACCACTTCGCCCAGGTTGTGCGGCGCGATGTTGGTGGCCATGCCAACCGCGATACCGGAGCTACCATTGATGAGCAGGTTCGGGATGCGCGCCGGCAGGATCAACGGCTCCTTCTCCGAGCCGTCGTAGTTGGGTCCGAAATCGACCGTTTCCTTGTCGATGTCGGCCAGCATCTCGTGCGCGATCTTGGCCAGACGGATTTCGGTATAACGCATCGCCGCCGCGCCGTCGCCGTCGATGGAGCCGAAGTTGCCCTGGCCATCGACCAGCATGTAGCGCAGCGAGAAGTCCTGCGCCATGCGCACGATGGTGTCGTACACCGCCTGATCGCCGTGCGGGTGGTACTTACCGATCACGTCACCGACGATACGCGCCGACTTCTTGTACGGACGGTTCCAGTCGTTGTTCAGCTCGTGCATCGCGTATAGCACACGCCGGTGTACCGGCTTGAGGCCATCGCGAACATCGGGAAGCGCGCGTCCCACGATCACGCTCATCGCGTAATCGAGGTAAGAGTGACGCATTTCTTCCTCTAAACTGATCGGCAGCGTTTCCTTGGCGAATGAATTCATAGCAGGCGCTTGGGGCTCCGTTGGACTGCGCTAAAAGCTTGAAATTGTAACATGTCCCCCAAGCCACCCCACCTCCCCCACCATCGACCCCCATGACCCCACCGATTCCTGTCGACCTGCTGATCGAAGCGCGCTGGATCATCCCGATTGAGCCGGCCGGCGTTGTACTGGAGCACCACGCGGTCGCGGTACGCGCTGGCCGCATCGTCGAGACCCTGCCCATCCACGACGCGCGCACCCGCTACCTGCCTGCGGAAGCGGTCAGCCTGCCTCACCACGTCCTGCTGCCTGGCCTGATCAATACCCATACGCACGCCGCGATGAGCCTGATGCGCGGCATCGCCGACGACCTGCCCCTGATGCGCTGGCTGGAGGACGCGATCTGGCCGACGGAGCGCACCCACCTGTCCGAGCAGTTCGTCTACGACGGCACCCTGCTCGCGGGCGCCGAGATGCTGCGCTCCGGCATCACCTGCGCCAACGACATGTACTTCTTCCCGGACGCTGCGGCGCGCGCCTTCGACGAACTGGGTATGCGCGCCATGCTGGGCGTGACGGTGATCGACTTCCCCACCGGTTACGCCAGCGACGCCGACGACTACCTGCGCAAGGGCCTGCAGGTGCGCGACAAATGGACAAACCATCCGCTCCTGAGCTTTGCGCTGGCTCCGCACGCCCCCTACACGGTGTCAGACGCCGCCTTCGAGCACATCGCGAGCCTGGCGACGGAGCTCGACGCACCGATCCACCTACACTTACACGAAACGCAGGGCGAAATTGAAGACAGCGTGCGCGCGCATGGCGTGCGCCCCTTGCAACGCCTGCAGCGTCTCGGCCTGCTGGGCAGCGAACTCCTCCTGGCCCACGCCGTTCACATGACTGACGAGGAACTGGACCTGCTGGCTACACACCGGGTCAGCGTTTCGCACAACCCGACCTCCAACATGAAGCTGGCCAGCGGCATTGCCCCTGTCGCCAAGATGCTGGCCCGCACAATCGAGGTCGGCCTCGGCACCGACGGAAGCGCCAGCAATAATCGCCTGGATATCTTCCAGGAAATGCGCCACGCTGCATTACTGGCCAAGGTCAGCACGGGAAATGCAGACACCCTTCCGGCGCATCAGGTACTCCGGATGGCCACCCTGGGAGGCGCGACGGCACTGGGCCTGGGCGCGGAGACGGGCTCCATCCGCCCCACCAAGAGCGCTGACTTCTGCGCCATTGCACTGGATGACTGGATTACCCATCCTTGCTTCGATCCGGCTTCACATGTCATTTATGTTTCAGGTCGCGACCATGTCAGCGATGTGTGGGTTAACGGAAATAGGCGCGTGGCGGATTATCAATTGTTGCACCCGCACAACAGCGAATTGCTGCGGATTTGCAGCATGTGGCACAATTCCATTCGGAGTTGAGCCGGGATGAATCTCGCACTGCGTTAATCATTTCGCCCCCATGCCGAGCGACTCAACCCACAAGTAGTTTGGGGCAGTCACACCTCTCGGTCCCCAGTTTCTGATCGCAAACAAACCTTGTTAGGGGAATACACAATGAAAATGAATCGCAAGTTTGTTCTGGCCGCAGTTGCTGCGCTGGGCTTCCTGTCGGTTGCTCACGCACAAACCAAGGATTACACCGTCGACGCAAAGCCGGGCGACATCATTCCTTACGCCACCGACAGCCGTAGCGTCCTGACCCGCAACGCCACCGGCATGTGCTGGCGCACCGGCTTCTGGTCGCTGGACGCAGCCAAGAGCGTCAAGGTCAAGGAAACCGGTTTCCCCGTCGGCTGCTACTGCGATCCCGACCTGATTCCGAAGGACATGTGCGTGCCGAAGCCCGCTCCGGTCGCTGCTGCGCCGGCCCCGGCTGCTGCGCCCGCTCCGGCTCCCGCGCCCGCCCCGGCTCCGGTCGCCCAGAAGGTCACGGTCAATGCTGACGCCCTGTTCGAATACGACAAGGCCGTTATCAGCAGCGAAGGCCAAAGCAAGCTCTCCAGCTTCGCCGACAGCCTGAAGGCCATGAACCTGGAAGTCGTGATCGCTGTGGGTCACGCCGACCGCATCGGTTCCGACAAGTACAACCAGGCCCTGTCCGAGAAGCGCGCCGCCGCGATCAAGGACCTCCTGGTCAGCAAGGGCATCGATGCCAACCGTGTCTACACCGAAGGCAAGGGCGAAAGCCAGCCCGTGTCCGGCGACAAGTGCAAGAACATGGGCGCTGAATCCGGCAAGAACAAGAAGCTGGTGGATTGCCTGGCCGCTGATCGCCGCGTCGATCTGGAAGCCGTCGGCACCAAGAAGTAAGCTGCTGCTCCGGTAAGAAAAGCCCTGCTTCGGCAGGGCTTTTTTGTTTATACAATCGCACCACCTCGTTCTCCCGGGACCCCCGATGCCCACGCTCAACGCAGACGATTCGGAACTCGCCAAGTTCGGCGAACTGGCCCACCGCTGGTGGGACCCTGAGTCGGAATTCAAGCCCCTTCACATGATCAATCCGCTGCGCACCCAGTGGATCGACACCGCAACCCCACTGGCTGGCAAAACGGTACTGGACATCGGTTGCGGCGGCGGCATCCTGTGCGAAAGCATGGCGCGCCTCGGCGCCAAGGTCAGCGGGATAGACCTGTCAGAAAAACCTCTGTCCGTCGCTCGCCTGCATCTGCATGAAAGCAACCTGGACATCCGCTATCGCAAGATCGCCGCAGAAGAGCTTGCGGCCACTGAAGCAGGCCAGTACGACATCGTGACCTGCATGGAGATGCTGGAGCACGTGCCGGACCCGGCCAGCATCGTGCGCGCCTGCGCCACGCTCACCAAGGCAGGGGGCACGGTCTATTTCTCCACGCTCAACCGCAATGCCAAGGCTTATCTGCTGGCCGTCGTCGGCGCCGAATACGTGCTGAACATGCTGCCGCGCGGCACACACGACTACCAGAAGTTCATCAAGCCCTCCGAGCTGTCGCGCTTCGCCCGTGACGCCGGTCTGGATGTCCAGGCTTTGACCGGCCTGCACTACAACCCGGTCACTCAGCACTATCGCCTTGGCGAGGGCACCGATGTCAATTACCTGATGCGCTGTGCCCGCACAGCCTGAAGTCATGACCCGCGCGATTTTCTTCGATCTCGACGGCACCCTGGCCGACACGGCCCCCGACCTCGGCTCGGCCCTGAACGCGCTGCGTGCCGAAGAAGGCCTGGCTGCGCTCCCGCTGGAACATCTTCGCCCTTATACCTCGCAGGGTGTGCGCGGCCTGTTGCGTGCGGGCATGGATGTACTGCCCGAGCACCCGGCCTACGCGGGTTATGCCGAGCGTGTACTGGGGCACTATCAGCGCGACATCTGCAGGCACACCACGCTGTTTGCAGGCATGCCGGAGTTGCTGGACCACCTGGAGGCGCGCAATCTCCTGTGGGGCATCATCACCAATAAACACACCCGTTTCACGCAGCCGCTGGTCAAGGCGCTGGCGATCGACACGCGCGCCTGCTGCGTGGTCAGTGGCGATACAGCGGCACGTCCCAAGCCGGCGCCAGACCCCTTGCTGCACGCCTGCCAACTCGCCAGCCTGGCCGCGACCGACTGCATCTACGTCGGCGATGATCGCCGCGACATCGAAGCCGGTCGAGCGGCTGGCATGCGCACTATCGCTGTCCGCTGGGGTTACCTGGGCGTGGGCGACCCCATTGAAAGCTGGGGCGCCGACCATATCATCGATGAACCGGCGGAAGTGTTGGACTGCCTCGCCCCTGCCGCTTACAATTGAGGCCTGCAACACAGATCACCGGGGGCGACATGGCTTCGACGGGGGTCGCGAAGCAGCTTGGTGCATACCGAGGACCAGTGACCTCGTAAATCCATCTGGAAATCTATACTCGCCAACGACGAGCAATTCGCAGTAGCCGCTTAAGGCTACAGCCGCTGCACTGATAGGTCTCTGGATCAGGCCGGGCAACCGGCAGCAGCGTCATTCACAGAGACTCGTGCCGTTTCGGGTTACTTGAGACGGAGCTAAAACCAAGGTGACTCGCCCTGCGTCGGCCTGCCGATCGGCTAAGCGCAGGGTTAAATTTAAATAGAACGGCTAAGTATGTAGATCCGGTTGTAGAGGACTTTCGGACGGGGGTTCGATCCCCCCCGCCTCCACCAGCAAGAAGAAAATAAGGCCTTGAAATTCAAGGCCTTATTTTTTTGCCGCTCCTGCAGGCTGCGATTCTTTTCGACTGGAATCGTCCTGTGATCGCAGCTTTTTCGCAGCATGCCCAGGCCACTGCAAGTGCTTAGGCTGCATAAATCTGCACACTTTTCCGACAGCGCGCCCTGCCCCGCCGCGCCCCCTGTAGGGCCGGAAAGAGCCTTCCTTGCGCCTGCAAGTATTCCGCCCCATGAAGAGGGCGGGCGTGGCGGGGGAACGACCGCGCGCCAGTTAGTCGAACAGGGGGGCATACGGGATAGACTGGGCACGAGTGCACCACACGTGCGGGTTCGACATGGATTCAGAGAAGAAGCGCTACATGCTGGACACGAACGTCTTCAACCATTTGCTTGATGGCGAGATCGACTATTCCCAGTTGCAAGGCAAACATCTGGTAGCAACCCCAATTCAACGAGAGGAACTCAACAACTGCCTCGCGTCTCCGGATCCCTCTGTCAGGGGCAGAGCTGAACCGCTTGCAGCCAAGTTTTCAGAAACCGCGAAAGCAGTACTTCTCGCACCGTTCTCTCTTGATGTTGCAGGGGCAGGGTTAGGAGAGTCTGTATGGGGTGACGATGCAGGAGAAAATATCTACGAAACGGTTCTGAGTCGGATGGGGCAATGCAAAGGCAGGAAACGGAAGTCCCGTGATGACAACATCCCCGACGCACTTATTGCCCAATCAGCATTCATGTACGGCTGCATCCTCGTTACCAATGACGGATGTCTGCGTGATGCCGTAGAGGGACTTCTTCCGTGTGAAGACTGGCGGCTCCACTCAAGCGGTGAAGCCGCCAGCAGTACTGATGACTAGAAGAGCTGCCCGCTCTCCATCGGATCCCAGTTCGCAAAAACCAGCTCCCTGCTGGTCTGCGGCGCCCCATTCGCCTGATTGCCGTTGCTGTACTTGATGTCCAGCTCATGGCAGTGGAAGGCCGCGAAGAGCTCGCGGATGGCAGGGTTATCGTTAATCGAGAACATCACCTTGCCCTTGCACGTGCCCATGAAGTGGGCCAGGCGCTCGTACTCGCTCCACGGGAAACCCACCCCATACCCTTCGGTCTCCCAGTACGGCGGATCCGCGTAGAAGAAGGTGTGCGGCCGGTCGTACTTCTCGGCACAGGCGTGCCATTGAAGATGCTCGACATAGACACCAGCAAGGCGCAGATGCGCCGCTGCTAGTTGGTCGTCGATCCGGTAGAAGTTGTAAGCAGGACCGGTGGTCGCGGTACCGAATGTCTGCCCGTCGACCTTGCCACCGAAGGCATGCTGCTGCAGGTAGAAGAAGCGAGCTGCACGTTGAATATCGGTGAGAGGTTCAGTGGGTTGCTCCTGATGCCACTTGAATACCTGCCGACTACTGAGCGCCCACTTGAACTGGCGCGCGAATTCCTCCGGGTGGTTTTGGATCACCCGATACAGGTTCACCAGTTCGCCGTTGATGTCGTTTAGCACCTCGGTGCGCGCTGGCATCGGGCGTAGGAAGAAGAGCGCGGCGCCGCCTGCGAACAGCTCGACGTAGCACTCGTGGGAAGGGAACAGCGGGAACAGTTTGTCTGCGAGGCGGCGCTTGCCGCCCATCCATGGAACGATAGGGTTTGCCATTGTGTTACACAGTTGATAGCCTTCGGCCCGCCGTGTGCACGGTGCGGTGTCTTGGCTGAATGCAGCTCACTCTGCAGGAGGTGGCCGGTTCAGGTGTTCGCGCACCTGGGCCGGTCGCACCGTCTCAGCTTGCTCAACCTTGACCAGCGTCGAGCGAGTAGTCGTTGAAGCGCACGATCTCTTCACCAGCCCAGGTGTTGATCGCAAGCAGGCGACGCTGCAAGGGCCGCAGCTCGTTTTGCGCGAAGACGCGCGCAGCCTTCTCTACATCGCCGAATCCGCCCACGTTGCCGGGCACGATCCCCATGAGCTGCGGCGGCACACGGTGCGCAGCAAGGATGTCGTCGCGGCTCACCCCCTTGATGTTCAGGAAGTCATCCTTCGCCGCCACTTCACTCACCGGAATCAACTGCACGCCGTCCTTCTTGCCGTTGGGTGCGTAGAGAAACAGGTTCTTAAAGTTCCCCGGGCCCTTCGCTTGGCGGAAGGCCTCCTTGAGCGCATCAATGTCATCCTGCTTTTGCGCCTGGTCGGTCATGTAAAAGATGAAGCCAGCATGTGATCCGTTGGCGTAGTACTTGCGCCGGAACAACGTCGCCGACTCGTTGAGCAGCGCGGCGTTGATGGCGGCGAGATACTCTGGCATGCCGTAGATCTCCTGCCGAAGGTCCGGCTCGCGGAGCTGGAACACATCCCCCGTCGGCATCTCCTGTTCTTCATAGCCGCGATGCAGCCACCAGAAGGAGCCGGGCGCCACGCCGCGGCGCACGTACAACGCCAGCGGCACCCGGTACCTCATCGCCTGCCCGATCATCGAGCGCACACGCTCGACGTAGCCATTGCCGAGCACCAAGTAGTCCAGCGCGAGCTGGCTGAACTCCTGAGCATTGAGCTTCGGATGTGGGATGAAGGTATCGAGCAGGATGTTGCGCTTGCAGTAGATCGCGCTGGCGTGGTGGGGGGCCGCCCGGAAAATCTGCGCCAACCCTGGCAGATGAAGCGGTGGCGAGTAGTACTTGCCACTGATCTCGATGCACTCGAGGTAGTCGAAGATCTCGCGGCGGTCGAGCACCGGTACCGGGTCGCCCAGGCTGAACTCCATGGCCGTGGCCTGTGCCTGTGGCGTCTGCGCTTGCGATAGACGGACGTTGTTGTGGGGGGTGCGCTTGCGCGACATCAGATGATCTCCATGGAGCTTTGATTGGTGGCCGTCGAGCCTTCAAGCGGCTCACGGATCAGGGCATGCATCAGCGCCCACGCCAGATCGGCGTGGCTGGTTTCCTGCGAGCGCCCGGCCTCGAAGGTCATCTGGCGGCCCGACGCGGTGGTGGTTTTCTTGATCGACATAAGCGCGGCGGCCAGGTCCGTGGCGCCGGCATCGAACTCCAGGCGCCCCGCATTGATGACCGACATGGCCTTCATCACAAGGCGCACCTTCATGTCGACCGAGTAGAGAATCGGCATCACGCTCGGGTAGAACTTCTGCACCAGATCGAACACGGCTTGGCCCATGCCGGTGGTGTCAATCCCGATGTGCCCGACGTTGTAGGTCTGAGTGAGCAGGCGGATGCGCTCGGCCTGCTCTTCGAAGTCCAGACCCGCGAACTGGACACGGTCCAGCACGCGGAATCTCCCTCCCGCGCGGTCGGGTGGTGCCAGCACGATGAGACCGGCCGAATCTCCCGACCGGGCCGGGTCGTACCCGATCCAGACCTCGCGGTATCCGAACGGGCGCGCTGCGAATGGCTTGAAGTCGCCCCACTCTTCCCAGGCATCCACCATGCAGCGCTGCAGGACGTTGAGCGGGAAGATGCTCTGCCCGTCATCGATGAACTGGCACATGAAGAGCTGCAGGAACTCTTCGGGCGAGTACTCGAGGCGGAGCTGCTCGATGTCGAACAGGTCGCAACCGCTGGCCAGGGCATCGAGGATCGTCACGATCTGGCGCCACTGGCCATCTTCGCAGCGCCGACCGGCCGCCAGCGCCGTGTGGCTGACGTCCAGCTTGATCCGGTCCTCCTTGGATCGCCCTCGGTTGAACAGCGTGCCGTCCCAGAACGGCACCGCCTCGTGGGTGAGCGAAGACGGCGTCGAGAAGTAGGTCTGGCGCCAGCGCTTCTGCGAGGCCATGCCGCTGGCCACCTTTCGCAGCTCCTGGAACTTCGGAATCCAAAAGTACTCGTCCAGGTACAGATTGCCGTGGTAGCTCTGCGCCGTGCGGCTGTTGGTGCCCAGGAAGATCAGCTCGGGAGACTCACCGTTGGGCAGGTGTAGCGTGATCTTCTCGCCCTGCAGCTCGACGTCAGCCGAGCTGCGCGCAAAGTCCTGGATGTAGCTCTTGAACTGGAAGGCCTGCGCCTTGCTGGCCGACAGAAAAATCTGATTGCGCCCGGTGTGGATCGCATCGACCAGCGCCTCGCGCGCGAAGTAGAACGTCGCGCCGATCTGGCGCGACTTCAGCACGTTGCGGATCCGCTCGACGAACCCGGCCCGGTGCCAGTGCTTCTGGTAGCCAAAGAGATCGTCGAGGAAGGCCTCGCGCATGCGATTGGCCTGCTCTTCGCTGATTGCATTCTTGGGCGGTGCCTTGCGCGTGCGTGGGGCGGCGTTGCGCTCTGCGATCTTCGGATTGAGATCGGTCTCGCGCCCACCCGGCGCGCTGTACTTCTTCACGCGCGCGGTGCGCTCGAGCTGCCGCCCGAGTAGATCGATCTCCTTGTAGTCGCAGCCTTCCTTCTGCTCCTTTGCGACCAGCTTCATCAGACGTGCTTCGATCACGGCCTCGACACGGGCGACGGGCTCGGTCTCGTCCCATAGCTGGCGCCGCTTCCACGAATGAATGGTGGCCGCCTTGATGCCCAGCATCTCGGCGATGCGCGCCACGCGCAGGCCTTGCCAGTACAGGTCGCGCGCCTGCCGGCAAGGGTCCATGCCGGGAGCATTGGAGATTGAGATGGGCGGTTGCGACAAATCCATGTCGCCCACTTTGCCGCCGCGCGCGCGCGAGTCCGGTCGCGGCGTGTTGTAGGCCGGCGCGCATACAACACATGGGCATAGCTCGCAGTCGCTTGAGTCCCGATGATGGCTGTGTCGAGCGCGATATCGCGCCAACACAGAAATCCAGACCACGTCAGGGGATCAGCACATGAGCCAGAAGGCAAAGAAGTTCAAGCGCGTCAGCAAGTTTGTCCGCATCGGCGTCGAAGGCGCCACCACCGACGGGCGCACGATCGAACGTGCATGGCTCGAACAGATGGCCTCGAGCTACAACCCCAACACCTATGGTGCGCGCGTCAATCTCGAACACTTCAAAGGCGTTGACCCCAACGGCCTGTTCAAGGCCTACGGTGATGTCATCGCCCTCAAGACCGAAGAGGTCGAGATCGACGGCAAAAAGAAGCTGGCGCTGTTCGGCCAGATCGCGCCCACCGACGAACTGATCGCCCTGAACAAGAAGGGCCAGAAGGTCTACACGTCGATGGAAGTGCAGCCGGACTTCGCCAAGACCGGCAAGGCCTACCTCGTCGGCCTGGCCGTCACGGACAGCCCCGCCAGCCTTGGCACTGAAATGCTGGAGTTTTCGGCCAAGAGCGGAGCGCTCAAGAGTCGCAAGCTGCACGAAGACAACCTGTTCAGCGCGGCCGAAGAGGTGGTGTTCGAGTTCGACGAGATCGAAGAAGAACCCGGCCTGCTGGACAAGATCCGCAGCATGTTCTCGCGCAAGCAGGACTCCGACGACGCCCGTTTCGCCGATGTGCACGCGGCGGTCGAAGAGATCGCCTCGCACCAAGTGGCACTCAACGACGAGACCTCCAAGCGCTTGGGCGAAGCCGAGGCCGCCATTCAGAAGCTCAGCGCCACCGGCGACGAGCTGGCCAAGGTGAAAGCCCAGCTCGAAGACCTCACCACCAAGCTCAGCAACACCCCGGGCGGGGCGCCGCGTGCCCCCGCCACGGGTGGCAAGGGCGACGTGACCACCGACTGCTGATCCTCAACGAGTTCCCACCCAATCCGCCTTTCGGAGACCGAACAATGCGCATCGAAGCCCGCCAGAAGTATTCCGCCTACCTCGCCGCAATCGCCCAGTTGAGCGGCGTGAGCGACGCCACCAAGACCTTCACCGTCGCGCCCAGCGTGCAGCAGACGCTGGAGACCCGCATGCAGGAGTCCTCGGACTTCCTGCAGCGCATCAACATTGTCCCAGTCCCCGAGCAGATCGGCGAGAAGCTGGGGATGGGCGTCGGCGGCCCCATCGCCAGCCGCACCAACACCACCAACGCGGACCGTTCGCCGCGCAACGTGCTGGCTCTGGACAACAAGGGCTATCAGGCCGTGCAGACGAACTTCGATACCTACGTGCCCTACGCCACCCTGGACGCCTGGGCCAAGTTCAAGGACTTCCAGGCGCGGCTGCGCGACCTGATCATCAAGCGTCAGGCGCTGGACCGCATCATGATCGGCTGGAACGGCACACATGCCGCCGCAGACACCGACCTGATTGCGAATCCGCTCCTGCAGGACGTCAACAAGGGCTGGCTGCAGCACGTGCGCGACTTCAACGGCGGCTCCAACGTGCTGTCCGAAGTCGCCGCCGGTTCCAACAAGATCCAGATCGGTAACACCGTCGGTGCCGCCAATGGCTACAAGAACCTCGATGCCCTGGTCATGGATCTGATCAGCTCCATCCTGGCTCCCTGGTACCAAGACGATACTGAACTCGTGGTCATCCTCGGCCGCGACCTGTTGGCGGACAAGTATTTCCCGCTGGTGAACAAGGCGCAGGACAACTCCGAGGCGATCGCGGCGGATCTGATCATCAGCCAGAAGCGCGTTGGCGGTAAGCAGGCGGTCACGGTGCCCTTCTTCCCGGCCAACGGCCTTGCGATCACGCGCCTGGATAACCTGTCGATCTACTTCCAAGAAGGCGCGCGCCGCCGGCACCTCGAGGAAAACCCGAAGCGCAACCGGATCGAGAACTACGAGTCCTCGAACGACGCCTACGTGGTCGAGGACTTCGACTGCATCGCGGTCGCTGAGAACATCCAGCTCGTCGCCGCCTGATCGGGAGCACCCGCACCATGACCCGCCACGCCCTCGCTCACCGGCAGCGTGTGCTCGCCGCCCTGGCCGTCACGGCCGGGGCGGGTTCTTCCGAGCTGCGCGCCAACGCCACCGAGTACGAACTCATGCAGGCCTCGCTCGCCGAGGACCGCCGCCACCTCAAAACGGTGCAGAGCGTCGAACGCAAGATCGCCGTCAAGCGTGAGCTGCTGCCCAAGTACGCCGCCTGGTGCGAGGGCGTGCTGCAGGCCGACAGCCCGCGACAGGACGATGTCTTCATGACGATCCTGCTGTGGCACATCGACTGCGGTGATTTCGCCGCCGCGCTCCCGATGGCCGCCCATGCCATCAAGCACGGCCTGCAAATGCCGGACCGCTTCCAGCGCACCACCGCGTGCCTGATCGCCGAGGAGATGGCCGACACCACGCTGAAGCTCGAAGGGGTGGCACTGGCGCCCTATGCCGATCTGCTGCGTCAGTGCGAAGAAATGGTCACTGAGCAGGACATGCCGGACGAAGTCCGCGCCAAGCTCCTCAAAGCTATCGCTTACGCGCTGCTCGCTCGTGCCGAAGCCGAAGATGGGCCGCCAGACGATGACTTCGGCCTGCGCTGTCGCCTCTCCGCTCTCGACTACCTCAAGCGCGCCCTGCAGCTCCACGACAAGGTGGGCGTCAAGAAGGACATCGAGCGCCTCGAGCGCCTCACGCGCGACCCCAAGAACACGCCCGCCCCGGCGGCATAACGAGCGTCCCCGCGACCCTCGCGGCTCGGGGGGGCGAGCATCGGCCAGCCGATCGCTCAAACCCCCGACCACCGCGACCACACCGGAGTCACCATGAGCAGTCCCTTCGTCGCCACCGGCACCAGCAACCCCGCGGAAACCGACATCGATGTCGGCCCCTTCTGGCCGGCTGTGTCTCCGCAGGACTTCCGCGAAGCCATGCGCATCGACGGCAGCGTGACGGACGTCCGCGTGCGGGCGGCATTGGTAGAGGGCGCGATCAGCGCAATCGAGGGCCTGGCTACCTGGAAGGCGCAACAGATCGCCGCCGGTCACAGCTCGCTCGAAGAGACCAGCGACGAAGAGATCGACGGGACCACCAAGCACGTCCACCGCTGGACGCGGGCCGTCTATTGCTACGCCGCGGCCAGCCTCGCCGAGCGCTATCGCGGGGCCGACGCGACCGGCAAGGGCGATCAGCGCGCCGACCTGGTCGAGAGCCCGATCGACGATCTGCGCCGCGACGCCGCCTGGGCGCTCTCCGACATCGTCGGCCGGCCGCGCAGCACGGTGGAGCTGATCTGATGCGCGTGATCGCACACCAGGGCGACACCCTGGACCTGCTCTGCTACCGCCACTACGGCCGCACCGCCGGCATCGTCGAGACCGTGCTCGAAGCCAATCCCGGCATTGCCTCGCTGGGCGCGATCCTGCCGCACGGCACCGCCGTCGAGCTGCCCGACATGGCGCCGCCGGCCGTCAAGCAAACCCTCAACCTCTGGGACTGAACCGTGGCTGAACCGACCACCACCGCAAGCGCACTCGGCCCCCTCGCCACGCTGGGCACCGGCGGCATCGTCATCGCAGGCGTGGCCACCGGCCTGGACTACCCGCTGCTGCTGGCCGGCATGTTCGGCGGCGTCTATGCGGTCACCGATCTGCCGCCCACCCGCACCATCGTGCGCGTCGTGCAGGTGGTGTTCTCGGCCGTGCTGGCCGGATACCTCGCACCGGCTGTCGCGCAGCTTCTTGCTGGCCTGCTTTCGGCCCTGCCAGGCGTCACGCTGAGTGCGCCGCACCTGAACCTGCCGGCGGCGGTCTTCGTGGGCTACGGCGGGCTGTGGCTGCTGCCGAAGGCACGCGCCGCAGCCGGCCGCAAGCTCGACAACATCGGAGGTGGCCCATCGTGATCCTCACCACGCTCGCCGCGCTGCTCGCCCTGGTCGTGCTGTGGCACGCCGTCTGCGTTGCCAACCATCGTCACGGCCCGCATCGCCCTGCGCGTGCCCTGCATCGCCACGCCTGGGCACTGCTGGCGACCGGCGCCTTCGGGCTGTGCCTCGCGCCCACCCTCAACCTGCGGCAGACCTTCCTGGCCCTGCTGTGCATCTTCGGTGGCATCGCCCTGCGCGCGATCGCCGAATCCCGACTGCGCCCCCGGGCGCGCAAGCAAAGGAGCTTCCCATGAAAATCCTGACCCTCGGTGACACCGGCGAGGACGTGCGCGCCATCCAGCGTGCGCTGAGCGCGGCCGGCTTCAACATCATGGTCGACGGCTGGTACGGCGAGGCCACCGTCGAGGCGGTGTCGGCCTTCCAGCGCAAGGCCGGCCTGGTGGTCGACGGCACGGCAGGCCCCAAGACGCTGGCCGCCCTGGCCTTGGGTGGCCGCACAGAGCACCTGCTACGCGAAGCCGACCTGGTCGCCGCCGCCGAGACGCTGGGCGTGCCGCTGGCCAGCATCAAGGCCATCAACGCGGTGGAGAGCCGCGGCTGCGGCTTCCTGGCCGACGGCCGCCCGGTGATCCTGTACGAGCGTCACGTCATGTACCAGCGCCTGCAGACGGCCGGCCTCGATGCTGAAGAGCTGGCCGCGAAGTGGCCCAACGTGGTGAGCGCGAAGCGCGGTGGCTACATCGGCGGCGCCGACGAGTACATGCGCCTGGCGCGTGCCCGTGAGATCCACCCAGCCATCGCCATCGAGTCGGCGAGCTGGGGCCTGTTCCAGATCATGGGCTATCACTGGCAGGCGCTGGGCTACGAGAGTGCCACCGCATTCGAGGCCGCCATGCGCCGCAGCGAGGGCGAGCAGCTCGCCGCCTTCGTGCGGTTCATCCAACTCGACGCAGCGCTGCAGAAGGCACTCAAGGCTCGCAAGTGGGCTGACTTCGCGCGCCTCTACAACGGGCCGGCCTACAAGGAGAACCTCTACGACACCAAGCTCGCGCGCGCCTATGAGCGCTTCGCGGGGGTCACCGAAGCGGAGGCGGCATGAATCCGCTGCTGCTGCGCTGGCTCGTGGTCGCTGCGGTGGCAGCCGCCGTCGGCGGCTTCTGCTGGGTGAAAGGCGCGGGCCACGTGCAGGCGCAATGGGATCTTGCCGACGCGCGCCGTGTGGCCGCTGGCCAGGCCGAACTCATCAAGGCCTACGCCAAGGTGCGCGAGCGCGACGCCCAAGCCAACGCAGCCATGGCGGACCTTGGCCGCCGCTACCAGGAGGAAACCCAACGTGAGAAAACTGATCGTGATCGGCTTATCGCTCGCCTGCGGGCTGGCGATGTCCGCCTGCAGCTCCCTGCCGGCAGAACCGAAGGTGGCCTACGTCTGCCCGAAGCCGCCGGAGCCGGACCCGGCTGTCATGGTGAAGCGGGAACCCAACTTCCTGCGTCGCTTGCTGGAGATCTTTCCGCGCTCGCCGGAGAAGCCGACGACGTCGCCCGGCAGCTCGGCGCCTGCCAAGCCGCCCTGATCCTCACGCGGAAGTCCTGCGATGTACAAGCCGAGTAGCCTTCGCGCGGCGCTTGAGGCCGCCAATCCCGATCTGAAACGCAACCCCGATCGGCTGCGCCTCTACATCGACTCAGGCAGCATTCAGTCGACCGCGACCGCATCGCTCTCGTATGAGTACGCCTACACACTGAACGTGGTCGTGATCGACTACGCCGACCATCCCGACCGCCTGGTCGTGCCGACGCTGTCATGGCTGGCCACGCACCAGCGCGAGCTGCTCCAGAATGCCGAGCGCATGAAGGAGGATTTCCGGTTCGACGCCGAGATCCTGAGCAACAGCGCGATCGACATGTCGATGACGATCAAGCTGACCGAGCGGGTCAGGGTCAGCGAGTCGGAGGACGGGGAGCGTGTGGTCGAGCACCTGCCCGAGCCGCCGCTCGATCCCTTCGCCGACGTGTCGGTGTGGGAATACGCGCTGCAGGGAACGGCCATCGTCTGGCCGCCGACCGCAGACACGCAATGGCCGAGTTAGAAGCGCTCAGCGAGTGGGCCGACGGCCTGCTCGCCACACTCGAAGAAGGCCAGCGCAAGCAGCTCGCGCAAGTGCTCGCCGCTGAGCTTCGCCGGCGCAATCAGGCGCGCATTGCCGCCCAGGTCAATCCGGACGGCTCGCCCTACGCCCCCCGCAAAACGCAGGCGCGCGCCAAGCAGGGCGCGATCCGTCGGCGCATGTTCTCGCGTCTGCGGACCAATCGTTTCATGAAGGCCATCGGCACGCCGGACGAAGCCGTGGTCGAGTTCTCAGCCCAGGTGCAGCGCATCGCCCAGATCCACCATGAAGGCCTGCGCGATCGCGTCTCGCGTCGCAGTCAGCGAGAGGTGCAATACCCGGCGCGCGGTCTGATAGGCCTAGCAGAGCGGGATGTCGAGCGCATCTGCGAGCTTGTGCTAAATCACCTGTCCATCTGATATCAGGCATTCCTGCAGGTGAAAGCTATCGGCATATACTTCCCATATAACAATTAGGGGATAGATATGCGCTTGTGCTCTCACGAGGAGTTCTTTGGCTTTCAACTTGCTTCAGACGTCTGCGTCGAGAGTGAGCTGACCGCGATCATTGGCCGAAACGGAGCGGGAAAATCGAGGCTGATGCGGTCTATCGCTGAAGGGAAAACCGTCGTATTTGATGGAACAGACAAACTGCCGTTGCATCGAATCGCCTATTTCGATCTTGAGAAACTGCAGCCGGCTTTGTCCTTCGACTTCAACCGAGTTCAGCATGAAGAGAGCCTTGTCCAGGCAAAGGCAATTTATGAAAGCTGGCGGGGCAAGCTTAGCTCAGACTCGAACGAGGCGATCGGCCAAATGAGTCCATTTGGGCGTCACGGTTCGGCAGTGAGCCCTCACGCGGTTATGCACGCGGTAAGGGCGGCAGCAAGGGCCCTCAGTTGCGGTGTCAACGATTTAAGTGCCGAGGATGTTGCTGATCACATGGTGGCGGGATATGCGAGCGGCCTTGGACACTTAAACGTCACAGCCACTATGCTCGCCTACTGGTATCGGCGAGAGCAAAACGACTTCGCGGAATTCAGGAACCACAAGTATGGAGAGAGCAACCCGCACTGGAGTGGAGAGGACTTCGAGTGGCGCTTCGGGCCTCCTCCATGGGAGAGTTTCAATGAGTTCCTGCGAGAGAGTCTGAATGGCCGTTACCAGATTCCAGTCCCAACGCCGGAGAATCGAGCCACATATCAGGCCAAACTAACCCTTCCCGACGGAACGTTTGTTGATCCAGCAGCACTTTCATCTGGCGAGAAGGTTTTGATGTGGCTGTGCCTAACCATGTACACGACGACGTCAGGGCAACTCGGCCAAATGCCGAGGCTTCTCCTTCTCGACGAGCCGGACTGCAAGTTGCATCCTCAGATGGTGATCAAGCTACACAGCACCTTGCGCACCATCGCTCATTATTTTGGCTGCCAGGTCATCTTTACCACGCACTCTCCCACGACCGTTGCCGTATTTGACGAGGGGACGGTCATGCGTGTCAGTGATCGCGATTTAGTGGTTGTAGATCGCGACGACGCGATAAGTGAGTTGCTAGTTGGGGTGTCGCACGTATCTGTGCAGCCAACAAACAGGCGGCAGGTCTACGTGGAAAGCGAGTATGACGTCGGCGTGTACGCGAACATCTTCTCCATGCTGCGGGAGCAGGGAAAGCACCTGAATGCTGGTGTGTCCTTGTCTTTCATCCCCGCTGCAGCGAAGTTGGTGCCGACCCTAGTCAGGCAGTTGCTTACAGCCAGCTTCGGGGAGCTTGATCCCCAGAAGACTGATCGGTTTATCGCTGCGTTGAACGGACAAGGGAACTGTGAAAATGTCAAAGGGACGGTTAAGTCGCTAGTTGGCGAGGGCAATCTAACCACCCATGGCATCATCGATTGGGACGCAAAGAACCAACCTCAGGAGAACTTACACGTGCTCGGTGAAGGGGTGTTCTACAACATAGAAAGCGCAATCCTAAACCCGCTGACCTTGGGGTTATATATCCTGCATAACCATCAAGATAAAGTTCCTCCCGAAGAGTTCGGCCTGGAACGAAACTGTGATGTCCTGGCTGTTTTGACGGACGGGAGCCGGTGGCAGCAGATTGCTGATGCTGTGCACACGAAGATTCTTGGCATGGCGCCGGACAACTACGACTTAAATATCGAATTCCTAAATGGAGCCATGGTACGAGCGTCAAGCGAGTACTGCCATGTGAATGGCAAACGACTCGCGGAACTGGCGAAAACAAAGTTCCCGTGCCTCGGCGCAATCCGAAGACAACTGCACATCGAAGTCGTGCACAAGGGAATCTTAGCTACAGCCGGACGCACTCTCCCCAGGGCGTTTGTGGAGCTTTTCTCGCGAATTCAGACGACTTGAGTGGCGCACTAATACTGCGCAGTGGCTGCATGTTGTAGGGCGGCCGCCCTACAACATGTATAGCTACTGCGCGCCGCGCGCGCGCGTCATCCTGCGGGCATGGATTTGCTCGCCGACCTCTCCCGCCGTCTCGAAAGCATCGTGCGCCTGGGCACCGTGTCCGCTGTGGATCACGACGCCGAGCGCTGCCGCGTCAAGAGCGGTGACCTTGAAACGACCTGGCGGCCCTGGCTGACCTTCCGCGCCGGTGAGACGCGCACATGGGATCCGCCCACCGTGGGCGAGCAGGTGCTCGTGCTCAGCCCCAGCGGTGATCCGGCGGCCGGCGTCGTGCTGGTCGGCCTCTACTCCACAGACCACCCCGCCCCGACCCACAGTGCGAGCGAGCACGTCGTGCGGTACCCCGACGGCGCCCGCATTGCCTACGACCACGCGTCAGGTGCCCTGACCGCCACCGGCATTCGCTCAGCCTCCCTGCACGCCTCCGAGTCGATCGACATCGAGTGCCCGACGATCAACATCAAAGGCGATGTGAAGGTGGTCGGCAAAGTCATCAGCAATGGTGTCGTGCTCGATGCGCACAAGCACGACGGCGTGACGCCGGGTGTCGCCAAGACCGGAGGCCCGACGGCATGAGCTACGCCGGCATGAACGCCCAGACCGGCCGCTCGGTGTCCGACCTCGAGCACCTGCGTCAGTCGATCCGCGACATCCTGACCACGCGCATCGGGTCGCGCGTCATGCGCCGCGACTACGGATCGCTGCTGCCCGACCTGATCGACCAGCCCATCAACGACGCCACGCGCCTGCGCGTGATGGCCGCCACCGTCATGGCGATCTACACCTGGGAGCCGCGGCTGCGCATCGAGCGCGTCAACGTCCTCGTGGGGACCGGCAGCGACGCCGGCAAGCTCATCGTCAATTTGGAGGGCACGCGCAAGGATGTCGCGCGCGGCGCCGCCGTCAACCTGCAGGTGGCCGTGCGATGAGCGGACCGATCGACCTCTCTCAACTGCCGGCCCCGAACGTCATCGAGACCTTGGACTTCGAGGCCATCCTCGCGCAACGTAAGGCGGCGCTCATCGCGCTCTACCCAGCTGACCAGCAGGCCGCCGTCGCGCAGACGCTGACGCTAGAGTCCGAGCCCCTCGCGAAAATGCTGCAGGAGAACGCCTACCGCGAGCTGGGCCTGCGTCAGCGCATCAACGAGGCCGCCAAGGCGGTGATGCTGGCATTCTCGCGCGGCGCGGATCTCGACCAGCTCGCCGCCAACTTCAAGGTTGAGCGCCTGACGGTGCAGGGCGCCGACAACACCGTGGTGCCGCCGCTGGCCGCCGTCATGGAACTGGACGCGGCCCTGCGCGAGCGCACGCAGCGCGCCTTCGAGGGTCTGTCGGTTGCAGGGCCGCGTGGCGCCTACGAATGGCACGCGATGTCCGCCGACGGCCGCGTGGCCCATGTCAGCGCCATCAGCCCGGCACCCTGCTATGTGACGGTCAGCGTGCTGGCGGCCGAGGGCGACGGCACCGCACCGGCCGACCTGCTGGCCACTGTCGCGGCTGCACTCAACGACGAAGAGATCCGCCCGGTGGGTGATCGACTCACGGTGCAGTCGGCGCAGATCGTGCCCTATGCCATCGTCGCCCAGCTCTACCTGTTCCCCGGCCCTGAAGCCGAGCCCATCCTCGCCGCGGCCAATGCCCGCCTGCAGGCCTACGTCAGCGCACAGCGCCGCATCGGCCGCGACATCCGGCGCTCGGCGATCTTCGCTGCGCTGCACGTGGAAGGCGTGCAGCGCGTCGAGGTGCAGCAGCCCGCGGCTGACGTCGTGCTGACGCCGACCCAGGCGGCCTACTGCACGGGCTACACGCTCACCGTGGGCGGTACCGATGACTGAGCGTCTGTTACCCGCCAACGCCACCGAGCTTGAGCGCGCCGCGGCCGAGGCCTGCGCCGCCGCGCTGGCGCTCGACGTGCCGCTGCGCGATCTGTGGAGCCCTGACCGCTGCCCGCTCGCGTTGCTGCCGTACCTAGCCTGGGCGTTTTCCGTGGATCGCTGGGATCCGGCCTGGTCGGAGTTCACGAAGCGGCAAGTGATCCGCTCGTCCTTCCATGTCCACCGCCACAAGGGAACCATCGCCGCACTGCGCCGGGTGGTCGAACCCCTGGGCTACCTGATCAAAGTCACCGAGTGGTGGCAGACCCAGCCCTTGGGCGAGCCCGGGACGTTTCGCATCGACGTGGGCGTGCTCGACACAGGCATCACCGACGAGATGTACGGCGAGCTGGAGCGTTTGATCGACGACGCGAAGCCGGTGAGCCGCCATCTGCTCGGGCTGGCCATCAACCTCGAATCGCGCGGTGACCTCCGCTTCGGTCTGGCCGTCCTCGATGGCGAGATCACCACCGTCTATCCATATGAGCCCGGTCCCATCGAGTCGCTGTCGGGGCTCGTGATCGCCGCTGTCACCCACACCATCGACACCATGAGCGTCTACCCATCATGAGCAATACCTACTTCTCCATTCTCACGGCGGTAGGCGAAGCGAAGCTCGCCAACGCCAACGCCCTCGGGACCGCACTGCGCATCACGCACATGGCCGTCGGCGACGGCAACGGCGTGGTGCCTCAGCCGAGCCGCGCACAGACCGCACTGGTGCACGAGGTACGCCGTGCCCCGCTGAATCAGCTCGCCCCCGATCCGGCCAACGCCTCCCAGTTCATCGCCGAGCAGGTGATTCCCGAGTCCGTGGGCGGCTGGTGGATCCGCGAGCTGGGGCTGTACGACGAGGCCGGAGATCTGATCGCGGTGGGCAACTGCCCACCCAGCTACAAGCCGCAGCTCGCCGAGGGCTCGGGCCGCACGCAGGTGGTGCGCCTGGTCTTCCTGGTGACCAGTGCGGATGCGGTGCAGCTCAAGATCGACCCCGCCGTGGTGCTGGCCACGCGGCAGTACGTCGACGACAAGGACGCGGCGCACGTCGCCGCGGCAGACCCGCACCCGCAGTACCTCACGAAACTGGAGGGCGATGCGGCGTATTCCGGCGTTAACCACACCCATTCGAAGGGCCAGGTCGAAGGCTCGCTGGGCTTCACGCCGGTGCAACAAGGCTCAGGCGTCGGGCAGACCGCCAATGCGGTCAAGATTGGCTGGAGCGCCGCGGCGAAGCTCAAGGCAAGTGTCGACGCGTCGGACCTTGGCGCGTTTGCGATGGAGGCGACGAACAATGCATTCACCGGTGCTAATAGCTTCACGGTATCCCCCACCGTTCCGACCCCCGCCGCTGGCGACAACAGCAGCAAGGCCGCGCCGACGGCTTTTGTGCAGGCCGCCATCGCAGCGCTGGTGAATTCGTCTCCCGAAGCGCTCAATCAGCTCAACGAATTGGCGGCGGCACTGGGCAACGACCCCAACTTTGCGACGACGGTCACCAACATGATCGCCGCACGCCTTACCCAAGCCCAGGGCGATGCCCGATACCTCAAGCTCACGGGCGGATACCTGACGGGCATGCTGTATGCGCAGTCGACGACAGGCGATCCTATCGCTGGCTATGCCCGCAACGACAACCCCGTTGGCATGACGATCGTCAATCGGCCGTCTGACAATCACGGCGTACTCCGATTTGTGAACAGCGCCTACTCGACTCAACTCAGTGCGCTGGCGAGCTTCGGCGACGGAACCATCGCGATGGTCTGCAATGGGGTTGAGCGCGTGAGGGGAACGTCCTCGGGCGGGTCAGTAAATGGCGACCTATCCGTCACTGGCTCCGTGACCGCCGTGGATCTGGTCGCCAATCGCGTCGATGCCGGAGTCGAGGGCGGACGCCTATTCCTCCGGCGGGCCTCGGACAACGGCGTCGGCTGGAACGTGCAGTGCTACGGCGCGTCCGGGGCTGAGCGCATTCGCTTCACCAATGCGGGCTACGGCGAAGTGTTTAGCGTGGGCCAGAGTGGAAACGTCGTGATCTCCGGCCCTGATACCGAGAGGTCCATCAGCTTCCTGCACGGTTACCTGTACTCCAACTCGAACGCCTTCGGATTCTGGAACAGCTCCCGCGGAGGCTTTGGCTATGATTTCGCCAGCCAGCACCTCACTGTCAACGGCTGGCACGTCTGGCATGCGGGCGATTCGCCGCAGTCTCTGACGGTGAACGGTTACAAGGTTTTCCCCCCTGGGGCTGATGGCTTGAAGCCCATCTTCCAGTGGGGGCGCGTCACGCTCGGCGACCTCGCCGGGTCCGGCTCGGTCAATGTGACTTTCCCGATCGCCTTCACGACGATGTGCCTCTTCGTCATTCCGGGACTGTTCTCGGGCGTCGAGGCCCCGAACGGGAACGTGTTCGTACATGGCGAGCCCACCCGCTTCGGTTGCGTCCTTAGCGCGCGCGAATTCGACAGCGTCGTCACGCCGAACACCCAACTCACTTACTTCGCCATCGGGTACTGACATGAGCCGCTACTACTCGCCATCGACCAACGCTTTTTACGATACCGACGCGCACGGCGCGCGCGAGATCGAAATCCCAGACCCGGACTGGGAGCGCCCGACCGTCAAAGTGCCCGACCCGCTGTGGGTACGTCCGACGATCAAGGTGGCAGACCCTTCGTGGGTACGCCCCACCAAGCTGGTACCGATCGATTCCGACTGGGAGCGCCCCACCAAGCTGGTACCGGACCCGTCATGGAAGGCGCCGATGATTGCCGTCCCGCGCGAGAACTGGATCGGCGAAGGGCCGGCCCCGTTGGATGTCATCACCGATCCGGATGCGGTCTGTCCCATGGTGTCGGTACCCGACATGGACGTCGAGCAACCGATGATGGCCGTACCCGATGAGGAAGCCACTCCACCGTCGATTGAGGTGCCCGACGAAGAGGCGGAGCCGCCCACCATCTCCATTCCGGACTGGAGCGCACACGCGCCGCTGGTGACCGTTTCCAACCCGGCTTGTTTGCTGCCGACCGATGCGCAGCCGGTGAGCGATGAGCTGTACCTCCGCGCCATCGACGCGCGCGCTCAGGGCAAGCTCATCGAAGCCGGCCAGGACGGTCAGCCTGTCATCAAAGACGCGCCCGCCCTGTCAGCGGAGGAAGTGCGTCAGCGCAAGATTGCGCTGCTGCTCAAAGAAGTCGACGCGCTGCTCAACGCCAAAGCCAAGGAGAAGGGCTACGACGACATCCGCTCGGCCGCGCTGCGTGCCGCCTACCCCGGCCCCTTCCACAACGAGGGCGTGGCCTATGCCGCTTGGATGGATGCCTGCTATGCCAAGTGCTACGCGGTCCTGGCGGACGTAACGGACGGCGTGCGCCAGGAGCCGACGAAAGCTCAGCTGCTGGCCGAGCTGCCCGCCCTGGTGCTGCCGTCATGATCGCCATCCCGCTTCCGGCACGTCGCGCGGTGCCCTGGTATCGCAAGCTCAATCCCTGGTGGCTGATCGTTGGCAACGAAGACGACGGCTACGCACCGGCCTGGTACGAACCGGGCCGCCCCGAGTGGCGCCGCCGCCTCATGTGGTGGGCACGTAACCCGGCGCACAACCTGACCTTCTACGGACTCGGTGTGGCCGACCGCGACCGTGTGCTGTATTCCCTCCACGGCTCTGAAGTGCACAAGCCTGGCGGCGGCTGGATGTTCGCCGTCACACGCGTGGGTGTCCTTCCGCTGCCCTTCGTGAGCTACCTCGGCACCCGCCTCAAGCTCTACGCCGGCTGGCGTCCGGCCGGCGCCTTCGGCTTCAAGTTCAATGTCATGAAGTGACGCGCGACGCGATGTTGTAGGCCGGTGCGCCTACAACATCCAACGCTCGGCCAGACCGCGCGCGCGCGGCATCCTTGCCATGTACCGCCTACCCACTGGGAGACCTGCATGGCAACCGACTACCACCACGGCGTACGGGTCGTGGAAATCAACGAGGGCGTGCGCCCGATCCGCACCATCGCGACCGCCGTCATCGGCCTGGTCTGCACGGCGCCGGATGCGGACGCGGCCACCTTCCCGCTCAACACGCCTGTGCTGCTCACGAATGTCGTGAGTGCCATCGGCAAGGCCGGCGAAGATGGCACGCTCGCCAAGGTGCTCGATGCGATCGCCGATCAGACCAACACGTTGACCATTGTCGTGCGCGTCGAGGAAGGCGCCGACGAAGCCGCGACCACCAGCAATGTGATCGGCACGGTGACCGCCGATGGCCAGTTCACCGGCATGAAGGCGCTGCTGGGCGCCAAGACGAAGCTGGGTGTGCAGCCGCGCATCCTGGCCTGCCCGGGCCTCGACAGCCTGAACGTCGCCACCGAGCTGGCCACGATTGCGCAGAAGCTGCGCGCCTTCGCCTACGTTTCGGCCTGGGGCTGCGAGACCAAGGAAGCGGCGGTCACCTACCGCGAGAACTTCGGCCAGCGCGAACTCATGCTGATCTGGCCCGACTTTGTCACCTGGGACACCACGGCCAATGCCGAGGCGACCACCTGGGCTACGGCCCGCGCCGTGGGCCTACGCGCCAAGCTCGACGAAGAGCAAGGCTGGCACAAGACCCTGTCCAACATCGCTGTTGGCGGCGTCTCGGGGCTCACCAAGCCGATCTTCTTCGACCTGCAGAACCCGGCCTCCGATGCGGGCTACATGAACGCGGCCGATGTGACCACGCTGATCAACGAGAACGGTTACCGCTTCTGGGGCTCGCGCACCTGCTCGGACGATCCGCTGTTCGCCTTCGAGAACTACACCCGCACCGCCCAGGTGCTGGCCGACACGATGGCCGAGGCGCACATGTGGGCCGTCGACAAGCCCATGCATCCGAGCCTCGTGCGCGACATCCTCGAAGGCATCAACGCCAAGTTCCGCGAACTCAAGGCGCAGGGCTACATCATCGACGGCAACGCCTGGTTCGACGCCGAGATCAACGAGGCCGCCGTGCTCAAGACCGGCAAGCTCTACATCGACTACGACTACACGCCGGTGCCGCCGCTGGAGAACCTGATGTTCCGCCAGCGCATCACCGATCGCTACCTCGTCGACTTCGCCGCCCGCATCACCGGCTGAGCGGCCCACCACTGAAAGGAGCGTCCAATGGGACTGCCACGCAAACTGAAGGGCTTCAACGTCTTCAACGAAGGCGAAAGCATGATGGGCCAGGTGAAAGAAGTTGGGCTGCCCAAGCTCGCCGCGAAGCTGGAGGGCTATCGCGGAGGCGGTATGCCCGGCGAGGTGGACATCGATCTCGGCCTCGAGAAGTTGGAGCTGGAGCACACCTACGGCGGCTTCATGCGCCAGATCTACGCGCAGTTCGGCGTCGCCAAAGCCGACGGCGTGATGCTGCGCTTCGCGGGCGGCTACCAGCGTGACGACACGGGCGACGTCGATGCCATCGAGATGGTCGTGCGCGGCCGGCACGCCGAGATCGATCCGGGCACAGCCAAGCCGGGCGACGACACCGAGTTCAAGGTCAAGTCCTCGCTCAGCTACTACAAGCTGATCGTCAATGGCGCCGTCGTGATCGAGATCGACATGATCAACGGTCTCTACATCGTCGACGGCGTCGATCGCCAGGCCGCGATCCGCGCCGCCATGGGCATCTGAGCCCACACCACATACACCACCGCGAGAACTGCCGGGCGAGACGGATAGCGCCGGAGGAAGGACTGGAGGGGCGCCGCCGAAGTGAGGCGCCCCTCGCGACGCGAGGACACCATGACCACCAAGAACCCGAACAGCATCCCCCTGGAAAAGTCGATCACCCGGGGCGAACAGACCATCACCGAAGTGACGCTCCGCAAGCCCGACGCGGGCGAGCTGCGCGGCGTCAATCTCACCGATCTCCTGCAGATGGACGTCGCGGCCCTGATCAAGGTGCTGCCGCGCATCAGCAGCCCAATGCTCACCGAGCACGATGTCGCCCGCATGGACCCCGCCGACCTGTGTCAGCTAGGCACGAAGGTGAGCAGTTTTTTGCTGACGAAGGACATGCGTGCGGCGGCATCCCTGCCCGAGTAGAGGATGCGATGGCGGATATCGCTGTGGTCTTTCACTGGCCGCCGTCTGCCTTCGAGGGTATGTCTTTGAGTGATCTGATGGCTTGGCGCGAGCGCGCACGGGTCCGGCATGGGGGAGATGAGGAATGAGCGGGCGCCTGTTGCAGCTCAAGGTGGTGCTCAGCGCCGTGGATCGCGTGGTGCGCCCGATCCGTGCGGTGGGCGTCGAATCGAAGACGACGGCGCGCGAGGTCAAGGCGATCCGCGACCGCCTCAAGGAACTGAACGCCGCACAGGGCCAGGTCGACGCATTGCGCAAGCTGCAGGGCGAAGCGCAGGCCACGTCCGCCCAGCTCAAGAACGCGCAGGCTGTGGCCGGCATGCTGCGACAGCAGTTCGAAGCCACTGAGAAACCGACCCGCGCCATGGGCGTGCAGATGCGGGCCGCCGAGCGCGCCGCCCAGCGCCTGAGCGACGCGCACACCAAGCAGACGCAGAAACTCCTGCAGATGCGCAGCGCCATGAACGCGGCCGGCGTCGGCAACCTCACCGAACACGAGCAGCGCCTGCACGCGCAGACCGACGCGGCCACGGCCGCGCTGCGCCGGCAGGAGGCCGCACTGGCCGCCGTCAACAAGCGCGCCCAGCAGCTCTACGCCGCGAAGAAGGGCTATGACGCCGCACTGGAGACCCGCAACAAGATGGCGGGAGCTGGCGCCTCGATGAGCGTGGCCGGCGCGGCCATCGGTGCGCCCATCGTCAAGCTGATCCGCGACTACAGCAGCTTCGAAGACGCCATGGCCGGCGTGGCTCGCCAGGTGAATGGCGCACGTGACGCGAACGGCCAGCTCACGTCGACCTACTACGAGATGGCCGAGGCCATCCAGAACCTCGCGGCCAACAAGATCCCGCTGGCGACGACCGAGATTGCCGCGCTGGTGGAGGCCGGCGCGCGCATGGGTATCCAGGGCAAGGAGGATCTGCTCGCCTTCGCGGAAACCGCCGGGGTGAGTGCTGCCGCCTTCGACATGGCAGCCGGTGACATCGGCGAGAACCTGGGCAAGATCGCCAACCTCTACAAGATCCCGATCAAGAACATCAGCGAGCTGGGCGACGCGATCAACTGGCTCGACGACAACGCGCAGTCCAAGGGCGGCGACATCATCGAAGTGCTGCAGCGCATGGGTGGTGTGGCCGACAAGCTGGACTATCGTAAGGCCGCCGCCCTGGGCTCCACCTTCCTGTCGCTGGGCGCCAGCGCCGAGGTGGCCGCAAGCGCAAGCAACGCCATGGTGCGCGAGCTGGCCATCGCGGAGATGCAGCCCAAGCGTTTCCAGGCCGGGCTACGCGCGTTGCGACTGTCGGCCAAGGAGATCCAGACGGGCATGGCGAAGGACGCGACGGGCACCATCCTGAGGGTGCTCGACGCGGTCAAGCAGTTGCCGGCCACCGAACAGCTCACCGTCACGACGCAGCTCTTCGGCAAGGAATACGGCGACGACGCCGGCAAGCTCGCCAACAACCTCGCCGAGTACCGCCGCCAGCTCGAGCTGGTCAATGGCGAGCAGGCCAAGGGCTCGATGGCGCGCGAGGCCGAGATCAAGAACACCCTGCTCTCGGCCAAATGGCAGATGACGCAGAACAAGCTCTACACGCAGACCGTGGAGCTGGGCCGCACCCTGCAGCCGACGCTGGTGAGCCTGATGGAAGCCGTCGGAGGCATCGTAAAGGCGACCACCACATGGACAAAGGAACACCCGGCGCTGGCCGGCGGGCTGCTCAAGGGGGCGGCGGCCGTCGCCGCGCTGCTGGTGGTCATGGGCGGCCTCACGCTGGCGCTGGCGTCTATCATCGGCCCCTTCGCGGTCCTGCGCTATGGCCTGGCCATGTTCGGCGTGCAGGGCGGCGCCCTGCTGGGCGTACTGCGCGGCCTGGTCACCGGCGGCTTCGGTGTGCTTGCGGGCGCCCTGAAAGCCACCTGGGCGCTGCTGATCTCGAACCCGATCGGGTGGGTGATTCTGGCCGTCGCCGGGCTCGCCGCCGCGGCGTACCTGCTGTACCGCAACTGGGACACGGTGAAGGCCTTCTTCTCCGGCGTGTGGGCCGAGATCCGGGCAGCCTTCGCGGGCGGCATCGGCGGCATCGGCGCCCTGCTCCTGAACTGGTCGCCCCTCGGGCTTTTCTACAAGGCCTTCGCGGCGGTGCTGAGCTGGTTCGGCATCGAGCTGCCGGGCAAGTTCACGCAGTTCGGCGGCATGCTGCTCAGCGGCCTGGTCAATGGCATCACCAGCGGCCTCTCCACGGTCAAGGGCGCCATCACCGGCGCGGCAGACAACGTCGTGGGATGGTTCAAAGAGCGGCTGGGCATTCACAGCCCCTCGCGCGTCTTCGCGCAGCTCGGAGGCTTCACGATGGCCGGGCTCGACCAGGGCCTAGCCGCCGCACAGGACGGGCCGCTGGGTACCGTGGCGAGCATCGCCAAGCGGATCACGGCAGCCGGTGCCGGCATCGCCCTGGGCGCCCTCTCCTTGCCGGCCATGGCGGCGGACACCCTGATCGACCGCCGGCCACCGATTGCGGCGCAGGCCAGCGCGGCAGGCGCGGCCGGCTCTGGCGGCAACCATTACGAGATCCACATTCACGCGGCCCCGGGCATGGATGAGCAGGCGCTCGCGCGCCTGGTCGTGGCCAAGATCGATGAGCGGGATCGGGCGAAGGCGGCACAGGCCCGCTCGCGTCTCACGGACAAGGACTGATCCATGGGTGATTTCATCGACCGCGTATCCGCCACCGAGGAACTGTTCCGCGCGGTGGATCTCGCCAAGCGCAAACCCGTTGGCCCAGAAGCGTCCGGCTGCTGCCTCTTCTGCGACGAGCCGGTGCCGCAGCCCCTGCGTTGGTGCGACACCGACTGCCGCGATGACTGGCAGCGCGAGCAGCAGCAGATCGCACAACGGAGCGTCTCGCCATGATGATGGCGTTCGGGCAGTACATCTTCTCGCTCACCACGGCGGCCTATCAGGACTTCCAGCAGCAGCTCGCGTGGCGCCATCCCGGCACCAGCCGGGTCGGCGTGCGGCCGGCGCGCCAGTTCCTCGGCGCCGACGACGAGACGATCACACTCAAGGGGGTGCTGCTGCCCGAGATCACCGGCAAGGACATGACGCTGGACGAGCTGCGCAAGATGGGCGACGAAGGCAAGGCCTACCCGCTCGTCGAGGGCACCGGGCGCGTCTTCGGGCAGTTCGTGCTCGAGGGGTTGGACATCGGGCGCACCGTCTTTTTTACCGACGGCGCAGCACGGCGCATCGAGTTCACCATCACGCTCAAGCGCGTCGATGATGACGCCGGCCTGGCCGTGCCGCCCTCGGCGAGCTGAGCATGCCGCACCCCCGCCCGATCTACCGCATCACGCTCGATGGCCGCGACATCACGCCGACTTTCGAGCCGCGCCTCGAATCGCTGACCCTGACCGACAACCGCGGCTTCGAAGCCGATCAGGTCGACATCACGCTGGACGATTCGGACGGGCGCCTCGCCATCCCCGCGCGCGGCGTCACGCTCGCCGTGGCGTTGGGCTGGGAGGACACCGGCCTGGTCGACAAGGGCACGTTCGTGGTCGATGAGGTCGAGCACAGCGGCGCGCCGGACAAGCTCACCCTGCGCGCGCGCAGCGCGGACCTCCGGGCCGGCCTGACCACGAAGAAGGAACGCAGCTGGCACGGCAAGACGTTGGGCGACATGGTGCGCAGCGTGGCCGCCCAGAACAAGCTCAAGCCGGTGATCTCGGCCGACCTGGCCAAGCAGGTGATCGACCATGTCGACCAGACCGGCGAGTCGGACGCCAACCTGCTCACGCGGGTGGCCCGCGACTTCGATGCCATGGCCACGGTGAAGGCCGGTTGCCTGCTCTGCACGGTGATCGGCCAGGCGACCACCGCCAGCGGCCAGCCGCTCGAGCGCGTGACGATCACGCGGCAGGCTGGCGACAGCCACCGCTTCGCCATGGCCGAACGCGACACCTACACCGCCGTGCGGGCGCGCTGGCAGGACACGGCCGGCGCGAAGACCGGCGAAGTGCTGGTAGATCAGGAAGGCAAGCACGTCTCCAAGTCGGAGCTGGACGCCAGCGCCGACAACATCAAGACCCTGCGCCACGTGTATGCAAGCAAGGCCAACGCCGAGCGCGCGGCCATGGCCGAATGGCAGCGCCTGCAGCGTGGCGCCGCCACCTTCTCGCTCACTCTGGCCCACGGCCGGCCCGAGCTGTTCCCGGAGATCCCGGCGACCGTCTCAGGCTTCAAGCGCGAGATCGACGGCGCTGAGTGGCTGATCAGCAAGGCCACCCACACGCTGGGGGATGGCGGACTGACCACCAGCCTGGAGCTGGAACTGCAGGACTGATCCAGCCCTTCCCCCTTGACACGCCATAACTGTACAAAGCTACAGTATGTGTATGCTTGTCGAGATGGTCGAACTTTACCGCCGCGGGGAACGCCGGCCCAAGGAGGACGCCGCTAAAGCTGCGCGCCTGATCGGATTCCTGACCGTTCACCGACTCCAGAATGGGCCACCTCATACCGCCCTTCACATCTCAGCCCCCCTCAGCGGCACGAGCACTTACGGCGGCGTGAAGGTCGATCTGGTGGCGCCGCTCTTCGACGCCATGGTCACGCGCGATCACCTCGGCGGGCTGATCATGACCGGGACGCAGCGGGCATCCACGGGAGACGGCCGCCTTCCCGAATACACGCAGGCATGGTGGATCAAACCCGTTCCCGATGGCACCCAGTGCAGCAGCCCTTGGTACCACCCTGAATGCGGACGCCAAATCGGTGATGACCCGCCCAAGGGGCCACCGGGCACACCGAATAGACTGCTTGAGGACTCAAGTAAATAACTCCGGGGTTATTGCTTTTGTTTTGCGGGTGGTTATAATAACCACATCAACAGTTAAGGGAGGGTAGATGAACAGTTTGGAAGTCATCCGGATGATTCAGGCGGATGGCTGGTACGAAGTGCGGTGCAAGGGCAGTCATCATCAGTTCAAGCACCCAACGAAATCGGGTCTGGTCACAGTGAAGCACCCAGACAAGGATGTACCGGCAGGCACCCTGAATAGCATCAAGAAGCAAGCCGGCCTCAAGTGAGGCCGGCTTTTCCGGAAGGCTCAACGAGCAAACACCTGCCCCCGTACCACGCCCTCCCCTACTTACTGAGGTGCGTGTAAATTTGTTTGGAGTTATCGCAATGTTTTATGCAATTGCCATTGAATCACCGACCAACGAGAAAGAAGCCTACGGCGTGGTCGTGCCTGATATCCCCGGTTGTTTCTCTTCCGGTGAAACCGTCGACGACGCCATGCGCAGCGCGCGCGAGGCGATCGAACTACACCTCGAAGGACTCAGCGAAGATGGGATCGATCCGCCTGCCGCCACCAGCGTGGCAGAACACCAGCGCAATCCGGACTTTGCCGGCTGGTCCTGGGCCTTGGTGGATGTCGATGTCACGCGCTACATGGGCAAGGCCGAGAAGATCAACGTCACACTGCCGGGTAGCCTGATCCGCCGCATCGACAACGCCGTGAAAGACATGCCCGGAGAAAGCCGGAGTGGCTTCTTGGCGCGCGCAGCGCTCGAGCGACTGGCCGGGAGGTGACCTCATGAAATGCGACGATCAGTGCCATAACAATGGCGCCTGGGGTCTCGTGGGAAACCAGACCTTGGATCAGGAAAAGGTACGACTGGTGTGCAGCGAGCACGGCGAGCTGGAGGTAGAGCCGGATCTGGTGCCCAGCGAACTGAAGGAGCAGTTGCGCAACAATTTGCTTGCGATGTCAGCCACTCAAGATGAGTGCGACTGCAAGTGCGAGACGAAGTGGACATTGGTTGGGGGCCAGACCGACGATCAACAAATCGTCGCCGTGAGATGCGGCTCGCACGGTGTCGTGACGGTACCGATCGCTCACTTGCCTTTTGCGCTCAAAGCTCGGCTGTCACCCGCCCCCGTGAAGGCTCCACCCCCCTTCCGTCCTCGTTGCTGACGTAGTGGTAGCATCGCCTCATGGGCTCACCGGCACCGCTTACACTATCTGAAGCTCCGCAGGAGCTGGAGTCGGCTTTGCGCCGCTTGGCTGAGCGAATCGAGAGCGGTGATCTGACCTGCTGCGCCGTCCGAATATTCCATTCGGATGGCACCTACCGCGATTTCACCCTTGGCGGCGACCAGGACCAGAAGGAGGCCGCGCTGGCGTGCCTGCACTCCAGGCTCGTCGGCCCGCACCACTGACCGTTGCCCATGTCCAAGCGCACACTGCACTCGATGTTGCTCCCCATCCGCAATGACTCGCGCGCCACCACGGCGGGTATCAAGGATCTAGCGCGACGTGCGGAGGATCAGAAGCGGCCGGCCATCGGCATGGCCTACGCGATCATTTGGGCGGATAACCAGGTGGAATTCGGCCAGCTGGGCCTTGCGGAGCGCAACCGTGATCGCGCAGCACGCATTGCCAATCAGCTGGCCGATACTCTCCGTTGGGACGACTGATCCTTGTTTCCCCGGTGGATGCCGGCTATACCGGCAGCAGCTAAGTGCCGAGAGCGGGACGCAACCAAACCCTATATCGACGGCCCCGCACTGGCTTAACCACCCCATCCGCCACCTCTTGCCCAGGTGGCGATTTTTTTGTTTTTTGCAAATCTATCACTTCTGATCGGGGTTTGTACGGAGGCCGCACAAACCACCCAAACGGGCAGGGTTTCGGGTCAGGGCCTGACGGATGCTCGCGCGCCCTTCCTCCACTGCCAGGGCGGAATGCTGGATGCATCCCCCCACACCCCCACCCGCCGTACCCGCGCGTCCTCCTGCAGTGCGTACAGGCTGCGGTCGACCACGTATTGGTCATAGACCCACGCGAGGCCGGCGCTCAACAGCTCGCCACCCGCATCGCGGCCCTGGCATTCCACCCGTGCCACGAGGCGGCCATAGCGGTCCCTGGTCTGGATAGAGAGGCTGGCTTCCTGGCGGAAGCAGAGACGCGCCAGCGCCTGGCGGCTGACTTCACCGAAGGGCTGTTGTTTTTCGGGAGCATCGATCTCGGCCAGGCGGACCTTCTGCTGCGCTTCGCCGGGGCAGCGCACGATCAGGGTGTCGCCATCGGTGATGCCGACCACAGGACACGCTACCTGTGCTTGGGTCACTAGCGAGAATGTAAGTGCTGCCAATGCAGGGCTCATCGGTCAATCAGGGATCTCACCGGTTTCAATCATGTGAAGGAACTGCGCCTCTGACAGCACGAAGCAGTTCTTTGCTCGCGCCGCTTCCATCTTTGCAGGGCCAGCATTGTGACCACCGCAAATCGCGTAGAGACCAACGGTGACGTTCTTCACGACTTGCAACCCAGCACGTTCGGCCTTCTCCTCAAGGTCCTCCCGTATCTGTTTTGCGAACCCGGTGAAGAGAATCTCCGGCCTTCGATCAAGGGCCTTTCGCCGGGGCGGCTCCGGTGGCGGTGAATGCGGCTGATCAAGCAACTTGGCCGAACCGTCCAGGTACTCGATCACTCGATACTTCAGGAACGTGCGCGGGCCTTCCGAAGTGACGGCGACGATGTACCGACCTGCCTCTCTCCAGTTGTCCAGCTCCCGAGTCGAGACATGGCCGGTTCCATCTCGATAGACGAATCTCAACTCGGAGCTCATTTCTTCTTTTCCACGCCAGGAATCACCTTTCGTTGGGGGCGTTGAGTTACCCCTGTTCTGATCTTCGGCTTGGCCTTTGAGCCCCCCACGACTGGGTCCATCGCCGCCATGAAGTCCTCGTGACGCCTGCGGTCCTCTTCAGTTTCGTCGGGTAAGGGTTCCAGCTCCGGTTCTTCCACGATGCGGAGCTGCGGCTTCCTGGGTGCAGTCGCCAGCACCGCCATTGCCGCTGCGCGGATGGCTTCGGGGGCTGCGTCGTAGGCTGCGATCAGGCGGGCGTGTTCGTCGGGAATGCCCACCTGATTGCGCTCCCCTGTGACCACAAAGCCGGCTGACACACCAATTTCACACAGCGCGCTCAGCAGTTCCAAGGGACAGCGTTGCTTCCCAATAAGCACGTCACGCAGGCGTTGAGGGCTTTTCTCCCCCGCCTGCCTAGCCGCCTCAGCCTGGCTTAGGCCAAGCCTTTCAAGCTCGGCTCGGATGCGAAGATGGAATTCTTCCATTACTTCTGTTGACATGATGGAAATGTTCTATCACTATATGTGTGTAACACGACAACGCAGAGCATACCGCCGATGCCCACCGCCAAACCTGTTTCGCCTCGCAAGAAGCGCACCGCACCGCAGGGTGTGCTTAAGCACCGCCCCATTGCGCTGCGCCTGCTGCCCGCCGAGTTCCGCGCCGTCGAAGCGGCGGCCGAGGAACAGAACTGCTCGCTCAACGCCCTGGCCCGTTCCCTGGTGATCAAGGGCCTGCCCACCCTCAAGAAAGGAATTGCCTGATGAGCGTCGTAACGACCCCCGTCGTCACGCAGCACTGCGCCCTGCAGACGCTGTTGATGGTTGTGCGTCAGATGCGCGAACTGCGCGCCGGCCAGCCGCTGGACCCCGACACCACCGTGCTCGGCCTGCCTGCCGATCTCGATGGCCTGATTGATCTGGCCGACGCTTGCGTGACCGACGCCGTCAATGTGGTCGACCGCGCCTTTGACATGGCTTCCGAAGGCAAGCCGTGCCACGACATCGCCGCCCTTCTCGACGAAATCCGCTGAGGGCCATCCATGAAACACATCGCCATTTCCATCGAGTACGCCGGCCTGACACTGCCGGTGGTGAGGAACGAAGAAGGCATCGAGCTGGTGCCGTTGAAGCCCATTTCTGACCTTTTCGGATTGGACTGGAAACGCCAGTACTTGAAGACGAAGGAAGAATGGACTGCTCGTTTTCTGGGGGTCTGCATAGGGCATATGCCCTATGCAGGTGAGCAAAAACGGGAGCAGGTCTGCATCCGCCTGGACCGAGTAGCGGCCTACCTGATGAGCCTCAACCCCGCCAAGATCCGCGCCGCTGGCAACACCACCGGCGCCGACTTCCTGGAAGCCCGCCTGAACGAGTGGGCGGACGCGCTGCACGACTACGAGACGCTGGGCGCGGCCGTGAATGAGCGCCACCAGGCCGGCCAGGCCACCCTGCGCGCCGCCAACGCCGCGGTGAAGCTGATCCGCACCAAGGCCACCACGGAGAACAAGGCGGATCGCGGCTTGATCGACGGTCTGCTCAAGAACCTGTCGCGCGAGAACGGCATCCCGTATCAGCCGGAGCTGCTGTCGTGACCGTGGTGAGCATCGTCCTCGGCGCCTTGAGCGGCCACCAGCGCGCGAAACTCGTGCAGCGCTCGCACGGTAGCCGGTGTGCCCGGCTGCCGCTCGATGAGCGTATCGATGCCGGCCAAGAACGCATCGGTGAAGCCCGGAACAGTGCTGGCCAGCACCCCCAGCGCCAGCCGAGTGACCAGCTCATCGGCGACCAGCAGCGCCCCGGCGAATCGTCCTTCTACGGCCATTCCCCCACCCTCCCCTTTCACGTCGTGCAGTAAGCCTACGAGCCATGAAGACCAACGTCATGCGTAACGATCTACACCAACCGACCACACTGATCGCTGTGCTGCGTGCCGCCGTCAATGCATGGCGGCGACGCATGGACTGGAGCCGCGAAAGCGTGGTGGCCGAGATTGTGGAAGCCCACAAGCGCATCGGCGGCGAGGAGGCCACGGGGCTCTGCTTTGAGATGGGTGGCGACATCTTCCGGACGCGCCAGACGCAAGCGGAACGGGTCTATCGCTGGCTCGATGACGAAAGCAAGGACAACAACCTGCTGCCGGCCAACTTCATCCGCTCGATCCTTGTGGCGCTGCCCACCGACCTCCAGTTGCAAGCCGTGGGTCAGCTCTTGGCCGATACCGGCCTGCACGCCGACGTGACGGCAGAGCAGAACCCGCAGACCACGCTCACGCACAGCCTGCGCGTGATGAGCAAGGAGTTTGGCGAAGGGCTCGCCGCACTTGCTGATGTGATCGAGCATGCGGACGCCGGCAGCTTGGCGGAGGCAGACAAGCAACTGGCCGAGGCCGCCGCAGCCATCGAAGAGAGCCGCAACAATGTGCTGCGCCTGCAGGCCACCTCACAGCACAGCGCGACCTGAAAGGGACTGACCATGGCGAACGTCCGAATCTACGTCGACATGACCTTCCGGTGCCCGATTTGCGGGTTCCCGACGCGCATCCGCACCTCGCGCCAGCTCAGCGAGTTGCTGCGCGAAGAGTTCCTCGACTGCACCAACGATGTCTGCCCTGGTCGCTTCAAGGCGCACCGCGAGATCGTGGCCTCCCTCTTCGAGGGCTCCTACGACCACGGCCTCAAGATCCCGCAATCCCTCAAGAAGCAGGCCCTCGCGCCTGCCCGCCCCGCCCCGGACCCCAACCAATTGGGCCTGCCTGGCATAGAGCTCGATCTGAGCTGCTACGGGCACGCCCCTCCGCCTGCGAAGGGATCGCAGGCATGACCTAGCCGCCTCCCACCCACCCAAGCAGCACCCCACCACGCGCCTGTTTTGCAGGCGTGCGGGACTCTTTTTGCCTGAAGGAACCCACCATGAATCAGGAAATCGCCAATGTGATCCGCGCCGCCGACCAACTCAAAGCAGCGTACAGCGCTGCCGCCAGCGCCATGCCGGCGCAGGAGCGCACGCCCATGATCGAGGCGCTCAGCACCCTCGACGCCAGCACCGAGGCATTGCGCCGCGCCCCCCGCGTCCCCCCGTCCAATGAGCTGTGGATGCGACGGATCACCATCGAGACGATCTACTGGCCCAGCGTGTATTTCGATGCCGCGCACAACGGTGAAGCGCTGCAGGATCTGATCGACGAGTTGGATGACTACGGCACCTGCGCCGTGCCGCGCGAGGTTACCGACGCCTGCTGCTCGCTGATCCGAGCAGGCAAGTTTGCTGGGCTGATCGCCCGCGTGAGGATGCGCGCCAGCGAAACGGCGCTGTATGAAGGCGTCGTGGCTGCCGAAGACTTCGAGACCCTGGTCACGCGATCAGTGGAATGGGGCGACGCCGTGCGCAAGGCCTACCGGCCGGGCCTCACGTTGGTGATCGCCGATTCCTCGCAGCCGGCTACGAAGGTGGCCTGAACATGGCAACCGGAGTCCAACAGACCACCATCGTCGATCTGCTCGTGCGCGCCGAAGACCGTCTCACGCGGCGAGCCGTCGATGAAACCGACATTGCACTGCTGCGTGAGCTGCGCTCGACGCTTATGGCTTGTGCTCCCGAACGCTTGCCTAGGCACCGCATGGAGGTGAGCCATGGCACGCGCTGAGTTCGTCGGCGACATGCGCGACCAAATGTCGGTTCACCTCGAGTACTTGCGGGTGTGTGAAGGCTGGAGCAAGCCGCATCGCACCGAACTGGTGAACGACTACAAGCGCGAGATGGAGACCACCGAGGGCTTCGCCGCCATCGAGGCCCATCTCGCCAGTGTTGTCCCGGCCGAGGCGCAAGCGCTCAAGGTCTTCTTCAGCACGCGGAGGCCGGCATGAGACCGATCAACGGCTTCTACCGCGGGGCCACCGCCATCCAGCCCGGCAAGCGCATGTGCGACGAGTGCCGCACGGCCGTCCCGCGTGCAGCGGGCCGCTACGTCGCCATCACGGCACTGCACCAGAAATGGTGCTGCGAGAAGTGCGCCCGCAGCATCGAGGCCGCAACCGCCCAGGAGGTCGCAGCGTGAGCCACGACCTGATCAATGCGCTGTTCGAGGGGCTGGCCGGCCTGATGGTGCTGAACCACTGCCGAGTGCTGCTGCGCGAGCGCTGCGTGCGGGGCGTGTCGCTCATGGCCGTCCTCTTCTTCACCGTCTGGGGCGCCTGGAACCTCTTCTACTACCCCGCGCTGGGCCAAGTGTGGAGCGGCGCCTGCGCCGCCCTGGTCACCCTCGCCAACTTCATCTACCTGCTGCTCGCATGGCGATTCCGCCGGCATGAGCAGCGCCCGTTCCTCTTTTGGGAGACCCACTGAAATGAGTCACGAACCGTTTATTCCCATGCCTGGCCCCGCACGAGCAGATCGGCGCGCAACCGCAACGCCCTCTATGTCGATCGACAGGCTGATCGCGCTTGCAAACGTCGCCCGCGCACGCCGTGACAACAACGACGACCGCGCACGCGAGTTCTGCACGGCGCTGATCGGTGCCCTGCCCGTCGTCGAGGGAATCCGCCTCGCCAACGCGCTGGGCTTTACCCACCTTACTGAGCAGCCGCAGACGCAAACCCGAATCGTCAAACCGGCCGACGCCGCTACTCAGGGCCGGCGCTGCGTTCCTTTCACCGAACTTTTCGGGATCGATCAGCGTGGGGGTGCCGCGTGAGCGAGATGAACTACGACCCGAACATGCTCCTCTCGGGGAGAACGGCTGTGCAGGTGGTTAAGCTCACATTCGCGGAGTGGCAATACCGCGCAGAAATGACGGTAACTGTTGGCGGAAATCTGCGCGGACTCGACGTCATTGAGCACGCGGTACGCATGGCGTTCAATGAACTCTGCGGTGATGAATCCGACTGTGAGTTGGTACTAACCGACGCGGATGGGAACTCTCTGACGGACTTCGACGGCACAGGTGATGAGTGGCTGATGGAGAAGCTCATCAAGGCAGAGATCGTGTCCATTGAGCCGAAGAGCATTGATGAAGGGTGCCTCGGGCAGGCACCACTTTTCGGTGATGTTCTCAAGCCGGCAAACCTTCTGAAGAAGGACGTCGTCGTCGTTGAGAGACTCGGCGATCTGCTTGGAGGTACCGCCAAGTGAGGAAGCACACCCGTCGCCGCGCCGTCACGCCGCGCGCCCCGATGCTCGTCGTAATGCAGACGATCCCCGACCTGAGCCTGACCGAACGCCTGTCCGTCGAGGCTTTCGCGGGCGGCTACGCCCACGTCGACCACTTCGACAACCTGGCCGACTGCCGCGACATCCTCACGATGGCGGCATCCGAACGTGGCGACAAGGAAACCCTGGCCATGTGCGAGCTTGCCTATGTCGCCCTGGTCGCCATCAAAGAGCGCCACACCCGAACCGGCAAGTGCGGTGCCAGTGGCGACGAGCTGCTCGCGCTGCGCGCCCTTGCTGATCTGAGCGAGGACTTCTGGAAGCGCCAGAGCGGATCCACTTTCGCCCGCCACTACGACGCGCTCAAGCGTGCCCGGCAGACGCAGAGGGAAGGTGGTGTCCTATGAGCTGGGGCGACACGGCATATCACGTGATGTGCGAGGTGCGCCTGGAGTGCATCAAGGCCAACAAGTCCCCGCTCGAGATCGCGCGAGCGATCGACGACGCCTACCCGTTCGGCGAGCGCAAGCGCTGGCCGTACAAGGCATGGCTCAAGGCGCGCCGGACGTTCTTCATCCGCCATGGTCTCCCCGCACCGAGGGCTCCGCGTGGCGTGCCGGATCTGTTCTCGAATGACAACGACCCGGCAGCGATGAAGCCTCTGTTCATCCCCCTGAAGCGCCGGCACTTCGATCGCTTCCGAGACGGCTCCAAACGCATCGAGTACCGACCCGAGGGGCCGCGCTGGAATGCTCGCACGTGCGTGGTCGGCCGCCCGGTGGTGCTGAGCCTCGGCTACGGCAAGCAGCACCGCCTGCAGGGCGTCATCGTCGGCTACCAGGCCAGCATCGAGCCCACGAAGACCGCTGAATGGCTGGACTGCTACCCCGACCGCACGGGGCTGGCCGCCTGCATCGAGATCCGCATCGACTGATCAGAACACAACGCATTGAGTGAGCACCATGGCAAGCATTGAAGAAATCAAAGACCGTGTCGAACTACCCGATCTCGCAGCATGGCTTGGCATGAAGCAAGGCGCTGGCGTGAAGGCGAACTGGTTCTCGCCGGCGCGCGAGGAGAGGAACCCTTCCCTGTCGATCACGTTCAAGGGTGGTCGCTGGAGCTGGAAGGATTGGGCCGGCGACGACAGCGCCAGCGGGAGCTGCGTCGACCTGGTCATGTACTGCGGCCGCGCCGGCGACGTGGGCGAAGCGCTCAAGGTGCTGCACGACTACCTGGGCATCCCGACCGAGCCGCCGCAACGTGACGAGCCGAGGCGCGAGAAGTCGCTCGCCGAGAGCATCGCCGACAACTGCATCCGCGAGGCCGAGCAGGCCAAGGACTACCTGCAGAGCCGGCGCATCAGCATCGAGGTGATCAACGAGGCGATCTCGCGCAAGAGCCTGGGCTTCAACACCTACACCAGCAAGCGGGTCGAAGCTGGCCAGGCTGGGCACGGTGGCCCGGCCGTGGCCTTCATCGTGCGCGAGCTGACCAGCCCGCGCATCGTGGCGGTGGATCTGCGCTACCTCGATCCCGCGCTGAACGGTGGCGTGAAGACGCAGTGCCAGGGCGACAAGCAGCTCCACGGCTGGACGCTGTGCACGCGCCGCCTCCTCGAGGCGCGCACCGTAATCCTGACCGAGAGCAGCATCAACGCGATCTCGGTCGAGTGCGCCAAGCTGCCCAAGACGGCCGCCTACGCGGTGCTGGGGACCAAGAACATCAAGCACAAGGACTGGCGCTGGCTGCGCGGCAAGCAAGTGCTGATCGCCTTCGACCATGCTGATGAGGTGGACCTGCAGCGTGGCGTCCGCCCAGGCCTCGCAGCCGCGTGGGAAATGCACGAGATCCTGACCCGGCTGGACATCTCCGCGATGCTCGTCGACATGGGGAGCTGGGAGCCGGGTACCGACATCAACGAATATTTGAAGGCGCACGGTCCCGAGGACTTGGCCAAGGCGCTGCTCCGCATCGAGCCCTGGCTGTTCCAAGGCATGCCCGGCTACGAGAAGAAGGACCAGCGTCCCGAGGGCAAGCAGCGCGTCTACCTGCCCTGGCACGACACCTCGATGTATTGGCGCTTTCGCGTTCAGAAGGACTTCACCAGCTATGTCACCGAGCTGGTGACCGATGAGGACGGTGCGATCAGGATGGACACCAAGGAAGTCTGCAGCTTTCGTGTCGCCGGCCTCTCGCGCGTCACGATTCAGGGCACGGTGGCCACCACCACGGGCGAAGAAGACAGCCAGCCGTCCGTGGCCTTCGCGGCCGTCGTGCAGACCGCACGCCACGGCGACAAGCTGGTCCGCCAGGTGATCGAGGACGAGAAGCTGTTCAACATCGACACATGGAAGCGTTGCGGGGCTGTGTGGGACCAGAGTCGTTTCCTCCGCATGCTGAACATCCTCGAGCGCGGAGCTGACATCGGGGAGCGCAAGGCTGCCAACTTCGTGGGCCTCTGCTACATGGATGGTCGCCTCACGGTCAGCGAAGGCAGCGACACCTACTTCGCCAACCCGAAGCAGCAGTGCCCTTATAGCAACCTGAGTTTCCCCAGCGGACGGGCGAGCGATGCGCGCAAGGTGATCGAGGCTTACCAGGCCACCTTCAAGGGCAACGCCGCCAGCATGCTGCTGGCCTGGACGGTCGGCGCCCATATGAAGGTGCTGCTGGGTTTCTGGCCGCACATGCAGCTGCAGGCGAGCAAAGGCTCAGGCAAGTCGGTACTCACTGGCCGCCTCGAACAGACTACCGCCATCAAGGTGTTCTCGAAGGAGGCGATCAAGACGGCATTCCGCCTGGTGATCACCACCAGCGCCACGAGCCACCCGGTCGGCTGGGAGGAGATCTCGGCCAACCAGCAGATCGTGATCGACGCGGCCGTGAGCCTGCTGCAGGAGGCCTACAACTTCAAGAGCGCACCGCGTGGTACCGAAGCGATCGAGTACCTCACCTGCGCGCCAGTGCTGTTGATTGGTGAGGACGTGCCCGTGCGCTCGCTGACGGGCAAGCTGGTCCGTGCCGACCTGACCGGCAAGAAGGGCGCGCTGCTCCCGCAGGACTTGCCGCGTTTCCCGGTGCGCCAGTGGCTGGAGTTCCTGGCCAGCCAGGACAGAAACACGGTCTATCGCAAGTACGAGGATCTGCGTGCGCACTGCCTGGCCAAGAGCCGCGCCAGCGGCAACGACGAAGGCGCACAGCGGATGGCCGCGAACTATGCGGCGGTGCTGCTGGCCTGGCGCTACATGTGCGAGTTCGCCGGCATCGAGAACTACGACCAGGGCGGCTTCCCGCAGGACGTGCTGGCTGAGATGAACCGCCACATCGGTGAGACCAGCGCAGACCGCGAGCCGTGGGTGTGGATCATGGAGACCCTCCTCTCGGAGATCTCCTCGCACGCCTTCGTGCATCCGTTCGTGTGGGACAGCGTCAAAGACCCGATCACGGGCGAGATGGAGCCGTGCCTGCTGCTACGGCCGGCGCACGTGATGGATCACATCAAGACCACCACGCGCCTGCGGGATATCTGGAATGGCCTGCCGGTGAAGAGCGACCGGGTCTTCAAGCAGCAGCTCAGGCACAGCGGCGTGATCGTGGCCGACGACCTCGAACGGATGATCGGCCCGGACAACAACCGCCTACGCATGGGGCACCTGACCGCCATCAGTCTGGAGCGCCTGAAGGGCTTCGGATTGCACGCAGTGCAGCGTGGCGGTGATCGCGGTGAGGCACATGCCCAAGAGCGCATCGCGGAGGCCGCATGAGGCGTTTCCGCCCCGTTTCCAGGCCCTCCACACCTCCCGGGCGCAAGCCCGGCTGATTAAAACAGGGGGCTGGCCAGGCCTGATCGCCTTGCCGTTCCCCCCCTGTCCCCCCTGCGCAAGAAACCTGGCCCGACTGCGGACTTTGAACGAGAGGGGCTAGAACCTGCGGTTATGGCTGTTTCGGGTGGGGAAGCACAGTTTAAAAACCCGTGGATTTCGGTGGATAAGTCTGTAAGTCATTGAGCGGCGAGAGGTTTTCTTGCCGAGTAACCCCGAAAAATCCACGGAATGGGTCGTTTTATCCACGGGTTGCATTTGTCATTTTTTGAGCGAGTTTCCCTATATGTATTTCTATCTATTTGTTTTTAAAGAGAGAGAGAAGAAGAGAGGCAAAAAAGCGGCGATCCACGGAAAGGGCCGAAATATCCACGGTTGGCGGACCTGCTCAAAAATGGTTCCACGGGTTGGACACCCTCTCCACGGGCGTTTCCGTGGATTCCGTGGATACATTTCATACGCGGAATCAATGGCTTGCGAGCGGAAAACACACAATCCACGCATCCACGGTTTTTTTTGCCCCTACCCCCCTCAGGAACGATAAAACCGCCCTGCCACCATGGCTCGCTACCGCACCATCGCAAAGCACGCGGAAGAAACCGGGTACTCTGTCGACGCCATCAACGCCAAGATCGATCGCGGCGAGTGGATGGAAGGCAGGGTGTGGCGGCGCGCGCCCGATGGACGCAGATTGATTGATGAAGAGGGTTACAACGAATGGGTGGAAAACGGGAACGGACTGGCGTCGTCGCCGTCTCCGAAAGCTCGATCCAGATCAGCTTCACCTACAAAGGCATCGTCTGCCGCGAGCGGATCAAGCTCCAGCCCACCCCCGCTAACCTGAAGCGGGCCCAACAGCACCGCGCAGCCATCCTGGATGCGATCGAGCGCGGCACCTTTGATTACGCAGTGACCTTCCCGAACTCAAAGAAGCGCCACCTATTCGCAGAACAGAAGGGGGCCGCCTACCTGCTCGAGGACTACCTGGAGTCATGGCTCGCTCGCCAAAAGGCGCACCTCAAGAGCAGCACGCTGGATGGTTACACGAAGATCGTCGAGAACGTGCTGATCCCCGAGTTCGGCCGCACTGCACTTCCGGATCTCAAACGCAGCCAGATCCGCGAATGGGGCTGTGAATTGGAATGCACGAACAAGCGCTTGGCCAACGTGCAAAGTGTGTTGCGCAAGGCCCTGCAAGATGCGCTCGAGGACGAACTGATTGACATGAACCCGCTCTATGGCTGGACGTATTCACGCAAGGAGGCCCCGAAACCGGAGGATGACGTTGATCCATTCGACGCCACCGAACAGGCTGCCATTCTCCAGGCCTGTCGCGATCCGCAACATGCCAACCTGTTCAAGTTCGCCCTCTGGACTGGCCTGCGTACCAGCGAGCTGTGCGCCCTTGAGTGGGGTGACATCGACTTCATGCGTGGTTTCATCCGCGTGAGCCGCGCTCTCACCCAAGCATCGGACGAACCAGAGACTACGAAGACCAGGCGCGGCACCCGCGACGTGAAACTGTTGGCCCCCGCGCGGGACGCCCTGGAGGCTCAGAAGCAACACAGCTTCCTCGCCGGCGGCGTAGTCTTCTTGAACCCGCGCACCGGCGAACCATGGGAAGGAGACGCCCCCATCAGAAAGACTGCCTGGACTCCCGCCATGAAGGCGGCCGGAGTCCGCTACCGCCGCCCCTATCAGACGCGTCACACCTTCGCGTCGATGATGCTGACCGCTGGAGAATCCCCTGTCTGGCTAGCAGGACAGATGGGGCACACCGATGTGTCGATGATATTCCGCACCTATGGCCGATGGATTCCGGATGCAGCGCCGGAAGCCGGAAACCGCGCCGTGCAGTTATTTGGCAATCAGGGCGAAGTGAAGTCCAGCAACAGTGGCTGATTCGCAGCTTTTTCGCAGCATCGCCCGGAGATCGAGCATTGGCGCGGATGAACGCGGGTTCGATCCCCCCCGCCTCCACCAAATAAAAACCCCAGCTTCGGCTGGGGTTTTTATTTGCTTCTCCTCGCGCAAGAATAGAGGCCATCCATGGGGTTAGGCGCGATTGAGCCTCTGCACGGGCTTGCGCATAATCAGCTACATACACATCGGGATTTCGCTTGACCGACACGCCTCTCCCTCCAGGCCAGACCATTCCGCTGAGTGCATTGCGCCGCCCTGCCGCGGTGCCCGGCGGGATGCCTGTCGACCGCCTGGGACGGGGCCTGCGCGATCTTCGCATCTCGGTGACGGATCGCTGCAACTTCCGCTGCACATACTGCATGCCCCGCGACAAGTTCGGGCGCGACCACCCCTTCCTGACGCATGACGACATCCTGCGCTACGAGGAGATCGCGCGCCTGACCCGGGTCTTTGCCACGCTGGGCGTGAAAAAGGTGCGGCTGACCGGCGGCGAGCCGCTTATGCGCAAGCATCTGCCGCGCCTGGTCGAGATGCTGGCGCAGATTCCGGACCTGGAGATCACGCTCACCACCAATGGCGCCTTGCTGGCACGCCATGCTGCCGATCTAAAGGCTGCAGGCCTGCATCGCATCACGGTCAGCCTGGACTCACTGGACGAGGAGACCTTCCGCCGCATGTGCGACGCGGATTTCTCGGTGCAGGAAGTGCTGAGAGGTATCGAAATGGCCGATCGCGCAGGCTTCATCGGCACCAAGGTCAATATGGTCGTACGGCGTGGCATCAACGACCATCACATCCTCGACATGGCCCGTCATTTCCGCGGCAGCGGCCACATCATGCGCTTCATCGAATACATGGACGTGGGCGAGACCAATGGCTGGCGCATGGACGACGTGGTCAGCGCGGGCGAGATCGTGCGCCGCATCGGCGAACACTTCCCGCTGGAAACGCTGGACAAGCACTATAGCGGTGAGGTGGCCGAGCGCTGGCGCTATCGCGACGGGCTGGGCGAGATCGGCGTCATTGCCTCGGTAACCCAGGCCTTCTGCCGCGACTGCAATCGCCTGCGCCTGTCACCCGAGGGCAAGCTCTTCACCTGCCTGTTTGCGACCCAGGGCCATGATCTGCGCGCGCTCTTGCGGGAACACGCGGATGACGCGCAACTCGCGGCCTGGGTTGCCGATGTCTGGTCGCAACGCGGTGATCGCTATTCCGAGCTACGCGGTCAGGGCATCGCCCCGGCGGGCAAGATCGAGATGTCGTACATCGGCGGATGAAGCTCTGCGGCACGATCCTCGCGGGGGGCCAGGGATCGCGTCTGGGCGGGATCGATAAAGGCCTGTGCGCGCTAGACGGCCGCCCGCTGGCTGCCTGGGTGGTGGAACGCCTGGCGCCGCAGGTGACGGATCTGCTGATCGTCGCCAATCGCAACCTCGACGACTATCGCGCGCTGGGTCATCCCGTCGTGCAGGATCTGCGCGCCGGCTTCCTGGGCCCTTTGGCCGGCGTGGAGACCGCACTGGCCGCGATGCGCCATAGCTGGATGATCACCTGCCCGGTCGATGCGCCGCTGCTACCTGCCGACTACGTCCAACGGATGGTCGCCGCAGCGCGCGGCCGTCCGGCCGTGGCTCGCCTCGAAGGTCGCATGCAACCGGTATACGCCCTGCTGCCCCGGCAGGCCCTGCCTGGCCTGCGTGCCTTTCTGACCGCTGGCGGGCGCAAGGTCGGGCTGTGGCTGGAATCGCTCAACGCCGTTGCGGTCGATTTCGACGATTGCGCCGGCGCCTTTGCCGACGCCGACACAGCAGTTGAACTGCGCGCCCTGCAGGACCGTCTCAACGCCGCTGAGTGAGACACCCATACCGGGCGCATGCCCGCGACATCTTCCTTAGGCACAATGCCACCTCGCCTGGAACCCGCTGCCCGCCCCGCGGTCTAGCTTTGCTTGCCATGCGCCGGAGCCCCGCTTGCTGAACCTTTTCGAATCCCTCGTCCATCCCTACCCGGAAGACAGTCCACGCACGCCGCCACGCCAGTTACTAGCCTTCCTGTGGGCAGGCACCCGTGGCCTGCGCCCCTACATCGCAGCAATGGCCATGCTGACCGCGCTGATCGGCGTCTTCGAAGCACTGCTGTTCGGCCTGCTTGGCAGTATGGTGGACTGGCTGGCCAAACTGCAACCGCACACGCTGTGGCAGGAGCAAGGCGGAACCCTGCTCACCCTGGCCTGCGTGCTGCTGGCCAGCCCCTTGGTAGTGGCGCTGCAAGCGCTGATCAAGCAGCAGACCCTGGCCGCCAACTTCCCGATGCTGCTGCGCTGGAACTATCACCGGCTGATGCTGGGCCAGAGCATGAGCTTCTACCAGGACGAGTTCGCTGGCCGTGTCGCCACCAAGGTGATGCAGACCGCGCTGGCGGTGCGCGACTCGGTGATGATCGTGACCGACATCCTGGTCTTCGTGATCGTCTATTTCGTCAGCATGGTGGCCGTGGCTGCCGCCTTCGACCTCTGGTTGCTGCTGCCCTTCGGCATATGGTTGCTGCTCTACATCTGCGCCCTCGGCTATTTCGTGCCACGTCTGGGCCGTGTGTCGCAGGCACAGGCTGACGCCCGCTCGCTGATGACAGGTCGCGTTACCGATGCCTACACCAACATCTCGACCGTCAAGCTGTTCTCCCACGGCAAGCGCGAGGCAGCCTACGTGCGCTCGGCGATGGAGGAGTTCATGCACACCGCGCACGCCCAGATGCGCCTGGTGACCGGTATCGAGATCGCCAACTTCTCGCTCAACATGCTGCTGATCGTCGGCACCGCCGGGGTAGGCCTGTGGCGTTGGTCACAAGGCGAGGCCGGCGTCGGCGGGCTGGCTGCGGCCACCTCGATGGCGCTGCGCCTGAATGGCATTTCGCACTGGGTCATGTGGGAGACCGCGCGTCTGTTCGAGAACCTCGGCACCGCGCAGGACGGCATGAACACGCTGTCGCGTCACAACGCCGTGGTCGACGCACCCCACGCGCAGCCGCTGAAGGTCACGCGCGGCGAGATCGTGTTCGACCACATGAGTTTCAGCTACGGCGAGCAGAAGCGCGTGATCGAGGACTTCAACCTCACCATCCGCCCCGGCGAGAAGATCGGTCTGGTCGGCCGGTCAGGGGCCGGCAAGTCCACGCTGGTGAACCTGCTGCTGCGCTTCTACGACGTGGAATCGGGCCGCATCCTGATCGACGGGCAAGACATCGCCGGCGTCACGCAAGAGAGCCTGCGTGCACAGATCGGCATGGTCACGCAGGACACCTCCCTGCTTCACCGCAGCGTACGCGACAACATTCTGTATGGCCGTCCGGACGCCAATGACGCGCAGATGATCGCGGCCGCGCAGCGCGCCGAAGCCGATGCCTTCATCGCCACACTCAGCGACCCCAAGGGCCGACGCGGCTATGACGCCCATGTCGGTGAGCGCGGAGTGAAGCTGTCCGGCGGACAGCGCCAGCGCATCGCGATCGCCCGCGTGATGCTGAAGGACGCGCCGATCCTGCTGCTCGACGAAGCCACCAGCGCGCTCGACTCCGAAGTCGAGGCCGCCATCCAGCACAGCTTGTACAAGCTGATGGAGGGCAAGACGGTAGTGGCCATCGCGCACCGTCTGTCCACCATCGCAGCGATGGATCGCCTGATCGTGGTCGACGGCGGGCGCATCGTCGAACAGGGCGACCATGCGAGCCTGTTGGCCCAGGGTGGTCTCTACGCCCGCCTGTGGGCGCACCAGAGCGGCGGCTTCCTGGGCGAGAATGACGACTGACTGAATCCACTGTCACGAAAGGCTCACCATGCGCATCGCCGTCTTCGACACCCATGCCTACGATGAACGCGCCCTCCGGGAGGCCAATGCCACCCGTGGCCATCGCCTGGAGTTCTTCGAGGAGCGCTTGCACGACAAGACCGTCGAGCTTGCACAAGGTTTCGACGCCGTGTGTCCCTTCGTCAATTGCCGGCTCAACTCACTCGTCCTGACGCGCCTCGCCGAAATGGGTATCAAGCTCGTCGTGCTGCGCGCTGCAGGCTTCAACGGCATCGACATCGCGGCCGCCGAACGCGTGGGCATCACCGTGGCGCGGGTGCCGGCCTATTCACCGGAGGCGGTCGCCGAGCACACCTTCGCCCTGCTGCTGACCCTGGTGCGCAAGACGCACCGCGCCTTCAACCGCGTACGCGAGCAGAACTTCTCGCTCGACAACCTGGAAGGCTTCACCCTGCACGGCAAGACTTATGCCGCGCTGGGCGCGGGCCGCATCGGCCAGAGTGCGCTGCGCATCGCCAAAGGTTTCGGCTGTCGTCTGCTCGCCTATGACCCCTATGAGAATCCCGCCATCGCCGCCGAGATCGGCTTCGAATACGCCCCGCTGACACGCGTGCTGAGCGAAGCGGATGTGGTGTCGCTTCACTTACCCCTGATGGACAGCAGTCATCACATCATCGATGCCGAGGCCCTGGCGCAGATGAAACGGGGCGTCATCCTCATCAACACCAGCCGTGGCGGGCTGATCGACACCCCGGCCCTAATCGACGCCCTCAAGAGCGGCCAGGTCGGTGGCGTAGGCCTGGACGTGTACGAGATGGAAGAGGGCGTGTTCTTCCATGATCTGTCGGATCGCCCCCTGCAGGACGATATGCTGGCCCGCCTGATGAGCTTTCCCAACGTGCTGATCACCTCGCACCAAGGCTTCCTCACGCGTGAGGCCTTGCACAGCATTGCGGCCACCACGCTGGACAATGCAACGGCCTTCGAACAAGGCAAAACGATCGTGAACCAGGTCAAGCTGGCTTAGATTCAAGGGTTGGCATAGGCAGACGGGCGAGCGGGAGCAAGAAAGTTCCCACTAGATTGTTGCTGATCGAGCAACAATCATTTGTCGTAATCGGCGTTCTCCACGCCAAGTGTTTTCCGTACAGTCCGCCGGAAAATCCAGCCACGAGAACACCATCACCGTGCCCTCCCGCACCCCTCAGCACTACGGCGGCGTCGCCATCGGCCTGCACTGGCTGATCGCGATCGCCCTCATCGCCACCTTTTCGCTCGGCTTCTACATGGTCGGCCTGCCTTTTTCACCGGGCAAGTTGCAGCTATTCTCATGGCATAAGTGGGCGGGCATCACGATCTTCCTGCTGGCCCTGCTGCGCATCGTATGGCGTCTTGCCAAGGGAGCGCCTGCCGCGCCTGCCGGCATGCCGCACTGGCAACGCCTGGCGGCCGAATGGGCGCACCGCCTGCTCTATCTGCTGATGGTCGCCATTCCGCTCAGCGGCTGGCTCATGAGTTCGGCCAAAGGCGTTCAGACCGTGTACTTCGGCGTCTTGCCACTGCCCGACTTGCTGCCGCGCGACCGGGAACTGGGCGATCTGCTCGCCAGCATGCATGCGGCATTGAACTATCTGATGGCCGCCCTGGTCATCAGCCATGCGGGCGCTGCGTTCAAGCACCACTTCGTCGATCGCGACGACGTGCTGGCGCGCATGCTGCCGCACCTCAAACGAAGCTGACACTCCACCTTTTCTTCCAGAGACAAGCATGAAACGATTGTTCGCCCTGCTCGGGCTAAGCCTGCTGACAGCCACCACCGCCCACGCCGTCGAATACAACCAACTGCTGAGCGACAAGAGCGCGCTGAGCTTCAGCTACAAGCAGATGAACGTGCCCATGGACGGCAGCTTCAAGCGTTTCAAGGGGCAGTTGGCGGTCGATCCGGCCAACCCGGCCACGGCGAGCGCCCAGTTCGAGATCGACGTCGCCAGCATTGATGTCGGTTCGGCCGAGGGCAATGACGAAGTGGCCGGCAAGCTGTGGTTCAACACCAAGGCACACCCGACCGCGCGCTTCGTCTCCAGCGCGATCAAACCACTCGGCAACAACCGCTTCGAGGTAGCCGGCAAGCTCACGATCAAGGGCAAGACGCAGGACGTCGTCACCACTGCGAGCTTCCGCCCAGAAGGCGCCAACGCGCTGTTCGAAGGCGCATTCACGATCAAGCGCGCGGACTTCGCCATCGGCGAGGGTATGTGGGCAGATTTCGGCACCGTCGCCAACGAGGTGCAGATCCGGTTCCGCCTGCTGGCGGCCCCGAAGAAGTAAGCATCAGACCTACACAATCATCCAACCCCAACTGGAGTTCAGCATGAAGAAACTGGCTTTCGTCCTGGCCATGGGCAGCGTGTCGCCCGCATTCGCCGCCCCCGAAACCTTTGCCATCGACCCGACGCACACCGCGCCGCGCTTCGAGTACAACCATTTCGGCTACAGCCAGCAACAACATCGCTTCGACAAGACCAGCGGCAAGCTGGTGCTGGACCGTGCGGCCAAGACCGGTTCGGTCGAAGTGGTGATCGACGCCAAGTCGGTCAACACCGGTTATGAAGTGTTCAACAGCCACCTGCAGGGCGAGGACTTCTTCAACACCGAGAAGCATCCCACCATCAGCTTCAAGTCGACCGGAGTGAAGTTCGAAGGCGACAAGCCGGTGAGCGTGGACGGCAATCTCACGATCAAGGGCGTGACCAAGCCGGTGACGCTGAACCTGAGCAGCTTCACGCTGCAGCCCCACCCGATGATGAAGAAGGACGCGATTGGCGCGAATGCCACCGCCAAGATCAAGCGCTCCGACTTCAACATGGGCAAGTACGCCCCGCACGTCTCCGACGAGGTGGTACTGGCCATCGCGGTCGAGGCGATCAAGGAGTAAGGTGCCCGAATTCGCCTGACACAAGGCCGCCGGCAACCCCGCCGGCGGCCTTGTCGTTTCAGCGCAGGAAGGCCAGCTCGTCGCGGCTCACGCTGGCGCTACAGCCCAGCGCGGCGGACAGCTTGTTCCAGTCTCGTTCGGACAGCAGTGCGCGGATCTCCGACAGCATGCCGTCGAAGGCCTCGGCCGGCATGCTGGCGCGGATGCCGCGCAGCATGGTGGCGCGCTCGCTAGCGTTCATGGCGGGAACCATCCAGCGCAGGAAAGCCACCGCACGCTGCGGCGGAATCGCCGCCACCAGCCGCTGCTCGATGCCCATGATCTCGGCATCGGTGTAGCAGGACCACAGCACCGCGTTGTGGTCAGTTTCCTCCATCACCATGTGTTCCAGATTCTCGGCCACGAACAACGCCAGGCGTGTGTAGAAGCGGTAACCCTGGCGGGCGCGCTCCAGCGGCAACGACTGCTCGATCTCCAGCGCATCGGTCAGCAAGGACTTGATGGCCAGGGTGTGTTGCTCGTGCTCGATCAGTGCGCCGGCGGTGGAGCCCGGCCGGCGTTCCTCCATCGCCGCATGCAGGAACTCGTTCTCGTGATGCAAATGCCCCAGCATCATGTCCATCATGGCGCGCACCTCGGTCAGGGTGGCGGCCACGTCCACCTCGTCGAGCCAGTCGCAGCAGCCGACCGTGTAGAGCGTGTGCTGCATCAGGGCGCGCAGGCCCTTATGCGGGAAGTTGTAAATATTGAAGCGGTCCTTGGCGTCCGATGCCTTGTGTTGGGATTGCATGTTGGGTATTCCTCTCTCGGTTGATTACGGGTGACTTGCAGCTCATCGCCCAACGCTGCGGTGGGCAAGTGGGTGGAGCTTAGGAATTCGCTGCGTCACCGGTGCGTAAATGTTCGGTAAGGAAACCTTAAAGAAATCCTATCTCTGCCCGAAGGACAGGGTTTTGCCCGTAGGTGCAGGGACACGCTCACCCTTTTGGTCATGCTGGCGTACCCAGGCGGGCAGCCGCTAACATGCAGGGATAACAGCCCCGGCCAATCATGGACAGCCCCGCCCCGCTCACCGAAGAGATCGCTGCCTTCGCCCAAGGCGGCGTGTCGATCGTCGCCTCCTCGCGCGACGCCAACCTGCAACCCTCGCTGGCGCGGGTCTTCGCCTTCCATGTTTCACCAGACCGTCACCATGTGACCATCGTGGTGAGTGCGCCGCAGTCCGCCGCGCTGCTGGCCGACATCGAGGCCTGCGGGCAGATCGCGGTGGCCATCACCGAGCCCAGCACCCACCGCAGCTATCAGGTGAAAGGACGCAACGCACGAGTACAGGCACTGCGCCCCTTCGACCACGCAGCCTGCGAGCGGCACACCGAGTTGTTCCTGCGCGAGGTCTGTCCGCTTGGGTTCACCGAGCCACTGGTGCGTGCGGTGGTCGACATCCCGCCGACCGACCGGGTGGCCATCAGCTTCACGCCAGAGCAGAGCTTCTCGCAGACGCCCGGCACCACGGCGGGAGTCCGTCTCGCATGAAACTCACGCTGGACGACATCCGTGGCTGCCTGGACGGCACCATCCCGCCGATCCTGGCGACCTGCGCCCTGGATGGCACACCGAACGTCTCCTACCTGTCCCAGATGGAGTACGTAGATCGCGAGCATGTTGCGCTCAGCTTCCAGTTCTTCAACAAGACGCGGGCGAACATCCTGGCGCACCCTTATGCCACCGCCTACGTGACCGACAGCACGAGCGCCCAGGCTTACCGCGTGGCCTTGCAGTACCTGCGCACCGCCACCGAAGGCCCGTTGTTCGAGCGCATGCGCGCACGCCTGGCCGGTATCGCCTCGCAGACCGGCATGCAGGGCGTCTTTCACCTGCAGGGCTCCGATATCTACCGTGTGCTGGCGATCGAGGCGGTACCCGGCCCGCTGCTCCCCGCCCCGCCACGACGCGTCGACCTGTTGGCCTGTCTGCGCACCAGCACACAGGCACTGGGTGCCTGTACCGATCTGGAAAGCCTGCTGGAAGAATGCCTGCGCCTGCTGGACCAGGCGTTCCAGATGCCACACGGCATGATCCTGTTGCTCGACGCCCGGCGCGACACGCTCTATACCGTGGCCAGCCGCGGCTACGCGACCTCGGGCATCGGCTCCGAGATCGCCTTGGGCAGCGGGGTGATCGGGGTGGCGGCGGCCCAGCGCGTGCCGATCCGCATCACGTTCATGACCTCCGAATACAGCTACGGGCGCACCATGCGGGCCTCGGCCATCGACGCCGGGCTGGCCGAGGCGCAACCGGAAATTCCCTTCCCCGGACTGGCCGAGCCGCGCAGCCAGGTCGCCGTGCCGATCATGGGAGGGCCGCGCCTGCTGGGCGTGCTCTACGCCGACAGCATGGAGGACTACCGCTTCGGACATGCCGAAGAAGACGCACTGGTTGTGCTGGCCAGCCACTTGGGGGGCGCCATCCTCGCCCTGGGTGAAGACAACGAAACCGACCCGCAGGCGGCCACCGCTGCCCAGCCTCCCCAGACGGCGGATACCCGGCCGCTATGCCTGCACCATTACCCGGAGAACGACAGCGTGTTCGTCGACGACCACTACCTGATCAAGGGCGTGGCCGGAGCGGTGTTCTGGAAGCTGGTCAGCGAACATGCCCGCTCGGGACGAGCCGAGTTCACCAATCGAGAATTGCGCCTGGACCCGGCTATCCGCCTGCCGGAGATCGACGACAACCTGGAGGCGCGTCTGATCCTGCTGACGCGCCGCCTGGGCGAACGCTGCGAAGGCATCCGCATCGAGAAGACCGGACGCGGGCGCTTCCGCTTGTGCGTGTCACGCCCGCTGCGCCTGCAACAGACGGCGGCAGCCTGATCAGCCAGTGACGCGCATGGGCGTCGCGTTGTGCTCAGCCGAGGCGACAGGGCGCTGCTCCGCCGTGACCAACCAGATCCCCCAGCACACCAGTACCAGCGCCACCCCGTTCTTCCACGCGAAGATGTCCTCGCCGAGGAAGATGGCCGACAAGGCGACGCCGAACACCGGCACCAGGAAGTTGAACACGCTGACCTTGCCCACCGGGTTGTACTTGAGCAACGCGCTCCAGATGCCGAAGGCCAGGGCCGACAACAAGGCCATGTAAAGCATCAACGCGGTGGAGGCCGGCGTGAAGTCCGCCATCTGCCCGCCACCCAGCCAGCCCACCAGCCACAGCACAGAGCCGCCGATGCTCATCTGCCAGGCCGTCATCACCACCGCGTTGAGGCGTTGCGACAACCGCTTGCCGTAGATCATCGCCGCCGACAACAGGAAGGCCGCCAGCGTCACCGAGCCCTCGCCGGCCCAGGTGAAATCCGGCTGCAGAAGGCTTGGGCCATAGTTAGCCGCAGCCACGCCGACGAAGCCCACCGTGCAACCCAGCACACGGCGACGACTGAGACGGTCGTTGTGATAGATGAAGTGCGCCAGCAGCACCGAGAAGAAGGTGGCGGTGGCGTTCATGATCGAACTCTTGGTACCGGTCGCGTTGGCCAGTCCGATGTAGAAGAAGATGTACTGGACCGTGGTCTGGCTCAGGCCAAGCCCCGTCACCCCCAGCCAGTCAGCGCGCGTGAGCCACAGGCGCCAGCCGAGCAGGCGCGCAGCGAGCAGCAGGATCAGGCCGGCCCCCAGAAAGCGCACGCCCGCAAACACCATCTGGCTGGCGATATCGGTACGGGCGATGGCGAACATCGCGTAGCCCTGCTTGATCGCCGGATAGGCACTGCCCCACAGCAGGCCACAGAAGCTGGCCAGCAGGATCAGGTTGAACGGACGGGCAAAGAAGGGAGTCTTTTCCGGCATGGAAGGCATTTCGGCAGGAATCAAAAAGAAATGGAGGGGTCGCCCCCTCCATTTCGCGCACAGTGAGTCGGCAGGAGGTGTCTGCATCCAGCGCGAACCCATGTGCATTGTGGCCAGTCAATTGCATTCAATCAATCGCACACTTACTACAATATTGATAAGAAAAATGTTATCAATATAGGCACATGGACTTTCGTCACTTCCGTTACTTCGTCGTCACCGCCGAGGAACTTCACGTGGGCCGTGCCGCGCAGCGCCTGGGCATCGCCCAGCCGGCGCTGAGCCAGCACATCCGCAGCCTGGAAGAACGCCTGGGGGTGCGCCTGTTCATCCGCGCCAACCGTCGCATCGTACTGAGCGAGGCCGGCGAGGCCTTTCTCGCCGAGGCCCGCGCCGCCCTGCACCACGCCGACCTGGCGGGCAATGCGGCGCAGCGTGCGGCGCGCGGCGAAACCGGCACGGTGGTGATCGGCTATGTCAGCAGCGCGCTGGCCGAGCGGCCCTTCACCGGTGCCCTGGCCGCCTTCCGCAGCAGCCACCCGGACGTCGCCATCGAGATGCAGATGCGCCTGGCCGGCGCCCATATCGAGGCCGTGCAATCGCAAGCAGTGGATGTATCGGTCACGCGCGGCCCGCTGCCACAGTTGCCGGAGGGCTGCGAACACTTCGTGCTGGCACGCCAGCCGATGATCGCCGCGCTGCCCGAAGCGCATCCGCTGAGCAAGACCGAGCGCATTGCGCTGACGGCCCTGGCCCAGGACACGCTGCTCCAGCCCGAAGACCCCCCGGGCATCGGCCTGGCCCACACGGTCCGCCAGATGCTGGCCCAGGCGCACTTCACACCGCAGCGCACCATGCTCGTCAACGAGATGACCTCGACCCTGGGCCTGGTCGCCGCCGGCATGGGCGTGGCCTTGCTGCCCGACTCGGCCCGCGTGCTGCGCATGCCCGGCGTGGCCTTCTGCAGGTTGGAGGGAGAGGAAACCCATTCCGAACTGCTGGCCCTGCACCGCCGCTTCGAGCGCGCGCCCGCCGTGCGGGCCCTGCTGAGCGGCCTGCGCAGTCAGGCGCAAAGCACATAAAAAGGGAGACCCCACAGGGTCTCCCAAGGTCGTGCTCCATGCAAAACCGGTAGCCGCCGGAAAGAACCGGCCGGCCGGACTCAGCTCGTGAGTTTCAGTTGCTCCAGGATGGCCGGGTTCTCCAGCGTGGACACGTCCTGCGTGATCGCCTCGCCCTTGGCCAGCGCGCGCAGCAGGCGGCGCATGATCTTGCCGGAGCGCGTCTTGGGCAGGTTGTCACCGAAGCGGATGTCCTTGGGCTTGGCGATCGGGCCGATCTCCTTGGCCACCCAATCCTGCAACTGCTTGACCGCCACCTTGGCCGCATCGCCCGTGGGCCGTGCCTGCTTGAGCACCACGAAGGCCACGATGGCCTCGCCGGTCAGATCATCGGGGCGGCCCACCACGGCGGCCTCGGCCACCATCGGGTTGGCGACCAGGGCGGACTCGATCTCCATCGTGCCCATGCGGTGACCGGACACGTTCAACACATCGTCGATACGGCCCATGATGGTGAAGTAGCCCGTCTTCGCGTCGCGCACCGCGCCATCGCCAGCGAGGTACAGACGGCCGCCCAGGTCATCGGGGTAGTAGCTCTTCTTGAAGCGCTCCGGGTCGCCATAGATCGTACGGATCATCGAAGGCCAGGGCTTTTTGACGACCAGGAAACCGCCCTTGCCCCACTCCACGTCATGCCCCGTCTCATCCACGATCGCGGCGGCGATGCCCGGGAAGGGCAGCGTGCAGGAACCCGGCACCAGCGGCGTCACGCCCGGCAGCGGGGTGATCATGTGGCCGCCGGTCTCGGTCTGCCAGAAGGTGTCGAGGATGGGGCAGCGCGCGCCGCCGACATGCTCGTAGTACCACATCCACGCTTCGGGATTGATCGGCTCTCCCACCGAACCGAGGATGCGCAAGCTGTCCAGCTTGTAGTTGCGCGGATGGGTGCTGGGCGTGCCTTCCGAGGCCTTGATCAGCGAACGGATGGCGGTCGGCGCGGTATAGAAGATGCTGACCTTGTGGTCCTGGATCATCTTCCAGAAGCGGCCGGCGTCCGGGTAGGTCGGCACCCCCTCGAACACGATCTCGGTCGCCCCGCAGGCCAGCGGCCCGTATGCAATATAGGTATGCCCGGTGACCCAGCCGATATCGGCCGTGCACCAGTAGACGTCCTGCGGCTTGACGTCGAAGGTCCACTTCATCGTCAGCACCGCATGCAGCAGATAGCCCGCCGTGGAGTGCTGCACGCCCTTGGGTTTGCCGGTGGAGCCCGAGGTGTAGAGGAGGAACAGCGGATGCTCTGCCTCCACCCATTCTGGCTCGCATTCAGCCGGCTGCTTGGCCATCAGCTCATCGAGGAAGATGTCGCGCCCCGCCGCCATTGCAATGTTCGCGCCGGTACGGCGATACACGATCACGCTGTGGATGGTTTCACAGCCGCCCATTTCGAGGGCTTCATCGACCACGTTCTTGAGGCCCAGTGCCTTGCCGCCGCGGCATTGCTCATCTGCCGTAATGACCGCGATGGCGCCCGCGTCCGAGATACGCTCCTGCAGGCTCTTGGCCGAAAAGCCGCCGAACACCACCGAGTGCGTCGCGCCGATGCGCGCACAGGCCTGCATCGCCGCCACGCCCTCGACCGACATCGGCAGGTAGATCACCACCCGGTCGCCCTTCTTGATGCCGCGCGACTTCAAGCCGTTGGCGAACTTGCACACCAGCGCATGCAACTCGCGATAGGTCACGCGCTTCACCGAACCATCGTCGGCCTCGAAGATGATGGCCACCTTGTCGCCGTTGCCGTTCTCCAGGTTGCGATCCAGGCAGTTGTACGAAACATTGAGCTTGCCGTCGGCGAACCACTTGTAGAACGGCGCATTGCTCTCGTCCAGCGCCTGGGTGAAGGGCTGCTTCCAGCTAAGGTGCTCGCGCGCCAGGCGGGCCCAGTAGCCGGCGTAGTCCGCCTCGGCTTCCTTGCACAGCGCCTCGTAGGCCGCCATGCCCGAAATCGCCGCGCGCGCCACGGTCTCCTCGGCGGGGTGGAAGACCCGGGTTTCCTGCATCACGGAATCGATGGTGCTCATTGCATTCTTCTCCTCTGGTAGGGGCCGGAATATTCGCCGTGTCGTATGTGTTCGTTCCCGGACAAGGCCATACCGCGCCCGGGAGGATGTGGCGATTAGATGAAGTACAGCTTACATCGCACTTACGCTCACTGCCTGTACGATCTCTTCGCACCAGCCGGCGGCGATACGTGGCAACCCTTGTCGACCGCGGCACGCGGGGCATGCACAATGACAGACATGCCCAACCAGCAAGACATCGTTGCCGAGATTCCGCGTCTGCGCCGCTACGCCCGCGCGCTGACCGGCGACAGCTATCGCGCCGACGACCTGGTGCAGGACACCATCGAACGCGCGCTCAGCAAATGGATGCTGTGGCAACCCGGCAACCTGCGCGCCTGGCTGTTCACGCTGATGCACAACATCTTCGTCAACCAGATCCGGCATGGCGCACGCATCGAATACCGCGACGACGAAACCTTCCCTGACGCACCCACGCGCGCCACGCAGGAAGACGGCATCGCCCTGCGCGAGCTGGAACGTGCCTTGTCCCGGCTGAGCCCGGAACACCGCGAAGTGTTGTTGCTGGTGGGGCTGGAGGAGCTGAGCTACGAGGACACGGCGCGGGTGATCGGTGTGCCGGTCGGTACCGTCATGTCGCGCCTGTTCCGCGCGCGCGAACGCCTGCGCGCGGTGCTGGCGGCGCCCGAGGGCCTGCATCTGAAGGTGGTGAAATGAGCGGCCCGACCGACAAGCTCTCCGCCCGCGACCAGGCGCTGCTGCGCTACGCCGACGACCGCCTCGACGTCGAGGATCGTGCGACCGTGCAGCAGATGCTGCAGGACTCGCCGGAAGACGCTCAGCGCGTGCGCGAATGGCGCGGCCACATCGACGCCCTGCGCCAGCACTACGACGACATCGCGCGCGCCCCGGTACCCGAGCACCTGCTGCGTGCAGCGCGACGTGCCTCGCGCGCCTCACCGCTGCGCTACGCGGCGTCCATCGGCTGGTTGCTGCTGGGCGGCTTGTTGGGCTTCGGCGTCGCCGCCCTGCAACAGCAACAGGAAATCGCGCCACGTGCGGAACCCAGCCTGCCGCGCGAAGCAGCCATCGCGCACGCCACCTACGCCCCGGAGATCCGTCATCCGGTCGAGGTCGGTGCCGAACAGGAGACCCACCTCGTCAACTGGCTGTCCAAGCGCCTGGGCAAGCGCCTGCGCATCCCGCAACTGGGCCTGCTCGGCTTCAATCTCGTGGGCGGCCGCCTGCTGCCCGGCGAGGCCGGGCCGGTGGCCCAGTTCATGTACCAGGATGCCAATGGTCTGCGCCTCACACTTTACGTCAGCGGCCAGACCGGCGAGGTGCGTGAGACGGCCTTCCAGTTCTCGCAGAGCGGCCGCCTGGGCGTGTTCTACTGGCTGGACCACGAGCTGGGCTACGCCCTGTCGGGTGAAATCGAGCGCAACCGTCTGCTGCAGATCGCCCAGACCGTCTATAAGCAACTTAACCCCTGAGCACCCGTCGACCGCGGGTCGGCGCGCCCTCAGTCCTGGGCTGCGCCTGCCGTTAAGGCTCTGTCCAGGCCCGTTTGCGACCTCTGCGGGAACGCTTCACCGCAGCGGTGGTCTCGGGCCTATCAACCATAACAACGCCCCTTCACGCTGCATCGCCTCATGACCCAGACCGCCCAGCTCGCCCCGCCCCCTGCCCGCTCCACCATGCCCGCCGTTCCGGCGATCCTCGACCAGCTCGGGCAGATCGTGCTGGGCAAGGAGCACGCGCTCAAACTCGCCCTGACCTGCCTGATCGCGCGCGGCCACCTGTTGATCGAAGACCAGCCCGGCGTCGGCAAGACCACCCTGGCGCACTCGCTGGCGATCACCCTGGGCCTGCGCTTCGCCCGCATCCAGTTCACCAGCGATCTGTTGCCGGCCGACCTGATCGGCGTCTCGATCTTCGACACCAGCCAGCAAGTATTCCGCTTCCACCCAGGGCCACTGTTTACGCAAGTGGTCCTGGCCGACGAGATCAACCGCACCACGCCGAAATCGCAAAGCGCGCTGCTGGAAGCCATGGAGGAGCGCCAGGTCACGGTGGATGGCCAGACCTATCCGCTGCCCGCGCCCTTCTTCGTGATCGCCACCCAGAACCCGGCCCATCAGATCGGCACCTTCCCGCTACCGGAATCGCAGCTCGACCGCTTCCTGATGCGCATCAGCCTGGGCCTGCCGGATGCGCAGGCCGAACGCGAACTGCTGGCCGGCCGTGACCGTCGGGAAATGCTCGCGACCTTGCAGGCGGTGACCGGCCCCGATGGCCTGCAGGCGCTGCAGGCTCAGGCGGCCGCCGTGCATGTGCATGAGCGCATCCTCGACTACGTGCAAGGCCTGCTCGCCGCCAGCCGCAGCCTGCCGGAGATTGCCCACGGCCTGTCGCCGCGTTGCGGCATCGGCCTGCTCGCTGCCGCGCGCGCCTGGGCGCTGTGCGCCGGACGTGACCACGTGCGGCCGGAAGACATCCAGGCCGTGCTGCCGCCGGTGGCTGGCCATCGCCTGCAGGCGCATGGCATCCGGCAGTCCGGCGACGAGTTGTCGCGCCGGCTCATCGAGGCCGTCACCCTGCCCTGAGCCGGCATGCGGCTGCTCTCCCCCGCCCTGCGCGAACGCCTCATCCGCTGGATGTTGCGCAATCGCGCGCCCGAGGCCCAGCCGATCACGCTGGTACAGCGGCGCGTCTACGTGCTGCCCACATCGGCCGGCCTGGCCATGCTGGCCACCTTGCTGCTCATGCTGATCGGCTCGATCAACTACACCTTGTCACTGGGCTACGGCCTGACTTTCCTGCTCGGTGCGGTGTGGATCGCGCACATCCTGGCGAGTTGGCGCAGCCTGGTCGGGCTCAGCCTGCATTTCCGCGCCACTGGTGAAGCCTTCGCCGGCGGCGCCGCAGCGTTGCAGGCCCAACTGGGCAATCGCAGCACCCAGCCCCGCCACGGCATCACGCTACTGCTCGACGGGCATGCATTGCTGAGTCAGGCGGATATTCCGGCCCAAGCAGAAACTCCCTTCAACCTGGCCTGGCCGGTGCCCCGCCGTGGCCTGCACCGACCGGGCCGCATCGTGGTCGAGTGCCGCTACCCGCTGGGCTGGATCCGCGCCTGGAGCTACATCGAGCCAGATGTGCAGCAGCTCGTACTGCCCACCCCGGACGGCGATCTGCCACTGCCACTAGGCCACGCCGCTGCGCCCGAAGTGGCGGTCGCCACGGTGCCCGGTGACGAGGACTTCGCCGGACTGCGCAGCCATCAACCCAGCGACCCGCCCAGCCGCATCGCGTGGAAGACCCTGGCGCGCAGCGCAACCCCTCTGGTCAAGCACTACCTGGGTGGTGAAAGCCAGGATCTGTGCCTGGACTGGGACGCCTTGCCCCCCGATATGCCGCTGGAGGCACGCCTGTCACAGCTCACCCAGTGGGTACTGACTGCGCGCCAGGCGGGTCGACCGATGCAGTTGCGTCTGTCTACCGGCCAGCTCGGTCCCTCGGCGGAGCCCGCGCACTTCGACGCCTGCCTGAGTCGCTTGGCGCTTTACGGCCTGAGGGCGGGATCATGACCCGCCACGCCGCGGGAATGCCTTCCCCCGCCCTGCCCGACCGTTTGCTGACGGAACTGGCCGTCGTCGCCTGCGTCATCCTGGCGCCGCTTGCCGCTTTTCAGCCCGTCCTGATCAGCCTGCTGTCGGCGGCGCTGTGCGCATGGGCTGGCATCAACGGCTGGCGCAAACTGCAGCGTCCCTCGCGATGGCTGCTGCTGGGCGTGGCGCTGGCGACCCTCGCGCTGGTCCTGCTGGCCCACAAGCAGGTGCTGGGCAAGGAGCCCGGCCTCTCGCTGCTGAGCATGCTAATGCCGCTCAAGCTGCTGGAGTCGCGCAACACGCGTGACGCCCGCGTCGCACTGATGCTTGGCCTGTTCCTGCAGGTCGGCCTGTTTGCCCTGAGCCAGGAAAGCTGGCTGGCCGCCTGCGTATTGCTCAACACCGGGCTGCTGCTCGCCGCCACCGCGCGTGTGCAATCGCCTCACCTGACGCTGCAGCCAGCAGGGCGCCTGGCCGGGCGCCTGCTGCTGCAGGCCATCCCGCTGATGCTGATCCTGTTCCTGCTGTTCCCGCGCATCGACGGCCCGCTGTGGGGGCTGCCCATGGACGCGTTCAGCGGCCGCTCGGGGCTGTCCGACAGCATGGAACCGGGGGCGATCAATGCCCTGGCGATGTCCAGCGAGATCGCCATGCGCGTGGAATTCCTCGACGGCCCGCCCCCGCCGAACCGCCTGCGCTACTGGCGTGGCCCGGTGCTCACAGAGTTCGACGGTCGGCGGTGGACGGCGCTGTCCGGTCTGCCCCAGCCGACACTGAGCATCGAACGCGGACAGCAGCAGATCCGCTACGCCAGCACGCTGGAACCGCACAACCAGCGCTGGCTGCTGGCGCTGGACTACCCCTCGCCCGGCTCAGCGGAGCGCTTCACACGCGACTACACCGCAATGGCGCGCAACCCGCTACGCACGCGCGTGCGCCTGGAGATGAGCGCCTGGCCCGACGCGCGAGTAGGCCTGAGCGAACCACGCTGGCTGCTCGAATCCTCGCGTCGCCTGCCACCCAAGTCCAACCCGCGCAGCGTCGCGCAAGGCCAGCAGATCGCCGCACGCGAAACCGATCCGGCGCGGCGTGTCGATACCATCCTCGCCTTCATGCGCGGCGCCGGCCTGCAATACACGCTCTACCCACCCACCCTGGGCGAGCACACGGCCGATGAATTCCTGTTCGACACCCGCATGGGCTTCTGCGAGCACTTCGCGTCGGCCTTCGTGATCATGGCGCGCGCCGCCGGCCTGCCGGCGCGGGTCGTGACCGGCTATCAAGGGGGCGAGATCAACCCCTTCGACAACACCCTGGTGATCCGCCAGTCCGACGCTCACGCCTGGGCCGAAGTATGGCTGGAAGGCGAAGGCTGGCGGCGCATCGACCCCACCGCCGCGTCCTACCCGCAGCGCATCGACAGCGGCCTCACCCAGGCCTTGTCGCAGACTGACACGCTCCCCCTCGGACTGCGTCGCGACATCCCCTGGCTGCAGCAGTTGCGTTTCCGCTGGGAAGCCCTGGGCAACGCCTGGAACCAGTGGGTGCTGGGCTACAACGCCAGCCGCCAGATGGAATTGCTGCGCAAGCTGGGCATGCCCGACCCCGACTGGCAGAAGCTGGGCGGCCTACTGGCCGCTGGCGTGAGCCTGTGGCTGGCCTGGGCGGCCTGGCAGTATCGCGCTCGCGCACCGCGCCGCGACGCACTGGATCGCGTCTGGCATGCGTTGCAGCGTCGCCTGGCCCGACGCGGCGGCCCCCGCCACGACTGGGAAGGACCGCTTGCCTACGTCACCCGCATCGCGCCGCAGTTCGGTCCCGAGGCCAATGCCCTGCTTGCGCTGGCCGAGGACTACGCCGGGCTGCGCTTCGGTCCGCATGCGGCGACGGCTGAAGATGTCAGAATGCTGGCCCTGCGCATCCGCCAACTCCGACTGCAATGAACCTGCTCCGTCCCGTCCTCCTCTGTCTCGCACTCCACAGTGCTGGCGCGATGTCTGCCACGCCCTACATCGAACGCGAAGACGTCCGCCTGTTCATGCAGGAGATGGTCGAACGCCATGGCTTCACGCCGCAGGAGATCGAACAGGCCATGGCGATGGCGCAGGAGACGCCGCGCGTCATCGACCTGATCAAGCCGCCGGAGAATCCGGGAGTGCGCTCCTGGCAACGCTACCGCACGCGCTTCATCGAACCCACGCGCATCCGCGCCGGCCTGCAGTTCTGGAACGAACACGCGGCCACGCTGGACGCGGCCGAGGCGCGTTACGGCGTGCCGGCCCACATCATCGTGGGCATCATCGGCGTGGAAACCATCTATGGGCGCAATACAGGCAGTTTCAACACGCTCAGCGCACTGACCACGCTGGCCTTCGACTATCCGCCGCGCGCCCCGCTGTTCCGCGGCGAGCTGGAATCCCTGTTCCTCCTGGCACGCCAGCAAGGCCGTCACCCGATCAACTACAAGGGCTCCTTCGCCGGCGCCCTGGGCCTGCCGCAATTCCTGCCCAGCAGCGTGCTGCGCCATGCCGTGGATTTCGATGACAACGGCGTGATCGAGCTGACCGCCAGCCCGGCCGACGCGATCGGCAGCGTGGCGCGCTATCTCGCCGACTACGGCTGGCAGAAGGATGGCCGCGTCGCCCTGCGCGCGCGCCTGACGGACGACGCCGACGTAGCAGCCGCCAGCACCACGGACCTGCGCCCCGCCTTCAATGCGGACGAACTCGCGGCACGCGGTGTCAGCCCGGCCAAGGGCTCGCTCGCCGAGGGGGAGACCGCCTGCCTGATCGAATTCGTCACCCCGGGCCAGCCCAGCGAGTACTGGCTGGGCCTGCAGAACTTCTACGTCATCACGCGCTACAACCGCTCCAGCTTCTACGCCATGGCGGTCTACGACCTGGCGGAAGCGGTGCGCGCTGCGCGCCGCAACAGCCTGCAGCAGGCTACGCAGACGACAAGGAACCCGGGCAAGCGCTGAACGCGCCGATCCGCAGTGCGGAATGAGTTGGGGATTTCCAGCGGGGGATTTACAGCAGAACGTCGCGCGACACGCCACGACGTTTGACGATGCGGCGCAACTGCGCCAGCGCTTCGAGCTGGATCTGGCGCACCCGCTCACGTGTGAGGCCCAACTGGGCGGCGAGATCTTCCAGCGTCAGCACCTCGACATCGTCCAGCCCGTAGCGATACTGGATGACCAGGCGTTGCTTCTCGTTGAGCTGGCCGATCCACTCGCGTAACAGCGACTCCACCTCGTCGGTATGGATGGAGACATCGGGGGCGATCGCCTGCTCATCGGCCAACGATTCACCGATCGACAGGTTCGGGTCGATGTCCAGCGGTGCGTCCAGCGAAGCCGTGTGTTCATTCAGCGCGAGGATCGCCCGCACGTCCTCCACCGGCCGCTGCAGCTTCTCGGCCACCGCCTCCACCGTGGTGGTGGCGCCGGTTGAGGCCTCAAGCTGGCGTTGCGCACGCAGCACCTGGTTCAGCTCCTTCACCACATGCACCGGCAGGCGGATCGTGCGCGACTGGTTCATGATCGCGCGCTCGATGTTCTGGCGGATCCACCAGGTGGCGTAGGTCGAGAAACGGAAGCCGCGCTCCGGATCGAACTTCTCCAGCGCGTGCATCAGCCCCAGGTTGCCCTCCTCGACCAGGTCGAGCAACGGAATGCCGCGGTTGAGGTAGTGCTTGGCGATATTCACGACCAGGCGCAGGTTGCGCTCGATCATGGTCTGGCGAGCCTGGAAATCGCCCAGGCGTACCTTGCGCGCCAGCGCCGCCTCTTCTTCCGCCGTCAGCAGCGGATTGAGGCCGATCTCGTTCAGGTAGAGCTGGGTGACATCGTTGAGGAATTCGTTGTCCTGCGGGACAACCGGCGCAGGCTCGGCAAACGCTTCAAGCTCGGGCGGAATGTCTTCCGTTTCCTTGTCATCTGCGTCGTCGAGGAATGCCGGTTCGAACATGTCAGCGCCCTATCGTGTCTAGCGTTTCGGTAGGTACTTCAATGGATCGACAGGCTTACCCTGCCGGCGAATCTCGAAGTGCAGCTTGGGACGGTCCGCGTCGCTCTGGCCGACCGCAGCGATCTTCTGTCCGCGTGCGACCTGCAGGCCCTCTTTCACCAACACCTCGCTGTTGTGCGCATAAGCACTCAGGTAGGAATTGTTGTGCTTGATGATGACGAGGTTTCCGTAACCGCGCAAGTCACTGCCCACATAGATCACCTTGCCCGCCGCAGTCGCCAGGACCGGGTCGCCGACATTGCCAGCCAGATCGACACCCTTGTTGCTGGCATCGTTGAACGTGGCGATCACCTTGCCATTGGTAGGCCACAACCAGTCGATGGCGTCATCCCCGCTCTTGGCCTCGGTGGCCGGTGCGGAAGCCGCTGGCGCCGCAACAGGAGCCGATGCGCTTGCAGGCGGTGACGAGGCAGCGGGGGGCGTGGGCTTCGGCACGGCCGACTGCGCGACACTGGCGGCCGGCACCACGCCCTTCTGCAGATCGGCCAGGGCCTGCGGCGAATAGGCGACACGTCCGCCCCGCGGCTCGGTCTTGAGCGCACCCGGCGCATCGCCACCAGCGGGTGAAGTCACGGCGGAGGTGGAGCCAGGTGCGGCGGGTGCGGCGGCCGGCGAGCTGGATACGACGCTGACCGAAGGCGCCTGCACCGGCGTCACGCTGTTGCCCGTTTCCGGCGGGGTGATGCGCAGTTCCTGCCCGACCTGGATCAGGCTGGGGTTGTCGATGCCATTCCAGCGCGCGACCTCGCGATAGTCCTGCCCGTTCTCCAGCGAGATGCTGTAGAGCGTCTCGCCGCGCTTGACGATGTGATAGCCGGGGCGTGGCAGGCTGGGAGCCTGCGGTGTCACAGCCTCCTCGGCTGCGGCCCTGGCGGGTGCGCCGGGCGTGCGGGATTCAACGGGCGCGGCCTGTTCGGTACTTGCACACGCCGCCAGCAGGGCCAGCGACAGGGCTGCCAGCGCAGCACGGGGGGACATCCGGGTGAGGCATTCCTTCATTCGACGATCATTCCGTTCCGGGCAAAAGCGGCACGAATCGTACCGCATCCAGTCGTGTTTCCTTGAAGCCCCCGGCAGGCGTGCGTTCCACCAGCACGATGTACTGCTCCTGCGTGCCTTGCGGGATCACCAGACGGCCGCCTGGCGCCAACTGCTCCAGCAGCGCGCGCGGCACACCCGAGGGCGCCGCGGCGGCCAGGATGATGGAATCGAAGGGGGCGAACTCCGGCAGCCCGAGACTGCCGTCGGCATGTTTCAGCCTCACATTGGGCAAGCGCAGCGGGCGAAGGTTCGAGCGCGCCTTCTCCAGCAGCTTGCCGATGCGCTCCAGCGAGTACACCTCGGTGGCGAGGTAGGACAGCACCGCGGCCTGGTAGCCACAGCCGGTGCCCACCTCCAGGGTCTTGCCCAGCGCGCGGCCGCCGGCCCCCAGCAGCTCGCTCATGCGCGCCACCACGAAGGGTTGCGAGATGGTCTGCTGGAAGCCCAGGGGCAGCGCCGTGTCCTCGTAGGCGCGGCTGGACAGGGCCTCCTCCACGAACACGTGGCGTGGCACCTGGTTCATGGCGGCCAGCACCTTCTCGTCGCGGATGCCTTCGGCCCGCAACCGTTCGATCATGCGCGCGCGAGCGCGCGTCGAGGTCAGGCCCGAGCCCTGCAGTCGATCATTCATGTGCAGCTTTTTATTTGATCCAGTTGGCGATCGAGGCGATCTGGGCGGCATGGGTCAGGTCAACCTGCAGCGGCGTCACCGACACGTAACCATTGGCCACCGCGTGGAAATCGGTGCCTTCTCCGGCGTCGGCAGCTTCGCCCGCCGCACCGACCCAGTAGATGGTCTGGCCGCGCGGGTTGGTGTCGCGGATCACCGGCTCGGCACGATGACGCTTGCCCAGGCGCGTGGTCTTGATGCCGCGCAGGGCCTCGTAGGGCACGTCCGGCACGTTGACGTTGAGCAGCACCGGCTCGCCGAAGGGCTCTCGGCGGAAGCGCTCGACCAGCTCGCAGGCAACACGCGCCGCAGTGGCGAAGTGGATGCCGTCCTTGCCGACCAGCGAGATCGCGATCGCCGGCACACCCAGCAGATAGCCCTCGGTGGCTGCCGCCACGGTGCCGGAGTAGATCGTGTCGTCCCCCATGTTGGCGCCGTGGTTGATGCCGGAGACCACCATGTCGGGTTGCACGTCCAGCATGCCGGTCACCGCCAGGTGCACGCAATCGGAGGGGGTGCCATTCACGTAGTAGTAGCCGCTGGGCGCGCAGCGCAGTTGCAAGGGCCGGTCCAGTGTCAGCGAATTGCTGGCCCCACTGCGGTCAGCTTCCGGCGCAACCACGGTCACGTCGGCAATGCGGGACACCTCGCCGGCCAGGACCTGAATGCCGGGTGCGTAATAACCATCGTCGTTGCTGAGCAGGATTCGCATGCTGACCTCGCTGAGTGAAGCCCCGGCATCCCGCGCACCCGCCGGAGCGCGCGGCATCCGTCACGTCGAAGGGCAGGCGATGCGGCCGGAGCGGGCTGGCGAGCGATTATAGTTTGTCCATCCGGTACTGTCTTGAGGACGACCCGATACCCGGCATGATGGCCGGGACCGGTCGGCCCCGCACGACCGCCGCCATCGCGGCACAATCCGGCACCAGAGGCCGCTGCCCGCCCGGCAAGTGGCCCACACAAGAATGATGGAGACACGATGCGAGTCAATTTCAACGCGCTGAGCGACAGCGGCGCCGGCGGCCTGCGCCGCTTCGCCTGGCTGGCCCTGGCGGCCGGGCTGGGCCTGTCCGCCTGCACGCCTGGCGAACGCTTCGACCGCCCGCCCCCGGAGTATCGCGCCGAGGTGGTCAATCCCGAACTGGTCGACGGTCTGGTCATCCCCGAAAACGGCGTCATGCTGGCCTGGGGCAGCGATGGCAGCATCCTGCGCGCAACCGATCCCTTGCAATGGCACCCTGCCCGCAGCCCAGCCACGACAGACCTCGTGCGCGGCGCGACTGCAGAAGGCGTCACCCTGGTGGTCGGTGAGCAAGGCGGCATCTTGCGCTCGGAGGATTCGGGCCAGACCTGGCAGGCTGTCGGCGAGCCGCAGCCCGACGTACGCCTGCAGGCAATTGCCTACGACAGCCAGCGCAAAGTGTGGATCGCCGCCGGCACCCAGGGCGTGATCACCCGCTCCAGCGACGCGGGCAAGACCTGGAAGAGCCAGCGCGCGGCGCGCCCGATCAAGCTGGAAAGCCTGTTCTACGATGCCGCCTCACAATCGCTGTGGCTGGGTGGCGAGCAGGGTCTGCTTGGCCGCTCCACCGACGGCGGCGAGAACTGGGTTCTGCAGCAGATGCCGATCGACACGCCGGTGGCGGGTTTCCACCGCCACGGCAAGATTCTGCTGGCGCGCAGCGGGCTCGGCCGCCTCCTGCATACCGATGACAATGGCAAGCAATGGCAGGTTCACCAGCTCGCCACCAAGGGCTTCTTCACCGACAGTGCGCTCGACCCCGTGTCCGGCGCCATCGTGGTGAGCAACCACCTGGGCGAAGTGGCGCGCTCGACCGACGGCGGACGCAACTGGCGACTGGTGCAGACGGAGTTCGGCGGGCGCCGCACCTATCTCTCGGCGATCCGCTTCGACGAGAGCAATCGCAACCTGGTCGCCGTGGGCCACCAGGGCAGCATGCTGCGCTCGATCGACGGCGGCCAGCACTGGGAGGAGGCGCTGCCCCCGGGCATCCCGGTCAGTTTCGCCACCCTGATCTACGATCCGGCGCGCAAGACCATGGCCGTGCCCGGCAAGGGCGGCTACATGCTGGGTTCGCAGAATGCCGGCGAAGTGTGGCAGACCGCCCTCGTCGGTCTGCCCGAATACCAGCGCGACGCGCTGTTCGTGGCCCAGGGCTCGGCAGTGGTCACGACCGGCGAATTCGGCAGCCTGTATCGCGGCAACGGCCAGGGCGCCGACTGGCTCACCCCCGACATCACCTATCCCGACCCCAATACGCCGCCGGCTTATCGTGCGCTGGTCGCCGGCCCGGACGGCCAGACCCTGCTGGCCGCCGGCCCGCCCGGCACGATCATGCGCTCCACCGACGCCGGCGAGACCTGGCAGGCCACGCATGCGGCCAAGCTGGAACAGGGCGAGGCCATCGTGCACCTGCTGGTCGATCGCGAACGCAAGACCGTCATCGCGCTCGACGCCTTCGGCGCGCTGAAGACCTCCACCGACGATGGCCAGACCTGGGCCGCGCAAGCAGTGAACCTGAATGGCCGCGAGATCTGGCATGGCGCACTGAGCCGCAATGGGCACATCGTGGCCGTCGGCAGCAAGGGGCTGATCCTGCGCGGCAGCCCCGGTGGTAGCGCCTGGCAGATCACCGACAGCGGTTTCGCCGATGACCTGTACGGCGCCTGGTGCGAAGCGCGCGGCAAGCAGTGTTTCGCCCTCGGCAAGGGGGGCACCGTGTTGCGCTCCACCGACGAGGGGGCGAACTGGAGCCGCGCCCATGCGGGCGGCGAGGTCGCCTTGCGGCGCATGATCGAAGAACCGCGCGGGCGGGCTTTGCTGGCCTTCGGCGAAAACGGGCTGATCCTGCGCTCCGAAGATGGTGGCAAGAGCTGGCTGGGCGTGACGAGCGGCACCACAGCCGAACTGCGCGCGGCCGCCCTTGAGCCCGGCACCGGCCACGTACTGATCGTCGGCGCGGCGGGCACCCTGTTGCGCGGCTCCGATGCCGGCCGCCAATGGCAGGCCCTGCCCACCCATACCGCGCGCCATCTGCGCAACCTGGCCTTCAACCCGCAGGACGGCAGCCTGCTCCTGGTCGGCGAGCGCATTGTGCGCCTCCTACCCAGCACCCCGCTCAAGCCACGCTGAACCACACGCGGCGCGGCAAATCCTGCCTGCCACAGGCCCTGGATTTGCCGCCCCGGCGGCAAGAATCCACGTCGTGTCCCGCCCCTGCGGCCAGGACGGCGGCGGGTTTCACACAAAATGACATTGGCACGACTCCTGCAGGGCGAGGACCGCAACGCGCCCCTGCGTGCGGCTGCACGCGCTTTGCCCGCGCATCGGACCCGATCAGGAGACCCTCATGGCAATGACGATCAACACCAACGTGGCTTCGCTCAACGCGCAGCGCAATCTGTCCGGCACCAAGGATGCGCTGGCCACCTCGCTGCAGCGCCTGTCCTCAGGCCTGCGCATCAACAGCGCCAAGGACGACGCCGCCGGTCTCGCCATCTCCGAACGCATCAACGCCCAGGTGCGCGGCTTCAACGTCGCCATCCGCAACGCCAACGATGCGATCTCCTTGATGCAGGTGGCCGACGGCGGTGCGCAGCAGATCTCGGACAACGTCCAGCGCATGCGTGAACTGGCCGTCCAGGCCGCCAACGGCACGCTGAACTCGGGCGACCGCGCCAACCTGCAAGTGGAATTCTCTGCCCTGCAAAGCGAAGTCTCACGCCTGGCGGCGGCCACCAAGTTCAACAACGTCGCGCTGCTGAGCGACTCCACTGCCAGCTTCACCTTCCAGGTCGGCGCCGGCACCACGGCCAACGACCAGATCTCGGTGAGTTCGGCCAACCTGCTGGCCTCGGTGGTCGGCATCGGCAGCACCGTCGACATCACGATGGCCACGCTGGCACAGGCGGCGATCACCTCGCTGGACGCAGCGATCAACACGCTGACCACCACGCGCGCCGGCTATGGCGCAGCCATCAACCGCACGCAGGCGGTGATCTCGTCGCTACAGATCGCGGTCGAGAACCAGGCCGCCGCGCGCGGACGCATCGTCGATGCCGACTTCGCCATGGAGACCACCAGTCTGTCGCGCTCGCAGATCCTGCAACAGGCCGGCACGGCCATGCTGGCGCAGGCCAATGCCCTGCCCCAGCAGGTGTTGCAGTTACTGCAATAAGTCAGGGGCCTCGCCAGCCACCGGGCCCGCCTGCACGGCGGGCTTTTTTGTCTCCAGCGACCGGCAAAGTCTGCCGCCCCGGGCGGCGAAACTCGCAGCCAGACCGGCAAGAGCTCCCGCCCTGCGCGTTGTCAGCCCCCTGAAAACCCCCTTCCAGAGGGAAAAAGCACGGGTTTTCCCGGCAATTTCAGAACTGGCACGCTCTTCGCAATAGAGAGCCTGCAACGGAGTGCGGTCAATGCATTTGTCATTGTCAGTCATTCTTCGTGGCTCGCCAGTTACCTGCGGAAGTAGTGGCGATTCGCAACGGGCGCACCGCGCTCGGCGCGAATGAAATTTCCGCATCCGTGGAGGATCGAATCATGGCAATGACTATCAACACCAACGTACCGTCGTTGAATGCCCAGAGAAATCTCTCGGGCACCAACGACTCCCTTGCAACCTCGCTGCAGCGCCTGTCTTCAGGCCTGCGCATCAACAGCGCCAAGGACGACGCGGCCGGCCTCGCCATCTCGGAGCGCATCAACTCCCAGGTGCGCGGCTTCAACGTCGCCATCCGCAACGCCAACGACGCCATCTCGCTGATGCAGGTGGCCGACGGTGGCGCACAGCAGATCTCGGACAACATCCAGCGCATGCGCGAGCTGGCCGTTCAGGCCGCCAACGGCACGCTGAATTCGGGCGACCGCGCCAACCTGCAGGTGGAGTTCGCCGCGCTGCAAAACGAAGTCTCGCGCCTGGCAGCGGCGACCAAGTTCAACAGCGTCGCGCTGCTGAGCGATTCCGCCGCCAGTTTCACCTTCCAGGTCGGCGCCGGCACCACGGCGAACGACCAAATCTCGGTGACCTCGGCCAACCTGCTGGCCTCGGTGGTCGGCATCGGCAGCACCATCGACATCACGATGGCCACGCTGGCGCAGGCCGCGATCACCTCGCTGGATTCGGCGATCAACACGATCACTACCACGCGCGCCGGCTTCGGTGCGGCGATGAACCGCACCCAGGCAGTGATCTCCTCGCTGCAGATCGCGGTGGAGAACCAGGCGGCCGCACGCGGACGTATTGTCGATGCCGACTTCGCGAAGGAAACGGCCAATCTGTCGCGCTCGCAGATCCTGCAGCAGGCCGGTACGGCCATGTTGGCACAGGCGAACGCGATGCCCCAGCAGGTGCTTCAACTGCTGCAAGGCTAAGGCATCACCACTTCAGTTTCCGGCGGGCGTGCGGGGCTTGCCGGGCCGCGCCAGGCATGACGTCTGGGTACGGCAGCAGTACCGCACTTCCGTGGAGGAAATGAATCATGGCAATGACCATCAACACCAACGTGCCGTCGTTGAACGCCCAGAGAAATCTCTCGGGCACCAACGACTCCCTGGCCACCTCGCTGCAGCGCCTGTCTTCAGGCCTGCGCATCAACAGCGCCAAGGACGACGCGGCCGGCCTCGCCATCTCGGAGCGCATCAACTCCCAGGTGCGCGGCTTCAACGTCGCCATCCGCAACGCCAACGATGCGATCTCCCTGATGCAGGTGGCCGACGGCGGCGCACAGCAGATCTCGGACAACATCCAGCGCATGCGCGAGCTGGCCGTGCAAGCTGCCAACGGCACGCTGAACTCGGGCGACCGCGCCAACCTGCAGGTGGAGTTTTCGGCCCTGGCCAACGAAGTGGATCGCCTGGCCCTGGCCACCAAGTTCAACAGCGTGGAGTTGCTGGGCACGACCGCCCCAACCTTCACCTTCCAGGTCGGTGCCGGCACCACGTCCAACGACCAGATCACGGTGGCGACCGCCAACCTGCGCGGCGCCTCCAGCGTGGGCGGGCTGGGCATCGACACCGCCACGATCAACATTTCCGGCTCGACCGGCTCCAGCGCACTGGCTGCGATCACCGCGCTGGACGCGGCGATCAACACGATCACCACCACGCGCGCCGGCTTCGGTGCGGCGATGAACCGCACCCAGGCGGTGATCTCCTCGCTGCAGATCGCGGTGGAGAACCAGGCCGCCGCGCGCGGGCGCATCGTCGATGCCGACTTCGCGCAGGAAACAGCCAATCTGTCGCGTTCCCAGATCCTGCAACAGGCAGGCACGGCCATGCTGGCGCAGGCGAATGCCCTGCCCCAGCAAGTGCTGCAGTTGCTGCAAGGTTAAACGGCGGTAGTCCTCCACCTGCTGCCGTGCCGGCGTGCCCTTCGGGGCGCGCCGGCATCCCCCATCCAGTGGAGTGGCAGGAAGTCAGTTCTGGAACATGCCGGGAAAGCGCTCGGCGAGCACGGGCAGGGAAGTCAGGATCTCGCTCATGTGCCGCTTCAGCGCATCGGACGCGGCCTGCGGGTCACCCGCCTCGATGGCGTCGATGATCGCACTGTGCTGCTCGATCAGGCGCCCCGGTGGCGTCGCCGCCTCGTAACTGAGGAAGCGCACGCGGTCCATCTGCGCCTTGGCTTGGTCGACCACTCGCCACACACGCTGGCGCCCCAGGGAATTCGCAATCTGCCGATGGAACGCCTCGTCCAGCGCCAGGAAGCTCGCGTTGTCACCCGCCGCCACCTTGCTCTGCGCATCGACCAGCTCACGCAGGCTGTCCACCAAGCCCGACGGGCGCTGCGCCGCGGCCTCGCGGACCAGGGCCTCCTCGATGGCCTCACGCACGAAGCGCGCATCCATCACTTCCTTGATCGAAATCTTCAGCACGAAAGTGCCGCGCTGCGGCAGCACCGCCACCAACCCCTCCTGGGCCAGGCGGATAAAGGCTTCGCGCACCGGTTGCCGGCTCACCGAATAGCGCGCCGCAATCTCACTCTCGGACAAGGCCTGCCCCGGGTGCAAGCCGCCGGACACGATGGCGTCACGCAGACGCTCGTGCAGACTGGTGCCGATGGCACCATTCGGAAAGCCTTCTTCTGTTGTTGCTGGGCTATTGTTGTCTCGTAAACCCATGTTCTCCGTCCCTGTCACGCTCGGTGTTCAAATGACGCCCAGACTATACGCGAAGCCGCTCTTGACAAGATTCTTGACAAACTGCCATACAAGACTACCATACAAGTCACCATCCCTTTGATGACAAGGAGTCACGCATGAAAATGACCTTCCGCTGGTACGGCGAATCCGATCCCGTCAAGCTTGAGTACATCCGCCAGATTCCCGGCATGTATGGCATCGTGTCCGCCATCTACGACGTGCCCGTCGGCGAAGTCTGGCCGCTTGAAAAACTGCAGGCCTTGCGCGATCGCATCGAGGGCGCCGGTCTGAAGTTCGACGTGGTTGAAAGCATCCCCGTGCATGAAGACATCAAGCTCGGCAAGCCCACCCGCGACCGCCTGATCGACAACTTCTGCCAGAACATCCGCAACTGTGCTGCCGTCGGCGTAAAGGTCGTCTGCTACAACTTCATGCCGGTCTTCGACTGGACGCGTACCGAGATGGCCAAGCAATTACCGGACGGTTCCTTCACCCTCGCCTTCGACGCCGCCCAAGTGGCTGAAATCGATCCGGAGAAGGGCATCTCGCTGCCCGGCTGGGATGCCAGCTACAAGCCTGAAGAGCTGAAGAAGGTGCTGGACGAGTACAAGGCCGTCAGCGAAGAAACGCTGTGGGGCAACCTCGAATACTTCCTGAAGAAGATCATCCCGGTCGCCGAGGAAGCCAACATCCGCATGGGTATGCATCCGGATGATCCGCCACGCCCCATCTTCGGCCTGCCGCGCATCGTCAAGAACCGCGACGACCTGATGCGCCTGGTGAAGATCGTCGACTCGCCCGCTAACGGCCTGACCCTGTGCTCCGGCTCGCTGGGTGCCGACCTGTGCAACAACATCGAGTCCCTGGTGCGTGAATTCGGCGGCATGAACCGCATCCCCTTCGGCCACCTGCGCAATGTCGCGGTGGAAGAGGACGGCACTTTCTTCGAGTCCGCCCACCTGTCATGCGAAGGCTCGCTTGATATGGCGCGCATCCTGCGGGCCTATCATGAGGTAGGCTTTGAGGGTTACGTCCGGCCCGACCACGGCCGCATGATCTGGGGCGAAACCGGCAAGCCCGGCTATGGCCTGTATGACCGTGCGCTGGGGGCCGTTTACCTGAACGGACTTTGGGAGGCGATCACCAAGTTCGTTCCTCCCAAACCCGCCAAGGAAACGACTCCCGCATGAGCCTGCCCTTCTCCATTGATCTGAACAACAAAGTAGCAGTCGTCACCGGCGGCGCCGGCATTCTCGGTGCCGCCATGTGCAAGGCGCTCGCCGCGTGCGGCGCCAAGGTGGTCATCATCGGCCGCGACAAGGCCAAGGCCGACCGTCTGGCCGAGGCCATCGTCGCCGAGGGTGGCGTCGCCAAGGGCATGTCCTGCGACGTGCTCAACCGCCAGGCGCTGGAGGCGGCTGCAGAGGAGATCGCCAGCACTTACGGGCCGTGCGACATCCTGATCAATGGAGCGGGTGGCAACCACCCGAAGGGCGTCACCGGGCAGGAGTACTTCGATGCCGAGACCGCGGGCAAGGACGCGGCCAGTTCGAGCTTCTTCGACCTCGACATGGAAGGCTTCAAGTTCGTGTTCGACCTCAACCTGATGGGCACCCTGCTGCCCTCTCAGGTTTTCGCGCGCCACATGGTGGGCCGCGCAGGCTGCAGCATCATCAACATCTCATCGATGAGTGCCTACCGCCCGCTCACCAAGGTTGCCGCCTACAGCGGCGCCAAGGCGGCGGTAAGCAACTTCACGCAGTGGCTCGCGGTACACCTGGGCCAGTCCGGCATTCGCGTCAATGCCATTGCCCCCGGGTTCTTCATTACTGAGCAGAACCGCGATCTGATGCTACAGAAAGATGGTGGCTACACGCCGCGTGCGCAGAAGGTCATCGCCCAGACGCCGATGAAGCGTTTCGGCGAAGCCGAGGAGCTCATTGGCGCGCTGCTGTGGCTGGTCGAACCCAAGGCGTCCGGTTTCGTGACCGGTTCGATCATCGCCGTGGATGGCGGCTTCTCCGCCTACTCCGGTGTTTGATCAAACAAAGTTGTCAGACACATTGTGTGCTATTGCGGTCAGGATCTAGAATTAGCCTGACATTTTTTCGCACCTGGAGACAAGCATGGCCAAGGCTTTCATGGACGAGCACTTCCTGCTCGAAACCCCCACCGCGCAGAAGCTCTACCACGAGTTCGCGGCACCCCAGCCCATCATCGACTACCACTGCCACCTGCCGCCGGATCAGATCGCGCAGAACAAGCAGTTCAAGAACATCACCGAAATCTGGCTCGGCGGCGACCACTACAAGTGGCGCTTCATGCGCTCTTCCGGCGTCACCGAGGACTACATGACCGGCGATCAGCCGGACGAAGCCAAGTTCCGCAAGTTCTGCGAAGTGCTGCCCATGGGCATCGGCAACCCGCTGTACCACTGGAGCCACCTGGAGCTGCAACGCTACTTCGGCGTCAAGACCCTGGTCAGCGGCGAGACCGCCAGCGAACTGTGGGCCGCCTGTAACGCCCAGATCGGCACGCCCGAGAAGTCGGCGCGCGGCCTCATGGTCGGCTCCAACGTCAAAGCCATCTGCACCACCGACGATCCGGTGGACGACCTGGCCCACCACAAGGCCATCGCCGCCGACGGCTTCCAGGTCAAGGTGCTGCCCACCTTCCGCCCGGACAAGTCCTTCAACATCGACCGCGACGGTTTCCAGGACTACATCCGCAAGCTCTCCGCCGTGGCCGACGTGCAGATCAACAGCTTCGGCGCACTGACCAAGGCGCTGGACAAGCGCCTGGACTACTTCGCCGCCCACGGCTGCAAGGTCTCCGACCACGCCATCGACCTCGCCTTCTTCTCGCCCGCTTCGGAGACCGAACTGTCGGCCATCCTGTCGCGCGCCATGAACAACGGCATCATCACCAAGGACGATGCCGACAAGTTCAAGACCGCTGTCATGCTGCACCTGGGTCGCGAGTACGCCAAGCGCGGCTGGGCCATGCAACTGCACATCGGCGCACAGCGCAACAACAACACCCGCATGTTCAAGAAGCTGGGCCCGGACACTGGCTGGGACTCGATCTCCGACGACCTCATCTCGGCCAAGATCGCCCGCTACCTCGACGCGCTGGACCAGGACGACCAACTGCCCAAGACCATCCTGTACAACCTGAACCCCATCCACAACGAAGTGCTGGCCACCATGCTCGGCAACTTCCAGGACGGCAAGGTCATCGGCAAGATGCAGTTCGGCTCCGGTTGGTGGTTCCTCGACCAGAAGGACGGCATGACGCGCCAGCTCACCGCCCTGTCGCAACTGGGCAACCTGGGCGCCTTCGTCGGCATGCTGACGGATTCGCGCTCCTTCCTCTCCTACACCCGCCACGAATACTTCCGCCGCATCCTGTGCAACATGCTCGGCGGCTGGGTCGAGAACGGCGAATACCCGCAGGACTGGAAGCAGTTGCAGACCATCGTCGAAGGCATCTGCTACAAGAACGCGGATCGGTACTTCGGTCTGTGATGTAGCGCCCGGGCCGGCTTGCCGGTCCAGGTAGCGCCAGAAAATGCAAAGCCCCCGCAAGGGGGCTTTTGTCATTCAGAATCTAGATCGAAGACTCTCTCAGTCTTAAACCCGGAGTGCTTGTTATGAGTAAACAGGAATACAGACTCACAAACATAGTCGTTGCTCTGGAAAAACACTCTCAAAGAGCAACCTATGGCGCAGTTGGCGGACTCGTTGGACGACTCCCCCGCTCTGTTATGTCAGGCCAGCCGAAGACCAAACAGAATGCATGGGTCGTGTCAGCCAAGACCAAAAAGCCAACGGGTTATCTTGTCAGCGAAACACCGAAAAACCTAGAAAACCACGCAGAGGTAATTTCTACGCCTGAAGCCCTTGCGGAATGGCTTCGCAATCATTCTTAGCGCAGGCGGGTTAGCGGCTCCATCGCGGCCACGCCTTACGTCCCCAGAAGCCCTCCCCCCCCGAGAGGGCTTGTAGTTTGCGTTTCATCCGCCACGCATGCCGCCAGACCACAACACCGTACCGCAGCGCCGTTTGCGTTATGCTGCGACGCACCCTTTCCGAGCCCAGCCGTGAGCACATCCTCCACCACGCCCTTTGCCGAGTTGAGCCCCGATGCTGCGCTGGATGCCATCGAAAGCCTGGGCCTGCGCTGCGATGGCCGCCTGCTGGCGCTCAACAGCTACGAGAACCGCGTCTACCAGGTCGGCATCGAGGACGAGGCGCCGCTGGTGGTGAAGTTCTATCGCGCCGGGCGCTGGTCGGACGAGGCCATCGGCGAGGAACACGCGTTCTGTGCGGAACTGGTCGAGCGCGAGATTCCGGTCGTGGCGCCGCTGTTGTTTGAGAGCCGCAGCCTGCATCGGCACGGCGCCTTCCGCTTCGCGCTGTACCCGCGCCGGGGCGGACGTCCACCAGAGCTGGACGATGCCGACACGCTGCGCTGGATGGGGCGCTTCATCGCGCGCATCCACAACGTGGGCGCACAGACACGCTTCGCCGCACGGCCGACATTGGACCCGCAGAGCTTCGGCATTGAGCCACGCGACTGGTTGCTGGCACACGACTTCATCCCGCGCGAGTTGCTTCCGGCCTGGCGCGCCGTCATCGACCAGGCACTCGACGGCGTAGCAGCCTGCTTCGAGCGTGCCGGCCCGGTCCGTCGCCTGCGCCTGCATGGCGACTGTCATGCCAGCAACGTGATGTGGACCGATGCCGGCCCGCACTTCGTCGACTTCGATGACGCCCGCATGGGGCCGGCGGTGCAAGACTTGTGGCTGTTGCTCTCGGGCGAGCGCGAAGCGATGGAGCTACAGCTCGGCAAGGTGCTGGAAGGCTACGAGCAGTTTCGCGAATTCGACCGCAGCGAGCTGCATCTCGTGGAGGCGTTGCGCACGCTGCGCCTGATCCATTACTCGGCCTGGCTCGCGCGGCGCTGGGACGACCCGGCCTTCCCGGCCGCCTTTCCCTGGTTCAACACGCCACGCTACTGGCAGGACCGCGTACTGGAACTGCGCGAGCAGATCGCGCTGATGTCGGAACCCCCGCTCTACCCCGCCTGACCCGGGCGCCCACGCCCTGCCTGGTGCCTCTGGCGCCGCCATCTGCAACGTATTCCACGGTTTTGGTGAATCCTGTTGCCACGCAGCTTGACCCTGCGCGCTGCGCCACCCAGCATGAAACGGGACGAGGCGTGCCGCGCCATCGCTCACATCAAAATAATCACATTGGAGACATCACCATGATCCGCAAACTCGCCGCGGGCGCCGTCATCGGCCTGCTCGTCGGTGGCGCGCAGGCTGCCACCGACTATCCGTCCGGCTACACCAAGTGCGCGCAGAACACCGGCGCCACCTGTTCCATGACCGGCACGCGCAACGTTGCCCTGGGCAAGTCCGGGTCCTTCGTCTACGCCGTCAAGACCGGCAACTTCGCATGCACCGGCTCGGCGTTCCCGAGCAACAGCTTTAGCAGCTCGGCCTGGTGTTCGGTGGGTCCTGTCGCCAGTTCCTCGTCGTCGTCCTCATCGTCCTCATCGTCCTCTTCCTCCTCGTCGAGCAGCAGCTCCTCGTCCAGCTCCTCCAGCTCGTCGAGCAGTTCCTCTTCGTCGAGCTCTTCGTCCAGCAGCTCGTCCTCGTCGAGTTCGTCCTCCAGTTCCTCGTCGAGTTCGTCTTCCAGCGGCGGACAGCAGGGCAACGCACCGGGCGTGATCGGCTTCGCCTCGCTCAACAAGGCCGGCCGCAACGGCACCAACGGTGGCGCCGGTGGCAGCACCGTCACGGTGACGACCTACGCCGCGCTGGTCGCCGCCGTGGCCGACAACACGCCGCGCACCGTGCTGGTTTCCGGCACCATCAGCGGCGCCGGCCCGATGATCCGTGTCGGCTCCAACAAGACGATCCAGGGCATCGGCTCGACGGCCACCATCAGCGGTTTCGGCTTCAACGTCAGCGGCTTCGTCCCGCCGAACGAGGGCGACTCCTGCGACCTGGCCGACAAGGGCACGTTCACACCGACCGAGAACGTGATCATCCGCAATCTCTCGTTCAAGAACTCGGCGGACGACAGCATCAACATCCAGTGCTACTCGCACCACGTGTGGGTCGACCACAACACCTTCTACACGAGCTATGACGGCTCGGTGGACGTGAAGCGCGGCGCCGACTGGGTCACCGTGTCATGGAACCGCTTCATCGGCACCGACAAGTCGATGCTGCTGGGGCATAGCGACGACAACGGCGCCCAGGACCGCGGTTACCTGCACGCGACCTACCACCACAACTGGTTCGACCACAGCAACACCCGCCACCCGCGTGTGCGCTTCGGCCAGGCCCATGTGTTCAACAACTTCGGCAACGGCATCACCGATTACTTCATCGGTGCCGGCGTCGAGTGCGACATCCATGCCGACGGCAACAACCTCGACGGCATCAAGCGCATCATCACGTACTGGAACGGCAAGAAGGTCACCTGGAACAGCAGCAACCTGAACACCGGCGAATGCCGTGCCTCGGATTGCCTGGTGCAGAACGGCCAGGGCTTCGACCCGAAGAGCTACTACAGCTACACCCTGGACCCGGCCGCCAACGTGCCGACCATCGTGAAGAACGGCGCCGGCGTGGGCAAGATCTGATCGCCTCGCCGCACGCATGCGAAAAGCCCGACCTCGTGGTCGGGCTTTTTGTTTTGGGTCCGGGGCACAGCGCTTCCGGTACGGACTGAAAGACGCTGGATGCCCGCCTGCGCAGGAATGACGACCGGTACCGGATGTACCGCCTCAGCGCGTCACGCGCACCCGGGTCGTCCCCGTCGCGACCTGCAGGCTCAGCACGCCGCGCTGCACGTCGAACTGCCAAGCCCCGTCGGCCAGGCCGTGCACCACACGGGGCGCAGCCAGCAGGCGCAGACTCAGGCGCGCGGCGGTCGGTGCCTCGATCTGCAAAACGATGCCCTCAGCGTCCTGCCCGCCTTCCATGCTCAGGTTTGCCGTGGCCTCGACACCCAGATCGGCAGCCCGCAATTGCTTGCCATCGACCAGCACGAAGCGCTGCCAGGTCTTGCCATCCGCATGCTGCGTCACCACCGCCGCCAGCCCGTCGAGTTGCGCATCGCCCGCCGCCGCGCCACCCGCATGCTCGCCGCCCAGCAACACCAGGTCGCGCAGCGCGCCCTGCTCCACCTGCAAGGCATAGCCACGGCTGGCCGGCAGGCGCGTGGCGTTCGGTACTGCTTCGCCCAGGCGTGAGGGCATCAGCACACTGAGAAAGTCCTGCGTCTTGCTGCTGCTCGTCGTCTCGGCGCGCGCATGCCATTCATTGGGCATGCGTTTCACGAAAGCCGCGTCGGGCGGCACGGCGAACTGGTCGGTCTGCGACAGGCGCAAGGCAGTGGCCTCGGGCGCCAGGAACTGCACGCGCAGTTGCGCCGCGCCCTTGCTGCTGGTGATGCTGGCCGTCTTGTCGTCCAGCGCCATGCGTTCGCGCGCATGCAGCAACCACTGGAAGGTCTTGAACTCATGCGCGGCCAGCTCATCCAGCATCACGAAGTAGCGGCGGTCGACGAACAGGATGTGGCGCAGCGCGCGCTCGGCCTGGCGACGATAGGCCGCCGTCGCGTCGCCACTGGTGAAGTCGTAGCGCGGGCCGCTGAAGAAGCGCGTAATCCGGCCGCTGGCCGTGGCGTCCTTGGTGGGCTGGCCTTGTTCGCAGAAGAGGATCGCGTTCTTGGCCTGCGTCGTGCGCGACCAGCCGAGGTGGTGTGCGCTGTCGTACCAGTCGCGGTAGCCGGAGCTGATCGCCAGCGGCTGGCCGTAGGCCATCAGCACGAAGGCATTCTGGTCGGAGTGCGAATGGCTGGCCGAGCCGAACGGGCTGCTCTTGAAGGCCAGCATGACATCCCGCTCCTTGTCGCCCAAGGCGCCGTGCATGGCGACCCAGCCGATGTCGCGGAAATGGCGTGCACCAGACAGTTCGCTGAGCGGGCGCTCGGCCACCTTGTCCTGTGCGGCGCGGAACAGGTGCAGCAGGGAATCGAGCGCGTTGAATTCGTAATAGCTGTTGCCGTCTGGCAGGCGCTCCGACAGCCCACGGGCATAGCGCATGAGATAGCCGTCGCGGTTGAGCTGGGCGTACTTGGCGACCAGCAGCGCGCGGTTGGGCGTGGGCCGGGTGATGTTGGTAAGGTCACCGAAGGATGAGGTGTCGTAGGGCTGCAGGTTGTACAGCGCGAAGTAGCCGTTGTGACGGAAGAAGGGGCGGGCGAGCGGTTCGTCGAAACCCAGTTGCTTCATCCCTTCGAGAAAGCGCAGGTGCTGGGTGAGCCCGGTGCCCCAGTAATCCAGGCCCTCCGCCCAGCCGCCGTCGTCGCCGCCCCACACCGGGAACTGGCGCAGGTAGTACTCGTAGGCCCAAGCCAAGTATTTCTCGACGCCGGGGCTATCACCCCACAGCGCCTGCGCGCCCTGCCCCAGGGTCGAGATGAAGCGCATCGGGTGGCTCAGCGAACTGTCCGGCAGCGTGCGCTCAGTGAGCGAGAACTTGCGCGAGATGTCGCGCCACAAAATGTCGAGGCGCAGGCGGATCGCAGCGCGCACCGTCTCGCGCTCCTGCGGTGTGAGCGCCTCGTAGGCCCAGTCGTAGGCGAAGATCATCGGCCGCAGCGACTGGATGAAGGCCTCGTCGTTGTTGCGGATGTTGACGCCCCCATTCACGTCCCAACTGGCGATCTGCAGCAGCCAGCGCGCCGCCTCGCGGCCGGCCGCCGCATCCTCCTGCGCCAGGAACAGGAAGGCCTGGCGCCACGCGGTGAAGCCCGCGAGGTTGGCCTGGGAGTAGCCGGTGCGCCAGATCTCGGTGGCGCGGGCGTCCTTCTTGCCGCCGGCTGGCACCGGCTGCGGCTCGGCGATCATCGCCGGCACGGGCTGCACGAGCTTGCCCAGCAAGCTCGCCAGCTCGCTGCCGCCGGGCGCCTCGGCCACGAAGCGGCGCAGCGCGGGCAGGTCCTGCGGCTGCAGCAAGAGGCGTGGATGCGTCTGCGGCATGCGCGCCGAGAGCGCCGCCACGCGCATGCTCACCAGATCGGCCTCGCTCTGCGCATGCAGCGGCGCGGCCCACAAGACAACGCAGGAGAAGAGGAACAGAGACAAGCGCGACATGGATCGTCCTTGGTGACGAGGGAAGTCGCCACTCTACAGAACGAGGGCGGTACCGGGTTTGACCGGTACCGCCCTCGAAGCGAACACAGGTGTCACAACGCGAAGGTGTCGGCCAGCACTGGCCCGCGTTACTGCCCCGCCGGCTTGCCGCCCTGGCCCGCGGCGGGGACACGCTCCAGCAACACCACGCGGTCCCCATACGCGATCAGGTTGCCGGTGGTGGTATGCGGGGCGAGTGCCTTGATGCGGGTCTGGGTGCCGGTGAGCAGGCGCGTCCAGCTCTTGCCGCCATCGACCGAGCGCAGCACGACGCCGCCGCGGCCGGTGAGCATCAGGGCCTGGCTGCCTGGCTCGAGCGACAGGGCGCGCAGCAGTTCCTCGGTGCCGGAGGGCACGCTTGTCCAGCTCTCCCCCGCATTGTCGGACCGCAGGATCGTGCCTTTGTCGCCGGCGATCAGCAGTGCGCCGCTCTTGGGATCGGCCAGGATGGAATTGAGGCCATGCGCCACCCCGCTCTGCACCGTGACGAAGCTGGCGCCACCATCGGTCGAGCGCAGGATCGTGCCCTTGGAGCCGATCACCACGACGGTCTTGCCGCTGGCGTCGAACCAGACCATGTAGAGCTTGGCATCACTGCCCGAGGCCAGGCGCTGCCAAGTCAGGCCGGCGTCGCTGGAGCGCGCGACGAGCCCGTCGTCGCCGACCACCCAGACCTCGCCATTGCCCGGGTTGATGGCGCCGCGCCAGATCGCGCTCTCCCAGCCGCTCTCCAGCTTGCGGGCCTGGGCTGTGCCCGGCACCAGCACGGCCAGGGTGCCGCTGTCGCCGTACAGCACCACGTTGCCGGTGCCAGGATGCACGACGTAGCCCTGGTAGCTGGGCCCATCCGGGTTGTCGGAAGTCCAGTTGCGCCCGCCATCGGCCGAACGCATCCAGGTGCTGCGGCCGCCCGCCGCGAACAAGCCGCTCAGGCGCGGCTCATGACTGACCTGAAAGAGATAGGTCGCCTCTTTCAGTTGGGCCAGCTCGCCGCCCTGCCAGGTGCGCCCACCATCCGTCGACCGTGCCACGAGACGGTTGGCCCCCACCGCGACCAAGTCACCACTGGCCGGATCGGTGGTCACGCCATGCACATAGTCCGTGAGACCACTGCTGACCTTGCTCCAGCTCTTGCCACCATCGGTGGAACGCGCGATCTGCGCGGTGGTGCCGAGCGCCACCAGCGCGCCGCTGTGCGCATCCTGCACCAGGGTTTCGACACTCTTGGTCCAGGGGACCTCGACCCGCGTCCAGCTCTTGCCCTCGTCTTCCGAGCGCAGGAAAGTCCCCTGGTCGCCGACGATCACCAAGCCCTTGTCGTCAACACGCAGGATGCGCGCGAGATAGGTCTTGCTGGGTACGACGGTATGCGTCCAGGTCTCGCCACCATCGGCCGACTGTGCCACTTCGCCCTGGCTGGTGAGCGCGAAGATGCGTTTGGTCTTGGCATCGACGTAGAGCCGGGTGATGTAGTTCGTCAGTCCGGTGCTACCCGCCGTCCAGGCCACGCCGCCATCGCCCGAGCGCAGGACCTGGCCGTTGGCGACGCCCACGAGATACTGCCCATGCACTTCGTCGTACTGCGCATCGGTCATCGCCACATCCGCGTTCACCGGGAGCGCATGCCAACTCTGGCCACGGTCGGCCGAGATCAGCAGGGTGCCGTGCTCACCCGCGGCCAGCAGGGTGTTGCGCTTGGGATCAGCCACGATGCGCCCGAGATAGGCCTGGGTGCCGGAGGCCACGGCCTGCCAGCTCGTGCCGCCGTCGTCCGAGCGCAGAAGGGTGCCGCCGACGCCACCGGCCAGGAGCAACTTGCCGTCGGGATCGACATACAGCGCACGCAAGGCCGTCTGCACCCCGCTGGGCACCACGCGCCATTGCTTGCCAAGATCGTCGGACACGGCGATCAGGCCGTTGCCGCCGATGGCCACGACACGCGACTGGCCGGGCACCCGCGCGATGTCGGCGAACTGGTCTGAGGTCACCGAATCGGCGATGCTCCACTTCTGCCCGCCATCCTCCGAGCGCCACAAGGCGCCATCGGTCCCGGCGGCGAGGACGAGGCCGCCCTCACCCGCCGCCGCGGCCGCAAAGAGGTTCGGATTGGTCACGATCGCACGGTAGGCCGGCGGCTCGCTGCCCAACTCGGCCACAGCCACCTCGGCGGCGGGCTTCTGCTGGCAGGCGGCCAGCACCAGCACGGCGCCCAGCGCCAGGAGTGCGCGCAGGCCGGCACCGGCCAGCCTGTCTCGGAACTGCTGCTGCATCATGTCTCCTTGTCTGCGGGGCATGCGTGCCCTCGTCTCTTTCTACCTGGCGTCCACGCGCCGCGAGCACGCCCAGCGCGCAACTATATGCGAGCGCTCGCCGCCCTCGCAAACCCTCGGCCCGCGGGCTGTGACTTAGCGCCGGACGCGCGGCGATTGTCGCGCTGCGCATGGACGCTGGCGGCGGACTCGCGGCACAATGCGAGCCCGACCCATGCCGCGCCGCCGCATCGTGAGCCGTCTTTCTTCCATGCATCCGCACACCCCCCGCCCACGCGGCTTCAGCCTGATCGAGCTGCTGATCACGCTCGCCATCCTGGGCGTGCTGGCCAGCATCGCAGTGCCGATCGCGCAGGTGTCGGTACAACGGGTCAAGGAGAACCAGTTACGCGAAAGCCTGCGCGAGATCCGTCGCGGGCTGGATGCCTACAAGCTCGCGGCCGACCAGGGCATCATCGCAGTGTCGATTGGCACCAGCGGCTATCCCAAGACCCTGGACGACCTGGTCAAGGGCGCGGTGGACCAACGCAATGCACAGGGGCGCAAGATATTTTTCCTGCGACGCATTCCACGCGACCCCTTCGCAGACGACCCGACCTTGCCGGATGCCGAGACCTGGGGGCTACGTGCCTATGCCAGCGAGGCCGACGACCCCAAGGAAGGCGAGGATGTGTACGACGTCTACTCGCGCTCGCGCCTGGTCGGCCTGAACGGCGTGCCCTACCGCAAATGGTGAGCGCGGCCGGCAGCCGGTCGCCTCATGCCGGTTTCACCTACCTGGGCTTGTTGCTGGTGATCGCGCTGATCTCGCTGACCGCGGCCGTGACGCTGCAGACCGGTGCCATCCTTGAGCGGCGCAAGGCCGAGGATGAGCTGATCTTCGTCGGCCTGCAGTTCAAGGCGGCGATCCGCAGCTACTTCGAGTCCACACCGGCCGGCACGCCGGCCGCCGCGCCGCGTCGGCTGGAGGACTTGCTGCGTGACCCGCGCTTCCCCAACCCCAAGCGCCATCTGCGCAAGCTGTATCTCGATCCGATGACAGGCAGCACCGACTGGGGCCTGATCCGCTCGGCCGATGGCAATGGCATCCTGGGGGTCTACAGCAAGTCGAAGTCGACACCGATCCGCATCGCCAACTTCCCCGACGAGGTGTTCCACTTCGAAGGCAAGAAGCGCTTCTCGGACTGGGTGTTCGTGTATGGCGTGGTGTGCCAGAACCTGGGTTGCGAGTTGCCGCCGCAACCCATGCTCACCGACCGTCCGGCCGACAACCAGTAAGCCCTCAGTCGCCCCAGCGCGCTGCCGCTGCGTCGTCGCTCTCACGCGCATCGACCCAGCGTGCGCCCTCGGCCGTCTCTTCCTTCTTCCAGAACGGCGCGCGCGTCTTCAGATAATCCATGATGAATTCGCAGGCGGCGAAGGCTTCACCGCGATGCGCGCCGGCCACGCCGACGAATACGATGCGCTCGCCCGGCAGCAGGCGGCCGACACGATGGATCACCCGCACCGCATGCAGGTGCCAGCGCTGGCGCGCCTCGGCCTCGATGGCCTGCAGGGCGCGCTCGGTCATGCCGGGGTAGTGCTCCAGGCTCATCGCGCGGATGCCGCCTCCCCGCACGAGGCCGACAAAACTGGCGAGCGCGCCGACCTGCTCGGCGCCGCCCTCCGCACCCAGCGCGTCCAGTTCCACGCCTGGGTCGAAGTCCTCGTACTGCACGCGCACGCTCATCTCAGCCTCCGGTCACCGGCGGGAAGAAGGCCAGCTCGTCACCGCTGCACAGCGCAGTGTCCGGCCCGGCCATCTCCTGGTTGCGTGCAGCACGCACGTTGCGCCCAGGGGCCAGCACGCTCCATTCACCACCACGTGCATGCAGCCAGGCGCGCAGCTCGCCCAGCGTGCGGACTTCGGATGGCAGGTCAAGCTCCTCCCGCTCGCGCCCCAGGGTCTCTCGCAGCGAAGCGAAATACAGGATGGTCACGCGCATCGATCAGTCCTCGAAAGGCAGGTAGTCGACCAGATCGCCGGGCTGGATCGCGGTATCCGGTGGATTGCAGACCAGACCATCACCCCACGCGCAAGAGGTCAGCACGCCGCTACCCTGCTTCGGGAACAGATCCAGGCCGCCCGCCGCGTTGCGCCGCACGCGCAGGAAGTCGCGCCGCGGATCGCGTTTTTGCACCGCGAAGTCCGCCCGCAGGCGCAGCGGTCTCGGTATCACGTCAGTCATGCCTTGCAGGCGGCGGAGGTAGGGTTTGACCAAGACCTGGAAGGTGGCGAAGGAGGACACCGGGTTGCCCGGCAAGCCCACGAAGGGCGTATTGCCGACCCGTCCCATGGCCAACGGTTTGCCCGGTTTGATGTTCACCTTCCAGGCATCCAGTTCGCCCTCGGCCTGCAGTGCCGCCTTGACATGGTCCTCCTCGCCGACCGACACGCCACCGCAGGTGATGATCAGGTCATGCCCCTCGGCCGCGCGGCGCAAGGTCTCGCGCGTAATCTGCAGATCGTCCGGCACGGTGCCAAGATCGCTCACCACGCAGCCCAGCTCCCTCAGCAGGCCATGCAGCACATAGCGATTGGAGTTGTAGATCGCCCCTTCACGCAGGGGCTCGCCCGGCATGACCAGCTCATCGCCTGTGAAGAACACCGCCACGCGCAGACGGGCAAAGACCTCCAAAGAGGGCACGCCGAGCGATGCCACCAGGCCGGCATGGGCCGCACGCAGGCGCAGACCCGGTGCGAGCACCTCTGTCCCCAGCGCAATGTCTTCGCCCGCTCGGCGGATGTTGTCTCCCGGACTGGGCTGGACGTCGATGCGCACATAGTCGCCATCTGCCTCGCAACGCTCCTGCATGACTACGGCATCACCGCCGGGCGGGATGATCGCGCCGGTAAAGATGCGCGCGGCAGTGCCCGCTTGCAGGGGTTGCGGTTGGCTACCGGCAGGAATGCGCTGGCTGACCGACAGGCGCGTACCGGCGGCGGGCACATCCTGGGCCCGCAGCAGGTAGCCATCCATGGCCGAATTGTCAGCCGGCGGTACGTTGACCGGCGCGATCAACGCTTCGGCCAGCACGCGACCCGTCGCGGCCAGGGTGTCGACACGCTCGCGGCGCACCATTGGCTGTGCGCGGGCCAGCATCCGTGCCAGCGCATCCTCGTAACTCAACATGCCTGAAGCTCCTGTCCTGGCGCCTCGAGACCCACGTGCCTCAAGACGAAATGCGCCACCCCCCCCACGTCATTGAGATCCAGCACCGGCACGCCGAGTTGCAGCGGTACGTCGCTCGCCACCGCCACCACGTTGGGATAGGCGTCGAGAATCATGGGGTGCCCCGTGGCCGGGCGATGGACCTCGATCTTGGGCAACTCCGCCGACTTGAAGCCTTCCACCAGCACCAGATCACAGGGCGACAGCTTGTCGACCAATTGCGCCAGGCTGGGCTGCGGTTCGTCGCGCAGTTCCCGCATCAGCGCCCAGCGCTGGGCGCCGGCCAGCATGACCTCGCCCGCCCCCGCTTCGCGGAAGCGATAGGAATCCTTGCCCGGTTTGTCGATATCGAAACCATGATGGGTGTGCTTGATCAGCGAAACACGCAGGCCGCGCGCACGCAGCAAGGGGATCAGCTTCTCGATCAAGGTGGTCTTGCCCGCGCCGGAATAGCCGGCGAATCCGAATACTCTCATCTCCTGCTCCAGCATGGCCGCGCACGGCGAGCGCGCATTGTAGTGCGCTTCCGGCCGCCCTCCGCCTTGATCGCCAGGGCTTGACGTCACGCCACGAGGCTGCGCAGGCCAACTGCTACCATGGCGCCCTCTCCATTCGTCCAAGAAGCCCCGCATGACCCAGATCGACGTCAGTGAAGAGGCCGGCGTGCGTTACCTGCATTTCGGTTCCGAATGGGTGCAGGGCGCGATGCGAATCCGCCGACCGATCGACCTGGAGCTGAGCTACACCCGCGACATGATGGCCGGGCTGCTGATGCATGCCGAGGAAGCCTGGCCGCGTCATATCCTGATCATAGGCCTGGGGGCAGCCTCGCTGGCCAAGTTCTGCTATTGGCGCCTGCCCCAGGCGCGGATCACGGTGGTCGAGATCGAGCCGGCCGTAGTGGCCGCAGCCCGCCAGTTCTTCAAGCTGCCGCAGGAAGACGAACGCTTCCGCATTGTCATCGGTGATGGCGCCGAATTCGTGCCGCAGGACCGCCACCACTACGACTACATCCTGGTCGACGGCTACGACGCCGACGCCAAGGTCGGAGCCCTCGACTCGACGCCCTTCTACACCGCCTGTTGGACACGCCTGTCCGAGTCCGGCCTGCTGGCCGCCAACCTGTTCGGCCGCACCCGTCGCTACGGCCCCTCGCTGCAGCGCCTGCACGAAGCATTCGAGCAGCGCAGCTTCGCCTTTCCATCATGTGAAAGCGGCAATGTGATTGCTTTTGGTGCGCGTGGCGCCGCAGTAGAGGTGCCGCTGGCACTGATGCGCGAACGCGCCGATTCGCTGCAAGCGCGCACCGGGCTTAGCTTGCGCGACACGCTGGATCGTCTCAGCGAGTCCGGCAATCTGCCTGGCTCCATGCTGCGTTTCTGAAGATTCCGGCTTCGCTGGCGTGCAGGCACCTGCGGCGCGTTTCATCATGCGAAATTGAATCTTATCGGGTAAGATGCGCCGCATGGTCACACGCCGCCAAATCCTTGAAGAAGCACCAGAAGCTGCCGAGAGCAAGGACTCCCGCAGCTCCATCCAGGTCATCGAACGCATGATGAACCTGATCGACGTGCTGGCCGAGCATGATGGCCCGGCCACCCTCAAGCAACTGGCGCTGGACACAGAACTGCATCCGTCCACCGCGCACCGCATCCTCAACGCCCTGGTGGCGCGCGGCTTCGTCGAACGCAGCGACCAGGGCGCCTATCGCCTGGGCATCCGCCTGCTGGAGCTGGGCAATGTCGTGAAATCCCGCATCTCGGTGCGCGAGGCCGCCATGTCGGCCATGCTCAAGCTGCACGGACGTACCGGCGAGAGCGTCAATCTCGGCATGCGCGACGGTGACGAGATCGTCTACGTCGAGCGCACCTCCAGCGGCCGTTCTGCCGTGCGGGTCGTGCATATCGTGGGCGCCCGCGCCCCCTTGCACACCACCGCCACCGGCAAGCTGTTCCTGGCTGAGGACGGTGGCCAGCAAGTGCGCGACTACGCGGTGCGCACCGGCCTGCCGGGCGCCACCCCCAACTCGCTGACCACGGTCACCGCTCTTGAGAAGGATCTGGACCGTGTGCGTCGCCATCAACTGGCCTACGACATGGAAGAAGTGGAATTGGGCGTGCGCTGTATCGCCGCCGGCATCCGCGATGATTCCGGCAAGCTGGTGGCCGGCCTGTCGCTGTCCACGCCGGCCGAGCGCTTCAACCCGGACTGGGCCAGCGTGGTCAAGGAGACCGCCATGGAAATCTCGCGCAGCCTGGGTTTCGTGCGTCGGGTCTGAGGGCTCGCGAAGAGCAGCACCGAGACAAGGAAAGGGGCCCGACGGGCCCCTTGTCACATCAGCGGACCACCGCCATTGAGCAACTGCAGCACCGCCGCCTGGCGCTGCTGGCTCAGCGCCGTGTCCATCCAGCGCTTGATGCGGTTGGCGTCCCCCAGACGGGTGAACTTGCCCCAGGAGTCGAGCAGCACGATGGCCACCGGCTTGTTGTTGAACCAGGCCTGCATCACGAGACATTTGCCGGCCTCGCTGATGTAGCCGGTCTTGGACACGCTGATCTGCCAGTCAGGGCTCTTCACCAGCGCGTTGGTGTTGTGGAAGGCCTGCTCCCGCCCGCGCACGCTGACCGAGTAGTCGGTCGCGGTCGTGAACTCGCGGATCAAGGGATAGCGCGAAGCCGCCGCCACCATCAGCGCCAGATCACGCGGCGATGAGATGTTGTGCTTGTTGAGGCCAGTGCTGTCCTCAAAGCGGGTGTCATGCAGCCCGAGTTGCTGGCTCTTGGCGTTCATCGCCTCGATGAAAGCCGCTTGACCGCCCGGATAGTGCCTGGCCAGCGCAGAAGCAGCCCGGTTCTCCGACGCCATCAACGCCAGACGCAACATCTCTTCACGCGTCAGCGTGGTACCCACAGGAAGGCGCGAACTGGTGCCCTTGAGGCGATCGACATCGTCGTCGGAAATACGCAGGGCTTCGTTGAGGTCCAACTGAGCGTCCAGCACGACCATGGCGGTCATCAGCTTGCTGATGGAGGCGATCGGCGCCGCCGTAGTGGCGTTTTTCTCCAGCAGGACTTCGCCGGAACTTAGGTCTTGAACCACGAAAGCGGAAGAGCGGATCAGCGGGTTGCCCTCGCGATCAAAATCGGGCTCGGCCGGCGCGGCACGTCGACTCAGTTTGACGGGAGTAGCTTTTCTCGCCACAGGTTTGGCCGCCACGGCCTTCCTGCTCACAGCCTGCGAGGACTTGGCCTTCTGGCTGGCCGCCTTGGTGTTTCTGCCGGATGCATCAGCCGTGGCGAAACCCAGTGTCATGCAAACACTCAGCACACCAATCAGCAAGTTCTTCTTCACCATCTCGTTACATCCGCCCAGCCAAGGTTGCTTTGAGGAGATTGTAGCAACCAATCAAGTAAATGGAAGCCATTGTTCAAGACGTTTCGTAAATGTCAGCCGCGCTCCGACGAGCGACATTTATCGGTTCGGCCTCAAGTCTCAAGAAGCGTTCGATGTCGCCCCGCCGCGCCATGGCATCGTGATATCCGAGATCCATCAACTCGCGGGTATAAGGCTTCTCGAACAGCAGATAGGACAATATGCTGGAGCCTGACCGACCGTAGGCGCCGATGCCTCGCAACACGCCACGCAAGGCCCAGGGCAGGCTACGCGCGTGCCGTGCGGCGATGAAGTCGAGACGGTCGCTGGGCGAGATCACCAGGGTTTCGATGGGTTTCAACTGAACGCCTGCACCCTCTCGCACATCTGCCGGGATTCGCCCCCAGGTGTCATTGATGCGCTCCATACGCTCCAGGTCAATGGCAAGTCCGTCCTGGAGCACGCTGGACAGCACATGCCCGGCAATCTGCGCCGGCGAGGGGTAGCGGTCGCTGCGCACGCGCCGCGTCTCGCCCTGCGCCCGCCCATTGCCGATCACCAGGATGCGATCGGCCCCCAGGTGCACCGCCGGGCTGATGGGGGCCAGTTGACGCATCGAGCCATCACCGAAGAACTCGCGATGGATCTTGACTGCCGGAAACACGAAGGGGATGGCGCTCGACGCCATCAGATGATCGACCGTGATGCGATGCGCCAACCCCACCCGCTGCGCTCGGCGCCAAGCCTGAACGCCTTCGGCCGCTTCGAAGAAGGTCAGGCTTTCTCCGCTGGCGTAGCCCGAACAGGTCACGCTCACCGCGTACAGATTGCCGTCCCGGATGTGTTGGCCGATGTGGGCAAAATCCAGGTGATGCTGCAACAGTTCGCGCAGCGGCGTATTGTCCAGCAGCGAGCGCGGCGCGCGCCGGAACAGCCAGCCCATCAGCAGGGCCGAGGCCCAGGACAGCACCGACTTGAGCACGGCCAGCGAATCGGCGCGATAGACGTGATGCACGGTGAAGTTGCGCCAGATCCAGGCGAGCCGGCGTACCCCTTCGCGAAAGTTGCCGGCGAAGCAGGCCAGGGCCACCGCATTGACCGCGCCGGCTGAGGTGCCACACAGAATCTTGAACGGCGAGCCCTCGCGGCGCCCCCAGATTTCGCGAATCGCCAGCAGCACCCCAACCTGATAGGCAGCACGCGCACCACCGCCGGTCAGGATCAACGCGGCCCTGTCTTCCCTCATGTGCCCTCCTCGCTCTTCAGCCTTTTAACGGGCCGGGAGACGGGCGCCTTGAGGGCATTCAGCGGCCGCCCTGCCCCGCTTCGACGACCGTCAGCGCGGTCATGTTGACGATTCGACGCACCGTCGCCGTGGGTGTCAGGATATGCACCGGCTTGGCCGATCCCAGCAGGATGGGGCCCACGGTCATCCCCTCGCCCGCTGCCGTCTTGAGCAGGTTGAACGTGATGTTGGCTGCGTCCAGGGTGGGGAAGATCAGCAGGTTGGCATCTTCAGCCATGCGCGCATTGGGAAAGACCTGCAGACGGATGTCCTTGTCCAGCGCCGCATCGCCGTGCATCTCGCCTTCCACCGCCAGGTCGGGCCGTCGGCTGTGGAGGAGTTGCAGGGCTTGGCGCATCTTGAGCGCGGTGGGCGAATCGTCGCTGCCGAAGCTGGAGTGCGACAACAATGCAATGCGCGGCACTACACCGAAACGCTGGAGTTCCTCGGCGGCGAGACAGGTCATCTCGAACACCTGTTCGACCGTGGGGTCATAGTTCACATAGGTATCGCACAGCGCGATCGTTCGATTGGGCAGCACCAGCAGGTTCATGGTGTAGCAGTTGGCCACCCCCTCGCGCCGACCCAGCACGTCGTCGATGATCTTCAGGTGCTGGCCGTGGCGTCCATAAGTGCCGCAGATCATGCCATCGGCGTAGCCGAACTTGACCATCAGCGCACCGATCAGCGTGGTGCGCCGACGCACTTCGCGCTTGGCGTATTCGACCGACACGCCGCGTCGCTCCATGAGCCCGTGGTAGTGCATCCAGAACTCGCGGAAGCGCGGATCACTGTCCTGGTTGATCAATTCGAAGTCCACGTCCGGACGCATGCGCAGGCCGAAGCGTTCGATGTACATGCGCACGATGTCGGGTCGCCCGATCAGGATGGGGTGCGCCAGACCTTCGTCGATCAAGGTCTGCGCAGCCCGCAGCACGCGCTCCGACTCTCCCTCGGCCAGCACGATGCGCTTGGGCGCACGTTTCGCCGCCGAGAAAACCGGCTTCATGATCAGCCCGGAATGCCAGACAAAATTATTGAGTTGCTGAGTGTAGGCATCCCAATCCGTGATGGGACGCGTCGCTACGCCGGAGTCCATCGCAGCTCTGGCCACAGCGGGCGCGATCTTGACGATCAGGCGCGGATCAAAAGGCTTGGGAATGATGTACTCCCGGCCGAAAGGTGCAACTTGCGAGCCATAGGCCATGGCCACCACGTCCGAGCACTCAGCACGGGCCAGTTCAGCGATGGCACGCACCGCCGCCAGTTGCATCTCGTCCGAGATGGTCGTCGCCCCCACATCCAGCGCTCCGCGAAAGATGAACGGAAAGCACAAGACGTTGTTGACCTGGTTCGGGTAATCGGAGCGGCCCGTCGCCACGATGGCATCCTGCCGCACCTTCAGCACCTCGTCCGGGAGTATTTCCGGCACCGGATTCGCCAGCGCAAGGATCAGTGGATTGGGGGCCATCTTCGCAACCATCTCGGACTTGAGCACCCCAGCAGCCGATAGCCCCAGAAAGACGTCCGCACCCTCGATGATCTCGCCCAGGCTGCGCGCCGAGGTCGGCTTGGCATACTGGGCCTTGATCGGGTCCATTTCCTCGACTCGCCCCTCGTACACCACGCCCTTGATGTCGGTCACCCATATATTGGCCACCGGCACCCCCAGCTTCACCAGCAGATCAAGACAGGCCAGCGCCGCCGCGCCGGCCCCCGAGGTCACGAGCTTGATCTGGTCCAGCGGCTTGCCGATCAGGTGCAAGCCGTTGAGCAGCGCCGCCCCCACCACGATGGCCGTGCCATGCTGGTCATCGTGGAACACCGGGATCTTCATGCGTGAACGCAACTGACGCTCGATGTAGAAGCACTCGGGCGCCTTGATGTCTTCGAGATTGATGCCGCCGAACGTGGGCTCCAGCGCGGCAATGATGTCGATCAGCTTGTCCGGATCGCGCTCGTCGAGCTCGATATCGAACACATCGATGCCGGCGAACTTCTTGAACAGGACGCCCTTGCCCTCCATCACTGGCTTGGCCGCCAAGGGACCGATCGGGCCCAGCCCCAACACCGCGGTTCCATTGGTCACCACCCCGATCAGGTTGCCGCGCGCAGTGAGGTTACGTGCTTCACCCGGGTCCGCCACGATCGCATCGCAGGCGGCGGCCACCCCGGGTGAATAGGCAAGGGACAGGTCCCGCTGATTGGTCAGCGCCTTGGTCGGTGTGACGGAAATTTTTCCGGGAGAGGGCTGCCGATGATAGTCCAGCGCAGCCGCGCGAATGTTCTCGTCCATGGGGGCCTCGGAGACAAGCGGGTCGTTCGCCGGAAGCTGGGCTGTACCAGTGGCGACCACCCGGGCAACGCCCTGGTCAGAACGAAAATCGCGAAATGATTGCTTATATCCACGCGGGCGCGAAACGTGTGCGATGCGCCGATTCTACGCCGCAGACGGCCCTGGAGAACTGGTGTTTTCCGCAGTGCAGAATGCACACCGGAATATGTGCCGTCAGCCTGCCGGCTCGGTACCGTCCACTTCTGCGGCAGCCGGCGGGCGCGGCTTGTCGTCAGTGGATTCCTTGGCGACAGCCTTGGGCGTTCCAAACTTCATGACCTGCTGCAGGCGCGCCCATTCGGCCAGCACCTTGTTGGCATAGATCATGTCTGCATCATTCGGGGCTCCGCCGTACTGCTGCAAGCCCAGTTCCAGCGAACCTCGGGCGCGCACGTAGTCGCGCAGGATGCGCGAACCGACACGGATGTTCTCCACCGGGTCGAACAGCGCCATGTGCCCCTTATCACCTGAAATCTTGTCAGAATGAAAGCGCGGAATTATCTGCATGAGCCCCTGTGCGCCCAGCACGCTCTCCGCCAACGGATTGAAGCTGGACTCGATCGAGGCCACGGCAACGATCAGCAGAGGGTCGACATTGTTGGCCTGCCCCTCTCGGATCGCGGTCAGCAACAAGGGCTCCACCACCAGCGTAGACACTTTGAAACGACGTGACACATGCTGTGCCACGCGCATCATTTCGGGCGACAGCTTTCCCTCGGCCGTCAGCGCCATTTCCGGCTTGAGAAACTCGCCACCCACCGGCTCTTCCGCATGATCGAAAACGAACAGACGTGCGGGATCGAGCCCAGCAGTCCCATGCAAGGAAACCTGGTAACCCATCAATGCGATGATCAGCACCCCCGCCATGACGATTCCGCCGTGTGCGAAGTGCAGAACAAAACTACCCACATGGCGTGCGATCTGCGCACATCGCGCGACGTAGCTCATGGACTCCTCCTTGATATACAGACAACCCGGTCGCGCACGAACACCCTGCTGGGGTCGAATCGAGGAAACTTCCGCAACCGACAGCGGCATGCTCCAGCATGCCCAAAGCTGCCATCCAGATTTGATGTGCGGCTCAAGCGCGCACTACGTTGAACACCATATAGGAGAGCGCCGCGAACATTGGTCAGGGAGCGGTCTCTCACATCACTGATCGGCCGGACCGGCACAAGGCCTTCCGGGGTTTACGAACCGTCACGTCATGACTTGCTCGCAAAGTGTGTCCGCACCTGTACGAACACGATCGTATTCTATTGATTTGAATGGTCTTTGTCAAGCCTGGCCAAACGCAAGGCACTCCGCCGCAAATGCCATTGACATTGCCTGAAATGGCAGACTAGAAGAGGCTTTCCAGCCCAAGTGGAAAGTTGTCGCCCGCGGAGCGAAAGAAAAAAGGCCACAACCCCGCCTTTGCGGGGCCGTGGCCTGCTAGCCAGCGTCGTCAGCCGATCAGGACGGACGCGACCCAGAGGGGAACGGCCAAGCAGCGTTGGGGTTCAACGCAGACTTGATGCCAGGCGTTGCCGCCGTGGACGGTTTCGCCTCAGGTGCCGGAGCGGCTGCGGGAGCGGAAGCGGGCTTTGCTACGGGCGCCGCTTCAGCCGGCTTGGCAGCAGCAGCTGCTTCGACCGGCTTGGCCTCAACTTTTTTTGCTTCTGCCTTGGGTGCCGCCTTCTTCACCGCGGGCTTGGCGGCCGGTTTGGCGGCAACCTTCTTCGCGGCGGGCTTGGCTGCGGCCTTCTTAACCACAGGCTTGGCGGCCGGCTTCGCGGCGGCCTTCTTCACTGCGGGCTTAGCGGCCGGCTTGGCGGCAGCTTTCTTCGCAGCAGGCTTGGCGGCCGGCTTCGCAGCGGCCTTCTTAGCGGCGGGCTTGGCAGCCGCCTTCTTCACTGCGGGCTTAGCGGCCGGCTTGGCGGCAGCCTTCTTCGCAGCAGGCTTGGCGGCCGGCTTCGCAGCGGCCTTCTTAGCGGCGGGCTTGGCAGCCGCCTTCTTCACTGCGGGCTTGGCGGCCGGCTTGGCGGCGGCCTTCTTCGCAGCAGGCTTGGCAGCCGGCTTCGCAGCAGCCTTCTTGGCGGCGGGCTTGGCAGCCGCCTTCTTCACTGCGGGCTTGGCGGCCGGCTTGGCGGCGGCCTTCTTCGCAGCAGGCTTGGCAGCCGGCTTCGCAGCAGCCTTCTTCACCGCAGGCTTGGCAGCCGGCTTCGCAGCAGCTTTCTTTGCGGCTGGCTTGGCAGCCGGTTTGGCGGCAGCCTTCTTTGCGGCGGGCTTAGCCGCCGGCTTGGCAGCGGCCTTCTTCACCGCGGGCTTGGCTGCCGGCTTGGCGGCGGCTTTGGCCACCGGCTTCGCGGCCGCCTTCTTGACTTTATCAGTCGACTTCGCTGTTGCCATCTTCACACCTCCTTCAATCGCCTACTGGTTGGTCGGCGCTACACAAAAACGCCTTCGCCCGATCTGGCACGAAAGGCGCGAAGCCGCGTGATAACGCGGCGCTGGGAAAAGCTGTCGCGGATATGACAACGGCACTGCCGTGCCCCCTTGAAGGGGCAAGCAGTGCCGCGCAAAAAGATTCGATAGATAAGGTCAGTCCCAACTGAGCGTCCCGCCTGTCTGATATTCGATCACCCGGGTCTCGAAGAAATTGCGCTCCTTCTTGAGGTCGAGCATTTCGCTCATCCACGGGAAGGGGTTTTCGGCACCAGGATAGATGGCATCGATACCGATCTGCTGGCAACGACGGTTCGCGATGAAGCGCAGGTATTCCTTGAACATCGCAGCGTTGAGACCTAGCACGCCACGCGGCATGGTGTCCTCGGCATAGCGATACTCGAGTTCTACCCCTTGCTGGATCAACCCACGGATCTCGTCGCGGAACTCCGGCGTCCAGAGTTGCGGGTTCTCGAGCTTGATGGTGTTGATGAGGTCGATGCCGAAATTGCAGTGCATCGACTCGTCGCGCAGGATGTACTGATACTGCTCGGCCGCCCCCGTCATCTTGTTCTGGCGGCCCAGGGCAAGAATCTGAGCAAAACCGACATAGAAGAAGATGCCTTCCATGATGCAGGCAAAGACGATCAGCGAACGCAGAAGCTGCTGGTCGGTCTCCGGCGTGCCGGTCTTGAAGTTCGGATCGGTCAGGACGTCGATGAAGGGGATCAGGAACTCATCCTTGGCACGGATGCTGGGCACCTCGTGATAGGCGTTGAAGATCTCGCCTTCGTCCAGCCCCAGGGACTCGACGATGTACTGGTAGGCATGGGTGTGGATCGCTTCCTCGAAGGCCTGACGCAGCAGGAACTGGCGGCATTCGGGCGCCGTGATGTGGCGATAGGTACCCAGCACGATGTTGTTGGCAGCCAACGAATCGGCGGTCACGAAAAAACCCAGATTGCGCTTGACGATGCGGCGCTCATCTTCGGTGAGACCGTTCGGGTCCTTCCACAGCGCGATGTCGCGAGACATGTTGATCTCTTGCGGCATCCAGTGGTTAGCACAGGTGGAGAGGTACTTCTCCCAGGCCCACTTGTACTTGAAGGGCACCAACTGGTTGACGTCGGTCGCGCCGTTGATGATGCGCTTGTCAGCGACATTGATACGGCGGAACTCGTCATCGCTCGCTTCGTGAGCAGCGCGTTCCTGGGTTTGTTGAGACAGCGACACCTGTGCCTGCAGCCTAGCCTGCGCGGTGTTGGAACCCAGAACGTTGAGGTCGTCTTCAAAGTTCAGCATGCCATTATCCTTTAGTTGATTCTGCACTCTATTGCAAAGAATTTCTACGTCTTCGACTCGCTGAATTGCCTGCTGTAGAGCGGGTTTCGAGAGCTCGATGCCATTGTCATTCAGACAGACTCCCCGCAAAGCCACTATTCATGCGGATCTCCGAAGGACACCCCGCAAACCGTTGCGGCGCAACACTTTTCACGAGTCGACTTGCAAATTTGCGACACATCCCGACGAGCGGAATGTCCTTCACGACTCGTCGTTCAGCTCATCGGGGTGCGAGCGCTCGCTAGCTCGGCAAGCGCACTCACCAATGCGCCACTCAACGGGTCGTCACTCTTGCGATACCCGCGTGCCGCCACAGCGGCACGCGGTCACTCGGCTACTGGCAAGCTTCGCACTCGGGGTTGTCGATGGAGCAGAACTTGGGCTCCTCACTCACGGCGCCGGCCGCAGCCACTCCACCGCTCACCGGCACAGCGTTGAGCTCGCCACCACGGCCTGTCGACTTCTCGGCCGAGGTCGCGCCCATGGCGCGCAGGTAGTAGGTGGTCTTGAGACCGCGCAACCAAGCCAGCTTGTAGGTCTCGTCGAGCTTGCGGCCTGAGGCGCCGGCCATGTAGATGTTCAGGCTCTGCGCCTGGTCGATCCACTTGGAGCGACGCGATGCGGCCTCGACCAGCCACTTCGGTTCAATCTCGAAAGCCGTCGCATAGAGCTCGCGCAGCTCTTGCGGCACACGGTCGATCTTGGCCAGCGAGCCATCGAAGTACTTGAGGTCGGCGACCATGACTTCGTCCCACAGCCCCAGCTTCTTGAGGTCGCGCACCAGGCTCTCGTTGGCGATGGTGAATTCGCCAGAGAGGTTGGACTTCACGTACAGGTTCTGGAAGGTCGGCTCGATGCAGGCGTCCACCCCGATGATGTTGGAGATGGTCGCGGTCGGCGCGATGGCCACGCAGTTGGAGTTGCGCATGCCGACTTCGCCGATGCGACGACGCAGTGCATCCCAGTCCAGGCGCGCGGTGGTGTCGACCTCGAGGTAACCGCCACGCTCCTGCTCCAGCAGCTTGAGAGTGTCCAGCGGCAGGATGCCACGGTCCCACAGAGAGCCCTTGAAGGAGCTGTAGCGGCCACGCTCTTCGGCAAGGTCGGTGGAGGCCCAGTAGGCGAAGTAGCAGACGGCTTCCATTGAACGGTCGGCGAACTCCACTGCCTCTTGCGACGCATAGGAGATGCGCTTGGCGTGCAGGCAGTCCTGGAAGCCCATGATGCCGAGGCCGACCGGACGGTGCTTGAGGTTGGAGTTACGTGCCTTGCCGACGGCGTAGTAGTTGATGTCTACCACGTTGTCGAGCATGCGCATGGCGACGCGGATGGTCTTCTTCAGCTTGTCGTGGTCCAGTTCGCCGTCCTTGCCCAGGTGCGCTAGCAGGTTCACCGAACCCAGGTTGCACACGGCAATCTCGGTATCCGAGGTGTTCAGCGTGATTTCGGTGCACAGGTTGGAGCTGTGCACCACGCCAACGTGCTGCTGCGGCGAGCGGATATTGCAGGGATCCTTGAAGGTGATCCAGGGGTGCCCCGTCTCGAACAGCATAGTCAGCATCTTGCGCCACAGTTGCAGCGCCGGCATGCGCCGGAACAGCTTGATCTCGCCGCGGTCGGCCTTGCGTTCGTACTCGACGTAGGCCTCCTCGAAAGCCTTGCCCCACAGATCGTGCAGGTCGGGCACGTCGGACGGCGAGAACAGGGTCCACTCGGCGGCTTCCATGCAGCGCTTCATGAACAGGTCCGGAATCCAGTTCGCGGTGTTCATGTCATGAGTGCGGCGGCGCTCGTCGCCAGTGTTCTTGCGCAGATCCAGGAACTCTTCGATGTCCAGGTGCCAGGTTTCAAGGTAGGCGCACACAGCCCCCTTGCGCTTGCCGCCCTGGTTCACCGCCACGGCGGTGTCGTTGACCACCTTCAGGAAGGGGATCACGCCCTGGCTCTTGCCATTGGTGCCCTTGATGCGGGCGCCCAGCGCGCGCACCGGCGTCCAGTCGTTGCCGAGGCCGCCGGCAAACTTCTGCAGCATGGCGTTCTCTTTGATCGCGCCATAGATGTCGTCCAGGCTGTCGTCCACCGTGGTCAGGTAGCAGGACGAGAGCTGGGAGTGCAAGGTGCCCGCGTTGAACAGCGTTGGCGTCGAGCTCATGAAGTCGAACTTCGACAGCACGTTGTAGAACTCGATGGCGCGCGCTTCACGGTCGATCTCACCCAGCGCGAGACCCATGGCGACGCGCATGAAGAAGACCTGCGGCAGCTCGATGCGGCGCTCTTCAACATGCAGGAAGTAGCGGTCGTACAGCGTCTGCAGGCCGAGATAGCCGAACTGCAGGTCGCGCGAGGCGTCGATGGCGGCCGCCAGACGCTCCAGGTCGTACTGCGCCAGCTTGGGGTCGAGCAACTCGGCCTCGATGCCCAGCTTGATGTAGCGTGGGAAGTACTCGGCGTAGCGCGTCGTCATCTCGGCCTGACCGACCTCCTCGCCCAGCACCTCGGCGCGGATCACGTGCAATTGCAGGCGGGCGGTGACGTAGTTGTAGTCCGGGTCCTTCTCGATCAGAGTGCGGGCGGCCAGGATCAGCGCCTTGCGCACCTCCTCCACCGGCACGCCGTCGTACAGGTTGCGCAGCGCAGCGTCGATGATGATCTGCGCGTTGACGTGATCACCCAGGCCCACACAGGCGGCTTCCACCAGCGCAAGCAGCGCACGCATGTCGAGCGGACGGCGCGCACTGCCATCCTGGACATTGAGGACCGGCTGCGTCTCGGCCGTCGCCGAGGGCGCCTTGGCCGCGCGCTCGGCGGCGCGCTTCTCGCGGTACAGCACGTAGGCACGCGCCACATCGTGCTCGCCAGACCGCATCAGGGCCAACTCCACCTGATCCTGGATGTCTTCAATATGGAAGGTACCGCCGTGCGGTTGGCGGCGCAGCAGTGCCTTGACCACGCCATCGGTCAACTGCGCAACGACGTCGCGCACGCGCGCCGACACCGCACCATGGGAGCCTTCGACGGCGAGGAAGGCCTTGGTCATCGCCACCGCGATCTTGGCCGGCTCGAAAGGCACCACCGCGCCATTGCGACGGATGATCTGGTAGCCGGCGTACTCCGTCATCCCACCTTGCGCAGCCCCGCCGGAATCGGAGGGTGCCGTGAATTGGCTAGTGGAAGGGGTCGCGGTGCTCGCAATCTGCATGAATCTCTCCTTGGGTTGCATCGGGAGCGGGTGGCTGGGGTTTTCCCGGCCTCCCTGTTGTATATCGACCTACTAGATGTAGTAGCTCGGATGTTCGTTGCGACTAATTCTAGTGGTGTCGTCCGCATGTGACAAGAAGGATTTCCGATCTGCCCCTTGGTCAGCAGACAGACGAGGCAGCAGCCCGCCCCGGTAAACCGGACCAGGCCGCAAGCTGTACAAAGCGGGAGAGGATCAGGCGCGGCTGGCGAGGAGTGCGCGCAGCCGCGCCCACTCGAAGCAGGGGCCGGGGTCGGACTTGCGCCCCGGCGCGATGTCGGAGTGCCCGACCACATCTCGGATCGGATGACGCGCCTGCAGCGCCAGGGTGAGATCAGCCAGGCGTTCGTACTGTTCTGCCCTGAAAGCCAGACTGTCACAGCCTTCAAGTTCGATGCCGACCGAGAAGTCGTTGCAGCGCTCGCGCCCCTGCCAGCTCGACACACCGGCATGCCAGGCGCGCGCCAGCGTAGGCACGAACTGGAGCAACTGGCCATCGCGCCGGATCAGGAAATGCGCCGACACGCGCAATTGGTGGACGCCGGCGTAATACGGATGAGCGTCAGCCGGCAAGGTGTTGGTGAAGAGCTGTTCGATGCCCGGCCCACCGAACTGGTCCGGCGGCAGGCTGATGGCATGGATCACCACCAGTTCAATCGCTGCGCCATCCGGGCGCGCATCATGGTTGGGCGACACGATGTGCTGCGCAGCAGGGGTCCAGCCGCTGGGATCAATATGGATGCTCATCGCTCGCCATTATGCCGGCTGGCGCATGCGATGCCCTCGTCCACTGGTTGAGCAGGCACCGCGCCGGTTCGATCAGTTCTCCCGCACTGACGCCGATCGGCCCCACACCCCGAGCCACCAGGGCATCGGCAGCGGCCCCGTGCAGGTAGGCCGCGCCGCGCAGCGCCACAGGCACCGGCCAGCCCTGGGCAAGCAAGGCCACCAGGATGCCGCCCAGCACGTCGCCGCTGCCGGCGGTGGCCAGTGCCGGATTGCCACTCGGGTTGATGGACCAGGCGCCGTCCGGGTCGACGATGATGGAGCCGGCCCCCTTCAACAGGACGTGGCAGTGCAGTTGTCGCGCCATGTCCTGCGCTGCCCGCAGGCGATCCTCCTGCACGCTCGCCACGCTACACCGCAGCAGGCGCGCCGCCTCGGCGGGATGGGGCGTGAGGATGGTCAGGCCGTCGCGCTGTGCGAGGGCGGCATGCAGGCCGGAATGCTCCGCCACCAGGTTCAGCGCATCGGCATCCAGCACCAGCGGGCCGACGAAGCCCAAGGCCCGGCGCAACTGCAGTTGCGCCGCTTCACCCTGCCCCAGTCCCGGCCCCACTACGAGCGCCTTGCACAACAGGAGCAGCTCGCCCGGCGCACGCATCATCAGTTCAGGCTGCAGGGGATCGACCGGCGGTCCGTGGGGATCGAGCAGGCCGACATAGACGCGCCCCGCCCCCAGCTTCAGCGCCGCTCGTCCTGCCAGCAATGCAGCACCCAGCATGCCCGGCGCCCCACCCAGCACGCCAGCCTCGCCAAAGCTGCCCTTGTGTGAATTACGCCTGCGAGGCTGCAGGGCCGAGGCAAAGGCGGGCAATCCGTTGAGCGTACCAACGCCCCCGCTCTCACGCGGGAACTCGACATCCCGCAGGCCCAGGCTGTGACACCGGATCTCCCCGCCATGATCCGGCCCATCCAGCGTCAGCAGGCCGGGTTTGAGCGCCAGGAAGCTGGCGGTATGCGTGGCCCGGACTGCCACGCCCAGCACCCGACCGGTATCCGCCTCGATACCGCTGGGCAGATCCAGTGCCAACACCGGGCAGGTGAGCTGATTGATCCGCCCCACCCACTCCGCGATGCGCCCGCCCAGCTCACGGCTGGCACCGATGCCCAGCAAGGCATCCACGGCCAGCGCCCATTGCCCGCCCACAAAGTCCCGCACCACGCTGCCACCTGCGTCAAGCCAGCGCTGACAGGCTTGCGCAGCCTCTCCGCGCAACTCGGCCGGGGGCACGCAGCAGGCCACCACCACCTCGCGCCCGGCTGCGACCAGGTGGCGCGCCAGCACGAAACCATCGCCACCATTGTTGCCGGGCCCGGCCAGGACCAGCACGCAGCCCCGGCGCTCGCCCAGGATATCGAGTGCCTGCAAGGCAGCCGCCTCGCCCGCGCGCTCCATGAGTGAAGGCTCGGCGCCCGGGCCGGCGACGGCCTCCAGCGCACGCAGCGCGGCAACGCTCAGGATGGGGCCGGCCAGACTCATCGCAAGTCCTTCAGCAACTCGACCACATGACGCACGGGAATCGCGTAGGTGATACCGGTCGGCGCGCTCAATGCGCTCTCCTTGCTCCCTTTCACGAAAACGCTGTTGACGACCCCCAGAACCTGTCCGCTGTCGGGATCGTAGACCGGGCTTCCGCTGTTGCCGGGATAGGCGGTCACATCAAGCTGGAGGATCTGGAAGGCGCCGCCCCCGAGTTGGCGCACCAGGCGTGGATCCAATTGCCGCGCGCGCTCGGCAGGGATCACGATGGGCACCTGCGCCGCCACGATGCCACGATGGGTCACGGGATAGATGCCCAGCACGGAACTCAGCGGGTAGCCAGAGAGCGCGATGTCCTGGCCTTCGCGGACCTCACCCGCGGGATCCCCCAGTTCCAGCACTGGATAGGGCGCCCCCCCGGTGAGGCGCAGAATGGCGATGTCGTGCGCGGCGTCGAGCGCCACCAGGCGCACCTCGCGCACGGTGGCGCTTCCGCGCTCGGAGCGGGCGACGGCACGCACCTCCAGCGCCTGCTCGTTGAGCGCGCTGGCCACGACATGCGCGTTGGTCACGATGGTCAAGCCATCGCCGACCGCAAAGCCGGTTCCCGCTGGCTGAAACGCGGGATTGCGGGTGCGCTGGAAGGAACCTACCGCCACCAGGGAGGCTTTCACGCGCGCCACCGTGTCTGCCAGTCCAGCCCCCCAGCTCACCCCCGGCAGGCCTTGTCCGGCGAGCGCCAGCAGGGCTTGCAGCGCGGTCCGGCGCCCGCACCTCATGCCTCAGTTCCGCGCCAGGTTGCGCGATACCAAGGGCGATGGCTCGACCACCCCGGCTTCGTAGGGATGCTGCGCCGGCGTGTAGATGCGGCGAATGCGCTTGACATAGCCCACCGTCTCCATGAAAGGCGGGATGCCGCGAAAGCGGTCAACGGCCCCCTCCCCGGCATTGTAGGCGGCCACGCTAAGCAGGACATCGCCTTTGTAATAGGCAAGCAGCCAGCGTAGATAGGCCAGCCCGCCGCGGATGTTCTGCCCCGGCTCGAGGATGCGTTTGACACCGAAGCGACGCGCCGTGTCTGGCATCAGTTGCATCAGACCTTCGGCACCGCGCGGTGAGCGAGCCAAGGGATCAAGGTTCGACTCGGTTACTGCAACAGCCAGGGCCAGGCGCGGCTGGATCTTGTATTGCGGCGCCAGGAGACGGATGAGGTCGGCATAGCGGCGCTTGTCGGCCGGCAAGCCGGCGATGTAGCCATCGAGATCGGCCACTGCGGGATCGAAGGCCTCACCTTCCGCTACCGGAACACTGGCAGATGGACCACCACTCGCACCCGCTACGGGCTGCGACATGCATGCAGGCAGGAGCCCCGAGGATTCGCCCACCAGGCGCTGCGCCTGGGCCGCCGCTGCCACCCCCCGCTCGCTCGCCATCGCGAACAGGGTGGAGGCATGACTCGCGCTGACCGGCGTCCCTCGCCCGTTGGCGTACATCCAGCCCAGGCTGTACATCGCCTCCGGGTCGCCCAGGCGGGCGGCTTCGCAGTAAAGGCTCAGCGCCTGCGGCGCGCCTTCCCCCGCTTCCAGCGCACGCGCCTGCTCGATCAGCCCGCGCGTCAGCGGTGTCTGCGCCCAACAACAGGAGATGGCGGCTGCGGACAGCCATGGCAAGACGCGGCGTAACCAGCTTCCACGTGCCATGGCTTCAGCATGCGATCACAGGCGCCAGAGCGTGGCGCCACCGGCCCTGATTGCCGCCGGGTCGTAGCAGCTCTTGACGTCGGAAAACACCCCGCCGTGCTGCAACTTGCCGAGCAGCGCGGGCACGCCCATGTCGGCATATTCCTTGTGCGCCACGCAGGCCACGATGGCCGCGGCCTGCGGCAGCTTCTCCCACGGCGTCAAGCCGACGCCGTACTCGTGCTGGCATTCGGCGGAATCGGCGATGGGGTCATGGATCAGTACGTTGACGCCATAGGACTGGAGTTCGCGCACCACCTCGATGACCTTGCTGTTGCGCAGATCGGGGCAGTTCTCCTTGAAGGTCATGCCCAGCACGATCACGTTGGCACCCTTGATGGGTTGGTCGCTGGCGATCATCTGCTTGATCGTCTGCTCGGCCACGTACTTGCCCATGCTGTCATTGATGCGTCGACCGGCCAGGATGACCTGTGGGTTGTAGCCCAGCATCTCGGCCTTGTGGGTCAGGTAATACGGATCGACACCGATGCAATGACCACCCACCAGGCCCGGGCGGAAAGGCAGGAAGTTCCACTTGGTTCCCGCCGCCTTAAGCACCTCCAGGGTGTCGATGCCGACCTTGTGGAAGATGATGGCCAATTCGTTCATCAGCGCGATGTTGAGGTCGCGCTGGGTGTTCTCGATGACCTTGGCTGCCTCGGCCACCTTGATGCTGCTGGCCGGGTAGACGCCCGCGGTGATGATCGCGCCATACACCTCGGCCACCTTGGCCAGCGTCTCCGGCGTGTCGCCCGAGACGACCTTGGTGATCTTGGTGACAGTGCGTTCCTTGTCACCAGGGTTGATGCGCTCGGGGCTGTAGCCGACGAAGAAATCCTGCTTCCACTTCATGCCGGACACGCGCTCGATGACCGGGATACAGACCTCTTCGGTGGCCCCCGGGTAGACCGTGGACTCGTACACCACGATGGCGCCGCGCTTGAGGTACTTGCCCAGGCTCTCGGAGCTTTTCACCAGCGGGGTGAAGTCAGGCTGGTGCGCGTCGTCCACTGGCGTCGGCACGGCCACGATGATCACGTCGGCCTCGCGCAGCACCTCGGGCGAACTGGAGCAGGTCAGTTGCGTCGCGGCGCGCAAGTCTTCGCTCGAGACTTCCCCGGTCGGGTCGTAGTGCTCACGATAGGCAGCGACCTTGGCCTCGGACAGATCGAACCCGTAGGTCTTGAACTTCTTCCCAAACTCGACTGCGAGCGGCAGGCCCACATAGCCCAGCCCGATGACGGCGATGGTGGTCATGAATCGAATACCTGTCTTCTGTTATAGGGTCTTGCTGAACTCATCAATTTCTTTGCGCAAGGCGGCATTGTCGGCCGCCAGTTCGGCCGCCGCCGCAGCAGCCTTGCGGGCGCCGTCCTTGTCGCCACTGCGGGCCAGGCCGCGGGCCAGGCCAAACTGGATCTGCGGCACCTTCGGCGCGCCGGCGGCCGCCTCCTTGAGCAGTGCGACACCGCGCTCGACCTGGCCGCGCTCGATCAGCACCGTGCCCACCGTCTCCTGCACCGCCGGCACCTTGGGCGCGGCCTTCAGCGCGGCCTCGGCGTATTCCAAGGCCTTGGGGTCGCCCTGCCGGTTCGCCACCCAGGCCAGGTTGTTGAGAATCTGCGGCTGGTTCGGCGCGATCGACTGGATGGTCTTGTACATCTCCAGCGCCTGAGCGTAATTCTTACCTGCGAGCGCCCGCTCGGCGAGGTAATTGCGCACAGCGACATCCTTCGGGTTCTGTTTGATCCAGTCGTCGACGGTCTGCTTCGCTTCGGCCGTCTTGCCCATCTGTGCATAGGTGTTGGCCAGTCCGATCACGATGACCGGCTGCTTGCCACGCTTCTGCGCCTGTTGCAGGGCGGCCACGGCATCAGGCCATTGCTTGTTTTCCATCTGCACATCGGCTTCGAGAACAAAGCCGAACGAACTCTGCGTATTGGCCTTTTGAGCATCACGTGCCACCCGCAAGGCTGCATCGAACTGACGTTCGGTCATCAAGACTGCTGCCAGCGCACGACTGGCCTCGGCGTAGTCAGGCTTGATCTCCAGCGCCCGACGCAAGCTGCGCTCGCTGGCCTCCTTGTCGCCGGCTGCGCGCTGCGCATCAGCAAGCTGCAACAGCACCGCCGGATCGTTGGGCTGCAACCCGTGCAGTTTGTTGAGAGCGGCCACTGCCTGCGCCGCATCACCTGCAGCACGCTGGGTCGCACCCAGCAGGCGCAGGACTTCCGGACTATCAGGATTGGCCGCCTGGGCTTGTTGTGCGACGCCTAGCGCAGCCTTCGTATCGCCCTGACGCAACAACAGATTGATCAAGGCCAAGCGCGCCTCTGAACGCGAGGGATCGGCATTGACGGCCTTCTCCAGCGTCTGCTGGACCTCTTTCGCAGTCGCCCCGGTACCGGCCTGCAGTTGCGCCAGTTGCAAATAAGCCCCGACGTTCTTGGAGTCAGCCGCGATGAGGCGCTCGAAGCGTTGGCGAGCGTCCGCCGGTTTTTTCTCTTGCATGTCCAGGCCGGCCAGCATGGAGATCGCGCCCAGGTTGTTGGGCTCGATCTGCAAGGCCTTGTCGAGTGCGACGCGGGCGTCGGCCGGACGCTTGGCCGCCACCAGGGTCTGCGCCTTGATGAGATAGGTCTGCACGCTGTCGGGCATCTTCTTCTCGAGTTCGCCCACCGCGGCCAAGGCCTTGGCCGTATCGCCCTTGCGCAGGTGGGCGGCCACGATCGCCAGCTCGGCCTGGAAGCGGGTGCTGTCGAGCTTGGCGGCGGTTTCGAGGTCCTGCATCGCGCGCACCTCGTCGCCGGAAGCCATGCGGGTCAGCCCCAGTTGGGTACGCGCGACAGCATTGTCCGGCTTGAGCTTGAGCACACGCTCGAAGGAATCCGAGGCCTTCTGGTAATCACCCTGCGCGAGATGGGCCAAGCCCGCCAGCGACAACGTCTCGGCATCCGACTCGGGGGCCCTCAGCAAGGGCTCAACCACCTCCAGGGCCTTGCCCGGATTGCGCACGTTCAGGTACGACTCGGCGAGCAGCTTGCGCGGCATGGGCCATTCGCGCGCCTGACCGATCACCTTCTCCAGCATGGCCTGCGCCTGCAGGTGCTCACCCAGCCGCAATGAGGCGACCGCAGCCAGCATCAGCGCCTGTACATGATTGGGTTGGCCACGCAGAATCTTGTTGGCAGCATCGCGGGCCGCACGATAATCACCCTTGCGCAGCGCTAGGGAGGACTCCAGGTAGGCCGCCTGAACTGTGTTCGGTGCCGCCGCACGCAGCGCCTTGAGCGCGGCCTCGGCCTCGTTCAGCTTGCCCTCCGAGAGATAGAGACTGACTTCCCGCGCCGACGCACGGGGGTCTTCGGGGCGCGCTTTTTTGGCCGCTTCCAGCGTTTGCAAGGCGGGCTCGCGTTCGCCTTTGGCAAGCAGGATCTCTGCCTTCATCAACAAGGAGGGCAGGTGCTGAGGATGCTTGGCCAAGGCCTGCTCCGCCAGCGCCTGGGCACCGGCCTGGTCGTTGGCCATGATGCGCAGCATGGCCTTGCCGAGCAGCGCATCCGGCTGGTCGGCGATGACCGCCAGGGCCTGGTCGAAGCGTTGCAGCGCGTCGTCCGCCTTGCCCAGCGCAAGCTGGGCGCGCCCGATCTCGACATTCAGCTCGGCCTGGGCACGCGCGTCGTTGATCTGCTTGCCGCCGAACTCTTCCATAAACTTGGCCGGGCCACCGACTTCGCGCGCCGCGCGTGCCAGGGACGGCAACACCTCGGCGTCGTTGCTGCCGGGCGCGTAGATCTTGCGCAGCTCGGCCTCGGCCCCGGCCAGATCGCCCTGCTCAAGGAGAATGCGGCCCAGCAACAAGCGCGCCGGCATGGAGTCGGGCGCCTTCTGCACCGCACTCTTGGCCTCGATGGCGGCCGTCGCCCAGTCGCGTTTGTCGAAAGCAGCCTGGGCTGCGGCCAGGGACTTGGTCGGATCATCACTGCTACAACCAGCCAGGACGACTGACGCGCTCACCGCGCCCAGCAGGAGCAGGCGCGCAAACCGGGATGATTGGGACATGGGCTCTCTCGACAGGAACAGGGTTGCAGGCAGAACGCGGCCGCTCAAGCAGTGCTGGCCGGGTCCTTGCGGATACCGAAACGGTTCATCAGGTCGTAAAGGGTGGGACGGCTCACGCCCAGCAACTCGGCCGCCCGCGCAATATTGCCGTTGACCCGCGCCAGCACTTTCACCACGGCCCGGCGCTCGGCTTCCTCGCGCACCACGCGCAGGTTGAAGGCGAGCTCCTCGCCCTCCGGCGCGACGCTACCCAGCCCGATGTCGTCAGCCACGATGCGGTTACCGTCGGCCATGATCACGGCGCGCTTGATGCAGTTCTCCAGCTCACGCACGTTGCCAGGCCAGGGGTGGTTTTCGATCGCGACGATGGCGTCTTCCGTCAGTGTCATGCTGCCGCGCTTGAGTTCCTGTGCGAAACGCTGGACGAAGGCGTGCGACAGCAGCACCGCGTCACCCTCGCGATCACGCAGCGGCGGGATGTCGACAACGATCTCCGCCAGGCGATAGTAGAGATCCTCGCGGAAGGAGCCATCCTTGATCTTGGCGCGCAGGTCCTGGTGAGTGGCGCACACCACGCGCACATCGACCGGGATTTCCTCTCGCCCACCGATGCGCTCCACGGTGCGCTGCTGCAGGAAGCGCAGTAGCTTGGCCTGCAAGGCCATCGGCAAATCGCCGATCTCATCGAGAAACAAGGTGCCCTTGTGCGCCAGCTCGAACTTGCCGGGCGTCTGCTTCACCGCGCCGGTGAAGGCGCCGCGCTCGTAGCCGAATAGCTCGCTCTCGAGCAAGTTCTCAGGAATCGCCGCGCAGTTGATCGCGATGAAGCGGTCGCTCTTGCGGGTGGAGCGTTCGTGCACGCCACGTGCCAGCACTTCCTTGCCGGTCCCGCTCTCGCCCAGCAGCATCACGGTGGCGCTGGTGGCAGCCACCTTCTCGATGGTGCGGCAGATGCGCAGCATGCCGGCGTCGCGCGTAATGAGCCCGCCCAGTGCACCACCGGCCTGCGCCTGCTGCAGGCGCTGGTTTTCGCGCTGCAGGTCGAACAGGCGGAAAGCCCGGTCGATGGTGAGCTGCAGCATGTCGGCTTCGAAGGGTTTGCCGAAGAAATCGTAGGCCCCTGCCCCGACTGCGCGTACCGCGTTCTCCCGGTCGTGCTGGCCGGTCAACACGATGACCTTGGTATCGGGCGCCATCGACAGCATTTCGCCCAGCAGGGCGAAGCCCTCGCTCACATCGTCAGGCATGGGCGGCAAGCCCAGGTCCATGGTGACGACCCCTGGTTCATAGCGGCGCAACTGGGCGATCGCGCTCTCGCGGTCGGAGGCCAGCACCACCTCGTAGCCGTCGAACGCCCACTTCATCTGCTTCTGCAGGGCTGGATCGTCTTCGACGATCAACAGCACCCGCGCTTTGTCCTGACTGCTCTCTGCTGACATGCTCGTTCTCAAGCCATGGAAGGGGTCGCCCGCACCATCAGGGGAAGCTGGATCGAGATACACGTGCCGCGCCCGGGCTCGCTGTCGACCAGCACTTTGCCGCCCAGCTCCTGCACATACTGCTGCACTTCGTAGGCCCCGATCCCCATGCCGTGCGGTTTGGTCGTCTGGAACGGGCGGAACAGGCGCTCGCGAACGAATTCCGGCGTCATGCCACAACCTTCGTCCTGAACCGTCACCTCCGCCACACCCTCGCCCCGGCGCACTGCGAGGGCAACATTACCATGCTCGGGACTGGCCTCGACGGCGTTTTGCAGCACATGCCCGATGATCCGCTCCAGGCGCTCGGGGTGGGCCGACACCATGACACCCGGCGCCAGTTCGGCCGACAGGCGGGCTGGGCCGGCCTGACGCCCCACCATCAACTGAGAGACCAACTCACCCAAGTCCAGCGGCCGCTTCTGCTCGATCGGCTGCTTGTTCTGCAACTGGGTCATCAGGCTCCGCATGCGCTCGGTGACATGCTGGACCGTGCTGAGCATGTCGGCCTGGAATTCGGGGTTGTCCTTGTGGCGGTCGGCGTTCTTGATCATCAGCGCGAGTTGCGCGACGAGGTTCTTCAGATCGTGCACCACGAAGGCCGACATGCGGTTGAAGGAGTCGAACTTCTGCGCCTCGACCAGGGCCGCAATGGCCTCGGCCTGCGCCAGGTAGCTGGCCGCCTGGCGCCCTGCCGTCTTGAGCAGATCGAGCACCTCCCAGTTCACATCGATGGGCACGCGCGCAGTCGCCAGGACCACGAAACCGACCAGTTCCTGGCCAGACAGCAGCGGCACAATCAGCCACGCGTCCGGCGTGTCGGACAGCCAATGCGGCAGCGTCAGGCCTTCGTAGTAGCCGGGGCGGCTGCGCCACTGCTCGAGGTTGATGATCCAGGCACGCTCATGCAGGAAGCGGCAGAACGCACCATCCGCCGGCTCCTCACCCGTAGCGCCGCGCTGGTTGAGCTGGCTACGCGGACGGTACTTGCCATCGGCATCGCGCAGCCACAGAGCCCCGGCAGGGCTCTCCACCAGGTTGGCGAGGGCGCTGATGACACTCTGCTCGAGGGTCTGACCCGAGCCGGTGTAGCTCAGCGCGTGGGTGAACTCCAGCCAGGCGCGCCGATAATCGTAGCGATAGGCAAACAGATGCTTGTTCAGCAGCACGCGCAGGCGTGCACGGAAGGAGCCGGAGAACAGGACGAAGGCCAGCAGCAGCAAGGCGCTGAACAGGAGCACCGCCTGCAGGGCTTTGCCCCAACTGCCGCCGAACCAGCGCACGTAGTAGCCCGCAGCGGCCACCAGCAGGAGATAGCCGCCGCAAGCGGCCAAGGCCGCCGTGTGGAACACCAGGTCACGCGACACGGTGATGCGGAAGGTCCAGTCGCGGCTGCGCACGGCCGACATGGCAATCAGCGGAATGGCCATGGCATGCACGATGCCGCGGATGGAAGCAATCTCGCCATCGACGCGGCCGAACAGAAAGCCCTCTGCATATAGGTACAGGTCGAACGCGATACTGGCCGCCAGGCCGAACACCAGCGGCTTCACGCCCCAGCGCGAGCCCGCCGGGAAGTTGCGATAGACCTGCTCCAGCTCGACCAAGAGCCACACGCTGGCGAACAGCATGGGGAAGACGCCCCAGCGTGCAGGTACCACCGCCAGGGCAGAAGCGAACGGAGCCAGCAAGGCCAGCACGAACACCAGGGAGCCGCTCAGGCGCAGCGTGTTCAAGCGCTGCCGGCTGGCCTCTCCCTCCGGGCTCACGATACCCAGCAGCGCGAACAGAAAGTACGCCCAGGCGGCCAGACGCAGCACGTCTGCGAAGTACGCCAGTACCTTGAAGGCGGGCATGTCGAACCAGGCGGCGGCGGCTTCGAACGCTGTCCACGCCGCCGACAAGGCGACCGCCAACAGCAAGCGCCCGCCCATGCGACCACCGCGCCAGCCAAAGCCCAGGTAGACCGCAAACAGCAGGAAGCCTGCAGCGGCGAAGCCGAAGGCCCACTGGTAGATCTGCAGGAGGTTGTTGTCGTTCATCGCTCAAGCATCAGGCTGTCGCCGCATGCGCACGGCGTCGCGCGACGCCCAATGTGGCCGGGGCACGTCACCACGGTTTGTGGGCGTGCCCCGGAACTCCGGCCCAGGCCGGCAAGTTCACTCCGGCGACTCAGTGTGCGCCCTCGCCCGTCACCACTACCCGCACGGTCTCCGCCAGCACCAGCAGGTCGAGGAACAAAGTGTGGTTCTTCACGTAGTAAAGATCGTATTGCAGCTTTTGCACGGCGTCATCGACCGAGGCGCCGTACTGATAGCGCACCTGGGCCCAGCCCGTCAGGCCCGGTTTGACCGAGTGGCGCACCCCGTAGAACGGGATTTCATTGGTGAGCTGGTCGACGAAGAAAGGACGCTCGGGGCGCGGCCCGACCAGGCTCATGTCGCCCTTGAGCACGCTGAAGAGCTGCGGCAACTCGTCGATGCGCGTCTTGCGCAGCAGGCGGCCGATGCGCGTGATCCGGTTGTCGTTGGCGGTTGCCCAGCGGGGCTTGCCATCTTTCTCGGCGTCACGGCGCATGGAGCGGAACTTGACCACGTGGAAGATGCGCCCGCCCTGCCCCACGCGCTCCTGTCGGTACAACACCGGGAAGCCATCTTCCAGCGCGATCGCGATCACCGCGAAGAGCATCAGAGGAGAGGCCAGCAGCAGAATGGTCGACGCGGCCACCACATCGAACACCCGCTTGACCATGGTGCGCAGGGTGCCCTGGCGGAAGCCCTCGCCGTAGATCAGCCAGCTCGCCCGCAGGGAGTCAACACGCACCTGGCCCCGTACCCGCTCGAAGAAACAGGACAGGTCCAGCACCTTGATGCCGGACAGCTTGCAGTCGAGCAGTTCGGCCAGCGGCAGCGTACCGCCGCGGCGCTCGCGCACTGCCACGATGATCTCGTCAACGCCGAGGTCGCGTACCGTCTCCAGCAGGGAGCGGCGGGCGGCCAGCACGCGCGAGGGATGAACAAGGGATTCATCGAAGCCCGCCACCGGGAAGAAACCCACGATGGAGAGGCCGGGGTGCGCGGGGTGGGTCAGCGCATGCTCGACGGCGGCCGCTTCGCGCCCGGTGCCGATGACCAGGATGCGACGGCTGAAGATGGAACCGGCACGGACACGGCTGGTCACGCCGCGCACGAAAAGCACGCCACCCAGCAACAGAATGACGATGGTATCCAGCTCGGCCGTCTGCTCACCTCCCCAGGGCAACACACGGAAGACGGCCCAGGCAACCGGCACTGCGAACAGGATGGCCAGGACAATCCGTGCCAGGGTGTCGCGCATCGAGTCCTTGCGCAGGCTGTAGATGCCCAGCGCGCTGCTCAGCACCACCATCAGCACGGCGAACACCAGCGCCGACGGCACCACGGTCTCCCACCCCTGGGCGTCAGCCGTACTCAGGCGACTGGCCGCCAACATGATTGCCAGGAACAGGACGATCGCATCGACCATGACCTGGAATACAGCACTGGACGGGAAATAGTGATTGAAGATTCTGAGCATCCTGCCCTCCACAAGGCACTTCATTGCGCAATGCACTATGAAGCCCCATCTTTAACCTGTCGTGACCATGCAGCCCGATGGAGGGCATATGTCACGGACTGCGAGGAATACTGCCGCCACTTCCTTGGCCGGCGGGCTCTCCGTGGCGTATGTCACACGCCTGGTGCCAGTGGCCACCTGAATCTTGATCCAGCACATTGCAGCGCCGCATCTGAGTGGGTGGGAACATACGTCAGGCGGTCGAATGATGCCGTGACAGGCATCACGAAAACGTCGGGAGCCCGTACCCAAGCGGGCAGTTTGCCCACAGGGGCAGGCTTTCCTGGCCCGCCGCCTGTCGTGTCAGATCTCGACCTGAGTGCCGAACTCGACTGCGCGGTTGGCGGGGATCTTGAAGAAATCCGCTGCGCTGCTGGCATTGCGGAACATGAAGATGAACAGGCGCTCGCGCCACAAGGCCATGCCCGGCTTGATATGCGGAATCAATCGTTCGCGGCCGAGGAAGAAGGTTGTCTCCATCATCTCGATCTGCAGGCCGAACTCGGCGCAGCGCTGCAGGGCCAGCGGCACGTCCGGCTCGTCCTTGAAGCCATAGCGCACGATCAGGCGATAGAAGCCGTAGTCGAGCTCATCCAGTTCCACCCGGTCGATCTCGGGCACCACCGGCACATCCTCCATCTGCACCTTGAGCAGCACGACCTTCTCGTGGAGCACCTTGTTATGCAGGAGGTTGTGCAGCAGCGCACGCGGCACCCCCCCCAGCGAGGTGGTCATGAAGATGCCGACGCCATCGACGCGGTGTGGCGGCGAGTGGAACAGGGACTGGATGAAGAGGTCCAGCGGCATGGTTTCGACGCGGGTGCGCTCGGCCAGCAGCGCACGCCCACGTTGCCAGGTCGACAAGAGCAGGAAGATGAAGCCGCCCAGCGCCAGCGGGAACCAGCCACCGTCGATGATCTTGACCGAGCAGGCCAGCACGAAAGCGAGATCGACGATCAGGAAGCCGATCAGGAAGCCCCAGCTCTTGGTCCGCGACCAGCGCCACAGCTCGCGCACCACGACGAAGGCCAGCACGGTGTCGATCATCATGGTGAGCGTTACCGCGATGCCGTAGGCCGAGGCGAGGTTGCTCGATGACTTGAAGCCCAGCACCAGCGCAACCACCGACAGCAGGAGGGCCCAGTTGATGCCCGGCACGTAGATCTGGCCGATCTCCCGCGCCGAGGTGTGGACATAGGCGATGCGCGGGCAGTAACCCAGTTGCATGGCCTGGCGGGTGAGCGAGAAGGCGCCCGAGATCACTGCCTGGGAGGCGATGATGGTGGCCAGGGTCGACAGCCCGACCATCGGGTACAGCGCCCAGTCCGGCGCCAACAGGTAGAAGGGATTGCGTACCGCCGCCGGGTCGGACAGCAGCAAGGCCCCCTGGCCCAGGTAATTCATGTAGATGCAGGGCAGCACCAGCGCGAACCAGGCCAGTTTGATCGGACGCCGGCCGAAGTGCCCCATGTCGGCGTACAGGGCTTCGCCGCCGGTGACGGCCAGCACCACCGAGCCGAGCGCCAGGAAGCCATGGAGTTTGTGCTCGATGAAGAACTGGGCGCCGTAAAGGGGATTGATCGCCGCCAGCACATAAGGGTGTTTGACCGCCTCGACCAGGCCCAGCGTACCCAAGGTCAGGAACCAGGTGATCATGATCGGCCCGAACAAGGCACCCACGCTGGCCGTACCGCGACTCTGCAGGAAGAAGAGTACGAAGATCACCACGATGGTGAGCGGTAGCACATAGGGCTTGAGCGCCGGCGTGGCCACTTCCAGGCCCTCCACCGCCGACAGCACCGACATCGCCGGCGTGATCACGCCGTCGCCGTAGAACAGGGCGGCACCGAACATGCCCAGCGCCGTCATCAGCCACATCTGACGCGGCGTGGCCTTGGCCGCGGCGCGGTGGGCCAGCGCGGTCAGGGCCATGATGCCGCCCTCGCCGTTGTTGTCGGCGCGCATGATGAAGACCACGTACTTCAGCGAGACGATCAGGGTCAGGGCCCAGAACACCAGGGACAGGATGCCCAGCACGTTGTCCGGTGTCGGCGGGATGCCATGGCCACCGAACACCTCCTTCATGGTGTACAGCGGACTGGTGCCGATATCGCCATACACCACGCCGACTGCCGCGACGGTCACCGCCAGCAGCCGGCCGCCACCCTGCCCCCCCAATGAGGTGTTGTCCTGCATCTTCGTCCCCGGAATCGATCTTGCGCCGCACCAAGCGCCAGGGCGCGAATGCTAGACTTTTATTCCTTCAGAGAACAGCCCACTCTCCCTTGATGCACCCATTGAAGCCATTCCTGCCGGGCAGCGTTGTGCTGGTCGGCAGCGGTCCCGGCGAACGCGAGCTGCTGACCCTGCGTGCCGCCCGCCTGCTCGCCGAAGCAGACTGCATCGTGTTCGACAGCCTGGTCGGCGAAGACATCCTGACCCTGGCCCGTCCCGACGCCGAGCGTATCTACGTGGGCAAGGAGGCCGGCAAGCACACCCTGCCACAGGAAGAGATCAACCGCCTGCTGGTGCGCCTGGCCCAGCAAGGCAAGAAGGTGTTGCGCCTGAAAGGGGGTGATCCCTACATCTTCGGGCGTGGCGGCGAGGAAGTGGAGGAACTGGTCGCCCATGACATTCCCTTCGAGGTCGTGCCGGGCGTCACCGCCGCCAGCGGCGCGGCCGCCTATGCGGGCATCCCGCTGACCCACCGTGACCATGCGCAGTCGGTCATCTTCGTCACCGGCCACTTGAAGGACGACAGCTGCGACCTGGACTGGACGGCGCTGGCGCGCCCGCGCCAGACCGTGGTCATCTACATGGGGGTACTGGCGGCGGGCGAGATCAGCCGCCAGTTGATCGCCCACGGCATGGACCCGGACACCCCGGCGGCCTGCGTGCGCAAGGCCACGCGGGGCGATCAGCGCACCGTGGAAGCCACCATCGCGACCCTGCCGCAGCGCCTGGAAGAGGCCGGCATGCGCCCGCCCGCCCTGTTGATCATTGGCGCGGTGGCCGCGTTGCGCTCACGCCTGAACTGGTTCGAGCACGCCGCTCACTGAACCTCGGCGCCGGTGCTGGCGCGCTCACGCAACAGGAGGAGCACGGTTTCCAGTGCGTCGGCCAGGGCCAGCAAGCGTTGTGGGGCGTCCGCCCGGTTCTCGCGCGCCGCCAGATCGGCCAGGGTGGCGGCCTGGGCCAGGGGGCCCGCCTCCAGGCTGCCGGCGATTCCTTTCATCGAGTGGGCGATGAGCTTGGCCTCCTCCAGCGCGCCAGCCTGCACCAGTTCGCGCAGGCGCTGCGGTGAGCCCGCATGGGTCCGCTGGAAGGTCTCCAGCAAACGCTCGACGAAGGCGCTGCGCCCGTTGTAGCGCGCCGCCAGGGCCACCCAGTCGAGCAGGATGATGGGCGGCGCGGAGGCGTCGCTCTCCGCCGCCTGCGGCGCCTGCAGTTGCGTCTGGCCGCTGCAGAAGGGGCGCAGGGTCGCGATCAGCAAGGCCTCATCGATGGGCTTGGTCAGGTGCGCCAGCATGCCGGCGGCGAGACAGCGCTCGCGCTCGTCGCGCATCGCATGCGCGGTCACTCCGAAAACGGGCAGCCGCGGGTAGCGGGCCGTCACCGCGCGCGCCAATTCATAGCCATCCATGTGCGGCATCTGCACGTCGGTCAGCAAGACGTCGAAAGCCTCGCTGCCACGCGTGGCCAATAGATCGAGTGCGACCTGGCCATTCTCGGCGAACACCACTGAGGCGCCCTGTGCCAGCAGGATGTCTTCCAGCACGATGCGGTTGAGCTCGACATCCTCGGCCGCCAGCACGCGCAGACCCGGCAAGGCGGGGCCGGCCACCGGCTCGTGCTCCGCGAATGGCTGCGCCGGTGCGTCCGTCAGCGCCAGGGGCAGGCGCAGCGTGAATACGCTGCCGTGGCCGGGCACGCTTTCGGCCTCGATGTCGCCCCCCATCTGCTGAGCCAGGCTCTGGCTGATTGCCAGGCCCAGGCCGGAGCCCCCGAAGCGCCGCGTGGTCGAGCCGTCTGCCTGCTCGAACGGGCGGAAAAGGCGCCGGACCTGGTCCGCGTCCATGCCGATGCCGGTGTCCGCCACGCGGAACTCACAGACGCCGTAGCGCCAGCTCACGCCCAGGCTGACCTCACCACGGTCGGAGAACTTGACCGCATTGGACAGCAGGTTGATCAGGATCTGCTCCACCCGCAATGCATCCCCCACCACCCACTCCGGCAGGCCAGAGCCCAGTTGCAGACGCAGGCGCAGGCCCTTGGCACGCGCCCGGTCGCGCAGCATGTCCAGCGCACGGGTCAGGGTCACGCTCAGTTCGAAAGGACGACGCTCCACCAGGAGCTTGCCCGCCTCCAGGCGGGAGAAATCCAGCACATCGTTGATCACCCCCAGCAGGTGCTCGCCCGCTTCGAGAATGCGCGCGGCCGACTGGCCTGACTTGCGGCCGTGGTCCTCGCGCACGATGCTCTTGGCCAGGCCCAGCACCGCGTTGAGCGGGGTGCGGATCTCGTGGCTCATGTTGGCCACGAAGGCACTCTTGGCACGGTTGGCCGTCTCCGCTGCCTCCTTCGCCTCGGCAAGTTGGGCGGTGCGCTGGGCCACGGTGAGCTCCAGTTCCTCGCGGTAGCGCTGCTCGCCCTGTTGGCGCTCGATGATGGCGGCGCGGAAACGATGCATGGCGGTGAAGATGCGGCCGAACTCGTCCTTCCGGCCCAGCGGCGGCAGTTCGCCACTGGTCTTGCCGGCAGCCAGTTCGTCGAGGCCCGCCACGATGCGGTCGATCGGACGGGTCAGGGAACGCACCACCCACAGCGCCACGAGAAGCGTGCCCAGGGCCATCAGCCCGGCTCCCAGCACGACCTCCTTGAGCACCGCGAAGATCTGCGAGTCGATCACGTCGCGGCCATAGCTGAGCTCCATCCAGCCCACGCTCAACGAACGCTCCGGCACCTCGTAGACAATCTCGCGCTTGATCTCGAGCAAGCTGCGCTCGGCCGTGGAGGGACGGGCGAACTCGGCCATCACGCGCCCCTCCGGATCGGTCACCGTGACCCGCCGCACATCCTCGTGCGAGGCCAGGGCACGCACCCCGGCCTGCACCGCCAGCGTGTTGAACTCGTACATCGGATGCGCCAGCGACTCAGCCAGGACATTCGCGAGACGTGCGGCACGACCACGCGCCTCGCCTTCGTAGATCTGTGCGTAACGCAGGAAGACGAAGGCACTGTAGAGCAGCACCACCAGCGAGACGGCCATCATCATGGCCGCCACCAGCCTCACACGGAAGCTGCGCCGCCAGATGCGTGCCACGCCGTCCCAGTTCAACTTGCCCACCGCCACGCGCCCCCTGAGGTGTAGTCACCCGATGATCGCACGGGCGGCCAGCCGTTGCAGGTGGATGGCACCGTAATGCTGAGGCTTGCGCGCCGGCCGCTCAATCCTGCAGCGCAGCAAGCTGCCGGCTCAGTGCGCGAAGGCCTCGCGCAGGGCGGCGCAGGCTTCATCGATGGCGCGCTGGGCCGCCGGCAGCAGGCGCGGCATCGAGAAGAAACCATGTATGCAGCCTTCGTACTCGCTGTAGTCGACGACCACGCCGGCCTCGCGCAGGCGCGAGGCGTAGGCACAGGCGTCATCGGTCAGCGGATCGCATTCGGCGGTGATCACCAGGGCCGGCGCCAGGCTCTCGAAGCGCGGGGCGCGCAGCGGCGAAGCACGCCAGTCGAGGCGGTCGGCCTCGGCCGGCAGGTAGTTGCGGTGGAACCAGGCAATCGCGTCGCGATCGAGGAAGTAGCCTTCGCCATAGGTCTCGTGACTCAGGCGCGTGCTGTCCTGATCGGTCGCCGGATAGACCAGCAGTTGCAGGCGCAGTGGCGGCGCGCCGGCATCGCGCGCCAGGTGCGCCGCCACTGCGGCGAGATTGCCGCCAGCGGAGTCACCGCCAATGGCCAGGCACTCGCCGTCCAGGCCATGCGTGCGGGCATGGCGTGCCAGCCAGCGCAGGGCGAACCAGGTGTCGTCCAGTGCCGCCGGGAAGGGATGCTCCGGCGCCAAGCGATAGTCCAGCGCCAGCACGGCGCAGTCCGCTCCCTTGGCGAGCATCCGGCACAGAACGTCATAACCGGCCAGATCCCCCAACGTCCACCCGCCGCCATGCAACCACAACAGCACCGGTAACTCGCTTGTGGCGTCTTCGGGGCGGTACAGGCGCGCCGCCAGTGGGCCACCTTCCAGCTCGCGACGCGGCAGACTCAGTTCGACAGACTCTACTCCGGGCGGTGCTTCCCCCCGATAGGCGAACATCAGCTTCTGGTAATTGTGGCGCGCGATGTCGAGCGGCTGATCATGCAGGCGCGGCGCCTCGATGCGGTTGAGCATGTCCAGCAGCGCGCGGGTACGGGAATCGACGGGCATGTGTTTCGGTGACAATCAAGGCAGGATCACGCCAGCGGGGAGCGGGACGGCTAGAATCCCCGTGGCATTCCGAGGATACCGCATGGACCAGAACCCGCTCGACTCCCTCCGCATCGACCGCAAGCCCGTCGCCCCGCGCCGGCGCAGACGCACCCTCGCCTGGCTGGCCGCCGGTCTCGTCCTGCTGGGCGGGCTTGGCATCCTGGGCCTGCAAGGCAAGCCACAGGAAGTGCAGACCGCGCGCGTCACACAAGCCTGGCCGGCACAGGCGATCACCCTGGTCAACGCTACCGGCTATGTGGTGGCCGACACCAAGGCCTCGGTCGCCTCCAAGGGCACCGGCCGCCTGGAATGGATCGGCGTGCGCGAAGGCAGCCGGGTCAAGGCCGGCGAGGTGTTGGCGAGGCTGGAGAACTCCGACATCAAGGCGCAGATCGCCCAAGCGGTGGCCAATATGGAAGCCGCCAAGGCGCGCCAGAAACAGGCCGAGGCCGAGCTGGTGGACGCCGAGTTCAACCTGAAGCGCCAGAGCGACCTCAAGGCACAGGGCTTCGTCGCGCAGTCGGCCGTCGACGCCGCACAGAACCGCGCCCGCCAGGCTGTCGCCAACGTCGCCGCGCAGGCCGCGCTGGTGCGTGCGACCGAAGCCGGTCTGACCGAGGCGCGCGTGGCGATGGACAACACCATCATCCGCGCCCCCTTCGCCGGCGTCGTGCTGACCAAGCAGGCCGACGTGGGGGACGTGGTCGCGCCCTTCGCCGCCAGTACCGCCTCGAAGGGGGCGGTGGTGACCATGGCCGACCTGGAGACGCTGGAAGTCGAGGCCGACGTGTCGGAGACCAATCTCGCCAAGGCCAAGCTGGACCAGCCCTGCGAGATCCAGCTCGACGCCCTGCCCGAGCTGCGCCTGGCCGGCCGCGTGGCGCGCATCGTGCCCACCGTCGACCGCAGCAAGGCTACGGTCAAGTTCAAGATCCGCTTCGACGAGCGCGACCCGCGCGTACTGCCCGACATGAGCGCCAAGGTCGCCTTCCTGGAGCGCGCGCTGAGGCCGGACGAGCGCCAGCCGCGCCTCGCGGTGCACGGCGATGCGCTGCGCGGCGACACCGTGTTCGTCGTGGAGAACGGCCTCGCCCAGGCGCGCAAGATCGAGACCGGCGGCAAGCTGGGCGATCTGATCGAAGTGAAGAGTGGCCTCAAGAACGACGACATCGTCGTCCTCAAACCGGACGACAAGCTCAAGGATGGCGCCAAGGTGGTGGAGAAGAAGTCGTGAGCGACGCCGCGACCACGCTCGCTCCTGGCGCAGGCGAGCCCCCGCGCGTTGCAGACGCCGTCATCCGCGTCCAGCACGTGAGCAAACACTACGTACGCGGCGGCGAGGTCGTGCCGGTGCTCAGCGACATCGACTTCGACATCGCGCGCGGCGACTTCCTCGCCCTCATGGGCCCGTCGGGCTCGGGCAAGTCCACCCTGCTGAACCTGATCGCCGGCCTGGACCAGCCGAATGCCGGTGCCATCGTCGTCGACGGCGTGGACATCGCCCAGCTCGACGACGCCGGGCTGGCCGACTGGCGCGCTGCCAACATCGGCTTCATCTTCCAGTTCTACAACCTGATGCCGGTGCTCAGCGCGCTGGAGAACGTCGAGCTGCCACTGCAACTGACCCGCCTGTCGCGCAGCGAGCGCCGCGAGCGCGCCTTCACCGCGCTGTCGCTGGTGGGCCTGGCGGATCGCGTGAAGCACTACCCCAGCGAGCTTTCCGGCGGCCAGTTGCAGCGCGTGGCCATTGCGCGCGCCATCGTCAGCGACCCCACGGTGATCGTCGCCGACGAACCCACCGGCGACCTCGACCGCAAGTCCGGCGAGGAAGTGCTGCACCTGCTGCAGCGCCTCAACCGCGAACTGGGCAAGACCATCGTCATGGTCACCCACGACCAGAAGGCGGCCGACGCCGCGCATGCGGTGCGCCACCTCGAAAAGGGCGAACTGTCGGCGATGGTGATCAACGGGAGCACCACCGGAACCGGCACAAACCGAGCCTGAGCCACACGGAGGGCAGCATGAGCACGCGTACCGAACACGACAGCTTCGGCCCCATCGAAGTCCCTTCTGACCGCCTTTGGGGTGCGCAGACGCAGCGCTCGCTGCACAACTTCGACATCTCGGGCGAGCAGCAGCCGCGCGAGATCATCCGCGCGCTGGCCCAGGTCAAGCGCGCCTCGGCCCGGGTGAACCACGCCCTGGGCCTGCTCGAGGCGCAGAAGACCGAGGCCATCATCGCCGCCGCCGACGAGGTGATCGCCGGCCAGCATCCGGACGAGTTCCCGCTGGTGGTGTGGCAAACCGGCTCCGGCACGCAGACCAACATGAACGTCAACGAGGTGCTGGCCAACCGTGCCAGCGAGCTGTTGGGTGGCCCACGCGGCGAAGGCCGCCTAGTGCATCCGAATGACGACGTCAATCGCAGCCAGTCGAGCAACGACGTGTTCCCGACCGCCATGCACGTGGCGGCCGTCGATGCGCTGACGCAGCGCCTGCTGCCGGCCCTCGCCAAGCTGCGCGGCACGCTGGAACAGAAAGCACGCGACTTCGACGACATCGTGAAGATCGGCCGCACCCACCTGCAGGACGCCACACCGCTCACGCTGGGGCAGGAGATTTCCGGCTGGGTCGCCCAGCTCACCCAAGGCGAGCGCCATGTACGCGCGGCCCTGCCCCACCTGTGCGAACTCGCGCTGGGCGGCACCGCCGTCGGCACCGGTTTGAACGCGCCCAAGGGCTATGCCGAACAGGTGGCGGCCGAGCTGGCACGCCTGACCGGTCTGCCCTTCGTCACCGCGCCCAACAAGTTCGAGGCCATGGCCGCCTGCGACGCCCTGGTGCACGCCCATGGTGCGCTCAAGACGCTCGCCGCCAGTCTGATGAAGATCGCCAATGACGTACGCTGGCTCGCCAGCGGCCCGCGCAGCGGCATCGGCGAGATCAGCATCCCGGAGAACGAGCCGGGCTCCTCCATCATGCCCGGCAAGGTGAACCCGACGCAGAGCGAGGCCCTCACCATGCTCGCCGCGCAAGTCATGGGCAACGACGTCGCCATCAACATCGGCGGCGCCTCGGGAAACTTCGAACTCAACGTGTTCCGCCCGATGATCGCCCACAACTTCCTGCAGAGCGTGCGCCTGCTGGCCGACGGCATGACGAGCTTCAACGAGCACTGCGCGGTCGGCATCGCGCCCAACCGCACGCGCATCGAGGAACTGGTCGCCCGCTCGCTGATGCTGGTGACCGCGCTGAACCCCCACATCGGCTACGACAAGGCCGCGCAGATCGCCAAGAAGGCACACCAGGAAGGCAGCACGCTGCGCGAGGCTGCGCTGGCACTGGGTTATGTGAGCGCGGAGGATTTCGACCGCTGGGTGGTGGCGGGCAAAATGGTGGGCTGACCCCACCCGATGGAGCACCGAAACAGCGCAAGTCACACACTATAGTGACAGGCACAAGCAATGCCCACTGACAGGGAGACTCGGATGCTGAACAGGGCACGCCCGGACTACGGTGACACCAAGCGATTGGATCTGATCAGCCTCGTGCCCGAGGACGCCGTGACGGTCCTGGACGTCGGCTGCAACTACGGCACCTTCGGCATGGCCTTGAAGGAGCTGCGTCCCTGCGAGGTGTGGGGCGTCGAACCGGACGACGAGGCCGCGCAGATTGCGCAAACCCGCCTCGACCACGTCATCCACGACGTGTTCCGCCCGGACAACCCCTTGCCACCGGCCTACTTCGACCTCATCACCTTCAACGATTCACTGGAGCACATGGCCGACCCTGTAGCCGCGCTCGAGCTGTGCAAACGCCTCCTCAAGCCCGGCGGGCGCATCAACTGCTGTGTGCCGAACGTGCGCAATATCAAGAACCTGGAACACCTGATCCTGCAGAAGGACTGGCACTACGAGGACGTCGGCATCCGCGACCGCACGCACCTGCGCTTCTTCACCGAAAAGAGCATCGTCGATCTGTTCCGCAATTGTGGTTATCAGGTGCTGGACACGCACGGCATCCACGAGGACTGGTGGGAGAAGGACAAGCTGCTACGCCGGCTCGCCTTTCGCCTGATGCCGCATTTCACCCGCGACATGCGCCACATGCAGATCCTGGTCCGCGCACAACTCAACTAAAGCACGCCAGCGCCGGGCTGCGCGACTCACGCCCTGTCCGCCCCGTTTGCCCCCGGATTCCGCTACGCTTCATCCGGCCTATCTCATCCCGCATCCATGCTGAGTCTCATCCTCCGCTTCGCCCTGCGCAACCCGCTGCGCCACAAGCTGCGCAGCACGCTGACGCTGGCCGGCATCGTGGTGGCGGTGCTGGCTTTCGGGCTGCTGAAGACGGTGGTGTCAGCCTGGTATGCCGGTGCGGACGCGGCCTCGGACAAGCGCCTGATCACCCGAAACGCGATCTCGCTGACCTTCACCATGCCGCTGGCTTACGCCGAGCGCATCCGGGGCGTGCAAGGCGTGACGGATGTGTCCTGGGCCAACTGGTTTGGCGGCATCTACATCGACCAGAGCAATTTCTTCCCCCAGTTCGCCATCGAGCCGGAGAGTTACCTGCGGCTGTATCCGGAGTTTCGCCTCGACGAGGAGGCCAGGCTCGCTTTCGTACGCGACCGGCGTGGTGCCGTGGCCGGGCGCAAATTGGCCCAGCGCTACGGCTGGAAAGTGGGCGACGTGATCCCGATCCGCGGCACTATCTTCGCCGGCGACTACGAGTTCGTGCTGCGTGGCATCTACACCGGCGCGCGACCCAACACCGACGAAAACCAGTTCTTCTTCCACTGGAATTATCTGAACGAACGCGCGAAGCAGCTCTTTCCGGGTTACGAGAACCAGATCGGTGTCTACGTCGTCGGCATCGCCGAGGGACGCGAGGCCGCCGCCATCTCGGAGCGCGTCGACAACACCTTCCGCAATTCACTGGCGGAAACGCTGACCGAGACCGAGAAGGCATTTCAGTTGAGCTTCGTGGCGATGACCGAGACCATCGTGCAGGCGATCCAGTTGGTCTCCTACGTGATCATCCTTATCATCATGGCGGTGATGGCCAACACCATGGCCATGTCAGCACGCGAGCGCACGCGCGAGTACGCCACGCTCAAGGCGGTGGGCTTCCGCCCCTGGGTTGGCAGCGCGCTGGTGTTCGCCGAATCCTTGACGCTGGCACTCGTCGCCGGTGGGCTGGCCATCGCGCTGACCGGCCCGCTCGCACGCGGCGTGGGCAGCCAGCTCGACAACATCTTCCCAGTGTTCAACGTGGCGCCAGACACCGTCCAGCAGCAGTGGCTGGCGGCCCTGGTGATCGGCCTCGTCGCAGCGGCCCTGCCCGCCCGCCGCGCGGCCACGGTGAAGATCGTCGAAGGGCTGAGGCAGGTGCAATGAGCGCACTTACATCACACCAGCTCCGTCATTCCTGCGCAGAGCCTGCCCTCGACCCGATCGGGGGCAGGAATCCAGTGTCGTTGAGGTTTTGCGTGGGTGGTGAAAGTCGCTGGGTCCCTGCCTGCGCAGGGACGACAGGTTTTGGGGTACGTCCATGAACAAAATCCCCCTCAACTACATCTGGCGCAACCTGCTGACGCGCCGCTTGACCACCGCGCTGACCGCGGGCGGCATGGGCCTGGTGGTGTTCGTGTTCGCCACCGTGCTGATGCTGGAGGCGGGGCTGAAGTCCACGCTGGTCGAGACCGGTCGGGAAGACAACGTGGTGGTCATCCGCGCCGGCTCAGAGACCGAGGTGCAAAGCGCGATCGACACCGACCAGGCGGGCGTGCTGGAGACCTTGCCCGACATCGCGCGCGGCGAGGACGGGCAGCCCATGCTGAGCAAGGAATGCCTGGTGCTGATCTCGCTGATCAAGAAGTCGACCGGCGGCCCGTCGAACATCACGATCCGTGGCACGCGCGAGCTGGGTGTCGCGCTGCGCCCACAGGTGACGCTCACGGCCGGCCGCATGTTCCGCCCTGGCAGCAACGAGATCATCGTCGGCGCCAGCCTGGCCCGCGATTTCGAGGGTGTCGCGCTGGGCCAGACGCTGCGCTTCGCGCGCCGCGACTGGCTGGTCGTAGGCCAGTTCGAAGCGGGCAAGACCGCCTTCAACTCCGAGATATGGGGCGACGCGGAGCAGATGATGCAGAGCTTCCGCCGCACGATCTATTCCTCGATGGTGTTCCGCCTCGCGCGCAGCGACGGGCTCGAAGCGTTGACCACGCGCATCAAGGCCGACCGCCGCCTCAACGTGGAAGCCAAGCGCGAGACGCAGTTCTACGCCGACCAGTCGAAGATGCTGGCGGGCTTCATCAAGATACTGGGCATGGTGCTGTCGATCATCTTCTCGATCGGCGCGGTGATCGGCGCCATGATCACCATGTACGCGGCAGTCGCCAGCCGCACAGCCGAGATCGGCACCCTACGCGCCATCGGTTTCTCGCGCGGCAACATCCTGCTCGCCTTCCTCGCCGAATCAATGCTGCTGGCCCTGCTGGGCGGCATCGTGGGCCTGGCCTGCGCCTCGCTGATGCAGACCGTGTCGGTATCGACGATGAACTGGCAGACCTTCTCCGAGCTGGCCTTCAGCTTCAAGCTGACCGGCGACATCGTCGTCTCCAGCCTGATCTTCTCGCTGTTCATGGGTTTGCTGGGCGGCGTGCTGCCAGCCTGGCGCGCAGCCCGACTCAACATCGTGACGGCGGTACGCTCGGCTTGAAACAGCACGCACGCAGCGCCTCCTGCACCGTCGTCCCCGCGCACGCGCGAATTCAGACTTCGCATCCCATGCTCAACGGCCACGGCGCTGGATTCCCGCTTGCGCGGGAATGACGATGTGCGCGACGAACGCGTCCAATGTCGTCATCCCTGCGCAGGCAGTGATCCAGTGTCTTTCGCGCCTAGGCCATCACTTCAACGACGCTGGGCTCCTGCTAGCGCAGGAATGACGGAGAGGGTTTGCTCGGACTCAGGCGTAGCGCGCAATCGTCGCGCGCGCGCCCACTGCCTTCAAGCTCTCCAACGCGGCTGACAACTCCGCACGGAAGCCTGCATGCGCGGCCAGTTCGGCTGGGAAGACCTCGCGCACCGCGAGCAGGCTTTCCATCAGCGTGGCGTTGTCACCCTTGCTGGCTGCAGCAAGCTCGCCCAGCAGCGGCCCCATCGGATCGTTGATGTCATAGGCCTGGCCGGCGTCGGTCTTGCGCAGCAGGAAGCGCATCCAGGCCGCGACCGCCAGCGTGAGGCGGCGGAACGAAGTGCCCGCCGCGATGCGGTCGGCGATGGTGCCAAGGATGCGCGGCGGCAGCTTGAGGCTGCCGTCGGATGCGATCTGCATGGTCTTGTGCTTGAGCGCGGGGTTGGCATAGCGCATCAGCAACTGGTCGCGATAGGCGGCGCGGTCGAAGCTGTCCGGCACGGTCAGCGTGGGCGCGATCTCTTCCGTCATCATGGCGTGGATCAGCTTGTACATGGCCGGGTCGCCAATCGCCTGATCCACGGTCTCCAGCCCGCCCAGCACGCCCAGGTAAGCCATGGTGGAGTGCGTGCCATTGAGCATGCGCAGCTTGGCCAGCTCATACGGAATCACGTCATCGACCAGCATGGCACCGACCTGCTCCCAGGCCGGGCGGCCGGCGGCGAAGTTGTCTTCGATGACCCACTGGCGGAAGGCTTCGCCGGGCACCGGCCAGGCGTCGAAACAGCCCAGCGTCTTGGCGACCGTGTCGCGGATCTCGTCCGTGGTGGCCGGCACGATGCGGTCGACCATGGTGCAGGGGAAACGCACCTCGTCAGCCACCCACTGGCCCAGCTCTGGATCGATGGCATTCGCATACTGGACCACCACGTTGCGCAGGATCTTGCCGTTGTGCGCCAGGTTGTCGCAGGACAGCACGGTGAAGGGATTGTCGCGGCGCGTGCGCAGCGCGGCGACGAGGTAGCCCGGCACGCTCTTCGGCGTATCCGGGTTCAGTAGGTCGTGCTGCACGGCCGGGTGGTTGAAGTCGAGGCCATTGGTCTTGGCGTCGTAGCAATAGCCCTTCTCGGTCACCGTCAGCGACACGATGCGCACGCGCGGGTCGCGCATCTGCGCCAGCACCTCGGCCTGCTGACGCGGCGCCACCAGCACCTTGCGGATGGCGCGCACGACTTGCGCCTGCTGGCCGTCGCGGTCGCTGGTCAGCACCGTATACAGATTGTCCTGCTCGGCCAGGGCCTGCTGCATGGCCGGCTCGTCCAGCACGGTCACGCCACAGATGCCCCAATCGCCACCGGCGGCCAGCATGGCCTGCTCGGTATAGACGGCCTGGTGGGCGCGGTGGAAGTTGCCCAGCCCCAAATGGACGATGCCGATGGCGGGGTCTCCGAGAGACCCACCCAGCAGGTGGGAAGCGAGGGCGGGGAGTTGGGCGGCGCCCAGCCGCGGCAGCGAAGTGCTCATGAAACGGGCCTTTCCTTCAGTTGAACGGAGCTTGCACGGGATTCGAGCGCCTGTCGAAAACGCGCTTGAACATACTAATATGTTAGTATAGTATCATGTCAATAACGCATCCGGAATGCGCCGAACAGACCAGGAACAAGGCCCTCCCCCTTCGTCCTGCTAGCCAAGAAAGGTCAGTAATGAAGATCACCCACGCCGAAGTCATCGTGACCTGCCCGGGCAGGAACTTCGTCACGCTCAAGATCACCACCGACCAGGGCGTCCACGGCCTGGGTGACGCCACGCTGAATGGCCGCGAACTGTCGGTCGCCTCGTATCTGCGCGACCACGTGTGCCCCCTGCTGATCGGCCGTGACCCGCGCAAGATCGAGGACACCTGGCAATACCTCTACAAGGGTGCCTACTGGCGCCGCGGCCCGGTGACGATGTCGGCCATCGGTGCGGTCGACATGGCCCTGTGGGACATCGCCGGCAAGATGGCGAACATGCCGGTCTACCAGTTGCTCGGCGGCGCCTCGCGCGAGCATGTGATGGTCTACAGCCACGCCACCGGCCGCGACATCCCGGAGACCCTGGATGCCTTCGCCCAGTACCAGGACAAGGGCTTCAAGGCGATCCGCGCGCAATGCGGCATCCCCGGCATGAAGTCGGTCTACGGCGTTTCCAAGGGCGGCGCCTACGAGCCGGCCACCAAGGGCTGGCCAGAAGAACAGTCGTGGTCGACCGAGAAGTACCTCGACTACGTCCCCAAGCTCTTTGAGGCGGTACGCGAGAAGTTCGGCTTCGACACCCATCTGCTGCACGACGTGCACCACCGCCTGACACCGATCGAGGCCGCGCGCCTGGGCAAGTCGGTCGAGGATTACCGCCTGTTCTGGCTGGAAGACCCGACGCCGGCCGAGAACCAGGAAGCCTTCCGCCTGATCCGCCAGCACACCGTCACGCCCATCGCGGTGGGCGAGGTGTTCAACAGCATCTGGGACTGCAAACAGCTCATCGAAGAGCAGCTCATCGACTACATCCGCACCACCATCACCCATGCCGGCGGCATCACGCACATGCGCCGCATCGCCGACTTCGCGTCGATGTACCAGGTGCGCACCGGCAGCCATGGCCCATCGGACCTGTCGCCCGTATGCATGGGCGCAGCGCTGCACTTCGACCTGTGGGCGCCGAACTTCGGCATGCAGGAATACATGGGCTACCACGCCGAGACCATGGAGGTCTTCAAGTGCGCCTGGACCTTTGAAGACGGCTTCATGCACCCCGGCGACAAGCCTGGTCTGGGCGTGGAGATCGACGAGAAGCTCGCCGCCAAGTACCCCTACGAGCCCGCCTACCTGCCGGTCGCCCGGCTGGAGGACGGCACGCTGTGGAACTGGTGAGCGCGCGATCGTGATGCACAAGACGCAGACCCGTCATTCCTGCGCAGAGCCTGCCTTCGACCCGATCGGGGGCAGGAATCCAGCGTCTTTCACGCGGGACCGGCCGGAGCGGAGGCCCACAAAGTCGCTGGGCCCCTGCCTGCTCTGGGGCGACGGGCATTGAATTGAATTGATCGAGACCGGCCGCAGAGCCGGTCCTGAAGAGAAACGTACCAATTGGGGGTGACCCCAACGGAGGAACGACCGGACGACGATCTCGCCCGGCCGGTATGTGGAGTGGCGCGCAACCGCGTGCCCTCGGATTCATTGCCAAATGAAGGAGGAGTACATGAACAAGCTTCGCCGTTCGCTGTTCGGCGCCGTGGCCCTGGCGGCTGCTGCCGTTGCACCCTGGGCCATCGCCGCACCGGCCTACACCCTCAATGTCAGCTCCGCGCTGACGGTGGAAGACCCGATGTTCAAGGGGCTCAACCAGTTCAAGGAACAGGTCGAGGCCCGCTCCGGCGGCCGCATCGCCGTCAAGCTGTTCCCGAGTTCCCAACTTGGTCCGGATGAGGACGTGCTGGAACAGGCGCGCTCCGGCGCCGGCGTGGCCGTACTCGTCGACGGCGGCCGTCTGGCTCCCTTCGTCAAGGAGTTCGGCATCCTCGGCGCGCCCTACGTGGTCGACAGCTACGACGAGATGCGCAAGCTGGTGGTGTCGCCCCTGGTCGAATCCTGGAACAAGAAGCTGCGCGACGCCTCCGGCCACCAGGTGTTGTCCTTCAACTGGTACCAAGGTGAGCGCCACACCCTGACGATGAAGCCGGTGACCAAGCCCGCCGATCTCGCTGGCGTGCGCATGCGCACCCCAGGTGCTCCAGTGTGGCTGGAAACCGTGCGCGGCCTGGGTGCCACGCCCACCCCCATGCCCTGGGCCGAGGTCTACTCCGCCCTGCAGATGCAGGCCATCGACGCCGCTGAGGCACAGCACCCGGCGACCTACGGCTCACGCCTGTACGAAGTGATCAAGCATGTGACCAAGACGCACCACATCTACCTGATCACCGGCCTGGTCGGCTCCAAGATCTGGTTCGACAAGCTGCCCGCCGACCTGCAGGCCATCGTGCGCGAAGAGTCGCTGAAGGCCGGCGACACCGCCTCCAAGGCCACCAACGACTCGCTCGCCAACTACGAGAAGCTGATGCGCGAGAAGGGCGTGAAGGTGACCGAGGTCGACGTCGCCCCCTTCGTGGCTTCCACCGCCTTCGTGTACGACAAGCTGGGTTACAGCGATCTGCGCAAGCAGGTCAACGCCACCCTGGGCAAGAAGTAAGGGGCGCACGCCATGGCCAGTTTCCTGTTCAAACTCGAAGAGCGCCTGGCCATGGCGTTCTTCGCGGCGACCTCGATCTTCGTGCTGATCGGCGCCACCACCCGTACCGCCGGCTCACCGGTGATCTGGGCGGTGGACCTCGCCCAGCTCAGCTTCGTGTGGGCCTGCGTGCTGGGTGCCGACCTCGCGATGAAGAAGGGCCAGCACATCGAGATCGACATCGTGGTGCGCTACTTCCCGGCAAAAGTGGGGCAGGTCATCGCCACCGTGTGGCAGATCGCCATCGCCGCCTTCCTCGCCATGCTGGTGTGGTACGGCATCGGCCTCACCACCATGAACGTTGAGCGCGTGCTGGGCGATGTGGGCATCAGCTATAGCTGGGTCACCGGGGCCATCCCGGTCGGCTGCTTCCTCATGCTGTGCACCACCCTCACTCGTCTGTGGCGCGCCCTCACCGGCCGCGCTCCCCTCTCCATCCAAGGTACCGATGGGAAAGTAATATGACCGGCATCCTCACCCTGCTGTTTCTGTTCCTGATGTTCATGGGCATGCCCGTGGCTTTCGCCATCGGCATCTCGGCCGTGATGTTCTACATCTTCGGCCCGGTCCCCACCAACATCGCGATCCAGAAAATCGCCACCTCCACCCAATCCTTCCCGCTGCTGGCCGTGCCATTGTTCGTGTTTGCCGGCCACCTGATGAATGAATCCGGCATCACCAGCCGCCTGATCTCTCTGTCTACGGTGCTGACTGGCTGGATACGCGGCGGCCTGGCGCAGGTCGCGATCATGTTGAGCGCGTTGATGGGCGGCGTGTCCGGCTCGGCCGTGGCAGATGCCGCGATGGAAGCGCGCATCCTCGGGCCGGCCATGCTGGAACGTGGCTACACGCGCGGCTACGCGGCCGCGGTCATCTCGGTCGGCTCGCTGATCACCGCCACCATCCCGCCCAGCATCGGGCTGATCCTGTACGGCTTCATGGGCAACGTATCGATCGGACGGCTCTTCGTGGGCGGTATCGTGCCGGGCGTGCTGATGACCATCATCCTCATGGGCACGGCCTACATCATCGCCCGCAAGCGCGGCTACCAGGCAGAAATGGACCATTTCCCGTCCTTCAAGCTGATCGCCTCGCGCACCTGGGAATGCAAGTGGGCGCTGATGTTCCCGATCCTGCTGATCGTGGGCATCCGCTACGGCATCTTCACGCCCTCGGAGGCCGGCGCCTTCGCCGTCGCCTACGCGATCTTCGTCGGCCTGTTCGTGTACCGCGAGCTGTCCGTCGCCAAGCTGCTCGACGCCTTGCGTCACAGCGTGTCCGACGTCGGCATGATCATGCTGATCATCATGCTGTCCTCGATGATCGGCTACATGATCACGCTGGAGTCCGTGCCGCAGAGCGCTGCCGAGTTCCTGGTTGGCATCACCAACAACAAGATCGTGCTGATGCTGTTGCTGATCTCGCTGATCATCGCGCTGGGCATGTTCCTGGAAGCCACGGTGATCGTGCTGCTGCTCACCCCGATCCTGATGCCCATCATCCGCGCGGTCGGCATCGATCCGGTGCACTTCGGCCTAGTCATGATGACCTGCGTGACCCTGGGCGGCATGACCCCGCCAGTGGGCGTGGCGATGTTCACCGTGTGCGGCATGCTCAAGTGTCCGATGGACGAGTACACCCTGGAGGCGCTGCCCCTGATCGCCGCCGTCATCGCCCTGGTAGTACTCATGATCGTGTGGCCCACCAGCGTGCTGTTCCTGCCCAACCTGGTGTTCGGCGCAGGCTGATGCCTGGGCAGACGCTGACCGCACAGCCGGGCGAAGCCAACGCAACGCCCGGCTTTCACGGATAATGAACGCGATTTCCACCCCCACCGCCGCCACGCGCCTCGCCATGCTGCCGCCCGACCTGCTCACCCTGAGCCCGAACGAACCGGTCAACCTGCAGATCTATCGAGCCCTGCGGCAGTCCATCGTCAACTGCACGCTGCTGCCTGGCGAAGCAATCTCGGACAAGGAAATCTCCGAACTCTTCGGCGTCTCGCGCCAGCCGGTGCGCGACGCCTTCATCAAGCTGGCCGGCGCCGGCCTGATCCAGGTGTTGCCCCAACGCGGCACCTTCGTCATGAAGATCTCGCAGAAGCGCGTACTCAACGGCCGCTTCATCCGCGAGGCCGTCGAAGTAGCCGTGGTCGGCCGTGCCGCCGAGACGATCAGCGACGAAAACCTCATCAAGCTCGGTGCCAACATCGAGCAGCAGAAGCTCGCCGCCGCGCGCAAGGACACTGCCGGCTTCCTTGCCCTGGACGAGGAGTTCCACACCAGCATCTCGCGCAGCATCGACTGCATCGAAGCCTGGGAGCTGATCGAGGACATCAAGGCCCACATGGACCGCGTGCGCTATCTGAGCCTGGGCGAGATCACCCCACTGCCCATGCTGATCGCCCAGCACGCCGCCATCTACACCGGCCTCAAGGCACGCGACCCCGCCATGGCGCAGGAGGCCATGCGTGCCCACCTGCGCGAAATCCAGCTCTCCTTCGGCCCGATCCGCGAGCGCAACCCGGACTGGTTCGAGGCGGAATGAGGCGCTCCGCAGCGGGCGCTGCGGTCACGCCAAGTGCGGCTGCAGCACGCCGACCCAGGCCTTGCGCACCATCTCGCGATAGCCTCCGTAGGTCAGGTGCAGTTCATTGGCCCACACACTCTCGTTGTCGGGCAAGGTACCAGCGGTCTTGATTGGGATGACCTTTCCCAAGGCCGGGTCCGCCGCCAGGGCCTGCTGCGCCAAGTGCAGACCTTGCAGCAAATCCTCGAACAAAGGGCGACGCAGCGAACCGGGTACGTCCGCCTGATCCATCGGCAATTTCAACCAGTCGGCCGGCCCCAGCAGCCCTTTCCCGCTAGGCCATGCGTTCTCGTAGTTGTGGCAGAACACCGGCGCATCGCTCACTTCGCGCAACTTGAGAATCACCTCGCGATAAGCCGCAGTAATAGTCCCCAGGATACCCAGCGGCTGCCCGGCCTCGTAGCAATCCGCCACGCTTGCGGCCGCACTACAGTCCTCGCGCACGATAGGGTCGAAATCCTCCGGCCCCGCGATGTCGTTGCCGCCACCGCTGAGGACCATCGCCTTCAGGTCACGCCCCCAGTTCCTGATCGCGAAGCGGATGTCCGTACGGTATTTCGTCCGCCACTGCTGCGCCTCCGCACCGTTCTTGCCGAGTACCAGAAAGGTTTCGTCCGGAAACGCTTCGGCAATGAACTGTGCCAGGTTGCCGAAGGGATACCAGAACCACGAATCGCCGATCAGCAGCACCGTCGGCTGCGGCAGGGGTTCCTGCTCATTGATGACGACGGAATGGATTCCATAGAAGAGTTTTGCCACGTTCATCTCCTTCAGGCGTGACGCATAGCAGGCCTCTACCCGCCCCGCCCCGCTCAAGTTGATCCGCAATGGAGGTCAGGGAGCCACTCCTCAACACGCACACGGAGCAGCTCCCGGGCCCGAGAGTTCTAGCGCGCCACCTTGGCGCCTTGCGCCTCCAGGGCACTGTCGAAGGTTCTGCCGACCTGCAGGGCATCGATGACCAGGCCCACGACAAAGCCAACGATCTTTTCCTCAACCGCCTCGGAGAGCAGGGGCACATTGATCCGCTTGTTCAGTTCAACCACCAGGCGGCGCTTGATGTCGACCAGGTTGCCACCGTCGATGCCGTTCGCGATGTCGTTCAGCCATCCCAGCACGTTGGGGGGCAGCAGGCCGGCCAGAGCGCTATCCAGCTTTTCGACCAGCCAGGCAATCGCACTGTCGTCGAAGAAGTCAAAGGGGCCGGTAGGGATCAGTCCGTCCACCAGCTCGGCCAACTTGCGAAGCTGGCGCGCAGTCAGGACATTCTTCGCTGCTGGCAGCACACCGGGCTTGGGTGCCTCCAACCCCAGGGCCATCGAGGTATCTGGCCCGACCAAGCCATCGGCCACCAGTCCCTTCGATTCCTGGAAGCGAATCACCGCATCCTGGGTCAGACGTCCGAAAACGCCATCCTGATTGCTGGCACCGACCGGATTGACGGCAGCCAGATACCCCGCCTCGACCAACTTGGCCTGGACTGCCTTTACCGCGTCGGCAGCATTGCGAATTCCCTGCTTCAGTACGAAAGCCATGATGACCTCCAAAAGTTCGGTGCGGGGTGGAAAGGCTGCTGCCGTCATGCACCGCAATAACGACAGCAGCTGTACCCGTGCCAATGGATTGATGCTTCAGGGCCGGGCGCAACGCCCGACCCGCACCACGCTCAATACCCCGTGGTTACCCCGATCCCAGCCGGCAATTGACCGGCGAGTTGAGCTGGCGTGTAGGCGCCGGTATTGGTCCAGATCACCCAGTCCACGGAGCTCTGGTAGGGCAAGGAGCCCGAGATGTCTCCGAAGCGGACGAAGTTGTCCCCGTTCGCGGCCGTTTGTCTCAGGGTGCTGAAGGTTTCGTTGAGTACCGGTGTGGCATTGCCGTCCGCATAGACCTGGATCGTGCCGCTAGTGGGAAAAGTCACGGGTGCGCCCGTGGTCGACCAACCACGCAGTTCCTTAAGTAGGTCCGTTCCCTTGTAGCTGTTGGGGTGGGCGATCACCTGCGTTTTCCAGGCCGCGGAAGCACTGTTGGTCGCCAAGAAGGCTGTGGTTGCGCCCCCTGGCACAACGGCGGGCAGCGACTCATCGCTGCTGTAGATGCGCAGGCTGTTGTTGGTGCCGCAGACCCGCGAGCGCGCCAGCACCAGACCGGCCGCCGGGAACCCTGGCCCCTTGACCCGCACGGCATACACGCTGGCCGCCGCCGGCACGTTCAAGTTGAAACCGGCATAAATGGACGTCTCGTCGCGGTTAAGCCTGCCCACGTTCTTGCCGGCATCGTCACCGGCGCCAATCCGGTCGTACGTACTCACGTCGTTGATGCGGTACAGGCGCGCACCGACTCCAAGGTCGTACTTACGCTGGTTGCCCGTCAGCTTGAATGCGCCGCTCGAATCCGTGCGCAACTGTTCGCCATAAGAGGTACCGCCCTGCTCCACGTTGAAGGGCAAGCGCAGGACCACATTGGTGCTGCCATCATCGCGCTTGAAACTACCGATGATCTCGGCCTGCGCCATTGTCGAGCCCTGGGGCAGGTCGCGGAAGCGCGGCCCCCAGCGCCCAGTCAGATCGAGACCGCTATGGAAGTAAGTGCTGTCGAAGGCCGCCAGTTTCACCGCCGTGCACTCCCCCTTCAGCGCGGTCACGTTGCCGCTGGAGTCCAGCGTGACACGGTCAGCCGGCGCCTGCGCCAGGCAGTTGTTGATCTGGCTGCGCGCCTGGGCAAGCAGGGTGTCGAAGCCCGTTGCCACGTCAGGCTTGGGCAGCGGCGTGATCGCCCCAACCGTCACCGCGTTCACATCCTTCACGGTAATCGTCGCTGTGGCACTGGCAGAACCGCTGGGCACCGCTGCCAGGGTGTTGGTGAGGGTTACGCCGGCATCGGTCACTGCAGCCTTCGCTTCCAGCAACTTATCGCCGGGCGTACCTAGAGTCGCCACGAAGGGCGTGGTGACGGGATTGAAATTGGCCGGCAAGCCGACGTCGGCCGCCACCGCCGATACGATGGCCTTGATGGTGTCTTCCGCCTTCTGCAGGCGGCTCAGGTAGAGGGACTTGAGCTTGCCGACAGCGACGAACTCCTGCGGCGTACTGCCGTCGCTGGAGGCCAGTGCTGCGATAGCGTGGGTCAGAGGCGTGATGTTTACATTGCTCACAGCCCCTGACACCGGCGTACTCGGCAGCAGCGCGGTGTGCGACTTGGTTGTATCGCCGGACAGGCCCGATGCCGATAGCAGGAACGGTGCTGTCAGCCCGCTCACCACGATCGAATAGGTGCCGTCCGCCGCTGCCGTGGTCTTGCGCGTGACGCCATTGGCATCCACCAGTTCGACCTCGGCTCCCGCCATCGGCGCACCTAATGCTGCTGTACCGGACACCACGGCATCACTGGCCGCGGCTCCGCCACCCACCGGCCGCGAGTCACCACCTCCGCCTCCACCGCCACCACACCCCGCCAGCCCGGCCAAGGCCAGTATCAGCGCCAGGGCGCCTGCTTTCGTCTTCATGTTCATGGTTTCTCTCCAGGGGTCAGTTGCACCATCGAGGGGGCGCCATCACGCACACCCGGCTCTTACAGCGCGGGAGAAAAGGCTGTCGGCCTCGGAAATGTCTTCAGGCCAGCGCTGAAGTGCAGTTTTTTTGCTCCCCAACGTGTGAGTTGAGGCTACGAGTGTGAGCGGGCCGACCGCATCATTCATTTGGATGAGGAAAGAGCGCCCCGGCGACTACTACCCTTAAGGGCAGGTAGCAAAGTACGGAAGTTTCTTCCATCAATGAATGGCCTGCCCGCAAGAACAACGCCGCCAGCCTGGTCTCACTCACCGGGGGAAGCCATCCTGAGCGCTGCTTGGCCAGCCATCGCCATGCAGCCTGTCGGCAACACATTGGGCTTGTGACATGCCCCCATAACCACACAAGTCACACAACAGGGAGAACTCGATGGGACAAATGGACAGTGCGTGGTTTGACAGCACCGTTGCGGGTTTTTACCGCGCGGCCTCGGGTGCATTGGCGTGGCCAGAGGCACTCACTCCGCTCCATAACGCTATGCAGGCCTACTTGCTCCATCTGTTTGGGCTCGATATGAAGCGCGGCAGCATGGATTTCAGTTTCGAGGTGGGTAACCGCAGCAGCGAAGCCCTACTGGACTTCGTCCGAGGCTACTTCCGCCATGACCCACGCACGCGTGTCGTGTTGAGCTTGCAACCTGGCGACTGGATGCGTTGCAACGAACATTTCGATGACGAGTTCGTAGCGCACGACCGCTTCTACCAGGACTATTTGATCCCCTATGGCGTGCGCTATTCGGCCGGCGCCAAACTGCTGCAGGAGGGCAGCGAGGTCGTGATCTTCGGGGTCAACCGCGGCATCGGCGCGCCGCCGCTGAGCGACGAGGAACTCGATCTCTGCCGGCGTCTTTCGCAACACCTGGCGACGGCCGTTCAGCTCTACAAGCGCAACCTGGTGACGCTGGCCGAAGCGCGGGTCGGCCGCAACCTCGTCAAGCGCCTGGCGGTACCAGTCATCTTGCTCGACGACCAAGGCGGGATCCTCGAGGTTAACAGCCCAGCAGCAAGCCTGATCGATGGCAGTGATTCGCTGATCCTGCGAGAGGGGCGGTTAGGTTGCCGCAACCAGTTGGACAATCAAAACCTCCAGGCTGCCATCCGGGCCTTGGTTCAGCAGCATGCCTCGGCCCATCCCGGCACCGCCGAGGTGGACAAGATCTTCGTCAAGGTGCAACGCACTCACAACCTTTCCCCGCTAGCCCTGTACTTGTTCGCGTTAAGGCCTGCCCAGACCCTGCAGGTGTTTGGCAACCAGCCGACCATTATGGCCATGGTGCACGATCCGCAGAGTCCGACCATCGTCGACCCGCTCCTGCTCGCCGCGACCTACGACCTCACGCCTGCCGAGGCCAAGGTCGCTGCGGCTCTGGTCAGCGGCCATGCGCCGGAAGACATCGCACGCGAGCATGGCGTCAGCATGCCCACCGTACGTACCCAAATGAAGAACGTCTTTGCCAAGACCGGCACCGGGCGCCAGGCCGAACTGGTCAGCCTGCTGGCTGCCACGCCGACCAGCATCCTGAAGATGTAGGACTCGCACCAACAATAAACATGAATACCCAGGGAGAGCAGCATGCAATACCTCAAGGAGTTCGACGCCACCACCGGCCGCAACCCGCTTAGCGGGGCCATTGTCTGGCCGTGGATTCGCCGCGACTGGCATGCGTTCTTCCGCGAGCTGCGCGCCGCCCGCCCAGTCCTGGGGCCAATCCAGATCACGCGCGAGGACGGATCCAAGCTAGATGCCTTCCTCATCAGCCTTCACTCTGACGTGGAGGTCGTACTCAACACGCCCACAAAGTTCGTCGTCCCTTACACCAAGGCCATGGTTCCAGTGGTCGGCGAACACATGCTCGCGCGTGACAATGTGCCCGACCTCCAGGCGGAAAAGCTGACGCTGTCAGCCATCATCCGGCAGGACCTGCCGCGGCTGCACACCATGGTGCGCGACACCGTGCAGGCCACACTGAAATCAGCGCAGAAGACGCTGGACGTGATCAAGGACCTCGGGCAAGCGGTACCGGTCAAGATCTGCCAGGAATATTTCGGCTTCAACACTACCTCAGCCCAGATCCAGCAATGGTCGCTGGCCACCCAGTGGGCGTTCTTCAAGAATCTGGGGGGTGCAACAGCGGTCTTCCAGAATGCGCGCGCCGCTGGCGACGGTATGCGAACCCTACTGCAGGGCCTGCAAGCCAACCCCGCGGGGCTGACCGTCTTCGATCAACTGACAAGGCTGGACTGGCCGCAGGAGCGCATCCAAGCCAACATGATGGGCCTGCTGGTTGGCGCCATCGAGACCACCTCGCAAGCGGTCGCCCACGCACTGGAACAGATCCTCCTGCGGCCCACGGCGCGCGCGGCTGTCGCCGCCGCCTATGCGGACAATGACGCCCCGATGCTCGCCGCGCTGATCCGCGAAGGCCTGCGCTTCAACCCCATCAACCCCATCCTGACCCGCGTGTGCGACGTCGCCACCCAACTCCCCAGCGGCGCACTCATCCCCGCCGGCGCGCTGGCCGTCGCGTGCTCTGCCTCGGCCATGCACGACGAGCAGGCCGTCGCCTCACCCGACCTGTTCAACCCGCACCGCCCGGCATCCGACTACCTGAACTTTGGCGACAACCCCCATTTCTGCCTGGGTGCCGAACTGGCCGAAGTCATCCTCAATGAGTGTGTCGGCCAGGCGGCTTCCCGCGCTGGCCTGGTATTGACGGGGGGCAGCGAAGGCTTGATCCAGTACGCCGCGACGCCCTTCCCCGTCTCTTTCGTCGTGCGCTGCTAGCCCCGAGGAACAGCCATGAAACTCACCGATCGGGTGCGTCACCCGCGCTTCACGCTTGTCTCCGCCGGCTTGTGTTGCAGCCTGTTGGTCGCGGGTTGCACCGTCAAATTCATCAGCAGTTATGACGAAGTAACGGACAAATCCGTCTCCACCCTACAGAAGAAAACGGCGGCCCACTTCGTCGCCCTGGAATCCGTCGAGGGCCTGCCCGACTGCGTCTACGACAAGCACAAGCCTTTCTATGCCGAAGCCAAGGTGGAAGTCAGCGCACTCGCCGTGCGCACTGCAGCGATTCCCCAGAACGAGCTCACCAGCGCGCAGGTGAGCCTTCTTGCGAGCAACGTCGACAACCTGGAGAAACTCCACAAGCTGGCCTGCCTGTCGAAAGACCAGATCGCCGTGCTGAAAACGCAGTTCAACGTCGGCTACACCGCCATTCTCAAGCTGGAGCTGGCCAAGCAACGGCCCGCCCAGTGAGCACGGCCCACACAATGGAAAGGAGCCAGGCATGAGCCTCAGTGCCACGAAACTCAGCAAGGACATCGTCGCAGCCTTCAAAGGTGCCTTCCTCGACAGGTGGCCGGAGATCAAGGAATTCGGCGAGGCCGAGGGCAAGAAACTCGCCCAGTCACTGGTCATGATCGAAGCACTCAAGTCCTCCGGAAAGATCAACGACGAGCAGGCCCGCCTTCACCTGGAAATTCAGAAAAATGCTACCCGCATGGTATTCCTGACCCTGGAAGGGCTGGGCATCCTGGCCGTGGAGGCAGCGCTCAACGCCGCGCTGGGCATCATCAAGGAGGCCGTCAACGGGGCGCTCGGCTTCGCACTGATCTAGGCCTGGCACGCAAGACTGCGACGACAGGCAGATTTCCATAAGACAAAACACCGACAGGGAGAGCAGAACATGAACACATCAACGAGCCGCGGCACGATCCAGCAGCACATCTTCAAGACCTATCTCAGCCTGCGCCGCGGCGTGGCAATCATCTCGCTGGCCTTTCCCGTGCTGCTGTTCCTGCTTGGGAAAGTGCTCTATGGCGTAGCCCTGGAAGACTCGATGAGTGCCTACTACTTCTCTGCCAGTCCCGAGTTTCCGATGCGCACCTGGTTCGTCGGCCTGCTGTTTGCCGTCGGCGTGTTCCTGTACCTGTACAAGGGCTTCAGCACCAAGGAGGACATCGCGCTGAACCTGGCCGGTGCCCTGGCCATTGGTGTCGCCATCTTCCCGATGGACCACGAACTGTCGCCCGGCCCGACGCGCGCCATCATCCACTATGCCTGCGCCGTCGGCCTGTTCCTGAGCATCGCGTTCGTCAGCATCGTATGCGCCAAGGAAACCCTGCACTTCCTCAAGAATCCGGAGCGGGAGGCTGAGTTCAGACGCTACTACAACACCCTGGGTAGCCTAATGATCGCTGCGCCGCTCATCGCCCTGGTCTTCGCCTATCTGCTTCAGAGCCTGAAGCAGTACACCTTCTTCGTCGAAGCGGCAGGCATCTGGGCCTTCTCGACCTACTGGTGGGTCAAAAGCTGGGAACTGTCCATCTCCGGCGCCGAAGCTCCGCCACCCGCAGCAGCCTCCAGCGTAGCCAATCCTGCGGGCACGCCGGGCTGAAGTAGCACCCTCAGAAATATTCCTAAAGCAAGGCGTGGAATCGTCGCGGCCTGGCAAGGCCGCCGGGCGCCCACGCCTACGGCAGCACAAGAGGGGCAAACACGAGATGAAGCGCGATACTTCTGCAGACGGTTTCAAGAATCGGGTGATTGCCTACGCCCTGACCCATTGGCCAAAACTCTGGCAATTCGTCATGCGTTCGGAGTGCCTCGCTCGCGGGGTCAATGCCTTCCTGGTCAACAGCACGGTACACGACGCTCCGCTGCGTCCCAACCCGCTGAGCCTCATGCATCTGTCCCGCTATGCCTCGTGGAACTCACTGACCGACAAGGAGCACTCCAGCCGCCACCTCCCCCCTGGCGCCCTGCCCCGCCCCCCACTGGCCGCCACCAGCGCCCTGTTCACTCCCCCGCCGCCGCCGCAGGGGCGCCAGATCGACCCTAAGTCCACCCTGCTGTTCGCCTGCTTCGCTCAGTGGTTCACCGACGGTTTCCTGCGCACGGGCCGCGACCGCAAGGGCGCCCGTGACTGGAAGATGAACTACTCCAACCACGAGATAGATCTGTGTCAGGTCTACGGCATCACCCCCGACCACACGAACATCCTGCGCGCCAAATCCGGTGGGGAGCTCCGCTCGCAAAGCATAGCGGGGGAAGAGTACCCGCCCCTCCTCTACCTTCCCGGTGGCATCACCCTCGACCCTGATTTTCTGACCCTTCCCATCCTGATCCCCAACGGCGGGCCACACTTCCAACCACTGTTCCCCAACCCCCTGCCGCCAGCCCAGCTCGCCACACTGTTCGCCACCGGCAGCGACCGCGCCAACCTGCACTTGGGCTATGTCCTCTTCAACGTGTTGTTCCTACGCGAGCATAACCGGCTGGCACGCGAGATGGCCAAGGCGCACCCGGACTGGAGCGATGAGCGCCTGTTCCAAACCGCGCGTAACACACTGATCGTGATTCTGATTCGCATCGTGCTGGAGGACTACATCAACCACATCACGCCCTACAACTTCAAGATCCATCTCGACCCGCTGTCCCTGGCTGACGCCAACTGGCAACGCCCCAACTGGATGACCATCGAGTTCAGCCTGCTCTACCGCTGGCACATGCTGATGTGGGACACGGTAGGCCTGCCCGATGGCCGCACGGTGCGGATGGAGGACACCTTCTACAACAACGGTCTGCTGCTCGAGTCGGGCCTGGGAGCCATGATCAGCGCCTACAGCCAGGAGTACGCCGGCAAGATCGGCCTGCACAACACGCCCGCCCTGCTCGCCCATGCCGACGAGCGCAGCATCAGCCTGGACCGCCGCGCCCGCCTGCGCAGCTACAACGACTACCGCGTCTGGTGCGGCTTCGGTCGTGTCGAAACCTTTGCCCAGATCACTGGCAACCCGGCACTCCAGAAGGAGTTGGAAGACCTCTACGGCACCGTCGACAAGGTCGAGTTCTTCGTCGGTCTGTTTGCCGAAGACCTGCGCGACAACTCCTTGCTGGGCCCGACGATGGGGCGCATGGTCGGCATCGACGCCTTCTCGCAAGCCTTGAGCAACCCCCTACTCTCGCGCGAGCTGTACACCCCCCAGACCTTCTCCGAGGTCGGCTGGCGCGCAATTCAGGAAACCGGCAGTCTGCGGGATCTGGTCACCCGCAACGTACCGCCGGGCAGCCCGGTAGACGTCCGCTTCAATCGCAACACCACGCAATCCCACCTGCCACCGAGCAGGGCATCGCTCATGAGCCTTCTTCGCAAGTGCTTGCGGGGCACTCTCATCGGCGAATGGCGCTACGTACTGCCCGCTGACTACACTTGGCAGTCACCTTACCGGTACCGGGGAAACTGGGTTTTCGTGGACGCGAACCTTGTGCCGCACATGGAAATCCGCAACGACGGAACGATCACCATCCGCAAGGGCTACGCCTGGGATGGCTGTTCGCCCAAGATACGTATCGGTCCTCTCCCGATCGGCATCCCCGACGGCATGATCGACCCTGGGACAGGTCTGCCGGCCTGTTATCACGCCTCCCTGCTGCACGACGCCTGCTACCAGTTTTTCCACTGCGGGCTTCCATTCAGCCGCAAGGAGGTCGACCGAATACTCCTGCTGCGGCTGCGCGAAGCAAACTTCTCACTGGCCAGCCTCTACTGGAGAGTCGTGCGCATAGCGGGTTGGCTCGTCCTCAAGAGCCAGCAACGCTGGCGCGTACACAAAGGCTGGAGGATGGCGCTCTGAGCAAAGTAAAGAGGCCCGCATCAGCGGGCCTCTTCGTCTGGCACAACCTCGGACGGTTGCTTACGGCGCGATGCTGTAGCTCGACAGCTTCTGCGGGAACTTCAGCAACCACAGGCGCGTCGGGCGTTCGGCCGGCTGGCCGCGCGTGAGGCGGGCGCTGGTCACGCCGGCGGGGCAGCCGGACACGATGGCGCCGCTGGCGTCGACCGTGCAGTCTTCCAGGCTGCCGTCGACGAACTTGCCTGTGCTGTCGAGCAGCACGCTGCGCAGGCCAAAGTCGTTGTCATTGATCAGCGCGAGCGTGTTGTCGTCGACCAGGCTCAGACCCTCGGCCTTCTCGGCCACCCAGCCAGCGGCGTTGAGGTCGAACAGCTTGGTCTTCTTGAGCGTCACAACGTTGGCGTAGTTGGCGGCGCCCACGGCGGCAGTGGTGATGCTGCTCTTCTCCAGGTCGGAGCCGAACGCTGCGATGTCGGTCGCGGCAGCCGGAATCTCGACCAGCATCAGCACGTTGTGCACCTTGCCGTCGACGTACTTGCCCTGCTCGATCACGATGAACTTGCCGTTGCCCAGCGACACGAGATCACCCAGCTTGGCGTTGCCGGTGCGCGCCTTGTCGTAGAGCGTGCCGTCGACCGGGTAGGCGTAGAGCTTAGAGGTCTCGGTCGCCGGATCGAACTCGATCCAGCGGATGAAGGCGGCGTTGTCCTTGACGTTGACGGTCTTGCTGGCGCCGGGCGGCAGGGCCTTGCCATCGTCGATGGGGCTCTGCAGGAAGCCATGCAGCTTGCCGTTGGCGACATCCAGGGTAAGGCCTTCCATGCCGCGGTTGGGGCGGCGCTTGGCCAGCACGGCCGGCAGGTCGGTAGCAGCAGCACCCGGCTGGTACTTCTTGAGGATGCGGCCGGTGGCGGGGTCGATCTTGGCGATGAAGGGGCCGTATTCGTCCGAAGCCCACAGCACGCCGCGCGCGGTGTCGTTGACGAGGGCTTCGGGGTCGATGCCGTTGACGTCATAGCCACCCTTGGCTGCGTCATAGACCAGGCTGTCGTTGAGCGGCACTTCACCGCTGAAGCCGACGGCGGCGGCGTCAAAGGGACGGCCGCTGGCCTTCACGCTGGCGCTCACCGACAGCGGCGTCAGCGACTTCAGCATCGCGCCGCCGTTCTTGCCCACGGTGATGATGCCCAGGGAGGGCACGAAGCTCGGGGCCGGAAAGATCTTGGAGGTCAGCGTCGTGGCCGTATTGCCGGGCGCCGGTGCGCTCGGGCCGTCGCCATTGGGACCGCGGTCGGTCAGCGCATAGAACTCCAGCTTGCCGTCTGCCGTCTTGCCCTTGAAGGCGAGGCCGGAACCGGCCGCCGGGTAGAAGCCATTGGGGAAGTCTTTCTTCGTCGCGGCATTGCTGCCCTCGTAGGGCACGTGCAGCGCATCCGGGGCGAACACCTCGGACTTGGTGATCTTCACCATGCCAGCCGGGCTCTGCGTCGACACGGTGGTGTCGCTGCGACCCAGCACGTCGGCCAGGGTGGATTCGAAGTGCTCCAGCGCGGCCTTGCGTGCGGTGTCATCCACCGGGCGATCGCTGTACTTGTCGCCCATCTTGTCGGCAATGGTCGGCAGGATGGCTTGCAGTGCAGTGCCGAAATCGCTCGCACTCTTGCCGAAGTCCAGCGTCTTGCCGGCCAGTGCGGCCGTCACGGCAGCGGCAATCTGGATACCGTTGGCAGGCTTGCCGTCCTCATCCAGGCTCTGCAGGAACAGCAGGCGGTTGACCACCTTGTCCTCGCTCGCGCTGCTCGCGCCGGCCAGTTCCAGCGGCGTCAGCGCTGTGCCGCAGGCGGCGGTGCCAAGCGTGATGCCGCCCAGCTTGAAGCTCACGGCCTCACCGCTCCTGCAGGTGAACTCACCGTTTGCAGTGGTGATGCCGCTGTGGCTGGCGGCGCTATAGCTCACCCCGCTCACCGCTGCATCGAGCAGCACACCCGTCACACTGCTGGCCGTGACAGCCGGCGCCGCATCGTCGTTACCACTCCCGCCGCATGCAGCCAGCCCGACGATCAAACCGCCGGCCAGCACACGCATCGTCATGTTCTTCTTCATCTCTCGTGTTCCATTGTGATTCTCCGGCCATTTGCCGGGCACACGATTGGAAACGAGGTAGATGACAGAGATGTGACTACGGATAGCGCCCGGCACCCGGCCGGACCGCCCGCCAGAAACAAAAAAGGCCTTCATCGCTGAAGGCCTCGTTTGACGTTCTGTATACTCGCGCGCTTGCTGGTGCCGGGAAAGGGACTCGAACCCTTACACCTTGCGGCGGCGGATTTTGAATCCGCTGCGTCTACCGATTCCGCCATCCCGGCGGCGCGAAGGGGCGCATTATCCCCGAAGCCCCCCGCTAACTCAAGCCAGACGCCAGACTACCTGCTTTCACCCGATTCACGCCTGCCCTCCATGCCGCTGACCCTCGACGATTTCGACTATCCCCTGCCCCCCGAATTGATCGCGCAGAGCGCGCTGCCCGACCGCGCCGCCTCGCGCCTGCTGGTCGTCGGCGACGCCCTGCTGGATCGACAGGTGCGTGATCTGCCCGACCTCCTGCAAGCCGGCGACCTGCTGGTGTTCAACGACAGCCGCGTGCTGCACGCCCGCCTGCATGGCAGCAAGGCAACGGGCGGCGCGGTGGAGATCATGATCGAGCGTCCGCTGGGCGAGCATGAAGCGCTGGCGATGATCCGCGCCAGCAAGTCGCCCAAGCCGGGCAGCCGCATCCGCGTGGCCAATGCCTTCTGGGTCGAGGTGCTGGGCCGTGCAGGCGCCAATGGCGAATTCTTCCACCTGCGCTTCCCGCCCGACGACACGGTGGTCAACTACATCGAGCGCCACGGCGCCCTGCCCCTGCCGCCCTACATCGAGCACGCCGCGACCGAATCGGACGAGACGCGCTACCAGACCGTGTTCGCGCGCGAACTGGGCAGCGTGGCCGCCCCCACCGCCGGCCTGCATTTTGACGATGCGCTGTTCGCCGCGCTGCAGGCAAAGGGCGTGGGCCGCGCCTTCGTGACCCTGCACGTCGGCGCCGGCACCTTCCAGCCGGTGCGCGTGCATGACATTGCCGAGCACAAGATGCATCGCGAATGGTTCTGCATCCCGCAGGAGACGGTGGACGCCATCGCGCGTACCCGCGCGGCCGGCGGGCGCGTCGTGTGCGTGGGCACGACCTCGCTGCGCGCGTTGGAATCGGCCGCCGCCACGGGCGAGCTGAAGGCTGGCGGCGCCGAGACCGAGATCTTCATCACCCCGGGCTTCCGCTTCCAGGTGGCCGACATGCTGATGACCAACTTCCACCTGCCGAAGTCCACGCTGCTGATGCTGGTGTCGGCCCTGGCCGGGCAGGACACGATCCGCCGCGCCTATGCCCATGCCATTGCCCAGCGCTACCGCTTCTTCAGCTATGGCGATGCCATGCTGCTGACGCACCGCGACTGAGGCTTTCCGAGAGACATCAATGCAAATCCACTTACATCACGCCAAGCCGAACGCCCTCACCCTGCGACGCCGCTTTCTGAGCGAACTGTGGCAGGGCCTGCGCATCGTCTGGCCCATCCTGTCCTGCCTGCTGTTGATGATGGCGATCCTGGGCACAATCATCGGCCGTATGGAAGGCTGGAGTTTCGGCAACTCGATGTACTTCGCCTTCGTATCCGGGCTCACCATCGGCTATGGCGATTTTTCCCCGAAGCTGCCGCTGGCCAAGGTACTGGCGGTCGGCATCGGTTTCACCGGCATCCTGCTGACCGCCCTGATCGGCGCGGTCGGCGTGCAGGCGCTGAGCCGCAGCCAGCTCGGACAAGACCGGCAGGAATAAAAAGAGCGGGCACCAGGCCCGCTCTCTTCCCGTCTCAGTGCTCAGCGCGCGACCAAGGGGGCGCTGGTTGCCGGCGGTGGCGGCGTCTCAAAGCCCCCGCCCAGCGCGAGGTACACGTTGGTCCGCTGCACCAGGCTCTCGCTCTGCATGCGCAGGCGGGCCGAATGCGCCGCGTAGGTCGCCAGTTGCTGCTGCTGCAAGGCACGCATGTCGCCGGAACCCACCCGCAGGCGGACCTTGGCGAATTCCAGCGCACGCTCGTTCTCGCTCACGCTGCGGCTCTGTATCTGCGTGCGCTTGCGCGCCGCGATCTCGGCCGACAAGGCGTTCTCCACCTCGGCGAAGGCACGCGAACCAACCCGCGCATACTCGGCCACGGCCTGCTTCTGCTCAGCCGTACGCACTTCAACCTGCGCCTGCAGGGCGCCGCCGGTGAAGATCGGCGCCAGTATGTTGGCCCCGACACCCCACACCGGATTGTCGCGGTCCTTGAGCACGAACACATCGCTGGAGATCGCGTTGAGGTTGGCCGTCAGCGACAGGCGCGGCAGGCGCGCGGCACGGGCCTCGTCGACACGCGCGAAGGCGGCCGCCACGCGACGCTGTGCGGCGATCACATCCGGCCGCCGCTCCAGCAGGCTGGAAGGCAGGCCGGCCGGGATGTCGCCCTGCGCCTGCGGCAAGGATTCCGGCACCTGCAGCAGTTGCGCCGGGTAGCGCCCGAGCGCGGTCTCCAGTGCGCGCACCGCCTGCGTCTGCGCCAGCTCCAGTTGTTGCACAGCGTCCAGGTAGGTCTGCAGCGCGGCCTCGGCCTGCGCCACCTCAAAGGCGTCGCCCTTGCCGATGCGCTGGCGGTCACGCGCCAGTTGCAGCAGCGACTCCGATGAAGCCTGCATCTGCTGCGCCAGGCGCTTCTGCTGCCCGGCCTCAATCGCCAGCAGGTAGCTCTTGGTCACGGTCGCCACCAGAGACTGGCGGGCGAACTCGGCGTCGGCCTGGGCCGAGGCATACTGCTGCGCCGCGAACTCCTTGCCGGCACGCAGGCGTCCCCACAGGTCCAGTTCCCAACTGGCGAACAGACCGACCACATTGACCCCGGAGCCGTCGCCACCGGACTGCTCGATCCCCCCCTTGGCGATCGCATTGACCTGCGGCGCCAGGGTGGCCCCAGCAATCTTGGCATAGGCAGCCGCCTGCTCGACGCGACTGGCGACGACCCGCAGGTCCGGGTTGTTGACCAGGGCCTCGCGTATCAGGCCATCCAGGACCGGGTCGCCATAGCTGGCCAGCCAGCCCGGCACGATCTGGCCGCTGGCGCCGCCCTGCCAGTTGGGTGGCAAGGGCGCGGCCGGCAGCGCCTGCTTGTAGAGATCCGCCGTTTCCGGCGGTTTGGTCAGGGCGCAGGCCGCGAGCACGCCCAGGGCCAGGCTCGCAGCCAGCACACGGCTGGGCGGAAGATTGATCATGCGCATCGCATCCTCCTCAGTGCAGCTTCAGCACGAGGTAGCTGGTGTAGGCGCTCACGCGGATGAACACCTTGCGCAGGATGTGGATCGCCGCCACCGAATCGGTGTAGATCGCCGCCTGCCCGGCTGCCCCGGCAGCCAGGAACAGATCCTTGTCCTTGTCGGCGATGTTGAACTTCACCGCGAAGCGTCCCGGCGGGGCCGCCAGCGCGCCGGTCATCGGCATCATGCCGCTGGCCGGCAACTGGCCCTGGCCCTGCGCCCAGATCACGGAATCGACCGAGGCCTTGATGACGTGGCCGGGCAGGGTATTGAGGATGAACTCCGCCTCATTGCCAGGCTTGACCTGGTGCAGCTCGTTCTGCGCGTACAGGGCGACGACCTGGCCGCTGGTCTCGATCAGGCTCATCACTGCGTTGAAGGGCATGGCCGCCACGAAGGCGCCCGGCCGCAACTGCAGGTTGACCACGTGACCGTCAACCGGCGCCCGCACCGTGGTCTGGTCCAGCTCCCAGCGTGCGTTGTCGAGTTGCGCCTGGATCTGCGCGACCTGGGCAAAATCGTTGCCGACCTTGGCCGACAGTTTTTGCTGGATCTGCTGCTCGCTGGCCATCGCCTGCACCTCGGTGCTGCGTGCCTGGGCTTCGGCGCTGCGCGCGGCATCCAGGTTGGCCTCGGCTTCCTTGAGGTCGGTCTCGGCCTTTTCCAGGTCGAAGCGATTTCCGGCACCGGTGGCCACCAGTTCCTTGTTCTGCTCGACGCGCTTGCGCGCCAATTCCAGCTTGGCCTGCACCTCGCGCACCCGCGAACTGGCCGCCTGGATCGCGCCTTGCGCCTCGCTCACCTTGCCCTTGGCCCCCTTGAGCGATTCGTACAACTCGCGTTGGCTGGCCTGTGCATTGGCGAGCTGGGCCTCCAGGCCGCGCACGGCCTGCTGGTAAGGCGTGGGGTCGATGCGGAACAGCACGTCGCCCTTCTTGACTGGGCGGTTGCCCTCTTCCACCGGCACCTCGATCACACGGCCGCGCACCTGGGCCACGATGGGCACGGTGTACTTGAAGACACGCACGTCGGCGGAGGACGGTGCCACCACGTTCAGGGTGAGGATCATCACGGTCAGCGCGATGATCGGGATGGTGACGACGATGACCTGGGAGGTCAGGGTCCAGGGCAGCCACTTCTTCTTGATGAAGATGAACCAGACGATCGCCGAGTAGATACCAAGCAGGAGGATGTCCATGTCAGACCGTCCCCCCTTGGCTTGCGTTCAGGCGCGCTTCGAGCTGGGCGACGCGCTGCTGCAACGCCGCCACGTCGGCCTTCTCTGCCGCCACAGCCTGCTGCAGGCCTTTCTCGGCCGCAGCCAGGCGTTCCTTCTCGTGAAACTCGTCGCTCTTGTCGGTGCCGTAGGCCGCCTTGTGCAACACCGGCTTGGTATAGGCCCACAACCAGGCCAGCGGCCACAGCAGGCCACCGAACACCAGCGACATCAGGCACAGGCAAGTGATCGCCGGGGTCTGCGGATGGTGCTTCTTGTGCGCGATCTTCTCGGGCAGCACATGGACCATCCAGAACAGGCCGATGACCACCGGCGGCACGATCAGCAACACCACGATGGCCATCACATCGGCCACCTTGTCCAGTGCCTCGCCCTTGAACAGGCTGGCATGGGCGGACAGCGGAAGGAGCGCGGTCAGCGCCAGGATCAGCACGGCGCCTGCACGGCGAGACAAACCAGGACTCATGAGGGGCTCCGAAACAAAAAGATACGACACGGCAGGCCGATCTTACCCGAGCGATTGCGCGGCCCAATGCGGCGTCGCGCGATCCGCCCAAAAATAGTCCGCACGGGACGCCCCCCTGCACGCGCCTCAGGGCACCACCGCGCCGCCTCCCAGCGCAGCATAGAGCTGGAGCAAGGCCGCCTGGGTGCCGCGCGCCGCCTGCACGGCGGCAAGTTCGGACTGGAACAGCTCCTGCTGCGCCGTGAGTACCTCGAAGTAGTCGGTCACCCCGGCGCGATAGCGCATCTCGGCCAGGCGCAGACGCTCGGCGTTGGCCGCGGCACTGCGCACCAGGGCTTCGCGCTGCTCATCGGTACGCTGGTAGGCGACCAGGGCATCCTCCACCTCGCGCAAGGCCTGCAGCACGGTACCCGCATAGTTTTCCGCGGCCTCGCGCTGGCGTGCCTGGGCCAGGTCGAGCTGGGCACTGAGCGCGCCACCGGTGTAGATGGGCTGGTTCAACAGGCCGCCAACCGACCAGGCCTGGGTGCCGGAGGAGACGATCTTAGACAGGTCCGCACTGGCCCAGCCGAGCATGCCGGTGAGGCTGAAGCTGGGCAGCCAGGCTTTCTTGGCCGCCGCCACGCTGTGCTGCGTCGAGGCCAACGCACGCTCGGCCGCGCGCACGTCGGGCCGGTTGATGAGCAGGTCGGCCGGCATGCCGGCAGGCAAGGCGAGCGGGCGCGGCAGCGCGCCAACCGTGCCACTGCGCCCGATGGCCTGCGGTGGACGGCCGACCAGCACCGACAGCGCGTTCTCCAGTTGGGTGCGCGTGCGGGCGATGTCGGCGCGCGAGGACATGGCACCGTACACCGCAAACTCGGCCTGGCTCACCTCCACCTGCGAGGCCACGCCGCCCCGGAAGCGCTTGCTCACCAGGTCCAGCATCTGCTGCTGGTTGGCGACCGTACGCTCCGCGATGGCCAGTTGCTCGTCAGCCTCCAGCAACTGCAGCCAGGTTTGTGCGACCCGGCTGGTCAGGCTCACACGTGTGGCCAGGAAGACCTCTTCGCTCGACAGCCAGCTCTGCCGGCTCGCTTCGCTCAGGTCGGCCAGGCGCCCCCACAAGTCCAGCTCCCAGCTCAGCACGCCGGCCAGGCTGGCTGATTCGCCGATGCGATTGTCCATGCCGGCGGCGACCGGCTGCCGACCCTTGTTGGCGGCAGCCTGGGCCCCCACCTGCGGCCGTGCCGCGGCGCGCTGTACCCCATACAAGGCTTGCGCGGCATCTACGCGCGCGGCGGCGGCCCGCAGGTCGCGGTTGTTGGCGGCGGCGTACTGCACCAGCGCCGCCAGTTCGGCCTGCTGCAGCAGCGCCTGCCAGGGCGCCGGCATGCCGGGCTGGACTTCTCCCACGGGAGTCCGCCAGTTGGCCGGCACTTCCATCGTCGGTCGCTCCACCGGCCCCCCGGTTGCGCAGGCGGCCAGTACGCCGACGGCCAGCAGGCTCAGGAAACAGGAACGCGGTCTCATCATGCGCCCTCCCCGTTCTTGAGCTCGCGCTGCGCGTCGCGCGAGCGATTCATCAGGAAGAAGAACAGGGGCGTGAAGAACACCCCGATCAGCGTCGCGCACAACATGCCGCCGAGGATGCCGGTGCCCACCGAGTGCTGGGTGGCCGCCCCCGCACCACTCGCCTTGACCAGCGGAATCACACCGAGAATGAACGCGAGCGAGGTCATCACGATGGGGCGCAGGCGCAGCTTCGCTGCGGCAATGGCCGCTTCACGCGAGCTCAAACCCGCCTCCCACTGCTGTTTGGCGAACTCCACGATCAGGATGCCGTTCTTGCCGGCCAGGCCGATCAGGGTGATCAGCCCGACCTGGAAGAACACATCGTTGGCCGTGCCGCGCAGGAACAGGGCGATCAGGGCACCCAGGATGCCGATCGGCACCACCAGGAACACCGCCACCGGCAGCTTGAAGCTCTCGTACAAGGCCGACAGGAACAGGAACACGAAGACCAGGGAGAGGATGAAGATGAAGCCTTGCTGGCCGCCCGAAATCTTCTCCTGCAGCGACTGCCCGGCCCAGGTGTAGCTCACCCCGTCGGGCAGCTCGGCCGACACCCGCTCCATCGCTGCCAGGGCTTCGCCCGAGCTACGCCCGGGCGCCGGCAAGCCGTTGAGCTGCACCGCGGGATAACCATTGAAGCGATTGAGTGCGATCGGCGCCAGCCGCCACTCGGTGGTGGCCACCGAGGAGAAGGGCACCAATTGGCCTTGCGCGTTGCGCAGGTTGAGACCAGCCAGGAACTCGGGGTCGGAGCGGAAGCGCGGGTCGGCCTGCAGCTTGACCTTGAGGTTGGTGCCAAACTGGGTGAACTGGTTGATGAAGCTGGAACCCATCAAGGCTCCGACGCCGGTGTAGAGGTCGTTGAGATTGACCCCCATGGTCTTGGCCTTGTTGCGGTCGACGTCCAGAAACAGGGTCTGCACCGAGGGGGCGGCCACGCTGCGCACGCCGCCGATTGCCGGGTCCTGCCCAGCCGCACGTACCGCCTGCTCGACCGCTGCGTTGAGCTTGTCGCGGTCACCATCGGTCGACAGCATGCGGTAGTCGAAACCGCCGATCATGCCCATGCCATCGATGGGGGGCTGGTTGAAAGCGAAAACGCGCGCCTCGGGGATCATGTAGAGCGCGCGGTTGGCGCGCCGGATCACCTCCAGTGCGTGCTGCTGCGGGTCCTTGCGCTCATCCCAGTCTTTCAGGGTCATGAACAGGAAGGCCTGGTTGGCATAGCGGTAGAAGATCGAGAAGCCGTTGATCACGACGACATGCTCGACCATGGGCTCCTGGGTCATGAAGTAGTGCTCGACCTGACGCACCACCTGCAGCGTGCGCTCGGGCGAGGCGCCCGAGGGCAGGTCGACGGCGGCCATCAAGGTGCCCTTGTCCTCCTCCGGCACGAAGCCCGTCGGGATGCTCTTGAGCAGGAACACCATGCCGCCGATCAGCACGGCATAGATCAGCATGAAGCGCAGCCCGCGCTGCAGGATGAAGCCCACCGCGCCGGTGAAGCGCCCGGTCAGGCGTTCGAAGAAGGTGTCGAACATCTGGATCGGCTTGGGCTTGTGCACGCCGGGCTTGAGGATCAGCGCACACAGCGCGGGCGTCAGCGTCAGCGCTGTGATCGCGGAGAGCAGCGTGGAGATCGTGATGGTGATGGCGAACTGCTTGTAGAGCGTGCCGGTCACCCCGCCGAGGAAAGCGATCGGCACGAACACCGCACAGATCACCGAGGTCACACCCACGATGGCCCCACCGATACCCTGCATGGCCTTGCGCGCCGCTTCGCGTGGCGACAGCTTTTCGGCGTGCATCAGGTGCTCCACTGCTTCGACCACCACGATGGCGTCATCCACCACGATGCCGATGGCCAGCACCATGCCGAACAGGGTCAGCATGTTGATCGAGAAGCCCATGACCAGCATGCCAGCCAGGGTGCCGATGATGGACACCGGGATCGCGATCAGCGGCACGATGGTCGCCCGCACGCTGCCGAGGAACAGGTAGACCACCACCAGCACCAACACGAAGGCCTCGAAGAAGGTGTGGATCACCAGCTCGATCGAAGCCGACACGAAGCGGGTCGTGTCATAGGGGATGACGGTCTTGATCTCGGGCGGCAGCTCGCGGCCCAGCTCTTCCGCGCGTGCCCGCACATCGGCGGCCAGTTGCAGCGCATTGCCGCCGGGGCGCAGGTAGATGCCCATGCCGGTGGCTTCCTTGCCGCCCAGGCGCACCGACAACGCGTAGTCCTCGCTGCCCAGCTCCACCCGCGCCACGTCGCGCAGGCGCACCACCGAACCGTCGGTGGCCGCGCGCAGGATGATGTCCTGGAACTCGCTCACCTCCACCAGCCCACCGCGCGTCTGCAAGGGGAAGGTCAGCACCTGCCCGCTGGGCGCGGGCGACTGGCCGATCTCGCCCACCGCGAACTTCTGGTTCTGCTCGCGCACGCCATTGATGAGATCACTCACCGTCATGCCGTACTTGGCCAGCGCGTCGGGGTCGACCCACAGGCGCATCGCATAGGGGTTGCCGAACAGGGTCACATCACCGGCACCGGGCAAGCGCTTGAACTCGTTCACATAGCGCGAGTAGGCCAGGTTGGAGAGATAGGCGCCGTCGAAGCGCGGGTCGTCGGACTGCAGCGCCACGATCATCAGGATCGAGGGGCTGACCTTGTCCACGCGCAAGCCCTGGTTCAGTACCACCTGCGGCAGCAGCGCCTCGACCCGCTTGACGCGGTTGTTGACCTCGACCGCCGAGAGGTCGAGGTTGGTGCCCGGCTCGAAGGAGATCGTCAGCTCCATGAGGCCGCTGGACGACGAGGTCGACTGCATGTCCTGCAGGCCCTCGATGCCGTTCATCTCACGCTCGATGGGCGCGGCCACCTCGGTTTCCAGAGTCTCCGGGCTAGCACCGGGGTACACCGCCGTCACCTTGACCTGCGGCGGCGCCACGTTGGGATACTGTTCCTTCGAGAGCTGGTTGACTGACAACAGGCCCAACAGGGAGAAGAACAACGCGATGACGCTCGCGAACACCGGACGATCGACGAAGAAACCCATGGCGGCCTCCTCAGCGCTGAACCGCGGCTGGCGTCGAGGCACCGGCTGGCGGCAGGATCGCCACCACCGCCCCGGCAGTCAGTTTCTGCACCCCTTCGACGATCACCTTCTCGCCGGCCCCCAGGCCCTTGGCGATGGCCCATTTCTCTTTCTGCCAGGCGCCGACGACCACATCGCGCCGCTCCGCCTTGCCTTCGGCGCCCACCACCCACACGGTGTGCCCGGTGGCGGACTTGATGACCGCCTGCTGTGGCACCAGCACCGTGTTGGGCGAGTCACCCGCGGTCATCTCGACGCGCGTGAACATCCCCGGCAGCAACTGGCGCTGCGGATTGGGCACCACCGCGCGCAGGGTCATGGCGCCGGAACTCTGGTTGATCTCGAGGTCGGCGAAGTCGATGCGCCCCGGCTGCGGATAGGGCGAGCCATCCGGCATCAGGATCTGGACCAGGGCCTCCTTGCGCTGCTTGATGTCACCACTGGCCACGGCCTGGCGGAAGGTGAAGAGGTCACGGTCCGACACGGTGAAGCTCACGTAGACCGGGTCTACCCGGTCGATGACGGTCAGCCGTGTCGGCGAGCCTTTGCCGACCAGGCGCCCTTCGGGCACCTCGCTGCGCCCGACCCGCCCCGTCTCGGTCGCGCTGATCGTGGTGTAGCCCAGGTCCAGGCGGGCGCGCTCGACCTGTGATTCCGCCGCCAGCACGGCCGCCTCCGACTCCTTCATGGACGCCACGGCGTTGTCGTACTCCTGCTGGCTGATCGCGTTTTCCTTCACCAGCGGAGCCAGACGCGATTCGCGCGAGGCGGCATTCACCGCCGTCGCCTTCTGCTTGGCCAGAACCGCCTCGGCATCACGCAGCGCCGCCTCGAAGGGCGCGCGCTCCAGGGAGTAGAGCAGATCGCCCTTGCGCACCTCGCTGCCTTCCACGAAGTGACGCTTTTCGAGAATGCCCTCGACCCGCGCCATGATCTCGACCGAACGATAGGCCTGCACGCGACCCGCGAACTCGGTGACGACCGGCACGCTCTCGCTGGTGGCCAGGACGACGCGCACTGGAACCGGAGGCGGGCCCGCCTTGGCAGCCTCCTTGCCCTCCCCACAGGCAGTCAGACTACCCGCCACGCCAAAGACCAGAAACACGACTGCAGCAACTCGACCGTGCATACGTCCCCCTCAGCATTGCGCTTGCGGATCGCCGCCCCAGCCCCTCCCGCAGATGCCACGACACGCGGAAGCGCCTGCCGGAACGCCCTCGTTCATACTGCACTGCAACCAAGCACGATTGTCGGCGCAAAGCCGGCAACAGACAAGCGCCGCCTCCCTCCTGTCATAAATGTGTCAGGACCGGGGCGATCCGGTATGCTGGCCGCCCCGTTTCGCCCAAGCGCCCGACCTGTTTCATACCATGCACTTCGACCTGCTCCACACCTCCGCCGCCGCCCGCCGCGGCCGTCTGCATCTGGCTCATGGTGTCGTCGAGACACCTGCATTCATGCCGGTGGGCACCTACGGCTCGGTGAAATCGGTCAGTCCGCAGGAGGTCGCCGAGAGCGGCGCCCACATCTGCCTGGGCAACACCTTCCACCTGTGGCTGCGCCCCGGGCTGTCGGTGGTCGAGAAGTTCGGCGGTCTGCACCGCTTCATGGGCTGGGACAAACCGATCCTGACCGACTCCGGCGGTTTCCAGGTCTTCTCACTCGGTGCGCTGCGCAAGATCAGCGAGGAAGGCGTCAAGTTCGCCTCGCCCATCGACGGCGCCAAGCTGTTCCTGACGCCGGAGGAGTCCATGCGCATCCAACGCGTGCTGAACTCCGATGTGGTCATGATCTTCGACGAATGCACGCCCTTCCCCGCCACCCACGACGAGGCGGCCAAGTCGATGCGCCTGTCGATGCGCTGGGCACGGCGCTCGCGCGACGAATTCGACAAGCTGGAGAACCCCAACGCGCTGTTCGGCATCGTGCAAGGCGGCATGTACGAGGACCTGCGCGAGGAGTCGCTGGCCGGCCTCATGGACATCGGTTTCCACGGCTTCGCCATCGGTGGTCTGTCGGTCGGCGAGCCGAAGGAGGACATGGAGCGCATCCTGGCCCACACCACGCCGCGCCTGCCGGCCGACAAGCCACGCTACCTGATGGGCGTGGGCACGCCGGAAGACCTGGTATATGGCGTGTCGCGCGGTATCGACATGTTCGATTGCGTGATGCCCACGCGCAACGCGCGCAACGGCTGGCTGTTCACCCAATGGGGCAACCTCAAGATCCGCAACGCGGTACACCGCGAGGACCCGCGCCCGCTCGACGAGGACTGCACGTGCTACACCTGCCGCCATTTCTCGCGCGCCTACCTGCACCACCTGGACCGTGCGCAAGAGATGCTGGGCCCGCGCCTGATGACCATCCACAACCTGCACTACTACCAGCAACTGATGCAGGAAATGCGTGCCGCCATCGAGGCCAATCGCTTTGCCGAGTTCCAGGTCGAATTCGCCGCCCGCCGCGCACGCGGCGTATTGTGAAACTTGTTTGAACCTCGGCCGGACAGGCGCGTCAGAGGCAGGCACCTGACGCTGGCCCGGCCCGCCTTTTGCCCTCCGACAAAGGGCGTGCAGGCACCTTGCAGCGCGTCAGGGCAAAGCCGGGCGGCCTGTTATACTCGCCCCCTTTCGAAAAAACCCTGAAGGACCCTCAAAGTGTTCATTTCCGACGCTTACGCACAAGCTGCCGGCGCCCCGGCCGGTGACCCCACCGGTGGCATGCTGATCATCCTGCCGCTGATGCTGCTGTTCATGTACTTCTTCGTCTATCGCCCGCAATCCAAGCGCGCGAAGGAGCACAAGTCCCTGCTGGACGCCCTGGCCAAGGGCGACGAAGTCGTCACCGCCGGCGGCATGGCAGGCAAGGTGGCGGAAGTGCGTGAGAACTTCGTCAAGATCACGGTGGCCGACAACGTCGACATCCTGGTGCAGAAGTCGGCCATCACGACCGTCCTGCCCAAGGGCTCGCTCAAGAGCGCCTGAACTTTCTCCCCCGGCCCGCGCCCGCGGGCCGGCCTCGACGCGGCAACGCCCGGCACCCTCCGTACTACTGCCCAACCATGAACCGCTATCCCCTCTGGAAAAACCTGATGATCGGCCTCGTGCTGATCCTCGGTCTGCTCTACACCCTGCCCAACTTCTACGGTGAAGTTCCCGCCGTCCAGGTATCCAGCGCACGCTCCAGCATCAAGGTGGATAGCGCCGTCGAAGCACGTGTGCTGGAAGCACTGGAGAAGGCTGGCGTCGTGTCGACCGGCTCGATCCGCGACCTGTCGAGCCTGCGCGTGCGCTTTGCCGACACCGACACCCAGTTGAAAGCCCGCGACACCATTGAGCACGCGCTCAATCCGGACGCCCAGAACCCCGGCTACATCGTCGCCCTGAACCTGCTGTCGGCCAGCCCGAGCTGGCTCACCACCCTGCACGCCCTGCCCATGTACCTGGGTCTGGACTTGCGCGGCGGCGTGCACTTCCTGCTGCAGGTCGACATGGCCGGCGCGCTGAGCAAACAATTGGACGCCACCGCCTCTGACCTGCGCACCCTGCTGCGCGAGAAGAACGTGCGCCACGCCGGCATCAGCCGCGAAGGCAAGACCATCCTGGTGCGCTTCCGCGACGAGGAACTGCGTGAGTCGGGCCGTCGCATCCTGCGCGACCAGCGCCCCGACCTGCAATTGGTCGAGCGCAAGGACGGCGAGGACTTCGTGATCGAAGCCACCCAGACCCTGCAGGCGCAGCGCGATATCCAGGAAGACGCGATCCGCCAGAACATCACCACCCTGCACAACCGGATCAACGAGCTGGGCGTGGCCGAGCCGGTGATCCAGCAACAAGGCGCCGACCGTATCGTGGTGCAACTGCCCGGCGTGCAGGACGTCGGCAAGGCCAAGTCCCTGATCGGCCGCACCGCCACGCTGCAGGTGCGCATGGTCGAGCCGGGCGCCAATCCGCTCGACCCCTCGCCCTCGGTGGATGTGTTCCCCGAAGTGCGCAACGGTACGCAGCAACCGGTGGCCGTCAAGAAACAGGTCGTGCTGACCGGCGACCGCTTCGTCGGCGCCAACGCCACCTTCGACCAGAACCAGCAGCCCGCCGTGTCGGTGCGCCTGGATTCGGCCGGCGGCCGCATCATGCGCGACGTGACGCGCGAGAGCATCGGCAAGATGATGGCCATCATCCTGTTCGAGAAAGGCAAGGGCGAAGCCATCTCGGTGGCGCGCATCCAGGGCGAGTTCAGCAACCAGTTCCAGATCACCGGCAGCTTCAGCGTGGAAGAGACCAACCAGCTCTCCATCCTGATCCGCTCCGGCTCGCTGGCCGCGCCGATGGAGATCATCGAGGAACGCACCATCGGCCCCAGCCTCGGCGCCGAGAACATCAGCAAGGGCTTCAAGTCGACGCTGTGGGGCTTCATCGCGATCGCTGTGTTCATGTGCGGTTACTACATGCTGTTCGGTCTGATCTCGGTGCTCGCCCTGTCGGCCAACGTGCTGCTGCTGATCGCCCTGCTGTCGATGCTGCAGGCCACGCTGACCCTGCCCGGCATTGCGGCCATCGCGCTAACCCTGGGCATGGCCATCGACGCCAACGTGCTGATCAACGAGCGCATCCGCGAGGAGCTGCGTAACGGCGCCACGCCGCAGGCCGCCATCAATATTGGCTACGACCGCGCCTTCGGCACCATCCTCGACTCCAACGTGACCACGCTGATTGCCGGTGTCGCCTTGCTCGCCTTCGGCTCCGGCCCGGTGCGCGGCTTTGCCGTGGTGCACTGCCTGGGCATCCTGACCTCGATGTTCAGTGCCGTGATGGTCTCCCGCATGATCACCAACTTCGTCTACGGCTACCGCCGCAAGCTCGACAAGATCGCCATCGGCCAGGTCTGGAAACCCGGCGTCTGAGACGAGGAGAAATAAAACATGGAATTTTTCCGCATCCGTAAAGACATCCCGTTCATGAAACACGCGTTGATCTTCAACGCGATTTCACTGATCACCTTCCTGCTGGCCGTGTTCTTCCTGTTCCACAAGGGTCTGCACCTGTCGGTGGAGTTCACCGGCGGCACCGTGATGGAGATCGCCTATCCGCAGGCACCGCAGCTCGAACCCTTGCGCAAGTCACTGGAAGGCATCGGCTACACCGACGCCCAGGTGCAGAACTTCGGCACCTCACGCGACGTGATGGTGCGCGTGCCCAATCGCGGTAACGAGAACTCGGCCCAGGTGTCGGACAAGGTCATGGCCGCACTCGCCACCGTGGAGGGCTCCAAGCCCGAACTGCGCCGCGTCGAGTTCGTCGGCCCGCAGGTCGGCAAGGAACTGGCCGAAGACGGCTCGCTGGCGCTGCTGGTGGTGGTGCTGGGCATCATGATCTACCTCGCGATGCGCTTCGAGTGGCGTCTCGCGGTGGCGACCATCATCGCCAACCTGCACGACGTGATCATCATCATGGGCTTCTTCGCCTTCTTCCAGTGGGAGTTCTCGCTGCCGGTGCTGGCCGCCGTGCTGGCCGTGCTGGGCTACTCGGTGAACGAATCGGTGGTCGTGTTCGACCGCGTGCGCGAGACCTTCCGCAACGCCAAGATGCGCGCCCTCGACGTGCCGCAGGTGCTGGACCACGCCATCACCAGCACCATCTCGCGCACCATCATCACCCACGGCAGCACCCAGTTGATGGTGCTCTCGATGCTGATCTTCGGCGGCCCCACGCTGCACTATTTCGCCATCGCGCTGACCATCGGCATCTGTTTCGGCATCTACTCTTCGGTGCTGGTTGCCGCGCCCCTGGCCCGCTGGCTGGGCGTGTCGCGCGAACAGTTCATCAAGGTCGCGAAGCCGAAGGAAGAGGCCGTCGTCTAAGCTTCACCATCGCCTGACGCACAAAGGGCCGCCAAGGCCCTTTGTCATTTCCGGACCCCGCCATGCTCAGTTACCGCCACGCCTTCCATGCCGGCAACCATGCCGATGTGCTCAAGCACTTCGTGCTGGTCGACATCGCCCGCTATCTGATCCAGAAAGACACACCCTGCTGGTACATCGACACCCATGCCGGTGCCGGCGGCTACATGCTGGACGAGGGCTACGCGACCAAACTGTCTGAATACAAGGACGGCATCGCGCGCTTGTGGGCCTGTGAGGGTCTGCCCGCCCCGCTGCAGCCCTACCTCGACATCGTGCGCGACTTCAACGGTCCCGGCGCGCTGCGCTACTACCCGGGCTCGCCGGTGATCGCGGCACAGAGCCTGCGCCCCAGCGACAAGCTGCGCCTGTTCGAACTGCACACCAGCGACGTGCCGCAACTGGGCAGCACCTTCAAGGACCCCAAGGGCAAGCGGGTGATCGTGACGCATGGCGACGGCCTGGCCGGGCTGATCACGCTGCTGCCGCCGCCGCCGCGCCGCGCCCTGGCGCTGATCGACCCCTCCTACGAGATGCGCAGCGACTATGTTGCGGTGATCAAGACCCTGCAGGAGTCGCTCAAGCGCTTTCCCACCGGCATCTATGCACTGTGGTATCCCTGCCTCGGCCGTATGGAGTCGCGCGAACTGCCCGACAAGCTCAAGAAACTACCGGCCAAGAGCTGGCTGCGCGTGGAACTGAACGTGCGCCGCAAGTCCGCCGATGGCATGGGCATGCATGGCAGCGGCCTGTTCATCCTCAACCCGCCCTGGACCCTGCACAAAACGCTGCAAGAGACCCTGCCCTGGCTCACCCAGACCCTGGCGCAGGACGACGGCGCCAGCTTCGTGCTGGAACAGCACGAGAACACCTGAACGCCCGCCCCGATGGATTTCGCCACCCTGCTCAAGGCCAGCACCGGCTTCCTGATCGTGCTGGTCGTCCAGCTCTTCGCACGCAGTCGCTACTACTACCTGGCCGCCCTGGTGCCGCTGTTTCCCTCGATGGCGCTGTTCTCCTACTACTTCGTCGGCCAGGGACAGTCGAGCGCACGGCTGGAGGAGACCATCGTCTTCGGCATGGTCTCGCTGCTCACCTATTTCAGTTTTCTGCTGGCCCTGCTGGTCGCAGTGCGCCACTTCCAGATGCGCATCGTGCCGGCCTTGTCGGTTGCCTCACTGGCCTGGTTCGCGGTTGCCGCCGTCCAGATTCAGTTGTGGCCCTGGTTGCGGCCGCTGCTGGGCTTGCGCCAGGGCTGAGGCGCTCAGTTGCCGGGCCGCCCGCGCGTGCCCGGCCAGCCGATGCGCAAGGCATTGAGCACCACCAGCAAGGAGCTCAGCCCCATGCCCACACCCGCGACCAGGGGCGTCACCCACCCCAGCATCGCTGCGGGCACCGCCAGGAAGTTGTAGGCGAAGGCCCAGCCCAGGTTCTGCCGGATGATCTTCAGGGTGCGTGCCGCCAGCGCGCGACCACGCAGCAGGCCGTGCAGATCGTCCTTGAGCAGCACGATGTCGGCATGGTTGCGCGCCAACTCCGTGCCGCCGGCCATGGCGATGGACACATGCGCCTGAGCCAGCACCGGCGCATCGTTCACCCCATCGCCCACCATCGCCACCACCTTGCCCTGTGCCTGCAAGGCCTGGATGGCGGCGTGCTTGTCCTCCGGCGTCATCGCAGACCGCGCATCGACGATGCCGAGGCTTTGCGCCGCACGCTGCACCGGCGCCTGGGCATCGCCGCTGAACAGGCTCAGCCCGAGAGTGTGCTGCAAGTGCCGCACGACCTCCGCCGCCTCGGGCCGTAGGGCATCCTCGATCTCGAAGGCGGCGAGCCAGCGCCCCTCCGTTGCCAGCAAGACCTCGCTGCCCGACCCGCCTTCCAAGGCCGCCGGACGCACACTGCCCGCCAGCGCCGCCACGAAACCCGCCCGGCCGATCGCGTAGGTCTCGCCAGCGATCCGCCCTCGCACACCCTGGCCGGGCGTCGCCACCACGGCGCTGGCCTGCGGAACCGGAGCGGGCACGGCTTCGCACAAGGCACGCGCGATCTGGTGCTCAGAATGGCTTTCGAGCGCGGCAGCCAGTCGCAAGGCCTCGTCTTCCATCACACCATCGACGCAACGCACCCGCTGCAGGTGCATCCGTCCCTGGCTCAAGGTACCCGTCTTGTCGAACACGATGTGCTGCGTCCTGGCCAGCGTTTCGATGGCATGGCCACGCGTGATCAGCAGGCCGGCCCGGGCAAAGGCATCGGTCGCCACGGTCAGCGCTGCCGGCGTCGCCAGGGACAGGGCGCAAGGGCAGCTCACCACCAGCACCGAAACGAAGATCCACAAGGCGCGCGAGGGATCGGCCTGCCACCAGTACACGGCAGTGACGCAGGCCAGGATCATCAGCGCGGCGATGAAACGCGCCGCCACCCGATCAGCCTGCTCGACGATCTGCGGCCGCTCGGCCGCAGCGCGCTCCATCAGGCGGCGGATGGTCGCCAAGCGGGTTGCCTCGCCCACCTGGCTGGCCAGGATGAGCAAGGGACTGCTGCGATTCAGGCTGCCCGCCAGCACGCGCGCGCCGACACCACGGCGCTGCGGCCGGCTCTCACCGGTGAGCCAGGACTCATCGACCTCGCTGTCGCCCTCCCGCACCTCACCATCGACCACGATGCTCTCGCCCGGCAGCACCCGCACCCGCTCGCCGGCCAGCAGATCGCTGCTGGGTACGCGCTGCTCACTGCCATCGGCGGCGATACGCCGCGCGAACACTGGCACCAGACGTCCGAGTGTTTCGGTGCCGCGCACCGCGCGCTGGCGCGCCAGCATCTCCAGATAGCGCCCGCCCAGGAGGAAGAACACGAACATCGTGACCGAGTCGAAATAGACCTCACCATGCCCCGACAAAGTGGCCCACAGACTGGCCAGGAATGCACTCCCCAGACCCAAGGCCACCGGGATGTCCATGCCGAGGCGGCGCATGCGGGCATCCCGCCAGGCACGCTGGAAGAAGGGCGCGGCGGAATAGAGGATCACCGGCAGCGTGAGGATCAGGCTGGCCCAGCGCATCATCGCCACCACCGCCGGCGTCATGTCACCCTCGCGGGCGATGTAGGCCGGGTAGGCATACATCATCACCTGCATCATGCCGAAACCGGCCACCAGCAGGCGCCACAGCGCGGTCTTGCGCTCGCGCTGGGCCACCTCCTCAGAGCGCAGCGCATCGTAGGGATGGGCGCGATAGCCGATGGCGGCCACCGCGGCGAGGATGTCGGACAGCCGGATACGCGCCTCCTGCCAGCGGATGCGCGCACGTCGCGTAGCGTAGTTGACCTGTACCGCACTGACGCCGGGCAGACCGGCCAAATGGCGCTCGTTGAGCCATACACAGGCCGCACAGGTGATGCCCTCCAGGATCAGGTCGGCCTCGCGCTCCCCCTCCCCCACCGGCCGCACGAAACTCTTCTGGAAGTCCGGGTGATCGAACAGCCCCAGTTCCTCCAGCGCAGCCGGCAGCGCCTCGCGCGGCGACTCGGGCAGGGCGTCGCGGTGGCTATAGTAGTCAGCCAAGCCGTTGTCGACGATGGCCTGGGCCACGGCCTGGCAACCAGCGCAGCACATCGCGCGCGCCACGCCCCCAATGTCCACCTGCAGGTCGACACCGGCCTCGATGGGCAGGCCGCAGTGATAGCAGGCGGGCGCTTTCATGCGGATATCAGGTCACGTAAACGTGACGAGGCCGCAGGGCCCGCCGCCAGGACGGAGCACTGCGGCCTCGTGTCCTTCATCACTTCAACTGGTTCTGCAGCAGGCTCAGGATTTGACGCGCCGAATTGCTGGCCAGGGCCACGCCTTCCTTGTCCTGCACCGTCACACGCGTCTGGGTCGGCGACTCGCTGGCCACCAGGATACGGTACTGCCCGGTCGTCGCAGCCGGATCATCACTCTTCCAGAAAGCCATCTTGTCCCACACGCTGGGCGCCTTGCCCTTCATGTCGTCGGACAGCACGTAGCGCACGAAATAGGTGCCCTTGGAGCGATCACGGTCCTCGACCACCAGGCCGATACGGTCCAGGCTGCTACCGACCTGGCGCCAGGCGCGGTCCAGATCCTGGTCCACCTGCAGCGCCAAGCCGCCAACGGATTCAACCAGGCGTGCCTTGTCCGGCTCGACCTTGGCTGCCTGCACGACCTTCTCGGCCGCCTTGGCTTCCGCCTGCTTGTCGCCGGCCAGACGCGCCATGAAGCGATTGAGCATCTCGGCTTCCAGCATCGGATCGGCCGGGCGGATCTCCCAGCGGGTCTGGATCGCGTCGACATACTTTTCCTCCGCCCCCTGGTGGGCGAAGAAGAATTCCACCGTACCCGGCGCGCTGCCACGCTCCATGCGCACGCGGAAACGATCACGCAAGCCGGAGTCGTACACGGCATCGCCAACCTTGCCGAGCCACTTGCGCAGGAAATCCATCGGAATGTTGGAGCGGTTCTCCGCCCAGTTGGTCTCCAGCACGCCGATCTCCGGTTTGTCGACCGCCAGCGTGAAGCCGGAGTCCAGCCAGAAGGCGCGCAGTTCAGTCCAGCGCTGTTCCGGCGTACCGGGTGCGACCAGCCAGCGGGTGGAACCGCTGCGCTCGATGCGCAGACCGCTGTCATTCGCGGGCAGCACGGTATCGGTGGCCACCTTGTTGGTGCTGCGGGCCTGGGTATAGGTCGACAGCGAGGCATCGCCCGGCTTGCCGGGGATGGCGTAGCGGTCGCTCGTACCCGGGGTCACCAGGTCGGGTGGGACTTCCAGGCTGGGGCGGACTGCGCCCTCGGTCTTGAAATCGGCATTCTTGTTGTTGCCAAACGTCGTAGTACAGGCCGTCATCGACGCCAGCACGGCCAGGGCGGCGACGAGCGGGATCGCGCGGGAAGCGCAACGCATCATGTTTCTAACCTCGGATATCAAGCGTTTTGGGTGGAGACGCCTGCAGCCTGCATGGCTGCGCGTACTCGAGCATGGAGCCCGTCCGACAGAGGAGTCAGGGGCAGACGGATGCCTTCTTCGATCAGGCCCATCTGCTGCACCGCCCATTTCACCGGGATCGGATTCGCCTCGACGAACAGATCGCGGTTGAGCAGGAAAAGTTTCCGGTTCAATTCGTTGGCGCGCACCACATCACCTGCCGTCGCCGCCACACACAGTTCGTGCATCAGGCGCGGCGCGACGTTGGCCGACACCGAGATCACGCCATGGCCGCCCAGCAGCATGAAGCACATGGCAGTCATGTCGTCCCCGCTGTAGAGCGCAAAGTCGGCCGGTGCGCGCATGGCGAGATCGGTCACCCGTTCGATGTTGCCGGTGGCGTCCTTGATGCCCACGATGTTGGGCACCTGTGCAAGACGCAGCACCGTATCGTTGGCCAGATCGGCGACCGTGCGGCCTGGCACGTTGTAGAGAATCAGCGGCAGCTCGACAGCTTCGGCGATGGTGCGGAAGTGGCGATACATGCCCTCCTGCGTCGGCTTGTTGTAGTAAGGCACCACCGACAAGGCGGCATCGGCACCGACCTCCTTGGCGAAGCGCGTCAACGCAATGGCTTCGGCGGTCGAGTTGGCACCCGTGCCCGCGATGATGGGCAAACGGCCGGCGGCATGTTCGACCGCCACGCGGATCAGCTCGCTGTGTTCCTCGACATCGACGGTGGGCGATTCACCGGTGGTGCCGACGATCACCAGCCCGTCGGAGCCTTCCTTCACATGAAAGTCAATCAGGGCGCGCAGGCGGTCAAAATCGAGACGGCCATCGGGCCGCATCGGCGACACGAGAGCGACCAGTGAACCTGTGATCATGGTGCATCCAGAGCTATGGGCAATCCCGCGATTGTACCGCGAAGCGCCGCCGCTGGTCCGTCCGTCACACCCCCTTACAGGCGGGCCAAGGCCTTGATGTGCGCCACCACGCTGCGCCCCAGGGCCGACAATGCGTAGCCCCCTTCCAGCATGGACACGATGCGTCCGCCGCAGTGGCGCTCGGCATGCTCGCGCAGGCGCATGGTGATCCAGGCGTAGTCCTGCTCGAACAGGCCCATGGACGCCATGTCATCCTCGTAGTGCGCATCGAAGCCGGCCGAGATGAACAGCATCTGCGGATCAAACTCCTCCAGCGCCGGCAGCCAGGCTGTTTCCACGATCTCGCGCACCACGTCGCCCTTCGTACCGGCCGGCAAGGGAGTGTTGCGCATGTTGGGACCGGTCGGATGTGCACCCGAATAGGGATACAGGGGGTGCTGGAAGAAGCTGACCATCAAGGCACGCCCGTCCGGCGCCAGGATGTTCTCGGTGCCGTTGCCATGGTGCACATCGAAGTCGATCACCGCGACACGCTTCAGGCCATGGAAATCCAGCGCGTGGCGCGCCGCCACGGCCACATTGTTGAAGAAGCAGAAACCCATCGCCCGCATGCGCTCGGCATGGTGCCCGGGCGGCCGCACGGCGCAGAAGGCGCTTTCCGCACGCCCCTCGATCACCAGATCGGTCGCCATCACGCCCGCACCAGCGGCGCGCAGTGCCGCCTTGATCGTATGCGGACACATGGCGGTGTCAGGGTCCAGGTGTACGATGCCGCTGGCCGGCACGCGCGACATGAGGTCTTCCACATAATCCACATCGTGCGCACGACACAGTTGCTCGGTCGTGGCTTCCGGCGCGTCGAGCTGATGCAGCAACACCTCCAGGCCAGAGGCGATTAACTGATCACGGATCGCCGACAGGCGATGCGGGGATTCCGGATGCATGCTCCCCATGTTGTGCAGCCAGCAATCCGGGTGGGTGATGAACGCAGTCGCGCTCATGGCACGCCTCTCTTTCGTGGGCAGGCACGCAATCTGCCTTATGGCTGACTTGCTTTCAAGCCGGAATGACCCGCACAAGACCATGAAAAAGGGGCTCCGCAGAGCCCCTTCCCCCTTGCGGCATGCGCGCCTCAGTCGATCACGTGCGACAGCAGGCCGTCGGCCAGCTTGGGTTCGAACCAGGTCGACTTGGGCGGCATGATCTGGTCGGCATCGGCCACCGCCATCAGATCGGCCAGGGTGGTCGGGTACATCGCGAAAGCCACCGCCATCTCGCCGCTGTTCACCCGCTTTTCCAGCTCGGGCAGGCCACGGATGCCACCGACGAAGTCGATGCGCTTGTCGCGGCGCAGGTCGGCGATGCCCAGGATCGGGGTCAGCAGGTGGTCGGACAGCAGGCTCACGTCGAGACGCGCCACTGGGTCGGCGGGGATCAGGGCCGAATCAATACGCAAGCGATACCACTGGCCCTTGAGATACATGCCGACTTCGCCGTGACCGGCCGGCTTGACCTGACCGTCTGCCTTCTCAAGCTTGAAGGCCTTGCCGATGGCGGCCAGAAAGGCCTCTTCCGACAAGCCGTTCAGATCGGTCACGACGCGGTTGTAATCGAGGATCCTGAGCTGGTGGTCGGGAAAGATCACCGACAGGAAGTAGTTGTAAGACTCCTCGCCGGTGTGCTCCGGGTTGGCCGCCTTGCGCGCCGCGCAGACACGCGATGCGGCCGCCGAGCGGTGGTGGCCGTCAGCGATGTAGAGCGCCTTGAGCTTGTCGAACTCGGCCGTCAGTTGCGCGATCACGCCCTCGTCGCGGATGCGCCACACGATATGGCGGATGCCGTCGTCGGCCACCGCGTCAGCCACCGGTGAGCCCTTCTGCGAAGCGTCCAGGATCGCGTCGATAGCCGGCGCCTGGGGATAGGCCAGCAGCACCGGACCGGTCTGCGCACGCAGCGCCTCGATCTGGCGCACGCGATCGTCTTCCTTGTCCGGGCGCGTCAGCTCATGGCGGCGGATGCGGTTCTTGTCGTAGTCGGCCACCGAGGCCGACGCCACCAGGCCGGTCTGCACATGCTCGCCCATGATGATGCGATAGACGTAGTAGCACGGTTCCTCGTCGCGGATCAGCACGCCTTCTTCGATCATGTGCTGCAGATTTTCCACCGCCTTGGCATACACCGGCGCCGAATAGACATCGATGCCGGCGGGCAAGTCGATCTCCGGCTTGGAGATGTGCAAGAAACTCCAGGGCTTGCCGGCGGCGCGTGCGCGTGCCTCGTCACTGGACAGCACGTCATAAGGCGGCGCAACGATGTCGGGGGCGCGGCCGGGGGCCGGGCGCAGGCCGGCGAAGGGCTGGATCAGGTGCATGGAAAGTCCTTGTCTAGGAATGTTTCGGAATCAGGCAGCACGCGCGGCGATCAGTTCGCGCAGGGCCTGGTGCGCATCGCGCAGCATCTCTTCGGTGGTGGGCCAGCCCACGCAGGCATCGGTCACCGAGCAGCCGTACTTCAGTTGCGACAGGTCGGCCGGTATCGGCTGGTTGCCCGCTTCAAGATGGCTCTCGATCATCAGGCCCACAATGGAGCGATTGCCGTTGCGGATCTGCGTCACCACGTCCTTCATCACCAGCGGCTGCAGCTCCGGCTTCTTCCAGGAGTTGCCGTGCGAGCAGTCGATGACCACATTCTGCGGCAGCTTGGCCTTGGCCAGCGCCTGCTCCGCCATGGACACCGACACCGTATCGTAGTTGGGGCGCCCGCCGCCGCCACGCAGCACCAAATGGGCGTAGCGATTGCCACGGGTGCGGATGACAGCGGACTCGCCGGACTCGCTGAGCCCCAGAAAGCTGTGCGGATGCGAGGCGGACAGGATGCCGTTGACGGCCGCCTCCAGCGAACCATCGGTACTGTTCTTGAAACCCACCGGCGTGGACAAACCCGAGGCCATCTCGCGGTGCGTCTGCGACTCTGCGGTGCGCGCGCCGATCGCCGTCCAGCTCACAAGGTCACCGTAGTACTGCGGCGCAATCGGGTCGAGTGCCTCGGTCGCCGCCGGCAGGCCTATCTCGGCCACATCGAGCAGGAACTTGCGGCCGCGCTCCATGCCTTCCTCGATGTGGAAGCTGTCGTCCATGCGCGGATCGTTGATGAAGCCTTTCCAGCCAGTGGACGTGCGCGGCTTCTCGAAATAGACACGCATCACCACGTACAGCGTGTCCTGCACTTCCTCGGCCAGGACCTTGAGGCGGCGTGCGTAGTCCAGGCCGGCCACCGGGTCGTGGATCGAACAGGGCCCGACGATGACGATCGGCCGCGGATCGACCCGATCGAGGATGCGCATCACGGTCTGGCGACCGGCATGCACCACACTCGCAGCCTTGTCCGACAGCGGCACGCGCTGCTTGATCTCGCCCGGCGAGGGCATGCGATCGAAGGAAACGACGTTGAGGTTTTCGGTTGAAGCGTGACTCATCCTGCCCCCTCCCGCCGGCACACCGCCGGCTCGACAAACTCTGCAATCCGAAACGAAAACACCCGCCAGGGGCGGGTGTCATCGCAAACACTGGAACCAGCCAGGTCACGCCGATTCTAGATCGGCGCCCGCGCTCACTTGAGCTTGGTTTCCTTGTAGACCACGTGCTTGCGCACCACCGGGTCGTACTTCATGAACTCAAGCTTGCCCGTCGTGGTGCGCTTGTTCTTGTTGGTGGTGTAGAAGTGGCCGGTGCCCGCAGTGGACTCCAGCTTGATCTTTTCGCGACCGCCTTTAGCCATTTTCTCTTACTCCGTCCTGGGGGAAACCGATCAGACCTTCTCGCCGCGCGCACGCAGCTCGGCCAGAACGACTTCGATACCCTTCTTGTCGATGGTACGCAGGCCGGCGTTGGAAACGCGCAGGCTCACGAAACGTTGTTCGTTTTCAAGCCAGAAACGACGGTTCTGCAGGTTCGGCAGAAAACGACGCTTGGTCTTGTTATTGGCGTGGGACACATTGTTGCCCACCATCGGGCCCTTGCCCGTCACGATACACACTCGAGACATTTCTCGCTCCGCACTCAGTGAATTCTTCGGCTGGTTCCGAAAAGCTCTCGATTCTAATACAGGCATTTAGCCAAGTGCAAGGCTTATCTGGTCCGCGCCACTGGCTCACAACAGCCCGCGCTCGGCAAAAGACAAGGGATTTGCACTGCCCGCCACCACAAAATGGTCCAGCACCCGGACATCGACCAGACCCAGCGCCTGTTTCAGTGAGCGGGTCAGCAACTCGTCCGCCTGACTCGGCTCGGCCGTCCCGGAAGGGTGGTTGTGCGCCAGCACCACACCCGCCGCATTATGAGCCAGGGCCAGCTTGACCACCTCTCTGGGATACACGGAGGTTTGCGTCAGTGTGCCGCGGAACAGCTCCTCGGAATGGATCAGACGGTTCTGCGCATCCAGCAACAGGATCATGAAGACCTCGTGCGGCAGGCTGGCCAGCTTGAGGCGCAACCAGTCTCGCACGGCGGCCGGCGAACCCAGGTTGTCGCGCTCGCGCATCGCCTCGCCCAGGGCGCGACGCGCCATCTCCAGCACAGCCTGCAACTGGACGTATTTGGCGTCACCCATGCCGTGGATGCGTGACAGCTCCGCGCAGGACGCCGAGAACAGGCGCGTCAGACTTCCGAAATGCGCCAGCAGGTCGCGCGCCAGGTCGACCGCACTCTTGCCGCGCACGCCCACACGCAAAAAAATCGCCAGCAACTCCGCATCGGACAGGGCGGCGGCGCCGTTCGCCATCAGGCGCTCGCGTGGCCGCTCCTGCTCGGGCCAATCGGTGATCGCCATGGATCGCCTCTCCTTGGGGATAGAATCGCGGCATTCTCCTGCAGCGTGCAATGCACCATGACTGAACTGACGGGCAAGACAATCATGCTGGGCGTGACCGGCGGCATCGCGGCCTACAAAGCAGCCGAGCTGGTGCGCCTGTTCATCAAGGCCGGCGCCCAGGTCGACGTCGCGATGACCGAGGCCGCCACCCACTTCATCACGCCGCTGACTTTTCAGGCCCTCACAGGCCGCACGGTGTGGACCGATCCGTGGGACACCCGCATGTCGAACGGGATGGCGCACATCAATCTCACACGTGAAGCCGATCTCGCACTGATCGCGCCGGCCACGGCCGACTTCATGGCCAAGCTGGCGCATGGCATGGCCGACGACCTGCTATCCGCGCTGTGTCTTGCCCGCGACTGCCCGCTCTACGTTGCACCGGCCATGAACCTGCAGATGTGGGGCAACCCGGCCACGCAGCGCAATGTCGCGCAGTTGCGCGCCGATGGCATACACACCATCGGCCCAGCCAGTGGCGAGCAGGCCTGTGGTGAAGTCGGCGAAGGCCGCATGCTGGAACCGCAGGACATCTACGAGATCGTCGCCAGCGCGCTGCAGCCCAAACCGCTCGCCGGCAAGCGTGTCGTGATGACCGCCGGCCCCACCTTCGAGGCGCTGGACCCAGTGCGCGGCCTGACCAACATCAGCTCGGGCAAGATGGGCTACGCCCTGGCGCGCGCCCTGACCCAGGCCGGCGCCGAGGTGCTGCTGGTCAGCGGCCCGGTGAGCCTCGCCACGCCGGCCAACGTAAAGCGCATCGACGTGCAGTCGGCCAGCCAGATGCGCAACGCGGTGCTGGCCAACCTGAGCCAGACGGATATTTTCATCGGAGTCGCCGCCGTCGCAGACTACCGTCCCGCACAGGCGGCAGAGCAGAAGATCAAGAAGAATGCCGACACGCTGAAACTCGAACTTGTGCGCAACCCGGACATCCTGGCGGAGGTTGCGGCCCTGCCCAATGCGCCGTTTTGCGTGGGCTTCGCGGCCGAGAGCCAGGACCTCGACATCTATGCCCTTGGCAAGCTCAATGCCAAGCACCTCAAACTGGTGGTCGGCAATCTGGTGCAGGACGGCATGGGCGGCGACACCAACCAGGTCGTGCTGTTCGACGCGCATGGCCGCCACCCACTTCCACTGGCCGACAAGCAGGAAGTCGCGCGTGGCATCGTGGCGCATCTGGCCAGCCTGCTGGCCTGACACCCCCTCCTCTCAACCCTTCACCTTTCACTGAACATGCATCGCATCGACGTCAAACTGCTCGACCCCCGACTGAAGGAAAGTCCGCCCCACTACGCCACGGCCGGCGCCGCCGGCCTGGACCTGCGCGCCTGCCTCGACGCAGCGGTGACCCTGAACCCGGGCGACACCGTCCTGATCCCCACCGGCATGGCCATCCACCTGGCCGACCCCGGCCTGGCCGCGATGATCCTGCCGCGCTCGGGCCTGGGTCATAAGCACGGCATCGTGCTGGGCAACCTCGTGGGACTGATCGACTCTGACTACCAGGGCCAGATCTTCGTGTCGACCTGGAACCGTGGGAAGGAGGCTTTCACGATCCAGCCCCTGGACCGCATTGCGCAACTGGTGGTCGTGCCTGTGCTGCAGGTTGGTTTCAACGTCGTGGATGACTTCGACGCCAGCGAACGTGGCGCGGGAGGCTTCGGGAGCACCGGCAAGCAGTAGGGCTACGCAAGCCACAAACGAAAAACGCGCCCGAGCGGCGCGTTTTTTAATTCCGGATCAGGCAGATGACAGCAAGTCAGGCCTGGCGGAGAGGGCGGGATTCGAACCCGCGGTAGAGTATTACCCTACACACGCTTTCCAGGCGTGCGACTTAAACCACTCATCCACCTCTCCGCGAAGAGGCGCGAGTATAGCAGCTTTCCCAAGCACCTCAAGCCCTGCTCCGCCGCGCCGTCAAGCCCCCGGATCTTCTTGGTCGTCAGGCAGATTGGGCAGCGGGCTGCGCACCCGGGCCAGAAGCGCATGGGCTTGCGCTCCCGGCGGCGGAGTGAGCAGGCTCACTACCACCAGGGTCGCAAAGCCGGCCGCCACACCGAACACCCCGCTGGAGATGGGCATCACGCCGAACCAGGCGTTGTCCATGCTGCCGCCGAAAAAGGGGTGGGTGCGCAAGGCGTAGCTCAGGGTGACAACGAGGCCGGCCACGATGCCGGCGATCGCGCCCCAGCGGTTGGCGCGCGCCCAGAAGATGCCGCACACCAGCGCCGGAAAGAAGGCTGCGGCGGCCAGCGAGAAGGCGAAGCCGACGGTGAGCAGGATACTGTCTGGCCGCAGGGAGCTGACCCAGGCCGCGACGATGGCGACCACCATCAGGGTTGCCTTGGAGACCAGCAGGCGGCGTGGCGTGGGGGCCTGCGGGTTGAGCAGGCGGAAGTACACATCGTGGGACAAAGCACTGCTGATGGTCAGCAGCAGGCCGTCGGCGGTCGACAGCGCGGCCGCCAGCCCACCGGCGGCGACCAGGGCCGAGACGACGTAAGGCAGGCCGGCGATCTCCGGCGTGGCGAGCACGATGACATCCGGGTTGAGCGACAGCTCGCCCAGTTGCAGCACGCCATCGAGGTTGATGTCTTCTACCTTGACCAGACCGATCTTGCCCCAGGAGGCCACCCAGCCTGGTAGCTCGGTGATCGCTGCCCCCACCAGGTTGTGATAGACCTCCCACTTGGCGAAGACCGCGTAAGCCGGTGCGGCCAGGTACAGCAGCAGGATGAAGAGCAGCGACCAGAACACCGAGCGCCGGGCCGCGGCCGCGCCGGGCGTGGTGTAGTAGCGCGTCAGCACGTGTGGCAGGCCAGCCGTGCCGATCATCAATACGAACACCAGGGCGATGAAATTGGTACGGGCCTGCTCCGGACTCTGCGCCGAGTTGCCGGTGTAGGCCTGCGAATGGGGCACTGGCGGACGCGAACGACTGCGCGCCTCCTGGATTTCGTGCTCCCACAGCGTCTTGGCCTGCTCGACCGTGGCCGGCAGTTCGCGCAACTGGCGCTGCACATTGCCGATGTCGCGCGCCGGCGCATTGCGGTCCTGCAGGTACTCCAGACGGGCGAGCAGCAGCTTGCGCTCGTTGTCGAGCGACTCGGGCAGCGCATCCAGCCGCGCCTGGTATTGCACGATGCGGCGCTCCAGCGCACGCCGCACCTCCAGCTCGGCCGGATCGTCGAGCAAGCGCTTCTCCGAGTCGCTCAGGGACTGCAGCACTTGGCCATAGGCCAGGTAAGGCACGGGCAGGTCGGTGATCTTGTAGGCGAGGATCACCAGCGGCGTCAGGTAGGCCACGATGATGACGATGTACTGGGCCACCTGGGTCCAGGTCACTGCACGCATGCCGCCCAGGAAGGAGCACACCAGCACGCCCCCGAGGCCGACGAACACGCCGATCTCGAAGTCGATGCCGAAGAAACGGCTGGTGATGAGGCCAACGCCGTAGATCTGCGCCACCACGTAGACGAAGCTCACGGTCATGACCGCGGCCACGCCCATCAGGCGCGGGATGCTGCCCTCGAAGCGCGCACCGAGGAAGTCCGGAATCGTGTACTCGCCAAAGCGCCGCAGATAGGGCGCCAGCAGCAGCGAGACCAGCACGTAGCCGCCGGTCCAGCCGATCACGAAGGCCAGGCCATCGAAGCCGGCGAGGTACAGCGTGCCGGCCATGCCGATGAAGGAGGCGGCGCTCATCCAGTCCGACGCCGTGGCCATGCCATTGAAGATGGCCGGCACGCGCCGCCCGGCGACGTAGTACTCGACCACGTCGGCGGTGCGGCTGTAGACCCCGATCACCGCATAGATGACGATGGTGGCGAGCAGGAAGGTGTAGCCGATCCAGTGCGAGGGCATGCCCATGTGCTCGGCCGCCGCCATGAGGGCGACAAAGAGGCCGAAGCCCAGCGCGAACAGCACATAGAGGCGGCCCTGCTTGCGGGTGTCGGTGATCAGGCGCGTGTTGGGCATGGTCACACGCGATAGTCAGCCTTCAGGCGCTGCTGCAGACGCTTGGCCTGACCGAAGGCGTCGCGCAGAAAGCGTCGCTCCAGCGCATTGAGGCGATAGGGGTTGAGGCGGTTGACCGCCTTGTCATGCCCCCCCGCGCGCTGCTGGTTGACCAGGCGCAAGCGCTGCACCAGCAGGTAACCATCGATGGCGGCCTGCAGGTCGTCGCCCTGGAAGCTGGGCAGGCGCGACAGCGCACGCAGACGCTCCACCGTGCCGGTCGCGCCAACTCCATTGGCCAGGGCATACAGGCGCGCGGCGTCGACGTAGGGCCGGGTACCGGTCTGCTTGAGGTCGATGGTGTTGGGCGGGTCGTTCTTGCGATCCAGCACGAAGGCGCGGATCAGGCCCAGCGGCGGCTGGCATTGCAGCGCGTTGATCGCCAGCAGGCGCTGGAAGATGCTGCTGGCACGCGTCTCACCCAACAGCCATTCGCGCAGGCTGCCGGCCAGCCCGCCTTCGCCGTAGAGACAGCGGAAGTCGAAGAAGATACTCGCATTGAGCAAGGCCTTGGGGTCGCCACAGGCGATCCAGGTGGCGAAGCAGCCGCGCCATTCGTCCTCCGACATGCACCACTGCGGATTGCCGGCCATGATCTGGCCACGGCACAGCGGGAAGCCACAATCATCCAGGGCCTGGTTCACCGCCTGGGCGAAAGGCAGAAAGACGGCACGCAGCGTTTCCGCATCCTGTCCGGCGGGCACGGCGAAGATCAGCCCATTGTCCTGATCGGTTGCCAGCGTCTGCTCGAAACGCCCCTCCGAGCCGAAGGCCAGCCAGCACCACGGCACCTCGGGCAGCTCGAAACGCGACTTCACGAGGTCGATGGCCTGCAGGCTCACCAGGTCGTTGAGCGAAGTGATCCACTGGATCGCCTGTTCAGCCGACAGGCCTTGCGACACCAGGCGGTTGGCGAAGTGGCGCGTCTCGGCTGCCGCCACCGCCAGCTCGCTGATGCTGCGCGCCGAGATGACCTGGTTCACCACATCTTCCGAGGCGATCCGCTGCGTGCTGTAGAGATCACCGCGCGACACCACACCGACCAGGCGCCCGCTGCCCGGCTCCAGCACCAGCACGTAACGCACCGCGCCACGCGCCATCGCCAGCACGGCGTCATGCGCGGTCGCATCGCCCGGCAAAGTCACCAGACGGGTGCTGGCCACCTGTTCCAGCGGCACGCCCAGATCGCCGCCCTGCAGCACGATGCGCCCCAGCACGTCGCTGAAGGTCACGACGCCCAGTGGCCGCATGTCGTCACCCCGCGCCACCACCACCGAGCCGATGCGCTCGCGGTGCATGTGCTCCAGCGCCACGCGCAGCGGTGTGCCGGGCGCATAGATCACCGGCGCGCGACGGATCAGACTGCGCAGGGGTTGCATCAATGAGAACACCGAGACGCCCGCCTCGGAGCGCTCAATATCGGATACGGGCATGCCAGGTTTCCTTGCTCGCGGCGCGGGCCTGGCCGAGTGTATGGATGTCGCGCAGGGCCAGCAACGGAATCATGCGCAGGAACACCTGCGCGGTCAGCATCGCGTCGCCCAGGGCCGTGTGGCGGTCCACCACGCCCAGCCCCAGGCGCTCGGCAATCGCCTCCAGGCGATGCGAGTCGTGATTGGGATGCAACACGACCGACAGCAGCAGGGTATCCAGCACCGGCTGCTCGAAGCGCAGGCCGCACTGCGCCTCCTTCAACTGCAGGAAACGCAGGTCGAAGGCGACGTTATGGCCGACCAGCACGGTATCGGCGGCGAACGCATGGAAGCGCGGCAACACGGCGTCGATGCCCGGCTGGCCACGCAAGCGGTCCGGCGTGATGCCGTGCACCGCGATGGACTCGGGCGACAAGGGGCGCCGGGGGTCGACCAGTTGCTCGTAGCGCTCTTCACGTAGCAGACGGCCATGCAGAATGCGTACCGCACCGATCTGGATGATCTCGTCGCCTCCCGAGGGGTCGAGCCCGGTCGTCTCGGTATCGAACACGGTGTAGGCCAGGCGTTCCAGGGGCAGATCGTCCATCGCCACCTGGCGCGCGCCCGCGGCAAACAGGTCGAAGTCGTGGAACTCCGGCCGGCCACTCCCCTCTCCGTCCGGCGTGGCCACCGTGGGCGTGTCGTCCCCAGCCGAATCGTAGGCCGGCAACAGGAAGCGGAACCAGGAACGCGTGCTCGCCCGGTCACGCTGGTACACCAGTTCGGCGTCGTGGCGTTCCACCACTTCGCGCACCGTGAGCGGGCTGGATTCGCCGCCCAGGGTCATCGGTTCCAGTTCCCAGCCCAGCGCGGATTCGCTGGACAGCGCGGTGCCCAGCCACACGATGTCCAGGTGCGCCATCGCCTCCTGCCGCGTCAGACGCAAGCGCAGCTCGCGCAGATCGCAGGCCTCGCTGATGCGCCGCGCGAGGAAGCTGAGCGCCTGGATCAGGCTGAAACTGTCGGTACGCAGCCACAGCTCGGACTCGGCGTATTCCACCTGGCAGATCAGCCCGGTACGCGCCTCGATGCGACGGCAGGCCGCCATCAGCAGCGCAGTGCCCTGCATGCCATCAAGCTGCCAGCCCGCGCTCCACAGCTCGGCGTGGCCAGCCATCACGTCGGCGAGCTGGCGCGACAGGCGATCGGCCTCGTCGCGCAGCACGGTAAGCGAACGCACTCGCTCCTCCGCCGACAGTTGCGGCAAGGCGTGCAAGGCCTCGGCCGCGAGGCGGATGCTGGCCAGCCCGGCGCGCTGCGTCTGCACCGTTTCCTGCATCACACGGGCGCGCCGCGCATCCAGTTCGGCGGCCCGCGTGACATCCTCGGCGATCAGCAACAGCCCGGCGTCTCCCGGCGCACTGGCGGCCTGGATTGCGCTCGCCCGCAGGCGCAGCAGGCGCCCGCCGCGGGTGGCGCTCATCAGCGTGATCTCGCGCCGCGCACCTTCGTCCTCAGGCCCACTCACCGCCTCTTGCAGATAGTCGACCAGACCGGGTTCCAGCAGGCTCGCCAGGTGTCGACCCAAGCCCACGAAACAGGCTTGTTCGCCGCCTGCGCTGTCGAACAGCTCGCGAGCACGGTTGTTGTACAGCGCGATCTGTCCCTGTGCATTGCACACGATCACCGCCTGATGGAACTGACCGATCAGCGCGGTCAGCCGGGTGCGCTCCTCCTGGCTTTCGGCATGGGCGCGGGCGACATGCTGCCCGACGTCACGCAGGGCGGCGGCATGCGCGGCCGCCAATTGGTTGATCGCCACCTGCAGCGCACGCATCTCGGGCACCCCGCGCACCGGCAAGGGCCTGGCATCGCCGCTGGCCATCTGCACGCTCACCCGCTCTGCCATGCGTGCGATGCCGCCCGCATAGGTCTCATGGATCAGTGCCGCCCCTAGGCCCAGCAGCGCAGCCCCGATCGACAGCAGCAGCACCAGGGGCAGACGTGCGCGACCCAGGCTGTTCCACCAGGCCAGCGCCTCGCCGGCCGGCAGCAGCATCCAGACGAGCCCGGCCGCCAGCCCGACCAGTACCAGCACGTAACACCCGACCAGCACACCCACCCAGGGCGCGCGGCGGGCCGGGATCACGAAAAGGCCTCCAGGCGCTGGAACAGCTCACGCAGCGAGAAGGGTTTGGTGAAGAAGGCATCGACCCCCAGCGCGTCGGCCTTGGCCAGCTCGGCCGGGCGCACCCGCGCCGAGGTCACCACCAGGCGCAGTCCTTCGCGCGCTGGATCCGCGCGCAGCCATTGCGCCAACTCCAGGCCATCGCGGTCGGGCAAGGCAGTGTCGATCACCACCACATCCGGCGTGCTGGCACGCAGCGAGGCCAGACCAGAGGCCGCGTCGTGCGCCTGGCTCACCGCCAGGCCGGCCCCCTCCAGCAAGAGAGACAAGGAGGATGCGAAGTTCCGATCCCCGTCGACTACCAGCACCTGCCTCACCATGCCTGCCTCCGTCGTCTCGTCACACCATCTCGTCGCTGGCGATTGTCGCAACGCCGCACAAAGGCGCAAAGGCGGGAAAGCACCGATGTCCGCATGTAACGCTGCGCCACTAACGGCGCGCCCTCCAGTGCCCCGCAAGCCCATCTGCCCCTGCGGATTTATCGCGCCCAGGGCTTGCATCTGCGTCAAACTGTAATGATAATGATTCTCATTTGTTGAGCAGTGCCGGCAGCCAGGCACAGGAAGGTCATCGTGTCCGCCACCGAATGTATTTCCGATTTCGCCCCGCCTCCTCATGCCCTGCACCACCAGGTCGCGACGCTCTATGCCGAACACCACGGCTGGCTGCGCGGCTGGCTGCGCAAGAAACTCGGCAATGCCTGCGACGCCGCAGACCTCGCCCACGACACCTACCTGCGCATCATGTCCACTGGCCGCGTGCCACCGGTCGACGAGTCGCGCCGCCATCTGACCCAGATCGCCAACGGGCTGGTCATCGACCTCTACCGCCGGCGCCAGATCGAGGCAGCCTACCTCGACGCCATCGCGCACCTGCCCGAGCCGCTGGCTCCCTCGGAGGAAGCGCGCGCGCTGGTCGTTGAAGCCCTGGTCGAGATCGACGCCATCCTGCACGGCCTGCCGCCCAAGGCGCGCAGCGCCCTGCTGCTGTGCAAGCTCGACGGCCTGGGCTACCGCGAGATCGCCGAGCGCCTCGCGGTCTCCGTGTCCTCAGTCGAGAAGTACATCGCGAGCGCCCTGATCGCCTGTCACCAGGCGCTGCATGCCGCCCCCTGAAAAGACTCACCAGATGCCCGCCCACGCCAGCCCACCCGCCGTGCCGCCCGCCATCCTGCAGCGCGCAGCCGAATGGATGGCCCGCCTGTGGTCCGATGAGGCCAGCTCCGCCGACCATGCGGACTGCGCGCAATGGCGTGCTGCCCACCCGGACCACGAACGCGCCTGGGCACAACTGCAGGCATTCGAGAACAAGCTGAGCCATGTGCCACGCGATCTTGCCCGCCAGGTGCTGCGCGAGCCGGCGGACGAGGTCTACCTCAAGCGCCGGCGCGCATTGCAATTGCTGGGCCTGGGTCTGGTCGTCGGCGGCAGTGGCGGCATGCTGCATCACAGCGGCCTGTGGCAGCGCCAATGGGCCGACGTCCGCTGTGCCACCGGCGAGACGCGCGAGCTGGACCTGCCCGATGGCAGCCGCCTCACCCTGGGCAGCGCCAGCGCCATCGACCTGCGCTTCTCCGCCGATGAGCGCTGCATCGTGCTACACACGGGCGAAGTGCTGGTCCACTGCGCCGCCGACCCGGCGCCACAGCCGCGCCCCTTCCGCCTGCGCGGCCGCCACGGCATGGTGGAAGTGGCAGCCGACGCCGCCGACACCCGTTTCATGGTCCGCCAGGACGAGACGCAATCGCGCCTGTCCGTCCTCGAAGGCCAGGTCACCCTGCACCTCCCCGACACCGCGCCCCGCCAACTGGACCGCAACCAGCGCAGCGACTACACCGCCCAAGGCGCCACGGCACCCAGCCCCGTTCCGCCAGGCGCGACGGCCTGGACGCGCGGCGTGCTACTGGCCGAGAGCATGCGGGTGGCCGACTTCCTGGCCGAGCTCGGGCGCTACCGCCCCGGCCTGCTGCGTCACGACCCCGCCATCGCCGAGCTGCGGGTGAGCGGCGTCTTCTCGCTGCGCGACACCGACCGCGCCCTGCACAACCTCGCCCTCGCCCTGCGTCTGAACATCGTCTATCGCACGCCCTACTGGGTCACGGTGCAACCGCGCAGGGCCGCGTAACGGGACGGATGTGCGCTGCACAGGCCCAAACCCGTCGTCCCTGCGAAAGCAGGGACCCAGTGGCGTGGCCTTTTGCATCCCGGTCAGGTGACTCGAAAGACACTGGATTCCTGCCTTCGCAGGAATGACGGAATCGTACGGTACGGCCAAAACACGAAGCCCCAAAAAAAAATCACCTCCGCATTGAGGGTTTCGCGATCTCGTTCGGAATACCAGATGAGCAGCACCGAATTTCCGCCACGAAAGGATCGCAACATGTCGTACCGCCACGCCGCCGCAGGCCGCCACGCCGGGCCCGCCCTCACCCCCATCAGCCGTGCCCTGCGCATGGCCTTCGTCGCAGGTCTGATGCTGGGAGGCAGCGGTATCGGGATGTCCGTCGCCCAGGCACAGACCGCCGCTGCCACGCGCAACTACAGCATCCCGGCGGGCCCGCTGGAGCGCGCCCTGAACAGCTTCGCCGCCTCCGCCGGTGTCGAATTCTCGGTCGATGCCAGCCTGCTGCAGGGCAAGAGCAGCAATGGTCTGAACTGCACCTGCACCGTCGAACAAGGCTTCAATGAACTGCTGCGCGGCCAGGGCCTGCAAGCGAATCGCCAGGCCAACGGCAGCTTCACCGTGGCCCGCCAGGACAAAAGCAGCGCCGCCGATGGCGCTGTCACGCTGCCGACCGCCACCGCCGTAGGCCACTTCGTCTCCGCCGGCGATCTGCCCGAAGCCTATGCCGGCGGCCAGGTCGCGCGTGGTGCGCGCATCGGCTCGCTGGGCAATGTGGACATCATGGACACGCCCTTCAACGTCACCGCCTACACCGCGCAGACCATGGCCGACCAGCAGGCCAACACGGTGGCCGACGTGCTGCGCAACGACCCCTCGGTGCGCTTCACCACCAGCGACGGGCACAACGCCGAGAACATCACGATCCGCGGCTTCGAGGTGAACTCCTCCGAGCTGGCCCTCAACGGCATGTACGGCATGCTGCCCGGCGCGCACGTGCCGACCGAGTTCCTGGAGCGCGTCGAAGTGTTCCGCGGCCCGGCCGCCATGCTCTCCGGCATCGCCCCCTCGGGCGCCGTCGGTGGCGTCATCAACCTGGTGCCCAAGCGTGCCGGTGACACGCCGGTCACCAGCCTGACCACCAGCTTCGAATTCGATTCGCGCCTGGGCCTGGCGCTGGACGTGGGCCGCCGCCTGGGTGAAGACGAACGCCTGGGCGTGCGCTTCAACGGCGCGACCAGCTATGGCGAGACCATGCTGGAAGGGCAGGACAAGCGCGAGAACGTTGGCTTCATCGGCCTCGATTACCGCGGTAACGGCTGGAAGATGGAGCTGGATGCCTACAGCATGCACCAGAACCAGTACGACGGCAGCCCGCTGATGTACGGCTTCACCGGCGCCTACAAGCAAATGGTCGACGCACCGGACCCGAAGAAGAACGCCCTGCTGGGCACCTACGCCAAGCAACGCACCGAGGGCGTGGCGCTGCGCGGCGAACTGGAACTCGGGCGTCAGCTCACCGCCTATGCGGCGCTGGGTGACGCGCGCTACACCTACGACGGCTACCTCAACGGCACGCGCGTGGTGCTCACCGCCGCCAACGGCAACGCCACCGGCCAGACCTACAACCAGGCCGGCTACACCCACGGCATCAACATGGAGACCGGCCTGCGCGGCAGCTTCTCGACCGGCTCCGTCGCCCACCAGGTCGTGGCCAGCATCAGCTCGCTGCAGGTCACCAACGGCCTGGCCGCAGTCGCCACCAGCGCCAGCTACACCACCAACATCTACAACCCGATCAGCAACCCGCGCCTGGCCGGCCCGCACGGCGCCGTGGTGCGCACCACCGACAACGACTTCACCAGCCTGTCGCTGGCCGACACGCTGACCATGCTGGACGACAAGCTGATGCTCACCCTGGGCCTGCGCAAGCAGGAGGTGAAGCAGAAGCTCGCCACGCCCAAGGCCTACGAGGCGGATGCCGTCACGCCGATGCTTGGCATCGTGGTCAAGCCGTGGAGCCCGCAACTGTCGCTGTATGCCAACTACATCGAAGGTCTGAGCCCCGGCGTCACCGTCGGCACCGCCTACGCCAACGCTGGCGAGACGCTGGAACCCTACAAGACCAAACAGGCCGAAACCGGCGTGAAATGGGAATACAGCGGGGAGTACGGCAGCTTCACCAACACCTTCAGCCTGTTCCGCATCGAGCGCCCCTCCACCATTTCGGTCAGTACCGGCGCCGCCCTGCCCACACTGGCGGTAGATGGCGAACAGCGCAACCAGGGCCTGGAGTGGAACGTGTTCGGCCAGATCATCCCAAGCGTGCGCATCCTGGGTGGCGTGGCCTACACCAAGGGTGAGCTGGTGCGTGCCGCCACTGCCGCCAACAACGGCAAGCAGGCACCCGGTGTACCGGAATGGACCGCCAACCTCGGCACCGAGTGGGACCTGCCCTTCGCGCCCGGCCTGACGCTGAGCCTGCGCGCCACCTACACCGACGCGCAATACCTCGACCCGGCCAACACGCTCGAAATCCCGTCCTGGACGCGCTGGGACATGGGCGCCCGCTACCTCACCCGCGCCGCCGGCAAGCCGCTCACGCTGCGCTTCTCGGTGGAGAACCTGAGCGATGAGCACTACTGGTCCGGCCGCTTCAACGACGGTTTCGCCACGCTGGGCGCCGGCCGCACGGTGAAGATGTCCGCCACCATGGACTTCTGATGGCCACCGCCCTCCCCCTGGGCCTGCTGCTGGCGCTGGCCGGCAGCCTGGCCCTCTACCTCGCCTCGCCCAACCAGCGCTGGCTGGCCCGTCCGCTGATGGGGCGGCCGGCCCGCGTGGCGGGTCTCATCCTGCTGGCGCTCGGCCTGCTGAACCTGCTGCAGGTGCTGCAGATCGTGCCGGCGGTCTTCGTGTTCATCACCTGGGCCATGCTGCTGTTCGTGCTGTGGCCCTACCTGGGCGCGCTACGCCCTGCGCCGGACAAGGCAGACCGAAAGAAAGCACGCTGACATGACGGAAGCATCCACCACCACCGTGCCCACTCCCGCCAAACCGGCACCGATCCGCCGCGACTGGCTCGCCAAGTCGCTCGCCGGCGCCCTGCTCGGTTTCACCCTGGCCTTCGGTTGCAGCGGCCTGTTCGCATTGGCAGCACAAGGCATGGCGCCCAGCCCGCGCGCCCAACTCATGATGTGGATGATCGCCCCCATCTGGCTGGGCGTGCTCAGCGGCTGCTTCTTCTTCCGCAGCGGCCTGCGCGCCTGGCTCTGGCTGGGCGGCGCCAACCTGCTGGTGTTCGGCCTGCTCTTCGCGCTGCGCCCGCACTGAGCCTGCCCCGGCACTGAACTCTCTGGAACTCCCATGCGCGCCGACTACATCCGCATCTACAAAAGCGTCCACACCTGGACCGGCATCCTCTCCGGGCTGGCCCTCTTCATCGCCTTCTACGCCGGCGCCCTCACCGTGTTCAAGGAGCCGCTGGCGCGCTGGGTCTCGCCCCCAGTAGCCAGCACCTACGCGCAGCCGGTGCCGCTGGCGGACACTCCGGCACTGATCGCCCGCACCCTGGCGGCGCACCCGGCGGCGGCCAAGGGCTTCCAGCTCAACCTGCAGCCCACCGAGCACCAGCCGGCACGCATGAGCTGGCACGAACCCGAGGAAGGCCAGGATGACCACGACATCCTCGGCGGGCGCCGTTACACCGCCACGCTGGCCCCGGATGGCAGCGCGCAGATCGACGAAGTGCAGCCCTCGCAGCTCGTGGACCTCATCGACATCCTGCACCGCGTGGTGGGCCTGCCCTTCGACAACGACCCCAGCCGCTGGGTGATGGGCGTCATCGCCAGCCTCTATGCGCTGGCCCTAGTGTCCGGCGTCATCGTGCTGCTGCCTTCGCTGGTGAAGGATTTCTTCGCCCTGCGAGTGGGCAAGAACCTCAAGCGCATGTGGCTCGACGCCCACAACATCGTCGGCATCGTGAGCCTGCCCTTCCACATCGTGATGGCGATCACCGCCGTGGTGTTCGCCTACCACGACGGTTTCTATGAACTGCAGAACCGCTTCGTCCACCAGGGCCGGCTCGCCAGCGCCTTCGGCGGCCCGCGCCCCGCACCGGCCGCACCGCGCACTGCGGCCGAGCTCGTGTCGCCGGTGGACCTGTTGGCCCGCGTGCATGAAATCTCGCCCAGTTTCGAACCCACCGGTCTGCAGTACGCGGGCCTCAACGGGCCCCGCCCCATGGTGCGGGTATGGGGCAACGACCCCGCCGCGCTGTCGCCGCGCGCCATGGGCGGCTTCGTCGCCCTCGACCCCTACAGCGGCAAGCTGCTGAGCGCCGACTTCCTGCCCGGTCGGCAGGATGCCGCCAACCTCACCATCGCCAGCTTCTTCGCCCTGCACTTCGCCACCTTCGGCGGCACCCCGCTGAAGTGGATGTACTTCCTGCTGGGCCTGGCCGGTGCCTGGCTGTTCTACAGCGGCAACCTGCTGTGGATCGAGACGCGCCGCAAGTCGCAGCGCAAGGGCGAAGCCCTGCCCGTGCAGCGCAGCGACACCCGCTGGCTCGCCGCCGGCACCGTGGGCGTGTGCTTCGGCTGCGTGGCCGGCATCTCGCTCTCCATCGCCGCCGGCAAGTGGCTGCATGAGGCCGTGGCCGACCTCAACGCCTGGCACTGGGGCGTGTATTACGCGGTGTTCTTCGGCTGTGTGGCCTGGGCCTTCCTGCGCGGCCCGGGTCGTGCCGCGGTCGACCTGCCCTGGTTCGCCAGCTTCGCCACCCTCGTCATTCCGCTCACCAGCCTGCTCGGCTGGCTGGCCCCCGGCACCGGACTGTGGGCCCACCCCCACCTGAGCAGCCTGGGCGTCGACCTCACCGCACTGGCCGGCAGCCTCGGCCTCGCCTGGATGGCCCGCGCCGCCGCCCGCCGCGCCCAGCACGGCCCGGCAGACAGCGTGTGGTCCGCGCGCCACGCCGAGGCCATGCCAGCGGCCGTGCCTAACGAATCCTAGGCTAGGGTCGCGGAGTCCTTCGGTGGGTTGTCGCTGCGCCCCCTACGCCATGCCATGCGCGCGGAAGCCGATGCGGAAGCCGCCCCAGTGGCGGCCGAAGACGTAGATGGGGGCGGAAATGTCGTACATCACCTCGCCAGTATCGCGGCGATAGGTCTGGGTGAGGAAGTCGAACTCGTGCGCGCCGCAGCGGCTGCCCACGCGGTCGTCGAAGATGCGCTTGGTGCGGTTGCCCGCCATGTCGCGTGCGCGGTCGCCGGTCAGCGGCTGGCAGAAGCGCTTGTTGTGGGTGGGGAAGTAGCCACGGCGGTCTACCGCGCCGGCATAGACGAAATGCGGGTGGCGCTCCAGCAGCGGCTCCTGCACTGCAGGGAAGAGCTCATCGGTCAAGGTGTCGAAGGCGGTGTGGAATTTCGGTGGATCGGTGCCTTCGATGCGCTGGTAGTGCTCGTCGAAAAGCTGCTCCAGCGTGATGCGCTTGTCATTGACCGCGCGCTCCAGCACTTCGCCGATCTGCCTGGCCGCCTCGCGTGCCACCTCGGGCGTCTCGCGGTGCTCGCGCATCGCCACCTCGCCCTCGGCCCCCAGCTTGTAGACGGCCTGCACCTCGCGCATGCTGGCCGCCAGTTGCTCCAGCGTGCGGCGGTGCCTGGCCGCCACCTCGACCCGTGCCGCGTTCTCCTCGGTCAGTCGCAGGATCTGCTGCACCTCGGCCTCCAGCGCTTCACTCGCGGCCACCTGCAAGTCCATGTCATGCACGATGCGCTGCACCTGGTCGCGGGTGCGCGCAGCGCCGGTGAAGATCGCGCTCAGCGACTCGGCCACGCGCTGCGTGCTGTGCGCCCCGTCGCGCGCCTGCTCGCTGCCCTTGCCGATGACCTCGATGGCCTCGGCCGTGTCGGCACGCATGCCGTCGGTGATCTCGGTGATGCTGGCCGTCACCCGCGTCGTGCGTTCGGCCAGCTTGCGCACCTCGTCGGCCACCACTGCGAAACCCCGCCCCTGCTCGCCGGCCCGGGCCGCTTCAATCGCCGCGTTCAGCGCCAGCAGATTGGTCTGGTCCGCAATCTCGTGAATCTCCGCAATCATGCGGGCGATCTGCTGGCTGCGCTCGCCCAGGCGCGTCACCCGCTCGGTCGAGCTGACCGCCGTCTGCGCCAACGACTCGATCTTGGCCTGCGCCTCGCGCACCGTGCGGTCGCCGTCCTCGGCCAGCGCACAGGCCTGCTCGGCGAGGGAGCCAGCCTCAGCCACCTCGGCGCTGGCCGCGCGTACCTGTTCGCGCATGCGCACGATGGCCTGGCTGGTCGTCTGCGCCGCTGCCGTCTGTGCTGCGCCCGCCGCCAGCACGCCCTCCGTCTCTTCGCGCAGCACCGAGCAGGAATCGCTGACCCGCTGCGCGTCCTGCACGATCTTGCCCAGCATGCCCTGCATGGCCACGACGAAACGATTCACCGCCGCCGCTGCGCGACCGGACTCCCCCTCGCCCTCCATCACCCGCCGCGTCAGGTCGCCATCCGCGCTCATGCCATCCAGCGCTGTCGCAATCGCCCCGCTACGCCCCAGGGTGCGCGAGAAGCGCTGCGCCCCCCAGGCCCCGAACACACCGACCGCCAGCCCCGCCAGCACGAAGCGCCAGCCCAGCCCGCCATGGGCCAGCCAGCCGGCCAGCGTGGCCGCCACCGCCAGCACCACGCCGAACGTCACCCACACACCCTTGCCTCGCATGCTGCGCTCCCCGGCTCCACGGCCCATCCTGGAATATCGGAAGCGCCCCGCCATACTTGACGCCTGCCCCCCAACATGTCACCCGATTTCACCCGTCCCCCGGCTGCAGGCCCACTTCCGCAAGGTCCGCCAACCCCGTCATCCATGCGAAAGCAGGGACCCAGTGACTTGGCCTTTCACGGCATCTCGAAAGACGCTGGATTCCCGCCTGCGCGGGAATGACGGCCGTGTGGTTTGCTACGCGCCTCCCCACAACGGGCATCAAACGGCCCACCCGGCTTCGTCATGCCTCAGCGCGCAGCCGCAAGGTATCCTTACGCCTTTCCAATCACCTGATCAGGCCGCCGCGCGAAGCGACGGAAAATCACAAGCCATGGCTCAATACGTAATGTCGATGTTGAGGGTGAACAAAGTCGTTCCGCCCAAGCGTCAGATCATCAAGGACATCTCCCTCTCCTTCTTCCCCGGCGCCAAGATCGGCCTGCTGGGCCTCAACGGCTCAGGCAAATCGACCGTGCTGCGCATCATGGCCGGCGTCGACAAGGAATATGACGGCGAGGTGCAGTGGCAGCCCAACATGAGCATCGGCTACCTGCCGCAGGAGCCCCAGCTCGACCCGGACAAGACCGTACGCGAAGAAGTGGAATCCGCGCTGGGCGAAGTCATGGAAGCCAAGCAGAAGCTGGAAGAGGTGTACGCCGCCTACGCCGAGCCTGATGCCGATTTCGACAAGCTGGCCGAGCTGCAGGCCAAGTACGAGAACATCATCGCCACCAGTGGCGCCGATGTCGAAACCCAGCTCGAAATCGCCGCCGACGCGTTGCGCCTGCCGCCGTGGGACGCCAAAGTCGGCCCCCTCTCAGGCGGTGAGAAGCGCCGCGTCGCCCTGTGCAAGCTGCTGCTGTCCAAGCCCGACATGCTGCTGCTGGACGAACCCACCAACCACCTCGACGCCGAATCCGTCGAATGGCTGGAGCAGTTCCTGGTGCGCTTCCCCGGCACCGTGGTGGCCGTCACCCACGACCGCTACTTCCTCGACAACGCCGCCGAATGGATTCTCGAACTCGACCGCGGCGAAGGCATCCCCTGGAAGGGCAACTACTCCGAATGGCTGGAGCAGAAGGAAGCGCGCCTGGCCACCGAAGAGAAGCAGGAAACCGCCCACCGCAAGGCCATGAAGCAGGAACTGGAATGGGTGCGCCAGGGCGCCAAGGCCCGCCAGAGCAAGAGCAAGGCCCGCCTGGCCCGCTACGAGGAAATGAGCAGCGTCGAATACCAGAAGCGCAACGAGACGCAGGAAATCTTCATCCCGCCGGGCGAGCGCCTCGGCAACCAGGTCATCGAATTCAATGGCGTGAGCAAGGGCTTCGGCGACCGCCTGCTGATCGACAACCTCAGCTTCCAGATCCCGCCCGGCGCCATCGTCGGCGTGATCGGCCCCAACGGCGCCGGCAAATCGACCCTGTTCCGCATGATCCAGGGCCTGGAAAAGCCGGACTCGGGTGAAATCGTCGTCGGCCCCACCGTCAAGATCGCCGCCGTCAACCAGACCCGCGAAGGCCTGGACGGCACGAAGACCGTGTTCGAAGCCATCTCCGAAGGCGCCGACATCCTCACCGTCGGCCGCTTCGAGATGCCCAGCCGCGCCTACATCGGCCGCTTCAACTTCAAGGGCGGCGACCAGCAGAAGATCGTCGGCAACCTCTCAGGCGGCGAACGCGGACGCCTGCACCTCGCCAAGACCCTGATCGCCGGCGGCAACGTGCTGCTGCTCGACGAACCCTCCAACGACCTCGACGTGGAAACCCTGCGCGCGCTGGAAGACGCCCTACTCGAATTCTCCGGCTGCGTAATGGTCACCTCCCACGACCGCTGGTTCCTCGACCGCATCGCCACCCACATCCTCGCGGCCGAGGGCGATTCGCAATGGACCTTCTTCGCGGGCAACTACCAGGAATACGAAGAGGACAAGAAGAAGCGACTGGGTGAAGAGGCGGCGAAACCGAAGCGCATCCGCTACAAGCCCATCAGCCGCTAAACGCGCCGTCATGCTTGCGCAAGCAAGCATCAAGCGTCTTTCAAAGAAAAGCCCGCCAAAAGCGGGCTTTTTGATATGCGCTCCACCTGACAAACCCCAGCCGCCCCTGAGAACACTACGGCGTAGGGCAGCGGCGTATGGCGGAGTGCCAACTCCGCCATTTAATCCCCACGCCAGATCGAATACAAAAAACGGTGGGGTTGGCACCCCACCCTACCAATCGCTAAAAGAATTTGAGCGTGGCCCTTTAGTTTTATTGGGCAAGAAGCAAGACCTGACTCCGGATTTTGGGGATTTCATAAGCCTCGATACCAGCACCGGTCACGAATAACAAAACGCGAAATTCAGGCGCTCAGGCGCAGAATGGAGCGCAAACGCCACCATTCGGATCAACGCACGCATACGTACGGGGGAAAATCAGACGCGGTTGGTACCGCACCTACGGATTAGGGCCGCCTTGATCACCCCGCGGTACGCGGTAAACTTTCGACCACTATCCACTGCTCCACTTGTCATAGGCGACATAATCCAAACCCACTTCCATCATTACTGATTTGAACTCCTCATTTGAACGCAAGAATGCCGCAGGCCAATTATCCATGAGGCACATCATCAGCATCACAAGTCTTAGCAACGCAAAATCAGTGAAGTTGATCAGTGCAACCAAATGATGCTTTCGGTCACCTATGCTGAAGCCCTGTTCTGCGGACAATCGATCTCCGACAGCCCTAACAGAAACGTAAAAAGCCCTCAGCACCCCAAATATCGCATCATCCGAATCCACCTTCTCGACTAGGCGCATTGCGTCTTCGCGGGATAGGCAGGCATCTACAAGATCCTCAAGGGCCAAGACAGCTTTTGCCGCATGAGCCTTTGGAGGGTCGGCCCCATCAAAATCAAGCTCAAGACGAGAAAAAAGCTCCCTTTGCGCGCCAATCATGCTGAAGAACAGCGATTCAAATGATCTCAGCTTCTCGACTCTCTCGCTGCTTTTCAGTTCTTCTCTCAAACTCTGATTAGCCTCGTTCTGGAGGCTTACTGACTTTATAAGCAAGACGACGGATATGAAGCCAAGAATAGGATTGAGGACCCCACCTATATAGTCTCCAAGTTGCCCCCAAACCCCTGTGTCTTTAGAAATCGTATAAGCAGAAGCGGGGCCAAAATTTGCAAAATAGGAAATTGCAACAAGGACAATAGCCACTATTGCCGCAAAAACATACTTATTACTCTCGACCATAGATTGCTCGCACTATATATTTTACCACCTTGCCATCGCGAAGACGGATCCCAGAAGCACTAATATCTAGAAACAGGAAATTTTCAGTATTTAAACCATTGTTGTGATCAAGATTTGTAGAAAATATCTTCTTTGCTGCAATCCGAACTGCTTTGTACTCTCCAAACCCAAAAGGGACAGTTTCATCATGGCCCTGTATTATAAAACGCCCATTTCCCGTATGGATGTTCAATCTCGTAATAGCCACGGTTAACCTTTCTGGCTCCCCAGACTCTGTTGCTTGAATCGTTTCTGCCGTCTCTTGGTTAAATCTCGCAACCACCGTTTGATTTTCCCTACTCTGCCTATACCGAACTTTTATTTCATACCCGAATTTCGTGGCTGCCTCATGTATGTTTGCAATAGCGGAGAGCCTCAGTTGCTTTACAAGTTTCTCTGCTTCGTCATCAAGCCTCTCAACTATTTGTTGAGCTTTTTCAGTGAGTTGCGGATGATCGGAATACATCGCCTCATTTAAGAAGTAGGTCATTAACTCTGCAAATGTGCCACGCCCAATTCGGCTAAGCCTTCTACCTAAATCCTCATCAAACACATCCAATGAAAAAATATGCCCATATGACCCACTGAAGCTATTCTTTAGGGTCGTACGAACTCGACCTTTAGGCGTTAGGCGCTGGGGAACGCGTTCAGACAAAACCGTCTCTGCAATAAAACGTGTTGCATCCGAAACACCCTGCATCGTATCCAAACCTGACTTCATATCCACCGCATACTCCGGCGTCTCAATTACAAGATCAAAGTTCACGGCAACCACAATCACCCCTCCACTTAGCCATATATCTATCGTGTTTTTATTTCTAATAAATAAATATAAATCTTAACTACTTCATGCCACACCAAAAGCAATGGCATAAAAACCGGTCTCTTCGCACCCCCATCAACCGGAAAACAATCCGAGCTGACCATCAAATTCTAGGGGAGTGACTCTCTCTAGAATTAAGGTCGGCCTACGATCCGAAACAAACCTATTTTTTGCATGCCGAGTTATCCGACCTTCTACTTGGCAGCGCAAGAAGAGAGCGGCCTTGTACTGGCGAACACTTCCATGAGCAGGCACGCAGTTAATTACGTGCCCCATATATTCAAGACCAACTGAGTTCGATGCCTCACTACCGCGAATGAGGCGACCCTGCAAGCTAGCGCCAGCGCCATGAACCAGCTCTGGAAATAAGATTCCTTCTTCGTATCCATGTTCGTCCTGTTGGTCGAAAAAAAATTTCTCCTCCTCAACAATCGTTATTTCATCCACCTCAGAATCTTTGATGACGCCTATGGTTAATATTCGATCAGATCTAACCACCGATGTCATTTTTGCCATGAGGCGAGGCGGGAGTTGTTGATACCAACGAAAATACTCAATAGGAACAGCTAGCTCATCTCCCGTATCGTTGGTAACCAAAACAGCATCTGCACCAAGAGTAGGCTCAATTCGTACACGATCCCAGCCGCTCGATCGGCGAGAGTGCTTAATTAGCTTGCCAAGTGTTTGAAGTGCGGCCATAGATTTCTTGAGAACATGCTTCATACCAATCTCTTTAAAATCATTCTCGGCCAATTTCTCTCCTGCTTTCTTGGCATACCCAAGCGCAAACGCACCGCCGATGGCAGTACCAGCCACAAGAACCGCTTCCCATGACCCAGTGCGGGTTTGTACCGGAATGTCATACTGAAGCGAAACTAGGCTGGGAGACTGCTGAGAGTTGAAAAAGCGGATCGCTTCATCTAAACCAACTAGCGCAGAGCCGGCACTCCCGGCGTCGATAATTCCGTCAGCTAGGCCCTCTCCTGAATACTTGACAAAACCAAGCTCCTCATAGCGTTGCGTTTCAATTTGCATTAGTCATCCTTTTTTGGCTAACCTTTGAAATCACAAACCTATTCTATTTTCTGGCGTACTGCGCACCCCGGATATCCATATGGAGGAGTCTCCTACGGTTTTCCGCCCCACCCTTCTCCCCGCCTATTCAACCTCTGCTTACACCTCGGATAATTCCCACACCCCCAAAACCCACCCCCTGCCCCTTCCCGCAACACCATCTTCGTGCCGCAATGCGGGCAGCTCGGTGTTGTCCAGTCGCCCTCGGTGGCGAATTCCAACAGGCGTTCTGCATCGGCCTCGGGCAATAAGCGAATCAAGCTCAGCAGCTTGTCGCCGTCGATCAATTCGATCTGGTTCTCGCGGGCGAAGGACTGGGCTTCGGTGGTGAATGGGCTTTGCGACATGAAGAAGCCTTGCTCGACTTTTTCGTGCGCCATCACGCCGCGCAGCTCGCGCACGGGTTTGACGCCAACCTCGCGCTCGCCCCAGGCCTTGCACTGGATGACGCCGGTGCAGCGCAGCGAGTCGTTAAGGTCTTCGTAGAGGCGGATGTCGACGCCACCATCGGCGCCAAGTGAGGTGGTCTGCGCCCGCATGCCTTTGGCCTGGCAATAGGCGGCGCAGACTTCTTCGAAGCGCAGCCATTCCATGCGTTGAATGACATCGGCACTCCATGCCGTGGGCCGCGCCTGTTCTTCGGCGCCGGTTTTACCCAGGGACTGGATGAACGCGGTGGCTTGCGGGTCGCGTGGGCTGCTGCGGCCTTTGGGGGTGGCGGGCTGCGCCGGTGAAGATGAGGCAGTTGCCGCGCCGATGCTGGGCGCGAAGCGCTCCCAAACATATTTGATAAGCGCGATAGCCGCGAAGACGCCGGCCGCGATCAGCAGGAACTGGCGCACAACCGGAATCAGGGCGACAGTGAATTGGCTCCCTCGGAACAACAGCGGGATGACCAGATACGAGCCCAGAAGCGACACCAGCGCGCAAACGGCCGCGAGCGGCCAACGCTGACTCAGGGCCAGATTCAACAACTCCGCACCGCCGGATGCGCGGCGCCCCCTCTTGCGTCCCAAGCTCCCCTCCTCCCGTTGTTTCAAGGCCCATGCGGGCCGACAAACGACTTCAGGTCTGCTGCGCGCGCATCGGCTGCATGGGCCGGGCGCATTTGTTTGAAAATGATTCTATGGGACGAGCGGTCGCAAAAACATGATCAGCGTCGAGTTTTTTGACATATGCCCTTAAGGGCGTGCTGCAGATGCACATGGCATGTCAGTCGACGGCCCCGTTGAAATTCAAACCGGAATCGAATACGTCGGCATGCTTTGTGGGGCCACTGTGGGCTGTCGCTTCGCGCCGAACCCATGGAGGGACGCCCCTGTTTGCGCGCCCCATCTTTCGACGACGATGACTCGCGGAGTCGATTGCAGCCATACGATCCCCAGGGCCTGATCGGCTCTTTTTGCCTGGGTTTCCCCACACACTGCCTCCACGACCGCACAATAAAAAAACCCGCCGGGCGGCGGGCTTGGTCGCGGGGTGGCGCAGGCTTATTTGAGGGGGCTGAACTCGTAGCCCTTGCCGCGCGGCGCGAGGGTGCCGATGGCCGAGCCCGGGAGGTGATAGCCGGCGACGAGCAGGCCTTCCTTCACGGCCAGGTCGGCCAGGCGCTTGCGGGTGGCCTTGGCGGCTTCGGCGTCCATGTCGAACATGACAGCCCAGTCGGGGTTGCGCACGAAGAGGGCGACATTGGTGGCGTCGGCCCAATACAGGAGCTTCTGCTTGCTGCCTTCGATGCGGAAGGCGGTGTGACCGGGCGTATGGCCATAGGCGGCGATGGAGCGCACGCCCGGCAGCACTTCGCTGCCCGGTTCGAAGCGGATCACGCTGCCGGCGATGGGGCTGAACACGCGGCGCACGGCGTTGTAGTTGCCACGCTGGGCTTCGGGCGTGGCGTTCATGCGGGCGTCGTCCATCCACCAGTTCCATTCGGGCGCGGGCGCGTAAATCTTGGCGTTAGGGAAGACGATCTGGCCGTCCTTGTTGCGCAAGCCGTTGATGTGGTCGCCGTGGAAGTGGGAGAACACGACGGCGGTGATGGATTGGGGGTCGATGCCGGCCTTGGCCATGTTGTCGAGCAGCTTGCCCGAGGTGGCGGCGCCGAACTCGCCATTGCCGACATCGAACAGCACGCGCTGCGCGCCGATCTGGGCGACAAAGCTGGTGAAGGGTACGTCGAGTTTGTCGGTGGGCAGGCCGGCCTCTTTCAGGGCGGCCTGGACGTCGGCGAGCGGCGCGTTGCGCACGAAGCTGGCGTCGAGCGGGCGGGTCGCCGAGCCGTCGCTGAGCATGGTGACGGTGACGCCGCCGAGGTCGACCCGAGTGACGCCAGGCGCCACGGCGGTCGCGCTCGGCGCGCTGGTGGTAGCACAGCCGCTGAGGACGCCTCCTGCAAGGGCGACGCCAAGCACTGCCCAGGCGGTCACGAACTGTCTGCGCATCATCGTCATCTCAAGTACTCCTCAAAGTAGTGGGTCATGCGGGGAAAGAATTCGTCGCGCGTCAGCGAGCTGCCCGGGGGCAAGACACCGCTGGCGCCAGCGCTTCAGACGCCGGCCATGCCACCCGGTTCCATCCGGACGCCTGCCGAGTTGAGGCCGGGCGCAAGTCTAGAGCCGCATCGAGAATCCGCGCGTAATCACTGTGATTGACAGGAACAATCGCCCACAAGGGAACTTTTTGGAGAAATGCGGGAAGAACTGCGAACGCAATCCGTCCGGATGAAAGCCACGCCAGAATCCGGAGGCGTTCGGCACCATCGCGGGCCTCAGGCGTCGCGGTGCCCCTGATCATGCTTTTTGCGGGCGGAGCTTTTCGCGGTGAGGCTGCGGGATCGTGCGTTAGCTCTCCGCCATCGAGCATGGATTAACGGCGACGGAACTGCTGTGCCCGCGCGGCCGGAGTGTTGCGTTGTTCGATGTGACGGAAGGTGATGCGCCCCTTGCTCAGGTCGTAAGGCGACATTTCGAGCGAAACCTTATCGCCCGTGAGAATGCGGATGTGGTGCTTGCGCATCTTGCCGGAGGTATAGGCAACCAGCAGGTGACCGTTTTCGAGCGTGACGCGAAAGCGCGAATCAGGCAGCACTTCGGCGATGACGCCTTCCATTTCGATGAGTTCTTCTTTGGCCATGTTGAGTCGTGATCCGAAAATAAAGTTGGGAAATGCAAAAACAAAGCCCGGCTGGGCCGGGCTTTGTTTTGGGGAAGACGGGATGTCAGGCCAGTGCGATATTGACGGCCTGTTCACCTTTGGCCCCTTGGGTGACGTTGAAGCTCACGCGCTGACCTTCAGCGAGCGTCTTGAAGCCGGAACCCTGGATTGCCGAGAAATGCACGAAAAGGTCTTTGCCGCCATCTTCAGGCGTGACAAAACCAAAACCCTTCGCATCGTTGAACCACTTGACCGTACCTGTTGCCATTTTTAAATCTCCAGATAATAAGGGGACATGCGCCCCCGAAAGGGCGAGATCAAGACAACAGGGGAATCGAGGAAATACCGGAACTGCGAGAGGTACTGCTGGACTAGACTGCGTGGACTTGATGTCGCTGGAGTACAGCCTGCGCCTGTTTGTTGAATTCAACAAGCTTTATTTGAAATATTTTCGCGCACCACCCGCGAACCCACAGCCCCAGCATGGCGCTTTTTTCATGCCTGGGGCGGAATTCGGGGCTCATGCGGCGGGGGCCGCTTCGCTCCGCAGCCAGACCGACGGTATTGCCAGCCAACTATTTTTAGCGTCTCCCCCGCACAGGCCTATACTGGATCGCATCTGGGCTTATCGCTTCGCTTGCCGTTCCGATGCGCCGCAGTATCGCTCAGTGATTGTCATTCCACCTTCGAGGAGCACGACATGAGCAAATCACAAAAGAGCAACAAGGAAAGCAAGAAGAAACCGCTGCTGAGCTTCAAGGAAAAGCGCGAAGTCAGGCATCAGAAAAAGGATGCAAAAGACTCGGTGCCCGTCCCCTTCCTGCCGCATCGTTGATTCCTGGCCCGCAAAGGGGTCGGCCTAGCGCCGCCCCTTGCCTGCAACCACGCGGCCGACACCGGGCAAGCATTCCCGGCTGGCGACTGCCATCGCACATGCAGCCCCCGCGCGGAAACCCTCTGCGGCTTGCCGCTCTGCGATCACTGCCGCCGATCTGACGGCGCGCAACTTCGGCACATCACTGCGCCGCAGCCGATGGACGCAGCCTGTCCGCACGGCTATAGACTGAGTATTGGTTCAGCCCGCGCAGTCTTCATCGCATGTCCAAAACACCGCACGGCACGTGTACCGTCCGCTGGTTTGATCAGGTCTGCTTTGCCGTCCTGGATGGGTGCTTCAACCAGGAAGGCGTGCTGATCATGACGGAGAGCATCCAGCAGGCCTGGCAAGATGCCGGTCAGCCTGCGCACTGGGCACACGTGATGGACCTGCACCAGTGGCAGGGTGGTACCGAAAACGGCTTTGCCGCCTCGCATGCGCTGCTGGTCTGGGCCACCGCTCACGGCGCGCATGCGGTGGTGCGCATCCACAAGAGCAGCTTCCTCGCCCGTGTGACCGAACACCAGGGCGTCTTCAACGGCATCAATGTGCCGATCATCACCGTGGGAACCCGCGAGGAGGCCTGGGAATGGCTCGCCGCGAACGGTTTTCGCAGCAATGTGCGCGAAGCGCTGGCGGAGGATCGTTCGCTGGACTGAAGCGCAAGGCGCCCCCCACCCCGTCATGCGCGACGCAATGTCATGCCGCCGGAACGGGCGCTTCGGTGTAGTGCGCCGCGTGGGACCAGCCACCACACGCGCTCCACCGCTCGCCTGAAACAATGCGCAGCGATAGTCGCGGCGCCGGCTTGAGCGGGCACGCACCCCACCAAGCCGGCGATTCCGACCATTCTGGAGACACCCGCTATGCGTTTGCATCGACTCATCTCTCCCCTGCTCCTCGCCGCACTGCTGAGTGCCCCGGCACGCGCCGACAATTTCGCCCGCCTTGATGAGGCCCTGCCCGCCGGCATCAGCATCGGCGCGCACTATCCCGTGTTCGATTTCGACACCGACGGCTGCCTGCCAAGCGCCGGCATCAGCCGCAGTGGCCAGCAGAACGGCGGCCTCGCGCCCAGCGGCAGCATCACCGGCGGCTGCCGCGCCAGCAACTTCCTGCAGACCTCGAACACTCTGCACCGCCACGCCTGCGTGACCAGCGGCAGCGACGTTTACTGCGGCCACTTCTACGCGCTCTACTTCCTCAAGGATCAGGCCACGGTTTTCGGCGGCGGTCATCGCCATGACTGGGAGCACGCCGCCATCTGGACCAGGAACGGCATCGTCACCCACGGCGGCTACAGCGCCCACGGCAAGCTCTACAACGCGGAGATTTCAGGCCTCGGCACGCAGAACGGACATGTGAAGATCGTCTATCACAAGGACGGCGTCACCACCCATGCGCTGCGCTTTGCCAACAGCGGCGAGACCGCTGAGAACGCGTATGGCAGCTTCGTGACTCCGGTGATCGTGAGCTGGGCGACGCTCAAGGGTGACGGCCTGAACAACGCCCAGATGCGCGCCAAGCTCAACGCTTTCGACTATGGCTCCGCGACGATCCCGCTGAAGGACAGCAACTTCCTTAACAATCTCAACACCTACAAACCCAGCAGCTATCCCAGATTCACCGCCGCCAGCCTCGACGCCAACCGCTGAGCGCAGCCTACGCAGGCCAGTCCATCGCAGGTGGAGCGCGCGCCGCGCTCCACCTGCGATGGCCGACCCAGCCGCCAGTCGTCGCCCCCCGTGCAATCGCCCGCCGCGGCGCTCCGCGGACGTCTCCCACCCCTGCCCCATCGCGTGCGCAGCGCAGACCTATACTGAATTGCGCTTGGGCTGATCGCTCCGCTTGCCGTTTCGATGCGTCGCCGCACCGCTCAGCGTTGTCATTCCACGTTCAAGGAGCACGCCATGAGCAAAGGACAAAAGAGCAACAAGGAAGAAAAGAAGCAACCGGTGCTGAGCTTCAAGGAGAAACGCCGGGCCCGGCATCAGAAGAAGGAACTCAAGGAGGTGGTGCCCTTCCTGCCGCCTCGTTGATGTCGGCGGGCAAGGGACCACGACGCGGCTGATCGCGTCACGCGAACCCGCCTGACGGCCGGTGGCGGCGCAGCCCCCTTGGCAGCAAAATGCGCCGACCTTGGGGAAGGACCAGATGAAAAAAGGGTGTGTGGTTTCCACCACACACCCTTTTCCCCCGCCGGCACCCGAGGGTGCCGGCTGGATGCCTGCTTACTTGCCGGTGTTACCCGAACCCGTGCAGCTGGCCCACTTGCCGATACACAGCGAGCCGGCGTTGCTCAGCACCGAGTTGGTCAGCTTGGCAACCGAGCTGGAGCTGTCGGAACGGAACACGCCTTCGCCCAGGTTAGACAGCTTGCAGCGGTCGATGTTGACCGTGATCTTGAAGGTGGTGCCACCATTCTGGCGGATCACCTTGGCGACCTTGTCGACGATACAGTTGGAGATGTTGACCGTCGAAGCCGCGTTGATCTGGCCGAACTTGTCTTCACCGTTGTAGCCCGACACGCCAGAGATATTGACCGTGCCCGACTCCTTGACCGTGAAGGCGTCTTCGCCGATGTTGGTCCACTTGAAGTTCTTCAGCGTACCGCCGCCATAGAAGTGCACGCCATCCACCCCGTTGTTGCCCAGAATGGCGTTCTGCAGCGTGCCGCCTTCGATACGGAAGGCGGGCTGTTGGCTCTCGGACTGGCTACCATCACCCAGCGCGGAGGTCGGGTTGAAGGTCTTGCAGCCGCCGTCGTAGGTGCCGGTCACCTTGACAGTCGAGGAGATCGACACATTGCCGGTCGACGAACAGGTCGCGCCGGTGATGCCACCCGACGAAGAGCCGCCCGAAGACGAGCTGCTGGAGGACGACGAGCTGGACGACGAAGAGCTGCTGGAAGAAGAGCTGCTGGAAGAAGAGCTCGTGGTCGGGCCAACCGAGCACCAAGCCGAAGCCGGGTAGCTATTGCTCGGGAAGGCCGAGCCGGTACACGCGAAGTTGCCAGTCTTGACTGCATACACGAAGGAGCCAGACTTACCCAGTGCGACATTACGCGTACCGCTCATCGAGCAGGTTGCGCCGGTGTTCTGCGCACACTTGGTGTAGCCAGACGGGTAGTCGGTCGCTGCTTGCACATTGCCGACCAAAGCGAGAAGGGCGACGCCGCCCAGGAGCTTACGGATCATGATTGTCTCCAATGATTTATTAGAATGGCAAAATCGTCACAGACGGAATAATTCAGCAAAATTTATTCAAAATAATAAAATATGCCGTATTTTCCGTTCAAAACAACGCTTTGCCGAGGAAATAGTGGTACACGCAACTCATGCAGTCAAGGGCTTGTTTGATCCGCGCCTCATTTACTGGAAAGGCAAGCGTGAGTTATTCAACGATGGTGCGGCGCACACCTAGTTTCTTAAAAAAACAAATACAACATGATCTGCCAAACCCGCTCTGCAAGAGCCTTTCCGTCTTACGCCTCGTGACGGCATATTGCTCCCACCCTCAACTTCACCTGTCAATCCGAACCTGCCATGCAGCCGGCCAGAACCAAACTTCTCCATATCATTAAATCCGCCATTATTTGAGTACGTTAATAACCATTCACGGCACGCCTAATAATATTGATCTGATTATCATGAATGACGCATCAAATAACAGCCTGGGAACCGAAGTTCAAACAGAACCGGAAATTGTCGCTGGCACCCGCAAGATGATTGATGGCGTGGAGCGCGTCTTTCACTACGGCTACTGGATCAAGACCTACGAGCCACCGGCGGACTCGTTGAGCGCAAAGAAGCGCCTTATAGAAGCCCTGACACGACGCCTCTTCAACCACGTCGAACATGGCATCAACGTGCCGGGAGTCCGCTTGAACGAGGCTAGAAAAGCCTTCGACTCGGAACAGGACTTCGAACTGAAACGGGTCAAGGGCGCCATGCTTGCTGGCGCCTTGTTCAACCGGGCGACCGATATCTTTACGAAACTGGTCGATCTTCAGGCAGTCGGCGTCACCATCCAGTCGGACAACGCCTTGATGCGTGAATGCGGGCGCTGCCTGCAGGAGGCGCTTGAACTCGGGAAGATGGTTCTCCACCGCAGTGGCGACGAAGGAATCGACGAACTCTGGGGCGAGCCTTTCAAGGCTTTCTCCATCCCCGTCGAGGCCTTCTACGAAAGCCGCTACATCAAGATCGGCCAGGCCATGCGCGATATCGACCAGATCGCAGATGCGCTGGCTGGCACCCTGGAGGCTTCCTCACTCTTTCCCGGTATCCGCGAGCGGGTGCGCCTGTTTGCCGATCTCGCCAAGGTGAAATGCGAAACCCTGCGGACCGACGAAGACATTTTCGATGTGTGGGCCCGATTCACCGTGAGCGCAGAACGGATGTGTGCCATTCCTGTACGCACTGCCGAAGAGATCGCCGCACTGGACCGGGCCGCACTCGATCAAGGCGTCGTCCTGCTGAAGCGCGCGCGGGATTTGATATATGACATCACCCGCGCGCGCGTCTCGATGCCCAAGAGCACCCATGAGTTTTCGGAGGCGTGCAACAGTTATTCACAACTATATTGCCGCAAATCAATAGCTTAGCTACCCCACCCCTATGATTGAAGTGTTGTATTTATGCACCGGATCGCACTTTTCGGTGCCACGATAATGGGTATTCGCCCAGCGCATGAAGCCCGCCATTCATAATCCGCGGCAAGGCGTCAGGCCTTCGTTTTGTAACAAGAGCAATCACCATTGAAAGGGATCCCAATGAAAAAAGCGCTGCTCGCTACCAGCATCGCCCTCATGTGCGCCGGCGCATCGGCCCAGAGCTATGTCAATGTCTATGGCCGGGTCAACCTGTCCCTGGAACACCTGAAGGACGGCCCGACCGACTCGAACCAGATGGTCGACAACTCGTCGCGCTGGGGCCTGATTGGTTCGGAAGACCTGGGTGGCGGCCTGAAGGCGCTGTTCAACCTGGAAGCAGGTTTTGACGCCTCCAACGGCGGTGGCAAAGGTTCGACTTCCGTGCGTACCACCAACGTCGGCGGCACTGACGTGGTGACCGGCGTGAGCGCCACGACCAAGGCCTGGAGCCGTGAGTCCTGGGTTGGTCTGAGCAGCAACTACGGTACGCTGCGTCTGGGTGCGATGACCTCGCCCCTGTATTTCGCCTCTGCTGACTATGTGAGCATGCACAACCACGACACCGGCACCTCGGCCGACATCCTGTACGACACCATGCCGAACGGCAGCTATGCAGCAGGTGGCGGCGGCTTCCCGATGACCAACACCTTCGCCTACAAGACGCCGGAGTTCAGCGGCTTCTCGGCTGAGTACGCGCAATCGATGTCGGAAGATGTGCAAGGCGCCGGTGGCGTGCGCAACATCTCGCTGAACTACGACAACGGCAACCTGCACCTGGGTGGCGGCTACGGCGAAACGAAGCCGCTGGGCAGCAGCTTCTCGAACTCGATCTTCGTGGTGCGCGGCTTGTATGACTTCGGTGCGATCGTGCTGGGCGGCTACATCGAAATGGACCGCTTCGACGACAAGGATCGTACCAACTTCCGCGTAGCGGCCATGTTCCCGGTGGGCAATCACGAATTCCACCTGAACTACGGCCAGGCCAGCGATGTCTCGGGCTCGCCGGAAACGGGCGCCCGTCAAGGCACCGCCGGTTACAACTACAACCTGTCGAAGCGCACCAAGGTGTACGCCTTCTTCACGCTGATCCAGAACGACAACAACGCCGCCTACGGCGTGTCGGAAATGGGCAAGACCTTCCGCTCGGTTGCAGCGGGCTTCCGTCACAATTTCTGATCTCGTGATCGGATATCTCCGGCTGCGGCCGGAGATAAAAAAGGGGGCGCGATCATCGCGCCCCCTTTTTCATTTCGGCCCGGCCGATCGTTCAGAGCACCTCGGCCGCATGGTCAGCCAAGCGCGAGCGCTCGCCACGCTGCAGGGTTATATGCCCGCTGTGCGGCCAGCCCTTGAAACGATCCACGACATAAGTGAGGCCGGAACTTCCTTCGGTAAGGTAAGGCGTGTCGATCTGCGCAATATTCCCCAGGCAGACCACCTTGGTTCCCGGGCCGGCACGCGTGATCAGCGTCTTCATCTGCTTGGGCGTCAGGTTCTGGGCTTCATCAATGATCAGGAACTTGTTGATGAAGGTACGACCGCGCATGAAGTTCAAGCTCTTGACCTTGATGCGGGTCCGGATCAGGTCACGCGTGGCGGCCCGTCCCCACTCGCCACCGTAACCGCCTCCGTCTTCGGCGCTGCCATTGAGCACGTCGAGGTTGTCTTCCAGCGCCCCCATCCAAGGGGCCATCTTTTCCTCTTCGGTCCCGGGCAGAAAGCCGATGTCCTCGCCGACCGGCACGGTGACGCGCGTCATGATGATCTCTGAGTAGCGCTTTGTTTCGAGTACTTGCGTCAAACCGGCCGCCAGCGTCATCAGAGTTTTGCCGGTACCGGCCTGCCCCAGCAGCGTCAGAAAGTCGATCTCCGGGTTCATCAGCAGGTTCAGGGCGAAGTTCTGCTCGCGATTGCGCGCCACGATGCCCCACACATTGTTCTTCTGGTGCGAATAGTCGATGAGCGTCTCAAAGACCGCAGTCGGGCCGCTCTTCTGCTTGACGATGGCATAGAGCGGTTTGTCGCCTTCCTGGAAGACCAGTTCGTTGACTTCCAGGTTGGCGCAGGTCGGGCCCTTGACCTTGAAATAGGTCCGTCCGGCATCCTTCCAGGACTCCATGTCCTTGCCGTGAGTCTCCCAGAAGTCGGGCTCCAGTTCGCGCATGCCGGTGTATAGGAGGTCGGTATCCTCCAACACCTTGTCGTTGAAGTAGTCCTGCGCTTCCAGGCCCAGCGCGCGGGCCTTGATACGCATGTTGATGTCCTTCGACACCAGGATCACGTGGCGCTCGGTGAAGCGCTGCTTGAGATACATGGTGACGGCGAGGATCTGGTTGTCGGCCTTGGCTGTCGGCACCCCGGCCGGCAAGGTCGGGTCGATGGCCTCGGTCTGCAGGAACAGACGCCCCGTTGCCAGTTCCTTGGACGGCTCGAACAGGGGAATGCCCTCTTCGATCCCGTTGGCGCTGGTGGACACGATCTCGTCCATCATGCGGCTCGCCTGGCGCGCGTTGCGCGCAACTTCGGACATGCCCTTCTTGTTGTTGTCCAGTTCTTCGAGGGTCATGATCGGCACGTAGATGTCGTGCTCCTCGAAGCGATACAGGCTGGTAGGGTCGTGCATCAGCACGTTGGTGTCGAGAACGAACAGCTTGATAGGGGGGACTTGCTTGGCGTTTCGCTTGGTGGCCATAGAGAGAGATGCAATCAGAAAAGTGAGGGGAACAGGCTGTGACCGCAACGCTCAAAGTGTTTTGACGAAATCGAGTACCTCCTGAGCGTGGCCATCGACCTTGACGCCGCGCCATTCGCGCGCGAGCTTGCCCTCGCGGTCGATCACGAAAGTGCTGCGCTCGATACCCAGCACCTGCTTGCCGTACATGTTCTTCATCTTGATCACGCCGAAGAGCTTGCACAGGGCTTCGTCGTGGTCCGACAGAAGCTCGAAGGGCATGCATAGCTTGGCTTTGAAGTTTTCGTGCGACTTCAGGCTGTCGCGCGACACCCCGTAGATGACGGCCCCGGCCGCATCGAACTGGGCATTCAGCGCAGTGAAGTCCTGCCCCTCGGTCGTGCAGCCCGGCGTGCTGTCCTTGGGGTAGAAGTACAACACCACGATATTGCCTTTGAGCGCCCCAAGGGACACCGTGCTCCCGCCCGTCGCGGCGGCGCTGAAATCCGGCACCTGCTTACCCAGCATCAAATTCTCCTGTTCATCGGCAACGCGTGAGGCCAGCGTATCGGCATTCCCCCGGCACCGCAACCGCGTCCGGACGAGGCATACTGTCAGTCTGCGCGGCCAATCAGCAAGGCCGCCGCCACCAGCCGCCCCTCCCCTGCCAGCAGGTTATAGGTCCGGCACGCGGACCCGGTATCCATGACCTCGAAACCGATGCCGGCCTCTACCAGCGGACGCAACACGGCCGGTGCCGGAAACTGCTGACGCGCCCCGGTTCCGATCAACACCAATGCGGGCTTCAGTGCCGCCACCCGTTGCATGTCTTCCGCCCCCACCTGGCCGGAGACGGCCCAATCAGTCTCGAGACTGCCGGGCATGACGACCAGCCCCTGCAGGTAGCGTTCGCCGTTGATGGTGACGGAAAGCTCGTCATAGCGCGTGATGGTGTTGATGTTCAGGTTCGTGTCTTGTTGCAGTTTCATGTCGACGTATCCATTGGGGCCGTGGTGAGGATATCTCCGATGGCGGCTCGCCCGCTTGGGGTTGGCTTGATATCATTATAAGTTCCGGTTTTGTCTGCCCTTTGGAGTCATCATCATGAAACAGGGCCCTTCCCTGAAAGTCGCCACCAGCGACAGCACCTCTCCCGTCATTCATAGCGGCGTCCGCCCGGTGGCCAAGTCGGCCAAGCTGGCCAACGTCTGCTATGACATCCGTGGCCCGGTGCTGGAGCGAGCTAGGCAGATGGAGGAAGAAGGCCATCGCATCATGAAGCTCAACATCGGCAACGTGGCGGTGTTCGGCCTGGAGCCGCCGGACGAGATCGTGCAGGACATGATCCGCAACCTGCCAGACGCCGCTGGCTACACCGACTCGAAGGGCCTGTTCGCGCCGCGCAAGGCCATCGTGCATTACACGCAGGAGAAGAAGATTCCCGGCGTGACGGTCGACGATGTGTACCTGGGCAACGGCGCATCCGAGCTGATCGTGATGAGCATGAACGCCCTGCTCAACACCGGCGACGAAGTGTTGCTGCCCGCCCCCGACTACCCGCTCTACACGGGCGCGGTCGCGCTGTCGGGTGGCACTCCGGTGCACTACATGTGCGATGAGCAGTCGGACTGGATGCCGGACGTCGCGGACATCCGCCGCAAGGTGACGCCCAACACCAAGGCGATCGTGATCATCAATCCGAACAACCCGACGGGCGCGTTGTACCCACGTGAAGTGCTGGAGGAAATCGTCCAGGTTGCGCGTGAGCACCAGTTGATCGTGTTCGCCGACGAGATCTACGACAAGACGCTTTACGACGGCGAGACGCACACCAGCATCGCCTCGCTGGCTGACGACGTGCTGTTCCTGACCTTCAACGGCCTGTCAAAGAATTACCGCTCCTGCGGCTATCGCGCTGGCTGGATGGTGGTGTCGGGCGAGAAGCGCCACGCACGCGATTACATCGAGGGGCTGAACATGCTGGCTTCGATGCGCCTGTGCGCCAACACGCCGGGGCAACTGGCCATCCAGACTGCGCTGGGGGGCTACCAGAGCATCAATGATCTGGTGCGTCCGGGTGGCCGCCTGGCACGGCAGCGTGATCTCGCCTATGAGTTGCTGACCGCCATCCCAGGCGTCTCCTGCGTCAAGCCCAAGGCGGCGCTGTACCTGTTCCCGCGCCTTGACCCCAAGGTCTATCCGATCAAGGACGACCAGCAATTCATCCTCGAACTGCTGGAAGCCGAGCGCGTGCTGCTGGTACAGGGCACCGGCTTCAACTGGAAGACGCCGGACCACTTCCGCGTGGTATTCCTGCCGCACGAAGACGACCTGCGCGAAGCCATCCACCGCATCGCCCGCTTCCTGGAGCATTACCGCAAACGGGCCGGGCTCTGATTTTCCCCTCAACTCACCTTGTTCAAGAAACTGCTGAAATGAAACCGATCAACGTTGGCCTGCTGGGCATCGGCACCGTAGGTGGTGGCACCTGGACTGTTCTGTCGCGTAACGCAGAGGAAATCACCCGCCGTGCGGGTCGTCCGATCCGTATCACTGCGGTGGCGGACCGGAACACAGAACTGGCCAGCAAGATCACCGGCGGTGCCGCGCGCGTCACGGCCGACGCCTTCGAGCTGGTACGTGACCCGGAGATCGACATCATCGTCGAGCTGATCGGTGGCTACACCGTGGCCAAGGATCTGGTCCTGGCGGCCATCGAGAACGGCAAGCATGTGGTGACGGCCAACAAGGCGCTGCTGGCCGTGCATGGCAAGGAGATCTTTGCGGCCGCGCAGGCCAAGGGCGTCACCGTGGCCTTCGAAGCGGCGGTGGCCGGCGGCATCCCGATCATCAAGGCGCTGCGCGAGGGGCTTTCTGCCAACCGCATCCAGTGGATCGCCGGCATCATCAACGGCACCACCAACTTCATCCTGTCCGAAATGCGCGACAAGGGTCTGCCTTTTGCCGAGGTGCTCAAGGAAGCGCAACGCCTGGGCTATGCCGAAGCCGACCCCACCTTCGACATCGAAGGCATCGACGCCGCGCACAAAGCCACCATCATGTCGGCCATCGCTTTCGGCATCCCGGTGCAGTTCGACAAGGCTTACGTCGAAGGCATCACCAAGCTGGAAGCCAAGGACATCGCCTACGCCGAACAGCTCGGCTACCGCATCAAGCTGCTGGGTATCGCCAAGCGTCGCGAACAAGGCATCGAGTTGCGCGTGCACCCCACGCTGATTCCGGCCAAGCGCCTGATCGCCAACGTGGAAGGCGCGATGAACGCGGTGCTGGTGCAGGCCGATGCGGTGGGCGCCACGCTGTACTACGGCAAGGGAGCCGGCGCCGAGCCGACCGCCTCGGCCGTGATCGCCGATCTCGTCGACGTCACCCGTCTGGCCACCGCCGACCCTGAGCATCGCGTGCCGCACCTGGCCTTCCAGGCAGACAAGCTGGTCGACCTGCCGATCCTGCCGATCGCCGAAGTCGAGACGGCCTACTACCTGCGCATGCGTGTCGAAGACCGTGCCGGTGTGCTGGCCGACATCACCCGCGTGCTGGCCGAGGGCAACATTTCGATTGATGCCATGCTGCAGAAGGAGCCCGGCGAAGGCGAGTCGCAGACCGACATCATCCTGCTGACCCATCGCGCCATCGAGAAGAACGTCGATGCTGCCATCGCCCGCATCGAGGCCCTGGCCACCGTGGTCGGCAAGGTCACCAAGATCCGCCTCGAAGAACTGAACTGATTTGAGGTCATGCGTGGGCTCGGCGAGCCCACCCTACCCTGAGCACACCATGCAATACATCTCCACGCGCGGCCTGGCGCCGCAACACGGCTTTTCCGACATCCTGCTGGGTGGCCTGATGGAAGACGGCGGCCTGTCGCTGCCGGCCAGCTACCCCGAGGTCAGCGATGCCGAGCTGACCGCCATGCGCGGCATGAACTACCGCGAGCTGGCGCTGGCCATCCTGTCGAAGTTCGCCACCGACATCCCGGCCGCCGATCTCAAGGACATCGTGGACCGCACCTACACCGCCGAGGTGTACTGCAATGCCCGCCCGGATTCCGATACGCAGCAGATCACACCTCTGCGCAAGCTGGAGGATGGGTTGTACCTGCAGGAGCTGTCCAACGGCCCCACGCTCGCCTTCAAGGACATGGCGATGCAGTTGCTGGGCAATCTGTTCGAGTACGTGCTCGCGAAGCGTGGCGAGGAGATCAACATCCTCGGCGCGACCTCGGGTGACACAGGCTCGGCGGCCGAGTACGCGATGCGCGGCAAGAAAGGCGTGCGCGTGTTCATGCTCTCGCCGCGCGAGAACATGAGCGCCTTCCAGCGTGCGCAGATGTATTCCCTGCCAGACGCGAATATCTTCAACATTGCCGTGCGCGGCATGTTCGACGATGCGCAGGACATGGTGAAGGCCGTCTCCAACGACCTCGCCTTCAAGGCCCGGTACAAGATCGGAGCGGTGAATTCGATCAACTGGGGCCGCGTGGTCGCGCAGGTAATCTACTACTTCAAGGGCTATCTCGCCGCCACCACCTCGAACGACCAGCAGGTCAGCTTCGCCGTGCCCTCGGGCAACTTCGGCAATATCTGCGCCGGCCACATCGCACGCATGATGGGCCTGCCCATTCGCAAACTGATCCTCGCCACCAACGAGAACGATGTGCTGGACGAATTCTTCCGCAGTGGCGCCTACCGTCCGCGCAAGACCGCCGACGTGGTGGTGACGTCCAGCCCGTCGATGGACATCTCCAAGGCCTCCAACTTCGAGCGCTTCATCTTCGACCTGGTCGGCCGCGACCCGGCCGTAGTGCGCGAACTGTGGCGTGCCGTAGACAGCGGGGCCGGTTTCGATCTCTCCACCACGCCCTACTTCCCGCGCCTGGACGAGTTCGGCTTCGTGTCCGGCCGCAGCAACCATGGCGACCGCCTGGCCACTATCCGCCGCATCTATAAAGACTACGGCCTGATGATCGACACCCACACGGCAGACGGCCTCAAGGTCGCCCTGCAGCATCGCGAGGCCGGCGTGCCGACCATCGTGCTGGAGACGGCCCTGCCCGCCAAGTTCGAGGAAACCATCGTCGAGGCGCTGGGCGAGAAGCCCTGGCGGCCGGCCTCGATGCGTGACATCGAGGCCCTGCCGCAACGCGTCGAGGTGATGGACGTGGATGTCGAGGCCATCAAGCGTTTCATCGTCACCCACAGCGGCTGACGCCTGCAGCCCTTCCCTTCAGCTCCGGGTTGGCCGAACCGTTGTTCACGATAAGTTTGCGCTGCCGGGACGGGAGAGGAGTGGAGCATGAGCGGATGCTGACGCGGATGCGAATACTGGTCGTAAGCCTGATGCTCGTGCTGGTGGCGGGCTGCGGTCCGCGCGAACCCATCAAGCTGGGCTTCGTGAGCGGGCAGACCGGGCGCTTCGCCGAGCTGGGTAGTGGCGGCCTGAATGGCGCGATGCTCGCCGTGGAGTGGCGCAACGCGCAGGGCGGCGTGGCCGGACGGCCGGTCACGCTATTGATCCGCGACGACCAGCACCGCGCGGACCAGGCCCGCCAGGCGGTCAACTCGCTCATCAAGGAAGACGTCGCAGGGATCGTCGGCCCGATGACCAGCGCAATGGCCGTTGAGATCATCCCCCTCGCCGACGAAGCCGCCATGCCGGTCATGGGCGGAACAGTCGTCACCAACCGCATCCTGGGGCGCGATGACTACTTCCTGCGCGCCATCGCCTCTACCCGCGAGTACGCCACACATTCGGCCACCGTTCACCGCCGAGAAACCGGCGCGACCCGTGCCGTCGTGCTCTACGACCTGGCCAACCGCGAGTACGCGGAAGACTGGGCACGCGACTATGCAATGGAGTTCGAGCGCCTGGGCGGCCAACCCGTGCGGATGATCAGCTTCGATTCGCGCATCATCCACGACCTGTCGCACCTGGTCGAAAGTGCGCTGGGCGACGCGACCGAACTGATCGCGCTGGCCTGCAGCCCGGCCTCGGCCACCCAGCTCGTCCATGCGATCCGCCAGCGCGACACCCGGGTCCGCCTCGCCGGGTCCGCCTGGACCGCGGCGGCCAGCCTGCCGGCCAGCCTGGCTCAGGCCGGCGAGGGCATGCTGATCGAGCAGTACTACAACGTGGCCGACCCCTCGCCCCTGTTCCAGCGCTTCAAGGAGGAGTACACCCGCCGCTTCGGCCAGGCCCCCGACTACGCCGCCCTCATCGGTTTCGACGCCACCAGCATCATGCTTGACGGGCTGGCGGCGAACCCCCGGCGCAACGGCCTGCGCGAGGCCTTGCTGGCGCGCCAGAGCTTCCACGGCCTGCAGGGCGAGATCGTGCTAGACGCCCACGGCGATGCGCGACGCCCGCTGTTCATGTCGATCATCCGCGACGCACGCTACCAGGTGCTGGGCAGCAAACCATGAACCGTCGCCGCGGCGCCTTCCAGAACACCCTGCAGGCCGCCGTGATCCTGTCGGTCTTCCTCGGTCTCGCCCTGCCCGCCCTGGCCGTATTCTTCATCGAGCGCGCCCGCTCGATTCAGGATGCGCGCGAGGATCTGGAGCGCGACCTGCTGCGCACGACGCAGGTGCTGGCCCTGTCCATGCGCGCGCCGCTGTGGGACTTGTCACGCGCCAACGCCGAGGCCATCGTGCGCGCCATGGTCGACGACGAGCGCTTCGTGTCGGTCACGGTGTTGGACCAGAGCAACGCTCAGCCCTTCGTCGAGCTGCACCGCCTTGCCGGCGCCACGCGTGAAACTCGGCGGGCCGAATACGCCATCGAGGAACAGGGCAAAGTGATCGGCAAGGTGATCGTGACCATGACGATCACGCCCTACCTGGCGGCAAGCGAGAAGAGCCTGCGCTGGGCCATGTTGCGCACCGCCTTCATGCTCGTCGTCGCCCTCGTGCTGATTGTGTTCGTGTTGCAGCGGCGCCTGCTGCGGCCTATCTCTCACCTGACGGCCGCCGCCAACCGCCTGGCCCAGGGCGACTTCGACCTGGCCATCGACACCCGCCACCGCGACGAACTGGGCCGCGTGGCCTCCGCCATGGAGCACATGCGCCAGGCCTTGCTGGCGGCCTTCGCGGAACTGAAGCGCAAGAACGAAGAACTGGCGGCCCACGCCAACACCCTGGAAGGCCGCGTGGAGGAACGCACTCACGCCCTCACCCAGGCCAACCAGGAACTGCGCGACGCCCTGGAAAAGCTGCGCGCCACTCAGCAAGGCCTGATCGAATCCGAGAAGCTGGCTTCGCTGGGACGCCTGGTCGCGGGCGTGGCGCACGAACTGAATACGCCGCTGGGCAACGCGCTGATCGTGGTCACCACAATGGAGGATCGGCTGGAAGACTTCCGCCTCGCCTTGCAGTCAAACGCGCTCAAGCGCTCCGATCTGCTGCGCCTGACCGACACCCTGCACGAAGGCCAGGGGGTACTGCGCCGCAACGTGGAGCGCGCCTCGGAACTGATCCGCGACTTCAAGCAACTGGCCATCGACCAGACCTCGGACAAGCGCCGGCGCTTCGACCTCAACCAGTTAATCCGCGAGGTGCTGGTGACGGTACAACCACGCTTCAAGACCACGCCCTTCCAGCTCGAATCGAGCACCCAGGGCGAGATTGCGATGGACAGCTACCCGGGCCCGCTCGGCCAGGTGATCACCAACCTGGTGATCAACGCCCTGGTCCACGCCTTCGAGACGCGCGGGCAGGGGCGTGTCCTCATCGAGGTCAGCCGCATTGACGAGGACATGGTTCGCGTGATCTGCTCCGATGATGGCATCGGCATGAGCGCCGACATCGCCCGCAAGATCTTTGACCCCTTCTTCACCACCAAGATGGGCCAGGGCGGCTCCGGCCTCGGGCTGCACATCGTGCACAACATCGTGACCGGCCTGCTCGGCGGCAGCATCGAGGTGGACAGCAAGCCTGGCGAGGGAACGCGTTTCGAACTGCGCCTGCCGCTGTCCGCCCCTCACACCAGCGACACGAAGCCGCTCCAATGAAAAGGATGGAGCCGGGCAAGCCCGGCTCCATCCTGTCCTCGTGCAAAGCGCTGCGGGCGAGAGCCCTCAGTTACTCTGCACTTCCCAGCCGCCACCCAGTGCGCGGAACACATCCACCGTCGAAATCAGGCGCTCGGCCTGGGTTTCGATGCGTGCAGACTCGCTGCTGAGCAGGTTGCGCTGCGCGTCCAGCACTTCGAGATAAGGCGCCAGCCCGGCCTCGTAGCGCCGCTGGGCGATGCGCTGCGTCTCCCGCAACGCGATCACCTGGCGCTCCTGGGCCTGGAGTGCATCGCCGGCGGCACCGACGTTGCCCAGGCTGTCGTAGACCTCGCGGAACGCGCCCTGCACCACGTTGACGTAGTTGGCCTCGGCCTGCTTGCGCCGTGCTTCGGCCGCGTCCACCTGGGCGTGGATGCGCCCTGCCCCGAAGATCGGCTGGGTCAGGCCAGCGGCCAGGTTCCACACGGCAGCCGGACCGGTGAACAGATCGGACAGGTCGGTACTCTCGCGCCCATAGGAACCGGTCAGCGTGATCCGCGGGAAGAAGTCCGCGCGGGCCTCCTTGACGCTGGCACTGGCCGCGACGAGCGTGGCTTCGGCTTCGCGGATGTCCGGCCGGCGCGCCAGCAGCGCGGAATCCAAGCCGCCGGGAATGGGCGGTGGCGGGGGCAGCACATCGCGCGGCGAGCGCTGCACGTGCTCCTCCACGATGGCACGCGGTGAAGCCCCGATCAACACGGCCAAGGCTCGCTCGGTGCTGGCCTGGGCAGACAGCAGACGGGGGATGCTGGCGGCCACTGACTCGCGCTCGGACTCTGCCTGGCGTACCGACAGCGGCCCCACGCTACCGGCTGCGAACAGGCGGTTCTGCACCCGCAGCGCTTCCTCGCGTGTGGCCAATGTGCTGCGTGCCAGGGCCAGGCGCTGGTCCAGCGCCAGCAGGGTGAACCAGGTCTGCGCCACCTGCGCCGCCAGGGAGGAGCGCAAGCCATTCTGCGCCTCGCGCGTGGCGAGGTAACGCGCACTGGCGGCGTCCGCTCCGCTGCGAATACGTCCCCACAGGTCCAGCTCATAGGCCACGTTGATACCGGCCGTGTAGGTGTTGTTGATGATCGGGGTGGGCGCCGGGTTCAGCCCCATCTCGGTGGAGCGGCTGCGCGTAACGCCCGCACTCGCATCGACTGTGGGGAACAGGTAGCTGCGCGAGACGCGCAACAGTGCGGCCGATTCCTCGACGCGTGCGACGGCGACCTTGAGGTTGCTGTTGTGCTGAAACGCTGCATCGATCAACTGGCTGAGCTGCGCATCTTCGAAGCGCAACCACCAGCGGGACAGATCAGCCTCGGCCGCGCTTTGCAGCACCGGCAGATCCAGCTTGGGCGCAGGGGACACCTGGCCGCTGCTGGCGCAGGCGGACAGCACGGCCGCCGCGAGCAGGCTCATCACAACAGGCATGACGGATTGACGACGGTCAGACATGGGACTTCTCCTCTCCCCCCGGATGCTGCGCCTCGTCGGGCGCGGCGCTGTCGTGGGAGCCAAACAGCTTGGTGATCATTTCGAAGAACAAGGGCACGAAGAAGATGGCGAGGAAGGTCGCCGCCAGCATGCCGCCCATGACGCCCGTGCCCACCGAGTTGCGCGCGCCGGCACCCGCCCCGTGCGACAGTGCCAGCGGCAGCACGCCCAGGATGAAGGCCAGCGAGGTCATAAGGATCGGGCGGAAACGCAGGCGGGCGGCCTCCAGCGCGGCCTCCATGATGCCCATGCCATGCTCCATCTTGATCACCGCAAACTCGACGATCAGGATCGCGTTCTTCGCCGCCAGACCGATCAGCGTGACCAGGCCGATCTGGAAGTACACGTCATTCGCCAGCGGCGGCGCCGGTATGCCGAGTGCCATGAAGATCAGGTTGCGGGCCCACACGCCGGCCAGCGCACCGAACACGCCAAAGGGCACGGCCAGCAGCACCGACAGCGGCAGCGACCAGCGCTCGTACTGCGCGGCCAGGATCAGGAACACCATCAGCACGGCTGCCCCCAGCGCAAGACCGGTGGTGCCGGCCGAGCGCTTCTCCTGGAACGAGGCGCCGCTCCAGTCGAGGCTGAAGTCAGGCGGCAACACCTCCTTGGCTACCCGCTCGACTGCCGCGATGGACTGGCCGGAACTCAGACCCGGCGCGCCCTGGCCGAGGAAGTTCACCGCCGGCAGGTTGTTGAAGCGCACCAGCGATTCCGGGCCGGAGCTGAAGTTCACCTTGACGAAAGCCGACAACGGCACCATCGCGCCAGTGGACGAGCGTACGTACATGCGGCCCACATCCTCCGGGCTCTTGCGGTACTTCGCGTCAGCCGACATCAGCACCTGCCAGGTACGCCCGAACTTGTTGAAGTCGTTGACGTAGTAGCTGCCCAGCGTGGCTGACAAGGTGTTGAAGGCATCGTCCAGGTTGACGCCCAGGGCGGCTGCCTTCTCGCGGTCGACATCGACGTAGAGCTGCGGCGTATTGGCACGCCAGAGGGTCTGCACGAAGGCGAAGTCCTTGTCCTGCGCTGCCTTGGCGAGGAAGGCCTGAGTCACCTCGTTGAGGCGCTTGGCCCCGCCCTCGCCACGGTTCTGAATGTAGAACTCGAAGCCACCCGCGTTGCCCAGGCCGAAGATCGCCGGCGGGTTGAAGGCCAGCACCAGGGCATCACGGATGTGCGCGGTCTTGCCGAACAGCTCGCCCACCAGCGCCTGAGTCGGCACATCGCGCTCGTCCCAATGCTTCTGCGTGACGAACAAGGTCGCCGCCGAGTTCTTGAAGCCGCCGCCCAGGAAGTCGAAACCAGTGAATGCAATGACGTTTTCATTCGCCGGGTTGGACTGGATCTGCGCGATGACTTCCTTGACCACCTTGTCGGTACGTTGCAGCGAAGCCCCATCCGGCAGGAACACCGCCGCGATGTAGTAGCCCTGGTCCTCGTCCGGCACCAGCGAGCCCGGCGTGGCACGCCACAGGCCGGCGGTCACCGCGACCATGCCGGCAAACAGCAGGAAGGCCAGCACCAAGCGCTTGGAGAGCCAGCGCACACCGCCGACGTAGTTCATCGTGACGCGGCCGAACCAGTCGTTGAACCAGTTGAAGAAGCGGCTCTCGGTCTTGTGCTCGCGGCGCAGGATCATCACGCACAAAGTCGGCGTGAGCGTCAGCGCCACGATGCCGGACAGCATCACCGCAATGGAGATGGTCACCGCGAACTGGCGGAACAACTCGCCCGTGAGGCCGCCGAGGAAGGCGATCGGCACGAACACCGCGACCAGCACCAGCACGATGGCGATCACCGGGCCGGTCACCTCGGTCATCGCCTCGATGGCCGCCTGGTAAGGCGTCACATGCTTCTCATGCATGATGCGCTCGACGTTTTCGAGCACCACGATCGCATCATCCACCACGATACCGATGGCCAGCACCATGCCGAACAGGGTCAGCGTGTTGATCGAGTAGCCCAGCATCAGCATGCCGGCGAAGGTACCGATCAGCGACACCGGCACCGCCAGGGTCGGGATCAGCGTGGCGCGCCAGTTCTGCAGGAACAGGTAGACCACCAGGAACACCAGCACCATGGCTTCCAGCAGGGTCTTCACCACCTCGCGGATCGACACCTTCACGAAGCGCGTGGTGTCGTAGGGCGCGGCGTAGGCCAGCCCCTCCGGGAAGCTCTCAGACAGCTCCTTGAGCGTGTCGTTGACCAGCTCGGCCGTGGCCAGCGCGTTCGCCCCCGGCTGCAGGAAGATGCCCACCAGGGTGGCCGGCTTGCCATTGGTGGTGCCGATGAAGTCGTAGTCCTTGGAGCCCAGCTCGACACGCGCGATGTCGCGCAGGCGGACCATACTGCCGTCCGGCTTGGCGCGCACGATGATGTTCTCGAACTGCGCCGGCTCGGACAGACGCCCTTGCGAGGTGATCGTGTAGACCAGCTCCTGCCCGTTGTTGGTCGGCGACTGGCCGATCTTGCCCGGGGCAAACTGCGCATTCTCGCGATTCACCGCCGCCGCGATCTCACCCACCGACACGCCCAGCTTGGCCATCCGGTCCGGCTGGATCCAGATGCGCATGGCATAGTCCTTGGCACCGAAGATCTGCACGTTGGTGGTGCCGGGGATGCGCTTGAGGCGGTCCAGCACGTTCATCGTCACGTAGTTGGACGTGTAGAAGTCGTCGAAACGACCATCCGGCGAGTAGAACGAGAGCACCTGCAGGAAGCTCGACGAGCCCTTCTCCACCGTCACGCCCTGGCGCCGCACCTCTTCCGGCAGGCGGGCCTCCACCTGCTTGACGCGGTTATTGACGTTGAGCGCAGCCTCGTCGATATCCGTCCCGATCTCAAAGGTGACGGCGATCTCAAGCACGCCGTTGCCGGACGAGTTCGAGCTCATGTACATCATGCCCTCGACCCCGTTGATCTGGTTTTCGATGGGCGCGGCGACGGTCTGCTCCAGCACCTCGGCCGAGGCACCAGGATAAATGGCGCGCACCTGCACGACCGGCGGCGCGATTTCGGGATACTGCCCGATGGGCAGGCTGCGCATCGCGGCCAAACCCGCGAGCACGATGAAGATGGAGATGACGACCGCGAAGACGGGTCGATCTATGAAGAAACGCGAAAACATGAAGGGGTCCGCCTTTCCGTGTGCTTAGTTGGCGGCCGGCTTGGCCGGGGCAGCCTGGGCCGGAGCCGATTGCGCCTCGGGCGCACCGACCGTCACAGGAGCGCCGGGGCGCAGCTTGGGGAAGTTGTCGAGGATCACCTGGTCACCCGCCTTGAGCCCGCTGGTAATGACCCAGCCCTTGCTCTGCGGCCCCTCGCCCGGCAGCGCCACCCACTCGCCGACCTGCACCGGACGCGGCTCGACCACCGGGCCACCATCCTTGCCCTTGCCCACCAGCATCACCAGCTTGCCCTGCGGCATATCGAGCACCGCACGCTGCGGCACCACGATCGCATTGGGGCGCTCGGCCCCGTCCAGATGCACCTTCACGAACTGCCCGGCACGCAGCTTGCCGCCCGGGTTGGCCAGTTCGCCGCGCATGTCCACCGTGCCGGTCTGGCCGCTCACGTTGGACGCCACGAAGTTCACCCGCCCGCCCTTGGCCAGCAGCAGGCCGTCGTTCTGCAGGATGGAGACGTTCAGATGTCCCTTGGCCGGCAGTTTCAGCGCACCGCTCGCCACATCGCGCTCGAACCGGCTGCGCTCGTCCTCGGACACCGAGAAGTTCACGTACAGCGGGTCGATCTGCAGAATCGTAGTGAGCAAGCTGTCGGCACCGGGCTGCACCAGGCTGCCTTCGGACTTCACCGCCTTGCCGGTGACGCCGGACACCGGCGCCTCGACACGGGTGTAGCCCAGGTTCAGGCGCAGCTCGCGCAGCTTGGCCTGGGCCGCCAGCAAGCCGGCATCGGCAATCTGCTCGGCCGACGCGGCGTCGTCGTATTCCTTCTGGCTGATCACTTTTTCGGCCGCCAGCGGCTTGACCCGCGCGGCCTCACGCTTGGCCTGGGCCAGGCGTGCCTGCAGGGTGGCCACCTCGGCCTCGGCCGCCGCCACCTGGGCTTCGATCGGCTTGGGATCGATCTGGAACAGGGTCTGCCCAGCACGCACCGGACCACCCTCCTCGAACAGTCGCTTCTCCAGGATGCCGGACACCCGGGCGCGCACCTCGACTTCACGCGAGCCCGCCGTCTGGCCCACGTATTCGTAGCTGATGGGCACCGTCTGCGGCGTCACATTGAGTACCGTGACCTGCGGCGGCGGCATGCCGGCCATGCCGCCATGCCCGCCCTGACCATCTTCCTTGGAACACGCCGCCAACACCATGGCGACACAAACCGACACTACCCACCTGCCTCTGACTGCAGCACTCATTGCTCTCTCCGGGGAATTCACCAAGACCAGATCAGGGATTCCGCGACTTCAGGATGCCAAGCGCATCCGGGAATCCGCCAATTCACTACCTCGAATTAAACATACATCCTTGCATGTATGTCAAGGCTCCGTATAATCCGAGACGCCGATAGGGAGATTTCGTCGCCGCGAATAAGCCATATGCACCGGCAGCCCTGAAGGAACAGGAATCCACATGGTCCGTAAGACAAAGGAAGAAGCCGCCCAGACCCGCGAGATGCTGCTCGATGCCGCCGAACGCATGTTCTTCGAGCGCGGCGTCGCCCACACCTCGCTCAATGAAATCGCCGCCGCAGCCGGGCTGACACGCGGCGCGGTCTATTGGCACTTCGAGAACAAATCGGACCTGCTGGCAGCCCTGTGTGAACGCTGTGCCCTGCCCTTCGAGGAAGTCGAGGTCGAGCTGCGCCACGCCTGGCCGGACAATCCGCTGCGCCGCATCCGTGAGCGTGCCTGCCGCGTGTTGCACAACATCGTGCATAACGAAGGCACGCGCCGCCTGATGACCATCCTGCTGGTCAAATGCGAGTACGTGGAGGAGATCTCCGCCGCCAGCAACCACCTGATGATCGGCCGCGACGGCTGCCTCTCCAAGATGCAGGCGGAATTCGCGGCCGCCGTGGCGGCCGGGCAACTCCCTGCCGCCCTCGACCTGGAAGCCGCAGCCATGGGCCTGATGGGCCTGGCCGACGGCCTCGCCATGCACTGGTTGATCAATCCACCGCGTTTCGACCTGGCCGGCAAGGCCGAACTGTGGATCGACGCCTACCTCGACGGCCTGGCCAAGACCTCGCGCAAGACCTGACACCCCGCGCACGCGCGCATCACGTCAGCCCGGTCGCCACCCGCTGTGCTTGACCGCGCCGCGCACGCAGGACCCTCACCTGCCACGCCGCCCCCGCCAGAAAGAGCAGGAACACCACGCCTACCGCCTTCTGCAAGGCCGGGTCGTCCGGGCCACTGAACCAGGGCGCGCCGAGCGGCAGCCGCGTAAAGGTTTCGGTCAGTCCGGGTATCCAGTGAAAGAAGTAGCTCAGCGAGAAGCCGATCGTCTCCACGTAAGCCGCAGCACGCCCGACCGCGCGCCGCCCCGCCACGACTGCCAGCCCCAGGACCAGCAGGGTCACGATTCCAAGCACATGCGGCTTGCCAAATCCCCCGTGCTGAAAAATGCCGAACCCGGTCAGGCAGCTCAGCACGGTAGCCCATAGGTACCACCGGCCGGCCCGCGTCTGCAGCGTGATCGCGCCATGGCGCAAGAAGGCCAGAGCCCCCGCCAGGAGGGCGCCCAGGCTGATGGCGGTATGCACCGCACCAAGGGTAGTGAGTCCGAACACGGGGGGCTCCTTCCGGGGCTGGCGAGGGAGAGGTCGTCCCACGGCACGCTCGTCGGCCTGCCCTGCATGGGATCGACACCCTGCTCACTATAGTTGGCGTCCGCCCGCAAGGCATGGTGAATCCCCGAAATGAAAACGCCCGCAGGCCAAAGCCTGCGGGCGCCCGTCAGACGCAGCGAGTCAGGCTCAGAACGGCGCGACGCCGGCGGCCTTCCACGGGTCGATTACCCCCACGCCGACCTGGCCAACCAGGCCCGGGATCGTGGCGGGGTTGTCCACCGTGTAGTTGTAGTAGGTCTTCGGATCGAAGGCCGTACCTGCCGTCTGGAACACCCCTGAGTTGTCCAGGATGTTGTTGCGCTGGACCAGCTCGCCCGGGCCGGATTCGGCATAGCCCACATAGGACGGATAGGGCACGTTCTTGAAGTAGTTGCCTTCCACCAGCACCTTGGCATTCATGGTCGAAGCCACACCGTAAATGGTGTTGTTCAGGAAGTAGTTGTTATAAACATGCACCTCGCCGAAACGCACCCGCGGGTGGCGTTGCTCGGTCATGAAGACGTTGTGGTGGATCGTTGTCTTCAGGTAGCCAGTGTCGCTCGACGCGCTGTCACTATGGCCGATCAACATGGTCTTGCTGTGGTTCTTGAACAGGCTGTAGCTGATCGTGATGTGCGAGGTCTGGCGCGTGATGTCGAACAGGCCATCGTGCTCCTTGCCGTCCGGATAGACGTCACCGTCCGAGAAGGTGCAGTGGTCGACCCACACGTGGTGCGTGTTCTGGTTGATCTTCAGCGTATCGTCCGGCGCGTCCTCGAAGTAGACGTTGCGGATGATGATGTTCTGCCGCTTGTAGATCTCGAAACCACCGCCAGTGAGCTTGGAGCCCGGCAGACCGATGATGGTCTTGTCGGAACGCAAGGGCACCATGCCGCCCATCTGGATCACGCCGTCGACCAGAATCACCAGCTTCTCGTTGGAGTCGGTCAGCGCCTTCAGGTCGGTCAGGTTGTTGACCTTGACCACACGACCACCAGCGCCCCCCGTCGTGGTGTCGAGGCCAAAGGCCGGCACCGCGGCGAAACCGCCAACCGTATTGAGACCGCCACTCGACGAACTGGACGAGGAGCTGCCCGAAGACGAGCTAGAGCTGCTGCTCGACGAGCTGCTGGAAGACGAACTGGAAGACGAACTGGAAGAGGAGCTCGACGACGAACTGCTCGACGACGACGAGGACGAAGAGCTGCTGCTGGAGCTACTCGACGAGGAGCTGGAGCTGCTGCTCGACGAAGAGGAGGACGACGAGGAAGAGGACGACGAGCTGCCGCTCGGCACCGAGCACTCGTTCACCCCGCCCGACACCTTGCTGCCGGCCCCGAAGGTGGCCTCAGAACAGACGAAGCTGCCGCTCAGAACCTTGTAGGTGAATTTGTCCGCCCGACCGAAGGCGACATTGGTGGAAGTGGATACCGAGCAGGTCTTGTTCTCGGTACAGATCGTGGTGTAGCCCGCAGGCCGGTTGGCTGCCTGGGCCGGCACGGCCAGAACGGCCGCGAACAGGCCCAGCAGGATGGGTCTCAGCATCATGTGACAGTCTCCAGTATTTGTAATTGCTGCAAACATCTGACGGTTGCTGCATGGCCGGATCTGAGCCCGGACCACGTATAAAAATGGAGCACCCGGCCGACCAGGTCAAGCTCGATCTTCCGCTGCACAGCACCATTCCGCCCCGCCCAGGGAATCATAGGCCCCCAGGCAGGGCGGGTCGTTGCCATTACTGGTAGTGCTTGTCGTACAGGCCGGCGGTACCCGTCACCCCTTCCAGCAGGTGGACGCGATAGTCGTACTTGGCCTTGCGCGTGGCATCGCCGTTGTAGAGGTAGTCGGTGCTGGTGGCGATGCCGACCACGACACCGTTCTTCGGTGTCTTGGCCAGGTCGAGGCAGGCCTCACCGCTCTCCACCGGCGCGCTATACACGGCCGAACCATCCTGCGCGCGATATGCCAACTGGAAGCGCATGTTGTTGCCCAGCGGCTGGAAGTTCACGCGCACCTTGTTGCCGCTGACCTTCAGCGGAATCTGGTTGGCCCCGCTCCAGCCAGGCAGCGTATCGGTGGCCGGGATCAGGGTCGTACCGTTGAGCGTGGTCGCGGCGTAGAAGCTCAAACGATGCGAGGTGTCCTTGAGCACGCCGCCGTCGATCTTCTCCGACACGATGGTGCGGCCCCAGTTGCTGTTGATCGGCACCTTGAAACCATTTGTCCAGGCGCCGAAATCCACCATCGCCTGGCGCGCCCGGTATTCCGCGATCAGCGCGCGCGTCTGCTGCTCACCCAGGCCTTCGGACAGGGAGCGCAGGATGTGATTCTGCGTCCCCTTCTTCCAGATCCAGGCGTTGGAACCGGTCGACAGGTATTGCGCGATGAAATGCGAGAACACCGAGTTGTACTGATTGCCACCCAGGTATTCGCGCCAGGTGGAGACCTGCTTGCCGTTCGCCGTCAGGTTCACGCCTTCCGCATTGGGGCCGCCAAAGCTGCCGTCCTGCAGCCAGCCGCTGTAGTTCTCGATCGGCATGTGCGGCGCCAGGAAAGGCGCACCGTCCAGGAAGCCCACGCCGTAGTTGCCGGTGCGCGCCGCCGTCATGGTCATCTGCAGCCAGGTGTTGCTGCCCTCGTTGAACCAGGCCGCCTTGTTCCCCATGCTGGCCATGATGGCGTGGATGTATTCATGCGTCACCCCGTTGTACTCGCTGGCCGTGACCACCGGGTAGTAGGACAGCAGCACCATCGGGTAGCCATTGATGCCGCTCTGCCAGCCGCCCTTGTCGGTGTTCGGCGCACTGTCGGTACACAGGCCGGAGCCGAACAGGTAGATGTTGCTGAAGTAGCCTTGCTGCTGCAGCTTGTCGACCGGCCAGCCCATCACGTTGTGGATGTAGTCGGCGTCCTTGTTCATGTGGGCGAGCAAGGCGTCGATGTGGGCATCGGTGATCGCCGGGTTGCGGTTCTTGCCCCAGATGAAGGCGAAGCGTCCCGAGGTCTTGTAGCCCGCCACCAGGCTCGCATTGCAGCCCAGATAAACCTTGAAGTTCGCCGGGTTCACCGTGCCGTTCGTGGTGTCCGTCTTCATGTCGTAGTTCAGGTCCGGGCTGTATTTCGGCCAGCTATAGGCACTGCACTGGCCGCCGGTCGAACCGCCCGAAGAGGACGAGCTGGACGAACCGCTGGCGCCACCCGACGAAGAGCTTGAGCTGCTCGAAGAGGAGCTGGACGAAGAGCTGCTGGACGAACTCGACGACGAACTGCTGGAGCTGCTGGACGAACTCGAAGAAGAGCTGGAGGAGGAACTCGACGACGAGCTGGAAGAGGATGAGCTGGACGATGACGATGACGAGGACGAGCTGGACGAGGAACTGGTACTCCCGCCCGCATAAGGAATGGAGCACTCATTCACCCCGCCGCCGATGCGCCCGCCAAAGGTCGCCGCGTTGCACATGAACTGCCCGCTCAGCGTGCTGTAGAAGAAGCGATCAGCCCGCCCGAAAGCCACACGGGTGGACGTGGCCACGCTGCACAGCCGGTTCTCCTTGCAGATCGTGCGATAGCCGACAGGGCGATTAGCCGCCTCGGCGGCGGTCACGGTGCTGAGCAGCAAGGCTGCCAAGCCCAGGGATAAGGAAGTGCGCATCACGACGGTCTCCGAAAATGTCAGATATGACAGCTTTGTTTCTTTGTTTTCCTTGCTGCGAGCGGCTTTCCGCGCACAGCGCCCCGTCAGCTTGGGCGCCCGGCCGCCTGCAAACAAGTGGTTTCCTCCAGAGTGCATGCATGCCTGCCGGACGGAATGCCACGCAACATGAACGGTTCGCCGCACCGCTCGTCGTCACGCGCCGCCGCCGCATGGGAAACGGGGCCCGGACCATGCTCCGGCCCCACGCCCTATAATTGCGCCCTCACCGCACGCGGGCTCGGCCCTACGCGCGGTGTCGTGCTTTGTGGCCCGCTTTGCATCCCCTTCTTGTGACGAACATGACGCCCGCTTCGCCCTCCGCTTCGCCCTCGCTGCTCCCGCCCCTGCGCAACCTTCCCCTGCCCAAGCCCGGCATGCGCCTGGACCTGCCGCCGCTGCATGGCTCGGCCGACGCCGCCGCGCTGGCCCAGTTCGCCAGCACGGGCCACAAGCTGGTCGTCATCACCGCCAATCCGCTGGATGCCCAGCGCCTGCTCGAAGAGATCGCCTGGTTCTCGACCGGTCTGCGCATCCACCTGCTGCCAGACTGGGAAACTCTGCCCTACGACAGTTTTTCGCCGCACCAGGACCTGATCTCCGAGCGCCTGGCCACGCTGTACGCCATCCAGCGCGGCGAATCCGACATCACGCTGATGCCGGCCTCCACCGCGCTGTACCGTATGGCACCGCCCGCCTACATGGCCGGCTACACCTTCTTCCTCAAGGCCAAGGACCGACTGGACCTCGACGCGCTGCGCGCGCAGATGACCCTGGCCGGCTACGACCATGTGACCCAGGTCGTGCGCCCCGGCGAGTTCTCGGTGCGCGGCGGCCTCGTCGACCTGTTCCCCATGGGCGCGCAACTGCCCTACCGGCTGGACCTGTTCGACGACGAGATCGACAGCATCCGCACCTTCGACCCGGACACCCAGCGCACGGTGTTCCCGGTGCCCGAGATCCGCCTGCTGCCAGCGCGCGAGTTTCCGCTCGACGACAAGGCCCGCTCGGCCTTCCGCCAGCGCTTCCGCGAGGCCTTCGAAGGCGACCCGACCAAGAGCACGATCTACAAGGACATCTCCAACGGCGTCGCCTCGCCGGGCATCGAGTACTACCTGCCGCTGTTCTTCGACGAGACCGCGACACTGTTCGACTACCTGCCCAAGGACGCCCTGCTCATCACGCACCGCGATGTCCCCGGCGCCATCGAGGCCTTCTGGGCCGAGGCCAACTCGCGCTACCGCCTGATGGCCGGCGAACGCAGCCGCCCGCTGCTGCCACCCGCGCAACTCTTCCTGCCGGCCGAACAGTTCTGGGTCGCGTCCAAGGCGTTTCCGCGCATCGCAGTGGCCGACCGCAGCGGCGGTGGCAGCGAAACCGTCGAGGCGCCCACTGCCCCGCTCCCCGACCTCGCCGTCGAGCGCCGCGCCACCGATCCGCTGCACAAGCTCAAGCACTACCTCGCCAACTTCCCGTGGCGCGTGCTGGTGCTGGCCGAATCGGCGGGGCGTCAGCAGACCATCAATGAGTACTTCGCCGAGTACGCGCTGAAAGCCGAGACCAGCGCCGACCTGGCCAGCTTTCTGGCGGGCGACAGCAAGCTGGCGCTGACCAGCGGCCCGCTCAACGCCGGTTTCGTGCTCCCCGGTGCGAATGTCGCCGTCATCACCGAGAACGAGCTGTATGCCCAGCAGGCACGCCCGCGCGGGCGTGGCCGCGAAGGCCGCAAGACCTCGGTGGAAGGCTGGCTCAAGGACTTGTCCGAGCTGAAGATTGGCGACCCGGTGGTGCACCAGAGCCACGGCATCGGCCGCTACCTGGGCCTGGTGCACATGGATCTGGGCGAGGGGGACGCGGAGTTCCTGCATCTCGAATACGCCAACGACACCAAGCTCTATGTGCCGGTATCGCAACTGCATGTGATCACCCGCTACGCCGGTGCCGACCCGGATGCGATCCAGCTCCACGCGCTGGGTTCGCCGCAATGGGAGAAAGCCAAGCGGAAGGCGGCGCAGCAGGTACGCGACACCGCGGCCGAGCTCTTGGTCCTGTACGCCCAGCGCGCCGCGCGCCCTGGCCACAAGTTCGACTTCAAGCAGCACGACCTGGAGGCTTTCGCAGAGGGCTTCGGCTTCGAGGAGACGCCCGACCAGCTCGCCGCCATCAACGCGGTGGTGGAGGACATGCGCAAGGGCACGCCGATGGACCGCCTGGTGTGCGGCGACGTTGGCTTCGGCAAGACCGAGGTCGCGCTGCGCGCCGCCTTCATCGCGGTCGCCGACGGCAAGCAGGTCGCCGTGCTGTGCCCCACGACGCTGCTCGCCGAGCAGCACTACGAGACCTTCTCCGACCGCTTCGCCGACTGGCCGGTGAAGGTGGCCGAGATCTCGCGCTTCCGCTCCGCCAAGGAACAAGCCGATGCGCTGAAGCTGCTGTCCGAGGGCAAGGTCGACATCCTGATCGGCACGCATCGTCTGCTGCAGAAGGATGTGGAGTTCAAGAACCTGGGCCTGGTCATCATCGACGAGGAACACCGCTTCGGGGTGCGCCAGAAAGAAGCGCTGAAGGCGCTGCGCAAGGAGGTCGACATCCTCACGCTGACCGCCACGCCGATCCCGCGCACCCTGGGCATGGCGATGGAGGGCCTGCGCGAATTCTCGGTCATCGCCACCGCGCCGCAGAAGCGCCTGGCCATCAAGACCTTCGTGCAGGGCTGGAGCAAGGGCATCGTGCGCGAGGCGGTGCTGCGCGAGTTCAAGCGTGGCGGCCAGGTCTACTTCCTGCACAACGAGGTCGACACCATCGAGAACATGCGCAACACGCTGACCGAGCTGCTGCCGGAGGCGCGCATCGTGGTCGGCCACGGCCAGTTGCCGGAACGCGAGCTGGAGCGCGTGATGCGCGACTTCACCACCCAGCGCGCCAACCTGCTGCTGTGCACGACCATCATCGAGACCGGCATCAACATTCCGACGGCGAACACCATCGTCATCAACCGCGCGGACCGCTTCGGGCTGGCCCAGTTGCACCAGTTGCGCGGCCGCGTCGGGCGCTCGCACCACCAGGCCTACGCCTACCTGCTGACCGATGCGAATGCCAAGCCAAGCGCCAACGCGCAGAAGCGCCTGGAGGCGATCAGCATGATGGAAGATCTGGGCTCCGGCTTCTTCCTCGCCATGCACGACCTGGAAATCCGGGGTGCCGGCGAGGTGCTGGGCGAGTCGCAATCGGGCGAAATCCAGCAGGTCGGTTTCAGCCTCTACACCCAGATGCTGAACCGCGCGGTGAAGGCCCTGCAGAGCGGCAAGACGGTGGACCTCGGCCAGCCGCTGGATGTGGCCTCCGAAATCAACCTGCACACCCCTGCGCTACTGCCCGATGCCTATTGCAGCGACATCCAGGAGCGCCTGACGCTGTACAAGCGCATGGCCAACTGCGAGACGGTGGAGGAACTGCAGGACATCCAGGAGGAGCTGATCGACCGTTTCGGCGACATGCCGCCACAGACCCAGGCGCTGATCGAGACCCACCGCCTGCGCATCGCCGCGCGCCCGCTGGGCATCATCAAGATCGACGCCTCCGAGTCGCGCATCCACCTGCAGTTCGAGCCCAACCCGCCGATCGAGCCGATCAAGATCATCCAGCTCATCCAGAAGAACAAGCACTACAAGCTGGCAGGCCAGGACAAGCTGACGGTGACGACCTACTCCGAGACACTGAAGGACCGCGTGACCCGGGTGCGGGAGATCTTCAAGGCACTGGCGTAAAGACGGCTCAACCCGCCCACTGCGTCGTTCCCGCCAAGGCGGGAACCCAGCGACTTTTGAACCGGATCAGGCAACCCGGTTGGGTGGGCACGGCGTGCCCACGCGTTCGCAATGTTCGACGGTCCCGCGTGGGCTCACCGAGCCCACCCAACAATCCTGCCCAGACGGCGCGGGAATGGTGGCGTGCCTCAAGCCTCGTCCGGCCCATCGAGCAGCGAGGGCACGTCTTCCAGCTCCACCTTCTCGATCTTCTGGAAGTGGCCAGAAATCTTCTTGCTGGAAACATGCACGTCCTGCGCGTCTTCGTGGGCTTGCCGGATGTGATCCGCCAGCTTCTTCATGCGCTGATCGAACAGGCCGAAGTCCTTGGAGAGCTTGCCCAGCGCGTCCTTGATCAGGTGGATCTGCTTGCGCGTCTCCACGTCCTTGAGCACCGCGCGCGCAGTGTTGAGCACAGCCATCAGCGTGGTCGGTGAGACGATCCATACGCGCTTGGCCTGAGCGTAGTTCACCAGGTCCGGGTGGTAGGCGTGAATCTCGGCAAACACCGCTTCTGCCGGCACGAACATCACGGCACCGTCCGAGGTCTCGCCCGCCACGATGTACTTGTTGGCAATGGCGTCGACGTGGCGCTTGATGTCCTGCTTGAACAGGCTCTGCGCCGCCGCGCGCTCGACCTCGGGCAGACCCGGCTCGAACATGCGGTGGTAGTTCTCAAGCGGAAACTTGGAGTCGACGGCGACGCGGCCGGTGGGCTCGGGCAGCGCCAGCATGCAATCCGCGATGTGCCCGCTCGCCAGCTTGACCTGGAAGTCGTAGGCATCGGGCGGCAACGCATTCTTCACCAGGGCTTCGAGTTGCACTTCGCCAAAAGCGCCCCGCGCCTTCTTGTCGCCCAGCAGTTCCTGCAGGCTCACCACGTTGACGGTAAGGTCGCCGATCTTCTTCTGCGCCTCGTCGATGGTCGCCAGCCGCGCCATGACGTTGGCAAAGGTCTCGTTGGTCTTGGCGAAGCCTTCGTCCAAACGCTGATTGACCACGCCGGTGATGGCGTCGAGCCGCTCGTTCATGGTGCGGGTCAGCACCTCGGTCGTGTTGGTCTGCTGCATCGCCGCCTTACGCAAGCCGTCCTGCAGCAGCTCGCGGTCGGCACGCGCCGCCTCGGCCAGCTTCTCCAGGGTCTGCGCCAGCATCTCGGTCTTGAGCTGTTCCTGGCGTGCAGTCAGGTTGGCCGCCAGTTCAGTCAGCGCATGCGCCGTGTCCTTGCCTTGGGTGGTCACCAGGGTCTGCATGGCGAGCTGCAGGGCCTGCATGGCTTCGCGCGTCTGGCGCAATTCCTCGCCCACCAGGGCGCGCAGGCGCTCGCTGGTCTCGGTCTGGGTCGCGGTCATGCGGTCGCCCAGGCGGTCGAGGCCGGCGGCGAGATCGTTGAGCATCTGGCGGTGGGCCTGCGCCTGCGTCGCCTCGATGCTCTGCTTCAGCGCCTCCGCCTCCAACTGCGCGGCCTGCTGGCGCGCGCCCAGCTTCCAGCCCAGCCAGACGACGGCGGCCACCAGCAGCCCCAGCAGCACGAGTACAAACGTGTTGGTATCCATCATTGCGGGGTGAGTCGAATGGGTTCGATCTGCAGCGTGTCGCGCTCGCCAGCGATGATCAACTGACCATCCTGCAGCGTGCATTGCAGTTTCATGCCGCGCTCGGCGAGTGAGCCCAGCGCCTCGCAATCCTCGGGGCTGACGCGCCACACGGTCAGCTTGTCGAGCTTGTTGAGCGCGCCGGCATTCTGGTTCCACCACACGTCCAGCGCGCGGCCGTAGGCGTACAGCAGCACGCGGTCGGCCTTGCCGCAGGCGCGCCGCAGCAGGCGTTCATCGGGCTGGCCCACCTCGATCCAGGTGTGCACCGCGCCGGTGAGGTCCTTGTCCCACAGCGCGGGCTCGTCGTCGCTGGATATCCCCTTGCCGAACTCCAGCGATTCGCTGGCGTTCAGGATGAAGGCCAGCAGACGCACCATCATGCGTTCGTCGGTTTCGGAGGGGTGACGCGCCAGCGTCAGGCTGTGTTCGGCGTAGTAGTGACGGTCAAGGTCCGCAATGCCGACTTCGGCCTTGAATACGGTGGAGCGCAGCGCCATCAGCGGCGCCGGATCAGGAAGACGAACTCATCGGCCGGCGGCTCGGAAGACGACAGCAGCTCATGCCCCGTTTGCCGCGCGAAGGCGGCGAAATCCTTGACCGTGCTGGGGTCGGTGGCCACCACGCGCAGCACCTTGCCGGCCGCCATCTCGGACAAGGCCTTCTTGGTGCGCAGGATGGGCAGCGGGCACTTGAGGCCCTTGACGTCGAGTTCCTGGTCGAATTCCATCTCAATGCTCTCCGGATCAGGCCGCCAGTCTACCTGCTTCCGCCCTGCTGCCGGCGCTCCTGCATCTGCTCCTGCAGTTGCCGCCGCAGTTCGCGCAGGCGGGCGTCCACCGCCATCTGCTCGAAGGAGTCCCCGCCGCCCGAGAGCTGGGCCAGGCGCAACTGCTCCACCGCTGCGCCCAGGCTGCCATTGAGGTAGTACACCTCGGCCTGCGCGCGCTGCTGCTGGAAGATCTTGCCCTGCGCCGCGTAGGCTTTGGCCTGCAAGGCGAAGAGCTCGGCATCCTGCTTGTCCAGCGCAAGACGCGGCTCGACCACCTGCAAGGCCTGTTGCGGCTTGCCCGCCGCGAGGGCCGCTTCGGCCTCGCACAACACGAGCGAACGAAGACCAGGGAACAGCCCCTGGCCGTCGTGACACAAACGCACCGCCTCTTCATGCTGGCCGCGCGCCGAAGCGATGTCGGCCGCCAGATGTTCCAGCATGCCGCTACGCACACCCTGCGCGCGCAGTTTCGCCAGGCTCGCCTGGGCGGCGTCCGGCTTGTTCTCGCGCAACTGGATGCGCGCCTGGGCATACAGCTTGAGCTGCGCCGGTGCCTTGTCCATGGTCGCCAGCTTGGTCGCCGCCTCGGTCGACGTGCCTTGCGCGGCGAGCAGCTTGGCGCGCACGAGCTGGAACTCGGCGCTGTCCGGCACACGCTGGGGCAGTGCGTGCTGCGCCCGCCCCTGGATGTCGCTAACGCGATCGGCGGTAAGCGGGTGGGTGCGCAGATAGGCCGGCGCATAGAAATCATTGAAGCGATTGGCCTGGGCCAGGCGCTCGAAGAAATGCGGCATGCCCTGCGGGTCGAAACCGGCTGACTGCAGGGTCTGGAAACCCACCCGGTCCGCCTCGCGCTCAAAGTCGCGCGAGTAAGAGAGCTGCCTGTCCATCGCGTAGGCGGTGCCCCCCGCAATGGCGGCTTCGGAAATCTGCGAGTTGCTGCGTGAGGCCAGCACCGCGACCAGCAAGGAAGCCAGCACGGCCGCCGTCGCCAGCCCCTGCCCTGCCAGTTGACGCGCAATGTGGCGCTGCTCCACGTGGCCGATTTCGTGCGCCAGCACCGAGGCCAGTTCGGATTCGCTCTCGCTCGCAGTGATCAGCCCGGTATGCACGCCGATGTAGCCGCCGGGCATGGCGAAGGCGTTGATCGACTTCTCGTTCAGCACGAAGAACCGGTAGTCCTGACCAGTCTGCCCATTGGCCGCGACCAGGCGCTTGCCGAGGCGATTGACGTACTCCTCGACTTCGGCGTCATGCAGGAAGTTCGGGTCCAGCGCGCGGAACTGGCGATAGGCCTCCTCGCCAATCTTGCGCTCTTGCGCGGGCGACAGCGCGTCCTGCGCCGGATCGCCCAGGTCGGGCAGGTTGATCTGGGCAGACACGGGCATGACGACCATCAAGGCCGCCATCAGCACGGCAAGGCACCGGGACGGGGCAGAATGCAGGTTCATCGGGCTATGATACTTGCCCATTTCGCGCCGACACATCGCGTTTGTTACAGAACATGAGCAACGAGCAGCCGCCCTCCTCGAATCCCCTGACCCATTTCGACCCCCACGGCCAGGCCCATATGGTGGATGTCGGCAGCAAGTCCGAAACCGCCCGCCGCGCCGTGGCGCAGGGCGAAATCCGCATGCAGGCGGACACCTTCGCCCTCATCCGCGACGGCAACGCGAAAAAGGGCGATGTGCTGGGCATCGCGCGCATCGCCGCGATCCAGGGCGCCAAGCGCACGGCAGACCTGATCCCGTTGTGCCACCCGATTCCGCTGACCCGCGTCGCCGTCGAGTTCGAACTGGACGAGGCACAGTCGCGCGTCGTCTGCACCGCCACGGCCGAGACCGTGGGCCGCACCGGCGTCGAGATGGAGGCCCTGTGCGCCGTCAGCGCCGGGCTGCTGACCATCTACGACATGTGCAAGGCCGTGGACCGTGGCATGCAGATCGCCCACATCGGCCTGCTCGAAAAGGAAGGCGGCAAGTCCGGTCACTGGCGAGCCGCCGATGCCTGAGCGCTCCTATCGGTCTTGCGCGGCATCAAGTCCGCGGCGAGCCGCGCGATAGATGCGCAACGCGGGTTGTGGCTAGACTCGCCCCGTTCCCTCTCAGTAGTTTCGCCCTCGCGCGCGGACCCTTGCACCATGGCTCAGGAAATCGAACTCAAGCTGACCTTCACACCAGATCAGCGCGGCGCCCTGCTGCGCCATCCTCTGCTTGCCCAGGCCCAGACCAGCAAGGCGGCTCCGACGCAAACCCTGATCAACACCTATTTCGACACGCCGGACTTTGCCCTGCGCGCCGCCAAGGTCGCGGTGCGCACACGCAAGGCCGGGCGCCAGTGGCTGCAGACGGTGAAATGCGCCGCCGCCTCGCTCGGCGGCCTGGCCTCGCGGCCGGAATGGGAACAGCCCTATCGCAACCAGCGCTTCGATTTCAGCGCGGTCGATCACGCCCCCACGGCCGCCCTGCTCGCCACCCATGCCGAGACCATCGTCCCGGTGTTCACCACCATCTTCAAGCGCGAGACGCGGGCCATGACGGCCCCGGACGGCAGTGTGATCCTGGCCATGATCGACATCGGCGAGATCGAAGCCGATGGCGCCACCGAACCGATCTGCGAACTGGAGCTGGAGTTGGCGGAGGGCGACCCGCAGCAGTTGCTGGAGATCGCCATCGCGCTGGCCGAGCAGCTTCCATTGCTGCCCGAGAACGCCAGCAAGGCCGAGCGTGGTTTCCGCCTGTTCCGGCGCGAGCCGCGCAGTGCCGTACGCGCCGCCCGCTCGCCGCTGCTGCCCACCATGTCGCTGGAGGAAGCCTTCAAGCGCCTCGGCTTCGAGATGCTCAATGCCTGGCAGGCCAATGCTGCTGGCGCCCTGCAGAGCGCGGAACCGGAATTCACCCATCAGATGCGGGTGGCATTACGCCGCCTGCGCACCCTGCTCCGCCTGTTCGCACCGTTGCTGCCCGACGGTCAGGCCGCCGCCTGGCAGGCTGCGCTGGGCGAGCTGGCATCCCGCACCGGACGCCAGCGCGACCTCGACGTGATCGGCGAAGTGGTGATCGCACCGGCTCAGGAGCACGACGCCCATGCCGTGTGTGAGGCCTTGCGCAGTCGCCTGGGCCACGAGGCGGAGGCATCGCGTGCGGCCCTCCTCAGCCTGCTCTCCGGCCCGCAGGCCGGCGTGCAGATGCTGCACATGACGGCCTTCCTGCACCGCGCCCGGATCGCCGACACCACCCCACTGGCGGACTTCGCTGCGCACTGCCTGAGCGCACTGCGCAAAGCGGTGAAGGCGCAGCACGCCCGCGCCCTGGCCTCGGGAGAAGAACAGGCGCTGCATGCGCTGCGCATCCGCCTCAAGCGTCTGCGTTACGGGCTGGAGTTCTTCGCCCCGCTCTTCCCGGGCAAGGAGACGCTGCGTTACCAGAAGCAGCTCACCCGCGCGCTCGACGAACTGGGTTATCTCAACGATCTGGCCAGTGCCGACCAGTTGCTGGGCGAATGGGCCGCCCACACCGCCTCCGCCGTGCCACAACTGGCCGAAGCCCGCGCCTACCTGCGCGGCTGGCACGCGAAGCGCCGCCACCGGGTCGCAGCCCGCGCGCTGGCCCGCGTCGGCACACTGCTGGACCAAGGGGCATGCTGGAAAGCCCTGAAACACAGCAGCAAGAAAGCGGGCCGATAATCCGCCGCACTTTGATAACACGATCACGACGCAGCCCATGACCATCCAGATGGATCTGCTCCTGTGGCGTCACGCCGACGCCGCCGACGGCACCCCGGACGCCACCCGCCAACTCACCATGAAAGGCATGCGCCAGGCCGAGCGCATGGCCACCTGGCTGGACGACCACGCCCCGCGCGAGCTGCGCGTGCTGGTCAGCCCCGCCACCCGCACCCAGCAGACCGCCTCGGCCTGGACGCGCAACTACGAAACCTGTGAAGCACTCGCCATCGGCTCCACCGCCGAAGCCGCCCTCGCCGCCGCAGGCTGGCCCGAAGCCGGCGGCGCAGCCCTTCTGGTCGGTCACCAACCCATGCTGGGCCGCATCGCCTCCCTGCTGCTGCGCGGCGAGGAAGAAGACATCTCGTTCAAGAAAGGCGCGCTGTGGTGGTTCCAGCTGCGCGAGCGCGAAGGCGAGCCGCAGATCGTGCTGAAGACGGTGATGTCAGCCGACATGCTGTAGGGCGGAACTCCGCAGGAGGTTCCGCCAGCCGTCCGCAGGGCGGCGGTGTGAGCCACGCGCACAGACGGATGGTGCATCGAGAAATGTTCAGCGGCCCAATGGGCCGGAAGGACTGGATTGGCGGAACCTCCGAAGGAGTTCCGCCCTTGCTGGGTTCCGGGGTACGCAGTAGAGCAAAAAATGTTGCCAAGACCTGACCCCGCTCCCTCGCACGCCCTCGCGTCGGACGGCGGCGCCTCCACCCGCGTCCCCAGCGTCAGCGCCCGACTCTCCCGCGTCTCCAGGCAGATCGCACCGAGCAAAAGGCAAGACCTGACCCCGAGCTCTTCGCGAGCTCTTCGCATCGCCCCACCCGACCCCGTGGAAGCCATCAAATTCCGGATGGAGCAGAGCGGTCTGTCCGTCAAGGACCTGGAGCCGATCATCGGCAAGAGCAACCGCGTCTACGAAATCCTGAACCGCAAGCGACCACTGACGCTGGCCATGATCCGCAGACTGCACCAGCAACTGGGCATCCCTACCAATGTGCTGATTGCGGAGACTGCAGGCGGGTAACCACCGAACGCAGTTCTCTTGGCCCAAGCAGTGAAGAACAGTTCGAGCCTGACCCCTTTGGCCCAGAAGCGGAAATGTAGTAATTCAAGACCTGACCCTGTGCACAAAGGAGGTTCCGCCAGCCGCCCACTGGGCGGCAGGGTACGTCGCGCAGAGCGCGTGGAGGCAAAAGGCAAGACCTGACCCCACGCTCGGACCCCACGCTCGCCATCGCGGCTCCCCGCGGCTCCCAGTGGCAGATCGTAGCGCCAGAGCAGCAAGAAATTGGCACGCTAACCGAACGATTCAGAAGCACCTACCCAATGATTCTTCCAAAATCATCGGTGCACTCTCCGCCTGCGGCCCCATCGTGGCCGTGGCGGTCGAATCCACCTACAACTGGTACTGGCTCATCGACGCCCGGCAGGACGCTGGTTACGCCGTACGCCTCGTCAACCCTGCTGCCGTCAAACAGCATGACGGATGGGGGCAAGTCAGTGAAACGCGCCTTCAGTTGAAAATCAACGGAGCAGTGCGTGAAATTCCTCACCATATCGAACCGCACGCCTGCCCCCTGCCTTGCGTGTCGAGGCAGTTGTCCCTAGCATCCGATCACCGAATTGATCAATACGCTAACTAAGTATCCGGAGAGTCTTCATGCAAATTCGCACCGTTTGTCATCTCATGTCCGCCCTGGTGTTTAGCGTCGCGTCAAATGCTCAGGCATCCGTGATGAGCTTCGGTACGGGGGGGACGGTTAGCGGCTCGGGTTACACCCAAAACGGACTGAGCATCGCTCCGAGTGCCAGCCCATTCGTGGTGCGTGATTTCCAGGGAGCAACAATTGGAGCGCCGGGTGAGCGCGAGCTCATGGTCAATCTCGGCCCCGGTGGCGTGGGAGGTACTGGGCCGATCAAATTCCAACTCCGTAGTGGTGGTCTGTTTGATCTACTGAGTCTTGATATCGAGCAGCCCGGTGGTGGCTACAGTACCTGGAGCGTGTTTGGATCACTGAGCGTCACAGCTTCCAACGGTCAGTCGCAAAGCCTGGCTGCGAATCAGTTTGGTACCAACACCTTTACCGCCTTCGACGACATTTACTGGTTTGTGCTTTCCACCCCGGAGATCGGACAAGTATTTGTCGATAACATCAATTTCAGCCCAGCCGTTAATTCGGTTCCCGAGCCGACTAGCCTGTCGCTAGCAGCCTTCGGCCTGACCGCTTTGGGCTTGCGCCGCCGCCGTCACTGATCGACCTCAGTCGTTTAGGCCTAGCCTTGCATGGGCTTGGCTTGGGGTCATGCCTGGCTCGCTGGCTCGGGGTCCGCTTGCTTCTTCCCCAGACGACAGGGTTTTCACCCCACTCTACTCTTCGACGGCATCAGAAGCCGGCGGCTCCACTGGCGTGGCCAGCATCTGCGCGCGGCTCTCCGGCGTCTCCAGGCTGATCGCGCCGAGCACGCCGGTGCGGTAGTCCTTGAGGAAGGCGAGCGCGGCCTTTTCGATGTCCAGCGCGCCACCCTTCATGCGCCAGGCGCGCTTGGTGGCGATCTTCTCAACCAGGGCCACACCGTCCAGCCCTTCGACCGCAAAGCCGTAGCGGGCGGTGAGCAGCGCCGGGTAGCGCTGGATCAGCAGGTCGCCGAGGAAGAAGGCGACTTCGTCGTCGATGACGGCATTGGTGCCGATGGCGTGGCTGGCGGCCAGCATGTAGCCATCCGAGGGGTATTCGATCTTGGGCCACATGAGGCCGGGGGTGTCGATGACCACCGTGCTCATGTCGATCTCCAGCCGCTGCGCGGACTTGGTCACCGCCGGCTCATCGCCGACGGCGGCGACCTTGCGCTTGAGCAGGCCGTTCATGAGCGTGGATTTGCCCACGTTGGGGATGCCCATGATCATCATGCGCAGTTGCTTGTCCGGGCTGCCGCGATGCGGCGCCAGTTGTTTGCACAGCGGCACTACGCGCGCCATGTCGCCGGGCTTCTTGAACGACAGCGCGACGGCCTTGAGCCCCGGGATGCCGTTGTAATGCGCGAGCCAGGCCTTGGTGGCCGCCGGGTCGGCGATGTCTGCCTTGTTGAGGATCTTGAGACAGTTGCGCTGCCGGAAGCGGCGCATCTCGTCGATCATCGGGTTGCTGCTGGCCTGCGGCAGGCGCGCGTCGACGACCTCGATCACGACATCGGTGTTTTCCATGTTCTCGGTCGCCTTGCGGCGGGCCGAGTTCATGTGGCCGGGGAACCACTGGATCGCTGGCATCAGACGATGATCCCGCCACCCAGGCAGACGCGGCTTTCGTACAGCACGACCGATTGCCCGGGCGTGATGGCCCATTGCGGCGCGGCGAAGGCGATCTCTGCCTTGTCCGCGTCCAGGGCATCCACTTCGCAGGGCTGGTCCGGCGTGCGGTAGCGCGGCTTGGCGGTGTAGACCCAGTTGATGCGCGGGGCGCGGCCGGCGATCCAGTTGAGGTCTTGCGCGACGAGACGCTCGCGCTGCAGCGCCGGGTGCTCGTGACCCTGCACGGCGTACAGCACATTGGCCTTCATGTCCTTGCCGGCCACGTACCAGGCGTCGTGTTCCCCCGCGTTGTCATTGCCCTTGATGCCGCCGATGTGCAGGCCCTTGCGCTGGCCGATGGTGTGGTACATCAGGCCCTGGTGTTCGCCCAGCAGGCGGTTGTCGTCCAGCGAGCGGATCTCGCCCGGTTTGGTCGGCAGGTAGCGCATCAGGAACTCGCGGAACGGCCGCTCGCCGATGAAGCAGATGCCGGTGGAATCCTTCTTGTCGTGCACATGCAGACCGGCACGCTCGGCCATCTCGCGCACGTCGCGCTTGTAGACGTCGCCCAGCGGGAAGATCACCTTGGAGAGCTGCGCCTGGTTCAGGCGATACAGGAAGTAGCTCTGATCCTTGGTGCCGTCCTCGGCCTTCAGGAGCTGGAATTCCGTGCGGCCGTCGCTATGCCATTCGCGTACGCCGGCGTAGTGGCCGGTGGCGATCTTGTCGGCGCCGAGCTGCATGGCGTGGTCGAGGAAGGCCTTGAACTTGATCTCGCTGTTGCACAGGATGTCCGGGTTCGGCGTGCGGCCGGCCTCGTATTCGCGCAGGAAGTCGGCAAACACGCGGTCCTTGTACTCCTTGCTGAAATTCACGACCTCCAGGTCGATGCCCAGCACGTCGCACACCGAGGCGACGTCGACGAGATCCTGCCGCGTCGAGCAGTACTCGTCGTCATCGTCGTCTTCCCAGTTCTTCATGAACAGGCCGGTCACCTGGTAGCCGGCCTGCTTGAGCAGCAGCGCCGCAACCGAGGAGTCCACGCCGCCGGACATGCCGACGACGACCTTCATTCCATTTCCATCCATCGTTTCAATCTCTCACAGAGGCGCTCAGGGTGCGCTCAGGACTCGGCATAGTGGCGTATCAGTTCCAGCGGGAAGCGCCGCCCGGCCACGTAGTCCTGCACGCATTGCAGCACCAGCGGGCTGCGGTGGCGTGCGCGCTGCTCCAGCAGCTCGTCGTAGGTGAGCCACACCGCCTGGATGATGCCGCGGTCCAGCGCGGCCTCGGCGTCGAAGCCGGTCATCGAGGCGGCGAAGGCGAAGCGCAGGTAGGTCACATCGCCGCTCGGGCGCGGCCACTGGTAGATGCCCACCAGCGACTCGACCTCGACGTGGTGCGCGGTTTCCTCGCGCGCCTCGCGCACGCAGGCATGGATCAGGGATTCGCCCTCGTCCAGGTGGCCCGCCGGTTGATTGAGGCGCACGCCATCCTCGGTGTGCTCCTCGACGAACAGGAAGCGGCCGTCACGCTCCACGACAGCGGCGACCGTCACATTGGGTTTCCAGACCATGATGCTCTGCCGCAAAAAAGGAAACATTGTAGCGCGGGCACCCTGCCCGCCTGAATTGTTCGCTGGGCAGCCTTCCGCTTTGCGCTAAAATCACGGGCTTTACTGGCTCAGCGGAGTTTTACTCATGTCGATGGCGGATCGCGACGGTTTCATCTGGATGGACGGCAAGCTCGTGCCCTGGCGCGAGGCCACCACCCACGTTCTCACCCACTCGCTGCACTACGGCCTGTCCGTGTTCGAAGGTGTGCGGGCTTACAACACCAACCGTGGCACGGCCATCTTCCGCCTCAAGGAACACACCGACCGCCTGTTCAACTCGGCCCACATCTACATGATGAAGATCCCGTTCTCGAAGGACGAGATCAACGAGGCGCAGAAGGAAGTCGTGCGCGCCAACAAGCTGGAGAGCTGCTACCTGCGCCCGATCGCCTACTATGGCTCGGAGAAGATGGGCATCTCGACGCGCGGCGCCACCGTGCATGTGGCCATCGCCGCCTGGCCCTGGGGCGCTTACCTGGGCGCCGAAGGCCTGGAAAAGGGCATCCGCGTGAAGACCTCGTCCTTCTCGCGCCACCACGTCAACGTGACGATGCCGCGCGCCAAGGTCGCCACCACTTACGCCAACTCCATCATCGCCAACCTCGAAGCCACGCAGGACGGCTATGACGAAGCCCTGCTGCTCGACACCAGCGGCTTCGTGGCCGAAGGCGCCGGCGAGAACCTCTTCGTGATCAAGGACGGCGTGATCTACGAACCCGAGATCGCCTCCGCCCTGACCGGTATCACGCGCAACACCATCCACACGCTGGCGAAGGAGCTGGGCTACACCGTGCAGACCAAGCGCCTGACGCGCGACGACATCTACATCGCCGACGAGGCCTTCTTCACCGGCACCGCCGCTGAAGTCACGCCGATCCGCGAGCTGGACAACCGCACGATTGGCGAAGGCAGCCGTGGCCCCATCACCACCCAGGTGCAGGCCCGCTTCTTCGACCTCGTGAATGGTCGTCTGCCCGAGCACGACGCCTGGCTTGCCTTTGTTTGACCGTCATTCCCGCGCAAGCGGGAATCCAGCGGCTTTGGCAAGCTGACGGAACGACACTGGGTTCCCGCTTGCGCGGGAACGACGAATACGGGAGCATTTTTATGGCTGAGAACACCAACAAGTCCCAACTCATCGCCGTCGCGGCGAAGGACCTGCCCCTGCACTGCCCGATGCCGGACGCCCCGCTGTGGGCACGCCATCCGCGCGTGTTCCTGGACGTCGCCAAGACGGGCAGCGCGAGCTGCCCCTACTGCGGCGCCAAGTACGAGTTGCACGGGCCGGCACCCAAGGGGCACTGAGCCTGCTTCGAAACAAGGGCCGCGCTGCGGCCCTTTCCGTTTCTTCTGTCGACCATGCGAATCCTGATCGTCGCCCCCTCCTGGATCGGTGACACCGTCGCCGCCCACCCGCTGTTCATGCGCCTGCGCGCCAGGTATCCGCAGGCCGTCATCGACGCCCTGGCGCCGCCCTGGGTCGCGGCCGTGCTGCGTGCGATGCCCGAGATCGACGGCGAGGTCATCGACAACCCCTTCGGTCACGGCGCGCTGCGTCTGCGCGAGCGCTGGAGACTAGCCCGCCAGCTCAAGGCTCGTGCCTACGACGCCGCCTACGTGCTGCCGAACTCGCTGAAGTCAGCGCTGATCCCCTGGTTCGCCGGCATCCCGCGCCGCGTCGGGTTCACCGGCGAATCGCGCTATGGCCTCATCAACCTGCGCCATACGCTGGACAAGGCCGCGCTGCCGCTGCAGGTGGAGCGCTACGCCATCCTGGCCGAGGAACCGCAGCAAGCTTTGCCACGCCCACTGCCCTATCCCAAGCTCAGCGTGGATGCTGCACGCGTGGCAGACACGCTGCACAGCCTCGGCCTGAACGCAACGCCGGCCCCGGTCATCTTCTGCCCCGGCGCCGAGTTCGGTCCAGCCAAGCGCTGGCCCGAGAAGCATTTTGCTGCGCTGGCGCGGCAACTCGCGCAGCAAGAGATTCCCGTATGGCTGCTGGGCTCGAAGAAAGATGCCCCGGTCGGCGAAGAAATCGTGCGTCTCAGCGAAGGCGCGGCGCGCAATCTGTGCGGCGTCACCGGCCTCGATCAGGCCATCGCCCTGCTGTCGATCGCGCGTCACGTCGTCACCAACGATTCCGGTCTGATGCACGTCGCCGCCGCGCTGGGCACGCCGCTCACCGCGCTGTTCGGCTCCAGCAGCCCCGGCTACACGCCCCCGCTGTCGAACCAGGCACAGATCATCTCGCTACAGCTTTCCTGCAGCCCCTGTTTCAAGCGCGAATGCCCGCTGGGCCACCTGGACTGCCTCAACAAGATCACGCCCGAGCGCGTCGCCATCACGCTGAGCCGCGCGGAAGCCAAACCATGAACGGGGATGCGCTGCAGGCCTATCTGCACGAACATATCCCGCTGTCGCGCGCGATGGCGGTGCAGGTCCTCACCGCCACGCCCGACGAAATCGAGCTATTCGCGCCGCTGGAACCCAACATCAATCATCGTGGCACCGCCTTCGGCGGCAGCATCTCGACGCTCGCCACGCTGGCCTGCTGGTCCTTGCTGCGCGTGCGCACCGATGGCCTCGACCCGCTGCCCCATCTGGTGGTGGCGCGCAACAGCGTCAACTACCTGCGTCCGGTGGAAGGCGATTTCCGCGCCATCTGCCGTTACCCCGCAGATCAGGACTGGGACGCCTTGCTGCAGCAACTCGCCACGCGCCGACGCGCCCGCCTTACGCTGCGGGCCGAAGTGCACTACCAGAACGAGACCGCCGCGCTGTTCGAGGGCGACTTCGTCGCGCTGGCGCGGTAGCATGCGGCGATTGCCTACCTAGCCCGCACGTCATGAGCAAGACGATCTTCGCCACCGCTGACGACGCCGAACGCGCCTTCTACGAAGCACTGGCCAAGGGCGACCTCGACGCCATGATGGACGTGTGGTCGGAAGACGAGGAAACCGTCTGCGTGCTGCCCGGCGGCTCGCGCTTCTGTGGTCTCAGCGCGATCCGCGAAGCCTGGCGCCAGTTGTTCGCCTCCGGCCTCAAGCTGTCGATCCGCACCAGCCACCCGGTCAAGACGCAGGCCATGCTGCTGGCAGTCCACTGCGTGCTGGAACATGTCTGCGTGGAAGGCGAAGACACCATCGCACCGCCCATGATCGCGACCAACGTCTATAGCCGCGGGGCTTCGGGCTGGCAACTGGTGCTCCATCACACCTCGCCCGCGCCCGACACCGAAGGTCTATTGCTGCAGGACACGCCACGCGTCGTGCATTGACCCTCAGATGCGATACACCCCGCCTTCCTGGCTGCCCGGCGGCCATGCCCAGACGATCTGGCCCCTGGCCATCAAAGGCCCGATGCCGCCGCTCAAGCGCCGTCGCTGGGAAACGCCCGACGGGGACTTCATTGACCTCGACCGCTTGCCCGAGCGCCCCGGCCAACCACTGCTGATCCTGTTCCATGGCCTGGAAGGCTCCAGCCGCAGTCACTACGCACGCTCGCTGATGAATACCGCCTACGAGCGGGAATGGAACGGCGTGGTGGTGCATTTCCGCGGTTGCTCGGGCGAGCCCAACCGGTTGCCACGTGCCTACCATTCCGGCGACGCGGACGAGATCGACTGGATCCTGCGCAAGCTCGCCACCCGCTACCCGAACGTACCGCGCTACGCGGCTGGCGTGTCGCTGGGTGGCAACGCCTTGCTGTGCTGGCTGGGGACGCGACGCGAGGCGGCCCACAAACTGCTGACGCGTGCCGCCGCCGTGTCGGCGCCGGTGGACCTGGCGGCCTCCGGCCATGCACTGGGCGCCGGTTTCAATCGCGTCTACACCGAGTACTTCCTGCGCAGCATGCGCCGAACCGCCGCGCTCAAGGCCCGCCATCACCCCGGACGCTTCGACGCCCGGCGTGCAATCCAGGCCCGCAACCTGTACGAGTTCGATGACGCCTACACCGCGCCCCTGCACGGCTTCCGCGACGTACGTGACTACTGGGCCCGCGCCTCGTCCAAACCCCTCCTTGCGCACATCGCACTGCCCACGCTGGTGCTCAATGCGCGCAACGACCCCTTCCTGCCCCGGAATGCGCTACCGAACAAACGGGATGTGTCACCGATGGTGACGCTGGAACAACCGGAACATGGCGGCCACGTCGGATTCGTGACCGGAGGCTTTCCGGGTCGCCTGGACTGGCTGCCCGAGCGCCTGTTCGCCTACTTTCGTGCCGATGGCAACGAGACGACGCAGGCGCTGATCTCGCGGCTATAAACCGCAGTCGGATCAGGCAAAAGTATTGATGATGCCGCCCGGCTGGCCGGGTTGCGCGCTGGGGGGCTGCGGCACGGACTGCAGCAACTGCGCCATCTGCTGCTCCTGCATGTCCATCTGCTTCTTGAGCATGGCCACCTGGGCCTGGCCCTGCACGGTGCCGAGCTGCTCGGTGGAGGGGCTGCGCACGGAAGAAACGTCCATCCTTGACTCCTTGCGACGCAGCCCGGCCGGGCTCAGTCGCGGAAATTGCCGTACTTGATCGGGAAGTCGGTGATCGTCTTGCGGACCAGCGCGATGCACTCCTGCAGATCGTCGCGCTTGGCGCCCTGGACGCGCACCTCGTCGCCCTGGATCGTGGCCTGGACTTTCAGCTTCGCGTCCTTGATGAGCTTGACAATCTTCTTCGCCAGCTCGGTCTCGATCCCTGATTTGATCTTAAGCTCCTGCTTGACCTTGTTGCCAGAAACTTTCTGTGTCGGCTGGGCATCCAGGCGCTTGGAGCTTTCCGCCTCCTTCTTCTCCATGGCAGGGAACAGGATGTCCTTGATCTGGTCGAGCTGGAAGTCCGAATCGCCGTGCAGGGTGATCGTCTTGTTCTTCTCGTCCAGTTCCACCTTGGCGCTGGTGCCCTTGAAGTCGTAACGGTTCTCGATCTGGCGCACCGCCACGTCCACGGCGTTCTTCAAGGCCACCATGTCCGCTTCGGACGTGAAATCAAACGAAGGCATCGCTTCCTCTCCTCAACGCATCCTGGGGCGGCACTCGCCGCCCCGACGCTGCACGCTTGCGCAGCTCAACCAAAATGACAAACGTAGTGATACGGCTCACCGCTCACTTCGATGTCGAAGCTGGAATTGCCCGGCACATCGAAGGACTGGCCCGCGCTGTAGGTCTTCCACTCGCTTTCGCCCTTGAGACGCACGCGACAGCCACCCGCCACGGTTTCCATGATCTCCGGCGCACCGGTATTGAAGGTCAGCGTCGCGGGCAGGATCACGCCCACTGACTTCTTGGTGCCGTCAGCCAGCACGATGCTGTGGCTCACGCACTTGCCATCGAAATAGACATTGGCTTTCTTGACGACCGAGACGTTGTCGAACTGGCTCATGGAAACTCTCTGGGTAGAAATGAAAAAGGCCCCGGATTATACCGGAGCCCCCTGGACCGCTTGATCACGCATCACTGGATGCCGAGCATCTTGGCGATGACCTCCTTGGCCATGAACCCGAACATGCCGAAGCCCAACGCAAAGAACATCCAGGCCGTGCCGTACTTGCCGGCCTTGGACTCGCGGGCGAGGTTCCAGATGATGAAGAACATGTAGCCAATGAGGCCACTGACCAACAGCTTGAGCGAAATCTCCTCAAACTCGGCCACGGTGAGACCAAAGATCATGATGAAGCTCCAGGATTGTTGCAGGAATTTTCCAGGAGCCACTCGGGTGGGCCAGATCGGCCCTTGGGAAATTACCGCCACGTCAACGCTGTCATCACGCTCCGCTCACGCGAACCGCTTCGCGGATTTTAGCGGCCGATGGCGCGCCGCACAATTCGAAATTGGCAAACAGACCGCACTTTTTCCTGGCACACGACAGACCACTTGATGCACATCAAAAAAACAACCCCGCCGCAGCGAGGTTGTTTGATCTCGAATGATCGCTGCAATCCAGCAGCAACAACGAGCGCGCCTACTTCTGCTCGACTCGCCCGAGCACCAGATACTCCAGCAACGCCTTCTGTGCATGCAGGCGGTTTTCAGCCTCTTCCCACACCACGCTCTGCGGCCCATCGATGACCTCGGCGGTCACCTCTTCACCACGATGGGCCGGCAGGCAGTGCATGAACACCGCTTCCTTGTCGGCCACGCGCATCATGTCGCCATCGACCTGAAAGTCAGCGAAGTCGCGCAGGCGCTCTTCGTTCTCGGCTTCGAAGCCCATCGAAGTCCACACATCGGTGGTGATGATGTGCGCGCCGCGCGCAGCTTCCATCGGATCCGCAAACTGTTCGAAGTGGCTGGTGCCGTAAAGATTGGCGCGCTCAGGCTCCACTTCGTAGCCCTTGGGCGTGGAGACGTGGACGTTGAAGTCCAGCACCTCGGCCGCCTGCAGCCAGGTGTTGCAGACATTGTTCGAATCACCGATCCAGGCCACGGTCTTGCCCTTGATCGAGCCATGGCGCTCGATGTAGGTGAAGATGTCCGCCAGGATCTGGCAGGGGTGATACTCATTGGTCAGGCCATTGATGACCGGCACGCGCGAATTGGCGGCGAAGCGCTCGACGATGGTCTGCTCGAAAGTGCGGATCATGACCACGTCCGACATGCGCGAGATGACCTGGGCGGCATCCTCGACCGGCTCGCCGCGACCAAGCTGCGAGTCGCGCGTGTTCAGATAGATGGCCGAACCGCCCAACTGGAACATGCCGGCTTCGAAGGACAGGCGCGTACGCGTGCTGGCCTTCTCGAAGATCATGACCAAGGTACGGTCGAACAGCGGATGATAGGTTTCGTAGCGCTTGAACTTGGACTTGATCCAGGCCGCCCGCTCGAACAGGTAGGCGTACTCTTCGACCGTCAGGTCATTGAACTGCAGATAATGCTTGGGCGCATTCATGATGTTCGCCAGTCGCCCCGCCGCAGCGGGCGCGGACTGCCTCCAACCAGTTTCCGTCAGACTGATGTTTGCCGCGAAGCAAGGCTCGCGGCGCCACAAAACATAACGGCGGCAAAGCCGCCGTCGAACAACAAGCCAGTGAGTTTATGGAAATCCATGCTGCCTGTACAGGCACCCCAGGCAAGACACGGGCGCTGCGGCGCAGCACCAGCCCCCATCTGGTAGACTCGGGGCTCGGCACTGTTGCGCCCTGACGAACCCAAGAATCACCTATGCCCGGCCCCACCAAGAGCTTCACCATCATCGGTCGCACCTCGGAGGGCAAGCGCTTCCGCCCCAGCGACTGGGCCGACCGCCTGTGCGGCATCATGTCGGCCTTCGGTGCGGACCGCAAAATGAAGTTCTCGCCCTACGTGCGTCCGGGCTGCATGCTGGATGGCGAAAAATGCGTGCTGGTCGACGCCCAGTTGAACGAACTGGAACCCCTGGCCTACAAATTCCTGCTCAGTTTCGCCAAGGACAACGATCTACAGATCGAATTCGACCCGGACTGAGTCTGCCCTTGGCGGCACAAACAAAAAAGGCGCAACCGTGGTTGCGCCTTTTTCATGGCGGGTTACCCCGCAGCAGGCTTCGCTCAGGCAGCAGCGCCCATCGCCTTGATGGCGGCGGACAGGCGGCTCTTATAGCGGGCAGCGGCGTTCTTGTGGAAGACGCCCTTGTCGGCGATCTTGTCGATCACGCTGACGGACTGCTGGAAGACTTGTTGAGCGACGTTCTTGTCGCCTGCATCCACGGCCTTGCGCACAGCCTTGATCGCAGTACGCAGACGGGAACGCAGGCTGGCGTTGTGAGCGCGAGCGGCGATTGCCTGACGTGCGCGCTTGCGGGCTTGTGCCGAGTTGGCCATAGGAGTTGTTCCGGTTCGGTTTAACTAGAAAGCCCGCGATTTTACTTGTAGGCGCGCAAGGATGCAAGTGTTTTGGTTGCGCGGGCAGGAGACGACTGGCTATCATCCTCTGCCCCGCCACGCGAACCGTCCATGAACCTGCTCCACGCACTGGCCACTGTCAGCGGCCTCACCCTGCTGTCCCGCATCCTGGGGCTGGTTCGCGAGGTACTGATCGCCAACCTGTTCGGCGCGGGCATGCTGACCGATGCCTTCAACGTCGCGTTCCGCCTGCCCAACCTGTTGCGGCGCCTGTTCGCCGAGGGGGCGTTCTCGCAGGCCTTCGTACCAATCCTGTCGGAGTACCGCAAACAGCGCAGCGAGGACGAGACCCGCCTGCTGGTCAATCATGTGGCCAGCCTGCTGGGCCTGGTCGTGCTGATCGTGTCGATCCTGGGGGTATTGGGTGCGCCTTGGATCATCCACGCCACGGCAGGGGGCTTCGCGAGAAACCCGGAAAAGTTCGCGCTGACCGTCGAACTCACCCGCATCACCTTCCCCTACATCTTCTTCATGGCCCTGGTGGCCCTGTCGGCGGGCGTGCTGAATACCTGGAGCCGTTTTTCGATCCCGGCCTTCACGCCGGTGCTGCTGAACCTCAGCTTCATCGCCATGGCCTTGTTCGCCGCGCCCTACTTCGCACAGCCGATCGAGGCCCTGGCGTGGGGCGCCTTCATCGGCGGGGTGCTGCAGGTCGGCCTGCAGGTGCCGGCGCTGATGAAGATCGGCATGCTGCCGCGCTTCTCGCTTTCCACCGCCGATCCCGGCGTGCTGCGCATACTCAAATTGATGGGGCCGGCCACGATCGGCGTGTCGGTCGCGCAGATCAGTCTACTGATCAACACGGCGTTTGCCTCCTGGCTGCCGACAGGTAGCGTGTCCTGGCTCAACTACGCCGATCGCCTGATGGAGTTCCCGCTGGGCATCCTCGGGGCGGCGCTGGGGACCATCCTGCTGCCCAGCCTGTCGAAGATGAAAGCGGCCAACGATGCCGATGGCTTCTCGGCCACGCTGGACTGGGGCATGCGCGTGGCGCTGCTGCTGACGGTGCCGGCCGCCGTGGGCATGATGCTGCTGGCCGTGCCGCTGGCGGCCACGCTGTTCCAGCACGGCGCCTTCACCGCGGCGGACACTTTGCAGACGCGCCAGGCACTGCTGACCTATAGCGTGGGCCTGTGCGGCCTGATTTTGGTGAAGATCCTGGCACCGGCCTTTTATTCAAGGCAAGACATCCGCACGCCGCTGAAGTACGCCCTGATCTCCCTGGCCGCCACCCAGCTCATGAATGTGCTCTTCGTGCTGTACGGTCCGCTCAAGCACGCCGGGCTGGCGCTTTCGATCAGCCTCGCCGCCACGCTGAATGCCGCCTTGCTCTATCGCGGCTTGCGTCGGGTCGGTGCCTATTCGCCGCAAGCCGGATGGCTGAGCTTCTGCGGCAAGCTACTGCTCGCCGTCACGCTGATGGGTGTGAGCTTGTGGTTTGCGATGGGCGAGCAAGCCGCGTGGCTCGAACAAGGCACGTTGTGGCGCATTCTGCGTCTGACCCTGGTGATGGTCGCAGGCGGTGGCGTGTATTTCCTGACGCTCTTCCTGCTCGGTTTCCGCCTGCGCGACTTCCGCCGCCGCGCATGAAAAACGGGGCCGCAGCCCCGTTCCCCGGCCCGGTATTGCGAGCTCAGCCTTTTAGCGCAGCGAAAGCCTTGGCGGTGATCTGGTCGACCGGTCCCGTACCGGCGATCTTGGCGTAGCGCGGTGCGGCCTTGTCGCCGGTGGCCGCCCACTGGCTGTAGTACGCCACCAGCGGTTTGGTTTGCGAGTGATAGACGTCCAGGCGCTTCTTGACGACCTCTTCCTTGTCGTCCTCGCGCTGGATCAAGTCTTCACCGGTCTCGTCGTCCTTGCCGGCCACCTTGGGTGGGTTGAACTTGACGTGATAGGTGCGGCCCGAAGCGACGTGCACGCGGCGGCCGCTCATGCGCTCGACGATCTCGGCGTCGGGCACATCGATCTCCAGCACCACGTCCAGCGCCACGCCGGAATCCTTCAGCGCATCAGCCTGCGGAATGGTGCGCGGGAAACCGTCGAACATGTAGCCTTTGGCGCAGTCGGGCTGTGCCAGGCGTTCCTTGACGAGACCGATGATGATGTCGTCCGACACCAGTTGGCCGGCATCCATCACGGCCTTGGCGGCCAGGCCCAGCGGGGTGCCCGCCTTAACTGCGGCACGCAGCATGTCGCCGGTGGAAATCTGCGGAATGCCATATTTCTCCGCGATGAACTTGGCCTGCGTACCCTTGCCGGCGCCCGGCGGTCCCAACAAAATCAGACGCATCTCAACCCCTCCGTTGTGCGATGTCTTGGTTGCGGAGCCTGCAGGCTCCGGTTTGCTCAAAGCTGCTCGAAAATGGCCCGCACGCGGGCCAGGTCTTCCGGTGTATCCACGCCGCCAGGTGGCGCCGCGTCCAGCACATCCAGGCGGATGGCATAGCCGTGCCACAGCGCCCGCAACTGCTCCAGCATCTCGATACCCTCCCAGGGTGAAGGCGCCAGCTTTGCGTAGGCCCGCAGGAAGCCGACGCGGTAGGCGTACAGCCCCACATGACGTAGGGGCTGCAAACCCGCTGGCAGCGGAAGGCCTGGTTGGACAAGGCCCGCGGCGGTCGCATCGCGCGGAAACGGCAGCGGTGCGCGCGAAAAATACACCGCGCGGCCTTTCAGATCGCTTACGACCTTCACCACTGCCGGATTCAGGAAGTCTTCGGCGCTGTGGATCGCATGGGCGGCGGTGGCGATGGCCGCCTCGGCGTCGTCCGCCAGCACCGCGGCCACGCGCGCGATGATGGCCGGGTCGATCAGCGGCTCGTCGCCCTGCACGTTGACGACGATCTCTTCATCGCTCCAGCCCAGGGTGTCGACCACCTCGCCCAGGCGGTCGGTGCCGCTGGGGTGATCCGGGCGAGTCAGGATCACTTGCCCGCCCGCAGCGCGCACCGCGTCCGCCACGCCTTCATGGTCGGTCGCCACCCACACCTCGCTGGCGCCGGACTGCTGCGCGCGCTCCATGACACGGACCACCATCGGGCGGCCGCAGATGTCGGCCAGGGGCTTGGCGGGCAGACGGGAGGACGCATAACGCGCCGGCACGACGACCTTGAAGGGGACGCTTGCAATCATGGGCAGACGGAAAGGAAAAGGGAGATTGCCGGCGCTCAGCGCTCGGCTTCTTCGGCGCTCAGTTCGCGCGCCTCATCGACGAGCATGACGGGGATGCCGTCACGCACCGGGTAGGCCAGGCGGTCGGGCCGGCACACCAGCTCCTGCTCGGCCTTGCGATAACGCAGCGGCCCCTTGCACAGAGGGCAGACGAGGATTTCAAGCAGCTTGGCGTCCATGCAGGCGTTCCAGTATCGGCGTCAGCGCGGTTTCCGGAATCTCGGCGCTGACCGGCAGCACCCAGGTTTCAGCGGGTGCGAAGGGGAGGCATTTTATCCCATCCTTTTCCGTCATCAGCAGCGCGTCGCAGGTATCCAGCGCCAGATCGGCCGGCGTGAAGGTGTGATGGTCCGGGAACGGCACGGCCTCGGCCAGTTCCAGACCCTGCCCACGCAGGGTCTCGAAGAAGCGTTCGGGCCGTCCGATACCGGCCACCGCACGCAAGCGCAGGCCACGGAACGTGGCCACGGCCCGTCGCTCGTCCGGCGCCTGCAAGCGATAGCACTCACCGGGCTGCAACTGCATGGCAAAAACCGGACAGGGCGCGATGGCCGCGCGCAGGGCAGACGACAGCTCGCCGTGCGCCAGCACCAGATCGGCCCGGGCCGCCCGCCCGAGGGGCTCGCGCAAGGGCCCGGCCGGCAAGGGCAGACGATTGCCCAGCACCGCCTCGTCGATCACCACCACCTCGGCCACACGCTGCAAACGGTAATGCTGCAGCCCATCGTCGGTGAGCAGCACATTTACCTCGGGATGTGCCGCCAGCAAAGCCTGGCCGGCCGCCACGCGGTCCCGCCCGACGCATACCGGCAACCCGCTGCGGCGCGCCATCAGGGCCGGTTCGTCACCAACCAGGGCCGGATCACTGTCCGCCCGGACCAGTTGTGTCCCGGTGACCTGCCCGCCGTAGCCGCGCGACAGGATGCCTGGTCGCCAGCCTGCACGCTGCAAGGCGGCGGCCAGCCACAGGGTTGCCGGCGTCTTGCCGCTGCCCCCTGCCGCCAGGTTGCCAACGACGACGACCGGTACCGGCAAGGCGTGACTGCGCAGCCAGCCCCAGCGATAAGCCAGACGGCGACACAGGACGATCAGGGAGAAAAGACCGGCCAGCGGCAGCCAGGCCAGGGCGACCGGGCCGCGGGCCGACCACCAGCGCGGTGCGCGCAGACCGGCCATGTATGGATTACTTGGTGCCGCGCCCCGCCTGGGTGGCGAAGGAGATGGAGGCCAGCCCGGCGCGCTGCGCCGCCTGCATGACGTCTACCACGCTCTGGTGGGTGGCCTTGGCGTCGGCGCTGATCACCACCACCGGTACTTGTGCGCCGGGTGGCGCGGCACGGCGCAGGGCGTCAGCGATCGCCGCCACATCGGCCGAGCCGACGGCGACGCGATTGACCGAGACTTCACCACGCGCATTGACCGCGACGTCGATCTCGGCCGGCACTTCCTTGCCCGGCGGCACGTCGGAGGTGGGCAGATTGATCTCCAGGCCGGAGAACTTGGAGTAGGTCGTGGTCAGCATCAGGAAGATGATGATGACCAGCAGAACGTCGATGAGCGGGATCAGGTTGATCTCCAGCTCTTCCTTGCCACGCCCGCGACGGAAATCCATGGCCATGGCCACTCCTTACTTGACGCGGCGTTCGCCGTGGATGACTTCGACCAGCTTGACCGCCTGCTGCTCCATGTCCACCACCAGGCTGTCGACCAGGGCACGGTAGTGACGGTGGGCGATCAGCGAGGGGATGGCGATCAGCAGGCCGAAGCCGGTGTTATAGAGCGCGACCGAGATGCCATGGGCCAGCGCGGTCGGATCGGCGCCGCCGGTGGCCGGGTTGTTGGCGCCGAACAGCTCGATCATGCCGACCACGGTGCCGAACAGCCCCATCAGCGGCGTCACGGTGGCGATGGTGCCCAGCGTGGTGAGGTACTTCTCCAGATCGTGCGCGACCGCGCCGCCAGCCTCCTCGATCGACTCCTTCATGACCTCGCGCGGCGACTTGGCATGGCTCAGGCCCGCCGCCAGCACACGCCCCAGCGGGGAATGATTGGCGACCTTCTTGATGAATTCGTCGCTGATGGCGTTCTGGCGCAGTTCGGCCACCAGGCGCTCGAGCAGGCCGTCAGGCACGATCTGTTTGCGGCGCAGCGAAATGGCGCGCTCGACGATCAGGGCCACCGCGATCACGGAAGCGAACAACAGCGGGATGATGGGCCAGCCTGCAGCGCGGATGATGTCCAGCACAGCCATACTCCAGAGGGTGGAAACAAGCGCGTGACTTTATCCTTTGATGGCGGCGAGGGGCAAGTTTGCGCGGCCGGGCGGCACGCATAAGGGACTACCCTTAGCCTCAGAAACACTGTTTATAGTAATCCACAGAATCTGTGGACAACTTTGTGGGTAGGCTGCCCCGGCCGACGCTAAGTTGGCTTCCCACAAGGCTTTTCATTAGTGTGGTCAAAAATGACGCTACGGTTACTTTCTTTATAAATCAATGACTTAACAATCCATTTCCGTGTCAAGCCCCAGCAAGCAAGGGAAAACCCGCCTCCTGCACCCCACCGGACCACGGATGTGGATTCACATAAAATCAATGCCATGGAATCAACGCGAAATCTGGTGAACCCTGACGGTGCGCACGTGCTGCCGGTGTCGGAATTAGTCCGACAGGCGCGGCGTCTGCTCGAACAGGGCCTCCCCCTGTGCTGGGTCGGCGGTGAAGTGTCCAACCTGACGCGCGCCGTCTCGGGTCATCTCTACTTCAGCCTCAAGGACGACAATGGGCAGTTGCGCTGCACCATGTGGCGCAACCGCGCGCAGTTGTTGCCCTTCCAGCTCAGCGAGGGCATGCGGGTGGAGGTGCGGGCGCAGATGACGGTCTACGAGGCGCGCGGCGACCTGCAACTGGCGGTCGAGCACATCCGCCGGGCCGGCCAGGGCAACCTGTTCGAGGCCTTGCTGCGACTCAAAGCGGCGCTCGAAGCCGAGGGCCTGTTCGACCCCGCGCGGCGCCGCCCGCTGCCGGCCCTGCCGCGGCGCATCGGTATCGTGACCTCCCCCAACGCGGCCGCGCTGCAGGATGTGCTGGCCGCCCTGCGGCGACGCGCCCCCAGCCTGCAAACGATCCTCTACCCCACGCCGGTCCAGGGAAGCGCCGCCGGCGCCCAGATTGCGGCGGCGATCGACCTCGCCAGCCGACGTATTGCGGCGGATGGCATCGAAGCCCTGTTGCTGTGTCGTGGCGGCGGTAGCCTGGAGGATTTATGGGCCTTCAATGACGAGGCCGTGGTGCGGGCGATCCGCCGCAGCCGCATTCCGGTCGTGAGCGGCGTGGGCCATGAGACCGACACCTGCTTATGCGACTACGCGGCCGACCTGCGCGCCGCCACCCCGACGGCGGCAGCTGAAGCCCTCAGCGCCGGCTACCTGGCGCTGGCCGAGCGCCTGCCACATGTCGCCCGGCGACTGAACCAGGCCATGCAGACCCGTCTGTATCGCAGCCAGCAGCGCCTGGACCTCGCCGAGCGTGGCCTGCGCCACCCGCGCCAGCAACTGGATGTGATCGGCCATCGCCTGAATCAGCTCTCGCTGCGTCTGCGCCATGCCGGCGCGCGCTTGCTCCAGACCCAACTCAATCGCCTGACCCGCTGTGAACGCAGCCTGGCACTGCAGGCGCCTGACCTGGGCCGCCCCGCGGCCCGGCTCGCCGAGCTGCAGCAAAGGCTGCAGCAAGCCGCGGCACGTGGGCTGCAACAGCAGCACCATCAACTGGACCGGCTGAGTGCGGGATTGGCCGCCCTCAACCCCGCCGCGGTGATGCAACGCGGCTATGCAATCGTGCGGGACCCGCAGGGACGCATCCTGCGCGATGCCGCCGGCCTGGTACGCGGCGACCGGCTCGCCATCAGCTTTGAACAAGGTGGCGCCAGCGCAGAGGTGCTCGAGACTTATAGCCAACGGCAATAAGGCCAAGAGCCCACGGCAATTGTCACGGCCTTTCTTTCCCGACTAAACTTGTCGGGTTTTCCACAACAACCTATCCGGAGAGCACAACATGGAACACGTACTGCCCCCCCTGCCTTACGCCAAGACCGCTCTGGCCCCGCACCTGTCGGAAGAAACCTTCGACTACCACTACAGCAAGCACCATCAGGCCTACGTCACCAACCTGAACAACCTGATCAAGGGCACCGAGTTCGAGAACGCCAGCCTGGAAGACATCATCAAGAAGTCCTCCGGCGGCATCTACAACAACTCGGCCCAGGTGTGGAACCACACCTTCTTCTGGAACTGCATGAAGCCGGCCGGCGGCGGCGCCCCCACCGGCGCCCTGGCGGATGCCATCAACGCCAAGTGGGGCAGCTTCGATGCCTTCAAGGAAGCCTTCACCAAGAGCGCCGTCGGCAACTTCGGTTCCGGCTGGACCTGGCTGGTGAAGAAGGCTGACGGTTCCGTCGACATCGTCAACACCGGCCCGGCCGGCACGCCGCTGACCACCGCCGACAAGGCCCTGCTGACGATCGACGTGTGGGAGCACGCCTACTACATCGACTACCGCAATGCCCGTCCGAAGTTCGTCGAGGTGTTCCTGAACAACCTCGCCAACTGGGATTTCGCGGCGGCCAACTTCGCCTGAGCGCGCCTCGGCGTCCCCTCAAAAACCCGGCCCCGGCCGGGTTTTTTTATGCGCAAAGCGTTTTCCAGAATGCGCCTCCAGCCTCGGCCTGTGCCACGTCAAAACCTTCAGGGCGGATTTATGGGGGAATGGAATAAGTGGAATCCCTGTCTTGTTTTCAGGGCGTCCGGAGCGTTATCTCATGGGCCCCGTCTTATGGGTTGACAGCAAAGGTTAAACGTTTTACCTTGTTTTTGTCGCGCAATGTAGTTTGGCCGGCTCGCCAGCCAGGTTGCAAAGGCGCTGTTTTGAGGAGACGACACATGAAGTTGCACCCTGCCGTCATGCGCGGCATTCCGCTTGCCGTCGCGCTGGCAACATCGCTTGCCCTGCCGCAAGCACACGCCTTTACGCAGTCACCCATGCTGGACAAGCTGGTTCAGGAAAAGAAGCTGGCTCCGGTCGACCAGCGCCTGCCCGAGAAGCCCGAGGTGGTGAAGCCCATCGAGCGGGTGGGCGTCTACGGCGGCACCCTGCGCACCGCCATGCGCTCCAACAACGACCACAACGCGATCCTGCGCCTGGTGGGCAACCAGAGCCTGACGCGCTGGTCGCATGACTTCAACGGCGTGGTGCCGAACCTGGCCGAGCGCTGGGACATCAGCCCCGACGGTTCGGAATTCACCTTCCACCTGCGCAAGGGCGCCAAGTGGTCCGACGGCAGCCCGTTCACGGCCGACGACATCCTGTTCAACATGAATGACATGGTCGGCAACAAGCAGTTCTTCTCCAACCCGCCGGCCCAGTTCGTGGTCAGCGACAAGCTGGCGGAAGTCACCAAGGTCAATGACTACGCCGTCAAGTTCAAGTTTGCCGGCCCCTACCTGTCTTTCCTGGAGCAACTGGCCACGCCGGTCGCCCAGCACCCGACGCTGTACCAGAAGAAGTACTGCTCGCAGTTCCACCCCAAGTACAACCCGAAGGTGAATGACCTGCTGGCCAAGGAGAATGCCAAGGACTGGGCAGCGCTGATGCGCATCAAGTGCGGCGACATCGAGATCCCGACGCGCTGGGGCAACCCCGAGAAGCCGGTGATGGACCCGTGGGTCATCAAGGAGCCCTACAGCGGTTCGTCCACCAAGGTGGTGCTGGAGCGCAACCCGTACTTCTGGCAGGTCGACACCAAGGGCCAGCAACTGCCCTATGTTGACCGCGTGCAGTTCCAGATCATCTCGGAAGTCGAGACCATCGTGCTGGCTGCCATCAATGGCCAGCTCGACTACCAGCACCGCCACATCTTCGCGGTGCAGAACCGTCCGGTGCTGTCCGAGAACGCAGCCAAGGGCGGCTACAAGGTCATGAGCTTCCAGGGTCTGCTGGCCAACTCGATCGGCATCTGGTTCAACCACACGACCAAGAACGAGAAGCTGAAGAAGCTGATCCGCAACAAGGACTTCCGCGTCGCCCTGTCGCTCGCCACCGACCGCAAGGAGATCAACGACATCGTCTACCTGGGCCAGGCCACGCCGTGGCAACTGGGCGCGATGAAGGGCTCCAAGTGGTACAACGAGAAGCTGTCGACCCAGTACCTGAACCTCGATCTCAAGCAGTCCAACGAGATCCTGGACAAGCTGGGCCTGTCCAAGCGTGACGGCGAAGGCTATCGCCTGTATCCGGAAGGCGGCCGCGTGAGCCTCAATGCGATCACCGCGATCCAGCTGACCCAGCAGGTCGAGACCCTGGAACTGATGCGCAAGCAATGGCAGAAGATCGGTATCGAACTGGTGATCCAGGCTTCCGAGCGCTCGCTGTTCTATGACCGCGCCAACGCCAACGACTACGACATCTCGGTCGACGTGATGGCCGGCACCATGGATGCGCCCTTCAACCCGCGCGCCTACGTCGCGGTGCACCCGCTGGAGTCGCGCATGAGCCTGTTGTGGACCAAGTGGTATCTGTCCAACGGCAAGCAAGGCGAAGAGCCCAGCCCGAGCATGAGGAAGCGCCTGAGCCTGTACGAGCAATGGCAGACCGCCAAGACTCCGGCTGAAGCCGACAACGCCTTCAAGGCGCTGCTGCAGGAAGCGGCCGACGAGTTCGAGGTGTTCGGCGCGGTGCGCCCGCCCAACGACACGGCGATCCGCAAGAACAACCTGATCAACGTGTTCGAGCGCATGCCGGCAAGCTGGACCTACCCAACCCCGGGCCCGTCCATGCCGCAACAATGGTTCTTCGCGAAGTAAGCGCGTACTGAACCAGACAGACAACCCCGCTGCGGCGGGGTTGTTCTTTTATGCGCCGCGATAGATGTAGTCGCGCGTCAAAGGCAAGGGCCAGGCCTCACCCTCCGCCTTGATCGACACGATCTGGTGCAGGGCAATCCAGTTCTGGCGGAAGGCATGGGCGCAGCCCGCCAGGTAGATGCGCCACACGCGGACGCGCTGCTCGCCCACCTCAGTGCGCAGGAAGTCGGCCTCCTGCTCGAAACGCGTACTCCACTCATCCAGCGTCCGCGCGTAGTGAAGCCTCAGGTTCTCGACATCGGTGGCTTCCAGCCCGGCCGCGCTCATCTCCTGCAACAGGAAGCCCACATGGGGCAGCTCGCCATTGGGGAACACATAGCGGTCGATGAAGCGTCCCCCGCCGAAGGGCGTCTCGCGCGATTCAGGATCGGTCGAGGTGATGCCATGGTTCATCGCCATGCCATCGTCGGCCAACAGCGCATGGATACGCCGGAAATAGCCGCGCAGGTTGGCCAGGCCCACATGTTCGAACATGCCGACGCTGGTGATGCGGTCGAAGCGCCCCTCCACATCCCGATAATCCTGCAGGCGGATGTCGACCTGCCCCGCCACGCCAGCCTCTTCCACGCGCTGCCGCGCCAGCTCGCACTGCCGCTGCGACAGGGTGACGCCGACGCAACGGGCGCCGAAGTGCTGCGCCGCGCGGATGACCAGCGCGCCCCAGCCGCAGCCAATGTCCAGCAAGCTCTGCCCGGGCTGCAGGCGGATCTTGGTGAGGATGTGGTCGATCTTCTGTAACTGGGCCTGCTCCAGCGAATCGTCGGCGTCGCGGAAGTAGGCGCAGGAATAGACCATGCGCGGGTCCAGCCAACGGGCATAGAAGGCATTCGAGACATCGTAGTGATGCTCGATGGAGCGTGCATCCAGCGCCTTCGAATGGCGGCGGCGGCTGGACGCGATACGCGTGTCAGCGGTCGAGAAGCGCGCCACCAGCGCCGTCACCACCTCGATCACATCGCGCAGCCGGCCCTCGATGTCGAGTGCGCCCTCGACATAGGCTTCGCCCAGGCTGTCCAGCGAGGGTTTGAGCAGGCGCACCAGGGCATGCGGCGAGCGCAACCACAGACAGACCTTGGGCATGGGTCCGAACTCGAAACGGCTGCCGTTCCACAGCTCGATGGCCAGGGGAATGTTCAGGGAGTCCTGCCAGGAGGACAGGCGGGATTCGGCGCGACGCGCCAGAAAGGGGCTCGGCAACGCCCCGGCGACCAATTGAAGCATGTGGCCTCCACACGATCAGAGCCGTGCTGCGCCCTCGCCCCCGGCGCCACATCCTGCGGCCAACGGGGTGGCGCGGCGCCTCTTGTATTCCGGGCTCATGCCGCGCGGACTGGACGCCAACAAACTCAGGACACACAGTCAGACTCTCGCGCTACCGTGGTATGGCAGCACTCTGAGGCTAGTTCACCGTTTCGATGCCCTCAATTAGCTTCACTGCATGGACGCCATTGCTTCAATCAATGGTGCCGCGCTGGCGCAGGATGCGTCGCCGCGTGGCGCGCGCATGTGGCACCCAGCCCAGCCAGTACCAGCGCGCCGCCATCGCCAGGCCACGCCCCCACTCATCAGCGGTGTAACCGATCCACACCCCGACCAGCCCCATGCCCAGGTGCACGCCCAGCAGCCAGGCCAAGCCGGCACCAAAGACGAACACCACCACCGCGCTGACCTTGACCGGGAAACGCACATCGCCTGCCGCGCGCAGCCCGCTGGTGATGATCAGGTTGAAAGTGCGCCCGGGCTCCAGCACCAGTTCCACCCACATCACCGCGGCCACCAGAGCAAGCACCTGCGGGTCCTGGGTGGCCCGCGCGATCAACAGCGGCGTCAGGGCAAAACTCGCCAGCGTGCACACCACCGTGACGACCATGGCCCAGGCCATCGCCTGCCAGATCACGCGCCGCGTACGCCGTAGCTCGCCCGCGCCGACGCGATGCCCCACCACGATCTCGGTGCCGAAGCTAACCGAATTGGAGAACAGCGTGACCAGCGCGACCGACTGCCACACATAGGCATGCGTCGCCAGCTCGGCCTGGCCCATGCCGGCCACCATCGCGACCGTCATGATGAAAGCGACCCGGTAGGCCACCTTTTCGCCGGCCCCCGGCAGACCGATATGCAGGATGCTGCGCAGCGGCGCACGCGCCGCCAGCAGCCAGTCGCGCCCCCGCAGCCACACACCCAGACGCGCGCCCCACATGCGCCACAGCAGCGCCAGCGCGAATGCGCGCGAGACAACCATGGCCCAGCCCAGGCCGGCCAGCCCGAACCCCTCCCAGCCGCCAAGGCCGAACATCAGCGGGAAGCTCAGCGCCACCTGCACCAGGTTCATCAGCAGCACCACCTGCATGGCCTCGCGGGTGAAGGTGCTGGCCCGCAGGATCGCGATCATCGTCATCGCCACCGCATCGCCGGCCAGCGCCAGCGCCAGTACCTGCAGATAGGGTTCGCCCACGGGCCACAACTGCGCTGGCAGGTTCAGCACCGACAGAATGGCCGCCGCCCCCAGCCCCACCAGCAGCAGGGTCGCCAGCCCCACCCACACCGAGGCGGCCAGGCCGCTGCGCGCCACCGCCCGCGCCCCAGCCGGATCGCCCGCGCCCTGGTACTGGGTCACCACCACGCTTGTCCCGATGCTGGCGACGCGGAAGATGATCTGCATCGCGCCCACCACCTGGTTGGCCAGGCCATAGGTGGCCACCGCGCCATCCGACACGCGCGCGGCCATCCACAGGCCGAACAAACCCATGGCGACCATCAGCGCGTTCTCGATGAAGATAGGCCAGGTGATGGCGAACAGGCGCAGGCGCGCCGGCGCGGAAGTAGTGGGATGCATGGCCCCGGTGTCAGCCAGATCAAACGCGTGGGAGGCTTGGGATTGTACGCTATAGTTGTCAGACAAAATCAGGTCCGCATCGGGCGGGCCGACCACATCACACGGAATCCAGCGTCATGTTCGACGACCTCAAAGGCAAGCGCGTCCTCATCACCGGTTCAACCATGGGCATCGGCCTCGCCGCGGCCCAGGCCTTCGCCCGCCTGGGCGCCCACGTCGGGCTGAACGGCCGCCGCCCGCCCGCCGACCTGCCCGCCCTGCTCGGCAGCCTGCGCCAGCATGGCGGCGAGGCCGAGTTCTTCGCCGCGGACCTCTCCGATAGCGCCGCCTGCGACAAGCTGGTGGCTGATTTCGTCGCCCGCTTCGGCGGCCTCGACGTGCTGATCAACAACGCCGGCGGCCTGGTCGGGCGCAAGCCCCTGGGCGAGATCGACGACGCCTTCTTCGACGCGGTGAGCGACCTCAACATGCGCTCGGCCCTGATGTGCACGCGCGCCGCCCTGCCCCACCTGAAAGCCTCCGCCCAGGCCAGCGGCGAGACCAGCGCGGTGATCAGCGTCGGCTCCATCGCCGGGCACACCGGGGGCGGCCCCGGCGCCTCGCTGTACGGCGCGGCCAAGGCCTGGCTCCACAACATCCACAAGAACTGGGTGGACTACCACACCGCCGACGGCATCCGCTTCAACATCGTCTCGCCGGGCGTCTTCGACACCGCGTTCCATGCTGACAAGACGCAGGAGGTGCGCGAGCGCATCTGCGCCGGCATCCCGATGGGGCGCTTTGGCCAGGGGCCGGACATTGCCCCGGCCTTCCTGTTCTTCGCCTCGCATGCGTGCAGCGGCTACATCACCGGGCAAATCCTCGACGTCAACGGCGGTCAGCACAAGCACTGAGGCGCCACCGTCCGTCATCCCCGGGATGCCTCGGCGCGAGGCTCCATATGCGACGCGCATGTGTCTGGCCTAGCATGCCGGACGGCGGAAACGAGCAGTTGAAAAGGCAGACAGGACGGAGATGACGGCAGGCTTGGTGCGAGGTATTCGGCGCTGGTACCAGGGCAACCGCGAACGGGCGCTCGACCTGGCCCTGCTCGCCTGCGTGTGCGTGATCGCCTGGCTGTGGCTGTTCGCGCTGGATGCCCCCGGCGCGCGCTGGCTGTTGCCCTCGGCCACGCGGCCGGAGCTGCGCGACCGCCTGTGGCTGGAGTTCCTGCTCCTGTTCCTGGCGATCTTCACCTGGCGCCGCTGGCGCGAGATCGACTTCCTGCTGCAGGAGGCGGAGACCGACGAGCTGACCGGGCTGTCCAACCGCCGCAAGATCGAGCGCGTGCTGGCGCGCGAATTCGACCGCGCGATGCGCTACGCCCGTCCGCTGTCCATCGTCATGATCGACGTGGACCACTTCAAGCGGGTCAACGACAGCTACGGTCACGGCGTCGGCGACGTGGTGCTGATGTCCATTGCCCGCCGTATCCGCAAGCGGCTGCGCGTCTCGGACCACGTCGGCCGCTGGGGCGGCGAGGAGTTCATCCTGATCTGCCCGGAGACCGATACCACCGACGCCATGCTGGTGGCCGATCGCATCCGCCGCACCATCAAGCAGAAGCCCATCCGCACGGCCGGCACCATGACCGCCAGCTTCGGTGTGGCCACCTACAACGGCCAGGGCGACTACGAAGTCCTGATCGCCGAAGCCGACAAGTACCTATACGCCGCCAAGGAGCAGGGACGCGACCGCATCATCAGCAAGTTCGTCCTGATGGCCCAGGCCCAGTTGCGCAAGGAAGGCCGCCTCGACGAGATCGCGCGTGCCGAACCCGAACCGGCCGCCCCGGCCGACACGCTGTCCACCATCATGAGCACCATCGTCCAGCCCTTGCGTCGCGCACGGCGCCGCCCCGGCGACCGCTGAGGCCCGCCGTCGACTGCCCAATGCCGCCGCAGGAGTGACGAATTTCGGCAGTTCACGGCCGGCACACCGGGCGCGACCGCGCCGTCTTTCACCACCCGGCACCGCCGACAATCCGCTCGCACCGCTCGACTACTCATTCGTCGGCGCGCACCCGTAGTGCCGGAATCTGGCACGCAGGCTGCCTGTGGACCCGTATCCCTCCCGCGCGGAGGCCCGTTTCGCCAGGTGGCCGCATCATGCAGAACTCCCTCCACAGCCGCTCACCCTCCCGCCTTCCGCTGGGCCGGACGCTCTCGTACGCCGGGCTGTGCCTGCTGATGGTGGGTGGCCTCAACGGTTGCGCCGCCCTGGCAGTCAGCCTGGCCGGTGCCGGCGCCGGCGCCACCCTGTCGCACAACATGAGCGGCACCGCCTCGCGCACGTTTGCCGACAACCTGGAGAGAGTGGATAGCGCTTCGCGCATCGCGGTGCGCAAGCTGCAACTTGAAGTGGATCGTGTGGCGACGACCGAAAAAGGCCAGATCACCCACGCCAAGGTCAGCAATCTGGATGTGGAACTGGAGCTGGAACAGCTCTCGACCACCATGACGCGCGTCACCGTGGTGGCCCGCAAGGATGTGTTTCGCGTCGACGCCGCCACCGCGCAGGAGATCATGGCGCAGATCGACCGCGCGCTGAACGGCATCCAGCAGGCCGAACTGGCCGCCGCCGAAGCCGAGCGCGACCGCCTCGAAAAAGCCAAGTTCTACACCCAGCCGCCCACCGTGCAGACCCCGTCGGGCCGCAAGGGCAGCACCCGCCCCGCCACGACCACCACGCCCCAGGCGCGCAAGAACGCGATCTGAGCCGCCTCACCCCAACCCGCTACTGCCTCACTTCATCCAGCGCCGGCATCTCACCGCCCGCGAAAGACGCGCGGTACGGGTTGATGTCCAGCCCGCCACGCCGCGTGTAGCGTGCCCACACCTCCAGCTTCGCCGGTGCGCAGCGCTGCGTGATGTCGGTGAAGATGCGTTCCACGCATTGCTCGTGGAATTCGTTGTGCTCGCGGAACGAGACGATGTAGCGCAGCAAGCCCTCGTGTGCGATGGCTGCGCCGCTGTAGCGGATCGCCACCATGCCCCAGTCAGGCTGGCCCGTGACCAGGCAGTTCGACTTGAGCAGGTGCGAGTACAGCAGCGCGTCCTCCACCGGATGGCTGGCATCGGCCTGCAGCAGTTCGGGCGCGGGCTGGTAGCGGTCAATGACGATGTCCTGCTCGTCGAGACACACACCCCCCGGCACGCCGAGACGGCGATGCGTGTCTTCGTCGATGGCGCGCAGGCGCACGCTCACCTCGCCACCGGCGGCCTGCGACAGGTCGCGCGCGATGAGGCCCTCCACCGCTTGCAGACTGTCGCAGCGCGTCTGGTTGAAGCTGTTGAGGTAGAGCTTCAGCGACTTGGATTCGATCAGGTTCGGCGTGGCCGCCGCCACCCGGAACTCGCCCAGCGCCACCACCGGCTTGCCCTTGGGATTGAGCCAGGAGAGTTCGTAGGCATTCCACAGGTCGTAGCCGTGGAAGGGCAGCGCGGCCGGATCGACGCCGATCTCGCGCCGCTTGCCCTCGCGCGGAATCGGGAACAGCAGCTCCGGCGCATAGTCGCTGCGATAGGCGACCGCCTTGCCCAGCAGCGAGCCCTCCGGGGCGTTGTGGCTGGCGCCGCTCATGCCTGCCCCCGTCGCCCCAGCGCGCGCAGATGGGTCAGGATCGGTTGCAGCAGCGCCGCGCCCATTCGCTGGCTGCGCGCGCCGTTCCAGCCGGTGCGCCGGTCCGGCGCGTTGGCGTTGTCCTTGAACGGCATCTCCAGGGTCAGCGCCACGCACTTGAAGGTGTGCGCGGTCCACTTCGAACCCAGGGTCAGCAGCTCCTCGTCGAAGCGGTTGTCGGCATAGCCGTGCTCGGTCTGGAAGTCCGGGCTGGCGAGCTTGAGCCCTTCGAGGAAGGCCGCCTGCAGCGCCAGGTTGCGCTCGCCATAACCGGGCACCATGTGGCTGCCGTCGATGAACACGTAGGGCAAGGTCTCGTCGCCGTGCAGGTCGAGGAACAGATCCACCCCGCTGTCATGCATGGCCTGCTGCACGTGCCAGATCTCGGGGCTGCGATCGAGCGAGGGGTTCAGCCACTCGCGGTTGAGGTTGGCGCCGGCCGCGTTGGCGCGCAGGTTGCCCAGCGCCGCGCCGTCCGGGTTGAGGTTGGGCACCACGTAGACCACCGCACGCTGCAGGATTTCGCGCGCGCTTGCGTCCGCCGCATCGAGCAAGCGATCCAGCAGCCCCTCGGCACACCACTCGGCCATGCTCTCGCCGGGGTGCTGGCGCGCCACGATCCACACGCGGCGCTTGCTGAATTCCGGTTCGCCCACGCGCACCAGGTCAAGGTCGCGCCCCTGCACGCTGCTGCCAAAGCGCAGCACCTGCACGCCCGGCGCGGTATTGCAGCGGGCCATCAGATCCTGGTGGCGCTCATGCGAATAGGGTTCGAAGTAGGCCAGCCAGACCTGCTCGCGCTGCGGCGTGAACTCGATGATGAGCTGCTGGCCGTCATAGCGCGTATTGGGCACGCGCAGCCAGTTCTTGCGGTCGTAACTCGCCGCACACTGGTAGCCCAGCCAGCCATCGGCGTAACTGCACATGCCCGCGTTGTCGATGATCAGGCGCAGCGGCACGCCCTGCGCGTTGGACACACGGAAATGGAACCACTGGAAAAACTCGGCATTGCTGTCGGGCCGGATGCGCAGGCGGATGGTATGCACCGCTTCCGGCGCCCCCTCCACGATCGGGTCATGCGAGAGGAACTGGATGTTGCCGCTGTCGAACTGGCTGCTGATGGAAATATCCATGGGCTGCTGGGTATAAACCACAAGAACGTAACGAAGACGCGATAGTAGCCCGGATGACGCGCTGCGGAATCCGGGGAAGCGCCCATCCGTCAGCCACCGCACCGCCAGCCCCAGACACCGCTGAGGCGGAATTGGCAGGCTTCCCCGCCTCACTTCCGGCGTCGAGCTTGCGGGGCCTCTGGCATGCTTCTACGGTGAAAAGGTATGCAGCAGGAGGAAGCACCATGTCCAGCATCATCAGCATCATTGGCGCCAAGGGTGGCACCGGCAAGACCACCCTCACGCACATGCTCTGCTACGGCCTCGGCCTGATCGGCGAACGCACCGTCTGCGTGATGACCGACATCGGCCGCGAACCGCCGCCCCCCGGCAGCCTGCCCTATGTGTTCGCCGACGGCCGCGACGCCACTGCGCGCGAAAAGATCATCGCCACGCTGCGGGGCCGCGAAGGCTGGATCGGCGTATTCGACGGCGGCGCCAACAGCATGCGCACCGACGACATGCTCTACCACGCCTCCGACCTCGTGCTGGTGCCCTTCCGCGATTCGCAGGAAGACCTGCGCGTCGCCCTGCGCGACCTCGAACGCCTGCCCAAGGCCCTGGCCCTGCCCTCGCAATGGCCCACCAACCGCTGGCAGTTCCAGACCTCGCAACGCCTGCTGGAAAGCATCCCGCCGCACCTGCAGAACCGCGTGCTGGCGCCGGTGTTCAACCTGTCCTCGTCCAAGCTGCTGCTGCAATCGCCGCTGCCCGAGAGCTTCCCCACCCCGGTCAACAACGCCTGCCGCGCCATCGCCCGCTACACCCTGCGCGTGCTGGAACATGGCTACGACAGCCTGAGCCAGAGCGAAACCGCGCTGGCCGCGTCGCGCCGCGTACAACGCCTGCTGAGCGAACCCCAGCCAGCGCCCGCCTACCAGCCGGCCTGAGGCCCATTACCCTGGAGATGGCCGGGAAAGACGCTGCATGCGTGCCCCCGATCGGGTCGAGGGCAGGCTCTGCGCAGGCATGACGGTAGGTGGTGAGGCGGGCGGAGGAGCCCCTCTCCCCCACCCCTCTCCCCGCCGGGGCGAGGGGATCAAACGTACGCCCGGCCCCGTCGTCCCTGCGCAGGCAGGGAACCAGCAACTTTCTTTGGAACAGTGATAAACGCCGACGTCCCGCCTACACGGGAATGAGCGCACGGCAAGCCACGAAACGAAGCCGCAGCCTCAGACCACGCGCCGCCGGAACACCCAGGTATCGCCCTCGCTCGCCTCAGGCGCAAAGGCATAGCCGTCGAGATCGAAGCCCTTCAATTGCTCGGCCTGCTCGACCCGCTGCGTGATCGCGTAGCGGCACATCAGGCCCCGCGCGCGCTTGGCAAAGAAGCTGATGATCTTGTAGCCGCCGCCCTTCCAGTCCTGGAACACCGGCGTCACGATGCGAGTCTTCACCTGCTTGGTCCGCACCGACTTGAAGTACTCCTCCGAGGCCAGGTTCACCAGCACCGCCTCGCCACCGCTCTTCTTCATATCGGCATTCAGGCTGTCGGTGATCGTATCGCCCCAGAAGGCATACAGATCCTTGCCGGCCGGCGTCGCCAGCCGCGTGCCCATCTCAAGCCGATAGGCCTGCATCAGGTCCAGCGGACGCAGCACGCCATACAGGCCGGACAGGATGCGCAGCCGATCCTGGGCCCAGGCGATGTCCGCCTCGTCCAGCGTGCGCGCACCCAGGCCGTCATAGACATCGCCATTGAACGCGAACACCGCCGGGCGCGCATTCCTCGCCGTGAATGGGCGCCGCCATTCCGCGTAGCGCGTGAAGTTCAGCACCGCCAAGGGATCGCTGAGGTCCATCAACTGCGCGATCTGCGCCGGACTGAGGTCGCGCAGCACGCCAATCAAGGCTTCGGAACGGTCGAGGAAACGCGGCTGGGTGTGGCGCGGCTTGAAAGGCAAAGGGCTCTCGTAGTCCAACGCCTTGGCGGGGGAAATGGTCAACAGCATGGTCTTGTTGGAGGTCTGTCAGGGGGATGCGCCATGATAGCGACAGCCACCCTGGACGCGCAGCACCCTGCTGGCTATCGTGGCCTTAGCGGGGGGCTATGCTGATGATTGCGTGGACAAGCGGACGAATGAATTTTCTGGCGGTTACATTTCGGACTAAGACATCGGTATTTCCATCGCGACACATGAATGTGCAACGAGTGCCCAAGCGTTGAAAACCACTGCACATCGGGTGCCGCATACTTAACATCTGCCCTCTCTATCTAAAGCTAAAAATAGGCTCCGCACGTAATGACCAGTCCAACCCGTCTCTACAAATACGAGCCTTTCTCAACTCAAGCACTCGAGAACCTCAAGAACCAGTCGCTGTACTTCGGCTCCCCCGCAAACTTCAATGACCCCTACGATTGCGCTGTTTTTCCCAGCGTAAAAGAGCCTACAGACGAGGATGTGGCAGTTATCAGGAGGCACTATCTGGGGACAAACAATACCCCACCCCAAATTAAGGCTCAGCTTCAACAACTCGACGACACCGCGCTGCGATCATTGCTTCTCAAGCAAGGCCAGCACGTTCTAGATGACGCCATTGCTGCGTTCCTGTCGAAGCGTGGTGTCACCTGCTTCTCTGAACGCAATGACAATCTACTAATGTGGGGCCACTATGGCGGGCGTTTTAAGGGATTCTGTCTTGAATTCCGCACATCCTGCGATCCCCTTACCAAGGCAAGAAAGGTCAGATATGCAGCAGAGATGCCAAAGATCGACCTCCTGCCACTCTTGTGCGATGGACTCGACGGAGACGCGATCCTCGATCTTTACTGCACAAAGGCGCTGGATTGGCATTACGAACACGAATGGCGCTGTCTCCATAACAAGGCCGGAACGGTCTACACCTACCCTCCTGAAGCGCTTAGCGGAGTCTTCATGGGCCCAGACGCCGGCTTTGCCTCGTTCGAAATCATTGCCCTGATCATTGCCAGCCAAAACCCTGGGGTACAGTTGTGGCAAGGAAAACGTAGCAAATCCAAGTTCTCGGTGGTTTTCGAGCCAGTCACATACACTCCGCACGTAGAGGCCAAACGCCTTGGTCTCATTACTGACGCCTAATTGGAGAGTGTCCTAGGAAATCACGCCGGCGGCGCTGATCAACACAATTGCCCACCCCGACCCGGCCGCGGCCAAGCGCGCTTTCGACGCGATGATGAACATGGGCAAGATCGACATTGCCGTTATCGAGGCGGCGCTGCGCGGTTGATTGCCAATAAGCCTGAAAGCACCGTGATGACCATGAACACACAGGAATGCAAAGCACTGCTCCAGGTGCTGGAAGCCCGCTTCGGCAAGAACATGCACCGCCACGCTGGCATCGCGTGGGCCGAGCTGCGGGCAAGGCTGGAAGGAAACCTCGCTGTGCTGAGATCGTTGCGCGACATGGAGGCCACGGGTGGTGAGCCGGATGTGATCGGCCGCGACGAGGCGTCCGGCCAGTTCATCTTCGTGGATTGCTCGCCGGAAAGCCCCAGTGGGCGCAGAAGCCTCTGCTACGACGCGGAGGCGCTGGCGTCGCGGAAAGAGAACCGGCCCGAGGGCAGTGCCGCCGACATGGCGGCCGGGATGGGCGTCGAGCTGCTGAACGAAGCGCAATACCGGGCGCTGCAGGAGCTGGAGGCGTTCGACACCAAGACCTCCAGTTGGATAGCAACACCTTCTGATGTGAGGGCGCTCGGTGGCGCGCTCTTCTGCGACCGGCGCTATGGCAAGGTATTCACCTACCATAACGGCGCGCAGTCGTACTACGCCGCGCGCGGCTTCCGTGGCTCGCTGCGGGTGTGAGCGCCGGCCCACGCGCGCGATGCTCAAGGGCGGCGTTTCTGGCTTAATGGCGGCCTTCCGCCGTTCCTGATTTTTCCTGACCTCACGCCGCACCATGCCCTCCCTCCTCCAGCGCTCCCTCCACGCCGTCTGGCACCCCTGCACGCAGATGAAGCAGCACGAGACGCTGCCGCTGGTGCCCATCGTGCGCGGCGAGGGGCCGTGGCTGGTCGATGAAACGGGGCGGCGCCTGCTGGATGGCGTCAGCTCCTGGTGGGTGAACCTGTTCGGGCATTGCAACCCCTACATCAACCAGCGCCTGCGCGAGCAGATGGAGACGCTGGAGCATGTGATCCTGGCTGGCTTCACGCATGAGCCGGTGGTGCAGTTGTCGGAGCGTCTCGCGGCGCTGACCGGGCATGTGCTGGGCCATGCGTTCTACGCGTCGGACGGCGCATCGGCCACCGAGATCGCGCTGAAGATGAGCCAGCACTTCTGGCGCAACACCGGGCGCCCGCAGAAGAACCAATTCGTGAGCCTGGCCGGCAGTTACCACGGCGAGACGGTGGGCGCGCTGGCGGTGACCGACATCCCGCTGTTCCGCGAAGCCTATGCGCCCCTGGTGCGCGCGGCGGCGACGGTGCCCTCACCCGATGCACGCCAGGCGGCGCCGGGCGAGACGGCACGCGAGGTGGCGCTGCGCGCGGCAACCGAGTTGGAAGCGTGGTTGCAGCAACACCACGCGACGACCGCGGCGCTGATTGTGGAGCCGCTGGTGCAATGCGCCACCGGCATGGCGATGTATGACGCGGAGTATCTGCGCCGCGCACGGGCGCTGTGCAGCCAATACGAGGTGCATCTGATCGCCGACGAGATCGCGGTGGGCTGCGGCCGCACCGGCAGCTTCTTCGCGTGCGAGGCGGCGGGTGTGTGGCCCGATTTCCTGTGCCTGTCGAAGGGCATCTCGGGCGGCTATCTGCCGCTGTCGCTGGTGCTGACGACCGACACGGTGTACGCCGCGTTCTATGACGATGCGATGGCGCGCGGCTTCCTGCACTCGCACTCCTACACCGGCAACGCGCTGGCCTGCACGGCGGCGCTGGCGACGCTGGAGCTGTTCGAGCGCGAGGACGTGATCGCCACCAACCGCATGCGTGCCCAATGGCTGGCCGAAGCGGCCCGTCCGCTGGCGGCGCACCCGGCGGTTCGCCACCTGCGCCAGCAGGGCATGATCCTGGCATTCGACGTCGTCACCGAGGCGCCGGACTTCGCGCGTCGCTTCTTCAGCGAGGGTCTGGCGCGCGGTCTGCTGCTGCGCCCCATCGGTAAAACGGTCTACTGGATGCCGCCCTATGTACTGGACGAGGACTTGTGCCGCTTCCTCGGCGAGTCCTCCCAGCAAACGCTGGATGCTGCGCTGCGGCTAGAACGAAAGTCGTAGCTTTTGGTTTACCCGCACCAACCTGGAAAAGCGTGACACAGCGCACGTTTTGCACCGCAATAAAACAATAAAACCATCCAAAAACGAGAAATTTTCATTGATTCCTCGTCCGTCTTTCGGACAAACTGCGGCCGTCGAAGCTCGGATATGAGGTGGAGAGTTCAGGCTCCAAACCGGCTCGACGAAGGCAGTTCGTACAAAAGAAACGGAGACAAAGATGGAATTCAAGCTCAAGGCGCTTGTCGCTGGTATCGCCCTTGTTTCGGCCCAATCCGCGCTGGCGGTCAACACGGGTGGCTTCGCCACCACGGCGGGCGGTGATGTGTCCGGCGCCCTGGTAAAGAGCGCCGCCACCATGGAAGCCATGATCACCGAGATCGCCGCAGCCAAGGCTGCCGGCAAGCCGCTGATCCTGACCTACACCGGCAACGAAGACGCCTTGATCGCGCAGATGATCAAGGATCACACCAAGGATGCCTCCGGCAACTGCCCGAACCCGCGCTGGAACGAGGCCTACCGCAAGGTCGAGGTGAAGGAATTCACCGCCGGCCTGACCATCATTGGCGCCAACGGTTCTTCGGCCAACTTCGGCATTCCCATCATCAATTCCAGCAACGTCGTCATCAAGAACATGAAGATCGGCGCGCTGGCCGGTGCGAACAATGACGCCGACATGATCCGCGTCGACAACTCGCCGAACGTGTGGATCGACCACAACGAACTGTTCGCGGTGAACAACGAGTGCAATGGCTCGCCCGACGGCGACCTGACCTTCGAGTCGGCCATCGACATCAAGAAGAACGCGACCAACGTCACCGTGTCGTACAACTACATCCACGACAGCAAGAAGGTCGGCCTGGACGGCCACACCCAGAGCGGTGGCACGACCGACTACCAGCGCAACATCACCTACCACCACAACATTTACTACAACGTGAATGGGCGCGTGCCGCTGCAGCGTGGCGGGCTGGTGCATGCCTACAACAACCTGTACAGCAAGATCACCGAATCGGGCATCAACGTGCGGGCCAGCGGCAAGGCCATCGTCGAGCGCAACTGGTTCGAGAACTCGGTGGCTCCGCTGACCTGTCGCTATGACACGAATGGTTGCGGCACCTGGTACCTGGACAGCAACAACACGACCAGCAGCGCCAGCAATGCCACCTACGGTATCACCTGGACCAGCGCCGGCACGGGCGGCATCAACGCCGACACCTGGACCTCCACCCTCAGCGCCAAGCCCTCGCTGCCCTACACCTATGAGCCGGTCTCGGCCCAGTGCGTGAAGGACAAGCTGGCCCAGTACGCCGGCGTGGGCAAGAACGGCGCGCAACTGACGGCGGCCGCCTGCTCGGGTAGCAGTTCCTCCTCGTCCAGCAGCTCCAGCTCCTCCTCGTCCAGCAGTTCGTCGTCCAGCTCGTCCTCGTCGAGCTCCTCGTCGTCCAGCAGCTCGTCGAGCAGCTCCTCCAGCTCTTCGTCCTCCTCCTCGTCGAGCAGCTCCTCGTCGAGCTCGGGCGGCGGCACGGCACCGGTCCTGTCCGGCACGGGTGACTACCCCACCGGCTTCAGCAAGTGCTCGGATGAAGGTGTGACCTGCTCGGTGACCAAGGGCACTGGCTGGGTCGCATTTGGCCGCAAGGGCAAGTGGGTCTCCAAGTACGTCGGCGTGGGCAAGAGCATCGCCTGTACCGTGGCCGCCTTCGGCTCCGACCCCGGCGGCGCACCCAACAAGTGCTCGTACCAGAACTAAGCGGCACTTGAAGCAAGAAAGGCCTGCCACTCTGGTGGCAGGCCTTTTTGCTTTTGGGTGGCCGACAGATCCGCACTCCCGTGTTCGCCATGGGGCATGGCCAACTAAGCTTGCCCCGCCTCAGACAGGCGTGGAAAGCGGTTCGCCGCGCCTACGACAACCGCGAGGATGCGGAATCGTCGAGCCGTGCTTCGATCGACGGGCCGGTGCGCCCTGCCGCCGCGCGCGCAACCCAGTGCGACAAGTCGCTGGTCAGCGCACGCACGCGATCGGCCAGATGCAGTGACAGGTTCTTCAGCAGCTTGGCAGCCAGCGCGGGATGCTCGATGAGGAGCCGGTCGAACGCGTCGACAGACAGCTTCAAGGCGATGACCTCGGTCTCGGCGACGGCTTCGACGGAGCGTGTACCGCGCGCCAGGGTCGCCATCTCGCCGATGACGGTGCCCGGCGCAAACGAAGCCAGGCGACGCGCACTGCCCGGAATGCGCAGGCCGATGTCGCCCAGCAGGCTGACGTAGAGGCCATCGCCCGGGTCGCCCACCCTGAAGAGAATTTCGCCACGCAGGAAGCGCAGCCGGATCAGCGCGGGAGCCAGCACGGCAATCTCATCGGGGGTCAGCTCGCGTCCGAGCTGGGTGTCGGCGAGCGCAAGCACCCTCCCCGACCCACGCATCGGCATGATGCGGGAGAGCAGGCGTTCTTCGGCCTGCTCCAGCGCTTGATCAGTATGGTCAGTGAATGTCAGCGCCTTGCGCGCCGACAGCGGACCCGCTCCTTCGATCAGGGCCCGCCGCGCGTCACCCGCGGGCCATTCGGAAAAGACCAGTGTCCGTCCGGTGCGCTGCCAGTGCTCGGCTGTCTCGAACAGGATCCGTGCCGCCGTGACGTCGACCTCGGTGACCTGATGCAGGTCGAGGATCGCGGTATCGACCGCGGTCTCCAGTCTCTCCAGACGCGCTCGCAAACCGTCCGCGGTGCCGAAAAACAAGGAGCCTTGCAGTTCCAGCAGGGCGATCCGGTTGCCCTCTTTTGCAATGGCTTCGGCCAGCGCTGGAGGACGGGTTTTCAATGAACGGCGCGTCTGGCCGGTCCACTCATTGCGCACCACGTCGCGCATGTTGGCGCGCACGAAGAGCAGTACGGCGCAGGTCGCACCGATCAGGACCGCAGGCCCCAGGCCAAAGATCACCGCACTGAGGGCGACCGCGAGTTCAACCACCCAGTCGGCGAGCCGCAACTGCGGGGGCTGGCTTTCACGGTCCGCATCGACGGCACGTTGGCCGCGTTGCCGCCAGCGCTCCAGCGGCCCATGCCAGAACACGGGCGCCAGCATGCCGATGCCCTGCAACAGGAGCACGCCGCCAATGGCGCTGCGCGGCACCTGTCCCACCAGTTGTGGCGCACACAACAACAGTGCCAGCATCAAGAGGGCATACACGGCCACGATGTGGCGTTGATCCGGAATGCGGAGCACCAGCGCGAGGGTGCGCGGCATCGACGGCACCAACGGCTGTCCGACGACGAAGCCGGTCGCCACATTGGCCAGGCCCTGAGCGCACAGCTCGCGATTGGCATCCCGCGTACGGCGCAGGCGGCCATCCACCACCGAGGTGACGATGAGCGTATCCAGACTGCCCAGTACGGCGACGGTGACCGCATAGGTAGCGATCAGCGCCAGCAGCGGTGCGGTGAATACATCGGGTTGCAGTAGCAGGCTGGGGTCCAGGGCGATGAAGCCGCCCGCAGGAAGCGCCGGCTCTCCGGCCAGGGCGCCCGGGTCGACAATGTATGGCCAACGTCCCAGCACGAAGTGCAGCAGCGCTGCGGCTACGAGGCCAATGAGCACCGACGGCAGACGCTTGAACCAGAGTCCCGTCAGCCATGTGACCAGGAGTGCGCACACGCCAACAATAGTCGGGCCGAACTGTGGGTGGTCGAAGGTCGCACTCAGGCCGGTACCAAAGCTATGCCCCGTGATGACCGGCAACGCCGTGCTCACGAGCAGGAGCCCGACGCCGCTGGTGACGCCAGCCCGCACAGGATAGGGCGTGTACTTGACGATGCTGCCCAGCTTCAACAGGCCAAAACCCGCCTGCAGCAAGCCTGAGCAGGCAACGCCCAGCGCGCACAGGGCGAGCACCAGCGCGGGGGACGCCTGGCCTGCCGACGTCAGCATGCCGGACAGTGCCGTCACGAAACCAGCCGTCAGCAGTGACTGCGCGGCACGCGTGCCGCTGACCAAGCGCCCGCCACCGAAAATCGAAGCAATGATGTTGGCGATGACCGTACCGAGCAGGGCCAGCGCCATGGCGGCAGGCCCGAAGGCAGGCCCAAGCGCAGCGAATACCAACAAGCCATAGGCCGCATTCTCCGGAGCATGCTCCAGCGCACTCGAAATCGCGGAGGCTCCGGTCGCCAGCCAGGATCGGCAGCGGGGGATCAGACGGGAAGCCAGGCGATGTGGGGCGGAGAGGCTCATTTTCTTGCCGGCACGGGGTGCGGGTTGTGGGCCAAGCATAGTAAGGCTTTCGCCCACGCGCCGTCTGCCATGAACCCACGCGCCGTGTCATGGCAGCCAGGCGCTTGCCCGGAACAGGGGCCGCTGCTAGTCTCGATCAAAACGCCGCCTAGAGCGGCATGGCCAACACGGCCATGCAATCAGCACCGCCTTTGCTCAGGAACCCAACATGCCCTGCCCCCGCTGCCAAGCCGCCACGCCCCCCGGCGGCCGTTTCTGCATGCAATGCGGTGCGCCGCTGCCGACCGAGGAGGCGCCGCGCACGACGCGCCGGCAGATGACGGTTCTGTTCTGCGACCTGGTGGGTTCGACGGAGCTGGCGCAGCGCATCGACCCCGACGATCTCCTGCTGGCGCTGCAGCGCTACCACGACGTGGTGCGCCAGATCGCTGCGCGCTTCGGCGGCTTTGTGGCACGCATCATGGGCGACGGCGTCGATATCTATTTCGGCTACCCGACGGCCAATGAGGACGATGTCGCACACGCCTTGCATGCCGCGTTGGCAATCAACAGCGCAGTACCAAGCATCGAGGCTGCGCCGGGTGAGCCGCTGGCACTGCGCATCGGTCTGGCTACCGGCATGGTCGCGATCAGCGTGAGCCAGGGCGTCGCGGTGGCCGGTGCCACCCCGAATTTCGCCGCCCGCATCCAGGCGGCCGTTCCGCCCGGCTGCATCGGCGTTGCGCAAAGCACGCGGCGCATCGCCGGGGGGCAGTTCGAATTCGAGGAACTCGGCGAGCACACGCTGAAGGGCTTCGACCAACCGGTCGCAATCAGCAGCCTACGCCGTGCCTTGTCGCTGGACAGCCGCTCCGCCTGGCGCGGCCGCGACGCCAGCCTGCCGATGGTGGGCCGCGACAAGGAGCTCGCCCTCCTGCAGCAGCACTGGCAGCGCGTCGTCTCCGGCCATACCTGCGGTGCCCTGGTGATCGGCGAGCCGGGGCTGGGCAAGTCGCGGCTGATCACCGCGCTCGATCAGGCACTGCCCGCCCAGGGCCACACGTTGCTGCGCTTGCAATGCTCCCCGTTTCACATCAACAGCGCGCTGCAGCCTTTCGTGGAGCACCTGAAGACCGCAGCCGGCCTCACCGCCAGCGACTCGCCCGACGAGCAACTGGACAAGCTCGAAGCACAACTGGCCATTGCGGGCATCGAAGAGGCGCGCGAGTGCGCGCTCGTCGCCGCCCTGCTCGACGTGCCCTTCGGCGATCGCTACCCACCGCTGGCGATGCCGCCGCCCATGCAGTTGCAACTGACGAAGGAAGCACTGAAGCACTACTTCGCCGGGCTGGCGCAGCATCAGGTGGGGACGGTGAACGAACGCTCGCTGACGCGCTATTTCGTCGGCCTGGCCGAGCAGAGGGCGCTGCTGATCGTGTTCGAGGACCTGCACTGGATTGACCCGACCTCGCTGGAGCTGCTGGGCTTGCTGCTCGCCAATGGCGATACCGCGCCCATCCTGTTGTTGATGACGGCGCGGCCCGGCTTCGAAGCCCCCTGGCCGGACAGTGAGGACATCCTGCGCGTGAGTTTGCAGCGCCTGTCCGATGCCGATGCCGAGGCTATCGTCGCCCAGCAATCGGCGCATGTGGAGCTGCCAGCCCAGTGGCTGACCACCATCGTCGAGCGAACCGATGGCGTGCCGCTGTTCATCGAGGAAATGACACGCATGCTGCTCGAGAAGAAACGGGCTGCAGCCGTCGGTGACGGCACCGAGCGCGACGTGCCCGACACCCTGATCGACCTGCTGACCGAACGACTGGACAGGCTGCCACCCAATGGCAAGGCCATGGCGCAACTGGCGTCGATCATCGGGCGCGAGTTCGACCGCAGCCTGCTCGCCGCGGCCGCCGCTCCCGACGGCGAGGCCGCGCTGCACGATGGCCTCCAGGCCATGCTGGAAAGCGGCCTGGTGCAGCCCCTCAGCGCCGATGGCGAGCGCCTGGTGTTCAAGCACGCGCTGGTCGAGGACACGGCCTACGCCTCGATACCGCCGAAGCGCTGTGCCGAACTGCACGGACGGATCGCCACGGCATTGCTCAGCCACTTCAGCGATCGCATCGCACACCAGCCGGAACTCGCCGCACGCCATCTGAGCCGCGCCGGCAATGCATTGCAGGCGGCGCCCTGGTGGCAGGCGGCTGGCGGACAAGCGCTGTCGCGCGGAGCGCCGCGTGAAGCGGCAGGCCATCTGCGTGCCGGCGTAGACGCTCTGAAAGGCGCGCCCGCCGGGCTCGAACGCGACACGGCCGAACTGGGCCTGCTGTCGATGCTGGGGCCGACGACGATGGTCCTGCTGGGGCCGGGCAGCGCCGAGTTCGGCGCCGTGCAGGAGCGTGCCTATGGACTGAGCCAGGCCGTGCCCGGACAGCCGCGCCTGTTCCCCATCCTCTACGGCTGGTGCCTGTTCAACTGGGGGCGCGCCCGCCTGAGCACGGCGACCCGCCTGGTCGACCAGTTGCTGGAGGCCAGTACCGAGCGCCATGGCGACACCGAGGCCGCGATGGCCGCGAACAACATGGCCGGCATGGTGCGCTTCCATCTCGGCGAGGCGGACGCGGCGCACAAGCATCTGTCGCGGTCGACTGCGCTGTACGAGCCCCAGCGCGACGCCGCGCTGTACCCGGTCTATTTGATGGACTTCGGCGTCTTCGGTCGCTTCTACCTGGCGCTGGCGACGCAAGTCCTCGGCTTTTCCGACGCGGCGCGGCGCATCGCCGCCGAAGCGCTGATGCTGGCCGAAGGGCTGACACAGCCTCACACCATGGGCTTTGCCATGCTGGCCAACTTCAATACTGCAGTGATGCGCGGCGATACAGCCGAAGCGCTACCCATGGCCGAGCGCTGCATCGAGTTCTCCAGCCAGTTTGGCTTTCCGGAATTCATCGCGATGGCGCGGGTCGCGCGTGGTTGGGCGCTGGCCCACGGCCAGCAACGCTGGGCCGACGGGCTGGCCGACGTGCAGGCCGGGCTCGCGGGCTGGGCGCACACCGGCTTCGAGAACTGGCAACCCTGGTTCACCACGCTGGAGGCTGAAATCCTGTGCCAGCTCGGGCAAGCGGATGAGGCCCTGCAGCACATCGAGCACCAACTGGCGCGCATTGCCGCCAACGGCGAGTTGCAGTTCAAGAGCCCGCTACTGGCTGAGCGCGCCGCAGCCCTCGCTCAACGAGCCGGCGGACGTGACGAGGCGGGAGCGGAGTTCGACCGCGCCGAAGCACTGGCCCGGGAACAAGGCGCCGCCGGCTGGCAGGAACGCATCGCCCTGAGGCGGCGCCAGGTGCTGGGCTAAGGCAATGCTGAATAAGTCCGTCATCCCGCGCAAGCGGGAATCCACGTCGCCGCAAGGCGTTTTTTGTCACGTAGAAGTAGATTCCCGCTTGCGCGGGAATGACGAAATTGTGGCTTATTCAGCGTAGCCCTAAACACAAGGGGCGCGCAGCCAAGGCGGCGGCGCGCTCCGGCAGATCAATGCCCGGCCAGCGGATTGCGGATGAAGGCGTCCGTCTCAGCGGAACCGTTGGCGCGCATCAGCGCGAATGTCAGCATCATGTCGTAGTCAATGCCGACGATGCCCTTGCGGCCCTTGCCCGACAAGGCCATCGTGCCCGGACGGTTCTGGAACCACTGTGCCCACTGCGGCGAGCCCGGGTCGAAGAACAGGAAGGACTGCCCCTCCGGCGGAAAGACCATGTTCGGCGAGGGATACAGGTTGGCCACGAACGGGTACTGGGCCGCGCTGTGGCAACTGACACAACTGGTCGCCGCCAGCGGATTCTTGACGCCGAAGCGCTGCCCCGAAACGGTCACCGCGTTGTGCCGGATGCCGACGTCCAGCGGGCCGGCCAGACGGCCACCCCAGCCAAGCCCGTCCGTGATGAAGCTGGGCAAGCCCGAGTTGACCCAGGTTTCCTGCAGCACGCCGTTCGGCCCCAAACCGTTCGGATACTTGGCCAGCGCCGGATCGTTGCCCCACATGACGCCGATGGGGATCGCGCGGTCCCATACGGTCGCACCACTGGAGCGCGTGTCGTAGGCATAGGCGATGAACACCCAGCCGGTTGCTGGCGAGGCCACCTTGTCCTTCACGCGGACCGCCATCTGCAGGAAGCGCATCGGCGTGATGACCGGCGGTCTCTTCGTCGGGTCCGGATTGGACAACGAGGCCACGGTCGGTCGGTAGATATAGGAGATCGAGGAGTTCTTCAGTACCGGCCATTCGTCCTCGGTCAGGGTCGCGCCTTCCACCTTGACGACGATGGAGCCTTCGGGAAACTCGGCATTGGTGACATCCGGCTTGAAGGGATTCCGCCAGATCTCGCCCAGCTTGGCGGCGGCCACGTCGTTGTAATAGACGACGGCATGGTTCTGGAACGCCACCTTTGGCGGATTGGACGGATACGAATACGGCTGCAGTATCTGTCCGGTATACGAACCGAGCAGCGCCTCGCGACCGGATTCGGGGTCGATCTCCCCGTTGGCCATCGGCGAGCCCTGACCGCCCCAGGGCATGTCGTACCAGCCGGCCTGCTGCGGCGACCATTTCATCGGATCGTTGACCAGCCCCGACATGGTGGGGGTGATGAACCGTTTCATCGCCACCGCATAGGCGAGTGCGTTCTGCTTCGTCAGTCGGGTGGCGGGCCGCTGCTGCAACCACTTCGACGGCACGGGCGCCGCCGGATAGTCGTAGTTGCTGGGCCGGAACGTGCCATTCCAGTCCGCCTGCGGTGGATACACGGTGTTGTTTGCTGCGAATGGATCGGGCTGTGCCGCAGCCAAGGTGCCGGCGAAGAGCACACAGCCCACGCTGCCAACGACGCAGCCCCCGAGATGCGCTAGGCGAATATTCATCGGTCTTTCCTCTGTTGAGATCGTTATTAGAGGTGCTCAACGCAAGCCGGGCACCCTGCTTCCAGATTGCCTGCCAAAGATGGAAATCACAATCGCCAGCCAGGCGATTCGCCCCGGGCCATCAAAACCTGCAAGGCAGGGCTGCAACGCGGGCGCTCAGCGCCTCTGCACGGAAGATCCGCGTCGCCCGCAGAGTGGGGCCACCCCCGCCGGCGACACGCCTCGCCCCCTGCCCTGGATGAGCCTGCCACATCACTCGCAGGACACCAAGGGAGCATAGTAAAAAACCTTGCAAGGTGAAGGCACTGCCCACGCATCGCAGCGACCCACGCAATTCGGTGCGGCTTCTGTGAACACCCTCTAGCATGAAGTTTGCATCGCAGACGCTCGCGGCCCCCCAAACCTGAGACGCGCCATGAAATCACCCATACAGCTTTACCTGGAAGAGCTTCATCGGGAGTTGGCCAATGAACGTGGCGGAAAGCTCGCCGACTACATCCCGGAGCTGGCGCGCGTCGACCCGGAGCAGTTCGGCATCTGCCTCGTGACCATGGATGGCGTGTGCTACGCCGTAGGCGACACCGAGGCGCCCTTCACCATCCAGTCCATCTCCAAGGCATTCGTTTACGCGACTGCGCTGTCGGACCGCGGGCAGGAATACGTGGCCGGCAAGGTCGGGGTGGAGCCCAGCGGGGACGCCTTCAACTCGATCAGCCTCAACCCCCACACCGGGGCACCGCTCAACCCGATGATCAATGCTGGTGCAATCGCCTCGACCAGTATCGTCGCCGGCGCGACGCCCGCCGCACAGTGGCAGCGCATCGAGGCCGCCATGGCCGGCTTCATCGGCCACGGGGTGCAGGTGGACGAGGCCGTGTTCCGCTCCGAGAGCGAGACCGGCCACCGCAACCGTGCAATCGCCTGGATGCTGAAGAATTTCAACATCGTCGAAGGCGACCCGATGGCCAAGCTGGAGAACTACTTCCGGCAATGCTCGGTACAGGTCACCTGCCGCGATCTCGCCTACATGGCCGCCACGCTGGCCAACAACGGCACGCACCCGGTCAGCGGCGAGCGCACCCTGCCGTCCGAGTATGTGGAGCGCGTGCTGGGCGTGATGGCCACCTGCGGCATGTACGACTACGCCGGTAGCTGGCTGTACGAAGTGGGCATGCCGGCCAAGAGCGGCGTCGGTGGCGGCATCATCGCCGTGCTGCCCGGGCGCTTCGGCATCGGCGTGTTCTCACCGCGCCTCGACGAAAAGGGCAACAGCGTGCGCGGCATCGCCGCCTGCAAGCGCCTGTCGCGCGACATCGGGCTGAACATCTTCAACTGGACCTCCGCACCGTCGATTGCCCTTGGCCGGATCTACACCGACGCCAGCGCACCCTCACGCCGCCAGCACGCCAGCGAGGCGCGCGCCCTGCTCAGGGAACAGGCGCACCGCATCAAGTACCTCAGCCTGAATGGCTACCTCGCGGTGGATGGCATCGAATACGTGATCCGCCAGATGCGGCAACTGGCCGCCGAGACGCACAGCTTCATCCTCGACATGCATCAGGTCATCGGCATTTCGGAAAGTGCCGCGCGCCTGCTCAACCAGGCCCGCATCAGCTTCCGCGACGAGGGCATCGCGGTCGGCTTCTCGCGCATCCACAACCGTGCGCAGATCTCCGCGCCGCTGAGCCGCACCGCGCGCACTGGGCTGGGCTTCCTCAGCTTCGAAGACAACGACCTCGCCGCCGAGTGGTGCGAGAACCGCCTGCTCGGCGAGCTCGCCACCACCACCGGACAGACTGGCCAACTGAAGGACGCCAGGCTGTTCAAGGATCTGCCGGAGAGCCTGCTGGCCGAACTCGGGCGCATAGGCATCCCTCAGCAACATGCTGCCGGCGCGCCCATCCTCGTCTGCGGCGAAGAAAGTGACGGCCGCATCTACTTCATCCAGTCCGGGCAGGTGAGCGTGGTCGTGCCGCTCGAAGACGGCGCCACCCAGCGCATCTCCACCCTGGGCCCGGGCATGGTGTTCGGCGAGATGAGCCTGCTCGGCGCCAGCCGCCGCAGCGCCTCGGTGTTCGCCGACGTCGACAGCCGCTGCCTGGTGTTCTCGTCCACCGATCTGGATCAGATTTCGGCGCGCGACCCATGCTTCAGGATCAGTCTGCTGGAAGACCTCGCAAGCGACCTGGCCGACAAACTGCGCGTCGCCACGCAGTGGATTGCCGCGCTGGCTTGAAGCCGTGGCCGACGGTACCGAAGAGCTCAGGGAATGGGAGCCGCGCCGCCCCTCGGGCAGCCCAAAGCGTCAGGCGCGCGTCGAAGCAATCAGGCTCTGGCGCAGGGTGTTGCCGTTGATGACGCGGGTCAGCTTGTCGGCGTAGGCCGGGTCGGTAGCGTAGCCACCGGACTGCAGGGCGCGCGCGAAGCTGCTGGCGTCGTTGCTGCCGGCGACCTTTGCGTAGCGCGGCGAGCTTTGCATCAGACGCACGAAGTCCTGGAAGGATTCGGCATAGGAGCCGTAGGCGCGGAAGCGCTCCACGCTGGTCTGGGCCACGCCATTGACATACTCGGTGGTGACCGTGTCGACTGTCGGGCCGGTCCAGTCCTTGGTGGCTTTGATGTTGAAGAGGTTGTAGCTGGGCTGGCCGTTGGCGGCGCGGATCTCGCCCTTGCCCCAGCCGGTCTCGAGAGCGGCCTGGGCGACCAGGAAGTGCGGCGGCACGCCGAGCTGGCGCGCGGCGTCCTGCGCCTGCGGCCACAGCTTCTCGACGAAGCTGCGCTGGTCGCCGCTGGGCGTGACGGTAGCCGCCGGCGTGGTCTGGATGGCGTCGCCTGCCGCAGCGTCACGCGTGTTGGTTGTCTGCGGCAAGGCACCCGGGTTCTGGACGCCGGGCTTGAGGTCGTAGCTGGGCGGCACAGGGTTCGCGAGGCCCAGCATCTGGCGCTCCAGCGCCGCCGCCAGGCCCACCCCGCCACGTTGCGCCATGACACCGGCAAGCTGCTGGTCGTACAGGCCCTGGTAGAAGCGGGTGGCGTCGCTGTCCATCATGCTGTCGGTGGGCGCAGCCTCACGCATGGTCTTGAGCACGATCTGCAGGAACATCGCCTCGAACTGCTTGGCCGCAGCCTTGACGGCCTCGGGCGAGTTGTCGCGCGCGGCCAGCTTGAGGCCGTTGAGGCTGCGCGGGTCGAGGGTGTTGATCTGGTCGATCATGCGGGCCTCGCTTCGCTCAGATCACTTCCAGCTCGGCCCGCAGGGCGCCGGCGGCCTTCATGGCCTGAAGGATGTTGATCAGGTCCAGCGGCTTGGCGCCGACCGCGTTGAGTGCCTTCACCACGTCAGCCAGGTTGGCACCGGGCCGCACGCGCACGACGTTGGCATTGTCCTGCTTGATGTCGGCCTGACCGGTCTGGGTGACCACGGTCTGGCCTTGCGACAGAGGATTCGGCTGACTGACCTGGTTCTCGGTGTTCACCGACACGGTCAGGTTGCCATGCGACACCGCACATTCGCGCAGGGTGACAGCCTGATTCATGACCACCGAGCCGGTGCGCGAGTTGACGATAACCTTGGCGGCATCGACGTCCGGCACCACTTCCAGGTTCTCGATGCGCCCCAGGAAGGCCACCCGGTCGCTGATCTGCTGCGGCGCCTGCACGCGCACGCGGCGCGCGTCGAGCGGCATCGCGATGCCTGGCGCGATGAAGCCGTTGATCGCCTCGGCCACGCGTTGGGCGTTGGTGAAACCAGCCTGGCGCAATTCGTACATGACCCAGTCGGCCTCGCCCAGCACCGTGGGCACGGCGCGTTCGACCAAGCCCCCGGCCGGGATGCGCCCGGCCGACAGGTGATTGACGGTCACACTGGCGCCGCCCGCTGACGCACTGGCACCGCCAATGATCAGGTTGCCCTGGGCCACCGCGTAAACCTGCCCATCGACACCCTTGAGCGGCGTCATCAGCAGGGTGCCGCCCTTGAGGCTCTTGGCATTGGCCAACGAGGACACGGTCACGTCGAACTGCTGGCCCGGCTGGGCGAAAGGCGGCAACTCCATGGTCACCATCACGGCGGCCACATTCTTGAGCTGAAGATTGGTGTTGAGCGGCAGGGTTACGCCCAGGTTGCCCAGCATGTTGAGGATGCCCTGGGTGGTGAAAGGCGCCTGCGAGGTCTGGTCGCCGGTGCCATCAAGCCCCGCCACCAGACCGTAGCCGACGAGTTGGTTGGGACGCACGCCGGCCAGGGTGACCAGTTCCTTGATGCGCTCGGCGCGTACCGGAGCCATGCCGGCCCCCAGACACACAATGAGCAGACCAACAATCAGGCGACGCAGGCGGAACGACAGGGACATGATTCGGACTCCCGCCTCAGAACGGCGCGATGATCTGGAAGAAGCGCTGCAGCCAGCCCATGTTCTGCGCTTCGTCGATGTAGCCGGAACCGCGATATTCCAGGCGTGCGTCAGCCACCTGGGTGGACTGCACGGTGTTGGCGGTGGTCACGGTGTTCGGGTTGACCACGCCGGAGAGGCGGATGAACTCCTCGCCCTTGTTGATCGCGATCTGCTTCTCGCCCGAGACGACCAGGTTGCCGTTGGCCAGCACCTCGATCACGGTGACGGTAATGGTGCCGGTGAAGGCATTGTTGGCCGCCGCTGCACCCTTGCCGGTAAAGCTGTTGTCCGAGCTGCCGCTGACGTCGATGCCGGCCAGAAACTTGCCCGGCACGCCCGCCATGGTGGGCAGGCCGTAAGTCATCTCGGAAGAGCGCGTGGCGTTGGCATTGGAGGCCTTGCTGGCAGAGGTCTTCTCGACCAGGTTCACGGTCAGCACATCGCCCACGTAGCGCGCACGGCGGTCGTCGAACAAGGGGCGCATCTTGGCCGCGTGGTAGATCGAGCCATTGCTGGCCACCGCATCGGTGATCGGCGGGCGCACCGACATCGGTTGATGGGTCGCGGTCGGTGGCGTGGTCATGCAGGCGGCCAGGGGCAGCAGCATCAGGCAGGTGGTGAGCTTGTTCATGCGCGGCTCCCTATCCCGTGGTCATTACAGTTGCGCCAGGCGGCCCAGCATCGAATCTGCTGTCTGCACCACGCGCGAGTTGAATTCATAGGCACGCTGGGTCTGGATCAGTTGCACCAGTTCCTCGGCCACGTTGACGTTGGCCGTCTCGACGTAGAGCTGGTTCAGCACGCCGACGCCGTTGGTGCCCGGTGTGCTGGGCGTGGGCGTGCCGCTGGAGGCGGTCTCCAGGAAGAGGTTTTCCCCCATGGCCTGCAGACCCGCCGGATTGACGAAGGCGGCGATCTGGATGCTGCCGATCTGCGCCGGATTGGCCGAACCAGGCTGGGTCACGCTGACCGTGCCGTCCTTGCCGATAGTGACGCTCAGCGCATCGGCCGGGATGGTGATGGCCGGCTGCAGCGGGTAACCGCTGGCGGTGACCATCTGCCCCTGGGAATCCTTCTGGAAGGAGCCATCACGCGTGTAGGCGGTGGTGCCGTCGGGCAGCAGGACCTGGAAGAAGCCCTCGCCCTGGATCGCCACGTCCAGCGCATTGCCGGTCTGCTGCAGGTTGCCCTGGGTGAAGTTCTTGACCGTCGCGACCGGACGCACGCCGGCGCCGAGTTGCAGGCCAGAGGGAATCTGCGTCTGCTGCGAGGACTGCGCGCCAGGCTGGCGGATGGTCTGGTACAGCAGGTCCTCGAACACCGCGTGCGAGCGCTTGTAGCCATTCGTGCTGACGTTGGCCAGGTTGTTCGAGATCACGTCCAACTGCATTTGCTGGGCGTCAAGGCCGGTGCGGGCTACCCAAAGTGCGCGGATCATTTCAGTTTCCTCCTGCCGGTCCAGCCTAAGCCGTCGTCGTCCCGGGCATGCTTCGATAAGCGGGCACTTGCCCCGCCTGTCCCATGTTCATCAGGCCGCGGCCACCAGCTTGGTGGAAGCGCGGTCGTTCTCCTGCGCGTTCTGCAGGACCTTGGTGTGCATCTCGAAGTGGCGCGCGACCGAGATCATGCTGACCATCTGCTCGACCACATTCACATTGCTCGCTTCGAGGTAGCCCCCGGCCACGCGCACGTTCTCGTCCTGCGCCGCCGGGGTGCCGCCACGCACGCGGAACAGGCCGTCGTCGCCGCGCTGCATGTTCTCAGCCGGCGGATTCACGAGTTTGAGGCGACCGATCTGCGACGAGGTGTTGCGCGCACCGGATACCGGGGTGGCGGTGATGGTGCCGTCGGCCGCGATCTCCAGGCTGTTGTCGGGCGGGATCGAGATCGGCCCGGAATCCCCGATCACCTCCAGTCCACCCATGGTGCGCAGGGTGCCGTTGGCATCGACCACGAAGTTGCCGGCGCGCGTATAGGCCTCGCCGGCGGGCGTCTGCACCGCAAACCAGCCATTCCCCTGCACCGCCACGTCGAGCGAGCGCCCGGTGTGCTGCAGCGGCCCTTGCGACAAGTCGCTGCGCACGCTGGCATCCACCACGAAGGCGCGTGAAGGCAGCGCTTCCGACTGCACCTGCACAGCGCGGAAGCGGTTCATCTCGGCCTTGAAGCCGCTGGTGGACGCGTTGGCCAGGTTGTTGGCGACAGCCGTCTGCTGGCTCATCGCCGCCTTGGCGCCACTCATTGCGATGTAGATCAGACGGTCCATGGTGATCGGTCCCGGAGTTGGAGGGTCAAGGGAGCACAGCCATCACGACTCTGCCCGCCCTGCCATTACAGAACTTTTCACTGCGGAGTGATGCGCGGAACACATCGCGTTTTCCTCCTCACTCCTCAGGCCTCATCAGCGCAGGTTCACCAGGGTCTGCATCACCTGATCCTGGGTGCGGATCGACTGCGCGTTGGCCTGGTAGTTACGCTGCTGGGTGATCATGTTGACCAGCTCGGCGGTGAGGTCGACGTTCGATTCCTCGATGGCGCCGGCTTGCAGTGCGCCGAGGTTGCCGGCATTCGGTGCACCGATCAGGGGCTGGCCCGAGGCCGGGGACTCGGCCCAGAAGTTGCCGCCCAGCGACAACAGGCCGCCCGGGCTGGCAAAGTTGGCCAGCACGATCTGCCCCAGGTTGCGCGACTGGCCGTTGCTGTAACGGCCTTGCACGATCCCGTCCTGGCTGATGGTGATGCCGGACAGGCGGCCCGATGCGTAGCCATCCTGCACCTGGCGGTTCACCCCGAAGGAGCTGCCGTACTGGGTGGAGCCGGTGAGGTCCAGCGGTGTGGTGAAGTCGAGCGCGCCGCCGAAGGCCGCGTTGTTGAAGTCCACCGTCACCGTGAGCGGCATGCCGGTGGTCATCGCCCCGCTGGTGTTGAACGACAGCGTGGTGGCAGCCGAAGTCGTGCCGCCATCGGTCTGGGTGTACATGTCCCAGTCGCCCGGCGTGGCTGCCTTGCGGAAGAACATCGTCATGATGTGCGAGTTGCCCAGGCTGTCGTACACCGTGACCGAAGTCGAGGAGTTGTAGGTGGACGGGTCGGCCGGGTTGAACGCAGCGGTCGGCGCGGTCTGGCGCGAATCGAGGTTGAGGCCGATCTGGATGCCGGTGGCGCCCGGGCTGGCGCCGGTCTGCACCGGCTGCAGGTCGGCCGTGTCGATCTGGATCTCGGTCGGCGAGGCGTTCAGGATCGCGCCGGTGGCATCGGCCGGATAGCCCGTCAGACGGTAGTTGGACGAGTTGACGATGTAGCCGTCCTTGTCCACGTCGAACTGACCGTTGCGGGTGTAGCCGATGACGCCGTCCTTGGTCATGCGGAAGAAACCGGAGCCGTTGATCGCCACGTCCAGCGGGTTGTTGGTGGGCGTGATGTTGCCCTGCGAAAACAACTGGCTGACCTGGCTCACGGCGGTACCGATACCGACCTGCACACCGGCCGCGGCCCCGTTGAGGGCCGCCGCATAGACATCCTGGAACTGGGTGCCGGACAGCTTGAAACCCGCGTTGTTGGCGTTCGCCACGTTGTTGCTGATGACGTCCAGCGCCTTGGAGGCAGCGTTCAGACCAGAAAGACCTTGTTGGAATGCCATGATGCTGCTCCTGCTCAGAGAATGCGCTTGATGTCGGACAGCGACATCTGCCCGAACCTGCCAATTTCGATGCTGACACCGTCGGTGCCATTGACCACGCTGGCGACGGTCGCCATCTCCAGCGAAGAAACCTCAACCTTCTTGCCCGCCAGTTCGGCCGTGACCTTGATCGTGTACTTGCCGTCCGCAAGCTGCGTGCCGTCCGACAGCTCGCCACCCCAGATGAAGGTGTTGGAGCCCTTGTCCATGGCGCCCAGATCGACCTTGTCGACCTCCTTGCCGGTGCTGTCGTAGAAGCTCACATACACATGGTCCGCGTCGCCCTTCAGATCCACGCCACCCAGCGACAGACCTTCCTGCAACTGCAACTGGTTACCATCGACCAGCACCTGGCGACCGACCAGGGCAGCAGCCTGGTAGGCCTCGCCCGTCTTGTAGCTGCTCATCATCGAGGCGATGGTCTGGTTCAGGCGCTCGATGCCATCCACCGTGCTGATCTGCGCGAGCTGCGAAGTGGTCTCCGCGTTGTCCATCGGATTGAGCGGATCCTGGTTCTGCAACTGCGTCGTCAACAGCTTGAGGAACTTGGACTGCTGGTCTTCGGCAGACGAAACATCCTTGGTGCTGGACGAACTGGAGCTGCTGCCCAGCGAGGACAGAATCTGCTGCGAGTACGCAGAACTGTTGTTGACGGCGGTTGTCATGGTTGCGGTCCTTCTAGGTCAGTCGCGGGCCTTGCCTGCCTTATGCCTGGCCGATGGCGAGCGTGCGCTGCAACAGCGTGCGCGCAGTGCTCATCACCTCGGCATTGGTCTGGTAGGCCCGCGAAGCGGAAATCATGTTCACCATCTCCTCCACCACATCCACGTTGGGCATGCTGACGTAGCCTTCGGCATTGGCGGCCGGATTCGAGGGGTCGTAGACCGTGCGCAGCGGCGCCGCGGACTCGACCACCTGATTCACCTGCACGCCCTGCGAGTAGGGCCCGCCCATGGGCGTGGCGGAGAACACCACCTGCTTGGCACGGTAGGGCTTGCCATCGGCCCCCGCCACGCTCTCGGCATTGGCCAGGTTGCTGGCCGTGGTATTGAGCCGGACCGACTGCGCATGCAGGGCCGAACTCGAAATGTTGAACACGTTGAAGAGGCTCATCGCGCGCTCCCGCTTACTGGCCCGTCACCGCTTGCTGCATGGTGCGCAGCAGGCCGTTGATGAAGCTCAGGCTGGCTTCGTAGTACACGGCGTTCTGCGAGATGGCCGCACGCTCCGTGTCCATGTTGACGGTGTTGCCGTCCACGCTGGACTGTTCTTCGGTGCGGTACTGCAGATGCGGGGCCAAGGCCATGCCCTGGGCCGGAATATGGCCCGAGGTGGTGGTGGACAGCGCCAGCGGCTGACCCACGCGGCCATTGAGCGCCCCCTTCAGGGCACTGCCGAAATCGAGATCACGCGCCTTGTAATGCGGGGTGTCGGCGTTGGCGATGTTGGATGCCAGCAGGGCTTGACGCTGGGCCCTCAGGCCGAGCGCGGCCTGATGGAAGTCCAGGTTTGGATCGAGTCTGTTCATATCGTCCTCTCTCACTGCGTCGTTCATGCTCACCTCTGCCGGCTCCCAACCAGCGCGGAGCCTTCACGAGGTGCTTTGCAGCTTCTGTGCCAGCATCGTATCTGCCGTCACCACGAGGCTTTCGGTCGAAAAAGCGGCAAAACGACGTGCATACCCGGCAGCAGCGGCAGGCCCGCTCGGCAATGTTTGCCGCCCCGGCCGGCAAGCGGCCACGCATAATGGGCGCCGTCCGGCCCCCTCACTGCCCCCTTGCCATGCCCCTGTTCCGCCTTGCCCTGCTACTCGCCACCCTGCTCACCTGGCCCGCCGTGGGAGCTGCGCAGACAGCGGTCGAACGCGTCGCCGCGGCCGTGGAGCGCTACCTGGCCGCGCAGCCGCAGCGCCCGGGCGACACGGTGCGCATCGAGGTGGGCCGCATCCTCGATTCGCCGCGCCTGGCGGCCTGCACAGACTGGACGGCCTCTCTCCCACGCAGTCAGCGCGCCTGGGGGCGGGTCAGCGTGGCGGTCAATTGCAGCGCCGGCGCCAAGGCCGCGCTGTACGTGCCGGCCACGGTCGAGGTCCACGGTCCTTACGTGGTGGTCGCGCGCACGGTCGCGGGGGGGGAAGCGCTGACCGAGACGGATATGCGCCGCGAAGAAGGTGAAGTCAGCAGCCTGGCGACCGACGTGCTACGAGATCCGGCCGAAGCGCTGGGCCTGGTTGCCCGCCAGACCCTGGTGAGCAACCAGCCGCTGCGGGCCAGCCAGTTGCGCGGGGTGCTGGCGGTAACGGCCGGGCAGACCGTCAAGCTGGTGGCCCAGGGAGAGGGGTTCGCGGTGAGCTATGAAGGACAGGCACTGAACACCGCCAGCGTGGGCCAGGCGGTCCGGGTGCGCGTGGCCGGCGGCCGCATCGTCAGTGGCAAGGCACGCAGCGAAGGCGTGGTCCAGCTCGACGCCGATTAGTGCGCCGCCCGGGCGGGCGGGCGAGCCGGCTCAGCCAGCGCTCAGCTCGCCCGCCAGCGAGCGCTGCAGGGCCTGTTCGATTTCCTGTCGCGGTAGTTGCTGGGCCACCAGGAAGACCAGCTTGGCCAGCGCCGTCTCGGCCGTCATGTCTCCGCCGCTGACCGCCCCCGCGCCACGCAGGCCGGCACCCGTCTGGTATTGCCCCAGGCGGACCCCGCCCCCGCGCGTCTGCGTCACGACGACCGTCACCACGCCCGCTTCGTGCGCCTGGGCCAGTTCCTGCAACAACTCTTCCGAGTCCGGTGCATTGCCGCTGCCATAGGCCGCCAGCACCAGGCCGCGCACCGCCGGCCGGGTGTGCTGGAGCACCGTGCGCAAGAGGCCAGCGGAGAGCCCTGGAAAAAGGTTCAGCGCGATGACCGAGGCCTCGCGCAAGCCGACCTCGATCTGCCGCAGACGCTCGTGCGCCACCGCACGCACGGTGGCATCCGACAAGGCCAGCCAGACTGGCGGCATGGGCAGGGCCGCCGCCGCGTCGAGCAGCAGGCGGCCGTCCTGCCACACGCCCAGCGCGGGGTAGTCGGGTGAAGCGAAAGCGGCGTCGCTCGATGCATGGACCTTGATCGCCCGGTTGCCACGCAACACCTGCCCGCCGAAGGCCACGCACACTTCCGGCAGGTCCATTTGCGCCGCATGCATGGCCAGGCGCAAGTTGGCCGGCGCATCCGAATCCGCCGCCGCCAGCGGGCGCTGCGCACCGCTCAGCACCACCGGCTTGTCCAGCCCGAGCAGTAGGAAGGACAAGGCCGCCGCGCTCCAGGCCAGGGTGTCGGTGCCATGCAGGATCACGAAGGCGTCGTAATCCAGGTAGGCGTCGATGATGTGCTGGGCCAGGCGCACCCAGTGCGCCGGCTGCATGCTGGCGCTGTCCAGCGGCACCTCGAAACCGTCGAGCTGCCAGTCCAGCTCGGCCGGCCACTGCGGCACCGCACGCTGGCGCAGCAACTGCTCGAATTCACCCAGAGACATTGGCCGCAAGGGCTCGCCCGCGCAACCCACCGTCCCCCCGGCATAGATGATCAGGACTCGTTTGTTCACCGCATTCCGCTCCGCGAAGGCTTGCCCCGATCATACCGCCGACCACCACCATTCATCGCCGCGAGCGCGCGCCCGGCTCAAGACTGACGCCCCAGGGCCGAAATCCAACTTGCGGAACCAGGATTATTCGCCCACGTCAATAGCGGGAAACGGAGAAAAATGCGCTAAAGTTCGGCCATATCAATCCGTTATCCCGTGTGAGGCAACGGGTTGAAGGCATCCCGTGGCCAGATTTGAAAGCTGTTAAGAAGAAGGGAAACGCCGTGAAAATCGATAACACCATCAAGCCGACCAGTTCGGTTCCGAGCGAGAACAAGACGCGTCAGGTGCGAACCGACGCGGCTACCGGCTCGCAGACCGAAAAGGTGCAACTGTCCTCGCTGTCGAACCGCTTGCAGCAGATCGAGCAAGTGATCGGCCAGACGCCGGTCGTCGACGGCAGCAAGGTCGCCGAGATCAAGAACGCCATCTCCGAAGGCCGCTTCTCCGTCAATCCGGAGAAGGTCGCCGATGGCCTGATCGACAGCGTGCGCCAGATGCTGTCCGCTCAACCGCGTAGCGCGTGACGACGACGCCGGACCGCGCCATCCAGCGCCAGCAACTGCTCCAGTTGCTCGTCACCGAGACGGCGCAGCTCGAGCAGTTTGTGTCTTTGCTGGGCGAAGAGAGGCAGGTCCTGGACGTCCGCAACGTCGAACCCTTGTTTGCCCTGGCGGAGCGCAAGGGGCAAATCGCCGCCAAGCTGAAGCAATTCGCCGATGCCCGCAGCGCCCTGCTGGCCCAGGCCGGCTTGGCCAATGCGCGCGACGGCATCCTTACCCTGATCGGCAAGGCCGACCATCCCGACTGGCTGCGCTATCTGGAACTCGCCCAGCAGGCCCGCGATCTGAACCGCGACAACGGCCAGATGGTGACCGAGATGCTACGCAACAACCACCAGGCGCTCGCCGTCCTGCTGGCCCATTCCGACCAGCCCACGGTCTACGGCCGCGACGGCCAGACCCGTACCCGCCCCGGCTCGCGTTCGCTCGGCAGCGTCTGACGCCGCCGTTTCATGATCCCCTGAATCAAGGTTGGGCAGGCACCGGAGGTGTCGCCGGCGGTGTCACGCCGGTCTGGTCGGCATCCCTGGGCACGCCCAGCGCACCATCCGCCTTGTTGCCACGCCCGAAACCATCGGGCGCGGCCGGCGCCCCACTCTCTGCCTCCGGCTCCGGCATCATGGATTCGATCAGGATGGTGACGCGCCGGTTGCGCGCCCGCCCCTCCGGCGTCAGGTTGTCCGCCACCGGACGCTGATCACCGTAGCCAGCAGCAGTCAGGCGATACGGTCCCACCCTGTTCTCGACGAACAGACGTACGACCGACGAGGCCCGCACGGCCGACAGCTCCCAGTTCGATGGAAAGTTGGGCGTGCTGATCGGCAGATTGTCGGTGTGCCCTTCGATCGTGATCGGAAACTCCCCCTCGGCCACGACCTGGGCCACTGCACGCAGGGCACGTGCCGCCTCCGGCCCCAGCAAGGCCTCACCCGGTGCGAACAGCACACTGGCATTGATCTCGACGGAGATGCCATGCGCCCCTTCGCTCACCCGCACCTGGCCACCACTGACCAGGGGCGCCAGCACGCGGCGGATCTCTTCGGCCATGCTGCGCATCTTGTTGCGATGCTCGGCGCGCGCCGCCTCCACCTTGGGGTCGGCCTGCGGCTTGGCGATCGCCATCGTGATCGGTGCGCCGGCGGTGCTGGGCGGCGCCACGATGGTGGCCCCCTCCACATTCACATTGCTGCGAAAAGCACTGACCAGGGAATCGGACAGGACGCGGTACTTGCCTTCATTGACCGAGCTGATGGCGTACATCACGACGAAGAAGGCGAACAAGAGGGTGATGAAATCCGCATAGGACACGAGCCAGCGCTCGTGATTCTCGTGTTCTTCGTGATGCTGCTTGCGCGCCATGCGCTGCTCCCTTTCTGGCCTGTCTTCGGGTTAACGGCTGGGCGCCTGGAGGCTTGAGATGACCCGCCTCCAGCTCAAGCGAATCCCGACCAATGCCGTAAACAGCGCCATCCCGTCACCACCCCCGAGGTCGTGCCATGCCGTTTCATCTGCTCGACACCCTGCGCAATCAACTGCTGCTCGTCTGCGGACTGGGCACGACCTGCGTCATTAGCTCCGCCGCCTACGGCCTTAGCCAGCAATGGACCGCCGCGCGCAAGCTGGCCGAGCAGGCCGGCGCAGCCAGCGGCAGCACCAGTGCCCTGCTCGCCGACGCCCAGGGAGCCCTGTGGACCACCGTCGCGTTGATGGCACTGGCCAGCGTCTTCGCCTTCGCCGCCTTCCTGTGGTTGCTGCACCGCCAGCTCGCCCGACCCGCAGCCGAACTGGCTGAAGACTTGCGCCACCTGGCTGGCGGCGATTTCAGCCAGCCGATCCACAGCTTTCACAGCAGCGAATTCCGCCTCGTGGCCGCCTCGGCCGAGACCATCCGGCGCGATCTGGGGGCCTTGATCGGGCAGATCCGCGACGGCGCCGTCACGCTCAAACAGGGTGTGGACGTCATGGCGAACGAGGCAAGCAAGGTCTCGGATTCGAGCTCCGCACAGTCCTCTGCGGCCTCCGCCACGGCCGGTTCGATGGAGCAACTGACTTTGTCCATGCAAGCCATCACCGAGAATGCGGAGAATGCGAACCGTCTCTCGCACGACAGCCTGGACCAGTCGCGCGAGGTCCACGACAAGCTGGAGGAAGTGAAGCAGGTCATCGACGAGACCGCACAAGTCATCCAGCGCGTGGCGACAGCCTCGCGCGAGTCGGTCGCCAGCATGCAGCGCATCAGTTCGATGACGCGCCAGGTGCGCGAGATCGCCGACCAGACCAACCTCCTCGCCCTCAACGCGGCGATCGAGGCCGCCCGTGCCGGCGAGGCCGGACGGGGCTTCGCGGTGGTCGCCGACGAGGTGCGCAAGCTGGCGGAGAAGTCCGGCCAGTCGGCCGCCGAGATCGACGCGATCACCGCCACGCTCAACGCCCAGGCACTGGACCTGGAGCGCGCGGTGACACACGGCATGAGCACCATCGCAAGCAGTCGCAGCGGCATGGACGAGACGGTCATTGCGCTCGGGGGCGCCAACCAGGCAGTCGCCCACGCCACCGACGAGCTGGACCAGATCGCTGTGGCCGTGCGCGAGCAAAACCGTTCCAATGGTGAGATCGCACGCAACATCGAACGCATCGCCCAGATGGTGGAGGCCAATAACAACGCCATCACGGCGATGAGCCTCTCGGCCGAAAAGCTGCTGGCCTTCTCCAATCACATGAACGGTCTGGTCAGCGCGTTCCGCCTGTAAGGTGCTCAGCCCTGCACGGCAAACACCACGCCACCGACAAGCAGCAACGCGCCGGTCGCGGCGGTCACGATGCGCCGCAGGTTACGTCCGCCCAATGCGATGAGCATGCCCCACTTGCACAGCGTGTTGGCCGCAATGGCGATCAGGATCGCGCCGACCGCGATGCCCGCATCCCCGCTGCGTGCGTATTCCGCCATCGACAAGGTGACGGCATCCACGTCGGTCAGGCCTGCCAGTGCGGCCACCACGTACTCACCCTGCCCCGGCAGATAGTGCCCGACCAGCTTGACGATCAGCAGCACGACCGCAAACACCAGCCCGAAGCTGATGGCCGACAACAGGCTGAAGGGATTCTTCAGCGGCACGCCCGCATGCGTCGCGTCGGCACTCCGCGCGGTTTGGCCACGCCAGTACAAGCCACCCGCCAACACCAGGCAGGCAAGCCCTGCGGCCAGCACCGGCGGCCACAAGGCTGGCCACAGGGCACGATTGACGATCAGCACCGCCACCAGCACGCGTACGAACATCACCCCCCAAGCCAGCATCACCCCACAGGCCAGCATCATGGCCACCGGCAGTTGGTCGCCCAAGCGACTCTGACGCGCAAAGCTCAAGGTCACGGCGGTGGAAGAGACAAGGCCGCCAGTCAGGCCGGTCAGCGCAGCGCCGCGCCCTTCCCCCAGTAGCCGGGTGCCAACATAGCCGATCAGGGACAGGGCTGCGATCAACAGCACCAGCCACCACAAGCGATAGGGATTGATCGCTTGCCACGGGTCGATCGCCCGGTCCGGCAACAGCGGCAGCACGATGAAGGTGGCCACCAGCAGGCGCAGGCCGGCAAAGACATCGTCCCAGCCGAGACGGACGACGAGACTGTGTAGCGGCTGCTTGTAGGCCAGCACGGCCGCCAGCGCCACCCCCAGGCCCGCCGCCAGCATCCGCTCGCCCGCCACGCACAGGGCACCGAGCAGGAAGACGCACAAGGCAGCCATCTCGGTTGTCATGCCCGGGGTGTCCACAGAACTGCGTGTATCCAGCCAATAGCCGGCGGCAAGCAAGGTGACGGCCGCCAGAAGCGCTGCTGGCAACATCCAGGACAGGGAGGCATGGCTCACCGCAAGAAAGCTCGCCAAGGCGCCAAACAGGGCCAACAGCATGAAGGTGCGCAGGCCCACGCCGCGCGGATCGGTCGCCTCGCGTTTGCGCTTCTCACGCTCGATGCCGACCAGCGCACCGATCATCAGGGCGGTCAGGAAATCAAGCCAGGTGGAGGACTCCAGCATGTCGGCCCATCACATGAAGGTCTGCTGGGAGTAGTTGCGGCAGGTAGGGAGAGAAAGTTGAGCGCCACGCCGGGCACATCCCCCGGCGCGCTGTCATGACGACTTACAGATACAGAACGGCAGGAAATACCGTAACGGCCAGCACATAGATCAACCATTCCAGGTTGTGCCTAGCCAGAAACCCCGTGAAATGGAGGATCAGCACGGTAATGGAAACGATGTAATACAAGGCAAACAGCATGACCCTGGGACTCCCCGGCAGCCGCTGTCCCAAACGGATGCCGACATGATTTATTGGTTTTTATTCTTCGATATGGCGCAGTGAAAAATCAACCGCCTGCACATCCTTGGTCAGGCTGCCGATCGAAATACGATCGACCCCCGCTTCCGCGATTTCGCGTACGCGATCCAGCGACACGCCGCCCGAAGCCTCCAGTTCGGCACGGCCGGCGGTGATCCTCACCGCCTCGCGCATCTCCCCCACCGTCATGTTGTCGAGCAGGATCATGCGCGCGCCGCAGGATAGCGCCTCTTCGAGCTCTTGCAAGGTCTCGACCTCGATCTCGATGAACACGTTGGATGGCGCGATCTCCTGCGCCCTCAGCAAAGCCTGACGCACCCCGCCGGCGGCGATGATGTGGTTTTCCTTGATCAGCACGCCGTCGTAGAGGCCGATCCGGTGGTTCAACCCGCCCCCCGACTGCACTGCGTACTTCTGCGCCAGGCGCAGGCCCGGCAGGGTCTTGCGGGTATCGACGATGCGCGCCTTGGTGCCGGTCACCGCGTCAACGAAGCGGCGTACCGTGGTCGCTGTGCCCGACAGCAACTGCAGGAAGTTCAGCGCAGTGCGCTCGGCCGTCAGCAAGGCGCGCGCACCGGCAAAGACGTCGCACAGCACCTGGCCGCTACGGATGCGTTCACCATCCTTGGCATGCCAGACCACGGTGCACTCCGGGTCCAGCGCGGTGAACGCGGCCTCGAACCAGGCGGCCCCGCACAGCACGGCATCCTGCCGGGTCAGTACGCGGCCCTGGGCCATCGCATCAGCGGCGATCAGTTGCGCGGTCAGATCGCCGGTGCCGACGTCCTCGGCAAGGGCGCAGGCGACTTCACGCTGGATTTCGACTCGGAGTTGCTGGCTCAGTGGCATGACGCCCTCGTGTGATGTATTGCACAATCTTACACCGACCACCACGACTGGATGCCCATGCATACCCTCCTGAGCATCAGCCTGGGCACCTTGCTGGCGTTCGCACTGCTCGCTGCAGTTGCGTACTGGTACATCAAGGATATCACCCAGCAGAAGCACACCATTCTCCGGAATTACCCGGTGATCGGGCATCTGCGCTACTTCTTCGAAAGCCTGGGGGAGTACTTCCGGCAGTACTTTTTCCTCGGCGACCGCGAGGAGATGCCCTTCAACCGCGCCACCCGGGCCTGGGTCTATCGTCTGGCCAAGCAGGAAGGCGGCATCGTCGGTTTCGGTTCCACCTACAACATCCACGAGGCGGGCGCGCTGATCTTCGTAAACGCCCCCTTTCCGGTGCTGGAAGAGGAACGCTGCGCGACCCCGCCCCTGATGATCGGCGAGGGGCATTGCGCCAAGCCCTTCCTGGCCCGCTCCATCGTCAACATCAGTGGCATGAGCTACGGCGCGATCTCGCGTCCGGCGGTACGCGCGCTGTCGCAAGGCGCGGCGAGCGCGGGATGCTGGATGGATACCGGCGAAGGCGGCCTCTCGCCCTGGCACCTGGAGGGCGGCAGCGACCTGATCGTGCAGATCGGCACCGCCAAGTACGGGGTACGCGACGAGCAGGGACGCCTGTCGCCGGACAAACTCCGCGAGCTGGCCGCGCATGAGGCGGTACGCGCCTTCGAGGTCAAGCTGTCGCAGGGCGCCAAACCCGGCAAGGGCGGCGTGCTGCCAGGCGGCAAGGTCACCGAGGAGATCGCGCGCATCCGGGGCATTCCGGCCGGTCAGGATTCGATCAGCCCCAACCGCCACCTCGACATTGCGAACACCAACGAGTTGCTGGACTTCGTGATGCGCGTGCGCGATCTCACGGGCAAGCCGGTGGGCATCAAGACTGCCGTAGGCGGCTGGCATTTCGCGCATGAGCTGTGCGAGGCCGTCCTGCGTCGCGGGCTGGACAGCGCCCCGGACTTCATCGTCATCGACGGCGGCGAGGGCGGCACCGGCGCGGCACCGCAAGCGCTGGCAGACCATGTCGCGCTGTCAATCGACGAGGCGCTGCCACGTGTGGCCGACACGCTCTTCGCGGCTGGGCTCAAGCCGCGCATCCGCCTGGTTGCCTCGGGCAAGATCGTGACCTCGGCGCGCGCCGCCTGGGCTCTTGCCTGCGGAGCCGACTTCGTCAACACCGCACGCGGCTTCATGTTCGCGCTGGGCTGCATCCAGGCCCTGCGCTGCCACACCAACACCTGCCCGACCGGCATCACGACGCACGACGCTCGGCTGCAACGCGGCCTGGTGGTCGAGGACAAAGCCACCCGGGTGGCGAACTACTGCACGGCCATGAACAAGGAGATCGACATGATCGCGCACGCCTGCGGCCTGCATCAGGCGCGCGAGTTCCGCCGCGAGCATGTGCGCATCGTGCAGCCGGGAGGCCGTTCGGAGGCCTTGTCCAGTCTCTATCCCTACCCTGCGCGACGCTGAAGCGCCACCGCGACGCCCGAAGCTGCAATGATGGCCATGCCCAGCAAGCTCACCGGGTCGGGCAACTGGGCAAAGACCACCCAGCCGAGGATGCCGGCCCACAGGAGTTGCAGATAGGTCACCGGTGCCAGCAGCGACGCGGGCGCGTCGCGATAGGCCATGGTGAACAGCAGATGCCCCAGCCCGCCCGCCACCCCGGTACCGATGATCAGCAGGATGTCGAACCAACCAGGCGCGGGCATATCAAGGAAGAATGGGGTCGCCAGTCCGAAGCACACCGTGCCGGCCAGTGCGGAGTAAAACAGCATGGTGAAGGCCTTCTCGCTACCCGCGAGCAGGCGCGACAGCATCTGGTAGGCCGCATTGCTGCATGCGGCAAAGAACACCAGCAAAGCGCCCAGGGCATCCAACTGACCACCGGGCCTCACCACCAGAAGCACCCCGATGAAGCCGGCCGCCACTGCCACCCAGCGCAGCGCGCCGACGCGCTCGCCCAGCACCGGCCCAGCCAGCACGGCCACCAGCAAGGGCGCGATGAACATGATCGAAGTGGCCTCGGCCAACGGCAGGCGTGCCAAGCCGAAGGTCATGAACAGTGTCAGCAGCACGAGACAGAAGGCACGCACCGTCACCAGGCCCGGACGCTGGGTGCGCAACGAGTAGTCGCGCGGCCGCGCGGCCAGCACCGCCAGCATCAGCGACAGGTGCACCAGGTAGCGCGCGAAGGCCAGCACCGGCACCGGGTAGCGCGCCACCAGGTACTTGAAACAGGCGTCCAGGCAGGCGAAGAGGAACAGGGCGAGCGCCAGCCAGAGCACCCCGCGCATGGGATGCTGGACGTGCAGCGCGGTGGGGGATGAGGACATGCGGAACCGTCTGGACGACAAGCAAAATGCATATTACCAAGCCGGTGCCGCCACCTCGCGCTTATTTTGAGCGCGCCGGAACAGACATGACCCAGGCCAAGCCAGGGCCACTTGCCGAGGCTACACTGGCGACTGGCTACCCGCCACCTTCTCCATTTCACAGCGCTTCACGAGAGCGCGAGAGGATTGCAACATGAAAGTTTCCGTCATCGGCATGGGTGCGGTCGGCACCGAGATCGTCGGCTTCCTGGTCAACATGTCCGAGGTGTCCGAGATCGTCGCCGTCGACAAGGCCGCCGACAAGGCGCTGGCCGAGATCAATGACTTCTCCCACGCCACCGCCTTCACCTACGCCAAGAATCCGCTGTTGATCGCTGGCGACTACGCCCAGACGGCGGGCAGCGACATCGTGGTGATCACCGCTGGCGCGCAGCTCAAGCTTGGTGAGTCGCGCGACGACCTAGTGCGCATCAACAGCGGCATCGTGCGCACCATCATCGCCGAGGTGGAGCAGTACTCGCCCGAGGCCATCGTCATCATGGTCACCAATCCTGTTGATGTGATGACCCAGGTGGCGCTGGCCGCCTCGGACTACCCGCGCACGCGCTTGATCTCGGCCGGCACCATCATCGACTCGGCGCGCTTCCTGCGCATCCTCGGCGACCATGTGCGCATCGACCCGAAGAACATCTTCGGCTACCTGCTGGGCGACCACGGCTCCACCGGCTTCATCCCGTGGAGCATCTGCAATGTGTGCGGATTGGATATCGATCGCTATTGCGCGCTCAACGGCCTGCCACCGGTCGACAAGAATCTGGTGCGTCAACAAGTGCTGGACGCCGGATTCGAAATCTTCCAGCGCAAGGGCAACACCAACCACGGCATCGCAGCCAGCGTATTCCGCCTGATCCGTGCCATCGAGGCCAATGAGCATTCGGTGCTGCCGGTCGGCGTGCTGCTCGACGGCGAGTACGGCGTCCGTGATCTGGTCATGAGCGTGCCCTGCGTCATCGCCCGCACCGGCGTGCAGCGCATCCTCAACTACCAGTTCAGCGACAGCGAGCAGGCCGGCTTCCGCGCTTCCGAGCAGCACCTGCGCGAGCTGGCTCGGCAGGCCGGCTTGTAACTACTGCTCGTCGGCGCGCTCGCCCTTCATGCCCAGCCGCTCCATGCGATAGCGCAGGGAGCGGAAGGTCACACCCAGGACGCGCGCGGCCGCCGTGCGGTTGCCATGCGTCTTGCCCAGCGCCTCGTTGATGGCCTGGCGCTCCACGTGATCCAGATAGTCCTGCAGGGATCCCCCGGGGGGCGCGCTGGTGCTGTCGGCGGCCTCCTCGGCCGGATCGAGGCGCAGGTCAGCCACGTCGACACGGTCACTCATCGACAAGGCCATGGCACGCTCCAGGATGTTCTCCAGCTCGCGCACGTTGCCGGGGAAGGCATAGGCCTGCAAGGCGGCCAGCGCCGCCGGCGTGAGCGTCGGCTTGAGGCTGCCGCTCTCGGTGGCCAGCCGAGCCAGTATGGTGTCGGCGAGCAGCGGAATGTCCTCGCGCCGCTCGCGCAAGGCCGGCATGTGCAGCTCGATCACGTTGAGGCGGTAGAACAAGTCCTGGCGGAAGCGCCCCTGCTCCACCTGCTCGCGCAGGTTGCGGTGGGTGGCGGAAATGATGCGCACGTCCACGGGCTGCTCCTGCGTCTCGCCGATGCGCCGCACGCGGCGCTCCTGGATCACGCGCAGCAGCTTGACCTGCATGGCCAGCGGCAGGTCCGCCACCTCATCGAGGAACAGGGTGCCGCCATGCGCGGCGTGGAAGAAGCCGTCGCGGTCCGTCTCTGCTCCGGTGAACGCGCCCTTGCGGTAGCCGAAGAACTCGCTCTCCATCAGGTTCTCGGGGATGGCCCCGCAGTTCACCGCCACGAAGGGCTTGTCGCCGCGCGAACCGAGGGCATGGATCAGGCGCGCGGCGCGCTCCTTGCCGCTACCCGACTCGCCCGAGATGTAGACCGGTGCCTGGCTGCGCGCCAGGCGCTCCACCATGCCACGCACCTGCGCCATGGCCGGCGACTCGCCGGTGAACTGAGAGGGAGCGGCGTGCCGATCCTGCCCCTGGTGCTCGTCGCCCTCCACATCCAACGCCGACTTGATCAGCGCACGCTACTGCTCCAGCGTCACTGGCTTGGAGAGGTAGTCGAAGGCGCCGGCTTTCAACGCGGCCACGGCATTGTCCATGCTGCCGTGCGCGGTGATCACCGCCACCGGCAGGTCGGCGCAATGCGCCGCGATGTGCGCCACCACCTCCAGCCCATCACCATCCGGCAGGCGCATGTCGGTCAGGCATAGCCGGTAGCGCTTGGTGCCCAGCAGCGCACGCGCCTCGCTCACGCTGCCGGCGGTGTCGGCCCCCAGGCCCATGCGCATCAGCGACAGCTCGATCAGCTCGCGGATGTCCGCCTCGTCATCGACGACCAGTACATCCGCACCACGCGCAGCGCGACGCTCGCTGACGTTACTCATCCAGCTCTCCTTATGCTCAGGTGAAACTCGGCGCCGATCGAGCTGGGCACCAGTTCGAGCCGGGCGCCATTGGCGTCGGCCAGCTCGCTGGCGATGTACAAGCCCAACCCGGTCCCCTTCGGCTCCGAAGTGTAAAAAGGTTCAAAGACCTTGGCCCGGTCTTCCTCCGGAATCCCCGGCCCGTCATCCGCTACGCTCAACACGAGCCGGTCATCATCGAGCGGGCGCACGCCCAGCCTCACGGCCGCCGGAGCACCGCTGCAGTAGCGCAAGGCATTGCCCAGCAGGTTGGCAAGTATCTGGTGCAGGTGCACGCGGTCGAACATGACCACCCCCCCTTCCTCCACCGTCACCCGCACGCAGGAGGCGGCCGCCGGCGTGTGCAGGCTCCACTCCTCGATGAAGGTGTGGAGGTAGGCTGCCAGGTCGAGGCGCTCGCGGGTGAGGCGGTCGCGCCGGCCCAACTCCATCACGTCGCGCACCATGCGGTCGATGCGCGCCGCGTTGTCGCGCACGATGCGGATCAGGCGCTGCAGCATCTCGGTCCGCTTCTCCTCGCCCATCAGCTCCGCTGCCTGCGTCACCGCCGCCAGCGGATTGCGGATCTCATGCGCGATATTGGCGGTCAGTCGTCCCAGCGCGGCCAGCTTGATCTGCTGAGCCTGGGACTGCAGGCGGTCAAGGTCTTCCAGGAACAGGATCTGGTCGCGCTCGACCCCCACGCTCACCTGGCGCATCCGCAACTGGCGGCCGCTGTGCTCGGCGACCAGGGGTTCCTCGCCCGACGCACCTTCGCTCAGGATGCAGCGCGACAAGTTCACCGAAGCACTGCTGATGTGTTCGCCACGCGCCAGCAGCGAACCGAGCAACTCGACCGCGCGCGGATTGAACTGCCGCACCATGCCGAACTCGTCCACCACCACCACCCCGTCCTGCATGTCTTCGATGACGCGTGCATTGACACGGATCTGCCGCTCCAGGTCCAGACCGCGCTGGCGCGCCAGCGCCTCGTTGTGCAGAGCACGCATGGCCAGCAGGCGCGCCACCATCGCCACGGCGAAGAAACCCACACAGGTGATGCCGGTGCCGGAGAGTGCTGCGCTCGGCGCCTCGCCCGTCAGGATGCGCAGGAACTGCTCGACCAGCACCGCGATGGTGGCCATCGAGGCAAAACCGAACACCATGCGCCCTTCGCTGACCAGGGCAGCCCCCGCGATGCTGGTCATCATCAGGTAGGGAATGCCGCTGCGCTGACCACCCGCCAGATACATGAACACGGTCAGCACCAGGATGTCGACCGCCACCTGGCAGGCCAGCCACACCCCTTGCGGACGCGCACTGTCGGCGGGCCACAGGGCGAAGATGAGGGCGAGCCCCCAGTAGGTCGAGGCGAGCAGGTAGTAAAGCGCCGGATTCGCCGCATCGAAGCCGAAGGGCGCACCGAAGATTGCGAACAGGCTCGCTACGACGATGCGATACAGGTTGAAGTAACGCAGCGAGACCGTCCGCGCCGACTCCTCGGGGATGAGCGGCGTAGCCGTCTCCATCATGGCGTATCGTCTCGTGGTCCCAGGCGGGCATGCTCGGGGCCGCAGTAGAAAACCCCCGTCGCATTGATGCCTTCGCTCTCCGGCACCAGCACGCCACAGTGGGCGCAAGCCCGCATGCGCTCCGCTTCGCCGCGTGGCGGCGGGGTGTGCCCAGGCACCTTGTGTTCGCCGCCCGGCGCCTGTCGGTCGCCCCTGGACAGCGAGCGGCGTACCCACCAGATTCCCACCAGCAGCAGGACGAACAGCAGAAGATTGCGCATGACCAAGGCAATGTAATTCGCGGCGCTGCAGTGTAGCGCGCAGGGTCACGGCCTGTCACACTGCGCGCTGCCGCCAACCACGGTTTCCGCACACAGCCACATGCAGTTCGACACCCTCCGCCGTGACGGCAATGCCGTCATGATCATCGATCAGACCGCCCTCCCCCTGCAACGCCGCATCGTCGCGCTGCGCAATCTTGACGACGCCGCCAGCGCCATCCGAGGCATGCTGGTGCGTGGCGCTCCGCTGATTGGCGCCACCGCCGCCTATGGCGTGGCCCTCGCGATGCGTGAGGATGCCTCCGACACGCATCTTGCCCATGCACTCAAGACCCTGGCCGCGACACGGCCGACTGCGGTCAATCTGCACTGGGCGCTGGACCGGATGAAGCATGTGCTGAGCGACCATCCGGACAACGTGCGGCGGCTGCTCGCCTGGAGCGAGGCCGATGCGATCCGCAAGGAAGACATCGAGGCCAACCGCCAGATCGGCGAGCATGGCCTCACCGCGTTGCGCCGCCATCGCAAGGAAGGACGCCCGCTCGAACTGCTGACCCATTGCAATGCCGGCGCACTGGCCACCTGCGGCTGGGGTACCGCCTTGGCCCCGATCTACCTGGCCCACCAGCAAGGCATCGAGGTACACGTGTGGGTCAGCGAGACCCGCCCGCGCAACCAGGGCTTGCTGACCGCCTGGGAACTGGAACAGGTCGGCGTGCCCTACACCCTGATCTCCGACAACGCGGCCGGCCTCTTGCTGGCGCGCGGCCATGTTGACGCCTTGATCGTCGGCGCCGACCGCATCGCCGCCAACGGCGACACCGCCAACAAGATCGGCACCTCGCTCAAAGCGCTCGCAGCCAAGGCCGCGCAGGTGCCGTTTTACGTCGCCGCCCCGTGGTCAACAATTGACCTCGCCTGCCCCAATGGCGCTGCCATCCCAATCGAAGAGCGCGATACGGCCGAGCAACTCAGCATCACCGGCTTGCTGCACGGCGACGAAGTGGTGAACGTAGACCTCACCGACCGCAATACGCCGGTATGGAACCCGGGCTTCGACGTCACGCCCGCCGCGCTGATCGCCGGCATCATCACCGAGCGTGGTCTGCTCCCCGTAGGCGGCCTGCGCAGCGGCGTGGCGGCACGCTGAACAACTACTTCAAGGACCCCAGCGGCAAGCCCATGCGACCATCGCGCGAGAACGGGATGCGTCCGTAGTCACGTGTCATGGCATCTCCCTTGAGGCGGTAGTCGAACTTGCCATCCCCTTCGGCGATCTTGGGCAGCAGACCAAACAACTCCATGGTCTGCAGACTGGCTTCCACCTCCACCATGCCTTCGCTCAGGGGCGGAATCACCACCGCCTGATTGCCCACGCCCTGGGCCAACAAGCGGTCGGCGACCTCCAGGCGGAAGACCAGACCGTCAAGCGCCAGCTCACGTGAGTTGGGATTGCCCACCCGCAGGCGCAGGCGCAACCGCTGCTCGGTGAGCGTCACCTTGCCCAGGCTGACCTCCGACACGCTCACCTGCGGTGCCTGCATGCCCGACAGACTGGCGCAGCCTGCCAGCACGACCAGTACGGCCGCCAGCAGCAGGCTACGCATCGCCCGCGCCCTCGCTCATGCGCTCCAGCAAGGCGATGATCGACACCGTGTCCTGCTCGCCCTCCCCGCCGCCGACCAGCGCGTTGAGCATCTGCGCAGTGATCGCCGAGGTCGGCGTCACGACGCCCAGGCGATGGGCCTCTTCCAGCACGATGCGCAGGTCCTTGCGATGCATCCAGGCCTTGAACCCTGGCTTGAACTGCCGGTCCAGCATGCGCTGCCCGTGATTCTCCAGCACTTTGCTGTAGGCAAAACCACCCAGCATGGCCTCGCGCACCTTGGCCGGATCCACCCCCGAAGCACGCGCAAAGTTGAGCGCTTCGGCCACCATCAGCACGCCGACGCCAGTCAGGATCTGATTGCAGGCCTTGGTCACCTGCCCCGCACCGGACTCCCCGACCAGGGTCACCGTCTTGCCCATGCAGCGGAACACCGGCAAGGCCATTTCGTAGGCCTGCGCCTCGCCGCCGACCATGATGGTCAGGCCGCCATTGATGGCGCCTACCTCGCCTCCTGAGACCGGCGCGTCAAGCATGCGCACGCCCTGGCTCGCCAATCTGGTGGCAATCTCGCGCGCAGCGCTGGGCGCGATGGTACTCATGTCGATATAGACCAGGCCGGGACGTGCGCCCTTCGCCACACCCTGCTCGCCCAACGCGACTTCGGCCACGTCCGGCGCATCTGCCACCATGCTGATCACGATATCGCTCGCCGCGGCCACTTCCGCCGCGCTGCCACAGCCCGTGGCGCCCGCCGCCACCAAGGGCTGCATGGACTCGGCGCGACGTGCCCAAACGTTGAGCGCATATCCACCCTTGAGGATATTGAGCGCCATCGGCCGCCCCATGATGCCCAGCCCGATGAATCCGATTTTCATTGCCGACCTCCGCGTCTGTCGCGCGATAATCCCGCGCATGAACTACGCACCGATCATCAAGGAAATCGGTCGCGGCGCCAAGGGCGCACGCGACCTCACGCGCGAGCAAGCTACCCAACTGTTCGGAGAAATCCTCGACGGCCAGGTCCCTGAGATGGAGCTGGGCGCCATCCTCCTGTCATTGCGCATCAAGGGCGAGACGGCGGAAGAGATGGCGGGCTTCATGGCCGCCATGCATGCACGTACCGCACACGTGACGGTACCAGCCGGCCCACGCTGCGTGCTGCTGCCCACTTACAACGGCGCACGCAAGCAAGCCAACCTGATGCCACTGGTCGCCATGCTGCTGGCGCGCGAAGGCATCCCGGTCCTGATCCAGGGACGCCATGATTTCGAGTCACGCGTGAGCCCCTTTGAATTACTGGCCGCCCTGGGCATCGAGTGCGCCCCCGACACCCAGGGCGCGGAACTTCAGCTCGCCGAACGCAAGCTGGCCTGCCTGCCCCTGGAACGCCTGTGCCCGGGACTGGACCGCCTGCTGGCCCTGCGCCCGCGCCTGGGGGTACGCAACAGCGGCCATACCCTGGCCAAGCTGCTGGACCCCTGCCCCGGCCGCAGCGTGCGCGTGGTGGCCGTCACCCACCCCCCTTACCTGGATTCGATGCAGGCGCTCCTGCTCATGGAAAATGGCTGCGCGCTGCTGATGCGCGGCACCGAAGGCGAGGCGTATGCCGCGCCACGCCGCCGGCCGCGCCTGCTGGGCTTGCACGCAGGGCACGCCGAAGTGCTGTTCGAGCAGGCGCCGGGGGACGTGGAAGACAGCGGAGCGGGATGCCCGATCCCGGAGAATGTGGCCGTGATTCAGGCCATGCTGGACGGCCGCCAGAGCATCCCGCAACCCATCCAGGACCAAGTGGAGGCGCTGCGCAGGCTCGCCACAAGCCCCTGATTCTTCAGGACAAGCTCAGGGGGTCGCCCGCCCCTTGGCGAAACGTGGACGAAAAAAACGCAGCCCGGTTAGGAGCTGCGCCAAGTCCACACCAAAGGAGGAGGGTGGAGGAGACAATCTTGGACTGGGTTTCGGAAAAACTCACAAAGCTCAGTCACTACGGTTTGAATTATGCCGGCCCGGCTTGTGCGACGCAAGAAAAAACTTCAAATTCGGGGACAATTGTTTCTATCCACGAATAAGCATTCCTTATTCATACAAAACAACATATAAGTCTTTGTTTTTGTTATATCAGAATGCGCGAGCCATGAAACTCTTCACGCCTCCGCCATGTAGGCGGAATACCTTGAGCATAGCGCCCAAGCATTAAATGCCGCAGCGCAACACAAACACCTCAGGCACGTGCGACAACCGGATCTGCACGTAAATCGGCTATCCCGCGTCGCGCCAGGGCGTCGGCACGTTCGTTCTGCGGGTGGCCGGCGTGCCCCTTGACCCACAGCCATTGCACCTGATGCGCCTCCACCAGCTCATCGAGCCGCCGCCACAAGTCTTCGTTCTTGACCGGCTGACGGTCGGCCGTCTTCCAGCCCCGCGCCTTCCAGCCGCGTATCCATTCGGATATGCCTTTCTGCACGTACTGGCTGTCGGTATAGACCTTGGCCACGACGGGTCGCTTGAGGGCCTCGAAGGCACGGATCACGGCCAGCAGTTCCATCCGGTTGTTGGTGGTCGACGGCTCGCCCCCCCACAACTCCTTCTCATGCTCTCCCGCACACAGGATCGCGCCCCAGCCACCGGGGCCCGGGTTTCCGCTGCAGGCACCGTCGGTGTAAATCTCGACTGCTTCCATTACTTGTTCCGTGATTGATTCAGATAGGAGTCCCGGTGCGCCACCGGCACCATGGCTTTCTTGCGCTGCAGGCTAGCCCGCCAGTTGGGGGCAATCAGGCGCATCCCGGCGACCCGTTTGACGCCATGCAATAAGTAAGCACCGCCACCAAAGGGCCACAGGCGTTCGCCCATCGAGTCCATGAAAGACCAGCGCTTGAGCCACGCCTCGGAAGCCACGGGCGGAGCATAGCAACCGAAACGGCTGGTACGCGCCTCGAAACCCAGCAGGGACAGCCAGTCGCGCAGTCGGCGCCCCGATAGATACTGCCCCTTCCATGGCAAGGCCCCCAGGTTGCCGGCCAGCGAACGCCGCAAGCCCCAGGTGCTGTAGGGGTTGAAACCGGCGATGATCACGCTGCCTTCGGGCATCAGCACGCGCTCGACTTCGCGCAAGACCTGGTGCGGGTCGGCGCAGAACTCCAGCACATGGGGCAGGACGACGAGGTCCAGGCTCTGCGAAGCGAAAGGCAGTTCTTCACTGCAGCCCAGGACACTGACCGCACCGCTGCCGCCCAGGCGGAACTTGAAGGGAATGCGGTTGTTGCGCAGATAGTCATGCGCCGGAACGCCGATCTGCAGGGCATGGAAACCGAACAGATCGGCCACCAGACGATCGCTCTGCTGCAGTTCCCAGGCCAACAAGTAGCGCCCGCGCGGGCTGTCCATCCAGGAATCCAGGCTTTCGATTGACATGCTGCTTCACCGGCTCAGAATGTGCTGACCATGAAGATTGTTCCCCTTTCGGCATTCAAGGACAACTACATCTGGGCCCTCTGCACGGCGGAACTCGTCGTGGTTGTGGACCCCGGCGAGTCGGCGCCGGTGGAGACCTTCCTGACAGAGAGCGGGCAGCGCCTTGGCGCCATCCTGTTGACCCATCACCACGCGGATCACATCGGCGGCGTTCAGGCTCTGCTTGAACATCACGCGGTACCGGTGCTGGGCCCGGCAGATCCGCGCATCCCGATGGTCACGCACAAGGTCGGTGATGGCGACAACTTCGAACTGGCAGGCGTAGCCGGAGCCTTCCAGGTGCTCGCTGTGCCCGGCCATACCGAGTCGCACATCGCTTTCCTGCATGGCACAGCGTTGTTTTGCGGCGACACCTTGTTCTCGGCGGGTTGCGGCCGACTACTGGGCGGCACGGCTGAGCAATTGCATGCTTCGCTGAATCGTCTGGCTGCCCTGCCGGACGAGACCCTGGTGTATTGCACGCATGAATACACCCTGAGCAACTTGCGCTTTGCCTCCGCCGTCGAGCCCACCAACACGGCGATCGCGGCACGCCGGGCGGAGTGCGAAGTCTTGCGTGCTGCGTCCCGCCCCACACTGCCCGTTCGCCTGCGGGACGAACGGAGCTATAACCCGTTCCTGCGCTGCGCCGTCGAGGCCGTGAAGAACGCGGCGCAGGAGAATGCCGGCAGGTCGCTGGCGTCCCCGCTGGCGGTATTCACCGCCCTGCGTCGCTGGAAAGACGGATTTGCCTGATCAGGCCGCCGTCTGCGGCAAACCAGTGGCCTGCCGGACCGCCGCCATGACCTTGGCGGCATTGAAGGGTTTGACCACGTAGCCGTTGGCTCCGCCAGCAATGGCAGCCTGCACCGTATCGCGGTCGGTCGACCCCGTGACCATCAGGACCTTGACGCCCGGGTGGGCGGCCTTAATCTCTGCCAGCGCGTCCAACCCGCTGCCATTGGGCATGTTCACGTCCAGACACACCAAGGTCGGCGCCAATTTGCGCACCATGACGACAGCGCTCGGCCCATCCTTGGCTTCGCCGATCACTTCGATGCCATCCTGGCGCAGGATACCGCGCAGCATGGCACGGGTCGTGTCATTGTCGTCAGCGATCACGACCGTGATCCCGCTCGTCTTGTTACTCATGACTGGCTGCCTCCTCGATGGCCATCACGCTTGCTACCTGATTACGCCCCAGCGACTTGGCCTGGTATAGCCCGGCATCCGCCAGCCGCACCAGGAACGGAATTTCATGCTGGCCACGCGCCGGCACGACACTCGCCACCCCTACGCTGACCGTGACTACCGCCTCGGGACCACGCGCCGCGTGCGGCAGGCCCAGGCGCTCCACGCCCTGACGGATGCCCTCGGCCACCTGCAGGGCGCCCTCCAGATGCGTGTCGGGCAGGATCACGGAGAACTCCTCGCCACCGTAACGCGCGGCCATGTCCGTCGGGCGCTTGGCACTGGCAGCGAGCACCCCGGCCACCCGCCGGAGACATTCGTCGCCCGCCTGATGTCCATAGTGGTCGTTGTACTTCTTGAAGTCATCCACGTCGCACATCAGCACGCTCAGGGCGGCGCCATTACGCATGGCACGTCCCCATTCGCGGCTGAGGCTCTCGTCGTACTGGCGACGGTTGGGAATGCCGGTCAGCCCATCGACCGAGGAGATCCGGGTCAGTTCGCGATTCATCTCGTCAAGGCGGCGCGTCAGCACCACCAGAGACAGGCGCATCTGGGCGAAACGCTGCATGGCCTTGACCTTGGCGGCCAGCACAACTTCCGACACCGGTTTGACGAGGTAGTCGTCACCGCCCACGGCAATCGCCCGCTCGATGTCTTCGTCGTCGTTACGACCGGAAACGAAGATGATCGGCGTCCACTCTCCATTCCGCTCCAGTTGGCGGATGCGCTTGGCCACTTCGTAGCCGTCGATGCCCGGCATCATCACATCGAGCAGCACGAGATCCGGTCGATGTTCCTTGAACAGCTCGACCCCCGCCAGGCCATCACGTGCAACCACCGGCTCGATGCCCATCTTGCGCAGCTGGTGGCCTACCAGCATGGCGCTCGTCAGGGTGTCGTCGATGACCAGTGCTTTCATGGAATGGGACCCTGCAGTGGGTCTGGGTGATCTTGGCTTGCGCCCAAGCATACGCTGCCGCCGATCGCGCCGCACGTCGATCAGCGCGGGCGAAACCTTTCTTTTCCGATCACCGTTGTACGGGTGCCGCAGCCACTGAGGTTACAATGCCGCACCCTCACTCGAACCGGCACCGCACATGAGGCTTCTCGCCCTGCTTCCTGCCTGCGCCCTCTGCCTGCTCAGCCAGGCTGCCCTTGCCGCGACGCCCGACGCTCCGCTGAGCCTGGCCCCCGCGCTGGAGCCTGCGGCGGTGGCTCCGATGGAAGCCCTCGGCAACCTGGATCAACCACGCTTCGCCCCGCCGATCAAGCCGGTCGACCTGGCCGCACCGCACGAACAGGTGTGGGGCCGCATCCGGGGCGGTTTCGGCATGCCGGACCTCGGCGGCGAGCTGGTGGAAGACCGCATGGCCTGGTACCTGACCCGACCGCACATGCTGCAAGCCTTGTTCGAGCGTGGCCGCAAATATCTGTTCCACATCGTGAGCGAGCTGGAGAAGCGTGGCATGCCCACCGAGCTGGCCTTGCTGCCGATGGTGGAGAGCGCCTTCAACCCGCAGGCTTTCTCCTCTGCGCGTGCGGCCGGCCTGTGGCAGTTCATCCCTTCCACCGGCAAGGATTTCAACCTGACCCAGAACTGGTGGGTCGACGAGCGCCGCGACATCGTGGCCTCCACCAACGCCGCACTCCAATACCTGCAGGCCGTGTACGAACTGCATGGCGACTGGCAGCTCGCGCTGGCCTCCTACAACTGGGGTGAGAACGCGGTCGCACGCGCCGTGACTGCCAACAAAGCCAGCGGCAAGCCGACCGATTACAGCCACCTGCGCATGCCGCAGGAGACGCGCTACTACGTGCCCAAGCTGCAGGCGCTCAAGAACATCGTGGCCAACCCGGAGAAGTACGGCATCCGCCTGCCGGATGTCCCGAACGAGCCCTACTTCGTGACCATCGAGCGCGTGCAGCGCATGGACATCGCGGTCGCCGCGCAACTCGCGGAGTTGCCGCTCAAGGAATTCCTGTCGCTGAACCCGGGCTACAACCGGCCGGTGATGCCCGGCGCAGAGAACGCACAACTGGTGCTGCCGGTGGAAAACGCCCGCAAGTTCAAGGACAACCTGTCGCGCCATGATGCCCCGCTGTCGACCTGGCGCACCTACTCCATCAGCAAGAGCGAGCGCATCGAACAGGTCGCCAAGCGCCTGAACATCGGCGCAGAACTGTTGCGCCTGGCCAATGGCCTGCCCAGCGGCGCACGCCTCGCGGCCGGCTATACCCTGTTGATCCCGAACGGCTCCAGCGCCCAGCACGAGGTACTGAAGGAAGTGCTGCCACGCAGCCCTGCCGGCTCGCGTGCGGTGAAGTCGAGCTACAAGCCTGCCACCAAGAGCAAACCCGTGGCGCGCAGCTATCGCCCGGCTCCGCGTCGCTGACGCTACGCCCCGCCTTGCCGCGGTCGCTTGGCCGCCCCTCGCCGCATTCACCGTATGTCTGCCCCTCTGCCCTTCGCGCTGTTTGAAGACAATGTGGGGCAGCCCGGGCGCGGCGTGCTGCTTGAAGACCTCCAGCACGCGCTGTGCTGTGAGGCCCCCGCAGACCTGGATGCCTGCCTTGCACGACTCGCTGCCTGGCAGGCTGAGGGGTTGTGGGTCGCGCTGGCCGCCCACTATGAGCTGGGCCTCGCGCTGGAAAAGCGCCTGCACCCCCTGTTGCCCGAGCACCCTGGCCCCCTGCTGCGTGCCTGGGCCTTTGCCAGCCGCCGTGAGCTGAGTGGCAACGCACTCGATGACTGGTGGCAGGCACAGAACGAAGCCCTCGATCCCCGCCAGCGCAGCGCAGGCATCCTGAACCTCGCGCCGACCATGGCGCAGGCCGACTACCTGGCCGCCTCCTCACGTGTGCTGGCGCTGATCGCGGCCGGCGATTGCTACCAGGTCAATCTCACCTTCCCGCTCGAAGGCCAGTATTTTGGCCACCCCCTGGCCCTGGCCACCCGCCTGCGCGAGCAGCAGCCCGTCGCTCACGGCGTACTGCTGCACGACGGGCAGGACTGGATCATCAGCCGCTCGCCCGAACTGTTCGTCGCCCGCGAGGGCGCGCGCCTGCGCTGCCGGCCGATGAAGGGCACGGTGCCACGCCAGGAAGGCATGTCGCCGGAAGCGGCACAGGCCGAGTTGCTGTCGGACAAGAACCGCGCCGAAAACCTGATGATCGTCGACCTCATCCGCAACGACCTGGGGCGCCTGGCGCCACCGGGCGGGGTCAGCGTGCCACGCCTGTTCGAGGTCGAGCCCTACCGCAGCGTGTTCCAGCTCACTTCGACCGTGGAGGCGGCGCCGGTAACCGCCCCGTTCAGCGAAGTGCTGCGGGCGCTGTTCCCCTGTGGTTCGGTGACCGGTGCACCCAAGATCCGTGCGATGGAGATCATCCATGCGCTGGAGGCCGGCCCGCGCGGCCTCTACTGCGGTGCGCTGGGCTGGCTCGCGCCGGACGGCGACTTCTCCCTCAACGTACCGATCCGCACCCTGCAGTGCGGCGCCGATCACGGGCTGCGCCTGGACGTGGGGAGCGGCATTGTGGCGGATTCGGACAGTCGCGCCGAGCATGCCGAATGCATGGTCAAGGCGCGCTTCGCCACCCACCTGCGGGACGAGTGGCAACTGATCGAGACGATGCGTCATGACGTGGCGGAAGGAGGCATCGTGCTGCGTGAGCTGCATTTCGCACGCCTGCGCGCCTCGGCCCAATCCCTCGGTTTCGCCTGGCACGAAGCCACGCTTCAGGCCGAGCTGGAGCGCTACCTCGGCACCCTGCCCGCAGGCCCGCAGCGAGTCCGCCTGCGCCTGTCGCGCGATGGCGCCTGCCAACTCGATGGCGCACCGCTGAGCCCGCTGGCCGGGCCCCAGGTCGTAGCCTGGGGCGGCTTCAATCTGGATTCGCGCGACCCGCGCCTGCAGCACAAGACCAGCGCGCGGGACTTCTACGACGGCGCCCTGCAGCAGGCCATGCAGGCTGGCCTGTTCGACCTGCTGTTCTGCAACGAGCGTGACGAGCTGTGCGAGGGCGCGCGCAGCAATGTATTCGTGGAGCTGGACGGAAAATGGCTGACACCGGCCCGGCACTGCGGCCTGTTGCCAGGCGTGCTGCGCGCCAGCCTGCTGGCCCGGGGCACGGTACGCGAGGCGGTGATCCCGCGTGCAGCACTGGCCGCGGCCACACGAATCCGGGTAGGCAATGCCCTGCGTGGCTGGATGGATGTAAGCCTGCGCGACTGAACGCGCACAGGCGCCAAGGCTTGGGAAGGACAGGCCTCAGCCGCGCTCGCGCAACCAGGCGTCGAGCTGGTCGGGCGGCATCGGCCGCCCCAGCGCATAGCCCTGCATGAACTGGCAACCCAGGCGCTGCAAGGTCTCGATCTGCGCCTGCGTCTCCACGCCTTCTGCCACCACCTGCATGCCGCTCATGCGCGCCAGGGTCAGCACGCTGGCCGGCACCGCCTGATCCACCTCCCCGTCACCCAAGGCATGCACGAAGCTGCGGTCGATCTTGAGGATGCCCACCGGGAGCTGGGCCAGATGGGTCAGCGAGGCGTGGCCGGAGCCGAAGTCGTCGATGGCGATGCGAATACCCATCCCCGTCAGGCGACTCAGGTGGGCATGCACCTGGGCCTGGTCCTCGCGGTGGATGGCCTCGCCAATCTCCAGCACCAGTTTGTCGGCCCGCACGTCGCACAGGTCGATGACCTGCTTCACGCGATCCGCGAAGTCATCGCTGCGGAACTGCACGGGCGAGATGTTCACCGCCATGTAGAAGTCGTGGCCCAGCTTGTGCCACACCGACAGACGATCCAGCGCCTCCTCCAGCACCCACAGACCCAGTTCGTTGATCATGCCGGTACGTTCGGCCAGCGGGATGAAGCGATCCGGCGCCACCATCTCGCCATAGTCGTTGCGCCAGCGCAGCAGCGCCTCGACACCGATCACCTGCCTGCTCTGCGCATCCATCAGGGGCTGGTAATGCACCGACAGGCCACGGCGGAAATCAATCGCGGCGCGCAGGTTGTGCAACATGGCCACCCGCGCCTGCACGTCTTCCGACATGTTGCGCGAGAACCAGCAGCAGGCGCCACCGCCGGCATGCCGCGCCTGGTTGACCGCCAGATTGGCGTTGCGCAGCAACTCCACGGCGCCCCCCTTGCTGTCGGCCACCCGCACGATACCCAGCCGCACCTGCACCACCAGGGCATGGCCATGCACGAAGAACGGCGCTTCAAAGGCCTTGCGCAAGGCGGCCGGGTCGATCGCGTTCTCCGGCCCGAACAGGCCGAAGGTGTCGGCCGAGATGCGGGCAATCATGATGCCCGGACCAACCGCCGAGCGCAGGCGCTTGGCCACGCCGATCAGCAGGGTGTCGCCACAGCGATGGCCCAGCGCGTCGTTGATGTCGGAGAAGCGCACCACGTCCGCAATGGCCAGGCAACGCGAACCGCTCTGGCGGGCAAACAGATCCTGGTCCACGTCGGCCAAGAAGCGGGTGCGGTTGGGCAGGTGCGTCAGCGGGTCGAAGAAGGCGAAGAAATCGAGCCGCTCGAACAGGTCAACGTTCTCGAAGCCGACCGCGATATTGGAGGCGAAGATTTCGATCAGGCGCAGCTCGAAGTCCTGCAGCGGACGGTCGATCTCGAAATAAGCAGCCGCGTCACGAGTGCCACTGCCCAGCCACATGACGAAGCGCTGGCCATCGAAGACGCAGCTCTTGGCCGCGATGGCGCGCTTGACCGCGCGCTGGGTATCGATATCGGCACACTTGTCGAGCGCGCTGCCAATCCAGGCCACGAAGCGCCCGCCGGCATGCAACACGCTGATGCCCGGCTCGCCAAGGTCGAGGCTGGCGCTGGGCTCGACGCACACGAAACCGTGCGCCTCGGTCCCCAGCAAGGCGCTCAGGCGGTCCAGCAGGGCGCGCGAGAACTCGCGCGCGGAACGCACGCGGAACAGGCTGTTGGATGAGTGCGCCACCGCCGTGAGGCCGCGATTGCTGCTCTCGATGAGCTCCATCTGCGCATAGGCACGGATGGCGACCATCAGGGTGGTGACCAGGCGGGTCTGGGTCAGCTCGGACTTGGTGCGGTAGTCGTTGATGTCGTACTGGCGCAGCACCTCCAGCTCCGGCGCATAGCCGGGCTGGCCGGTGCGCAGCACGATGCGCAGGGTGCGCAGCTTGAGTTCGTTGCGGATCACCTGCACCAGGGAGAGCCCGGCGTCAGGGGTCTCCATGACCACGTCGAGCATGGCCACGGCAACGCCGGCCTCGTGCCGCAGGATGCCCTCGGCCTCGATCGCGCTGCGTGCATGCAGGAGTTCCAGGCGAGCGCCATCGACCTCCACGTTGCGCAAGGCGTAGGCGGTGGCGCTATGTACCTCCTCGTCGTCGTCGGCGATCAGGATGCGCCAGGCACGGCGGCTGGACTGCTGGTGCTCGCCCTGAGCAGCATCCGGCTCATCGGCAAACAGGAAGGGATCATCCCCCCCGTCACCTGCACTCAGGTGCCCGACATTCCCCGCAAGCGTCACACCTGTCTCCCACTGTTTGTGTAAGGCATCCGTCTAGGATAACGCGCTATGTCCAAGTGCTTACGGCTTCACTGACATTTTCCTTGAGCTTCGCACGCCACGTACCTGATTCCAAAGGCGCCGCCTTCAGTTCGACGACTGCATGAGTCGCTCGCAGAAGCGGGCCAGCGCGATGTCCAGTTCGGTCACGCCCCCCGCATCATGGGTGCTGAGCGTCAGTTCGAGCCGGTTGTAGACGTTGCGCCAGTCCGGATGATGATCCATCTGCTCGGCTTTCAGCGCGATCCGCGTCATGCTGGCGAAGGCGGTGCTGAAGTCCTTGAACACGTACTCGCGGCGGATGCCGTTGCGCTCGGCATCGAAGCGCCAGCCGGGCAGGCTGGCCAGGGCGGCGTCCAGTTCATCCTTGGTCAGGGGCTTGGGGCGCATGGCGGCCTCCATGGGTGAGGGAATGCTTGCAGTATCGGCCGCGCACTGGCAAAGGGCCAGACCGGCACCGCCCGGTCATCGCCCTGTCACACAATCTTCTTATCGTCGCGCCCGGAATCGCCCCTCGCCTCCGGATCCGCTCCGATGCAAAAAGTCCGCTCGATCTTCCTGTCCGACATCCACCTCGGCACCCGTGGCTGCCAGGCCGACGCCTTGCTGGATTTCCTCAAGCAGCATGAGACCGAGCACCTCTTCCTGGTCGGCGACATCATCGACTTCTGGGCCATGAGCCGCGGCGTGCATTGGTCGCCGGCGCAGAACACAGTGGTGCAGAAGATACTGCGGGCCGCGCGCAAGGGCGTCAAAGTGGTCTTCGTGCCGGGCAATCACGACGAAGTGCTGCGTGAGCACTGCGGCATCGACTTCGGCGACATCGAGCTACGCACCGAGTACCTGCACACCACGGCCGACGGCAAGCGCTACCTGCTGTTGCATGGCGATGAGTACGACCAGGTCACGCGCCACCATCGCTGGGTGGCCGTGCTGGGCGACATCGCCTACAACCTGCTGGTGCGCATCAACGGCTGGCTGTCGCGCGCGCGGCGCTTGCTGCGCATCCCCGGCTACTGGTCGCTGGCCGGTTACGCCAAGCGTCGGGTCAAGACTGCGGTGAGCTTCATCTACGACTTCGAGGACTCGGTGATCCACGCAACGCGGGCACGCGGGGTGGATGGCGTGATCTGCGGCCACATCCATGCCGCGACGATCCGCGACATCGACGGCATCACCTATGTGAACTGCGGCGACTGGGTGGATAGCTGCACGGCGATCGTCGAGCACCTGGACGGCCGCCTGCAACTGGTGGAGTGGCGCCTCGCCGCGCGCGCCCTCCCCGCCGTCGCCACTCCGGAGCCGTTGCCAGAGCCTCTGGAAGCGCCTGCCGTCGCCGCCAGCAAAGCCTGAGCCCTGCCGTTCCGCGCCCCGGAACGGCCGGACGTGCCATTCCGCACGCCCGATGCTGCAGCACGGTTTGCTTCCTGCGGATTGATTTCCAATAATACGAAAGTTGCACCAAAACCGATCCGCCCACACAGGCGGCGGCATCAATCACAAAGACATCGGAGACAAGTCATGCACATCAGGTTCCTCCTGGCGAGCCTGGTCGCGGTCGCTTCGTTCGCGACCACGGCTGAAGCCGCCAACCGCCCCAAGGGCTGGGTCACCATCTGCAAGGAAGGCGCCACCTGTTCGGTTGCCGCCAACACCCAGGTCGCTTTCGGTCGCGCCGACCAGTTCCTCTACAAGACGCTCAGCGGCAGCTTCGTCTGTAACGAGGCCACCTTCGGCGGCAAGATCGCCGGCGGCGTCAACGAATGCTCGATCGCCAGCGGCAGTTCGTCGAGCTCCTCGTCCTCCAGCTCCTCGTCCTCCAGTTCGTCGTCGAGCAGCTCGTCGTCCAGCAGTTCCTCCTCCTCGTCGAGTTCCAGCTCCTCTTCGAGCTCCTCCTCCAGCTCTTCGTCGAGCAGCTCCTCCTCCAGCAGCTCGTCCAGCTCGGGTGGTAGCGGCGTCTGTAAGGCTGGCAGCACCATCAGCGGCACGGTCGACTGCGGCGGCATCACCATCGGCACGGCCTGCGGCGAGCAAGCGGAAGGCCAGGCGCCCGTCCTGACCCTGGCCGATGGCGCCACGATCAAGAATCTGCGCATCAACAAGAACTCGGCCGATGGCATCCACTGCAAGGGCAACTGCCGCATGGAAAACGTGGTGTGGGAAGACGTCTGCGAAGACGCCGCCACCATGCTGGGCGGCAGCGGCAAGACGATGACCATCGTCGGCGGCTCCGCTTCGCACGCCGAAGACAAGGTGTTCCAGCACAACGGCAAGGGCAGCACCATCAACGTCAGCAACTTCAACACCTACGGCACGATCCAGCGCTTCTGGGCCTCCTGCGGCAACTGCGAGAACAACGGCGGACCGCGCAACCTGGTGGCGAACTACGTGACCATCAACGGCCCGGTGGCCAAGCCCGATGGCAGTGCAGGCTACGTGCTGCGCCTGAACTCCAACTACGGCGACAAGGCCACCGTGCGCAACATGAAGATCAAGGGCTACTCCCTGGGTAAGCCTAAGGTCTGCGTGCAAGCCATCGGCGTGCAGCCGGGCGAGGCCCAGGTCAACAATGGCGAGTTCTGGAACACCGCCAATTGCGACATCAGCAAGAGCGACGTGACCGGCTTCTAAGCCTTCGCCTGTACGTTGCGCGTGCCACCCTCACGATGGCCGCATGGAAAAAACAAAGCCTCCCTTGCGGAGGCTTTGTTTTTGGGGACAGCCCGAAAAATCGAGCGGCGGGCTACTTCCACAACACGCAATGGCGGAACAGTGGCTGCTTGCCAGCCAGGCCCGCCCCCACGCACTGAAAGACAGCCTCTTGGCCAACCGCCAGTTCCGCCGCCACGTGCTTGGCGCTGCGACTGGCCACCCGCCCGTCCGGACCCGCCTGGGGGTGGCTGGCGTACAACTGGAGCTGCACGGTATCGACGGCGGCCTCCCCCTCGCTGAGCATGACCGTCACCCGCCCCGCCTTCTCGCTGACCACGGCCACTCGCCCACGCACCACCCACGGGCGATCCTCCATCAGGTCTTCGGCATAGTCGCGCTTGCCCTGGTAGAGGCTCAGCGCACGCGCGGCGTCGATCACCGGCAGGTCCTTCACTGCCGGATAACGGTTCAGCAGCTTGCACAGCGCCTTGTCGTCGAAGCCACGGCAGTCGTAGTACTGCGCCGCCGCCAGGCTCGGCAACAATGCGGCGAGGGAGCACCAGAGCCTGCGCATCCAGCGCCTACTGGAAGGCGACTTCGGCAAAGCTGCGCAGCTTGCGACTATGCAGCGCATCGAGGCCACGCTCACGCAGAATCTCCAGCGCGCGGATGCCGATCCGCAGGTGCTGGTCGACACGCTCGCGGTAGAAGTGGTTGGCCATGCCGGGCAGCTTGATCTCGCCATGCAGGGGTTTGTCGCTCACGCACAGCAGGGTGCCGTAGGGCACGCGGAAGCGGAAACCGTTGGCGGCGATCGTGGCACTCTCCATGTCCAGCGCCACCGCGCGGCTCTGGCTGAAGCGGCGCTGCGGCGTGTTGTCGGGCAGCAGTTCCCAGTTGCGGTTGTCGGTGGTCGCCACCGTGCCGGTGCGCAGCAAGCCTTTGAGTGCGCCTCCCGAGAGGCCGGTGACATCGGCCACCGCGTGCTGCAGCGCCTGCTGGATTTCAGCCAGCGCGGGAATGGGCACCCACAGCGGCAGCTCCTCGTCCAGCACGTGGTCCTCCCGCACGTAAGCATGGGCCAGCACATAGTCGCCCAGCTCCTGCGTGGTGCGCAGACCGGCGCAGTGCCCCAGCATGATCCAGGCGTGCGGGCGCAGCACCGCGATGTGATCGGTGATGTTCTTGGCGTTGGCCGGACCGACCCCGATGTTTACCATCGTAATGCCGCCACGATCACCCCGCACCAGGTGATAGGCCGGCATCTGCGGCAGGCGCGGTGGCGCCTTGCCCAGCGCATCGTTGGGCTCGGCCGGCAACCCCTGGCGGCGCATGACCACATTGCCCGGCTGCACAAAGGCATCGTAGGCACCAACCGGATCGTTCATCAGCTCCTGGCCCATGCGGATGAACTCGTCGATGTAGAACTGGTAGTTCGTGAACAACACGAAGTTCTGGAAGTGCTCCGGCGAAGTACCGGTGTAGTGGCGCATGCGCTGCAGCGAGTAATCTACGCGCGGCGCGGTGAACAAGGCCAGCGGATGGGCGCCACCGGGTGGCGTGACGTGCGTGCCGTTGGCGATGCCGTCGTCCATGGCGGCAAGGTCCGGCAGATCAAACACGTCGCGCATCAGCAGGCGGCGCTCGGCATTCATGCTGCCTTCGACGTGGTCATGCTCGCTGAAGGAGAAATGGATCGGAATCGGCTGCGCGCTGGTGCCGATCTCCAGCTCCACGCCATGGTTCTGCAGCAGCAGGCGAAACTGGTTGTGGTAGTAGTCGGCGAACAGGTCGGGCCGCGTCAGCGTGGTTTCGTAACGCCCCGGCCCCGCTACGAAACCGTAGGACAGGCGCTTCTCCGCGTGGTTCTTGCGCACCACGGTATCGGTATGCACCCGCACGTAGGGGTAGCAGGCGCGAACCCGCAGATGATCGCCCCCGATCTGGCCGAACACCGCATCTCCCGCCACGAAGCGCTGCATCGCATCGCGCAGGTGGGCAATGCTGTGGTCATAGATGTAACGGACCTGGGCGAGCGCCTGGTCGGCGTCGGAAAAGCGCAGCGGGGCGATAAAGGGCGGCAGGAAGGGCATCACGAATCGGGGTGTGTGGATGACTCCCCAAGGATACGCGAACTCGCCGGCCCTTGCCCCGCCCGGCCGCTCAGTGCTGGGTGGCCCGCCGCGCCTGCTGCCAGGCCACCACAGCCTGCGAGGAGGCTTGCATCGTGCGGCTGCGCATGCTCTCCTCCATGCCCGCATAGAGCGAGGCAAACAGCTCCTGGGTGATCTCCTGCGCCAGCCCATCGACGGCCAGGCCATGGGTCAGACAGCGGATCTGGATACTCGCCAGCGCATCGGCCACCAGGCGCCAGCCCTGGGTGGGCATGTCGCGCGTCAGTGCCAGCATCATGCCGCCCAATTGCTTGAGGAGCGCAACCGCGTCCTCGCGCGACTCGCAGGCGATCATGGCGTGCCACAGCGTCAGATGCAGCTCGCGCCGCAGGGCGATCTTGAAATCCAGCGCACAGGCCTCCTCCGCCTGAATGCGGGCGAAGTACTGCTGGCAGGCCGCCTCGTCGTCGATCTCCAGCACGTCGCGCAAACGCCCCAGCAGGACCGACAGGCCGCTGAGGCCGCCGCTGCCGAAGGCCTGCATGAAGGCCAGGCCCCACTGGTCCAGCCCGACCAGCAGCAAGGCGCGGCGCAACAGGGTCTCGTCGTGCGTGGCCATCGTGGCCCACTCGTCGAGATGGCGGGCCAGCTTGTCCAGCGCGGCTTCGGTCTGCTCGGGGGAGCCCTCCAACGAGAGGCGGAAAGCGGCGTTGAAAGCTTCCTGGACCAGGCGCGCAGCCTGCGTCTGCACATCGGCATGCGCCAGCGCGGCCAGCGGGTCGGGAGGAAGATCGGAGGGAACAGTGGAGGTCATCATGCGAGCTTTCTTGGACAGGCGCGGATTGTGCCTCAGCCACGCGCCGGCTGCATTCAGGTAGCGCTCTCCAGCAGCGCCTGCAGGCGCGCATCGCGTTCCGCCTGCGGCAAGGCGGCCAGTTCGCGCACCGCGGCATAGAAGCGTGGCAAGTCCTGCCCCTGCTGCCGGTACAGCGCCTCGAAGGCGGCCACCCAACGCCGGTAGAGGCCGACCGAGGCCAGGGTCGCGTTGTTGATGTCCTGGCCGAACCAGCGGTCATAGCCCGCCAGGCCACCCCAGCGCTGCGCCTTCACCTGGGCATATTCAGCACGCAGCGCCGCGATCAGCTCGGCCTTGCGCGCGCGCTTGACCGCCTCCGCTGCATCGCTGGCGTAAAGCTGTTCCAGCGCATCGCGATACTTCAAGACCAGCGCGGAAAAGTCCGCCCGCATGCGCTGCGCGCGCTCGAATCCTTCGGTCAGCGAAGCCTTACCGGGCTGAGCCATCCAGCGCCGCACACCGATCTCTTCCACCGCAGTGGCGAAAGACTCGTTGAAGGCAGTGTCGCCCTTCACATACAGCAGACGGTGCGCCAGTTCGTGGAAGATCAGGCGCGCCAGCTCGGTTTCCGGCCAGTGGATGAAGGTGTTGAGCAGCGGATCGTCGAACCAGCCCAGGGTGGAATAGGCCGGCACGCCGCCGACATGTACATCCATGCCCGCACTGCGCAGCCGCGCCGCATGCGCCTCGGCGTCGGCCTGCGCGAAGTAGCCCAGGTAACCGACGCAGCCGGCCACCGGCAGACACCACTCCTGCGGCCGCATGGACAGGGAGGGCGTCGCGAACACGTTCCACACCACGTAGGGCCGCTGCAGATCGGCATAGAGGCGGTAGCTATCGCCCTCTGGCAGGGCCAGTGCCGCGCTGGCGAAATCGCGCATGCGCTGCGCCAAGTGCAGGCGCTGTTGCAGGCTGGGCGGCGTGGTCTCGTCAGCCAACACTTGGGCCACCGGCCGGGTGCGCTGCCATAGCTCGATCTGGCCGCTCGCCGCCTGCCAGTAATAGGACGGCGACACGCTGCAGCCAGCCAACAGCGCCGTCATCGCCAGCAGGCTTGGTAGCCGGACCCTCATTCGTAGCGGATTTCGACGATGTCGATCTCGCGCAGGCCGGCCGGGCTCTGGAAGCGCACCGTATCGCCCTCGCGCGCCTTGATCAGCGCGCGTGCCAGGGGCGAGATCCAACTGATGCGGCCCTCCGAGGCATTGGCCTCGTCGACGCCGACGATCTGATAGGTGGCCTCCACGCCTTCCGCGTCGCACACCACGATGGTGGCACCGAAGAAGACTTGGTCAATGTTCTCCTGCTCAGCCGGCTCCACCACGGTGGCGGACTCCAGGCGCTTGATCAGGAAGCGGATGCGGCGGTCGATCTCGCGCAGGCGGCGCTTGCCGTAGATGTAGTCGCCATTCTCGGAGCGGTCGCCATTGGAGGCGGCCCAGGACACGATGCTCACCACCTCGGGGCGCTCCACCTTGAGCAGGTGGTCGAGCTCAGCCTTGAGCCGCTCGAAACCGCGACGCGTCATGTAGTTCTTGCTTCCGGGCGGAAGCTGCGGCGCAGCGGATGCGCCGTCTTCATCATCCTCTTCGGATTCCTTGACGAATGCCTTGTTCATGCCTGTACGCCGGGCAGGCCCGGCGCACGGGCAAGGCCTGCTTTACTGGTAGATCGCGGGCTGGGTCATCAGGTACTCGAACTGGTCCAGGCAGACGTCGAGATCCTCATCTTCGTCACCATGGCTCAGTGCGTCCTGCAACTCGCTCTGAAATCGTTCCGCCGTCCCTCCGGACAGGAGAGCACCACGGCCACGCCTCTTATCGATAACCTCAATAGCATCGACTGCGGGGTAGGCTACAACATACAGGATAGGGTTGTTGAACACGACCTTCATGGTGACTCCTCCTCTGCCAGTTGAGCCAGACGCGGGTGCGAAGGGCGGGGACATCGGGGCGGCACCGGTTCACTACGTAGCACGATCAGACGAAGCGAACAGGCGTTAACCCTATGGCCGTGTCTACGGCCTCAAGTTCCGGCAAATCCAGCCGCCGATGTAAAACAGTGTGGCGACTGCAGGAACTGAATCACGGGGCGCAGTTGTCTTAACGACAGGAATGAGCGGAACCTGGAGACAGCAATGATGAATGCAAGCCTAGACAGCGCCATGAGCCTGCGTCACCGACTGGACAACCTGCGTGACGAGCATCGCCAGATCGACGACAACATCGCGCGCCTGTGCCACGAACCGCTGGGCGACGATCTCACGCTACGCCGCCTCAAGAAACACAAGCTGATCGTGCGCGACCGCATCGCCCTGATCGAGCGTCTGCTGACCCCCGATCTGCCCGCCTGACACCCTCGCGCCACGCCCGTGACGCGGCGCCGCTTTCCTGTCTGCGGCCGGCATGGCACCATGCCGGCCACATAGACAAAGAACCATGCCGCGCAACGCGCAGGCGTGGTCCCGACACCAAAGGGGGAAAGCGTGTCGCAGCAACCCACAGAGAACGCGGCTGACACACCGGCCGCAGACAAGCCCTTTCCACGCGTGCGGACCGTGTCCCTGTTCGCGCCGCTACGCTGGCTGCGCGCCGGCTGCTCGGACCTGCGCCACAACCTGCAGGCCAGCCTGTTCTTCGGCTTCTGCTATGCCGCCATGGGCTTCGCCATCACGCTCGTCTTCGAGCACGCCTATGCCTACACCTCGGCATTGACCTCCGGCTTTCTGCTGTTGGGGCCATTCCTGGCCATGGGCCTGTACGAGATCAGCCGCCGCCGCGCCCGTGGCGAGGCACAGGACTTCGCGGCCACGCTGACCGTATGGAGGCGCAATGCCGGCAACCTGGGCCTATATGGCCTGATCCTGACCATCGTGTTCCTGGTCTGGGCCCGCGCCTCGCTGATCACCTTCGCTCTCTTCTACACCCAGGAAATGCCCAACCTGTCGGGCTTCCTCGGCCAGGTACTGAGCCTGGAGAACCTCGACTTCCTGGTCATTTACTCCAGCGTCGGCCTGGTCTTCGCCTTCATCGTGTTCTCGGTCAGCGTGGTCGCCATGCCGCTGATGCTCGACCGCAACCAGGACGCAATCACCGCCATGCTGTGCAGCGTCATCGCGGTCACCCAGAACCCCCTGCCCTGCCTGCTGTGGGCGGCCCTGATCGCAGGGCTTACCACGCTCGGCTTCCTGAGTTTCCACACCGGCCTGGTCGTGCTGCTCCCCATCATCGGCCATGCAACCTGGCACGCCTATTGCGACCTGATCGAGGCGGAGCCCTCCCGCCAAGGCTGATCTGGCCACGCCTCGCCCCCCTGGGCCCATTCGTCGCGCCCGGCTGGTCACGGCTGTACTTGCCGTGGGAGCTACGCATAATCAATGCATATTTGGTATTTTTGATATGTATCCGCAATGCCCGACCTCCTGACACTGACTGGACCCATGGCCCCATTCAAGAACCTGCTGCCGGGACGCCTGCGTTCTGAAGCAGAAGGATTTTCCCCCGACGAGCAGTCCCGCTGGTTCAACGATCTGCCCCAGGACCAACCGCTGGAGGTGGCCGAGCAGATGACGTTGCGCGTGCGCAAACTGCAGCACCAGCGGCCCGGCCCACGCGCCACGTTCAAGACGCTGGAGCAGTTGCTGAGCCAGTCCGAGCCCACCATCCGCCAGCTCGAACGCTCGCTGGAAGGCGCCCGCCAGCCTTTGAGTCAGCAGGTTCGTAACGCGGCCGGGCGCGCCGATCGCCTGCTCAAACAGTTGGGGGAAGCCTATTACGATCTCGCCCTGCACTTTGGCGACACGATGGAGCGCCTGCTGCTGCGCCGCGCCTTCGAGACGGCCAGCCTGCGTGCCGCACAGATGATCCATCGCCGCGCCGCGCTGGCGCATCGCGCCGGCTCCTCCGGCTCGTCGCGACGCTGGGGGCAGTTCGTGGCCCTGCTGGCCTCGGCCCAGGCGCACAAGCATGCCCACCACCGCCCCGATCGCACGAGCAAGGACACGGTGGAGAACGTGATCAAGCAGGCCAGCCTGATGGCGCTGGCCGATCCGGTGAACATGGAAGCCTCGGAACTGGCGCACCTGCGCTTCTTCGTCGAGCGCTTCGGCCACCTGTGCAGCTTTTCCGACAGCGCACCCGACTTCGGCCCCGGCATCTTCCTGTTCGACGAATCCGCGCGCGGGCCGCGCCGCCTGCGCCGCGACCATCAGTTGAAACCGGGCGACAAGGTACTGGATTGCCGCCCGCTGCTGGAGACGATCAAGCAACAGATCACCGCGCTGCGCCGCGGCGAGACACCGACCCGCCTGGGCCTGCCCCTGGCCGCCGGCGACAGCGGCTATGTCTTCATGCTGGCACGCTGTGTGGAGCAATGGTCCGAGCCGCAGATCCGCCGCCACAACCTGTCGCGCACCCAGCGCAATGCGGAGCTGGTGGTGGGTTTCGACCCGGTGCGCCATTTCCTCGCCCATGAAGCGCTCCGCCGCACCCACGGCAAGACCGACCCGTCGGGCCGCAGCGGCCCGCCCAGCACGGAATGGAACATCCTCGACGAAAACCCGGCCGGCTTCGGCATCCAGCTCGTCGAAGGCAAGGTCGGCGCCATCGCCCTCGGCGAGCTGGTCGCCCTGCGCCCACATGACGAGGACGATATCTACCTGTGCGTCACGCGCAACGCGCGCAGCGTCACCGGGGGCGACTTCGAACTGAGCCTGGAACTGGTCAGCAAGCTGTGTGCGCCGGCCACCATGACGCGCCAGCTCGCCAACGGCCAGACCCAACCTGTGCCGGTGCTGCTGCTGCCGCATGCGCCGCAGCTCAACGGCGCGCCGGGCCTGATTGCCCCGATTGGCGACGTCAGCCCCGGCATGTCCATCGTGGCCCCCGGCCCCGACCAGACAGTGACCCTGGAGGCGATCCAGCCGGCTGAGCGCCTGGTGTCCTGCGAGCTGGTGTTGCTCAACAAACGGCAGACGCCCGCGGCAACCTGACGCGCCGGCCCCCTGCGGCATACAATGGGGGCTTCGCGCCGCCTCGGCGGCGCCCGGTCCCGCCGCACGAGGTCGTCCATGCCTGTAGCCCAGGAACTCGTTGCCAGCCTAGACAAGCTGGCCAGTCTGCCGACGCTCTACTACCGGATCCGCGAGCTGCTCGACGATCCCGACGTATCGGTCAACGTGCTGGCCAACGAGATCGCGCAGGACCCCGCCCTCTCCGCGGCCCTGCTGCGCATGGCCAACAGCGCCTTCTACGGATTCCCGCGCAAGATCGAGACACTAACCCGCGCGATCAGCCTGATCGGACTGGGCCAGGTCGGCGAGATCGTGCTGGCCAGCATGCTGGCCGGCAGCTTTGGCGGAATCCACACCCAGCACATGGACATGCCGCGCTTCTGGCGCGGCAGCGTGTCGCGCGCCCTGTTGTGCCGGGCGCTGGCCCACCAGCACGGGGAACGCGAGCCGGAGCGGATGTTCGTGATCGGCCTGCTGTCCGACCTGGGTCACTTGGTCATGTACCAGGCGGTGCCCGACCTCATGGGCATCCTGCTCGACATGCCGGCGGCCAGCCTGGAAGCCCGCGCCGAACAGGAGCGCGCGATCGTCGGCTGCGACTACACCGAGGTCGGAGCCGCCCTGGCCCTGTCCTGGCGCCTGCCACTCAGCTTTGGCGCCATCGTGGGCGGGCAGTTGAGCCCACCTCTCGCCGGCGAGTTCGCGGCCGAAGCCGCCCTGCTGAACATCGCGGTCCATGTGGCCCAGTGCATGGGCGACGGGCTGCCGATCACCAGCGAGACGATCGGCTGCCACGAAGAGGCTTTTGAGCTCGCGCGACTGGACCCTGCCATCCTGCCCGTGCTGATGGAACAGGTGCAGGGGCAACTCGAACAAGTCATCGGCGCCCTGGCGCTGGGCAGCCCGGCCCACGCTTAGGCCGCCCCCGCACGCCCCGCAAGCGGTCCGCCACCACAGCTCGTCGCTTTCCCTCAGCGCCCGTCCCGGAGTACCACCATGACACAGGACACCCGCCCCAAGTCTATCGACACCCTCAGCGAACAGGAGATCGCCGGCGAAGTGCTGGTCGAGAAGTACGCCAAGGGCAACGAGACCAGCGCCCACGAGGTTCGCCAGCGGGTCGCCCGCGCCCTCGCTGCGGTGGAGCAGGAAGATCGGCGCGCGCACTGGGAGGCGCGCTTCCTGGCCGCGCAGGAGAATGGCTTCGTGCCGGCCGGGCGCATCAATTCCGCCGCTGGCACCACCCTGGCCGCCACGCTGATCAACTGCTTCGTGCAGCCAGTGGGCGACTCCATCACCGAGGAGGCGGATGGCCGCCCCGGCATCTATACCGCGCTGTCACACGCCGCCGAGACGATGCGCCGCGGCGGCGGCGTCGGCTACGATTTCTCCAGCATCCGCCCGGTCGGCGCCATGGTGCGCGGCACGCAGAGTCGCGCCTCCGGCCCGGTGAGCTACATGCGCGTGTTCGACCGCTCCTGCGAGACGGTGGAGTCCGCCGGCGCCCGACGCGGCGCGCAGATGGGCGTGCTGCGCTGCGACCACCCGGACATCGAGGCCTTCATCCATGCCAAGGACGAGGGCGATCTGTCGAACTTCAATCTCTCGGTCGGCGTGACCGACGTGTTTATGCAAGCCGTCGAGAGCGACGGTGACGTCGAGTTGGCGCACCGCGCCGAGCCCGGTACCGAAATCAGAGATGAAGGCGCCTACCAGCGGGAGGATGGCTGGTGGGTCTACCGCAAAGTCCGCGCGCGCGAGCTGTGGGACCAGATCATGCGTTCGACCTACGACCACGCGGAGCCAGGCATCCTGTTCCTCGATCGCATGAACAAGGACAACAACCTCTACTACTGCGAAACCATCGAGGCGACCAACCCCTGTGCGGAGCAGCCCCTGCCCCCCTACGGCTGCTGCTGCCTGGGCTCGATCAACCTCACGCGCTATGTGCGCGAGCCATTCTCGGCCCAGGCCCGCTTCGATGCCGACGCCTTTGGCAAGGAGGTCGAGGTCTCGGTACGCATGCTCGACAACGTGCTCGATGCCACCCATTGGCCGCTGCCACAACAGCAGCGCGAGGCGATGAACAAGCGCCGCGTGGGCCTGGGCTTCACCGGACTCGGTGACGCCCTGATCATGCTGGGCCTGCGCTACGACACGCCCGAGGCGCGCGCCAAAGCCAGCGAGATCAGCATCCTGATGCGCGATCGCGCTTATCTCGCCTCGGTGGAACTGGCACGCGAGCGCGGCGCCTTCCCGCTGTTCAACGCCGATCTCTACCTCTCCGGCGGCAACTTCGCCTCGCGCCTGCCGGCCGAGATCAAAGAGGCCATCCGCAAGCACGGCATCCGCAACTCGCACCTGCTGTCGATCGCGCCCACCGGTACCATCTCGCTGGCCTTCGCCGACAATGCCTCGAACGGCATCGAACCCCCGTTCTCGTGGACCTACACGCGCAGGAAGCGCATGGCCGATGGAACCCACAAGGAGTACGCGGTCGAGGACTACGCCTGGCGCCTGTATCGCCACCTCGGCGGCAATGTTGACGCCCTGCCGCCCTCCTTCGTGACTGCACTGGAAATCTCCGCCCAGGCCCACAAGGACATGGTCGCCGCCGTGGCGCCGTATGTAGACACCAGCATCTCGAAGACGGTGAACGTCCCGGCCGACTACCCTTATGCCGACTTCGAGGACCTCTACCTGACGGCCTGGAAAGCCGGTCTCAAGGGTCTTGCCACCTACCGCCCAAACAGCGTGCTGGGCTCGGTGCTATCGGTGAGCACGACCGAGTCACCCGAGAAGAAGGCGCCCCATGACGTCGTCGTGAGCGACGCCAATCGCCGCCTGACCATCCCGACCCTGCCCGCCCCCGTGCTGTCCAGCCTGCGCTGGCCGGGCCGTCCGGAGTTGCCGGACGGCAACACCTCGTGGACCTACATGCTCGACAGCCCCTCAGGCTCCTTCGCCATCTTCGTCGGCCACACCGATACCCATGGTGACGTCGGCACGCGTGGCACCTTCCCCTTCGAGGTGTGGGTCAATGGTGCCGACCAACCGCGCGGCCTCGGCGCGCTGGCCAAGACACTGTCGATGGACATGCGCGCCAACGACCGCGGTTGGCTCAAACTGAAGCTCGACACCCTGGCCTCCACGGTCGGCGAAGCCGGCCATAGCGGCGGTTTCGACATCCCCTTCCCACCCCACGGCGAGCGCCGGCGCGTACCCGGCGTGGTGTCGGCCTTCGCCCAGATCGTGCGCTACCGCTGCGAAAAGCTGGGCGCCTTCGAGCAAGAAGGCCCCACCCCGGTGCTCGACGCGGTATTCAGCGTGGCCGAACCCAAGACCGGCACCGACGGCACCCTGTCATGGACCGTGGACATCAGCAACCCGGCCACCGGCGAAGACTTCGTACTGGGCCTCAAGGAGATCACCCTGCCCGACGGCATGACGCGCCCCTACTCGATGTGGTTGTCGGGCAGCTACCCGCGCGCCCTCGATGGCCTGGCCCGCCTGCTCGCGCTGGACATGCGTGTCATGGACCCGGCCTGGATCGGCATGAAGCTGCGCAAGCTGCTCAACTACCCCGAACCCCTGGGCGACTTCATGGCCTTCGTCCCAGGCACCCGCCGCCAGCAGAACTGGCCCAGCACCGTGGCCTACCTCGCCCGCCTGGTCATCCACCGCTACGCCATGCTGGGCGTGCTCGACGAGAACGGCTTCCCGACGCGCGAGATGGGTATTCTCGAAGCCCCCCGCAGCGAGGACGAACCGAAACTCATGCAAGGGGGGCTGTGTAACGAATGCGGTAACCACGCAGTCATCCGCAAGGACGGCTGCGACTTCTGCACCGCCTGCGGTGCGGTCGGCACCTGCGGCTAGCTTGCTCCCGGGAGAACCCCCTCCCAATGTGGGTTACCCCATAAGCTGCAAGTTGTGCCCCATAAGGTGCAAGTTTTGACCCCATAACTTGCAAGTAAACAGAAGCAAGCTCGCAGATAAGAAAACGCCTCGTGGCCCTTCGCCATGAGGCGTTTTGCTTGCAAACAAGAAAAGCTCAAATTTGAATCGCGACGTCCGTCAAACGATTGCATGCCAAGACAATCGCCGGCATGCAAAGCTCAATGATGTGGTTTTCGACACCACACTCCTGCATGACTCCATCGAGGTGACCTAGCAGATCCGCAAAATCCCGCAACTCACGTGCAACCTGTAGCTTGTCGCCCTCGCTGATCTTCATTGCTCCCAGAATCACGTTCCAGTCCGAGAGCTCGCGCTCGCCCGTTCGCTGCCATTTGCAGCTACGGACAATCATCTCCCGATCGAGATACATCGGCACGAAGTCGAAGAGCGGCGTCAGTTGCACGCGACTATCTACTGCGAACACGCTCTAGTGGACATAGTCATCTCGTAACTGGCCTTGTCAATGGCATAGCAGCAACAGGATGCCGCCTCCAGTCCTTTCTGGTCGAGGATCATGAGCTTGCCGCGGTGATAGCTGATCAGGCCGTCGTTCTGTAACGCCGTGGCGGCCTTGGTGATGCCCACGCGGCGCACGCCCAGCATGTAGGACAGAAACTCTTGCGTCATGCGCAGCTCATGCGAGTGCGCACGGTCCTGCGTCATCAGTAACCAGCGTGCGAGGCGAGCCTCTGCCACGTGGTAGCGGGTGCACACCACCTCCTGGGCGAGTTGGCGCATCTGAACCGAGAGGTAGCGCCGCAGACGGTGTTGCAAGGCCACACAGTGGCGGAACTCGTGGCGGAAGAGCGCTGCGTCCATGCGTAGCGCCGGGCCCGCACCCTGAACCAGGGCATGCCAGGGCGAGACATCCACGTCGAGCACCAGGGATGCCCCCAGCATGCCTTCGTCACCAATCAATCCGACTTCAAGGTTGGTGTGTCCATCAACCGGAGTGGTCAGCGAGATGAAGCTGCGGATGGGGAAGTACACGTGGCGGATCAGTTCACCCGGCATCGTCAGCACATCGGAGAACTCCAGTTGCACCGCGTCGCAGCGACCGACGAAGCGCTGGTAATCCTTGTTGACCAGCGCTGCCAGCAGCATGTTGCACGCCGGGGCGTGAAGGCTTCTTGGCACAGGGGGCTCCTCGTTCGTAATCCGTATCGAGACCAGTCTGCCTGGCCTGCCATGAAGCGTCTGCGCGCTGGCGAACACAGCATGGCCTCAGTCTTTATGTGATGGTCCGGAGCTCGTCCCGCGTTTCGCGCGGCGCATGTAGAGGTTCATCAAAGGCGTGACCGAGATGCCGTGCAGCACGATTGAGACCACCACCGTTCCGAGGGTGAAAGCAATGATCTCGCGGGCGAGCGATGCCTCCAACCCACGATTGATGGCGTACATCAGGTAGTAGATGGAGCCGATGCCACGGATGCCAAACCAGGAGATGAGAACCTGCTGGTCACGCGAAGCGCCGGCCCCCAGCAAGCCCAGCCAGGTTGCCAGGGGGCGCACGATGAGCAGGAGAAGCAGGATGAAACCCGCTACGCGGGCCGAGAACACGGTGTAGGACAGCATGGCGCCGGTCACCACCACGATGGCGATTTCAGCGATCCGCTCCAACTGATCGTTGAACCCACGGACCTCCTGCATCATGAAGGCACCGGCATAGCTGTGACTCGTGGCCAGCGCTTCGCGCGTCTGTTTGTTGTGCGGCCCGGCAGCAGAGGCCACCTCCGGTCTGTTCCTGGCGGGCCGATCCTCCTGCACGCGTTGCAAGGCCAGCCCGGCGGCGAACACGGCGAGAAAGCCCAGGGCCTGAACCTGCAGTGCGAAGCCATAGGCCAGGGCGATCAGGCCCAGTGCGAGAAATTCGTCGTAGCCCACCGATTCCTGGTGATGACTGCGCAGATAGACCACCAGGCGTCCGATCAGCGCGCCCAAGGCCGCACCGATACTGAGCCCGGCGGCGATGGCCCAGAGCACATCCACGGCCAGCCAGCGCCAGCCTGCCTCGCCCAGATCGTGCAGGCCGAGCAGGCCCAGTCCCAGCATGACAAAGGGAAAGGCTGCGCCATCGTTCAAGCCCCCCTCTCCGGTCAGGCTGAAGCGCAGGCGGTCCCGGTCGCTGGACTCCAGCACCTGGACATCCGAGGCCAGCACCGGATCGGTTGGCGCGAGGATGGCACCCACCAAGATGGCGGCGCCCGGCGACAGCCCGAACACGAATACTCCGATGGCGGCCATCAAGGCGACCGTGATGCTCATCGACAGGGTGGCGAGGCGTACTGGCAGGCGCCAACCCTTGTCGCGCATCGGCAGGCCCAGCTTGAGGCCGACAGCGAACAAGGAGATCAGCACCGCGACTTCGCTCGCCCGTTCCAGGATGTCCGAATAGCGTCCGGGGTCCGGAGTCAGCAGGTCCAGCCCGGCCGGGCCGAGGCCGTAGCCGGTGGCAAGGTAGAGCATGGCGCTGCTCAAGGGCAGACGGCGCAGGGTGGTACCGAGCAGAACCACGGTAATCAACAGGGCGCCGATGAAGAGGACCCAGGTTTCGAATGGCATGGGAATCAGGTGGGCCGTCGGGCCCGTACATGCAGCGGGGGCGATCAGGGCGCGCGGCGGGCGCGACAGCCTGTGGTCGTAATGAGCATACGCAGCTCACCGCATGCTCGATGTTCGCTGGCGCACAAACCCCTTGAGGCGCCGGGTCGCCCTACGCGTGCCAGCGCACAGAAGAAATTGAATGACTGGGAGAGCATGGCGCAAACAGTCACCCTGGCCGGGATGCCCCCGCCACTCCACCCGCAGCGATCCGCCCGGCTTTGTCTCGCTTGATTGTTCCCCCTCGCCTGTGTCGACTGCCCCGAGCGGCAGGCTGGCAACAGGCAGTACAACCAACCTCAGGAATCGAGAATCACCATGACAAACACATTCTCTGGCCAACATACCGGCGTGGCACTCGCCTGCGCACTTCTGTGCGGACTCCTTCCGACACTGGCTCAGGCTCAGGACCAAGTGCCGCGTGGCTACCTCATCGACCAGCGCGGCGTGGCCGTGCGCAGTGGCAGCGGCCTGTGCTGGCATACCGGCACCGGCCCCTCCGACGCGATGGCGGAATGCGAGCCCGCCGCGCCGGTCGCCGCCGCCGCGCCGCCACCGCCCGCGCCGGCGCCCGCAGTCATCGCGCCTGTGCCGGTGGCCATGCCGGTGGCACAGCGCGTCACGCTGAATGCCGACACATTGTTCGACTTCAACAAGGCCGAGCTACGCCCGGCGGGGCGACAGGCCCTGGATGAATTCGTCGGCAAGCTGGGCAGCATCGAGCCGGAAATGATCATGGCGACCGGGCATGCCGACCGCTTCGGTTCCGACTCCTACAACCAGCGGCTCTCAGAGCAGCGCGTCGACTCGGTCCGGGTCTACCTGGTGAACAAGGGCGTCAGTACCGACCGCATCCATACCGAAGGCAAGGGCGAAGCCGAGCCCGTGAGCAAGGCTGACGATTGCGCCGGCGCCAAGAGCGCGCAGGTGATCGCCTGTCTGCAGCCGGACCGGCGTGTCGTTCTTGAAGTGGTGGGTCTGAAGAAGCCCGAATGAAGTACTGCCGTTCCATCAAGAGCGTGGCGACACCAAGAAGAGAAGTGGGTGTCGCTGCGAGTCCATTCTCTCTTCGCTCTGTAACACAAAGGAATGATATGAAAACGCTCAATCTCAATGCGCTTGCCCTGACATTTGGCTTCGCGCTGTCAGCCAACGCCCTGGCGCAGGATCTGACTCCAAATGACTACAAGGCAGGCAAGCAAAGTATCTCCGCCGAGTACAACTCGGCCAAAAAGGCCTGTGCCGAGATGTCCGGAAATCAGAAGGATATTTGCCGAGCCGACGCCAAGGGAAAGGAGCGAATCGCTCGGGCCTTGCTGGAAGAGAGTTACAAGCCCAGCGTCACCACCCGCTATGAGGTTCGCATGGCCAGGGCCGACGCCGCCTATGCGTTGTCCAAGGAGAAGTGTGACGATCTTGCGCGCGATGCGAAGGGCCTCTGCATGAAGGAAGCCAAAGCAGCAGAGACCAATGCCAAGGCGGATGCCAAGCTGCAGATGAAGACCAGCGAAGCCAATACCACCGCCAAGCAGAAGGTCGACGGCGCGCGCGAGCAGGCAAAGGATACAGTCACCGGTGCCCGCAGTGAGGCGACCGAGAGCAAGGTGGATGCACAGTACGAAGTCGAGAAGGAAAAATGTGGGTCTGTCGTGGGGACTCCGCTGGATAACTGCCTGGCGCAAGCCAAGCTCCGCTTCGGAAAGCAGTGACTGCAGCAGGGCTACTCACTTCAACCTCGCCGTTTTCGACACATGAAGAGTCGCGACCACAGAGGTGCGCGTTGCCATGCATCGCGCGTCGTGACTCGATGATGCTGCCCATCCAGATCGGCATGCCCGTTGGATGCGTGACATCCGTGCCGTCCGCCAAATGAGGACCACACCGGCTTTTGCCGGGGTGGTCCGGCATGTGCGGCAACGTACCGACATGCGCAGCGCATGTGAGCACACTGACTTGCATCGGAAACAGACTCATCGCCAATTCCTCGCGCCGTTGGACAGTAATCTTCGGTGGCCCGCGCCTTGTGTCTGGCATAGGCGACCCCGCCCTCACGCTTCCGATGAACAGGAGATCGATATGAACTGGGACATCATTGCAGGCAACTGGAAGCAATTCGAAGGCAAGGTCAAGGCACGCTGGGGCAAACTGACCGACGACAACCTGGACATCATCTCCGGCCAGCGCACCGAACTGCTGGGGCAGCTCCAGGAGGCCTACGGCATCAGCCGGGATGAAGCCGAGAAGCAGATCAAGAGCTTCGAGGAAAGCTACAAGGGTTTTCTCCCGAAGAAACCCTCCTGAGCCTGCGTACGCTCCCGCGCGACGGTGATCGCGCGTGGCGTCGCGGCATCGACCCGTGCCCGGACCGCGAGCGCTCCGGGCTTTCGATGGAAGCCCGCATGAAAACCTATCTGGAACGCTCGGCCATTGTCGTGCGCGCGTCCGCACACCTGCGTCTTCGCCCGATCTGCCCTCTGTGCAATGGGTCGGTATGCCGTATCAGGCGTCGCTGGCGCGACCTGCTGCTGAATCTGCTCGTGCCCTGTCGCCGCTATCGCTGCCGCTCCCAACGTTGCAACTGGCATGGGACCCTGCGCGATGTTCCCAGGCCAGGACTCCGTGACGCACCGATGAGTGCGCGGCCATGAGACTGCGTCACGTCCCTGCCGCCCGCCATGCCTATCCCGTCACGGACACCGGGCGGCCGCTGTTCAAGGCAGGCCAGCAGGGCGGCCCCCAGGGCGCACGTGTGGCCCAGGCTCCCCGGCATGCCTGGGCGGCCTCCGCGAAAAATGGTCAAGGCAGTGGGCAAGACCGTGGGCAAGACTATGCCGCGCCCGTCCCGTCGCCCCCCACGCAAGCCATCCTGCTGCTCGATCTTGCGCATCCGCCAGGTGGGCAGGAGGCCGCTGCCATGGGGGCGGCGATCCTGGCGCATGCCAAGGGCCGCTGGCGGGTCCTGCAGGCTAGCGACCTGGCCACTTTCGACCGCCTCCTGCTCGGCCATCGGAATGCCATTGTCGTCATGCTCTCCTATCCGGCCACGCGGGAAGAGATGACGCAGTTCAACACGCTGCTTGCGCGCTTTCCAGATACGCCTTGGCTTCCTTGTCCCACGCCCGGGCCGGCTGCACGGCGGGGGGAGGGCAAGCGGTCGGCCGCCGCCGTGGGGTGCCTGCTCGCCATGCTGGAGCGTTTCGTCCAGTTTCGCGATCACCACCAGGCCCCGCAGGCGGAGTCGCTCCGCCACGGTCCGGCGGGCCCCACGATTCAGGCTGGCGAGGCGGCACGGGATCAGGACGGGGCGGATGCCCAGATGACCCTGGACTCCATTGCCGACGCGGTGGTCAGCACCAACCTGGCGGGCGAGCTCCGCTACCTCAACCCTGCTGCCGAGCGGATGACCGGCTGGTCCCGTTCCGAAGCCCTGGGTAAGCCACTCACCGAGGTGTTCCACATTGTCGGCGACCGCTCCGGTCTGCCCGTTGTCAGTCCTGCACTGCAGGCCGTCGACGAAAACCGGGCCGTCGAACTGGCGGCGGGCTGCGTCCTGACCCGGCGCGATGGCCACGCGCTTGCCATCGAAGACTCTGCCGCGCCTGTGCATGATCGCAATGGTCGGGTGAAGGGGGCCGTCATGGTGTTTCGTGACGTGAGCGAGGCGCGTGCCATCGCGCAGCACATGTCGCACCTTGCACAGCATGACGCCCTGACCGGCCTGCCCAACCGCCTGCTGCTCAGCGAACGCCTGTCCCAGGCCATCCGGCGCGGCCAGCGGCACAACGCACAGGTGGCGCTGCTGTACCTGGACATCGATCACTTCAAGCGCATCAACGATTCACTCGGCCATGCCGTCGGCGACCGCCTGCTGCAGCTCATGGCAGCCCGCCTGCGGAGCTGCGTGCGCGCCATGGATACCGTGTGCCGTTTGGGTGGCGATGAGTTCGTCATCCTGCTGGACGAGATCGACAAGCGTCACGACGCCGCACAGGTGGCCGAGAAGCTGATCGCCGCCGCCTGCATGCCGCAACGTGTCGGAGCACATGAGCTCCAGCTCAGCTACAGCATCGGTATCAGCGTGTTCCCGCACGATGGTCACGATGCGCCCAGCCTCGTTCACAGCGCCGACATCGCGATGTATCAGGCCAAGGCCAAGGGGCGCAACAACTACCAGTTCTTCGAGGCCGGACAGGGCGTCACCTTGCCGGACTGAGTGAGCCGGCGCGCCTATGTGCGATGCCGAACCGACAGCGCACGCCCTCGCATCCATGCTGGGCTTGCTGGGCTGGATGCGCTGACCTGTTCATTCCGTGCAAGTCCTCAACCGGCATGACGCCTGCAGGAGAAAACCATGAACTACTTCATCTGGACACTGATCGGACTGTTCGCCGGCCTTTCCCTGGGCCGCATGCTGGGCCACCCGATCCTGGCGCTCGCCATCGACGTCGCGCTTGGCATCGCGGGCGCCGTCACCGGAGGCTGGCTCTACAACATGTATGGCGATGTAGAAGGTGCCGCGATTGTGAGCGTGAACAGCATCGTGATGGCCGGACTCGGCGCAGCTGTGCTCCTGCTCGCCCAACAGGCCGCACCAAGGCTTAGGTCCACCGGCAAGACTCCTCCCCCCACCCCATGAGGTATCCATCATGAAAACCACCCTTCAGACCGTCTCATCCCTTCTCCTCGCACTGACCCTGGCCTTGAGCCTGGGCTGCGCCTCCACCCAGAAGCAAGAAGGCACGGGCGAGTATGTGGATGACACAGTCATCACCACCAAGGTCAAGGCCGCCATCCTCGACGATCCGGCCCTCAAGGTTGCCGAAATCAATGTCGAGACGTTCAAGGGTGTCGTTCAGTTGAGCGGATTCGTCAGCTCGACATCGGCGGCCAGCCGGGCGGTTGAAATCACGCGTGGTGTCGGCGGCGTGAAATCGGTAAAGAATGACATGCGTATCAAGTAGGCAATGCCTAACGCGCCGCCCCCCAGGGCCAATCAGTCTCACCCGAGCCGTGGCGGCGCGTCGCACAACGCCGGGCGAGCAGGCATGAGCAAAGCGAGCATCCTCGGCAAGGCGCTGCCCTGGCGCAATGTGTTCAGCAGGCCCAGCCAGGCAGGGACGGTGGCGGAAGACGAACTGCCGCTGCGCGCCGACCTGTTCAGCGCCGACCAGATGGCGCAGCACGCGGAGGCCGTGGCCGTCGCGCACATCCTGGCCAGCGGCCGGGCGCCGGACATGCTGCTGCCCCGCCTGGCCGACAACGAGCGCTGCCTGATCGAGATCTGTGAAAGCCTCACCGCCTCGGTCAGCGCCAAGCGTCGCATCACGCCCGCCGCCGAATGGCTGTTCGACAACTTCTACCTCATCGAAGAGCAGATCCAGACGGCCCGCAAGCATCTGCCCAAGGGCTACAGCCAGAGTCTGCCGCGCCTGAGCACCGGCCCCTCGGCCGGACGCCCGCGCGTGTACGGCATCGCGCTGGAAATCATCTCGCACGGCGACGGGCGGGTGGATGAAGAAGTCATCAGCCGCTTCGTGATGGCCTACCAGGGCGTCACCGTGCTCAAGCTGGGCGAGCTGTGGGCCACGCCCATCATGCTGCGCCTGGCCGTGATCGAGAACCTGCGCCGTGTGGGCGCCTGGATCGCCGCCGCCTGGCGCGAACGTACGCTCGCCGGCAACTGGGCGGACAGCATGGTCGAGGCCGCGCAGAGCGATCCCAAGAGCCTGATCCTGGTCGTCGCGGACATGGCGCGCTCCGCCCCACCCATGAGCAGCGCTTTCGTGGCCGAGCTGGTGCGCCGCCTGCAAGGTCAGGGGCCAGCCCTGGCCTTGCCCCTGACCTGGCTGGAGCAGCGCCTGTCGGAATCCGGCGAGACGATCGCGCAGATGGTGCAGCTCGAGAATCAGCAGCAGGCGGCCGACCAGGTGTCCATCAGCAACAGCATCGGCAGCCTGCGCATGCTGGGGGCCATGAACTGGCGCGACTTCGTCGAGAGCATGAGCCTGGTCGAGCAGGCGCTGCGTGAAGACCCGGGGGGCACCTATGCGCGCATGGACTTCGCGACCCGCGACCGCTATCGCCATGCCATCGAAAACCTGGCCCTGCGCTCGCCACGGTCCGAGCCGCAGATCGCCCGGCTGGCCGTGGGGCTGGCCGAGGCCGCTCATGACGGGGGCACCAGTCCACACGCCGGACATGTCGGCTTCTACCTCATCGATGCCGGCCTGCCGGCGCTGGAGCGGGCCGCCGAAGCCCGCCCTGGCAAGCTGCTGCGCGGGCGTCGCCTGCTCGCCCGATATCCCTTGCAGATCTACTTGGGCAGCATCGCGCTGCTCACCGCGGCGCTCAGCTGGCTGCTGTTCGCCGTATCCGGCGCCGATGCGGGATTGGCCGCCTCGTCCCAGGCTGGCTGGTGGTGGTATGCGCTGGCGGCACCGGCCATTCTGGTTGCCAGCCAATGTGCCAGCAGCCTGGTCAACTGGCTGGCGACCCTGCTGGTGCCGCCACGCACGCTGCCGCGCATGGACTTCTCGCATGGCATACCGAAGGCGGCGCGAAGCCTGGTGGTGGTGCCGACCATGCTCAGCTCACTGCACGCGATCGAGACCCTTGTCGACGCATTGGAGATCCGTTTCCTGGCCAACCGCGACGAGGGGGTGTGGTTCGGCCTGCTGACCGATTTCGCCGACGCCACAACGGAACATCTGCCACAGGATGACATCCTGCTGAATACCGTTCGCCAGCGCATCGGGGCGCTCAACGAAAAGTACGCCAACCCCGGTCAGCGTGGCAGCTTCTTCCTGTTCCACCGCGCGCGACGCTGGAACCCGCAGGAGCGGGTGTGGATGGGGCACGAGCGCAAGCGGGGCAAGCTGGCCGATCTCAACCGGCTTCTGCGTGATGACGCAGCGGGCCACAGCCAGGCTGCCTTCTCCAGCATCGTGGGCGACATGCGTGTGCTGTCCGGTGTTCGCTACGTGATCACGCTGGACACCGACACCCAGTTGCCGCGCGACACGGTGCGCCAGTTCGTCGGCGCCATGGCGCATCCGCTCAACCGCGCCCGATATGACGCGGACAGTCGGCGTGTCGTGGCGGGCTACGGCATCCTGCAGCCGCGCGTCGCGATCAGCCTGCCGGGCACCAATCGCTCGCGCTATGCACGCCTCTACGGCGGCGAACCGGGGCTTGACCCCTATACCCGTGCCACTTCGGATGTCTATCAGGATGTGTTTGGCGAAGGCTCCTTCATCGGCAAGGGCATCTATGACGTGGATGCCTTCATGCAGGCCCTGGAAGGCCAGTTCCCGGACAACCGCATCCTCAGCCACGATCTGCTGGAGGGCTGCTATGCCCGCTCGGGCCTGCTCAGCGATGTGCAGTTGTACGAAGACTTTCCGATGCGCTACCACGCCGATGTCAGCCGGCGCCGACGCTGGATCCGCGGCGATTGGCAACTGGCCGGCTGGCTGTGGCGCGCGGTGCCGGGACGCTTGGCCAATCCGCTGTCCGCGCTGTCGCAATGGAAGCTGATCGACAATCTGCGCCGCAGCCTGGTACCGGCCGCGCTGCTGCTGCTCTTCCTCGCCGGCTGGGCGATGTTGTCACAAGCCGCGGAATGGACGCTGCTGGTGCTGGGCATCCTGTGCCTACCCGCGCTGTGCGCCTGGCTGGCCGAGTTGCTGCGCAAACCCCGGACCAGTGGGCTGCGTTCGCATGTTGCCGATGTCATGCGATCAGCCTGGCGGCGGGGCAAGCAACTCGGCTTCGAGCTGGCCTGCCTGCCCTACGAGGCCTTCTTCAGCCTGGATGCCATCCTGCGCACGCTGTGGCGTCTGCTGGTCACGCATCGCCGCCTGTTGGAGTGGAATGCCTCCACCGACGCCGAGCGCGCCGCCGCGACTCCGCGCGAGAGCAGCCTGCCGGCGGCGTTCCGCCGCATGGGCTTCGCCCCCGGCGTGGCGCTGGCCGCCGCGTTCTACCTCGCGCCGCAGGCATCGGTCGAGGCCTCGCTCGCGGCCGCGCCCCTGCTCCTGCTGTGGGGCATGTCGCCCTTGCTGGCGTGGTGGATCAGCCGCCCGCTCGATACGCGGCCCACCCCCCTGAGTGTCGAGCAAAGCCTGTTTCTGCGCGGGGTGGCACGCCGCACCTGGGCCTTCTTCGACAAGGTGGTGGGGCCGGCCGACAACTGGCTGCCGCCGGACAACATCCAGGAATATCGCGCGGCGGCGATGGCCCACCGCACCTCGCCCACCAACATGGGCATGGCCCTGCTGGCCAATCTTGCCGCCTACGATTTCGGCTACCTGCCCACCGGCAGGCTTATCGAGCGTTGCGCCAACACCCTGCACACCATGCAGGGCCTGGCGCGCTTCCGTGGGCACTTCTACAACTGGTACGACACGCAGACCCTGCAGCCGATGCCGCCGCTCTACGTGTCGGCCGTGGACAGCGGCAACCTGGCCGGCCACCTGCTGACCTTGCATGCCGGCCTGCTGGCCCTGCCGGATGAGCGCATCGCCGGCCCGAGTCTGTTCGATGGACTGTCCGATACCTTCAATGTGTGGGCGGAGCTGCAGGATGGCACGCTCAACGCTCAGGCCTCCGCCTTCCAACGCATGCTGGCGCGCGCGTATGACGATCGGGACTGCCCGCTGCGCAGCCTGCACCGCCATCTCATCTCGCTCGACAGCCGGGCCGAAAGGCTGCTGCGGGACACGCCGGAGGCGCCCTTCGTGCTGGGCGAAACCCTGTCCTACAGCGAGGCCAACGAGCAGGAAGAACGACAGTGGGCCGACAGCCTGTCCACCCAGTGCCGCGCCGCACTCGACGAGCTGCGCTTCCTGGCGCCCTGGCTGAGCCTGGCCCCGCCGCCGGCGGGGTTCACCGACTGCACGGCGCGCTTGCTGGCCGTCCCGAGTCTGCGCAGCCTTGCCCGCCTGGATAGCGAACTGCTGCCACTCCTGACGGCTCACCAGGCCGCAGCGGGCTCGGCGAGCGAACATGCCTGGCTCGTCGCCATGCAGGCGGCGGTGGCGAGTGGCAGCACCCGCGCCCGCGAACGCATGCAGATGATCGACGCGCTGGCCCGGCAGGCGCTTGCCTTGACCCGCATGGAGCAGGACTTCCTGTTCGACGACACGCGCCATCTACTGAGCATCGGCTACAAGGTCAGCGAGCACCGGGCGGATGCCGGCTACTACGACCTGCTGGCCTCGGAGGCACGCCTGGGGTGTTTCGTCGCCATTGCGCAAGGGCAGCTCCCGCAGGAAAGCTGGTTCAGCCTGGGGCGGCTGCTGACCACCACGGGCGGCGACCCGGTGCTGCTGTCGTGGAGCGGCTCGATGTTCGAGTACCTGATGCCACTGCTGGTGATGCCGACGTATGCCAATACCTTGCTCGACCAGACCTGCAAGGCCGCCGTGGCCCGCCAGGTCGAGTACGGCCGGCAGCGTGGCGTACCCTGGGGCATCTCGGAGTCCGCCTACAACACCGTCGATGCGCAACTCAACTACCAGTACCGCGCCTTCGGCGTGCCGGGCCTCGGACTCAAGCGTGGCCTGGCGGAGGACCTGGTGGTCGCCCCCTATGCCAGCGTGCTGGCCTTGATGGTGGCGCCGCGCGAGGCCTGCCTCAACCTGCAGCGCATCGCGGCCGAGGGTTTCCTGGGCAAGTTCGGTTTCTTCGAGGCCATCGACTTCACGCCGGCCCGCCAGCGGCGCGGCCAGAACTCGGTGGCGGTGCGCGCCTTCATGGCCCATCACCAGGGCATGAGCCTGCTGGCGCTGGCGTATGTGCTGCGGGATCGCCCGATGCAGCGGCGCTTCGAAGCCTACCCGCCCTTCCAGGCCAATCTGCTGCTGTTGCAGGAGCGCATCCCCCGCACCACCACCCTGTTCGCGCATACCGCACGCCGCTTCGATATGACCACCACGGTCAGCAGCGATACGCCGGTGCGCGTGCTCACCCGCCCCGACACCCCCACGCCCGAGGTGCAACTGCTCTCCAACGGCCGCTACCACGTGATGCTGACCCAGGCTGGCGGCGGTTACAGTCGCTGGAAGGAGCTGGCGGTGACGCGCTGGCGCGAAGACAGCACCTGCGACAACTGGGGCAGCTTCTGCTACCTGCACGACCTGCGCAGCGGCCGGGTGTGGTCCACCGCCTATCAACCCACGCTGGTGCGGCCCCTGCGTTACGCGGCCACCTTCTCCGAGGGGCGCGCCGAGTACCACCGGATCGACACGCTGGGGCCACGCGCCAGCGAGGACGAGGAAGATGCCAGCATCGAGACGCATACCGAGATCGTCGTCTCGCCGGAAGATGACATCGAGCTGCGCCGCGTGCGCCTGACCAATCGCTCACCCCACACGCGCGCGCTCGCGCTGACCACCTATGCGGAAGTGGTGATCGCCAGCCAGGCCGAGGATGTCATGCATCCTGCATTCAGCAACCTGTTCGTGCAGACGGAGATCCTGCGCGAGCGCAACGCCATCCTGTGCAGCCGCCGCCCACGCTCGCGCGCCCAGCCGGTGCCGTGGATGCTGCACCTGCTGGTGGTGCGCACGGGTGAGCAGAACGAGGCGGGCGAGGTGTCCTTCGAGACGGATCGCGCCCGCTTCATCGGCCGCACGCGCAGCGCCGCCAGGCCGGCCGCCCTGGATGACGCGGCCGCCTTGTCCGGCACAGCCGGTGCGGTGCTCGACCCCATCGTGGCGATCCGCACGACGCTGCGCCTGGCGCCGGAACAGTCCATCGTGGTCGACATCGTGTCAGGCATGGCGGACACGCGCGAGGCTGCCCTGGGCCTGATCGACAAGTACCAGGACCGCCACCTGGCCGACCGCGTGTTCGACCTGGCCTGGACGCACAGCCAAGTGGTGCTGCGCCAGCTCAATGCCAGCGAGGCGGCGGCGCAACTGCATGCGCGCCTGGCCGGTCCGGTGATCTACGCCACCCCCGCGCTGCGCGCCGATGCGGCGGTGCTGATCCGCAACCGGCGTGGCCAGTCTGCGCTGTGGGGCTACTCCATCTCGGGCGACCTGCCCATCGTGCTGCTCAGGATCGGCGACGCCGCCAACATCGAAATCGTGCGCCAGTTGGTGCAGGCACATGCCTACTGGCGGCTCAAGGGCGTGGCGGCCGATCTGGTGATCTGGAACGAGGACCGGGCGGGCTACCGCCAGCAGTTGCAGGAGCAGATCGTGGGCCTGGTCGCCTCCGGCGCGGAAGGCAGCGTCATGGACCGACCCGGCGGAATCTTCGTGCGTTCGGCCGAGCAGATCTCGGAAGAAGACCGGCTGCTGTTCCAGGCCGTGGCGCGTGTGCTGCTCTCGGATGGACGCGGAAGCCTCGCCGAGCAGTTGGACGCGGGCCATCGCGCCGGCCCGCACCCACCGGCCCTGGCGCCGCGTCGCCCGGCCTATGCCGAAGCACGCATCGAAGCGCGCCAGCCCGTGCCCCCGCCGCTGTTGAACAACGGCCTGGGGGGCTTCGCCGCCGACGGCCGCGAGTACATCATCGACCTCGCGCCGGGCCAGGTGACCCCCATGCCCTGGGCGAATGTGCTGGCCAATCCCCATTTCGGCTGCATCGTGTCGGAGAGCGGTCTCGGTCATACCTGGGGCGAGAACGCCCATGAGTTCCGCCTCAGCCCGTGGCACAACGATCCAGTCTGCGACGCCGGGGGCGAGGCGATCTACCTGCGCGACGAGGAGAGTGGCGAATACTGGTCGCCCACGCCCCTGCCACGCCCGGGCAACGGGGCCTATCGCGTGCGCCATGGCTTCGGCTACAGCGTGTACGAGACGGAAAGCCATGGCATCCGTTCCGAGCTGTGGGTGTACGTGGCGCTGGATGCCGCCATCAAGTTCAGCGTGCTGAAGCTCGCCAACACCTCGGATCGCCCGCGTCGCCTGTCTGCCACCAGTTATGTCGAATGGGTACTGGGCGATGTCGCCGCCAAATCGGCCATGCACATCAGTACCGGCCTATCCGCCGGGACCGGTGCGCTGCATGCACGCAATCCCTACAGCATGGAGTTCGCCGAACAGGTGGCCTTTGTCGATGTGGATGAAGCGGCCCGCACGGTCAGCGGCGACCGTAACGAGTTCCTCGGCCGCAACGGCTCCTGGCGCCAGCCGGCGGCGATGCGCCGCGCCCACCTGTCGGGCACGGTAGGCGCGGGCCTGGACCCCTGCGCGGCGGTACAGCTCAACCTGGAGCTGGCCGAGGGCCAGTCGCGCGAAGTCATCTTCCGCCTCGGCTTCGGTCATCGCGCAGCCGGCGCCGATGCGCTGGTGCAGCGCTTCCGCGGTCCGGCCGCCGCGCACCAGGCGCTGACGGCGGTACGCCAGCACTGGCGGCAGACCCTGGGCGCGGTGCAGGTCGAGACCGCCGACCCGGCCTTCGACGTGCTGGCCAACGGCTGGTTGCCGTACCAGGCCCTGGCCTGTCGCATCTGGGCGCGCAGCGGCTACTACCAGTCGGGCGGGGCTTTCGGCTTCCGCGACCAGTTGCAGGACGCGATGGCCCTGGTCCACTGCGCGCCAACCGTGCTGCGCGCGCAGATCCTGCGCTGTGCCGGCCGCCAATTCCAGGAGGGCGATGTGCAGCACTGGTGGCATCCGCCCGCCGGGCGCGGGGTACGCACCCGCTGCTCCGATGATTACCTGTGGCTGCCCCTGGCGGTCAGCCGCTATGTGCTCACCACCGGCGATGCGGCGATGCTCGATGAGAGCACCCCCTTCCTGGAAGGGCGGCCGGTCAATCCGGAGGACGATTCCTACTACGACCTGCCGGGCCAGTCGGCCGAGACGGCCAGTCTGTACGCGCATTGCGTGCGCGCCATCGAACACGGTTTGCGCATGGGGGTGCATGGCTTGCCCCTGATCGGCACCGGCGACTGGAACGACGGCATGAACCTGGTGGGCGTGCACGGCAAGGGCGAGAGCGTGTGGCTGGCCTTCTTCCTGTGCGATGTGCTGGCGCAGTTCAGGCCACTGGCCCTGGCCTGTGGCGATGCAGCGTTTGCCGCGCGCTGCGCAGAGCAGGGCGAACGCCTGCGCCTGAACATCGAGCAGCATGCCTGGGATGGTGAATGGTATCGCCGTGCCTGGTTCGACGACGGCAGTCCGCTGGGCTCGGCCGACAGCACGGAATGCCGCATCGATTCGATCTCGCAGAGTTGGGCCGTGCTGTCCGGTGCAGGCGACAAGGCGCGTGCGCAGCAGGCCATGCGAGCGGTGGATACCCACCTGGTGCGCCGCGAGCACGGGCTGATCCAACTGCTCGACCCACCCTTCGACAGCACGCAGCACGATCCAGGCTACATCCGCGGTTATGTGCCGGGTGTGCGCGAGAACGGCGGGCAGTACACCCATGCCGCTGTCTGGACATGCATGGCTTTCGCCGCGCTGGGGGAACACGAGAAAGCCTGGTCATTGCTGCGCATGCTGAACCCGATCAAGCACACGCAGACGGCGCGGGCGCGGAGTTACTACAAGGTGGAGCCCTACGTCGTGGCGGCGGACGTTTACGCCGTCGCCCCGCATGAGGGCCGCGGTGGCTGGACCTGGTACACCGGCTCCGCAGGCTGGATGTATCGCCTGATGCTCGAATCCCTGCTCGGGTTGCGGCGGGTCGGCGAGCGCCTCTATCTCGAACCCTGCCTGCCGGCCGGTACGCAGCGCTGCAACATCCACTACCGGCATGGCGCGAGCCTGTATCACATCAGCCTGCAGCAACAGGCGGCGACGGCCGCGCAGCCGCCGGGCCGTGTGCTCAGCCTGGATGGCGGGCCGCTGGCGACCGACCACGTGCAACTGGTGGATGACCAGCGTGAGCATCAGGTCGAACTTCGCATCTGTGTATAGACCTGTTCAGCCCGCCCGCAGACGATGCCATGCGCATTAATCAGAATCACTTCCGCAGTGGATTGTCTGTCCGGTAGCAGACAGAAGCGAAAGACTCCTGAAACAAACTCATGGCCTGCCAGAGGCTACCTATACTCAAACAAGACCCGCCTGCGCGCAGCCTTCGCCGCGCCATCCTGTCGCCCTGATTTCTCGCGGCGGCGCCCCGGATCCGCGCCAGATGCGGCCCGTGTCTCCCCTCGCCGTCCCGACCGGGGAGGTGGACTGATCATGGAGGCCAGACATGCCGTTCCTGTTCGACTCGATGCTTTTCGTGGTGACGGGTCTCTTCATCCTGTGGCTCGTCTTTGCGGCTGTCCTCATCTTTCAGGAGTACGAGCGTGGCGTGGTGTTCACGCTCGGCCGCTTCTCGAAGGTACGCGGGCCGGGCTTCGTGCTCATCGTGCCGTTGATCCAGACGGTGATGCGCGTGGATCTGCGCACAGTGGTGCTGGAGGTGCCGACGCAGGATGTCATCTCGCGCGACAACGTGTCGGTCAAGGTCAGCGCGGTCGTCTATCTGCGCGTCGTCGACCCCGAGAAAGCCATGATCCAGGTGGTCGACTACATGAACGCCACCAGCCAGCTCGCCCAGACCATGCTGCGCTCGGTGCTGGGCAAGCATCAATTGGACGACATGCTGGCCGAGCGCGAGCGTCTCAACGTCGATATCCAGCAGGCGCTCGATGCCCAGGCGGACTCGTGGGGCATCAAGGTGTCCAACGTCGAGATCAAGCAGGTCGAGCTGACCGAATCGATGATCCGCGCCATTGCCCGCCAGGCGGAAGCGGAGCGCGAGCGCCGCGCCAAGGTCATCCATGCCGAAGGCGAGCTGCAGGCCTCCGAGAAGCTGTACCAGGCCGCCAGGATACTGGCACAACAGCCACAGGCCATCGTGCTGCGCTACCTGGAAACACTCACGGTGATCGGTGCGGACAAGAACACGACCGTCGTCTTTCCCCTGCCCATGGATCTCGTCGCGCCGCTGCTCGCGCGTGCAAGACCCGCCGGCGAGGGGCTCTTGCCGGAAGGAACATCATGAACCAAGCACGCCTGACTACGGCTCTGCACGAGCTGGCCGGCACCGACTACATGTCGCACGCGCAACTCGATTTCTTCCGCCATGTCCTGCGAGAAGAGCGCGACGCATTACTGGTGTCCGCCCGCGAGACGATGGTGCATATGCATGAGGAGGGCGGCGCGACAGCCGACCCCTCGGACCGTGCCACACTGGAAGAGGAGTCCTCGCTCGAACTGCAGGTACGGGATCGCGAACGCAAGTACCTGCACACGATCGATGAGGCGCTGTCACGCATTGACGACGGACGCTACGGCTGGTGCGAAGAGACCGGCGAAGCGATCGGTATCCAGCGCCTGCTGGCTCGGCCGACCGCGAGCTACTCGCTGGACGCGCAGCTTCGCCATGAACGGCGACGCCGGATCGAGGGGCGCTGAGCGCAGGTCCTGCACGCTCAGGAGTGCATGCCATGCAAGTCCGGACCTTGATGCTGACGCTTCAGTTGAGACGGACCAACACCGATCTGCTGACGTTTGCTGCGGCGCTGGCACGACGGATGGACGCCGATGTGATTGGCATCACTGGCTTTCAGCCCGTGCCAGCTGCAGATGGCGGCGATGAGTTTGGCAACGCGAGGGTGGCGGCAAAGCCTGCGGAGATAGCCCTCGAAATCAAGGAGGCGGAGGACGAGTTCCGCAAGGTGCTGGGCCCGCAACTGGGTGTGCCCGCCTGGCGGGCGGCGAAAGAATGTCCCTCGTTGGCGCACTACTTTGCGCTTGAGTCCCGCAGTGCCGATCTGATCATCTCCGGTGTAGCAACGGGCAGTGGGTTCGATGCCGAGCGTTGCGTGAACCTGGGCGATCTGATCATCCACGCCGGGCGCCCGGTCTTGTTGGTGCCGGACGACTGTATGCAGCCCAGTCTGCAGCACGCCCTGGTCGCCTGGACAGATAGCCGTGAAGCCAGGCGTGCGCTGTGTGACGCTCTGTCCATGCTGCAACTGGCTAAGCGGGTCACCCTGATGAACATCGCAAAAAAAGGCGTATCCCCTGATGCGCCGGATCGGCTTGCCGACGTACTAGCATGGCTGGCTCGCCATGACATTCATGCCAAGACGCTTGCGGTACAGGCCACGGATGGCGAGATCGCCTATGAGCATGCCGAGTGGCTGCCAAAACAAGTGAAGGAACTGGGGGGCGACCTGATCGTGGCCGGCGCCTACGGCCATCGTCGCCTGCGCGAGCTGGCGCTGGGTGGCGTGACACGCGACCTGCTGCTCAATCCACCCTGTTGCGCCTTGCTGTCGCACTGAACGGGTGTCGAGGCTGCATGGCTACCACTATTGGCTCAGATCGGGCCTCGCAGGCGTAGGCGTCGCACGCCTCGTCGCCCTTTTGTCCTCCCGCTCGACCCTATGTGCGACGACGTACAGATCGTCATTGGCGCCGCGCGCAGTGTGGGCTCGTACACATCCAGACGGAGCGAACACCATGAACCCGCACCCATTCAACCACCAAGAATGCGATAACGATGAACGTTACGAGCTGGCACCGGACATAGGACTCAGCTCAGCAGAAACCGCACAGATGCAGGAGGCCGACGCACTCAACGATGAAATACTGGGGAGCGTCGGTGGAAACATGTGGAACGTGCTGTGGTTCCAGCGCTTCAACAAGATCAACATGAACGCCTGAAAGCGCCGGGCCATGGCAGCCGTTCCAACCCCGCCACCAGCGACATCCGGGCTGAACGCCGCCACTGCGGCCCACCGCCTGCAGCAAGATGGCAGCAATGAGTTGCCTGCCACAGCGCATCGCAGTCTCTGGCGCATCATCTACGAGGTGTTGCGTCAGCCGATGTTTGCCCTGCTGATTGGCGGCGGCATGGTGTACCTGCTGCTTGGAGATCATGTCGAAGCCTTGCTCTTGCTCATCTTCGCCGCGCTATCCGTGAGCATTACCATCATTCAGGAGTCACGTAGCGAGCGCGTACTGGAGAGTTTGCGTAGCCTTGCCAGTCCACGCGCGCGGGTGATGCGCGACGGGCAACAGATCGTCATCGCCGGACGCGAGGTGGTGCGCGGCGACTTACTGGTGATCGGCGAAGGTGAGCGTGTTGCCGCGGATGCAACGTTGGTGGCGGCACAGGATCTCCTGCTGGACGAATCACTACTGACAGGCGAGTCGAGTCCGGTGCGCAAGAAACTTCTCGACGTTCCCGGCGAGGCCCGTGCCGGCGGCGAAGATCTACCGTTCGTGTTCGGCGGTACGCTGGTGGTTCGCGGGTCGGGGCAAGCGCTGGTGCATGCGACCGGCCCGCGCAGCGAGATCGGCAAGATCGGGCGAGCCCTGGAGTCCATCGAAACCGAGCAGGCGCAGTTGCAGAAACAGATCCAGTGGCTGGTGCGCGCCTTCGCCATCTTCGGCCTGGCGGCCGGCCTGGCCGTGGTGCTCCTCGTAGGCCTGCTGCGGGGTTCATGGCTGGAGGCCTTGCTGGCGGGGATTGCCATTGGCATGTCCTTGCTGCCGGAAGAGTTTGCCCTGGTGCTCGCAGTATTCATGGCGATGGGAGCCTGGCGGATCTCGCAAGCACATGTGCTGACCCGGCGCGCCTCCGCGATCGAGACCCTGGGCGCGACTACGGTCCTCTGCACGGACAAGACAGGCACGTTGACCGAGAATCGCATGAGTGTGGCGGCCGTGGTTTGCGCGGATGCCCGCTGGATGCCAGGTGGCGCTGCTCCAACGGGGGACCTGGCGATCGCATTGGAGGTGGCATTGCTCGCATCACCGCTCGCCCCCAGTGATCCGATGGACATCGCTGTCCGCAGTTGTGCGGAGACGCAGATTCCTACACCGTTCGCTGCACAGGCAACGTCCCGCCTGGTGCGTGCCTATGGCTTGCAGCCGGACTTCTTCGCCATGGCCAACGTGCTGTCGTCTGCTCCAGGCGAAGCCCGCACCGTCTATGCCAAAGGCGCCCTGGAAGCGGTGGGGGCACTATGCCAGCTGAGCGCGGAACGTATGGCACAGCTTGGAGCCCAAGCCGACGCGCTGGCTGGCGAGGGCATGCGTGTGCTGTGCCTGGGCAGCGCCAGACTGGCATGTGAAGAGGGGGGCAGTGTGCTACCCGAGTCATTACGCGCACTCAAGCTAGAGTTTGCCGGATTGATCGCGTTCGCCGATCCCCTGCGCCAGACCGTACCCGCTGCGGTGGCGGAGTGCCGGGCAGCCGGTATACGGGTCGTGATGATCACTGGTGACTACCCGGCCACTGCAGGCGCCATTGCGCGACAGGCGGGCATCGATGCACAAGTGGTGCTGAGTGGTGATGAGATCGCGACGCTGTCGGACGAACAATTGGGTGTGCGAATGAAGACCTGCTCGGTTTTCGCCCGCATCCGCCCGGACCAGAAGCTGCGTATCGTGCAGAGCCTGAAACTGAGCGGGGAAGTCGTTGCGATGACGGGCGATGGCGTCAATGATGCACCGGCGATCAAGGCCGCACACATTGGTATCGCCATGGGCGGGCGGGGTACCGATGTGGCTCGCGAGGCCTCAGCCCTGGTGCTGCTCGACGATGACTTTGGTTCCATCGTCAAGGCCATCCGCCTGGGGCGGCGTATCTACGACAATCTGCGCAAGGCCATCGAGTACATCGTCGCGGTACATATCCCGATTGCCGGGTTGGCGATTCTGCCGCTTGCGCTCGGGTTGCCCATGGTGCTTACCCCGATTCACATTGCCTTTCTGGAGATGGTGATCGACCCGGCATGTTCAGTCGTGTTCGAAGCAGAGGCGGAGGAGGACGATGTGATGCAGCGTCCGCCCCGCGACCCGGCCCGCCCCTTGTTGCTGCCAAGGCGAGTTGTTTGGGGGCTGTTGCAAGGTCTGGTGGTGCTGTCCATGCTTGCGGCTGTCATGGTCTGGGCGGCGGAAGGCGAGATGCCTGCGTCTGATCTGCGCGCGTTGGTGTTTGCATCGCTGGTGGTCATGAACATGGGGCTGATCTTGGTGAATCGAAGTTTCAAGGCTTCATTGCTACGCGCCTTCCTGCGTCCCAACCGTTCTTTGTGGATTCTGGTGAGCGCAGTCAGCGCCATACTGGCGACCGCAGTCCTATGGTCACCCGCGCAAGCGCTGTTTCAGTTTGGCGATTTACACTGGGATGACTTCGCCCTGTGTGTAGTGGTCGGTGTGTTGTGCATGCTCCTGCTTGAAACGCTCAAAGCCAAGTGGTTCCGTGTGGCTGAAGCCTGAGTCGTTGATGGACGTACCATCACGTATCAGGTGTGCACACAGAATCCCGTCGCATGAAAATGAGGATGACATGCTCCACATCAATCGCAGGAAGAGGGCGCCCGCTCAGGGCGCCAACGGCGCGGGAAGCGTGCGCCAGCCCTGCTAAAAACCGCTAGCGCTCAGCTGGCTACGCGATCAGGCAGCAAGCGCTCATACTCTTTCTTGACCACCGCATAGCATTCGCAAGTCCGCTTCTCGAGGCTGCTCCTGTCGAGTACGGTGATATGGCCACGCACGTAACTGATCAGCCCCGCTCTCTGCAGGCTGAGCGCCGCCTCGGTGACGCCCTCGCGCCGCACACCCAGCATGTTGGCGATCAGTTCCTGCGTCATGACCAACTCCGGTCCCTTCAATCGATCAAGGCTCAGCAGCAGCCAGCGACACAACTGCTGGTCGAGCGAGTGATGCCGATTGCATACTGCGGTCTGCGCCATCTGCGTGATCAGTGCCTGGGTGTAGCGCAACAGCAGGTGCATGACTGGGCCGCCCCGGTTGAATTCTTCCTTGATGAAACGGCCCTTCATGCGGTAGCCCTTGCCTGCGCTCTGCACCACGGCACGGCTGGGCGTGGATTCGCCGCCCATGAACAGCGAGATGCCGACGATGCCCTCGTTGCCGACGACGGCAATCTCGGCCGACGCACCGTTCTCCATCACGTAGAGCAGGGACACGATGGATGTGCTCGGAAAATACACGTGCTGGAGCGCCACGCCGGACTCACTCAGCACCTGGCCGAGCGGCATGTCGATCTCTTCGAGCTGGGCTTCCCAGCGTTGCCACGCGGCTGCGGGCAATGCGGCAAGCAGATGGTTCTGTTGTGCGCCGGGCAGACTGGATGGGGGGTCGGCGGATTCCTTGATGACGGAGCTAATCATGTTGAGACTCCCGAAGTGAGGCGATCTTTTGTCGTGAAGCCGCCTTCCATCCAAGTTTAGGAAGTTCAGCATACGCCGTATGTTCGCTAGCGCACAGATCAGGGGATTTTGCTCGCGCTACCCTTGGAGCAGCGCGGCCCTGTGTGGCTGATCTGCAGCTGACAAGGCTCACGCGAAAGGACGCACATGACAATGTTCTCGCTCGAGCACGGCCGGGCCGCCTACTGGGCCGACTTCGCGCTGTACGGCGTCGCCATCGTGCTGCTGACTGCCTTTTTGTGGGTCGCGGCACCCCTCGATCTGCGCATGTCCATCGCGCTCCATACCTTGCTCGGTCTGGGGAGCTGGAGTGGCATCGAGTACGCCTTCCACCGCTTCGTACTGCATGGTGTGCCGCCCTTTAGCCGCTGGCATGCCGAGCACCATCATCGCCCTCACGCATTGATCTGTACGCCGACCCTATTCAGTGCCGGCCTGATCGCGACCCTGGTTCTCCTGCCGGCGACTCTGCTGACCGATCTGTGGCGTGCCGGTGGACTGACGCTGGGCGTGCTGAGCGGCTACTTCGTCTATTCCGTCACGCATCACGCCATCCACCATTGGCATGCCCGCAGCGCATGGTTGAGACAGCGCAAGCTATGGCACGCGCAACATCATCGCCTTGTCGGCGACACGGGTCACTACGGGGTGACGAGTGCGTTCTGGGATCACGTCCTGGGCAGCGCACGCAGTTAAGGCGTGTGGGACAGCTAAGTACCCCAGGTGACGGGCACCTTGTCCGCCAGCGATCGCTTCAGTAGCTCCAGCACAGGCAGACTGCGCTGATGGAAGCTGATGACCGGCTCACGCTCTCGATCCAAAGGCTGCTCGCTTCGCCTACAGATCTGCAGCACGACGTCAGCATCGATTGCCGCCTGCAATCGAGCGATCGCCTCTGGAAGCTGCGCCACGGTCACGATGCCCTGAGCGGCCTCGGTGTCCTTGTGCAGTACTGCCAGCATGTCCTTACCGTTCTTCTCCAGGGTGATCACATCACCGCTCGCTGCAGATGTGAAGACGATCAACATGATGATGCCTCCCCTCAATGTTCCTCAGGAACAAAGTAAGCGCGCATCGCAGGGAAAGCGCGATGCGGCGCGGTCACCTGCATGAACACCCAGGCAGGCGGCTACCACCGTCAACGATGCTACGCGCCGCATGCTTCCGGTCTGTTCGCTGGCACACACATCTGCTGTCTGCCTAGGAGCCTTTGCAGGGAGTTCCGTGGGGATGAATCGGTCGTTGGCAGACGGAACATCGTCATGGGCCTGTGTGCGCCAGCAGACAGTCACCGCACGAAACAGGGGCGATGATTTCGCTGCAGATCCTCCCTTGGTGCCCTGCACGTCTCCCCAGCGTGGTGTTGCTGCGCCATTGCACCATCGTTCAACTGGAGCGCTGTATCCATGAGCAAACTCAGAGCCGAATTGCCAAGCAGCCTGGTTTCCCCCTCGGCCGCCCCCCTGCGACATAGCGTAGCGGCGACGCTGGATGACGCGCGGCAGGTTGGGCCGTCAGTGAACAGCCTGACAGTCGATCTGCTGCAGCATCTGTTCCAGCGTTTTGACGGATGCCTGGTGGTACGCCTGTGGGACGGTACTTCGCGCCGCCTCGGCGCGCATGCCCTGCAGGAGTTGCGCGCGCCATTCACCTTGGTGCTGAAGCATCCAGGCGTGCTGCGCATGTTGCTCCTCGGACGCGACCCCCTGCGCTGGGCGGACGCTTATTTCCGGGGCGACCTCGAGGTCGAGGGAGACTTCTTTGCGGCACTCCGCATGAAGGACTACCTCAGCGGACTGAAACTCTCTGCGCGCGACGCCCTGCGCGCCCTGTTCAACATACTGCGTCTGCCACGCACCGGCGGGCAGACTGCGGATGTAGCACCGCGCTACGCGAACGAGGTCAGACTGCACTCGCGCTCCGAAAACGATGGCGCCATCCAGTTCCACTACGACATATCGAACGCGTTCTACGCACAATGGCTGGATGAATCCATGGTGTATTCCTGCGCCTACTTCGAGCAGGCGGACGACTCCCTGGAGGATGCACAGACGGCCAAACTGGACCACATCTGTCGCAAGCTCATGCTCAAGCCGGGTGAGTCCTTTCTCGATGTCGGCTGCGGCTGGGGTGCGCTGGTCATTCACGCCGCGCGCCACTATGGCGTCCTGGCGCACGGCATCACGCTCAGTCGGGCGCAGCTCGCACTCGCGCGGCAGCGCATCGCCGACGCAGGCCTGTGCATGGTGGCGAGCGTCTCCTTGTGTGACTACCGCGACTTACCCACCACGCGTCTGTATGACAAGGTCGCCAGCGTCGGCATGTTCGAGCACGTGGGCCTCAGCAATCTGCCCTTGTACTTCGCCAGCATTGCCCGTGTGCTCAAGCCCGGTGGGCTGTTCCTCAACCACGGCATCACCCATGACGTCGAGGGCTGGAAAGCGACACCGCACGCCCGGTTCATCAATCGCTATGTGTTCCCCGACGGACAGCTCGATACCATCAGCAACATCCAGCGTCACATGGAACACGCAGGCTTCGAAATCGCAGATGTAGAAGCACTGCGCAGCCACTACGCATTCACCTTGAGGCATTGGGTGGCTAGGCTGGAAGCGAATCACGACGAAATCCTGCGCCATGTCAGCGAGTCGACCTTCCGCGTGTGGCGCCTCTATATGGCCGCCTGTGCACTGGACTTCGAGTCCGGCACCACCGGCATCTACCAAGTCCTCTCCTGCAAGCGCACCGCGCGCGGCAACGTCCTGCCGCTGACCCGCCGGCACCTCTACCCACCGTCTCCCCGCCACGAGGAGCCGCTCTCTCAAGCACGAAGCACCCGACAAAGGAGTTCATCATGAGCTTGGGCACAATACTGTTGATCGTACTGGTCCTTATGCTGGTCGGTGCCATACCGACCTGGCCGCACAGCCAAAGCTGGGGCTATCTACCCAGTTCAGGCCTGGGTTTGGTCGTACTGGTCCTGGTGGTACTCATGCTCATGGGGCGGCTCTGAGGCCAGCAACGACGTTCGAAACGCCAGCGGGCGCCCACTCCCCGGCAGGCGACAAGCACGAATCAAGAGAATTCCGGAGAAATTCCCGGATTTGGCTTGTTCTTAACGACCGCGGCTTGTGCTTCGCTTGCGGAGTGACATGCCCCACCAGACGTAACAATAAATGGCTAGGAAGGGTCCCCGTCGGCCGATTGCGAAATACGTTAGTAGGGAGCTTATAACCCTAAAGGCAGAAGACCATCCCGGACGTTTGTGTGAGCGCAGCTTATGCTAAGCCACTGTACGGTTTGAGGCTCCGTGTCGGCTGGCCAGGGATGGCCTCAAGCTTGCCGCGTACGCGACCTGAAAACGCAGCGGAATGACGATGACCTCTCGAATGAGTATGCCTTTAGCATTCCACTCAAGAATACGCTGGAAGGCACGCAATCGGCTAATACTTGCGATGCCTCCCCCAGTGCGACTTGTCATGTTCTGTACGCCCCGTATCCCTCCATCTTCCGAGAGATGCTCCTACCGCACCAGCAGCCTGCCCAAACTGGCGTAAAGAGCAGACTCGGCTTTGGAGTCTGTCTTCTACCCTTGCAATCCTGCCGCTCGCTAATGACCGCGACGCATTCGCTTTCTTGGAAGCGCTAGGTTGCTGCTCCGCCTTGCTTACGATGAAGACAAGCAATGCAGGCCTCAAAAGAGCACACAAACTAGTCACTATCAATCACTTAAAACAACGCTGCCAACAGTCGGGCTTATTCAAGCAGGAACTCTCACCTTACACGTCAATCCAGGAGGGAACTTTCAGGTGATGAGGTCCAGTGGTTTCAGCTTATGGTGATGAGACGACCCGCAACCTATTGATCCGTCAGCGATCAGACTTTCATCTGATGTGCAAACCCACACCCACAGCGCCTGCCCAGCAAGGAATCGGCACCGCCGAAGGGGCGTAACACTTGTTTGCGAGCGCCTTTGCGCCCAAAAAGGCAAGCCATTCAAGGGCGTGCCGAAGCCTCGCAAGATAAACGCTTAATTTCACCCGCCTCGGGGAAGCCCGGGCCTAAAGCCCTTACTGCCAGGGCCGTTATCCCTCTCGTCACCCGCACGCCCAGGCAACAAGAACCCAGGCCTACGGGAAACACCTTAGGTCAGTCCGTACTGATCATTTGAGTCTGCTGTCCGCTGGAGAAATGGGATGACCATTACGCGCAAGATCGTCCTCCTGATCGCCGTCGCGCTGATCACTTGCTGTCTGGTTTACGTCGCTGCGATTTCGGGCGTGTCGCGAGGCGCCATGACCGCCATCGCCGGGGCCGGCCTGCTCATCATCGCGGGCTTGGGCTACTACATGTGGCGCTCGATCGTCGGGCCCCTGATCGAGGTACGGGAAGCGATCTCCCAGGCGGCGGACAAGCTGGACTTCACCGCCTCCTTCAAGAGCGAGTCGGCCGATGAGTTGTCGCAGATCCTCACCGCCTACGATCGCCTGCTCAACCGACTGCGCAGCAGCTTCACCGAGATCCAGAACTCCACCGCGCAGATGCTGGAGATGACCGAGGAGGTGGATCGCTCTTCGCGCAAGATCGCGCGCAACTCCCAAATCCAGAGCGATGCCTCGTCCAATATGGCCGCAGCCGTGGAAGAGATGACCGTCAGCATCACCGTGGTGTCGCAACAGGCCAAGGACGCCAGCGACCTCACCAAGACCTCGCAGGGCATCGCCGACCACAGCGCTGGCGTGATCCTGTCGACCGTGTCCGGTATCCAGACCATCTCCGAATCGGTGCGCGACGCAGCTACCAAGATCAAGGCCCTGCGCGACGACTGCGACAGCATCTCTTCGGTGGCCAACATGATCCGCGACATCGCGGACCAGACCAACCTGCTGGCGCTGAATGCCGCCATCGAGGCTGCCCGCGCGGGTGAACAGGGCCGTGGCTTCGCCGTGGTGGCCGACGAGGTGCGCAAGCTGGCCGAGCGCACGGCCAAGTCGACACATGAGATCACCAGCCTGGTCACCCGCATGCAGGAGAGCGCCAAGCTCGCGGTGGAAGGCATGAGCAGCACGGAACGCGCGGTCGACGAAGGCGTGGTCAATGCGCGTCAGGCCGGAGATTCGATCGAGCAGATCAAGGACGGCTCCACCTCGACCGCCGCCGTCGTGGAGGACATTTCAGGCGCGATCCGCGAGCAGCAGGTGGCCAGCACGGAGATTGCCAAGAACATCGAGCAGATCGCGCAGATGAGTGAGCAGAACTCCAGCGCGGCCTCCGACTCGGCCACCGCGGTCGGACGCATCTCGCAGGTGTCGCGCGAGATCGCGCTGGCCCTATCGGCCTACAAGGTCGACAACGGGCCGCAGAAGATCGAACTGCGCGTGGCCGACATCCAGGGCGATGACTTCCCTGGTGTGCGTGCCTTGCGTGACATGGGCAAGATGCTGGAGGAACGCACCCAGGGCCGCATCCGCCTGCGCGTGTTCTCGGGCGGCTCCTTCGGATCAGAGAAGGAAGCCATGGAGCAATGCAAGGCTGGCGCACTGGACATGGCCCGCTTCATGATCTCCAACCTGAACAAGGACTGCCCGGAAACGGTCGTGCCCACCCTGCCCTTCCTGTTCCGCTCCACCGACCACATGCAGCGGGCCATGGACAGTGCCGCCGGTGCGGAGATCCTCGCCTCCTGCGAACCCGGGGGCTACGTGGGCCTGGCCTTCTTCGACAGCGGCGCACGCTCCATCTACGCCAACAAGCCAATCAAGTCACTGGCCGATGTGCGCGACCTCAAGCTACGCGTGCCGCAATCCGACCTGTGGATCGCCGTGGCAAATGCCATGGGCGCGCGCGCCACGCCGATGTCGTTGGACGAAATCGTGGCCGGCCAGCGCATGGGGCTGGTCGAAGCGGCGGAGAACAACCTGCCCTCCTATGACGGCTTCAAGCACAACGATTTGTTCAAGTACTTTTGCTTCACTGAGCACTCGATGGCGCCGGACATCCTGGTCTTCTCCAAGAAGAAATGGGACACCCTCAACGCCGAAGACCAGCAACTCATCCGCGACATTGCACGTGAAACCATGGCTCGCCAGCGTCGTTACTGGGTCGAGCGGGAGGACGCGGCACGCAAGTCGGTCACCGCTTCGGGCACCTCCTTCATCACCAGCGTCGACAAGCAATCCTTCCAGAACGCGATGCGCCCGGTCTACGACAAGTTCGTGGTCAACGAAAAGCAGCGCAGCCTGCTCAAAGCCATTCAGAACATGAAGTAGAAGCACCCCCAAGTAATGGACGAAGCCGGCGCAAGCCGGCTTTTTTTGGGTCCCTATACAAGCATGAGCAAAGCGCGCGGTACTCGAGCGTAGTGCCGGGGGCGGGTAGATCCAGCGCCGCACACTCCGCTCTTCGACGGCGCGGTCAGTAGCACTCCGGCGAAGCACTGGCTCTGGCAAACCGGCAGGCCATGCGGAGGGAGGTTCTCGGCAAGCACCGCGAACGGCTAAGCAGCACCAACCGTCTGCCTGCCATGCACGACGCACAAAAAAAAACCGCAGACCGAGGTCTGCGGTTTTCCATGCCTGCGAAGATGGCTTAGGCAACAGCCTTCGAACCTTCTTCCTGCACGTAGCGGTGACGATTCACGATCCGCTTGTCGCGCGGATGGGTACCCGGCACGGCCGAGATCAGCGCCTTCGTGTAGGGGTGCTCCGGCGTCGAACAGATCTTCATCGCTTCGCCGGTCTCCACGATCTGGCCCTTGTACATCACGGCCACGCGATCGCAGAAGTAACGGATCACGCCGATGTCGTGACTGATCAGGATGTAGCTCAGCTTCAGCTTGTCCTGCAGGTCCAACAGCAGATCCAGCACTTGCGAACGCAGGGTCACGTCCAGCGCCGAAGTTGCTTCGTCGGCGATGATCAGACGCGGGTTCAAGGCCAGGGCACGGGCGATACCGATACGCTGGCGCTGACCGCCCGAGAAAGCGTGCGGATAGCGCTCCATCGCCTGCGGCGGCAAGCCCACGAGGCCCAGCAAGTCGGCCACGCGGTTCTTGAGTTCCACGCCCTTGGCCAGGCCAGCCACCAGCAGCGGCTCACCCACGATCTGACCCACCGTCATGCGGGGGTTCAGAGACGCGAACGGATCCTGGAACACCATGCGCATTTCGCGGTGCACCTGGCGCAGTTGGCCGGTCTTGGCCTTGGCCAGATCCATGATGCGTCCATCCGCCATCTTGAACAGGATTTCACCGCCCGTCGTCGGCAGCACACGGATCAGGCAGTTGCCCATCGTGGTCTTGCCGGAGCCCGACTCACCCACGATACCCATGTTCTCGCCTTCGAACAGATCCAGCGACACGTTGTCCAGAGCCTTGAACGGCGCGGAAGCCTTGCCACCCATGAAGCTCTTGCGACCGGGGTAGATCTTCGACAGGCCACGGATCTCGAGCAGCTTGCGGTCCGTCACCGTGGAGGTGCGGGCCTTGCGGGCCGAGGTTTCCAGCTTACGCACGGAGTCGATCAGACGACCGGTGTACTCATGCTGCGAGTTGTAGAAAATCTGTTCAGCCGGTCCGAATTCGAGCAGCTTGCCGTTCTGCATCACGCCGATTTCGTCGGCGATCTCGGCCACCACCCCCATGTCATGGGTGATGAACAGCACGGACATGCCGTAGGCCTGTTGCAGCTCCTTGATCAGGAACAGGATTTCGGCCTGCGTCGTCACGTCCAGCGCAGTGGTCGGCTCGTCAGCGATCAGGATCTTCGGGTTGCAGGCCAGGGCCATGGCGATCATGGCGCGCTGACGCATACCACCCGAATACTCGAAGGTGTACTTGTCGACCGCGACAGCCGGGTTGGGAATTTCTACCCGACGCAGCAGCTCGATCGCACGGCTACGGGCTTCTTCCTTGTCGACCGCCTGGTGCAGCAGGATGGCTTCGGAGATCTGGCTGCCGATCGTGTGGATCGGCGACAGCGAGGTCATCGGCTCCTGGAAGATCATGGAGATCTCGTGGCCACGGATGGCCCGGATTTCCTTGCTGCGCGGATGCAGCTTGGCCAAGTCTTGCCCTTGCGGGAAGGCCGGGTTGCCGTAGTACATGACGCTGCCGCCCATGATCTTGCCGGGCACATCGACGATCTGCATGATCGAGCGCGCAGTCACACTCTTGCCAGAGCCCGACTCGCCCACGATACAGAGCGTCTTGCCGCGCTGCATCTTGAAGCTGACATCGTCGACCGCACGCACGGCCTTCTCGCCCGTACCGAAGTGCGTTTCCAGGTTGCGCACGTCCAGAATCACGTCGCTAGACGGCGTCGCAATCACTTTTTCAGGTGTATTCACTTTTTCAACCTATTCCAGAAACTTAGTGCGAGTACGGGTCAGCCGCGTCACGCAGACCGTCACCCATGAAGTTCAGGGCCAGCACCGAAGCAACCACCATCGCTCCAGGCAGGAACAGCCAGGGGGCGGCAGAGATCGAACGGATGTTCTGCGCTTCCTTGAGCAGCACGCCCCAACTGATGGCCGGCGGCTGCAGGCCCAGCCCCAGGAACGAGAGCGAGGTCTCGGACAGGATCATCATCGGGATTGCCAGCGTCACCGCAGCGATGATGTGCGAAGCCAGCGAGGGCAGCATGTGGCGGAAGATCACGCGCCACTCGCTGCAACCGTCCAGTTGCGCAGCCACCACGAACACTTCACTACGCAGGGCCAGGAAGCGGCCGCGAACCACGCGGGCGAGCTGCGTCCAACCGATCAACGAGATGATGACCGTGATCGCCAAGTACTGGTAATGCGGCGGCCAGTTCTTGGGCAGCGCGGAGGCCAAAGCCAGCCAGATCGGGATGGTCGGCAGAGAGATGATGTACTCGATGACGCGCTGGATGACCCAGTCGATCTTGCCGCCGTAGTAGCCCGAGATCCCCCCCAGGATGATGCCCAGCACCACGCTGATCGCCACGCCGAACAGACCCAGCGACAGCGTGTAGCGCGCACCGTAGATCACGCGTGACAACAGGTCACGGCCCAGACGGTCGGAGCCAGCAACGTAGAAGCGCTCACCGTGGTTCTTCGGGCCGAACAGGTGCAGATCGGTCTCGAACAGCCACAGCATCTTGTACTCGTGACCACGGGCCAAGAACTCAAGCTCGATCTTGCGACCACCATCCAGCACGTACTTCGGTGCCAGCGTCTCGGGATCACGCGTCAGCAAGTAGGCGTCGGCGTGAGGATTGAACGACCAGTTCTCGTCGAAGAAGTGCACCGCTTGCGGCGGATGGAACACGGTCTTCTTGTCGGCCTGTTCGGGGTCAAAGGGAGCCAGGAACTCGGCAAACAACGCCACGAAGTAGAGGGCGAACACGAACCACATGCTGACCAGAGCCAGCCTGTGCTTCTTGAAGCGCATCCACATCAGAGTCCATTGCGAGGCGTATTCAATGCCGCCACGCAGGTTCGCCATGTTTACCGTGGCGGCGGGTGCAATAGGTGTAGTGCTCATTATTCGAACCGGATGCGAGGATCAAGGATAACCAGGAGGATGTCGGAGAGCAGCGAACCAATCACCGTCATCAGGCAGAGGAGAAGCAGGAATGCGCCAGACAGATAGATGTCCTGGGACATCAGGGCCTGGTACAGCATCGGACCCGCAGTCGGCAGGTTCAGCACGATGGAGGTAATCACCGCGCCCGACACCAAGTGGGGCAGAATCCACGCAATGGTCGACACGAACGGGTTCAGCGCAATACGCACGGGATAACGCATCAGCAACTTAACTTCAGTCAAGCCCTTGGCGCGCGCAGTCACCACGTAAGGCATGTGAAGTTGGTCGATCAGATTGGCGCGCATGATACGGATCAGGCTGGCGGTGGATGCCGCGCCGAGGATGAACATCGGAATCCACAGGTGATCCATCAGGTCGCCGGCACGTGCCCACGACCACGGGGCATTTTGAAACTCGGGCGAGAACAGGCCGGTCACATCCAGACCCCAGTACTTCACGCCCAGGAACATCAGCACCAGGGCGATCAGGAAGTTGGGGATCGCAAGGCCGATGAAACCGACGAAAGTGAAAAAGTAGTCGAAGATCGAGTAGCGATCGACGGCGGAATAGATACCGATCGGCAGTGCGATGGCCCAGGTCAGGATCAGACTGGCAATCGACAGGATCAGCGTGAGGCCCATGCGCTCACCGATCAGTTGGGAAACCGGGCTTTGCCACTCGAAGGAGTAGCCGAAGTCACCCTGCACCACACCCCAGATCCAGTTCCAGTACTGCACCAGCAAGGGCTGATCCAGACCGAAACGGCGACGCATATCCTCCATCATCGCCGCATCGACGGTTTCACCCGAGGCAGCAAGCGATGCCGCATAGCTATCCACAAAGTCGCCAGGCGGTAGCTGAATCAGAACAAAGACTGTCAGCGATACCAGGAACATGAATGGAATCGCCGACAACATGCGTCTAAAGATGTATGAAAGCACGGTGTAACTCTCTTAAACGTTGCCGCTTGAAAAATCCCGGGGGCCGGGGCCCCCGGGGGTGAAACTACTTACTTGGCGAAGAACCACTGCTGCAGCAGCGTGGGACCCGGCGTCGGATAGGTCCAGCCCGACGGCATCTTTTCGTAGACGTTCTGCAGGTTGGCCTTGCGGATACCGGTCTCGAGGGCCGGGCGCACGGTGCCGATGATCTCGAACTCGTCAGCCGCGATCTGCAGGATTTCCTTGAACAGGCGATCCGCTTCGGTTGCGCTGGTCGCCACTTGCCACTGGTCGTACAGGGCCATGCGCTTCTTCATCGAGGCGTTCGGCTCAATACCCTGCTTGCCGTTGGACAGGTACCACTTGGTCCATTCCAGGCTCATGCGGGACTCCAGCGGGTGCATCGCGACGTAACCACGCGGGTTCAGGGTGGCGTCCATGCCGCCCGGGAACACGTCGACGGAGATGTCGTAGTTGTTGCCGGTAGCGCGGTCGTAGAACAGCGAGCGCTCGGAGGTCTGGATGACCAGTTCGATGCCGATCTTCTGCCACTGCTTGCGGATCAGTTCCAGAACTTCGATGTTGGCAGCCTGCTGGATCATGACGATCGCGCCGATGGAGACGCGACCACCATCCGGATACAGACGGAAGCCATCGGAGTCACGCTTGGAGAGGCCCAGCTTGTCCAGGATCTCGTTCGCGCCCTTGACGTCGTAGTTCAGGTACTGCTCACCCAGCTTCTGGTTGTACCACTTGGATTGCTTCAGCGGACCGCTCTGCCACGGCGCAGCTTGGCCGAGGTAGACGATGTCGTTGATTTCCTTGCGGTCGATACCCAGCGACAGGGCCTGACGGAAGTCGTGCTGCGTAACCAGCTTGCGCAGCTTTTCGTTCTTCGTCGTCTGGTTGATCCACAGGCCGCTGATGTTGGCGTTCACGTTGGCCGAACCGAAGATCTTGTAGCCGCCCTTCGCCTGGTTCTCAGCCAGCACCGGACGGTTCTGGATGCCCGAGATGTGGCGCAGTTGGAAGTCGAGCTGGCCATTGATGGCGGCCAGCACGATGGTTTCAACTTCGGAGATGATCTGCAGCTGCAGACGGTCGATGTAGGGCAGTTGCTGGCCCTTGGTGTCGACTTGCCAGAAGTACGGGTTGCGCTCCAGCACGACCTTGGTGGCGCTACCGGTGTACGGCTCCTTGATGACCCACGGATCCATCACGGGCTTCTCGGGATTGCCCCAACGCGTCGGGATCTCGATGTCGCCACACTTGTTGCGCATCAGCACGCCCCAGTCCTTGGCGTTGGCCGCCTTGGCCATTTCGTCAGCCTTGGGGTTGTACTTGGGGTGAAACTGCGAGCAGTACTTCTTTTGCCACAGGGTCGCGTGTTGGGCGACCGGGGTGGCCAGCTGTTCCAGGAAGGAGATGTAGGGACCGGCGAACTTGAACTTGACCGTGTAGTCATCCACCTTGGTGACTTCGGCAATCTTGTCCTTGACGACGTAAGCGGCGGGCGGCGAGGTGTAGAACGCCTTGTTGCCAGCCAGATCATTCATGCTGAACAGGATGTCGTCAGCCGTGAAGGGGCTGCCGTCGGACCACTTGGCACCCTTGCGCAGCGTAAACACGTATTCGCTGGCATCCGGGCTGACCGTCCAGCTCTCGGCCAGGTTCGGTTCCACGCCGTTGAAGTCCATGGACCAGCGGGTCAGGCTCTGGTTGCCGACCAGGCGCAGGATGGCGTTATGGTCGCCATTGCCGCGCAGGGCGGTACGCAGGTTTCCACCGTACACCCCGACCTTGTCCACAGGCTTGATGACCTGCGGCTTTTCAGGCAGGCGCTTGTCGACATGTTCCAGCTTCTTCTCTTGCACCAGCTTGTCCAGCATGGGCGCTTGCGTGTACGCGCCCGCCACCGACGGCAGGGACAGCGCAGCCGCAATTGCGGTGAGCGTCAGCATTTGAGAGGGGATTAGCCTCATCGTGTCCTCCTAGGAAAAATGAAACAGCGTAGGTTTTGAACGGCCAGTGTTGTTGTTGGGCTTCGGGTTAACCCCTACTTCCATCATGCTACTACGTGGCTTTGTCATCATACAAGTGCGCGCAAACATCCTACAAGGTCAAATGCATCCGCCTTCTCACTTGCCGATCTATGACGACAAAGGTGCCTGGTGGTCCAAGTGCTCGCCACGATAAACACCACCCGGAACGAGCATCTTGTGAAATGTCAATACGGGCGATCCTCAACGGCGCGGGGTGCACTATTTATGAAGTCAGCAGAAAAATCTATGTGCAGTGCAGCAGAGGTGCACAATCAAGTCTGGCGCGGACTTGCCGATAGCCTCCCGAGGGGGTGCGGGTCTTTGAGGGACGTTTCAAGGAGCTTGGATGATCATTGCCATCGTCGAGGACACGCCGGTCAACCTGGTGGTCATGCAGAGCCTGGTGAAGCGCCTGGGGGACTGTGAGTGCAGCGTCTTCTCCGAACCCGAACAGGGCCTGGCCTGGTGCCTGGAGAACATCCCCGACCTGATCATTGTTGACTACATGATGCCGCGCATGGATGGCATCGAATTCATCCGCCGTTGTCGCGCCACGCAGGCCCTGGCGGACCAGCCGATCCTGATGGTGACGGCGGCAGCCGAGCGCGAGGTGCGCTACGCGGCACTGGAAGCCGGGGCAACCGATTTTCTGACCAAGCCGATCGACAAGAACGAGTTCAACCCGCGCGTGCGCAACATGCTTCGGCTGCGCGCGAGCATGGTGTCGATTGCCCGTCGCGCGGAAGAACTGGACCGCGAAGTCCATGCGGCGACCGAGGAGATTCATCAGCGCGAGCACGAGACCGTGATGCGCCTGGCGCGCGCCGCGGAGTTCCGCGACCCGGAGACCGGGTCCCACATCCAGCGCATGGCACACTTCTCGGCCCTGATCGGGCGCGAGCTGGGCATGGACTCGGAGACCCTCTCCAAGCTGTTGTCCGCGGCGCCGATGCATGACGTCGGCAAGCTCGGCACGCCCGACCACATCCTGCTCAAGCCGGGGCGCCTGACCGACGAGGAGTTGGTGATCATGCGCCAGCATGCGAGCATCGGTTACGAAATCCTCAAGGACTCGAGCTCCCCGGTCCTGCAGATGGCTGCGCAGATCGCCCTGACCCACCATGAGAAGTTCGATGGCAGCGGCTATCCGCATGGCCTGCGCGGTCACGACATCCCACTGATCGGGCGGGCGGTCGCCGTGGCCGACGTGTTCGACGCTCTCACCTCGGATCGCCCCTACAAACCGGCCTGGGATACCGCCCGCGCGCGCAGCTACCTGGAAGCCGGGCGTGGCGGGCATTTCGACCCGGCCTGTGTCGATGCCTTTCTTGGCGTATGGGCAGAAGTCATGCACATTCGCGACACCTATCAAGACTGACCCCAAGCCGGACCATGCCCACCCCCCTGCTTCACCGCTTGCTGCCGGGCAAGCTGCTGCACCAGATCTCGACCATCTTTGTCCTGATCTTTGGTGCTTCGATGCTGCTGTACTCCCTGTACACCGCCAATGCGCAACGCGAAATGACCGAGGCGCACCTGCAGGCCCAGGCCGAAGCCTTGACCAAGGGACTCGCACTGTCCTCGCAGGAGGCCCTGAGCACGGGGGAGGTCTGGTTGCTGCAACCCATGCTGCGCCAGGCGGCCGAGTTCCCCGGCCTGCTGGGGATCGACCTGACCGATCCAGCGGGCATCCTGCTCGCCAGCGTCGCGCGCCAGGGCGACAGCACCGTCCCTGGCCTGCAGGCGGGCTACTCACTCGCCACGCCGGCCTCTGCCGAAGCCGACACACATCGCCTGGGGGTGGTGGATGCGCAGGGCCCCTCGGTGCAGATCGTGGTGTGGGTCCCCATCGGGGAGGAGGCGCAGTTGGGCTGGGTACGCGCCCGCTTCAGTCTTGAACAGGCCGACCGGGTCGCGCGCCATTTCTACCGCGACAGCCTGCTGTCCGGCCTCCTGGTGATCGTGCTGACCTCGCTTGCCTTCTTCCTGTGTCTGCGCCGTCCGCTGCTGAGCCTGCGCGCCGCGTCAGTCTTCGCCGCCCGCCTGGAGCATGCAGACGGCGCGCAAATGCCACTCGACTCCGGCGTGCGGGATATCGACGAATTGGGCCAGGCCCTGAACCGTGCCTCGGCCCGCCTTTACCAGCAGCAGACCACGCTGCGCCAGTCCGAGATGCATTTCCGCAACGTCGTCGAAGGCCTGTCGGAAGTGCTCTTCGAAACCGACGCGGCGCTACGCTTCACCTACCTCAACCCGGCCTGGCAGGCGATCACCCAGCGCGAGGTCGGGGCCTGCCTGGGGCAGCGCGTCAGTGGCCATTTCGTCGAAGAGGAACGGGACACGCTCGATGAACTGCTGGAGCGCGCCTCGCTGGGACAGACCGAGCCCATCCAGGAGCGCTTCCGCCTGCGCGCTGCCGACGGCAGCCTGCGCTGGCTGGAGCTGCGCGCGCGCGCGCGATGCGACGAAGGCGGGCAAGTGATCGGCTTGCTCGGCTCCTGCCGCGATGTCACCCGCCGGGTCACGGCCGAGGAAGCTTTGACGCACCAGCTCCAGTTCGTCGAGCGCTTGGTCGACTGTGTCCCGAACGCCCTTTATGTACGCCACGTGGACGGACGACTCCTGGCCATCAATACCGCGTTCGAGCGTCTGCTGGACGTACGGCGTGAGGCCGTGATCGGCGAGCGCCGCCTGGCCTCCCCGGCCGATCCGCTCCGCCATGCCTGCGAGGACGCCCTGCTGCAGTTCGAGGCGGGCCCGGCAGCCAGCGCCGAACTGACCCTGCACACCGCCCACGGCCCGATCGAGGCGCTGTGCCTCAAAGCGGAGCTGGCCCCGCCGGACACCCATCCGGACGACGCCGCAGCGGGCTTCATCGTGGTGGTGACCGACATCTCCCAGCGCCGCCAGGCCGAGGAGGAGATGCGCCGCGCGCGCGACGCGGCTGAGGCCGCGAGCCAGGCCAAGAGCGATTTCCTGGCCAACATCAGCCACGAAATCCGCACCCCGATGAACGCCATATTGGGCATGACCCAACTGGCCCTGGACACACCGCTCAACGGCGAGCAGCACGAGTACCTGTCCCTGGTGAAGCACTCGGCCGAAAGCCTGCTGACGGTCCTCAACGACCTGCTGGACTTCTCCAAGATCGAAGCTGGCCAACTCACCTACGAGGCCCTTACCTTCTCTCTGTCGGACTGCCTGCACGGCACGGTGGCCACGTTGGCACCGCAGGCCTCGGCCAAGGGGCTGCGCATGGAAGTGGACGTCGCCCCCGAGATGCCCGCCGCCCTCGTCGGCGACGCCGGTCGCCTGCGCCAGATCCTGCTGAACCTGCTGTCGAACGCGATCAAGTTCACCCCGCGCGGCGAAATCCATGTCGTCGCCGATGTGCTGACACACAACCGCGAGCAAACCTGTGTCCGCGTCGCCGTCAGCGACACCGGCATCGGCATCCCACCCGCACAACACGCCACCATCTTCGATGCCTTCGTGCAGGCCGACGGCTCGCACTCGCGCAAGTATGGCGGCACGGGACTGGGTCTCAGCATTGCCGCCCGCCTGGTCGAAGGCATGGGCGGGCGCATCTGGCTGGAAAGCCAGCCCGACCAGGGCAGCACCTTCTTCTTCACCGCCCTGCTGGGAACCGCCGATCCCCAAGCGCCCGCCAGTCCGGCAGCAACGGCAGCCTGGAAGCGCAGCGCAACACCCCTGCATCTGCTGCTGGCCGAGGACAACCCGGTCAACCAGTTGCTGGCCCTGCGCCTGCTCGACAAACTGGGGCACACCGTCGAGATGGTCAGCAATGGCAACGCGGCGGTCGCGGCAGCTCGCAACGGCCGCTATGACGCCATCCTCATGGACGTGCAAATGCCTGAGATGAGCGGCCTCGACGCGACACGCGCCATCCGTGCAGAAGAGGTCGCGCGCGGCGCCCCTGCCACGCCGATCATCGCGATGACGGCCCACGCCATGGCGGGCGACCGCGACCGCTGCCTGGCCGCCGGCATGAATGCCTACCTGACCAAGCCGATCGTGATCGACGCCCTGGTCGACGAGTTGGAGCGCATCGCCCCCGTCCCGCCGGCTGGCGCCGATCCCGCCTGGCAGCTCAGCCCCGCCCTGCCCGAACCCGCCGAGGCCGAAGAAGCAAGCACGCCTTTCGACAAGGCCTGGATGCTGGAGCAAATCGGCGGCGACGAAGAACTGATGCGCGAGGTGATCCGTATCTTCGTCGAGGACTATCCGCGCCTGATCAACAACCTGCGCGAGGGGCTGGCTACGGCGGACTGCAGCGCCGTCCAGTCCGCCGCCCACGCGCTGAAGGGAGCCGTCAGCAACTTCGGTGCGCCGGCCGCCGTGGCTGCATCACTGGCCCTGGAACAGGCCGCCCGGCTCGGCAAGCACGAGCAGTTCGGCAGCCTCGGCGAAACGACCGAGCGCACAGCCGACGCCTTGCTCGCCGCGCTGCGCGAACAGCTCGACGCCAATCACCCCTCGCCGGCCTGAAAAGACAACGGGCACCCACGGTGCCCGTTGTCGCCAAACCTACCGTGGTCTTTGCTCAGGACTCGTCAGCCTCGCGCTGGATTTCCTCCAGCCCGGCGTGACGCACGTCGCGCCCCTTGACCAGATAGACCACGTACTCGGCGATGTTCTTGGCGTGGTCACCGATGCGCTCGAATGCCTTGGCCGCGAACAGCACGTCGATGCCGCGCGAGATCGTGCGCGGGTCTTCCATCATGAAGGTGATGAGCTGGCGCATCACCGACTTGAATTCGGCGTCGATCTCCTTGTCCTGCGCCACCACCTCGGCTGCGGCCGCCATGTCGAGGCGGGCGAAGGCATCCAGCGACTTGCGCAACAAGGTGATGGAGAGGTTGCCCACGTGGCGCAGTTGCACGCGCGGCGCACCTGACATCGCATCACCACCATGCACCGCGCGCGCCACCTTGGCGATTTTCTTCGCCTCGTCCCCAATGCGCTCCAGGTCCGTCACCACCTTGGTCACGCTGAGGATGGAGCGCAGGTCGTTGGCCGTCGGCTGGCGCTTGGCAATGATCTGGGTGCAAGACTCGTCCAGTTCCAGCTCGAACTCGTTGACGCGCTGGTCGTTCTCGATCACCAACTCAATGGTGCGCGCGTTGCCCTCGATCAACCCCTCCAAGGCCTTGACGACCTGCAGTTCGACGTAGCCGCCCATCTGCAGCACACGGGTACGGATGCCGTCCAGTTCTAGGTCGTACTGCCGGTGGGTATGGTCAGACATGCTTCACTCTCCTGTCGGGCGCCCGATGGCACACTCAAAAAAATAGCAACGATTGTCTCGCCGGAAGATGACCGTAATATTTCAGGCGCGCAACAGACAGTCCACACCGCCAGGCCCGCCCAGCAGCAATACATCGGCGGGCCGGCGCGCGAAGATGCCATTGGTCACCACGCCCACGATGTTGTTGATCACAGCCTCCATGCCTTCCGGGTCACGAATCTGCAGCCCATGCACGTCCACGATCACGTTGCCGTTGTCAGTGATCACATCGGGCCGCAGACGCGGCTCGCCACCCAGCGCCGCCAGCGCACGCATCACCTGTGCGCGGGCCATCGGGATCACTTCGACCGGCAAGGGGAAGCGCCCCAACACCTCGACGCGCTTGGATACGTCACAAATACAGACGAAGCGTTGCGCCACCGCGGCCACGATCTTCTCGCGCGTCAGTGCGGCGCCACCGCCCTTGATCATGCACAGCCGGCCATCCACCTCGTCCGCCCCATCCACGTAGACCGGCAGACTGGTCAGCTCGTTGAGGTCGAACAGCGGGATGCCATGCGCCCGCAGACGCGCTGCGCTGGCCTCGGAGCTGGCCACCGCACCGCGGATGCGCTCGCGCATGCGACCCAGGCCGTCTATGAAGAAATTGGCGGTCGAGCCTGTCCCCACACCGATGATCTCGCCCTCCGGCACGTACTGGAGGGCTGCTTCAGCCACGGCCTGTTTCAAAGCATCCTGGTTCATATCGCAATCACTCTCGCTGTGCCATCCTGCGGATTGTAAGTCGTCGTCCCGCTCTACGCCGCATCCACCCCACATGGAGGTCATTCATGGGTCTACTCGATCAACTCGCCGGGCAGGTACTCGGCTCCGTCCTCGGCAACCAGTCGGGCAACGCCAGCCCACTGCTCGCCATCGCCCAACAACTGATCCAGCAGAGCGGCGGCATCGAAGGCCTGTTGGCCAAGCTGCAATCCGGCGGCCTCGCCCAGCAGGCCGCCTCCTGGGTCAGCACTGGCGCCAACCTGCCGGTCGACGGCAATCAGCTCTCGCAAGCCCTGGGCGGCGACCTGCTGGGCCAACTGGCCGGCCAGGCCGGCATGGACAGCGCTCAACTGAGCGGCGGCCTGGCCCAGTTGCTGCCGCAACTGATCGATCGGGTCACGCCGCAAGGCTCCACTGCGGGCGCCGACGACCTGCTCGGCCAGGGTCTGGGCGCCCTGGCGTCGCTGCTCAACAAGGGCTGAGCCCAGCCCTGGAATGCAAAATGCCCGCCGACCGGCGGGCATTTTTTTCTATCTGAGGGCGCGGACTCAAGCCCGCAGGTGCAGGTCGTCCGCCGCATAAACCAGGTTCAAGGACTCCACTACCACCTGTTTGGCCCCCGCCTCCACCTTTCCGGCTACCCAGGCCTCCACGCCGGCCGCGCGTGCCAGGCGCACGGTTTCCTCGGCCTGCCCGGCCGCCACGAACAGCGCAAAGCCCGCTCCCATATTGAGGCTGCCATAGGCCTCGCGGTCGTCGATACCAGCGTGCTGCTGGATGAAGGCCAGCACCGGCGGCACCGGCGGCAGCGTGTGGATGCGGTAGGTAAAGCTGCCCGGGTGACGCATGATCTTGCGCCATCCATGGCCGGTGATGTTGGCACTGTAGTGCGGCACGATGCCAGCCGCGAACAAGGCTTCGGTGACCGGCACATACAGCACGGTAGGGTCCAGCAAGGCCTCGCCGTAGAGGCGGCCATCGGACAGCTTGCTGCCATAGCCCTCGGGCAGACGCTCGACCAGCTTGCGCGCCAGGCTCACGCCATTGGCGTGGATGCCGCTGGAGGCAAGGAACACGATGGCGTCGCCGTCGGCCAGCTTGTCGCCCAGCGTCAGCCGATCACGCGAGGGGATGATGCCCACGGAGGACGCCGCCAGGTCGATGCGCCCAGCTTCCACCACGCCCGCCAGCGCGGGTGTCTCGCCACCGCCCCAGCTCACCTTGCACACGTCACAAGCGCGCTGCCAACCGCTCACCAGGTCGCGCATGCGCTGCTCGTCGGCAAACCATTCGCTGCCGCCAGCCGACCAGTAGGCATGCACCGACAAAGGCGTCGCGCCGACCGTGATGAGGTCATTCACCGCCATGGCGATAGTGTCCTGTGCGATGGAGTCGTAGTGCGTGCGGCCAGTGATCGGGCGCACCGCATCGGCAACCAGCGCCTTGGTACCGAGGCATTCGGTGATCGAGGCGATCAGTTGCCCGCCCACTTCCATCACATAGGCCGACTCGCCGCGCGAAGCCAGAATCTCGCTGACGCCATGCGCCGCCAGATTGCCGGCCGTGGCCTTGGCCGCCTGCTGGGCGAGGATCTTGAGCGGATCGATCTTGCTGTAGTCGACGCCGGCCGCAGTGTAATCAAGCGGGGTCTGGGACATGGGAACGGGCTTTCGGTAAGACGGAAGGGCGCGATTTTACCCGCTCCGCCGCTCCCCCGTGATGCCGCCCCGGCAAAACAGTAGAATTGCGCCTCCGGCCTCCGCCCTGTGGCTGACGCCGGCCTCGTTTCGCTGCCCCGCCAAGGATTTCATGCGGCAACTCATCCTCGATGTCCGTCCGGACTGGATTCCCGGCCTGGACGATTTCGTCCCCGGCCAGAACACTGACCTGCTCGCCGCGCTGCTGGACCACGCCCGTGTCGCCGACGGCAGCGTGCTCTACCTGTGGGGCGCGCCAGGCAGTGGCCGCACCCACCTGCTGCGCGCGCTGGTCGCGCGGGCCACGGCCGACGGCCGCCCCGCGCGCTACCTGGCGGCACCAAAGCTCCCGCCGGAATGGGCTTTGCAGGAAGGCGAGCTGCTCGCGCTGGACGACGTGCAGACCCTCGACGCCACGGACCAGGGCGGGCTGTTCCGCGCCCTCATTGGTGCCCGCGCGGCCAGTGGCGCCCTGCTGCTGGCCGGCTCCACCGCCCCCCAGGCCCTGGGCTTGCGGGAGGATGTGCGTACCCGCATCGGCCAGGGACTGATCTTCGAGATCAAAACCCTGGACGACGACGACAAGGCACGCACCCTGCGCCAGCACGCCGCGCTGCGCGGCATGGCGGTCGACACCGCCCTGGTCGGCTATCTGCTGCGCCACGGCCGACGCGACCTACCCTGGCTGATGAGCGTGCTGGACGCACTCGACGAAGCCTCGCTGGCCCACGGTCGGCGCATCACCCTGCCCCTGCTGCGCGAGATCCTGCGCGAGGCCACACCCAGCCAAACTGACTGACGATGACTATGAATCTTGCCCTGTTCGACCTCGACAACACCTTGCTCGCCGGCGACTCCGACCACGCCTGGGGCCAGTTCCTGTGCGACCGCGGCGTGGTGGACCGCCACGAATACGAGGCCCGCAACAACGAGTTCTACGGCCACTACAAGGCCGGCACGCTGGACAACGACGCCTTTCTCGCCTTCGTGTTGGCCCCGCTGGCCCGCCTCTCCCGTGCCGAACTGGACACGCTGCACGCCGACTTCATGCGCGACTGCATCGCCGGCATGATGCTGCCGGCTGGCCTCAGCCTGGTGCGGCGCCACCTCGACGCCGGCGACCTGGTGGCCATCGTCACCGCCACCAACGCCTTCGTCACCGGCCCGATCGCCCGCGCTTTCGGCGTGAGCCACCTGATTGCCACCATCCCGGCGCAGGAGAACGGGCGCTTCACCGGCCGACCACGCGGCATCCCCGCCTTCCGCGAAGGCAAGGTCGCGCGCGTGGAGTTGTGGCTGGAAAGCCTGGCCCTGCACTGGAGCAGCTTCGCCAGCAGCCATTTCTACAGCGATTCGCTCAACGATCTGCCCTTGCTCGCCAAGGTCAGCCACCCGGTGGCCGTCGACCCCGACCCCACCCTCAAGGCCCACGCCGAGGGAGCCGGTTGGCCGGTACTGAGCTTGCGCGAAGCGTAAACACGCGAAAGGCTATAATCCGCGCCTTGATCCTCCTCCCTCACCCCGATTCGGGACACCAAGCCGTCCGCCAATGATCCGCAAACTGCTGCATCGCGTTTTCAAGCGCAGCGCACCCAAACCCGCCGAACCGGCGGTGATTCCAGCCGAACTGCATGGCATTCCGCGCGAGGGCATCTCGCCGGCTGCCCGCAAGATCTGCCGCGTACTGCAGGACGAGGGCTTCAAGGCCTATGTGGTGGGGGGCGCGGTGCGCGACCTGATCGCCGGCATCGAGCCCAAGGACTTCGATGTCGCCACTAATGCCACGCCAGACCAGGTGCGCGATCTGTTCCGCCGCTCGCGCATCATCGGCCGGCGCTTCCGCATCGTGCACGTCATGAGCGGACCGGAGACCATCGAAGTCTCCACCTTCCGCGCCCTGCACGACCAGGACACCGAGACCGACGAACACGGCCGGGTGCTGCACGACAACGTCTGGGGCTCACAGGAAGACGACGCCGCACGGCGCGACTTCACGGTCAATGCGCTGTACTACGACCCGACCAGCGAGAACGTCATCGACTATCACCATGGCGTGGCCGATCTCAAGCAGAAGACCCTGCGCATGATCGGCGAGCCTCGCCAGCGTTACCGCGAAGACCCAGTGCGCATGCTGCGCGCGGTGCGCCTGGCAGCCAAGCTGGGCCTGATCATCGACCCGGCTGCGCGCAAGCCGATCCGCGAGATGTCGGAGCTGCTGGAAAACGTACCCGCGGCTCGCCTGTTTGACGAAATGCTCAAGCTGCTCACCAGCGGCTATGCGGTGGTGTGCCTCAAGCGCCTGCGCGAGGAGGGACTGCACAAGGGCCTTCTGCCCTTGCTCGACGTGATCCTCGAACAGCCCATGGGCGAGCGTTTCGTCTGGCTCTCGCTGGAGAACACCGACGCACGCGTGCATGCCGGCAAGCCGATTTCGCCCGGCTTCCTGTTTGCCACCCTGTTGTGGCACGAAGTGCTGGCCAACTGGAACCTCCGCAAGGAACGCGGCGAACACGTCATGCCTGCGTTGTTTGCCGCGATGGACGAGGTGCTCGAACAGCAGGGCAGCAAGCTCGCCATCACGCGCAAGATCTCATCCGACATCACCGAGATCTGGAGTCTGCAGCCGCGCTTCGACAAGCGCGCCGGCAAGATGCCCTTCCGCCTCATCGAACAACCACGCTTCCGCGCCGCCTACGACTTCCTGCGCCTGCGCGCCGAGAGTGGCGAGATCCCGCTGGAACTGGCCGACTGGTGGGACGAGTTCGCCGGCGCCGACACCGAGCGGCGCACCGCCATGCTGCAACCGGAAACTCGCGATCCGGCCAAGCGCCGCCGCCGTCCGCGCAAGAAACCGGCTGGCAGCGGCCCCGCAGGAGACGGCGCCGCATGATCTTCAGCAGCGTCCCAGCCTGGATCGCCCTCGGCGCCAACCTCGGCGACGCCGAACGCACGCTGGACCTCGCCATCCACGCGCTTGGGCAACAGGCACACTGCCGGCTGATCGCACGCTCCTCGCTGTACCGCACCGCACCGGTCGACTGCGAACCCGGCCAACCCGATTTCATCAATGCGGTGGTCGCGCTGGAAACTTCGCTCGGCCCACAATTGCTGCTCGAAACGCTGCTCGCACTGGAAAAACGTTTCGGGCGCGAACGTAGCTCCCGCAACGCTGCGCGCACGCTGGACCTGGACTTGCTCCTGTATGGAGAGCAGTGCGTGGACAAACCCGGCTTGCAGATTCCGCACCCGCGCATGCACGAACGCGCTTTCGTGTTGCGCCCTCTGCTCGAAATCGCACCAGACCTTGTCATTCCCGGCCAGGGACGCGTCTACGACCTGCTGGCCCAGGTCGAGCACCAGCCGATCAGCATTCTCTAGGGAGTTCTTTATGGCCATTCCCATCTGGCTGCAAACGGCTCTGCTACTCGCCGCCTCCAACGTATTCATGACATTCGCATGGTACGGGCACCTCAAGCACCTCAACACCAAGCCATGGATCATCGCCGCCCTGATCAGTTGGGGTATCGCCCTGTTCGAGTACCTGCTGCAGGTCCCGGCCAATCGCATCGGCGCCAACGGCCTGAACCTGGGGCAACTCAAGATCATGCAAGAGGTGATCACGCTTGCCGTGTTTGTGCCCTTCTCGATCTACTACATGCAGCAACCACTCAAACTGGACTTCCTGTGGGCGGCACTCTGTATGCTGGGCGCGGTCTACTTCATCTTCCGGAGCTGAAGCCGCATGCTTGATAAAGCTCGCTACATCGTCGTCGAAGGCCCCATCGGTGCAGGCAAGACCAGTCTCGCCAAGCGCCTGGCCGAGGCTGTCGGCGCCAACCCGATCCTGGAACAGCCGGAAGCCAACCCCTTCCTGGCGCGCTACTACAACGAACGCGAGCGCTGGGCACTGGCCACCCAGTTGTCATTCCTGTTCCAGCGCACACAGTTGCTCGACACCGTGCATGCCGAGCTACAAGCCGGCAAGCGCATCGTCAGCGACTTCCTGCGTGACAAAGATCCCATCTTTGCCGGTCTCGCCCTGCAGGCGGACGAAGATGCGCTATACCAGTCAGTCTATGCCCGCGTGCGCCCCGACACTCCGGTGCCCGACTTGGTCATCTATCTCCAGGCCCGGCCAGAGACCCTGATGGAGCGCGTACGCAAGCGCGGCATGGATGCCGAGCGACGCATCACCGAAACCTACCTGCAACAGGTTTCTGGGCGCTACGCGCAGTTCTTCCACCACTACGACGCCGCCCCGCTGTTCATCGTCGACACCGACCAGCTCAACCCGATCGACAGCGACGCCGATTTCGAACTGCTCCTCACCCACCTGCGCCGGATGCGCGGGTTCCGCGAATTCTTCGGCTACGCCGCCTGAGTTCCCCGCTGCCTAGGAGGTTTCATGAGCTACCTGAGCGATACCGCCAAGCCCGTCACGCTGACCGAGCTGGGCAAGATGAAGGCCAATGGCGAGAAGATCGCCATGCTCACCTGTTATGACGCCAGCTTCGCCGCTCTGTGCGAGCGCGCAGGCGTGGACGTCCTGCTGGTCGGCGACTCGCTGGGCAACGTGCTGCAGGGCCAGCGTTCAACGCTGCCCGTCACGCTCGAACACATGGCCTACCATACCGCCTGCGTGGCACGCGCCAGCCAACGCCCCTGGATCATCACCGACATGCCATTCGGCGCCTACCAGGAAAGCCCAGCGCAGGCCATGCGCAATGCCGCCAGCCTGATGGCCGCCGGCGCCCACATGGTCAAGCTCGAAGGCGGCGCCTACATGGCCGAGACGGTGCGCTTTCTGGTCGAGCGCGGCGTGCCTGTGTGTGCCCACGTCGGGCTCACACCGCAATCCGTATTCCAGTTGGGCGGCTATAGGGTGCAAGGAAAGTCCGAAGAAAGCGCAGCACAGATGCACGCTGACGTACGTGCACTGGAAGACGCCGGTGCCTCAATGATCGTGTTTGAGATGATTCCCGCCACCCTTGCCGCACAGCTCACCAGCGAACTCAAGCGCATGGCCACGATTGGTATTGGGGCCGGCAAAGACTGCGACGGCCAAGTGCTGGTGCTGCACGACATGCTCGGCGTGTATCCCGGCAAGACCGCGCGTTTCGTACGCAACTTCATGCAAGGGGCTGCCAGCATCGAAGAGGCGGTACGCAGCTATGTCACAGCCGTGCGCGAGCAGAGCTTCCCGGCCCCGGAACACACGTACTGAAATAACGCTGCGTCGGATAACTCACGCGGGCGATTGCCCGCGTTTTTGTTTCAGCGATACCGTGCGGATGGATTGGGTGGGCGCTGAAAAGGGTGGGCACTGGAAAGCAAAAAGCCCAGTCTGACGACTGGGCTTTTTGCTTGAAACAGGTGGCGCATCCGGCAGGATTCGAACCCACGACCCCCTGGTTCGTAGCCAGGTACTCTATCCAACTGAGCTACGGATGCGCAAAGAAGCGAGATTATAACAACCACCAAGCTCGCTTGCAAGTGCTTGGCGGAGAGTGAGGGATTCGAACCCTCGATACAGGTTTTAGCCCGTATGCTCCCTTAGCAGGGGAGTGCCTTCGACCTCTCGGCCAACTCTCCAAAAGAGCGCGCATGTTAGCGATTGCGCGCCTTAGCGTCAATCCAAAACTGTCACGCCGACACTTGATCCAGCTCGAAGGCGCGGTGCAGCACGCGCACCGCCAGTTCCAGGTATTTCTCGTCGATGGCGACGGAAATCTTGATCTCGGAAGTCGAGATCATCTGGATGTTGATGCCCTCTTCGGCAAGGGTGCGGAACATCTTGCTGGCAATGCCGACATGCGAGCGCATACCGACACCCACCACGGACACCTTGGCCATGGAACGGTCGCCACGGATCTCGCGCGCACCGACGTGGGCCTTCACGCCTTCCAGGATCTGGGTTGCGCGCTCGTATTCATTGCGATTCACCGTGAAGGAGAAATCGGTCGAGCCGTCCTGACTCACGTTCTGGATGATCATGTCGACGTCGATGTTGGCGTCAGCAATCGGACCCAGAATCTGATAGGCAATGCCCGGACGATCCGGCACGCCCAGCACGGTCAGCTTCGCCTCGTCGCGATTGAAGGCGATGCCGGAGATGATCGGTTGTTCCATCTTGATGTCTTCCTCAAAAGTGATCAGGGTGCCTTCGCATTCATCCATGAAGCTGGAGAGCACCCGCAATCTGACCTTGTACTTGCCGGCGAACTCGACCGAACGGATCTGCAACACCTTGGAGCCCAGGCTGGCCATCTCAAGCATCTCCTCGAAGGTGATGCGGTCAAGCTTGCGCGCTTCGGGCACGATGCGCGGGTCGGTGGTGTAGACGCCGTCGACGTCGGTGTAGATCTGGCATTCATCGGCGCGCAGTGCTGCAGCAAGCGCAACGCCGGTCGTATCCGATCCGCCACGGCCCAATGTGGTGATGTTGCCCACATCGTCCACGCCCTGGAAACCCGCCACGACGACGACGCAGCCCTCTTCCAGGTCGCGCCGCATGCGATCCTCGTCGATCTTGAGAATGCGCGCCTTGGTGAAGGCACTGTCGGTCAGGATGCGTACCTGCGGCCCGGTATAGCTGCGCGCCTTCACGCCCAACTCGAGCAGCGCCATGCACAGCAGGCCAATGGTGACCTGCTCGCCGGTGGACACGACCACGTCCAGCTCACGCGGATCGGGCTTGGCCTGCACTTCCTTGGCCAGCGAGATCAAGCGATTGGTCTCTCCGCTCATGGCGGACACGACCACCACAATCTGGTCGCCCTCGGCTTGCGCCTTGGCAACGCGCCGGGCGACATTCTTGATACGCTCGGGCGTGCCGACCGAGGTACCGCCATACTTTTGAACAATCAGCGCCATTTTCGGGACTAGGGTACGAGTGGCTAAAAGCTCGCTATTTTAGCGCAATCCTCTCTCGAAGAATTCCCAATACTTGGCAGATGCCAGACACTCCGCCGCAGCCAGCATTCTTGTGCCGCGACTACCATGGCAGTTCGGCGCCCACGACAGCCTTTGTGGTCGGCCTACGGATTCCGGGCTCAAATATTCGTGACGCATGGCGCACCCGCGCCCAGCTTCCTTGTATGTTGCTGAAATATTGATCTATACTAACCCAAGCTATAACTTTAGTTATAGCAAGCTGACAACGAAGCGGTATGCCATACAACTTGTCAGTTCGACCAGGCACTGCCGAGCTTGGCAGATAGTTACGAGAAGAATCGTCTGGTCTGGAGGTCGTGCGTTCAACATCTTCGTGGATGAGGTAAGAGATCATATGAAAACCGTCGAGAATCTGGATGTGCGCGAGATTCGTCGCAAACTCGGCCTGAACCAATCGGAGTTCTGGTCACAGATCGGGGTGACCCAAAGCGGGGGCTCGCGCTATGAAAGCGGTCGCGACATTCCCCGCCCCGTTCAGGCCTTGCTTCGCCTGGTCCATGTCGAGCGCATCGACATCGACAAGATCCGCAAGGATGACTTCGAGGTCATCGAATACCTGCGCGCCCACAATCAGGACCTGTACAAGAGCCTGAAGAAGGAAGCGAAGGCCAAGAAGAAGGAAAAGTAATTTTCTTCCGCGCGCGGCGACCTCCCGGTCGCCGCGCTGGGCGCCTCCCGCCCCGCTTCTCTGCCTGGTCTAAGGCGTTTCAGCCGACCAGTTTGATCGCCCAGCCCTTTGGCGTCGCAGCTCCTCGCAGGCAGGTACGCCGCTGGTAGAATCAGCACCTCATTGATGTCGTTATTGGTTGTATCGAACAACCAATACCCGCTCAGCGTTCCCGCCATTCCAGCAGGTCTCCCGTGCTCATCACCCGTCGTCTCGAGTTCGATGCAGGACATCGCATCCCCGACCACCGCAGCCTATGCCGTCATCTGCACGGTCATCGCTATGCCATCGAGGTCACGGTTTCGGGCCGCATCACGCAGCAGGATGGCAACCCACGCAATGGGATGGTGCTGGACTTCTCGGAGATCAAAGCGGTGGTGAAGGCCGAGATCGTGGACCAATGGGACCACGCCTTCCTGGTCTACCGCGGAGACACCGCGATCCTGGATTTCTTGCAGACGCTACCAGAGCACCGCACAGTGGTGCTTGATGTCGTGCCGACCGCCGAGAACCTCGTGGCCGTGGCTTTCCGCCAACTGGCACCACGCATTGGCGAGATCTGCGACAAGCAGTTGACGCTGGAAAGCGTACGCTTGTACGAGACACCCAACTGCTGGGCGGACGCGACACGCGCACAAATGCTGGCCGAATAAGGCCGGTCTCGCATTCCATGCCCCGCCAGGGCCCGCCGGTTCAACGCCCGGAATTCAGCCGCGACTCTTCGTACAGGGTCAGCAAGCCGTAGCTACGACCGCGCCGATACAGCACGTCGAGCATGGCCTTGGCCCAGGAGCGATCGGCCGCACGGCGTGACACGGGACGAGACGGATGTTGGCTGCTGGCGCAGCACAGTTGGCGGTTGGCGTTCATGGCAATGTGTCCTCGCATTGGGGAGAGAATGGCGCTGTGGGCAGCGTCGTGGCTCAGGCGTCGAATTCGTCGCGGATCAAGCCGACAACGACACCTTCGATAGTCAGGGACTGGCGCTGCGGATCGATCACGATGGGCGCCATGTCGCGGTTTTCCGGCAGCAGTTCGACCTGACCGTTGCGTCGGCGCAGTCGCTTGACGGTCACCTCGTCGTCCACGCGCGCCACAATGATCTGGCCGTCGCGCACGTTGGCCGTGCGATGCACGGCAATGAGATCGCCCTCCAGGATGCCGGCTTCGATCATCGACAGACCGCGCACACGCAGCAGGAAATCGGCACGCAAGCCGAACATGTCGGGATCGACGCGCACACGGCGGTCGATACTGGTTTCAGACAAGATCGGCGAGCCGGCAGCCACGCGACCGACCACCGGCAACCCCAGTGCTTCGGTCAAACGGATCCCACGCGCCGAGCCGCCTTCGAGCTGGATCGCCCCCTTCTTGGCGAGCGCCTTGAGATGAGCCTCCGCAGCATTCGGCGAAGCGAAACCGAAAGCTGTGCAAATTTCGGCCCGTGTCGGCGGAGCGCCGTTATGCTCGACGGCGCTACGGATGAAATCCAGGATTTCGCGTTGGCGGGGCGTCAGGTCGTCCATGGCTGCTTGGTTTCCTCGCAATCTCTATTGACTGTATATTCATACAGGAATCCTGAAATTGCAAGTCAACGCTCTGCCGCCGCCAGCTGCCCCAAGACACCTGGGGGCTCAGGCCAACGCTGTGTCCATCACCATCATCACGCAGAAGCCGATGGACAGGCCGATGGTGGCATCTCGCTCGTGACCGTTGCGATGGGATTCCGGGATGATTTCGTGACTCACCGCGAACAGCATGGCGCCCGCAGCGAAGGCCAAACCCCAGGGCAGGAGGCTGGCCGACACGCCCACCGCAATCGCGCCCAGCACTGCGAACAGCGGTTCGACGAGCCCCGTCAGCGCACCGGCCAAGGCAGCTTTGGCGCGTGAGAGACCGGCGCCAGCCAAAGCCAGCGCCACCACCAGGCCCTCCGGCACATCCTGCAGCGCGATACCGGTCGCCAGGCCATCGGCACCGGCGGCCCCCGCGCCGGCTGCGACGCCGACCGCCATGCCTTCAGGAATGTTGTGGAGCGCGATGGCGATGACGAACAGGAGGATGCGCGAAGGCAGCACTGCAGACGCGGTCCGGGTTTCCTGTCCCGTGGCATCGAAGTGGACGTGCGGCATCACGCGGTCAAACCACAGCAGGGCCAGCACGCCCAGCACGAGCCCCATGCTGACGAGGCCACCGGCCGCCCACTTGCCTAAGCCAAGATCCCGCGCGGCGGCCAGTCCGGGCACGATCAGCGAGAAGGCAGTGGCCGCCAGCATCACACCTGCGCCGAAACCGAGCAGACCATCGGCCACACGTGTAGGGATGCGCCGCATGGCCAGCACGGGCAAGGCCCCCAACGCGGTCGCAAGCGCCCCCATGGCGCCACCTTCAAGCGCGCGCACGGCAGGCGGACTCAGTTGCGCAATCAGGGCTGACCAGGTTTGCGTCGCGAGCAGGACGAAGCCCGTTGCGACCAGGAGCAAGCCCGCCAGGCGGCGACTGGAAAGTGGGCGAGGCAGGGCGAGATATCTGGCGAGGCTGCGCATGGCGGTCTCCGTACTGGGCGAATGCGATGGACCCAGTCTATGGAAACCCTTTTAATCAATCCAATTAATCTATCAAAGAATATTGATAGTTAAATCACATGGTCAATTCACGCGGTGAACGCGTCGGGCGGCCCAGATCGACAGCAGGCCGATCGCGCAACTGAGGTAGCCGACCCAGTCGTAACCCAGCAGGCTCCCGCCCTCCCCGGCCTGCATCATGGCGCCAGCGATGAAAGCCGCCGCACCTGAGGCCAGGTTCTGCACCGCCGAGTTGAAGGCCATCACGCGACCGCGCAAGCGCATTTCGGTCGCCGCCGTGACCAAGGCGGTCGCTGGGATGAAGCGGCCGCTGACGAAGATGAAGAAGAGGGCTGCGATGAGCAATTGCCAGCCCAGACTCAGGAGCAGAGTCTGTGTCACCAGCACGATGGGGACGAAACTCGCCAGCACCATCCAGGTAAGCACACGCGCATAGGGGTGACGATCGGTCAGGCCGCCGATCCACGGCCGCGTCACCAGTGTCACCGCACCACCCACCAGATAGATCCAGCTCAGCTCGGCCGGCGCCAAGCCCACGTTGGCGACCAGCGAGGGCGCGATATAAGGAATCACCAGGAAGCCGGCGAACATGACCAGCGCGGTCACAGCAAAAGCCCACCAGTGGTTGGGCACCGACAGCAGCTCACGGTAGCTCGCCAGCATGCTGATACGTGCCTGCCCCAGGTGCCCGCGCACGGCAGGCACAGTACGCCAGGCGAACAACAGGACGAGACCGCACAGGCCGGTGAGGACAGCAAACGGCATGCGCCAGCCGGCATGGCTGGCCAGCAGCAGCCCCGCCGGCACCCCCGCCACGGCGGCCAGCGAAAAGCCCATCATGACCATGGACATGGCACGCCCGCGCCGCGGCGGGGCCACCACGTCGCCCACGATGGCAAAGGTGATCGAGCCCAGCACGCCGCCAAAGATGCCCGCCACGGCGCGGGCCGCGAGCAGGCTCCAGTGGCCCGGCGCCAGGGCACAGGCCAGCGTGGCCAAGGTCAGCCCGACATAGGTGGCCAGCAGCGCGCTGCGCCGGTCATAGCGATCGGCCAGCGAGGCGGCAAGCAGCGCCGACAGGCCGGCCGCCAGCGAATAGGCCGACACCAGCATGCCGAACTCAGCGGTGCCGATGCGCATCTCGCTCATCAACTGCGGCGACAACGGCATCATGATCATGAAATCCACGATGGCGGTGAATTGCACCAGCATCAGGATGACCAGCAGCGCGCGTTCGCGCGCCTCACTCAGCGGGGGATTCATGGGGCTTGGGGACGAGCCGTGTCGTAGCGCGGCATCTGGGATGACTCGGGCATGAATTGTAACGGTTGCCTTCCACGACCTGCCCGGATAAAGCGGATAATCGCGGCCGATGAGAGAAATCTTCGCCTACCGCTCTTTCTTCAATTTCTGGCTGGCCCGCGTCGCCACCACCATGGCCAACAACATGATGATGGTGGCCGTCGCGTGGCAGATGTACGACCTGACCAACAGCGCCATGGACCTGGGCCTGGTCGGCCTGTTCCAGTTCCTCCCCTCGCTTGCGCTGACGCTGGTCGTCGGCCACGTCGCCGACCGATATGACCGCCGCTACGTGCTGGCCGCCTGCCTGTTCTTCCAGTTGGTGGTCACGGTCGCCCTGGTGGTCGGCACGCAGCAGCAGTGGATCGGCCGTGAGCTGATCTTCGCCGCCTCGCTGGTACTGGGTTGCACCAAGGCCTTCCAGATGCCGACCCAGCAGGCACTGATGCCGCTGCTGGTCCCCTCCGAGGTCCTGCCGCGCGCCCTTGCCCTGGGCTCGGCCGGCACCCAGGCCGCCATCATCGGCGGGCCGGCCCTGGGCGGCTTCATCTACGTAGCGGGGGCAGACGTCGTCTACCTCTGCTGCGGCGCCTTGTTCCTGCTCGCCATCGTGTTCATGCTGCGCATCCGCCTCGCCCATGCGGGCAATCCGCGTGAGCCGGTGAGCTTGCAGAGCCTGTTCGCCGGGGTCTCGTTCATCTGGCAGCGCAAGGCCGTGCTGGGCGCCATCTCACTCGACATGTTCGCCGTGCTGCTCGGTGGCGCCACCGCCTTGCTGCCGATGTTCGCCAAGGACATCCTGCACGTCGGCCCCTGGGGCCTGGGCCTGCTGCGCGCCGCGCCCGCCGTGGGTGCACTGGGCATGTCGCTGTGGCTGGCCCATCACACCTTGCAGCGCCGGGTCGGCAAGCTGATGTTCGCCGCGGTTGCCGTGTATGGCGTCGCGACCCTGGTGTTCGCGCTGTCGACGGTATTCGTCGTTTCCTTCCTCGCCCTGCTCGTCTCGGGCGCGGCCGACATGATCAGCGTGGTGATCCGCCAGGCGCTGGTGCAGCTCGACACCCCCGATGAAATGCGTGGCCGTGTCAGCGCGGTCAACTCGGTGTTCATCGGCAGCTCGAACCAGCTCGGCGAATTCGAGTCCGGCGTCACCGCCGCCTGGTGGGGCCCGGTCGGCTCGGTGGTCGTCGGCGCCATCGGCACCCTGGTCGTGGTGGCCGCCTGGATGAAACTGTTCCCCGACCTGACCCGCCGCGAGAAACTCACCAGCGAATGAGCACACCCCCTCCCCTTCCGCATCCCGACACCCTGCGCCGCCAATCACGCCGCGCCATCTGGCTAGCCGGGCTGGGTGCCTTGCTGTGCCTGCCCTACCTCGGCTTCAGCGCCCTCTGGAGCCAGATCGCCAGCCTCAGTGGCGGTGGCTTCATCCTGGCGGCGGCCATCTTTGGTCTGTTGATCGTGTGCGGCCCCTTGCTGATCTGCATCGGCGTGCTCGGCGCGGTGTTCCTGCGTGTCGAAGCCTGCACCCTGCAGGCTGAGTCCCCCCGCTCCGTCGCCGACTGGCTGGCCATCGTCGTCGGTCTGCTGCTGAGCTTCGCCCCGGCCGTGGGCGCAGCGGTGCCGGCCCTGCAGGCACTGGCCACCGGTGGCGTGCGCTACAAATTCCCGGCCACTACGGTGATGCACAGCATCGACCCACTGGGTTACTGGCAGGGCGTGGCTTTCTGGTTCATGGGCGCAGGCGCGCTGGCCCTGCTCGCCGGGCTGTACTGGCGCTCACGCTGGCAGCGCCGACGCAGCCCGGCATGAGCCTGGCGGTCAATACCCTGGGCATGCTGCGCGCCATCGCCAGCCATGCCTCACCGGTGCTGGTGGCGCAGCTCGCCTCGATGAGCACCACCCTGGTCGATACCTTCATCACCGGGCGTGTCGGTACTCTTGATCTGGCCGCCGTCGGCATCGGTTCCGGCGTCTACATCTCCGTCATGCTGGCCGGCGCCGGCATCGTGCAGGGGCTCACCCCAGTCGCCGCGCAGCACTACGGCGCGGGGCGCCACGCAGCCTTGCCCGCAACCTTCCAGCAAGGCATCTGGCTGGCGCTGCTGCTGGGCTTCGCCGGCATGCTGCTCCTGCTCTTCCCGGACTGGATCCTGGGCTGGAGCGGCATGAGCCCGGAGGTCGATGCGCGCACCCGCGCCTACCTGTCGGTGCTTGCACTGTGCATGCCGGGTACCCTGGTCTATCGCGCCTGCGGCGGCATGCTCAACGCGCTGGGTCGACCGCGCATGCTGATGTTCTTCGGACTCGGCAATGCCAGTGCCCACGCCCTGCTCGCCCCGGCACTGGCCCTCGGCTGGCTGGGCCATGCGCCGCTCGGCGCGGTGGGCTGCGCGCTATCCGCCCTGTTCATCTACACCCTGCTGCCACTGCTGGCGCTGGCTTATCTCGCCCGTTCCGCCACGACGCGACACCTGAAACTATTGAGCCACTGGCAGCGTCCCCGCTGGGCCCAGATGCGCGAACAACTGCTGCTGGGCCTGCCGATCGGCATGTCGGCCTTCGTCGAGATCACCAGCTTCGCGCTGATCGCCCTACTGGTCGCCCAGCTCGGACCGGTGGCCGCAGGCAGCCATCGCGTGATCGGCAACTTCGGCGGGCTGTGCTATATGCTGCCGCTGTCGATCTCCATCGCCACCCTGGCCCTGGTCGGGCAGGCCGCCGGCGCGCAAGACGAGCGCCGCGTGCGCAAGACAATCCGCGCCGGCCTGCTGCTGGGCATGACGAGCTCCACGCTGCTCGGGCTGGTGCTGTGGGCTTTCGGTGACGGTCTGATCCGTGCCTACACGCCGGACCCGGCGGTGCAGGCGCTGTCGATCTCGCTGATCGGGCTGGTCGGCTTCTACCAGCTCTTCGACGCGCTGCAGACGGTAGCCGCGCAAGCGCTGCGCGGCCTCAAGATCGCCACCGCGCCGATGCTGATCCATGTGTTCTGCTTCTGGGTCATCGGCCTCGGCGGCGGCTGGCTGCTGTGTTACCACGGCCTGCCTGGCACGCTCGCGCCGATGGGCCTGGGCGGCTTCTGGTGGGCCGCCACGCTCGCCACGGTGGTGGCCGGTGGCCTGTTCTGGTGGCTGCTAAGGCGGACCCTGCGGGGTCTCAGGCAACAACTCACCGCCTAAAGCCGTCACAAAATGGAGTGAAGCGTAGCGAAACGGTTCTGGCTAGGCGCGCCGACGCAGACAGTACGGTAGTACGGCAAGAAGGCGCAGCAACGCCAGAAGCATTTTTGACGGCTTCTTAGCTACCCAGCCAGCCCTGACGCAAACTTGTGTTGGCCTCGGTGGAACGCGCGGCCAGCGTGACCTGACACTCGTCGGCACGCGGCGCGGTGAGCGTCACCTGCAGGCGCAGCAGCTCGTCACGGCGGAATACCAGCAACTCGAATTGCTCTCCCGTGCGGTAACGCACCAGCAGATTTTCCAGATTGCCCGCCGTGACACGCAGGCCGTCCAGGGCCACCAGCTCATCGCCGGCCGAGGCACCCGCCGCCTGCATCGCACCACCATCCAGCACATGCAGCAGCTTCAGGGCGTTGCCCTCGGCCTTGGTCTTGATGCCCAGCGCACTCATCAGGCCGCCGGAGCTGCGCGTGAGCGTCACGCCAAAGGGCTTGAGCAGACGCTCGAAGGGCACGTCGACATTGCCCTCGGCCCAGGCGGCGATCTCGCGCCGCACATCCACGCCGGTCGCTGTCTTGATGATCGCCGGCATGTCGTCCTCGCCGACGCCACGCCCCTTCAGCGCGTACTCGCGCCACAGGTGGCGCATCACGTCGTCGAGCGAACGCTTGCCCTCGGTCGCCGCGCGGATCGTCAAATCAAGGCCCGCCGCGATCAGCGCGCCCTTGGTGTAGTAGCTCACCACCGCATTGGGGCTGTTCTCGTCCTGCCGGTAATACTTGATCCAGGCGTCGAAGGAGGACTCGGCCGGGCTCTGCTTGAGCCGCCCGCTGCCCCGCTCCACCCCGCTGATGGTGCGCGCGAGGATGGCGAAGTAATCCTGCTGGGTGATGGTGCGCGTGCGGATCAGCGCCAGATCGTCGTAGTACGAGGTGAAGCCCTCGAACACCCACAGCAGGCGGGTATAGCCTTCCTGCGCCAGTTCATAGGGAATGAAAGCCGCTGGCTTGATGCGCTTGACGTTCCAGGCGTGGAAGTACTCGTGACTGCACAACCCCAGGAAGGTGCGATAGCGCTCGTCCATCGCATGCACACCAGGCACCGGCAGATCGTTGCGCGAGCACAGCAAGGCGGTGGAGGCCCGATGTTCCAGCCCACCATACGCATCTCCCACCGCCATGGTCATGAACAGATAGCGGTCAAAGGGTGCCGGTTTGCCGAACAGCTCGATATGCCATTCGCAAATGCGAGCGAGGTCGCGCCGCAGGCGTTGCTCATCGAAGCGGGCGCGGCCGGTCACCACCATCTGGTGCGGCACGCCCGCCGCATCGAAACGTAAGGTCTGGAAGGTGCCCATCTCGACCGGATGATCGATGAGGCTGTCGTAATCGTCCGCGCGGTACACACCAAAGCCCCACTGCTTGGCTGCGCCGGGCACCCCGCGCGCGGGCTTCAAGGTGGTCGCCACCTTCCACTCGGCGAAGGCCTCGCCCTCGGGTTGCACCAGCTCCACCAGATGGGGCTGCTGCTCACGCCCCTGCACCTGCAAGAAGACCTGGGTGCCGTTGAAGAAGGCATGGCTCGCGTCGACATGCGCGCAGCGCACCGACAGGTCCCAGGCGTAAACGATGGCCGTCACCTGCAGCGGCGCCTCCGACAAGGGGCCGCTGCGCCAGGTGTGCTTGTCCTCCTTGCGCAGCGGCACCGCCTCCCCCGCCTGCTCAGCCGTGAGGTTCACGATGTTCTTGGCGAACTCGCGGATCATGTAGCTGCCGGGAATCCAGGCCGGCAGGCTCAACACCTCGCCCTCTGCGGCGGGGTGTTCCAGGCTCAGCTCGACGCGCAGTAAATGGGCGGCCGCCGACTCTATGGAGAGGCGATAGCGGACTGGGCGGACCGAGGGGCTCGTCTTGCTCATGGGGTTCCGATTCCGTGACGGAGTTGTGACGCGAAGGATTGGCTGCGCTGCCGCAATGTGAAGCGCGTCACCATTATGCCGCGTACGGTCTTGCCGTACCGATGGGCGGTCACCACACTGGATTCACGGTCGCCGGACGGCACAGGCGGCCGAAAAAGAGTCAAGGGAAGGATGAAGCAAGGAGAAGGGTCGGCCGGTCTGCAGAGGCCGGGAGAAACAGGGCGCGACAAGGAGACATCGGGCCGCAGGCCCAGATGATGCAGTACGCAGCACCCGCCGCTTGAAGGCAGCCGTGACGGGACTCAGAGCCTGCACCGCGCCCCTGCCAGACAAGCAGCGCGCCGGGGAACAATCGACACAGCCCCAAGCCTGTGCGATTTCCGGCGCCGAGTGGGCCGGCGCTTGCGCCGGTTTTTTTATGCCTGAGGCATCCGCAGCGGTTCAGGCGAGTTGCCCGGACACATCCAGCTCGATGCGCCCCGAGCGCAGCCGGATACGGCGCTGGCAGGCCTGGGCCAGGTTCTCGTCGTGGGTCACCAGCAGCAGCGTGGTGCCCGACTCGCGATTCAGTTCGAAGATCAGCTCGATGATCTGCTTCCCGGTGGCGGCATCGAGGTTGCCGGTCGGCTCATCCGCCAGCAAGATCGCCGGTTGCATCGAGAAGGCACGGGCCAGCGCCACGCGCTGCTGCTCGCCACCAGACAGATGCTTGGGGTAGTGCGTCAGGCGTGCGCCCAGGCCGACCCGCTCCAGCCAGCGCGTGGCCGTCTGCTTCACCTCGCTACGCCCGGCCAATTCCAGCGGCATCATCACGTTCTCCAGCGCGGTCAGCGCCGGCAGCAACTGGAAGGACTGGAACACGAAGCCGATGGTCTCGCCGCGCAGCTTGGCGCGCCGGTCTTCGTCGAGACCGAAGATGTCGGTGCTCTTGAGCTTGACCGTGCCGGCGCTGGGAACATCCAGCCCGGCCATCAGTCCCAGCAAGGTCGATTTGCCGGAGCCGGAGGCCCCCACGATGGCCACCGTCTCGCCGGCATGCACCGTGAAGGCGATGTCCTTCAGAATGGTGAGCTGTCCGCCATCGGCCAGCGGCACCGTCTTTTCCAGCGACACCACCTCCAACACTGCCGGAGCCAAGTTCTGCATGAAGCGATCCATCCGTTCTGTCCTTTTTCTGCTGCTCTTGCCCGTTCTGCTGGGTACGGGCTTGGTCCATGCTGCCACGATACTGGTCTATGGCGACAGCCTTTCGGCCGGTTATGGCATCGACGCCCAGGCTGCCTGGCCCGTGCTGCTGGGCAAGAAGCTGCGTGAGGCCGGCTACCGCTACGACGTGGTCAATGCCAGCATCAGCGGCGAGACCACCGCTGGTGGGCTGTCCCGCTTCCCGAAGTCGCTGCAACAACACAAACCCACCGTCGTGATCATCGAACTGGGTGCCAATGACGGCCTGCGTGGCCTGTCGCTCAAGGCCATGCGCGACAACCTGGAGGCCATGGTGCAGGCGGCCAAGAAAGCCGGCGCCAAGGTGCTGCTGGTCGGCATGCGCATGCCGCCCAACTTTGGTCAGTCCTACACCGAGAAGTTCCACGCGACCTACAGCGAACTCGCCAAGGCCCACGGCACCGCGCTCGTGCCCTATATGTTCGAGGGCTTCGGCGAGAAGCGCGAGTTGTTCGTGGCCGACGGCCTGCACCCCAAGGCCGAGGCCCAGCCGATCATCCTGAACAGCATCTGGCCGGCGCTGCGGCCACTACTCAAGAAGGGTTGATCATTCGACCAGCAGGCGTGCCGGGCCGGACTCCAGGCCGCCGATGACGGCCGCCTCGCCAAAGCCGGCGGCACGGAAGGCCTGCAACACGCCGGCCGCCGCCTCCGGCGCACAGGAGACCAGCAAGCCTCCGCTGGTCTGCGGATCGGTCAGCAAGGCCCGCTGCCAGTCGGCCACGCCCTGCTCCGCCACATCCTGACCGTACGCCACCCAGTTGCGCGCACTGGCGCCGGTCTTGATGCCCTCCTGCGCGAAGCGCTGGGCCAGCGGAAGCATCGGCACGGCCGCGAGCTTCAACCGCGCGGCACAGCCCGAGCCACGGCAGATTTCCAGCAGATGGCCGGCCAGCCCGAAGCCGGTCACATCGGTCATCGCATGCACGCCGTCGATCTCTGCCAGGGCTGGGCCCACGCGGTTCAGCAGCGTGGTCCAGCGCAGCATCTCGGCGTAGCCTGCCTCGCCCAGCAGGCCCTTCTTCAGCGCGGCGCTGAGGATGCCCACGCCCAGCGGCTTGCCGAGAATCAGCACATCGCCGGCACGGCCATCCGCATTGCGCCGCACCTTGTCCGGATGCACCAGGCCCAAGGCGACCAAGCCGTAGATCGGCTCCAGCACGTCGATGGAATGGCCGCCCGCGATCGGGATGCCGGCCTCGCGGCACACACCGGCGCCGCCTTCCAGGATGCGGCCGATGACCTCCAGCGGCAGCTTGTCAAGCGGCATGCCGACGATGGCCAGCGCGAAGATCGGCTGGCCGCCCATGGCGTAGATGTCGGACAGCGCGTTGGTCGCCGCGATGCGGCCGAAGTCCAGCGGCGCATCGACGATGGGGGTGAAGAAGTCGGTGGTGGCAACCAGCGCCTGCGTGTCGTTGAGGCGATAGACCGCCGCATCGTCGCTGGTCTCGATGCCCACCATCAGCTCAGGGGGAAGCACGCCCTGCGGCATGCGCGCCAGGATGTCGGACAGCACGCCCGGCGCGATTTTGCAGCCGCATCCGCCACCGTGTGAAAATTGCGTCAGTCTGATTGCTTCCATCTTCCCGCCTTCATCCATGTCCAAGCACCAAGGTCCGGTCACGCTAGCACAGCGGCATGCCTTCGACGACATCATCGACGTGCGCAGCCCGGCCGAGTTCGCCGACGATCACATCCCCGGCGCCATCAACTGCCCGGTGCTGAACGATGAAGAGCGCCGCATCGTCGGCACGCTCTACGTGCAGACCTCGGCCTTCGAGGCACGCAAGCTCGGCGGCGCCATGGTCGCGCGCAACATCGCCCGCCATCTCGACGAACGCTTCCGCGACAAACCTCAGGGCTGGCGCCCGCTGATCTATTGCTGGCGCGGCGGCATGCGCAGCGGCAGCTTCGTGACCTGGATGCGCCTGGTCGGCTGGGACGCGCAGCAACTCGCCGGCGGCTACAAGCCCTGGCGTCAGCACGTGCTGGCCCAGCTCGGCGAACTGGCGCCACAGCTTGATCTGCGCGTGCTCTGCGGCGCCACCGGCAGCGCCAAGACCCGCGTGCTCGAAGCCCTGGCCACACAGGGTGCACAAGTCATCGACCTGGAAGGCCTGGCCGCACACAAGGGTTCGCTGCTGGGCGCCATCCCTGGTCAGGCGCAGCCCTCGCAGAAGTGGTTCGAGACGCAGCTCGTCACGCAGATGGAAGCACTGGACCCCACGCGCCCCGTCTTCATCGAAGCCGAAAGCCGCAAGATCGGTCACGTCCAGCTGCCCGAGCCGCTGATGCAGCGCATGCGCGAAGCACCCTGCATCGAGATCGTCGCCAGCACGCCGGCGCGGCTGGACTACCTGCTGCGCGACTATGCCTACCTCGGCGATGACCCGGCCGCGCTCGCCGACAAGCTCGGCGCCCTCAAGGGTCTGCAGGAGAACGCCACACTGGCGCGCTGGCAGGCCTGGGCCCAGGCGCGCAACCTCGCCCCGCTGTTCGACGAACTCATGCGCCTGCATTACGACCCGCTGTACCGCCGCTCGCAGGGCCGGATCTACCACGGCTACAACACCGCGCAGCGGATCACCACCGACTCGCTCTCGCCCGTCGGCATTGCTGCCCTGGCACAACGTATCCTGACCTAAAATTGGTGTGCAGCGCAGCATGTGCCAAGGCGTGTCAATACACGGCCAGATCCCTTTCTTCCGCGCATGGCTTAATTTGATTGCAGTCAATGGATAGTCTCTCGCAATCGCAGAGACTGCATCCATACCGTGTCATCTGACCGTATTACTAAAGAGGCAATCATGAAGAATCGGTGGCTCATTGCGCTGGCGGCTGTGGGGATCCACATCTGCATCGGCTCTGCGTACTCGTGGAGCGTGTTCTCCAAACCCCTGCAATCCGCCTTCGGCTGGAGCCTGAAGGAAGCGAACCTGACCTTTGGCATCGCAATCTTCTTCCTCGGCATGTCGGCCGCCGTCATGGGCCACTTCGTCGAGAAGCGTGGTCCGCGCGTGTCGGGCATCGTGTCCGCAATCCTGTGGGGCGTCGGCCTGCTGGGCGCCGGTGTGGCGACCAAACTCGGCAATCTGTGGCTGCTCTATCTTTCCTACGGCGTGATCGGCGGCATGGGCCTGGGGACTGGCTACGTGACCCCGGTGTCGACGCTGGTCAAGTGGTTCCCGGACCGCCGTGGCCTGGCCACCGGCATGGCCATCATGGGCTTCGGCTTCGCCTCGATGATCGCTGCGCCCATCATGGCCAAGCTGATCGAGAACGTAGGCGTGTCCACCACCTTCTTCATCATGGGTTCGGTCTACCTGGTCGTGATGATCGCCTCGGCCCGCTACCTCGAACCGCCGCCCAAGGACTGGAAGCCCGAAGGCTGGACCGGCCAGGTCGCCGGCAAGAAGGTGCAGGAAGACCTGTCGAACATCACCGCCAACGAAGCCGTGCGCACCAAGCCCTTCTACGGTCTGTGGATCATGATGTTCATCAACATCACCTGCGGCATCGCGGTGATCTCGGTCGCCTCGCCGCTGGCGCAGGAAGTGACCGGCATGAGCGCGCTCGCCGCTGGCGCGATCGTGGGCCTGATCGGCGTGTTCAACGGCCTGGGCCGCATCGGCTGGGCCTCGGCCTCCGACTACCTCGGCCGCCCGAACACCTACATCATCTTCTTTGCCTTCCAGATTCTGGCGTTCTGGCTGCTGCCCACGCTCACCGCAGTGGTCATCTTCCAGGTCGTGCTGTACGCGATCATGACCTGCTACGGCGGCGGTTTCGCCACGCTGCCGGCCTACATCGGCGACCTGTTCGGCACCAAGCAGATCTCGGCCATCCACGGCTACGTGCTGACCGCCTGGGCCATCGCCGGCATGGTGGGCTCCAGCCTGGCCTCCTTCCTGCGCGAGCTGACCGGCAGCTACGCCGCGATGATGCAGGTGTTCGCAGGGATCTTCGCGTTCGCCCTGCTGGTCTCGATCGCCATGAAGATCTACGTGCTGCGCGCCCATGCCGCCAAGGCCGGTGCCGCAGGCGGCGTACTGGCGACCCAGAAGTCAGCCTGACCGCCACGCACCGTCGTGCCTGAAAGCCCGCTCACCCGAGCGGGCTTTTGCTTGGCTCTGCCCGCGTGTGACACTCTCCGACTTGCCCACGGCATACTGATAGATGCCGCTTCCCCGATCACTCCCGTCTTTTCCGAGCATGACTTCGTCGCATCCCGAGCTGGCTGAAACCCTTCTGGCACGCGCCGCCACCCGTGCCCCACGCGCCGTGCGCATGGCCCGCCGTGCCCTGGCCACCCCCTCCTGGGCAGACCGTCGCCAGCGCCACCTGCGCCTGGTGTCCGGCTGGCTGGCCTGGCTGACACCCGGCCTGCTGCTACTGGTCATCATCGGTTCGCTGGCGCAGAACAATTCGGCGCTGGTCGAGACGCTGTGGGAGATCACCGCACTGGCGGTGCTGCTGGCGGGAATCGCGATCGCCATCGCCGACTCCGGGCACTACTACGTGAAGCCGCTCACGGCCGACGGTCTGAACGAATGGCAGGAGGCCGCCGCCAGCTCGGCCCAGGCCGCCAGTTGGCAGGCCATCGTGCAGGCACAGGGCCGCCCGGTGTGTCAGTTCGACCTGGAGATCGCGTGGGCCCTCGCGGCCATCGACGAGGCGGCCCGGCACGCGGCATGAAGGGATGAGCGCGCGCCGGGGATCGCCGGCGCCCCCGCCTCTGCTTACTTGAGGCGGGAGAAGCGCCCGTCGCGCACTTCGGCAAAATAGACGTTGCGATGCACGTCGCCGAACTCGTCAAACTCTATCTTGCCCTGCACGCCGCGGAAGCTGCGGATCTTGAGCAAGGTGTCCTTGAGCTGGCGCGGATCGGGGTTGCTCGCAAGGCCGTCCATGATCACGTTGGCCGCCTCGAAAGCCATGGCCGCGCCATAGCTCGGCTCACGCTTGTAGCGCTGGACAAAGGCGTCGCGGAAGTCCTGGTAGGACGCGGAGTAATCCTCCAGATCGACATACTCCTCCAGCAGCAGACCATCGAGCAGCTTGCCTCCGTTCTCCAGCAGGCGATAGGTGTTGGCCCAGCCGCAGCCAGCCAGTTGCACGTGCGGGTTGAGGCCGCGCAGCTTCATCGCCAGTTCGGCCGTGTCCACCGCGTTGGCGACCACGATCACCATGTCCGGCTCAAGCTCCAGCAGGCTCTTGGCGATGCGGTCGTACTGCCGCTCATAGTGCGAATCGAAGCTCAACGCCCGCGCCACCACGCCGCCGATCTGCTGAAAGGTGCGCTGGTAGTCATTGACCCAGCTCGTGGTGTAGTCAAAGTTGGCCAGGTCATACACCAGGGCCACTGAGCGCACGCGCCGCCGCTCGTAGTGATAGCGCGCCACGGCCGAGGCGTAATGCGCGGTGTCGTCGATGACGCGGAAGAACAGATCGTCGCGTCCGGTCAGTTCGGTCGTCGTGGTGTGCACCCCCACCATCACCGTACCGGTCTGCTCGAGGCGCGGCACCAGGGCCATTGCCATGCTGCTGGTGACCGGCCCGACCACCGCCGCGACGTTCAGTGCCACCAGATCGTCTAGAGCACGCCGGGCACGCGTCGGCTCCTGCTCGTCGTCACGCGCAATCAGTTCAACCCGCCGCCCGCTGACACCGCCAGCGGCATTGCGCCGCTCGACCGCCAGCTCGGCGCCATCACGGCCATCCTTGCCGAGATCCTGGTAGCGCCCGGACAAACCGCCAACAAAGCCGATGCGCAAGGCTTCGTCGGGCTGGCTGCAGCCGGCCAGCAGGAACAGCAGCGGAGCGAGGCACAGAACGAGACGGAGTGGCATCAGTGGCCCGCCGGCGCCTTGGGCGCCGGCGGGCGCGCCTCGACGGGGTTGATGTAGCGGAACGGCAGGCCGACGAACAAGGCGCCGCCCACGATGTTGCCCGCCGTGCTGTAGACCAGGTTGTAGAGCGCCTCGTTGAGCTCCAGCGCGCCACCGCCCAGCATGGACATGGAGAAGGTCCCCATGTTGGCGATCGAGTGCTCGAAGCCGAGGTACAGGAAGATGAACACGACCAGGATCATGATGGAGATCTTGGCGATGTCCTCCTTCATCGTCAGCGACAGGCGCACCGCCAGGCAGACGATCCAGTTGGCCAGGATGCCCTTGATGAAGATGACCCATGCACCCTGGTGCGCCTTGTGCAGCGCGCCGCTGTGCAGCAGGTGGTCGGCCGGCAGGCTGGCCAGCGAGCCGGCAAAGTACAGCAGGCCCGCCACGATCAACGCCCCGACAAGGTTGCCGGCGTAGCACACGATCCACAGCACGACGGTCTTGAACCAGGTGGTGTGGCCTTCGGCAGACGACACCGCGAGATACATGTTGTTGCTGGTGAACAGCTCGGCGTTGGTGAACACGATGATCGACAAGCCCACGCCGAAGAAGGCCGAGGCGATCACCTTGCCGAAGGGCGAGCTGTGCAGATCATGGCCCAGGCACCAGTAGACGAACACCACGATGGACAGGTACATGCCGGCAAGGATGGCGCGCACCAGGTAGCGTGGCGGATCGCGCTCCAGCATCGAGACCTTGCGGGCGCCACTGGCGGCGGATTTTTCGACGATCGGACGATCAATCATGAGACGGTCACTCCACGGATTCCTGACGCCGTGCCCAAGCCAGCGTCATACGTTCTGTATCGACACGGCATTGCACCACACTATCAAGAGCACACGTCTTGATCCAGTCAAACAAATTGTTCGCCGCAGCAGAAATCAGTTGGCCAACTTCAGCACCACCACCCCGCCGACGATCAACGCGACGCCGAAGTAGCGCGCAAGACTGGCTGCGTCGCCGAAAAAAATCACCCCGATCGCGAAGGTGCCGGCCGCGCCGATGCCGGTCCACACCGCGTAGGCCGTGCCGATCGGGATTTCGCGCTGGGCCAGCCATAACAGCCAGCCACTGAGCCCCATGCCCACCAGCGCAACGGCGATGCCGGCGGCGCGCATACCCTCGGTCTGCGACAGTTTGAGCCCGACCGGCCAGGCCACCTCGAACACTGCCGCCAATAACAGATAGACCCAGGCCATGCTTCCTCCGTCACAAAAAGACGGGGCAGGTTGCAGCCTGCCCCGGCGGGCATCATTGTGACAGCTCGGGCCGTGCCTTGAAATGCGCCAGCGCCTCGGGATTGGCCAGGGCCTCCACGTTATGCACCGGCTCGCCATGCACGGTTGCACGCACCGCAAGCTCCACGATCTTGCCGCTCTTGGTGCGCGGAATGTCCGGTACCTGCACGATGCGCGCCGGTACGTGGCGCGGGCTGGCATTGTCGCGGATCAGCCCCTTGATGCGCTGGACCAGTGCCTCGTCCAGCAGGGAGCCCTCGCGCAAGCGCACAAACAGCACGGTGCGCACATCGTTGTCCCAGTTCTGGCCGATCACGATGGATTCCAGCACCTCGGGCAGCTTCTCCACCTGGCGGTAGATCTCGGCCGTGCCGATGCGCACGCCGCCGGGGTTCAGGGTCGCGTCCGAGCGCCCATGGATGATCAGTCCGCCGTGCTCCGTCTCCTCGCACCAGTCGCCATGACACCACACGCCGGGGAAGCGCGCGAAGTAGGCATTGCGGTAGCGATGACCATCGGCGTCGCCCCAGAAGTACAAGGGCATGGAAGGAAAGGGCTGGGTGCACACCAGCTCACCCTTGCCGGCACGCAAGGGCCGCCCCTGCTCGTCGAACACCTCCACCGCCATGCCCAAGCCCTTGCACTGAATCTCGCCACGCCATACCGGCAGACCCGGATTCCCCAGCACGAAGCAGGAGATGATGTCGGTGCCGCCGGAAATGGACGACAGGCAGACATCGCGCTTGACCTGGGTGTAGACGTAATCGAAGCCTTCGTGGCTGAGCGGGCTGCCGGTGGAGAAGATCGTGCGCAAGGGGCTCAGGTCCCTCTCCTGCATGGGTGCAAGCCCCAGCTTGGCGCAGCCGTCGAGGTACTTGGCCGAGGTGCCGAAGTGGGTGCAGCGCTCCGCCGCCGCATAGTCCCACAGCACCCGCCCGCGTTCAGCCAGGGGCGAGCCATCGTAGAGCAGCACCACCGCCCGCGAGGCCAGCGCGCTGAGCAGCCAGTTCCACATCATCCAGCCACAGGTGGTGAAGTAGAACACCCGGTCACCCGGATGGATGTCGCCATGCAGCCGGTGCTCTTTCAAGTGTTGCAACAAGGTGCCGCCGGCACCATGCACGATGCACTTGGGTACCCCGGTCGTGCCCGAGGAATACAGGATGTAGAGCGGGTGCGCGAAGGGCAACTCGGCGTAGGCGATCTCCCTCACGTCAGCATGCGGCGCCAGGAACGCCTCCCAGCGACAGGCGCCGCGGATCGCCCCGAGAGCGGGCGCGCTACCCACGTAAGGCACCACCACCACCCGCTCGACGCTGGGCAAGGCGGCCACGATGTCGGCTGTACGGGCCAGCGAATCGAGCGCCTTGCCGGCGTAGTACACGCCATCCGCCACGAACAGCAGGCGTGGCGCGATCTGCCCGAAGCGATCCACCACGCCTTGCACGCCGAAGTCTGGTGAGGCCGAGGAAAACACCGCCCCGAGACTGGCCGCGGCCAGCATCACGATCACCGTCTCGGGAATGTTCGGCATGTAGGCGGCCACCCGCTCGCCCGCCTGCAGCCCGGCCGCACGCATGGCCGCCGCGCACTGCGCCACCTGCGCATGCAATTCCGCCCGGCTGAAGCGCCGGACCCGCCCCGCCTCGCCCCGGAATACCAGGGCTGGCGAGTCATCCGGCTGGGCCAGCAGGTTGCGCGCGAAGTTGAGGCGGCCCTCGGGAAACCACTGGGCGCCAGGCATCTGGTCCAGCCTCTCGACCACGCGCGTACCCGGCTCGCCGAGGACCCCGCAGAAATCCCACACTGCCTGCCAGAAGCGCGCTGGCTCCCTGAGCGACCATCCATGCAGTTCGGCATAAGAAGCGAAGTGCACGCCGTGATGCTGCGCCAACCACCGCTCGAAGACGGCCAGCCCGCTCCCCGCCACCCGCAGCGGATCGGGCCGCCACACAGGACGATCCGTCATGTCACCCTCGCAAAAACACACCAGTCTCCGGTATAGCCAAGCCCGCCGAGCTTCGCCGGACCATCTCCCCATGCAAGCGAATGGCTCCTCCGTGTCCCTTGACCTGCCGCAGAGGGAAGGTCAATCGCCGCGGACGCCCCACATGCGCTGCCTACGCATCGCAGCAATGTGACAAAGCTCGCGCATGAGCGGTCGAATCGCATGACTGAGCGGCCGGGTTGTTGCCAAGATGCACCAACAGACAACACGGGCAGCCCCAGTGGCATGTCCGGGGCACCCGGGACTCGGCGCCCATCTACCAAAGGAGGTCTCGTTGGCAACAACGAAGAAGCAGCATCATGGAGACAAAACGCCCCGCATTTTCGATTGAAGCCACCAGCCACTGCCAGGATGGCCGTTGGCCCCGCTGGTCGTGGTGGATCCGCGGCATCGACAACAGTAGCCGCTACGGCGTGATCGGCACCGACGAGGAGGGGCGCGGCCTGTTCCTCTACTCCTTCCGCAGCGACCGCAGTGCCGAGCGCAAGGCGCTGCTGGGGCGGGACGTCTTCACCATGGGCGACGGGCTGAGCCGCCTGCAGGCCAACGCCATCATCACGGCCACCCTGCTCGACCTGGGCTGGGGCCATGAAGCCCCGCCGCCTGCCCGCGCGGCCGGCAGCAGCGGCAGTTTCCTGCGTCCCTGAACCGTCCCGCTCCTGGGCGGAATAAAAAAAAGGACGCCCTGTGGCGTCCTTTTTTTGGCTCACGATCCGCTTACTGGGCGGTCTCGGCGGCCGGGGCCTCGTCGTTGAGCAGGGCCTTCATCGACAGCTTGACCTTACCCTTCTCGTCGGTCTCCAGCACCTTCACGCGCACGACCTGGCCTTCCTTGAGGTAGTCGGACACGTTGTTGACGCGCTCCTTGGCGATCTGCGACACATGCAGCAGACCATCGCGGCCCGGCATGATGTTCACGATCGCACCGAAATCGAGGATGCGCACCACCGGGCCTTCATAGATCTTGCCCACTTCCACTTCGGCCGTGATCTGGTCGATGCGGCGCTTGGCTTCGTCGGACTTGGCCTGGTCGGTCGACGAGATGGTCACGGTGCCGTCATCCTGGATATCGATCACGCAGCCGGTCTCTTCTGTCAGTGCGCGGATCACTGCACCACCCTTGCCGATCACGTCGCGGATCTTTTCCGGGTTGATCTTGAAGCTCGTCATGCGCGGCGCGAAGGCCGACAGATCGTGCGGCGCGTCGATGGCGTCGCGCATCAGCTTCAGGATATGCAGACGGCCTTCCTTGGCCTGTTCCAGCGCCTTGTTCATGATGGCCGGGCTGATCGAATCGATCTTCAGGTCCATCTGCAGCGCGGTCACGCCGGTTTCGGTACCCGCCACCTTGAAGTCCATGTCACCCAGGTGATCTTCGTCACCCAGGATGTCGGTCAGCACGGCAAAACGGTTGCCGTCCTTGATCAGGCCCATGGCGATACCAGCCACCGGCGCCGACAGCGGCACGCCGGCATCCATCATCGACAGCGAGCCACCGCAGACGGAGGCCATCGAGGAGGAACCGTTGGATTCCATGATCTCGGACACGACGCGGATCGTGTAGCCGAAGTCCTTGGCGTCCGGCAGCACAGCGGCGAGCGCACGCTTGGCCAGACGGCCATGGCCGATCTCGCGACGCTTCGGCGCGCCGACACGGCCGGTTTCCCCGGTCGAGTACGGGGGGAAGTTGTAGTGGAGCATGTAGCGCTCCTTGTACTCGCCCGTGATCGCGTCGATGATCTGCTCGTCACGGCCGGTGCCCAGCGTGGTCACGACCAGGGCCTGGGTCTCGCCGCGCGTGAACAGCGCAGAGCCGTGAGTACGCGGCAGCACACCGGTACGGATGGAGATCGGGCGCACGGTACGCGTGTCGCGACCGTCGATACGCGGCTGGCCTTCGAGGATGCGGCTGCGGACGATGGCGGACTCCAGCTCGAACAGCACGTTCTTGACGTCGTTCTCCTTGGGTGCGCCCTCCTCGCCGGTCACCAGGGCGGCGATGGCCTTCTTGGTCACATCCTTCAGCATGCCGCTACGCTCGGACTTGCTGGTGGTGCCGAATGCGGCCTCCAGGTCGGCCTGGGCGACTTCCTTGACACGCGCGATCAGGGCTTCGTCCTTGGCCGGCGCAGTCCAGTCCCATTCCGGCTTGCCGGCGACTTCGACCAACTCGTGGATGGCCTGGATAGCGGTCTGGATCTGCTGATGGCCGAACACCACGGCGCCCAGCATCACGTCCTCGGGCAGTTCAAGCGCTTCAGACTCGACCATCAGCACGCCGACTTCGGTCCCGGCAACAACCAGATTCATCTGGCTGTCGGCCAGTTGGCTGGTGCTCGGGTTCAGGATGTACTGACCGTCCTTGTAGCCCACGCGAGCCGCGCCGATCGGGCCGTTGAAGGGCACGCCGGAGATGGCCAGCGCAGCCGAAGCGGCGATCATCGCGGGGATGTCGCCATCCACCTCCGGGTTAGCCGACAGCACGGTCGCCACGACCTGCACTTCGTTGTAGAAACCGTCCGGGAAGAGCGGGCGGATCGGACGGTCGATCAGGCGCGAAGTCAGCGTCTCCTTCTCGGTCGGACGACCTTCACGCTTGAAGAAGCCACCGGGGATACGGCCCGCGGCGTAGAACTTCTCCATGTAATCGACGGTAAGGGGGAAGAAGTCCTGGCCCGGCTTCGGGTCCTTGGCGGCCACCACGGTAGCCAGCACGACGGTATCGTCGATCGTGCAGATCACGGCACCGTGAGCCTGACGGGCGACTTCACCCGTTTCGAGGGTGACGGTCTGGTTGCCCCACTGAAAAGTCTTCTTGATGGCGGTAGGCACGGTCATGTCCTTTCTGAATTCTGTCTGGATGGCCACGAGCGTGGCCGGAACACCTGGCATGGCGGCGGGCGAGAAACAACAAAGCCGGCGCGCCCCATTCCGGGCGGTCGCCGGCTTCGTCTCAAGCCGCGTCAGAGCGTGGCTGCGGCGCGCCCCTAAGGAGGCCGCGATCGACTGCGATCATTACTTGCGCAGGCCGAGCTTCTCGATCAGCGTGCGGTAACGCGCGTAGTCCTTGCCCTTCAGGTAGTCGAGCATCTTGCGACGCGCGCTGACCATCTTGAGCAGACCACGGCGGGAGTGATGGTCCTTGACGTTGGCCTTGAAGTGGTCAGTCAGGCCATTGATGCGCGCGGTCAGCAGGGCAACCTGCACTTCGGGGGAGCCGGTGTCGCCCTGAGCGCGCTGGTACTGGGCAACGATTTGCGCCTTTTGTTCGGTAGCGATGGTCATATCTCGTACTCGTTCGTGGTCATTTACTTTTCGGTAAGCCGAGCATTCTAATCGCTTTTTTGCAAGTCATGCAAGGGCTGCCGTGCGATGTGAAAGCTTGGCTTGCCGCAATGTCCCGTCACAAGGCTGCATGCTAGATTCCGCGATCGCAATCCGGATACCTAAAAATGATCGTCTCACCCGCGCATCTGAGCGCCCCGCTACCCGAACTGGCCGAGCGCATCCGCCAGGAAGCCACTGTCATCGACAACCAGATCATCAAGATCGACCACTTTCTGAACCATCGCATCGAGCCCACACTGATGATGACCATGGGCCAGGAGTTGGGACGCCGCCTGGCAGAGTACAAACCCGACCTCGTGCTGACGGCCGAGGCCAGCGGCATCGCACCGGGACTGGTCGCCGCCATCGCACTCAATGTGCCGATGGTCTACGCCAAGAAGTATGCGCCGCGCATCGAGCCGCCAGCCTATTCGCGCATCGTGCCTTCGCCCACCAAGGGAGGCGAGACGCGCTTGGTGATCGGCCAGAAGTATCTATGGGAAGGCGCCCGTGTGGTGCTGGTGGACGACATCCTGTCCAACGGCCGCACGGCGCAAGCACTGATCGAGATGGTGCGCGAGGCCAAGGCCGAGGTGCTGGCTGCCTCGTTCATCATGGAAAAGGCTTTCAAGCACGGTCGTCAGTTGCTGGAAGAGATGGACGTGCCGGTCGCCGTGCTGGCGCGCGTGCTGGGGGTGGAGGACGGCGTGGTGCGCATGGGCTGAGCCCCGGCGCCCTGCTCCATTCCCTCAGTCGCCCTGGGTGGCGGAGCTGGTCACGAAACTGAAGCCGCCGCCGCCAGCCTTGGCGCGGTACATCGCGTGGTCGGCCTGCGCCAGCAGGCCGGACACGTCGACCGCATCATCGGGAAACACCGCAATGCCGGCACTGACCCCCAGGGTCACCGCCAGTTCGCCGAGCTGGAAAGGTTCGACGAACACGGCCATGAGCTTGCGCCCATAGGCCTCGACCTGGCCGAGGTCCTCGAAGCCTTCGAGCACCGCCACGAATTCGTCGCCCCCCACGCGGACCAGGACGTCGGACTGCCGGCTCGACTCGCGCAAGCGCTTGGCCACGGCCTGCAGCGCAAGATCTCCGATCGCATGCCCGTGGCAGTCGTTGACAGGCTTGAAGCCGTCCAGGTCGAACAGTACGACGGCCAGTTGGCGCTGCTGGCGACGCGCGTGCTCGAGACGGCGCTCCAGGTAGGGCATCAGGAAGGCACGATTGGCCAAGCCGGTCAGGGGGTCGGTGCTGGCCAGTTCGCGCAGTTCCTCCTCCAGGCGCTTGCGCCGCTCGATGTCCTCGGCCAGCGTGGCATTGGCCTCCTGCAACTGGCGGGTCCGCTCCTGGACGATGCTTTCCAGCCGCCGGTTCTGCGCCAGCAACGCACGCCGGGCGTCGCCCAGGCGGGCCAGCAACTTGCTGAAGCTGTTGGCCAGGCGCCCCAGGTCATCTTCGCCGGCGCGCAAGGCCAGGCTGGCCGCCTGCGGATCGTCCGGGTCGATGCGGTCGATGGCGCCGATCAGCTCGCGCACCGGCCGGGTCACCATGCGCAAGAGGAAGATCTGGTGCAGCGCAAGGCTCAGCAGGATCAGCAGGATGGCAACCAACATGAAGTAGCGCACGTTGCGCCAGGTCGCATCCCGGATCGCATCCTCCGACACCGAGACGACGACATAGGCCAGCACGCGCCCGTCGCGCGCATGCACGCTCTGCACCGCCACCAGGGCCCGCGGTCCGCTGCTGTCAGACAGGGGAGTGTCGCGCAGGTCCTGTGGCCAGGCGTGTTTCTGTTGCCCTGCCCCGAACAGGCGCCGGCCATAGACATCGAACACACCGGCGAACTCGAGGTTGGGATCGCGCAGCAGAAGGTTTTGACACTGCACGTCGAAGCCGGTCACGTTGTCCGGCGGCAGGCCCAGTTGGACCAGGCGCTCAAGCTGGGCATGCAGCTCCGCCACCGCCAGCCGCGCCCGCGCACCCATGCTGTCGAGCAGTTGTTGACGCACCACCAGCCCCCCGGCCGCGGTGAGAGTTGCCGCCAGCAGGACGGCAAAGACCACCGCGATGAGGGTGATGCGCAATTGCAGGGACTTCAGCAAGACCCACTCCACCGGCATGCCCACCAGGCTAGTCCTGCAGATGTGTGATCCATCCTTCGTCTGTCGTGGCCCATGTCAGCGTTAACGGCAAGCCGGTCGGCATATTGAGGCGGCTCAGGATTCCAGTACGTAGCTTCCGGGTGCAGCCTGCAGCGCCTTGTAGCGCACAGAGGAGGTCGCTGGTGCGTCGCGCAGGGGGCCGGCCTGGGGCTTGAGCCAGCTCATCCAGTCCTCCCACCAGGAGCCGGGCTGCCAGGCATGGCGTGCCTCCCAGGCGCTGCAGGTGTCGGTGCGATGCGCCTCGCCCGCGCGGTAGCGGCGCTTGGGCGGCGTCACCGGCGGGTTGACGATGCCCAGGATGTGGCCTGAGCTGGACAGCACGAAGCGCTTGCTGCCACGCACATGGTTCATGACCCGGAAGGATTGCCGCCAAGGCGCGATGTGATCGTCGTCCGCAGTCACGGCGTACAGCGGCTGGCTGACGCGCTCCAGGCTGATCGACTGCCCGGCCAGTTGCAGGGCATCGGGCTGGATCAGGCGGTTGTGCAGGTACAGCTCACGCAGGTACCAGCTATGCATGCGGGCCGGCATGCGGGTGGTGTCCATGTTCCAGTACAGCAGGTCGAAGGGCGCCGGTTTCTCGCCGTAGAGATAGCTGTGGACGAAGTAGTGCCAGATCAGGCTGTTGGAGCGTAGCAGGCGGAACGAAGCCGCCATCTGGCGGCCATCTAGGTAGCCTGTGTCCTGCATGGCCTGGCACAGGTAGTCGACGCTGGCGGGATCAATGAAGACTTCGATGTCGCCCGGATGCGAAAAGTCGGTGAGCGTGGTGAACAGCGTCCAGTGCGCCACCGGCTGCGCGTCTGCGGGGTAGTGGCCGGCGGCCCAGGCCATGTAGCAGCTCAGCGCCGTGCCGCCGATGCAGTAGGCCGCCGCGTGCACCTGGCGGGCCCCCGACAACTCCCGCGCCACCGTGACGATGGCATCGATGCCCTCGCGCAGGTAATCCTCAAATCCAACATCCGCCATGTCGGCGCCGGGATTCTTCCAGCTTGTGATGTAGACGTCGAAGCCCTGCTCCAGCAGATAGCGCACCATGCTCTTCTTGGGCGTCAGGTCCAGCACGTAGAACTTGTTGATCCAGGGTGTGACCACCACCACCGGCACGGCGTGCACGCGGGCCTGCATGGGGGTGTAGTGGATGACCTCCAGCAGGCGGTTACGGAACACCACGGCACCGGGCGTGGTGGCCAGATTCTCGCCAACACGGAAGTCGCTCGGGTCAGTCATGCGGATGTCGCCGGCGGCGAGGTCGGCCTGGAAGTTCTCGAAGCCGCGCCGCAGGCTGTCGCCCCGCGTCTCCAGCGCCAGCCGCTGGGCGACCGGATTGGTCCACAGGCAATTGGTCGGCGCCATCGCGTTGAGCGCCTTGCGCCACCAGAACGCGGCCCGCCGGCGCTCCTTGCCGGACAGGCCCGGCGTGTCATAGAGCATGTCCTGCACATGGCGCGTGAGCAGGAGGTAGGACTCCTTGAGGATGTCCCACGAGGCTTGCTCGGTCCAGGCCGGATCGGCGAAGCGCGTGTCGTCGGGCTGCGGCACGACCGGGTCGGTACTGGGGACGCCAAGGGCCCGGCGCCAGGCATGCATGCCCACCGCGTAAGCATCGAGCGCAAAGCGTGCACCGTGCTCGGCCAGCTCCTGCGGATGCAGCAGCCAGGCCATGTGGGCATGCATCAGCGGCGTCACCATGCCCATCGGGTCGATCGTAGCGCCGACCTTTTCGCGCCAGGCATGCGAAAAGGGCAGGATCGGCGCGGCCAGATGCTCCGGTACGACAGAGTTCATTGTCATTCCCCCATGGCAGTGACGGGTGGCCGGCCCGGAAACATGCCCAGCCTCTTCTGATCTTAGCGGACGCATTGCCAAACACGGCCCCGGGGCTTGCCCTGAGTCAAGCCGTTCCGCCATGGAGGGAATCCGTGATCCACATCTGGCGCCGGAGGGTCTAGAACTGAAGCAGGAGGTGCCCCATGTACAAGCACATACTTGTTCCCACCGACGGTTCCGAACTGTCCAAGCACGCTGCGCGCAAGGCAGCCGAATTCGCCCGTTCGCTCGACGCGAAGATGACCTTCCTGTACGTTCAGCCAGACTTCCCGCGCCCCATCGTCGGCGAGGGCGCGCTGATCGCACCGGAGGGCCGGGAGGAATTCATGCGTGGCACGGAAAGCCAGGCAGCCCGCATCCTCAGCGATGCGCTTGCGATCGCCCAGGAGCTAGGGGTCAAAGCCAGCAGCCACACCGAGGTCAACGACTCGCCGCATGAAGTGATCATCCGCAACGCGGAGTTCTACGACTGCGACCTGATCTTCATGGCCTCGCACGGCCGTCGCGGCCTCGCCGGCCTGTTGCTCGGTTCGGAAACCCACAAGGTGCTGACCCACTGCAAGATTCCGGTGCTGGTGTACCGCGAATCCTGAGTGCCGGTGTCAGACATGCCCCTCGCCCGGCCACCGCCGGGCGGGGGACTATTCGCCCCCGCTCTGCGCGAAGTAGAGCGTCGCCAGGCTGGCGCTGGCGCACAGGAACCAGAAGGCAAAGAAGCCGATCGAGTAGGTCGCGAGCGCTGAAAAATGCACCGGCTGCCCCAGCAGGTAGAGTTCCTGCGGGTTGACCAGGGTGAAGAACACGATCTCGGCCACCCCGGCGACCAGGAACGAAGGCCACAGCACAAGAATCCACTTGTTCATCCCGCCCCTCCTCCGAGTAGGACATCAATGAGGCCATGCCGATGCGCGCCGCGCAACCGGCGGCGCAGCATCAGGACGCGCCAGGCTGCAGGATGACCGGTTCCTGCGCGGGGAGTCGGATCACACCATGCAGACGCCATCCCGTCTGCGGATCGGCCAGCACCAGACTCCAGCGACCACCTTCCAGGGCAGGCAATGCGCCCTCGTAACCCTGCGCCCCGCGCTGCAGTTGCAGTTCGCGGTCGGCCCCGGCCTGCATCGGATTGACCAGGGTGAGACGCAAGCCGTCGGCCAGCGCCACACCTTCACGCGCCTGCAGATTCAACAGCACCCGCCCCTGCGTAAACCGCAGTTCGCCTCGCAACCCCATGCTGGCCGCCAACTGTTCGGCTGCGATGCGCTTGTTGATGCCCAAGCCGTCCTTGTAGTAATCGTCGGCCACCAGGCCGTCGAAGCTGCGCACCGCCAGTATCAAGGTGATGATGCCTGCGACGACGGCGGTGGCCGGCAGGCTGATCAGGAACCAGGGCCAGGCCTGTCGGTACCAGGGAAGCACGGTCTCTGCCGCGAGGGGGCGCTGTGTCATGGGATGCCTCAGGGAACGATGAATACCGCTTTCTCACGCAGGAATTCCTCTGCGTGAGCCTGCGATTCGATTTCGAAGAAAATCTTGTGCGAGCCGCGCTGCGCCGTATCGACCGGCACCCGTACGCGCACCGTCGCCGTGCGGTTGGCCGCGGGCCCGACCTCGAAACGCGCCTCACCATCGAGCTGGATGTCCTCCAGACCACTCACCGCGACATGAAGTTCGCGCGGCGACTCGCTCATGTTCATGAGCTGCAGGATGTAGACGTTCTCGATCAGCCCGCCTTCGACTTCACGCGCCAACGTCGTCCGGTCCTTGATCACATCGACGCGGATCGGCAGGCGCACGGTGAGCCCCCATACGAAGGCGATGATGATGGCCCACAAGATGGCGGAGTAGATCAGCACGCGCGGCCGCAACACATGCCGCACGATCTCGCGCATGCCCCAATGCTGGCGCAACGCGTTCTCGGTGGAGTAGCGGATCAGGCCGCGCGGGTAGTCCATCTTGTCCATCACCTGGTCGCAGGCGTCGATGCAGGCTGCACAACCGATGCACTCGTACTGCAGCCCCTCGCGGATGTCGATGCCGGTCGGGCAGACCTGCACGCAGATGCCGCAGTCGACACAGTCCCCCTTCCCTTCCGCCTTGTAGTCGCTTCCCTTGCGGCGCGCACCACGCGGATCGCCACGCTCGGCGTCATACGTGATGACCAGTGTGTCCGGGTCGAACATCACGCCCTGGAAACGCGCGTAGGGGCACATGTACTTGCACACCTGCTCGCGCATCACGCCAGCCATGAGATAGGTGAAGCCCCCGTAGAACAGGACCCAGAAAATCTCCCAGCCGCCGACCTCGAAACGGGCAATCCCGGGTATCAGCTCGCGGATCGGCGTGAAGTAGCCGACGAAGGTCAGCCCCGTCCACAGCGACAGCGCGACCCAGGCCGCATACTTGCCCGCCTTGCGCGCAAACTTGCCAGAGCTCATCGCCTGGTCGTCGAGCTTCATGCGCTTGGCGCGATCCCCCTCGAAGACCTGCTCGATCCAGATGAAGATTTCCGTATAAACAGTCTGCGGACAGGCATAGCCGCACCACAGCCGCCCCGCCACCGCAGTGAACAGGAACAGGGAGTAAGCGGAGATGATCAGCAGGACGGCAAGGTAGAAAACGTCCTGCGGCCAGAACACCCAGCCAAAGATGTAGAACTTGCGCTCAGCCAGGTGGAACAGCACGGCCTGGCGGCCATTCCATGGCACCCAACACAGTCCGTAGAAGACGAGCTGGGTCAGCCACACCAGCGCCCAGCGCCAGTTGGCGAAGAGGCCGCTGACGGCACGCGGGTAGACCTTCTTGCGCACCTCGTACAAGGCATCATCTTCCGCCGCCTGGATCGGAATGACCTTCTTGGGACGAACCTTGGGCTTGCTGGCCGGATCATCGGCGCGGGCTGGCTCATTGGATGGCATGCTTGCTCCACAAACACACAGGCCGACACATGGTCGGCCTGTGTGCGCTCTCTATCAAGACAGGATTTGCCGCATTACTTTTTGGACAGGCCCAATACGTAGCCGGCCAGCAGGTGCACCTTGGCATCGCCGAGCAATTCCTTGAACGCTGGCATCTGGTTGTTGCGCCCCTTGGTCACCGTCTCGATGATGGTGGCCTCGGACGACCCGTACAGCCAGATCTTGTCCGTCAGATTGGGAGCGCCCAGCGCCGCCATGCCCTTGCCCTCAGGGCCATGGCAGGCAACGCAGTTGGCCGCGAACAGCTCCTTGCCACGTGCCGCACGCAAAGAGTCGTGCGCCAAGCCCGACAGGGAGCGCACATAGTTCGCCACGTCCTTGGTTCCATCACCACCCAGCGCCGCGCCCAGCGGGGGCATGACACCATTGCGGCCACCCGCGATGGTGGTCTGGATGGTGGCCGGTTCGCCGCCGTACAGCCAGTCAGCATCGGTCAGATTGGGGAAACCCTTGGCCCCGCGCGCGTCGGCACCATGGCACTGCGCGCAATAGGTCAGGAACAGCCGCTGACCGGTCGCCTGCGCCTCAGGATCGGCCGCCACCGCCGCCAAGTCCAGCTTGCTGAACTTGTCGTAGAGCGGAGCCAGGCGCTCCTGCGCCGTCTTCACCTCGGTCTGATACTGACCCACGGAGCTCCAGCCCAGGCTGCCCTTGGACGTCCCCATGCCGGGGTAGAAGATGACGTACACCACGCCAAAGACCAGCGTGCCCCAGAACAGGTAAAGCCACCAGCGCGGCAAGGGGTTGTTGTACTCCTGCAGATCCTCGTCCCACACATGCCCGTGTAGTTCGACCGGGCCGGGCTTGCGCTTGGTCATGTTGGTGGCCAGCACCACTGCGCAGTACAGCAGGCTCAGGATCAGCAGGCCAGCCACGTAGTAGTGCCAGAAATCACTGACGAAATCACTCATGATGGGTCATCCCAATTGGTTGCGGCCGTCGCGCGTGGCGCCCGGCTCTTCGTCTTCATCCGCAAAGGGCAGGCGGGCGGCCTCGTCGAATCCGGGGGCGGCCTGCTTGCTGTAGGCCCACCAGCAGATCGCCAGGAAGCACAACAAAGCCAGCGCCGTCAGGACGGAACGCAGCAGATCGATATCCATACCGCCCTCCCCGCTTACTTGATGCCCTTGATCGCAGTACCCAAGCCCTGCAGGTAGGCAATCAGCGCATCCATCTCGCTCTTGCCCTGCAGCGCAGTGGGCGCCTCGGCGATCTCGGCATCGGTATAGGGCACACCCACCATGCGCAGGGCCGCCATCTTCTTGCCGATGTCATCCGACTTGACGGGGCGTTCCAGCCAGGGGAAGGCCGGCATGTTGGACTCCGGCACCACGTCGCGCGGATTCAACAGGTGAACCCGGTGCCACTGGTCCGAATAGCGCCCGCCCACGCGCGCCAGATCCGGTCCGGTGCGCTTGGACCCCCACTGGAAGGGATGGTCGTAGACGAATTCGCCGGCCACCGAGTAATGCCCGTAGCGCTCGGTCTCGGCACGGAAGGGGCGGATCATCTGCGAGTGGCAGTTGTAGCACCCCTCACGGATGTAGATGTCGCGCCCAGCCAGGCGCAGCGGGTCGTAGGGCTTGACCCCCGCCACCGGCTGCGTGGTCGACTTCTGGAAGAAAAGCGGAACGATCTCCACCAAGCCGCCGACGCTGACCACCAGCAGGGTCAGCACGATCAGCCAGGTGACGTTCTTTTCAATGATCTCGTTGTTCATCTTCATGCTGATTCTCTCCTCAGTGCGCCGCGGCCGGTGCCAGGACCGGCGCATCCACGGCCTTCTGGCCGGCGATGGTGCGCACCATGTTGTAGAACATGAGGAACATGCCACCCAGGTACAGCACCCCGCCCAACAGGCGGATGGTCCAGAACGGGTAGCTGGCCTTCACGCTCTCCACGAAGGAGTAGCTCAGCGTGCCGTCGGCGTTGAAGCCGCGCCACATCATTCCCTGCATCACCCCGGCGATCCACATCGACGCGATGTACAACACCACGCCTGCGGTAGCGATCCAGAAGTGCCAGGTGATCAGCTTGGTCGAGTACATCTCGGTCTTGCCGTAGAGACGCGGCAGCAGGTAGTAGACCGCGCCGATCGAGATCATCGCCACCCAGCCCAGTGCGCCGGAGTGCACATGGCCGATGGTCCAGTCGGTGTAGTGAGACAGCGCGTTGACCGTCTTGATCGACATCATCGGCCCCTCGAAGGTCGACATGCCGTAGAAGGACAGCGAGGTGATCAGGAACTTGAGGATCGGGTCGGTGCGCAGCTTATGCCAGGCGCCCGACAGCGTCATGATGCCGTTGATCATGCCGCCCCAGCTTGGAGCCAACAGGATCAGCGAGAACACCATGCCCAGCGACTGGGCCCAGTCCGGCAGCGCGGTGTAGTGCAGATGGTGCGGGCCGGCCCACATGTAGGTGAAGATCAGCGCCCAGAAGTGCACCACCGAGAGGCGATACGAGTAGACCGGACGGCCTGCCTGCTTCGGCACGAAGTAGTACATCATCCCCAGGAAGCCGGCGGTCAGGAAGAAACCCACCGCGTTGTGGCCGTACCACCACTGGATCATCGCGTCCTGCACGCCGGCGTAGGCCGAGTAGGACTTCCACAGGGTGACCGGCACTTCGGCTGAATTCACAAGGTGCAACAGCGCGACGGCCAGGATGAACGCGCCGTAGAACCAGTTCGCCACGTAGATGTGGGGCGTCTTGCGCTTGGCGATGGTGCCGAAGAACACCACCGCATACGACACCCAGACCAGCGTGATCGCAATGTCGATCGGCCACTCCAGCTCAGCGTATTCCTTACCGGTGGTGTAACCCAACGGCAAGGTGATGGCGGCGGCCACGATGATCGCCTGCCAGCCCCAGAAGGTGAAACTGGCCAGCCAAGGGGCGAAGAGGCGGGTGTGACAAGTGCGCTGGACCACGTAATACGACGTGGCGAACAGCGCACAGCCGCCGAAGGCGAAGATCACCGCATTGGTGTGCAGCGGGCGCAGCCGGCCGAAGTGGATCCATTCGGCGAAGTTCAACTCGGGCCAGACCAGTTGGGCTGCAATGATGACACCGACCAGCATGCCGACAATGCCCCACACCACGGTCATCACCGCGAACTGCCGTACGACTTGGTAGCTGTAAGTCGTCTGGGTTTGCATGTGCGTACCTCAATGTTGGAAGAAAAAACCTGCCCAGCGCTGAGGCCACAGCTCACCACACGGAATGCTGACCATCAGGGGGGATACCGCCAGCATCGACCGCAGTGCTGCGACCAGACCGCCGCCGCGCCCTTCTGAATTGGAGCTGCGTACCACGGCCTGCGCTTGAATCGTCGGCCAGGCCGACAATCACAACCGGAACATACGAGATGCAAACGGACGGCGCGGTTGACGTAGATCAAGCGCCGATTTGTCTTGGCTCAAATCTTAGCATTTGTGCCACAGAGCTGCTGCACCGCAACGGGAAAACGCAGGAATACCCGCATGACATCCGGTGCGTGAACGAGAGAGGAACGTGGGAGACGAGGACGAAAAAAAAGGGTGCGACAAGCGCACCCCCAACCCCAACAGAGAGACTTTGCATCCGAGAACCTTGCGACTCTCGTCTGCTGCCGACGCCCCCGTCGGCATGTGTGCAGTATGCCAAGGGCTCTGGTTTGGGGCTTGATTCAGGTCAAGGCTGCGCGCGGTCCCGATTTTCTTTCTCATCCTCGGGCGCGGGCTGCGCAGGCCGGTCGTCATCGTCCATGATGATGCGGTAGGCCGGCCCTTCCAGATCGTCGAACTGACCGCTGCGCACCGACCACCAGAGGATCAGGCCGATCGCGAAGACCAGCAGCAGTGACAGCGGGATCAGGATGACGAGGCTGTCTTCCATCACACGGCGAAGACGTGCTTGGCGCGCAGGGTCTCGTTGCGCTCGATGAGGCCGATCAGTCGGTCGATGTTGGGATGCTTGCCAGGATTGGCACGCGCATCCTCGGTGTGTTCGGCGTAGAGCTCCAGGCCCTTGGCGGCGGCAGCCGGCGTGATGGCGCCGAAGGTTTGCGCAAGCTGGTTGTAGACGGCCAGCGAGCCAGCCTGTCCCGGTTTGTTCTCGATCAGCGCAACTTCCTTGCCGTCAGCGTCCAGCAGTTGCAGGCCGGAAAGGTGGGACACGCCAGGAAGCTGCTTGAGGTTTTCTGCGAAAGCCATTTTGAGTGAGGAGTGAGGAGTGAGGAGTGAGGAGTGAGGAGTGAGGAGTGAGGGCCAATTCTAGCGGCCGTGCTGCCTTAAAGCCCACTCGACGTGTTCGCGCACCAGGGGCGACGGATCATCGCGCCGCGCCTCCAAGGCCACCACCACCTCGGGTGAGTCAGACGCGTTGCCCAGCCCCACGGCAAGATTTCGTAGCCACGCCTCATAGCCGATGCGATAGATCGCTGAACCGGCCAGGCGCGTCTCGAAGTCCTCGCGCGTCCAGGCGAACAGCTCGGCCAGACGGGCCCGATCCAATCCATTGCGCACGCCGAAGTCCGCCTCCACCGAGGTCTGCGCAAAGCGGTTCCAGGGACACACAAGCTGGCAGTCATCGCAACCGTAGACCCGGTTGCCGATCAGCGGGCGCAAGTCCTCCGGAATGGCCCCCTTCAGCTCGATGGTCAGATAGGAGATGCAGCGCCGCGCATCCACCTTGTACGGTGCGACGATGGCGCCGGTCGGGCAGGCGTCGATGCAGCGGGTGCAGCGCCCGCAGTGCTCCTCCGGCACCGCATCCGGTGGCAGCGCAATATCAAGGAACAGCTCACCCAGGAAGAAGAAGGAGCCCGCCTCACGGTTCAGCAGCAGCGTGTGCTTGCCGCGCCAACCGAGGCCGGCACGCGTCGCGAGTTCCACTTCCAGCACCGGCGCCGAGTCGACGAATACGCGGTGACCACGCGGGCCGACGGTGGCCTGCACACGCTCGGCCAACTTCTGCAGGCGACTGCGCAGCAGCTTGTGATAGTCGCGGCCCTGGGCGTAGCGCGACACGTACGCGGCATCGGGGTCGGCCAGTTGTGCCTCGGCCATGCTGCGATCCTGCTCCGGCCAATAGTTCATGCAGACGGAGACCACGCTCAGCGTGCCGGGCTGCAGCTCGGCTGGACGCGCACGTTTGAGCCCATGGCGGGCCATATAATCCATCTCGCCGTGATTGCCCTCGGCCAACCAGGCCAGCAGGCCCGGCTCGGCACTGGAGAGATCCACGCCCGCCACGCCGGCGAACGCGAAACCGAGTTCGCGCGCCCAGCCCAGTATCTGCGTCTTGAGCGCAGCCACATCGAGAGAAGGTTGATCCACTTGAGTTCCAGTCACGCTGCGGATGATAACGGCGCCCCTCACGCAGGCGACTACCTTGTACGTCTGGCAGATGAGCAGGCCACCGAGCGTTTCGGCGCATCCCTCTCCCCTGTACTTGAGCCCGGCCTGACGATCTGGCTGTCGGGCGACCTCGGCGCGGGCAAAACCACGACCACGCGCGGCCTGCTGCGTGCGCTAGGCCACACCGGCGCGGTGAAAAGCCCGACGTACACCTTGCTGGAACCTTATGTAGTTTCTAGAATCTCACTGTATCATTTTGATTTTTATCGGTTCACTCACCCAGACGAGTTTCTCGATGCAGGCTTGGACGAGTATTTCGATGGCAGCGGAGTGTGTCTCGTGGAATGGGCCGACAAGGCCCTGCCCTACGTGCCGGCACCTGATATCGACATTCACCTGTTCATCGATGGCCCCGGCCGGCGTGTCGAGATGCGCGCCAGCTCCGCAAGAGGGCTGGCATGTCTGAGCCGCTACATCCCGCCCGCCACATGAAGTCTGCCGTTCCTTTGGATGCTCGCCGCCGCTCTCTGTTGAAGGCCGGCAGCGCACTGCTGACCTTGCTCGTCAGCCCGGTCTCGAATGCCGCTGAAGTCCGCCTGATCGCCGTGCGCGTGTGGCCGGCAGCGGATTACACCCGCGTCACGCTGGAAAGCGACGACCTGCCGAAGTTCTCCCAGCAGATGGTCAAGGACCCGGCACGCCTGGTGGTCGACATCGAGGGGGTGGAATTCAACAGCGTGATCCAGAGCCTGCCGGACAAGATCACCGCCAGCGACCCGTACATCAAGCTGATCCGTGCCGGCCGCAACCGCCCGGGCGTGGTGCGCCTGGTCATCGAACTGAAGGCCGAGGTCAATCCGCAGGTCTTCACCCTGCCCCCGGTGGGCAGCTACAAGCATCGTCTGGTGCTGGACCTCTACCCTGCCCAGCCGGTCGACCCGCTGATGGCGCTGCTCGACAAGAACGGTCACATGAAAGAAGAGACCGTGGCCGAGGCACCGGCTCCGGTGGAGCCCGCAAGAATCGACAGTCCGCAGCCGGCCCCGACCGAGCCGGTCAAGCAAAAAAAGCCATTCAATGGCCGCATGATCACCATCGCCCTGGACCCCGGCCACGGCGGTGAGGACCCGGGTGCCATCGGCCGTGGTGGCACCATGGAAAAGCATGTGACGCTGCAGATCGCACGCAAGCTCAAGCAACGCATCGACGCCGAGCCCGGCATGCGTGCGATGCTCACGCGTGATGCCGACTTCTTCGTCCCCCTGGGCCAGCGGGTGCAGAAGGCGCGCACGGTACGGGCCGACCTGTTCGTGTCGATCCATGCGGATGCCTTCATCAAGCCCGAGGCGCGTGGCAGCTCGGTGTTCATGCTGTCGGAGCGCGGCGCGTCGAGTACGGCGGCACGCTGGTTGGCTCAGAAGGAGAACGCGGCCGATCTGGTCGGCGGCGTGAACGTCGGCATCAAGGACGCGCACCTGGCCAAGACCCTGCTGGACCTGTCGCAAACGGCCACGCTCAATGACAGCGCCAAGGTCGCCAAGGCAGTGCTGAAGGAAGTCGGCGGCATCAACCGCCTGCACAAGGGCGAGGTGGAAGAAGCAGGGTTCGCCGTACTCAAGGCGCCGGACATCCCCTCCATCCTGGTCGAGACGGCCTTCATCTCCAACCCGGAGGAAGAGCGCAAGCTGGCCGACGAGGACTACCAGGAGAAGATGGCAAACGCCTTGTTCGCCGGCATCAAACGCTACTTCGCCGGCAACCCGCCCTTGTCCAAGTCCAGCGTCGCGCTGCTCGATTCCCCGCCCACCCGCTGATGCGTCGGGCGCTACCCGGCCTCTTCCTTTTCATCCTGTTGCTGGCCTGGCGGCAGGGCGCGGCGCAGATCCCCGAGCCGGCCCCCTCGCCGGCGCTCAATCCGATGCCGGCCGGCGACATCCAGGAAGCGGTGCGCCGCGTGCCGGTCACCGCGGTCGATCGCTTCGGCAAGGAGTACGCGGCCGACATCCTGGTCACGACCTACAAGCCGGAGGGTGACGGTCCCTTCCCGCTGGTGATCATCAACCATGGCCGCGCCGAGAACCCCCGCGAGCGCGCCGCCATCCCACGCTTCCGCTACAGCTTTGCGGCGCGCTACTTCGTGCGCAAGGGCTTTGCGGTCGCCGTGCCCTCGCGCATCGGCTACGCCGACACCGTGGGCGTGGGCGATCCCGACAACCGTGGCTGGGGCTGCATCGATTCGCGCGGCCTGGTCGAGTCTGGCCTCCGCCAGATTCGCGCCGTCACCGAACATCTGCGCCGCGAAGCCTGGATCGCGCCAGACCGCCTGCTGCTGGTGGGCGAGTCCGTTGGTGGCTTCGTTACGATCCAGACCAATTCATCTGGCATCCCCGGTCTGTTTGCAGGGATCAACTTCTCCGGTGGCAGCAACGGCCACCCCGAGGCGCACCCGGGCAAGCCCTGCGGGGTGCCCGAGATGCTCGCCACCACCACGCGCCTTGCGCGACGCGGCGGCCCGCCGATGCTGTGGCTGTACAGCGCCAACGACAAATTCTTCGGCCCGGCCTTCGCGCAGGACCTGCACCGCGCGTTCCGGCGCGGTGGCGGGCGTGCCGAGCTGCATGTGCTGCCGCCACTGGGCGCAGAGGCGAAAAACGAGGGGCACAATCTCTTCGGGCTGGCCAACGACATGTGGCAACCAATGGTGGACAGCTTTCTCGCCCGCTTCGGCTACACCGTGCCCGGAGCCATCCGCCCGGTGCCGGCCAGCGGCTACGCCGCGCTCGACGATGAATCTGCCCTGCCGCACGTGGTCAACCCGAGGCGGCTGGAGGTCTATCGCGAGTTTCTGAAGATGCCTTCGCCACGCGCACTGGCGATCAGCCCGCAGCATTCCGCAGCCAGCCAGGGCGACGATGCGCCTTCGCGTGCGCTGGCCTTCTGCCAGGCGAGAAGCACTGCACCGTGCCGGCTCTACGCGGTGGATGAAGCTGTCGTGTGGTAGCCCGGATGAGCGCATCGCAGCCCGTATAATCGGGACTGACCCAGCCTCATCCGCCCCCGCATGCCCACCATCCAGAAACTCCCGGAAGTCCTGATCAACCAGATCGCCGCAGGCGAAGTCGTCGAACGCCCGGCCTCGGTGTTGAAGGAGTTGATGGAGAACAGCCTGGACGCCGGCAGCCAGTCCATCGAGGTGCAACTGGCGCAGGGCGGCATCAAGCAGTTGCGCGTGGCCGACGACGGTTGCGGCATCGACAAGGGCGACCTCGCGCTGGCCCTGGAGCGCCATGCGACGAGCAAGATCAGCTCGCTGGAAGACCTGGAGGCCGTCGGCACCATGGGCTTTCGCGGCGAGGCCTTGGCAGCCATCAGTTCGGTGGCCCGCACCCGCATCATCAGCCGGGCGATCGGTGCGACGCATGCCTGGCGCGTGACCGAGCGCGAGCGCGAGCCGGTGCCGGCCGCGCTCAACGCCGGCACGGTGGTGGAGGTGGAAGACATCTACTACAACACGCCGGCGCGACGGAAGTTCCTGAAGTCAGACGCCACCGAGTATGCACACTGCGACGACGTGTTCCGCCGCATTGCGCTGGCGCGGCCCGAGATCGGCTTCCAGCTCACCCACAACGGCCGCGTCAATCTGCGGCTCGCGGCGGGCGATGCCGAACGTCGGGCACGCGAGATCATGGGCGACGATTTCATGGCCCAGGTACGGGTGGTCGACGTGAGCAGCGGCAGCCTGCGCTTGTCCGGCTTCGCCGCGCTGCCAGCCTACGCGCGTGCCACGCGCGATGCCCAGTTCTTTTATGTGAATGGCCGCTTCGTGCGCGACAAGCTGATCCAGCATGCCTTGCGCGAAGCCTATGCCGACATCCTGCACGGCGCACGCCACCCAGCCTTCGTGTTGTTCCTCGATCTGGATCCGGCCGGTGTCGATGTGAACGTGCATCCGGCCAAGACCGAGGTGCGTTTCCGCGAAGGGCGCGCGATCCACCAGTTCGTGTTCCACGGGCTGAGCCGCGCCCTGGCCGCGCCAGTCCAGGTCGCCGCCCCGGCCACACAGCCCCTGACCTACAGCGGGCCGACCGAACAGGTGCGGCTGGCCGTCGAGGAACCCAGCCTGGCCGCACACCGCTTCGGCGGCGCCTCGCCCACCCCGCCGCGCATCGACAGCCGCCCTCCCTCGCTGGAGCGGCTCGCCAGCTTTGCGCCGACCGAGCGGGGTTTCTCCCCGCGCGACATCGAGGCGTTCGCCCGCAGCAACGCGGCATCCGCCCTGCCCCAGACCGATACTGGCGCGCCGCTGGGCTACGCGGTGGGCCAGATCCATGGCGTCTATGTGCTGGCGCAGAACGCCAGCGGCCTGATCCTCGTCGATATGCACGCGGCGCATGAGCGCATCCTGTACGAGCAGTTGAAGCATGTGCTGGAGGGCAATCCCAGTGTGCAGCGCCTGCTGATCCCGGCGGTGTTCAACGCCAGCAAGATCGAACTGGCCACCGTCGAGGAGCACGCCGAATCGCTCTCGCGCATGGGCTTCGACATCGCCGCGGCCGGCCCCAACGAGCTGGCCGTGCGCAGCGTGCCGGCGCTGCTGGCGCGCGCCAACGTCGGCGAATTGCTGCGCGCCTTGCTGGCTGAGTTGCGCGACTACCCGGCCAGTGAGGTCATCGCCGCACGACGCAACGAGTTGCTTGCCACCATGGCCTGCCATGGCGCGGTACGCGCCAACCGCCAGTTGACGATTCCCGAGATGAACGCCCTGCTGCGCGACATGGAAGCCACCGAGCGCGCCGACCAGTGCAACCACGGCCGCCCGACCTGGGTGCAGTTGTCGATGAACGAGCTGGACAAACTCTTCATGCGCGGGCAGTAAGCGCGCCTTCCCGAATCACCGCCGCCCCACGGAGACCCGGCCGATGAGACCCACCCGCCTGCTGGGCGTTGCCCTGAGTGCCTTGTTGATCGGCTGCGCCACGCTGGCCACCACCGACCTGACAGCCCTGTTCGGCCCCGCCGACCCGACCCGTTTCGACCAGCCCCGACCCGCTGCGCCGGAGTTCTCGACACCCGTCTCCTTCGAGCGCGAGGTCAAGCCCATCCTCGATGCGCGTTGCGTGGTCTGCCATGCTTGCTACGACGCGCCCTGCCAACTCAAGCTGAGCAGTTGGGAGGGGCTCACCCGCGGCGCCAGCAAGCAGCCGGTGTACGACGCGGAGCGCCTGGTCGCGGCCGAGCCGACACGACTCTACATCGACGCGGATACACCGTCCGAGTGGCGCAAGAAGGGCTTCCACCCGGTACTCAACGAGTTCGCCGACCGTGGACCAGCCGAGACACAGGCCAGCCTGCTCGCTCGCGTGCTGGACCTCAAGGATCGCCATCCGCTAACGCCGGACGAGCCGGTCAAAGGTGATCTCGATTTCTCGCTGGACCGTGCCCAGCAATGCGCCAGGATCGAGGAGTTCGACGACTTCGAGCGCAAGAAACCGCAATGGGGCATGCCTTTCGGCTTGCCTGCCCTGAACGAGCAGGAAACCGGCACGATCCGTCGCTGGCTGCAACAAGGCGCACCCTATGCAGGGCCAGCACCGATCACGCCCACCGAACGCCGTCAGGTCGAGGACTGGGAACGCTTTCTCAACGACGATGCGCTGCAGATGCAGCTCGCCAGCCGCTACATCTACGAGCACCTGTTCCTGGCCCATCTGTACTTCGCCGACCAGACACCCGCCACGCAGGCACCGCCGCGCTACTTCCGCCTGGTGCGCTCCAGCACCCCGCCGGGCCAGCCGCTGCGCGAGATCGCCACCCGCCGCCCCTTCGACGCGCCAGGCGTCGCGCGCGTTTACTACCGCCTGCGTCCCGAACAGGAAAGCATCTCGGCCAAGAGTCACATGCCGTATGCATTGGACCCGGCACGCATGGCTCGCTGGACCGAGTTATTCCTCAGAACGGGGCAGGCCGTCTCCCGACTGCCCTCCTACGATCCGGAGGTCGCCTCCAACCCCTTCCTCGCCTTCCGCGATCTGCCGGTCAGCTCACGCTACCGCTTCATGCTCGATGAAGCGCAGTTCACCATCATGGGCTTCATCAAGGGCCCGGTGTGCCGGGGCCAGACCGCGCTCAATGTGATCAACGATCACTTCTGGGTCTTCTTCCAGGACCCGGACGCGATAACCGAGGACGATGCCAGCTTCCTCGCCCGCGAGTCGCGCAAACTCGCCCTGCCGGCCGAGCACGACAGCACCAGCTTCGTACTGAGCACCTGGCTGCGCTACTCGACCCTGCAGCACAGCTACCTCCAGGCCAAGTCGGCGTACTACGCCGAACGCTTCAAGGACCCGGCGCAGGTGAGCCTCGCACTGGTGTGGAACGGCGACCAGCGCAACGACAATGCCGCCCTCACCGTCTACCGCCACTTCGACAGCGCCACGGTGCTGAAGGGGCTGGAAGGCGAGACGCCCAAAACTGCCTGGATCTTCAGCTACTCGCTGCTGGAACGCGTGCACTACCTGCTGGTTGCCGGCTACGACGTGTTCGGCAACATCGGCCACCAGTTCAACACGCGGCTTTACATGGACTTCCTGCGCATGGAGAGCGAGTTCAACTTCCTCTCCCTGTTGCCACAGGCCGAACGCATCCCGACCCGCGACCGTTGGTATCGCATGGCGCCGGACGGCGTGAAGGACCTGGTCTATGGCAAGTACGCCTTCTTCGCCCAGGAAAGCGGCATCCGCTACCAGCCCGGAATGCCCGCCGACCGCCAGTTGATGGCCATGCTGCACGCCCATCTGCAGCCGGTCCTGCGGACCGGCCACGCCCGCGTGCAGATCGGTGAGTCGCCGCTGCACCAGCATCTTGATGCGCTCTCCGCCCTGCGCGGCAGCGCCCTGCAGTGGCTGCCCGAGTTGAGCCTGCTACGCATCGAAGACCCCGGCATGCCGCCGCGCACCCTGAGCCTGCTGCGCAACACCGCGCACCTGAACGTGACCCATCTGCTGTCGGAAAGCCGCGCCGTGGTGCCCGCCGAATACACGCTGGACGTGCTGGACGGTTTCGTCGGCGCCTACCCCAATGCCATCTTCCGCCTGCGCCGCAGCGAGCTACCTGCCTTCACCGCCCAGCTCGCCGCACTCAAGGGCGAAAAGGACTATGCCGCGCTCATGGGTCGCTTCGGCGTACGCCGCAGCAGCCCGAGCTTCTGGCCGCTCAGCGACGCGCTGCATGCCGACTACCAGGCGCGCGAACCCATCGCCTCCGGCCTGCTCGACTACAACCGGTTGGAAAACCGTTGATGCGATAATCAGCGCTTTACGCGGCAACAAGATGCAACTCGACAGAATCCTCCAGTCCCAAGGCTTCGGCTCCCGCAAGGAGTGCCGCGGTCTCGTGCGCGATGGCGCGGTAAAGGTCGGCGGCCAGGTCATCACCGACCCGTTCGTGGAATTCGACACTGCCGGCTTCATCTTCGAGATCGACGACTGGGAGTGGGAGTACGCCGAGCAGGTCTACATCGCCCTCAACAAGCCGGCCGGCTACGAGTGCTCGCACAAGCCCAAGCACAACGAGAGCGTCTATCACCTGCTGCCCGACCCGCTGGTCGCGCGCAACGTGCAGAGCGTGGGCCGGCTTGATGTCGATACCACCGGCCTGCTGCTGTTCTCCGACGACGGCCAGTTCATCCACGCCATATCCTCGGCCAAGCGCCAGGTCACCAAGACCTACCAGGCCGAGACGGCCGCGCCGGTCGACGATGCCCTGATCGCCCGCCTGCTCGACGGCGTGCAACTGCATGACGAACCGGAGCCGGTACTCGCCCTGGCGGCGCGCAAGCTGGCCGACCGACGACTCGAATTGGTCGTGGATCAAGGCAAGTACCACCTCGTCAAGCGCATGATCGCGGCGGCCGGCAACCATGTGGCGCAGTTGCACCGCACGGCCGTCGGCCAACTCTCGCTGGACGACGGCAGCCTGCCCGAGCTGGAGCCCAGCGACTGGTGCTATCTGCGCCCCAAACACCTGGAATTGCTGGGCTACCACCCCTGAGCGGGCGCCCCGGCACATCCCCTCCTACACTGCAAAGCATGCAGCGCATGCCGCCTCTGCCTGACCCGGATCGACCCCCTGATGCCTGACACCAAGAAACGCAGCACCCTGTCCCTGCCCGCCAAGGCCGCAGAAGACAGCACCAAGCCCCGCACCCGGGCGCCGATCCGCGGCGGCGCGACCAAGCCGCGCCGCGGTGCCGGCGACCCCGCGCCCGAAAAACCCGCGCGCAGCCCACGCCCGCCGCGCGACGACGCCGCCCCGCGCCGGCCCCGAGATACCGCTGCCGGCGCACGCGACACCGACAGGTATGCCGACCGTCCGCCTCGTCGCAACACGGACGCCTCCGGCGCGCGCGATGAACGTCCTGGCGAGCGCCGCAGCTTTGCGCCACGTCGCGACGCACACGAAGCCCCTGCCCACCCGCGCCGGGACGATGCACGTCCTCCCTACCGTGAAGGTGAGCCGCGCGCAGACCGTTTCCGCGAGACGCGGGACGAGCGCCCTCGCCGTGAAGCGACGGACCGACCGCGTCGCGATCCAGGCGATCGGCCGCGCCAGGAAGGATTCGAGCGCCGCCCGACACGCGATGCGCAGCGAGCGGGAGAACGCCCGCCTCGCCGCTTCGACGAACGCGAGGCACCACGCGCACCGCGCGGCCCCCGCCGCGATGAGGGTTTCCGCGGGGAGGAACGCCGCCCGGCCCGCAACCGAGATGGCGAGAACTTCGCTCCCCGAGATTCGCGCCCCCCGCGCGACGAACGCCGCGGCTTCGGCCCGCGCACGGCGGATGAGAGCACGCCACGACGTACTGACGACACGGAGCGCCCCGCCCGCCAAGCACGCGAGGCCGCCCCTTATGCTGAAACAGGTGAACGGACACGTCGCCCCAGCTATGCCGAACGCGACGCCGAGCGCGGCTCCCACGCACGCCGCTCACGCGGCGAGGACGGCCAGCACGATAGCCCGCCCCCCGCTCGCGTGCGATCACAACAAGAAGACACGCCGCGCCCACGTCGGCGCTTTGCTGAGGTCGAAGCCGAGCTGGCACAACGCGAGCGCCCCGCTGCCCATCGCGAGGAAGAAGCGCCCCGCCGCCCCGCAGCCCCTCGTCACGCACCCCCGGCACATGAACATGAAGATCCGGCAGGCGCGATGCGCCTCTCCAAGCGAATGGCTGAGCTGGGCCTGTGTTCACGCCGCGAGGCCGACGAGTACATCGAGCGCGGCTGGGTCAAAGTCGATGGCGTCATCGTCGACGAGCTGGGCAGCAAAGTGCTGCCGGAGCAGAAGATCGAACTCGCACGCGTGGCCGAGGCCGCGCAGAACCGCCGTGTGACCATTCTGCTCAACAAACCCATCGGCTACGTCTCCGGCCAGGCCGAAGATGGTTACGAACCCGCCGCCGTGCTGATCACCGCCGCCAACCAGTGGAGCGAGGATCCGACCCGCCGCCCGTATGACGCGCGCATCGTCCGCAAGCTCGCCCCGGCCGGCCGCCTGGACATCGACTCCACCGGCCTGCTGGTGCTCACGCAAGACGGCCGCATCGCCAAAGCCCTGATCGGCGAGTACAGCGACATCGAAAAGGAATACCTGGTGCGCGTGGAGGGCCGCCTTACCGAGAAAGGCTTCAAACTGCTCAACCACGGCCTGATGCTGGACGGTGTCGAGCTGCAGCCGGCCAAGGTGAGCTGGCAGAACGAGGACCAATTACGCTTCGTGCTGCGCGAGGGCCGCAAGCGCCAGATCCGCCGCATGTGCGAACTGGTGGGCCTGCGCGTCGTCGGCCTCAAGCGCATCCGCATCGGCCGTGTGAAACTCGCCAAGCTGCCAGTTGGCCAGTGGCGCTACCTGGGCGAGCACGAGGAGTTCTAGTTGATTCTTGCGCCAACAAAAAGCCCGCAAATCGCGGGCTTTTTGTTGGACTTCCGGAAAGCAAAAGGCCAATCCGGAGATTGGCCTTTCGTATTCAATTGGTCGGGGCGGCGGGATTCGAACTCGCGACCCCTTGCACCCCATGCAAGTGCGCTACCAGGCTGCGCTACGCCCCGACACGAGCTGCGCATTATAGCAGACGAAGCCCAGTCTGCACGACTGGAACTACAAAAAAGCCCGTCTCAGGCGCGCAGAATTTCAAGCAGGTTGATCAGCTCGGTGCGCACACTCAACAAGGTCGCACGCTCGCGTTCGGCCTGGTCGATGACCTCATGCTCCAGCTCGGCGACCTCTTCCAGCCGGTTGCGCGCACCGCTGATCGTGAATCCATCGCGGTACAACAGCTCGCGGATACGCCGCACCAGCAAGACCTCATGGTGCTGGTAGTAACGCCGGTTGCCGCGCCGCTTGACCGGGCGTAGCTGGGTGAACTCCTGCTCCCAATAACGCAGCACATGCGGCTTGACGCCGCACAATTCGCTCACCTCGCCAATCGTGAAGTAACGCTTGGCAGGGATCGGGGGTAGCTCTAGCGGTTCAGGGCTGTCGCTCAACATGGCTCAGTTCTTCAACTGCGGCCTTCAGTTTCTGACTGGCGTGGAAGGTCACAACACGCCGGGCGGTAATGGGAATCTCTTCTCCCGTCTTCGGGTTCCGCCCCGGACGTTGTGGTTTGTCACGCAACTGGAAGTTGCCGAACCCGGACAGCTTAACCTCTTCGCCACGGCCCAGCGCGTTACGTATTTCCTCAAAGAAGCCTTCGACCATGTCCTTGGCTTCGCGCTTGTTGAGGCCAACCTTGTCGAACAACAGGTCGGCCAGTTCTGCTTTTGTCAGCGTCATGACTCAATCGTTCTATTTATGCGCGCAATTCCGCACCGAAGCGCTGGGCGGCCAGATCGACCAGACCACGCATTGCCTGCTCGATCTCCGCCTCTTCGAGCGTGCGTTCAGTGTGCTGCAGCACCGCCCGAAGCGCAACGCTCTTGTGCGAGGCTTCGATACCCTTGCCCGTATAGACATCAAAGACTTGCAGCGATTTCACCACCTCATCCGCAGCCTTTTCCAGGGCTGCCAGCAACTCGCCGACAGGGAGGGTCGCAGGCACGACGAGTGCCAGGTCACGCTGCACGGAAGGCAGCTTGGTGACCTCTCGGTAGGCCGGTACATGCGCGGCCAGCACCGCATCCAGTTCCAGCTCGAACAGCACCGGCGCACTGCCCAGCTCATACTTTTGCACCCAGGCCGGATGCAGCTCACCGATCACGCCAATCTGGCGACCATCCAGGCTCACGCTGGCGCAACGGCCAGGATGCAGCGCAGGATGTGTCGTGACAGCAAAGGTCGCCCCCGGCAGCAAGGCTTCAACGTCCGCCTTCACATCGTAGAAGTCAATCTTGCGTGTCGTCGCCCCCCACTGCTCGGCGACAGCCGGTCCCCAGGCCAGAGCCGCCACGCGCTGCGGTTGGTGATAACCGGCGACGGGCTGTTCCATCGTCGTGCGTTCGAAGCAACGCCCGATTTCGAACAGCCGCACCCGCCCGGCGCGACGGCGCAGATTGGTCGACAGCACGCCGACCAGGCCACCGATCAGGCTGCTGCGCATGACTGACATCTGGCTGGCGATCGGATTGGCCAGGCGGATCGGTGTCGTGTTGCCCGCGAAATCGGCCTCCCAGCCCTCTTCCACGAAGGCGAAACTGATCACCTCCTGGTAGTCTCGACCGGCCAACTGGTGACGCAGCACATGCACCGGACGCGCAGTTTCGGTGCGTGGCAACATCGTGGTCGGCGCCACCAGCGGCAGGGCCGGGATGTTGTCGTAACCGTGCACACGGGCGACCTCCTCGATCAGGTCTTCCTCGATCTGGATGTCAAAACGGTAGCTGGGCGGCGTGACACTGAACGTTTCCCCCTGAGCGGCCACGACAAAGCCGAGGCGCTCGAAGGCCGCACGCATGTCGGCGTCGCTGACGTCTACGCCCAACACGCGACGCGCGCGTAGCGGGCGGAAGGCAACAGCGGCACGCTGCGGCAACGCGTCGGTGGCCACCGCTTCCTGTGCGGGGCCCGCCTGTCCGCCACAGATGTCCAGCAGCAGCGCGGTGGCTCGCTCCATAGCCTGCGCGGCCAAGGCGAAATCCACACCGCGCTCGAAACGATGCGAGGCGTCAGAAGAGAAGCCCAGGGCACGGGCACGACCGACGATGGCGTCCGGCTGGAAGAAGGCCGACTCCAGGAACACATTGCGCGTCGTGTCAGTCACGCCACTCTCTTCGCCGCCCATGACACCGGCAAGCGCAAGTACGCGCGACTCATCGGTGATCAGCAGCGTATCGGCCGCCGGCTCGACGACCTGGCCATTGAGCAGTTCCAGTTTGTCACCGGCACGCGGCATGCGCACGACAATGGCACCCGACAGCTTGTCGTTGTCGAAGGCATGCATGGGCTGACCCAGCTCCAGCATGACGTAGTTCGTGATGTCGACGACAGCACTGATCGAGCGCACGCCGCAACGCTCCAGGCGCTGGCGCATCCAGGCCGGCGTCGGCGCGGCGGGATTGACCCCCGTGATCACACGGCCAACGTAGCGCGGGCAGCCTTGCGGCGCCTCCAGGCGCACGGGGCGGGCATCGTTCGTAGCCGCGTTAACCGGCGTCACGGTGGGCAGAGACAGCGGCGTTGCCGTCAAGGCGGCCAGTTCGCGTGCGATGCCGGCGAGGCTGAGGCAGTCGGCACGGTTCGGCGTCAGCTTGATAGTGATCTTGCGGTCGTCCAGCGCGAGATAGTCACGCACATTGGCACCGACCGGCGCATCCTCGGGCAGCACAAGCAGACCGTCATGATCCTGCGACATGCCCAGCTCATCAGCCGAACACATCATGCCGTTGGATTCCACGCCGCGCAGCTTGGCCGCCTTGATCTCAAAGCCCGGTAGCTTGGCCCCCACCGTGGCGCAAGGAGCCTTCATACCGGCCACGACATTGGGCGCGCCGCAGACGATCTGTTGCAACTGGCCGGTCCCGATGTCGACCATGCACACCTTCAGCTTGTCGGCGTTCGGGTGCTTCTCGAAGGACACGATCTGCGCCACGACCACGCCGGTGAACGGCGGCGCGACGGCATCGACCTCTTCCACCTCAAGGCCGGCCATGGTCAGCAGATGGCACAGCGCGTCGCTATCCAGCGCGGGATTGCACAGGCTGCGCAGCCATTGTTCGGAAAACTGCATAGCGAAAACCTAGTCCTTGAATTGAGTCAGGAAACGCAGATCGTTCTCGAAGAACAGTCGCAGATCATTGATGCCATAGCGCAGCATCGTGAGGCGATCCAGGCCCATGCCGAAGGCAAAACCGGTATAGCGCGCCGGATCGATACCGCCGTTCTTCAGTACGTTGGGGTGGACCATGCCGCAGCCGGCGATCTCCAACCAACGTCCCTTGTTGGGACCGCTCATGAAGGCGAAGTCGATCTCGGCCGAGGGTTCGGTGAACGGGAAGAAGGACGGACGGAAGCGCACCTGGAGCTCATCGGTCTCGAAGAAGCGCTTCAGGAAGTCGATGATCACGCCCTTGAGGCCCGCGAAGCTGATGGCCTCGCCCACCCACAGGCCTTCAACCTGGTGGAACATCGGCGAGTGCGTCGCATCGGAATCGACACGATAGACGCGCCCCGGCGCGATGACGCGCAGCTCGGGCATGACGTCCGCATCGGCATGGCGCGCCGAGTGCGCCTGCATGGCACGGATCTGCACCGGGCTGGTATGCGTACGCAGCAGCACGCCCTCAGCGTCCTGCAGGTAGAAAGTGTCGTGCATCGAACGCGCGGGATGATTGTCCGGCGTGTTCAGTGCGGTGAAGTTGTGCCAGTCGCCCTCGATTTCGGGGCCGTCGGCCACTTCGAAGCCGATGGAGCGGAACAGGGTCTCGAAGCGCTCCAGCGTACGCGTGACCGGATGCAATCCGCCCCACCCGGCACCACGGCCCGGCAGCGTCACGTCCAACGCTTCGGCACGCAGTTGCGTTTCCAGTTGCGCGTTGCGCAAGGCCTCGCGGCGCGCTTCCAGCGCAGCCTCGACGGCAGTCTTGCAACGGTTGATTTCGGCACCGGCGGCGCGACGCGCCTCCGGATCCAGCTTGCCGAGGCCCTTGAGCAACTCGGTGAGGCTGCCACTCTTGCCAAGGAACTTTGCCTTGGCCTGCTCCAGCGCGGGAGCGTCCGATGCGGCGGCAAACGCGGCCGTCGCTTCATTCAGGATCTGGTCGAGGTTTTCCACGCCAATCTTCTCGATGCCGAACAACAATAATCAAAAAAAAAGGAGGCTGAGCCTCCTTTTTTCCAGCTCTGTGAGCTTAAGCCAGCTTGGCCTTGGCTTGTTCTGCCAGCGCCGCAAACGCGGGCTTGTCGAACACGGCCAGGTCGGCCAGAACCTTGCGGTCCACTTCGATGGCAGCCTTCTTCAGGCCGTTCATGAAGCGGCTGTAGGTCAGGCCCAGCTCGCGGGCCGCCGCGTTGATACGCGCGATCCACAGCTGACGGAACTGACGCTTGCGCTGACGACGGTCACGGTACTGGTACTGACCGGCCTTCATCACCGCTTCTTTGGCAATACGGTATACGTTCTTGCGACGGCCGCGGTAACCCTTGGCCTTGTCGAGAACCTTCTTGTGACGGGCGCGAGCCGTTACACCACGCTTAACTCGGGGCATCTTTTATCTCCTCTCGTTATGCGTAAGGCATCATTGCGTGGATACGGGCGGTATCGGTGTCGTGCACCCCCGTCATGCCGCGCAGCTGGCGCTTGTTCTTGGTGGTCTTCTTGGTCAGGATGTGGCGCTTGAACGCTTGCGAGCGCTTGACGCTGCCACTGGCGCGGACCTTGAAACGCTTGGCCGCGCCGGACTTGGTCTTCATCTTCGGCATTGCATTACTCCAGTTGTTTGAACATGACGGCCGGTGGTCTGCGAACAACAAAGACTTGCTAGACGCTTGCTTACCGGAAATCACTTGTTTTGCAGCCGCTTACGGCGCCGCTGCCGACCGCTCGGAGCCTCCTTGCGGAAACTCCTGAATCCTTACTGCTTCTTCTTCGGCGCCAGCACCATCACCATCTGGCGGCCTTCCAGCTTGGGGAACTGCTCCACAACACCCAGTTCTTCCAGGTCGCTCTTGATGCGTTCCAGCTGTCGCACACCGAATTCCTGGTGGGCCATTTCACGCCCTCGGAAACGCAGGGTCACCTTGACCTTGTCGCCCTCGGTGAGGAACTTGACCATGTTTCGCATCTTGATCTGGTAGTCGTTCTCATCAGTCTGCGGACGAAGCTTCACCTCTTTAACCTGGATCTGCTTCTGCTTCAGCTTGGCTTCGTGCGCCCGCTTCTGCTCCTGATACTTGAACTTGCCGTAATCCATCAGACGGCAAACTGGGGGCTTGGCCTGTGGCGCAATTTCCACCAGATCGACTTCTGCTTCCTCGGCCATGGTCAGCGCCTGCTGGATCGAAACGATACCCAGTTGCTCGCTGTCCTCTCCTACCAACCGCACTTCAGAAACATTGATTTCCCGATTGATGCGGTGCGACTTGTCTTGTGCTATGGCTCGGCTCTCCGAAAATTAAAAATTAAGCGCCCTCGCCGCGGGATTCCACCTCGCGCCGAAGTCGCTCGACCAACTCGCTGACGGGCATCACGCCCAGATCCTGGCCGCCCCGCGCACGCACGGCGACGGTACCCGCTGCCTTTTCCTTGTCGCCTGCAACCAGCAGGTAGGGCAGCTTTTGCAAGCTATGTTCGCGGATTTTATAGGTAATTTTCTCGTTCCGCAAATCCGCTTCGGCGCGCAGCCCATTGGCGAGCAGCGTTTGCGTCACTTCCGCCACGTAGTCGGCCTGGCCTTCCGAGATATTCATGACCACGACCTGGGTCGGTGCAAGCCACAAGGGGAAGGCGCCGCCGAAGTTCTCGATCAGGATGCCCAGGAAGCGCTCCAGCGAACCCAGAATGGCGCGATGCAGCATCACAGGACGCTGGCGAGAGTTGTCCTCGGCCACATATTCCGCCCCCAGGCGCTCAGGCAGCACGAAATCGAGCTGCAGCGTACCGCACTGCCAGGAACGGCCGAGCGCATCCTTGATGTGGTATTCGATCTTGGGGCCGTAGAAGGCGCCCTCACCCGGCAACTCTTCCCACTCCTTGCCAGAAGCCTTGAGTGCAGCGCGCAGACCCGCCTCGGCACGATCCCAGACGTCGTCGGAACCAGCGCGCTTCTCGGGACGCAGCGCCAGTTTGACGGCCACGTCATGGAAGCCAAAGTCCTTGTAGACGCTCATCAGCAGCGCATCGAAAGCCTTCGCCTCGGACTCGATCTGCTCCTCGGTACAGAAGATGTGCGCATCGTCCTGCACGAAGCCGCGCACGCGCATCAGACCGTGCAGCGCGCCAGAGGGCTCATTGCGATGACAGGAACCGAATTCGGCCAAGCGCAAAGGCAGGTCGCGGTAAGAGCGCAGACCGTGATTGAAGATCTGCACGTGCCCCGGGCAGTTCATGGGCTTCACTGCGTAGTCGCGCTTCTCGGACTCCGTTGTGAACATGTTGTCGCGGTAGTTCTCCCAATGGCCGGACTTCTCCCACAACACCCGATCCATGATCATGGGCGTACGGACCTCGTCGTAGCCGGCCTTGATCAGGCGACCACGCATGTATTGCTCGACGGCCTGCCACAGCGTCCAGCCCTTGGGATGCCAGAACACCATGCCGGGCGCCTCGTCCTGCATGTGGAACAGGTCCAGTTGCTTGCCGAGGCGGCGGTGGTCGCGCTTCTCTGCCTCTTCCAGCATGTGCAGGTAGGCTTCCAGCTCTTCCTTCTTGGCCCAGGCCGTACCGTAGATGCGCTGCAGTTGCGCGTTCTTGGCATCGCCACGCCAGTAGGCGCCGGCCACCTTCATCAGCTTGAAGAACTTGAGCTTGCCGGTGGACGGCACGTGCGGGCCACGGCACAGATCGATGAAATCGCCTTCGCGATACAGCGAGATCGTCTCGCCCGACGGGATGGCGCCAATCAGCTCGGCCTTGTAGTGCTCGCCCATGCCTTCGAAGAACTTGACCGCTTCGTCACGATCCCACTCCTCGCGCGTGACGCGGATGTCCTTCTTGGACAACTCAGTCATGCGCTTCTCGATGGCTTCCAGGTCTTCCGGCGTGAAGGGGCGCGAATAGGCGAAGTCGTAGTAGAAGCCGTGCTCCACGACCGGGCCGATAGTGACCTGAGCGTCGGGAAACAGCTCCTTGACTGCATAAGCCAGCAAGTGGGCGGTGGAGTGCCGAATGATCTCCAGCCCATCCGCATCCTTCTCAGTCACGATTGCCAAGCTCGCATCGCCCGCAATGACATGCGTGGTATCGACCAGCCTGCCGTCAACACGGCCAGCAAGGGCGGCCTTGGCAAGGCCGGCGCCAATGGAGGCTGCCACATCGAACACGGATACGGGGGCTTCAAAGCTGCGTACGGAACCGTCAGGAAGCGTGATATTGGGCATGGTGCTTTCTCGCTGCTTGAATATCTGGACTGGATGCTTGCGGCAAAAAAAAAGTGCGGCCAAGCCGCACTTTTTTCTTCAGGTCAAACTGTGTCTGAAGTCTGAAAAAATATTCCGGCTTGATTACGAGAAATGTCGAGACCAAGTTCGGAACAGCATTTTCAACTCCGTCCAAAAATTTGGTAGGCGCGATTGGACTCGAACCAACGACCCCCACCATGTCAAGGTGGTGCTCTAACCAACTGAGCTACGCGCCTGAAGAGCTAAGCATTATAGCGGGCGAATCAGTCTTGTCAAACCTGCTGCGCGCCATCAAGCCGATGGCGGCAAGCGCAAGAAGTTATCGCGGTAGTGTTTCAGCTCGGCGATGGACTCCAGGATATCGGCGAGTGCGGTATGCGCGCCGCGCTTCTGCACACCGTTGAACACTTCGGGGTTCCAACGACGCGCCAGTTCCTTGAGGGTGGATACGTCCAGGTTGCGATAGTGGAAATAGGCTTCAAGCTTGGGCATCCAGCGCGCCATGAAGCGGCGGTCCTGCCCGATCGAGTTGCCGCACATGGGTGAAGTACGCGAGGGCACGTACTGCTTCATCCATTCCAGCAGGATCTGCTCGGCCTGCGCGTCGTCGACGGTCGAGGCCTTGACGCGGTCGATCAGGCCCGAGCGGCCATGTGTGTTCTTGTTCCACTCGTCCATCGCGTCCAGTACGGCATCGGGTTGATGCACGGCGATCACCGGGCTCTCTGCCACGGTATTGAGCTGCGGATCGGTGACGATCATGGCGACCTCGATGATGCGGTCGCGGTCCGGTTCCAGGCCGGTCATCTCCATGTCCAGCCAAACGAGGTAGTTCTGGTCCTGTGCCATAATTCCGGCGCATTCACGCGCCACTCCAAACGATTCAGAGGCCGGATTGTCTCACGCACATCCCGCTCTGAATGCACTGCCCCCTCCCGATCATGAACGCATCCAGCTTTACTCTGCTGTTCCTGCTTGCCTTCGCCATCAACGTCGGTTTGCGCCTGTGGTTGAGTTTGCGCCAGGCCAGCCACGTGGCGGCACATCGCACGACCGTACCCACCGCGTTCGCAACCAGTATCACTCTGGATGAGCACCAGAAGGCCGCTGACTACACGCTGGCCAAGGGCAAGCTGGGACGCACCGATCTGGTGGTATCCAGCTTGTGGCTGCTGGTGCTGACACTGGGCGGCGGATTGCAATATCTGTATGAATTGGCCGCACAGGTCTTCGCAGCAGGTGGGCTGTGGCACGGGGTAGCCCTGTTCGGACTGCTCGCCATCGCAGGCTTCATTGTCGACCTGCCGATCTCGCTCTACAGCACCTTCAAACTCGAAGCGCTCTTCGGCTTCAATCGCATGACGCCAGCCCTGTTCCTTGCCGACACCCTCAAGCAAGCCCTGCTGGCCGTGCTGCTGGGCGTGCCCATCCTGTGGGCCGTGCTGTGGCTGATGCAGCAGATGGGCAGCCTTTGGTGGCTATGGGTATGGGCATTCTGGCTAAGCCTGAACCTGGTCATGATGGTGGTCTATCCACTCTTCATCGCGCCGCTGTTCAACAAGTTCGAGCCACTCGCGGACGACGGCCTCAAGGCGCGCGTCGAAGCGCTGCTGGCCCGCTGCGGCTTCCGCTCCAAGGGCTTGTTCGTGATGGATGGCTCCAAGCGATCGGCGCATGGCAACGCCTATTTCACCGGCTTCGGTGCGGGCAAGCGCATCGTTTTCTTCGATACCTTGCTCAAGTCGCTGGAGCCCACCGAAGTGGAGGCCGTGCTGGCGCATGAGCTAGGCCACTTCAAGCATCGCCACCTATGGAAGCGCATTGCGGTCATGGGCACAGCCAGCCTCGCGCTGCTGGCACTGCTCGGCGCCCTGATCCAGCAAGCCTGGTTCTATGCCGGACTGGGTGTCACGGCGCAGGACAACGCCGTTGCACTGATCCTGTTCTCGCTGGTGCTACCGATCTTCCTGTTCCCGCTGACGCCGCTGACCAGTATGTGGTCCCGCCGGCATGAGTTCGAAGCGGACGCCTACGCAAGCCAGCAGGCGCAAGCCAGCGACCTCGTCAGCGCACTGGTCAAACTGTACAAGGAGAACGCGGCGACCCTGACACCCGACCCACTGCATTCGCTGTTCTACGATTCTCACCCCCCGGCCGCGATCCGCATCGCGCGGCTCCAGGGCCAATGAGTCTGCAGCGCGGCCGCGTGGTCGCCGCCCATGGTCGTCAATATGAAGTGCGCACGGACGACGGCCATAGCCTGCTGTGCTTTCCGCGCGCCAAGAAGAGCGTGTTTGCCTGCGGCGACGAGGTGGAATTCTCGCCGGCCGGAGACGGCCTGGGCGCCATCGAGACCCTGCTGCCGCGCCGCAACCTGCTGTATCGGGCCGATGCCTGGAAGCAGAAGCTGATCGCGGCCAACCTGACACAGGTCGTCATCGTGGTCGCCACCGAACCGGGTTTCAACGACGATCTGATCTCGCGCTGCCTGTGCGCGGCCGAGTCGCAGGATATCCCGGCGCTGATCGTACTGAACAAGTGCGATCTGACCGCGAACCTGGAGCGCGCGCGCGAGCAACTGGCGCAGTTCCCGCCCATCGGCTACCCGGTGCTGGAACTGGCGGCGACGCAGGACGTGGCGCCGCTGCGCGCACGCCTGCAAGGTGAAGTGAGCCTGCTGGTGGGTCAGTCCGGCATGGGCAAGTCGACGCTGACCAATGCATTGATTCCGGAAGCCGAAGCCCCGACGCGCGAGATCTCGGAAGTGCTGGACTCCGGCAAGCACACCACCACGCATGCGCGCTTCTACGATCTGCCGGAAGGTGGCGCGCTGATCGACAGCCCGGGTCTACAGATGTTCGGTCTCGCGCATCTGGGGATCGGCGAGATCGAGGCCGCTTTCCCGGAAATCCGCAGCTTCCTCGGTACCTGCCGCTTCCGCGACTGCAAGCATGAGAACGAACCGGACTGCGCGGTAAGGCTAGCCGTGAGCGAAGGCCGCATGTCGCCGCGTCGCCATCTCGCCCTGGTGCGCCTGCTGGCGGAACGACGTCAGGCCAAGACAACCTACTGAGCGTCAGATTCCGCTCAGCCAATCCGGCTTGGGCAGTTCGTCGAAGGCGTGCCGCAGGGACTCGCCCCAGCGCGTGCGCAGGGCCGAGAAGTAGGGATTCGTCGAGTCGATGTACTGGTGCAGGCCGACCTTGTACTCATCGCTGCGCACACACACCAGATCCAGCGGCAAGCCGACCGAGAGATTCGATTTGATCGTCGAGTCCATAGAGATCAGCGCGGACTTCACCGCGTCCTCCATCGGCATCTTGCGCGTCACGGTGCGGTCAATGATGGGCTTGCCGTACTTCGATTCGCCGATCTGGAAGTAAGTCGTCTCGGGGGTGGCCTCGATGAAGTTGCCCGCCGCATAGATCGTGAACAAGCGCGGCGCTTCGCCCTTGATCTGCCCGCCCAGGATGATGGCGGCATTGAACTCGATGTTGAATGCAGCCAGTCCCTCGGCATCGCGGTGATGAACCTCGCGCAGGGTATTGCCGACGTGGAGCGCGGCATCGAACATGTTCCGCGCGCTATAGATGCTGTCCACGTCCTCGCCAGCGTTGAGCTGCGACTTGAGGATGGACACCAGGGACTGGGTGATGGCCAGGTTGCCCGAGGTCATGAGCACCAGCACGCGCTCGCCCGGACGCTCGAAGACGAAGGTCTTGCGAAAGGTGCTGATGTGGTCGACGCCCGCGTTGGTACGCGAGTCCGACAGGAAGACGAGCCCCGCATCGAGGAGCATGCCGACGCAATAAGTCATTGTGTAGTCCAGAATCGTTGGGGAGCGCAGGCTTCTGCCCGCGCTCCTTGAGCTTAGCTCAGGCGATGGGGACGAGGAAGTCGTTGGAGATGCGGTTACCCAGGTCCGTGACCTTGCCAATGAAGCCGGTCAGGTAGTCGTGCAAGCCCTCAGCGAAGATGTCCTCGATGCGGCCGAAGCGCAGGGACGCCGCCAACTCCCCTGCCCGCCGCTCGGTCTCGCCGGAGCGCTGGTTGGACACCTGCTCCAACAGTGAATAAACCTCGTCGGTACAGCAGGCCAGTGAGCGCGGCATGTCGCGGCGCAGGATCAACAGATCCGCCACACGCGCTGGCGTGATCACATCGCGATAGACACGGCGATAGATCTCGAAGGCCGACACCGAGCGCAACATCGCGCTCCACTGGTAGTACTCGGCGGCCTCGTCGGCCTTGCTGAGCGCGCCCAGCTCGTGGAACTTCACGTCGAGGATGCGCGCCGTGCTGTCGGCCCGCTCGAGGAAGGTCCCCAGGCGGATGAAGTACACCGACTCGTCGCGCTGCATGGTGCCCACGGTGACGCCACGCGACAAATGCGAGCGGAATTTGACCCACTCGAAAAACTCACTGGCGCCGTCGCCTTCCAGCCCGGCGGCCGAGAAACTGCGCATGGCGATCCAGGTAGCGTTGGTGGTCTCCCACAACTCAGAGGTCAGCGTGCCGCGCACGGCGTGGGCGTTCTCGCGTGCCGCACGCAGGCAGCAGAATATGCTGGAAGGGTTGCTGCGTTCCAGCACCATGAAGGGGATCACCTGGTCCGGATGCAGCTTGCCGCCAGTGGACTCATACAGTTCCAGCAGGCCCATGGTGTCCAGTGCGGCACGCCATTGGCGCTCCACATCGGCAGGCGATTGCGGCAGCAGGGACATGCGGTAATTCACGTCCAGCATGCGCGCGACATTCTCGGCGCGCTCCATGTAACGGGAGAACCAGTAAAGATGGTCTGCGGTACGGCTCAGCATGTTTGGTGCTCCCTCAGTGTTCCAGTACCCAGGTGTCCTTGGTGCCGCCGCCTTGCGACGAATTCACCACCAGCGAGCCCTCCTTCAATGCCACGCGGGTCAGCCCGCCCGGCACGAAACGGATCTCTTTTCCGGACAACACAAAGGGGCGCAGGTCAATGTGGCGCGGCGCAATGCCACGCTCGACGAAAGTCGGACAAGCCGACAGCGAGAGTGTGGGCTGGGCGATGTATTTCTCGGGCGCGGCGAGGATGCGCTTGCGGAAGTCCTCGATCTGCTCCTTCGTTGAAGCCGGGCCGACCAGCATGCCGTAGCCGCCTGCGCCGTGCACCTCCTTGACCACCAGGTCGGCCAGGTTGGCCAGGGTGTAATCCAGGTCCTCCTTCTTGCGCAGCATGTAGGTCGGCACGTTGTTGAGCAGCGGCTCCTCACCGAGATAGAAACGGATCATCTCGGGCACATAGGGATAGATCGACTTGTCGTCGGCCACACCCGTCCCGATTGCATTGGCGAGCGTCACACCGCCTTCACGATAGACATCCAGCAGGCCCGGCACGCCCAGCATGGAGTCGGGCCGGAAGGCCAGCGGATCGAGGAAATCATCATCGACGCGGCGGTAGATCACGTCCACCCGCTGCGGGCCTTGCGTGGTGCGCATATAGACGTGGCCGCCGCGTACGAAGAGGTCGCGCCCCTCGACCAGCTCCACGCCCATCTGCTGGGCCAGGAAGGCGTGCTCGAAGTAGGCGCTGTTGTAGGCGCCCGGGGTCAGCACCACCACGGTCGGGTCGCTGACGCCCTGCTGCGCGACGGCACGCAGCGTGTCGAGCAGCATGTCGGGGTAATGCTCGACCGGCGCCACGCGATAGCGCGCGAAGAGCTCCGGGAAGAGCCGCATCATCATCTTGCGGTCTTCGATCATGTAGGAGACGCCGGAGGGTACGCGCAGGTTGTCCTCCAGCACGTAGTACTCGCCAGCCCCGGCGCGCACCACGTCGACACCCGCGATGTGCGCGTAGATGTCGCCCGGCACGTCGACGCCCTGCATCTCCTTGCGGTACTGGCCATTGCCCAGCACCTGCTCGCGCGGGATGTGGCCGGCCTTGAGGATTTCCTGGTCGTGGTAGATGTCGCGGATGAAGGCATTGAGCGCCTTCACGCGCTGGCGCAAGCCCGCGCCCAGCTTGGTCCACTCGTCCGCCGGAATGATGCGCGGGATGACGTCGAAGGGGATCAGTCGTTCCGTCCCCTCGGCTTCGCCATACACGGCGAAGGTGATGCCAACGCGGTGGAACAGCGCATCGGCCGCCTCTCGCTTGTCCGCCAGCCGCTGCGGCGGCATCGTGTTGAGCCATTCTGCAAACCGGGCATAGTGCGCTCGAATCTCGCCCGTGGGTTCCGACATTTCGTTGAAGAACTGCTTCACTGTCATGTGTCCCGCTCCGTTGGCTCTAGATGCCACCGGCCTCGTTGCCGGTGGATGGGGGTATCAAGCGAAAGCTATGCCACGGCTCCCGGCAAGATTTTGCCGCAGGGCGCACCAATCAGGTGAATCGTCGCCCCGAGGCCTCAGCCGTCGATTCCCCTGATTGGTGCAGGCAGCCTTGACCGGACACAGGCCATGGCACCAGCGAAAACGCCCCGCGAGGGGCGTTTTCCTTACGACAGCATCATCGTGCGCCCACTCAGCGCTCGACCGCCAGCGCGACGCCCATCCCACCGCCAATGCACAGGGTAGCCAGGCCCTTCTTGGCGTCACGACGTTGCATCTCGTGCAGCAGGCTGACCAGGACGCGTGCGCCGGAGGCGCCAATGGGGTGGCCGATGGCAATGGCGCCACCATTGACGTTCACCTTGCTGGTGTCCCAGCCCAGTTCCTTGTTGACCGCACAGGCCTGGGCGGCGAAGGCCTCGTTGGCCTCCACCAGGTCGAGTTGATCGGCCGTCCAGTTGGCCTTCTTCAGAGCCAGGCGCGTGGCCGGTGCCGGGCCGATACCCATGATGGCCGGATCGACCCCCGCCGAAGCGAAAGACTTGATGCGCGCGAGGATCGGCAGGCCCAGGGCCTTGGCCTTGCTCTCGCTCATGACCAGCACCGCGGCCGCGCCATCATTGATGCCCGAAGCGTTGCCGGCGGTCACGGTTCCCGCCTTGTCGAAGGCGGGCTTCAAGCTAGCCAGAGATTCCAGCGTGGCGCCCTGCTTGATGAACTCATCAGTGTCGAACACGATGTCGCCCTTCTTGGACGGAATCACTACCGGCACGATCTCGTCCTTGAACTTGCCCGCAGCCTGCGCGGCCTCTGCCTTGTTCTGCGAGGCGGTCGAGAAGACGTCCTGCTCCTCGCGGCTGATCTCGTATTTCTTGGCCAGGTTCTCGGCCGTGATACCCATGTGGAAGTTGTTGTACACGTCCCACAGGCCATCCACGATCATCGTATCGACCAGTTTCGCCTCACCCATGCGGAAACCATCGCGCGAGCCATTGAGCACATGGGGGCTGGCCGACATGTTCTCCTGCCCGCCGGCAATCACGATCTCGGCGTCACCGCACTGAATGGCCTGCGCCGCCAGCATCACGGCCTTGAGGCCGGAACCGCACACCTTGTTAATGGTCATGGCCGGCACGCTCTCTGGCAGACCGGCGCGAATCACCGCCTGACGCGCCGGATTCTGGCCCACCCCCGCGGTCAACACCTGGCCCAGGATCACTTCGCTGATCTGCTCACCGCTCACGCCGGTCTTGGCCAGCAGGGCTCGGATCACGGTGGCGCCCAGCTCCGCCGCTGGCACCTTGGCGAGCGAACCGCCGAACTTGCCGACGGCTGTACGTACTGCACCCACTATCACAACGTTTTCCATCACAGACTCCTGAGAGAGAGGACTTCGGGGAGAAACTGTGGCAGCCGGACAAAGACCCATCACGTCAATTGCAATAATTTGTCGCGGCGCACAACAACGCCATCTTAGCTTGATTTCACTCCTTGCACGCTCAGTAAAAGCCCCAAACACAAGCCTGGTGCACACCGTGCAGCAGACACAAAAAAAACCGGCGCAGCAAGCTGCGCCGGTTTCGATCAACAACCGCCGATTGGCTCAGCGCTTCTTGATCGGCGGCAGGTCAGTACAGGTACCTTCGAACACCTCGGCCGCCATGCCGATCGACTCACCCAACGTCGGGTGCGGGTGGATGGTCTTGCCGATATCCACCGGGTCGCAACCCATTTCGATGGCCAGCGCGATCTCGCCGATCATGTCGCCCGCGTTGGGGCCGACGATGGCGCCACCGACGATGCGGTGCGTCTCTTCGTCGAAGATCAGCTTGGTGAAGCCGTACTCGCAGCCGTTGGCAACGGCACGGCCCGACGCCGCCCACGGGAACTTGGACACGCCGATCTTGCGACCGGCCGCCTTGGCCTCCCATTCGGTGACACCCACCCAGGCCACTTCCGGCTCGGTATAAGCCACACCCGGAATGACGGATGCATCGAAGTAGGACTTCTGTCCCGCCGCCACTTCGGCCGCCACGTGTGCTTCATGCACGCCCTTGTGCGCCAGCATGGGCTGGCCCACGATGTCGCCGATGGCGAAGATGTGCGGCACGTTGGTGCGCTGCTGCTTGTCGACCGGGATGAAGCCGCGCTCATTGACGATCACGCCGGCCTTCTCGGCCGAGATCTTCTTGCCGTTCGGGCTGCGGCCCACGGCCACCAGTACGAGGTCGTACTTCTGCTCGTCGGCCGGCGCCTGCTCACCCTCGAACTTGACCAGCAGACCGTCCGGACGCACCGTGAGGCCCACCGTCTTGGTCTTCAGCATGATCTTGTCGAAGCGGTGCAGGTTTTCCTTCTCCCACACCTTGACCAGGTCGCGGTCCGCACCCGGCATCAGGCCATCGCCCATTTCGACCACGTCGATACGCGCACCCAGCGTGGAGTACACCGTCGCCATCTCAAGGCCGATGATGCCGCCGCCGACGACCAGCATGCGCTTGGGCACGCTGCGCAGTTCCAGTGCGCCGGTGGAGTCGACGATGCGCGGGTCTTCCGGGAAGAAGGGCAGCTTCACCGCCTGTGAACCCGCGGCAATGATGGCCTTCTGGAAGCGGATGACCTTCTTCTCGCCGGTGCGTTCCTGACCGCTGCCGCCGGTGACCTCGACTTCCAGGTGATAAGCATCCAGGAAGTTGCCGTAGCCGCGCACGACCTCTACCTTGCGCGCCTTGGCCATGCCGGCGAGGCCGGTGTTCATCTTGCCGATGACCTTTTCCTTGTGCGCACGCAGGCGATCAATGTCGATCTTTGGCGCATCGAAGGCCACGCCCACATTGGCGAAGTGCGAGGCTTCGTCAATCACGTTGGCGACGTGCAGCAGCGCCTTGGACGGAATGCAGCCCACGTTCAGGCACACGCCACCCAGGGTGGCGTAACGCTCGACCAACACCGTCTTCATCCCCAGGTCAGCGGAGCGGAAGGCGGCGGAGTAACCCCCGGGGCCAGCACCCAGCACCAGCATTTCGCATTCGACGTCGACCTTGCCGCTGTAGCTGCCAGCAGTCGGCGCCACGGCGGGCGCCGCCGGTGCGCTTGGCGCCGGGGCTGCAGCGGCGGCAGGCGCTTCGGCCTTCGCTGCGGGGGCCGAGACGGCATCCAGCATCAGCAGCACGGCGCCCTCGGCCACGCGGTCGCCGACCTTCACCAGCACCTGCTTGACGGTGCCGGCCGCGGTCGACGGCACTTCCATGGTCGCCTTATCGGACTCCAGGGTCGCGATCGGATCATCGACATTGAGCGTGTCGCCCGGCTTCACGAACACTTCGATCACCGGCACGTCCTTGAAGTCCCCGATGTCGGGAACCTTCACTTCAATCATTTGGCTCATCTTCTATCGCTCTCCGTCAGACTCAGAGCAGCACGCGGCGGAAATCCTGCAGCACGCCGGCGAAATAGGTGTTGAAGCGCGCGGCTTCAGCACCGTCGATCACGCGGTGGTCCCAGGACAGCGACAGCGGCAGGATCAGGCGCGGCACGAATTGCTTGCCGTCCCACACCGGCTTGGTAGCCGACTTGCAGACGCCCATGATCGCCACTTCCGGCGCGTTGATGATCGGCGTGAAGTAGGTACCGCCGATGCCGCCCAGCGAGCTGATCGAGAAGCAGCCACCCTGCATCTGGTCGGGCTTGAGCTTGCCGTCGCGCGCCAGTTTGGCCAGGTCGCCCATTTCCTTGGCGATCTCGATGACGCCCTTCTTGTCCGCATCGCGGATCACCGGCACGACCAGGCCGTTCGGCGTGTCTGCCGCGAAACCGATGTGGTAGTACTTCTTGAGGATCAGGTTGTCGCCATCGAGCGAGGCATTGAAGGTCGGGAACTTCTTCAGCGCCGCGACCGCCGCCTTGATCATGAACGCGAGCATGGTGAGCTTGGTGCCGCTCTTCTCCAGCTCCTTGTTCATCTGCACGCGGAAGGCTTCCAGGTCGGTGATGTCAGCGTCATCATGGTTGGTGACGTGCGGGATGACCACCCAGTTGCGATGCAGGTTGGCACCCGAGATCTTCTTGATGCGCGACAGCGGCTGCGATTCGATGCCGCCGAACTTGCTGAAGTCGACCTTGGGCCAGGGCAGCACGGTGAGGCCGCCGAGATTGCCGCCGGCTGCCGTGCCGACCGGGGTTGCACCCGCGCCGGACGCCACTTGGGCCATCACGCCCTTGACGAAGTTCTGCACATCTTCCTGCAGGATGCGGCCCTTGGGGCCGGTCGCCGGCACCAGGGTGATGTCGACACCCAGTTCGCGCGCAAAGCGACGCACGGCCGGGCTGGCGTGTGCCGCCTTGCCGGCCGGTGCGGTCGCCACCGGCGCAGCGACGGGCGCCGCGGCCGGTGCCGAAACAGCCGCCGGCGCAGGAGCCGCAGCGGCTGGAGCCGGGGCGGGAGCGGCAGCAGGCGCGGCGGCGCCGGAGACGGCACCTTCCACCACGATCAGCACCGCACCTTCGGCGACACGGTCACCGACCTTCACGCGCAGTTCCTTGATCACGCCGGCCGCCGTCGAGGGCACGTCCATCGTGGCCTTGTCGGACTCCAGCGTGGCGATGGCGTCATCGACCTTGATCGTGTCGCCGACCTTCACATGCAGTTCGATGATCGGCACGTCCTTGTAGTCGCCGATATCGGGCACTTTCACTTCGATGGCGCCAACGGCGGCAGGCGCAGCCGCCACGGGCGCTGGCGCGGCGGCAGGGGCCGGCGCAGCAGCGGGCGCCGAGGCTGCGGCAGCCGGAGCCGGAACGGCTGCGGCACCGGCGGCCTCCACCACGACCACCACAGCACCTTCGCCCACGCGGTCGCCGACCTTGACCTTCACTTCCTTGACCACACCGGCGGCCGAAGACGGCACTTCCATCGTGGCCTTGTCGGACTCCAGCGTCACAAGCGCGTCGTCCACCTTGATCGTGTCGCCGACCTTCACGAACACCTCGATCACCGGCACGTCCTGGAAATCGCCGATGTCGGGCACTTTAACTTCGATGAGCTGACTCATTGTCTTTTCCTCAAGTGATGGGTGATGGTTGAGCAGTGATGCGCCGGTCGGCAGACCGGCGCATCACGTGTCACGCATCACTTGTCACGCATGCAGGGGATTCGGCTTGTTCGGGTCGATGCCGTACTTGACCATCGCGGCGGCAACCTTTTCCTTCTCGATCTTGCCGTCGGCGGCCAGGGCGGACAGGGCCGCCACGGTGACCCAGCGACGGTCGACCTCGAAGTGGTTGCGCAGCGCTTCGCGCGTATCGGAGCGACCGAAGCCGTCGCAGCCCAGCACCACGTACTTGTTGGGCACGTAGGGACGGATCTGCTCGGCATACAGGCGGATGTAGTCGGTCGCCACGACGACCGGGCCCTGCGTGCCCTTGAGCTTGGCTTCCACGTGCGAAACGCGCGGCGTGTCCAGCGGATGCAGCATGTTCCAGCGCGCCACGTCCTGACCATCACGGGCCAGTTCGTTGAAGCTGGGTGCGCCCCAGATGTCGGCTTCGACACCCCAGTCTGCCTTGAGCAGATCGGCGGCCGCGATGACTTCGCGGAAGATCGTGCCCGAGCCCATCAGTTGCACGCGCGGGCCCTTGCTCTTGCCACCATCCTTGAACTTGTAGAGACCCTTGACGATGTCCTGCTCGACGCCTGCCGGCATCTCGGGGTGCTCGTAGTTCTCGTTCATGACGGTGATGTAGTAGTACACATCCTCCTGGTCCTGGTACATGCGACGCAGGCCGTCCTGGAAGATCACCGCCAGTTCGAACGAGAAGGTCGGGTCGTAGCTGATGCAGTTCGGGATGGTGTGCGCCAGCACGTGCGAGTGGCCATCCTCGTGCTGCAGGCCTTCGCCGTTCAGCGTGGTACGGCCGGCCGTGCCGCCGATCAGGAAGCCACGGGCACGCGAGTCACCCGCAGCCCAGCACAGGTCCATCGTGCGCTGCAGGCCGAACATCGAGTAGAAGATGTAGAACGGAATCATCGGCACGCCGTGCACCGAGTAGGCCGTCGCCGCAGCCAGCCAGTCAGCCATGGCGCCGGCTTCGTTGATGCCGTCCTGCATGATCTGGCCGTCCTTGACCTCCTTGTAGAACATGAGCTGGTCATGGTCTTGCGGGATGTACTTCTGGCCTTCCTGGTTCCAGATGCCGTACTGGCGGAACATGCCTTCCATGCCGAAGGTGCGCGACTCGTCGACCACGATGGGCACGACGTACTTGCCGATCGCCTTGTCCTTCAACAGGATGTTGAACATGCGCACGATGGCCTGGGTGGAGGAAATCTCACGCCCTTCGCCGGAATACTTCAGCAGTGCATCGAAGGCTTCCAGCTTCGGCACTTCCAACGACTCGGCCTTGCGGCGACGCGCCGGCAGGTAGCCGCCCAGATCCATGCGGCGGGCGCGCATGTAGTTCAGTTCGGGCGAGCCCTCTTCGAACTTGATGTAGGGCATCTCTTCCAGCTTGTCGTCGGAGACGGGGATGTGGAAACGGTCGCGGAAGGCACGCAGCGCGTCCAGCGACATCTTCTTCTGCTGGTGGCTGATGTTCTGCGCCTCGCCCGACTCGCCCATGCCGAAGCCCTTGATGGTCTTGGCCAGGATCAGGGTCGGCTGGCCCTTGGTCTCGACCGCCGTCTTGTAGGCCGCGAAGACCTTGAACAGGTCATGGCCGCCACGGTTGAGCTTCCAGATGTCATCGTCAGTCCAGTCGGCAACCAGCTCCTTCAGCTCGGGCGAGTTGAAGAAATGCTCGCGCACGTAGGCCCCGTTCTTCGACTTGAAGGTCTGGTACTCGCCGTCGACGACTTCGAGCATGCGCTTCTTCAGCAGGCCCTTCTTGTCGCGTGCGAACAGGGCATCCCAATGCGAGCCCCAGATCAGCTTGATCACGTTCCAGCCGGCGCCACGGAATTCGGCTTCCAGTTCCTGGATGATCTTGCCGTTGCCGCGCACCGGGCCATCCAGGCGCTGCAGGTTGCAGTTGATGACGAACACGAGGTTGTCGAGCTTCTCGCGGCCGGCCACGCCGATCGCGCCCATGGACTCGACTTCGTCCATCTCGCCATCACCCATGAAGGCCCACACCTTGCGGTTGTCGGTCTTCGACACGCCGCGGTCCTGCAGGTACTTCATGAAGCGGGCCTGGTAGATCGCCTGCAGCGGACCCAAGCCCATCGAGACGGTCGGGAACTGCCAGAAGTCCGGCATCAGCCAGGGGTGCGGATAGGACGACAGGCCCTTGCCCGAAGTCTCCTGGCGGAAGCTGTCCAGTTGCTCCTCGGTCAGGCGTCCAAGCAGGAAGGCGCGCGCGTAGATGCCGGGAATCGAGTGACCCTGGAAGAAGATCAGGTCGCCTTCATGCCCCTCGTGCGGCGCATTCCAGAACCAGTTGAAGCCCACGTCATACAGCGTGGCAGAAGAAGCATAGGAGGCAATGTGGCCACCCACGTTGGTGTGCTTGTTGGCGCGCACCACCATGGCCATGGCATTCCAGCGCAGGTAGGCCTGGATGCGCTGCTCGATCTCCGGGTCCCCCGGATAGTTCGGCTGCTCGGCAGTCGTGATGGTGTTGAGGTACAGCGTATTGGCGCTGTAGGGAATCAGCAGACCCTCGTCGCGGGCATCGTCGATCAGACGCTCGATGAGGTAACGGGCGCGCTCCGGACCTTCGTGCTTGATCACTCCGTCCAGCGCTTCCAACCATTCCTGGGTTTCCCGCGCGTCCGGATCGGACTGCAGGAGCACATGGGGCAATGCCGCCATCTTGCTTCTCCTAGCTCTCAGTTATCAGGATCACCGTGATCGGGGCAAGCACGGTGAGGGCTGCTGCAACGACACGCGCCGGGGGAGTGGAGCGTTCGTCGGGATTCCACGACGTTCAACTGCGCGGGTCAGGTAATGCCCGCGCGCTTCGAGCCTCGAACTTAGCCCAAACCGCGCCAGGCAATAAACCCGTCGATTTCACTATATAAAATAGTTACTCACATTATGCAACAACAACGCTCGCGCGGAAAAGTGAAAATAGCTTGGGAATCAGCATGTTGCGCTGCACAACGGCGACAAGCCTGTCTGCCCGCTCCTTTTCCGGGCGCACCGCGCGCGCCGTGCGAGCCTGCGCAAAGCCGCGCCCACGCTAGGGTTAGACCCGATGACGTGCTTGTGCGGCGGCCCAGAAAATCGGAACATCGGTTCGTCGAACCGCACATACAAACATCCCCCTTATGGCTGTAACTGCCTTGCAGGATCGAACGGGTGCCAACGCCCGTCGCTGGCGGCCGCTGATTCATGTCGGCCTGGGTGCCGTGCTGGCCATCGCGCTCATTTCCTTCGGCACCCTGCCCTTCCACCTGCTGGGCCAGACCGGCTTGAACTTCATGGCCATCCTGATCCTCGGCAGCGTGCTGGGCATCTCGGCCTGGACCCTGTGGGTCACGCGCGAGCACAACCTGCGCGCCGAAGCCGCAGAAGGCGAGTTGGAACAGATCATCTCGCTGTCGCTGGACCTGCTGTGCGTGATCTCACTGGATGGCCGCTTCCGCCGCACCAATCCGGCCTTCCTGAATGTGCTGGGCCAGAAGCCGGACAATCTGATTGAGAAGTCGATCACCGACATCGTGATCCCGGAAGACATTCACATCGTGGTGGCGCAGCTCAAGTCGCTGGCCCAGGGATGGCCCACCAGCTTCGAGGTGCGCTGCCGCTGCGGCGACGGCACCTTCAAGTGGATGTCGTGGAGCGCCAACCCGGTACCGGCGCGTCGCCTCATCTACGCTGTGGCGCACGACATCTCGGGGCGCAAGGCCATTGAGGAAGCCTTGCGCGCTGAATCGGCCTTCCGCCGCGCGATGGAGGAATCCGTGTCCACCGGCCTGCAGGCCATGGACATGAAGGGCCGCATCATCTACGTGAACCGGGCCTTCTGTGACATGGTGGGCCTGCCGCCCGAAAAGATGATCGGCGCCGACCCGCCCTTCCCCTACTGGCCGCGCGAAGACCTACAACTGCACTGGCAGTACCTGGCGCGCAGCCTGTCCGGACAAGCCCCCAAGGACGGCTTCGAGGTCCGCATCCAGAACAAGGACGGGCGCCTCGCCGATGTGCGCTGGACCATCTCGCCGCTGATCGACAACCTGGGCGTGCAGACGGGCTGGATGTCCTCGATGGCCGACATCACCGACTCACGCCGCGCCCGCGCCGAACTGGAAGCCGCCTACGACCGCTTCACCGCGGTGCTGGACGGCCTGGACGCCGCCGTGTCGGTGCTCGACGTAAAGTCCGGCGAGCTGCTGTATGCCAACCGCGCCTTCCATGACGACGACGAGGGGCACCTGGTCGGCCACAACGCGCTGGACCTGCTCGCCAACCGCCACCCCGGTGCCGCGCCGGACCCCGACCTCGCCGCCCTGCGCCCGGAAGAACTGCCACGCGAACTCTACGATGGCGAACTGCGTCACGCCTCCGGCCGCTGGTACCACGTGCGCGAGCGCGCCACGCGCTGGGTCGACGGACGCATCGTGCGCCTGGTGGTCGCCACCGACATCACCGACCTCAAGCGCATCGAAGACCTCAACCGCGAGCAGGAGGCCCGCCTGGCGCGAACCTCACGCCTGGTGACCATGGGCGAGATGGCGTCCACGCTGGCCCACGAACTGAACCAGCCGCTGTCAGCCATCGCCAACTACAGCAAGGGTTGCGTCAACCGGCTGCAGAGCGGCAGCTACCGGCATGAGGACATTCTCGGTGCGATGGAAAAAGCCAATGCGCAGGCCGCGCGCGCCGGCCTGATCGTGCGCCGGGTGCGCGACTTCGTGCGCAAGAGTGAGCCCAAGCGCAGCGGCGTAAGCCTGGCCGAGATCACCGAGGACGCCCTGGGTATTGCCGAGATCGAAGCGCGTCGCCTCGGCGTGCGCATCGACGCCCGCATCGGCGCCGAACTGCCGCTGGTCTATGCCGACCGCATCCAGGTCGAACAGGTGCTGCTGAACCTGATCAAGAACGCGGCCGAGGCCGAGCACGGCCAGCCCCAGGAGCGACGCGTGGTGAGCCTGACGGCCGAGTGCAAGGACGGCATGGTCGAAGTCGCCGTCACCGACTTCGGCCACGGCATCGCCGACAAGGACCGCGAGCACCTTTTCTCCGCCTTCTTCACCACCAAGCAGGAAGGCATGGGGATGGGCCTCAACATCTGTCGCTCCATCATTGAATTCCATAACGGCCGGCTCTGGGTTGACCCGAACCCGGCCGGAGGTTGTATCTTCCGCTTTACGCTTCCGTTGGAGACCCATCTTGAGCAACAACCTGTTGATGCCTGAAGGCGTGGACCCGGACCAACTGGTGCACATCATCGATGATGACGATGCGCTGCGCGATTCGCTGGAATGGCTGCTCGAATCCACCGGGCTGAAGGTCGCCTCCTACCCTTCGGCGGAAGCCTTCCTGGGTGCCTACAACGCCGACATGCGCGGCTGCCTGGTACTGGATATCCGCATGCCCGGCATGAGCGGGCTTGAACTGCACGAGAAACTCAAGGCCCAGCACTCCACGCTGCCGGTGATCTTCATCACTGGCCACGGCGACGTACCCATGGCCGTCTCAGCCCTCAAGAAAGGCGCCTTCGACTTCATCGAGAAGCCCTTCCACGACCAGGACATGCTGAACCTCATCAGCCAGTGCCTGGCACGCGAAAAGGCCGACCGCGCCCACGCCCGCCAGGGCGCCGACGCCCAGCGCCGCATCGAGGGCCTGACCCCACGCGAGCGCGAGGTGCTGGAACTGATCGTGGCCGGCCGGCTCAACAAGCAGATTGCCGACGAACTGGGCATCAGCATCAAGACGGTGGAAGTGCACCGCGCCCGCGTGATGGAGAAGATGGGTGCCAACTCGCTGGCCGAGCTGGTGCAGCACGTGCTGCTGACCAAGAACGAGGCGGCCGAGCACTGAAGTTTCGCCTCCGACGCAGCAAAAAGGGCGACCACGGTCGCCCTTTTTGTTTGCCACCCGCTCGATTTCAATCGCGCTCGAACAGCGCCACCGATTCGACGTGTGAGGTATGCGGGAACATGTTGGCCACACCGGCGCGCTTGAGGCGGTAGCCCTTGCTGTGCACCAGGATGGCTGCGTCGCGGGCCAGGGTCGCCGGGTTGCAGGAGACATAGACGATGCGGCGCGGCGAGGCCTCGTCGAGCGCCTTGACCACTGCGATCGCACCGTCGCGCGGCGGGTCGACCAACATCTTGTCCAGCGGTCCCAGCGCACGCAGGCTCTGCGGCGTCGCCTCGAACAGGTTGGCCACCTCGAAGCGACAGGCCGCCGCCAACCCATTGGCCTGCGCGTTCTCACCAGCCCGCCGCGTCAGCACACCACTCCCCTCCACGCCCACCACCTTGGCGCCACTGCGTGCGATGGGCAGGGTGAAGTTGCCCAGGCCGCAGAACAGGTCGGCAATGCGCTCGCCGGGGCGCGGGTCCAGCATCTGCAGCGCACGCCGGATCAGCAGGCGGTTGGTATGTACGTTGACCTGGGTGAAATCGGTCGGTTTGAAACGCAGTTGCACGCCGAATTCGGGCAAGGAGTAAGTCAGGTAGGGTGACTCGCCCGTACGCAGCGGATGCGCCGAGTCCGGCCCGCCGGGTTGGGCCCACATCGACACTCCGTGCTGCTCGCCAAAGGCCAGCAGCTTGCGTTCATCCTGCTTGCTCAGCGGCAACAGATGACGCAGGACCAGGACCGTGCGGTCGTCACCGACCGCCATCTCGATCTGCGGCAGGCGGTCCGGCGCCGACAGGCTCTCGACCAGTCCGCGCAGGGGCACCAGCAGCTCTGACACCTGCCGTGGCAGCACTTCGCAGGAGCGCAGATCGGCGATGTAGCTGCTTTTCTTCTCATGAAAACCGATCAGCACCCCGCCCTTGCTGGGCACCATGCGCACCGCCAGCCGGGCTCGGAAGCGATAGCCCCAGGTCGGCCCGTAGATCGGCGCGTCCATGCTCTCCGGGCGCAACCGTGCGATATGCGCGAACGCATCCTCCAGCACCCGCTGCTTGGCGGCGACCTGGGAACCGATCTCCACATGCTGCATGGTGCACCCGCCACACATGCCGTAGTGCGGGCAGGCCGGCGCGGCACGCTGGGACGAGGCGTGGAGGATCTGCGTCGCCGTCGCCTGCTCAAAGTTGGGCTTGCGGCGGTAACTGGAGTACTCCACCCGCTCGCGCGGCAGGGCGCCCTCGATGAAGATCGCCTTGCCCTCCACACGGGCCACGCCGCGACCTTCGTGGTCCAGCGATTCGATGGTCGCGATGGGCATGGGATACTCCTGTCGGCCTGCCGGGGAAAAAGCCGGCGATTGTAGCTTCCAGAGAGAAAAAACGCGAAATGATTCAGACACTTCTGGGCGGCATCACGGCGCAGGAATTCCTCGCCGAGTACTGGCACAAGCGCCCCCTGCTGGTCCGCCAGGCCGTTCCGGGCTTCAACGGCCTGGTCAGCCCGGCCGAGATCCGCGAACTGGCCTGCCACGAGGACACGGAATCCCGCCTGATCCGCCATGACGCACAAGGCGCCTGGCAACTCACGCATGGCCCGCTGGGCCGGCGCGATTTCCCCAAGTCCGGCCCGTGGACGGTACTGGTGCAGGGCTTGAATCTGCTGCGCGACGACGCCGATGCGCTGCTGCGCCGCTTCGACTTCCTGCCCTACGCCCGCCTGGACGACCTGATGGTGTCCTACGCCACCGACGGCGGAGGCGTCGGCCCGCATTTCGACTCCTACGACGTGTTCCTGCTGCAAGGCCAGGGCCGGCGCCGCTGGCGCATCGGTGCGCAGCGCGACCTCGCGCTGGTGGAAGACGCCCCGCTGAAGATCCTCAAGCACTTCAAACCCAGCCAGGAATGGGTGCTGGAGCCTGGCGACATGCTCTACCTGCCGCCGCGCTACGCCCATGACGGGGTGGCGATTGGCGAATGCACGACTTATTCGATCGGTTTCCGCGCGCCGGCCGCGCGCGAACTGGTCGTCGAATTTCTGTACTACCTGGAACAGAAGCTGGAGCCTGCGGGCCGGTACGCCGATCCGGACCTGGCTTTCAGCAGGCAACCGGCGCAAATCTCCGACCAGATGATCGAGCGCGTGGGCGACATGCTGGAGGCCATCCGCTGGTCACGCCAGGACGTGTTGCGCTTCCTCGGCGAGTACCTGTCCGAGCCCAAGCCGCAGGTTTATTTCGATCCACCCGAGCATACGCCGGGGCTGGCGGCGTTCCGCAAGGCGGCGGCACGGCACGGACTCAGGCTCGACCGGCGCAGCCAGTTGCTCTACCGCGGCAAGCTGTTCTTTATCAATGGCGAGCAGGTCAGCGCCGTGGCCAATGCCGCCATCCTGCGCCAACTGGCCAACAGCCGGCGGCTGCCGCCGGCATGCCCGCTCGACGACGCCACGCTGGCGCTCCTCCATGCCTGGCATGGCGACGGGTTCCTCATCCTGGATAAGGGATAATGCCAGCATGTTGTACCTAATGACTTTTTTCTGATCCGATCGCTATAATTATGAGTCGGCCGAAAGCAAGAAGCTTGGTCGGTCCGATCGGAAAGACAAATTTGCTCACCGCTCGTATTACTGCTCATTTCGCAAGGAAACCAAAAATGAAACAATCTCTCCTCGTCGCTGCCCTGATCGCTCTGGCCGTCTCCGCTTGCGGCAAGAAGGAAGAGCCGGCTCCCGCCGTCGAAGCGCCGGCTGCTGCTCCTGCTGCTGTCGAAGCTTCCGCTCCGGCTGCTGATATGTCCGCTCCGGCTGCCGACATGTCCGCTCCCGCTGCCGATATGTCCGCTCCGGCTGCCGACGCTTCGGCCGCCGCTGGCAAGTAATTTGCCCGAGCTGAGAGTGCAAAAAAGCCGGCCTTCGTGGCCGGCTTTTTTTCGCCTGTTTTTCCCTTGTCCTTCCCCTCCCCCTTCCCTTCTTCTCTGCACGGCCGGCCTGGCCTGGACGCCAGATTGCCTACGCGACTCCCTCTCCCACCTGCCAAGTTGAGGCATGACAAGCGCCACGCATTTGTCGCCTGTGTGCTAGCGGAAACCCCAATAGGAAGTGGCCTGACAACTTGTAGCATCGGTCCCGCACCAGCCGGCGGAGACGCTCGGACAGCCTGCGCCTGCAGTTGCCAGACGAAACGCGTGATGGCACCCACCGCCCGCCGTGAGATTGCGTAGCCAGGGCTCATCCCGAACCCCGGGCACGATTCAGAGGAGGAAGACTTGATGAACAAAAAAGTTCACGCAGTAGTCGTCTCTTTGTTGCTTGCTGCCGGCATCTCGGCTGCCCAGGCACAGAAAGTGGTGGAGATGAAGCTGGGGCACTTCGGCCCGGAAAACCACCCTGCCACCGTTGCCGCCAAGCAGTTTGCCGACAATGTGTCCAAGCGCACCAACGGCGCGATCAAGGTCACTGTCTATCCCAACAATGCCCTGGGCAACCCCCCCGAGGTGCTGGAGCAGGCCATCATGGGTGTGATCGACATGAGCCTGTCGGGCCAGGACCAGTTGGCCAAGCATGTAAAACTGTTCGACACCGCCGGCATCCCGTTCGCCTTCAAGGACTATGCGATGGCCGACAAGGTGCTGGATGGTGACTTCAAGAAATGGGCTGCGCCTGAGCTGGAGAAGATTGGTCTCGTCTATCTATCGAGCTGGGAATGGGGATTCCGTCAGATCACCAATTCCAAGCGTCCGATCATGAAGCCGGAAGACCTCAAGGGGCTCAAGATCCGCACCCCTCCGGCCCTGACCTATCAGGCCACCATCGACGCGCTGGGTGGTCAGGTGCAGACCATTGGTTTCTCCGAGCTGGTGATGGCCATGCGCACGGGCGTGGTCGACGGTCAGGAGAACCCGATCGCGGTGATCTACGACCTGAAACTGTACGAGTCACAGAAGTACATCTCGATGGTGAACTACACCTACAGCTCGATGACGCACGTGATGTCCAAGAAGGTTTGGGACGGTTTGAGCAAGGAGCAGCAGGCGATCATCCGCGAGGAGTCGGACAGTTCCAGCAAGCTGATGCGCAAACTGGTACGCGACAACGAGGCGAAACAGATCGACGAGATGAAGAAGCTGGGCGTGCAGATCGCCACGCCCGACCTTGGCCCCTTCAAGGCGGCCATGGGGCCGGCCTACGCCAAGATCAAGGCGAACGTGGGTGAGGCCAACTTCAAGACCTTCATGGACATGGTCGAAAAGAACAGCAAGTAAGCATCAAGGGGCGCTCCACGGAGCGCCCTTCTTGCATCGCCCTGCGACCTGTGAGGGCTGCGCGCGCAGCCCCTGGAGACCTCTCACGATGTTGACCCTTGCCATTTTCGGGGTGCTGCTGCTCGCCCTGTTGATCGACCTCCCCATTGCCATCGCGATCGGTCTCACCGCCGTCGTGTTCTTCGTCGGCCTGGGACAAGGGATGTTCCTGGCCATGTTGCCGCAACGCATGTATTCGGGCACCACCGGCTTCACACTGCTGGCCATTCCGTTCTTCATTCTCGCCGGCAACCTGATGAACACCGGCGGCATCACCAACCGCATCTTCCGCTTCGCCAAGGCGCTGGTCGGGCATGTGCCGGGCGGGCTGGGCCAGGTGAGCGTCATCTCTTCGATGATCTTCTCCGGCATGTCGGGCTCGGCCGTGGCCGACGCGGCCGGTCTCGGACAGATCCAGCACAAGGCGATGGTGGATAACGGTTACAAGCCGGTGGTGTCGGCCTCCATCGTGGCCGCGGCCTCGACCATCGGCCCGGTCATCCCGCCTTCGATTCCCTTCGTGCTCTACGGTGCGATCACCGGGGTATCGGTGGCCCAGTTGTTCATGGCCGGCTTTCTGCCGGGTGTGCTGATGGGGCTCGCGATGATGATCGCCATCGCATTGATGGCCAAGCCGCGAGGCTTGCCGCGTTCAACACGCGCGAACTGGCATGAGGTCGTGCTGAGCATCAAGGAGGCCTTCCTGCCCTTGCTCGCCCCGGTGATCATCATCGGCGGCATCCTGTCCGGCTTCTTCACCCCGACCGAAGCGGCCGTGGTGACCACGCTTTATGCGCTCGCCCTTGGCTTCTTCTACCGCGATCTGAAATGGCGTGACCTGCCGGGCATTCTGTTCCTCTCTATCAAGCAGACGACGGGCCTGCTATTCATCATCGCCGCAGCCAACTTCTTCGGCTGGCTGACCATCCACCAGAAGATCCCGGATGCCATCATCATGTCGCTTGCCAGCCTGTCAGCGGGGCCTTCGGATGTGCTGTGGATCATCATCGGCATCGTGCTGGTGCTGGGCTGCTTCCTGGAGGGCAATGCGATCTTCCTGATCACGCTGCCGATCTTCATGCCCATGGCCGCAATGTTCAACATCGACCTGGTCAATCTCGGCGTAGTCATGACCTTGCTGATCATGATCGGCAACCTCACGCCGCCGGTCGGCATGTGCCTGTTTGCCGTCGACAGCTTCGCGCGCGTCGGGGTGTGGCCACTGGCGCGCGAATCCTGGCCTTATCTGGTCTGCATTCTGGCGGTCACGATCCTGATCGCCTTCGTGCCCGACATCGCGCTCTACGTTCCGCGCCATTTCATGTGAGGCTGCTCATGCAAACCTTGTCTTCCCTGTTCGCCGCCTTCGACCGTGGCATCGTTGCCACGCTCAAGTGGCTGTGCATCGTGTTGTTCGCGTTGCTGACCCTGCTGCTCAGCGCCAACATCCTGCTGCGTTTCGTACCGCTGTTCTCGATGCACTGGTTCGACGAGATCCTGGAGCTGATCTACGCCGCCCTGGTGTTCTACGGTGCGGCGGCGGTCTGGGCGAGCGGTGGGCACTTCAGCGTGGGCGACTGGTTATCCGGCCTATTACCGGGCGAACGCGCACGCGCGTTCTATCGCCTACTCGTACAAGCCTTGTGCGTGTTGTTCCTGGGCGTTTTCTGGTGGTACTCCATCCAGCTGGTGATGCGCGCCTCGGAACTGTCCACGGTGTTCCAGATTCCCAAGTCCGTGATGTATGCATGCATGCCGATCTCGTCGGCTATCATGCTGCTCTATGCGTTGCGCGATCTGGCGCGGGAACTGCGCCGGCTGATCACCGGCCGTGCCCATCCGCGCACCATCGACGGCAGTACCGCCCACTGATCCGGCGCTACCAGCCAAACGTCTGCACAGGGGCCTTCAAGGCCCCTTGTGCATTGTCCCAATCCGAGCGTTTGCAGTCGCACAACGATGAACCAGATACATCGCAGTCCGCCGGGCACCCATGGTGAAAGCCTCGCCAGCCAGGTCGCAGACGACCTGCTGGAGAAGATCGACAGCGGCCAGCTCAAGCCGGGCGACCGCCTGCCCACCGAGAAGCAACTGATGGAGGAGTACGGCGTCAGCCGCACGGTGATCCGCGAGGCCACCTCCAGCCTGCGCGCCTCGGGACGCATCATGACGCGCCAGGGCCAGGGCGCCTTCGTGCTGACCACCACGCCGCGCCCCACCTTCGGGGTCGAGTTCGCCGCACCGCGCACCGTCACCGAGGTGGTCAACGCGATGGACATCCGTCTTGGCCTGGAATCCGAGGCGGCAGCCGTCGCCGCACGCCGCCACGACCCGGACAGCATCGCCCACATCCGCACCACCCTGCACGCGCTGGACATCGCGCTGTCCGCCGGCCACGGCTTCCGTACCGTCGATGCCGAGTTCCATATGGCCATCGCGCGTGCCACCGGCAACAACTATTTCGTCGACTTCCTGGGCAAGCTGGTGCAGTTGCTGGCCGGCCGCACGCGCCCGGAACGTAGCGCAGCCAATCCGCTCAACAAGGATCATGTGGACCGGGTGCGCCACGAACACGCCCAGATCTTTGACGCCATCGAACGCGGCGACCCCGAGGCCGCGCGCTCGGCCATGCTGTTGCACATCGCCAACAGCCGCGAACGCATGCGCCTCGCCCTGGAAGCCGCGGCCATCAAGATGCCGGGACCGATGTAAGCACTTTTTGCGAGAGAAACCATGAGTCTGCTGTTCCAGGACGCCTTCATCGCCGGTCGCTGGCAGGCAGGCACCGGGCGTTTCGCCGTGCACAATCCCTCCACCGACGAGCTGATCGCCGAGGTCGCCAACCTCGACGCCCGCCATGTCCCCGACGCCATCGCGGCAGCCCGGCAAGCCCTGCCCGCTTGGCGCGACCGCCCGGCCCGCGAGCGGAGCGCCATCATGCGGCGCTGGTTCGAGTTGATCCTGGACCACCGCGACGAGTTGGCCGCCCTGCTCACCCGCGAACAGGGCAAGCCCTTGGCCGAGGCCCGTGGCGAGGTCGTCTACGGCGCCTCCTTCATCGAATGGTTCGGCGAGGAGGCCAAGCGCGTCTATGGCGACCTGATCCCCTCGCCCAGCACCGACCGCCGCCTGCTGGTGCTGCGCCAGGCCGTCGGTGTCTGTGCAGCGATCACGCCGTGGAACTTCCCGGTGGCGATGATCACCCGCAAGGTCGCACCGGCACTCGCGGCGGGCTGCACGATCCTGATCAAACCGGCCGAACAGACCCCCTTGTGCGCGCTGGCCCTGGCCGAACTGGCGCGCCAGGCCGGCATGCCGGATGGCGTGCTGAACGTGCTGACCGCCGATGGCCCGAACTCGGTGGCGATCGGCAAGGCCTTGTGCGACAGCCCGCTCGTGCGCCACCTCTCCTTCACCGGCTCCACCGAAGTCGGGCGCATCCTGATGGCGCAATGTGCGCCCACGGTGAAGCGCCTGTCGCTGGAACTGGGCGGACACGCGCCCTTCATCGTGTTCGACGATGCCGACCTGGAGGCCGCGGTCGACGGCGCCATCCAGTCCAAGTACCGCAATGCGGGGCAGACCTGCGTGTGCGCCAACCGTTTCATCGTGCAGGCGGGCATCCACGACGAATTCGTCGCTCGCCTGGCTGCGCGTGCCGCTGCGATCAAGCTCGGCGATGGTTTCGCCGAGGGCGTGCAGCAGGGCCCACTGATCGACGACGCCGGCCTGGCCAAGGTACAGCGCCATGTCGCCGATGCACTGCAGCAGGGCGCCCGCCTGGTCACGGGCGGTCACTCGCCAAGCGGCCGCTTCTACGCCCCCACGGTGTTGGCCGGCGTGACGCCGGACATGCTGTGCGCACGCGAGGAGACCTTCGGCCCGGTGTCGCCGGTGCTGCGCTTCACCACCGACGAGGAAGCCGTCGCCCTGGCCAACGCGGGCGAGTATGGCCTGGCCGCCTACTTCTACAGTCGTGACCTGGGGCGGGTGTGGCGGGTGGCCGAGCGCCTGGAGTACGGCATGGTGGGCATCAACACCGGTCTCATCACCAACGAGGTCAGCCCCTTCGGGGGCATCAAGCAGTCCGGCTTCGGGCGCGAGGGCTCGCGCTACGGCATCGACGAGTATGTTGACCTGAAATATCTTTGCGTTTCAGGCATTTGAGATGTGATCTACATCACATGCCGGATTCAAGGCGACGGCCTGCTTGCCGTAAATCCTGCGATGCAGTCCTACCCTGACGGTCTCGCGTGAGCTCGCGCCGCCCCCTCGTCTGGCCGGTGGCCGGCGGTACGGCCGGCGCCCTGATCCTGGCACTTCAAGGCCCGGCCTGGCTGGCGCTCCTGCTCGCGCTGCTGGTGGGCGCCCTGCCGCTGGGCCGCAGCGCGTTCGCCGCCCCCCGCAAGCAACCCGAGTGGCGCATGGCGCGCAGCCTGCTGGAGGCCCTGCCCGACGCCGCTGCCCTGTACGACAGCAGCGGACGCCTGCTGTCCGCCAATCCCCGTTTCGAAGCCTGCCTGGCCGCCCTGGGCCCGGATGCCGCCCCCCCGCAGGATGGCCAGGAACTCACGCTGCATGACCCCGCAGGCAGCCCGCCGCGCAGCTACCGGGTACGCCGCCAGCCCCTGACGCTGCCCGAGCAGGACGGCCTGCACCTGGTAAGCCTGCTGGAACAGTCGGTGGTCAAGGAGCAGGCACACCTCCTGCAATCGGCGCAGGCCCGGCAACAAGCCACCCGGCAGGCGCACGACGCCTTCGTGCAGCGCCTCATCGACGTCATTCCCGAGCCCGTCTACATCAAGGACGAGCATGGCGCCTACATCATGGTGAACGAGGCCTTCGCCCGCCAGCGCGGGCAGGCGCGCGAGGACATCGTGTGGAAGACGGCGCGCGATCTGGCGCCGGATGAGCGCACCGCCGACGTGATCGCCGCCGAGGACGCGCGCGTGCTGGCCGGCGAGCATATCTACAAGGAAGACGTGGCGCCGCACCCCATTACTGGCGCGGCACGCGTGCGCATCGTGTCGAAGAGCCGCTGCATCAACGCCGAGGGGCTGCCGTTGGTGATAGGCGCCAACTTCGACATCACCGAGGAGCGCCAGTCCAAGCGCGCGCTGGCCGAGCGCCTGGAGCAGGAACAGGCGCACCACCAGCGCACGGTGGACTTCATCCAGCGCATCATGAACCTGGTGCCCTTCCCGCTCTATGTGAAGGACGCGCAGAGCCGCTACCTGCTGCTCAACGACGCGATGGAGCGCGACTGTGCGATGCCGCGCGCCCAGCTCATCGGCAGCACGGGCATGGCACCCAACACGCCCGCCGCAGAGCTGTACCGCGTGTTCGAGGAAGACGGCGCGGTACTGGGCGGCCTGCGGGTCTACCGCGAGGAACATGGCATCCACCCCCTGACGGGGCGCGCCTACTGGCGCATCCTGTCCAAGGACATGGGACTGGACCAGGACGGCAACCAGGTCATCGTCGGTGCCCATATCGACCTCACCGAACTGCGCCGCGCCGAACAGGACGCGCGCCAGGCCCTGGCGCGCGAAGTCCAGTTGCGCACGCGCACACAGGAGTTCCTGCAGCGCCTGATCGACATCATTCCCGACCCGGTCTACATCAAGAAGGCGGGCGGGCGCTATGTGATGGTGAACCACGCCTTCGCCGCCTGGCACGGACTGAGCGTCAACGAAGTGCTGACCCAGGAAGGCCCGCTGCCGGGTTCACCGGAACACACCAATGCGCTGTCAGTGGCGGAGGACGCCCGTGTGCTGGCCGGCGAAGAGATCCACAAGGAAGAGCATGGCCATAACCGGCGCAACGGTGAGGAGGTGTTCCGCATCGTGACCAAGCGCCCCAGCATCTACTTCGACGGCGAGCCGGTGGTGGTGGGCATCGACCACCACATCACGCGCTGGCGCCTGGCCGAACGCGATTCGCAGGCCGCCCTGGCGCGCGAGGTGGCCCTGCGCCAGCGCACCCTGGACTTCCTGGCGCGCCTGATCGACGTGATTCCCGACCCCTTCTACATCAAGAAGGCGGGCGGTCGCTACGTGATGGTGAACCGCGCCTTCGCCAATTACTACGGGCTGACCCAGGACGAAATCATCCACAGCGAGGGCCCCATGCCGAACTCGCCGGACGAGGCCAACCGGCGCTCGATCAGCGAGGACGAGCACGTCCTGGCCACTGGCGAGGAGCTGAGCTTCGAGGAGCACACGATGCGCCGCCTCACCGGCGAGGAAGTGTTCCGCATCATCACCAAACAGCGCAGCGTCTACCTCGATGGCGAACCGGTGGTGGTGGGCTTCCATCACCACGTCACCCGCTGGCGCCAGGTCGAGCGCGAACTGACCCGCCTGGCCACCGAGGACACCCTGACCAGCATCGCCAACCGCCGCCGCTTCACCGAAGAAGCCACACGCCAGCTCGCCCTCACCTTGCGCAGCCAGCAAGCCTTGTCGCTGCTGATCTTCGATCTCGACCACTTCAAGCGGATCAACGATAACCATGGCCACCAGGCGGGCGATGCCGTGCTGGTCGAGACGGTGCGACGCGCCCTGCAGGTGCTGCGCCAGAGCGACCTGGCGGGACGCTGGGGAGGCGAGGAGTTCGTCGTGCTGCTGCCTGGTTCGGCGCTACAGGATGCCCTGAGCGTCGCCGAACGCCTGCGTGAGTTGGTCGCCGCCAGCCCGATGCATCACGACGAGCTGCAGATCGCGGTCACCCTCAGCGGCGGCGTCGCCCAGCTCCAGCCGCAGGAGACCCTGGAGCACCTGGTGGCGCGCGCCGACAAGGCCCTCTATCGCGCCAAGCAGGAGGGCCGCAACCGCATCGTCACGGCGACGGACTGACGCCGTTCAGGCCGCGGCCAGGCCCGAGTTGATCGCCAGTTGCAGCACCAGCCATTTCATGCCGCTGGCGCCGAAATTGACCTGGACGCGCGCGTCCGCTCCGCTGCCCTCGGCCGACACGATGACCCCCTGGCCGAACCTGGGATGCTGCACCGCCTGGCCGATACGAAAGCCCAGCAAGTCGCGGCTGGGCTGGCGCGGCGTGTTGTCCGCCACGCGTCCCCCGCCCGCCAAGCCCCCGTTGCCACGCGAGGGCGTGTAGTGCTGGCCGAAGCCCTGCTGCACGCGCGGGGTGAGCCACTTGAGCAGGTGCTCGGGAATCTCGTCGAAGAAGCGTGACTTGATGGCAAAACGCGTCTGCCCGTGCAGCATGCGGCTCTGCGCCAGCGACAGATAGAGCCGCTTGCGCGCGCGGGTGACCGCCACGTACATCAGGCGCCGTTCTTCCTCCAGGCCCTCGATCTCGGTGATCGAGTTCTCGTGCGGGAACAGGCCGTCCTCCAGCCCGGTGATGAAGACCACGTCGAACTCCAGGCCCTTGGCCGAGTGCACCGTCATCAACTGCACCGCATCCTGGCCCGCCTCGGCCTGGTGCTCGCCGGCCTCCAGCGAGGCATGGGCGAGGAAGCGCGACAGCGGGTCGCCGGCGACGGGCTCCTCGCCCTCGGCCGGTGGCTGGCCGTCCTCGGCCATGAAGTTGGCCGCCGCGTTGATCAGTTCGTCCAGGTTGGCCAGGCGCTCCTCGCCTTCGCGCTCGGCCCTGTAGTGCGCGCGCAGGCCGGAGTGGTCGAGGATGTGATCCACCACCTCGGGCAGCGGCAGATCCCGGGTGTCGCGCCGCATGTCCTCGATCAGGCGGATGAAGGCGCCGATGGCCGCCGCCGGCTTGCCGGACAGGTGCGACACCGTGGCATAGAGGCTGCCGTTGTAGGTGCGTGCCGCGTCCTGCAACTGCTCCAGCGAGCGCGCGCCAATGCCGCGCGTGGGGAAATTGACCACGCGCACGAATGCGGTGTCGTCGTCCGGGTTGGCCAACAGGCGCAGGTAGGCCAGCGCATGCTTGATCTCCTGCCGCTCGAAGAAGCGCAGCCCGCCATACACGCGGTAGGGCACACCGGTGGAGAAGAGCTGATGCTCGATAACGCGCGACTGCGCGTTGCTGCGGTAGAGCACCGCGATGTCGCTGCGCGCCTCGCCCTCGCGCACCAGTTGCTGGATCTCCTCGACCAGCCAGCGCGCTTCGTCCAGATCGGCCGGCGCCTCGTAGACGCGGATCGGCTCGCCGCTGCCCTGGTCGGTCCACAGGTTCTTGCCCAGGCGCTTCGAGTTGTTGGCGATCAGCGCGTTGGCCGCATCGAGAATGTTGCCGTGCGAGCGGTAGTTCTGCTCCAGGCGGATCACGTTGGCGACCTTGAACTCGCGCTCGAAGTCGAGCATGTTGCCCACCTCCGCGCCGCGGAAGGCGTAGATGCTCTGGTCATCGTCACCGACGGCGAACACGGCGGCCAGGCTGGGCTGCGCTCCCCGCCCGCCGAGAACCGATGCATCGCTCTCTGCCGTTCCGGGGAGAGGGGATGACTGGGCCGCGCCCCAGCCGGCCATCAACTTGATCCAGCGGTACTGCAGGCGGTTGGTGTCCTGGAACTCATCGACCAGGATCTGGCGGAAGCGCATCTGGTAGTGACGGCGCAGCGGCTCGTTGCGCTCCATCACCTCGTAGGCACGCAGCAGCAGCTCGGGGAAATCGACCACGCCCTCGCGCTGGCACTGGTCGTCGTATTCCTTGTACAGCTCGACGCGGCGGCGGGTGAAATCGTCCCAGGCCTCGACCTCATGCGGGCGCAGTCCGGACTCCTTGGCGCCGTTGATGAAATGCTGCAGCTCGCGCGGCGGGAATTTCTCGTCATCGACATTGAGCGCCTTGAGCAGGCGCTTGATGGCCGCCAACTGGTCGCTGCTGTCGAGGATCTGGAAGGTCTGCGGCAGGGCCGCCTCGCGGAAATGGGCACGCAGGAAGCGGTTGCACAGGCCGTGGAAGGTGCCGATCCACATGCCGCGCGTGTTGATCGGCAGCATCGCGGCCAGACGCGTGAGCATCTCCTTGGCCGCCTTGTTGGTGAAGGTCACGGCCAGGATGCCGGCCGGGCTGACCTGCCCGGTCTGCAGCAGCCAGGCGATGCGCGTGGTCAGTACCCGCGTCTTGCCCGAGCCGGCGCCGGCCAGGATCAGCGCAGACTGGGCCGGCAGGGTGACGGCGGCGAGTTGTTCGGGGTTCAGCTTGTCGAGCAGGCGGGACATGGAAGCGGACGGCGTGGCGGAGGCAAGGGCGCAATTCTACCCGCCCGCCACGCCCGGCCCCGCTGCGGCATGCGCAGGCCGTGGCGCCGGCTCAGGCCAGGGCGTAGCCGTCCAGCAGGCGCAGCGCGCGGTCGAAGTCCAGCATCTCGATCGCGTCGGCCAGTTCGCGGCTGGCCGCCTCGCCGATCTGGGCGCGCAGGCCCGGGCACAGCTCGGCGAACAGCTCGATGGCCTGGAAATCGTTGGCCCGCAGGGCGGCGACGAGCGCCGGCAGGGTGGCACCGCCCGCCCCCCCGGTGGCCTGCCCGGGCGCGGCGAGCGGCGCCTCCTGCGCCACGGGCTCGCCCGCGGCCAGGGCCTGCATGATCAGCGGGATCAGGCGTGCCAGCTCGCGCCCGATCTCGTCCAGCCCCTGCTGCGCTTGGGGCAAGTCATCGCGCAGCAGACTCTCCTCGGTCTCGCGCGCGCAGCGCGCCAGGAAGATGGCGCCGATATTGGCGGCCGTCGACTTCAGGGAGTGCAGGTGACGCACCGCCGCCCGCCGGTCGCCCTGCGTCAGGCAGGCGCGCACGCGCTCGACCAGCCGCGCCTCCTCGCGCGCGAACAGACCCAGCACCTCGCGGTAGAGCGCTTGCTTGTTGCCCAGGCGCAGCAAGGCCTCGGCCGGATCCAGGCCGTCGATCGGCGGCACGGGCAGGGCCGGGTCCGGCGGACGTGGCGCCACGGCGGGCGCCGGGGGTTCGGCCACGAAGCCGGCGCGCTGCGCGTAGCGGCCCAGCACGGCGAACAGGCGGGCGGCATCGAGCGGCTTGGCGACGAAATCGTCCATGCCCGCGTCCAGCGCAGCCTGGCGCTGTGCCGGCATGACCCCGGCGCTGAGGCCGATCACCGGCAGGTTCAGGCCCAGCTCCTGGCGGATCAGGCGGGTCGCCTGCAGGCCATCCATGTGCGGCATCTGCACGTCCATCAGGACAAGGTGGAAGTGCGCGGGCTGGCGCCGCAGGCAGGCCAGCGCCTGGGCGCCGTCCCCGGCCAGCTCGATCACGACGCCGGCGTCCTCCAGCAGGCGGCGCGCCACCAACTGGTTGGTCCGGTTGTCCTCCACCAGCAGCACGCGCAGGCCACTCAGCGCATAGAAACCGCCGGCCTGCGGCTCGCTTTCCGGCGCCACGCCCTGGCCCGCCTCCGCCTGCCGCAGCGGGATGCTGAACCAGAACTCGCTGCCCTGCCCGGCCACGCTGGCGACGCCGATCTCGCCCCCCATCAGGCCGACCAGGCGCTTGGAGATGGCCAGGCCAAGGCCGCTGCCGCCAAAGCGGCGGGTCGCCGAGCTGTCGGCCTGGGTGAAGGGGGCGAACAACTGCGCCATCTGCTCCGGCGTCATGCCGATGCCGGTGTCGCGCACGCGGAACACCAGCATGCCGGCCTGCTCGCCCTGACCCGGCACGACCCGCAGGCTGATCTCGCCCTGCTCGGTGAACTTGACCGCGTTGCCCATCAGGTTGGCGAGCACCTGCTGGATGCGCCGGGCGTCGCCCTCGATCAGGGCCGGCACCGCGGGGTCGATGTCCACGCGCAACGCCAGGCCCTTCTGGCGCAGGCTCACCAGCAGCAGGTCTTCGACGCGGCGGATCGGGTCGGCGACGCGCAGGGCGGCGTGGGCGATCTCCAGCTGCCCGGCCTCGATGCGCGACAGGTCCAGGATGTCGTTGAGCAGGCCCAGCAGCGAGCTGCCGGCCGAATGCAGGGTGCGCAGGTAGTCCTGCTGGCGGGCGTCGAGCGCGGTGTAGCCGAGCAACTGGGCCATGCCCAGCACGGCATTGAGCGGGGTGCGCAGCTCGTGGCTCATGTTGGCCAGGAAGGCGCTCTTGGCCTCGTTGGCGGCCTCGGCGCGCGTCTTGGCCTCGGCCAGCTCCTGCTCGTGCAGCTGGCGCTGGCTCACGTCGGTCACCAGGGCCAGCACCAAGGTCCCGTCACCGGCCTGCAAGGGGGCCAGGGCGATCTCCAGCGGCACCACGCCGCCATCGCGCCGCAGGCCGGACAGGTAGCGCCCGCGCCCCATCATGCGGGCCGCCGGCCGCATCATGAAGGCGGCACGATCGGCCGCGTGCGCTGCACGTGCGGCGGCCGGCACCAGTGCGTCGACCGGCAGACCGCGCAGGCTGGCCTCGGGGTAGCCGAAGATGTCGGCCAACTGATGGTTGGCGAACAGGATGCGGCCCTGTGCGTCGGCGATCAACATGCCCGAGGGCATGGTCTCGACGACGCGCCGGAAGCGTTCCTCGCTGCTGCGCAACTCGGCCGTCATCTCGGTGGCGCGCACCTCGACCCGCTGCGCCTGACGCGCGCGCTGCAGCAGCAGAGCCATCAGCAGGGCGCACTGGACCAGGCCGCCGGCCAGCACGGTCAGCGGCAGCGAACTGGAGGTGGCGGCCATGAAGGCCGGCGTTGCATGCGCGCGCATCAGCCAGCGGCGGCCCGACAGGGGCAGCTCGATCTCCTCCACCAGGCGGCTGGCCGCCTGGGGCGGCAGCTCCGAGTGCAGCAGCACGCGCGGGCCGCCGGGCTCCAGGTCGTAGACCTCCAGCAGCAGGTAGCGCGCCCGCTCGCCCAGCACCCCCTGCATCAGTTCGCCGATGCGGAAAGCAGCGAACACGAAGCCGACCAGCGCCTGGTGACGCGCGGCCGGGGTGTCGAGCGGCGCACCATGGCGGAACTGCGGCTGATACAGCACGCAGCCGGCCGGCGCGCTTTCGTCGATCTCGCTGGCCAGGCGCACCCGCCCGGTCAGCGTCGCCTCGCCCAGCGCCTCCGCGCGCCGCAGGGCGGCCTGGCGAACCGGCTCGGACGCGATGTCGTAGCCGAGCACCCGCGTGTTGGGCAGCGAGGCCGGCTCGATCATGGTGACCGCTGCGTAGCGCGCACGCGGGCCCGGCGGCCAGATTTCGAAGCGCGGGTAACCCTCGGCACGGATGGCGGCCTCCAGTTGCGCCCGCCCGGCCTCGCCGACGATCTCGGCGAAGCCCATGCCCTGCACCCCGGGGTAGCGCCGCGCCAGCTCCAGGCGGTCGACGTATTCCTTCCATTCGGCGCGCGACACGTATTGCGAGGCCTGGACGAAGCCGCCACCGCCGCGCAGCACCTGGGCATAGTCGGCCATGCGGCGGCCCATCGCCTCGGCCGCCGCCTCCGCCTCGTGGCGGAAGGCCTGACGCTGGCGCAGCTCGACGTGGTGGCGGGCCAGTCCCCAGCCCGCCAGGGTCAGCCCGAGGCCGGCCAGCAGGATGACCAGCGCGGCGCGCTCGCGGGCCAGCAAGCGCAGCGCCTCGCGGGCGGATTCAAGGCTGCGCATGGGCCGCTTCGTCGTCTGTCGCCGCATCCAGGCACACCGCGCGGTCCCGCCCCTGCGCCTTGGCGCTGTAGAGCGCGCGATCGGCGGCGCGGATCAGCGACGCCGGCGCGGTGAGCGCGGCCGCGGCGGCGGCAATGCCCACGCTGATCGTCACGATGTCACACACGCTGCTGGCGGCGTGGGGGATGCGCAGCTCACGCACACACTCGCACAGCATGCTGGCGAAGTGCGCGATGCCCGTCGGCTCGGTGCCGGGCAGGATCAGCGCGAACTCCTCTCCGCCGTAACGCGCCAGCATGTCGCCAGGGCGGCGCGCGGCGCGCGCGATGGCCTGGGCGACCAGGCGCAGGCAGTCGTCGCCCTGCAGGTGGCCGTAGTGGTCGTTGTAGGCCTTGAAGCAGTCGATATCGACCATGGCCAACGCCAGGCTGCCGGCCAGGCGGCGCTGGCGGCGCACCTCCTGCGCGATGCGTTCGTCGAAGCTGCGCCGGTTGAAGGCGCCGGTCAGGCCGTCGCGTGCGGCCAGCTCGCGCAGCAGGTCGGTCTGCAGCTTGAGGGTCAGGTGGGTGCGCACGCGGGCACGCACGATGGGCTCGTTGATCGGCTTGGAGATGAAGTCGACCGCCCCCGCCTCCAGCCCCAGCAGCTCGTGTTCGACGTCGGTATGGGCGGTGACGAAGATGATCGGCGTGTCGCGCAGCTCGGCCACCTCCTGGAAGCGCCGGCACACCTCATAGCCATCCATGCCGGGCATCTCCACGTCCAGCAGCACGATGTGCGGGCGCAATTCGAGCGCCATGGCGAGGGCGGCGTCACCACTGGTGGCAAAATGCACATGTCCGAGATCCCGCAGAAACTGGGCCAGCAGGCGCACGCTCATCGGTGAATCGTCGACGATGAGGATGCGCGAGGCGGCGGCCAGATCTGCGGAAATGAGATTCGAGAGCATGGCGGCAAGGAAGGCGGGGTGGGAAGGATGCCGGCAATGGCCGCAGGGCCCGCTGGCGCCAAGCCGGGCCCCGGGGCAGGCTGACCACCGGATTAGCGGCCGGCAGCGGCGTTTCTTGATGGTCGCGAGCCCTTCCGCCCCCCTCCGCGCCTCTTCCGCCCCCCTTCCGCCCCTCACGGTTGCCCCCGCTCCCATCAGCTCAAGAAAGCAGCGCAGCATGTCGTTGTCCATGAATCCCATGCTCCGTCCCCGCCCTTGCCGATGACGCCGCTCCTCCGCCTACTGGTCCGCCACCCGGTCGCCATCAGCCTGGCGGCGAGCGTGCTTGTGTTGGCCGCGGCCTGGGCCGGCGGGGTGTCGCCGTGGCTCGCCGGTCTGTGCACGCCCCTGTTGCCCATGCTGGGCTGGGCCGCCTGCCGGCGTGACGCGGCGGGCCTGGACCAGCGCCTTGCCGGGCTGGTCGACAGCGCCCCCTGCGCCGCCCTGCTGCAGGCCGCGGACGGCCGCATCCTGCTCGCCAATCGTCACTGCGAGGCCTTGTTCGGCCTGGATGCCGCACTCGGCCCGGGCACTCCTGCCGCCGCCCTGCCGACCCCCTGGAACACCTGGCTCAGCTCCCCCGACGCGGCCCGGGCGGGCCTGCCGCTGGTGGTCAATGGCCAGGCCTGCCGCCTGCTGCTGCTCGACCGCGGCCTGGAGCCGGGTGCGCCCGGCGCCGACGACCCGCCACTGTCCTATCGCACGCACCGCATCCTGCAGCAGATCCTCGACGTGATCCCTCACCCGGTTTATCTCAAGGATCGCCAGGGGCACTACGTGCTGGTCAACGAGGCCTTCGCGCGCGAGCGCAACCTCAGCGTCGCGCGCATCCAGGGTCAGGACGCACCGGCCCTGGGCTTCACCAACCCGGCCCTTATCCAGGCCGAGGATGCGGCCGTGCTGGCCGGGGGCGAAGTGAGCAAGGAGGAGACGGCACTCCACCCCGGCGACGGCAGCACGGTCTACCGCACGGTCTCCAAGCGCCGCTCGCTGGGCGAGCACGGCGTACCCATCATCGTCGGCGCCCATTTCGACGTGACCCCGTGGCGCCGCGCCGAGGCGCAGTTGCTGGCCGAGCACGACCGCCAGAAGGCGCTGCGCGAGCGCACCCAGACCTTCATCCAGCGCCTGATCGACGTGATTCCCGATCCGGTGTACGTGAAGGACCGCCACAGCCGTTTCCTGCTGGTGAACAAGGCCTTCGGCCGCGAGCGCGGCCTGCCGGCGGAGGAGATCGTGGGCAAGACCTCGTTCGACCTCGCCCCCGATGCGGACACCAGCGAGATCGTGCGCCAGGAGGACGAGGCGGTGCTGGGCGGCGGCGAGGTCAGCAAGGAGCAGCACACGACGCACCCGGTCAGCGGCGCCGAGGTGTTCCGCATCGTCTCCAAGCGCCTGTGCCGCGACGTCGACAACGAGCCGGTGATCGTCGGCGCGCACTTCGATCTGACGCGCTGGAAGATCGCCGAGCGCGAGCTGACCGAGGCGATGACGCGCGAACGTTCGCAGCGCCTGCGCGTGCAGGCCTTCATGCAGCGCATGATCGACGTGATCCCGCAGCCGATGTATCTGAAGGACGCGCACAGCCGTTACATCATGATCAACGAGGCCTTCGCGCGCTTCCTGCAGATGGCGCCGGAGCAGATCATCGGCCGCGGGGCGGAAGCCTGGGCCTCGGCCGAGCAGGCCGCCGAGTCCGCCGCCGAGGACCGCCGCATTCTCGCCGGCGAGCATATCTACAAGGAGGAGCGGCGCCCTCATCCGCAGACAGGGCAGGACATGTACCGCATCGTCACCAAGCGGGCCTGCCTCGATGCCGACAACCAGCCTGTGATCGTGGGCGCCAACTTCGACATCACGGAGTGGCGCGTCGCGGAGCACGACCTCAAGCTGACGATCGCCCGCGAGCGCGATCTGCGCGAACGGGTGCAGGACTACATCCAGCGCCTGATCGACGTGATCCCGCAGCCGGTGTACGTGAAGGATGCGCAGAGCCGCTACCTGCTGGTCAACAAGGCCATGGCGGCCGAGATCGGGCGCCCGGTGGCGGAGCTGATCGGCCGCAACCCGCTCGACCTGGGGGCCAGCCAGGACTACACCGAACTGGTGATGGACGAAGACGCACGCATCGTCGGCGGCGAGTTGGTCTACAAGGAAGAACACATCCGCCACCCCTACCGTGGGCAGGAGAGCTTCCGCATCATCTCCAAGGGCAGTTGCCTGGACGCCAACGGGCAGCCGGTCATCGTCGGCGCCAACTTCGACATCACCGCGCTGCGCCAGGCCGAGCGCCAGGCGCGCGACGCCCTGGCCGCGCAGTCGCATGTGCGCGACTTCCTGCAGTCCCTGATCGGCGCCCTGCCGACGCCGCTGTACGTGGAGGACGAGCGCGGCAAGCTGCTGATCGTCAATCGCGCTTTCCGCCAGCTCATCGGCGAGCTGCGGCGCGAACTGATCGGCACCGCCACCATCGAGTACGGCCCCGACGGCCTGCGCCGGACCCTGGCCTACTGCCACACACAGGCCATGGGGCTGGAGGAAGGCCATGTGTTCGAAACCGAGTTCCACTTCGACGGCGAGGGCGGGGCGCGCCACTACCTGCTGCGCGCAGTGACCGGGCTCGGCGTGGAGGGTCAGCCGGTGGTGGTGGGCATCCTGTCCGACGTGAGCACGCAGCGCGAAGCCGAGGCGCGCTGGGCTCTGGCCAAGGAGGAGGCGGAGCGCGCCTCCAAGGCCAAGTCCCTGTTCCTCGCCAGCATGAGCCACGAGATCCGCACCCCGCTGGCCGGCGTGATCGGCACCCTGGACATCGCCTTGCGTCGCGAAGACATGCCGGGCGCCGCGCGCGAGCTGGTGGACAACGGGCTCGCCAATGCGCGCTCGCTGCTCTCCATCATCAACGACATCCTCGACTTCTCGAAGATCGAGGCCGGCCAGCTCACGCTGGAGCACATCAACTTCGACCTGCGCACGGTGGCGGTCGAGAGCCTGCGCATCCTGCAGGGCAATGCCAAGGCGCGCAGCCTGCGCCTGATCATCGACATCGACCCGGCGCTGCCCCCCTGGTTCAAGGGTGACCCGACGCGCATCCGCCAGATCCTCATCAACCTGGTGGGCAATGCGCTCAAGTTCACCCAGCGTGGCAGCGTGGCCTTGCGTGCCACCCTGCTCGACGGCGATGGCGCGCGCTGCCGGGTGCGCTTGCGCGTCGAGGACACCGGCATCGGCATCCCGGCCGAGGCGCTGCCGCGCCTGTTCGGCAAGTTCCAGCAGGCCGACAGCTCGACCACCCGCAAGTACGGTGGCACCGGCCTGGGGCTGGCCATCTGCCGCGAACTGGTGGAGGCCATGGGCGGCGAGATCGGCGTCACCAGCAAGCTGGGCGTGGGCAGCACCTTCGAGTTCGTGCTGCCGCTGGAACGCGGCGAAGCCCCGGCCGACGACGACGACCGCCCCCTGCCCCCGCATGCGCGCAGCCTGCACATCCTGTGCGCCGAGGACTACGGCACCAACCAGATCATCATCCGTGCCCTGCTGGAAGACATGGGCCACCAGGTCTGCATGGTCGGCACCGGCCTCGAAGCCCTGCAGGCCCTGGCCCGCGAGCGCTTCGACCTGGTGCTGATGGACGGGCGCATGCCCGAAATGGATGGGCTGGACGCGGTGCGTTGCATCCGCCAGGGCGGCCACGAGGCGATCCGCGTGCGCGACCCGGGTATACCGGTGGTGGCGCTGACCGCCAACGCCAGCACCGAGGACCGTGCCGAATACCTGGCAGCCGGCATGGACGACTTCCTCACCAAGCCAGTGGAGCTGCGCCAGCTCCACACCACCCTCGCTCGGGTGATCGCCGGCCACTACGGCAAAGCCCCCTCGTCGGCCCTGGCCGCACCGCCGCCCGCTGCCAGCGTCCCGCCCCGCCCCGAGGGCATCTCGCCGGCACTGCACGGGCGCCTGCTCAAGCTGTTCGCCACCCAGTTGCCGCAACGCCTGCAGGAACTGGAAGAAGCCCTCACCGGCCACGACATGCCGCAGCTCTCGCGCCTCGCCCATGGCCTGCGCGGCAGCGCCAGCATGCTCGGCGCCCAGGCCCTGTCGGACGCTGCCGGCGCGGTCGAGGACGCGGTGCGCCAGGGCCGCCACGACGACGCGCTGGAGGCGAGTACCGCCCTGCGCGCAGCCATGGCCGACACCTGTTCCCAGTTATCGGCCCTCACTCCGGAGTAGTCCCGCGTGCTTCCCTCGCCGTCCCGCCCCACCCTGCCTCGTCGCCTCACCCATGCGCTGCTGGCACTGCTGCTGCCGCAGCTCCTGCTGCCCGGCCTCGGGCTCGCGCTGGGCCTGCCCCTGTCGCTACCGCTGTTCCTGCTGGGAACGCTCGCCGGCCTGGGCTCGCTCTACCAGGCCCTGCGTGCGCAGGCACTGCAACATCGCCTGCAGGAGACGCACAAGTTCGTGCAGCGCCTGATCGACGTGATCCCCGAGCCGATCTACCTGAAGGACGCACAGTCCCACTTCATCATGGTCAATGAGGCCTTCCTCGCCGAGCGCCAGCGCCCGGCCAGCGAGGTGCTGGGCCACAGCTCCAGCGACCTCGCGCCGAGCAGCCAGATCGCCGGCATGGTGCTGGACGAGGACCGCCAGATCATCGAAGAGGGCAAGGCGGTGTTCAAGGAGTACCACGCGCGCGCCCCCCTCACCGGCGAGGAGCGCATCCGCCTCGTCTACAAGCGTCCCTGCCTGGATGCCGAGGGCCGGCCCATCGTGGTCGGCGCCCACTTCGACATCACCGATCTGCGCCAGGCCGAGCGCGAGCTGAAGGCCGCGGTGGAACGCGAGCGCGCCCGCCACGAGCGGGTGCAGAACTTCGTGCAGCGCCTCATCGACGTGATCCCCGACCCGGTCTACGTGAAGGACCGCAACAGTTGCTACCAGATGGTCAACGTAGCCTTCGCGCGCGAGCGCGGGCTGGACCAACGCAAGATGATCGGCATGAGTTCGCTCGCGCTCGCCCCCGACGACGCCACGCGGGAATTCGTCGCCCGCGAGGACCGCGACGTGCTGGCCGGCCGCGGCGAGGTGCACAAGGAGCAGCACACCACCCACCCGGTCAGCGGCGCCGAGGTGTTCCGCGTGGTGACCAAACGGCTCAGCGAGGACCAGGACGGCAACCCGGTGATCGTCGGCGCTCACTTCGACCTCACCAAGTGGAAGCTGGCCGAACGCGAGCTGGAACGCAGCCTGCTGCGTGAGCGGGCCCAGCGCGAGCGCGTGGCCGCCTTCACACAGCGCCTGATCGACGTGATTCCGCAGCCGGTGTACGTGAAGGACGCCGACAGCCGTTACCTGATGGTCAACGAGGCCCTGGTGCGTGAACGCAAGCTGCCGGCCTCCGCCCTGATCGGGCGCAGCCCGAAGGACCTGGCGCGCCAGCCCGAGCATGCGGCCCAGGTCATGGCCGAGGACCGCGCCGTGCTGGCCGGCCACCCGGTGCTCAAGGAGGAACGCACGCTGCACCCGGTCACCGGCGAAGACATCTACCGCCTCGTCTCCAAGGGCAGTTGCCCCGATGCCGACGGGCAGCCGGTCGTGGTCGGCTGCAACTTCAACATCACCGAGTGGCGCCAGGCCGAGGCGCGCCTGCAGGTAGCCAAGGAGGCGGCCGAGCGCGCCAGCGCCGCGAAGTCCCTGTTCCTCGCCAGCATGAGCCATGAGATCCGCACGCCGCTGTCGGGGGTGATCGGCACCCTGCGCATCGCGCTGCGCGACGAGGCACTGCAGAGCGATACGCGCGACACGCTGGAGACCAGTCTGAGCAACGCCGAATCGCTGCTGGGCATCATCAACGACATCCTCGACTTCTCGAAGATCGAGGCCGGCCAGTTGCAGCTCGAACACATCGACTTCGAACTGGAAACGCTGGTGCGCGACAGCCTCAGCCCCTTCCGTGAGCACGCGGAAAGCCGCGACCTGCGCTTCGAGCTTAGCTTCGACCCCACGCTGCCACGCTACCTGCGCGGCGACCCCACGCGGCTACGCCAGATCCTCATCAACCTGGTCGGCAACGCGGTCAAGTTCACCGAGCGCGGCGCCATCGCGGTGAGCCTGCGCCACGCCGGTGGCGGCGCCGGCGAGCACCGCATCGCCGTGCGCGTGCAGGACAGCGGCATCGGCATCGACCCGGAGGCCCTGCCGCGCCTGTTCCAGAAATTCCAGCAGGCCGACCTGTCGACCACCCGCCGCTTCGGCGGCACCGGCCTGGGCCTGGCGATCTGCCGCCAGCTTATCGAGGCCATGGGCGGCCAGATCCAGGTGGAGAGCACGCCCGGCGTGGGCAGCGTGTTCAGCTTCGACCTGCTGCTGGAGGCTGGCGAGGCCGTACCGCTGGACGACGGCGCGCCGCTGCCACCGCAATCGCGCGCGCTGCACATCCTGGTGGCCGAGGACGTGGCGGTGAACCAGTTGATAATCAAGGCCCAGCTCGGCACCCTGGGCCATACGGTAAGCATCGTGCCGACCGGCCTGGCGGCGATCCAGGCCCTGGCCGAGCACGACTACGACCTGGTGCTCATGGACGGACGCATGCCCGAGATGGATGGTGCCGACGCCACCCGCGCGATCCGCCGCGGCGGCTGGCAGCAGTGGCGCGTACGCAATCCGCAGATCCACATCGTGGCGCTGACCGCCAATGCCAGCAAGGAAGACCGCGACCTCTACCTGGCTGCAGGCATGAACGACTACCTCAGCAAGCCGGTCAGCGAGAAGCAGTTGCACGCCGCGATCGAGCGCGCCATCCACGCACGCGACCTGCCGGGGCAGGCGCCGCTGGCGCCGTCGCGCCACGACGCCGCCCTCGTGCAACGCGTGATGGACGTATTCGTCGGCACCCTGCCCGACTGCCTGGCCGACATCGAGCACGCCCTTGAACGACACAAGACGGACGCGCTCGCGCGCCTGTTCCACACCCTGCACGGCAGCGCCAGCGTGGTCGGCCTGGACGACCTCACCCAGCTTGCCGCCGAGCTTGAGCTGGCCGCTCAGGCCGGCCACCTGGCGCGCATCCGCCAGGAGTATCCGCGCCTGCGCGACGCGCTGCGCACACTCACCCTGTGCTTTGCTTGAGCGTGCCTGCCGCCTGACCGTCCCCACGCACCATCAGGCGGCACAAGGAAATCCGGGAAAAAAGGCGGGATTAGGCTGGGCCACCCCACAACCTGCCCCCGCCCCATGGAACCGTCACAGACACGCTACGTCCGCGCCCTGTGCGCAGCCATCCTGATCGCACAACTGGTCGCCTGCGGGGGCGGCGGAGGTGGCGGCAGCGCAGGCAGCTCAAGCCCTAGCAGCGGCAACCCGCCCGGCGCCCCAAGCACGCCGACCACGCCAGGCATCCCGGCGCCCTCGCCTACGGTCAGTACCAGCCAGGCGCTCCCGCTGGAGGTGCTGGGCGCACCGGGCACGATCGTGGGCGCCCCGTTCTCGCTCAACACCCCCGGCGCGGCGCAGACCCTCAAGCTCACGACGCACCGCCTCGTCTGGCGCGAAGACGGCGAATTCGCGCGCACCGACGCCCCAGCCAACTCCGTCCGTCCTGGCAGCAAAGGTAGCGTCCGGCTCAACGGCGGTTCCTGGCTGCCCCTGACCAACACCACCGTCACTTGCGAAGCGCATGAAGCCGAGTTCGGCTGCCTCAACGGTACTTACCAGACGGTACGCATCCGCATCCCCATTGCCGCCCTGGGCAGCCCCGGGCCAAAGGCCACAGGCAATCTGCTGGAGTTCCGCTTCGACGCCACCGACGGCATTTCCAGTGGCTGGCGCGTGCTGGCGCTCGACATCGTTCGCGCGGACGGACAATCCCTGCTTCCCGCCAACACCTTCAAAGCCGACAACCCGGACGACTGGACGCCCCCACTCAACACGAGCGCCGACATCGCAACCGGCAAAACACTCTGGGAATCGGCCCCGCTCACCGATCTGGGCTTCAGCAACAGTCGCCACGCCATCCAGGGTAAATGCGCCAGTTGCCACTTCCGCGACGGCAGCGACCTGGCCTATTTCAACTACTCGAACACCTCCATCATTGTCCGTTCGGTGTTCCATGGCCTGTCGGAGCTGCAAGGCAAGCAGATCGCCAGTTACATCCGCAGCCTCGACCTCAAGCTCCCCGCTGGCTACACGCGCAAGGATGCGGGCCGGCCGTGGAATCCGCCCTACCAACCCGGCCCCGGGCTGGACAGCAAGCCCGTCGAGCTCTGGGCCGCCGGCGCGGGGCTGGGGGCGGTGCTGGAACGCGATAGCCAGATGCGCGCCTACCTGTTTCCGAACGGGCAGTACCAAGCCGCGATCCTCGGCGCCGAGGGCTTCCTCAACCCGCGCGAAACCCCACAGGCACTGCAGTACCCGGACTGGAACACCTGGCTGCCGACCATCGCGGTGGAAGACCGCGTGAGCGCCCCCGCCGCCCTGCCCGCCAGCCCGCATTTCGCCAAGCTCAAGACAGCCGACGACTGGCTCACCCAGTACCGCGACAGCAACAGCGAGTGGCATTTCCGGCAAGGCCTATGGAATCTGCAGGTCTGGCGTGAATCGGAAGTGCGCGATGGGGATTTCGTCGGCGGCTTCTGGGTCACCAATCGCGACCAGCCCAACCGCACCCGCGCCCAGGAACTGCAGCAAACGCGCCTGAACCTGGCCAAGCTGGCCTGGTACAACCTGCGCATGATCGAGATGCAGATGAAGCATCGCCTGCAAGACGTCACCCACCGCAGCGGCATGGCGTTCTACACCGACACGAACAACCAGCAGCAGGCACGCGGCATCCCCGTCGGCTTTCGCAGCTGGAGCATGCCCATGCGCACGATGTTCGAGACTGCGCCGCACTTTGTCGCCGACCACGCAGGCTTGAGTTTCAACTTCACCCAGGCGGGCAATTACCTCTCCACCGCCTGGTATTCACTGGAACAGGTGGTCAATGGTGGCTGGCGCGCAGGCTCCCTGGGGCTGGACTGGAACTATCACCCCCAACACATCTACGGGACTCACGCTGGCGGCACCGGCTTCTACACCAACGGCCCGATTCACCTGTACCGCCACGCCTGGTCCATTTTCTGGCTGTACCAGAGCATGCCGGCAGACTGGACGCCGCAACACTTCGCCTTCCGCCAACGCCAGATCGGCCTCGGCCTGGACATCCAGTTCGACGGCAGCGCCGAAGCCGCCGGCCTGATCACGCTGGACGAGCGCAAACAACTGCAGGAAGCACTGGCCCTCGCCTTCCTCGGCGTGGCTGAGCGTTACAGCCCCAATCAATGGGTGCGCCGCGCGGCCAACACCCCTGAGCTACGCACCGCAGACAACTTCGAAACCACCGACTACGCGCCGGACTACAACCCGGCCTGGACCTACGACCTCCCCGAGCGCGGCTACCAGGCGGACGCCTACTACCTGCGCATCAAGTTGCTCAAAGACAAGGGCTACGTCACCCCCGCCACCCTGAACCGCCTCGTGAATTGGGGCGCGGGCGTGTGGCCCAAGGGCAACTGGAACGCGCTGCGCCCCTGATACAGAACGGCTGCCCCTGCGCTGCGCCGGAGAGCGACCGTCCGGCCAGGCGGATTCGCCATCCGCCCGGCTGACGGTGGTCGCGCGCTCGCGCGCATGGCTAGCTGCGGGCGTTTCCATATCGCCCACCCTGCACCATGCCCGCCCTGCGCACCCCAGCCCCCCTGCACCGCGTCCTGTCGCTCCTGTGCCTGCTCGCCGCCACGGCCTGCGGTGGCGGAGGGGGCGGTGGTGATGGCGCAAGCATCCCGGGCGGCAGCCTGAGCGCATCGAGCAGCGCCTCGTCGGGCGGCACCGCTTCGAGCAGCACCTCCTCCGGCTCTTCCAGCAGCTCTTCTGGTAGCTCTTCCGGAGGCCCGTCGTCCAGCAGCTCGTCCAGTAGCTCGTCCTCCAGCGGCTCCTCGTCCAGCTCCAGTTCATCCGGCGGTGCCGGCGCGGGGGCCTCCTCGGGCTCGTCTTCCAGCACCAGCAGTTCCGGCGCCGGCAACCCGGTCTCCATGACCAGCGGCTTCTACGTCGACCCCACGTCGCAGGCCAAGGCCTGGGTCGCGGCCAACCCGGCGGACACGCGCATGCCCACCATCCGTGACGGCATCGCCAACCAGGCTTTTGCGCGCTGGTTCGGTGGCTGGAACGGCGACATCGCGAGCGCCGTGGCGAGCTATGCGAACGCGGCCGCGAGCGGCGCTCGCCTGCCCATCCTGGTGGCCTACAACATCCCCAACCGCGATTGCGGCTCCTACAGCGCGGGCGGCGCCAGCGGCGGCGATGCCTACAAGAGCTGGATCGCCGCCTTCGCCGCCGCACTGGGCAGCCAGCCGGCGATCGTGGTGCTGGAGCCGGACGCGCTGATGCAGCTCGATTGCCTGCCTTCGGACGCCGACCGCAGCGCCCGCCTCGCCCTGCTCAACTACGCCGTCGACCAGTTCGTCGCCAAGGCGCCCAATACCTGGCTCTACCTCGATGCCGGCCATTCGAGCTGGAAGACGCCCGCCGAGACCGCGAGCCGCCTGATCAATGCCGGTGTGCAGCGGGCGCGCGGCTTCGCGCTGAACGTCTCCAACTACCGCAGCAGTGCCGAACTGGCCACGCACGGTCAGGCCGTGGCCGCGCAACTGCAGACGCAGGGCAGCTTCAGCAAGCCTTTCGTGGTGGATACCAGCCGCAACGGCAATGGCCCCAAGGGCACCGAATGGTGCGACCCCAGTGGGCGCAAGATCGGCCTCGTCAGCCAGGTCCACACGCTGGGCGGCGCCCCCGAGATGTCTTTGTGGATCAAGGCGCCGGGCGAGTCGGACGGCTGCGCAGCCGGCGCCGGCAGCTTCGTGCCCGATCTCGCCTACAAGCTGGTCCTGGGTCTGTGAGCCCGAACCCGGAGTACACCATGATCAAGACATGCAAACAGACCCTGCTCGGCCTCGCCCTGCTGGCACTTGCCGCCTGCGGTGGCGGCGGGGGTGGCGGCGACACGCCTGCGCCCGGCAACGGCTCCAGCGGCGCGGGCAGCAGTTCGTCTTCATCGGGCAGCAGCAGTTCATCCGGCGGCGCCCCGGCATCGTCATCGAGCAGCAGCTCATCCTCCGGTGGCAGCGCCAGCACCAGTTCCGGCGGCACGGCCTGGATCGAGGACGGCCGCCTGGGCGTGCCCACCAGCAGTTTCACGCTGCCCGCATCGGCCAAGAACGGCGACGGCGGCATCTACCTGCCGGACCTGCAGGCCAGCTACCCGGCGGTGGATTGGGCCGGCATCGACCGCCTCTACATCCCGGCCGGCAGCTACAAGTACATCCGTCTGGGCAACCTGCCGAACCGCAGCGCCAGCAAGAAGCTGGTCATCACCAACAGCGGCGGCCAAGTCAAGGTGGGCGGGCTCGGCCACTACTACCTGTTCGTCATCAGCGGTGGCAGCAACTGGGTACTCAGCGGGCGCTACGACCCGGTGTCGCAGACCGGCCATGCCAGCTACCCCGGCCATCGTGGCGGTGCCTTCGCCCACTCGCAGGGCAAGTACGGCATCCTCATCGACGACGCCTACAGCGCCAGCGGCATCTCCGGGCTGGCGATCGGCGGCGGCGCCACGCGCTTCGAGCTGGAGTACCTGGAGATCGCCCGCGTCGGTTTCGCCGGCATCGTGGCCAAGACCGACAACACCGCCAGCGCCGTGATGGAAGGCTGCAAGCTGCACGACCTCTACATCCACGACACGCTCAGCGAAGGCATGTACATCGGCAGCACCCAGGCCCAGCCGCAGCACCAGATCCGCGACTGGGAAATCTGGAACAACCGCATCCTGCGCAGCGGCACCGAAGCGCTCCAACTGGGGCAACTGGGCGGCAACAATCATGTGCACCACAACGTGATCGGCCCTGCCGCCATCGACTGGCGCTCGGCCTTTCAGATCTACCAGGACGGGAACCTGCAGGTCGCCATGCGCGAAGGCCACCTGCTGCTGGAGAAGAACCTCTTCATCGGCTCGGCCGGCACGCACTTCAGCCTGTTCACACGCCCCATCGCGGGCGACGCCACGGCCGGCAACCTCGGCGTGACGGTGCGCAATAACTACTTCTCCGACATGCGCAACCTGGGGCTCTACATCGACAGCCAGAGCCTCGCCGGCATGAGCTACAGCTTCCAGGACAACGTGTGGCGCAACCGCCAGTTCAACTACACCGAGGTCTATCCCGACGCCACGCCCTACGACCACCTGCTGCGCATCATGAACACCAGCACGCCCATCGTTTTCAGCAACAGCGACTGGGACAGCAGCCTCAAGTTCGTCGGCGGCACCAGCAATGCCTTGCCCACCGGCAACGGCAGCGCCGGCAATGTCAGCGGCACGGGCAACGACCGCCGCAGCATCGACGCGGTGCGTTTCGTGGATAGCGGACTGGCCGACGGCTTCGACTACCTGCGACTGGAGTACTGGCAGGCCGCCGCCAGCTTGAACGGCAACGCGCCGGTCGCCTATCCGCTGGACAAGATCGTCATGCACAAGGGGCTGCCCTACCGCTGCCGGCTGTCGCCCTGCGCGGCCGGCCTGGTGCCACCGGACAACCCCGCCGCCTGGGAGGCCCTGCCCGCCTTCGCCGACGACGTGCGCGTGCTGCCGGGCAGCACCTACGACGGCTGGGGGTTGCAGCCCCTGCCTTGAGCCGGTGGCCGGCCTTGCGCCGGCCACCGGCCGTGTTGCTACTTCTTCATCAGCTTGGGTACCACGAACAACAGGATCAGCGCGCCGACCACCGAGCCAATGAAGCCCGCCCCCTGCCCGGCGGTATAAAGGCCCAGCGCCTGCCCGCCGAAGGTCGCCAACAGCGAGCCCCCGATGCCCAGCAGGATGGTCATCACCCAGCCCATGGATTGTTGTCCCGGCATCACGAAACGCGCCACCACCCCTACGATCAAGCCGATCAGAATCGTGTAAAGCAGACCCATCTTCGCTCTCCTTGTCATGTTGGCCACGAGGCGGTCCGGTAGACGAGCGACAACCCCGCACCATTGTGCGCCGCAATGCATTTGCTCAAAAGAGGCCCGGCGCAGGCCATCGGCGCCGGGATCGAAACCGGCTGGCCTGCTAAAATCGCGGGCTTCGCCAATCGCTCACCGGCCCACCCGGCACACAGACATGTCCGCCTCGCAGGAAACGCTCAGCCCGCAGTACGACCACACCGCCACCGAAAAGACCGCCCAGCAGTATTGGGAGAAGACCGACGCTTTCCGCGCCGTCGAGGACGACAGCAAGAAGAAGTACTACTGCCTGTCCATGTTCCCCTACCCCTCGGGCAAGCTGCACATGGGCCACGTGCGCAACTACACCATCGGCGACGTGCTGACACGCTTCCACAAGATGCAGGGCTACAACGTGATGCAGCCCATGGGCTGGGACGCCTTCGGCCTGCCGGCCGAGAACGCGGCCATCGCCAACAAGGTGCCGCCGGCCAAGTGGACCTACGACAACATCGAGTACATGAAGGGCCAGTTGAAGTCGCTGGGCTTCGCCATCGACTGGAGCCGCGAGCTCGCCACCTGCAAGCCCGATTACTACAAGTGGAACCAGTGGCTGTTCCTGCGCATGCTCGAAAAAGGCATCGCCTACAAGAAGACACAGGTCGTGAACTGGGACCCGGTCGACCAGACCGTGCTGGCCAACGAGCAAGTGATCGACGGCCGCGGCTGGCGCACCGGCGCGGTGGTCGAGAAGCGCGAGATTCCCGGCTACTACCTGGCCATCACGCAATACGCCGAAGAGCTGCTGGGCGACCTCGACACCCTGGATCAATGGCCCGAGCGCGTGCGCCTGATGCAGGCCAACTGGATCGGCAAGAGCACCGGCGTGCGCTTCGCCTTCCCGCACGAAATCAAGGGTGATGACGGTCAGCTCATCAATGAGGGCAAGCTGTGGGTCTTCACCACGCGCGCCGACACCATCATGGGCGTCACCTTCTGCGCCGTGGCCGCCGAGCACCCGCTGGCCACGCACGCCGCGAAGAACAACCCCGCGCTGGCCGCCTTCATCCAGAAGTGCAAGAGCGGTTCGGTGATGGAAGCCGACATGGCGACCATGGAGAAGGAAGGCCTGCCCACCGGTCTGTTCGTCACCCACCCGCTGACCGGCGAACAGGTCGAAGTATGGGTCGGCAACTACGTGCTGATGTCATACGGCGACGGCGCAGTGATGGGCGTGCCATCGCACGACGAGCGCGACTTTGCGTTTGCCAAGAAGTACGGCCTGGCGATCAAGCAGGTGATCTCGGTCGCTGGCAAGGACTTCTCCACCGAGGCCTGGCAGGAGTGGTACGGCGACAAGGAAAACGGCGTCTGCGTGAACTCCGGCAAGTACGACGGCCTGGGCTATGCCGCCGCCGTCGATGCCATCGCAATCGACATCAAGGCCAAGGGTCTGGGCGACAAGAAGCTGCAATGGCGCCTGCGCGACTGGGGCATCTCGCGCCAGCGCTACTGGGGTTGCCCGATCCCCATCATCCATTGCGACGACTGCGGCTCGGTGCCGGTGCCGGACGATCAACTGCCCGTCGTGTTGCCCGAAGACTGCGTGCCGGATGGCTCCGGCAACCCGTTGCACAAGCGTCCTGACTTCCTGAACTGCGCCTGCCCCAAATGCGGCAAGCCTGCGCGCCGCGAGACGGACACCATGGACACCTTCGTGGATTCGTCCTGGTACTACGCGCGCTTCGCCACGCCCGGCAACGACCAGAGCATGGTCGATGAGCGCGTGAACTACTGGATGCCGGTCGACCAGTACATCGGCGGTATCGAACACGCCATCCTGCACCTGCTCTACTCGCGCTTCTGGACCAAGGTCATGGGTGACCTCGGCCTCGTGCAATACCGCGAGCCCTTCAAACGACTGCTCACCCAAGGCATGGTGCTCAACCACCTGTTCTCGCGCCGCTCCGACAAGACCGGCATCGAGTGGTTCGCGCCCGAGGAAGTCGAGCTGCAACACGACGCCTCCGGCCGCGTCACCGGCGCACTCGCCAAGCGCGACGGCCAGCCCGTCGACTATGGCGGCTACGGCACCATGTCGAAGAGCAAGCGCAATGGCGTCGACCCGAACGCCATGATCGAGCAATACGGCGCCGACACCTCCCGCTTCTTCATGATGTTCACCGCGCCGCCGGAGCAGACGCTGGAGTGGTCGGATGCTGGCATCGAAGGCTCGTATCGATTCCTGAAGCGCGTGTGGGCCTTCGGCCATGTCTTCGCCACGCAGCTCAAGCCGCAATTGCCGGCCTCGCGCACGCTGGCCAGTGCCAAGCTCGACGACAAGCTCGCCGGCCTGCGCCGCGAAGTGCACCTGCTGCTCAAGCAGGCCAACTACGACCTCGGCAAGCAGCAGTTCAACACCGTGGCCTCGGCCTGCATGAAGATGCTCAACGCATTGGAGAAGGCGCCGCGTGATTCAGGCATTGCCGCCGAAGTCATCGAAGAGTGCTTCGGCATCCTGCTGCGCGTACTCTCGCCGATCACCCCGCACATCACCCATACCCTGTGGGCCGATCTGGGCTACGGCGAAGACATCCTCTCGGCGCCCTGGCCCGAACCGCTGGAAGCCGCGCTGGTGCAGGACGAGATCGAGCTGGTGCTGCAGGTGCTGGGCAAGACGCGCGGTTCGGTCAAGGTGCCGGCGAGCGCCGACAAGGCCGCCATCGAAGCCCTGGCGGTCGCCTCGGAAGCCGCCCAGAAGTTCATGGAAGGCAAGCCAGCCAAGAAGATCATCATCGTGCCGGGTCGCCTGGTTAATATCGTCGTATGAACTGCAGGACGGAGGACTGAGCGACGAGGACTGAGTGAGCTTCACTCAGCACTCAGTTCTCAGCACTCAGTCCTTCCCTCCGAAAGAACAACATGCGCCGCCTCCTCTCCGCCCTCCTCCTGCTCTCGCTGCTGGCCGCCTGCGGCTTCCAGTTGCGCGGCCCCAAGCCCATGCCCTTCCAGACCATCAAGCTGGACATGGACCCTTATGCCGACCTCACGGCAGCGCTGAAGCGCGCGATCCAGGCCAACGGCTCGACCCGCGTCGTCGACCGCGCAGAAGATGCCGAGGTGCGCCTGCAGACGCCGGTCAACGTGCGCGAGAAGGAGATCATCGCGCTCAACGCCAATGGCTCGGCGCGCGAGTACCAGTTGCGCCTGCGTTTTGCCTATCGCCTCGTCGGCAAGGGCGGCCAGGAGATCACGCCGCTGACCTCGCTCAACCTGCACCGTGACATCACCTTCGCCGACAGCGCAGTGCTGGCCAAGGAACAGGAAGAGGCGCAGATGTACACCGAGATGGAACGCGACCTCGCGCAGCAGTTGGTGCGCCGCCTCGCCGCCACCCGCATGCCGCCGCCGGCCACCACTGCCGCCAAGCCCTGACATGCCCAACCTCGCGCCAGCCCAGTTGCCGCAACTGCTCGCGCGCGGGCTGGCACCGCTGTACGTGCTGCACGGCGATGAGCCGCTGCTGGTCATCGAGGCGGCCGACGCGATCCGCAGCGCCGCCCGCCAGCAAGGGGTGAGCGAGCGCGAGGTGATCGTGACCCACCAGCACTTCAAGTGGGACGAGTTTGGCCTGGCCGCCGGCAATCTCTCGCTGTTCGGCGAACGCAAGCTGGTCGACCTGCGCATCCCCAACGGCAAGCCCGGCAAGCAAGGCGGTGACGCGCTGGTACGTTTCGCCCGCGAGTTGGACCCGCAGGGCACGGACGTCACCCTCATCACCTTGCCCCAGCTCGACTGGGCGACGCGCAAGACCACCTGGTTCCTGGCCCTGGCGGAGGCCGGCCAGGTCATCGAGTGCAATGCCCCCGGCCTAGCCGAGCTGCCGCAATGGATTGCCGGCCGCCTCCAGACGCAGAAGCAGAGCGCGCCGCGCGAGGCGCTGGCCTTCATCGCCGGTCACGTCGAAGGCAATCTGTTGGCGGCCCACCAGGAAATCCAGAAGCTCGGGCTGTTGTACGGCGAGGGCACGCTCACGCTGGAGCAGGTCGAGGACGCGGTGCTCCACGTCGCGCGCTACGACACCGAGAAGCTGCGCAACGCCTTGTTGGAAGGGGATGCCGCGCGCTGCGCCCGCCTCCTCGACGGCCTGCAGGGCGAAGGCGCGGCGCCGCCGCTGTTGCTGTGGACCCTGGCCAACGAGATCCGCACCCTTGCCCATGTGCGCGCCGCGCTTGATGCCGGCCAGCCGATGGATGCCGCGCTCAAGGCCGAGCGCGTGTTCGGCCCGCGCCAGGCCCTGATGCGACGCGCCGTGCAGCGCCTGCGCGGCGCGTCGCTGCGCGCCGCCCTGATGCAATCGGCCCGCATCGACCGCATGATCAAGGGCCTCAGCGACGGCGACGTGTGGGACGAATTCCTCCAGTTATGCCTGCGCCTGCGGGCGGCCTGAGCGCCGGAAAGCGTTTTCCGGTACATTGGGCATGCCATTGGCCTAACCCGGCCCGACCGAACGGGCTCCTGACCGGACTGCAGCATGTTGCGCGTCATCGCGTTCCTGATGCTCCTTGTACTGCACTGCCCCGCCCGCGCCACGGACGAGGTACTGCGAGTACTGTCCTGGCCAGGCTATGTGACGCCAGCGGCGGTGCGCGTGTTCGAGACGCAGCACAAGGTCCGCGTGGAAGTGGTGGAGATCGGCTCGGACGAGGAACTGTGGACTCACGCCAACGCCAACGAGGGGCGTAACTTCGATCTGCTGGCCGTCAATACGGCCGAGCTGCAGCGTTACATCGCAGCCGGCCTGGTGGCCCCCTTGCGCCAATCGGCCATTCCCAACACGGCCAAGCAACTGGCGCGCTTCCGCCGCCTCGAGAGCATTCCCGGCCTGGCCGTGGACGGACAGTTCTGGGCCATCCCCTACACCTACTCGGCGATGGGGCTGATCTTCAACCGCAAGCTCGTGCCCAGCCCGCCGACCAGCATGAGCGCGCTGTGGGATGCGCGCTACAAGGGGCGCGTGTTGCTCTACAACGGCGGCGCCCACAACTTCAGTTTCGCCGCGCTGACCCTGGGCATCCAGGACCCCTTCCGTCTCAGCGCGGATCAGTTTGAGCGCACCCTGCGCCACCTGCTGAACCTGCGCAACAACAACCCGCACCTCTACAGCAAGCCGGAAGAGGTCATCGAGCGGATGCGCGAGCGCGAGATCGCGCTTGTCTTCGGTAACTACGGCGATCAGCAGGTGCAATTGCTGCGCCAGGCGGGCTTCGACATTGGCTACGTGATCCCGCGCGAGGGTGCCCTGGCCTGGCTGGATTGCTGGGCGATCATGCGCCAGACCTCGCATCGCAAGCTCGCCGAAGCCTGGATCAACTTCATGCTGACGCCGATGGTGTCGGGACAACTGGCCAGCCACCAGGGCCTTGCCAGCACCCTGCGGGAGACCAGTCCGGCCTCGATGCGAGCCAGCGACAAACTGGTCTGGCTCCAACCCGTGGAAGACAGCGCCAAGCGCAGCCACTACTGGGAGCGCTGGTTGGCCGGCGCGCTCTACGCGCCGCGCTGAAGGCGCCAGTCTGGCACCAGGCGCAGGGCTAGCGCGCCCAGCAACAGGCAGGCCACCCCGATGCCGGCAATCGTGCCCGCCAGGCCAAAAGCGTCCGCCGCCAGCCCGATCAGGATGGTGCCCAGCGGCCCCGGCAGGATGCTCAGAAAGCGCATGCCGGTCACGACCCGGCCCAGCGCCGCGTCCGGGCTGGCAGCCTGACGCAGGCTCAGATAGGTGATCACGTAGATCGCCGCGCCACAGTCGAGCAGGCACAAGGCCAGGCCCGCGGCCCACTGCGGCGCCACCCAGTCCGCCTGCGGCACGGCGAAGGCGAGATAGCCCAGGGCCGCGATGACGATCCCGCACACCAGGGTGCGGCGCATGCCCAGGCGGCGTTCCAGCCCATGCGCAAGCGGCGCGCCGGCCAGCCCGCCCAGCGCTCCCAAGGTATTGATCAGGGCGATGTGTCCGGCGTCCAGGCCCAGATCGCGACTGGCCCGCAGCACGTAGAGCGCCTTGAAGCCATCGTTGAGGATGATCCAGGCGGCCACCACCCACAGCATCGCGCGCAGCACCGGGGTGCGCCACACCAGCAGCAAGCCCTCCCGGACCTGCGGCCACACCCCGGGCGAGGGCCCCTGCGACACCCGCTCGCGGTGGCGGATGCGCGCCAGCAAGGCGGCGGAGCAGAGGAAGCTCAGGGCGTCCGCCGTCACCGCCAGCGGCGCACCGACCCAGGCCACCAGCAAGGCAGCGAGCGCCGGCCCGGCCACCAGTGCCGCCGATGAGGCGGCCGACAGCTTGCTGTTGGCCAGCACCAGACGCTCCCGCCCGACCAGGCCGGTAATGAAGGCCTGCAGGGCCGAGCCGCCGACGGCCTCGGTGGTCGACACCATGAAGCCCACCACGCACAGCACGGGCATCGACAGAAAACCGAAGACCGCCCCCAGCGGCACCAGTGCAAGGCCCAGCGCGGCGAAGACGTCGAACAGGATGGCGATGCGCCGCTTGCTGCCACGGTCTATCCATACCCCGGCTGGCAAGCCCACGGTCACAAAGGGCAGCAACTGGCAGGCCACCAGCACGCCCATCTCGGTCGCGCTGGCCTGCAGCATCTGCACCGCGGTCAGTGGCAGCGCCATGTGCGTCACCGCAGTGCCCAGCACGGTCAGGGTGGTGGCCAGGAACAGGCGCAGGAAGTTGCCGTCGCGCCACAGGGACTCGGGCGCAGTGAGACGGCACAGCAAGGAATGCAGCATCGGGATAGGGCACGCCAGGGGGCGCACAGTCTGGCGAGGGACGCGCAGGTGGTCAAGCGCCCACGCCGCCCTCGCTTGGCCCGCGGGCTGCCGGATGGTCTAATGGAGGGCTCCCCATCCGCAGACCATACGGTTGAACCGTCGCATCATGGACATCAAGGAATACATGCAGACGCTGGGCCGCCAGGCCCGCACCGCCTCGCGCGCCATGGCCGCCGCCTCCACCGGCGCCAAGAACCATGCGCTGAACGAAATCGCCCGCTTGATCCGCGTGCGCGCCCCCGAACTGCTCGCCGCCAATGCGCGCGACCTCGAACAGGCTCGCGCCGATGGCCTGGAGCCGGCAATGATCGACCGCCTCACGCTGAGCGCCAAGGGCATCGAGAGCATGGCCGCCGGTCTCGAACAGATTGCCGCCCTGCCCGATCCGGTCGGCGAGATCACCAACGTCAAGCGCCGCCCCTCCGGCATCCAGGTGGGCCACATGCGCGTGCCGCTGGGTGTCATCGGCATCATCTACGAAGCCCGCCCCAATGTGACGGCGGACGCCGCCGGCCTGTGCATCAAGAGCGGCAACGCCACCATCCTGCGCGGCGGCAAGGAAGCCCTGCACTGCAACCAGGCGATTGCCGCCTGCGTGCGTGAAGGCCTCGCGGCCGCCGGCCTGCCCGCCACCGGCGTTCAGGTCATCGAGACCACGGACCGGGCTGCGGTGGGCGAACTGATCACCATGCCGCAGTATGTGGATGTGATCGTGCCGCGTGGCGGCAAGGGTCTCATCGAGCGCATCAGCCGCGAGGCGCGGGTGCCTGTCATCAAGCATCTGGACGGCAACTGTCACGTCTACATCGACGACGAGGCTGATCCCGCCAAGGTGCTGCCCATCGTCGAGAACAGCAAGACGCAGCGCTACGGCACCTGCAACACGGCCGAATCCCTGCTCGTCGCGCGCAGCGTGGCCCGGCGCTTCCTGCCCGAGATCGGCCGCATGCTGGCCGCCAAGGAGAACGAGATGCGCGCCTGCGCGGAATCGTTGGCCATCCTGCGTGAAGCCGACATCCCCGGCGCCAAGCTGGTCGAAGCCACCGAGCAGGACTGGTACGAGGAATACCTCGCCCCGATCATCGCGGTGAAGGTGGTGGCCGACGTTTCCGAAGCCATCGAGCACATCAACACCTATAGCTCGCAGCACACCGACGCCATCGTCAGCGAGAACTACAGCAAGGCCATGCGCTTCCTGCGCGAGGTGGACTCCGCCTCGGTCATGATCAACGCCTCCACACGCTTCGCCGACGGCTTCGAGTATGGTCTGGGCGCCGAGATCGGCATCTCGACCGACAAGATCCACGCACGCGGCCCGGTCGGCCTGGAAGGCCTGACCTCGCAGAAGTGGGTGGTGTTCGGCAACGGTGAGGTGCGCGCCTGATGACGACGCTGCAATTCGGCATCACCCTGGTCGCGTTGGGCCTGGTGCTCACGCTGGGCGCGTGGACCTTCCTGCGCAAGGAAGAGCACGACTTCTTCACCTTCGCCCCCTTCACCGAGGCGCACCACTACCTCAAACCACCCGGCGGCACGATCTGGTGGACCGGCATCGCCGTGCTGTGCGTGGGCATCTTCAACTGCTGGGCCGGCTGAGCGGACCCGAGGGAAAGTCCTGACAAGCCCGCCTGATCGCGGGCTTGTTTTTTTTGACCGATGACATACGCTGCCGTATGGACAACACCCAAACGGAGACACACCATGCCCCCAGCGTTCCATGCCCGCCTCGCGAGCGGCGTACTCAGCCTGCTCCTGAGCCTGCCGCTGGCTGCCGCCGAAGTCGCCTCGGTGCAATTCGAGGACAAGACCACCGTCGCCGGCGCTGAACTGCAACTCAACGGCGCAGGCCTGCGCAAGCGTCTGATGTTCCGCGTCTATGCGATGGGCCTCTACCTGCCCCAGAAGAGCAGTGACGCGCAGGCCGTCCTCGCCGGCAGCGGCCCCCGCCGCATCCATATCGTGACCTTGCGCGAGTTGGGCGCAGACCAGTTTGCCGACGCCCTGATCGAGGGTCTCAACAAGAATCTCTCCGCCGCCGAGCAACAGCAACTTGCCCCACGCATCGAGCACTTCCGCAAGACGCTGCTTAGCATGGGCAAAGCAGCCGAAAAGACGGTGGTGTTCCTCGACTTCATTCCGGGAAGCGGCACGCGCCTGAGCGTCAATGGAGAAGCGAAAGGCAGCGATACTCCCGGCGAGGATTTCTACGCCGCATTGCTGCGCATCTGGCTGGGCAAGGAGCCAGCCCAGGAGGATCTGCGCGCCCATCTGCTCGGTCGACCCGGCTGACAAAAATTTACACCACGCAACTTTGCCGATTTCATGCGATTAAGTTAATTTGACCGGGCATCACTCGCTCTTGGGGTAGAGCGACGGGCCGGCGGTACCTCGTGCTGCCGGCCCTCCTTCCACAACCCCGCGCCCCTGCCTCCCGGCTTGGCGCTCGCCAGCCCTGACGCTAAGCTGCCTGGCATGCCGTCTCTTCGCACTGCCTCCACCGTCGTCGCCTCTGCCGGACTGTGCGGCGTATTCACCGCGCCCGCATTCAAGTTGGGAATCTGCGTCGCAGGCGAACGCATCGTCGACATCCGCTTCCTGCCGCCAAACCATCCAGCGCTCGCCGCGACCGATCCTGTGGCCAAAGCCTTCGAACAAAGCTGGTTACGCTACCTGGATGAACCGCAGCACCCATTCCCGGAGTTCCCTCTCCTCCACGCCGGCAGCCCCTTTCAAGTCAGGGTGTGGGCAGCCATCCGCGCCATTCCCGCCGGACACACCCGGCGCTACGGCGAGATCGCAGCCGAACTGGGCTCGCATGCCCGCGCGGTCGGTCAGGCCTGCGGTGCCAATCCCTTTCCCGTGCTGGTGCCCTGCCACCGCGTGATCGGGCAGGGACGGACCGGCGGGTTTGCCCACGCACGCGACGGCTGGTTGCTGGATGCCAAACGCTGGCTGCTGATGCACGAGGGCGCGCTGTAATGACCGGCCCAATAGATCACCAGGCCGTCGCGCTGATCGACGCATTTATCGACACGCTGTGGATGCAGGATGGTTTGTCTCGCAACACCCTGGAGGCCTACCGCACCGATCTGACACTGTATGCGGCCTGGCTGGAGAAACGAGACACCCCCCTCGACCAGGCAGAAGGAGCCCTGCTGGCGGCTTATCTGGCGGACTTGAGCACGCGCACCAAACCGGCTACGCAACGCCGCGCGCTCGCCACACTGCGCCGTTTCTACCGTCACCTGCTGGCGGAAAACCAATTGCAGCGCGACCCCACGGCCGACATTGATTCACCAGCCAGCGCGGCCCGCTTTCCCAAAACCCTCAGCGAAGAACAGGTTGAACGCCTGCTCGCCGCGCCGGATTGCACCGACGTCTTCGGCCTGCGCGACCGCGCCATGCTGGAAACACTCTACGCCACAGGCCTGCGGGTTTCCGAGCTCGTGAATCTCAAATTGTTTGAACTTGATTTGCAGCTCGGCGTCCTACGCGTGGTCGGCAAGGGCAGCAAGGAAAGGCTGGTGCCGCTCGGAGAGGAAGCCGTTTCATGGCTCCGGCGCTACCTGGCCGAAGCCCGCCCGGATTTGCAAGGCGTGCCCGACGACGCGGTTTTCCTGACACGATTTGGCACCGCGATGACACGCCAGATGTTCTGGCACACGATCAAACGTCACGCCCTGACGGCCGGCATCCGGAGTGAGGCCATATCCCCGCACACGCTACGCCACGCTTTTGCCACCCACCTTCTTAATCACGGAGCGGATTTGCGCGTGGTCCAGTTGCTACTTGGTCACGCCGACATCGGCACCACCCAGATATATACCCACGTCGCGCGGGAACGCTTGAAAACACTGCATTCCCAGCACCACCCGCGCGCCTGATTCCTCAAGATTTGTAGCCAGCTGTAAATACTTTCGACAACATTCCCTGCTACTAAGGAAATAATCCCTTTGCAAATGGGCGAATAATGTCGCAGAATGGATCAGCGTTTTCGCTCATCTAACAGGGGCCACAACAAACATGGAACTGACCAAACTCACCGTCACCGAGCTCAAGAAACTCAAGACTCGCATCGAGAGCGAGATCGCCAAGCGCACGGACAATACCCGCAAGGATCTCCTCAAGAAAATCCAGAAACTGACGGCCGAAGCCGGCATGTCCATTACCGACGTGCTGGGCGACAAGCCGGCAGCGACCAAGGGCAAGCGCGCACCTGCAGTGAAAAAGGCTGTGCGCGGCTCCAAGGGCAAGGTGGCGCCGAAGTACCGCGACCCTGCCAATGCAAGCCAGACCTGGACCGGCCGCGGCCGCAAACCGCAATGGGTCGCCGCCCACCTGGCCGGCGGCAAGCCGCTGGAAGAGCTGCTGATCAAGTAAGAACCGCACGCTTGATGGAAAACGCCCCGCAGGTTTGATGCCTGCGGGGCGTTTTCATTTCTTTACCGGGATAAGCCATCCCCTCCGTTCGGCGGACACGTTCGGCGGACAAGGAGTATCCACTCAATCCAGGCCACTGCCTCGCAAAGGCGGCGTGCCACTCCCATCCCGCGCCCGCTCGATATATACCCCGACGCGCCGGACCCCCCGCACCACCCCCGTCTTGGCAATCGAAACCCGCACCCAGGGAGCCCCGAACTCAGTGAACAACAGCTCGACGAGAAACTCGCCCAGCGTCTCCAGCAAGTTGAAATGCAACTCGCCCAGCACCTCACGAATGCGCACCACGACACGATCGTAGTCGATCGTATCCGCGATGTCGTCGCGCTCGGCGGCTGCGTCGGGTACGCCGAAGGTAAGATTGATTTCAAGCGCCTGCGACATGAGTTGCTCACGCGGGTATATTCCCACCCGCGCCTCCACCTGCAGGCCTTCGACAAATATGTAATCCATGGCGCCCATACCGCAAAAACGGTAAGGGCACGTTAGCACAGACACCGATCACGATGGAAAACCCACTCCTGCCCTCACTCCTGCTGCTCGCCAGCGCTTATCTCATCGGCTCGATTCCCTTTGCCGTGCTGGTCTCGAAAATATTGAAGCTCGACGATCCGCGCAATTACGGCTCGGGAAATCCCGGTGCCACCAACGTTCTGCGCAGCGGCAACAAACTGGCCGCGCTGCTGACCCTGCTGGGTGACGCGTTGAAAGGCTGGGTGGTCGTATGGGGTGCGCAGAAGCTGGGGGAACCGCTCGGCCTGCCCATCTGGTCGATCGCGCTGAGCGCGCTGGCCGTCTTCCTGGGGCACGTCTTCTCGTGCTTTCTGGGCTTCAAGGGAGGAAAGGGCGTGGCGACCGCGGCCGGCGTGCTGTTCGGCATCACCCCGGCACTCGGTGGCCTGACCCTCGCCACCTGGCTGCTGGTGGCAGCCACCACCCGTTACTCTTCGCTGGCGGCCGTTGTTGCTGCCGTCGCCGCCCCGCTGCTGTGCCTGTGGCTGGTTGGCGGCATGCTCTGGCCGGCAGTCTGCTTGCTCATGTCGGCTGTTCTCCTGTGGCGCCACAAGGACAACATACGTCGCTTGCTGGCCGGCCAGGAAAGTCGCATCGGCAGCAAGAAGAAAGCCTGATCAGGCCCCGTCCGCGTCCACCGCAAGCTCGCTGAGCGGCCAGCGCGGACGTACCGCGAAACTCCCTTCGCGGGTCGCCCGGGCGCACCCGGCCTGCAGGCGCATGGCGCCCGCGAAGGCAATCATCGCTCCGTTGTCGGAGCAGTATTCCAGCTCAGGAAAGAAGACCCGCGCGCCGCGCCGCGCCAGCGCCTCGTGCAAGGCCACACGCAGGCGTCGGTTCGCGCCGACGCCACCGGCTACCACCAGGCGCTTCAGGCGCGTCTGCTTGAGCGCAGCCAGCGCCTTGTTGGTCAGCACATCCACCACCGCCTCCTGGAACTCCAGGGCCAGATCCGGTGCCTGCTCGGGCGCGTAACCGGGTTGCTGCGTAGCGGTCAGCACGGCCGTCTTGAGGCCGCTGAAGCTGAAGTTGAGGTCACCGGAATGCAACATCGGGCGCGGCAGCTTGAAGCGCCCCGCCGTCCCCTGCTCGGCCAATCTGGCCAGCGCAGGCCCGCCCGGATAGCCCAGCCCCAAGAGCTTGGCCGTTTTGTCGAAAGCCTCGCCAGCGGCATCATCGACGCTCTCGCCAAGCAACTGGTAGTCACCTACGTCCCCTACTCGCATGAGCTGGGTGTGACCACCCGATACCAACAAGGCCACAAAGGGGAACTCGGCCGGCTCGGCGGCCAGCAGTGGCGACAACAGATGCCCTTCAAGGTGATGGATCGGCAGGGCTGGCAGGTCCAGCGCGAGGGCCAAGGCTTCTGCCACGCTGGCACCCACCAGCAGGGCCCCCGCCAAGCCCGGTCCAGTCGTATAGGCAATGGCGGTCAGCTCCTGCAGGCTCACCCCGCCGCCTTCCAGCGTCTCGCGGATCAGCGGAACAATGCGTCGCACATGGTCGCGCGAAGCCAGTTCCGGCACTACGCCGCCGTAGGCCGCATGCAGGTCGATCTGGGAAAACACCCGGTGGGCCCGCAAACCGTGCTCGCTGTCGTACAGACCGATACCGGTCTCGTCACAGGAGGTCTCAATGCCCAATACAAGACTTCGTTTCATTTTGCGGAGTCTACTTGGAAAACTTCGCCGATGCCTGTATAGTCGCGGGCTCACTCCAATCCGCGCCCAAGGGTGCCCCTGAGGAATACACGAATGCCTGGTGTACGCGTCAAAGAAAACGAGCCGTTCGAAGTTGCCATCCGCCGCTTCAAGCGCACCATCGAAAAAGCCGGCACGCTGACCGAACTGCGCGCGCGCGAGTTCTACGAAAAGCCCACCGCCGAGCGCAAGCGCAAGAAGGCTGCTGCCGTCAAGCGCCTGCACAAGCGCCTGCGCAGCCAACAACTGCCGCCGAAGCTGTACTGATCCTGCTGCGCCATACGGCGCGCGGATTGGTTGGCTTGGCCAAAACCCGGAACCCACGTGGGTTGCCGGGTTTTTGTGTTTAGAAGATTCGAATCGAGAGGGTCATCTGTTATGTCGCTGAAGGAACGCATCTCCGAAGACATGAAAGCCGCCATGCGCGCCAAGGAGACCGCCCGCCTGGGCGCGATCCGCCTGCTGCTGGCCGCCATCAAGCAAAAGGAAGTGGATGAGCGCATCACGCTGGACGACGCCGCCACCGTGGCCATCGTCGAGAAGCTGCTCAAGCAGCGCCGCGATTCGATCAGCCAGTACGACGCCGCCGGCCGCACGGACCTGGCCGACGCCGAGCGCGCCGAGGTCGCCGTGCTGAGCGCCTACATGCCGGCCGGCCTGTCGGAGACCGAGATCGACGCCGCCGTGGCCGCAGCCATCGCCCAAACCGGCGCCGCCGAGCCCGCCGACATGGGCAAGGTGATGAGTGTCCTCAAGCCACAACTGGCCGGTCGCGCCGACATGGCGCAGGTGTCCGCCAAGATCAAGGCCGCCCTCGCCAAGTAAGCCAGGCGCAGCGTCGTGATCCCGCAGGGCTTCGTCGACCAGGTGCTCGCGCGCGTCGACATCGTCGACCTGATCGAGCGCTACGTACCACTCAAGAAGGGCGGCGCGAACTATCTCGCCTGCTGCCCCTTTCACAACGAGAAGTCACCCTCCTTCACCGTCAGCCCGAGCAAGCAGTTCTATCACTGCTTCGGCTGTGGCGCGCACGGCACGGCGGTCGGCTTCCTGATGGAATACGCCGGCCTGTCCTTCCGCGATGCGATCAAGGAACTGGCCGGCCAGGTCGGCCTGCAGGTACCGGAGGAGGAGACGACCACGCCGGAACAGCGCGCGCACAGCCAATCGCTCACCGACATCATGACGACCGCGTCGCGCTACTTCCGCGAGCAACTGAAGCGCAGCCCGCGCGCCATCGACTACCTCAAGCGCCGGGGGCTGACCGGCGAGATCGCCGCGCGCTTCGGCATCGGCTACGCGCCGGACGACTGGCAGAACCTGCGCGCCGCCTTCCCGCGCGACTACGACAGCCCCGGCCTGCTGGAAACCGGCATGGTGATCCAGAACGACACCGGCCGCCGCTACGACCGCTTCCGCGACCGCATCATGTTCCCCATCCTCGACCAACGCGGCAACGTGGTCGGCTTCGGCGGACGCGTGCTCGACAAGGGCGAACCGAAGTACCTGAACTCTCCCGAAACCCCGCTGTTCGAGAAGGGGCGTGAGCTGTACGGCTTGTTCCACGCGCGCCAGGCGATCCGCGAGAGCGGCATGGTGCTGGTCACCGAGGGGTACATGGACGTGGTGGCCCTGTCGCAATTCGGTTTCCACGCCGCCGTGGCCGCGCTCGGTACCGCCACCACGCCGACCCATGTCCAGAAACTGTTCCGCCAGGCCGAGCGCGTGGTGTTCTGTTTCGACGGCGACAACGCCGGTCGTAAGGCCGCCCGCCGCGCGCTGGAAGCCTGCCTGGAGCAACTCGCCGATGACAAGGTGGTGCGCTTCCTGTTCCTGCCGCCCGAGCACGACCCGGACAGCTACGTGCGAGAGCAAGGCCTGGAAGCCTTCCGCCGCGCACTGGAAGAAGCCACGCCGCTGACCGAATTCCTGCTGCGCGAACTGCGTAGCGGCTTGAATCTCGACACCGCCGAAGATCGTGCGCGCCTCGTGCATGAAGCAAAGAGCCTGGTGCCACGCATCGCCGCGCCGGTTCTGCAATTGCAGATGGTGCGCCTGGTTGCCGAGCAGGCCGGCATGGACGCGAGCGAAGTCGCGCGCGCCCTGGGGCTCAAGACAAGCACCGACGGCAGCAAGCGCAAGGCCCCGCCACCGCGCGCACCACGCAAGGAGGCCACGCGCCCGGTGGAGCGGATGCTGCGCATTCTGGCCAGCTACTGGAAGCTCATCGAGACCCTGCCCTCGGACGCCTCCACCCTGGTCGACGAAGGCCCCGCCGCCACCTTGATTCACCTGCTGCAAGACCGGCGCGACGACGGGTCGCTGAGCGCAACCACCTTCGCCTCGATCCACGACACGATTGCTGACGATGAGGTACGTGCGCTGACCGGCAAATTGCTGCAGGCCGAAGACGATTTGCTCGACGAAGACGGCGCACGGGTCGAACTGGAAGACCTGTTGCACGGTCTCAGGATTAGCGCAGAAGCCCGTCTCCACCGCGAAGAACTGAATCAGCTCACAGCACGCATCAACGCACGCGAAACCCTGAGCGACACAGAGAAGCAGCGTTACCAGCAACTGCTTCTTGCGGAAAAACAGAAACTTAAGTCTGGACAGAACCACTGAAATCGGACTAAAATTGCCGGTTTCCCCGAATGCTCCGCCCGATTCACGAGGACTCTATGGCCGCCAAGGAAAAAGCCAAAGAAACACGCAAGGAACTTCCAAAAGTCGCCAAGGCTGGAGCCCCCGCCAAGACGGGGCGATCGAAGGACAAGAGGGACCTGAACATCCCGCCGCTGCCGACCGATAGCGCCGAGGATGCGGAAGTCCGTCGCACGCGCCTCAAGAGCCTGATCGCGCTCGGCAAGGAACGCGGCTACCTGACCTACGCCGAAGTCAACGACCACCTCCCCGACGAGATGGTGGATGCGGAGCAGATCGAATCGATCATCTCCACCTTCAATGACATGGGCATCCAGGTCTACGACGAGGCTCCGGCCGCCGAAGACCTGCTGCTGTCCGACAACGTGCCGGCCGCCGTGGTGGACGAGGAGGTGGAAGAGGAAGCCGAGCAGGCCCTGTCCACCGTCGACTCCGAGTTTGGCCGCACCACCGACCCGGTGCGCATGTACATGCGCGAGATGGGCACGGTCGAGCTGCTGACGCGCGAAGGCGAAATCGAGATCGCCAAGCGCATCGAAGACGGTCTCAAGCACATGGTCATGGCCATCTCGGCCTGCCCCACCACCATCGCCGACATCCTCGCCATGGCCGAAAAGGTCAGCAAGGACGAGATGCGCATCGACGAACTCGTCGACGGCCTGGTCGACCCCAATGCGGTCGCAGAAGAAGCCGCTGCCGATTCCTCCGATGACGTCGAGCTGGAAGATGCGGCGGACGAAGAAGAAGACGAAGACGGTGAAGGCGGCGGCGGCGCGATGTCGGCTTCGCTGCTCCAGCTCAAGGCCGACGCGCTGGAGCGCTTCGATGTCATCCGCGGACTGTATGACAAGATGATCCCGGCGCTGGCCAAGAAGGGGCCGCAGGACAAGACCTACCAGAAGCTGCACAGCCAGATCAGCGCCGAACTGATGAACATCCGTTTCACCGCGCGCATGATCGAAAACCTATGCGATACCGTGCGCCACATGGTCGAGGACGTGCGCAAGCACGAGCGCAAGATCCTGGAACTGTGCGTGGATCGCTCGGGCATGTCGCGCGCCCATTTCATCAAGGTATTCCCGGGCAACGAAACCAATCTCGACTGGCTCAAGAACGAGATTTCCGCCGGCGCCAGCTATGCCACCACGCTGATGCGCATGCAGCCGGCCGTGCTGGAAGAGCAGCAAAAGCTGATCGACCTGCAGGATCGCATCCAGATCGGCCTCAAGGACTTGAAGGACATCAACAAGCAGATGTCCACCGGCGAAGCCAAGATGCGCCGCGCCAAGCGCGAGATGACCGAGGCCAACCTGCGTCTCGTGATCTCGATCGCCAAGAAGTACACCAACCGCGGCCTGCAGTTCCTCGACCTTATCCAGGAAGGCAACATCGGCCTGATGAAGGCGGTGGACAAGTTCGAATACCGCCGTGGCTACAAGTTCTCCACGTATGCCACCTGGTGGATCCGCCAGGCCATCACGCGGTCGATCGCCGACCAGGCCCGCACCATCCGCATCCCGGTGCACATGATCGAGACGATCAACAAGATGAACCGCATCTCGCGTCAGATCCTGCAGGAAACCGGTGCCGAGCCCGATCCCGCCACTCTGGCGATCAAGATGGAGATGCCCGAGGACAAGATCCGCAAGATCCTGAAGATCAGCAAGGAGCCGATCTCCATGGAGACGCCGATCGGCGACGATGACGATTCGCACCTGGGCGACTTCATCGAGGACACAGCCACGCTGTCGCCCGGCGACGCCGCGCTGTACTCCTCGCTGAAGGACACGACCAAGGAAATCCTCGACTCGCTCACCCCGCGCGAAGCCAAGGTGCTGCGCATGCGTTTCGGCATCGAGATGAACACGGACCACACGCTGGAAGAAGTCGGCAAGCAATTCGACGTCACCCGCGAGCGCATCCGCCAGATCGAAGCCAAGGCCCTGCGCAAGCTGCGTCACCCCAGCCGCTCGGAGAAGCTGCGCAGCTTCCTCGACGGCGAGGGCTGATCCTGCCCTCAGCTTGACTGCCACACGGCCGCCCTTGGGTGGCCGTGTGCACATCGGGCCTCTAGCTCATGCCTGGTTAGAGCAGCGGACTCATAATCCGTTGGTGCTGGGTTCGACTCCCAGGGGGCCCACCAAATCAAGCCCCGACCGGTTTCGGTCGGGGCTTTATCGTTTTATCTCGCCCGTCCGTTTTGGTTGCACTGCTCGTGAGAGGCTTTGCGGGGATGGCGGGAGCCCGCTGGGGCTCATGCGACGGTAAGACCGACGACCCGGTGAGGCAGCGGGAGAGTTGGCGGATCAAGACCATTGACCGAAACCTGCTCGGTCAATAGTGCAACGCTGCTCGCCCAGCCTGGACTCCGGTCTGTCAGCGGACCGGCAGCCGCGTCAGAAGTTGAGGTTCAGCGCGACGTGTGCGCGCAGCTTGTCGTAGTGCAGCTCGCCCGGGTTCTTGTCCAGCGGGGCGGCCAGCGCAAGGCGGGCGTTCATCTGGCGCCACTCGACCAGCACACCGACCCCGATGCCGGTCAGGAAATCGTCGCCGGTGGTCTCGGGCTGGTTGCCCGGGCGGTAGGGCATGACACCGCCATGGTCGATGAAGCCCAGCCACTGGAAGCGCGGCGCATTGCCCTGGCGTTCCAGTTCACGCAGTTCGCCGCCGTGCAGGCGCGCCTCGATGCCAAGGTAGTAACCGTGGCGGCCCGACAGCAGGCCCTCCGAGTAGCCGCGCACGGTATAGGCGCCGCCGATCTGGAACAGTTCGCTGGAGGGCAGGATGTCGGTCGCCGAAAGCTGCAGACCGGCGCGCGTGATGAGCTGGACGCGCTCGCCCAGGCGATCCAGGCGATTGGCATTGGCGCGGTAGTAAGTGAACGCGCGCTCACCGCCGATGTAGTGCATGCCCACGTAAAGCTGCTGGTCGAGCAGCCAGCCACTGCGGTCGCCGGCCTTGTCGCCGCTCAGGCCCAGGGTGAGGACGCTGAGGTCTTCATTGATCTGCTCGATGCCGCCGAAGGCACTGATCGACTTGCGGAAGGACAGGCGCGAATAGGCCGACCAGCTACGCGCGATCTCGGCCACCAGGGGCTGGGTCAGGCCGAGGCTGAAGTCCTGCGAGCGGCCGGTGATTTCGAGCGGCACGAAAGGGCCGTCGATGATCTCGTTTTCGCCGCCGCTGAAGCCGACGTCCAGGCGCAGGTCGTCGCGCGTGAGGGGGATCGAATAGCCGGCGCCCACCGAATAGGAGCCCTCGGTCTTCGAGCCGTTGAAGCTCAGCGCGTCGCTCTGCCCGGCCAGGTTGGCAAAGCGGGTGTAGAAGCCGATGCGGCCGTTGCCGGTGGTATCACGCCCCGAATTGTCCACGTATAGGGTCGTGCGATTGCGCGGCGTCTCCTCGACGCGGATTTCGACATCGGTACGGCCCAACTGGTCGCCGGCCACCACGCTGGCGCGCAGTTGGCTCTCGTTGAGGCGGTTGAAGCGCGCGAGATCCTGTTCCAGCGTGGGCACCGACATGCGCTCACCCTCCTGCAGGCGCAGGCGCTCGCGCACATAGTCGCCGGACAGATGCTGATTGCCGACCACGCCCAGCTTGCCCACGCGGCTCTCGATCAGGCGGATGCGCACCACGCCGCCGCTGATCGTCTGCGTCGGCAGGAAGGCACGCGCCGTCAGCTCGCCGACGGCCTCGTACAGCTTGTTGATGGCGTCGACCGCGCGCATCAGGTCGGCCAGGCTCACGGTCTGTCCACGCAGCGGCGCCAGGATGCGCTCGATGTCCTCCTTCTTCAGGATGGCGGACTCGTCGATCTCGAAGCGTGTGACCTGGATGTTCTTGACCTCGTTGGCCTCGCCGCCGGCGGCCGGCTTGGGGGTCAGGATCTGCGGTGCTTCCTGGCGCTCCAGCAGGCGTCGCTCGCGCTCCTGCTGCTCCAAGCGCTCGCGCTCCTGGCGCTGGATCGCGGCGGGGTCGACCGAGGGCGGTAGCAACTGGGCCCAAACCGGCGCCCCTGCAAAACCTGCTGCCATCCACAGTCCCAGCGCACATCCGGCGCGCCGCGTGCCCTTCGCCTGCCGGCCTTTGGCCTCGCTCTTAGTCATTCTCCCCCCTGGCTTGCGCCGGTAATCTGTTGGCATTCCTCATCCTGCGCCGCGCAATCGAACAGATTGCCGATCTGCAGGAAACCCGCGCGCGGCGCCTCGGCCGGCGTCATGTCGGGCCCGGCGACGCGGATCGGCACGCGGGTGTCTCCGTTTTCCTCGCTGGCCGAGCCGGCCGGATAGCCATACACCACCTTGTTGGGGTTGGACCCGATCACGTAGGCCCCCAGTACCGCCTCCTCAGGTGTAACGGACAGGGTATAGGCCCCGTCCAGCGTGAAGCCCCGCACGTCCAGGCCAGGGCGCGGCGTGCGGTCGAGGTGGTCGATGCGCACGCTGTAGTCCGGCGTCGTGAATACGCCGTAATCGCCCATCTGCCCGTTCAGCACGAACAGGTTGCCGGTACTGGAGACGCTCGCCTGGTTGGCCCCCAGCCAGGTGAAGGTCGCCCCGGCCAGACCATCCAGTCGCAAGGCGGCCGAATTTGCCAGCGCGCCATTGTTGCCACCGACCTCCAGCTTCATCGGTCCCGTGCTGGCAGCCTGCACATCGATGCTGTCGGCATGGAGCACGAGGTCGGCAGCGTCGACCTGCAGCGGCGCACCGGCACCGATGCCCTGAGGCGCCGTGATGCGCAGACTGTCTCCCGCCACGATGTCGGTGCCACCCTGCGCGCTACCCCGCACGCTGCCACTGCCATCCGTGCCCGCCACGAGACTGATCGGCGCAGGCGACGCGAGTTGGCCGCCAGTGAACACCACGTCGTTGCCCGCCTGGACCAACATGTCTCCTTGCCCAGTCACCTGGCCGCCCACCGACACATCCTGGCCGCCGGCGACGCGGGTTTGACCTCCCACGGCGACAAGGCCATCCAACTGCACGTTGCCGCCGGCACTGGCACTCAAGTCGCCGCCAGTCGAGAAGCGGGAACCCGTGGCCAGCGTGAGGCCTTGCTGGGCGCTCAGCGCGCTGTCATCCGCGACGGTGGTGCTGCCTGTCAGGTTCATCGCGCCGCCGCTGCGGGCGGTGAAATCACCACCGATGGTTTGCGTGCCGCCGATGTTGCTGTCGCCACCGCTCGTGAGGCTAGTGCTGCCACCGCTGGCGAAGTCGCCCACAAGGCTCAGCGTAGCGCCCGCACCGAGGCTGGCCGTACCGCCCGCTGTCGTGTTGCCACTCACTTGCATGGCCTGACCCGCGGTCAGCGCGAGGTTCTGCCCGCTGTGCAGCGTGCCGGAGACCCAGACCGAGCCCGCGCTGGAACTCAACGTGGCGTTGCCGCCGCTGCTGAGCGTGGCACCCACGGCCAGCGTGAGGTCTTGCTGCGCGCTCAACGCGCTGTCATCCGCGACGGTGGTGCTGCCCGTCAAGTTCATCGCTGCACCGCTACTGGCAGTGAAGTCACCACCGATGGTTTGCGTGCCGCCGATGTTGCTGTCGCCACCACTCATGAGGCTCGTACTGCCACCGCTGGCGAAATCGCCCGCGAGGCTCAGCATGGTGCCGGCGCTGAGGCTGGCGGTGCCGCCCGCCGTGGTATTGCCCGTCACCTGCATGGCCTGACCCGCGGTCAGCGCAAGGTTCTGCCCGCTGTGCAGCGTGCCGGTGGAGACCAGGTTGCGGCCGGCGTCGACCTGCGTGTTTCCGTCTGCCGTGGCCGTGCCGCTGATACCCACGTCCTGCGCCGCCTGCAGCGTGTTGTTGCCGGCGCTGTCCAGCGTACCGGCGATGTCGATCGAAGCGGCGGTGGAAGTCAGACTGGCATTGCCGCCACTGCTCAACTGAGCGCCTGCGGCCAGCGTGAGGTCTTGCTGGGCGCTCAGCGTGCTGTCGCCGCTCACGGTCGTGTTGCCGCTCAGCGCGAGGCTGTCACCGCTGCTGGCTGCGAGGTCGCCACCGATGGTCTGGGTGCCGCTCAATGTCGCGGCACCGCCACTGCTGAGGCTCGTGCTGCCGCCACTGCTGAAGCTGCCGGCGAGGTCCAGCGTCGTGCCTGCCGTGAAGCTGGCGCTGCCGCCTGCGGTCGTGTTGCCGCTCACCTGCATGGCCTGGCCCGCGGTCAGCGCGAGGTTCTGCCCGCTGTGCAGCGTGCCGCTGCTGGCGAGGTCACGCCCGGCGTCGATCTGCGTGTTGCCGTCGGCCCTGGCCGTGCCGCCGATCCCCACGTCCAGCGCCGCCTGCAGCGTGTTGTTGCCGGCGCTGTCCAGCGTGCCGGCGATGCTGATCGAAGCGGCGGTGGAAGTCAGTCTGGCATCGCCGCCACTGCTCAACGCAGCGCCTGCGGCCAGCGTGAGGTCTTGCTGGGCACTCAGCGTGCTGTCGCCGGTCACGGTCGTGTTGCCGCTCAGCGTGAGGCTGTCGCCGCTGCTGGCCACGAAGTCGCCACCGATGGTCTGGGTGCCGCCCAATGTCGCGGCACCGCCACTGCTGAGGCTCGTGCTGCCGCCACTGCTGAAGCTGCCGGCGAGGTCCAGCGTGGTGCCCGCCGTGAAGCTGGCGCTGCCGCCTGCGCTCGTGCTGCCGCTCACCTGCATGGCCTGACCCGAGCCGAGCGACAGGTTCTGGCCGCTCAGCAGCGGGCCGCTAGTGGTGAGACTCCCCCCGGCCGCGAGCGTGATGTCACCCCCGGCCTGGACTTGCGTCAGCGTCATGCCCTGCACGGTGCTGACCGACACATTCCCGAGCTGGGCCGTCAGGCTGCTGCCGCTGGCCATGTCGAAGGTCCGGCCGCTGATGTCGATGTCGCCCTGGCTGCTGATGATGGACGCGCCATCCTGCAGCGTCACGCTGTCACCTGAGCTCACATGGGCGTTGCCGGCCACGTTCACCGCGCCGACGATGGCCACGGGAGAGCCCAGGCTGTCGATGCTCAGTTCGCCGGTGCTCACGTTGCGCAGGTTCAGCGCGCGGTCGGGACTGTAGACGTAGATGCCGATGGGGGCCGACAGGTCGACCCAGCCGTCCGCGTCGCCGCCGAGGTCCAGGTAATTGAGCTGGCTGGCGCCGTTGCCGATGGTGGTACCGGCGGTCAGCGAGATGTTGCGGGCCTGGATGTCGGGCCGCAGGTCCGCACTGAGTTCCAGGATCGCGCCCGGCGAGCGCAGTTGTGCGGTCTGCGTGGCGTAGACCTGGTCGACGATGAGGTCACCGCCGAGGTTGCGCAGGTACAGGTTCTGGTCGGCCCGTGCGGTCAGCGCGCCTTGCGCGGCGAGTTTCACCAGCATCTCCTGCTGGGCGCTGGCGAGATCGCCGCCGCCCGCCTCCAGCGTGATGTTGCGCGCATCGACCGCGGCCACACCGCTGGCGGCGGCATTGAACAGCTCGCCACCGGTCTTGATGCGCACGTCGCCCGTGGTGCTTACCGACTTGACGCGCACATCCTCTTCCGAGCCCACGTAGATGCTGCCGCCGGCCGTTGCGCTCAGCGTGCCATTGTTGCGCAGCGTGATGTCCACATCGTCCTTGCCGCGGATCGTGATCGTGCGGTTGACGTAGTCCAGCGTCACGTCGCTACGCTCCGCCGCGACCAGCGCGAGCTGCTGCTCCTCGGTCCAACCCGCGGGGTTGGCACTGAAGCTGATGGCGGACTTCTCGATGCCGATGCCATGGCTGGCGCTCAGGCTGAGGTTGCGGCCGGCCACGTTGGCTTCCTCGATCAGCACCTCGGTATCCGCCGTGTCCTTGAAGATGCCGGCCGCGACGCGGTTGGTGATCTCGCCCTCGGTCCAGGTACTGCCTGCCGCCAGCTTCTGCCTGGTGCCGGCGTCCTGCGTGGCGACGTCGTAGCGGTAGTTGCGCTGGAAGCTCGCCACGCCTCCGGTGCCAAAGCTCTGCGCGGCCGCGTGATAGAAGGCCGTGCGCTCTGCCTGGTAGGCCATGATGTCGGCATCACTCCAGTTGTTGGCGGTCTTCAGTTGCGCGGCCGTGGCGGCCGGCAACACGTACTGGAAGTTCGGGTCGTAGGCGTTGGCCGTGAAGCCCAAGGAGTTCCCCCAGGCATCGAACTGCTCCACCAGCCCGCGCATCTGCCAGTACTGGAAGTAGTCCTGCGTCTTCTGCGCGTTGTAGGCGTTGAGCGTGGCCTGTTCGCTGAGCGCGGCGCCATCGTTCGCCGTCAGGCGTGCGCGCTTGGCGACATCCAGCAGCTCGGCCCGGGTCTCGACGTCCACCGACTCTGCGCTATTCACATCCAGCATGGCGCCGGCGCGTGCGTTGAGGGAGACATCGCCGGCCAGCGAGTCGATGCTCAGCACGCGCATGTCGCCGTTCTGCTCGACCAGTGCGATGTCCTTCGCCGCGCTGGCCTGCAGCCAGCCGGTGGCACTCGTCACGTCCACTTCCAGCGGGTTGGCAAGCGAGCCGATGGCGCCGTTCTCCGACACCAGGCGGATACGCCCGCCCTGCACGTCGACCAGGCTGGCGCCGGTCTCGGCGATATTGGCGTCGGCACGCAGCTCCACCAGGCCGCTGGCGGATGCACGCACGCCGACCAGGCTCAGGTCACCCTTCACCTCGCGGATGCCGATGCTGCCATTGAGCGCGCTGGCGTTCAGGCTGCCGCCCGCCTGCAGGTCGACATTGAGCAGCTTGCTCTGGCTGGCATCCACATTGGGCGCGCCGATGCTGCCCGTGGTGGCCGTCAGCGACAGGTTCTGCGCCACCACCTGCGCCAGCGGCGCGGCACTGATGCTGCCCGCGCTGAGCGTGGTGCTGCCGGTCAGGTTGCGCACCGTGCCCTGCAACTGCAGCACGTTGCTGCCGTTGCTGACACTCAGCAGGCCGCTGTCGTAACCGATGAAGTTGACCCCTATGCCCTTGGAGGCCGCCAAGCTATTGACGTAGTAGTTGCTCTCCGACCACGACCAGTCGCGCTTTGAAGTGATGTGTTCATTGAGGCCAGAGTAGTAACTCCCGGTCTTGTAGAAGCCGCTGTCAGACGTATTACCGCGAACCTTGGTGTAATCGAGGATGTAATCTGCCGTCCGACCATCCACCGCCAGCCAATCGCCCGAGATGCGGGAGACATTGGTGTGCGAGGCCTTGGAATCGGTCGCCGAGCCCGGATCTTTGGAAAGCCAGTCGGTCACCGACCCGATCACATCGCAATCGAGGAAGCAGGACCGGTCGTAAGTCTCCCAGCGGCTGGCATCGATGTACTCAGCATTGATCCAGAAGAAGCGACGATCCTTGTAGGGCGTGTAGGTCGCACTGCGGCCGCTGGCATCGTTGGTGTCGACGGTGACACTGGCGCCGCGGCTGTCACTGACCTGCCCGTTGTAGCTATAGGTCACCACGCCGTTCTGGCGCGTGATGGTGGTCTCCAGCGACTGGCCACTGGTGGTCTTGGTGCTGGTGTCGGTGATCTTGACCTTGCCGGCAATGCCTTCACCGGTGTCAACGCGATTGAGCGCCAGCGCCGCGTTGGAGCTGTTGGTCACCTGGATGCGCCCGTAACCATCCATCACGTTCAGCTTGCCGTTGCCGGTGCTGAAGATGTCGCCGTAAAGCTGGATGTAGCCGCCTTGCACCTGCACGCTGCCCAGCTCGATGCGGTTGTTGGCGTCGTCCCATTGGATCTGCGGCTTGAAGACATCCTTCACGCTCTCGCCGTTGGCCTGCATGTCCAGTTTGATCCAGGTACCTGGCTTGGCCTTGGCGCTATCGACGTCCGCCTGTGTGATGTTCACGCTGAAGTCTGGCAACCCGCTCTGGATCAGCCCGTTGATGTTGAGCTTCTCACCGCTGATGAACACGTTGTTGCCGGCAATGGTGCTGCCCGTGCCAGGAATGACAACGTTATCCACCAGATAGGTCCGCGCGTAGGTACCAGCCGCCGTGTTGTAGCTGGTCACGCCAATGTCCTGCCGGGCCTGCGACTGGTACTTGCTCTCCAGCGTCTGGCCGATCGGACTGCCGCCGACCGTCACCTTGTTCGACAGGCTGGGATCGCCCGCCATATGAGTGAAGCCCAGCGAGAAGGTCTTGATGAAGTCGCCCTTGGTGGCGATGTCCACCGTCTGCGCCACCACGTCGGCCGCCACCAGCACGGTGCCGGTGCTCTCGATCTTGACCAGGCCGCGCACGTTCGACAGGTCGCCATCGACATGGACCTCGGGCGACAGCGCGTTGAGATTGACCGGGTCCTCGTAGGTGTTCTTCAGCACGATCTGCGGATCGGGCGAGTTGCTGCGGTCCAGCACGTTGCCAGCGGCGAAACTGGCCACCTGGCCATGCTGGTTGCGCGCGTTGATGTCCGCCGCGCTGCTCACGCGCACGCCATTGAGCGTGATGTTGCCGCCCTGCTCGCCCGGGATGCACAGCGCAGCCAGGCAATCAGCCGCTGCGTTGCCGATATTGACGTGCAGGAATTTCTTGCTGTGGTTGGTGATCTCGATGGCCGAGTCGCCCGGTGCCACCAGCTCGGCATTGGCGCTGCCGGTCAGGTAGTCGCCCGCGATGGCGATGTTGCCGGTGTAGGCCACTGCCGGATTGAGGTCGATGAAGTCGGCCTTGGCCCCGGCCAGCTTCGATTGCTTGGCCTGCAGGATCAGGATGTCGTTCTGGAAGCCGGCCGCGACATCCGGCTTGTCGAGCTTGTACTCGTCGTAGCGCGCCTGCAGGTAGTCGATGCGGTCCTGCAGCTCGCGGTTCAGCGACACGTTGTTGCGCGTGCTGTAGCTGACGCCCTCGGACTGGCGCGTGACATTGCCAGTGGCGTCGATGACCAGGTATTGATGATGGCGCGTGCCGGCGAACACGGTGCCATTGACGGCGACGCCGGAGCGCGAATCGTCGAAGGTGCTGCCACCCTTGATGTCCAGGCTCACATCGGCGCCGAAGAAGTTGGCCACCGCCTCCAGCGCCTCGCGGTAGAGGTCCGTGCCACGGCCGTAGCCGCGCGTGTGATGGCTGCCCTCGCCGGCGTTGAGTTCGATGTCCTTGACGGTGGCGATCGCCGCGCGGGCGATCTGCGCATCGCGCACGTCGCTGATCCCGCTGGTGTCGATGCCGGTGGCCTGGATCGTGATCGTGTTGTTCTGCACGATCGCGCCATGCGCGTCAGGGGTCGAGTTGATCGGCACCACGGTCTTGTTCCACAGGCGCGTCTCGGCATCGGCCACGAGGGTGTTGTTGGCCCCGGCCAGGATGCTCACGTTCTCTTCCGACTCGATGCGCGCACCGTTGAGGGCAACGTCGTTCGAAGTCACGATCGCACTACGCGAGGAGCCGGAGGGGGCGCCGGCCAGGCCATAGGTCTTGCTCTGCGCTTCGGTGTCCACGGTCGCATCGGTCCGCGCTTCGAGGCGGATGTCGCCATCGCTCTTGAGGCGAGAACCCGCGCCCACGGTGACATCGGCATCGTTCTGCGTGGCGTCGATGAAGGACTCCGTATGCGCCACCGCGATCGCACCGCCGGTGTCGAGCAGCACGGCGTCATAGGCATCGACATCGTTGCGCGCCTGCACCGTCAGCGTGCCCTGTGCACTGCCCGCCTTGGCCGTCGCGATCTTCACGTTATCGCCGATCAGCGCATCGGTGTCGTTATGGATCGTGCTGTAGCTGCCGCCTGAAGCCCCGCTGAACACGCCGCCCGAGGCGGCCTGCACCGTCCAGCCTGCGCTCGCGCTGCCCTTGGTCACGCTGCTGAGCGCATTCATCGTGAAGGATTCGGCCTGCTCCGCACGGCTACCGGTCGACAGCTCGGCGCGCGTGCTCGCATCGCTGTAGTTGAAGACATTGGCGCCGCTGTAGCCGGCGACCGAGGCCATCAGGCTGTCCGCCGTGCCCTGGAAGTCGGTGCTGTGCGTGGCAGTGATGCTGACCGTCGGCGTGTTGAGCGTGCCGCCGATCTGCGCCGTGGTGACGGCGTCGGCATCGTTGACCGTCTTGGCCGCAAGGATCGCCCCCAGGCCACCCGCGCCCGAGCGCGATTCGGTGTCGAGCTCATCCTCGCTGTTGGCGCTCACCGCGATGCTGGCGCCGGTGAATGTGCCGCCCCCCACCTGGGTCTCGGTACGGCTGTCGACCGTGGTCTGGGCAAAGTTGGCGCCGGCCGCCACGAGGCCTGCGACCGAGATGCCCGTGACCGAGCTGTCGGCCGCCACGTCGGAGTCGGTGGCGAAGCTGATCGCGCCGCTACCGGTGGTGATCGTGTTGCCGGTGCCCAGCGTGACCTGGGTGGTCGGGCGCGCGATGGCCTCGGCCGAGGTCGCGCTGGCCCCAACCAGCAGGCCGCCAGTCGCCGCTTCGGCTTCGGCCTCGGCGGTCTTCTGGCCGCTGCGCGACAAGGTGTCGGCACGCGCGGTGAATTGTCCGCCCTGCGCATCCAGGTTGTTGCCAATCTGGGTGATCGCATCGGTGTCGACTTCCGCCTTGGCGAGCGAGACCCCGATCGAGACGCCCGCGCTCACGGCGGCGCCCAGGGTCTTGGCCTGCGCCACCGGATCGACATCGCTGCGCACCTGCGTCAGCCCGCCCGGCGTGCGCGTCACGACGCCGGTACCCAGGGTCGCGTGTGCCGAGGAGCGATCGGTCGCCCGCGCGTCGGCACCGGCGCCGCTGATGATGCCGCCAGCCGCCGCGACGGCCTCGGCGTAGGTGTCGGTCCTTGTGTGACCATGCACGTCGAGCGCCTTGCCACTGACCTGTGCGTTGTTGCCAATGCGCGCGGTGGCGTCACCATCCAGCGTGGCATGCGCGATCGCCGCGCCGACCCCACCCAGGCCCGCCGCCGCGCCGAGCGCTTCGGACGACAGATCGTGATCGAGCTCGGCCTCCACCCGCACCAGGCCGGTGCCATTGGCATCGGCTGGCGCACTGCCGGTCGTGTTGACGACGGCACCGGTGCCGATCTCGGCGGTCGCGCTGCTGGTCTTGCTCTGGATCGCCACCGAGGCGCCCAGACCGACCAGGCCGCCGCCGCCCGCGTAGGTCTCGAGTCGTGAGCTGCCGCTCTGCGTGTCGCGCGCCGTCACCAGCACGTTGCGATTGGCCGTGACGGTGCCGGACAGGCTCGCCAGGGTCGCATCATCGACCTGGGCGATGGCGATGCCACCCCCCAGCGAGGCGCCACCCGACACAGCTACACCGACCGCGATGGCGTCGGTATCGGTATGCGTCGTGGCCCCGACCGCGACATCACGACCGGCATTCACGACAGCGCCGCTGCCCACACCGGCACCGGCGGTATTGTTGGTCGGCAGCACGCTGAAGTCATTGGCGACGTTCAGGCTGCCACGCGCCGCATTGGTCCGCGCCACGGTACCCGAGATGCCGCCGGCATCGGTGTTCGACTGGTTGCCGAAGGCGCTGCGCGAAGCCACGCCGCTCGCGTCATTGACCGAGCCGAGCAGTTCGGAACGCGCATCGCTGTCGGCACGACTGCCCACGCCGATGTAGGACACCGCACCCGAGATGCCGACCGTCAGACCACCCGAGAAGGCCATGGTCAGCGAGTCGACGTTGCGAGTCGCGCTGGCCTCCACGCCGATGTCGCGGTCGGCATCGACCCGTGCACCGCCGGCGATCTCGGCGGTCGCACCGTTATTGATGAGCACCACGTCGGCGGTGGCGCCGATGCCACCCACCGTCGCGCCGACACTCAGCGCGCCGAGCTTGCTGTCGTAGGTCGTGGTGTCGCTGGCGCTGACCATCACGTCCTGCGCCGTGCCTGCGTAGGCCGCATCCTGGTTGACGCTGCTGGCGCCGCCGATGCGCGCCTCGGTGCTGCCCTTGACCACGGTCACGCCGACCGTGCCGGCGATGTTGAAGCCACCCGAGGCCGAGCCGGTCGCGCCGATGATGGCGATGTCCTGGTCAGAGGTCGCGCTCACCTCGGTCGTGCCCTTGGCGTTGAGCGCCGTGCTGCCGGTCGTCTGCGCACGCGTGTCCTGGTCGACCACGGTCACGATGACCGATGCGCCGACGCCGGCCGCGCCGGACACATCGAGCCCACCAACGTAGTGGCGTGCCTCCAGTTCGGAGTTCGCTTCGATCCCGAGCGCACCCTGGCTGTTGAGCGTCGCATTGTGGGCGAGCGCCTCGGTCGTGCCGTTCACCGACAGCACGGTGGCCGAGATATTGACCGCCGCCACCCCGCCGCCGGCCACGCCGACCACGGTCTGCAGCGTCTCGACGCGCGAATCCGCGTCGAGCGAGACGGCCGCGTTCGCCTGCACGGTCGAACCGTCGACCTTGGCTGTCGTCGTGTGCGAGACGATGGTGGAATCGGCCGAGCCGCCCACGCCAGCCGTGCCGCCGACCGCGAGGCCGCCCGCGCCGGCCTTGACCACATCCTGGTGATAGGCCGCAACGCGCGCTTCCTGCAAGCCATCCGCGCCGAGCAGCGATTCGTTGATCTTCGCTCCGCCAGTCACCGAAGCGCCGGTGCTGCCGCCCAGCAGATTGACCGACACCGTGGCCGCAACACCGGCGGTGCCGCCGCCCGAGGCGTTCACGATGATGGACTCGACCTGGCTGCTCGACGAGGCGATGACCGCCACGCCGCGCATGGCGTCTTTCTGCTGACGGCTGTCGACCGATACGCCGAAACCACCCGCGGACAAGTTGCCGTTGTCCACCGCCATCGTGCCGCCCTGGCCCAGCGCGGCCAGGCGCGTGGCACTGCCGGCCACTTCGGCGCTGGTCGTCGAATGGATGTCATTGACCGCGATGGCGCCGCCGCCACCGACGGTGCCGCCCAGCGCCACCGTGCCTGCCTTGGCCTGGATGCGCTCGTCGTCCTGCGCGGAGAGCAGCAGGTTGTGATCGGCCGCCACGTTGGCACCGTCGTCGATGCGCGCCGTGGCGCTGCCACCGAGGTCGTTGATCGCGATGGAGCCGGCGAAACCCGCCGTCCCGCCACCGGAGCCGGACGCGGCCCACACGTCCACCGTGCCGCTGCGCTTGGCTTCGACGGCGACGGAGGCGGCACCATCAATCAAGCCACCGCTGACTTCCGCCAGCGTGCCGCCGCCAATGTGGTTGTAGGAACCCGAGGCGCCTACGGCGGCGGTGCCGCCGCCCGACAGCGCGCCAGTCACCGCCAGGATGTCGGCCTGGTCCTGCGCACGCAGCGTCACGTCACCCGTTGCCAGCAAGGTGCTGCTGTCACTGCGCGCCTGCGTCTGCGTAGTGATGTCGTTGATCGCGAGTGAGCCGGAAATCCCCACCTTGGCGGCCCCGCCACCGCCCATGGCATAGGTCTCGATCTCGCTTTCGTTGGACGCAATGACGCTCGCAGCACCGGTATCGACATGGGTGTTCTTCAGCTCGGCGCCGATGCGGTTGTCGATGTCGTTCCATGCGAAGCTGACGCCAAAGGCCGCCTTGCCCGTACTCAGGCCCAGCGCCCCCACCACCGAGAAGATACCGGCGCCATCCTTGGCATTGACGTTGAGCGAGGCGGCGTCGATGCCGGCCGTCGTCTTCGTCCCGTCGATCCACGCCTGGGTGCGGTTGTCGACCTCGTTGATGGCGACGGCGGCCGCGCCGGCCATCTGCCCGCTGCTGGCGCCCAGGGAAGCGGCGACCACGTCGATCTGTCCGTCACTGGTCGCGCTGACGCTCAGCGCGCCGCTGGCGTCCACATCGCTGTCCTCGATGTAGGCGTGGGTCACGTTGTCCAGTTCGTTCCAGGCGAACGAGAGCCCGATGCCGGCCTTGCCACCGAAGGCAATGGCGCCGGCCACGGCACGGATGGCCGAGACGTCGCTGGCGCGGATGCTCACGCCCTGCACGCCATTGATCGTGCTGTTGTAGAGGTAGCTAGTGGTGGTGTTGGCGATGTCGTTGATCGACACCGAACCGGCGACGCCGATCTTGCCCTTGCTCCCTTGCACCGAGGCGGACAGTGTCTTGATCTCGCCATCCACGTCGGCATCCAGCGACAGCGCGCCGCTCTGGGTGACGCCGGCATTCGAGATATAGGCCGCCGTCGTGCCGCCCAGGCTGTTCATCGCCAGCGAGCCGGCCAGGCCGTTGCCATTGCTCTGCGTCGAGATCGTCACCGCGCCGGCCAGCGCGTTGATGGCCAGGGTGTTGTCCGCGTCCAGCGTGACATTGCCGGCCTGGGTGACATTCGCACCATCGGCCAGGTAGGCCTGGGTGTCGGCAATGATCTCGTTGACCGAGGCGTCACCCGACACGGCGATGCCGAACTTGCCAGTGCCCGCGCCGCTGCTGCCGGCCTGGGTGCTGGAACCACTGGCGCCGGAACCGGCACTCTGCGAGCTGCTGCTGGTGGCGATGGCACCGCTGACCGAGTAGGCGCCGATCTCGGTATCCGACTCGGCCTTCACCAACAGATTGCCGGCGGTCTTCACACTGCCGGTCGCAGCGGCGTTATCGAGACCCAGCGGGTCGTAGTCGCCCACGAAGGCAGAGGTCGTGGTGCCGATGTCGTTGATCGACACCGCGAAGCCGATGCCGACCTGGCCCTTGGTGGCGACCACGCCACCGGCCACGGCGATGTTTTCCACATCGCCCAGCGCCTGCACCTGCACATGGCTGCCGGCGTCGATCTTCGCATCGTCGTCGATGGCCGCCAGCGTGGTGTTGTCGATCATGTTGATCGACACCGCACCCTCGACGCCCACATTGTCGGACTGGCCACCTGCCTCGGTGACGGTGACGATCTGGTTCACCGACTCGGCCTGCACGTCGACGCCGTTCTCGCTCTTGACCTGCGCATCGCCGCGGATGGTGGCGCTGGCCGTGCCGTCGATGTCGACGATGTTCACCGAACCGCCCACCGCCGCCTTGCCGCCGCTGGTGCCGAAGAACTTGGTGCCCAGGATGCCCACGGCATTGACCGTGTTGACGTCGTTCTTGGCGTAGACGGTCACCGACTGCTGCGGCAGTGCCAGGCTGTCCTTGTCGAAGACGGTGTTGATCTTCGCGCCTTCGTCGATGTAGGCATGGCTGTTGTTGTTGAGGTCGAACAGGCTCACCCCAGCAGCCAGCCCGACACCCTGTCCGGAACTGCCTTTGCTGCCCTTGCCGCTGGCGGAGTTGATCGAGTACGAGGTGAACACCAGGTCCAGCACGTTGCCCTGCAAGTGGTTCAGGATCGCATCGGGCGAATTCCAGTCGATCTGCCAGGCGTAGGGCACGGCGGTCTGGGCATCCACGCGCAGTGCGCCCTTGGCGTCCACCGTGGCGCCGCGGCCGATGAAGGCGTTCGCGTTGTTCGTGAAATCAGCCAGGATCACGGCGCCACCAATGGCGGTGCCTGCAGAGTTGCTCTTGGCGCCCGCACTGGCGGTGGGGCGGTCCTCCACCTTGGCCGTCACGTCCAGCTTGCCCTCGGCCTTGGCCGTGGCATTGGCCGCGATGCTGGCGTTGGCCGTGTTGGTCGCGTCGGTGTAGGTCACCGCGCCGGAGGCGTTGAACTTGCCTTCCTTGATGCCGGGGAACATGAAGCCGGTGAGCGTGTCGCTGTTGGCCTGGCTCAGGCCACCGACCGAAGTCAGCAGGCCCCCAGCCACCTTGCCCTGGATCTTGTCCGACACGCTGGCCATGCGTGCGCTCAGCGTGGTCGGGTCGCCCAGGGTCGCGGCATCGGCCCCGGTGGTGTTCTTGGCGATGTCGACCTTGGCATCGACCTTGAGGTCGCCGGTGGTGGCCGTCGCGGTGCCACCGAGCTTCGCGGTCGCGCTGTTGTCGGACAGATTCACCGCCACCGCGATGCCCAGGCCGCTGCCGCCCATGTTGCTGGCGGTGCCGCTGACCGAGATGTCGGCCTTGGTCAGCGCCGTCAGGTCGACCGCGCCGGCCGTTACGGTGGCGCTGTCGCCGGTTTCGGCCAGCGCGTTGGCGGTGTTCTCCGCGTACACGAACACGGCATCGATCGGCTTGTTGGTCGAGTTGACGGTGGCCGTGACGTTCACCTCCGCATCGGTGTTGGCGCTGATCACAGCCTTGCCGCCGGCAGTGAGCGCGCTCGTGCCGAGCACCTGAGTCTTCGCGTCGGCCGTCGATTCGCCCCAGGCCGCCGAGAACAGCAGCGGGCTGCTGAAGTTGGGCTTGGCCGCCGAGACGGCCTCGCTGTTGACCGTCAGCGCGCCACTTGCGCTCACGCCGCTGGCGCCGTTGATGACGACCTTGGCGGTGGAAGACGACAAGGCCACCAGCGGCACCGCACTGAAGTCGAACAATTGGTCGTTGAGCGTCTGCAGCGTGCCGTCGTCCGGGTCGGGCAGCCAGCTCTGGTCGGCCAGGCGCACCAGGTTGCCCAGTACGTTGACGGTGAAGGAGGTGCTGGACTTCGCCTCGATGCTGACGCTGCCGCCGCTGATCTGCGTGCTGCCGGTGGCGCTGTCGCCAATGAGGGTCTCGGCGCTGGCGGTCTTCTCGAAACCGGCACGCGCGCCGGCGCGGCTGTCGATGGTGACCTTGCCGCTGCCGGTCACCGTGGCACCGTACAACTCGGTCTTTGCCGTCGCCTGGGTGGTGATGGCGAGGAATTCACCACCAGGGCCGTCAGACAGGTTGTCCAGTTCGTTGTCGACGAGCTTCTGCGCATCGGCCAACGAGGTATTCGGCACCTGTTCGAGCGCCTGCACGATGGCCGAGGTGTCGGCGTCGCTGCGGATCAGGATGTCGCGCCCGGTAATCGTGGCATCGGTGATCTTGACGCTGGCATCTGCCGTGCGCGTCGCACCCAGCGCATTGATGTGGCTGGCCGACACGGTCACGTCGCCGGCCACGAAGCCGTTGTCGGCATGCGCGAGCAGCTTGGAGCCCGCCTTCAGCTCGATGTGCGAGGCTTTCAGGCGCAGGTTGCCGGAGTCGCCCTGCGAGGCCGCCGTCAGGTGGTCGTCGGTGGACGGATTGGCCGTGTTGCGGGTGGAGATCACCACGTTGTCGTTCACGGTGATCGAGTCGTTGGCGATCAGCGTGTAGCTGCCGCCGTCGGTGAACGTGCTGTTGGCGACAACCTCGATGTCTTCGGGGTCGATCAGCACCGCGCCGGCCTTGCCCTGGGTGGCGCCGACCTTCAGTTCGCCCCCCGCCAGCACGACTTTTTCCTTCGCGCTGAACTCGATGAAGCCGCCGTCGCCCGACACCTCGCCGCCGCGCGCCGAGAGGGTGGCACCCTGTGCCAGGGTCGCGTTGCGATCAGCCCAGACCATGACCTGGCCCGCATCGGAGCCACTGCCCTGACCATCGGCACTGATGCGCGCGCCATCCGCCACGCTCACGTCGCCGCCAGCCCGGACACTCACCTTGCCCGCCGCCTGGGCGCCCATGCCGTCGGCCGCCACCGTGCCTGCCAGCCCAACGTCACCCGCCGCCACGATGCGGATGGTGTCGCCCTCGGCGAACACCGCACCGGCCTGCGTCATGCCATCCACATTGACGAGGCTGCCGAACTGCACCGCCACCGCCGGACCGCTGCGCAGGCTGCCGCCCGCGCCGATCTCGACGCGCGCAGCAGCGAGCATCGTCGCATCCACTGTGCGGATCGCGCCCTTCACGCTGATCAGGCCGCTGTCGGACAGCGGAAACTGCCCGGCCAGGGCCTGCTTCACCGCCTCGTCGTTGATCTGCCCTTGCGCGTTGAGCAGGCGGTCCAGGAAGTCACGCGTGGGCGTGGCCATCAGCAGGCTGCCCACGTTGATCTGCCCGCCGGCGCCGACCACCACGCCATGCGGGTTGAAGAAGAACACGTTGCCGCCGATGCGCCCGTCCTTGTAGGCGTTCATCACGCCGTCGATGGCGCTGGCCGAGCCGGTGACGAGGTTCACCAGGTTGGCCGTGCCGCCCGGCAGGTGCAAGTTGGCGGTTTCGCCGCCGGCGATGTTGAACTGGCTGAAACTGTTGAAGGCGTTGTTGCCGCGTATGGTGCCGGTGTGTATGTCCGTCACCGCCCCGTTGGTATTGACCGAGGTCTGCGTGCGGCCATCGGGCAGGATGCCCGCCGCGCGGGCCTCCACCAGCACGACTGCGCTGCCCAGCATGAACGCGACGTTCAGGTAGGCGCAACGGCGCAGGACGCACAGATACTGCCTGCGCAGGTAGGTGATGGCACCTTGGCTCATGGCTCACTCCGTCTCTGGGTGCTGCCATGGGGCGTTAGCGGCAGCGATTCGTTCTTATGTGTTCTCTCACGGACCCGGCCAAGGGCTGCACATGCCGGGTCGTGAAGCGGGGTTGGGCAAGAGAATCAGCAAATATGCCAATCAAGCAAGATTCATTCGGAAATCCGTCCTGCCAGGCCCCGCGCGCGTTCCCAGAATGAAAGCGTGAACAGTCTGCCGGCATGGGGAAAAAAAAACCGACAGACCGGAACTGCGACACATTACGCCGCAAAAAGGCACGCCGGAGTTCAGACCGGATGCAGAACCTGTTGCAGGGTCTCGCGGATCAGGTCGAGCGTGATCTGCTGCGTGCGCGTCACCGGGCGCAGCGCGCTGATCGCCGTGTGCAGACGGATCGTCAGCGGCTGCCCGGCCGACGTGAGGATGGCGCGCTGGCGGTAGGCCGAAGGGCGGATCGACTTGCTCACGGCGTGGCGCGACAGGATCGCGCAGCCGGCGCCATCGGCCACCAGGTCGAGGATGGCCGGCACGCCGTCGATCTCCAGCGCAATTTCGGGCTGCGCACCGATGGCCGCCATCTCGGCCTCCACCAGCATTCGAATGGCATTGGGCCGGCGGGGAATCACGAGCGGCAAGGCCACCACGTCGGCAAGGGCGACGGGGGGTGGGGGCGGGTCTTCCTGCAGGCCGGGCGGACGCGCCTCGACCAGCATCAGCTCCTCGTGCGACAGGAACTCGGTCTCCAGGCCCGGCACCGGCCCCGGGTTGTAGAGCAGCACGATGTCGGCATGGCCGTTGAGCAGTCCATCCTGCAGGCCCACCGACAAGCCCTCGCTGATCGACAGCCGCGCTTCGGGCAGGCGCTGGCGGAAGGCACGCGTCAGCGGCACCGTCAGCACGCGCGCCACGCTGGGCGGCAGGCCCAGGGCCACGTGACCGGCCAGGCCGCCGCGCACCCGCGCCAGGTCTTCATGCGCACGCGCCACCTGGTGCAGGATGCCGCGCCCATGCTCCAGCAGCAGCTTGCCCGCCTCCGTGGGGGTCGCCCCCCGTCCATTGCGCGCCAGCAGGGTCTGGCGCAACTCCACCTCCAGCAGGCGCACCTGGCGGCTCAGCGCGGGCTGCGCCACGTCGAGCGCCTGGGCGGCGCGGGTGAAGCTGCCCAGTTCCGCGACGCGCACGAAGTACTCCAGTTGCTTGAGATCCATATAAGGCGTTTCCCGTATACCTGACAGACAGTTATATCACTTTGATATAGCAGCTAGTCGCCCCGTACGCTTTCTGCCGGCCCGCTCGCCTCCCACAATTCAGCCCACAAGCCGCCTCGAAGCGGCGCCCGACAGAGAGGAGACGGCCCGCCATGCGTGCCATTACGCCCAGCAGCCAGACCGCCATCCCGTGCCTGTTCATGCGCGGCGGCACCTCGCGCGGCCCCTTCTTTGCCGCCAGTGATCTGCCTGCCGACATCGCCACACGCGACCGCGTGCTGCTGGCCGTGATGGGCTCGCCGGACAAGCGCCAGATCGACGGCCTGGGCGGTGCGCACCCGCTGACCAGCAAGGTCGGCATCGTGAGCCGCAGCAGCCGGCCCGGCGTCGACCTCGACTTCCTGTTCGCCCAACTGCAACCGGAATCCGACAAGGTCGACACCACGCCCAACTGCGGCAACATGCTGGCCGCCGTGGTGCCCTTCGCGCTGGAAACTGGCCTGGTCGCGCCCCAAGGGGAGACGAGTACCTTCCGGGTGCTGACGCTCAACACCGACATGGCGGCCGACATCACGGTGCACACACCCGACGGCCTGGTCAGCTACGAGGGCGATGCGCGCATCGACGGCGCACCGGGCAGCTCGGCGCCGATCACCATCAACTTCCTCGACACCGCTGGCTCGGTCGCGCCGGGCCTGCTGCCCACCGGACAGGTGCACGATGTGATCGAGGGCGTCGAAGTCACCTGCATCGACAACGGCATGCCGCTGGTGATCCTGCGCGCCAGCGACATGGGCCGCACGGGCTACGAAAGTGTCGACGCACTGAACGCCGACACAGAACTGAAGACACGCCTGGAACGCCTGCGCATCGCCTGCGGCCACGCCATGGGCCTGGGCGACGTGAGCAGCAAGAACTACCCGAAGATGACCCTGGTTGCCCAGCCGCGCGCAGGCGGCGCGATCAGCACGCGCAGCTTCATCCCGCATGTGTGCCACGACGCCATCGGCGTACTGGCCGCCGTCACCGTCGCCACCGCCTGCGTACTGCAAGGCAGCGTGGCCGCCGCCATCGCACGCATGCCGGCCGGCAACCCCAAGACCGTCTCCGTCGAGCACCCGACCGGCGAGTTCAGCGTGGAGCTGGAGACCGATCCGGCCGACCCGCAGAACGTGACCCGCGCCGCCCTGCTACGCACCGCCCGCCTGCTGATGCGTGGGGAAGTGATGGTGCCGCGCAGCGTGTGGGCGGGAGCATCGTCATGAGCCCGCGATCCACACCCCTGTCATTCCTGCGCAGAGCCCGCCCTCGACCTGATCGGGGGCAGGAATCCAGTGTCTTTGGATCGGCTTGTCCGCGCACGAGCGAAAAGCAAAGTCGCTGGGTCCCTGCTTTCGCAGGGACGACGGAGCCGGATTGTGCATCGCCCTCCCCGTCATTCCTGCGAAAGCAGGAATCCAGTGTCTTTGCGAGCCCAGCCAGTCGCCCCCCTCTCCCCCAGCCCCTCTCCCCGCTGGGGCGAGGGGGTCCAGGGCCTGCCGAGCCCGCAGGAAACACCCTGTTCCCCCGACATCAACAGAGAGAACAACAATGATCATCGACTGCCACGGTCATTACACGACCGCCCCCAAGGCGCTGGAGGAATGGCGCAATCGCCAGATCGCCGGCATCAAGGACCCCGCGCAGATGCCCTCGGTGCGCGAGTTGCATATCTCCGATGACGAGCTGCGCGAGTCCATCGAAACCAACCAGCTCAAGCTCATGCGCCAGCGCGGCTCGGACCTGACGATCTTCTCACCGCGCGCGAGCTTCATGGCGCACCACGTCGGCGATTTCCAGGTCTCCGCAACCTGGGCCGCCATCTGCAACGAGCTGTGCCACCGCGTGGCGCAACTGTTCCCGGACAACTTCATCGGCGCGGCCATGCTGCCGCAATCGCCGGGCGTCGATCCGGCCACCTGCATCGCCGAGCTGGAGAAGTGCGTCAAGGACTATGGCTTCGTTGCCATCAACCTGAACCCGGACCCCTCGGGTGGGCACTGGACTTCGCCCCCGCTGACCGACCGCCACTGGTACCCGATCTACGAAAAGATGGTGGAGTACGACATCCCTGCCATGGTGCATGTCAGCACCTCGTGCAACGCCTGCTTCCACACCACCGGCGCGCACTACATCAACGCCGATACCACCGCCTTCATGCAGTGCCTGACGGGTGACCTGTTCAAGGATTTCCCCACGCTCAGGTTCGTCATCCCGCACGGCGGCGGCGCGGTGCCCTACCACTGGGGGCGCTATCGCGGCCTCGCCCAGGAGCTGAAGAAACCGCTGCTGCAGGAGCACCTGCTCAACAACATCTTCTTCGACACCTGCGTCTATCACCAGCCGGGCATCGACCTGCTGACCCGCGTGATCCCCATCGACAACATCCTGTTCGCCAGCGAGATGATCGGCGCGGTGCGAGGCATCGACCCCGAGACCGGCCACAACTACGACGACACCAAGCGCTATATCGACGCCGCCAACATCGAGCCCGAGGCGCGCTACAAGATCTACGAGGGCAACGCACGGCGCGTCTACCCGCGCCTAGATGCGGCCCTCAAGGCACGCGGAAAATAAGGAGCCCTGCAGATGACATCCCTGATGAACCAGCTCGGCGTCGTCAAGCGCAAGATCGAACGGGCCGACCCGGCCGCTGTGGAGAAACTGTCGCGCTACGGCGTGGCCACCGTGCATGAAGCCATGGGCCGCACCGGCCTGATGAAGCCCTTCATGCGCCCCATCTATCCCGGCGCGAAGCTGTGCGGCACGGCCGTCACCATCCTGCTACAGCCCGGCGACAACTGGATGATGCATGTCGCGGCCGAGCAGTTGCAGCCCGGCGACGTAGCGGTGGCGGCCTGCACCACCGACAGCACCGACGGCTTCTTCGGCGACCTGCTGGCCACCTCGTTCAAGGCGCGCGGTGCGCTGGGGCTGATCATCGATGGCGGGGTGCGTGACGTGGATACGCTGCAGGAAATGGACTTCCCGGTCTTCAGCAAGGCGATCAGTGCCAAGGGCACGATCAAGGCCACGCTGGGCTCGGTGAACATCCCGGTTGTGTGCGCGGGCGCGCTGGTGAATCCAGGCGACGTGGTGGTGGCCGACAGCGACGGCGTGGTCGTGGTGCCAGCCGCGATGGCGCTGAAAGTCGCCGAGGCCGCCGAGGCGCGCGAAGCCAACGAAGGCGCCAAGCGTGCGCAGTTCGCAGCCGGCGTGCTGGGCCTGGACATGTACAAGATGCGCGAGCCACTGGAAAAGGCCGGCCTGCGCTACCTGGACTGAACCGCCATGACCTGCCCTGCCCCCCTGCGATGGCGCATCGGCCTCGTCGGCTACGGCGAGGTGGGCCGCATCCTGGCCGAGGACCTGCGCACGCGCAATGTCGTCGTCATGGCCTTCGACCTCAAGCTCGACACGCCGCAGGACGCCCCCCTCCGCCGCCACGCCAACGCCCACGGTGTAGGCCTGCACGCCAGCCATGCCGCGCTGGCACGCGAAGCGGACTGCGTGATCTCCGCCGTCACCGCCAGCCAGGCCGTCGCCGTGGCGCGCGCCTGCGCGCCGGCCTTGCGCCCGGGCACCTGGTTTCTCGATCTCAACTCCGCCTCGCCCGGCGCCAAGTGCGAAGCGGCGCGCATCGTCGAAGCGGTCGGTGCGCACTACGTGGAAGCCGCCGTGATGACCTCGGTGCCGCCCTATCGCAGCCAGGTGCCCATGCTGCTGGGCGGCCCGCACGCGGCGCGCTTCGCGACCCTGCTCGACACCCTGGGCTTCGCGGCGAAAGCAGGCAGTCAGGAACCAGGCGTAGTGTCGGCCACCAAGATGTGCCGCAGCGTCGTCATCAAGGGACTGGAAGCCATGCTGATCGAGAGCTTCAGCGCCGCCCGCCACTACGGCGTGGAAGACGCAGTGCTCGCCTCGCTGGCCGAGACCTTCCCCGGCATCGACTGGGAGAAACAAGGCGGCTACTTCTTCCAGCGCGTGATCGAACACGGCCGTCGGCGCAGTGAGGAGATGCGCGAGGTCGCGCAGACCGTGCGCGAAGCCGGCCTGGAACCCCTCTCCGCCAGCGCCACCGCCGAGCGCCAGGCCTGGATGGCCGAGTTGGCCGACAGCGGCATCTTCGGCGAACGCGGCACACCGGCGTTTGCCCGCAGCCCCGACTGGCGCAGCGAGGCCGACCGCCTGCTCGCCACCCTCAAGGAACGTACATGAACGCCCCCGACACATTCACCAAGACACCCGGCTGGCTGGACTGGTACGCCGGCCCCAGCAAGCCCGCCTTCGTCGTGCCTGCCGGCGCGGTGGACGCGCACTGTCATGTGTTCGGTCCCGGCGCGCAGTTTCCCTTCGCCCCGGAACGCAAGTACACGCCCTGCGACGCGTCCGCCGCTCAGCTCTTCGCCTTGCGCGACCACCTCGGTTTCGCCCGCAACGTGATCGTGCAGGCCACCTGCCACGGCGCAGACAACCGCGCCATGGTCGATGCCTGCCGCCAGTCCGGCGGCCGCGCACGCGGCGTCGCCACGGTCCGCCGCAGCATCACAGACGGTGAGCTGGAAGAGCTGCATGCCGCTGGCGTACGCGGCGTGCGCTTCAACTTCGTCAAGCGCCTGGTCGACTTCACGCCGCGCGACGAACTGATGGAGATCGCCGGCCGCATCGCGCAGCTCGGCTGGCATGTCGTCATCTATTTCGAAGCGGTCGAGCTGCCCGAGCTGTGGGATTTCTTCACCGCCCTGCCGACCACCGTGGTCGTGGACCACATGGGCCGCCCTGACGTCAGCCTGCCGGTCGATGGCCCGCAGTTCGCACTATTCGAGCGCTTCATGCGCGAGCATCCGAACGTATGGAGCAAGGTCAGCTGCCCGGAGCGTCTTTCAGTCAGCGGGCCACGCGCGCTGGAGGGCGAACGGAACGCGTATCGCGATGTCATTCCGTTTGCGCGCCGCATCGTCGAGCAGTTTCCGGACCGCGTGCTGTGGGGCTCCGACTGGCCACACCCGAATCTCAAGGACCACATGCCCGACGATGGGCTGCTGGTCGACTTCATCCCGCACATCGCGGTCACACCGGAGCTGCAGCACAAGCTGCTGGTCGACAACCCGATGCGACTGTACTGGCCGGAGGAGGTGAAGTCGTGAGTCCCACTTCGATTCGTCATTCCCGCGAAAGCGGGAATCCACTCCTGCCCACGCATGGCCCATACAAGTGGATTCCCGCTTTCGCGGGAATGACGGCACATCACATGGAGGCCCTCTGATGCCCCTCGACAAACCCTACCAGGACATCCCCGGCACCACGATTTTCGATGCCGAGCAGTCCCGTCGCGGCTACTGGCTCAACCAGTTCTGCATGTCGCTGATGCAGCCGGAGAACCGCGCCCGCTTCAAGGCCGACGAACGTGCCTATCTCGATGAGTGGGCGATGACCGAGGAGCAGAAGCTGGCCGTGCTGGCGCGCGACCTGAATCGCTGCATCGCAGCCGGCGGCAACATCTACTTCCTGGCCAAGATCGGCGCCACCGACGGCAAGAGCTTCCAGCAGATGGCCGGCAGCATGACCGGCATGAGTGAAGAGGCCTACCGCGACATGATGGTCAAGGGTGGCCGGCCCATCGAGGGAAACCGCTACCAGCATGAGTGGGATGCCAAACAGAAGAAGGAGTCCCGGTAATGGCCCGCATCACCGCCAGCGTGTACACCTCCCACGTGCCGGCCATCGGCGCCGCGATGGACCTGGGCAAGACGCAGGAACCCTACTGGCAGCCGCTGTTCGCCGGCTACGAGTACAGCCGCCAGTGGCTGCGCGACAACACGCCGGACGTGGTCTTCCTCATTTACAACGATCACGCCAACGCCTTCAGCCTGGACTTCATCCCCACCTTTGCGCTGGGCACTGCGTCGCATTACCCGGTGGCCGACGAGGGCTGGGGCCCGCGCCCGGTGCCACCGGCCGAGGGCCATGCCGAACTCGCCGCGCACATCGCGCAGAGCGTGATCATGGAGGACTTCGATCTCACCCTGGTCAATCGCATGCCGATCGACCACGGCTTCACCGTGCCGCTGTCGTTGATGTGCGGCCAGGTGCCGGCCGATGGGCAATGGCCGTTCAAGCTCATTCCACTGGCTGTCAACGTCGTGCAGTACCCGGTTCCCTCGGGCCGGCGCTGCTTCCAGCTCGGGCAGGCGATCCGCCGCGCCATCGAGAGCTATGACGAAGACATCAAGGTGCAGATCTGGGGTACCGGCGGCATGACGCACCAGTTGCAGGGCCCGCGCGCCGGCCTCATCAACCGCGAGTGGGACAACCGCTTCCTCGACCGCCTGATCGCCGAACCCGCCGAACTCGCCCGGATGCCGCACATCGAGTACGTGCGCGAAGCCGGCTCTGAAGGTATCGAACTCGTGATGTGGCTGATCGCGCGTGGTGCGATGGCCGATGTGGCTGGCGGCCCTGCCCCCGTGCAAAAGCATCGCTTCTATCACGTACCCGCCTCGAATACGGCGGTGGGGCATCTGATTCTGGAGGAAAACAAGTGAGCTACCTTCTTCGTCATTCCCGCGAAAGCGGGAATCCACGTCGACGCACAGATTGGTTTTGTCCCGAGAAAGTGGATTCCCGCTTTGCGAGCTTTCGGCATTCGCCGAAATGCCTGCTTACCCCTCTGCGCGGGAATGACGATTTAGGGGAAAGCTGATGTCATCCATCATCAAGATCGCCCTTGCCGGCGCCGGCGCCTTCGGCATCAAGCACCTCGACGCGCTGAAACTCATCGAGGGCGTGGAAGTCGTGTCGCTCGTTTCACGCGAACTGGAAAAGACGCGCGAGGTCGCCGTGAAGTACGACATTCCGCACGTCAGCACCGAGCTGGCCGACAGCCTCGCCCTGCCAGAGGTCGACGCCGTCATCCTGTGCACGCCGACGCAGATGCACGCCGCGCAGGCCATGCAATGCCTGCGCGCCGGCAAGCATGTGCAGGTAGAGATTCCGCTGGCTGATTCGCTTGCCGATGCACAGGCCGTCGTCGCCCTGCAAAAACAAGCCGGTCTCGTCGCCATGTGCGGCCACACGCGCCGCTTCAACCCCAGCCACCAATGGGTACGCCAGCGCATCCTGGCGGGCGAATTCAACATCCAGCAGATGGATGTGCAGACCTACTTCTTCCGCCGCACGAACATGAACGCGCTGGGTCAGCCACGTAGCTGGACCGACCACCTGCTGTGGCACCACGCCGCGCACACCGTGGACCTGTTCGCCTACCAGGCGCGCAGCCCCATCGTGCAGGCCAACGCCATCCAGGGGCCGATCCATCCCACGCTGGGCATCGCCATGGACATGAGCATCCAGCTCAAGGCCGCCAATGGCGCGATCTGCACCTTGTCGCTGTCGTTCAACAACGAGGGGCCGCTGGGCACCTTCTTCCGCTACATCGGCGACAGCGGCACCTACATCGCGCGCTACGACGACCTCTTCAATGGCAAGGACGAAAAAATCGACGTGTCGCAGGTCGACGTGTCGATGAATGGCATCGAGCTGCAGGACCGCGAGTTCGTCGCGGCGATCCGCGAAGGCCGCGAACCGAATGCCAGCGTGGCGCAGGTATTGCCCTGCTACGAGGTGCTGCACCGGCTGGAGCAGCAGCTCTTGGCCAACGGCTGACGCGCGCCCCCCAAAGGCCCTACTACAACGACAAGCGTCACGAAGGAGACAACACAGTGGGTCATTCCATCCCGACCACCGAGGACATGGAGCGCTGGCTGCGGCGCCTGTGCGACGTCAGCGCAGCCGTGGGCGGTGCGGTGCTGATCGCCATCGCCTGCATGACCACGGTGAGCGTGATCGGCCGCGCCTTCTTCGCCCATCCGATCCTCGGCGACGTGGAGCTGGTGCAACTGGGCGGCGCCGTCGTGGTGGCCTCCTTCATGCCCTTCACCCAGATCCACCGCGCCAACATCATGGTGGACTTCTTCACTCACGGCGCGCCACGCCATGTGCAGCGCTGGATGGACTGCGCCGGCACCGCGCTCTACACCCTGGTGATGGCGCTGATCGTGTGGCGCGTGGCCGCCGGCGGACTAGCCATGAAGGAGGCCGGCGAGCGTTCGATGCTGATGGACATCCCGCTGTGGCTGCCCTACCTGCTGATGCTGCCGGGCTTCACCCTGTGCGCACTCATCGGCGCGGTGCAGACGCTGGAACACTGGCGCGACGCGCAGCGAGGTGCTGCATGAGCACCATGTCGATCGGCATCGCCGTCTTCGGCTTCATGCTCGTGCTGATGGCGGTGCGCATCCCCATCGCCATCGCGATGTTCGTGCCCGGCGCCGTAGGCTACATCGTGCTCTCGGGCTGGAGCCCGCTGCTGGCCCACCTGAAGGGCGCGGTCTATGGCCGCGTGTCGGTGTACGACCTGTCGGTGATCCCGCTGTTCATGCTGATGGGCGCTTTCGCGGTGCAGGGCGGTTTGTCGAAGGCGCTGTTCGACTTCGCCAATGCGCTGCTCGGACGCTTCCGTGGCGGCATGGCGATGGCCGGCGTACTGGCCTGCGCGGCCTTCGGCTCGATCTCCGGCAGCACGGTGGCGACCACCGCCACCATCGCCCAGGTGGCCTACCCCGAGATGCGCCGCATCGGCTACTCCGGCCGCCTGGCCACCGCCGTGCTGGCCACCGGCGGCACCATGGGCGTGCTGCTGCCACCCTCGGTGACGCTGATGGTGTACGCCATCCTGACCGAGCAGAACATCACCAAGATGTTCCTCGCCGCCTACGTGCCGGCCTTGCTGGCCGCCATCGGCTACCTGATCGCCATCGCGCTCGTCGTGCGCATCAATCCCGAGCAGGCGCCGGCCGCGCGCGCCGTGCCCCCTGGCGAAGTGCTGCGCAGCGCCTTGGGCGTGTGGCCCATCCTGGCGATCTTCCTGGTCGTGTTCGGCGGCATCTACGGCGGTCTCTTCACCGCCACCGAGGGTGCTGCCATCGGCAACCTGCTGACCTTCGCCATCATCGCGCTGCGCGGCGAGATGAACTACACCCGCTTCGTGGTGGCGGTACGCAACGCGGCGCAGACCAGCGGCATGATCTTCCTGATCTTCATCGGCGCCGACATGATCAACGCCACGCTGGCGCTGTCGCAACTGCCCGGCCAGCTCGCCGACCTCGTGGCCCACATGCAGATCTCGCCCGTGGTCGTGATGGGCTGCCTGATGGTGTTCTACATCCTGCTCGGCTGCGTGATGGACGAGATGTCGATGATCCTGCTGACGGTGCCCACGCTGTTCCCGGTCATCATGGGCATGGACTTCTTCGGTCTCGCCCCCGGCGACAAGGCCCTGTGGTTCGGCATCCTGATCCTCACCGTGTGCGAGATCGGCATGATCTTCCCGCCCGTGGGACTGAACGTCTACATCATGAACGGGCTCGCCAAGGATGTACCGATGGCGCAAACCTACAAAGGCGTCATCCCCTTCCTGGCCACTGACGGCATCCGCCTTTCCCTGCTGATCACCTTCCCCACGCTCGCGCTGTGGTTGGTGCACCAGCTCACCTGACCCAGCGCCACCACCCACAGTGAGGAGAACCACGATGAAGAACAGTCTGCAACACATCCGCGCAGCACTCGCCCTCGGCGCGCTGTGCCTGGCCCCGGCTGCACTGGCGCAGGAAGTCACGCTCAAGCTGCACTACTTCCTGCCGCCCAGTTCCTTCGCCAACACCCTGCTGCTGCAGCCCTGGTGCGACAAGATCGCGGCCGAGTCGGGCAACCGCATGAAGTGCCAGAGCTACCCCTCGATGCAACTGGGCGGCACGCCGCCGCAACTCATCGAGCAGGTGCGCGACGGCGTGGCCGACGTGATCTGGACCCTGCCCGGCTATACCGCCGGCCGCTTCCCCTCGCTGGAAGCCTTTGAGCTGCCCTTCATGATGCAGAACCCCGAAGCGACCTCCAAGGCGCTGTGGGACTACGCCCAGCAATACAGCCAGGCGGAGTTCAAGGACGTGAAGGTGCTGGCCCTGCATGTGCACGGCGACGGCGTATTCCACATGACGAACAAGCCGGTCAAGACCATGGCCGACCTGCGCGGCCTCAAGCTGCGCGCACCCACGCGCATGACCAACAAGTTCCTCGCCATGCTGGGCGCCACGCCGGTCAGCATGCCGGTGCCGCAGGTGGGCGACGCGCTGTCCAAGGGCGTCATCGACGGCGCGGTGGTGCCTTACGAAGTGGTGCCCGCGGTGAAGATCCAGGAACTGGTGAAGTACCACTCCGAAACCGACCCGAGCGAACCCGCCTTCTACACCTCCACCTTCGTGCTGGCGATGAACAAGGCCAAGTACGACTCGCTGCCGGCCGACCTCAAGAAGGTGATCGACAACAACAGCGGCATCGCACTCTCCGGCATGGCGGGCAAGGCCTTCCTGCAGGCCGACGCGGAGGGCAAGAAGCTCACCACGAAGAACACCACCAACGTGATCCCGTCCAGCGAGCTGGCTGCGTGGAAGAAGCTTGGCGACAAGCAGGCCGCCGACTGGGTGACCGAGATGAATGGCAAGGGCTTCAAGGGCCAGGAGATGCTGGATGCCGCGCGCAGCCTGATCGCCAAGCACGCGGCGGCGAAGTAGCCGAGCTGCCCGTCATTCCTGCGCAGAGCCCGCCCTCGACCTGATCGGGGGCAGGAATCCAGTGGCTTTCCGTGGAGCCTGTTCGTACGCAAAGGCAAAAGCAAAGTCACTGGGTCCCTGCCTGCGCAGGGACGACCGCAATTGGCCCCCTCGCCACACTTTCCGTCATTCCTGCGCAGAGCCCGCCCTCGACCTGATCGGGGGCAGGAATCCAGTGCCGTTCTCCCCACCACCATCAGCGCGCCACCATGTCGACCCCCACCCGCCTCCTTGCCGGCCACACCGTCCCGCCTATCGGCCTGGGCTGCATGAATCTCAGCCATGCTTATGGCACGCCCCCCGGCGAGGACGAAGCCACGCGCCTGTTGCTGCACGCCCTGGACCTCGGCGTACGCCATTTCGACACCGCCGCGCTGTACGGTTTCGGCGCCAACGAGATGCTGGTGGGGCGCGTGCTGGGGCCGCACCGGCACGAGATCTTTCTCGCCAGCAAATGCGGCATGCAGGGCGTGGACGGCAAACGCGTGATCGACGGCCGCCCCGCCACGCTCAAGGCCACCTGCGAGGACAGCCTGCGCCGCCTGCGTACCGAGCACATCGACCTCTACTACCTGCACCGCTGGGACAAGCAGGTCCCCATCGAGGACAGCGTGGGCGCGCTGGGCGAGCTGGTGCGCGCGGGCAAGATCGGCGCCATCGGCCTGTCCGAGGTCTCCGCCGCCACGCTGCGTCGCGCCCACGCGGTGCACCCGATCGCCGCGGTGCAGTCGGAGTACTCGCTGTGGACGCGCAACCCGGAGCTGGGTGTGCTGGCCACCTGTCGCGAGCTGGGCGTGAGCTTCGTCGCCTTCAGCCCGTTGGGGCGCGGCTTCCTCACCGACGCGCCGCCCGATTACGCCGCGCTCGATGCCAAGGACATCCGCCGCGGCATGCCGCGCTTCGAGCCCGTTCACCACGCACGCAACTTAGTGCTGCTCGAGCAGTTGCGTGCGCTGGCCCGCGTAGCCGGTTGCACGCCAGCCCAACTCGCCCTGGCCTGGCTGCTGGCACGCGACGACTGCCTGCTGGCCATTCCTGGTACGACGCAGCCGGGCCATCTCGAAGAAAACCTGGGCGCGCTGTCGCTGCAGCCAGACGCCACCTTGCTACGCGCGTTGGACACGATTTTCACCCCGTCCCACATCAGCGGCGCGCGCTACAACGCGGCCACCCAGGCCGAGATCGACACCGAGGAGTTCTGACATGAGCCCCAGTTCAGTCCACCGCCCGCGCACCCAGGTCGCCATCATCGGCGCCGGCCCCTCGGGCCTGCTGCTCGGGCAACTGCTCCACCGCGCCGGCATCGCCAACGTGATCATCGAGCGCCAGAGCGCCGAGCACGTGCTGGGGCGCATCCGCGCCGGGGTGATCGAACAGACCACGGCCGACGCGCTGGACGCCGCCGGCGTGGGCGAGCGCATGCACCGCGAAGGGCTGCCACACGACGGCTTCGAACTGTGCGTGGACGGCCGGCGCCACCGCATCGACCTCGCCGCGCTGACCGGCGGCAAACACGTCACCGTGTATGGCCAGACCGAGATCACGCGCGATCTCATGGCCGCGCGCGAAGCGACCGGCCTGCCCACCTGGTACGAGGCCCAGGGGACGGCCATCCACGACTTCGACGGCCCGCACCCCTACGTCAGCTTCAAGCAAGGCGGCGTCGAGCACCGCCTCGACTGCGACTACATCGCAGGCTGCGACGGCTTTCATGGCGTGTGCCGCGCCAGCGTGCCGGCCGGTGCCATCCGCAGCTTCGAGAAGGTCTATCCCTTCGGCTGGCTGGGCCTGCTGGCCGACGTTCCGCCGGTGTCCGACGAACTCATCTACGTACGCAGCCCGCGCGGCTTCGCGCTGTGCAGCATGCGCTCGAAGACGCGCAGCCGCTATTACCTGCAATGCCAACTGGGTGACGGCGCCGAGCAATGGAGCGACGAAGCCTTCTGGGCCGAGCTGCGCCGCCGCCTCGACCCCGAGGCCGCCGAGCGCCTGGTCACCGGCCCCTCCATCGAGAAGAGCATCGCCCCGCTGCGCAGCTTCGTCGCCGAACCGCTGCGCTTCGGCCGCCTGTTCCTGGCCGGCGACGCCGCCCACATCGTGCCGCCCACCGGCGCCAAAGGGCTGAACCTCGCCGCCTCCGACGTGCAGTTCCTGTCCGCCGCGCTGATCGAGCATTACCAGGAACATAGCGACGCCGGGCTGGACCACTACTCGCAACACGCGCTGGCCCGCGTGTGGAAGGCGGAGCGCTTCTCCTGGTGGTTCACCTCGTTGATGCACAATTTCCCCGAGGGCGGCGGCTTCGGCGAACGCATGCAGGAGGCGGAACTGGCCTATCTGTTCGACTCGCAGGCCGCGCAGCGCACGCTGGCGGAGAACTATGTCGGCTTGCCGCTGATCGCGCACTGACGAGTTCGCAGCCCTCTTCACCCCCTGGGAGGCTCGACTTCCCCTCTCCCGAGAACGGGAGAGGGGAACCCGGCCCCTTCGCTCCGCGTTCCGCAGCGGACTCTGCAAGCCAGCCTGCTGCGTGCCGCGCAGGCTTGCGCCTATACTGCGCGAATGGACCAACCAGTACATTCGCGCCGCCGACCCAGCAGCGGAACCGCCACAGGCAAGCCGGACAAGGTGCGCACACGTCCGTCCGCCGCTACGCCGACGACCCGCACCAACGACCCGGAGCGCACACAGCGCGAGATCCTCGCCGTCGCCACCGCCGAGTTCGCCGCCAAAGGGCTACAGGGCGCCCGCATCGACGCCATCGCAGACGCCACGCGCACCAGCAAGCGCATGATCTATTACTACTTCGGCAGCAAGGAGGGGCTCTACCTCGCGGTGCTGGAGGAGTCCTACCGCAGCATGCGCAGCATCGAGGGTGAGCTGCACCTGGCCGACCTCGCGCCGGAAGCCGCGCTACGCCGCCTGGTCGCCTTCACCTTCGACCACCACTGGAGCCACCAGGACTACATCCGCCTGGTCATGTCGGAGAACATGAACCAGGGCCAGTATCTGCGCCAGAGCAGCAAGATCCAGCAGCTCAACGTGCCCGCCATCGCGGCCATCCGCGAGCTCTACGAGCGCGGCGTCGCCAGTGGCGTGTTCCGCCCCGGCCTCGATGCGCTGGACATCCACGCCTCCATTTCGGCGCTGTGCTTCTTCAATGTCTCCAACCGCTACACCTTCGACCTGATCTTCAAGCGCGACGGTGAATCCCCCGCCGTCTACGAGGCCCGCAAGGCCAGCGTGGCGGAGATGGTGGTGAGGTTCGTGCGGGCGTGACGTACAGGCCATAGCTGAAGCCCACCAGATGACATCGGTCCGCGCTCGCTCAGACAAGCGGGAGGGCCTGCATTTCCGGGGGCGTACGCCTACCCGATTGCGCGCCCCACAGGCCTGCACGCGGCCACCGACATCCTGATCCGCCGCGCCTCATGCGCCGCAGCATGGCTACGCCTCCGGGTAATCGCTGATGGCGAGAAAACTAACCAGTTCGTACATTGTATTCAGCGATGTGGAAAAGCCCCGCTGCCGCGCGCCTGCCTGATGGGCGCGCCAGTCTTCCACGCCGCTGAGAGGCCCCCGACGAGGCGGCCCGATCATCACTCGACAGGAGACGGAAGGACATGCTCAACAGGATGCTTGCGGTGCTGTGCCGCTGGCTGGACACACTGGCCGGCCTACTGCTGGCCGTGATGGTGGTGCTGGTGTTCGGCAACGTGGTGCTGCGCTACGCCTTCAATTCGGGCATTGCCTTGTCGGAGGAGCTGTCACGCTGGCTCTTCGTGTGGGTCACCTTCCTGAGCGCGGCGGTCGCGCTGCGCGAGCGGCGCCACCTGGGCACCGACGCTTTGGTGGGGCGCCTGCCCCGCCCGCTGCGCAAAGCCTGCCTAGTGCTGTCCTGCCTGCTGATGCTGTGGGTCGACTGGCTGCTGTTCGAGGGCTCGCTGGCCCAGGTGAAGATCAACTGGACCACCTCCAGCCCGGTGATGGAAATACCGGTCGCCTTCTTCTACGCCTCTGGCATGGCCTTCGCGATCCTCGCCGCACTGATCCTGCTGGCCGACCTGCTCAAGCTGCTGAGCGGCCAGGTCACCGATGCCGATCTCTTGCTGGTGCAGGACACCGAAGAGCTGCAGCACCAGACCATCGTGAGCCGGCGCTGAGGAGGCCGCGATGACCATTGCCATCTTCCTCGGTTCGCTGCTCAGTGCCATCGCGCTGGGCATTCCCATCGCCTTCTCGCTGCTGCTGTGCGGTGCTGCGCTGATGTGGCACATGAACATGTTCGACGCACAGATCCTGGCGCAGAACGTGATCAACGGCGCTGACAGCTTCCCGCTGCTGGCGGTGCCCTTCTTCATGCTGGCAGGTGAATTCATGAACGCCGGCGGGCTGTCGCGCCGCATCGTGAATCTGGCCATGGCGCTAGTCGGACACGTCAAGGGCGGGCTGGGCTACGTCGCGATCGTGGCGGCCTGCATCATGGCGGCCCTGTCGGGCTCGGCGGTGGCCGATGCGGCCGCATTGTCGGCCCTGCTGCTGCCGATGATGGTGGCGGCCGGCCACGACAAGGGGCACTCGGCAGGCCTGATCGCCTCGGCCGGCATCATCGCGCCGGTTATTCCGCCCAGCATCGCCTTCATCATCTTCGGGGTGACGGCCAATGTGTCGATCTCGAAGCTGTTCCTGGCCGGCATCTTCCCCGGCCTGCTGCTGGCGGCCTCGCTGTGGTTCACCTGGTGGTGGGTGAGTCGGCGTGAGCAGGTGACCCCGCCGCCGCGCAAATCGTCCGCTGAAATCCGCTTCGCGCTGCGCGAGGCCTCATGGGCGGCCGTGATGCCGGTGATCGTGGTGGTCGGTCTCAAGTTCGGCATCTTCACGCCCACCGAGGCCGCCGTGGTGGCGGCGGTGTATGCGATGTTCGTCTCGCTGTTCATCTACGACGAACTCGGCTGGGACCAGGTGCTGCCGCTGTTCGTCTCGGCCGCCAAGACCAGCGCGGTGATCATGTTGCTGGTGGCGGCCTCGATGGTCTCTGCCTGGATGATCACCGTCGCCCAGTTGCCGGCGCAACTGGTCGAGCTGCTGCAGCCCTTCCTCGACAACCCCAAGCTGCTGCTGTTCATCATCATGATCGTGGTGATGCTGGTCGGCACCGCGCTCGACCTCACCCCCACCGTGATGTTGCTGACCCCGGTGCTGATGCCACTGGTGCGCGCCGCCGGCATCGACCCGGTGTACTTCGGCGTGCTGTTCATCATCAACAACGCGATCGGCCTGATCACCCCGCCGGTCGGCACGGTGCTCAACACGGTGGCCGGCGTCGGCAAGGTGAGCCTGGACCGCGTCACGCTGGGCGTGCTGCCCTTCATGTGTGCGCAGTTCGTCGTGCTTTTCCTGCTGATCCTCTTCCCTCAACTGGTGATGGTGCCGGCACGCTGGCTCATTGGCTGAAACACGAGCCGGCCGCGTGACCGACGCCGCGGCCAGCCCCTTCCAACAAGCGTCGGTCCCGACGGTGGATCGTCAACCCAACAGGAGATTCAACATGAAGCGATTGTTCCTCAAGTCGATGCTGGCCTCGCTGCTGCTCGCCGCCTTCGGCACGGTAGCCGCGCAAGACATCAGCGAGCGCAGCTTCAAGCTGTCGCAACAGAACCCCAAGGGCCACCCGCTGGTCACCGGGGCCGAGAAATTTGCCGAGCTCGTGGCCGCCAAGTCCGGCGGCAAAATGAAGGTGAACCTCTTCCCCGGCGGCACGCTGGGCAGCGACGCGGCCAACGTCAGCGCGCTGCAGGGTGGCACCATCGACATCGTGGTGCTCAACTCGGGCATCCTCGCCTCGCAGGTGAAGGATTTCGAGATCTACGACTTCCCCTTCCTGTTCGCCAATCCGAAGGAGGCCGATGCGGTCGTCGATGGCCCGCTGGGCCAGCGCCTGCACGCCAAGCTGATGGACAAGGGCATCGTCGGCCTGGCCTATTGGGAGCTGGGCTTCCGCCAGCTCACCAACAGCAAGCGGCCCGTCACCAAGGTAGAAGACATTGCCGGCCTCAAGCTGCGCGTGATCCCCAACGCGATCAACGTCGACTGGGTCAAGGCGCTGGATGCCAACCCGACTCCGCTGGCCTTCCCCGAGCTGTATGCCGCATTGGAGCAGAAAGCCGTGGATGGGCAGGAGAACCCGCTCAGCGTGATCCTCGCCAACAAGTTCGCCGAGGTACAGAAGTACGCCACGCTGACCAATCACCAGTACAACCCGCAGTCGATGATCTTCAGCAAAAAGGTCTGGGACGGCCTGTCCGCCACCGAGAAGAAGATCCTTCAGGACTCGGCCATGGAAGCCGCCAAGTACCAGCGCCAGGTCTCGCGCGATGCCGCCGCCAGCACGCTGGACCAGTTGAAGAAGGCCGGCATGCAGATCAGCGAATTCCCGCCTGCCGAGCTGGCCAAGCTGCGCGAGCGCATGAAGCCGGTGATCGACAAGCACGGCGCGGGCATTCCGGACACCGTGAAGGAAATGCTGGCCGAGCTGGACAAGCTGCGTAAGTGAGATTCAGCCACTAAGCCGCATCCTCTCCCGGCGCGAGCCCCCTCTCCCGCGAGCGGGAGAGGGTTGGGGAAAGGGTTCACCACAAAGCCGTCAGACACAGATCGCACAGGCCACACCCCATGATCCGCGGATCGACCTCCCTCATCGCTCACATCGGCTACCCGACGCACACCTTCAAGTCGCCGATGATCTACAACCCCTGGTTCGAACATGCCGGGGTGGATTGTGTCGTGGTGCCGATGGGCTGTCAGGCACCCGACTACCCTGCCCTGCTACGCGCGGTGTTCTCGCTCACCAACATCTGCGGCGCCCTGATCACCATGCCGCACAAGGTGACCACCCTCGGCCTGATCGACGAAGCCAGCCCCGCCGCGCTGATCGCCGGCGCCTGCAACGCGGTACGCCGCCTGTCCGACGGCCGCCTCGTCGGTGACATGTTCGACGGCGAAGGCTTCGTGCGCGGCATCCGGCGCAAGGGCTTCGACCCGCGCGGCAAACAGGCGCTGGTGCTCGGCTGTGGCGGAGTCGGCTCGGCCATTGCCGCCTCACTGGCAGCGGCCGGCGTGGCCAGCCTGGCGCTCCATGACCCCCAGACAGAGCCGGTGCTGGCACTCACCCAGCGCCTGCAGCACCACTACCCGCAGGTGCGGGTCAGCGCTCACGCCCCGGACCCGCAGGGCTTCGACCTGGTGGTCAACGCCACGCCACTGGGCATGCGCGACGACGACCCCCTGCCGCTGGACCCGGCTCGCCTGGCCCCCAGCACCTTCGTGGGCGAGGTAGTGCTCAAGGCTGCGCTGACCCCACTGCTGAAAGCTGCACTGGCGCGTGGCTGCCGCGTGCAGATCGGCGCCGACATGCTGTTCGAGCAGATTCCCGCCTACCTGGAATTCTTCGCCCTGCCGACGACCACGCCGGAAGCCCTGCGCGCCCTGGCGCAACTGGATAGCTGATGCAAGGAGCCCACATGCACGCCGCCACCGACCGCGAGAACATCCCCGCCACCCCAAACCCGCTGGGCATCGCCGGCATCGAATTCATCGAGTACGCCACGCAGCAACCGCAAGCCCTGGGCCAGGTCCTGGAGCAGATGGGCTTCCGCCCCGTGGCGCGCCATCGCTCACGCGAGGTCACCCTGTACCGCCAGGGCGAGATGAACCTGGTGGTGAACTCGCACCCCGAGGACGCGCGGGTCAGCGCCACCGCTGGCGGCGCTCCACTGATCTCGGCCGTGGCCCTGCGTGTGGCCGACGCGCGCGCCGCCCACCTCGCCTGCCTCGCGCTGGGTGCGTGGGACGTGCCCAGCCATGCCACCGCCATGGAACTGCACATCCCGGCCATCCACGGCCCGGGTGGCAGCCGCTTCTACTTCGTCGATCGCTGGCGCGACTTCTCGATCTACGACATCGACTTCACCCCCATCCCCGACGTCGATCCGCACCCGCCGGCCATTGGCGGCATGCGCTACTTCGGCGTGGTGCAATACGTCGGCAGCCACCGCAGCGCGGACTGGATGTACTACTACGAACGCCTGTTCGGCTTTGCCGGGATTCCCGACGAGCAACGCTTCGGCGTGATGCCCAAAGGCAAGCTGATGAAGAGCCCCTGCGGCAGCTTCCTGTGGCAACTGGTGGAGCCCTTCCCCTGGGATGACGACGAGGACATGACGCAGGAATGCCTGCAGCGCATCGGCCTGGGCGTCGCCGATGTACCCGAGGTGGTTCGTCAGTTGCAGGCGCGCGGCGTGGGCTTCGTCGATGGCAGCGAACTGCATCCCGACGATCGCGGCGCACTCACGCGCAGCGTGCTGGGCTCGGTAGCCTTCGAGCTGGTCCACCAGGTCGGGCAGGATCAGTCATGAGCGCGCTCGACGGTTTCGGCATGGACACCATCACCCTGGCCGGCCCGCTGGAGGCCAAGCTGGCCGCCATGCGCGCGGCCGGCTTCTCCCAGGTCATGCTCAGCGCGCGTGACATCGTGGGGCATCCCGACGGCCTGGAAGCGGCAGTCGCGGCGGTGCGCGCGAGCGGATTGCGCCCCACTGGCTTCCAGGTACTGCGCGATTTCGAGGGGCTGTCCGAACCCCTCCATGGTTACAAGCTGGAGGTCGCGCGCGCGATGCTGGAGATGTGCGCCGCACTGGGCAGCCGCGTGCTGCTCGCTTGCTCCTCGGTGTCGCGCCACGCCACTCAGGATATGGACACCCTGGCGCGCGATCTGCGCAAGCTCGCCACCCTGGCCCTGCCGCTGGGCATCAAGGTCGCCTACGAGGGGCTGTCCTGGGGGCGCACCATCAACGAGTTCACCACCGCCTGGGACCTCGTGTGCCTGGCCGACTGCCCCAACCTGGGCTTGGGCCTGGACTCGTACCACATCTTCGCCGCCAAGACCCCGCTGGACAGCATCGAGGAGCTCGACCCGGACCGCATCTTCCTCGTCCAGCTCTCCGACTTCATGTGGCAGGAGACGCAAAGCTTCGAGGACCGCATGACCACCGCGCGCACCTTCCGCGTGTTCCCCGGCGAAGGCGCGCACAGCGCGGAGCTGGCCGACCTAGTAATCCGTCTGGAGCAGCTCGGCTATGCCGGCGACTACAGCTTCGAGGTCTTCAACGACGACTACCAGCAGTTGCCGCTACCCACGGTCGCCGCGCGCGCGCGACGCAGCGCACTGTGGCTGCGCGACGACGTGCTGCACCGGAGCGCACCCTTGCCCGCCTGGGTCGCCCAGGTTGGTAGCTGAGCAGTCGCCAAAAAAGGAAAAACCGGGCTTGGGCCCGGTTTTTCTTGGCTGCGCGACGGGCAGGCCCTCAGCGCTTGACCGACAGGCCCTGTTGACTGGCGTAGAAGGCCGCCAGGTCCTCGATGTCCTGCGCGGACAGCGGGGCCGCCATGCCCTTCATGATCTCGTTCTTGCGCGCGCCCGACTTGTAGCCCTTGAGCGCCTGCTGCAGGTAGTCGGCGTGCTGGCCTGCGAGCTTGGGATAAAGCGGCAGCGGGCTGTTGCCATCGGGGCCATGACAAGCGGCACAGGCCGCAGACTTGGCCTTGCCATTGGCGGCATTGCCGGCCGCATGAACCGGCGCGACGACCAGGGTGGTGGCCAGGAGCAGGCCGAGGGAGACGGAGGTCTTCATACGGATGCTCACTTTTTCACCTGCGCGTAATAAGCCGCGATGTCGGCCATGTCCTTGTCGGACAGGCTCGCTGCGATGCTGTTCATGTCGGGATGCTTGCGCTCGCCGCTCTTGTAAGCCTTGAGGGCCGCCACGACATAGGCCGCGTGCTGACCGCCCAGCTTGGGCACGTTGTAGGTCTCGGGGAAAGTCGTGCGGTAGCCAGGAATCCCGTGGCAGCCGGCGCATAGCGCCACCTTCTTCTCGCCACTGCGCGCATTGCCGTCCGCTGCCTGGGCACTGCTCGCAACGGGCAGGAAGGCCGCACACAAAAGCAGAAATGCCGTGTGTTTCATGTTTCCTCTCGTTGGTGTCGAGGCCACTCAGGTTGCGGCCCGTGTTTATTGATATGTGCAGGGATTCTAACAGGCAGCACGGGCAGTGGAAGCAGGCGCGTGCGCCCTTGCTGCCGCAATCGCCTGCGTGCCGGGCGACTCAGTCCGCCGCCAGCGCGGCGCGGGCGAAAAACAGGGCGGTGACCGACTTGGCGTCGGTGATGCGGCCATCGAGGACGGCACGACAAGCCTCCTCGCAGGACAGCTCCACCAGTTCCAGGAATTCGCCTTCATCCAGGCGCTGCGGCCCGGCGCTGAGCTGGCGCGCGAGGAAGATCTCGATGCGCTCATCGGAGTAACCAATGCACGGGTGCATGGTGCCCAGATGCTGCCACGAGGCGGCGGTATAGCCGGTCTCCTCTTCCAGCTCACGCTGGGCACAGGTCAGCAGACTCTCGTTCGGATCGAGCTTGCCGGCCGGCAGTTCGAGGAACACCCGGCCCACCGGGTAGCGGAACTGACGCTCGAACAGCAGCACGCCGGGCGCCACCTCGGGGATCACGACGCAGGCACCCGGATGCTTGATGTACTCGCGGAATGCTTCCTTGCCGTCGGGCAGGCGCACACGGTCACGGTAGACCTTGAGCAGCTTGCCGTCGAACACCTGCTCGCCGTCGATGCGCGTCTCGGTCAGGCCTTCGTCCATCTTCATGCCGGCACTCAGATCGAGGCGTTGATGATGTTGACGCACAACTGCATCAGGCGCCCGGGGAACAGACCCAACAACGCGATGGCCAGCACATTGAGGCTCAGCACCACGCGCATGCCCAGGCCGCCCTGCAGCGAGCCACTGTCGGTCGGCTCATCGAAGTACATCAGCTTGACGATGCGCAGGTAGTAGAAGGCGCCGATCAGCGACATCAGCACGGCCAGCACGGCCAGCCACAAGCGGCCGGTGGTGATGACGGTTTGCAGCACGAAGAACTTGGAGAAGAAGCCGACGAAGAACGGGATGCCGGCCATCGAGAACATCACGATCGCTGCCATCGCGGCCCACCAGGCGCTGCGCTGGTTCAAGCCCTTGAAGTCGTCGATGTTCTCCGCTTCGAAGCCCTTGCGCGACAGCAACAGCAGCACGCCGAACGAGGCCAGGCCGGTCAGCGCATAGGTCACCACGTAGAACAGCGAAGCGCCGTAAGCGTTGTAGATGCCGCCGCGGTCGCCCCCCGTCATGACGCCGGACACCAGACCCAGCAGCATGAAGCCCATGTGCGAGATGGCTGAGTAGGCCAGCATGCGCTTGAAGCTGGTCTGTGCGATGGCCGCCAGGTTGCCCAGCACGATGGAGGCCACGGCGGTGAACATCAACATCTTCTGCCACTGTTCGGCCAAGTCCCACAGGCCGATGGCGAGCAGGCGGAAGGTCATGACGAACGCGGCCAGCTTGGGTGCCGTGCTGATGAACAGGGTCACCGCCGAGGGCGCACCGTCATAAACGTCGGGAATCCACATGTGGAAGGGCACCACGCCCAGCTTGAACGCGATGCCGGCGACCAGGAACACGACGCCGAACATCAGCACCGTGCGATTGGCCTGTTGTTCGAACAGCGCGCCGTAGACGCCCACGATGTCCAGGGTCTGGGTCGCCCCGTAGATCATCGAGATGCCGTACAGCAGCAGACCGGAAGACAGCGCACCGAGGACGAAATACTTCATGGCTGCTTCGGTGGAGCGGGCGGAATCGCGATTGATCGCCACCAGCGCGTAGGACGACAGCGACAGCAATTCCAAGCCCAGATAAACCGTCAGCAGGTTGCCCGCGGTGATCAACACCATGATGCCCAGGGTCGCGAACAGCACCAGCAGATAGTACTCGGGCGTCTCGATGCGGCGATCCGACATGTAGCGGCGGCCGTACAGCAACACCAACAGCACCGCGAAGCAGGCCAGGCTCTTGAGCACCGCGCCCATCGGATCGTTGATGAACATCTGGCCGAAAGTGAAACCGATGCCGGCACCGGTCAGCACCGGCATCAGGGACAGCACGGCCGTCATCAGCAAGGCGATCTGGCTCAGCCAGAAAGCGGCACTGCTCGCGGTGCGCTTGAGGAATGAGATCAGCAGCAGGATCAGCAGCGCCGCTGAAGCCAGGAAGAGCTCCGCCAGGGCGGGGCCGAAATCGGGGATCTGGAAATCCATCATGTTCGTATGCTTGCTCGGTTGCGCCGAATATCGTGCCGGATCGCTTACAGCTTGCCCTGCGCCACATGGCGCAGCAGTTCATTGACCGAGGTGTGCATCACCTCCGTCACCGGGAAGGGGTACAGACCCATGGCCAGCACGCAGACGGCCAGCACGGCCAGGAATGCGAACTCGCGCTTGTTGATGTCGGTCAGCTCGGCCACATGCGCATTGGCCACGGCGCCGAAGACCACGCGCTTGTACATCCACAGCGTGTAGGCCGCACCGAGCACCAGCGTGGTGGCCGCCGCGAAGCCGACCCAGAAGTTGTATTGCACCGCCCCCAGGGCGACCATGAATTCGCCCACGAAGCCACTGGTGGCCGGCAGGCCGGCATTGGCCATGGCGAACAGCATGAAGAAGGCGGCGAACTTGGGCATGGTGTTCACGACGCCGCCGTAGTCGGCGATGTTGCGGCTGTGCATGCGGTCGTAGAGCACGCCGATGCACAGGAACATGGCGCCCGACACGAAGCCGTGCGAAATCATCTGCACCAGTGCGCCTTCCACCCCCAGCGGGTTGAACATGAAGAAGCCCAGGGTCACGAAACCCATGTGCGAGATCGAGGAATAGGCCACCAGTTTCTTCATGTCGGTCTGCACCAGCGCGACGAAGCCGATGTAGATGACCGCGATCAGCGACAGCGTGATCATGAAGGGCGCCATGGCCTGGCTGGCATCCGGCAGGATCGGCAGCGAGAAGCGCAGGAAGCCGTAGGCGCCCAGCTTCAGGGCAATAGCGGCCAGCACCACCGAACCGCCCGTGGGCGCCTCGACGTGCGCGTCCGGCAACCAGGTATGCACCGGCCACATCGGCACCTTGACCGCAAACGAGAGCAGGAAGGCCCAGAAGATCCAGGTCTGCGCGCGCTCGCCCAGTTGCAGTTGGTGCCACTCCAGGATGTTGAAGCTGCCGCCCGAGTTCTGGAACAGGTAGATGAAGGCCAGCAACATCAGCAGCGAGCCCAGCAGCGTGTAGAGGAAGAACTTGATCGCGGCATACACGCGGTTGGGGCCGCCCCAGATCCCGATGGCCAGGTACAGCGGAATCAGCGAGGCCTCGAAGAAGACGTAGAACAACACGCCATCGAGCGCAGAGAAGATGCCGTTCATGAGACCGGACATGATCAGGAAGGCCGCCATGTACTGCGCCACCTTGGTCTGGATCACCTCCCACGCGGCCACGACCACGATCACCGTGATGAAGCTATTGAGCAGCACGAAGGGCATCGAGATGCCGTCCACGCCGATGTGATAGTTGACGCTGAAGTACTCGATCCACGGCACGTTCATCACGAACTGCATGGCCGGCGTGGTGGTATCGAAACCGGTGTAGAGGGGAATCGTCACCAGGAAGCCGGCCAGCGCCACCATCAGGGCAATCAGCCGTGCCACCTTCGCATTCTTGTCGCTGCCGGTCACGAGCGTCAGGAGCCCCCCGAGGATGGGAATCCAGATCGCCAGGTTGAGGTAATTGACCGCACTCATCATTGTTTCCGTTCTTGTCGATTCGCGTTGGTGATGAAGCTCAGCCCCCGAAGGCGCCCACACGCAGGTAGGGCCACCACAGCACAAGCAGGATCACGACCCCGGCAATGATGCCGAAGGCATACTGATAGACATAACCGCTCTGCACCAGGCGGACCAGGCGCGCCACCCAGCCCACCAGCGCCGCCGTGCCATTGACCGCCACCCCGTCGATGAGGGCCTGGTCGCCGGCCTTCCACAAGCCACGCCCCAGCAGGCGCGCGCCACCGGCGAACACCACCTCGTTGAAGCGGTCGAAGTAATACTTGTTGTCGAGCAGGGTGTACAGGAAGCCGAAGCGCTTCTGGATCGCCGCTGGAATGTCCGGGCGTTTGAGGTACAGCGCCCAAGCTGTGACTACACCGGCCAGTGCCAGCCAGAACGGCAGCGTAGCCAGACCGTGCACCGCCATGCCGGCCGGGCCATGGAAGTGCGCCGCCAGTTCGCCCAGCACGTCGTGCGACTCGGCCACGAAGATCACGCCATCGAACCAGTCGCCGAACAGCATCGGCTGGATCGTGAAATAGCCGACCAGCACCGAGGGAATAGCCAGCAGCACCAGAGGCAGCCACACGACCCACGGCGACTCATGCGGTTTCTGCCCCGGCGCCAGGCCATGGTGGTGATCCGAGGCCGGCTCTTCGTCATCGTGATCCTCATGGTGATCATGCGCGTGACCGAAGCGCTCCTCGCCGTGGAACACCATGAAGTACATGCGGAAGGAGTAGAAGGCGGTAACGAACACCCCCACGATCACGCAGAAGTAGGCATAACCGGAGCCCCAGACCTGCGAGGCATGCACCGCCTCAATGATGGAGTCCTTGGAATAGAAGCCGGCCAGGAAGGGCGTGCCGATCAGCGCAAGCGACCCGATCAGCGAAGTGATCCAGGTGATCTTCATGTACTTCCACAGGCCACCCATGTTGCGCATGTCCTGATCGTGATGCATGCCGATGATCACCGAACCTGCGCCCAGGAACAGCAGGGCCTTGAAGAATGCGTGTGTCATCAGGTGGAACACCGCAGCCGAGTAGGCCGAGGCGCCGAGGGCGACCGTCATGTAGCCCAGTTGCGACAGCGTGGAATAGGCCACCACGCGCTTGATGTCGTTCTGCACGATACCGAGGAAGCCCATGAACAGCGCGGTCGTGGCACCGATCACCATGACGAAGGACAGCGCGGTTTCGGACATCTCGAACAGCGGCGACATACGCGCCACCATGAAGATGCCGGCGGTCACCATGGTCGCGGCGTGAATCAGCGCGGAGATCGGCGTCGGGCCTTCCATCGAGTCCGGCAGCCACACATGCAGCGGCACCTGGGCCGACTTGCCCATCGCGCCGATGAACAGGCAGATGCAGATCGCCGTGACCAGCGGCCAGCCTGTGGCCGGCACGGTCAGGTTCATCAGCACCGGGATCGCGGCGAACACTTCGCGGTAGTTCAAGGAACCGGCGAAGGCTGCGATCAGGCCGATACCCAGCAGGAAACCGAAGTCGCCCACACGGTTGACCAGGAAGGCCTTGAGGTTGGCATACACCGCCGTCGGCCGCGTGTACCAGAAGCCGATCAGCAGGTAGGACACCAGGCCCACCGCTTCCCAGCCGAAGAACAACTGCAGGAAGTTGTTGCTCATCACAAGCATCAACATCGAGAAGGTGAACAGCGAGATGTAGCTGAAGAAGCGCTGATAGCCAGGATCATCCGCCATGTAGCCAACGGTGTAGAGGTGCACCATCAGGGACACGAAGGTCACCACCAGCATCATCATCACGGTCAGCGAGTCGATCAGGAAACCCACCTCGAAGCTGATGCCGCCACTGGTCGCCCAGGTATAGAGCGAGCCCTCGAAGGTGTTGCCGGCAGCCACATCCTGATAGATCACCACCGAGGCGATGAAGGCAATCGCCACCCCGAGAATGGTCACGACATGTGACAACGTGCGGCCGAGTAGCTTGCCAAACAAGCCGGCCAGGATGGCGCCGGCCAGAGGGGCCAGGGGCACGAGCAGGTAGAGTTTCTGCATGGAGCTCATGGTGGTGCTCATTGTTATGTGTCTCAGCCCTTCAGGCTGTCGAGATCATCCACGTGGATGGTGCGCAGGTTGCGGAACAGCGTCACCAGGATGGCCAAACCTATGGCTGACTCTGCCGCAGCGACGACCAGCGTGAAGAAGACGAAGATCTGGCCCGACGAGTCACCGAGGTAACGCGAGAAGGCCACGAAGTTCATGTTCACCGCGAGCAGCATCAGTTCGATCGCCATCAGCAGCACGATCAAGTTCTTCCGGTTCAGGAAGATGCCGACCACGCTGATCGCGAACAGGACAGCGCTCAGGATGAGGACGTGCGACAAAGGCAACATGAGTCTCTCCACAGGCCGGCACTCCGCCGGCCAGTCAAAATGCGTTGTGCTTATTCCTTCTCGACCGGCATGCTGACGACACGCATGCGGTCTTCCGCCTTGACCGCGACCTGCGCGGCCGGGTCGGCGTACTTGCTCCCTTCGCGCCGACGATGCGTCAGCGCCACGGCCGCGATCATCGCCACCAGCAGGATCAGCGAGGCCACTTCAAAGGGATAGGCGTAGTTCGTGAACAGTTCGCGTGCCAGTTCCTGGGTGTTGCTGGTGCCCGCAGGCGGCGCCACCGGCGCAGGCATGTTCTCCAGGTTGAAGTAGGGGCCTTTCAAGACTGCCACCATCTCCACGACCATGATGGAGGCCACCACCAGACCCACCGGCAGGTAGCGCCAGAAACCCTCGCGCACACGGTCGATGTTGATGTTCAGCATCATCACCACGAACAGGAACAGCACCATCACCGCACCGACGTAAATCAGCACGATCGCAATGGCGAGAAACTCCGCGTGCATCAGCATCCAGATGCAACCCGCGGTGAAGAAAGCCAGCACCAGGTGCAAGACGGCCGACACCGGGTTGCGCGAGGTAATCACGCGCAGGCCGGCATACACCAGGATCGCGGCGAAGGCGTAGAAGAGGTAGAGAGAGATGTCCATGTGGTCGTGGCAAACGGTCGCGTGACGGTCTGCGGCTCCTATCGGTATTGCGACTCGATTTCGCGGTCCTGGGCGATCTGCGCCTCGTAGCGGTCTCCCACGGCCAGCAGCATCTGCTTGGTGTAGTAGAGATCGCCACGCTTCTCGCCGTGGTACTCCAGCACGCGCGTCTCGACGATCGCATCCACCGGGCAGGCTTCTTCGCAGAAGCCGCAGAAGATGCACTTGGTCAGGTCGATGTCGTAGCGCGTGGTGCGGCGCGTACCGTCGTCACGCTGGTCAGACTCGATGGTGATCGCCATCGCCGGGCACACCGCCTCGCACAGTTTGCAGGCGATGCAGCGCTCTTCCCCGTTGGGATAGCGACGCAGCGCGTGCAGGCCGCGGAAGCGCGGGCTCTGCGGCGTCTTCTCCTCGGGGAACTGCACCGTGATCTTGCGCTGGAACATGTGACGCCCGGTCAGGGCCAACCCCTTGACCAGTTCCAGCAGGACGAGGCTGCCAAAGAATTGTTTCATTGCACCCATGGCTTACTTCCAGAGCGAAAGGGGCGACATGATCCAGACACCCGTGATGAGTACCCAGGCCAGACACAGGGGAATGAATACCTTCCAGCCCAGACGCATGATCTGGTCATAGCGGAAGCGCGGGAAGGTGGCTCGGAACCAGAGGAACAGGAACAGGACGAAACCGATCTTGGCGATCAACCACCACACGCCATCAGGCAGGAAGCCCACCGGCGACAGCCAACCGCCCAGGAAGAACACCGAGGTCAGGGCCGCCACCAGGAACATGTTGGCGTACTCGGCCAGGAAGAACAGCGCGAAGGCCATGCCCGAGTATTCGATCATGTGGCCGGCCACGATTTCCGATTCGCCTTCCACCACGTCGAAGGGCGCACGGTTCGTCTCGGCCACGCCGGAAATCAGGTACACCACGAACATCGGCAGCAGCGGCAGCCAGTTCCAGGACAGCACCGACACCCCATGCGACGCGGCCCAGCCCTCACCCTGCGAACGCACGATGTCGGACAGGTTCAGCGAGCCCGACACCATCAGCACACAGACCAGTGCGAAGCCCATGGCCAGTTCGTAGGACACCATCTGCGCCGCCGAGCGCAGTGCGCCGAGGAAGGCGTACTTCGAGTTCGAAGCCCAGCCCGCAATGATGACGCCATACACGCCCATGGACGTGATCGCCATCAGGTACAGGATGCCGGCATTGACGTCCGCCAGCACCAGCTCGGCCGAGAACGGCACCACCGCCCAGGCGGCCAGCGCCACCGCAAAGGCCATCATCGGACCAATCAGGAACAAGGCCGGATTGGCCCGCGCCGGGATGATGATTTCCTTGAACAGCAGCTTCAGGCCATCCGCAATGGGTTGCAGCAGGCCCAAGGGGCCGACGCGGTTGGGGCCGATGCGGACCTGGATCCAGCCGATGACCTTGCGCTCAGCCAGCGTCAGATAGGCCACGCCCACCATCAGCGGCGCCACGATGCAGATGATCTTGACGAGAGTCCAGACCACCGGCCACAGCGGGCCGAACAGGCTGGCGACGGGTTGCAGCAGTTGCTCCATCACACGCGCTCCAGGCTCAGTTCGGCAGACAGGCTGCCCAGGGCGGCCGTCGTGGCATGGGCGGCAGCCACACGCACGCAGCCATCCGGCACGCCGTCATCCCGCACCGTACGCAGCTCGACGCTACCCGCAGCCGACTTCACACGCAGAGTCGCGCCCGCCTCGACCGACAAACCGGCCAAGGTCCTGGCATTGACGCGTACGGTCGGCGCGGCGGCGTCGCGCGTGCGCTGCAGCGGCGCAGCGCGGCGCACCAGCGGATCGGCGAAATACAGCGGCACATCGGCGATGCGCTGCAGGCCGGCACTGGCCACATCCAAGGTCGGCAGCACGCCACTCACGGCGTTGTTCAGTTGCGCAGCCACGTCGCCCGACAAGGCTTCGTCGCGCACCACTTCGCTGGAGTCCTGTTCGAAGCCTTGCAGACCCAGCAGATTGCCCAGCACACGCAGCACCTTCCAGGCCGGGCGCGTCTCGCCCTGCGGCTTGGCCACGGCGACAAAGGATTGCACGCGGCCCTCGGCGTTGACGAAAGTGCCGGAAGTTTCGGTGAAGGGTGCGATCGGCAGCATGACATCGGCGTAGTCCGCCGCGTCGCCGGCAAAGCTGCCCATGTAGATGACGCTTCCTGCCTGCGCCAACACCGCCTTCGCGGCGGCACCTTGCGCCGTGTCCAGCGCGGGCTCCACGCCCAACAACAGATAGGCCTTGCGGGCATCCGACAGCGCTTGCGCCGCATTGGCGCCGCCCGCCTGCGGCAGCGCCTTGGCCAGATAACCGCCGACAGAGCCCGCAGCCTCGCCGGTCACACCCAGCGTCGCCCCAGCCAGACGCGCAATCTCCAGCGCCAGAACATGCAGCGAGGCATAGTTGGCGTGCTGAACAGCGTAGTTGCCCAGCAGAACTGCCCGCTTCTCGCCATTGAGCAAGCTGTCCGCGACAGCCTGCGCCTCAGCGGACGCCACCATCCCTTGGGTCACGCCCGCCAGGTCAGCCGCAATCGCCGAACCGGTCTTGCCCGCCAGCGCAACAACGATCTCGGCCAGCGACTTCACCAGTTGCGCCGGCGCCACGATCAGATCCGCCGCCAGCGGCAGCAGCCAGTCGTCCGCTGCCACATGTACACGGGCGACCTTGGTGTAGTTGCTGCGCACGGCGCGACGCAGGCGCTGGGCGATCAGCGGGTGATCCTTGCGCAGGAAGCTGCCGATCACCAGTGCTGAATCCAGGGTGGACAGCGCAGCCACCGGCAGCCCCAGCCAGGGCGCCCCCGCCAGCTTGCCATCCAGCGAGAAATCGCTCTGACGCAGGCGGAAATCAATGTTGTCGGAGCCCAGGCCACGCACCAGTTTCTGCGCGAGGTACATCTCCTCGACCGTACTGTGTGGCGACACCAGCGCGGCGATCTGCTCGGCGCCAAAATCCTTCTTGATGTCGGACAGCGTGCGCACGACGTAGTCCAGCGCGGTCTGCCAGTCGACCTTGTGCCACACGCCGCCATGCTTGATGCGTGGCTCGAGCAGGCGATCCTCGGCGTCCAGCCCTTCGTAGGAGAAGCGGTCCTTGTCGGACAGCCAGCACTCATTGATCTCTTCGTTCTCCAGCGGCAGCACGCGGAACACCTTGTCGTGCTTGACCTGGACGATCAGGTTGGAACCCAGGGAGTCGTGCGGGCTCACCGATTTGCGGCGCGCCATTTCCCAGGTGCGGGCGGCGAAGCGGAACGGCTTGGATGTCAGCGCACCGACCGGGCACAGGTCGATGCTGTTGCCGGACAGTTCGGAATCCACCGAACGGTCGACGAAGGCCATGATCTCGGAATGCTCGCCACGGTTGGCCATGCCCAGCTCCATGATGCCGGCAATTTCCTGACCGAAGCGCACACAGCGCGTGCAGTGGATGCAGCGCGTCATGTCGGTGTTGATCAGCGGGCCGAGGTTCTTGTTGAACACGACGCGCTTCTCTTCCTTGTAGCGCGAAGCTGCGCCGCCATAACCAACGGCCAGATCCTGCAACTGACATTCGCCACCCTGGTCGCAGATCGGACAATCCAGCGGGTGGTTGATGAGCAGGAACTCCATCACCGCCTTCTGCGCCTTGACGGCCTTCTCGGAGTGCGTGGACACCTTCATGCCCGGAGTGACCGGCGTGGCACAGGCCGGCAAAGCCTTCGGCGCCTTCTCCACTTCCACCAGGCACATGCGGCAGTTGGCCGCGATGGACAGCTTCTTGTGATAGCAGAAATGGGGAATGAAGGTACCCGCCTTGTTGGCAGCATCCATCACGGTGCTGCCGTCGGCCACCTCGACCTTTTTGCCGTCGATTTCGATCTCTAGCATCTGTGCTTAGCCCACGTAAATCTTGCTGCCTTCACGCTGCACGTCCACCGGGACGAGGCAACGCTTGTTGTCGATGTGGTACTGGAACTCGTCGCGGAAATGCTTGACGAAGCTACGCACCGGCATGGCGGCGGCATCACCCAGCGCACAGATCGTGCGACCCATGATGTTTTCCGCCACGTTGTCCAGCAAGTCCAAGTCTTCCGCCCTGCCCTCGCCATTTTCGATGCGATGCATCATGCGATAGAGCCAGCCTGTGCCCTCGCGGCAAGGTGTGCATTGGCCGCAGGACTCCTCGTGATAGAAGTAGGACAGACGCTCCAGCGCCTTGACCATGCAGGTCGTCTCGTCCATCACGATCACCGCGCCCGAACCCAGCATGGAGCCGGCCTTGGCGATGGCGTCATAGTCCATGGTCAGGTCCATCATGACGCTGGCCGGCAACACCGGCGCCGACGAACCGCCGGGGATCACCGCCTTGAGCTTGCGTCCGCCACGCATGCCGCCCGCCATTTCAAGCAACACCGAGAACGGCGTACCGAGGGGAATCTCGTAGTTGCCGGGCTTGTTGACGTGGCCCGACACCGAGAACAGCTTCATGCCACCGTTGTTGGGCTTGCCTAGACCGAGGAAGTCGTCGCCACCATTGCGGATGATGTAGGGCACCGAAGCAAAGGTCTCGGTGTTGTTGATTGTGGTCGGCTTGCCATAGAGACCGAAGCTGGCCGGGAACGGCGGCTTGAAACGCGGCTGCCCCTTCTTGCCTTCCAGCGATTCCAGCAGGCCGGTTTCTTCGCCGCAGATGTAGGCGCCGTAACCATGGTGCGCGAACAGGTCGAAGTTGAAGCCAGAGCCCAGGATGTTCTGCCCCAGGAAGCCCGCAGCGCGTGCTTCGTCCAGAGCCTCCTCGAAACGTTGATAAACCTCGAAGATTTCGCCGTGGATGTAGTTGTAGCCCGCCGCGCAGCCCATCGCATAGCCTGCGATGATCATGCCCTCGATGACCGTGTGCGGGTTGTAGCGCAGGATGTCGCGGTCCTTGAACGTACCCGGCTCGCCTTCGTCCGAATTGCAGACAACGTATTTGTTGCCCGGGAAGGAGCGCGGCATGAAACTCCACTTCAGGCCGGTCGGGAAACCCGCGCCACCACGACCGCGCAGTGCGCTCTTCTTGAGCTCGGCGATGATGTCTTCCGGCGTGATCTTGTCGCGCAGGATCTTCTTCAGCGCTTCGTAACCGCCACGCTGCACGTAGTCGGCCAGACGCCAACTGTTCTCGCCGGCCTTGCCGTCGAGGACGATGCCGTAGCCCGAAGGCAGTGCTGCCGTGTTCTCGCTCATTTCGACAGCTCCTCGATCATGGCGTCGATCTTCGCGCGGTCCATCTTGCAGCACATGCGGTGGTTGTTATCGAGAATGACAGGCGCATCACCGCAGGCACCCATGCACTCGCCTTCCTTGAGCGTGAACTTGCCGTCGGCGGTCGTCTCGTTGAAGCCGATGCCCAGCTTCTCCTGCAGATACTCCGCCGCTTCGACGCCGCCAGACAGCGCACAGGGCAGGTTCGTGCACACGGTGAGCTTGTGGCGACCGACCGGATGCAGGTCGTACATGTTGTAGAAGCTCGCCACTTCATAGGCAGCCATCGGCGGCATGCCCAGGTAGTTGGCCACGAACTCGATGGTCTCGTTGGCCAGCCAGCCCTTCTCAACCTGCGCGATACGCAGGGCGGACATGACGGCCGACTGCTTCTGGTCCGCCGGATACTTGGCGACTTCGCGATCGATCTGTTTGAGGGATTCAGCGCTCAGCATTTTTCAGGTCCTGGACGTGTCAGCGATCGATTTCGCCAAACACGATATCCATCGTTCCAATAATCGCGACGACGTCGGCAATCATGTGGCCCTTTGCCAACTCGTCCATCGCTGCGAGGTGTGCAAAGCCGGGGGCACGCAGCTTCAGACGATAGGGTTTGTTGGCACCGTCCGAAATCGCATACACGCCGAACTCACCCTTGGGGTGTTCGACGGCGGCGTAGGCCTCGCCTTCCGGCACATGGATACCTTCAGTGAAGAGCTTGAAATGATGGATCAGCTCTTCCATGTTTTCCTTCATCTTGGCGCGCGAGGGCGGCGCAACCTTGTGGTTGTCGGTGATGACCGGGCCCGGATTCTGGCGCAGCCATTCGATGCACTGGCGAATGATGCGATTGCTCTGGCGCATCTCCTCCATGCGCACCAGATAACGGTCGTAGCAATCGCCGGTCACGCCGACAGGCACGTCGAAGTCGACTTTGTCGTATGCCGCGTAGGGTTGCTTCTTACGCAAATCCCATTCCACTCCAGAACCGCGCAGCATCGCGCCGGTGAAGCCCAAGGCCTTGGCGCGCTCGGGGGTCACCACACCGATGCCGACGGTACGCTGCTTCCAGATGCGGTTGTCGGTCAGCAGCGTGTGGTATTCGTCGATGTAGGTCGGGAAGCGATTCGTGAAGTCTTCCAGGAAGTCCAGCAGGGAGCCTTCGCGCGCGGCGTTCAGCTTCTTGACCGTAGCCGCGTCCTTGAACTTGTTCACCTCGTACTTGGGCATCGCGTCCGGAAGGTCGCGGTACACACCGCCCGGCCGATAGTAGGCCGCATGCATGCGCGCGCCGGACACGGCTTCGTACACATCCATGAGGTCTTCACGCTCACGGAAGGTGTACAGCACCATCGTCATGGCGCCGATGTCCAACGCATGCGTGCCGATGTTCAGCAGGTGGTTCAGGATGCGTGTGATCTCGTCGAACATGGTGCGGATGTACAGCGCACGCTCCGGCACTTGCAGGCCCAGCAACTTCTCGATGGCCATGCAGTAGGCATGCTCGTTGCACATCATCGACACGTAGTCGAGGCGGTCCATGTACGGCACGGACTGGATCCAGGTACGCGTTTCGGCCAGCTTCTCGGTACCCCGATGCAGCAGGCCGATGTGCGGGTCGGCGCGCTCGACGACTTCGCCGTCCAGTTCCAGCACCAGGCGCAGCACGCCGTGCGCGGCCGGGTGTTGCGGGCCGAAGTTGACGGTGTAATTACGAATCTCAGCCATGGCCTACATCCCCGTAGCTCTTCTCGCGCACGATGCGCGGCGTCACTTCGCGCGGCTCGATGCTGACCGGCTGATAGATGACACGCCCCTGCTCGGGGTCGTAACGCATTTCCATGAAACCGGACACCGGGAAGTCCTTGCGGAACGGGTGGCCGATGAAACCGTAGTCGGTGAGGATGCGGCGCAGATCAGGGTGACCGGCGAACATGATGCCGAAAAGGTCGAAGGCTTCACGCTCGTACCAATTGGCCGAAGGCCACACGGCCTCCACCGAAGGCAGCACCGGGAAGGCGTCGTCCTCGCAGAACACGCGCAGGCGCAGGCGCCAGTTATGGCTAACGGACAGCAGGTGTAGCACTGCAGCGTAGCGGGCCGCACGAGGTTTGTCCCCCGCATAGGTGGCATAGTCCACGCCCGACAAGTCGATCAATTGCTCGAATCGCAGATCGGAATGGCTGCGCAAGGCTTCCGACACAGCGAGGTAATCAGCGGCGGCGACCTCCAGTGTCACTTCGCCGAGGTCGATCACCAGCGAACGCACAGAGTCCGCCAGCACGGTCTGGATCGCGGCGACAAGCCGTTCAATCCGGGTTGAACTCATGGTCATGGCTTGTCTTACCGCGCGATCGTGTTGGTTTTGCGAATCTTGTTCTGGAGCTGGATGATGCCGTAGAGCAAGGCTTCAGCGGTCGGCGGACAGCCGGGCACGTAGACGTCGACTGGAACGATGCGATCGCAGCCGCGTACCACCGAATAGGAGTAGTGATAGTAGCCCCCGCCGTTGGCGCAGGAGCCCATGGAGATGACCCAGCGCGGCTCAGCCATCTGGTCATAGACCTTGCGCAGAGCAGGCGCCATCTTGTTGCACAGCGTACCTGCAACGATCATCAGGTCGGACTGGCGCGGACTAGGACGGAACACCACACCAAAACGATCCAGGTCATAGCGCGAACAGCCGGCGTGGATCATCTCCACGGCACAGCACGCAAGCCCAAATGTCATCGGCCACAGAGAACCCGTGCGGGTCCAGTTGATGACCGTATCGAGGGAGGTCGTAACGAACCCCTCGCGAAAAACGCCTTCAATACTCACAGGCTCAACCCCTGCTTGCAATCTTCCGGGCACGAGGCCCGTTTATTCCCAGTCGAGCGCGCCTTTCTTCCAAACGTAGACGTAACCAATGACCAGGATGCCGAGAAATACAAACATTTCGAAGAAACCGAACAGACGCACATCGGGCGCAGCGGCGATTTCCTTCAGGATGGAGGCCCAGGGCAGCAGGAACGCCACCTCGAGATCAAAGAGGATGAAGAGGATTGCGATCAGGTAGTAGCGCACATCGAAGCGCATGCGTGCATCTTCGAAGGGCTCGAATCCACATTCATAAGGGGAGAGTTTTTCGGCATCCGGCTTGTGGGGGCCAAGCACACTGCCGAGGACAATGGGAGCAACGCCGATAGCCAGACCTACCAGGATAAACAGCAAAACCGGGAAGTAGCTCTCAAGCATGTTGGTCACCACATGTTCGGGACTAGGGGCTTACGAAAACGCCCTTGTGGGGCGCTTCGTTTTTTTATGTATTCATGGTGCCGACGATGAGACTCGAACTCATACGGCTTGCGCCACCACCCCCTCAAGATGGCGTGTCTACCAATTTCACCACGTCGGCACGCTCAAAGCGGCGTGATTATACCCGGCGCCAGTATTGACGCCAAGCAAAGACAGGACTTACTTCGGAATCTCGACCGGCGCCGAGGCTGCTGCCGGTGCAGGAGCCGCCACCGGGGCGGACTGCGATTCGACTCCCTCCATGATGCTGCGCGGCACGGAGGTCTCGCGGTTGCCCGCAAGGAAGGTAAGAGCCAGACTTGTGAGGAAGAAACCGGTGGCGAGAACCGCCGTCGTGCGACTGAGGAAGTTCGCCGAACCGGTTGCACCGAACAGACTGCCGGATGCGCCGCTGCCAAATGCAGCCCCCATGTCGGCACCCTTGCCGTGCTGAAGGAGCACGAAAACGATCACGGCGAGGCCGACGAGGATGTGCAGGACGAGAATGAGGCTGAACCAGAAACCGCTCATGGCGCGAGGTCTGTTCCGAATAATCAAAAGAGGCGAGAGTATAGCCGGCGATTCGGCGATGATCAAGAAACCCTTACTTGCCTCTCATCCGCTTACTCGAAAGCCTTGGCCACGGTGTCGGCAATGCTCCGCGCCAGGCGTTCGACCTGGGCCGCATCCGCCCCCTCCACCATGACTCGCAACAGAGGCTCGGTCCCGGAAGGACGTAGCAGCACGCGGCCGCTCTCGCCCAGCTCACGCTCTGCAGCAAGGCGCGCGCCCGCGATGCTGGCGTCACCCGCCCAGTCAAAACCGGCTGGCATGCGCACGTTGATCAGTTTTTGCGGATAGAAGACCAAGGATTCGCAGGCCTGCGCCAGGCCGCGCCCGCTCTGGCGCAGGGCGGACAGCACCTGCAAGGCCGAGATGATGCCGTCGCCTGTGGTGTGATAGTCGAGGCAGATCACATGGCCGGAGTTCTCGCCTCCGAGGCGACAACCGTTTTCCAGCATCATCTCCAGCACGTAGCGATCGCCCACCTTGGCGCGGTGGAACGGCACGCCAAGCTTGCGGATGGCGTGCTCGAACCCCAGATTGCTCATCAAGGTCCCAACCACGCCATTCAGTTGCCCTCGCGCCTGGTGGGCGCAGGCAATCACGTAGAGCAACTTGTCGCCGTCGTAGATCTCACCCTGACGGTCGCACATCATGACGCGATCGGCGTCGCCGTCCAGCGAAATGCCGATGTCGGCACCATGCTTGAGCACGGCCGCGCGCAAGTTGGCCGGCACCGTGGCGCCAACTCCATCGTTGATGTTCAGGCCGTTGGGCTCGACACCAACCGAGACCACCTCGGCGCCCAGTTCGTGAAATACCTTGGGCGCGATGTGGTAAGCGGCGCCGTTGGCGCAATCCAGCGCGATCTTCATGCCGCGCAGGTCGAGGTCGTTCGGGAAGGAGCTCTTGCAGAACTCGATGTAGCGTCCGGCGGCATCATCAATGCGCCGTGCCCGCCCGAGATTGGCCGAGTCGACACAACCCATCGGTTCATCGACATGCGCCTCGATCTCCTTCTCCACCGCGTCGGGCAGCTTAGCCCCGCCAGCCGAGAAGAACTTGATGCCATTGTCGTAGTAGGGGTTGTGCGAGGCCGAAATCACCACGCCAGCCTGCAAGCGCAAAGCCCGGGTCAGGTAGGCGACGGCCGGTGTCGGGATCGGACCCGCCAGGATCACGTCCACCCCCGCCGCGGCGAGGCCCGCCTCCAGCGCAGCTTCCAGCATGTAGCCGGAAATCCGTGTGTCCTTGCCGATCAGCACGGCCGGGTGATCGCCAGGGCGCAAGCGCTCACGTGCAACCAGAGCCTTGCCCGCAGCGTAGCCGAGGCGCATCACGAAATCGGGGGTGATCGGCGCTTCCCCCACCCGCCCGCGCACGCCATCGGTTCCAAAATACTTGCGCCCCATCTTCTCTTTCTCCAGTGTGCCGTGCCGCAAGGCAGGGTCTATTGTTCGATCGCGTCCAGCACGGCCAGCACGTCCCGCGTCGCCGCGACATCATGCACGCGCAAGATGGCGGCGCCACGTTGTGCCGCCAACAAGGCCGCCGCTGTGCTGGCCACCAAGCGATCATCCACAGCACGTCCGACGATCTGACCCAACATGGACTTGCGCGAGACGCCGACCAGGACGGGCAAGCGGGCGCCCAGCCTCGGCAGGGCGCGGAACAATTCAAGGTTGTGCTCCAGGGTCTTGCCAAAGCCAAAGCCTGGATCGAGGAGTATCTGCTCCTCCCCCACTCCCACTGCCATGAGCGCAGCCGCGCGCTCAGCCAGGAAAGCCTCTACCTCACTCACCACATCGGCGTACTGCGGCGCGGCCTGCATGGTACGCGGCTCCCCCTGCATGTGCATCAGGCATACCCCGAGGTCCGTTCCGGCCACCGCATCCAGGGCGCCGGGAGCACGCAGGGCCTGGATGTCGTTGATGATGTCGCAGCCCGCCGCGATGGCGGCACGCATGACCTCCGGCTTCATGGTGTCCACAGACAGCGGCACGCCCAATCCCTGCAAGCGCTCGACGACCGGCACGACACGCGCGAGTTCTTCTTCAACGGACACCGGCGCCGCCCCTGGGCGCGTGGACTCACCACCAATGTCGAGCATGTCGGCGCCCTGCTCGATCGCCTGTTCTGCCAGGGCCGACACCTCATCCAGCGAGGCCGTCATCCGCCCGTCGCCCGAGAAGGAATCGGGTGTGACATTGAGGATGGCCATGATCAGAGGCCGTTCCAGCGCAAGCCTGAAACGACCGCACTGAAAGTAGCGCGTCATGCGGGGGCTCCAGAAACGAAAAGGGCCGACGGCTGAGCGTCGGCCCGGGAGGCAAGGCAAAAGGTCAAGCAGCAGGCGCTGGCGCGGCAGGCGCAGCGCCCGGCGTACCGCCATCCGGGCGGTCTCCGAGCGGAGCCTGATAGCTCTTGGGCGCACGCGGCGGCAGGCCGGCCATGATGTCCTTGATCTGGTCTGAGTCGATGGTTTCCCATTCCAGCAGCGCGGAAGTCATGGCCTCGACCTTGTCGCGGTTTTCTTCCAGCAGGCGGCGGGCCAATCCGTACTGCTCGTCGATGATGCGACGGATTTCCGCATCCACCTTCTGCAGCGTAGCCTCGGACACATTCTTGTGCGTGGTGACCGAGCGGCCAAGGAAGACTTCGCCTTCATTCTCTGCGTAAACCATCGGCCCCAGGGTCTCGGACATGCCGTAGCGGGTCACCATGTCGCGCGCGATTGCGGTGGCGCGTTCGAAATCGTTCGACGCACCCGTCGACACCTTGCCAACGAACAACTCTTCCGCAACACGACCGCCAAACAGCATGCTGATCTGGGCCAGCATCTGGTCCTGGTACAGGCTGAAGCGATCCTTTTCCGGCAACTGCCAGGTCACACCCAGCGCGCGACCACGCGGGATGACCGTGACCTTGTGCACCGGGTCGCAGCCGGGCAAGAGGGAGCCGATGATGGCGTGGCCCGACTCGTGATAGGCGGTCGCCTTCTTCTCTTCCGGCAGGATCACCATGGACTTGCGCTCGGCCCCCATGAAGATCTTGTCCTTGGCGCGCTCGAAGTCATCCATGTCGACCAGGCGCTTGTTGCTACGCGCCGCGAACAAGGCCGCCTCGTTCACCAGGTTGGCCAGATCCGCGCCGGCCATGCCGGGGGTGCCACGGGCCAGCACCGAGGGATCGACGTCCGGCGCCACCGGCACCTTGCGCATGTGCACCTTGAGAATCTGTTCGCGGCCACGGATGTCGGGCAGCGGTACCGTCACCTGGCGGTCGAAGCGGCCCGGGCGCAGCAACGCCGGGTCCAGCACATCAGGCCGGTTGGTCGCCGCGATCACGATCACGCCGGTCTGGCCTTCGAAGCCGTCCATTTCGACCAGCAACTGGTTCAGAGTCTGTTCGCGCTCATCATTGCCGCCACCCAGGCCTGCCCCACGCTGACGACCGACGGCGTCAATTTCGTCGATGAAGATGATGCAAGGCGCATGCTTCTTGGCGTTCTCGAACATGTCGCGCACGCGGGCCGCACCCACGCCGACGAACATTTCGACGAAGTCGGAACCGGAGATGCTGAAGAAGGGCACCTTGGCTTCGCCAGCGATGGCCTTGGCCAGCAAGGTCTTACCGGTACCCGGAGAGCCGACCATCAGCACGCCCTTCGGGATGCGGCCACCGAGTTTCTGGAACTTGGAGGGGTCGCGCAGGAAGTCGACGAGTTCGCCCACCTCCTCCTTGGCTTCGTCGCAGCCCGCGACGTCGGCGAAGGTGATCGAGTTGGCCGATTCATCAAGCATGCGCGCCTTGCTCTTGCCGAACGAGAACGCGCCGCCGCGCCCGCCGCCTTGCATCTGGCGCATGAAGAAGATCCACACGCCGATCAGCAACAGCATCGGGAACCAGGAGACGAAGATGCTCATCCACACGGACTGCTCTTCATCCGGCTTGGCCGCCGTCACCTTGACGCCGTAGCGCATCAGGTCGCTGACCATCCACAGGTCGTTCGGCGTATAGACGACGATGGCGCGCCCTTCCTGCGTCACGGCGCGGACCTGCCGGCCATCCACAGTGGCCTTGGCAATGTTGCCCGCCTTGGCTTCCTCCAGGAACTCGGAGTACTCCATGGTGTTGGCCGTCGTCTGGCGACTGTTGAACTGGTTGAAGACGGTCATCAGCACGACGCCGATCACCAACCAGATTGCAAGATTCTTGACGAGATTATTCAAGGGGGCTCCCGATTACACAGGCTGACTTGGCGCCTGAAACGCCAAGCTGTGACAAATTCTATGCTGCTTCGTTCCAGCGTCGCAATTAAGCTAGGCTATTTAGCCGATCAGGCCCGACGGTCGCGGCCCAGCAGGTACACCTCCGCACTACGGTCCCGCGAGGCTTCCGGCTTGCGCACCTGCACGCTGGCGAACAAACGCCCCATGGCGGCACGGTAGGCATCAAAGCCCGAGCCTTGGAAAACCTTGATCAGCATGGCGCCGCCGGGGCGCAGATGATGTTCGGCAAAATCCAGAGCCAGTTCGGCCAGGTAATACATACGCCCCTGATCGCTGACGGCGATACCCGAGATATTGGGGGCCATATCGGACAATACAAGGTCCACCTCACGCCCTTCCAGCCTGGACACGAATTCTTGCAGGACGGACTCCTCCTGAAAGTCGCCCTGCAGGAAATCCACGCCGGGAATAGGGTCCATCGGAAGAAGGTCCATGGCCAGCAGCTTGCCATTAGGCAGAACCCGCTTCGCCACCACCTGGGACCAGGAGCCTGGAGCCGATCCCAACTCGGCCACGACCAGGCCGGGCTTGAGCAACTTGTCCTTGTTGTCGATCTCGATCAGCTTGAATGCCGCTCGCGAGCGCCAGCCTTCAGCCTGGGCACGCTGCACCCAGGGGTCGTTCACATGCTCCAACATCCAACCTTTGCTGGTCTTGCTACGCTTCATCGAACTAAAATCCGCTTTTGACTGAATCGAAACACAATAAATGACCTCATTGACCCCGGCTCAGCGCCGCGAACTGCGCGCCAAGGCCCATCATCTCAATCCCGTCGTCAGCATCTCGGAGAATGGCCTGACCGCTTCCGTGATGAAGGAGATCGACGTTTCGCTGAAGGCGCACGAACTCATCAAGATTCGTGTTTACGGCGACAACCGGGAGCAACGCGAGGCCTTCCTGCAGGAAATCTGCAGTGAGCTGGGCTGCGCTGCCGTGCAAAGCATCGGCAAGCTGCTGGTGGTATTCCGCCCGGCGCCGGAGGACAAGTCCGCTCCCGCCAAGGCAGCCAAAACCAGCGCCACACGCCCTGGCCGCCCGACCACCAAGGCTCCGCCGCGCGCCAAGATGGCCGGTGTCTCACAACGTCTGCGCAAGCCCCCAAAAGGCAGCTCGCGACCAAAGAAGAGCTCGGCGTAAGTATTCTCAAGAGGGGCGCGCAAGCGCCCCTCAGCGTTTGAAGACCTGGGTGACCAGGGCCACGCCCAGCACGCTCTGCACCAGGTACAGCACGCTCGAAATACCGTGCCAGGCCAGGAAGCGGTCGCGCAGCACGCTGGCCATCATCTCGCGCGCCATGTCGGCGCGCAGCTTGGCCATCAACGGCTGGATCCCGAAATGGCCTGCCAGGGTCAGTAGCAGCATGATCAACAGCAGCCAGAAGGCAGCCTGCTTGAAGCTTGCTGAGCCGTTGCGGAAGAACAGGAAGATCATCGCGTAGATCGCGGCGACGATACCGATCCAGGCAATGATGTCGAACTGCCGCCCGGCGATGTCGCCAGCCAGGGACCGATCCGCCAGGCTGTTGAACAGCACCGGCGCCGAAACGTAGCCCAAGGCCCACAATCCGCCGACCCACAGGGTCAGCAGAATCACGAACAGGTAATCAGCAAGGCGGCTCATGCGGGACTAAGGCTCAGATGTACTTGACGTCCAGCACCTCGTACTCGCGCACGCCGCCCGGCGCCTGCACCTCGGCCACGTCACCGGCGTACTTGCCGATCAGGGCACGTGCGATCGGCGAGGAGATCGAAATCTTGCCGGCCTTCAGGTCGGCCTCATCATCGCCCACGATCTGGTAGGTGACAGCGCTGCCGGCCTCCAGGTCTTCGAGCTCGACGGTCGCACCGAACACGATGCGGCCATCGGCATCCAGCAGTTGAGGATCGATGATCTGCGCCGAGGACAGCTTGCCTTCGACCTCCTTGATACGCCCTTCGATGAAACCCTGGCGCTCCTTGGCGGCATCGTACTCGGCATTTTCCGACAGGTCGCCGTGCGAGCGCGCCTCGGCGATCGCTTCGATCACGCGCGGACGCTCGACGGTCTTGAGTTGATGCAGTTCGGCGCGCAGCATTTCGGCGCCCTTTACGGTCAGTGGAACCTTGTTCATGTCTTGTTTCAGTTCGTCAGTTCGGCATGCAGGCTCTGTACGGAGTAGACCTCCAGCCCGGCCAGGTGGCGCATGCCCATGCAGGCTGCGCGCGCACCTTCGATGGTGGTGAACACCGGCACCTTGGCGGCCAGCGCACTGGTGCGGATGGAGCGCGAATCCAGAATGGCCTGGCGCTTCTCTTCCACCGTATTGATGACCAACACGATCTCGTTGTTCTTGATCATGTCGACGATGTGCGGGCGACCTTCCATGACCTTGTTCACCGGCGTCACGGCCGTCAGGCCCGCTTCATGCAGATGGCCTGCAGTACCCTTGGTGGCCACGACCTTGAAACCCAGGTCCAGCAACTCGCGCGCCACTTCGACCGACTTCGGACGATCAGACTGCTTGACGCTGATGAAGGCCGTACCGGTCGAGGGCAGACGAGTGCCCGCAGCGAGCTGGCTCTTCACGAAAGCCTCTGCAAACGTGCGGCCCACACCCATGACTTCACCAGTCGACTTCATCTCCGGCCCGAGGATGGTGTCCACGCCGGGGAACTTGTTGAACGGGAAGACGGCTTCCTTCACCGAGTAGTACGGCGGCACGATCTCGTGCGTCACGCCCTGTGAAGCCAGGCTCTGGCCAGCCATACAGCGCGCGGCGATCTTGGCCAGCGGCAGCGAACAGGCCTTGGACACGAAGGGCACGGTACGCGAGGCGCGCGGATTCACTTCGAGGACATACACCGTCTCGCCCTGGATCGCGAACTGCACGTTCATGAGACCCACGACGTTCAGTGCCTTGGCCATCAGCTCGGTCTGGCGACGCAGCTCGTCCTGCAGCGCGGCGGACAGCGTGTAGGGCGGCAGCGAGCAAGCGGAGTCTCCCGAGTGCACGCCGGCCTGTTCGATGTGCTGCATGATGCCGCCGATGATGACCTGCTGGCCGTCGGACAGCGCATCGACGTCGACCTCGGTGGCGTCATTCAGGAAGCGGTCGAGCAGCACCGGGCTGTCGTTGCTGACCTTGACGGCCTCGCGCATGTAGCGCTCCAGGTCCTTCTGCTCGTGCACGATTTCCATCGCGCGACCACCCAGCACATAGCTGGGGCGCACCACCAGCGGATAGCCGATCTCGTCGGCCGACTGGATCGCCGCTTCCGGCGTACGCGCGGTGCGGTTGGGCGGTTGCTTGAGGCCGAGGTCGTGCAGCAGCTTTTGGAAGCGCTCGCGGTCTTCGGCAGCATCGATCATGTCCGGCGAGGTGCCGATGATGGGCACGCCATTGGCCTCCAGGTCACGCGCCAGCTTCAGCGGCGTCTGACCGCCGAACTGCACGATCACGCCGACCGGTTTCTCGATGGCGACGATCTCCAGTACGTCTTCCAGCGTCAGTGGCTCGAAGTACAGGCGATCAGAGGTGTCGTAGTCGGTCGACACGGTCTCCGGGTTGCAGTTGACCATGATGGTTTCATAGCCGTCCTCGCGCAGCGCGAGCGCGGCATGCACGCAGCAATAGTCGAACTCGATCCCCTGACCGATACGGTTCGGGCCACCGCCCAGCACCATGATCTTCTTCTTGCTCGTCGGCAGTGACTCGCACTCCTCCTCATAGGTGGAGTACATGTAGGCCGTATTCGAAGCGAATTCGGCCGCACAGGTGTCGACACGCTTATAGACCGGACGCACGCCCAGGGCATGGCGCTTGGCACGTACGTCCTTCTCGGTCGACTTGAGCAGCTTGGCCAGGCGACGATCCGAGAAGCCCTTGCGCTTGAGCGTGCGCAGCTCGTCGGCGTCGATGGAGTCAAGCGCGCGGTCGTCCAGCTCCATCTCCTTGTCGACGATGTCCTTGATCTGCGCGAGGAACCAGGGGTCGATCTTGGTGAGGTTGTGCACTTCTTCCAGCGTGAAGCCGTTCTCGAAGGCATCGCCCACGTACCAGATGCGCTCGGGGCCGGGCTCGCCCAGCTCCTTCTCCAGCGTCTCGCGGTCGGTGGTCTTCTGATTCAGGCCGTCGACGCCGACCTCCAGGCCACGCAGAGCCTTCTGGAAGGATTCCTGGAAGGTGCGGCCCATGGCCATCACCTCGCCCACCGACTTCATCTGCGTAGTCAGCCGGTTGTTGGCCTGCGGGAACTTCTCGAAGGCAAAACGCGGCACCTTGGTGACGATGTAGTCGATCGAGGGCTCGAAGGAGGCCGGCGTGGCCCCACCCGTGATGTCGTTCTTCAGTTCGTCCAGCGTGAAACCGACGGCCAGCTTGGCCGCCACCTTGGCGATCGGGAAGCCGGTCGCTTTGGAGGCCAGCGCCGAAGAGCGCGACACACGCGGGTTCATCTCGATGACGATCAGGCGGCCATCCTTGGGATTGACCGCGAACTGCACGTTCGAACCACCGGTATCCACCCCGATCTCGCGCAGCACCGCCACCGAGGCGTTACGCATGATCTGGTATTCCTTGTCGGTCAGCGTCTGTGCCGGCGCGATGGTGATCGAGTCGCCGGTATGCACGCCCATCGGGTCGAGGTTTTCGATCGAGCAGACGATGATGCAGTTGTCATGCTTGTCACGGACCACCTCCATCTCGAACTCCTTCCAGCCGAGCAGCGATTCTTCGATCAGCAGCTCCTTGGTCGGCGAGAGGTCGAGACCGCGCGTGCAGATCTCGTTGAACTCTTCGATGTTGTAGGCAATACCGCCACCCGTGCCGCCCATCGTGAAGCTGGGGCGGATGATTGCGGGGAAGCCCACCTTGGCCTGCACGGCCAGCGCCTCTTCCAGCGTATGGGCGATGCCGGAACGCGCCGATTCGAGGCCGATGCGCGTCATCGCTTCCTTGAACTTCTGGCGATCCTCGGCCTTGTCGATGGCATCTGGCGTCGCGCCGATCAGCTCGACCTTGTACTTGTTCAGCACCCCGTTGCGCCACAGGTCCAGCGCGCAGTTCAGCGCAGTCTGGCCGCCCATGGTCGGCAGCACCGCGTCGGGGCGCTCCTTCTCGATGATGCGCTCGACCACCTGCCAGGTAATGGGCTCGATGTAGGTCACATCGGCCATGTTGGGGTCGGTCATGATCGTGGCCGGGTTCGAATTGACCAAGATGACCCGGTAGCCTTCGTCGCGCAGGGCCTTGCAGGCCTGGGCGCCGGAATAGTCGAACTCGCAGGCCTGACCAATGATGATCGGGCCGGCGCCGATGATGAGGATGGATTGGATGTCTGTCCGCTTGGGCATATCAACACCTGGATTGCATTGCGTGTTGGAACGCGGCCCGCTGGCCGCGCCCGGAATTCGGCTTACTTACCGGCTCTTACTGCTTGGCCGCCGTCATCATCTGGATGAAACGGTCGAACAGGTAAGCCACGTCGTGCGGGCCGGGGCTCGCCTCGGGGTGGCCCTGGAAGCACAGTGCAGGACGATCCGTCCACACCAGGCCCTGAAGGCTGCCGTCGAACAGCGAGACGTGGCTAATCCGCACATTGGCCGGCAGCGTGGTGGCGTCCACCGCGAAGCCGTGGTTCTGGCTGGTGATCAGCACGCGGCCGGAATCGAGATCCTTGACCGGGTGGTTGGCACCATGATGGCCGAACTTCATCTTCAGCGTCTTGGCCCCCGCGGCCAAGCCCATGATCTGGTGGCCCAGGCAGATGCCAAAGGTGGGCAGTTTGCGGTCAAGAAACTCGCGCGCGGCCGCGATGGCGTAATCACAGGGCTCCGGATCGCCGGGTCCGTTGGACAGGAAGACACCGTCCGGATTGAGAGCCAGCACTTCGGCCGCGCTGGTCTGCGCCGGCACCACGGTCAGCTTGCAACCGCGCTCGGCCAGCATGTGCAGGATGTTGCGCTTGACGCCGAAGTCGTAGGCCACGACGTGGAAGCGCGCCTGCGCCTGCTCGACGTAGCCCTTGCCCAGCTGCCATTCGCCCGAGGTCCAGGGATAGGCCTTGTCGGTCGTCACGACCTTGGCCAGGTCCATGCCGGCCAGGCCAGGGAAGCCGCGCGCCTCGGCGACGGCGGCCTCGGCATCCAGTTCGGCGGCGCTCGCAGCGGTCATCAGGCAGCCGGCCTGGGCGCCCTTCTCACGCAGGATGCGGGTCAGCTTGCGGGTGTCGATGCCGGCGATGCCGACCGCTCCCTCGGCCTTCATGTACGAATCGAGATCCTGCTCGGCGCGGAAATTGGACACGCGCAACGGCAGGTCGCGGATGATCAGGCCGGCGGCGTAGACCTTGCCGGCCTCGCAGTCTTCCTTGTTCGCCCCCACGTTGCCGATGTGAGGGTGCGTCAGCGTCACGATCTGGCGCGTATAGGACGGGTCGGTCAGGATTTCCTGGTAGCCGGTGATGGCGGTGTTGAACACCACCTCACCCACCGTCTTGCCGATGATGCCGAAGCCCTGGCCGCGGAACACGGTGCCATCGGCAAGAGCGAGCAGGGCGTGAAGGGTGGCGGGGGTCGTGCTGTCGGTCACGTTGCAATCACTCCAAATAGACTTGGCGTCGGAACCCACCGATGCTTCCGGCAGGCCCCGCGAAGAGGATTTACGCCCGCGGAACGGCCCAAACTCGGCCCGCTGACGTAAAAAACGGGATTCGCCCTCTCGGACGTATCCCGCTGTCGATAAATTTTGTCGATTATAGCCGGCCAGCCCCCTGCTCGGCAATCTCGGTGTCACATACACGCGGCGAAATACCGGGTCACGACCTCGTCCGGACTCACCGCAGGAGCTCAGGCATCGACCGTCTTGCGCTGCGTCCGCAGGTAGTCGCCCAGGCGGTTGAGCTCCACCACCAGCGCCGGCACGGCCTGAATGGCTGCCTCCACCTCGCCACGGCGTCCGGCCATTTCAACCTTGAGCGCCGCATCCGCCGCATGGGAGGCCCCAAACACGCCGACCGAGGACTTGACCGAGTGCGCGACGGCCCCCAGCGTCTTGGCATCCCCCTTGGACGCTGCACCCTGCAACTGGGCACAGGTCTTGGCCAAGTCCCCGAGGTAGATGCCGATCAGGGTCTGCAACGCCGACTCGTCGCCTTCCAGCAGGGAGCGCGTCTGCGACAGGTCGGCAATGGTGATGCTGGCCTCGCTGTCGAACTCGTCGCAGAACACCGTGCTGCTACCGTCGAAATCCGTGGCCTCGAAGCGTCGCACCACGCGGTCGATGGCCGAGAACAGCTCGGCCGGCTGGATCGGCTTGGACACGTAGTCGTCCATGCCCGCCTCCAGGCAACGTTCGCGGTCGCCCTGCATGACGTGGGCCGTCATCGCGATGATGGGCGTGGCCTCCCAGCGGCCGGACATGGCCCAACTCCGGCGCGCTTCGCGTGCGCGGATGGCCTTGGTGGCGTCCAGCCCGCCCAGCACGGGCATCTGAACGTCCATGAGGATGACGTCGAAACGCTTCTTCTCGAACCACTCGATGGCTTCCTGACCGTCGCCCGCCACCGTGACGCGGTAACCATTGCGCTCCAGCACCTTGGTCGCCACCGTCTGGTTGACCGGATTGTCCTCGACCAGCAACACCTCGCGCGGCTGGCTATCCTGCTTGGCTTCGGCCAAGGCCTCGTCGATCTTGAACTCGCCGAGGTCGGTTACCGGGTCGCTGACCGGCGCCAGCGCCAGGCGGATCGCGTCCAGCAGGTCGCCGGTGGAAGCAGGTTTGACCAGATGCGCGCGCACCCCGAGCTGACGACAACGCGCCGCGTCGTTGCGCTGCGACTCGGTGGTCAGCATCATGATCATGCGGTCGCAGGGCGCGCCTTCGCCGTGGAAGCGCGCCGGCAGGCCGAAGCCGCCCGGCTCGGGCATGCGCGCATCGACCAGCATCAGGTCGAAGGCCTCACCCGATTTGTGCGCGTTGCGCAGGAGGGCGTTGACCTCCTCGCCGCTGGTCGCCTGAGCCGCCAGGAAACCCCAGCGCCCCAGGGTGGCCGCGATCTCGGCCGCGGTGCGCGGGTTGCTCTCCGCCACCAGTACTCGCATGCCGGTGAAACGCGGGTCGATGTGCTCGGTCTTGACCACCTCGCGCACCACGTCGACCTCGGCAGTGAAATGGAAGGTGCTGCCCTGCGCAGCCTGGCTCTCCACCCAGATGCGGCCGTGCATCAGTTCGACCAGGCGACGACAGATCGCCAGCCCCAGCCCAGTGCCGCCGTAGCGCCGGGTGGTGGAGGTGTCGGCCTGGGAGAACGCGCCGAAGATCTCGTCCTGCTTGTCAACCGGGATGCCGATGCCGGTGTCGCGCACCGAGAACTGCATGCGTGCCCGATGCCCCTCGCGCGACAGCATCTGGGCACGGATCTCGATCTCGCCGCGCTCGGTGAACTTGATGGCGTTGCCGAGCAGGTTCATCAGCACCTGGCGCAGGCGGTTGGGGTCGCCGCGCAACACCTGCGGCGTACCGGGCGCCAAGCTGAACAGCAGTTCCAGACCCTTCTGGTGGCCACGCAGGGCGAGCGCCTTGAAGGTGTCGCCCAGCACGGCCGGCAAAGAGAACTCAATGTTCTCCAGCTCCAGCTTGCCGGCCTCGATCTTGGAGAAGTCCAGGATGTCGTTGATGATCGACAGTAGCGACTCAGCCGAGGTTTTGACGGTCTGCAGATAGCCGCGCTGCTCGGGATCGAGCTGGGTATCGAGCGCCAGTTCGGTCATCCCGATGATGCCGTTCATGGGGGTGCGGATTTCATGGCTCATGTTGGCCAGGAAGTCGCTCTTGGCGCGGCTGGCCGACTCGGCCACCTCCTTGGCGCGCAGGAGTTCCATCTCCCAGCCCTTGCGCTCGGTCACATCACGATGCGAACCGACGATACGCAACGGCCGGCCATCGGCGCCGCGGGCCACCACGCGGCCGCGGCTGGCGATCCAGCGCCAGGCGCCCTTGCCGTCCTGCAGGCGGTACTCGGCAACGAAAATCTCGGTCGCGCCCCTGAGATGCTGTTCCAGGCGCTGCAGCACGGTTGGCGCATCGTCCGGGTGAAGGCGGCGCTGCCACACCTCGCGGCCCGCGCCTTGCGGCCCCTGGTCCAGGCCCAGGGCGCGCAGCCAGGTTTCGCTGAGGTAGTCCTCGCCGCTCTCGAAATTCCAGTCCCACAGGCCGTCCTGGGCATTGTCCAGCACCAGGTTCATGCGTTCCAGAGCGAGCTGTTGCTGTTCGAGCAGGGCCAGCGCGCGACGCGCCAGCTCACCGGAATCGGAGAGATCGCGAAACTGCTCAGCCAGTGCCGGCAAGGCCGACACCCTTGCCAGCAGTTCGCGCGGGAACATGTCCTCGGGGGAGGGAGAGGCCTCGGGAGATGCTTTCATCGGTGCGTCGTCGTGTGCATCACTGCGTATACGGTCCGGCCGGGCCGGACTGAAGCGCCCCTGCGGGCAGCTTGCCGGCCGCAAACGGGCCCGCCATGACGGGATGCTAACGTCGACACACCGGCCGGCAAAGAGGCAGCCGACCGGGGTAGGGGAAAACAGGCCTCCCGGCGGGAAGGAGCCAGCTGGGGGCCCGGCCAGGGAGGCGCGGCGCGGGCGGAACACCGCCCCGCCGGGATCAGCCGAAACGGCCGGTGATGTAGTCTTCGGTCGCCTTGCGCTGCGGCTTGACGAAGATGGTGTCGGTTTCGCCGAACTCGATCAGCTCGCCCAGATACATGTAGGCGGTGTAGTCCGAGATGCGGGCGGCCTGTTGCATGTTGTGGGTCACGATGACGATGGTGAACTCATCCTTCAGCTCGTCGATCAGCTCCTCGATGCGCATGGTCGAGATCGGGTCCAGCGCCGAGGTCGGCTCGTCGAGCAGCAAGACCTTGGGCTTGACCGCCACGCCGCGCGCGATGCACAGGCGCTGTTGCTGGCCACCGGACAGGCCGGTGCCGCTCTGATGCAGCTTGTCCTTCACTTCATCCCACAGCGCGGCCTTGCGCAGGGCCCACTCGACGCGCTCGTCCATTTCGGCGCGCGACAGCTTCTCGTGCAGGCGCACGCCGAAGGCGATGTTGTCGTAGATCGACATCGGGAACGGGGTCGGCTTCTGGAACACCATGCCCACCTTGGCCCGCAGCACCGAGACGTCGATTTCCTTGCCCAGCAGGTTCTTGCCTTCCAGCAGCAGTTCGCCCTCGGCGCGCTGTTCGGGGTACAGGTCGAACATGCGGTTGATGGTGCGCAGCAGGGTCGACTTGCCGCAGCCGGACGGGCCGATGAAGGCAGTCACCTTGCTCTTGTAGATGGACAGGTTGATGTCCTTCAGAGCACGGTACTTGCCGTAGAAGAAGTTGAAGTTCTTGAATTCGATCTGGGAAACCAGCGCACTCATGTTTTCTCTCTCTGCCTGTGCAGCGACGGGGGCCACGTTCAGTACGTCATTCATGTCAGACCTTCTGGCGGAAGAAGACGCGAGCCACGATGTTCAGTGCCAGCACCCCGAAGGTGATGATCAGCACGCCAGCCCAGGCAATCTTCTGCCACTCGTCGAAGGGGCTCATGGCGAAACGGAAGATGGTCACCGGCAGGTTGGCCATCGGTTCGTTGAGGTTCAGGGTCCAGAACTGATTGGACAGTGCGGTGAACAGCAGCGGCGCCGTCTCGCCGGCGATGCGGGCGACCGCCAGCAACACCCCCGTCACGACCCCGGCCTTGGCCGCGCGCAGGGACACGCTCAGGATCATGACCCGCTTCGAGGCCCCCAGCGCGAACGCAGCCTCGCGCAATGAGTTGGGCACCAGTTGCAGCATGTTCTCGGTGGTGCGCACCACCACCGGCACCACGATCAGGGCCAGCGCGATGATGCCGGACCACGCCGAGTAGTTGCCGGTACGCGCCACCACCACGGTCCATACGAACAAACCGATCACGATGGAGGGGGCCGACAGCAGCAGGTCATTGACGTAGCGCGTGGTCGAGCCCAACCAGGAATTCTTGCCGTACTCGGCCAGATAGATGCCGGCCAGGATGCCCAGCGGCGTGCCGATCAAGGTGGCCAGCGCCACCATGATGCCGCTCCCCGCCAGGGCGTTGAGCAAGCCCCCATCGGCGGCGCCCGGCGGCGGCGTCATCTTGGTGAAGATGTCCATGCTGAGACCACCCAACCCCAGGCTCAGTACGGTCACCAGAATCCAGGCCAGCCAGAACAGGCCAAAGCCCATGGCCGCCATCGACAGGGCCAGCGCGAACTTGTTGATGAGCTTGCGACGTGCGAGCAATTCCATTTCGTCCTTCCCTCGCTCAGCTCTTGGCGCCCTCGCCGCGCGCCAGGCGGGCCAGGAACAGTTTGGAAATCATCAGCACGATCAGGGTGATGACGAAAAGCAGCAGCCCCAACTCCATCAGCGCGGCGGAGTGCAGCCCCTGGCCCGCTTCGGCGAACTCATTGGCGAGCGCCGAGGTGATGCTGTTGCCCGGCATGAACAACGAGGCCGAGTTGAGGAAATTGGTGTTGCCGATCACGAAGGTGACCGCCATGGTCTCGCCCAGCGCGCGGCCCAAGCCCAGCATGATGCCGCCAACCACGCCCGCCTTGGAGTGCGGCAGGACGACGTTCCACACCACCTCCCAGGTGGTACAGCCCAGGCCGTAGGCGGACTCCTTGACCATCGCCGGCGTCACTTCGAACACATCACGCATCACCGAAGCGATGAAGGGGATGATCATGATGGCCAGGATGATGCCGGCCGACAGCAGGCCGATGCCCAGTGCGGGGCCGGAAAACAGGGCGCCGACGAGAGGGACCTGCCCCAGCGTGGCCGCCAGCAGGGGCTGGACATGCTGGGCGAACAGCGGGGCAAAGACCAGCAGGCCCCACATGCCATAAACGATGCTCGGGATGGCCGCCAACAGCTCGATGGCCGTTCCCAGCGGGCGGCGCAGCCACACAGGCGCCAACTCGGTCAGGAACAAGGCGATGCCGAAACTCACCGGCACCGCGATCACCAGCGCGATGATCGAGGTGACCAGGGTGCCATAGACCGGAATGACGGCACCGTAACGGTCAGCCGGCGGATTCCATTCGGCGCTCAGCAGGAAACCGATGTGCGAATGCGTAATGGACGGCCAGGCGGCGTAGATCAGCGCCAGCACGATGCCTACCATCGTGACCAGCACGAACAGGGCCACCGAGCGCGTGAGCCAGGTAAAAGCCAGATCCCCCAGGTCGCGCTTGGGCCGGTGCAGGAGTTCCATCGGTTCTTGTTCTTCCGTAGACATGACATCCGGGGCCACGAGGGCCCCGGATGCGGTCCCGGCAGACGCTGCTGAGACCTTCATGGCTTATTTTGCCGTAAAGACGGGCTTGCCGGAGGCATCCTTGATGTTGCTCCAGGACGACTGGATCAGCTTGACCGTTTCATCGGGCAGCGCCACGAAGTCCAGATCGGCCGCCAGCTTGTCGCCGTTGGCGTAAGCCCACTGGAAGAACTTCAGCACTTCGGCGCCCTGGGCCGGCTTGTCCTGGTTGGCGTGCATCACGATCCAGGTGGCGGCGGTGATCGGCCAGGCATCCTTGCCGGGCTGCTCGGTCAGGATTTCGTAGAAACCCTTGCTCCAGTCAGCCTTGGCGGCAGCGGCGGCGAAGGTCAGATCATCCGGCGCCGGGAACTGCTTGTCCTTGTTCTGCACCAGGGCGTGCGCCAGCTTGTTCTTCTTGGCATACACGTATTCGACGTAGCCGATGGAGCCCGGCAGACGCTGCACGAAAGCGGCCACGCCTTCATTGCCCTTGCCACCCAGGCCGACCGGCCATTGCGGCGCGGTACCCTCGCCCACCTTGGTCTTCCATTCCGGCGAGACCTTCGACAGGTAATTGGTGAACACGAAGGACGTGCCCGAGCCGTCAGCACGACGCACCACGCCGATGTCGGAGGCCGGCAGATTCAGGCCGGGGTTCAGGTCGGCGATGGCCTTGTCGTTCCACTTGGTGATCTTGCCCAGGTAGATGTCTGCCAGCACGGCGCCAGTCAGCTTCAGTTGGCCGGGTTGCACGCCGGGGATGTTGACCACGGGCACCACGCCACCGATCACGGTCGGGAACTGGACCAGACCATCCTTGGCCTGTTGTTCCGGGGTCAGGGGCGCATCGGAGGCGCCGAAATCCACGGTCTTGGCGGCGATCTGCTTGAGGCCGGCGCCCGAACCGATGGATTGATAGTTGATCTTGTTGCCGGTCGCCTTGTTGTAGGCGTCAGCCCAAGCCGAGTAGATCGCAGCAGGGAACGAAGCACCGGCACCGGTGATTTCGGCCGCGCCGGCAGCGAACGACAGGCTGGCAGCCATCGCGGCAACCAGGGAAGACAGGGCGAACTTGCGCATGAGATGTTCCTTCGGGTTACGGAAACAGGAGTGCGCAGAGTATTGCCGAAACATTACAGCGATATTTCAGGGTTCATGAAACGTTGGCAGCAAAACAAAGGCCGCCCTGGGGCGGCCTTGGCGGCGCGGTCTGAAACACTCAGACCTGCATGTTCATGATGTCCTGGTAGGCGGTGACCAGGCGGTTGCGCACCTGGACCATCTGCTGGAACGAGAGGTTGGCCTTCTGCAGGTTGACCATCACATCTTGCAGGTTCACGTCGGTATTGCCGGTGGAAAACTCCTGCGCCATGGCCTGGGCGTTCTGTTGCGCCTGGCTGACATCTTTCAGCGCATTGGCCAGCGCCTGCGAGAAATCAGCTCCGTTGGCGTCGGTGGTCGCGTTCGTCTTGCTGGACGCAACTTCTGCCGTCGAGCGCAATTGACCGATCAGTTGTTCGATGCCACGGGTGTCCATGTGTGCCTGCCAGATGAATTCAGTGAAGGTAAAAGCAGGTTACGTGCCTATAGATCGGTATAGCCCTCTTCCCGGTACTGCTGCAACTTATATCTGAGGGTCCGCTCGGAGATGCCCAGCTTCTCGACGGCCTTCTTGCGTGAGCCCCCCACCGACTTCAAGGTCTCGATGATGTGCTGACGCTCCAGGTCCTTCATGTTCTGCGGGCGCTCAGCCGATTGATTTTCAAGCATTTCCTGTGCCGCAGCCGGCTGCGACGGCAGACCGGCCGTGGCGTCCGGCGGGCTCAGATCCACCCCGCCATTGGGCAGGCACAGGCGCACGTCATCGGCCGTCACGGTGTCACCCGAGGCGACGATCAGCGCGCGCTGAACGGTGTTCTCCAGCTCGCGCACATTGCCGGGCCAGCGCCAGGCGGCAAGAATTGCCGCGGCATCGGCGGCAATTCTTGCCGTTTTGCCGATCCGCTCGCCGTGGCGGCTGATGAAGTGGCGCGCCAGGGGCAGCACGTCGCCGGGCCGTTCGCGCAGGCTGGGGATGGCCAGCGGGAAGACGTTGAGGCGGTAGTACAGGTCTTCGCGGAAGCGCCCAGCCTGTACCTCGCGCATCATGTCGCGGTTGCTGGTGGCCAGCACGCGGATGTCCAGCGCCACCGGCTTCTTGCCGCCCACGCGCTCCACTTCGCGCTCCTGCAGCACACGCAGCATCTTGGCCTGCAACCCCAAGGGCATCTCGGAGATTTCATCAAGCAGGATGGTGCCGCCCTGGGCCTGCTCGAACTTGCCGGCCTGCGAGGTCTGGGCGCCGGTGAAGCTGCCCTTCTCGTAGCCGAACAGGGTCGCTTCCAGCAGGTTCTCGGGGATCGCGGCGCAGTTGATGGCCACGAAGGCGCCCCCTTTGCGGCGCGAATGCTGGTGGATGTAGCGCGCAAACACTTCCTTGCCAGTGCCGGACTCGCCGGTCAGCATGATGGTGGCGTCGGTTTCGGCGACCTTGGCGGCCAGTGCCAGCACGTTCCTGGTCTTCGGGTCCTCGGCCACCATGTCGTCCTGCGTCGGTGCGACGGCGGCATAACGACGCACCACTTCCAGCAGGACCGGCGGCTCGAAGGGCTTCATCAGGAAGTCGCAGGCACCGCCGCGCATCGCCGCCACCGCTTTGTCGACATCGCCGAAGGCGGTCATCAGCACCACCGGCAGTTGCGGCTGGCGGATGCGGATCTGGCCCAGCAGCTCCAGGCCATCCATCGGGTCCATGCGCAGGTCGGTCATCACCAGGTTGAAGCCGGCGCCCAGGCGCTCCAGCGCCTCCGGGCCGCTTGCGGCGAGTGTGACCTTGTGACCGGCCGACTTGAGGATCAGCTCGATGGCGTCGCGCAGGCCGGCATCGTCATCGACGACAAGAATGCTGAGTGAATCAATCATTGAGAGGCTCCCTGTGCGCTGCCTGAATTGGCTAAAGGCAGCACGAATCTGAATTCTGTATCACCGGGCACCGAGCGCAATGCGATCTCGCCGCCATGCGCGCGCGCCACGCCACGGGCGATGGCCAGCCCGAGGCCAGTGCCGTCTGCGCGCGTGGTGAAGAAGGGTTCGAACAGGCGGTCCTGCAGTTCGGGCGGGATGCCGCGTCCGTTGTCCTGTACGCGGAAGCAGGCCTGCGTGCCCTCGACGCCAGCACTCAGTTGCACCGCCCCGCCCCGCCCCACGGCCTGCAGCGCGTTCTCCAGCAGATTGGTCAGCGCGCTGGCGATCTCCTTGCGGTTGCCAAACAGGGTCTGCGCGCCGGCTTCGCAGCCGAAACCGAAGCCCACGCCGGCACGTGCGGCGACGGGTTCGATGATGTGTGCCAGCTCGGCCACCAGCTCGCAGATGCCGAAGGACTCACGGCCAATGGCTTCGCCGCGCGCGAAGATCAGCATGTCCTGGATCAGTTTTTCGAGGTGGCGCAGGCGCTCCACCGCCTTGTTCGCCACGCTGCTGCGCTCATCCGCCGCCAGCGTGGCGTTGGACAGGTGGCCTGTATACAAGAGGGCCGCCGCCAGCGGGGTGCGCAACTGGTGCGCCAGGCCGGCCACCATCTCGCCCATGGCGGCCAGGCGCTCATTGCGCGTGGAGGCCACGCGCATGCGCCAGGCTTCCGACACGTCGTGCAGCAGCACGATGCGCCCGCCGGACTGCTCCAGCCCGGTCTGGTTGATCGACACCCGGCGCGTCTCCAGCGGATCGGCCGGCAGCGGCAGCAAGGCCCATTCGCCGGGCGTGTCGGTCACCTCGAACAAGGTGGCGGCCGCCGGCTGCCAGGCCTGGCCGGTGAGGTCGCGCCCCAGCATGGCCTGCGCGGCGCTGTTCATCTGCTCCACCGCGCCCGCCTTGTCGAGTACCACCACGCCGGCCGGCAGCGCGGCCAGCAGCAGGTCCAGGCGCTCGGTCAGGCTCACCACCTGGCCCTGCAGACTGTTGTAGGCCTGGGTCAGCTCGTCGGAGGCACGCGCAAAGGCCTGGAAAGCCTCGGCCAGGCTGGCGGCGTCCAGCGGCAAGGCGGCCGGCGAAGCGGGTGAGGCGGCAGGTGCGGAGGTGGACGGTGCGTTCATGGTCGTGGCGCAGCCCCATGAGGGGCGATGTCCGGCAGCTTAGCCCGCCTCGCTTGCCGGGCTGATCGGGATTAACCGGCAAAACTTGCCGCTTATTGAGCGCTTGTGCTTGCCGCCCGCCGCGCAGAATGCGCCCATCACAACTGGGCCTGCTGCGCCGCCACTGGCCGGCACCCATGGGGAACGAGACATGGCAACAGAGAACGTCGCCACCGCACCGGCACCTTCGCCCCTGCAGGTGATCGCCGACAACTTCAACAACATGAGCCCGCGCCAGAAGATGGCCGGGGCCGTGGTGCTCGCCCTGTCGGTGGCCATCCTGATGGGGGTATGGCTGTGGAGCCGCCAGCCGGAGTACTCGGTGCTGTTCTCCAATATCGCGGAGAAGGACGGCGGCGCCATCCTCACCGTGCTGCAGCAGCAGAACGTGCCCTACAAGGTGGAAAACGGCGGCGGCACCATCCTCGTGCCGGCCTCGCGTGCCAACGAGCTGCGCCTGACGCTGGCCTCGCAAGGCCTGCCCAAGGGCGGGCTGGTAGGTTTCGAGCTGATGGAGACGCAGAAGATCGGCCTCTCCCAGTTCCATGAGCAGATCAACTATCAGCGCGCGCTGGAAGGCGAGCTGGCCCGCACCATCCAGTCGCTGGCGGCGGTGAGCGGTGCCCGCGTGCACCTGGCGATCCCGAAGCAGAGCGCCTTCCTGCGTGAAGAGCAGAAGCCGACCGCCTCGGTGGTGGTGGCGCTGCAGCCGGGGCGCCGCCTGGAGCCCGCCCAGGTGGCCGGCATCGTGCACCTGGTCTCCTCCAGCGTGCCGCAACTGCCGGCCAACCAGGTCAGCGTGATCGACCAGAACGGCAACCTGCTGACCACCGCGCGCGACCCGCGCAACCCCGGCCTGGATGCCAGCCAGCTCACCTACGTGGAAAACGTGGAGCACAGCTACATCCGGCGCATCGAGACGATCCTCGAACCGGTACTGGGTCCGGGCAACTTCCGCGCCCAGGTGACGGCCGACGTCGACTTCGACGCCACCGAGCAGACCTCGGAGACCTACAAGCCGAACCCGCAGCCCAATACCGCGATCCGCTCCGAGCAGACCAACGAGGCGCGCACCAATCAACCGCCGGCCACCGGCGTGCCCGGTGCGCTGTCGAACCAGCCGCCGGTGCCAGCCACCGCACCGATCACCTCGCCCAACGTGCCCGGCGCTTCGGCCAGCGAGCCGGCCGCGCTCAACAGCAACCGCAGCGCGACCATCAACTACGAGCTGGACAAGACGGTGCAGCACGTCAAGCGCTCGCTGGGCCAGGTCAAGCGCCTGTCGGTCGCGGTCGTGGTCAATTACAAGGCGGAGAAGGATGCGCGCGGCACCGCCAAGCCCGTCGCCCTGAGCGAAGAGGAAATGAAGCGCGTCGACGCACTGGTGCGCGAAGCCGTGGGCTTCAGCCAGCAGCGCGGCGACACCCTGAACCTGGCCAATACCGCGTTTGCCGAGGCGCTGGTCGAGCCGGTCGCCGCCCTGCCGGTGTGGAAGGACCCCGAGATGCTGGCCATGGCCAAGGAGGCCGCGCGCTGGCTGGTCCTGCTGCTGGTGCTGCTGCTGGTGTGGCGCGGTGTGGTGCGCCCGCTGATGGGGGCGGTGCTGCCGCCCAAGGTGGAAGCGGAGGAAGAGGAAGAACCGATGCTCACCCCGGCCGAACAGCTCGAAGAGGCCAAGGAAGGCGGCATGGAAGACATTCCGCCGGAGGTGCTGGAGGCCGAGCTGGCGAAGATGAGCTTCGAGAAGAAGGTGGCGCGTGCCCGCGAGATCGCGCTGAAGGATCCGAAGCTGGTCGCCCAGATGATGAAGGAATGGCTGTCAGGAGAAAGCAAGAGTGGCGAAGGACGCTAACGAAGGACTGGAGAACTGCGCCCTGCTCCTGCTCACGCTGGGGCCGGACGCTGCTGCCGAGGTGCTCAAGAACATGTCGCCGCGCGAGGTGCAGAAACTCGGCGGCGCGATGGCCAAGCTGCCACCACAGGCCCGCGACCGCGTCGAAGGCCTGCTCGACAAGCTGCAGATGCAGGCCGCGCGAGGCTCACACATCGAGCCCGACGAAGAGACCATCCGCATCATGCTGACCAAAGCGCTGGGCGACGAACGCGCGGCCAACCTGATCTCGCGCGTGCTGCAGGGCTCGGACACCGCGGGCATCGAGTCGCTCAAGTGGATGGATGCCGCCACCGCGGCCGACCTGATCAAGAACGAACACCCGCAGATCATCGCCACCATCCTGGTCCACCTGGAGTACGACCACGCCGGCGAAATCCTCAAGCACTTCCCCGAGCGCCAGCGCAACGACGTGCTGCTGCGCATCGCCACCCTGGACGGGGTGCAGCCCACCGCGCTGAAGGAACTCAACGAGGCCCTGACCCGCGTGCTCTCCGGCTCCGGCCAGACGCTCAAGAAGACCGCCATGGGCGGCACCCGGCATGCCGCCGACATCCTCAACTTCGTCGGCAGCGCGGCCGAGACGGCGATTCTCGACAATGTGCGCGAGTACGACCCGGACCTCGCCCAGCGCATCCTCGACGAGATGTTCGTGTTCGACAACCTGCTCGATGTGGACGACCGCGGCATCCAGGTCGTGCTGCGCGAAGTACAGAGCGACCAGTTGGTGATCGCGCTCAAGGGCGCCAACCCGGACATGCGCGAGAAGATCTTCAAGAACATGTCCAGCCGCGCCGCCGAGATGCTGCGCGAAGACCTGGAGTCGCGCGGCCCGGTGCGCCTGTCCGAAGTGGAGGCGGCGCAGAAGGAAATCCTCAAGGTCGCCCGTCGCTTGTCGGAGGAAGGGCAGATCCAGCTCGGCGGCAAGGGCGGCGACGACGCCTTCGTATAGGTCGCATAAAAAATGGCCAGCCCCGTCATCATTCCCAGCAACCAGGCCTCCGGCGCCTTCCGCCGCGCCGAGTTCGCCAGCTTTGACAAACCAGCCGCTCCCAACCCGGCCCCGGCACCAACCACCCCAGCCGAACCCGAGGCCGAAGCCCCGTTCGAGATCGCCCCGGGCGTGCCCCTGCCGACCGCTGAAGACGTGGAGCGCATCCAGCAGGAGGCCTGGAAGGAAGGCTATGCCGCTGGCTACGAGGAAGGCAGCGCGCGCGGCCGCATGGAGGCGGCCGAGCTGTTCCAGGTGCTGCAGGCGCTGGACGAATCGCTCAAGCAGCTTGATCAGGAAGTGGCCGAGGAACTGCAGGCCCTGGCACTGGAAGTGGCGCGCCAGGTCGTGCGCGACACGCTGGAAATCAAGCCTGAGGCCGTGCTCAACGTGATCCGCGAGGCGCTCAACCAGTTGCCGCAACAGGCCGCGACGATCCGCATCAACCCGCAGGATGGCGCGCTGGTACGCACCTACCTGGGCGAGCAGTACCACGGCGTGGGCCACCGCCTGGTCGAGGACGAGGACATCGCGCGCGGCGGCTGCATTGTGGATGCGGCCGGCAGCCAGGTGGACGCGCAGATCACCACGCGCTGGCGCCGCGTGGTGGAGAGCCTGTCGGCCAGCGCCTCGCGCTATGAAGCGGATTGAGGTGAGCCGCGATGGCCAATGAACACTTCGGCGGCATCTGGCGTGGCTACCTCAAGGACTGCCGCAAGATCGCCCGCGCCACCCCGCCCTACCAGCTCTCCGGCCGGCTCACCCGCATCAATGGCCTGGTCATGGAAGCGGCCGGCCTCAAGCTGCCGCTCGGCTCGGGCTGCCGCGTGATGGTGCCCGGCGGCGGCACGGTGGAGGCCGAAGTGGTGGGCTTCTCCGGCGAGAAGCTGTTCATGATGCCGACCGACGACGTGTTCGGCCTTGCCCCCGGCGCCCAGGTCATTCCCAACGAACCCGCGCAGCCCACGCCCAACACCGGCGAGCGGGTGGAACCGCGCCGCCGCGCGTCCGACCGCGCCAAGCACCTGCCGGTGGGCGAAGGTCTGCTGGGCCGCATCGTCGATGGCGCCGGCCGCCCGCTAGACGGACTCGGCCCGCTGGACAGCACGCAGACGCGCTCGCTGCAGAGCCGCCCGGTCAACCCGCTGCAGCGCGCCCCGATCAGCCAGAGCCTGGATGTGGGCATCCGCGCCATCAACGGCCTGCTGACCATCGGCCGTGGCCAGCGCATGGGCCTGTTCGCCGGCTCCGGCGTGGGCAAGTCGGTGCTGATCGGCATGATGGCGCGCTACACCGCGGCCGAAGTCATCGTGGTCGGGCTGATCGGCGAACGCGGCCGCGAAGTGAAGGAATTCATCGAGCACAACCTGGGCAAGGAAGGCCTGGCGCGCTCGGTCGTGGTCGCGGCGCCGGCCGACACCAGCCCGCTGATGCGCCTGCAGGGCGCGGCCTATGCCACCACCATCGCCGAGCATTTCCGTGACCAGGGCAAACAGGTGCTGCTGATCATGGATTCGCTGACACGCTACGCCATGGCGCAGCGCGAGATCGCGCTGGCCATCGGCGAACCGCCGGTCACCCGCGGCTACCCGCCCTCGGTATTCGCCCGCCTGCCGGCGCTGGTGGAACGCGCCGGCAACGGGCCGGAAGGCGGCGGCTCGATCACCGCCTTCTACACCGTGCTGGCCGAAGGCGACGACCAGCAGGACCCGATCGCCGACTCGGCGCGCGCCATCCTCGATGGCCACATCGTGCTGACGCGCGCGTTGGCCGACCAGGGTCACTACCCGGCCATCGACATCGAGCAGTCGATCTCGCGCGCCATGCACAACCTGGTCCGCCCCGCGCACCTCGACGCGCTGCGCCGCTTCAAGCAGTTGTTCTCGCGCTACCAGCGCTCGCGCGACCTGATCTCGGTCGGCGCCTACCAGCCGGGCTCGGACCCGCTGCTGGACGAGGCGGTGCGCATGTATCCGGCCTTGGAGAGTTTTCTGCAGCAGAAGATCACCGAGCAGTCCGACTACGACAGCAGCCTGTTGGCGCTGAACGGCCTGTTCCCATCGCCCTGATGAAGCGACCGGCGATTTGCAAACTTTGCTTGCAGGCGCCGACTTCGCGTAGACCCCAGATGAGTCCGCACACATGATCGGATAAGCTGGATCAGCCCTGAGAAGCCCGCCCCAAGATGAGCAAGCAGACCCCCCTCCAGATGCTGCAGGAAATGGCCCACACCCGGGTCGACGAGGCCACGCGCAAGCTGGCCGCGCTGATGTCCAGCGAGCATGCCTGCGAGGTCAAGCTGCAGATGCTGGTGGACTACCGCACGGAGTACTGCACGCGCTACAAGCAGGCCGTCAGCGAAGGCATTGGGCTGGACGCGCTGCGCAACTACACCAGCTTCATCGGCAAGCTGGACCAGGCCATCTCGCAGCAGGAACAAGTGGTCGCCCAGTCCCGCCGCATGACCCAGCACGGCCAGCAGCAATGGGTCCATGAGCGCAACCGCATGAAAGCCTTCGACACCTTGTCGGCGCGCCAGCAGGCGCAGCAGGCGGCCAAGGACGCACGCCAGGAACAACGCCAGAGCGACGAGCACGCGGCCAAGAGCCATCGCCGGCAACAGGACGCCGAAGCCGAGGAATAGACCGGCTCCTGCCCCTGGCACGCGCCTTGCTGAAACCCACCCGACACCCGTTTCCGCAGGACGCATCATGGCCGACATCACCCTTACCGCCGTCTCCCCGGTTTCCCCCTCGCCGCAGAAGTCCGGCCAGGAAAATCCGCGCACCGAATCGACGCCGGACCAGCCCAGCTTCGCCAGCGTCCTCAAGGACCGCAGCGCCGCCCAGCAGTACGGCAAGAACACCGGCATGCGCACCGAGGGCACGCGCGACAAGGCTGCCGCCAAGCAGTCGGACAAGCCGGAAACCCAGGCTGCGCAAGACTCTTCAGCCAACACCGCGGGCGCCGAAGAAGCCGCCGCAGCCGCCACGAACGCCCCCTCGCTGGAAGCCTTGCTCGCGTCCTTGCTGGGCAGCAAACAAGCCGACGGGAAGGACCCGCAGGACGCCCAGGCCAGCACCGAGCTCGCCGCCGAAGACGAAGCCGGCGCCACCCCGTTGCTCGATCCTGCCGCCACCAATTCGCTCGCCAGCCTGCCCATCGTGAGCTCCGGCGCGGCGATGCCTGCCGCCCACACGGCAAGCCTTGCCGGCCAGGGTGAAGCGCTTGCCGCCGGCAAGCCGAGCCTGCTGGCCGGCGAACAAGGCCAGGCCGGTGAACCGGCGGCCGACGCCGCCACCCTCGGCGCGAAGCCCGAGACAGGCCAAGCCGCTCCGAACGCCGCCGCGCTGGCCGCGGCGGGCGCGCAGGAAGCCAGCCTGCAGGATGCCAGCGCACTCAAGGAAGCCAGCTTCGGCGATGCCCTGGCGGCCGCCCGCAGTGCCGGCCAGTTTGCCGCGCAGCAGGCTGCCGCCCAGGCGCACGAGACCCACGATGCCGCCGCCGTGCCGCAGCAGGTGGTGCGCACCCCGGTGGGCAGTGCCGGCTGGGCCGACGAAGTGGGCCAGCGTATCGGTTGGGTGGCCAGCCGCGACTCGGGCCGCGCCGAACTGGTCCTGACCCCGCCCAGCATGGGCCGCGTCGAAGTCTCGATCAACATGAACGGCGACCAGGCCAGCGCCAGCTTCGTGGCAGCCAACCCGATCGCCCGCGAAGCCCTGCAGGACGCCCTGCCCCGCCTGCGTGAAATGCTCTCACAGGCCGGCATCCAACTGACCCAGGCCGATGTGGGCGCGGGCCAGCAGGGCCAGGCGCAATCTGGGCAGCAGGGACACGCGGCGCGCCACGGTCATGCTGCGGCAAATGGTCTGAACGGTACGACGGAGGCTGAAGCCGGCGTCCAGACGGGCTCGCTGGGCCGCATCCAGAGCGGGCGCGGCATGGTCGATATCTTCGCCTGAGGGCCGATCCCTTCATAAAAGGGTGTCTGCGTCCGTTAATCCAGTCTTCGGCGCCGTGCAGGCGCGCGACAATCGGACACTGACACACTAGGAACGTATTCATGGCAACCAGCAAGGAAGCACCCAAGAAAGCAGAAGAAGCGGAAGCAGCACCCCCGCCCAAGAAGGGCAAGAAGCTGCTGATCATCATCGTGCTGGCGGTGGTGTTGGCGCTGGGTGGCGGCCTGCTCGTGGGCAAGCTGATGTTCGGCGGCAAGAAGGCGGCCGAGGGCGACGCCGCGGCCGCCGAGGAGCAGCACGAAGAGAAGGCCGCTGCCGTGCAGTACAAGTACGACCCGAAGAAGCCACCGGTCTACGTGGCCCTGGATGCCTTCACGGTCAACCTCGATGGCGGCCAGTTCCTGCAGGTGGTGGCCTCGCTACAGGTGGCCGACGAAAAAGTGGCCGAGACGATCAAGCAGTACATGCCGCAACTACGGCACGAGTATCTGTCCATCATGTCGTCCAAGAAGCCGGCCGATGTGATGACGCAAGATGGCCGCCTGGACCTGGCGGAGGAGATGCAGGAGGTCGGCAACGAGATCCTCGGATACGAGCCGCCGGCCAAGAAACGCAGGAAGAACGCCGAGCCCGACATGAGCGGGCCAATCATCGGCGTCTACTTCACGCAGTTCATCGTGCAGTAACGAGGCACAGGAAGCGACAAGCACGCCATGGCCCAGGACTTTCTCTCCCAGGAAGAGGTTGATGCCCTACTGAAGGGTGTCACCGGAGAGGTCGACGAACCCGATGCTGGGGGCGACGACGGCTCGGGCATACGCTCGTACGACCTGGCCACGCAAGAGCGCATCGTGCGTGGGCGCATGCCCACGCTGGAGCTGATCCACGAACGTTTCGCGCGCTACCTGCGCATCGGCCTGTTCAACTACATGCACCGCAACTCGGAGGTTTCGGTCGGGCCGATCCGCGTGCAGAAGTACAGCGAGTTCGTGCGTAACCTGGTGGTGCCGACCAACCTGAACCTGGTGCTGGCCAAGCCGCTGCGCGGCACCGGCCTGATGGTGTTCGACCCGAACCTCGTGTTCCTGGTCGTCGACAACATGTTCGGTGGCGATGGCCGCTTCCACACGCGCGTGGAAGGCCGCGACTTCACGGCCACCGAGCAGCGCATCATCCAGGGCCTGCTGAAGGTGGTGTTCGCCGAGTACGAACGCGCCTGGGCGCCAGTGTTCACGCTGCAGTTCGAGTACATCCGCTCGGAAATGAACTCGCAGTTCGCCAACATCGCCACTCCCAGCGAAATCGTGATCGCCACGACCTTCACGCTGGAGTTCGGCGGCGCCCAGGCGGACATGCACATCTGCTTCCCCTACTCGATGGTCGAGCCGCTGCGCGACGTGCTGTACAGCTCGATGCAGTCGGACCACATCACGCAGGACAAGCGCTGGATCAGCCTCATGTCGCGCCAGGTGCACTCGGTCGACATCAAGCTGGTGGCCAAGCTGGCCAGCGCCACCGTGAGCTTGCGCGACGTGGCCAACTTCAAGGTGGGAGACATCATCCCGCTGGAGATCCCGGAGACGATCACCGCGCATGTCGACGGGGTGAACGTGCTGGAAGCGAAATACGGAATTCAGGGCGGGCGATATGCCCTGAAGGTTGAACGGATCATTCCGCCGGAAGACACCGAGATCAACCTCATCGCCACGAAACTCGGAGTGGATAATCATGGCTGAACAAGAAACCGAAGACGGCATCAGCGAGGACGACTGGGCCGCAGCGATGCAGGAACAGGCCGCCGTCGACGAGGCGATGGCTGCCGCTCCCGCCGCACAACCCGCAACCGGCCTGTTCCCCAGTTTTGAAGGCACGCCGACCGGCCCCTCGACCATGAACGACTTCGACCTGATCCTGGACATCCCGGTCCAGATCACGGTGGAACTCGGGCGCACCAAGATCTCGATCCGCAACCTGCTGCAACTCGCGCACGGCTCGGTGGTGGAACTCGACGCGCTGGCCGGCGAACCGATGGACGTGCTGGTCAACGGCACGCTGATCGCACAAGGCGAAGTGGTGGTGGTCAACGACAAGTTCGGCATCCGCCTGACCGACATCATCACGCCCTCGGAGCGCGTGCGGAAGCTCAGGACCTGATCTCGGGAGTGGGGAGTTGAAGCCGACTCCCTGCTCCCCACTCCCCACTCCCCACTCCCCATCACCGGCAAGATTTGCCGGCCTTTTCCCGCGCTTCTCCCGCCACGCTTTCCCGGCGCCTCCCACTAAGCTGCAAGCATTCCGATTCCGCTTGCCAGCCTGCCGTGAAGCTTCTCAGCCTCTTCCTTGTTCTGCCCGCCTCCGCGCTGGCCGCCAGCGAGCCCGCCGGCCTGCCTTCAGCCGCCGGCAGCGTGTTCCAGATGTTGTTCGGTCTCGGCGTGGTGCTCGCCTTGTTGTACGCGGCCCTGCATGTGCTGAAGAAACTCAACGGCCCGCGCGCGGCCGCCGGTGCCCTGAAGGTACTCGGCGCCACCTCGGTGGGGCCGCGCGAGCGCGTGGTGCTGGTCGAAGTGGCCGACACGGTGCTGGTGCTGGGGGTGACGAACAGCCAGATCACCGCCCTGCACAGCCTGCCGGCCGCCAGCCTGCCGACCACCGCCGCGACGCCCGGCGCCCCCAGCGCCGACTTCGCCGGCCGCCTGCGCCAATTCATGGAGACGCGCCGTGACAAGTAGTCGTCGCCTGCTGCGCCTCGCCGCCTGCCTGCCCCTGCTGCTCCCTGCGCTGGTCCAGGCACAGGCCTTCCCGGCCATCACCGCGACCCCCACGGGTGGCGGTGGGACCAACTACAGCCTGTCGATCCAGACCTTGCTGATGCTCACGGCATTGAGCTTCATCCCGGCCGTGGTGCTGATGATGACCTCGTTCACCCGCATCATCATCGTCATGTCGCTGCTGCGGCATGCGCTGGGCACGCAGACCTCGCCGCCCAACCAGGTGCTGGTCGGGCTGTCGCTGTTCCTGACCTTTTTCATCATGTCGCCGGTGCTCGACCGCGCCTACCAGGACGCCTGGATCCCGCTGTCGGAGAACCGCATCCAGTTCACCGAGGCCGTGCAACGCGCCAGCGTGCCGGTCAAGGCTTTCATGCTCAAGCAGATACGCGAACCCGATCTGTCGCTGTTCGCCAAGCTCGCCAAGACGCCCAAGGTAGACCGCGCGGAAGACCTGCCGCTGACCGTGATCGTGCCGGCCTTCGTCACCAGTGAGCTGAAGACCGCCTTCCAGATCGGCTTCATCATCTTCATCCCCTTCCTGGTGATCGACATGGTCGTCGCCTCGGTGCTGATGTCCATGGGCATGATGATGATGTCGCCGGTGATCGTCTCCCTGCCCTTCAAGATCATGCTGTTCGTGCTGGTGGACGGCTGGAACCTGCTGGTCGCCTCGCTCGTGCAGAGCTTCGGATAAAGGAATCGCAACATGACCCCCACCACCGTCATCGCCCTCGGCCGCGAAGGCCTCGAAATCGCCCTGCTGGTCGCCGCGCCGATGTTCGCCGCCGCGCTGGTGACCGGCCTCGTCATCAGCGTGCTGCAGGCCGCCACCCAGATGAATGAAATGACGTTGTCCTTCGTGCCGAAGCTGGTGGTGATGTTCGCCACCATCATCCTGGCCGGGCCGTGGATGCTGACCACGCTGACCGATTACATCCGGCGCCTGTTCGAGGCCATTCCAAGCCTGATCGGATAGCCCAAGCCCCGCGCATGCTCAACATCAGCGCCGCCCAGCTCGACGCCCTGCTGCTTGCCTGGCTCTACCCCGGCGCGCGCATCTTCGGGATGATCGCCGCCGCGCCCCTCTTCAACAACCTGGCCTTGCCGCGGCTCACCCGCATCGCGCTGGGCCTGGCCCTGACCGCCGCCATCGTGCCGGTGATCCCCCCTGCCCAAGGCGTGCTGCCCGGCACCTGGAACGGCATCGGGGTGTTCGCGCTGCAAATGGTGATCGGCGTGGGCATCGGTTTCGCCATGCGCGTCATGTTCGCCGCCGTTGATGTGGCCGGGGAAATCATCGGCCTGCAGATGGGTCTGTCCTTCGCCACCTTCTTCGACCCACAGAGCGCGGGCCAGACTTCGGTGATCGCCGAGTTCATCGGCCTCGTCACCTCGCTGATCTTCCTCGCCCTCAACGGCCACCTGCTGATGATCGACGTGATGGCGCAGAGCTTCGAGCTGCTCCCCATCGCCCAGCCCGGCCTCGCCGGCAAGGGCTGGCTGGTGCTGGTGCAGGCGGCTTCCGTCATGTTCGCCGCCGGCCTGCTGATGGCCATCCCCATCGTCGCAGCGCTGCTGATCACCAACCTCGCGCTGGCCACGCTGACCCGCGCCGCGCCCCAGCTCAACCTGTTCGCGGTCGGCTTCCCGATCACCTCCACCATCGGCATGCTGCTGATCATCGTCTCCCTCGAAGCCATGGCGCCGGTGATCCAGAACCTGTTCGAACACGGCTACAGCGCGATCTGGCAACTACTGCGGGTGCTGAGCGCGGCCTGAAGCCGCAGGCCGGGGGCGCATCGCCCCGCCCCCGGCTGTAATAACCGGGTAAAATCCGGCCCCAAGCGCCCGTTTCCGGGCCTTTTTTCCACCCGCGACCCACCGTATGTCCAAAGCCATCGAATTCAAGGCCGGCACGCTGACTGCCATGACCGCCTTCGTGCGGGAACTCGACAACGTGCGCCTGGCCGACTTCCTGCACGCCAAGCTGGGCGGCATGGGCGAATTCTTCGCCGGCGAGGCCACGGTGATCGACCTGTCGCAGCTCGCCAAGGTACCCGAGCGCGTGGACTGGACCGGCCTGGCCAGCCTGCTGCGCCGCTACGGTCTGCAACCGGTGGCCGTGAGCCATGCGCCCGAGAACCTGCAGGAGAGCGCCCGCAAGGCCGGCTTCGCCGTACTGGAAGCCGCCGCCGCGCGCGCCACACCCGCCGCCAAGGCAGCGGCCGAACCGGCGGTGGCGGCCACGCCCGCACCGGCAGCACCGACCGCCAGCAGCGCCCAGACCATGATCATCGAGCGCCCGGTGCGCTCCGGCCAGCAGATCTACGCCCGCGGTGCCGACCTCGTGCTGCTCAACGGTGTCAGCAATGGCGCCGAAGTCATTGCTGACGGCAGCATCCATTGCTATGGCCCGTTGCGCGGCCGCGCACTGGCCGGCGCACAAGGCAACACGGCCGCGCGCCTGCTGTGCACCAATTTCGGCCCCGAGCTGGTCTCCATCGCCGGGGTCTATCGCACCTTCGAACGCGGCATTCCGGCCGAACTGGCCGGCAAGCCGGCGCACGCCGTGCTGCGCACGACGGGCGACAAACACTCACTCAGCATCGAACCACTTCAGCTTGACTGAAGCCACCAGTACTCAGCTCGACTGAAACGCACACTCAAGGGGATTTTCGTGACTACACGCGTCATCGTGGTGACCTCCGGCAAGGGCGGCGTCGGCAAGACGACCACCAGCGCCAGCTTCGCATCCGGCCTCGCCCTGCGCGGTTTCAAGACCGCCGTCATCGACTTCGACGTCGGCCTGCGCAATCTCGACCTCATCATGGGCTGCGAACGCCGCGTGGTGTACGACCTGATCAACGTGATCCAGGGCGAAGCCAACCTGCACCAGGCCCTCATCAAGGACAAGCACTGCGAGAACCTGTTCATCCTGCCCGCCTCGCAGACGCGCGACAAAGACGCGCTGTCGGAAGAAGGCGTCGAGAAGGTGATCAAGGACCTCGAACACATGGGCTTCGAGTACGTGATCTGCGACTCGCCCGCCGGCATCGAGACCGGCGCCGTCATGGCGCTGACCTTCGCCGACGAAGCGCTGGTCGTCACCAACCCGGAAGTCTCCTCCATCCGCGACTCCGACCGCATCCTCGGCATCCTGCAGAGCAAGAGCCGCCGCGCCAAGGAAGGCCGCGAGGCGGTGAAGGAACACCTCATCATCACCCGCTACTCCGCCAAGCGCGTGGAAGAAGGCGAGATGCTGTCGTACAAAGACGTGCAGGAGCTGCTGCGCGTGCCGCTGCTAGGCGTGATCCCCGAATCCGAAACCGTGCTGCAGGCCTCCAACGCCGGCTCCCCGGTGATCCACAGCAAGGAATCCGAAGCCGCCGAAGCCTACGTCGACGTCGTCGCCCGCTTCCTCGGCGAAGAACGCGAAATGCGCTTCGTCAGCTACGAAAAGCCCGGCCTGCTCAAGCGCCTGTTCGGAGGCTGACATGTCCTGGTTAGACAAGATTTTCGGCAGCAGCCAACCCAAGTCCGCCCAGCTCGCCAAGGAACGCCTGACCCTCGTCATCGCCCACCAGCGCGCCGACGAAGGCAGCACGCCCGACTTCCTGCCCGCGTTGCAGAAGGAACTGGTCGCCGTCATCTCCAAGTACGTCAAGGTCAATGCCGATGACATCAAGGTGCAACTGGAGAAGAAGGACAACTACGAAGTGCTGGAAGTGAACATCGTGATGCCGGAGCCGGGCGCGCGGTGAACACAGAAACCGTCGTTCCCGCGAAAGCGGGAACCCCGTGACTTTGATTGAAATGCTCACAGCCGCTGGATTCCCGCTTTCGCGGGAATGACAAAGTTCTTTTTACTCCTTCCCTTAAGGAGAGAAGGCCGCGATGGGCGGAGCGAGCGGCAGGAGTGCAAGGCGGCCTGCACAGACGTGCGCAATGCACGTCGAGCAAGCCAACGCAGTAATCGTGTCGTGCAGCCCACTCACTCCTTTCGGGGAGGATGCCGTGATGAGTGGAGCGAGCGGCACGAGAACAAGGCGGCTCGCACAGACGTGCGCATTGCACGTCGAGCAAGCCAACGCAGTAATCGTGTCGCGCAGCCCACTCACTCCTTTCAGGGGAGGATGCCGTGATGAGTGGAGCGAGCGGCACGAGAGCAAGGCGGCTCGCACAGACGTGCGCAATGCACGTCGAGCAAGCCAACGCAGTTATCGTGTCGCGCAGCCCACTCAGCGCGGCATCCGAAAAAGCCCGGGTGGTGAAATTGGTAGACACAAGGGACTTAAAATCCCTCGACCGCAAGGTTGTACGGGTTCGACCCCCGTCCCGGGCACCACAATTACAATTCCGGGTATCGCGCTCGGCGCACGCGGAATATCTCGCGATGCAGGGCGCTCGCCCCATCTCCCGAACAAGACGAAATATCGAGTATTTTTCGACACATCCTTCGGACATGTCGATGCACTCGACACGCCAACCGCATATGTCGATCAGGATCTGAACCGGATACGCCCATGAGCACGCACGAAGCCCAGATCGAGCAAGACCTCATCACCAAGCTCGGCGAGCTGAAGTACACCCCGCGCCCCGACATCCGCGACCGCGCCGCGCTAGAAGCCAACTTCCGCGAAAAATTCCAGCAGCTCAACCGCGTCAAGCTCACTGACGAAGAATTCGTGCGCCTGCTCGAAGAGATCACCACGCCCGACGTCTTCACCGCCGCGCAGACCCTGCGCACGCGCAACGCCTTCATCCGTGAAGATGGCACGCCGCTGAACTACACCCTCGTCAATATCGACGACTGGTGCAAGAACAGCTTCGAAGTCATCAACCAACTGCGCATCAGCACCGACTACAGCCACCACCGCTTCGATGTCGTCCTGCTCATCAACGGCGTGCCGGTGGTGCAGATCGAGCTGAAGACCCTGGGCATCAACCCACGTCGCGCCATCGAGCAGATCGTCGAGTACAAGAACGACCCCGGAAACGGCTTCACGCGCACGCTGCTGTGCTTCATGCAGGTGTTCATCGTCAGCAATCGCACTTCGACGTACTACTTCGCCAACAACAACGCCCGGCATTTCAGCTTCAACGCCGACGAGCGCTTCCTGCCCATCTACCAGTTCGCTGCGCCTGACAACACCAAGATCAACGGTCTGGATGAGTTCGCTGATGCCTTCCTCGCCAAGTGCACGCTCGGCCAGATGATCAGCCGCTACATGGTGCTGGTTGCCAGCGAGCAGAAGCTGTTGATGATGCGGCCCTACCAGATCTATGCCGTCAAAAACATCGTCAAGTGCATCGAAGAGAACAGCGGCAACGGCTACATCTGGCACACCACCGGCAGTGGCAAGACGCTCACCAGCTTCAAGGCCTCCACGCTGCTCAAGGCCAACCCGAACATCGAGAAGTGCCTGTTCGTAGTCGACCGCAAAGACCTCGACCGCCAGACGCGTGAAGAATTCAACCGCTTCCAGGAAGGCTGCGTCGAGAGCAACACCAACACCGGCGAGCTGGTCCGCCGCCTGTTATCGGACGACGCGGCAGACAAGGTCATCGTCTGCACCATCCAGAAGCTGGGCCTCGCGCTGAACGAGAACAGCCGCCGCAACAAGAGCCGCGAGAAGCGCGGCCTCGCCACCTATGCCGATCAGCTCGACGCCATGCGCGACAAGCGCATCGTCTTCATCTTCGACGAATGCCACCGCTCGCAATTCGGCGAGAACCACCAGACCATCAAAGAGTTCTTCCCCAAGGCCCAACTCTTCGGCTTCACTGGCACGCCCATCTTCGAGGCGAACGCCGCCATCAAGCAGATCACGGGTGAAGAGCAGACGCTGAAAACCACGCAAGACCTCTTCCAGCAGTCCCTGCACGAATACACCATCACCCACGCGATTGAAGACCGCAACGTCCTGAAGTTTCACGTCGACTACTTCAAGCCCGACGGAAAGAATCCACCCAAGCAGGGCGAGAAGATCGCCAAGCGCGCCATCGTCGAAGCCATCCTTGCCAAGCACGACGCTGCAACGGGTGGGCGCAAGTTCAACGCCATCTTCGCCACGGCATCCATCAACGACGCCATCGAATATCACGGCCTGTTCAAGGAAATTCAGGACGAAAAACAGAAGGCCGATCCCAGCTTCGTGCCGCTCAATATCGCCGCCGTGTTTTCCCCGCCCAGCGACGTCAGTGCCGACGTGCGCCAGTTGCAGGAAGACCTGCCCAACGAACTCGCGGACAACCAGGAGGAGCCGGACACGAAGAAGGCCGCGCTCACTGAAATCATTGCGAGCTACAACGCGCGTTTTGGCACCAACCACCGCATCGAAGAATTCGACCTCTACTATCAAGACGTGCAGCAACGCATCAAAGACCAGCAATGGCCCGATGCCGACCTGCGCAAAGCCTATCCCGGCGCTGCGCAACACAAGATCGACATCACCATCGTGGTCGACATGCTGCTCACCGGCTTCGACAGCAAGTACCTCAACACGCTCTACGTCGACAAGAACCTCAAGCACCACGGCCTTATCCAGGCCTTCAGCCGCACCAACCGCGTGCTCAACGACACCAAGCCCTACGGCCACATCCTCGACTTCCGGGGTCAGCAGGATGCGGTCGATGCCGCCATCGCCCTCTTCTCCGGCGCCAAGGCCGACGCGGCGCGCGAGATCTGGCTGGTGGACAAGGCCCCCGTCGTCATCGAAAAGCTGCAAGAAGCCAAGCTCGCCCTGCAGAGCTTTATGCAGGCGCACGGGCTTTCAGGCCAGCCCGAAGACGTTGCCAAACTCATGGGCGACGAAGCCCGTGTCGGCTTCGTCAAGGCATTCAAGGACGTGCAGAAACTGCAAACGCAGCTCGACCAATACACCGACCTCACCCCCGAGCAGGCAGAAACCATCGAGGCCATCCTGCCCCGCGATGAGCTCAATGCCTTCCGCGGTCAGTACCTCGAAACTGCCAAGCGCCTGCGCGACGAGCGCGCGAGCGCGGGCAACAAAGCGGGCGAGGACAGGAACGAAGACCTCGCGCAGCTCGATTTCGAGTTCGTGCTCTTCGCCTCCGCAACGATTGATTACGACTACATCATGAAGCTCATCGCCGACTTCTCCACCAAGAAGCCCGGCAAGGCCACCATGAGCCGCGAGCAACTCGTCAGCCTGATCGCGGGCGACGCCAAGTTCATCGACGAACGTGAAGACATCACCGAATACGTCATGGGCCTCAAGGCCGGCGAAGGCCTGGACGAGCGCGCCATCCGCACCGGCTACCAGCAATTCAAGGCCGTGAAGGCCGCGCGCGAGCTGACCGAGTTGGCTACCAAACACGGCCTGGCTACTGCCGCCCTGCAAGGCTTCGTGGATGCAGTGCTGGAACGCCGCATCTTCGACGGCGAACAACTTACCGAACTGCTGAGTCCCCTGGAGCTGGGTTGGAAAGCCCGCACGCAGAAGGAGCTAGCCTTGATGAGCGAGCTGGCGCCGCTGCTGAAGCGCCGCGCCCGAGGCCGCGAGATTTCGGGCCTTCAGGCTTACGAGGATTGAGCGATGGCGAATGAGGGAAAAACAGCGGTAGTGCCGAAGTTGCGGTTTCCGGCGTTTCGGAACTCTGAGGGATGGAAGAGGGGGCCGCTAAGCGCGGTACTGGATTACGAGCGTCCTGATAAATACATCGTTTCAGATACGGCATACCAAGCCAGCGGCGTTCCGGTTCTTACCGCGAACAAGAGTTTCATCCTCGGTTACACAAACGAAACGACGGGGATATTTACCGACACCCCGGTCGTAATCTTCGACGACTTCACGACAGACAAGAAGTATGTTGATTTTCCGTTCAAGGTTAAGTCATCGGCAATCAAGATTCTCAGAGTGAAGGGTGACGACTCACTCAAGCTGATCTTTGAACTGATGGGCACCATCAAGTTCGACCCCAAAGAGCATAAGCGTTACTACATCTCTGAATACCAGAATCTAAAAATCCCGCTTCCAAATGGGGCAGAGCAACAAAAGATCGCCGACTGCCTGAGCTCGCTGGACGAGCTGATTGCCGCGCAGGGGCGAAAAGTCGAGGCCTTGAAGACTTACAAGCGCGGCCTGATGCAGCAGCTCTTCCCCCGCGAAGGCGAAACCCTCCCCCGCCTCCGCTTCCCCGAATTCCGCGATGCGCCGGAGTGGAAGGAAGCGCCGCTCGGTGATCTTTTCGACACGTCGAGCGGTGGCACACCTGACCGCGCCAAACGGGAGTATTGGACGGACGACATTCCTTGGGTCACGACTTCATTGGTCGACTTCAACCTCATAACCAAGGCAGACGAGTTCATCAGCGAAGCAGGCTTGGGGAACTCCTCGGCAAAGGTTTTCCCCAAGGGCACTGTTTTGATTGCCATGTACGGGCAAGGCAAGACGCGCGGGAAGGTTGCAATGCTCGGTATCCCGGCGGCGACGAATCAGGCATGCGCAGCAATTCTGCCGAACGCTGAAGTCGACAGTGGCTTTACGTTTGTGAGTCTGTGCGGACGCTACGAAGAAATGCGCAAGCTGAGTAACAGCGGAGGGCAAGAGAATCTGAGCCAAGCGCTGATTCGCGCTCTACCGTTTCGCTACCCAAAGGATGCCGAAGAGCAGACAAGAATCGTTGAATGCTTCTCAGAGATTGATGAGTTGATCGTTGGAGAGGTTGGAAAATTTCAAGCATTGAAGCTTCATAAAGAAGGCCTGATGCAGCAGCTTTTCCCTTCTGTTGAGGAAACGAAATGACGCTCGACGAAATTGCCGACACACTCAAGAAAGACCCTGCGCGAATCACGCTCGCCTATGCCTTCAACTCGACGGGAAAAACTCAGCTTTGTGTGGCCTACAAGAATGCGACCAAGCTGGACGATGGGAGCCACACAGGGGTCTACTACAACGCCTACAGCGAAGACCTCTTTGTGTGGGACAACGATGAAGACAACGATGGTGAAAACGTCAGACTGAGCATTTTGCCAAGCAGTCTCAGCCGCTTCCACACGCTCCTAACGGAAGACAATGTCCGTGACAAGCTGAATGCCTACAAGCCCAAGTTTGGTTTTAGTTTTAACCCCTACAAGGACGACCCCGAAAAAGGCATTGAATCAATTTCTTTCTTCATTCCAAATCAAAATCCAGACGTGGTGCAGAAGTCCATCAAGATTTCGCGGGGAGAGGAGCGAATCTTCGTTTGGTGCTTCTTTTTGGCTTTGTTTGAAGTCGAAGGCTGGGCAGACAAGCAATCAAGTCACTTCTTCATTGATGACCCGGTGTCCAGCCTTGATGATCACAACATCTTCGTCACTGCCGCGACGCTGTTTGATCTCATCGAGAGTCAGTTCGAGAAGCGGAAGATCATCGTCACCACTCACCACATTGGTCTTTTCTCCATTCTGAGCGACTGGCTCAGCAAGGGTGAGAAAAGTAGCAAGTTCAAGAAGCACACGAAGCACTACGTCCTTAGTTCGAAGTCCGGCGAGCTCAAGCTGGAGAAATGCGAAAACGATGTGTTCTTGTACCACCTGCGGCTGCTACAAGATCTGTCCAACGCACACAAAGCCAATGATGTCCGGGCATATCACTTCGCGATGCTCCGGCAGGTCATGGAGAACGTGGCGTCGTTCCTGGGTGTTCCGCAGTTCAGCTATGTGTTGAATCAAATCGGGATCAGCGAGCCAAATCGCGTGGCAGATATAGTAAATGCCTTGTCGCACAAGAAGGTCTACTACTACGAGTCGGACATCGTGGTTCAAGACAATCTGGATATCTTCAATGACGTAATGAGTGGGCTCCTCGCAAAGTACAACTTCGTACTGCATGCGGAGTAAGGCATGAGCGAGCTGATCCTCTACACCACCGAAGACGGGCGCAGCCAGATCAAGCTGCGGGCCGAGCAGCAGACGGTCTGGCTCACACAATTGGAGATGGCCGAGCTGTTCGACGCGACCAAGCAGAACATCTCACTGCACCTGAAGAATGTCTTCAAGGACGGGGAGCTGAGCGCGGATTCAGTTGTCAAGGAATCCTTGACAACTGCCGCCGACGGCAAGCGCTACCGGACACAGCTCTACAATCTCGACGCCATCCTCGCCGTGGGCTACCGCGTGCGCTCGCCGCGCGGCGTGCAGTTCCGCCGCTGGGCCAGCACCGTGCTCAAGGAGTTTCTGCTCAAGGGCTTTGTGCTGGACGATGAGCGCCTGAAGAACCCGGATGGTCGCCCGGATTACTTCGACGAGATGCTGGCGCGCATCCGGGACATCCGTGCCTCGGAAAAGCGCTTCTACCAGAAGGTGCGCGACCTGTTTGCCCTGAGCGTTGATTACGACAAGAGTGATCAGGCCACCCAAACCTTTTTCGCCACGGTGCAGAACCTGCTGCTCTACGCGGTGACGCAGCAGACCGCCGCCGAACTCATCACCGCTCGTGCCAACCCGGATGACCGCCATTTCGGCCTGCTGCACTGGCAGGGTGACAAGGTGCGCAAGCAGGATATTTTGATCGCGAAGAATTACCTCAACGCCGATGAGATCGACACGCTGAATCGCCTGGTGGTGATATTTCTGGAAACCGCCGAGCTGCGCACCAAACGCCGCGAAGAAATCTGCATGAGCTTCTGGCGCCAGAACGTGGACCAGATCATCAGCAGCAACGGTTTTCCGGTGCTCACCCATGCCGGCAAGGTGAGCCATGCACAAATGGAGCGCGCGGCCAGCGCGTTGTATCTGGACTATGACCAGCGCCGCAAACAGGAAGAGGCCCGCGAGGCCGATGCGCAGGACGATGCCGAATTGAAGGCGCTGGAAAACACGCTCAAGAAACGATCCAAGACATGACTGAAAACGAACAAAAGCAACTCGGCAAAACGCTGTGGGCCATTGCGGACCAACTGCGCGGCGCAATGAACGCAGACGACTTCCGCGATTACATGCTGTCTTTCCTTTTCTTGCGTTATCTCTCGGACAACTACGAGCAGGCGGCGAAGAAGGAGCTGGGGGCGGATTATCCAGAACGCGAGCCGGATGAAGTACGTGGCGAAGATAAGATCCCGGCTCCGCCTCCATTGGCGCGGTGGTATGAGCAAAACGCTGCCGACGTGGAAGAGTTCGAGAAGCAGATGCGTCGCAAGGTGCACTATGTGATCGAACCGCCTTTTCTGTGGAGCAGCATCGTTCGCCTCGCCAAGAAGCGAGAGGGCTTATTGCTCGACACCTTGCAGAAGGGTTTCAAGTACATCGAGGAAAAGTCTTTCCAAAGCAACTTCGCGGGGCTGTTTTCAGAGATCAATCTTGCTTCCGACAAGCTGGGCCGCACGTACGAAGATCGCAACGTCAAACTGTGCTCGATCATCTCCGAGCTGGCGAAAGGGATGTCGAAGTTCTCCACCGACAGCGACACGCTGGGTGATGCCTACGAGTACTTGATCGGGCAATTCGCGGCGGGCTCGGGCAAGAAGGCAGGCGAGTTCTACACGCCGCAGAGAATCTCAGACATCCTTTCCGCCATCGTGACGCTGGACAGCCAGGAGCCGAAGGAAGGGTCGCGCAAGAAGCTGGAGAGCGTCTTCGACTTCGCTTGCGGATCAGGCTCTCTGCTGCTGAACATCCGCCACCGCGTGAAGAACGCGGGTGGCAGCATCGGCAAGATCTACGGCCAGGAATACAACATCACCACCTACAACCTGGCGCGCATGAACATGCTGCTGCACGGGGTGAAGGACACCGAGTTCGAGATCTACCACGGCGACACGCTGGCCAATGCCTGGGACTTTCTGCGCGAGACCAACCCGGCGAAGAAGCCGCAATTCGATGCAGTGGTGGCGAATCCGCCCTTCAGTTATCGCTGGGAGCCGTCTGATGCGATCAGCGAAGACATGCGCTTCAAGAACCACGGCATCGCCCCGAAAAGCGCGGCGGACTTCGCCTTCCTGCTACACGGGCTGCACTACCTGAAAGACGATGGCGTGATGGCCATCATCCTGCCGCACGGCGTGCTGTTCCGTGGCGGCGCGGAGGAGCGCATCCGTACCAAGCTGCTCAAGGACGGTCACATCGACACAGTGATCGGCTTGCCGGCGAATCTTTTCTACTCGACGGGTATCCCGGTCTGCATCCTGGTGCTGAAGAAGTGCAAGAAGCCGGACGATGTACTGTTCATCAATGCGGCCGAGCACTTCGAGAAGGGCAAGCGCCAGAACCAACTGACGCAGGACCATATCGACAAGATCGTCGAGACCTACCAGTACCGCAAGGAAGCAGCGCGCTATGCGCGGCGGGTGGGCATGGCTGAGATCGAGAAGAACGATTTCAACCTGAACATCTCGCGCTATGTCAGTACTTCAGTCGCCGAAGAAGAAGTCGACTTGAAAGCAGTGCATGACCAATTGGTCGACATCGAGAAAGACATCAAACGGGCCAAGGACACGCATAACGATTTTCTCAGGCAGCTGGGCTTACCCTTGCTGCCCTGATATTTTGGCCCGGTTTCAAGGACGCTTTTCATGAGTACAGCCCAACCTTTCTCCCTACGCATCTTCGTGGCTGATGGCGACCCGGACGGGCTGCGCGTGGTGGAGCGCAGCAACTGGATTGGCAAGGCACTGATCTTTCCGCGTTCGCTTTTGCCGCGCGTAAAGCAACGCGAGGAGCTGGGGCAGACGGGTGTGTATCTGCTGCTTGGGCCGCGTGAGGACGGCGAAGGGGAGATGCTCTACGTCGGCGAGGGCGATCCGGTCAGGCCTCGTATCGAGGACCACTACGCGAAGAAAGATTTCTGGAATCGCGCGGTGTGCTTCGTGGCGCCGGGGCAGTTGAACAAGGCACATGTGCAGTTTCTGGAATCCAACCTCGTGAGTCTGGCCAAGGCCGCGAAGCGCGTGCCGCTGGACAACGGGAACCACCCGGCTGAGCCCAGCTTGTCGGAAGCGGACAGGGCGGACATGCAGGTCTTTCTGGAGAACATGCTGGGGATGCTGCCGGTGTTGGGTGTGCACGCTTTCGAGCAGGCTGTGGCGGCGCCTGTTGCAGGACATACGACGCTGACTTGCAAGGGCAAGGGCATCACTGCGACAGGATACGAAGCGACTCAGGGGTTTGTGGTGAAAGCGGGCTCGCAGGCTTTGGCGGTGACGGCGCCGTCGTTGCCCCTGCACGCACCGGGCATCTTCGAAGTACGTAACGCCCTGGTCGGAAATGGTGTGCTGACTAAACAAGGCGAGCATCTGCAGTTCACGCAAGACTACGTGTTCAGCTCACCTTCAACGGCTGCGGCGATCGTACTGGGCCGGAATGCGAATGGACGCACGGAATGGAAGGATGCGAAGGGTGTGACCTTGAAGGCGCTGCAGGAAGCCGAGTCTGTACGACATTAGGAATCCCTGGCGCCAAGCCTCGCTCCCCTACCCTTGTCGGACCACATTCAAGTGGACAAGGTATTCATCCCCCGCGCACTCACCCCGCACCGCTGTTCGCGCGTCGGCGGCCGAAGTCGGCCAAGGTGTCGGGTAGCGTTTCGACCGGCGCCGGTTTGGCGATCAGGTAGCCTTGCGCGAGATTGCAGCCTAGGGATTGCAGCAGGCGCCAGTCATCCCAAGTTTCGACGCCTTCGGCCACGGTCTTGAGTCCGAGGCGTTGGGCCATTTCGACGGCGGACTCGAGGATGGTGCGCAGGTTGGAGCGCGAGTGCGCACCGTTGACGAGGGAGCGGTCGAGCTTGAGCTCCGAGAACGGCAGGCGTGAGAGCTGCTGCATGGACGAGAAGCCGGTACCGTAGTCGTCGATGGAGAGGCCGAAGCCGCGCAGGCGCAGGCGCAGCAGCGCGCCGGTGGCCACGATGTCGGTCATGGTGCTCTCGGTCACCTCGAACACGATTTTCTGGGTCTCGAGTTGCGCCGCTTCGACCATGCGGATGATGGTGTCGGCCAGCAGCATGTCACTCAGCGTGGCGGGCGAGAGGTTGATCGCCATGGTCCAGGGGCGTTGGTGCAGCGCCCATTCCTTGAGCACGCTGATGCATTGCTGAAGCATGACGAGGGTGAGCGCGCGCATCTGGCCAGAGGCTTCGGCGACGGGCACGAATTCGTTGGGGGGCACGATGCGCTTGCCGGGTTCGATCCAGCGCGCCAGTGCCTCGACGCCCTGCATCTCGCCGGTGGCGAGGTCGACCTTGGGCTGAAAATAGGGGCGGATGAAGCCGGCAGCCAGGGCGAGTTCAATGTCTTGTGCGGTAGTGGTCACCTCGTCACGCGCCGGCTCGACCGACGCCGACGGCGCCTCGCACACTTTGCACAGCAACTCGTGCAGCTTCTCTGCCGTGAAGGGTTTGTACACCACGCCAAGCAGGGGCAGGTTCATGGCCTCGCTCATGCTGGCGACGGAGTCGATCAGAGCGGTCTCGCGCCCGCTGGCGATGATGAGGTTGGGGCGGTAGGTGGTACGCGCCATCTGCTGGATCAGCTCGACGCCATCCATCATGGGCATTTCGAGATCGACGATCAGCACGGCGGGTGATGGGTCGAGCGCGTAGAGCCGAGAAAGGGCCGCGTAGCCGTTGCTGGCCTCGGCGACGCGCTCGACCCCCATCTCGCGCAACAGCTTGGTGGTGAAGATGCGCTGGACTTCGCTGTCGTCCACCACCAGCACACCCTGCTGGATGACGCTGGCAGGCAGTTCTGCTTCACTTGCCATAACGGACGATGGCCTCCGGGATACGGTCGAGACTGATGGTTTCATTGACGCCGCCATGGCGCAGCGCCTCCTTGGGCATGCCGAAGACGACACAGCTTTCTTCATCCTGCGCCAGGGTCTTGGCGCCGACGTCGAACATCTCCTTCATGCCGCGCGCGCCGTCGTCGCCCATGCCGGTCATGATGATGCCAAGTGCATTCTTGCCGGCGGCCTTGGCGACGGAGCGGAAGAGTACGTCCACCGAGGGGCGGTGACGCGAGACCAGGGGGCCGTCGATCACCTCGACGAAGTACTGCGCGCCGCTGCGCTTGACCAGGGTGTGCTTGCCGCCGGGCGCAATGAGGGCACGCCCCGGCAGGATGCGGTCGCCATTGGCGGCCTCCTTGACCTCAATCTCGGCCAGGGTGTTGAGACGGTCGGCGAAGCTGCGGGTGAATTTCTCCGGCATGTGCTGCACCACCACCACACCCGGCGAGGTACGGGGCAGGCTGGGCAACACATACTCCAGCGCCTGGGTGCCACCAGTGGATACGCCGATGGCGACGAAGCGCTCGGTGGTGCGGTCCAGCGCGCTGCTCGTGCTGGGCGCGGTGAGGATGGCGTCGGCATTGAGCTTGGGCGCCACGGTGGGCAGGCGCAGGCGACGCGGGTTGGCGGCGGCGGCGGCACGGATGGCCGAGGCCAGTTCATCATCATTGCCGCGCAGGAAGTCCCCCACCCCCAGCGAGGGCTTGGTGATGATCGAGACGGCGCCGGCCTCCAGCGCCTCCATCGTGGTCTTGGCGCCCTTCTCGGTCAGCGAGGAGCAGATCACCGTGGGGGTGGGTCGCTCCTGCATGATCTGGCGCAGGAAGGTGATGCCATCCATGCGCGGCATCTCGACATCCAGCACCAGCACATCGGGCCAGTCCTGCTTCATGCGCGAGAGCGCGAAGATCGGGTCGGACGCGGTCGCGATGACGTTGATGTCCGGGTGCTTGGCGAGTACGTCCTGCATGACCTGGCGCACCACCGCCGAATCATCCACCACCATGACACGGATCATGAGCCCTCCTCCTCTGACTGGCTGAGCTGGACGTAACCCGCGCGATGGCGGACCCAGGCTTCGCCGGTATCGACATTCAGCCGCAGCTCGCGGTAGCCGGTGCCACCCACGTGCTCCGCGCTCACCTGGACGCCGTGGTGCGCCAGCAGGTGGCGCACCGCCTCAATGTTCTTCTCGCCGACGCTCGAGTGGCGATGGTCGAACACACGCGCACCGCCAAACACCTTGCAGACGCAGGCAGCCGGGTCCACGCCGCGCCGCTTGAGCGCATCGCACATGTAGCGCCAGGCATGGTCCGCACGGCGGGTGTCGAGCGCAACATCCGCGGCGTCTTCCGCCGATGGCAGTGCGATATGCGCCATCGCCGCGACGTGGCGCTGCGGCGCCCACAGGATCAGCGCGACACAAGAGCCCAGCACGGTGTGCAGGTGATCGCCCTGCTTGCCCACCGCCACGTCGCCCGGCCCCAGGTGGATGACGCTCATGTCATCGGCTCCGTCGATAAACCGACTTGGCAACGCGCTCCAGCGGCAGGCCCAGATGCGTCAGTGCCTCGGCGTGACCGAGGAACAGGTAGCCGCCCACCTCCAGTTGCGTCGCCACGCGTTCCAGGATGTGCTGCTTGGCGCTGGCGTCGAAGTAGATCAGCACATTGCGCAGGAAGATGAGGTCGAAGCGCCCCAGGCGCCCGGCGTCGTGCAGCAGGTTGTGCTGGGCCACGCGCACGCGGGCACGCAGCGCCCGGTCCACCAGGATCATTCCTTCGTAACGCCCCGAGCCCTTGAGGAAGTAGCGCTGCAGGTAGCCCGCCGGCAGCGCCTCCAGGCGCTGGGCCGGGTACAGGCCCTGGCGCGCGCGCTGCAACATGCGGGTGGAGAGGTCGGTGGCGAGGATGTCCCAGCCGCCCCGGCAGTGTTCGCTGAGGGTCATCGCGAGGCTATAGACCTCCTCGCCCGAGGAACAGGCGGCCGACCACACCCGCAGCGGGGTGGGCAGGCGGCGCTGCTGGAGCAGAGAGGCCACCAGGTCGAAATGCGCCGCCTCGCGGAAGAAGTAGGTCTCATTGGTGGTCAGCAGGTCGATCAGTTGCTGGCGCTCGCCGCCGTCGTCCTGCTGCTCCAGGTAGTCGCAGTAGGCGTCGAAGCTGTTCAGGCGCAGGGCGGCGAGACGCTTGCGCAGGCGCGAGGCGACCAGGGTGCGCTTGCCCTCCGGCAAATGGATGCCGCTTGCCTCGCGGAACCAGTCCACGAGGCGGCGGCAGGTTTGCGGGCTGAGCTCGACACCGTAGGCTGTCATCTGAACCCTCAGGCCGCCACGCCGGACCCGATGTCGTTGCTGCTGCTGACGAGCTGCTCCAGCTCGTCGGAGGACAGCACGTTGTTCATGTCCAGCACCACCACGAACTTGCCCCCCAGGTTCAGCATGCCGGCCACGAAATCGGTGCGCAGGCCGGTGCCGAAACCGGGGCGCTGGTCGATGCTGGAATCCTCCACATCGAGCACGGCCGACACGGTATCGACGATCACGCCCACGGGCTGCAGGCCCTCCTCGTGCGGCACTTCGACGATGACCACGCAGGTGCGCCGCCCAACCTGGGTGGCCGCGCGGCCGAAGCGCAGCGAGAGGTCGATGACCGGCACCACGGCGCCACGCAGGTTGATGACGCCACGCAGGAAGGCGGGCGTCATCGGAATTTCGGTGAGCCCGGGAAACTCGATGATCTCGCGGATCGGCGCGATCGGCACCGCGAACAGCTCATGGCCCAGGGTGAAGGTGAGGTACTGGCTGGTCTGGTTTGCTTCGGCGCGCGCCAGCGCGCCCGCCTGGCGGGCCGCTGGCAAGGTGGATGAGGTCGCCATGCTGCTCGCTCCTCAGAAGCGCTCGAAGGCGGATTCGTCCACCGCGTCGTCATGCACCGCCGCGCGCCGCGCGCCGCCGCGGGGGTTGCGCGCGGCCGGGGCGCGTGCCGCACGCGGCGCAGCCAGGCTCTCGCTTTCGAGGCGGAAGAACTGCACCAGTTCCTGCAACTGCACGGCCTGCGAACTCATTTCCTCGGCCGTGGAGGACAGCTCTTCCGACGAGGAGGCGTTGGCCTGCGTGGTCTGCGAGACCTGGCTGATGGCGGTGTTGATCTGTTCGAGCCCGGAACTCTGTTCGCGCGAGGCGGCGGAGATCTCCTGCACCAGGTCGGCGGTACGCGAGATGGAGGGCACCAGGTCAGTAAACAAGGTGCCGGCACGTTCGGCCAGGCTCACGCTGCTGGCGGCGACCGAGCTGATCTCCTGCGCCGCCACCTGGCTGCGCTCGGCCAGTTTGCGCACTTCCGCCGCAACCACCGCGAAGCCCTTGCCATGCTCGCCGGCACGCGCCGCCTCGATGGCGGCATTGAGCGCCAGCAGGTTGGTCTGGTAGGCGATGTCGTCGATGATGCTGATCTGCTCGGCGATCTGCTTCATGGCGGCCACGGTTTCGCGCACGGCCTCGCCACCTTCGCGCGCATCCTTCGCCGACTTGGAGGCGATGCTGTCGGTGATCTTGGCGTTCTCGGTGTTCTGCGCCACGGTGGCGGAAATCTCTTCCATCGAGGCACTGGTCTCCTCCACGCTGGCGGCCTGCTCGGAGGCGTTCTGGCTCAGTACCTGGGAGGAGGAAGACAGTTGCTCGGAGGCCGAGGCCAGGGCGTCGGCCGAGGAGCGCACGTCGCCTATCACGCGCTGCAGCTTGCTGACCATCTGCCCCATCGAGGCGAGCAGACTGGTGCTGTCATTGGCCTTGATCTGCACCTGCACGGTGAGGTCGCCATCGGCGACCGCACGTACCACGTTGGCCGCATAGTCGGGCTCGCCGCCGAGCTGACGGGTGATGATGCGGGTGACGAAAAGCCCCATCGCGATGGCCAGCACCATGGAGGCGCCGATGATGGAGAGCAGGATCACGCGCGCCTGGTTGGAGGTGGCCATCGCCTGATCGTTGTACTCCTTGGCGGCTTCCTCGTTGATGTCGGATATCTTGCCAACCAGGCTATTGACGACGTTGAAGGCCTTCAAGGCATCCCCATTGCTGAGCACGGCGGCTTCTTCATACTTGCCGGCCGCAGCGAGCTGATGAACCTTCTCATTGGTTGCCAGGTAGGCGGGGATTGCGGCATCGAGCTGCTTGTTCAGCTCGGCTTCCTCTTCCGTCTGGCTGGTTTCGCGATACTTGGCGAGCGCCTTCATTCCGGTATCCCAATGACCATCACCACGCTTGGCGGTCTCGTCCTGCACCGTGCGGTCGCGCATCGAGGGCAGACGGGCATAGGCACGGTTGTGCGCCCCCGCCCGGATGCTGACCTCGCCCAGCAGCGAGACCGAGACCAGGCGATTGGAATAGGTTTCGTCGAGCATGTCGCGCATCAGGTCGATGCGGGTGATGCCATACACGCCCACGACCGCCGTCAGCGTGGCGCAGACAAGGAATGTCAGCAGCAGCTTGTGGGCCAACTTCAGTTGCATGAACCAGTTCATCGTGCACCTCCCTGTCAGTTCAGCAGGCCGCGCAACGCGGCCGGTTCCTGGGTTTCATTGCTCAGCGCGATCAGCGCCGGGATATCGAGAATCAATGCCACACGGCCATCACCAAGAATGGTGGAGCCACCCACACCACGCACACCGCGGAATATCTGCCCCATCGGTTTGATCACCGCCTGTACTTCGCCGAGCAGGCGATCGACGACGATGCCCGCGCGCTGATGGCCGTACTCGACGACAACCAGGCTCTCGCGCAGGTGGCCACCCGCAGGCGCGGGCGCCAGCTCGAAGGCCTCGCGCAGGCGCACGTAGGGCAAGGGCTCGCCGCGCAGGTTGACGATGCGCTGGCCGCCGGTGGGCGGCGCCATGTCGGCGCATTCGACCACCATGTCCAGCGGCAGCACGAACACGGCGTCGCCCACGCTGACCTGGAAGCCGTCGATGATGGCCAGGGTCAGCGGCAGGCGGATGCACATGGTGGTGCCTGCGCCGGGCTGGCTGAGCAGCTCGATCTCGCCACGCAGGGCCTCGATGCCGCGCTTGACCACGTCCATGCCGACGCCGCGCCCCGACAGGTTGGTCACCTTCTCGGCGGTGGAGAAACCCGGGGCGAAGATGAGCTGGTGGATCTCGGCCTCCGTCATCTGGGCATCGGCTTCGATGAGGCCGCGCTCCAGCGCCTTGGCGCGGATGCGCCGGGTATCCAGCCCGCGTCCGTCGTCGCCCACCTCGATCACGATGCAGCCGGACTCGTGGTAGGCGTTGAGGGTCAGGCGCCCCTGTTCCGGCTTGCCGGCGGCAAGGCGCTGCTCGGTCGACTCGATGCCATGGTCGATGGCATTGCGCACGATGTGCATCAGCGGGTCGGACAGCTTGTCGACCATGGACTTGTCGAGCTCGGTCTCGGCCCCGGTGATCACCAGTTCGATGCGCTTGCCCAGCTCCTGCGAGACGTCGCGCACCACGCGCGGAAAGCGCTGGAAGACTTCGCCGATGGGAATCATGCGCATGTTCAGCGCACGATCGCGGATCTGCTCGACGAGCTGATTCACCTCGCCCAGGGCGGCCATCAGCACGCCATGGCGGGCGCGCTCGGCGCGCTGTTGCTTGCGCCCTCCATCGCCACTGCCCCCCGCCTGCAAGGTGGTGTTGAAGTTGCGATCGGCGACCAGGCGCGCGCCGGCGTTGGCGATGACCAGCTCGCCGACAAGGTTGATCAACTGGTCGAGCTTGGCCGCTTCGACCTTGATCACCCGGTGCTCGCCGCTGCGCCGCTCATCGGTCTGCTTCTGCTTGGCCAGCGCGGCGGCCACCACCGGGGCCTGCACCATCTGCTCCTCGATCAGCAGCTCGCCCAGGCGCGGCAGGCTGCCGGTCTGGTCCTGCACCTCGCGCTGCAGGTTCAGCGCCTCGTCCAGCTCGTGCCGAGTGAGGCTGCCCCCGGCGAGCAGGATCTCGCCCAGGCGCTGGCGCGACTCGGGCAGAGAGGAGATCAGCTCGATGTATTCGGAGATGCGCGCGCGCGGCGGCAGGATACGGATACGACACTCGTCCTGCACGAACTCGAACACGCGCTCGATGGCCTGCTTGTCGGCCTCGCTGTCGAGGTCGATCTCGAAGCCGAGGTAACAGGCCTCGGCGTCCATTTCGGCGGCCGCCGGCAGATCGTCGTAGAGGGTGTAGAGATGCACGATCTCGCCCAGCGACTCCAGGTACTGCAGGAAGGACAGCGGGTCCAGCCCGAGACGCAGCACCTCGGGCCCGAAACGCAGCGAGATGTGCCAGTACTCGTTCTGTACCAGCGGGCCGCTTTCGTCGCGCTCGATCCTGGCCTCGGTGAGTTCGGGCACACGCGGGCCCACCGCCGCCGGCACCGCCTCGCCCAGCACGCCGCGCAGGGCGTCCAGCAACTGCCCGCGCGCCAGCGGATCGGGGTCTTCCGCTTCGGTGCCGGCCTGGATGGCATCGACCAGCCGGCCCAGGTAGTCGCCACAGCGCAGCAGGGTGGACACCAGGGCCGAATCGAGCGGCAGGGTGTTGTTGCGCGCGCGCTCCAGCACGTTCTCCATCACGTGGGTGAAGCTCACGATCAGGTCCAGCGCGAACAGGCCGGCCGAGCCCTTGATCGTGTGCGCGGTGCGGAAGATGGCGTTGAGCCGCTCCGGCGTGGCGCCGCCGGCTTCCACCTCCAGCAAGGCCGCCTCCATGCTGTCCAACAGTTCGCGTGCCTCCTGTACCAGGGCATCGCGCGCAGCGGAGAGATCCATTCCCATTCTCCTTCGGGCCCGGGGCGGCCCGTTCGAGGGTTCCACGATGGTGGCCCCGCAGCCCCCGCGGGTGCCGATGAGCCGCCGAGCTCAGCCCACCAGTTCGGCCGGCGCGTCGAGCACGCCGCCCAGGTTCAGGCGCGCCAGCACCTGTCTCACCACATGGCTGTGGCCACGCCAGCGCAGCGGTTTCTGCGCGCGCTGCGCTTCCTGGCTCAGCATCAGCAGCAACTGCACGCCGGCGCAATCCAGTTCGGACACGCCCGCCAGGTCGATCTCCAGCGTTTCATTCGCGGCCAGGCGATCGACCAGCAGGTCCTTGATTTCGCCGGCGGCATAGATGGTCATCTCGCCACTCAGCGAGAGACAACCGAGGCGCGGCTCCTGAAAGGTGAAGCGGGCATCCATGCGGGCCTCCCGGAGGGCTTACATCGCAACCAGTTTCGCCACCGCGTCGAGCAGTGCGGGCGGCTGGAAGGGCTTGACCACCCAGGCGCGCACGCCGGCGGCCTTGCCCTCGGCCTTCTTGGTCTCGTCGCCTTCGGTGGTGAGCATGATGATCGGGGTGAACTTGTAGGCCGGTAGTTGCTTGGCGGCCTTCACGAAACTGAGCCCGTCCATGTTGGGCATGTTCACGTCGGAGATGATCAGGTTGAACTTGCGTCCGTCCAGCTTGGACAGCGCGTCCTTGCCGTCCACCGCCTCGACCACCTCGTAGCCGGCACTGCGCAGCGCGATGGCCAGGGTCTGCCGCAGGCTGAAGGAGTCATCGACAATCAGGATCGTCTTGCTCATGAAAAGTAGGTCCTTGCTTCAGAAGAATGTGATGTCGGATTTGGCGGCCGGTGCGGCCTCGCGCGACTTGCCGGCATGCGTGGCGTGTTGCTCCAGCATGGTGTAGCTGCGCGACAGCTCGGCCAGCCACTGCTGGGCCTGGGGTACCGGCTCGTCGCCGCGCGCGATGTGCTCCATGCGGCCCATGTCGGTGATCACATGGTCCAGCATCTGCTGCACGCGGTCCTGGAACTGCAGGTTGATCAGCACGTCGCGGATGTCGTTCTGCACCGTCTGATGCTGTTCGCGCAGGCGGGTGATCGAGGCCTGCAGCGAATGGGCGGTGTTGTTGAAGTCGGCGATGATGCGCTCGGCGGTATCGCCAGCGGTGGCCACCAGCGCGTCTTCCTGCGAGGCGAAATCGTTGGACATGGCCTGCGCCTGCTCGATCGCCTCGCTGACCGAAGCCACCGTGTCGCGGATGCGCTGCCCCATGTCGCCAGACTGGTTGGAGAGCTTGCGCACCTCGTCGGCCACCACCGCGAAACCGCGCCCGGCCTCGCCGGCACGCGCCGCCTCGATGGCGGCGTTGAGGGCCAGCAGGTTGGTCTGCTTGGCGATGCTGGCGACATCCTCGGCCATCTTGCGCAGGCTGTCGGTGTACGCGGCCACCCCGCTGATCTCCTTGATCACGGCGGTGCGGAAACCCTGGGTGCGGTTGAGGATGTCGATGATCTCGTGGAGGCCTTGCTCGGCCGCCTCGATGGCGATCAGGGCCAGCGAACTGCGCGCGTCCCCCGCCTCATCCTCGCCCATGCGCTGGACGAAGCCCGAGAAGCGGGTGACCAGGTTGTCGGTGGCTTCGCGCACATGCGTCTGGGCCGAGCCGATGTGGCGCCCCCACAGCGGCACCACTTGCGCAACGAGGTCGCGCACGCCATCGTCGGCCGGCGTGCTGCGCACGTCCTGCGGCTCGCGGAAGCTCTCCGTCATGGTCGGCGCGGGGCTCGTTGCCGCCTCGCCGACCGTGGCACCGCCCAGCCAGGCCAGCAGGCCCAGCACCACGACTCCGCACAGCAGGCCCAGCCACCAGGTCGAGGCCAGCAGGCCCATCGCCACCAGGTTGGCTACGCCCAGCACCACCAGGCCCGTTCGTGAACCGCGCAATCCGCCCATCTTGTGCAACCCCTCTGTCTTGCCCGGCACACACCGCCGGGGCATGATCCAGGTCCCGCTGGTCCGCGGGATCAATGAGGTTTACGGTTGCGGCAGCGCAATACTTGAGCCGATATCCCTTCAGGGCGTACGGTGGCGTATGCCAAGGGGTGCTTCAGCGGGCAGGCGAAAAACCCACCAGCGGGACACTTTCGGCGATGTAGCTCTTCTCGCCGGCCCGGATCTTGTTCTCCAGTTGCAGGTAGCGCGCCGCCTTGACCGGCGCCAGCACCTTGACCACCTCGCCCTGCAGGGCCTTGCTGGCCTTGTACTCGTCGTCGGTGATTTCGCCCAGCTCGCGGATCAGGCTGGCGGCCAGCGCATCGTCCACGCCGGCGCCACGCAGGGCCGCCGCATAACGCTCGATCATCCGCACGGTGCGGTCGTTGAGCGCCGCCAGGCGTGCCTGGTGGCTGTCGTAGATCGGCCAGAACACCTTGGCCTCCCCCTCGCTAAGCTGCAGGTTGTTGGCCACCACGATGCGCTTGTCGGCCCGTCGCCGCTCGCGCGCCGCCGCCTCGTCCGCAGCACTTGTCTGGGCGCCCGCCAGGCCACCCATCATCAGGAAAACAGCCGACACCGCAGCCAGCACACGACGACGCATACGTTCCTCTCCAGTCAAATCAACCCCGCCCTCAGCGCCTCTGGCCGCGGGCAGCCACATGCTCGAAACACAGGCTCGCCTGCTGTACGAAATGCAGGAAGCCTTGCCAGGTCTCCTCGTCCGGCATGCCGGACAGGCGATCAGCATAAAACAATCCGATGACCTTGCCGTGCGCCGCGATGGGCGCGACGAAGCCGGCCGTCGGACCCGTCACCAGTTCCAGGCGCTGGGTGCGCAGGCCCTTGGGCAAGGGAGGGCGCAACCAGAACGGCTGGTTGCGCATGAAGATTTCGTTGATGACATCGCCGGCCGTGCCATCCAGCGTGAAGACAAAACGCCGCACCAGGCTCTCTGCCTCCTGGCCGAGGCCGGCCTTGCCCACCACCTGCAGGTGATCGGCACTCTGCAGCGCGAACACCGCGCGGCTCATGCCCAGGCCACGGTAGATGCCCTCCAGCACCAGGTGCAACACCTCGTTGAGGCTGGGCTGGCCGGCCACCAGCATCGCCAGTTCGCGCAGGATGCGTAGTTGCAGCAGCGGGTCCGGCGTGCTGTCGCCATCCGCCTCGCCGACGATACGCTCCATCTGCGCGCTGGAGGGCAAGGGGATCAGGCGAGCCGCATCCGGCGCGCCGAACTGGGCCGCCACCCGGGCCGCCTCGGTGGCATTGGCGAGCACGTCCTCGCGCACTTCGGCCAGCTCGCGTCCCAGCAGCGCCGCGTAGTCGGCCAGCGTCTTCTGGGCCTGCGGCGAATCCCAGCCTTTCTCGGTCGCCGCCGCGAGACGATGCCCCAGCGCGATCGCCTGCTCGGCCAGGTTCGGGTGCGAGGGCGGCTCCGCCACGCAGGCCACCAGCGACCCCAGGCGCCACTCGCGCGACAGCGCCGCGCTGAGGCTGCGCAGGCGAAAGCCCAGGATGTCCATCTGCAAGTCTTCCGGCCGCTCGTCCGGCTGCTCCACCATGGCTTCGTCGAGGCGCTGCGCGGCCGCGCCGCCGAAGCACCAGAAGGCCATCTCGCCCACCCGCGCCAGCAGCGCCGCGATGAACACCTCCTCGCCCTCGCCGCCGCCCTTGGCGATGACCAGGGCCCGCGCCTGGACTGCCGCATGGAAGCTGCGCGCCATCTCGGCCAGCACGCGCCCGCGCAGGCCGCCGGACAGGAAGGCGTCGATCAGGTAGATCGACAACACGAGCTTGCCCAGCACGTCGAAACCCAGCACCACGATGGCGCGGCTGACCGTGCTGATGGGCTGCCGCGCGGGGTTGAACATGGCGGTATTGGAGAGCTTGAGCACCTTGGTGGTCAGCGCCGCGTCCTGCAGCACCACCCGCGTCAGCGTGCCGGTGGACGCGTTCTCGTCCTCGGTGATGTTGCGTACGGCCTCCACCGTGTGCGCCAGCACCGGCATGTCACGGTCGCGAATCTGCTCCACCCAGCCCTGCAGGCCTTTACGCTCAACCGCCATCGTCAGTCCTCGCCATCATCCTCCTACAGTCAACGGCCACGAACTGACTGCCTTGAGGCTCGTCAGCCCGTCACCGGGGACAGGCAAAGACCACTATGCGCCGCGCCAGGCGCTGCCCCCATGCGAACAAACCCGATGCCGCGCTCAGATGGTGACGCGGCTCCCCAGCTCGACGATGCGGTTGTCCGGCAGATTGAAGAAGTTGGCCGCACTGGTGGCGTTGCGATACATGAACTCGAACAGGCGCTCTCGCCACAGTGACATGCCCCGTCCAGGCGAGGGAATCAGCGTCTCGCGACTGAGGAAATAGGAGGCCTGCTGCGCCTCGACGGCCAGCCCCTGTTCTTCGCACCACTCGAGGTTCGCCGCTACATCAGGCGACTCCATGAAGCCAAAGTACATTTGCACCCGATGGAAGTTGTGCCCCAGGTGCTCGACCAGCACGCGCTGCCCCTCCGGCACGCGCGGCACCGGCAGGATGCTCACCGTCAGGAACACCGTGTTCTCGTGCAGCACCATGTTGTGCTTGAGGTTGTGCAACAAGGCGTTGGGCACGCTGTCGGCGCGCGGACTCAGGAACACCGCGGTGTGCGGCACGCGCGGCAGGCTCTCGCCTTCCAGAATCTTGACGAAGCTGCGCAGCGGAATCTCGTCGCCCTTGAGCTGTTCCGACAGACTCTCGCGCCCCTTCTTCCAGGTCGTCAGCAGGACCAGGACGAGGGCACCAAACACCAGCGGGAACCAGCCGCCGTCCGCGATCTTGAGGATGTTGGCGGAGAAGAAGCACAGCTCGATCGCCAGCAGCGGGCCAAACACCAGCAGGGCCAGCGGCAGGCGCCAGCCCCAGTCACGCCGCGCCAGCGAGAAGGCGAGACAGGTCGTCACCAGCATCGTCACGGTGACCGCGATGCCATAGGCCGCAGCGAGATTGGACGAGGTCTTGAAGCCCACCACCACCAGCAGCACCAGCGCCAGCAGCACCCAATTGATGAAGGGCACGTAGATCTGCCCCATCTGCGCGCCCGAGGTGTGCAGCACGGCGATGCGCGGGCAGAAGCCCAGTTGCACCAGCTCACGCGTGACCGAATAGGCGCCGGTGATCAGGGCCTGCGAGGCGATCACGGTGGCCGCCGTGGCCAGGGCCACCATGGGCAACAGGGCCCAGCGCGGCGTACCAAGGTAGAACGGGTTGCTGGCCGCCTCCGGGTTACCAATCATCAGCGCGCCCTGACCGAAGTAGTTGAGCAACAGACAGGGCAGCACCAGGCCCAACCAGGCAATGCGGATCGGCTTGGCACCGAAGTGCCCCATGTCGGCATACAAGGCCTCCCCACCGGTGACCGTAAGGAACACCGCGCCCAGCGAGAGGAAACCGATGGTCGGCTGTTCGATGAAGAAGCGCAGCGCGTGATGCGGCGACAGCGCCGCCAGCACCTGCGGCTGCGCGGCGATGTTGTAGAGGCCCACGCAGGCCAGGGCCAGGAACCACAACATCACCACCGGGCCGAAGAAGCGGCCCACCTTGGCCGTGCCGTGGTGCTGCACGAGGAACAGGGCAGTCAGGATGCCCAGGGTGATCGGCAGGATGTAGGGCTTGAAGGCCGGGGTCGCCACCTCCAGCCCCTCGACCGCCGACAGCACCGAGATCGCCGGCGTGATCACGCCGTCACCATAGAACAGCGCCGCCCCCACCAGACCAATCATCAACACCAGCCGTTTCTTGCGCGGGCGTCCCTCGCTGCGCGCCAGCACACGCGCCATCAGGGCCACCACGCCGCCCTCGCCGTGGTTGTCGGCGCGCAGCACGATGACCACGTACTTGAAGGTCACCACCACCAGCAGGGTCCACACGATCAGTGAGAGGATGCCCAGCACATTGGCTTCGACGACCGCGAGCGGGAAATGCGTCTGCGCGAAGGCCTCCTTCAGGGCATACAAGGGGCTGGTGCCGATGTCGCCAAACACCACGCCCAGGGCGGCCAGGGTCAGCGCGGACAGTCGCTGTTGCTCGGGGGAAGAGGAACTCATGCGGATACTCCGGTTGATCGGATCGGCACACCCTGTGCGCGATGCCTATGGCATGAAGCGATAGCCCACGCCGGTCTCGGTCAAAAAATGGCGCGGACGCGCCGGGTCCTGCTCCAGCTTCTGGCGCAGGTGTCCAACATAGATGCGCAGGTAGTGCGGGCTGTCCACATAGCTCGGCCCCCATACCTCGCGCAGCAACTGGCGATGCGTCAGCACCCGCCCCTGGCCGGCGGCAAGCTGGCCCAGCAGGCGATATTCAAGCGGCGTCAGGCGCACCGGCTGGCCAGCGCGTGTCACTTCGCGCCGGCTGAAGTCCACCCGCACATCGCCAAAAGTCAGCAAGGGGGAATCCTCCGTGCGCATGGCACGTCGCAGTAGCGCACGTGCGCGCGCCAGCAGCTCCGCTACGCCAAAAGGCTTGGTCAGGAAATCGTCTGCCCCGGCATCCAGCGCCCGCACCTTGTCGCTCTCCTCGCTGCGCGCAGAGAGCACCAGCACCGGCACCGCACTCCAGGCGCGCAGTTCGCGCACGAATTCGCCGCCATCACCATCGGGCAATCCCAGGTCCAGCACCACCAGGTGCAGATTCGTTTCGCCCGCGCCGCGCAAGGCCTCGGCCACACCTGCCGCCTCCCGCACCTGCCAGCCCTCGCCGCGCAAGGCGACAGACAGGAAGCGGCGGATATCAGGCTCATCATCGACCACCAGGATGCAGGGAGACTCAGCCATGAGCCGCCTCCATCGCGTCTTCGCCTTCCATCAAGGGTGCCGCGCGTCGCGGCAGCATGAGGACGAAACGCGCGCCGCCCTGCGGACGGTTCTCCGCCGTCAGACTGCCACCGTGTGCCGCGACGATGGCACGACAGATGGCCAGGCCCAGCCCCACCCCTTGCCCCGCTCCCTGCCCCTTCGCCTCACCACGCTCGAACGGCTGGAACAGCCAGCTCGTCGCGCCGGCAGGCAGGCCCGGCCCCTGATCTTCGATACTGATGCCAAGCGCATGGTCCTCGGCCCATGCCTGCAAGTCGATCGTCGTCCCCGCTGGCGCGTACTTGCAAGCATTATCCAGCAGGTTGCAGATGACCCGCTCGATCAGCACCGCATCGAACTCAACCAGCGGCAGGTCGGCCGGCAAGCTGATTTCCAGTCGATGTGCGGCCAGGCTGGCCTCCAGGCTGGCGGTGGCTGAGCCGACGATCTCCTCCACCGACTGCCATTCGCAGCGCAGCTGGACGCCTCCGGCCTGCAGACGCGCCATGTCCAGCAGATTGTGTGCCAACCCACTCAGGCGCAAGGCATGCTGGCGAATGGCCAGCGCCAGCTCACGCGCCTGCTCACCGCTCTGCGTGGGCAGTTGCGCCAGCGTATCGGCGAGCCCGACCAGCACCGTGAGCGGCGTGCGCACATCGTGCGACAGAGCAGACAGGATCACGTTGCGCAGCTTCTCCGTCTCCATCTCCACACTGGCGCGCTGTGCCACCTCGGCGTAATGCAAGCGCTCCAGCGTGATGGCCAGCAAGGATGCCAGCATCGGCAGTTCGGTCCGCAGGAAGGCATCCCCCTCGCCCTTTCTGAGCGACAGCACGCACACGCCCCGCCGACGCATCGGCCCTTCCAGGGCAAGCACATGCAGCGCACGGCCGCTACGGTAGGGGTCGGGCAGGACTTGGAGTTCGCCACTCCTGGCGCACATATCGACGAACGCCGGCGGCATCTCCCCCACCGGCGTGATCCGCGACGCCGCCGCCGCGTCATCCACGCGCTGCAGACAGTCCGCCTGCAAGCACCACAACTCGAACAGCACACCATGCTCGCGCGCCAACCACCTGGCGACACGCTCCGCCACGTGTTCCACACTCACGCAACCCGCCAGCTCACGTGCCAGGTGGTACAACTGCCGACTATGCTGCTCGCGAGTCTGCGCATCGGCAGCATGTCGTCGCAAGCGATCGGTGAGCTGCGCGACCAACAGCCCAACCCCCAACATCACCACAAAGCTCAGCAGATACTGCGCATCACTGACCGCGAGCGAAAACTCCGGCGGTACAAAAAACACATCGAAGCACAGCACGCCCAATACCGCGCACCACACGACCGGCCCACGTGCATAGCGCACGCTGATGCCCACCACGAGCAACAGAAACAGCATGACCACATTGGTGGCATCCAGCTTCGCACGGTACGGCCATAGCGCCAGCGTCAGCGCAGCCACCCCCAAGGTAGCGAGCAGATAGCCAGCCAGCGGCGTTTTCAGAAAGCGCAACAGATCAGACCGCGAGAACGCCATGGGATCCAGTCCATCATTGATGAGCGGAGCATAGCCAGACGGGTATAAAAAAGATGAAGAAAAACGGGGAATGAGTCGGGAGTCAGTAAGCGTGTGGACTTCGGCGAACGCTCAAAGAAAAAGCCGACTCATCAGGTTGGCTTCTTCTGTTCATCTTTCCCGGCAAGCGTCGCGAGCGGGTCGAGGTCAAGAGGAGGAGCGGAGACGTACGAGTAATACATCGAGCATCGCAGCTCAAAGAACAGCCGAGAAAACCATATTCATCAAACTCTGCCGCTGAACCAAAGAAAAAGCCGACCCCAGGTCGGCTTCTCTCTTCTCACTCTTCCACCACGACGGCGGGGGTGTTGGCGGAAAGCGTCGCGAGCGGCTCAAGGTCGAATCGAGAAGCGCAACCGTACGAGTAGTACGGTAAGCATCACAGGTTCGAGATTGAGCAGCACAGTAGCTTTACGCCAACACCCCATGGCAGTGTTTGTACTTCTTGCCGGACCCACAGGGACAGGGATCGTTGCGCCCCACCTTCGGCAACGCATTCTCCAGCGGTTGCGGCTTGGCCGTCGCCGCACTGGCCAGGGCCTCGTCGTAGTCGGCATGGTGGTACTGCACGTTCTCCACCGCCGGATGCTCCTCGGCGACCTGCTCGATCTGCTCCTCGGAACGGATCTGCACGGTGATCAGCATGCGGGTGACTTCGCCGCGCACCGAGTTGAGCAAAGCCTCGAACAGCTCGAAGGCCTCGCGCTTGTACTCCTGCTTCGGATTCTTCTGCGCGTAGCCGCGCAAGTGGATGCCCTGGCGTAGGTGGTCCAGTGCCGCCAGGTGCTCGCGCCACTTTTGGTCCAGCGCATTGAGCATGACGTTGCGCTCGAAACCCTGCCAAGCTTCCAGGTTTACCTGCGCGACCTTGTCGGCATAGGCCTTGTCGGCTGCCTCGATGATGCGATGGAGAATATCCTCGTCGGACAGGCTGGTCTCGGTCTTCGCCCACTCAGAGATCGGCAGGCTCAGCAGGTATTCGGCCTGCAGCGCCTTTTCACAGCCCTCCAGGTCCCACTGCTCCTCGACCGACTCGGCCGGCACGTAGGTGCGGAACAGTTCGGCCAGCACGCTATGACGCATGCCGGTGATGGTCTCGCTGATCTCGGTGGATTCCAGCAACTCGTTGCGCTGCTGGTAGATCACCTTGCGCTGGTCGTTGGCGACGTCGTCGTACTCCAGCAACTGCTTGCGAATGTCGAAGTTGCGCTGTTCGACCTTGCGCTGGGCAGACTCCAGCGAACGGTTGACCATGCCTGCCTCGATCGGCTCACCCTCGGGCATCTTCAGGCGCACCATGATCGCGTTGAGGCGATCGCCACCAAAGATCTTGAGCAGCGGGTCTTCCAGCGACAGGTAGAAGCGTGAAGCGCCCGGATCGCCCTGACGCCCGGAGCGACCACGCAACTGGTTGTCGATGCGGCGCGACTCATGGCGCTCGGTGCCGATGATCTTGAGACCACCCGCGTCGAGCACACGCTGGTGCAGGCCATCCCACTCCTCGCGCAGGGCCTTGATGCGCGCGTCCTTGTCGGCCTCAGGTACCGACGCGTCGTCCTTCAGCAGGGCGATCTGCTTCTCGACATTGCCGCCCAGCACGATGTCGGTCCCGCGGCCGGCCATGTTGGTGGCAATGGTGATCACCCCAGGACGACCGGCCTGCGCCACGATGTCGGCTTCACGCGCATGCTGCTTGGCGTTGAGCACCTGGTGCGGCAGCTTCTCGGCCGTCAGCATGTTCGACAGCAGCTCGGAGCTTTCGACCGAAGTGGTCCCGACCAGCACCGGCTGGCCACGCTCGTGGCAATCCTTGATGTCGGCGATGATCGCGGCGTACTTCTCCTTCGCCGTGCGATACACCTGATCGTTCATATCGTCGCGGATCATCGGCCGGTTGGTCGGAATGACCACCGTTTCCAAGCCGTAGATCTGCTGGAATTCGTAGGCTTCGGTGTCGGCAGTGCCCGTCATGCCGGCCAGCTTGCCGTACATGCGGAAGAAGTTCTGGAAGGTGATCGAGGCCAGGGTCTGGTTCTCGGAGTTGATCTTCACGCCTTCCTTCGCCTCGACCGCCTGGTGCAGGCCATCGGACCAGCGGCGACCAGCCATCAGACGACCAGTGAACTCGTCGACGATCACCACCTCTCCGTTCTGCACCACGTACTGCTGATCGCGGTGGAACAGGGCGTGTGCGCGCAGCGCGGCGTACAGGTGATGGATCAACAGGATGTTGGACGGGTCGTACAGGCTGGCGCCCTCGGCGAGGATGCCCATGCGCGTCAAAATCTCTTCGGCGTGCTCATGGCCCTGCTCAGTCAGCAACACCTGGTGCGCCTTGAGGTCAACCGTGTAGTCGCCCGGCTCGATGACGTTGTCCTCATCACCCTCCTGCTTCTTGAGCAGCGGCGCGACTGCATTGATCTTCACGTACAGCTCGGTGTGATCCTCCGCCTGGCCGGAGATGATCAGCGGCGTGCGCGCCTCGTCGATCAGGATCGAGTCCACCTCGTCGACAATGGCGTAGTTGAGCCCGCGCTGGCGACGGTCGCCCACGCTGTACTCCATGTTGTCGCGCAGGTAGTCGAAGCCGAACTCGTTGTTCGTCCCGTAGGTAATGTCGGCCGCGTAGGCGGCCTGCTTCTGATCATTCGGCTGCTGCGACAGGATCACACCCACGCTCATGCCGAGGAAGCTGTAGATCCGGCCCATCCAATCCGCGTCGCGGCTAGCGAGGTAGTCGTTGACCGTCACCACATGCACACCCTTGCCGGTCAGCGCATTGAGGTAGACCGGCAGCGTACCTGTCAGCGTCTTGCCTTCACCGGTGCGCATTTCGGCGATCTTGCCGTCATGCAACACCATGCCGCCAATCATCTGCACATCGAAGTGGCGCATGCCATGCACCCGCACCGCCGCTTCGCGCACCACCGCGAAAGCCTCCGGCAGCAGCGCGTCCAGACTTTCGCCATTGGCCACGCGCTGGCGGAACTCGTCCGTCTTGGCACGCAGCGCCTCGTCGGACAGCGCCTTGGTCTGCGGCTCCAGCGCGTTGATGTCGCGCACGGTCAGCATGTACTTGCGGATCAGCCGGTCATTGCGGCTGCCGAACACTTTCTTGAGAAGGCCTGCGATCATATTGAATAATTTGGAGAAACGCGGCAAAACGGGCATTCTAGCATGCTGCTCCTGCCGTACTTTGACAGCCGAGGAGCGGAGCGCGGCGGATTTGCGCCAGCGCACGTTCCGCCGGCTTCCCCCCATATCGGGATGCATCCGATGGCCGCAACCCCACTCGACCGACTTTTTTCCCGTAACGAGGTTCTCGCCCACCTGCAGGACCATGCACGCCGCTTGCAGCGCCTGCAAGGCGTGGTGGATCGCTGCTTGCCGCCCAACCTGCGCGGGCTGGCGAGCGTGGCGAATTTCGCCGAGGCGGAACTGACCCTGCACGTACCCTCCCCTGCGCTGGCCACCCGCATCAAGATGAGCGCGGACACGATCCGCGGCGATCTGCTGGCGATGGGCGAAGTGGTTGAGCGTATTCAGACCAAGGTGCGCGCGCCCAATGTGAAACCCAAGGCCACGCCAGCCCCGCGCAGGGCGATCGGTTCTGAGGGAAAGGCCGCGCTGGCCGGATTACGTGACAGCCTGCCGAGCGACGACCCGCTGGCCACCGCCCTGGGCCGCATGATTGCGCGCAGCCGCTGAAGCTAAAGAACGGGTGCCAGTACGCGCTCGAACAGCAGGAGCGCCATGAAGACCAGGCCGACCGCCACACCGAACTTGAGCAGGCGGACCGACAGGACCGAGTAGCGCTTGTCGCCAGTCAGCACCCACGCCCCCACGCTGAGCGCGATCGCCACCAACAACAGCAAACCCAGCACACGCAGGATCAGCATCAGGCGCCCTGCAAGGCGTATCGGCTGAGGAGTTGCTCCGGCGCACGCGCCTCGTCTTCAAAACTGACCACATCCCAGGCCGTCTGGTCTTCCAGCAAGGCCCGCAACACCTGGTTGTTCAGCGCATGGCCGGACTTGTAGGCCGAGTAGTGCGCCAGCAAGGGCTTGCCAGCGATGTAAAGATCGCCGATGGCATCCAGCACCTTGTGCTTCACAAACTCGTCACCGTAGCGCAGGCCATCGGCGTTCAGCACGCGGTACTCGTCCATGACAATGGCGTTGTCCAGGCTGCCGCCCTTGGCCAGCCCCATGTTGCGCATCGCCTCCACTTCCTGCATGAAGCCGAAGGTACGCGCACGCGCCACGTCGCGAATGTAATCGTGCCTGCCCAGGTCGACATCCACCTCAGTCGAGGTACGGTCAATCGCTGGATGGTTGAACTGGATCTTGAACGACAGGCGGAAACCGTCGTAGGGTTCCAGCTTGACCCACTTGTCGCCCTCAATCACTTCCACCGCCTTCTTCACGCGGATGAAGCGCTTGGGGACGTTCTGCACCTCGACACCTGCAGACTGCAACAGGTAGACGAAGGGCATCGCGCTGCCGTCAAGGATGGGCAACTCAGGCGCATCCACGTCGACATAGCAATTGTCGATACCCAGGCCAGACAGAGCCGACATCAGGTGCTCCACCGTACCAACCTTGGCTTCGCCTTTCTGCAGTCCCGAACACAGACGCGTATCGACGACCGCGTATGGATCGGTCGGCAGATCTACCGGCGGATTCAGGTCCACCCGGCGAAACACGATACCGGTATCCGGCGCGGCCGGGCGCAAGGACATCTCGACACGTACGCCGCCGTGCAGGCCGACCCCTGTCGCCTTCACCACCGACTTCAGCGTGCGCTGTCGAATCATCCCCAATCTCCTGCCCCAATTCATTGATCTGAAACGAGTATATCACCCGCCCAACACGCTACGCCGCTCTGCAACATGGAGCAACAAAAAAGCCGCGCCCTTGCGGAGCGCGGCTTTTCGGGAGCCTGACTACCTCAGTCCGCTTGCTTGCGCAGGAAGGCCGGGATGTCGTAGGTGCCAAAGCCGTTGGCACTCATGGCCTCGACCGTGCCGCGTTGCGGACGACGGATCACGGCGGGCAGTTCGAGGTCACCGTAGTTCACCTCCATGCCCACGTTGTCGGTACCGGTCTTGATGACCTGCATGACCGGTTGGCGTGCCACGGTGCGCGCCGTGCCGAGGCCAGTAGCCAGCACAGTGACGCGGATACGGTCTTCCATCGCCTCGTCGAACACGGTGCCGTAGAACACGGTGGCATCTTCGGTAGCAAACGCGCGCACGGTCTGCACGGCTTCGCGAACCTCGCTCATCTTGAGCGACTTGCTGGCGGTGATGTTGATCAGCACGCCACGCGCACCGGACAGTTCCACGCCTTCCAGCAGCGGACTGGCAGCGGCCTGCTCGGCGGCGATGCGGGCGCGATCCAGACCACCAGCTTCGGCGGAGCCCATCATGGCGCGCCCCATCTCGGCCATCAGCGTGCGCACGTCCTGGAAGTCAACATTAACCAAGCCCGGCACATTGATGATTTCGGCAATCCCCCCGACGGCCTTGCGCAGCACGTCGTCGGCGTTGCGGAAACACTCCTCCATCGAGGCGTCGTCGCCGAACACTTCCATCAGCTTGTCGTTGAGTACGACGATCAGCGAGTCGACGTGCTTGGAGAGTTCTTCCACGCCGCTCTCTGCGACGCGGACGCGATTTTCGAAATCGAAGGGCTTGGTCACCACCGCCACGGTCAGGATGCCCAGCTCACGGGCAACCTCGGCCACCACGGGAGCGGCGCCAGTACCGGTACCACCGCCCATGCCGGCAGTGATGAAGACCATGTGAGCACCGGCCAGGGCGTCGGCGATGCGCTCACGATTCTCCAGCGCAGCAGCACGGCCGGCTTCCGGTTTGTAGCCGGCGCCAAGCCCGGAAATGCCGAGCTGGATCTTGGTCTGCGCGAGGGAACGTTTGAGGGCCTGGGCGTCGGTGTTGGCACAGATGAACTCCACGCCTTGCACACCTTCGCGAATCATGTGATCGACTGCATTGCCGCCGGCACCACCGACACCAATGACCTTGATCACGGTTCCATTCGGTTCCTTCTCGACAATTTCAATCGACATTCGCTCGCCCCTTTTCCGTGTGCCACAAAGATGTTGTGCCTCCCGGCACTACACCCTAGATATTGTATCCGTGCGGGAGTCTACTACTAAATAGCCCAATTGGACACAATCGCAACATATTCGCGCGCACAAACCCACTAAATCCATGACGCGCCATCAGAAGTTTTTCTCCAGCCACGCCTTCATGCGTGCGAACACTTGCTTCACGTTACGCGTGTCACGCGCCTGCAGGCCGCGTCGGCGTTGTGCTGCGCCCTCCAGTACGAGGCCCATCACGTTGGCGTACTGCGGCTGACAGACGACGTCAGCCAGACCGCCGACATACACCGGCGCGCCAGTACGCACCGGCAGATGGAACACCTCTTCGCCCAACTCGCACACGCCGGCGAGCGAAGCCGATCCACCGGTCAACACGAGGCCGGAGGAAAGCAGTTCTTCGTAACCACTGCGACGCAGTTCGGCCTGCACCAGCTCGAACAACTCGGAGACACGCGGTTCGATCACATCGGCCAGCGAGCTGCGCGACAGGCGACGCGGCGCACGGTCGCCCACGCTGGGCACCTCGATCATCTCGCTCGGATCGAACAAAGCCTGCAGGGCTACGCCATGGCGCAGCTTGATCTCTTCCGCCTCGGCGGTCGGGGTGCGTAGCGCCATCGCGATGTCGTTGGTGATCTGGTCGCCGGCAATGGGAATCACCGCGGTGTGGCGGATCGCACCCTGCGTGAACACGGCGAGGTCCGTGGTGCCGCCGCCGATGTCGACCAGGCACACGCCCAGCTCCTTCTCGTCTTCCGACAAGGTGGCGAAACTGGAGGCCAGCGGTTGCAGCACGAGATCGACCACTTCGAGGCCACAGCGCCGCACACACTTGATGAGATTCTGCGCGGCAGACACCGCGCCGGTGATGATGTGGACCTTGACCTCCAGCTTCACGCCGCTCATGCCGATGGGCTCGCGCACGCCGTCCTGCCCGTCGATGATGAATTCCTGGGTCAGGATGTGCAGGATCTGCTGGTCAGCCGGGATCGGCATGGCGCGGGCCACTTCGATCACGCGCTCAACGTCGAGCGGCGACACTTCCTTGTCCTTGATCGCCACCATGCCGTTCGAGTTGAAGCTGCGGATGTGGCTACCCGCAATGCCGGTGTAGACGTCGCGGATCTTGCAGTCGGCCATCAGCTCGACTTCCTGGATCACGCGCGAGATCGCGTCCACCGTGGCCTCGATGTTGACCACCACGCCCTTCTTGAGCCCGTTGGAGGGCTGGGTGGCCAGGCCGATGACCTCGATGCGGCCATCCGGCTTGAGTTCCGCCACCATCGCGGTGATCTTGGACGTACCGATGTCGAGGCCGACGATCAGATCCTTGTTTTCCTTGCTCATTGCTTTTTCCTGCTTGCCGAATCGACAGGTTTGACGGCGAATCCGGCCGGATAACGCAGGTCGGCCACCGCCACCTGCGTCCCCAGCCGCTCACGCGTGGAAGGCCATACGGCCACGAAACGTTTCAATCTTTCTTCGAGCGGCGCGCGTGCTTCGTCGCGCCCCAGCTCCAGGACCAGGCCATCATCCAGCTTGATCTGCCAGGCCTGCCGCCCGGACAAATTGAGCCCGACCACCTTGCGCCCGATGGGCTGCAACAGTTCGTCCAGTCGCCCCCGCCAGCGCAGCATGTCGGCAGCGTTGTCGCCGGGCCCGCTGAGCACCGGCATGTCGGCATTGCTGGCAGCATCGAAGATCTCACCGAAGCGATTGACCAGGCGCATCTGTCCCGCCTCCAGATCTTTCCAGTAGGCGACCGCCACCTGCTCTTCCAGCTTCACCTCCACGGTGGCCGGCCAGCGTCGGCGCAACTGCGCATTGCGCACCCAGGGCAGTTTCTCGAAGGACTTGCGCGCATGGTCGAGGTCAACGGTGAAGAAGTTGCCGCGCATGGAGGACATGACGGCGTACTCCAACTGGGCCGAGGTGACCTGCCCCAGCGGCGACACGATCACCACCTCGCGCAAGGCGAAGACATTGGAGCGCACCACCGCCTTGAATGCGGCATAACCGATGGCCACCGAAGCCAGCAGCAGCAGGATGTCCGACACCAGGTTCATCCACTCCGGGCGATGCCAGAAGCCCCCCTCGGACTCGCGCGCAGCGCCGTCCGCCGTCTTGGAGGAACGGTTGGCCGCACGCGAGAAAGCGGGTTGCTCAGCCAAGACAGGCCCGCTCCAGGATGTCGAGACACAAGGCCTCGAACTCGATGCCGGATGCACGCGCCGCCATCGGCACCAGCGAATGGCTGGTCATGCCCGGCGCGGTGTTCATTTCGAGGAAGCTGTAGCTGCCGTCGTCGCGCAGGATCACGTCGGCCCGCCCCCAGCCACGGCAACCCAGTACGCGAAAGGCCTTCAGCGCATCTGCCTGGACCGCAGCCGCAACCTCCGGCGCGATGTCGGCCGGACAGTGATAGCGCACCTTGTCGGTGAAGTATTTGTTCTGGTAGTCGTAGTCGACGGCCAGCGGTTCGATGCGCACCAGAGGCAAGGCGGTGTCGCCCAACACGGCGGCGGTCATCTCGCGCCCGGCGACGAACTCTTCGGCAATGACCAGCGGGTCCAGCTTGAGCGCCGCTTCCAGCGCGGGGCCGAACTCGGCCGCCGAATTCACCTTGGCCACACCAATCGACGAGCCTTCGCGCGCCGGCTTCACGATCAAGGGCAGGCCGAGCTCGTCGAGCACCCCCGCCAGATCGGTCCCAGGCGTCAGCAAGCGGTAGCGCGGCGTCGGCACGCCCGCCGCCAACCACACCAGCTTGGTGCGCCATTTGTCCATGGCCAGGCCGGAGGCCATCACGCCGCTACCCGTGTAGGGGATGCCCATCACTTCGAGCGCGCCCTGTACCGTACCGTCCTCACCAAAGCGGCCATGCAGCGCGATGAAGGCGCGCGCAAAACCTTCGTCCTTCAGGGACCACAGATCGCGCTCGGCCGGATCGAAGGCATGTGCGTCCACCCCGGCCGATTGCAGGGCGGCCAGCACGGCCTTGCCGGAAATCAGCGAAATCTCGCGCTCGGCGGACTTGCCGCCCATGAGCACCGCCACCTTGCCGAACTGCGTCACGCCACTCACTCCTCACCCCTTGCCAGCTTGCCCGGCACACCACCGATGGAGCCCGCGCCCATGGTCAGCACCACGTCTCCGTCACGCGCCACTTCCAGTATGCGGGCGGGCATGTCGGCAACCTCTTCGACGAAGACCGGTTCGACCTTGCCCGCCACACGCAACGCACGTGCCAGCGAACGACCGTCGGCCGCCACCAGCGGCGCCTCGCCGGCTGCATACACCTCGCCCAAGAGCAGTGCGTCGACGGTGCCCAGCACGCGCACGAAATCCTCGAAGCAGTCGCGGGTGCGCGTGTAGCGGTGCGGCTGGAAGGCCAGCACCAGGCGACGGCCCGGGAAAGCGCCACGCGCGGCCGCCAACGTGGCTGCCATTTCGACCGGGTGATGACCATAGTCATCGACCAGGGTGAATGCCCCGCCGGCAGGCAGGGCCACTTCGCCATAGCGCTGGAAGCGGCGGCCCACGCCATTGAATTCGGCCAACGCCTTCTGGATCGCCGCATCGGGCACGCCCAGTTCGGTCGCCACCGCGATGGCGGCCAGTGCGTTGAGCACGTTGTGCATGCCGGGCAGGTTCAACACCACGCGCATGCGGCTCACCTCTCCATTGCGACGCACACAGTCGAAGTGCATCTGGCTGCCGACCGCCTCGACATTCTCGGCACGGATCTGCGCGTCTTCGCCCAAGCCATAGCGCACGATCTGCTTGGACACGAAGGGCATGATCTCGCGCACATGCGCATCGTCGGCGCACAGCACGGCGACACCATAGAACGGCAGACGATGCAGGAAGTCCACGAAGGCCTGGCGCAGGCGCGCGAAGTCGTGGCCGTATGTCTCCATGTGATCGGCGTCGATATTGGTGACGACCGAGATGACGGGGTTCAGGAACAGGAAGGAGGCGTCCGACTCGTCTGCCTCCGCCACCAGAAAGTCGCCGCTGCCCAGCTTGGCATTGGCACCGGCCGAATTGAGGCGGCCGCCGATCACGAAGGTCGGGTCGAGCTTGCCCTCGGCCAGGATGCTGGCGACCAGACTGGTGGTGGTGGTCTTGCCGTGTGTGCCGGCAATCGCGATGCCCTGCTTCAGGCGCATCAGCTCGGCCAGCATCTGCGCGCGCGGCACCACTGGAATCTGGCGCGCACGCGCGGCCTGCACCTCGGGGTTGTCGCCGCGCACGGCGGTGGAGGTCACGATCGCATCGGCCGTGGCCACGTTCTCGGCTGCATGGCCGATACACACGCGCACCCCCTTGCTCTGCAGGCGGCGCGTCGTCGCGCTTTCGGCGAGATCGGAGCCGGACACGCTGAAGCCCAGATTGGCCAGCACTTCGGCGATGCCGCTCATGCCAGCGCCACCGACGCCGACGAAATGGATCTGCTTGACCTTGTGCTTCATGCGCGCACCTCGCAGATCGACAGGGAATTCAGGATAGGCAGGACAAACAAGGCCGGACGGGACGCAATCGCCGGCAGCGCAGAGAGAGGCAGCTTCATCAAGACAGAGGACACGGGGAGACGGTGCGGAATCGCGCGCGAAGTGTTGCAGAAAACGCTTTCGGATTCACGTCTTGACGTCAAGACCACTTGGCTCTCCACGGCCCCCCGCATGGCCAGGCGCGAAAAACGCGTATTCACCGCCTGCTCCGGACCAGGGCTGCGCACTCGGCCGCCACCGCCGTCGCTGCATCCGGACGGGCCACTTCGCGCGCCCGCTCCGCCATCTGCAGCAGGCCTGCACGATCCAGCGCCTGCATCTGCTGGGCGAGCGCTGCCGGGGTCAGTTCGGATTGCGGCATCAACACCGCTGCAGCGCGCGTAGACAGGAAGCGCGCGTTGCCGGTCTGGTGGTCGTCCACCGCATGGGGAAAGGGCACCAGGATGCTCGCCACCCCGGCCGCCGCCAGCTCGGCGACGGTCAGCGCACCTGCGCGGCAGATCACCAGATCGGCCTCGGCGTAGCGCGCCGCCATGTCGTCGATGAAGGGCAACAACTCCCCCTCGACGCCCGCCTTCGCGTAGGCGGCGCGTAGCGCGTCGATCTGCTTGGCGCCTGCCTGGTGCACGACCTGCGGGCGCTGCGCCGGCGGAATCAGGGCCAACGCCTGCGGTACCGCGTCGTTGAGTGCCTGGGCGCCGAGCGAGCCGCCCACCACGAGGATGCGCAGCGGTCCGGCGCGGCCGACGAAGCGTTGTGCTGGCGGCGCCACCGCGGCGATGTCCGCCCGCACCGGATTGCCCAACCACTGGGCACCTTTCAGGACCTCCGGAAAACCCGACAGCACACGGTCGGCCACGCCGGCCAGCACGCGGTTGGCCAGCCCCGCCACCGAGTTCTGCTCGTGCAACACCAATGGCCGCCCTTGCAACACCGCCATCATGCCGCCCGGAAAACTGACGTAGCCCCCCATGCCCAGCACCACGTCGGGCTTCACCCGACGCAAGGCCTGGAAGGCAAGCCAGAAACCACGCAGCAGATTCAGCGGCAGCAAGGCCATGCGCAGCAGGCCTTTGCCACGCAGGGCGCCGAAGCGGATCCACGCGAGTTCGTAGCCGTGCTGGGGGACGATCCGCCCTTCCATCGCGTCGGCGTTACCCATCCAGGCGATCTGCCAGCCTTGGGCACGCAAGGCCTCGGCGACGGCGATACCGGGATAGATGTGTCCCCCGGTTCCGCCAGCCATGACGAGCAACTTAGGCATGGAGAACGAGACGTGTTGAACGTGACATGAAATGCGGGACGGCACGCATCACGCGGCACCCCGCATGACCTGCCGATTCTCCCAGTCGATGCGCAGGAGGATGGCGATGGCGATGCAGTTGGCGACGATGCCGGAGCCGCCGTAGCTCATCAGCGGCAAGGTCAGGCCCTTGGTCGGCAGCAGACCCAGGTTCACGCCCATGTTGATGAAGGACTGCACGCCGATCCACAGGCCGATGCCCTGCGCCACGAGGCCGGCAAAGTAGTTGTCCAGCATCAGCGCGCGGCGACCGATCGCGAACGCGCGCTGAACGACGATGGCGAACAGGGCCACGACCACCAGCACGCCGACGAAGCCCAGCTCTTCGCCGATCACTGCGAGCAGAAAGTCGGTATGCGCCTCGGGCAGGTAGTGGAGCTTCTCCACGCTGGCCCCCAGCCCGACGCCGAACCATTCGCCACGGCCGAAGGCGATCAGCGCATGCGAGAGCTGGTAGCCGCTGCCGAAGGCGTCGTTCCATGGATCGGCGAAGTTGAAGATGCGCTCGCGCCTGTAGGGCGAGAGCCAGATCAGCAACACGAAGCCGACCAGGGCCACGACGGTCAGCAAGGCGAAGATGCGTGCATTCAGGCCGCCGAGGAACAGGATGCCGAAGGCGATCACCGAGATCACGACGAAGGCGCCGAAGTCCGGCTCGCGCAGCAGCAGGAAGCCGACGAACAGGATCACCCCGGCCATGGGCAGGAAGGCGCGCCGGAAGCTGCCCATCTCCGGCAGCTTGCGCACCGTGTAATCGGCGGCGTAGAGCGCGGCCAGCAGCTTCATGAACTCGGAAGGCTGGAGGTTCACCGGCCCCAACGGAATCCAGCGCCGGGCCCCCTTGACCTCGCGCCCCACATGGGGGATCAGCACGACGATCAGGGCGATCACACAGGCCAGGAATAGCCACGGCGCCCAGCGCTGCCAGGTACGCATGTCGAGCTGGAAGGCCACCAGGCCGGCGAAGATGCCGATCCCAAGGAACAGGCCGTGACGCATCAGGAAGTAGGTGCTCTGGTTACCGAACGCACGACTGCCTTCGGCGAACGCAATCGAGGAGGAATACACCATCACCAGGCCGAACAGGAAAAGCACAGCCGAGCACCAGAACAGCAGCGGGTCCAGCTCGCGCTGCTGCGCCGCGGTCCCCCCGAGGCGCCCCACGGCATGGTGGATGGCGCGCGCGCCCGCCGTATCACGCGGTGCGCGCGAGGCGAAGGCATTGAGAAGCGTAGCGGCTTTCATGCGGGAGAGACCTCGGCCTGGGCCAGCACCGCGTCAATGAAGACCTGCGCGCGATGGGCGTAATTCTTGAACATGTCGAAACTGGCGCAGGCCGGCGACAACAGGACGGCATCGCCCGCCTGCGCGCAGGCTGCGGCCTGGCGCACCGCATCGGCCATGTCGCTGGCCTGCAGCAGGGGCACGCCACACGCGGCGAGCGCCGTACCAATGAGCGGAGCGTCGCGTCCGATCAGTACCACCGCGCGCGCGTGCTCGCTCACCGGTTGCGCTAGAGGAGAGAAATCCTGCCCTTTGCCATCGCCGCCAGCGATCAGCACCACCTTGCGTCCCATGCCTTGCAGGGCGGCAACGGTGGCGCCCACATTCGTGCCCTTGGAGTCATCGTAGAAGCCCACGCCATCCGGCCGCGTCGCCACCAGCTCGACACGGTGCGACAGACCCTTGAATTCGCGCAAGGCCTGCAGCATGGGCGCGCGCGGCAGGCCGATGGCGTCGCCCAAAGCCAGGGCAGCCAGCGCATTGGCCACGTTGTGCAGACCGGCGAGCTTCATCTCGTCCTGCGCCAGCAGACGCTCGCCCTGCGCACACAACCAGACCTTGCCGGCCTCATGCCGGACCGCGTAATCGCCACCCTGATCCAGACCGAAGCTACGGACCTGGCGCCCTGGCAGCGCCATCGCCATGACAAGCGGGTCCTCGCGGTTGAGCACCTGCATGCCCTCGCCAGCAAAGATGCGCGCCTTGGCCTCGGCGTAACGCGTCATGCTGCCGTGACGATCCAGGTGATCGTCGGTCACGTTGAGCACGGTGGCCGCATCCGGCCGTAGGCTCAGCGTCGTTTCGAGCTGGAAACTGGACAACTCCAGCACCCACACATCCGGCAATTCATCCGCGTCCAGGCGATCCATCAGCTCGGTCAGCGCGGAAGGAGAGATGTTGCCGGCGATTGCTGCATCCTTCCCGGCCGTGCGACACAGCGCTCCGGTGAGCGTGGTCGTGGTGGTCTTGCCGTTGGTGCCAGTGATGGCGATCACCTGGCAGCGCGGGCGCAAACCCAGGCCATCCAGCGCCTGTGCGAACAGTTCGATTTCACCCCACACCGGAATGCCGCGCGCCTGCGCCGCCGCCACAAGAGGTGTTTCCACCGCCAGCCCGGGGCTGATCGCCAGCCCGTCCATTCCGTCCAGCAAGGCGTCGCTGAAGGGACCACAGACAAGCTGGCTGCCCGGTACCAGGCGCGCCAGCTCGGAAGCACCCGGAGCCTGCTCGCGCGAATCAGCCACACGCACGCGCGCGCCCTGACGCTGCAGCCAGCGCGCGCAGGCCAGGCCCGATTCACCGAGGCCCAGCACGAGAAAGTGGCGATTGGCGTAGAGCATCAGCGCAGCTTGAGGGTGGACAGGCCGAACAGAACCAGCATCAGGGTGATGATCCAGAAGCGCACCACGACCTGGGTCTCCTTCCAACCGCCCAGTTCGTAGTGGTGATGCAAGGGCGCCATGCGGAAGATGCGCTTGCCGCCGGTCCACTTGAAGTAGGCCACCTGCAGCATCACCGACAGGGTCTCGGCCACGAACAGGCCGCCCATGATGAACAGCACGATCTCCTGCCGCACGATCACCGCCACCGTGCCCAGCGCCGCGCCCAGTGCCAGCGCGCCGACGTCGCCCATGAATACTTCGGCCGGATAGGCGTTGAACCACAGGAAGCCCAGCCCCGCGCCGGCCATCGCACCGCAGAACACCGCCAGTTCGCCAGCGCCCGGCACATAAGGCACGCCGAGGTAGGCCGAGAAACCCTTGTGGCCAGCCACATAGGCGAAGATCGCAAGCGCGCTGGCGACCATGACCGTCGGCATGATGGCCAGGCCGTCCAGGCCGTCGGTGAGGTTCACCGCATGGCTGGTGCCGTTGATCACGAAGTAAGTCAGCGCAATGAAACCGAAGGTGCCCAGCGGGTAGGCGATGGTCTTGAAGAAGGGCACGATCAGCTCGGTCTGCGCCGGGGAGCTGGCCTTGAAAGCGAGGAAGGCCGCCGCACCGAAGGCGAACAGCGAGGTCCACAAGTATTTCCACTTGCTGGGCAGGCCCTTGGGGTCGCGGTAGACGACCTTGCGCCAGTCATCGACCCAGCCCACCGCACCGAAACCCAATGTGACCAGTAGCGTGACCCACACATAGTGGTTCTGCAGGTCACCCCATAGCAGGGTGGTGACGCCGATCGCGATCAGGATCAGCGCGCCACCCATGGTCGGCGTGCCGGCCTTGGTGAGGTGCGACTTGGGGCCGTCATCGCGCACCGCCTGGCCGATCTTCTTGGCTGCCAGCCAGCGGATCAGGCCGGGCCCGAAGATGAAGGAGATCAGCAGCGCGGTCAGCGCGGCCAGCATGGTGCGCAGGGTGATGTAGCCGAACACATTGAAGGTCCGGATGTCCTGGCCCAGCCATTGGAAGAGTTCAAGCAGCATGCAGCAATCCAGTTTTCTGGCGCAGCACATCGTGCTGCGCCAACACAAAGCGACCCTCACCCACAGGTGGGAGATGGGTGGGGCGAGCGGGTATGCCGATGCGGACCATCAGGTGCGCTCTTCGGCAATCGCGTCGGCGATACGCTCCATCTTCATGAAGCGCGAGCCCTTGACCAGCACCACCACGTCCGGTGCCAGCAGTTTCTCCAGCGCGCGGACCAGCTCCTCGGCACGCGCGAAGTGTTCGCCGCCGGTACCGAAGTTGGCCACTGCGACGGCTGCGTGCTCACCCAGGCCCAGCAGGTAATCGACCCCCTGGCTCTTGGCGTAGCCACCAATCTCGTCGTGACACTGTGCCGCCATGTCGCCGATCTCGCCCATATCGCCCAGCACCAGGATGGTCCGGCCCGGCGTCGCGCTGAGCACGTCGATGCCGGCGCGCACGGAATCGGGGTTGGCGTTGTAGGTGTCGTCCAGCATCACCGCGCCCTTCAGGGCCACACGCATCTGCAAGCGCCGCTTCGGTCCGCTGAAGCTGCCGAGGCCGGCCACCACGTCGTCCAGGCTGGCGCCGGCGGCCAGGGTGGCGGCGGTCGCGGCCAGGGCGTTGCGTGCGTTGTGCAGGCCCGGCAGGTGCAGCACGAAGCTGCGGCGCTGACCATCGACCTGCAGTTCAAGCTCGCTGCCATAGGCCCGGGGCGTGACGCGTGCGCTCACTTCGGCCGCCTGATCGAGGCCGAAACTGACGACACGACGGCCGCTGTTGAGGCCGCGCCAGTAGGCGGCATGCGGATCGTCTGCATTGACCACGGCCACGCCATCCACGCCGAGCGCGCCATAGATGCAGCCCTTCTCGCGCGCCACCGCATCCAGCTCGCCCATGCCTTCCAGATGGGCGCGCTGGGCATTGTTCACGACGGCCACCGTGGGTTGCGCAAGGCCGGCCAGGTAGGCGATCTCACCCGGATGGTTCATGCCCATCTCGAAGACCGCTGCCGCGTGCGTGGCCTGCATGCGCAGCAGCATCTGCGGCAGGCCGATGTCATTGTTGAGATTGCCCTCGGTGGCCACGACCGCATCGGTGCCGTGACGTGCGCGCAAGATCGCTGCACACATCTCCTTGACCGTGGTCTTGCCATTGCTGCCGGTCACCCCGATCAGCGGAATGCGAAACTGGCTGCGCCACCAGGCCCCGAGGCGCCCCAGCGCGAGGCGGGTGTCGGCCACACGCACCAGGCACAGGCCAGCGGGCACGTCCTGGACCTGATGATCGACCAACGCGGCCGCCGCCCCTTGCAGCGAGGCCTGTGCAAGGAAGTCATGACCGTCGAAACGCTCGCCACGCAAGGCGACGAACAAGGCATCCGGCATCGGCTGGCGTGTGTCGGTCGACACCCCGCTCACCGTGCGATCGGTCCCACTCAGTACGCCTGCCACCGCCTGCGCCACCGCCTGCAGTTGCATCATGCGCTCTCTCCTTGCGCGCGGTTCCAGGCGCCCAGCGCGGCGCGTGCGTGTGCCACGTCGCTGAACTCGGTGCGTTCGCCGCGCACCTCCTGGTAGTTCTCGTGCCCCTTGCCCGCAATCAGCACCACATCGTCGGAGCCGGCACGGAGCACCATCTCGCGGATCGCGACGGCGCGGTCGGCAATCCGTTCTGCGTCCGGCGCACCGACAGCGATGTCGTCGAGAATCTTCTCCGGGTCTTCGCTGCGCGGGTTGTCGCTGGTAAGCATCACGCACTGGGCCAGACGACGCGCCACCGTAGCCATCAGGGGGCGCTTGCCGGGGTCACGATCGCCGCCACAGCCAAACAGGCAGCACAAGCGCCCGCCACGCGACAGGGCAGTCGGACGCAAGGCCAGCAAGGCCTGCTCCAGCGCGTCCGGCGTGTGCGCGTAGTCGATCACGATCAAGGGCTCGCCAACGCCGCCCACGGTCTGCATGCGGCCCTCTGGCGGGGTCAGCTCGCGCGCCGCCTCCACCGCGTCTTCCATCGAATAGCCGGACTGCATCAGCACGGCGATCACAGCCAGCAGGTTGGACACGTTGAACTGCCCCACCACCCCCACCGTCATGTCGATGCGCTTGCCTTCGCAGGCCACGGTGAAGCTCTGCCCGTGCTGGGTGGAGCGCAGTTGTTCTGCCACCAGCATGCGGGCGGCGGGCGCCGCGAGGGCATTGTCGGGAATCACGGTATAGCCCACCACCTCGAGCTCACGCCCCTGCAGGCGGCGCGCCTGGGCCACGCCCATGATGTCGTCGAAGTTCAGCACCACGGACTGCAGGCCGGGCTGCTCGAACAGCTTGGCCTTGGCGGCGGCATAGGCCTCCATGGTGTGGTGGTAGTCGAGGTGGTCGCGCGTCAGGTTGGTCAGCACCGCCACGTTGATGCGGCAGCCATTGATGCGCCCCTGGTCGAGCCCGATCGAGGACACCTCCATCGCGACCGCCTGTGCGCCGTCCTTGAGAAAACGAGCCAGCCGCTCCTGCATGACCAGAGCATCCGGCGTGGTGTTCTGTGAAGGGTCGAGACTGCCCGGAAAGCCCATGCCCAGCGTGCCGACCACGGCACACTTGCGGCCCAGGCGATTGAAGGCACGCGCCACCCATTGCGAGATCGAGGTCTTGCCGTTGGTGCCGGTGACGCCGACCATCCACATCTGCTGCGAGGGGTGGCCGAACACCTCATCGGCGATGTCGCCCGCCATCCAGCGCAACTGGTCCACCGGCAGGTTGGGTACGTTCAGGCTGGCGTCCCACACATGCCCCTCGCGCTCCCACAGCACGGCGGCCGCGCCATGCTCGACCGCATCGCGAATGAACAGGCGGCCGTCGCTGACATGCCCCGGGTAGGCCAGGAACACATCGCCCGGACGGATCATGCGCGAGTCCGCCACGACACGTCTCGGGTCTACCCCTTGCGCCCGCAGGATGGCCAGCAAGGCCGAAGCGAGTTGCGTGGTCACATGCCCTCCGCCGCAGAAGCGCGCGCCACCTGCACCGGCACGATGGGTGCGTCGGGCGGCACGCCCAGCGCGCGCAGGCTGCCGCTCATGACCTGGGCAAACACCGGGGCGGCCACGTCACCGCCGTAGTGTTTGCCAGCGGTCGGCTCATCCACCATCACCGCCACGATCAGGCGCGGATCGGAGGCCGGCGCGAAGCCAATGAAGGAGGCCACGTACTTCTTGGTGTATTGGCCCGACTCCAGCTTGTAGGCCGTACCGGTCTTGCCGCCCACGCGATAGCCGGGGATGCGTGCCTGCGGCGCGGTACCGCCCTCGCCAGCCGCCATCTCCAGCATGGTGCGCACCTGGCGCGCCACCTCGGGGCTGAAGACCTGGGTGCCCCGCACCAAGGGCGCATCGAGTTTGACCAGGGACAGCGGGATCAGTTCACCATCGCGCGCCAGCGAGGTATAGGCATGTGCCATCTGCATCAGGGTCACCGACACGCCATGGCCATAGGCCATGGTGGCCTGCTCGATCGGACGCCAGTTCTTCCACGGCCGCAGGCGCCCGCCAACTTCGCCCGGGAAACCGAGCTGCAGCGGCTGGCCGAAGCCGAGCTGGTCGTACAGCTTCCACATGTGCTCGGGCGGGAAGCTGAGTGCGATCTTGGCCACGCCGACGTTGGAGGACTTCTGGATCACCTCGGCCACGGTCAGGTTGCCGTGGTGGTGGGAATCGCCAATGGTCGCGCCATCCAGCGTCATGCGTCCGCCCTGGGTGTCGATCACCGTGTTGAAGCGGTACTTGCTGGCCTCCAGACCCATTGCCGCAACGAAGGGCTTCATCGTCGAACCGGGCTCATAGGTGTCGGTCAGCACGCGGTTGCGCAGTTGCTCACCGGACAGCTTGCCGCGATTGTTCGGGTTGTAGGTGGGGTTGTTCACCAGGGCCAGCACTTCGCCGGTCTTGGCGTCCAGCACCACGGCGGCGCCCGCCTTGGCCTTGTTCTCATTGACCGCTGCCTTGAGCGCGCTGTAGGCGAGGTACTGGATCTTGGCGTCGAGCGCCAGGGTCACGTCGCGCCCGTCCTGCGGGCGGCGGATCGACTGCACGTCCTCCACGATGGCACCGCGCCGGTCCTTGATCACCCGCCGTGAGCCCGGCTTGCCCTCCAACTCGCGCTGCATGGCCAGCTCCATGCCTTCCTGCCCACGGTCATCGACGTCGGTGAAGCCCACCACATGCGTGCTCACCTCGCCCACCGGGTAGTAGCGGCGGTACTCGTCCTGCGCCTGGATACCGGGCAGCTTGAGGGCCATCACGCGTTGCGCCAGCTCAGGCGGCACCTCGCGCTTGAGATAGACGAAGTCGCTACCGCTGGCCAGCTTGCGGTTGAGCTCGCGCATCTCGACGCCCAGCACGCGCGACAAGGCCTGCAACTGAGCCGTGGTGATCTCGGCCACGCCCGGCAGGGAGGGAATCGCGGTGATCGACTTCACGGGCGTGCTCATCGCCAGCAGTTCGCCATGACGATCGACGATGCGACCGCGTGTGGCCGGCATGCTCAGCGTACGGGCGTAACGCGACTCCCCCTTGGCCTGCAGGAATTCTGTATTGATGCCCTGCAGCCACACGGCACGCCCCAGCAGCGCGGCCGAACCGAGCAGCAGGCACACCAGCACGAAACGCGCGCGCCATACCGGCAGGCGCTCGGACAGCAGCGGATTATGGTTGAAGGTGTATGCGAGGTTTTTGCTCATGGCCGGTTGCCCGTCCCCGTCTCGGCCACCAGCAAGGCATCCTTGCCCGGCGTCGTCATGCCCAGGCGCTCACGCGCGACTTTCTCGACCCGCGCCGGCGCAGCCAGCGCGCTGACCTCCAGGCGCAAGCGGTCCCATTCGATATCCAGCGCGCGGGTATGCGCCTGCTCGCGCTCGATCGCGTCCACCAGGCGGCGCGACTGGTACTGCAAGGCCACCACGCCAAGCGCGCTGGCCACCAGCAGCAGCATGAGGACGGCTGTCACGCGCAGCATCAGCCCGCCCCCGCAGATGCGATGAAGGGCGCGGCGGTACGGCTGGCGACGCGCATGATGGCGCTACGCGAGCGCGGATTCGCTGCCACTTCCGCCTCGCCCGGACGCACCGCATCACCCACCAGGCGCAGCGCCGGCTGCGGCCGATCCGCCTCGCGCACCGGCAAGCCCTTGGGCAGCGCAGGCGGGCGCGCGTGATCGCGCATGAAGCGCTTCACGATGCGGTCTTCCAGCGAGTGGAAGGAAATCACCACCAACCGCCCTCCTTCATTGAGCCGCGCCACCGCCTGCGGCAGCGTCAGCGAGAGCTCCTCAAGCTCGCGGTTAACGCGAATCCGTAGAGCCTGGAAGGTGCGTGTCGCCGGGTGCTGGCCCGGCTCGCGCGTGCGCACGACCTTTTCCACGAGCGCGGCAAGTTGTCCTGTGGTTGCAATACCACTCCCTTGCCGAGCAGCATCAACCGCCTTTGCAATCGCATGAGCAAACCGTTCTTCACCGTAATCCCTCAGTACAGTTGTGATTTCGGCGACGGTCGCCCGTGCCAGCCATTCCGCAGCGCTCTCGCCCCGCGTCGTATCCATGCGCATGTCCAGCGGCGCATCGAAACGAAAACTCATCCCGCGCTCGGGGTCGTCCAGTTGCGGCGACGACACCCCGATATCCATCAGCACCCCATCCACCCGCGCCACGCCCAGACCATCCAGTGCCCCGGCTAGGGCCGAGAAGGCTTCGTGCACCAGCGTCAGGCGCGCATCGCCGATCGCCTGACCCGCCTCGATCGCCCGCGGATCGCGGTCAAAGGCGATCAAGCGCCCCGCCGGCCCCAGCGCGGCGAGGATCCGCCGGCTGTGCCCCCCGCGTCCGAAGGTGGCATCGACGTAGACACCATCCGGCCGGATCGCCAGCGCCTCGACCGCCTCGTCGAGCAGCACCGTGATGTGTTGCAGCCCCGCGCTCACAGCGACAGGTTTTCAAATCCAGGCGGCAGGCCTCCGCTCGCGAACTGAGCCACCAAGGCGTCCTGCTGCTTCTGCCAGGCTTCGTCGGACCACAGCTCGAAGTGATCCCCCAGCCCGACCAGCCACACCTGTTTGTCCAGACCCGCCCAGGCACGCAGTTCCGGCGCGATCAGCACACGCCCCGCCGAATCCATTTCCTCATCCCGCGCGTTCCCGACCAGCAGGCGCTTGAGGGCCGCAGCCACCGGGTCCAGCCCCGGCGCGGCGAGCACCTGGGTGCGGATGGGCACCCAGGCCGGTTCCGGATAGACGACCAGGCAACGATGGGGATGGGCTGTGACGACCAGGCGCCCGCCACAGAGTGCCGCCAGCGCGTCGCGATGCCGTGCCGGGACGGCAAGGCGCCCCTTTGCATCGAGACTCAGTGCGGCTGCACCCTGAAATGACATGAACTCCCCTGCTCCCTTGGGATGGGTCCAGTGGCCCACTTCGCCCACCGCGAAGTGCAGTTTTATCCACTTTCACCCATTTTCTCCCACTTCGCTCCACTTTAGATTGAAAGAAAATCCCGGTCAAGCTGCACCCAGGGGAAAAGTGCAGGCAGGACAGGGACTTAGCGACCAGCGGCGCAGACAACACGCGCCCTGCTGCTCGATACGCTCGGGCAGCCAATGAGCAAGCGCATTGGAATCAAAGACTTGGGAATGGATTGCCGGCGCAACGCGGCGGCAGCACCAATGCAGGCGCAGCCACATGGCACGGAAGAAATGAAGAGACGAGCTCAGGCCCGCACGGAGAGCCGAAAGCGAAAGTGGAAGTCCGCCGATAAGCCGGGTTCTGTCGCGCCAGCTTGCGCTGGCGGGGCAATCATTCCTCTAGGCGTTGCGTTACCGCAACGCTCAAGCAGCCTACCCGGGGGCTCTGCGGGCCGCATCAACGCCCCCCTATTTGGCCTTGCCCCGGATGGGGTTTGCCATGCCGTCCGTGTCACCACGTCCGCGGTGGGCTCTTACCCCACCGTTTCACCCTTGCCTGATCAGACACGTCTGCGTCGCGTCCGATGCCCGGCTTACGCCACGCATCCTCACTTCGCAGTCCCTGCAGACATCGCTGCCCACAAAGATGACTTTGCGGCCTTGCGGCCGCCAAGTCCGGTCCGCCATCGGCGGTTTGCTTTCTGTTGCACTTTCCGTCGCCTTGGGTCCTTAGACTTATAGCGCCCGGCCGTTAGCCGGCATCCTGCCCTGCGGGGCCCGGACTTTCCTCGGTGCGCCGGTTTGACCCGGCGCAACGCGACTGCCTGGCGGACTTCCACTGGGGATTATACGTGTGACATCGGGCTCAATTCGGCCCATTTCAGGCCGATAGGCCTTCCATGCATCCGGCTGGCTGACGCAAGTGAAGAAGAAGATATCCGCCCAAGACCTGCGCATTGGCATGTTCATTGCCGAACTGGATTGCGACTGGTTGTCGCACCCCTTCATGCGCAACAGCTTCAAGCTGACCGACGACGAGCAGATCGAGAAGGTGCTCAAGGCCGGCATTCACTATGCCTATATTGATACCGAGCGAGGCCTCGACGTCCCCGATGCACCGACCCAGGAAGAAGTCGCACAAGCCTTGCAAAAAGAGCTCGAAGACATCGCAACGGCGAAACCCGAGCACCCGATTCGGGTGACCGCCGCCGAAGAGATTGCACGGGCCACACAGATTCGCGACAAGGCCCAGGCCATGGTGCGCGACGTGATGGCCGACGCCCGCCTGGGCCGCGCGGTCGAGTTGGAGCGCATGGAGCCGGTGGTGGAGCACATCACCGAATCGATTTTGCGTAATTCTGGAGCCCTGATCGGCCTGCTGTCGATCAAGAACAAGGACGACTACACCTTCCTGCATTGCGTGAGCGTGTGCGCTCTGATGGTTGCGTTCTGCCGCACCCTGGGCATGGATGAGGAGACCACCCGGATCGCCGGCATGGGCGGGCTACTGCATGACACCGGCAAGGCACTGGTGCCGGACGAGGTACTCAACAAGCCCGGCAAACTGACCGACGAGGAATTCGAGATCATCAAGCGCCACCCGCGCGATGGTTACGAGATCCTCCTCAAGACGCCGGACATGCACCCCATGGTGCTGGACATCACCCTGCATCATCACGAACGCATGGATGGCAACGGCTACCCAGACAGACTGCCGGCCGACAAGATCAGCCAGTACGTCCGCATGTCCTCGATCGTGGATGTGTATGACGCAATCACCGCAGACCGCTGCTACCACCGAGGCATTCCAGCCACCGAGGCACTGCGCCGGTTGCATGAATGGAGCGCGCACCACTTCGACCCAAAGCTGGTGCAGGCCTTCATCCGCTGCGTGGGCATCTATCCGGTGGGCTCGCTGGTAAAGCTGGAGTCCGGCCGCCTGGGCGTCGTGCTGGAGCAGAACGAGAGCAATCTGCTCACGCCCAAGCTGCGCGTTGTATTCCATACCCGCAGCAAGGCGAGCATGCCGCCCTACGATCTCGATCTCTCGCGCCCCGAAGGGGCTGGCGGCGCTGATCGCATCGTCGGTCACGAAGATCCGATGAAATGGGGCGTGGAGACCGCGCGCTACATCCAGTACATTGCCGAGATGGCGAACAAGCCCGGCTAAATCCAGCAGAAAACGGGCCTATTGCGCAGCGCCGGCTTTCTCGAAAATCAGTTTGCCGTCCTTGCGCACGAACGCCCCTAGCGGCCTGCCGGGTGGATTGGGCGGTGTTTGCGTGTACGGCTGCACCAGGCATTTCTCGGTCCCGATCGCATACCAGTCGTTACCCTGCTTGGCGAGATAGAGCATGGGCCCCGCCTCCCACACCTCCATCTTCACGAACTCCTTGGGACCCGCCTTGATCGGGTAGCGACGCTGACACTCCTGCGTCCGCGCCGGCACCAGAGTCTGCTCCACCTCGCCACGCCACACATAGCGCTGCTCGCGAATCAAGGAGATGGAGTCGTCCTTGTCGTCGAACTGCAAGGAGGCTGCATCGTTCTCGCAGCCCGTCAGCCCCAGCAGCATGAGCAGTGCCAACAGTCCGTAGCGCATCGGTCTCGCTCCCTCAGATCAGCTTCCAGCCCACTTGCTCGCCGGCACGCAGCGGCACCAGCGGGTCACCCGGCAAATAGTCGTAATGGGCAGGCACGGCCCAGGCCTCCTTGCCCAGCGTGATGCGCTCGGCATTGCGTGGCAGGCCATACCAGTCCGGTCCATTGTGGCTGGCAAACGCCTCCAGCCGATGCAGCGCGCCAGCCTGCTCGAAGACTTCGGCATACAACTCGATGCCGGCGTGCGCGGTGTAACAACCGGCACAGCCACAGGCCGCCTCCTTGGTGCTGCGCGCATGCGGCGCGGAGTCGGTACCCAGGAAGAAGCGCGGATTGTCCGAAATGACCGCCTCGACCAGCGCGACGCGATGCGTCTCGCGCTTGAGCACAGGCAGGCAGTAGTGATGCGGCCGGATGCCGCCCACGAAAATGGCGTTGCGATTGAGCAGCAGGTGATGGGCGGTGATCGTGGCGGCCACGTTCTCGCCCGCACCCGCTACGTATTGGGCCGCTTCGCGCGTCGTGATGTGCTCGAAGACCGTACGTAGACGCGGGAACCTTTGCGCGAGCGGCGCGAGAACGCGATCAATAAAGACACGCTCACGATCAAACACATCGACGTCAGCATGGGTCACCTCCCCGTGTACGCAGAGCACCAACCCCAGTGCTTCCATGCGCTCCAGCACCGGGTAGACCTTTTCGATCGACGTCACGCCCGCATCCGAATTGGTCGTAGCCCCGGCCGGGTACAGCTTGAGGGCATGCACGAAGCCACTGGCCTTGGCCCGTTCGATCTCTTCGACCGGCGTGTTGTCTGTCAGGTACAACGTCATCAGCGGATCGAACTTGAGGCCCTTCGGCACGGCCGCCAGAATGCGCTGCCGGTAGGCCGCCGCCCGCTCCACCGTGGTCACGGGCGGGCGCAGGTTGGGCATCACCAGCACGCGGCCAAAGCGGGCCGCCGCATCAGCCACGGTACGAGGCAGGCTGGCGTCATCGCGCAGGTGGATGTGCCAGTCGTCGGGGCGGGTGAGGCTGATCTCTTGCATGGGGGAAATCCGGGGGGTCGGGAGGAAAGGCGACTAGTTTACCGCGCGTCGCCCGGCCGCCCCACATCGGCTCGCGATCGGCTGACGGCCCTATGACTTTTGAGGTAGGCGGAGGCCTGCTGCAGGCCAGCAAAACCCGCCCCAAGCCTCGGTTTTGACAATTTCTTCACGCTTCCCATTTTATTCGCTTATGCAACAATAAATTTTTCTTGACAACAAATTAAGGTCGGTCAAAACTCGGTTCATGTCAGAAAAAACCTGACATTTGCAGCAAGGCACTGCCAGGCACGGGGTCGCAGTTTCAGTGCAGGGACAGGCCACAAGAATCCAATAATTGAGGAGACATCCATGATTCGCAGTCTGACCGCCGCGGCCGCTCTGGCCATGCTGTCCTTCGGTGCGCAAGCCGCCACCGACTATCCCTCCGGCTACACCAAGTGCGCCCAGAACACCGGCGCCACCTGCTCCATGAGCGGCACCCGCTCGGTTGCCCTGGGCAAGTCCGGTTCCTTCGTGTACGCCACCAAGACCGGCAGCTTCGCCTGTACCAGCTCCGCCTTTCCGAGCAACAGCTACTCTTCCTCGGCTTGGTGTTCCTACGGCCCGACGACCAGCTCGTCCAGCTCGTCATCCTCGAGCAGCTCCAGCTCCTCGTCCTCGAGCAGTTCGTCTTCGTCCAGCAGCTCGTCGTCCTCGAGCAGTTCCTCGTCCTCGAGCAGCTCGGGCGGCAGCAGCGCCTGTAAGGCCGGCGCCACCATCACTGGTACCGTCGATTGTGGCGGCGCAACCATCGGCACCTCGTGCTCGGGTGGCAGCGAAAGCCAGGCTCCGGTGATCTCGGTCAGCAACGGCACGCTGAAGAACGTGCGCATCAAGGCCGGTGCGGCTGCTGACGGCATCCACTGCGTCTCGGGCACCTGCACGCTGGAAAACGTGGTGTGGGAAGACGTCTGCGAAGACGCAGCCACCCTGCCCGCCAGCAATGCCGGCGGCACGCTGAACATCGTGGGCGGCAGCGCCACCAGCGCCGAAGACAAGACCTTCCAGCACAACTCCATCAAGGGCACGATCAACATCAAGAACTTCACCACGACCGGTTCCATCGGCAAGCTGGTGCGTTCCTGTGGTGATTGCACCGGCAACGGTGGCCCGCGCTACGTGACCGTCAGCAACACCAAGCTGGAAAAGGTGACCGGCGGTGCAGTGGTCGGTATCAACAGTAACTACGGCGACAAGGCCACGATCCGCAGCCTGCAGATCAAGGGCTACAAGGCCGGCAGCCCGAAGGTGTGCGTGACCTACAAGGGCGTGGTCAAGGGCAACGGTTCCTCCTCGTCGATCGGCGAAGAGTGGAACACCAGCGCCTGTGACGTGAGCAAGACCGACGTGACGGCATACTGATCGTTACGGTCTGAACCTGGCGGCCACGCCCGCCAGGGTGAGTTCGAGAAGGCCCCCGCTGCGGCGGGGGCTTTTTCATGCCTGAAGGGGATCGAACGCGAAGCTCGAATGGCGTTGCAGGCAGCCGGGCTTCGCCTACTCCGGTGCGCACCAAGGCTCACGCTTGTGTTCGCAGGACATCAGTCTGCCAAGCCCCGCCGGGGCACTCGCGGAATTCCGCAGGTGCGCTGCTTGTGGCTCCGACTTGCCAGCGAATCGCAAGCGTGACAGTCCTGCCCGAAGGGCCAGACCCTGCCGCCCGTCGATCAAGAGAGCTGTGTTGACCAGCTTTACTGCGGCAGACGCACCAAGCGATCTCCGTATGCGATCACGGCATCGCCACCCGGCACTTCAAGCAAGGCCTTGAGATGGCCTGAAGTCTTGGTTGTCTCGCTCTGCCAGCTCACGCCAGCATCGTCGGATCGAAGCAACACGCCCTTACGCCCCGGCACGAAGATGCGCTTGCCGTTCTTGACCAGCAAGGGCTGGCGCAGAGGCTGATCGGTGCCACTTGCGACCGTCTGCCAGCTTGCTCCGCGATCGGTCGAGCGCAGGATCAGCCCGCCATCGCCCGTTACGATCAGCACATTCTTCGCCTCGTCGAACATCAGGTACCGCGCCGTCGATACGGCGCCCCCGTGGATGCGGCGCCAAGTCAGACCATCGTCGTCGGAGCGCAGGATGGAGCCCTCCGCACCGACCGCCATGAAGGCTTTCAGGGGTGACAGATACGCGATGTTATGGAGATGAGCACGCGTGCCTGAATCTACCTGGCTCCACTGCTTGCCACCGTCCGTACTACGCTGGATGCCGCCTTCGCGCCCTACCGCCACGAAAGTGCCAGTTTCAGTGCTTGCGGCTGCAGCGAACAGGTGCGGCTCTGTGCGCGCGTCTGCCTCGTCCCAGCTCATACCTCCATCCACTGAGCGCATCACGACGCCAGGGCTCGCCACCGCGACAATGGCCCCGGTCTTGCGCGCCACCACGATGTCGTGGAAGTAGCCGCGCGTAAAATCGGTCCCGTTCAGCAAGGTCTGCCAGTCGCTGCCCTGGGCATTGCTGCGGATCACGATGCCGGGAGGCCCACCGGCGATCAGCCCCGCGCCACCGGGTGCGGGCAGGATGGTGAACAGGTAGGCATTGGCAGGCAAAGAGACTGGCTGCGGCGTCCATGTCCGCCCATCGGCCGAAGCAGAAACCACCCAGCCCTTGCCGACGCCGACCAGGGACTTGCCGTCGGGACTGACGCTCAGCCCATGGACGTAGTCACCGATTGGCGCCTGTAACAGTTGCCAGGAGTCGCCGCCATCCGTCGAGCGCATCAGGGCGCTGCCCTCGCCGAAAGCCAGCAGGGTTTGCCCGGACACCAGCGCGGACTCCACGAACACACCCAGCTTGAGTGCTGAGAACTGCCAGCTCATGCCGCCATCGGCCGAAATCGCCAAGGCCCCTCCGTTACCGGTCGCGATCAGTCGCCCCGTGGCATCGCTGTAACGCAGGCTGGAGATGTAGAAGTCACGCCCAGTCGGCACCACGACCCAGTTACGCCCACCATCCGATGAGCGCAGGATGTTGCCCTTGATATCCGCCACCACGATCACCTTGTGGCGCGGGTCGTACACGGCGCGGGTCAGGAAATGCGGGCTGCCGGTAGGGATCGCGGTCCATTCGGCGCCATCCTTCCCCCCGACGAGAACCTTGCCGTCACCACACAGCGCGAGCGTCGCGCCCGCCTCGGCGAATCCGTACAGGCCGGTGATGGTCTCGGACGTGCCGCTATCCACGCGTTGCCAGTCGATTCCACCATTGGTGCTGCGCAGGATCAGGCCTGCCTCACCCCCGACCACGAACTGCCCGCCGCTCAGGGCAAGCACGGCACCCAAACCCGGCGCGGCCGGCAGTGCTACCTGGTTCCAGCTCAGGCCGGCATCCTTCGACACTGCGAGATTGCCGCCGTCGCCCGCCACGACCCAGGTCTTGCCATCGGCCTGCACCGCCAGTGCCCGTGTACGCGAATCTTTGCCCACGGCATGCTGCGTCCAGTGGAGGCCTGCGTCGGTGGAGCGCAGTACACCTCCGCTCGGGCCAGCGGCGAGCAAGACCCCCGTGGGTGCGTGCTCCACAAAGGACACCACAGGATCGCTCAGTTTGCCGGTATCGACCGCCCGCCAATGCAGCCCTTCATCGGTACTGCGCAGAATCGTGCCATCGCCTCCTCCGATCAGCAGCACCTTGCCGTCCGCACTTGCCCAACCAGTGAAAAACGCGGAGTTCAACACCAGACGATCGCTGAACACATTCTTATCGTCCGCAGGCTTTTGCAGTGAGCAGCTTGCTGCCAGCAGCATGAGCATCAGGGCCGCGACTCTGGCCCGCCAGAAAACCGGCATTGATCGTCTCCTCAAACATTGCTGCGGTGCTCAAGCACCTTGTCGTGCCGAAGATACCATGCGCCACCAGCCGCAAGCAGCCGTGCGGAGAGGGTTTGCGGGCAAGCACCGGAACGTGGCTGGCGATATCATGCGGCGCCCACCCACCGTCACCGGCTACTGTGATTGCCTACCATCCGCCCTCCGCGCCCCTGCGCTATCTGCACGTCGACGAGGACTTGCTGATCGTGAGCAAGCCGGCCGGCCTGCTCTCGGTGCCGGGGCGCGGCGCACACCTCGCAGACTGTCTCGCCAGCCGGGTACGGCAGGACTATCCGGACACGCTGATCGTGCATCGTCTGGACATGTCCACCTCCGGCCTGATGGTGCTGGCGCGCGGGGCGGACGCGCACCGCGCGCTAAGCCGCCTGTTCGAAACGCGTGCCGTCAACAAGCGTTACGAGGCGGTGGTGGCAGGACTTGTAGCGCAGGACGAAGGCGCAGTGGATCTGCCACTGATCACCGACTGGCCGAACCGGCCACTGCAAATGGTTGACTTCGCACGAGGCAAGCCGTCGCTGACCCGCTTTCAAGTGCTTTCTCGCGACCCTGCGACACCCTGTTCGCGCCTGCTGCTGGAGCCCATAACCGGCCGCTCTCACCAGTTGCGGGTGCACATGCGCGCGCTTGGCCACCCCATTCTGGGTGATGAGCTCTATGGCGGCGACGCCACCGCACAGGCGCCGCGCTTGCTACTGCATGCCTGCCGGCTTGCTTTCCAGCACCCGCGACAGGACCGATCTTTGTGCCTGGAGGAAGCAGCCCCTTTCTGATCCGGCGTACGTAGCGCGAGGGCAGCCAGCACAGACCTTGTTCTCGCGCCCCTCGCTATCAGTCAGGCGACAGGCCTGTATGTCGAGAGCGGCCTTGAAATAGCATCGCCCCGACACTGCAGCCGGATCAAAGTCCTGCCGGACTGTCTGACGCACATCCGTTTGCTGGTTACGGCACAGCACGGTCATGCAGCCCTGCGCCACAACGAATTCGACATGCATTTCATCGCCGAGCCGATAAGCAAGCGGGTCTGACTGTCACTATTGAAACGGGCCTAGATGCGACCGGCATCCGCCACCCTCCCCTGGCCAGAACCCAGGAGGCAGCGCGAGCACCGTCAGGCCGAGCACTTCGCGCGCCTTCCCTTTAGGACCCGGGACCGGCGTAGCCAGCTTCCGGCGCGCCAGGCCGGCGGAATCGAGCACAGCCGGCTCCCACTCCTCGCCTGCGGCGACGGCAGATATCAGCAGCAGCGGCACGGCGCTTTTCTTCCATCGCAGGAAGCGGGAACATGACGCCACACTCATGGAGGCAAAAAGGATGGCACTCGAAATCCAGGTCGAACGCCAGATCGACAGCACCCGCCATCAGCAATTGAACGTAGCCAGTTGGCCAGTCTGGGAGAAGGAGGTGTCGCGCTTCCCGTGGTACTACGACGCGCCGGAAACCTGTCTGCTGCTGGCGGGCGAGGTGACGGTCACACCCGAGGGCGGCCAGCCGGTCACCTTGCGCGCGGGCGACCTCGCGCACTTCCCGACGGGTCTGGCCTGCACCTGGGACATCACGGTCGCGCTACGCAAGCACTACCGTTTCGGGTGAGCCGCTGTCGCAAATCGTTCTCAGGGTATTCCCGCGAAGCTAGAATGGTCTTTCGCCAGATTTGATGCCGATCAAACCGTGTACGACCCCGCCGGCTGAAATGCCGGACGGGATGTCCCCATCTACACGGAGAGTAAACATGAGACTAAAGACCCTGGCCGCCCTTCTGACCTGCACCGCTGGTCTGTTCGCATCGACACAGGCGCTGGCCCTGGAGAATCCTTGGCTGATCCGCGGCCGCATCGTCAACATCGCGCCGGAAAACGACGACTCGACCGGGCTGAACCTGGAACTGAGCAGCAAGGTGATCCCGGAGTTCGATATCAGCTATTTCTTCACTCCGAATATTGCGGCCGAGTTGGTCCTGACCTATCCGCAGAAGCACGATCTGGAGTCGAACGGCACCAAGATCGGCAGCCTCAAGCACCTGCCCCCCACGCTGAGCCTGCAGTATCACTTCCTGCCGCAGGCGAGCGTGCGCCCTTACGTGGGCCTGGGCCTCAACTACACCCTGTTCTCGGACGAGGAACTGCCTCCCGGCGTGACCATCGAGGACAGCAGCTTCGGCTGGTCACTGCAGGCCGGCATCGACATTCCGATCAACAAGACCATGTCGATCAACCTCGATATCAAGAAAGTGCAGATCCGCACCGACGTGATGGCCGCTGGCAACAAGCTGGGCACGCTGAAGGTCGACCCCATCCTGTTCGGTGTCGGGTTCGGCTGGCGCTTCTGAGCAATATCACCCGAAAACAAAACGCCCCGGCTTGCCGGGGCGTTTTGTTTTCGGCTCGACCGTTCTCAGGCCGCCTGTTGCATCGGGTAGAAGTGCAGGATGTCCTGGATGTTCTTCTTGGTTCCATCGGGCAGGATGGCATCGCCGTGGATGTAGCCCCCCTTGCTGCGGAAGACCGGCACCTGTTCGATCTTGCCCTCCAGCGTGGCATGCAGTGACAGCAAGGCCAGCGCCTCCGGATCGTCGAAACGGCAGTAGATATGTCTGGCCGACGGCAGCAGCAGGCCACGATGCGCGCGCTGGCTGAAGATGCTCTCACCCAGCGCCTTCGCCAGCGCCAGGTAGGCCGGCACCTGCGTGGCGCGATAGACCTCCAGCACGCCAAACAGCAGTTGCGCATCGTTGGCACGCGTCTGCAAATTGACCTTGGGCGTGTTGGGATCGGCTGGATTCCACTCGCCGAGACCGAAATTGCGCGCCATGGCTGCCACTGTCGGCCACAACTCCTTCATGCCACTGACGGCCCAGGCGGTAGCGTAGGCCAGGAAGGAGATGGTGTTGATCGGCTTGCGCTCGAACACCCAGCCCTTCTGCCCGTAGTAGCCACGACGCTGGAACACATGGCCCGTCAGATCCTTGCCATCGGCAAACATTGGCTTGATCTCGTTGGTCTCCGGCACGTAAGCGTAGTGGGCGTAGGCCGCCATGCCCGACACCGTCCAGTCGAGCAGGGTCTTGCCGCGCTCGCCCAACTGGCGCGCCATCGTCACCTGCGCCAGGCCGGAATCGGAATAGATGCCTTCGGGACCGTTCAGCGCGTCCGGGTCCATCTTGAACAGCACCCAGGCCTCCTGCGCCACCTCGCCGTACTCGGGGCCGAACTGACGCTGCGCCCGATCGCCGAAGAAGGAGAAGGTGAAGCGCGGATCGTTCTCGTCGGTCGGCGCCTCCTCGCGCTTGACCGGGCGATTGAACTGATAGCAGCCCAGACCGGTCGCCGGATAACGCGTGCGGACATACTGCCAGGCCATGAACTCGGCCCATTCCAGCGCCTTGGGGTCCTTTTCCGCCTGGTAGGCCATGCCCGCCGCATAGATCAGATCGTTGCCGACGTTCACGAAGGACAGACCCTTGGCTTCGCGCAGGATCTCCAGGTCGCGATTCATCGGCTTGTCCCAGAAGCCCTCTTCCTGGAAGTCGCGGCCATAGGTGCCGTGGCGCGACAGCTCAAGCGTCTCCCAATTGTCGATGTGGGCATTCCACACCGCCTTGATGAGCTTCGAAGCCGCCTTGGGATTGGCCTCGTACATCAGCTCGTAGAACGGGTAGTGGTGCTTGAGCTCGTGCACCATGTTCTTGTTCTCGGGCCCGGCCGCGTTGAGCGTCTTCAGGTCCAGGAAACTGTGGCCGCCCCAGCGCAGCAGGCCGGAGGAATCCGTATGCGACAGATGCCATGCGGTTGCGTCCAGCGCGGCCTGCTTGTACTTGGCATCGCCAGTCAGCGCGGACAGGCCGCTGAAGAAGCGGAACAGGTTCTGCTGTGACGCCAGGTTGGAGGGTTCCCAGTCTGTGCCATCCACGTTGCGCCAGGTCACCGGGCGCCCGGTAAAGCTGTCTGCGCCATCGAAGAACAGGGGCGTGCCGTGGTAGGGGTCGCGGTAGCGGGAAAGGATGGTGTCGGCGTAGCCGGCCAGGTAATCGAGCATCTGCTTCATGGTGTTTCTTGCGCGCTGCGGGCGAATCGCCCATTCGCAGAGCAACGGCGGAGCGGGGAAAAACTTGATGGTAACAGGCCGCATCGGCACCCACGGGATTTCCCCGATTGCGCAAAACCGCAAACAAATCACGAACAGACCCGCGCTTTATGTCAAAAGTAGCAAATTTGCCAAGCAGGTCACGCCGTCGCTTCACAGGTGCACCTTACATTCCACGGCATTGCACAAAAACTGCTCCAGCGCAATCGCCCGAATGTCTGTGGCTTCCAGACTGTGCGCTTCACGCATCAGCAGCAAGAGAGTCAGTCATGAACCCCGCCGTTGAATCGCAGCAGACCCTGTCGTCACCCCATGCGCCGCATGACGTCGCCGAGTTGATCGTCTCCTACCTGGAGCAACTCGGTGTCGACTACGTCTTTGGCATCCCTGGCGGCGCGGTCGAACCCCTGTACAACGCGCTCGCACGCAGCGAACGACGCGGAGGCCTGCGCCACATCACGACCCGCCACGAAGCGGGCGCCGCCTTCATGGCGGATGGCTATGCGCGCGAGACCGGCAAGCTGGGCGTGTGCATCGCCACCTCCGGCCCCGGCGCCACCAACCTCATCACCGGCATCGCCTGCGCCTACGACAACGGCGTACCCATACTGGCCCTCACCGGCCAGCCTGCGCTGCCCAACTTCGGCCGCCACGCGCTGCAGGAGTCTGGCTGCACCGGCGTGAACATCATCGGCATGTTCCGCCACTGCACGCGCTACAACTCGCTGCTGTCCCACGTGTCGCAGACCGAGACCAAGCTGGTCAGCGCCATCGGGCGGGCCATGCAGATGCGCGGGCCAGCCCACCTCTCGATCCCGGTCGACGTGCAGCGCTCGCCACTCGCCGCACCGCCACATGGCTATACGCTGGACAAGTTGTTCGCCCCCTCCGCCCTGATCGACGAGCGCGCCTTGCAGGAACTCATCACCCTGCTGCGCACGGAGCGTGACCTGGTCTTCCTGATCGGAGGCGGCTGCGGTGCGGCCGCCCCCCTCGTGTTCGCCACCGCCGCAGCCTTGCAGGCACCGGTGATCAGCACGCCGGACGGCAAGGGACTGATCAACCCCTACCACCCGCTGTATCGCGGCGTCTTCGGCTTCGGCGGTCATGCCACTGCAGCCGAACTGCTGAATGACAAACCGCGTCGCGTGATCGCAATCGGCACCGCACTCGGTGAATGGGCCAGCGGCGGTTGGAGCGAAGCCCTGCTCAACGAACGACTGATCCACGTCGATGCCTGCGAAGACAACCTGCTGCGCACGCCGATGGCCGACCTGCATGTACGTGGCGATCTGCGCAGCATCTTCGAGCGCGTCCTGGCCGCCCTGCCTGAACCCGAACCGGCCAAGGTGGTGCCGATCCCGGAGTGCCCGCGCGAGGACCTCGAGGCACGCCCCGCCACCGCCCAGGCCATCGCCCCGCAGACCCTGATGCATACCCTGTCGCGGCGCTGCCCGCCCACCACCCGCTTCTTTGCCGATACGGGTAACAGCACGGCCTGGGCGGTACACAGCCTGAACCTCAACGACCGGCGCAGCCGCTCGCTTCAGACGGCCGACGAGCGTTCCGCTGCCGCGCGACGCCCGATGCGTCCATGGCTGCAGGTGACAATGGACTTCGCGGCAATGGGGTGGGCCATCGGCGCCTCGATCGGCGCGGCCTTCGCCGATTCCAGCGACCCGGTGGTCTGCCTCACCGGGGATGGCAGTTATCTCATGAACGGACAGGAGATATCGGTCGCGCAAGAAGCCGGCCTGCCGGTGATCTTCATCGTGCTCAACGATGGCGAACTTGGCATGGTGATGCACGGGCAAAGGCTGGCCGGTGCCGAATCGATCGCCCACCAGTTGCCGCGTACCGATTTCGCCATGATGGCGCGCGCCCTGGGCGTCCATGCGCTGAGCGTCGGCTCGGAGGATGAACTGGCAGGGCTCGACTTCGCCGCCCTGTTCGCGCGTCGTGGCCCGACCCTGATCGACGTGCGCATCGACCGCGAGCAGGTTCCCCCCATGGGCGTGCGCATGAAGGTGTTGAGGAACGGACAATGAACGATGACATGCACGGAGCCCCCACGGCCACCGTGATGGCGACACGCATCTGGCAGGAGGACGCCGAGCCCGACAACCCCTTTGCCGCGCGCAGCGCGCGCTGCCACGGCTATGACGTGTATGGCGCGATGCTGGGACGCGCAAGCTGGAGCGACATGCTTTTGCTGCTGTTCACCGGCGAGCGCCCGGCTCCCTGGCAGTCGCACCTGCTCAACGACCTCGCCGTGGCGCTGGCCAACCCGGGCCCGCGCGAACCCTCGGTGCACGCAGCCATGTGTGGTGGCGTGGGCGGCTCGCCCACCGCCGCCAGCCTGATGGCGGCGCTGGCGGTGGCGGCCGGTCGCGTGGACGGCGCGCGTGATGTCCTCCTCGCCATGCAGGCCTGGCAGGTGGCGACATCCGCGCCGACAAGACTCTTCGCCGAACTGCAGAACAGCGCCCGGAGCGGCCTGGAGGTGTGGCCCGAAGCGCAGCACCTGCCCGGCTTCGACCCCAACACGCGGAGCGCCCCGCTGCCCGTGCAGCGCACGCTGGCGCACCTGGCGCAAATCGGCGGTACCGCCCTCACCAGCCTGCGCGACCAGCGCGCGCAACTGGAGCAGGCCTGTAGCAACGGCCTGGCCTTCTCCGGCGTCGCTGCCGCGGCCTACACCGACCTTGGTCTCAGCCCCGAGCAGGGTGAAGCGCTACACCTGCTGCTGCGTCTGCCCGGTGCAGCCGCACACGCGCTCGAGCAGCGCGCCCATGGCTACAAGAAATTCCCCTTCGGCGAGGTCATGCTCGAAGACGATCCGTGCCCTCACGAGACCACTCCATGAGCCCGTACGAACACCCCCTGCAAGCACACCTGGGACCGCTGCGCACCCAGGTGGGCGCCTTCTTCGCCGGCGAACGTGCAGTGTTTCGCGGCCGCGACCTGCATGCCGATCTGGGCCAGGCAGAGTGGCTGGATGTCTATGTGTATGGCATCACCGGCCGACGCTTCAGCAAACCGGCCCTGCGTGTCATGAACGCCCTGTGGGCCTACACCAGCTACCCCGACACGCGCCTTTGGAACAATCGTGTGGCGGCCTTGGCGGGGAGCACGCGCAGCACCGGCAACCTCGCCATGTCCGCCGCGCTGGCCGTCTCGGAAGCAGCCATCTACGGTCGCCAGATCGATCTGCGTGCGCTCGACTTCCTGCTCCGCGCACGCCGCGCCGAGGACGAAACCGCGCTGCGCGAGTGCATCCAGGAAGAACTGCGCAGCCAGCGCAGCGTCGCCGGCTATGGCCGTCCGCTGATCAACGGCGACGAGCGCCTTGCACCCATGCGTCGCCTGCTGCGCGAGTGCGGGCTGGACCAGGGCGAACACCTGCGCCTGGCCGAGCGCATCGAAACCATCCTGCTCAACGGACGCTGGCGCTTCAAGATGAATTACGCCGGCCTGGCCGCCGCCATCTGTGCCGACCTGGGCCTGAGTCCCCGGGAGTACTACGCCTTCGCCTTCCCCACCTTCCTGGCCGGCATGCAACCCTGCTACATCGAGGCTCAGGGCAAACCCCCGGCCGCCATCATGCCCATGACCTGCACGATGATCGACTACACCGGCCCCGCCCCACGCGACTGGTAGGCACGACCGGCACGCGCCGACTGCCCTTGTGGCCATGGCGCAAGATGGCGCCGTTGCTCGCTTTCCGGCTGGACAAAGCCGCACGGAACAAGGAAACTGCCGTGCTACTTTGGTTGTATCCACCCATCAGGAGCGGCCGTGAAGAATGCAGAGACATTCCAGGTAGAGAGACGTGGGCTTGCCATCGGCATTTTGCTGATGCTTGGCCTCGGCCCCTGCAATGCACTGGCCCAGCCCAGCGACGAAGACGATCTCGCCAGCATCTATGGCGACAAGAACACGGTGTCCGTATCCACGGGCACCCCGCAGCCGTTGGCGCGTGCGCCATCGGTCGCCACCGTCATCACCGCCGCCGACATCGCCGCCATCGGCGCGCGCGACCTGGACGACGTACTGGCCCAGGTCCCCGGCCTGCATGTGTCGCGCTCCTTCACCGCGTACAACCCCATCTACACCTTCCGCGGCGTGCACACGCAGTACAACCCGCAGGTGCTGATGCTCATCAACGGCATCCCGATCACCAGCGTGTTCCTGGGCGACCGCGGAAACATCTGGGGCGGCATGCCGGCCTACAACATCGCGCGCATCGAAATCATCCGCGGCCCCGGCTCCGCCCTCTACGGCGCCGACGCGCTGATGGGCGTGATCAGCATCTACACCAAGACGCCGGAGGAGATGGAAGGCAGCAAGGTGATTGCCGACTACGGCAGCCACAACACCCGCAACCTGAGCCTGCTGCAAGGTGGCGAGCTGGGCGGCGTGAAGCTCGGGCTGTTCCTGCGCGTCGGCAGCACCGACGGCAACGACAAGACCATCGAGGACGATGCGCAGAGCGGACTCGACCAGAGCTTCGGCACCCAGGCCTCCTACGCGCCGGGCCCGCTCAATCTCCAGTACGACGCCGTCGACGCACAGCTCGACGCCCAGAGCGGCGACCTCACCCTGCGCGGCGCCTACAAGAAGCGCAGTGACATGGGCTCGGGCAGCGGTGTCGCCAATGCGCTGGACCCCAGCGGCTACAGCAGCACTGAACGCATCACGGCCGATCTCACCTGGCACAACGCCAAACTCGTGCGCGACTGGGACTTCACGCTGCAGACCAGTTACTTCCACCTGAATGAGAAGTCCGACCTGGTGCTCTACCCGCCCGGCGCCTTTGGCGGGAGCTTCCCCGACGGCATGCAGGGCGCCCCCTACAAATGGGAACGCCACTACAACTTCAATGGTTCCGCCTACTACACGGGTTTCGCCAATCACCGCCTGAGAATCGGCGCCGGCTACCAGAATCTCGACCTCTACCGGGTGGAGGAACGCAAGAACTTCAGCTTCCAGTACCTGCCCGGCGTGGGCAACGTGCCAGTGCCGCTGGGCAGCATGGTCGACGTGTCCTCCACCAACCCCTTCCTGTGGCCGCGCAAACGCGAAGTGAAGTACGCCTACCTGCAGGACGAATGGAATCTCGCGCGTGACTGGACCCTGACCGCCGGCCTGCGCTACGACCATTACTCGGATTTCGGCTCCACCACCAACCCGCGCGTGGCCCTGGTGTGGGACGCGGCCTACAACGTGACAACCAAGCTGATGTACGGTCGCGCCTTCCGTCCGCCCTCCTTCGTCGAGCTGTACAACATCAACAACCCGGTGAGCAACGGCAACCCGGACGTCAAGCCTGAGCAGTCGGACACCCTGGAGGCCGCTGTGAGCTGGCAGCCCAGCGCGGGCTGGCAATTGGGGGCCAACGTCTATAGCTACCGTCTGCGCGACATCCTGCGCTTCGTGCCGAACGCCGACCCCACCACCGGCAACACCGCGCAGAACAGCGGCAGCCTCAAGGGTCGGGGACTGGAGATGGAGGCCAGTTGGGACGCCTCGCGCCGCCTGCGCCTGGTCGGCAACATGGCCTTCCAGCACACCCGCGACCCCGCCACCGGGCAAGACCCCGGCAATGCGCCCGGCCAGCTCGCCTACCTGCGGGCGGACTGGCGCTTCGCCTCGGGCTGGACGCTGGTGCCCCAACTCAACTACGTGGCCGACCGTGCGCGCGAACCCGGCGACACGCGCCCGCCACTGGAGGACTACACCCTGGTCGACCTCGCCCTGCGCTACGACGGACCGCAACGCAACTGGTCCATCCTGTTCGCGGTACGCAATCTGTTCGATGCCGACGCGCGCGAACCCAGTCCGGCACCGGGCCTGATCCGCAACGACTTCCCGCTGCTGGGCCGCAACTTCCTCGTCCAGGGGAGCATCAGCTTCTAGGCTTCAGCACGCATGCGAGTCCGGGTTACCCCTTCACTGTCGCACACCGCGCGCTGCTGCCTGCCCTGGCTGGCCGCGCTGGGAGCCTTGTTGCCCGCGCCACCAGCCCTCGGCAACGGGCGTGAGTCGGCAGGCGAACGCGGCCTGGGGCATGGCGAGGGCAGTAGCCCGCGGCGCCCCGTGGCCTTGGCGAGCGACGCCCCGCGCACCCCACCCGCCCAGTTGCTGGCCGCCCTGGACCAGGACACCCCCACCCCACCCACGGCCCCCCAGTTCGCCGTGCTGGTGCCGGATATCGGTGAGCCCTACCGCAGTGTGTTCCGCCAGATCGTGGAAGGCATCGAAGACCGGGCGCGCGGCCGGGCGCTGGTGCTGCCCGTCAGCGATACGCTCAACACGCCGGAACTGGTGCGCGAGTTGCAGCGGCGCGAGATCCGCACCGTCCTCGCCCTCGGTCGCCAGGGCCTCAAGGCCGCCACCGGCCTGGACAAGGACTTCTCCGTGCTGACCGGCGCGGTACTGGGCGCGCCGGACGCCGAGAATCGCAACCTCAGTGTGCACAGTCTCACGCCCGACCCGGCCCTGCTGTTCGCCCGCCTGCGTCAGCTCGCGCCCGACACCCGCCGCGTCTTCGTCGTGATCGACCCGCGCCACAATGCCTGGCTCATACGCCTGGCGCGCGAGGCGGCCCGCCAGCAGGGGCTGGAACTGCAGGTCAGCGAAGCGGCCGACCTCAAGATGGCGGTACGCAGCTACCAGGACATCCTGGCCCAGATGAATCCGCGCAGCGATGCACTGTGGCTGGCACAAGACGCCACCACCGTCGACGACAGCACGGTCCTGCCCTTCCTGCTGCAGGAGTCATGGAACCGCTCCCTGCTGCTGTTCTCCAGCAGCCTCGCCCACGCCCGCCGCGGCGCCCTGTTCGCCCTCGCACCGGACAACGCGGAGATGGGGCGCAGCCTGGCCGCCGCCGCCCTGGGCAACAATGGTGCCCGCACCCAAGGCGGCATCCAGCCCCTGCGCCAGGTGCTGCTGGCGGTCAACGTGCGCACCGCCAACCACCTCGGGCTCGGCCCGCAACTGCGCGGCCTGCGCGTCGACCTCAGCTTCCCCAGCCCCTAGCCGGAATCATGGACCCACTGCGCAATCTCATCCTCAAGCACAGTTTCCGGCACCTGCTGACGCTGCTGACCGCGGTGGGCGTGTTCATGCTGTCCCTGCTGGCCTCGTTCGCCCTGTCCTGGCAGAGCAGCCTGCAGATGAAAGGCACCCTGCAGTCGCAGGGCATCCAGATCACCCAGCGCCTGGCCGAACAGAGCCGGCTGGCGTTGCTGTCCGGCTCGTCGGACAACGCCACGGCGGCGATCGACGCCACACTCAGCTTCCCCGACGTGGTGGCGGTGGAACTGATCGATGCCAATGGCAAGCGCCTGGTACGCCGCTTCAAGCAGGCCGACACCCAGTGGTCCAGCGGTGATGTGCCGCTAGCCGCACGCCACGACACGGCGGCCCTGCAGTACGAGACGGATGCGCACTGGTGCTTCGTCGCGCCGGTACGCACCGCTGGCGGCGAGCTGAGCCCCTTCGACGCGGCAGAGCGGGCCGACACCTACCTGGGCCAGGTGCGCGTGCTGCAGGACACCGCCACCCTGCGTCACCTGCGGGCCAGCCTGTTCCTCGCCAACTTCGCCTACTCGATGTTGTTCGCGGCCGTCTTCCTGGGTTTGCTGAGCCTGCTGGCGCGCCGCCTCACCGCCCCCCTGGCCAAGCTGTCGCACAACATGCTGCGGGCCGAGCGCGGCGAGCGCGACATCCAGGCCAGCGTGGAAGGCCCCACCGACATCGCCGACATGGCGCGCGCCTTCAACAGCATGATGGCGCAACTGGGCGAACGCGAAGCCGAGCTGATCCGCTCGCGCGACGAAGCCATGTCGCTGGCCCGGCTCAAATCGCAATTCGCCGCCACCGTCAGCCACGAGATCCGCACCCCGCTCAATGGCGTGATCGGCACCCTGGACCTGCTCGTCGGCTCGCGCCTCTCCGCCCGCCAGCGCCACTTCCTGGAGCTGGCCTGGGACTCGGCGCAGTACCTGCTGGACCTGATCAACAACATCCTCGACCTGAGCCGCCTTGAGGCCGGAGCCACCGGCCTCGAACGCAAGCCGCTGCGGTTGCGCGAGATGGTCGAGGGCGTGGTCGACACCCTCACCCCGCAGGCCCACCGCAAGGGCCTGGAGATCGGCTACGCGATCAGCCCCGACTGCGCGATCGAAGTCCTGGCCGACGGCCGCAAGCTGCGCCAGGTGCTGACCAACCTGGTGGCCAACGCGGTCAAGTTCACCGAGTTCGGCGAAATCTCGGTACGGGTGCGCACCCTCCGCCTGCCCGAGCGCAGCATGCTGCGCTTCGAGGTCACCGACAGCGGCCCCGGCATCCCCGCCGGTTATGCCGAGCGCATCTTCGAGTCCTTCGTCCAGGTCGATCCCCAGCCCAATCGCCAGAACCAGGGCAGCGGCCTCGGGCTGGCCATCAGCCGTCAGTTGATCGGCCTGATGGACGGGCACATCGGCGTCGAGACGCCGGAGGCCGGCGGCAGCCGCTTCTGGTTCGAGCTGCCAGTGGAGATCACCGCCGAAGCGATCCCGACCGTGTACGCCACACCGCTGAGTCGCCGCCTGCTGGTCATCGACGCCGCGACCATCGTGCGCGAATTCTTCGACAATGCCCTGCAGGCCCACGGCTGGCATACCGAGTGCGTGGCCGGCTTCGCCCAGGCCCTGCAGTTGCTGCAGCACGCCGGCATGGCGGGGGCGCCCTTCGACGCGGTGCTGGTCGACGGCCAGCTCGCGGCGACCGAGCCGGCACCGCTGGAGCAACTGCGCAAGCTGCTGCCGGCGACCACCCGCTGGTTGCTGATGACGCCCTTCATCCAGCGCTCGGACGCGGTACCCGACTTCATGACCAGCGTGCTCGGCAAGCCGCTGCGCCTGCATCGCCTGCGCGCCGCGCTCGACACCCTGTTCGATCCGCAGCAGAGCACACTCGACCTGCCGGCCACCACCCCGATCGCCAACAGCGGCCTGTTCAACGTGCTGGTGGTGGAAGACAACCGCACCAACCAGATCGTGGTGCGCAGCATGCTGAGCGGCCTGGGCGGCCACGCCACCGTCGCCGCCAACGGCGAGGAGGCCATCGAGGCCTTTGGCCGCGAGCGCTGGGATGCCATCCTCATGGACTGCTCGATGCCCGGCATGGATGGCTTCGAGGCCACCGCCCACATCCGCACGGCGGAGGCCCCGCAGGGCGGACGGGTGCCGATCATCGCGATGACCGCCAACACCAGCCTGGCCGATATCGAAAAGTGCCTGGCTGCGGGGATGGACGACCACCTGCCCAAGCCCTTCACGCAGGAAGAGCTGCGCACCGTGCTGCGCCGCTGGCTGCCGCCCCAGTTCCTGGCCGGCAACGGCCATGCAGTGGTCGGCGATGAGGGTGCGCTGGAAGATCACGGCGGGCACCCGCTGGACAGCAACGCGCTCAACCGCCTGCGCGACGCCCTCGGCGGTGCGCTGGGCGAAGCCATCACGCCCTTCCTCGAAGACATGCCCGAGCACCTGGCCGCGATCCGCCGCGCCATCCTCGTGCCCCACCCCGCCGACCTGCGCCATCACGCGCACACCCTGGCCGGCGCGGCCGGCAACCTCGGCGCGCTGCGCCTGCAGAACCTGGCCGAGCAGTTGCAGAGCGTGGCGCCGGACAGCGAGCGCCAGGGCGAACTGTTGCAGCAGACGCTGGCCGAGTTCGAGCGGGTCGAGAGCGCCTTGCGCCTGACCCTGTCCGACCTCGCCACCCCCACCACCGCCGTCGCCTCCGCCAGCAGTACGGTGCTGATCGCCGACGACGATCGCAGCACCCGCTCGGCGCTCCGCTATGCCCTGCAGCTCAAGGGCTACCAGGTGGTGGAGGCGGTCGACGGTGCTGCTGCACTGGCCCTGCTGGAGCGCAAGCAACCCGACGTGGTGCTGATGGACGCTATGATGCCCGGCATGGATGGCTTCGCCACCTGCGCCCGCATGAAGGAGTTGCCGCAGGCGCGCGACATCCCGGTCCTGATGATCACCGCGCTGGACGACCGCCACTCCATTGAGCAGGCCTATGCCGCTGGCGCCACCGACTACATCACCAAGCCGCTGCACCTGAACGCGGTGGTCCAGCGCGTGGGCCGCGCCATCGAGGCCTTGCACACCGAGCGCCATGTGCGCCACCTGGCCTACAACGACATCCTGACCGGCCTGCCTAACCGCGCCCTGTTCGGCGACCTGCTGCGCCAGCAGATCGACCGCGCACGCCAGACCCATACGGCGGTAGCGGTGCTGTTCCTCGACCTGGACCGCTTCAAGTTCGTCAACGATTCGCTCGGCCACGAGTCCGGTGACAAGCTGCTCAAGGCCGTGGCCGGGCGCCTGCGCCAGTGCGTGCGCGTCAGCGACCATGTGGCGCGCCTGGGCGGTGACGAGTTCACCGTGGTACTGGAGGAATTGGCCAGTACGCCGGCCGCGGCCGCCGCCGCCGAGAAGATCGCCAAGGCCCTGGCCGAGCCCTTCCATATCGAGGGCCATGACGTCTTCATCTCGGCCAGCATCGGCATCTCGCTGTTCCCGCGCGACGGCGAGGACGTGTCCACCCTGCTGCGTCACGCCGACACCGCGATGTACGAGGCCAAGCGGGCCAATCGCGGCTACCAGTTCTACGAACCCGGCATGGAAGTGTCGGTGAGCGAGCACCTGTTGCTGGAAGGCGCACTGCGCCGCGCGCTGGAGCGCGGCGAGCTGTCGCTGCACTACCAGCCGGAGATCCGGGCCGACGATGGCGAGCTGTGCGGGGCCGAAGCCCTGCTGCGTTGGCAACACCCGACGCGCGGCTCGGTGTCGCCGGCCGAATTCATTCCCCTTGCCGAAGAGACCGGCCTGATCAACCCGATCGGCGACTGGGTGCTGCGCGAGGCCTGCCAGCAGTGGAAACAATGGCAGGCCCACACCCGCCCGGAGGCGCGGCTGTCGATCAACCTGTCGGGCAAGCAGTTGCTGGGGCAGGACTTTGCCGCACGCGTCGAGACCATCCTGCTCGAGACCGGGCTGGCCCCGCAGCGCCTGGTGTTCGAGATCACCGAGAGCGTGTGGATGGAGCAGGCAACGGAGGGCCTGTCCACCCTGCACCGCCTCAAGAACCTGGGCATCCGCCTGGCCATCGACGACTTCGGCACGGGCTATTCCTCGCTCAGCTACCTCAAGCGCCTGCCGGTCGACATCCTCAAGATCGACCGTGCCTTCGTGCGCGACATCGCGCACAGCCAGGCCGACCGCGCCATCGTGCAGGGCATCATGGCCCTGGCCCACAGCCTGGGCCTGGAAGTCATCGCCGAGGGGGTGGAACACGAGGCCCAGCACGCGGTGCTGGTCGAGCTGGGGTGCGACCACCTGCAGGGCTACCTGTTCAGCCGCCCGGTCGACGGCCCGGCCTTCTCGCAGCACGTCCTGCAGGTCGCCAGCAAGGCCTGACCCCGTCTCCACCCCAAGCTGGTGCGCCGCAACAAGCCTGCAACTCGTCCCAGGCATTAATGCAGGGCATGATTCGGCCACGCGGCTGATTTATGGTGCATCCGGGGTAGTGCACGCATCTTGCTAGACCTGACCCGACCCCAAACCCTGAGCGGAGTCCCTCGTGTCCATCCACGTCAAGCTGAACCACGTCACCCACTACCGCTACGACCGCCTGGTCGGCCTGTCCCCGCAGGTGGTGCGCCTGCGCCCCGCGCCCCACTGCCGCACGCCCATCCTGGCCTATTCCCAACGCGTCACGCCGGGCGAGCATTTCATCAACTGGCAGCAGGACCCCCAGGGCAACTACCTGGCGCGCCTGGTGTTTCCCGAGAAGACACGCGAATTCAAGGTCGAGATCGACCTCGTGGCGGAACTCTCCGTCATCAATCCCTTCGACTTCTTCCTCGAGCCCTACGCCGAGAAATTCCCCTTCAACTACACCGAGGAACAGTTGCGCGAGCTTGCGCCCTACCTCGTCAAGCTACCCGGCACGCCGCTGTTCACCGAATTCCTCAACGGCGTGAATCTCGATCCGGTGGGCAGCGTGGACTTCCTGGTGGCCCTGAATCAGAAGGTTCAGCATGCCGTCGGCTATACCATCCGCATGGAACCTGGCGTGCAGACGCCGGAAGACACGCTGAAGAAGGCCACCGGCTCCTGCCGTGACTCCGGCTGGCTGCTGGTGCAGTTGCTGCGCCACCTGGGCCTGGCCGCGCGCTTCGTCTCGGGCTACCTGATCCAGCTCACGCCCGACGTGAAGTCGCTCGACGGCCCCAGCGGCCCGGCGGCGGACTTCACCGACCTGCACGCCTGGTGCGAGGTCTTCCTGCCCGGTGCCGGCTGGATCGGCCTCGACCCGACCTCCGGCCTGTTCGCCGGCGAAGGCCACATCCCGCTCGCATGCACCCCCGAGCCCTCCTCCGCCGCGCCGGTGTTCGGCTACGCGGACGAATGCGAGAGCGAGTTCGAGCACCACATGAAGGTGGAGCGCGTGTGGGAAGCGCCGCGCGTGACCAAGCCCTATTCCGAGGCGCAGTGGACCAGCATCGAAGCGCTGGGCCACCTGATCGACGGCGATCTGCAACGTCATGACGTTCGCCTGACCATGGGCGGCGAGCCCACCTTCGTGTCGGTCGACGACCGCGACGGTGCGGAATGGAACACCGAAGCCATGGGGCCAAAGAAGCGCCTGCTCGGCGCCGACCTGCTCTACCGACTGAAGGAGAAGTACGCGCCGCAGGGCCTGCTGCATTTCGGCCAGGGCAAGTGGTACCCCGGCGAGCAACTGCCGCGCTGGTCGCTGACCTGCTTCTGGCGCAAGGACGGCCAGCCCATGTGGAGCGACGTGGAGCTCTACGCCGACGAGCACAAGGACTACGGCGTCACCGAGGAGACCGCCGCCAGCTTCCTCGTCGAACTGGCGCAGAGCCTGGGGCTGGACCCCAAGTACGTCTTCCCGGCCTACGAGGATGTCTGGTACTACCTGTGGCGCGAGCGCAAGCTGCCGATCAACGTCGACCCCTTCAACGCAAAGCTCGACGATCCGCTGGAGCGCGAACGCCTGCGCAAGGTATTCCACCAGGGTCTGGACAAGGTGATCGGCTGCGTGCTGCCGATCGCACGCAACTACGTCGGCGACTCGCGCTGGCAGAGCGGCCCCTGGTTCCTGCGCGCCGAGCGTTGCTACCTGATCCCCGGCGACTCACCCCTGGGCTATCGCCTGCCGCTGGACTCCCAGCCCTGGGTCGGCAAGAGCGACTATCCGTGGATCCATCCGCCCGAGCAGAGCGAGGTCTTCCCGCCTCTGCCGGCCTACTCGGCGATCCGTCGCCTGTTCCAGACGCCCGGCACCACCGAGGCCGAGCGCATGGCGCTGTTCGAGGGCAAGGGCAAGCGCGAGGTCCCCCCGCACATCCGCGAGCTGCTGGACCGCGAACACCGCCCGGCCCTGGGCCAGTCCGCCAGTTGGGTCACCCGCACCGCGATGTGCGTGGAACCGCGAGACGGGCGCCTCTACGTCTTCATGCCACCCACTTCGGCGCTGGAAGACTACCTGGAGATCGTCACCGCCGTCGAAGCGGTGGCCGCGAAGCTCGCCGTGCCGGTAATCCTGGAAGGCTACGAGCCGCCCAAGGACCCGCGCCTGCAGAGCTTCCGCATCACCCCCGACCCTGGCGTGGTGGAGGTGAACATCCACCCCTCGCGTAGTTGGGACGAACTGGTCGAGCGCACCACCCACCTCTACGAGCAGGCCCATCTGTCGCGTCTGACCACCGAGAAGTTCATGCTCGACGGGCGCCACACCGGCACCGGGGGCGGCAACCACTTCGTGATCGGCGGCGAGACGCCACAGGACTCGCCCTTCCTGCGCCGGCCGGACCTGCTGAGGAGCCTGATCGCCTATTGGCACAACCACCCCTCGCTGTCCTACCTGTTCTCGGGCATGTTCATCGGCCCCACCTCGCAGGCGCCGCGCATCGACGAAGCACGCAACGACTCCGTCTACGAGATGGAGATCGCGATGCGGCAGATTCCCGAGCCGGGCGGTCAGACGCCCCCGTGGCTGATCGACCGCATCCTGCGCAACCTGCTGATCGACGCCAGCGGCAACACCCACCGCAGCGAGTTCTGCATCGACAAGCTCTACTCCCCCGACGGCCCCACTGGCCGCCTCGGTCTGCTGGAGCTGCGCGCTTTCGAGATGCCGCCACATGCGCAGATGAGCCTCACCCAGCAATTGCTGCTGCGTGCGCTGATCGCCCGCTTCTGGCAGCACCCGTACGCGCCAGAAAAACTCACCCGCTGGGGCACCGAGCTGCATGACCGATTCATGCTGCCCTACTTCGTGCAGCAGGACCTGAGCGACGTGATGACCGAGATGCGCGACTTCGGCTACCCGCTGCAAACCGACTGGTTCGCCCCGCACCTGGAATTCCGCTTCCCCAAGTACGGCGAGTTCGCCTCGCGCGGCGCCCACATCGAACTGCGCGCCGCGCTGGAGCCCTGGCATGTGATGGGCGAAGAGGGCGCGGTCGGCGGCACGGTACGCTACGTCGACTCCTCGGTCGAGCGCCTGCAGGTACATGTGCAGGGGCTGGCCTCCGACCGCTACGTGCTCGCCTGCAACGGCCGCGCCGTGCCCTTGGCGCCGACCGGCAAGGTCGGCGAGTTCGTGGCGGGCGTGCGCTACAAGGCCTGGGCGCCACCGTCTGCGCTGCACCCGACCATCCCCACCCACAACCCGCTGGTGTTCGACCTCGTGGATACCTGGATGGACCGCTCCATGGGCGGCTGCACCTACTACGTGGCCCACCCGGGCGGGCGCAATTTCGAGGTCTACCCGATCAACGCCTACGAGGCCGAGGGGCGCCGCCTGGCGCGCTTCGCCCAGATGGGGCACACGCCGGGCAAGATCAGCGTGGAGCGGGAAGCGCTCAACCCCAACTTCCCCTTCACCCTGGACCTGCGGCGCGGCTGACCCCGGCGGACGGGCGCTGTAGCGGACTGCGCCAAGCAGTGCGTCGCACCCGTCCTGGCCTCACCGCCGGGCTGCCCGACCCGCATCCACGACCATGCGACTGCACTTTCATCTCTGCCGCGCCCTCCTCCTCAGCATGGCGCTGCCATCAGCACCGCTCCATGCCGCCTCCCCCACGCTCACCGTGATCACGCACAGCGTGGGCGGCCAGGCCGCGCAACGGGAAGATGGCCTCCACGGCATCCCAGCGGGCGGCTCACGCGCCTTCTACATCGAGTTGGTGCGCGCCCTGCAAGCCGAACTGAAGCGCCCGGGCCCGATCACGGAGGTCCCCTTCGCCCGTGGCCTGCGCATGGTGCAGAGTGAGCCCGGCGCCGTCTTCTTCAACCTGATCCGCACGCCGGACCGCGAACAGACCGTGCAATGGGTAGGCCCGATTTCACGCCAGACCGATTATCTGTACGTGCGCGCCGGACATGAGGCCGACATACGCACACTGGCGGATGTACGTGATCGCCCCATCTGCGTGCTGGCCGGCAGCGTGCATGAGCAGGCGGCGCGCAGCGCCGGCTTCCAGCAGGTGCACACCACCAGCGCCTACGCCAACTGCTTCCGCATGCTGGTCGCCGGGCACGTCGAGCTGACCGCCTCCGCCAGCGACACGATCGGCCAGAAACTGCGCGAGGCCGAACTCAAGCCCGCCTCGATCCGCCAGACCCCCGTTGTCCTCAGCCGCACCGACGGCTACATCGCTTTTTCACCCGATGTCGCTGCGACGGAGGTCAAGCGCTGGCGCAAGGCCCTGCGTACCCTGCAGAAGAACGGCCACTACGAAGCGCTGCGCGAACGCTACGCAGCGCCGCAGCCGTGAGCACAGCGGACCTGGACTACACTCCAGCACTCGGATGCGTCCGGCAACGCATCCCCCACCCAGTCAGGAGACCGCAGATGGCCGGATACATCGAGGGCGCATTGATCACCGGGGAACGGATCATCCATATCGGGCGCGTGAGCCTGTGGTCGCAAGCCCACCTGATCGCACTGGGCATCCTGCTGCTGCCCCTCTTCGGCCTCGGCCTGCTGTGCTGGCTGTGGGTCTATGTGCAGTACAAGACCACCGAACTGGCTTTCACCAACAAACGAGTGATCGCCAAGTTCGGCTTCATCCGCCGCAGCACCATCGAACTGAACATCAACAAGGTCGAGAGCATCCAGGTCGACCAGAGCGTGCTGGGGCGCATCTGCGATTTCGGCACCCTCATCATCTCCGGCGCCGGTGCGCCGCAGGCACCCATTCCCGGCATCGCGCAGCCACTGGCCTTCCGCCGTGCCTTCATGGAAGCGCAGGAACAGACCGACGCCCGAGCCTGAGCGGCATGCTGACCCGCACGCAATACATCCTGGGCCGCCGCCGCATCCGGCGCGTGCTCGACTATCTCGAACAGCATCTGGATGACGACCGCATCGCCCTGAGAGACCTGGCAGAAGTCGCCAACCTGTCGCGCTACCACTTCCAGCGCATCTATCTGCAAAAGGTCGGCGAGACACCGATGAGCACGTTGCGCCGCCTGCGCCTGGCACGGGCGCACCAGGCGCTGCTGGCCGGCACCGCCTACTCGGTCACCGATCTCGCGGTACAGGCCGGCTACGGCTCTGTCGCCGCCTTCTCGCGCGCCTTCTCCCGCACCTTCGCCTGCGCCCCGAGCGAAGTGCAGCCGCTGGCCAGCCCGCCTGCCGCACTGGATGTCGTGCACTTGCCGGCGCTGCCGGTATGGCGCCTGCCGTTCAGCGGCCCGGCTGCCGAAGTCTTCCCGGCCGGCGACGAAATGTCGTGGCTGGTGGCGCGCAGCGGCGCGCGGGCCTGGCGCCACTGGGTGGTCCATCCCGACGGCTGGGTCGACCCGGTGCGCTGGCCCACGACCTGGGTCCGCATGTGGCATTGCGTGCCACGCGCCGGACAGCCACCGCAGGTGCCCGGCACCGAACTGGGCGCGTTGCCTGCGGGCCGCTATGCCCGCGTCCGTTGCGTCGGCGCGACGCCAATCGAAGTGCCCGCGCTGGTGGCCCGCGTGCGCGACGAGACGCCCTGGCGCGTCATCGAAGGTCCGATGCTGCGCCACTTCCCCAGCGTGCCCGACTACACCCCACCGAGCGAGCGCTGCTCGCTGCTGTTCCTTCCCCTGGCCCCCTGAAGGGCACGCCCCGCAAACAGCAATCACGATCAAACGCCGCCCGCCCGGCTGGCTTAGCGTCTCCCGACTGCCCCGCGAGGGCGGCACCCGACCATCACGGAGAGACGCATGCCCCGCTTCCTGTTCGCTGCACTGCTGTCCAGCCTCGCCATCGGCGCGACGGCTGCCCCCAACACCTACGTCATCGACCCCACGCACAGTGCCAGCCGCTTCGGCTACGACCACCTGGGCTGGACCTGGCAGGAGCACCGCTTCGACCAGACCAACGGCCGCATCACGCTGGACCAGGCCGCCCGTAGCGGCAGCGTGGAGGTGAGCATCGACGCACGCAGCATCAACACCGGCTACCCGCTGTTCAACAGCCAGTTGCAGGCCGAGGATTTCTTCGACACGGCACGCTACCCCCACATCCTGTACCGCTCCACCCAGGTACGCTTCGAGGGCGAGCGGCCGGTCGCCGTGGACGGCGAACTGACGATCAAGGGCGTCACCCGACCCGTGACCCTCACCTTGAACAGTTTCGTGGCTGGCCCGCACCCGGTGCAGAAAAAGCGCGAGGCCCTTGGGGCCAATGCCACGGCCAGGGTCAAGCGCTCCGAATTCGGCCTGAGCAAGCAAATCCCGATCGTGGCTGACGAAGTCAGCCTGTCCTTCACCGTGCAGGCCTTCAAGGAGTAAAGGGGCTGCCTCCCTTGCCCGCGACCGCGCCGGCGGCCAGCGGGCTTTTTTTCACCCGCCGCCGGTGCGCAGACGACGCACGGTGTCATCGTCATCGCCAACCGCCGCGTTGTGTGCGACGGGAGCGCCACGCGCGCTTCCCCTCTCTCACACACAGGAGAAGTACGACATGAAGAAAATGACACTCGCTGTCATGCTGATCACGAGCCTGGGCTCCGGTGCGGCACTCGCGCAACAGTCCTACGCGGCCAAGCCCTACATCGGAGGCGGCGTCGGCGCGGCCTTCTCGGAGGTCGCCCGCGACTTCGGCGACGAGTTCTATTCACGTGTCGGTAGCAGCGACGAATCGGCCACTGGCTACAAGCTCTATGGCGGCGTGCTGTGGGGCAACTGGGGGGTCGAGATCGGCTACTACGACTTCGGCAGCTACACGGTGGAAGGCGGTGCCAACAACAGCGTCAGCGACAAGTTCGGCACCACCGCCTACGCCATCTCGGCAGTGGGCTCGTGGCCGGTCAGCCGCGTCGTCACCCTCACCGGCAAGCTGGGCATCGCCCCCGCCAAGACCAAGTACGAATGCCTGCGCGGCTGCGCTGGCATCTCCGGCACCGAAAAGAGCTCCACCGGCGTGCTGTTCTCCTTCGGCGTGGGCTGGAATGTCAGCCCCAACGTGATGCTCACCGCCTCGCTGGACGCGCTGGGCGGCGTCAAGGCGGTCGGCTACTCCGGCCCGAACCGACCGGAAGAAGGGACTTACGGCTACAGCACGCTGTCGGTGGGCGTCGAAGCACGCTTCTGATCGTCGCGCCCCGGCCTTCCGGAACGCCCTGCGGACAGCCCGCCCCGGCGGGCTGTCCGCCTTTCAACCCACGCTCACTTCACGCTGAAGTTGGTCCACTGCACCGTCACGCTGCCCGAGCCGCTGGCCGTGTGGTAGGCGCCGAGCTTGGTGTAGAGCTTGGTCCAGCCAGGTTTCTTGATGCTCTTGCACTTGCTGCCATTGATGTAGGACGTGCTGGTCTGGCTGTCGACGCTGTAGACCAGCTTGATCTTGGCCGTGCCCCCCACCGCCAGCTTGGGCAGATTGCAATAGCGGTCGCTGCTGGTATCGCCGGTACTGCGCTGCACCTCGTAGAAATAGCCCTGCTCGTCGATCGCCAACTGGCTGATCGGGTTGCCCCCGGTCTCCGAGAAGGTCTGCGCGATGCTGGTCTTGCCGCCCGACAGCTTGATCAGCTTGACCGTCCCTTCCAGCGTGTGGGTTCCGCTGGTATAGGTCTTGAAGCGGAACTCGGCGCGGCTGGAAGACTTGTTGACCACCGCGAAGATCGGCGAATCCGCGGTGGGGTCGCTGCCGGTGCTGATGCTGCCGCCATTGCGGATGTCGGTGTTCTGGGCATCAGTGGAGGCCTGGGCCGGCCCCGCCAGCAGAAGTGCAGAAGCCGCCAGGGCGGCGTGTACAGCCAATAGCTTGCCGTTCATTTGTCTCATCCTTGGTGTGGTTTTTTGATGGATCCGGCCGGATTGGGACGGCCGGGCGAGGCACGTCGCCGCCATGCCGGCGACGCCCGGGCCTCTCGCCTATTGTTGGTGACGACAAGGCGCAAACCCATAAAGGTAAACGATTACCCGGCAGTCATCCTTCACGCTTCCCGGCCATGAGCCCCCTCCCGCACCGCCCTTCGCGCACTCCGGCAGGCCGCTTCGCAGCCGGCTCTGCGCAATATTGCGTATCGTGCGCCGGGCGCACGAACCGTACATTTCCCTTTCCGCTAAGCTTGGGGGTGATACGCCCCCCGATGCCCGACCCCAGAACGGCCGAGATGCCGCATGAGCCTGCTGCGCACCTACCCCCCGAGCTCCGATCGTTACGATGAACTGATTGCCCAGGACGGCAAGGTGCGCGCGCACTGGAAGCCTCTGCTGGATCACGTGAACTGGCTCGGGCCGCGCGCCATGCATGAAGCACGCGACGCCGTGCAGCGCCAGATTGCCGAGAACGGGGTCACCTACAACGTCTACGCCGACCCGCGCGGCGCCGACCGCCCGTGGGACCTGGACCTGCTGCCCAACATCCTGCCCGAGGAGGAGTGGCAGACCATCGCCACCGCCGTGCGCCAGCGCGCCGGCCTGCTCAACGCGGTACTGGCCGATCTCTACGGCCCGCAGCGCCTGATCGCCGACAGCCAACTGCCGGCCAGCCTGATCCACGCCCATCCGGGTTTCCTGCGTCCCTGCCATGGCGTGCAGGTGCCCGGCGGCATCCACCTGCATCTCTACGCGGCCGACCTGGCGCGCTCGCCAGACGGCAACTGGTGGGTGGTGTCGGACCGCACCCAGGCCCCCTCCGGCGCCGGCTACGCGCTGGAGAACCGCAGCATCATCGGCAGCCAGTTCCCGGATCTCCTGCGCAGCCTGCGGGTGCAGCCCATCGCGAACTTCTTCCAGGTCCTGCGTGATGCCCTGGCCTACTGGGCGCCGCGCGACGACGAGGCTCCGCTGATCGTGCTGCTGACCCCGGGCTCGCTCAACGAAACCTACTTCGAGCACGCCTACCTGGCCCGCCACATGGGCATCCCCCTGGTCGAGGGGCAGGATCTCACGGTGCGCGAGGGTGGCGTGTTCCTCAAGACCCTGTCGGGCCTGCGTCGCGTGCACGCCATCTTGCGCCGCGTCGACGACGTCTGGTGCGACCCGCTGGAACTGCGCGCCGACTCTGCCCTGGGCATCCCCGGCCTGCTCGACGTGGCGCGGCGCGGCGGCGTGCTGGTCGCCAACGCGCTGGGCAGCGGCCTCATCGAATCCGGCGCCCTGCTCGGCTTCCTGCCGGCGATCTGCGAACACCTGCTGGGCGAGACGCTGCTGATGCCCTCGGTGGCCACCTGGTGGTGCGGCGAGGAGCAGGCTTGCGAGGAAGTGACAGACCGCCTGCCGAATCTGGTCGTCAAATCGGCCTACGGCCCCAGCTCGGAGGGCCCGCATTTCGGCGGCGACCTCGACAAGACCCAGCGCGAGGCCCTGCTCGACGCGTTGAAACGACACGCACGCGACTACGTGGGGCAGGAGATCGTGCGCCTGTCGCGCCTGCCGGTGTGGTCGCACCGCAGCACCACGCTGGAGCCACGCCTGACCATCCTGCGCGTCTACGCCGCGGCCACCCCCAATGGATATGTGGTGATGCCGGGGGGGCTGACACGCGTGGCCAATCCCAACGACCAGCGCGTGGTCACCATCCAGCGCGGCGGCGGCAGCAAGGACACCTGGGTACTCGGCAGCGCGCAGGAAGAACTGCCCCTCAGCCTGCCCGCCGCTCCCTACCCGGCCATCGTCACCGAGCACGACCACGGCTCGCTGGCCAGCCGCACCGGCGAGAACATGTTCTGGCTCGCCCGCTACGCCGAGCGCAGCGACTGCATCCTGCGACTGCTGCGCTGCGGCCTGCGCCAGCAACTATCTGCCGACGACGGCGAATGGGCGCAACTGCTGGCTGCAGGCCAGCGTACCCACAGCATCCCGCGCGTGGCCCTGGTCATGAGCCCGCAGGCTACGCTGCTGGCTGCCCTGCGCGAGAGCGAACACGGTACCGGCGCGATCGCCAACCTGCGCCAGGTGTTGCGCCTCGCGCGCGGTTTGCGCGACCGCCTGGCACCGGACAGTTGGCGCATCTACAACCGCATGGAACGCCTTGTGAATGCCTGGCAGCGTGGCCCGCACACCCTGTCCGACGCGCTCGAATTCCTCGACCAGACGCTGATGCTGCTGATCACCCTGTCCGGCTACAGCATGGAACACATGACGCGCGATGCCGGCTGGCGCTTCCAGTCGCTGGGGCGGCGTATCGAGCGCATGCAGTTCCTCGCCCTTGCGCTGCAGGAAATGCTGGTCCCCCAGCCCCCCCAGGCTCCGGCGCTGAACAGCCTGATCGACATTTCCGACACGGTGCTGACTTATCGCCGCCGCTACCAGCGCGCCCCCGAGCACGGCCCGGTGGCGGAGCTGCTGCTGGCCGACCACGACAACCCGCGCGCCTTCGTCTACCAGGTCCAGTCCCTGCTGGACCACCTGCAGCAACTGCCGGGCGACCTGCCGCCAAGCAGTTGGGACGCTTTGCTGGCCGTCGCCAAGGCGCTCAGCGGGCCACGCGCCGAGGACTGGGTGGCCGGGGCCAGCCAGATGCGTGCCCTGCGCAGCCTGCTGGAGCAGGCCTGGCAAGCCGGCAACACCCTCGGCAACGCGCTGCAGAACCGTTTCTTCAGCCACGTTACCCAGCGTGCCACCATGAGCTGACATGCGTCTGTCGATTACCCACCTGACCCGCTACCACTATTCGCAGACCGTCGGCCACAGCAGCCAGATCGCCCACCTGCGCCCGCGCGATCTGCCAACCCAGCGCTGCCTGTCGCACAGCCTGCAGATCTCGCCGGCCACCGACCGCCTGCTCGACGACCGGGACTACTTCGGCAACCCCATCACCCGGTTTGAACTGTGCAGCCCGCATGACACCCTGGTGGTCAAGGCCCACAGCGAGGTGGACCTGATCCGCGAGACCGGCGCCCTGCCGGACTCCCCGCCGTGGGAGAACGTGCAGCGGCATTTCGCCGCACCGCAATGGGGCATGAGCAGCGACAGCGAAGCCGACGAATTCCTGTACGCCTCGCCCTACATCCCGCTGGCGCAGACCCTGCGTGATTTCGCCGAGCCCGACTTCCCCTCGGGTCGACCGTTGCTGGAGGCCTGCGATTCGCTGATGAGGCGCATCCACGACACCTTCGAGTACGACCCCGAAGCCACCCACGTCGCCACCCCGCTGGCCGAGGTGCTGCTGATCCGCCGCGGCGTCTGCCAGGACTTCGCCCACCTCATGATCGGCTGCCTGCGCGCCATGGGGCTGCCGGCGCGATACCTCTCCGGCTACTTGCTGACCGACCCGCCGCCCGGTCAGCCGCGGCTGGAGGGCGCCGACGCCTCCCATGCCTGGGTCGCCGTCTACGTGCCGGAACTGGGGTGGACCGAGTTCGACCCCACCAATGCGCTGCGCCCCGGCAACCACCACATCACCGTCGCCTGGGGACGCGATTTCGGCGACGTATCGCCCCTGCGCGGCGTCATCCTGGGCGGCGGCAGCCACCAGATCGACGTGGAGGTCACCGTGCGCCCGCATGTCGAAGCCCCCCCCGCCGTGGCGCGCGCCGCCGGGCGCTGAGCCCACACAGGATCGGCGCCCCTCAAGCCTAGCCCCCGCCAAGCCGTCAACCTGCAGACGAGGCACGGACGCAGCGCCGCTGCGGCACACCGTCGCCCATTTCCCCACAGGTCATCGACACCGGGAGCACCCCATGAACCTGACCGTCAAGACGCGCCTAATCGCGCTGCTCGGCATCGCTTGCCTGGCCCTCGCCATTCTCTCGGCCTACGCCCTGTGGCAACTGCATCGCCTGTCCAGCCAGATGGCCGACAGCAACGCCGAGTTGCTGGCCGCTCAACAGATGAGCGTGGAACTTGGTACCGCCGCCACGGCCTTCAAAACCCAGGTGCAGGAGTGGAAGAACATCCTGATCCGCGGTAACGATGCGGCGGCCCACGAACGCCACCTCAAAGGTTTCACCCTGGAGGAACAGCGTACGCGCGAGGCCCTCGAAGCCCTGACCAAGAACCTGCAGGCACACGCCGTCGACACCGCCATCGTCACCAAGACCCTGGCCGCCCACCGCCAATTGGGCGAAGACTATCGTGCGGCCCTCAAGGATTTCGACGCCACCGATCCCGAGACCGGCAAGAAGGTCGATGTCGCGGTACGCGGCAAGGATCGCCCGCTGAGCCAGGCCATGGACGAACTCAGTGCCGAGGTCAGCAAACTTACCCAGACCCGCTCGACAGAGCACGTCGCACAAGGCGTCGCCGTGGCGGCCAGTGCCAGCGCCTGGATGATAGGCGGCAGCCTGTTCCTGCTCGCCCTGCTCGCCGCTTGTGGTTGGTGGATCGCCCGCTCGATCATCATCCCCATCCGCCGCCTGGAGCACACCGCGACGGAAATCGAAGCGCAACGCGATCTGGCCCGCCGCGTAGGGCTCACTGGTAGCGACGAGATCAGCCAGGCAGGACGCGCCTTCGATGCCATGCTGGCCCGTTTCCAGACCCTCGTCGGCGACATTCACTCCCGCTCGGGCACCGTCGCCCGTCAGTCCGACGCCATCGCCTCCGCCCTCAACCAACTGGGCAGCGCAGCTGACAGCCAGGCCGACGCCACCACCACCGTGTCTTCCGCCATCGAGGAGTTGAGTGTCAGCATCAACCAGGTGGACGAGGCCGCACGCGAAGCCCGTGCCTTGGTCGAACGCACCCTTGGCTCAGCACGCAGCAGCCGCGCCACAGTGCAAGACAGCACCCGCCGCCTGCAGGACGTCGCTCAGCGCGTCAGCAGCACCGCCGCCTCGCTGGAGGAGCTGGGGCAGCGCTCCAGCGCAATTTCCGGCATCGTGCAGACCGTCAAGGACATCGCCGACCAGACCAACCTGCTGGCCCTCAACGCAGCCATCGAAGCCGCCCGCGCCGGCGAACAGGGGCGCGGCTTCGCAGTGGTCGCCGATGAAGTACGCAAGCTGGCCGAGAAAACCACCGGCTCCACCGAAGAGATCGCCAACCTGATCCGCCTGATCCAGGACAGCGCCAGCGACGCCATCCGCGACGTGCGCGAACTCTCCGGTGGCTTCGCCGAGCAGGTGCACAGCGCCGAACAAGTGGATGGTGCGATCGTCGACATTGAAGAGGCCGTCGGCCAAGTGAGTCAGGTCTCCACCCGCATCAGCGATGCGCTGGGCGAACAATCCAGCGCCAGCCAACTCATCTCGCAGCAGATCGAACGCATCGCCCAAATGAGCGACGAATCGCACCAGGCCCTCAACCAAGTCAGCAAGGGCACCCAACAACTGGACGCGGCCTCGCAAGAACTGGCCGCTCAAGCCGCCACCTTCCGTGTGTGAGGCCGGCACGCCCCATAGCGGGGCGTGGTCGGCCCTATTCAGGGCACTCCAATCCGTAACAAGAACGACTTGCATTTAGCCAAAACCGGGCACACAATAACAATCATTCTTATTTGTGTTTTGGCAAGATCATGATCGTTTGCGTCTGTCACCGCGTCAGCGACCGCCATATCCAGCAAGCCATCCAGAACGGCGCCGACTCCGTCGACGCCCTCAGCGTGGAGCTGGGCGCCTGCACTGGCTGTGGATGTTGCCGGGAGAGTTGCCAGGAACTGATCGACCAACACATCGCCCTCGGTAGTCTGCCGATAGCCGCCTGAGCGCGGCGTTGTACCGGCGCACTTCGCACGCACTACCTGGCGCGGGCTTTGCTATGCTTGTGTGATAACCAAGCACAAGGAGCCCCCATGAAAGGCGACCCCCAAGTCATTGCCCACCTCAACGCCCAGCTCAAGAACGAGCTCACAGCGATCAACCAGTATTTCCTCCACGCCCGCATCTATCGCCACTGGGGCCTCTCCAAACTGGGCAAGAAGGAGTACGAGGAATCCATCGGTGAGATGAAACACGCCGATCACCTGATCGAGCGCATCCTCACCCTGGACGGCCTGCCCAACCTTCAGGATCTGGGCAAACTGCTGATCGGCGAGACCACTCCCGAGATGCTGGCCTGCGACCTCAAGCTTGAACAAGGCGCACAGCAAACCATCAAGGACGGCATCGCACACTGCGAGGCCGTGCGCGACTACGTGTCGCGCGACCTGCTGCAGGACATCCTGGACGACACCGAGGAACACATCGACTGGCTGGAGACGCAGATCGAACTGATCGACAAGGTCGGCCTGCAGAACTACCTGCAGTCGATGATGGAAGCCCCGTCCTAAGCCCCCCACGGGGCCTCGCGCCCCGCCAGTCCCCTCCCCTGCCGCCCCTTCCGCCGCGAAGGGGCGTGTCATTCAGCCCCTGCACGCTCCCCCCACTCCCGCCTGGTACCGGGCACAGTCTCTCGCCTGCAAGCAAACCGCCACGAAACTGTCACGCCCACTCTCTACATTGCCGGGATTTAACCAGCCGGAGCGCTCCCGCATGAATGTGCTGATGATCTCGGATGTGTATTTCCCGCGCATCAATGGCGTCTCCACCTCGATCGAAACCTTCCGCCGCGACCTGCACGCGCTTGGCACCCGCAGCACCCTGATCGCACCGGACTATCCCGCCGACACCACCTCCAGCGCCGATATCCTGCGCATCCCCTCGCGGCGTGTCCCACTCGACCCCGAGGACCGCCTGATGCAGCGAGGCGCCATCCTGCGCTGGCTGCGCACCGTGCCGCCTGGGCGCTACGACCTGGTCCACATCCAGACCCCCTTCCTCGCCCACTACATGGGGCTGCGCATCGCCCGCAGCCTGAACATCCCGGTCGTCGCGACCTATCACACCTACTTCGAGGAGTACCTGCACCACTACGTACCCTTCGCCCCGCGGGCATGGATGCGTGCGCTGGCTCGGCGCTTCTCGCGCGGGCAATGCAACGCGCTGGACGCGGTCGTGGTGCCCTCCAGCGCAATGCGGGACACCTTGCTCGACTACGGCGTGCAGAGCCCCCTGCACATCCTGCCCACCGGCCTGCCCGAGGAACGCTTCAATGGCGGCGACGGCGACTGCTTCCGCGCCCACCACCAGATCCCGGCAGATCGGCCCCTGCTGTTGTTCGTCGGCCGGGTCGCCTTTGAAAAGAACATCGACTTCCTGCTGCGGGTCGTCGAACGGGTACGTGTAGAAGTGCCCGACGTCCTGTTGCTGGTAACCGGCGAAGGTCCGGCCCTGGATGATCTGCGCAAGCAGACCGCGCAACGCGGACTGGACGAGCATGTGCGCTACCTCGGCTACCTCGACCGCAACCGCGAACTTGCCGACTGCTATCGCGCGGCAGATCTGTTCGTGTTTGCCTCACGCACCGAGACGCAAGGTCTGGTGCTGCTGGAAGCCATGGCCCTGGGCACACCGGTACTGGCGCTGGCCGAAATGGGAACACGTGACATTCTGATCGGCGCCCAAGGCGCCGAGATTGCCCCCGATGACGAGGCCCGTTTCGCCGCCCAGGCCGTCTCCCTGCTCAAGGACCGCGCACGCCTCGCCCGCATGGCAAGCGCCGCGCGCGAGGACGCACGGGCCTGGAGCGCGCGCAGCATGGCGCAGCGCCTGGATGGGCTGTATCGGGAAGTGTGTGCCCGCCATGCCGGACAACGCGATCCGCAGGCCTTGCCGGCCGCGGCCACATCCAGCCCGGACTCGGGCCTTACTTGATCACGCGCAGGTGGGCACCGCGCCCGCCCGCGGGCGAGGGTTCGGGCGGCGGCTCATCGACGGGGTCGGCCAACTCGGATCCGGGCTCCATGACATCCTCGTCATCCGCCGCCTGCCCGGCCCCCATCGGCAGCGCCATCCCCGCCCCCTCGCTGCCCAGTTCGAAGGCCATGCCTTGCCCGTTCTCGCGCGCATAGATTGCCGCCACGCGCGAGACCGGCACGTACAGCGAATGGGCCACCCCGCCAAAACGCGCCTGGCAGGAGATCGCATCGTTCGAGATCGCCAGTTGGTGCGTAGCGTAAGGCGCGATGTTGAGCACGATCTGGCCATCGCGCACGAAGGCCGTGGGCACCCGCGTATTCTCATCGACCGCGACCACGATATAGGGCGTGAACCCCCCATCCACGCACCAGTCGAACAGTGCACGGATGAGGTAGGGCTTGGTGGACGCAGGCTGGCTCATGAGACGAGGAACGCGAAGAGGACGAGGCGGGATGACAGGGAAGGCAAAAGCAAAAAACCCTCCATGCGCCATCCGCCTGCACGCATGCCGGCTGGCACCGTGCCAGCCGGGAGCGGATCAACGACGCATGGCGCGTTCGGAAGGCGTCAGGGCATCAATGAAGCCCTGGCGGGAGAAGATACGCTCGGCGTACTTCATCAACGGAGCGGCCGTCTTGGGCAACTCGATCGCATAGTGCTCGAGACGCCACAGCAACGGCGCGATGGCCACGTCCAGCATCGAGAACTCTTCGCCCAGCATGTACTTCTGCTTGGTGAACATGGGCGCCAGTTGCATCAACTGGTCACGCACGTGGGCGCGGGTCTTCTCGACACCTTTCTGGTTCTTCTCCAGGGCCTCGATATGCGAGAACAGCTCGTTCTCCAGCGTATGCAGGAGCTGACGCGCACGCGCACGCATGATCGGGTCGGGCGGCATCAGTTGCGGATGCGGGAAGCGTTCATCAATGTACTCATTGATGATGTTGGCCTCGTACAGCACCAGGTCGCGATCGACCAGCACCGGCACCCGGTTGTACGGATTGATGACGGCGATGTCCTCCGGTTTGTTGAACAGATCGACATCGATCACCTGAAAGTCCATGCCCTTTTCGAAGAGCACAATCCGGCAACGGTGGGAAAACGGGTCCGTCGTACCGGAATACAGATTCATCATCGCGGAATTACTCCAGGAATACTCAGTGTCGCGCACGATGCGACGCGCGGGCAGCGCCTCGGGCTCGCGGCGGGATAACAACATCATTTCGGCTGCACTTCCAGTCAATGCACGTCCTTCCAAAAGGCACGTTTGAGCAGGTAGCTCAACACGCCCAGAACCAGCAACACGGCCAATACTGCCCAGCCGATCTGTTGCCGCAGTTCGCGCGAGGGCTCCGCCATCCAGGTCATGAAGGACACGAGATCGGCGACCTGGTCGTCGAACTCATCCTTCTGGTAGATGCCGGGCTTCACGATTTCCAGGCGTTCAAGGTGCTGGACCTTGCCACCATGGCCATCGTCCTTCTCCACGAAGTGCGCGACCTGTTCGCCCTGCAACTCCCACAGCACGTGCGGCATGCCCACGCTGGGGAAGACCACGTTGTTCCAGCCGGTCGGACGCGAGTCGTCACGGTAGAACTGGCGCAGATAGGTATAGAGCCAGTCGGCCCCACTGCCATCGCCGGAGGAACGCGCACGGGTGATCACCGACAAGTCCGGCGGCGTGACGCCAAACCACTTGTTGGCATCCTCGCGGCGCAGGGCCGTCTTCATCTGCTCGCCCACCTTGTCGGCGGTAAACAGCAGATTATCCTTGATCTGTTGCTCGGTGAGGCCGATCTGCGTCAAACGGTTGTAGCGCAGCGAACTCGCGCCGTGACAGTTCAGGCAGTAGTTCACGAACAACTTGGCACCGTTCTGCAGCGACGCGTTGTCGAAACGCAAGGGGGCCTTGTCGAGTTGCAGCGCCGCACCGGCAGCCTGAACCGCAATCGGAGCCGTCATGGTCGCCACGGCCAGAACGGCAGTACGCAGCAGCTTGTTCATCAGGCTCATTTCCAGGTCACCCTTTCCGGCTCAGCTTGGGTCTTGTCCATGCGCGAATACCAAGGCATCAGCGCAAAGAACGCGAGATAGAGAATCGAACAGATCTGCGACACGATGGTGCCAACCGGCGTGGGCGGCAGCACCCCGAGGTAACCCAGGATTAGGAAGCTGACCACGAAGACCGCCAGCACGGTCTTATAGATCGGCCCCTTGTAGCGGATCGACTTGACCGGGCTCTGGTCCAGCCAGGGCAGCAGTGCGAACAGCATCACCGACCCGCCCATCAGCACCACGCCCCAGACCTTGGCGTCGATCAGGAAGAACAGCGCGATCACGACAGCGGACACGGCGACCGCGGCCTGGCGGATGATGGCCAGGCGTGCGGTCATGAAGGTCAGCCCGCCCGTTACCGCCACCAGCGCGGCCAGCCACCACATGAAGTCGGAAGTGGTCGCGCGCAGGATCGAATAGAAGGGCGTGAAGTACCACACCGGCGCAATGTGCGGCGGGGTCTTCAGCGGATCAGCCGGCAGGAAGTTGTTGAACTCCAGGAAGTAGCCCCCGCCTTCCGGCATGAAGAACACGACGGCGGCAAAGAAGAATAGGAAGACCACTGCGCCGAAGATGTCCTTGACCGTGTAGTACGGGTGGAACGGGATGCCATCCAGCGGAATGCCATTCGCATCCTTGTGCTTCTTGATCTCAACGCCGTCCGGATTGTTCGAACCAACCTCATGCAGCGCGATGATGTGCGCGGCAACCAAGCCAATCAACACCAACGGGATGGCGATGACGTGGAAGCTGAAGAAGCGGTTCAGCGTCGCATCCGACACCACGAAGTCACCGCGGATGAAGATGGACAGGTCCGGCCCAATCAAGGGAATCGCCGCAAACAGGTTCACGATCACCTGGGCGCCCCAGAAGGACATTTGCCCCCAAGGCAGAAGATAGCCGAAGAAGGCTTCAGCCATCAGGCACAGGAAGATCGCCACGCCGAACAGCCACACCAGCTCGCGCGGCTTGCGGTACGAACCGTAGAGCAGGCCACGGAACATGTGCAGATACACCACGATGAAGAAGGCCGAAGCCCCGGTCGAGTGCATGTAGCGGATGATCCAGCCGCCCGGCACGTCGCGCATGATGTATTCGACGCTGGCGAAGGCCACCGGAATGCCAGCCGCATTGAGCGAAGCATCCGGCTTGTAGTGCATGACCAGGAAGATGCCGGTCACGATCTGGATCACCAGCACCAGCAGCGCCAGTGAGCCGAAGAAGTACCAGAAGTTGAAGTTCTTGGGTGCGTAGTACTCGGAGAGATGCTCCTTGTACATCTTGGTGGCCGGGAAACGCGCGTCCACCCAATCCATCAGTTGTTGAGCCAGTTGGTTCATCGCATCAAGCCTCCGAGTCTTCGCCGATCAGGATGCGCGAGTCCGACAGGTACTTGTGCGGCGGAATCGGCAGGTTGTCGGGAGCCGGCTTGTTCTTGAACACGCGACCGGACACGTCGAAGGTCGAGCCGTGGCAGGGGCACAGAAAGCCGCCTTGCCAGTTGGCCTCCATGCCCCCTTCGGCGCCCGTCTTGAGCTTGGCCGAAGGCGAGCAGCCCAGATGCGTGCAGATGCCAATGGTGACCAGATATTCGTCCTTGATCGCACGCGCGGCACCCTTGCAATAGGCGGGCTGCTCGGCGCGCTGAGACTGCGGATCGGCCAGCTCGCCCTCCACCTTCTTCAGCGACTCCAGCATTTCCGGCGTGCGGCGCAGGATCCACACCGGCTTGCCGCGCCACTCGACGGTCATCATCTCGCCCGGCTGAAGCTTGCTGATGTCCGCCTCGACCGGAGCACCAGCCGCCTTCGCCCGCTCGGAGGGGGTAAAGCTCGCCAGGAACGGCACTGCCGCCCCCATGCCGGCCGCGCCGCCGACCACGGCCGTGGCCGCGATCAGGCCGCGGCGGCTGCAATCGCAGCTTGCCGGACCTTTGTCTTGTTGGTCACTCATGTACAACCCCGGAAGTGTTGGAATCGGAAAACCGCCGGATTATAGCGAATCCGGCAGGTCAAAAAGAAGCCTTGCCTTGCGTCAATACGCGGAAAGGCGCGCTGGTATTGGCTTTTGCGCGATCAGATCGTTTGTTGGAAGCGTCAGCACAGTCTATTGGGAGGCTTCTGATGCTTGGTTATACACTGACGGGGCGTACCCTCCTCACCCTGAACATCCGACCCAAAATGGCCAAGAGCATCATTTCCGACATGGATGGCGTCATCTACCGCGGCAAGCAGTTGATCCCGGGCGCCAAGGATTTCGTCAACCGTCTGCTGACGACGAACACCCCTTTCCTGTTCCTCACCAACAACGCAGAACAGACGCCGCTGGACCTCAAGCTCAAGCTGGAAGGGCTGGGCATCGAAGGTCTGACGCCCGACAACTTCATCACCGCGGCCATGGCGACCGCAATGTTCCTCAAGAACCAGAATCAGAAACGCCACGCCACGGCTTACGTCGTGGGCGGAGGTGGTCTGATCAACGAGTTGTACAACGTGGGCTTCTCGATTTCGGAGTCCAACCCCGACTACGTGGTGGTCGCCAAGTCCTCTACCTTTGGCTACGAGCAGTTGAAGAAGGCGGTGCGCTTCATCGACCAGGGCGCCAAGTTCATCGGCACCAACCCGGACATGATCGACCCGGTGGAAGGCGGACTGGAGCCTGCTGCCGGCACCATTCTGGCCGCCATCTCGGCCGCCACCGGCAAGAAGCCTTATATCGTGGGCAAGCCCAACTCACTGATGATGCTGCTGGCGACGCGCAAGCTGGGCGTACATCCGGAGAACGCGGTCATGGTGGGTGACCGCATGGACACCGACATCGTCGGCGGCATGGAGGCCGGCATGAGCACAGCCTTGGTGCTGTCAGGCGTATCCACGCAAGAGACCTTGGCGGAGTTTCCGTATAAGCCGGATTACATCTTCAATAACGTGGGTGAGATCGACCTCGCGGCTCTCTGAAGAAAGAGAGGCGGCGCATCACTCCGCCTGAGCGGAGGCGATGCGCCGCAGGGGCCCCGCACGAAAAATCAATGCAAGGCCGTAGAAGCTTCGACAGCCGTATCCAGCAACCAGTCGCGTGCAGCCTCCTCATCGTCGAAGACCTGAACTTCGCCCGCGAGCAGGAACTGTGACAGCCACGCGCCCCACGTCACCCACTGGTCGTCAGTCAGCACCGCGACCTGGCGAAAATCCGCGCTGTGCTGACGCGCAAAGCGCATCTGCTCGATCATGGCATCGAGCGAGCAGCGGGACATATCGCGAAAGTCCAGCAGCAACTTGATCGGCCCGCCAAAACGGATGCGGTAGGTCGACACATCCTCCAACTGGTAGCAATCGGAAAGCGAGTAGTCACCAAACGCGCGCATCTCGATGCGGTCGTCGAATACATCGGTCGTGATCATGGCACCTCCCTTGGAACTCAGCGAACACCGCCTACCTTGACTATAGGCACGCATCAAGGCCCCGGAAAGAAAAACGGCCCGCCCTGCCGGATCGACAGAACAGGCCGCCCGCGCCAGCACCGCCAGCTCGTCAGTGCTTGTCGAAGAACTGCTCGTTCTCGGTCGAACCATGCAGCGCAGTGGTGGAAGACTGGCCGCCTTCGATCACCTGCGTCACCGCGTCGAAGTAGCCCGTGCCCACCTCGCGCTGGTGCTTCACGGCCGTGAAACCGCGTTCTGCAGCGGCAAACTCAGCCTGCTGCAATTCCACAAACGCCGTCATGTTCTCGCGCGCATAGCCATAGGCCAGGTTGAACATCGAGTAGTTCAAGCTATGGAAACCGGCCAGCGTGATGAACTGGAACTTGTAACCCATCGCCCCCAGTTCGCGCTGGAACTTGGCGATGGTCGCATCGTCCAGATTCTTCTTCCAGTTGAAAGACGGCGAGCAGTTGTAAGCCAGCATCTGCCCCGGGTACTGCTTGTGGACGGCCTCGGCGAAAGCCTTGGCATAGGCAAGATCGGGCTTGCCGGTCTCACACCACACGAGATCGGCGTACGGCGCGTAAGCCAGCCCACGCGAAATCGCCTGCTCCAGCCCCGGTTTGGTGCGATAGAACCCCTCGACGGTGCGTTCGCCTGTACAGAAAGGCTTGTCGTTGTCGTCCACGTCGGAGGTCAGCAGATCGGCCGCCTCAGCATCGGTACGCGCAACCAGCAGGGTCGGCACGCCCATCACGTCAGCCGCCAGGCGTGCCGCGGACAGCTTGGCCACCGCCTCACGCGTCGGCACCAGCACCTTGCCCCCCATGTGGCCACACTTCTTCACCGACGCCAATTGGTCCTCGAAGTGCACTCCGGCCGCACCGGCGTCGATCATCGCCTTCATCAGCTCGAAGGCATTGAGCACGCCGCCGAAGCCCGCCTCAGCATCGGCCACGATGGGCGCGAAGTAGTCGAGATAACCATCGTCACCCGGGTTTTTACCCTCCGACCACTGGATCTGGTCGGCCCGTGCAAAGGTGTTGTTGATCCGCCGCACCACCGCTGGCACGGAATTGACCGGGTACAGCGACTGGTCCGGATACATCTCGCCCGCCACGTTGGCGTCGCCGGCCACCTGCCAGCCCGACAGGTAGATCGCCTGCAAGCCCGCCTTGACCTGTTGCATTGCCTGGTTGCCGGTCAGCGCCCCCAAGGCATTGATGAAGGGTTGCTCATGCAAGGACTTCCACAAGCGCTCCGCACCACGACGCGCCAGACTGTGCTCCACCTGGACAGACCCGCGCAACTGCACCACATCGGCCGCCGTGTATGCGCGCTTGACGTGACGCCAGCGCGGATTCTCGGCCCAGTCCTTCTTCAACATCTCGATCTGCATCTCGCGGTTCATGACTTCTCTCCAGTGGGTGGGGCAGGTAAAGGTGCGAACAGGGCTCGACGGCGGCCTGTCGACAAGAAGTATAGAAACCTTGATGCACGGCAGCAATGTATCTTATATAAGACACTAGAATTATTTTTGTATTATTTTTCAATCACATAAAATAGCCGTCTCACGATTTGAAATCACAAACCGCCAAATGAAATACAAATGAAATCCGTTTATGTGCAGAAGCAGCACAAGACACCCAAGGGCGACGAACCCAGACCGCCGGTCGTCCCGCTTGCGCCTCCCCTGCCCAGGCTTCTGCGGCCACAACAAAAAGGCCGCCCGGAGGCGGCCTCATTCTTCTGCAACAACGACGCCAGCGTCAGGCGTGCACCTCTTCCATCTCGTCGAAGGAGAGCACCACCTTGTCGTCCTTGCCGACGTCGATGGTGACCTTGCCGCCACTGGCGAGCCGGCCGAACAACAACTCGTCGGCCAGCGCCGAACGGATGGTGTCCTGAATCAGGCGCGCCATCGGGCGGGCGCCCATCAGCGGATCGAAACCCTTCCCCGCCAGCCACTTGCGCAACGCATCGGTAAAGATGGCCTCGACCTTCTTCTCGTGCAACTGACCTTCCAGTTGCATCAGGAACTTGTCGACCACGCGCATGATGACCTCTTCGTCCAGCGCCTTGAAGCTGATCACCGCATCCAGGCGGTTGCGGAACTCAGGCGTGAACAAACGCTTGATCTCGACCATCTCATCGCCAGTCTCACGCGTCTGGGTGAAGCCCATGGTGGATTTCTGGAGGGTTTCCTGACCCGCGTTTGTCGTCATGATGATGATGACGTTGCGGAAATCCGACTGACGTCCGTTGTTGTCGGTCAGTTTGCCGTGGTCCATGACCTGCAACAGGATGTTGTAGATGTCCGGATGCGCCTTCTCGATTTCGTCGAGCAGCAACACACAATGCGGCTTCTTGTTCACGGCTTCGGTCAGCAGGCCGCCCTGGTCAAAACCAACATATCCTGGCGGCGCCCCGATCAGACGGCTCACCGCGTGGCGCTCCATGTATTCCGACATGTCGAAACGCACCAGCTCGATGCCCAGCGTGTAGGCCAGCTGGCGTGCGACTTCGGTCTTGCCCACGCCGGTCGGTCCGCTGAACAGGAAGGAGCCGATCGGCTTGAGCGGGTTGCCCAGGCCCGAGCGCGACATCTTGATGGCGCGGGCCAAAGCCTCGATGGCATTGTCCTGGCCGTACACCATGTTCTTCAGGTCACGATCCAGATTCGCCAACGCGGCGCGGTCGTCGTTGGACACCGAACGCGGCGGGATGCGTGCGATCTTGGCCACGATTTCTTCGATCTCGCCCTTGCCGATGGTCTTCTTCTGTTTGCTCTTGGGCAGGATGCGCTGCGCGGCACCCGCCTCGTCGATCACGTCGATGGCCTTGTCGGGAAGGTGACGGTCATTGATGAAGCGCGCCGACAACTCGGCCGCGCTGGTGATCGCCGCGGCGGAGTACTTGATGCCGTGGTGCTCTTCGAAGCGCGACTTGAGACCCTTCAGAATCTCGATGGTCTCCGGCACGCTGGGTTCGTGCACGTCCACCTTCTGGAAGCGCCGTGACAGTGCATGATCTTTCTCGAAGATCGTGCGGAACTCGGTGTAGGTGGTCGCGCCGATGCACTTCAGTTGCCCCGAAGACAACGCCGGCTTCAACAAATTGGACGCGTCCAGCGTGCCACCCGAGGCGGCGCCCGCTCCGATCAACGTATGAATCTCGTCGATGAACAGGATCGCGTTCTGGTTGTCGACCAGTTGCTTCAGCACCGCCTTGAGGCGTTGCTCGAAGTCGCCGCGATACTTCGTGCCAGCCAGCAATGCGCCCATATCAAGGGCGTAAACCTGCGCGTTCTCCAGCACTTCCGGCACTCGCCCCTCGATGATACGGCGGGCCAAGCCCTCGGCGATGGCGGTCTTGCCGACACCGGCCTCACCCACCAGCAAGGGGTTGTTCTTGCGACGGCGGCACAAGGTCTGGATCACGCGCTCCAACTCCTTGTCGCGCCCGATCAAGGGGTCGATCTTGCCCACCAGCGCCTGCTGGTTGAGGTTCTGCGTGTAGTTCTCCAGCGCCCCGCCGGGAGAGGCGGCTTCGCCCTGCTCGCTCTCGCCCTGCTCTTCGCTGGACTTGGGCTGCTGGCTGGGCGGCTGCGGCGCACGCGTCACGCCGTGCGAGATGAAGTTCACCACGTCCAGGCGCGAAATGCCCTGGCGCTGCAGGAAGAACACCGCGTGCGAATCCTTCTCGCCGAAGATCGCCACCAGCACGTTGGCGCCGGTCACTTCCTTCTTGCCGGAAGACTGCACATGCAGGATCGCGCGCTGGATCACCCGCTGGAAACCCAGCGTGGGCTGCGTGTCGATCTCCTCCGAGCCCGACACCGTGGGTGTGTGCTCGGCGATGAAGCGCGTCAGCTCGCGACGCAACTCCTCAATATTGACGGCACAGGCCCGTAATACTTCGGCCGCCGAGGGGTTGTCGAGTAAGGCGAGCAGCAAGTGCTCGACGGTAATGAATTCGTGCCGCTTCTGGCGCGCCTCGACGAATGCCATGTGCAAGCTCACTTCCAGTTCCTGCGCGATCATTACTCTTCCTCCATCACACAAGCCAGCGGGTGCTGGTGCTGCTTTGCAAAGTTGCTGACCTGTTCAACCTTCGTCGCGGCAATGTCACGCGGAAAAAGGCCACACACGCCCTGACCCTCACGATGAACTTCGAGCATCACGCGAGTCGCGCGTTCGCGGTCCATCGCAAAAAACCGTTGCAACACATTCACCACGAAGTCCATCGGGGTGTAGTCATCGTTGAGCAGGAGGACCTTGTACATCCGCGGGGGTTGCAGCTTGGTCCGCTCGGCCTCGAGGACATGTTCCGTTTGCTTGCGGGTTGCCATGCGACCCATTCTAAACGCTTCGACTGTGGTTTCAAGGTTGGGACTCCTGCGTCTTTCTCAAGCTCATCGGCGCTTGAAGCGAGCACGACGCACCTGCAGTGCAACAGACGACAGTCATGACAATGCACGCCCCGTTTGATCTAGTTCTAGCAACTCATGTGCCCGATCCACGACACACCCACGATCAATTCGTGCGGGGGTGCACCATGCCCTTTCGGGAAACGAGGCATTGACGAGCGGCAAGGCTTGGCGTAAAAGCCGCCTGTGCTCAAAAGTGGTGCTCCGTCCCGACCCAATTGAGCGCACGGCGCGGTTGCGGTCCCACCTCTACCCCAAGAAGCATGTCCGCACTGCACGGAGATAAACACGAGGATCTGAAGGAAAGAGTGATGGCAACTGGTACCGTGAAGTGGTTCAATGACTCCAAGGGCTATGGCTTCATTACGCCCGACGATGGCAGCGAAGATCTGTTCGCGCATTTCTCCGCAATCACCATGAGTGGCTTCAAGACGCTCAAGGAAGGCGAGAAGGTCGCGTTCGAAGTCCTGCAAGGCCCCAAGGGCAAGCAGGCCTCGAACATTCAGCGCGCCTGATCCAGGCAACAGGTCTGTCTGACCATTGAAGCCCGCCTCGTGCGGGCTTTTTTCATTTGCGGCCCCGACTCCGTCCATGAGTACCGTCGTCCTGTTCAACAAACCTTTCAACGTGCTGTGCCAGTTCACCGACGAGCACGGACGGCAGACCCTCGCCGACTTCATCGACATCCCGGACGTTTACGCTGCCGGCCGCCTGGATGCCGACAGCGAAGGCCTGCTGTTGCTGACCGACGACGGCGCCCTGCAGCACCGCCTGGCAGACCCGCGCCACAAGGAGGCCAAGACCTATCTTGCACAGGTGGAAGGCGTGCCGGACGAGGCAGCGCTTGAACACCTGCGGGCGGGCGTGGACCTGGGCGATTTCGTCACCCGGCCGTGCCAGGCGCGCATCGTCGCCGAACCCGATTGGCTATGGCCGCGTCAGCCACCCATCCGGTATCGCGCGAGCATTCCCACCACCTGGCTGGAACTGGTGCTGACCGAAGGCAAGAACCGCCAGGTCCGGCGCATGACCGCCCGTGTCGGGTTCCCGACGCTGCGTCTGGTTCGTGTAGCGATTGGCGCCTGGACGCTGGAGGGACTGCAGCCTGGCGAATACCGGGTGCAACGCGCACCGCCGGCGGCACGGCGACGGATGCGCTGATATCGCCGCCCTCCCTCCACCCCACCACGCACTGCGTCACCAAGCGCTATGATCCGGCCACCGTCCTGACGCCAATCGACTATGAGACCGTTCCTGATCCCCATCCTGGCCTTGTTGGCCGCCAGCGCCCTGGCCCAGGCTTTCCCCCGTACCGGACTGAGTATCGGCATGTACCGCATCGAGGCTGAAGTGGCGGCCTCCAACGAGACGCGCATGCGCGGCCTGATGCACCGCAAGGAGATGGGCGCCCAGCAAGGGATGCTGTTCATCTTCGACGGCACGCAACGCCACTGCATGTGGATGAAGAACACCTTCCTGCCGCTGTCGGTGGCGTTTGCTGACGAGAGCGGCAAGATCCTCAATATCGAGGACATGCAGCCGCAGACCGAAACCTCGCATTGTGCGGTCGAGCCGGCGCGCTACGCGCTGGAGATGAATCAGGGCTGGTTCAAGGCAAAAGGCATCAAGCCCGGGGCCCGCATCCAGGGCATCCCGGGGCTGAAGCAGTAGTCAGTCAGCGGCCGGAGCCGCCGAGGAGGACGGCCACGGCGCGCGCACCTTTACGGCGCGGCGCAACAGTGCTGGCGGACGGCGTTGCCGCGCTGTCGGAAGTTTCGTACGGGCGGGAGAAGTCGAAGCCGTCCGGCGCCACCTGGGGCGCGGCAGCCGGCGCCGCCGCACGTGCGGGGCGGCGGCTACGCCGCACCTGGTCGGGCGAGACGTCGGGGCCAAAGCCAGCCACGACTTCCTGCGGGATCTTGATCTTGATGAGCTTTTCAATGGCCTGCAGGCGCAGGCTCTCTTCCGGCGCCACCAGGGAGATGGCCGTGCCCTGCTTGCCCGCGCGCCCGGTGCGCCCGATGCGGTGCACGTAGTCTTCGGCATTGGGCGGCAGTTCGAAGTTCACCACATGCGGCAGGTCGTCGATGTCGATGCCACGCGCGGCCACGTCGGTTGCGACCAGCACGCGTATCGTGCCGTTCTTGAAGCCTTCAAGCGCCTCCTGGCGCTGCTGCTGGTTCTTGTCGCCGTGGATCGCATCGGCCGACACGCCTTCCTTCTGCAGGTGACGCGCGAGGCGTGCGCAGCCGAACTTGGTGCTGACGAAGACCAGCACCTGGGTCAGCCCCTTCTCGGCCAGCAGGTGGGCCAACAGATCGCGCTTGACGCTCTCGGCCACCGGGTGGACGACGTGGGTGATGGTCTCGCCCACCGTGTTGCGACGCGCGACCTCGATGAGCTGCGGGCTGCGCAGCATGGTATCGGCGAGCTTCTTGATCTCTTCCGAGAAGGTAGCGGAGAACAACAGGCTCTGACGCTGCGCCGGCAGCAGGCCGAGGATGCGGCGGATGTCCGGAATGAAGCCCATGTCCAGCATGCGGTCGGCCTCGTCCAGCACCAGCACGCCGACCTGGCTCAGCAGGATGCTCTTCTGCTCCACGTGATCGAGCAGGCGGCCCGGCGTGGCCACCACGATCTCGATGCCACTACGTAGCTCGGCCATCTGCGCTTTCATGTCCACCCCGCCATAGATGACGGTGGAACGCAGCGGCAGGTACTTGCCATAGGTTTGCACTGATTCGTGCACCTGGATCGCCAGTTCGCGCGTGGGCGTGAGGATCAGCGCGCGCACCGGGTGCTTGGCGGGCGAGGTGCTGGTGTTGGCGAAGCGGGCCAGACGCTGCAGCAACGGCAGCGTGAAGCCGGCCGTCTTGCCAGTGCCGGTCTGGGCGCCGCCCATGACGTCCTGTCCAGCCATGACCACGGGAATGGCCTGGGCCTGGATGGGGGTCGGTTCGGTATAGCCGGCCTCCTCGACTGCACGCAGCAGTTCGGGGATCAGGCCCAGATCAGCAAAACTCATGGGATATTGGATAGCGCGAGACGTTCGCGGCTCAAGTGAAAACCGGTCAAGTATAACTGCTTGATCCGATTAAGCCGATTGCATTACTCAAGGCGCGCCAGATAACCCGTGATTTCCTCGCGGTCATGGTAGAGATGACGCAGGCGCAGGGTGTAGTCGCCGGCAGTCTGACGCATGCGCTTGTCGATGATGGTGCAGCAGCGGTCCACCTCGTCCAGGCGTTTCTTCATCGGCAGCTTGAGGTTGAAGATGGCGCGCTTGCAGCGCCCGCCCCCCACCCAGTCCGCCACCAGGGCGGCGATGCGCGCCGGCTGCTCGACCATGTCGCAGACCATCCAGTCGACCGGGGCGCGCGGCCGCCAGGTGAAGCCATCGGCACGTGCGTGCTCGACCATCTCGGTCGCCAGTACGGCCGGCGCCAGGGCGCCGTTGTCGACGGCGGTCACGCGCAGGCCGCGCTCGACGAACACCCAGGTCCAGCCGCCGGGGGCGGCACCAAGGTCCACCGCCCGCTGGCCGGCGCGCAGGAACTGGCTGCGCTCCTGCTCGTCGAGCAGGCTGTGCAGGGCCTCCACCAGCTTCAAGGCGGACCGGCTGGGCGCGCCGCGCGGCTGACGCAGGCGCGGGATGCCCATGGGCCAGGGCGAGGCGTCCTTGGGATAGGCCAAGGCGAGCTCGGCCCGGCTGGAATCGTGGAAGAACAGGTGCAGGCGCGGCAGGCGGGCATCGTCGCGCAGCAGGCCGTCTTCCTGCAGGGCACGTTCAAGATGCGGCATGAAACGCTTGAGAAAGCCCGACAGCTCCTTCGCCTCGTTGGTGTCGGCCGTCTCGCCGAGCACCCCGCTGAAGCGCTGGCCCAGGCCGGCGATGGCCTGACGCAGGGGGCTCAGGCGGTCGTCGGCTGGCAGGTCGGCGAGGCTCGCCAGCCAGGCCAGGCGCTGGCGCGGGAAGATCCAGTGCCGCATGGGCAAGGTGTCGAGCAAGCCGGCGGCATCGGCAGGCTCATGCAACTGGAACACGGTATAGCCGGTATCCGGCTTGGCGCGGGCGAAACCGCTGAGACCTTGGCGCTGCAGCAGCGCACCGGCCTCGGCGGCACACTCGCCCTCGAAACCGGGGCGGCAGTAGAACAACAGGCCAATGGCTTGGGGCATGACGGGGCGGTAGCAGCGCCGGCCGCAGGGCGGCGGCGCCGGTCTGTTCGGCGAGGGAGGCGCGCATGTTAGCCGATCCGGCCCGCCGGAGGGGACCTCCTGCCCGTAGGGCTTGCGGACGATCTCAGGGTTCGAAATCGAGCAGCAGCACCGACATGTCGTCGTGCGCGCCCTGCCCGGCCAGATGCTGGTCCAGTTCGGCGCGTAACTGCGCCAGGCAACGCACCGCCTCACCACCCCCCTGCTGGACGGCGCGGATCAGGCCCGCGTAGCCGAACTCCTCGCCCTCGGGCGAACTGGCCTCGACAATGCCGTCGGAGCACAGCAGGAGTTGCCCGCGCGCCTGCCACTGCAGACGATGGGTCACGAACTCCGACACCTCCGCCTGCTGGATGCCCAAGGGCAGGTGCGACGAGGCATAGCGTTCGACCACCTGGCCCGTCGCGTCCAGGCGCAGCACGTCGGGCATGCCGCCGACGAACAGCTCGCCGCTGCGCCGCGCCGGGTCGAGGCAAACCGCCGCAAGCGATACGAAACGCCCGCTGGGCAGCATGCGGCACAAGGCCTTGTTCATGGTGGCCAGCATGTCGGCCAGGTGTTCGTCGTCGGCCACCGAGTCGTAGAAGTCGCCGACGATGGCCAGGCCGCTCATGGCCGCCGCCAGGCCATGGCCGGTGGCATCCGCCACCACGCCGTAGAGGCGGCCGGAGGGCGAGCGGGCGGCCAGCACCATGTCGCCCGAAAAGCGCTGGGTGGGGACGACCAGGTGATGCACGCCCTGCGCCTGCAGGGCCTCGCGGCGAATCAGGCGCTCGATGACTTCCTTGGCCAGTTCGGCTTCGGCCTCCGCCTCGTCGTGGTAGCTCTGCAGGCGCGCCGCATCATCCAGGAGCTGGCGGGCGACGCGGCGACGTTCGCTGATGTCACGCACGACACCGATGAACAGTTGGCTGTCCTCGCCCGGCAAGGGACTGATGCACAGCTCGATGGGGAAGCTGCGGCGCTGCGCGTCGCAGGCCGTGACCTCGACGACCCGCCCCAGCAAGGGGTCGCCGCCCGCGGCGGGCGGGCGCTGCAGGGTCCGGCGCAGACGCTCGCCCAGACCATCGCCGAGCAGATCGAGGAAGCTGCGCCCCTCCAGCTCTGCGCCATGAACGTGGAAGATCTGGCGTCCGGCGCGGTTGCAGTTGACGATGGTGCCATGGGTGTCGAAGGTGATGATGCCGTCCACCACCGCGTCGGACACCGCGCTCTCGCGTCGGATCGCGGTCTCGCGCGCACGCTGGAACTCCAGGGTGCGCGCCATGTTACGCATCTTGGCCGCGAACACCTGGTAGGACAGGGGCTTGGTCATGTAATCGTCGGCCCCGGCTTCCAGGCCACGCACGATGTCGTACTCGGCATCCATGGCCGAGACGATGACGATAGGCACCCAGGCCGTGGACGGCATGGCGCGGATGCGGCGGATGGCCTCGAAGCCGTCGATGCCCGGCATCATGAGGTCCATCAGCACGATATCGGGGCGGATCGCGGCGAACTGCTCGATGGCCTGCAAGCCGTCCTCGGCCATCAGGGTCTCGAAACCCAGGCGTGCCAGATAGGCCCGCAGCAGGGTGCGGTTGGCCAGCGTGTCGTCGGCGACGAGGACGCGAAACTTGGGGGAGTGCACGAGCGGGCTCGAAATCGGGTTCACGAGGGGTGGGGGTCAGACCGGCTGCGCCATCGCACCGGCCTCGGCCGCGCTGAAACGCACTTCGACCTCGTTGCCCTTGCCGTGATAGCGCAGGTCGGAAAAGGCGATCTCGCGCGCCAGCACGATGCCCCGCCCGTTGGGGGCGAAGGCGCGCTCGGGCGAAATCTCGACGAAGCGCTCCCAATCGAAGCCGGGCCCCTCGTCGCGCACCCGCACCACCCAGTCGGCCACGTCGCGCCGCACGGTGACGCGCACCCGCTTGTTGCGGTTCTCCGGCAGCACGAGGCGGCGCAGCACCTCGTCCATCCAGCAGTCCTCGGTCTTGAGGCGCGACTTGGCGGCGAAGTCGATGCCCAGGTTGCCGTGCTCGATGGCATTCACGAACATCTCGGCCAGACCCATGGCGACCACTTCCGGACGCTTGGCAACCAAGGCCAGCAAGGCGGCCAGCGACTCGGCCTCGTCCAGCGTGCTGAGTGCGAAATGCGCCTCCTCGGTCAGGGTCAGCGCCGCACCGTGGTTGGCGATGCGCCGGCTCAGGTCGGCCCAGCGCTGGCGGTCACCCAGGGCGGCACGCACGATGGACAGCAGGGTGCGCGCCTCGAAGGGCTTGGTGAGGTAGTAGTAGGCGCCGGCGGCCAGTCCCTCGCTGACCTGGTCAGGCGCGGCGGCGGCAGTCTGCATGACCACCGGCAGGTGGCTGGTGCGCTCGTCGGTCTTGATGCGGCGGAGCAGGCTCATGCCGTCCATGCCGGGCATCATGCGGTCGAGCAGGATCAGCTCGAAGCCCGCCGGATTGGCATCGAGCAAGCGCCAGGCCTCCTCGCCGGACCCCGCCAGGGTGAGGCGGTAATCCGAGCTGTCCAGGTACTCAGAGATGATCTCCAGGTTCAGGGGTTCGTCGTCGACGACCAGCAGCGATGCACTCACGTTTCTGACTCCAGCGGTTCGACAGGCCCGTCATGCACGGGGGCGGCAGGCAATTGCACCACGAATTCGGCCCCTCCGCCGGGTCGGTTGCGGGCGAAGATGCAGCCGCGGTGCGCCATCACGATCTCGCGGCAGATCGCCAGCCCCAGGCCGGTGCCGCCGGCGCCGGTGCGGGTGGCGGTACTTTGCACGAACTTCTCGAACACGGCCTCCAGTTCCTGCGGCGGGATGCCCGGCCCATTGTCGCCCACCACGATCTCGAGGCCCGCCACATCGCGCTCGTCGCTCGCCCGGCGGCCGCGCGCCAGCAGGTGGGGCGCCGCCGAGATCAGGATGGGCGAGCCCTCGGCAGTGAACTTGATGGCGTTCGACAACAGATTGCGCAAGACCTGGCCCAGCCGTGCCGGGTCTGCCCAAGCCAACGGCAGATCCGGCGGAATGTTGAGTGTCAGACGGACCTGCTTGGCCTGCAGCCAGGCCTCGTACTCGTGCGCCACCTCCTCCGCCAGGCGACCGACCGATACGGCATGCAGGTCCATGTGCATGCGCCCGGCTTCAAGCTTGGACAGGTCTAGCAAGTCATCGAGCAGGTGCATCAGGCGTTTGCCGGCGAAGTCGATGCGCTGGAAATAGTCGCGCAGCTTCTCCACCGGCACCTGCTGCGCGCGCGCCTCGCCCAACTGGGCGAAGCTCAGCACCGCATGCATCGGCGTACGCAATTCGTGCGACATGTTGGCGAGGAACACTGACTTGGCCTCCAGGGCGCGCTCGGCGGCCTCCTTCGCGCGCACCAGGTCGTCGGTCTGCTCGCGCACCAGTTCGGCCAGGCGGTCGCGGTGGCGGCGCAACTCGTCCTCGGCCGCGCGCCGGCCACTGATGTCGGTCTGGGTCACGATCAGGCGCAGCACACGACCATGCTCATCGCGCGCCACGACCTTGCCGCGGGCGAGCAACCACAGGTAGCGGCCGTCGCGGCAGCGCAGGCGGTGTTCGTGGATGTAGAGCGGGCTGCCGCCCTGGATGTGCGCCTCCAGCGTGGCCAGGCAGTTCGCCGCGTCGTCCGGGTGCAGGCGCCCCTGCCATTCGTCCATGCCTTGGCCGATCTCGTCTTCGGCGTAGCCCAGCATGCGTTTCCAGCGCGGCGAGTAGAACACGCTGTCGCGCGCGGCATCCCAATCCCACACCCCATCGCCCGCGCCTTCCAGTGCGAACTGCCAGCGCGCCTCGCTCTCTCTCAAGGCGGCCAGGGCCGCATCGCGCTCACTGGTGTCCTGCACCAGCCCCCAGATCTGCGACACCCGCTCGCCCTCGCGCACGACGATGCCACTCACCAACACGGGCACCGGCCAGCCATCCTTGCGCAGGTAGTGTTTGGCAAAGGGCGCACAATGCCCCTGGGCCAGCATCAGGCGGGCCTGGGCCTGGTCCAGCGCGTGTTCCTCGGGCGGCGAAATGTCGGCATGGCGCAAGGCCAGCAGCTCGTCGCGCGTGTAGCCCAGGGTGCGCAGCAGGCTGGGGTTGGCATCGAGCAGGCGGCCATCGTCGCCGATCAACGCCATGCCCAGGGGCGCCTGCTCGAAGAGAATGGCAAAGCGGTGCAGGGCGGCACGCAGGCTGGCCTCCATCTCGCGCAGGGGGGAAATGTCGGTATTGATGCCGACCAGCAGCGGCTCGCCGTCCAGCCCTTGCAGCGCGACCTTGCGCACCAGCGTGCTGCGCACCCGGCCGGCCGGGTCGATCAGCGGATATTCGTGCTCCAGCAGCGGCGGCGCGGTGCCGGCGAACAAGCTGTCCTCGGCCAGTTCGATCTGGCGCGCCACCTCGGGATCGGCATGGTCGTAGGAGGTGGCGCCCACGATGTCTTCCTTGGCACAGCCGCGCGACTCGGCATGAGCCCGGTTGGTCAGCACGTAGCGATGTGCGCGGTCCTTGATGAACACGGGGTGCGGCAAGGCATCGAACACGGCCTGGTAGAAGCCGTGCAAGGCGGCCTGGCGCTCCTGCTCCTCGCGCAACTGGGTCAGGTCCTCTGTGCTGGTGAGGATCACCGGGCGGCCGTCAGGGCCCTCACAGCGCACCTTGGTGATGCGCACGTAGTCGCTGTGGCCGTCGGGCCGCCTGAGCCACAGGTTGGCCACTTGCGGCTGGCCGCTGGCCAGGGTGGCGCGGTCCATCGCTTCGAGCTGGACGGCCATCGCCTCGTCGACGATGCGGTGCGTGCGGTGGCCCAGGAAGTCTTCGCGCGCGCGCTGCTCGGAGCGGCAGTAGGCCTGATTCACGAAGGTCCAGTGCAGTTCGGCGTTCTTCACACTCAAGGGCACCGGCAAGGCATCGAGCAATGCATCGAGGAAGTCGCGGTAGCGCTCCAGTTGCCGGCGCTGCGCCATCTCACCAGACACGTCCGACACCGAGGCGGTGACCCGCTGCAGCCCCCCCTCATCGACCTGGGCCAACGCACGCACGCGCAACCAACGATCCGCGCCGGCCTGCTCACGCAGGCGCACCGTCTCGTCCAGCGCCCGCAGCCCATGCCCCAAGCCACGCAAGGCGCGCACCAGCAGGCGCCGGTCGCGCGTGCGGACCTGGCGCAACAAGTGGGTCAGCCTGGGCTCGGCCATGTTCAAGGCCAGCATCGCCCGCAAGCGCTCGGAGCAGAACAGGCGCCGGTTCTCCGGCACATACTCCAGCGCGCCTTCGCGCGACACGACCAGGGCCCGCTGCAGACGCGCATTGCCGGCGTCAAGTTCGCGCGTGACGTCATCCACCCGCCGTGCCATCCATTCGCGCTGTCCACCCAGGCCCAGCACCAGCGAAGCCAGGAGCGCACCTCCCAGCAGGTAGCTGAGGGCCGCGACCAGCCCCTCGGGAGCCGTCGCGTCGGCCGTCCGCGGCAGCACCTCGACCCGCCAGGGCGGCGACACCAGGTGGGCGACCGCCGGCATCACGCCCTGCTCGGCCTGCGGCCAGTCCCGCGTACGGTAAGGTTCAAAGCCGTCCGCGCTGCTCACGCGCACTCGGAAGCCGGCCGGTCCCAATTCCGCCAGGCGCTCCGGCAGCCAGTCGGACAAGGCCACGACCGCCACGCTAATGCCGCCGTCCGCCGCCACGACCGGCAGCGCCAGCAGGCCGCGCGTGGGTTCGTCGACAAATGGGCTGAGCAGGTAGCCCACGGGCAGGCTGTGCCAACTGCCCACGCGTCGCCGGAGCTGCTCCAGCAAACCGTCGATCTGATCCGTGGAAAGGCGGGCACCATCGTCAAGCCAGGCGACTGCCAGCGTGCCCCCCTGTGATGAGAGCTGGGCCAGCACGCGCACACGCGCCGCCAGCAGGTCCGGGCGCAGGCGCTCGGCCGCGACGGCGAACTGGGGAGGGGTGTCGCCCACGCGAATCCCCAATTGCAAGGCGCGCAGCAGGAGTTGCACGCCCAGCACGTCGTCCTGCAGGCGGGTGGCGACCCGGTCGACCTGCTGACGCGCGCTCGACTGCTGGTTCTCATGCGCGGCGTGGACCTGGCGACGCCATTCCAGCACGCCCAGGACGCCCCCCAGGAGAAGCACCAGCATGGCGATCGCGGCAACGATCCACAAGCGTCGCCGCGTCGGTTGTCGCCTGCCATCAGAAACGCCGTGTTCCGCTTCGATCGCCGCCTCTCCCGCCTGTCCGCCTTGGGGATGCTCGCCCCGTCACGCGTGACGGCATGCCGATATCATGCCTTCGCGCAGCCACCATCCCAGCCGACGAGCCAACCCGCCTCGTCGGACGCACACCGCGCAGCGGCGGCGCTCCCCACGCCACCCACCCACACAGGGCGCTCTTGCCACCACAGTACTGGCAGGGCGCCCCGGCGCCAGGGCGGAATATCCCGCTCCTGACAGAGTTTGCGCAAGCCCTTGCCCGGCCCGCCGGGCTGCAGGTGCAGCTTGAGGCCCGCCTGCGCGGGCGCCAGGCGCAGGCTGCCGTCCTGCGGCAGGCGCAAGGCCTGCTCTCCCTGCCCCGGAAGGAAGCGCACCCAGCCGTCACCCCAGGGCAGGCTGGCCTGCCCCGTCCACACCTGCGCAACGCAGTCAGCCTGCGCCAGCGGTTCGATCCACAAACTATCGCGCCACCCGCACAGGGCATGACGGCCGCATGGAATGCGTACCCCCGCCGTGCCACCGAGCTGGCGCAGCCAGTCGTCCAGGCGCGCCGAACTGGGCGCCAGCTCGCCCTGCTGCTCAAGCAGCCCGCGCAGCAGATTGCGCGCGCGCGCCGGGCTCAGGCCACGCAGCCGCTGGCGCGCCGTCGCCGGCTCGGCCCGCAGGGCCTGCCAGTCGAGCCGCGCCAGTTCGTCGAGCAGCCCATCGGCTTCGCGCAGATGGCCGGCAGCCCGCGCCAGGGTAGCGCCGGCAGCGGGAAAGCGTTCGCTCAGGCGCGGCAGGATCTGGTGACGCAGGAAGTTGCGGGTGAAGCGGGTGTCCTGGTTGCTGTCGTCCTCGACCCAGGCGAGCGCTTGCTCACATGCGTAATCCAGCAAGGCCTGGCGCGGCTCGTCGAGGAGCGGACGCAGCAGTCGGCGCGCCGGGTCGGCGACCCGCATGCCGGCCGCACCACGCAGGCCGGCGCCACGCAGCAGGTTGTGCAGCACGGTTTCGGCCTGGTCGTCCCGGTGGTGGGCCAGCACGATCCAGTCTGCCTGGCAGGCGGCGAAGGCAGCATGACGCGCCGCCCGCGCCGCCGCTTCCAGGCCACGGCCATCGGTCACCACCGCGACACGCTGCACGTCGAGCGGGACCGCCCGCGCCGCGCAGAGCGATTCACAGTGCCGCGCCCAGTCGTCGGCACGCGGGTTCAGACCGTGGTGGACATGCAATGCGCTGAGATGAAAACCGGCCGTGGTGCGCAGTTGGTCCAGGAGGTGCAGCAGGACGACCGAATCGAGTCCGCCGGACAGCGCCACGCACAGATGGCGCCCGGCCAGCGACGGGCCACAGGCGGCGCAAAGCTGCTGCAACACTCGGGCTGGCAGGGCTTCCATTTACACCGCGCCTCGGCGAAGGAGCGAAACGGGACAGGGGGCGGGCGGCACACGGCCGCCGGCCGGTCAGGCGGCGACTTCCTTGAAGCGGCCGTATTCCATCAGGCGTTCGAAGCGGCGCTCCAGCAGTTCCTCGGTACCGTACTCGGACAGGCTGCGCAGCGTTTCCTGCAAGGCCCGCTTGAGGGCTTGCGCGGCCGCGCGGTGATCGCGGTGGGCGCCGCCCACCGGCTCGTTGACGATCTTGTCGACCAGGCCCAGGGACTTCAGGCGCGAAGCCGTGATGCCCATGGTCTCGGCCGCCTCGCTGGCCTTGTCGGCGCTCTTCCACAGGATGGAGGCGCAGCCTTCGGGCGAGATCACCGAGTAGGTCGAGAACTGCATCATCAACTGCTGGTCGGCCACGGCGATCGCCAGCGCGCCGCCTGAGCCACCTTCGCCGATGATGGTGGAGATGATCGGCACACGCAGCTCGGCCATGACATACAGATTGTGGCCGATGGCCTCGGACTGGCCGCGCTCTTCGGCGTCGATGCCGGGGTAGGCACCGGGCGTATCGACGAAGGTGAATACCGGGATGCCGAACTTCTCGGCCAGGCGCATCAGGCGCAGCGCCTTGCGGTAGCCCTCGGGGCGCGGCATGCCGAAGTTGCGCAGGATCTTTTCCTTGGTGTCGCGCCCCTTCTGGTGGCCGATCACCATGCAGCTCTGGCCGTTGAAGCGGGCCAGGCCGCCCACGATGGCCTTGTCGTCGGCAAACGCGCGATCGCCATGCAGCTCCTCGAAGTCGGTGAACATGTGCTGCACGTAGTCGAAGGTGTAGGGGCGCTGCGGATGGCGAGCCACCTGGGCGATCTGCCAGGGGGTGAGCTTGGCGTAGATCTCCTTGGTCAGCGCCTGGCGTTTGACTTCGAGTCGCGCGATTTCCTCGGAGATGTCGACCGCCGAATCATCCTGCACGAAGCGCAGTTCCTCGATCTTGGTCTCGAGGTCGGCAATGGCTTGTTCAAAGTCGAGGAAAGTGGTTTTGACAGACATGCTGGTGCCCGCGGCATTACTCAAGGCGCGGATTGTACCCGAAGCGCTCCCAGGCTCCGAAGCCCCGCCCGCCGCGGTACAGCATGGACGCAAATGCATCCAGGCGCCCGCCGGTACCGCTCAACCCTCAGCCAGCGTACAGGTAGGCGCGGATCTCGAAGTCGGCGCCATACTCCAGGATGGTGAGCGGCGTCAGCTTGACCGTCTTGCCATTGGCCTTGAGATAGACCGGCACATGGGCGCGCAGGCCCGGCAGGGGCACGGCGACACGTACCGGCTGGCCGCGCTGCAGGGGTTCGAGCAACAGCACCCGCGCCTCGGTGGAGCCGTCGTCGGCGCTGGCCACCACCGGCGTGCCGCCCAGCATCTCGACCCCGACCTGCCCTTCCTGCTCGGAAGAACGCCAGATGCGGCGCACCGCACCGACGCGCCAGCGGTCGCCATCAGTGGAATGCAGCCCCACCAGGGTGCCGACGCTCAACTGGCCGGCGCGCTCGCCCGGCACCGCCAGGCCCACGCCGTGCAGGCTGGCATCGCGCACGACCCACGCCGGCGGCTGGTAGTCGGGCATGTCGCCGGCCAGGCAGGCGGCGAAGCGTTGCAGGCCCTCGACCACCAGCACCTCCCCCGGCATGGGGTAGCGGCGGTGGCGCCGCACCGGCGGCTGGGTGGACCAGCCCTTGATGATGTGCGCCAGCACGCTGGATACGACGCCCGGTGCGCTGTCGCTGCCAGGTTTGAGCACCGCCGGCATGTCGCCCGCGATCACCATGTCCAGCAGCTCTTCCAGCGAGGGCACCGCCACCATGCCGCTGAAGAAGCGCGGCAGGATGGCATTGGCCGGCGTCTTGACCAGGCGGGCCGGCGGCAGTGCGTACTGCGCATCAACCCAGTACAGACTGGCCTGGCTGGGCATGCCGGACAGCTCCAGGTAAGGCAGGGCGTAGTGGATGATGCGTGAGGCGAGTTCCAGGCGCTCCGGGTCGAGCTGGTCCATGCCCACGCTGTGCAGGGCGACCGCCCGCATGTACTCGCGTTCGACCGAACTCTCGGTGGCGCGATCGCTGCGCAGGCGGATGTTCTGGTGCGAGACGCCGCAGCGCACCGCCTGGCGGTAGGCCTGATTGAGGCTCAGCCACACGCTGTGGTCGGCCGGGCCATGCTCGAAGGCGTCCCACTTGGCGCGCTGCGCACCGACGCGGATGGTCCGCACCGCCAGCTCGGCCAAGCGTTGCTGGGCCAGTTCGGCAAAGCGGTCGTCGACCAACAGATTGAGGCAATCGGCATAGGCATCGAGCAGGCAGGCCCAGTGGCTGCGCACCGCGCTCCACAAGCTGCGGCGCTCGGCCCCGCCTTGACGCACAACCGCGAGGTAGCGGTCCACGTGGCCCCGGGCATGGGCCTGCAGGGCCTCGTCGATCATGAACAGGAGCTCCAGGCGCTCGCCCTCGGGAACATCCTGGTTCTGCATCAGGGACTCGATCCAGCCGACGGCGTCGACGAGCGCCGCCTCCGGTGTCGCATCGGACAACCCGCGGATCAGTTGGACGACGCCAGCCGCGCTGGAATCTGGAACCTGACTGGACATCGACGTCTGCATGCCGCCCCCGATTTACCGACTTTTGCAAATTCTACTAAACCACCAGCTTTCGCCAAGCCCATCCTCTCGGGCAGTGAGCGGGGCGCGGGTAGAATGGCGGGCCAAAGTCCAAGGAAGTCCCCATGCGCCAGTATCACGACCTGATGCGCCACGTGCTTGAGCACGGGCACCGCAAGACCGACCGCACCGGCACCGGCACCCTCTCGGTGTTCGGCTGGCAGATGCGTTTCGATCTGGCGGAGGGCTTTCCGGTACTGACGACCAAGAAACTGCATCTGCGCTCCATCATCCATGAACTGCTGTGGTTCCTGCAGGGCGACACCAACATCCGCTACCTGAAGGAAAACGGCGTCTCGATCTGGGACGAGTGGGCCGACGAAGATGGTGAGCTTGGCCCCGTCTACGGCAAACAGTGGCGCCGCTGGGAAGCGCCGGACGGTCGGGTGATCGACCAGATCAGCCAGTTGGTGGAGGGACTCAAGCACAACCCGGACTCGCGCCGCCACCTGGTCAGCGCGTGGAACCCCGCCGAAGTCGGCAAGATGGCCCTGCCGCCCTGCCATGCGCTGTTCCAGTTCTACGTGGCCGACGGCAAGCTGTCCTGCCAGCTCTACCAGCGCAGCGCGGACATCTTTTTGGGTGTGCCCTTCAACATCGCCAGCTACGCCCTGCTGACCTTGATGCTGGCACAGGTCTGCGGCTACCGCCCGGGTGAATTCGTACACACCCTGGGCGACGCGCATCTCTACCTGAACCACCTGGATCAAGCGCGCCTGCAACTGACGCGTGACTTCAGGCCGCTGCCGACCATGCACATCAATCCCGAGGTCACGGACATCTTTGCCTTCCGCTTCGAGGACTTCCGCCTGGACGGCTACGACCCGCACCCCTCCATCGCCGCACCGATCGCGGTGTGAGGAGCCGACCATGACCCGCATCGCCCTCATCGCCGCCGTGGCGCGCAACGGCGTGATCGGCCGCGACAATGCGCTGATCTGGCGCCTGCGCGACGACATGCGCCACTTCAAGAACCTGACCACCGGCCACGCCGTCATCATGGGGCGCAAGACCTGGGACTCCCTGGGCCGCCCGCTGCCCAACCGACGCAATATCGTGATCACGCGCCAGCGTAATCTTGGCGCCCCCGGCGCCGAGGTCGTGCATTCGCTGGAGGATGCCCTGTCGCGCTGTGCCGGCGACAACATCGCCTTCATCATCGGCGGCGGACAGATCTACGCCGAGGCCCTTCCGCTCGCCCACCTGCTGTACCTCACCGAGGTCGATTGCACACCGGAGGGGGACGCCCGCTTTCCCGCGATCGACGCGGCGCTATGGCAGGAGTATCAGCGCAGCGCGCATCCCGCCGACGAATTCAACGAACATCCCTTCGCCTTCGTCGAATACAGGCGCCGCTGACTCGCCACACAACTCACCACAAAAAAAGGGAGCCTCTCGGCTCCCTTTTCTCTTGCTGCGTGCGCTTAGCTGCCGATGCGACCACCGTCGTTCTTGGTGATCATCACCGTTGCCGAACGCGGGCGCTTGCCCGCGCCGTAGCCGGCGTTGCTGGGCCACTGGCTGGTGTACTTCGTCGGGTCGGCCAGGTTGGCGACAGTGGTGCCATCACCCGGGTGTTGCACGTTGACGAACAGCACCTTGCCGTCGGGCGACTCGCACACGCCGGTGATTTCCTGATCGGAAGGGCCAACCAGGAAGCGCTTGAGCGTGTCGGTAGTGGGCTTCTTGCCCATCTTGGTGGTCACCGTGGTGCTGCCACTGGTCACGCTGACGTCGCCGCCATCGCCCACCTTGCCCGGCAATGCAGCCAGCATCATGCAGTTGGTCACATCGGTATAGGCACCATCGTCGGTCTGGATCCAGCAGATGCCGGTGCTGCTGGTGAAGGCCAGGCCGTCGGGGCTGGAGAAATCGTTGTCCTTGCCCAGGCCCGACAGGTTGACGTTGGCGGCCGGCGAGGTTTCCTCGGCACCGAACACGTAGACATCCCACTTGAAGCTGGTGGCCGCAGCGTCGTCGCCCGTTTCGGCGATGCGGATGATGTGGCCGTGCACATTGCCGTTCTGCGTCGCCGCGCCCTTGGTATCGCTGTAGGCACGCGGGTTGGCAGCATCCACCGTGGCGGCGGCGCGGCTGCTGCTGTTGGTCATGGTGAAGTAGATTTCACCGGTGGCCGGGTTGGTGCCGCACCACTCGGGACGGTCCATCTTGGTCGCGCCCACTGCGTCGGCAGCCAGGCGTGCATTGATCACCACGTCGCCCTGGTCGGCGAAGGCGTAGGTCGCGTAGCCGCTGACCGCCGTGTTGCTGATGTTCAGCTCGATCCAGGTACCCGTGCCATCGGCGTTGAACTTGGCCACGTACAGCTTGCCATTGTTCAGGTACTTGTCGCCGGTGGCGATGCGGTTGGCCGGGTTGGCATCCGCCGCGCTCCAGGGCGTGGCCGAGACGAACTTGTAGACGTATTCGTTCTGCGCATCGTCACCCATGTACACCGCCAGTGCCTTGCCGGCCACCGGGCGCGAGAAGGCCGCGCCTTCGTGGTTGAAGCGGCCCATCGCGGTGCGCTTCTTGACCGCGGCCGTCTTGTCGTAGGGGTCGATCTCGGTGAGGTAGCCCTGGCCGTTCAGCTCGTTGCGATAGTCATCGGTGCCATCGGCGGCCACGCCCTTCACGCTGATGTCCCAGCGCGCATACTGGTCGGCAGCGCCAGCCGTCTCCCAGCCATAACGGCTGGAGGTGTTCTGGTTACGGCCGTAGCGCTTGAGGGCGGTCACGCTCTTGGCGTCGCGCAGCGCATCGTCGCCTGCCGCGCGCTTGAAGTAGCCAGCCCAGTTTTCCTCGCCGGTCAGCAGGGTGCCCCAGGGCGTCTTGCCCGTGCCGCAGTTGTTGATCGTGCCACGGGTCTTGCTGCCATCGGTGGAGTACTTGGTCTTGAGCAGGGCGTGACCAGCAGCCGGGCCAGCGATCTGGATCTCGCTCAGCGCGGTGACGCGGCGGTTGAAGGCCGAGCCTTGCACGGTGGCGAACTTGCCACCGGTCTTCTTGATCTCGACGACCGACACGCCATGCGCGGCAACTTCCTTGTCCACCTCGGCGGCCGGGCGCGTGCCCGAGGTCGGACCATTGACGTGCAGGAACTGCGGCGTGATGTATTCGTGGTTGATGGCCAGCAGCGCGCGGTCATTGGCGCTGGCATCCGGCGTGCCGGCAGCGGACAGGCCGAAATACTCCATGCCGTCATGGCAGTCGCCGGCGCGGTTGTCGAAATCGCTGTCGGTGCCGTCGTTCTTGTAGGCAGGCGTAGCAGCGGCGAGCGGATCGCCACAGGCGTAGATCACCGTGGCGGTGTAGCCGACGGGAACGGTGAACACATCGGCCAGGCTCTTGGCCACGGCCGTGAAACCCAGCAGGGTCTCGGTGTTGCCCGGTGCTGCCGGGGTGCTGCTGTCATCGGAACCAGAGCCCCCACAGGCACTCAGGCCGAAAGAAGAGAAGAAGGCCAGGCCGGCACCGCCGACACCGCCGCGCAACAAGCTGCGGCGGCTCAGGCGGGCGTCCAGGATCTCCTGGATCGACGGGTTGTTGCTGTCGTTATGCCCGATGTCATCGGGGTCGACGCCATTGGCGTCGAGGACGTGGTTGTATTTGCTCATGTTGTGTGGCTCCAGCCGGGGTCGGAAAAACCCGCGAAGCCTACGCAACGGCCGTTACGGCTGGATGACAAACGGGTTTCAGCAGGACCATGGGCCGCCCGTGGGCAGCCCAGATCCTGCATGGCGCGCCACCGCTACTGGGTGCCGCCGCGTCCCGACCAGGCTTTCGCCATACGCTGCTGAACCTCTGCGGGTGCCGGCTCGTAGTGACTGAAGCTCACCGAGAAACTGCTGTCACCGGCCAGCAGGGACTTGGCGCGCGCCTCGAAACCCTCCATCTCGGCCAACGGCACCTGCGCCGTGATGTCGGTCCAGCCCGGCTGTGGCGCATCGGTGCCCATCAGGCGGCCACGACGACTGGAAAACTCGCCGGAGAGGTTGCCGAAGTGCTCGTCCTGCACCCGGATCACCACGGTCACGATGGGCTCCAGCAACATGGGGCGGGCTGACGCGATGGCCTCCAGCACCGCGTGCCGCGCCGCCGTCACGAAGGAGATTTCGTTCGAGTCCACCGCATGGTGCTTGCCGTCGATGATGATCACCCGCAGGTCCTGCACCGGGAAGCCGGCCAGCGCACCCTCCGCCAAGGCTTGGCGCACCCCCTTCTCCACCGCCGGCATGAACTGGCCCGGGATGGTGCCGCCCTTCACATGATCGACGAACTCGAAACCGGCCCCGCGCGCCAGCGGTTCCACCTTCAGTGCCACCTCGCCGAACTGGCCGGCGCCACCGCTCTGCTTCTTGTGCCGGTAGCGCGCCTCGCCCAGGCTGCCGATGGTTTCACGGTAGGGCACGGTGGGTGACGCGGTGTCGAGCTTGAGTCCCCAGCGTGTCTGCAACTGCTCCAGGATCACTTTCAGATGGGCCTCGCCCAGGCCACGGATCACCGTCTTCTTGGCCTGCTCGTCGTACTCGATGGCCAGGCACGGGTCTTCATCGCGCAGCATGTGCAGCGCTTCGGACAGCTTCTGCTCGTCGCCCAGCTTCTGCGGCATCAACGCCAGGCCGGCCACCGGCTGCGGGAACACCGGCGCCTGCAGATGAAAACGGTCTTCGTCATGAGAATCGTGCAGCACCGCGTCGCGATGGATCTCGTCGATGCGCGCCACGGCCAGGATGTCGCCGGTCACGCCCACGGGCACTTCGACCTGGTTCTTGCCCTGCAGGCGCAGCAGGTGGGAGGCCTTGAAGGGCTTGCGCGCCTCGCCGACGTAGAGCTGGGTATTCGGTCGCACCGTGCCCTGGTGGATGCGGAAGATGCCCAGCTTGCCGCGATACGGATCATTGGCAACCTGGAACACATGGGCGATGACGTGCCCCTCGCCGTCCGGCAACACCTGCACCGGCTGCGCCTCGGCGCCCTCCCCCTTGAGGAAGTGCGGCGGATTGCCCTCGGTCGGGTCCGGCATCAGGCGGCCCAGCACCTCCAGCAACTCCTTGACGCCCGCCCCGCTGCGGCTGGAGGTGAAGCAGACGGGAATCAGATGCCCCTCGCGCAGGGCCTGCTCGAAGGGCGCATGCAGTTGTTCAGGGCTCAGCGATTCCCCTTGTTCCAGGTAGACCGCCATCAGCTCTTCGTCCAGCTCGACCACCTGATCGACGACATTGTCATGCGCCGCGCGGACCGAGGAGAAGGCCGCCGGCACGTCGTACTCGGGCTGGAAGAAGCAGTCGATGACGCGCGAACCGTCCGCGCTGGGCAGGTTGATCGGCAGGCACTCGCGGCCGAACACCTCGCTGATGCGCGTCATCAGCGCCGGCAGATCGGCGCCGGGCGCATCCATGCGAGTCACGACGATCATGCGGCACAGGCCCTGCGCCGCCTCCATCATGCGCCGCGTCATCATCTCGATGCCCGCCGTCGCGCTGATGCACACGGCCGCCGTCTCCACCGCCTCCATCGCGGCGAGCGCACGGCCCATGAAATCGGGGGTTCCCGGGGTGTCGAGCAGGTTGATCCAGTGCTGCGCCCACTCCAGGTGCGCCACGCTCGTGAACACCGAGCGCCCCAGCGCCTTTTCCTGTGGATCGAAATCGCTGACGGTATCACCACGCTCGATGCTGCCAGCCGCGCCGATGGCGCCGCTGGCCGCCAGCAAAGCATCGAGCAGGGTAGTCTTGCCGGCACTCGCCGCGCCGACGAGCGCGACGTTCCGGATATCACGGACCGAGTCGGGAGTCATGGTCTCCTCCTAGTGGTCGAACCAGTACGGTCCGCCTCGGTCTGCGACCAGGGAAGCCTGCCCCGCCCTTGCATCCACGGCACGCCATACCGCCACGCGAGCACTGGACGCCGCACGGATCAAGCTGGCCTGGAGACGACTCGGCGCCGCTCCAGCTCATGGTTGGGTTAAGAAAGTCTTGCGCTTCGATTCTGCGCCCGCGCCGCATGGCCGGCGCCTGCGCTGGGTCAACTGGCGCGGCGCGCCATCGCGATGCCGCACAGCACCAATGCACACCCCAGCAACTGCAGCGGAAGCAGCCACTCATTGAACAGCATGGCTGCGATCCAGGCCGCTGTCACGGGCTGGATCAACAGGGTCAGCGAGGCCAGGCTGGCGCGCACATGCCCCACGGCCCAGGTGATCAGGCCCTGGCCCAGCACCTGGGCGACCAGTGCGATGGCGATCACCGCCGCCCAGCCTTGGGCCGAGGCCGGCATGACCCGCTCACCCAGCGCCCAGATCACCGGCGCCAGCACCACAGGCGTGACGATGGCCGAGACGGCCAGGATGTGGGCCGTGTGGTAGTAGCGCCGGCAGTGCTTCACCGCGAGCTGGTAACCGGCGTAGAAGACCGCCGCCAGCAGCGCGATGGCGTCCCCCGCCAGCTCGCGCGGCGACAGGTCCAGGCTGGCCTTGACCAGCAGCGCCGCCCCGCCCAGCGCGACCAGCATGGCCAGCACGAAGCGCCCGCCGATGCGCTCGCCCAGCCACAGTACGCCACCCAGGGCAACGAAGATGGGCGCCAGATTCAGGATGAAGGTGGAGTTGGCCACCGTGGTGAAGTGGATCGCCACATGCCACAGTGCCAGGTCGGCCGCGAGCAGCACGCCGGCCAGCACCAGCCACCATGGCCCGGAGGCCGGCGGCGGCGCCACCGTCACGCCGCGCACACGCCACCACCAGGCCAGCGCGAAGGGAATGGACAGGCCCAGACGCCAGGCCACGACGGACACCGGCCCGACGTCCGCCAGGCGCACGCAGATCGGCGCGGCGGCGATGCACATGGCGCCCAGCACCAGCAGGATCAAGGCCAGCCGGCGCGGGCTGGCGGCGGAAGCGGTGGGAGAGGCCAAGAAAGACACCCAGACTGCGACAAGGGCCGGATCATCGCACAGGCACGGCAAGGGCTCGCGCATGAGGGGTATCGGAACGGCACGCAGACTCGATTTGTGACCCGAGCGCGACAGGTGCTCGGGGTAAAATTGCGGGATGCCTGAAATCAGTCCCTCCTCCCCCGCTTTCGTCCACCTGCGCCTGCATACCGAGTTCTCGATCGAGGACGGCATCACGCGCATCGACGACGCCATCGCCCTCGCCGCCCAGGACGGCATGCCCGCCCTGGGCATTTCCGACCTCGCCAACCTGTTCGGCATGGTCAAGCACTACAAGGGCTGCCGTGGCGCGGGCATCAAGCCGGTCATCGGCGTCGACGCCTGGATCAGCAACGAGGCCGACAGCAGCAAGCCCAGCCGTGTACTGCTGCTGGTCAAGCATCGCGAGGGCTACCGCCAGTTGTGCGAGCTGTTGACGCGCGCCTACCTGGAGAACAAGCATCGTGGTCACGCCGAGCTGAAGAAGGAGTGGCTCACGGCGGACTCGGCCTCCGGCCTGATCTGTCTGTCCGGCGCCCTGTGCGGCGACATCGGTGCCGCCATCACAGCCGGCAATCTGACGGCTGCCGAAGCGCTGGCACGCGACTGGGCCGCGCGCTTCCCGCACAGTTTCTACATCGAGCTGCAGCGTGCCGGCCATGCAGGCACCGAGAACTACATCCACGATGCCCTGCAGATCGCCGGCAAGCTGGAATTGCCGGTGGTTGCCACGCACCCGATCCAGTTCGCCAAGCGCGAGGACTTCAAGGCCCACGAGGCGCGCGTCTGCATTGCCCAAGGCTATGTGCTGGCCGACAACCGCCGGCCCAAGCTGTTCACCGAAGAGCAGTACTTCAAGACGCAAGCGGAGATGGTGGAGCTGTTCGCCGATCTGCCGGAGGCGCTGGAGAACGCGGTCGAGATCGCCAAGCGCTGCTCGCTGAGCGTCACCCTGGGCAAGAACTTCCTGCCACAGTTCCCCACGCCGGACGGCATGACGCTGGACGACTTCCTGGTCTTCGAGGCCAAGCGCGGGCTGGAGGAACGCCTGGAACAGCTCTACCCCAACCCGGTGGATCGCGAGCGCGAACGCCCGCGCTACGAAGAGCGACTGAAGTTCGAGACCGACACCATCATCCAGATGGGCTTCCCCGGCTACTTCCTGATCGTGGCCGACTTCATCCAGTGGGGCAAGAACAACGGCGTGCCGATCGGCCCCGGGCGGGGTTCCGGCGCCGGCTCGCTGGTGGCCTACTCACTCAAGATCACCGACCTCGACCCCACCGCCTACGCCCTGCTGTTTGAGCGTTTCCTGAACCCCGAGCGGGTATCGATGCCCGACTTCGACATCGACTTCTGCCAGGAGAAGCGCTACCTGGTCATCGACTACGTGCGCCAGCGCTACGGCGAGGACGCGGTGAGCCAGATCGCCACCTTCGGCACCATGGCCTCCAAGGCCGTGGTGCGCGACGTCGGCCGCGTACTGGACCTGCCCTACGGCCTGTGTGACAAGCTCTCCAAGCTGATCCCGGTGGTGCAGAACAAGCCGGTCTCGCTGCAGGAAGCCCTGGAGCAGGAACCGGCCATCAAGGAAATGATGGAAGACGCGGGCGACGGTGAGTCCGTCACCGAATTGTGGGAACTGGCCCTGCCGCTGGAAGGCATGACGCGCGGCGTCGGCATGCATGCCGGCGGCGTGCTGATCGCACCCGGCAAGATCAGCGACTTCTGCCCGATCTACCTGGCCGACGGCGCCGATGCCACCACCGTGTCGCAGTTCGACAAGGACGACGTGGAGGCCATCGGCCTGGTGAAGTTCGACTTCCTGGGCCTGCGCAACCTGACGATTATCGAGCTCGCGCTCAAGTACGTCGAAAAGCTCACCGGCGAGCGCCCCGACCTGATGGCGCTGGGCTTCGAAGATCCGGCCGCCTACCAGATCCTGAAGGACGCGAACACCACCGCGATCTTCCAGGTGGAATCGGACGGGATGAAGAAGCTACTCAAGAAGCTCGGCCCCGACCGCTTCGAAGACATCATCGCCGTGCTGGCGCTCTACCGACCGGGCCCGCTGGGCTCCGGCATGGTGGACGACTTCATCCTGCGCAAGCAGGGCAAGCAGGAGATCGACTACTTCCACCCGGACCTGAAAGCCTGCCTGGAACCGACCTACGGGGTCATCGTGTACCAGGAACAGGTGATGCAGATCTCGCAGATCATCGGCGGCTACACCCTGGGCGGCGCCGACATGCTGCGCCGGGCCATGGGCAAGAAGAAGGCCGACGAGATGGCCAAGCACCGCGCGACCATCGCCGAAGGCGCGGCCAAGCAAGGCTACGACCCCAAGCTGGCCGAGCAACTGTTCGACCTGATGACCAAGTTCGCGGAGTACGGCTTCAACAAGTCGCACACCGCCGCCTACGCCGTGGTCACCTACCACACGGCCTGGCTCAAGGCGCACCACTGCGCGGCCTTCATGGCCGCCACCCTGTCGTCCGACATGGACAACACCGACACGGTCAAGATCTTCTATGAAGACACCGTGGCCAACGGCGTCAAAGTGCTGCCGCCGGACGTGAACCACTCCAACTACCGCTTCGAGCCCACCGACGCCCAGACCGTGCGCTACGGGCTGGGCGGCGTGAAGGGCGTGGGCGAACCGGCGGTGCTGTCCATCATCGCGGCGCGCGAGGCGGGCGGCCCGTTCAAGGACATCTTCGACTTCTGCGCCCGCGTCGACCGCCGCGCGGTTAACCGCCGTGCCGTCGAGGCGCTGATCCGCGCCGGCGCGCTGGACGAGATCGCCCCCAGGACGCCGGACGGCAAGCCGCATCGCGCCAAGCTGATCGCCACCGTGCCGGTGGCCATGGAAGCGGCCGATCAGGCCGCCGCCAGCGCCGGCCAGGGCGGCCTGTTCGACATGGGCGACGGTCCCTCCGCCATCGCGCCGGAATACAACGAGGCCCGCCCCTGGACCGAGCGCCAGCAACTGACCGAGGAGAAGACCGCCATCGGCTTCTTCCTCTCCGGCCACCCGTTCAACAGCTTCCGCACCGAGGTGCGCCGCTTCGTGCGCAACTCGCTGTCGCGCCTGGAACCCAAGCGCGAGCCGCAGATGCTGGCCGGCGTGGTGTCGGCGGTGCGCACCAAGATCGGCCAGCGCGGCAAGATGGCCTTCGTGTCGCTGGACGACGGCAGCGCCCAGGTCGATGTGACGGTCTATTCCGAAGTGCTGGACGCCAACAAGGGCAAGATCCAGCCCGACGAGGTGCTGATCGTCGAAGGCAAGGTCAGCAACGACGACTTCACCGGCGGCTTCCGCATCGTGGCCGACAAGCTGATGAGTCTGGGAGAGGCGCGCAGCCGCTACGCGCGCGGACTGACGGTCCGGATCAATGGCCAGGTCCGCACCAGCGGCGGCCCCCGGGCGACGGCCGAGCGGCTTTTCGACTTGCTGTCCGCTTATCGGGCAAACCCTCAAGACGGCGCCAGCCCGGTTCGTTTACAGTACAAGAACGCGCAGGCCATGGCCGAACTGCCCTTCGGCGACAAATGGACCGTGCGGCTGGATGACAAGCTCATTGACTCCCTGCGAGATTGGCTATCATCAGATTGCGTAGAGATTCAGTACCCTTGACCCCATGAACGCGAACCGTCCGCTCCGTCTTCTGTGCCTGATCGGCGCCAGCCTGCTGGCCCCGCAGATCGCGTATGCGGACAGTTACGGCCTGCGCGTGCCGGGCCAGACCTGGACGATCAAGGGCAAGGATTCCACGCAAGGGCTCAGCCTGGCCATCGGCAACGACGACCTGGGCGTCGGCCCCCTCAGCCTGTCGCCCAATACGCCGCGCCTGGCGCCCTCTTCCGCCTACGGCATCAGCCGCAGCACCGGTACCTGGGCCGACTGGCAGCCCTTCAACAATGGCTGGCGCACCTCGGCCGGCCTGGTGTGGCAGCAGAACCTTGCTGCCGACCCGATCTCCAGTACCGCCAGCGAAGCCATCGCCACCCCCTTCCTCGGCTTCGGCTGGAGCGGCACGCCCGCGACCCAGAGCAACTGGCGCCTGTCGGCCGAGATGGGTGCTTACGTCGGCGGCTCCGAGTGCGGCCTCGCCAGCTCCGGTTGCCAGAGCAGCGGCAGCGGCCTGCGCGCCTCTTCGTCCTCGTCCGGCGGCATGCGCATCACGCCCTACCTGAGCGTAGGCGCGTCCTACCTGTACTGAACTCCCTGCGGGGCCACACGCCGCCGCGCCTCAATTGCGGCCGCACGCTGCCGATATAGTGCGGGCGTAGTCCAGCATCATCCTGATCGCAACGCACAAGGGAGTCATCACACATGAAGAAAATCGTACTGGCACTCGCCGCCCTGGCCCTGTCCTCCACCGCCCTGGCCGAGGCGGGTGCAGGCGTGCGCATTGGCACCAACGGTCTGGGCGTCGACCTCGCCTATGCCTTCAACAACTCGCTGAGCGCGCGGATCGGCTATTCCTATGCCAACTTCGGCTTCAGCTACAACGACACCGACGTGGAGTACGACTCGACGCTGAAGCTGTCCAACCTGAACTTGCTGCTGGACTGGAACGTGGCCGCTGGCTTCCGCATTACCGCCGGCCTGGTGCCGCAGAAGAACAAGATCGAGATCACCGGCAAGCCCACCGGCGGCTCGTACACCCTCAATGGCGTGACCTACAACGCCAGCGACATCACGGACCTGTCGGGCAAGATCGAGTCCGGCAACTCGGTGGCGCCCTACCTGGGCATCGGCTACGGCATCGTGGCGGGCCGCGGGGTGAACTTCTACGCCGACCTGGGGGTGCAATACCAGGGTTCGCCCAAGGTCGGCCTGTCGGCCACCTGCGGCGCCACACTCAGCGCCTCGGCCTGTTCAGGCCTGCAGAACAACGTGGCGGCCGAGCAGGCCAAGCTGACCGACGACGTGAAGAACTTCAAGTGGTACCCGGTGCTGAGCATCGGCCTGACGGTCGGTTTCTGAACCGGACATGCCAGAATGAGAGGGCGCCTGCGGGCGCCCTTTTTCATGCCGACGAATCCCATGTCCATCCTGCCTCTCGACACCACGCTGCTGAGCGCCCTGAGCGAAAGAGCACGGGCGGCCCCCCGCCGCCGCCAGAACCTGAACCTGCACGCGCACGCGGAGGCGAACTGCCATCGTTTCTTCAACGCGATGGAGCCGGACTCCTACGTGGTGCCGCACCGTCACCAGGACGCGGGCAAGGAAGAAACCATGATCGTGCTGCGCGGCCACATGGCGCTGCTGTGCTTCGACGATGCCGGCGCGCTCAGCGAGCGCCATCTGCTGAGGCCGGACGGTCCCTGCTTCGGCGTGCACGTCCCGCTGAACACCTGGCATAGCGTGGTGGCCCTGGAGACGGGCACGGTGTTCCTGGAGACCAAGGGTGGGCCCTACCTGCCGCTGGGGGCAGCCGACTTCGCGCCCTGGGCGCCGCGCGAAGGCAGCCCGGACGCCGCGGCTTATCTCGAGCACCTGCGCCGCCTGGCGCTGGGCTGAGGCTCAGTCCAGCACCACCACCGGCATGCCCGGACGCAGCAGGCCCTGCCCGGCGGGGCGGACGTTCTGGCCGAACAGCACGCCGGCCTCGGTCTTGCGGTAGCGCGCCAGCGTGCGCAGTGGTTCCTGCAAGGGCGAGCGCTCGCCACTCGCGGGATCGACCGTGGTGAAGGCACAACGCTCGCAGGGCTTGCTGATCTCGAACTCCAGTTCGCCGATGCGGATGCGTCGCCAGCCGTCCTCGGCAAAGGGCTCTGCCCCGGCAATCACCAGATTGGGCCGAAAGCGGTCCATGCGCACCGGCTGCGCCAGGCGGCCATTGAGGTCGGCCAGCGATCCTTCGCCGATCAGCAACAAGGGATAGGCGTCGACGAAACGCAAGGGGAGCTCGGGTGCATAGGCACGCCGTCGCGCGGGTGTCTCGCCGGCGTACAGCAGGCGCACCGGCCGGCCGAGGAAGTCCGTCAGCCACGCATCGGCCTGCGCATGGCCGGCCCAGGCGCTGAAGCCATCGCGCCAGACCTCGGTGGCCAGCGCTTCGCGCATGTCCGCCTGGGCGATCTCCAGCGTAGGCCGCCCCGCAGCCTCCAGCCGCAAGCCTTGCGAGAGGGGCGTGGCACGGACCAGCACCAGGCGCGGGTCACCCCGCCCCGTCACCATGCGGCCGCCGGGCTCCACCACCATCCAGGCGCGATCGCCGTCTACCCCGCTGGGCGTGATCCGGGCCTCGGCCAGCGTCTGCGCGGCGGCGGACTTGAGGGGGTAGCGGTACAGCGCGGACAGGTGCATGTGTGCCCGATCAGGTGGCGGTCGTGACGACACGCAGACCGGGCTGGCGCAGGCCGATGCCCTGGCGCAGCACGTTCATCAGGACTTCGTGGGTCACCGGCGGGCAGAAGTAGTAGCCCTGCGCCTCGCGACAGCCCTCGCGGATGAGGAAGTCGACCTGGGCGCGGCCCTCGGCCCCTTCGGCCACCACGTCAAGCTTGAGGCTGCGCCCCATCTGGATGATCGCGCGCACGATGGCGGCGTCATCCGGGTCGTCGGCCACGTCGCGCACGAAGCTCTGGTCGATCTTCAGACGGTCGACGGCAAAGCGCTTGAGATAGGTCAGCGAGGAGTAGCCGGTACCGAAATCGTCGATCGACAGGCGCACGCCCAGCGCCTTCAGTTGGGCCAGCGTGCCCTGCACGTCCTGGTGGTGCACCAGCAGGCTCTCGGTCAGCTCCAATTCCAGGCGCTCGGGCGCCAGCCCGGTTTCGGCGAGGATCTCGCGCACGCTTTGCACAATGTCGTCGCGACGGAACTGCAGCGCGGAGATGTTGACCGCCACCGCCACCGCCGGCAGACCGGCATCCAGCCAGGACTTGGCGTCCAGGCAGGCCTGCCGCAGCACCCAGCGACCGATCGGCACGATCAGGCCGGACTCCTCGGCGATCGGGATGAAGCGTCCCGGCGGCACGAAGCCCAGCGCCTCAGACTGCCAGCGGATCAGCGCCTCCACGCCCACCACCTCGCCCGTGACCAGATCAACCTGGGGCTGGTAGTTGAGCAGCAGTTCGCCACGTTCCAGGGCGTGACGCAGATGGTTCTCCATCTGCAGGCGCTCCAGCGCGTTGGCATTCATCTCCTCGGTGAAAAAGCGATAGGTGTTCCGTCCGCTTTCCTTGGCGTGGTACATCGCCGTGTCGGCGTTCTTCATGATGCTGTCGGCATCGAGCCCGTCATTGGGATAGATGGCGATGCCGATGGAGAAGGAGGTGCCCAGCTTGTGGCCGTCGATGTCGAAGGGTTCGGACAGGCGACGCAGGATCTTTTGGGCCACGCGCGCCGGCACGTCGGCGTCATGCACGTCGGTCAGGGCAATCAGGAATTCGTCCCCGCCCTGGCGGCACACGGTGTCGGTATCGCGCACGCAATGGGTGAGCCGCTCGGCCACCGATTGCAGCAGGCGGTCGCCAGCCAGGTGGCCGAGCGAATCGTTGATGGTCTTGAAGCGGTCGAGGTCGAGGAACATCAGCGCAACCATCTCGCCGTTGCGCTCGGCGCGCGCCAGGGCCTGCTCGAGGCGATCCTGGAACAAGGTGCGGTTGGGCAGCGTGGTCAGCGGGTCGTGGTGGGCGAGGAAGGCGATGCGCGCCTCGTTGGCCTTGCGCTCGGTGATATCCGAGAAGACCGCCACGTAGTGGGTGATCTTGCCGGCCTGGTCCTTGACCGCACTGATCGACAGCCATTCGGGGAATTCGCTGCCATTGCGGCGGCGCTGCCAGATTTCGCCCTGCCAGTAGCCCTGGCTGCTGGCGATCTGCCAGATGCTCTCGTAATGCGAGATGTCGTGGCGGTTGGAGGACAGGATGCTGGGGGTCTGGCCGATCACGTCGCCACCGGCAAAGCCGGTCAGGTCGGTGAAGGCGCGATTGACCGACAGGATGCGCCGCCGCGCATCGGTGATCATGATCGCCTCGATGCTGTTGTCGAACACCGTGGCCGCCAGGCGCAGCTCTTCCTCGGCGCGCCGCTGCGCCGTGATGTCGGTCAGCGTCAGTACCACTGGATGCAGGCCGGTGCCGGCGTCCAGCGGCAAGGGCTCGGCGCGCGCATGCAGCCAGTGGCGCGCACCGTCGCGGCGATCCACGCCGAGCACCGCGCTGGCCGAATGACCATCGCGCATGGCCAGCGCGCCAGGCAGCTCCTCCACCGGGCAATGGGAGCCATCCTCGCGCGTGAAGCGGATCGCCAGCGGTTCGTGCAAGGGCGGGAAGGCGGCGTCGGTCGTCACGTCGTACATGCGGCGCGCCGCGTCGTTGGCGATGATCACCTGGCCCGAAGCGTCGCGCATGATCACGCCCTCGCGCATCGCGCCCATGATCGTGCGCAGGCGCTGCTCGCTGTCGCGCAGTTCCTGCTCGGCCTGCTTGCGCGCGGTGACATCCTCGATCACCTCCATGAACTGGCCGGTCGCGCCACGGCGCGATTGCACCAGCGACATGGTCAGGTGCACCCACACGAACTCGCCACGTGCGCGACGCAGGCGCTTCTCGATCGAGTAGGTCTCACTGCTCCCCAGCACCAGTTCGTCGAGCAGGCGCTCGTTGCGCTCGATGTCGTCTGGATGCGTGATGTCGCGGAAGTCGAAGCCGCGCAGCTCGGCCTCGGAATAGCCGCTGATCTCGCAGTAACGGTGATTGACGCGAATAAAGCCGCCGCTGACCGCGCACAGTGCCATACCCACCGAGGCCTGCTCGAAGGTGCTGCGGAAGCGTGCCTCGCTGTCCTCCAGCGCCGCCTCGGAGGCTTTGTGGGAACTGATGTCGACGAAGATGCCGCGCATGCCGACGACATGGCCGCGGACCGCAAGGATCGGCGAGCGCAGGTCGCGCACGAAGACCTCGTGGCCATCGACATGGCGCAGTCGGTACTCGCAGTCGCGCGGGCCAGGATTGGAGATCTGTTCGCGCAGGAAGGTCATGGCGATGCCCACATCCTCGGGATGCAGGCGCGAGCGCCAGAATCCAGAGCGCTTCCAGTCCTCTATCTGGAAGCCCAGCAAGTTTTCGCCAGGTGCGGACACGTAGGTGAAGCAATCGGCGCCGATGTCGTATTCCCAGGCCACGACGTTGGTGCCTTCCAGCAGCACACGGAAGCGCTCCTCGCTGATCTGCAGGGCACGCGCATGGGCCAACGATTCCGCCAGCTTGCGGCGATACAGCATCGCCGCCGCGAACAGCAGGCTGACCGCCCCACCGATGATCAACACCTCGGCCGAAGCGCCGAACCAGGGGCTGCTTTCCGCCGCCCAGGCCCGGGCGGGCTGCAGCACGGCTGCGCAGCCGGCAAGGCACCGCCCTGAACTGGCAAACCGCGAGACGGATCGGTGCATCGAAGACAGCCCGGCAGAAGTTCGTCTAAGCCCTGCGCCAGCGGCCATCACGCGGCCCCGGCACATCCCAAGCGGGCAAGACTATAAGAAGCCGCGACAAAAGGGAACGCGAGCGAGATGGCAAGTGTTCAAGGCGCCGCACAATGGCTGCGCTTCACCGCCGCCCCCGCCCGCCCGGGCATTGGCGCAGCCCGCGCTGGACCGACCCAAGGTCCGCACCTACACGCTCGAACGCTGGGTGAATCCTTCCACCCGCTCGGCGCTCTCCTCGACCTCCAGCGCGTCTACCCGCGCGTGCGCCGGGCCATGGCTTGCCCAATGCATGATCGCCGCCACCGCGTCCGGGGAGCCGACCACCAGCGCCTCCACCCGCCCGTCGTGCAGGTTACGCACCCAGCCCGCCACGCCCAGGCGCCGCGCCGTCTCCACCATGTGCCAGCGGAAGCCCACACCCTGCACGATGCCGCGTACCAGCAGGCGCCGCCCGATGTGTTCCGGCTCCGCGCTCACTCCTCCTCCTTGATCAGTTCGCGCGCCCGCGCCTGCGCCTGTTCCAGCGTGTCGCACAGATTCTGCACCCCCAGCAGGGCGGCAAAACCGGAGCGTTGCACGATGGAGGCCGGCTGCACGCCCAGCCCACACACCACCACCACGCAGTTCTGCCGGGCCAGGGCTCGGGTGAGGCCGCGCAGCCAGTCCACACCCGAGGTGTCGATGTTGAGCACGCGCGACAGGTCCAGCACCAGTACGTCAGCGCGGATGACGGCGGGGTCCAGTTGGTGGTCCAGGCGCGAAATGGCGCCGAAGAAGATCGAACCGTGGAGGGCGTACTCCAGCACCCCGGCCGGCTGGTCGGGGCGCAGCACGGGCTGGGCCGTGGTCAGGTCCTGCATGCGATAGATGAAGAACAGGCTGGCCAGCACCATGCCGATTTCGACCGCGATGGTGAGGTCGAACAGCACGGTCAGCAGAAACACGCTGAGCAAGATGACCCGGTAGTTCCAGCTGAAGTGACGCAGTCGCGCGAACTCGTGCCATTCACCCATGCGCGCGGCCGTCACCACCACGATGGCGGCGAGCACCGGGATCGGCACCCAGTCGGCCAGAGGGGCAGCCACCAGCACCACGACCAGCAGCGTGATCGCATGCACGATGCCGGCCACCGGCGTGCGCCCACCGGCGCGGATGTTGGTCGCGGTGCGTGCAATGGCGCCGGTGGCGGCGATCCCGCCGAAGAATGGGGCGGCGATATTGGCCACCCCCTGGGCGAACAACTCCTGGTTGGGGTCGTGGCGGTCGTCGACCTGCGTGTCCGCGACGCGCGCCGACAGCAAGGATTCGATGGCCCCCAGCAACGCGATGGTGATGGCCGGTGCCAGCAGTTGCCCGAGCGCCGACAGGGAAGGCAAGGGGAAGCTGGGCACCGGGATTTCCTGCGGGATGCCCGAGAAGCGCGACCCGATGGTTTCCACCGGCAGCGCCAGGAGCACGCTCACCAGGGTCCCAGCAACCAGCCCCACCAATTGCGATGGCAGCACCGCCCAGGCGGGGCGGCTACGCACCACGCGCCCCCACAACACGATCACCGCGACTGTGCCCGTGGCCAGCAAGGACGCGGACAGGCTGGCGCTCGGCAGGAACTCGAACAGCACGCGCATGCGGGCGAAGAATTCGGCCGGCAGGTTGCCGACCGACAGGCCGAGGAAATCCTTCACCTGCGACAGGCCGATCACCACCGCAATGCCATTGGTGAAGCCGATCACGACCGAGATCGGAATGAAGCGGATCATCGCCCCGAGCCCCCCCAATGCCATGCCGACCAGCAAGAGGCCGGCCAGGAAGGTCGCCGCCAGCATGTTGCTGATGCCGTGCGTCGCCACGATGGCGTACAGGATGGGAATGAAGGCCCCGGTGGGGCCACCGATCTGCACCCGCGAGCCGCCCAGCAAGGAGATCAGCAGGCCGGCCACGATGGCAGTCCACAAACCGGCGGAAGGACTGACGCCGCTGGCGATGGCAAAGGCCATGGCCAACGGCAGGGCCAGCACGCCGACCGTCACGCCCGCCGACAGGTCGGCCACGAAGGCCGGCTTGTCATAGCCGACCAGGGTTTCGCGCAGCTTGGGTTTGAACTTGAAACGGAAAGACAGGGCCACTTCTGATTACTCCCGACTGAGACTGAAAACAGGGAACAGGCTTGTTTCAGTCCCGATCGGGAGCGTGCAGATGCTGGATCAACCAGCGGCGACGTGCAGTCAGTGGCATGCGGCGAGGATCGAAAGCGGTGCCTGCATTGTAGTCCGCCCGGTCAAATTCTTTTCGCGCCGCAGCATAAAGATCACTTCACCCGCATGCCCGGCTGCGCACCGCTGTCCGGCGACAGGATGAACAGGCCTGGCACCTCGCCCTTGTCGTCGGAAGCCGCCAGCACCATGCCTTCGCTCATGCCGAACTTCATCTTGCGCGGCGCCAGGTTGGCCACCATCACAGTCAGGCGACCGACCAGCGTGGCCGGGTCGTAGGCCGACTTGATGCCGGCAAAGACCTGGCGCGGACGCTCCTCGCCGATATCGAGCTGCAGCTTGAGCAACTTGGCCGCGCCTTCCACGTGCTCGGCCGACACGATCTTGGCGATGCGCAGGTCAACCTTGCCGAACTCGTCGATGCTGATGAAGGGCTCGAAGCCATCGGCCGCCTCGCTTGCCACCTTGTCGACATGCGCCTGTTGTTGCGCATGCTTGGCCGGGTCCTTGGCAACTTCCTTCGCAGGCTCGGCGGCCGGGGTTTCGGGCAGGTCGAACAGCTTGTCCATGATCTTGGCATCCACGCGGGTCATCAGGTGCTCGTAAGGGTTGATGGCAGTCAGCGGCGACTCGTCGTCCCAGGCCGCAAAGCTGCAGTTCAGGAAGACCCCGACCTTGGCCGCGGTGGCCGGCATGATCGGCGCAAGCATCGCGGTCAGGATGCGGAAGGCATTCAGCGCCACGCTGCACACCTGGTGCAGCTCGGCCTCGGCGCCTTCCTTCTTGGCCAGCTCCCAGGGCGCGTGGGCATTGATGTACTCGTTGCTGCGGTCGGCCAGCGCCATGATCTCGCGGATCGCCTTGGAGAACTCACGCTCGTCCAGGTACTGGCGCACCGTGGCCTTGGCGGCGCGCAGCTCGGCCAGCAGCGCCTCGCCTTCGGCCGGCAGCGCGGCTGTCAGCTTGCCCTCGAAGCGCTTGGTGATGAAGCCGGCGCAGCGACTGGCGATGTTCACGTACTTGCCGACCAAGTCGGAGTTGATGCGGGCGACGAAGTCCTCGGGATTGAAGTCCAGGTCTTCCACGTTGGCGTTGAGCTTGGCGGCGATGTAGTAGCGCAGCCATTCCGGGTTCATGCCGATGTCCAGGTAGCGCAGCGGGCTGATGCCGGTACCGCGCGACTTGCTCATCTTTTCGCCCGACACGGTGATGAAGCCATGCACGTAGACGTTGTCCGGCACCTTGTAGGGCTGACCTGCGAAATGCAGCATGGCGGGCCAAAACAGACAGTGGAAGTACACGATGTCCTTGCCGATGAAGTGCACCTGGCGCGTGGCCGGATCGGCCAGGAAGGCGTCGAAGTCGATGCCCTTCTTGCCGAAGTAGCTCGCCAGGCTGGCGAGGTAGCCGACCGGCGCGTCCAGCCACACGTAGAAGTACTTGCCCGGGGCGTCGGGGATCGGGATACCGAAGTACGGCTCGTCGCGCGAGATGTCCCAGTCAGCCAGGCCGCCCTCGCCCGACAGCCACTCCTGGGCCTTGTTGGCGATCTGCGGCTGCAGGCGACCGTCCTGGGTCCAGCCCTTGAGAAAGTCCACGCAGCGCGGGTCGGACAAGCGGAAGAAGAAATGCTCCGACTCGCGGATCACCGGCGTCGCGCCGGTCAGCGCGGAAACCGGGTTCTTCAGCTCGGTCGGCGCATACACCGCGCCACAGACCTCGCAGTTGTCGCCGTTCTGGTCCTTCGCGCCACATTTCGGGCATTCGCCCTTGATGTAGCGATCGGGCAGGAACATCGACTTGACCGGGTCGAAGAACTGCTCGATCACCTTGCGGTCGATGAAGCCGGCCTCGCGCAGCTTGCGGTAGATGTCCTGCGACAGGCGCGTGTTCTCCTCCGAATCGGTCGAGTGCCAGTGGTCGAAGCTGATGTGGAAACCGTTCAGGTACTGCGGCCGTTCGGCCGCGATGCGGGCGACAAGTTGCTGCGGCGTGATGCCCTCGCCCTCGGCCTTGAGCATGATAGGCGCGCCATGCGCGTCGTCGGCGCAGACGAAGTGCACCTCGTGCCCCTGCATGCGCTGCAGCCGCACCCAGATGTCGGCCTGGATGTATTCCATGATGTGGCCGATGTGAAAAGAGCCGTTGGCGTAGGGCAATGCGGTCGTGACGAAGAGCTTGCGGGACATGGTGCGCATAGGGATGGCAGAGGTAATCGCGTATTTTAGCAGCCTGCCCCTGCCCGAAGAGGCAGGCGCGACCGTCCGGACGCCCATGCATCATTCGGCCATGTCCCATCTCCACCACGACGAGCCCGCCTCCGATGCCGATTGCCCTGCCGAGCGCCTGCTGCACGAGCAGGTGATCCTGCTGTATCGGCACGCGCCGTCGATCTTTTTCGGCAACCTCGCCGGCGGTCTGGGCATCGCCATGATGCTGTGGGACTCCACGCCGCGGCAGCAGATGCTGCTGTGGCTGCTGCTGCTGTCCGTGGTCACCACCGGACGCGGTGGTCTGGTGCTGCTGTTCCGCGGCTACTGGCGCAACCGCCTGCCGATGCTGATCTGGGGCTGGCTGTTTGTAGCGGGTGCTGCCGCGTCGGGCCTGGTGTGGGGGCTGCTGAGCCTGCTCACCTTCGACGCCGGCCCGGCCAACCTGGCTGGCATCGGCCTGGTGCTGGCCGGCATGGTGGCGGCTTCGGCGCCGGCACTGGGCGCCTTCTTCCCCGCCTACCTCGCCTTCGCCGTGCCGGCCATCCTGCCCTTCGCCCTGCGCTGCGCCTTCACCACCCACAGCACGGCCCTGGGCATGGCGGTGGTGGCTGCCGCCTTTCTCATCAGTTCGCTGATCTTCGGCTGGCTCAACAACCGCACCATCCTGCGCAGCATCCAGTTGCGCTTCGACAACCTGGAACTGATGCGCCGCCTGCGCGACCAGACCGCCGCAGCGGAAATCGCGCGCCAGCAGGCCGAAAGCGCCGATGCCGCCAAGACTCGTTTCCTCGCCGCCGCCAGTCACGACCTGCGCCAGCCCCTGCAGTCCGTGACGCTGCTGGCCGAGGCGCTACAACTGGAGCGCGACCCGCAAGCCAGCCGACGCCTGCTGGAGGGCATCCTGGAAGCCACCGGCAGCATGTCCGAACTGATGAACGAATTGCTGGACTACGCCCACATCCATGCCGGCGGTTTGCAGGCCACGCGCAACAGCTTCGACCTGACGGCCCTGCTGCGTCGGGTGACGGCCGAGTTCCAGCCCCTCGCCGCCGAACGCGGCCTGCAACTGCGCCTTCACGAGCGACGCGCCGTCGTGAACAGCGACGCCGGCATGGTGGAACGCATCCTGCGCAACCTGCTCTCCAACGCGATCAAATACACCGCGCAGGGTGGCGTACTGATCGGCCTGCGTCGCCGCGGCCAGCACATGCGCGTGGAGGTGTGGGACACCGGGGTGGGCATTCCGGCCGAGCGCCTACCGGACGTGTTCAGCGAGTTCTACCAACTCGACAACCCCGAGCGCGACAGCCGCAAGGGGCTGGGCCTGGGGCTGGCCATCGTCAGCAGCCTCAGCGGCGTGCTAGACACCCCGCTGGGGGCCCGCTCCAAGGTGGGGCGCGGCTCCTGCTTTTCCTTCGATCTGCCACTCGATGCAACACGGCCGGACAGCAGCCTGGAGCATCCGGCGAGCCCCCCGCTGGCCACCGGCCAGGGCACCATCCTGATCATCGACAACGAGCCAGCCATCCTGCACGCGATGGGTTCGCTGCTTCAGGCCTGGGGCTTCCATTCAATCGCAGTGGAATCGGCGGAAGATGCGCTGGCGCGGCTGGGCGCACCACCCGACGCGATCCTGGCCGACTTCCGCCTGCGCGAGGGACACACCGGGATCGATGCGATCAGCCAGGTGCGCGCACATTTCGCCGAGGATATTCCTGCCGCCTTGATCACCGGCGACACCGACCCGGGCCGTCTGGCCGAGGCACGCGCCTACGGCCTGCCACTGCTGCAGAAACCCACGCCCGGCGTGGCCTTGCATCGCCTGGTATGCCAGCTCATGGAGATGGAGGTCCCTCGCGCACCGCTGCGCGCCTGAGGAGAAACCTCGTCGGAACGGCCGCGGGTGGCCTGAGACTCAGCCGCTCGAGCCGACCAGCACGGGCTGGAAGCCGGCGCCCTCGTCCTGGGCGTCCATGACGCGCACCAGGTCGCCGAGAGCGGCGTCCAGCATCGCCAGAGCAGGCATGTCCAGGCGCCCCAGCGCCTCCGGCAAGAGACCTTCGTGGGGACCCGAGATGCGGCCCAGCAGCGCGGAGCCCGCCTCGGTCACGGCCAGCGAAACGACGCGGCGGTCCGGATTGTCGCGGCGGCGCTCGGCCAGCCCCTGGCGCACCAGTTCCTCGACCAGGTTGCTGGCAGTGGACTGATGAACCGCCAGCTGGCGCGCCAGTTCGGTCACGCGGATCCCCGGCTGGGCCAGGATGGTCGACAGGGCCCACAACTGCGCGCCCCCCACACCACATTGGCGCTCCACCTCCATGAAGTGGCGCTTGGCTGCGCGGAACACCATGCGGAAGCGCTTGAGCGCGCTCATGACATGCAGTTGGCGCGCAGCGGATTCCTCGTCGCGAGCGGCAGGAGCGGTGGAACTCAGGTTGGCGGTCAGGGCAGAATGATCCATCGATTCGGCGGGATGTCCGGCAAGAATCCGGGTCGGGGCACAGGGCCCGACAAAAAGGGCGCGGCGGCGATCAAGACAGCCCCGCTGCGGGCAAGGTTATCCAAAGCGCAGCCCCGACGACGCCGCGCTCGTCCAGCTTTAACCATCCCTTAATGTCAGGCGCATGCCTTGCGGCGGCGACCAGCGCACCGCTATGCATGATATAGTTGACTCATTTAGTCAACTTTATCCGCTGCCCCCATGGATACCCTGCAAACACGTGTCGCCGAAGGCCTTGGCAATGTAATCGACCCCGTCACCCAAGCCCCCCTGTCGACCCGCAAACTCATCAAGAGCCTGACGGTGGAAGACGGGCTGGCTCAGGTCGTCATCGAACTGCCCTACCCGGCGCGCAGCCAGCACGGTGAGCTGCAGACTCTATTGGAGGCGGCGCTGCGGGAATGCGCGCCCGAGTTGCGGCTGGCGCTGCAGATCAGTACCCGGGTCGTGGCCCACAAGGTACAGGGCAATGTGCAACTGCTGTCTGGCGTGCGCAACATTGTGCTGGTGGCTTCGGGCAAGGGGGGCGTCGGCAAAAGCACGACCGCAGCCAATCTGGCCTTGGCGCTGGCCCAGGAGGGCGCGCGCGTGGGTCTGCTGGATGCCGACATCTATGGCCCGAGTCAGCCACTGATGATGGGCCTGGTCGGCCAGCAGCCGGAATCGGATGACGGCAAGACCATGCGCCCACTGGTGGCGCACGGGGTGCAGGTCAATTCCATCGGTTTCTTGATCGACCCGGACCAGCCCATGGTCTGGCGCGGCCCGATGGCGACCCAGGCGCTGCGCCAGTTGCTCAACGAGACCCGCTGGGACGACCTCGACTACCTGGTCATCGACATGCCGCCGGGCACCGGCGACATCCAGCTCACGCTGGCGCAGTCGGTGCCGGTGACGGGCGCGGTGATCGTGACCACGCCGCAGGACATCGCGCTGCTGGATGCGCGCAAGGGCCTCAAGATGTTCGAGAAGGTCGGTATCCCCATCCTGGGCGTCGTGGAGAACATGAGCATCCATGTGTGCTCCAACTGCGGCCATGCCGAACACATCTTCGGTACGGGCGGCGGCGAGAAGATGTGCGCCGACTACGGCGTGCCCTTCCTGGGCAGTCTGCCGCTGGACATCCAGATCCGTGAGCAGGCCGATGGCGGATCGCCGACCGTGGTCAGCGATCCGCAAGGCCCCATCGCGCAGGCGTATCGCCAGATTGCACTGCGCGTAGGGGTCGCCTTGGCCGACAAACAACGCGACATGCGCCTGAAGTTCCCGACCATCGTCGTCAAGGACAGTTGATCCAAGCCGCCTTGGCTTGCGCCTGTGCGATGCGCCAGGTCTGCAAGACGGTAATATTCGCGCTTCTCAATTTCCCGCCCGGGCTTTCATCGTGAGCATCAAGTCAGACAAGTGGATCCGCCGCATGGCCGAACAGCACGGCATGATCGAACCCTTCGAGCCGGCGCTGGTCCGTGAGGCCAATGGCCAGAAGATCGTGTCCTACGGCACGTCGAGCTACGGCTACGACATCCGCTGCGCCGACGAATTCCGGGTGTTCACGAACATCAACTCGACCATCGTTGATCCGAAGAACTTCGACCCCCAGTCTTTCGTCGAAGTCTCGGGCAAGGGCTATTGCGTGATCCCGCCGAACTCCTTCGCGCTGGCCCGCACGGTCGAGTACTTCCGCATCCCGCGCTCGGTACTGACGGTCTGCCTGGGCAAGAGCACATACGCGCGCTGCGGCATCATCGTGAACGTCACGCCGTTCGAGCCGGAGTGGGAAGGCTACGTCACCCTGGAGTTCTCCAACACCACGCCGCTGCCCGCCAAGATCTACGCGGGTGAAGGTTGTGCGCAGGTGCTGTTCTTCGAGAGCGACGAGATTTGCGAGACCTCCTACAAGGATCGCGGCGGCAAGTACCAGGGCCAGGTCGGCGTGACCCTGCCCAAGATCTGACGCGCCCCGCGTTTTTCCCGCAGCGGTAGACGTAAAAAAGCCTCGTGCGCCTGGGCACACGAGGCAACTGACCACCCCGCCTATGAGGGAAACGGGGTGGGTATCGGCTTCAGGGGCCGCAGACGCGGCCCCGCAAACCTGACGATCAGAAGCTGTGGCGGATGGCCAGTTCCAGACCAGCCTGGTTGTCTTCGCCGTTAGCGAACTTGTCTTGCTGACGGTCGTACTTCATGTTGGCCATCAGCGTGGTGCGCTTGCTCAGCAGGTGCCAGTAGCCCAGGCCGACGTGGCTGTAATCAGCCTGATCGACACCCGCGGCGTTCTTCTCGGTACCACGACCGATGTTGGCCAGAACCACACCCTTGCCAACCGGCACCTTCACACCGATCTGGTAACGAACCATTTCGGCGTTTTCGTTGTTGATGCCTTGCTTGTCGTAACCCTTCGAGATGGCATAGCCGCCGAACAGGTCGAAGGAGCCAAAGGCATAGCCAGCGGTCAGGTAGCTGGTGTCGAACATGCGGCTTTGCACCAGCTTGCCGCCACCTGCGTCACCCACGTCGTGTTGGTAGACCAACTCGCCACGGAAACCGCCCACGGCCAGCTTGATACCGCCAGCGTAGGCCGGTGCGCCGCCCGAAGCTTCTTCGTTGAAGCTGTAGGTACCCACGAACTGGAAGCCACCGAACACCGGCGAGTCGTAACGCACGCCGTTGCTCCACAGGTTCACGACCTTACCGCGACGCGAGCCGAACGAACCGATGGTGTCGCCACCGAAGGACTCGTAACCGCCGGAAGTTGCACCGCCACCACCGTACAGGGCGTAGCCGGTCGAAGCGATGCGGCCGAAGTACACCTTACCGAACTTGGAGTGGCTCAGACCGACCCAGGCCTTGTCCTTCCACTGGGTGTTGGTGGCCGAAGCGCCGGTCACCACAGCGACGGTTTGCGTCGAGGTGCCGTTGGAGATCGAACGGGTCGAGGTGCTCACCGTCGGGTTCGGGTCGGTGTTGCCGTTGTCCAGCCAGAAACGGTTTTCCAACTGGAAGAAGGCCTTCAGGCCGCCGCCCAGGTCTTCTTCACCCATCAGGCCCCAACGGTTGCTCGACTCTTGCTCCAGCACGGAACCCTTGTCGTCGTTGGTCAGGTTGGTGTACGCCATGTCAACGCGGCCGTAGACGGTCACGTTCGACTGTGCGAAAGCGGGGGCTGCCATCAGGCCGGCGACAGCCAGCGCGATCAGTTTCACTTGCATGGAATTCTCCTCAATCATTGGAATGGACCAGCGCAGGTGTGTCCTGGCCACCGGTCACGCCATGTCCACAAACATGGCCATGCAAATGTATCTAGCCTGGATGCGAAACGTTAACTCCCATTAATGATTTGAGAAATATTTACGAAAATCTGTTGCGGACATACAACAGGTCACCTGTCCCGGGCGCCGCCTCGCCTCCCTCAGCCGGCCTGGGAAAAGCGCGACGAAGCGACGCCTGGCTGCGCTATGATTCGCCGCTTCCCGCCCCGTCCCGGGGTCGGCCCAGTCTGCAGGTACCACCATGCGTTTCCACTTCCCGATCATCATCATTGACGAGGATTTCCGCTCCGAGAACGCCTCCGGCTTCGGCATCCGGGCGCTCGCCAAAGCCATCGAGGAAGAAGGCATGGAGGTGTTGGGGGTCACCAGCTATGGCGATCTGAGTTCCTTCGCCCAGCAGCAGAGCCGGGCGTCCTGCTTCATCCTGTCGATCGACGACGAGGAGTTCTCGTCGGACGAGGCCGATGCGACGATCGAGGAGCTGCGCGCCTTCGTCGAGGAGCTGCGCCTGCGCAACGCCGAGATTCCGATCTTTCTCTACGGCGAAACGCGCACTTCACGCCACATCCCGAACGACGTGCTGCGCGAGCTGCATGGCTTCATCCACATGTTCGAGGACACGCCGGAATTCATCGCGCGCTACGTGGTGCGCGAGGCGAAGTCTTATCTCGACTCGCTGGCCCCGCCCTTCTTCCGCGCACTGGTGCATTACGCATCCGACGGCTCGTATTCCTGGCACTGCCCTGGCCACTCGGGCGGCGTGGCCTTCCTGAAGAGCCCGGTGGGCCACATGTTCCACCAGTTCTTCGGTGAGAACATGCTGCGCGCCGACGTCTGCAACGCGGTCGATGAACTGGGCCAGTTGCTCGACCACACCGGGCCGGTCGCCGCCTCCGAGCGCAATGCCGCGCGCATTTTCCACTCGGATCACCTGTTCTTCGTCACCAACGGCACCTCGACTTCGAACAAGATTGTGTGGAACTCGACCGTGGCGCCGGGCGACATCGTGGTCGTGGACCGCAACTGCCACAAGTCCATCCTGCACTCCATCATCATGACCGGTGCCATCCCGGTCTTCCTGATGCCCACCCGCAACCACTTCGGCATCATCGGCCCGATCCCGAAGAGCGAGTTCAAGTGGGAGAACATCCGGAAGAAGATCGAGAAAAACCCGTTCGCCACGGACAAGAGCGCCAAGCCGCGTGTGCTCACGATCACCCAGAGCACCTATGACGGCGTGCTCTACAACGTGGAGGAGATCAAGGACGAGCTGGACGGCAAGATCGACTCGCTGCACTTCGACGAGGCCTGGCTGCCGCACGCCGCCTTCCACGATTTCTACGGCGATTACCACGCCATCGGCGAGGGGCGCCCGCGCTGCAAGGAGTCGATGGTGTTCTCCACCCAGTCGACCCACAAGCTGCTGGCCGGCCTGTCACAGGCCTCGCAGATCCTGGTGCAGGACTCGGAGACGCGCGCGCTGGACAAGCACACCTTCAACGAGGCCTACCTGATGCACACCTCCACCTCGCCGCAGTACGCGATCATCGCGAGCTGCGACGTGGCGGCGGCGATGATGGAGCCCCCCGGCGGCACCGCGCTGGTCGAGGAATCCATCGCCGAAGCCATGGAGTTCCGCCGCGCCATGCGCAAGGTGGACGAGGAATGGGGTGCTGACTGGTGGTTCAAGGTGTGGGGCCCGGACTACCTCGCCGAGGAAGGCATGGGTGAGCGCGAGGACTGGATGCTCAAGGCCAACGAGCGCTGGCACGGCTTCGGCGAGCTCGCCGAGGGTTTCAACATGCTCGACCCGATCAAGGCCACGGTCATCAACCCCGGGCTGGACGTGGACGGCGACTTCGCCGACTGGGGCATCCCGGCGCTGATCCTCACCAAGTACCTGGCCGAGCACGGCATCGTGGTCGAGAAGTGCGGCCTGTACTCGTTCTTCATCATGTTCACCATCGGCATCACCAAGGGCCGCTGGAACACGATGCTGACCGAACTGCAGCAGTTCAAGGACGACTACGACAAGAATCAGCCGTTGTGGCGCGTGATGCCCGAGTTCGTTGCCAAGCACCCACGTTATGAACGTGTCGGTCTGCGCGACCTGTGCCAGCAAATCCACGACGTCTACAAGACGCATGACGTGGCGCGCCTGACCACCGAGATGTATCTGTCGGACATGGAGCCCGCGATGCGCCCCACCGACGCCTGGTCGATGATGGCTCACCGCAAGATTGAGCGCGTCTCCATCGACGAGCTGGAAGGCCGCGTCACCGCCATGCTGGTGACGCCCTACCCGCCCGGCATCCCGCTGCTGATCCCCGGTGAGCGCTTCAACAAGACCATCGTCGACTATCTGAAGTTCGCCCGCACCTTCAATGAACAGTTCCCCGGCTTCGAGACCGACATCCACGGTCTGGTCAAGGACACGGTGAACGGCCAAGTGCGCTACTGCGTCGACTGCGTGCGCTGAGCGGGTAGCTCAGCCACCCACAACAAAGGGCGCCGCGGCGCCCTTTGTTGTGGGGTCTTGCACATCAGCGCATGCGCGCATTCGCCTCGGCCAGCAGGCGTTCACGCTGATAAGCGCTCTCAGCCTCGGCGATCTGCAGTTTCTGATCTTCACTGAGCGGTTGCTCAAGACTCAGCTCCAAGGCTGCCACCAGACGACTGACCGGATCGGTGATGCGGCCTGGCGGCGGCAACGCGCGTCGCACCGTGCTGCGCTTCGCACCGCTGATCTCGGCCACCCGGTTGACGAAACGATCCTGCGCCCGCTGCGACTCGGCCCGCAGGTAGGCGGCCTGGGCCGGCGTCAGCGGCGCCGCTGGCTGCGACTGGGCCATGACGGACAGCGACAGTGCGCAGGCCACGCTGGCCAGCACGAATCGGAACAGCGTCGGGTAAGAGTCACGCATCATCAGGGTACGAGTATCGTGGAACCAAGGGTCGTGCGAGCAGCCAGCTGCGTCTGCGCATCGGCGGCCTGCTTGAGCGGGTAACGCCCGTGCACATGGATTTTCATCTGCCCGCTCGCCACCAGGCCGAACAAATCGGCAGCCATGGCCTGCAAGGCATCGGCGGTCGGGGTGTAGTGTGCCAGCGTCGGGCGGGTCAGGTACAGCGAGCCCAGGCGCGCCAGCAGCGCCGGCTCGAAAGGCGGCACCGCGCCGGTGGCATTGCCGAAGCTGACCATCAGGCCGCGCGGGCGCAGGCAGCTCAGGGACTCCATGAAAGTATCCTTGCCGACCGAGTCGTAGACGACGTCCACGCCACGCCCTTGCGTCAGCGCCTTCACACGCGCCGCAAACGACTCGCGACTGTAGACGATGGGATGGTCACAGCCATTTGCGTGCGCCAGCTCGGCCTTGGCGTCCGAGCCCACCGTGCCGATCACCGTGGCCCCGAGCAGCTTGGCCCACTGGCACAGGATCAGCCCCACCCCACCCGCCGCCGCGTGTACGAGTATCGTCTCCCCAGCCTGCACCGACCAAGTCTGGCGCAGCAAGTACTGGGCAGTCAGCCCTTTGAGCATGGCCGCTGCGGCGACATCGAAGCCAATTGCATCGGGCAGGCGCACCAACCGGTTCGCGGGATAGTTCCGCGCCGAAGCGTAAGCGCCTTGTTCGCCGCCGGCATAGGCCACGCGGTCACCGACCTGTAGTGTGGTCACTCCCTCGCCGAGCGCTTCCACCACCCCGGCTCCCTCCTGGCCCAGCCCGCCCGGCAGGGTCATGGGATAGAGACCGCTGCGGTAGTAGATGTCGACGAAGTTCACCCCGATCGCCACTTGGCGCAAGCGCACCTCGCCGGCCGCTGGCGCGGGCAGCTCGACGCGCTCCAGCTTCAGCACCTCCGGTCCGCCATGCTGGTACAGACGGATCGCCATCTCGGACTTGCTCATCATGCTGTACACCTCCGACCGGCTTCAGTCCCCCAGGATGTACTTCACCTGGATCACGAAAGCCCCGTCGACATAGGGCTTGATCGTCGGCACGACATAGCCCTGAATCGCCCAGCGCGTCCCGCGCCATTCCACAATCGGTGCCGCGACGGGAATCACCGGGGACTGGTGATAACCCGTCATCAACCCACCCATCACCCCGGCCCGCCAGGATTCCGACAAGGCCCAGGGGTAATAATTCGCCAGCGCATAGAACGAGGCCCGACTCAGGCTGTTCTTGTACACCCCGGCCGACCAGGACCACTCGGGGTCTACATCGCGCTCGAAGCCCAGGCCGTAATTGAACTCGTTGTGCCCAAGATCGCGCTCGAAGTGATAGGAGAAGCCGCCAAAGGACAACAGATCGGCGGCCTGGGCGAATCCGCCCTGGGCCAAAGAGAAGAACGCAGCAGCCAGGAGGCGGGAGGACAGAGGTGACAACATTGGATGAATCCCGTGAGAAGCGGCCTCGCAGTCTAAGCCAGACCACACCCCTGATGAATTTTGGCAGAATGGTTGCAGCGCAGCAAAACTCAATCTGCCCAGAGGGGACCTGACATGAAGCGCGTGGTGTTCAATCAGAAAGGCGGCGTCGGAAAATCCACGATCGCCTGCAACCTGGCAGCCATCTCCGCCAGCCGTGGGCAACGCACCCTGGTCGTCGACCTCGACCCGCAGTGCAACTCCACCCACTACCTGCTGGGCGACGCGGCCGATGACATTGCGCCCAACCTGGCCGACTTCTTCGACCAGACGCTGAATCTGCGCTTCAACAGCCACCCGACAGCGGCTTTCGTGCACGCCACACCTTTCGCGCAGCTCTCCATCATGCCGGCCTCGCCCCAGTTGGAAGAACTGATGTCCAAGCTGGAGTCGCGCTACAAGATTTTCAAGCTGCGCGAGGCACTCGATGAACTCTCGGACGACTTCGACTTCGTGTACATCGACACCCCGCCGGCGCTGAATTTCTACACCCGCTCGGCGCTGATCGCGGCCGACAGTTGCATCATCCCCTTCGACTGCGACGACTTCTCGCGCCGCGCGCTGTACTCGCTGCTGGAGAACGTGACCGAGATCAGCAGCGATCACAACGACAACCTGCACGTCGAGGGCATCGTGGTGAACCAGTTCCAGCCGCGCGCCAGCCTGCCGCAGAAACTGGTGCAGGAACTGGTCGACGAAGGCCTGCCGATCCTGCCGAACTACCTGTCCGCCTCGGTCAAGATCCGCGAGTCGCACCAACTGGCGCGGCCGATGATCCACCTCGACGCGCGCCACAAGCTGACGCTGGAATTCGTCGCCCTGCACGACGCCATCAACGCCTGAGCCCAGCACCAGCCGCTCGTGGCGCCTGCCCATTGGTGGTGCCGGCAGGCTATAATTCGCCCTTTTGCGTCAGCCGTTTATGCAGGTTTTCCGGGGCATCCCCCAGTCCAGCGACGGCCCTTGCGCGCTGACGATAGGCAATTTCGACGGCGTGCATCTGGGTCACCAGGCCTTGCTCGCGCGCCTGCGCGAGGCGGCGGCACAACGCGGTCTGCCCACAGCCGTGCTGACCTTCGATCCTTCGCCGCGCGAATTCTTCGCGCCTGAGCTTGCGCCGCCGCGCTTGGTAAGCCTACGCCGCAAGCTGGAGCTTCTCGCCGCACAAGGCATCGACCGGGTGTACGTGTGCCGCTTCAACACCAGTTTGGCGGCACTGGAGGCCGAGCAGTTCGCACAACGCCTAGTGCAGGGGCTGCGTATCCGCCATCTGATCATCGGCGATGATTTCCGCTTCGGGCGTGGCCGCAAGGGTGACTTCGCACTGCTGCAATCGGTGGGCCAAGCCCATGGTTTCGCCGTCGAAGCGATGCATACGGTGGACGTGAATGGCGAACGCGTCTCCAGTTCCGCGGTGCGCGATGCGCTGCAGGAAGGCGACATGGCGCACGCGGCACGTCTGTTGGGGGGGCCGTTCGAGGTGGTGGGCCGCGTGATGCACGGCGACAAGATCGGCCGCAGCATCGGCTTCCCGACAGCCAACATCCAGTTGCGCCAGCGCACCATGCCTCTGGCCGGCATTTTCGCGGTGACGGTGGACGGCGGCCCGCTGCGGCGTGCCATCGGCGCTGCCAGCATCGGCGTGCGCCCGACCATTGGCGAACGCCTGGCATTGCGCCTCGAAGTCTTCGTGCTGGACTTCGATGGCGACCTGTACCACCAGCAACTGCATGTGAAGTTCTGGCACAAGGTACGCAACGAAGCGAAGTATTCCTCGCTGCCCGCCCTGCAGGCAGCGATCAACCAGGATTGCGATGAGGTGCGCGCGTTCTTCGCCGCACACCCCGAACTGACGGCTTGAGACCGAGTCTTGAAACGAGTTTTGAAAAAACATGGCTGACTACAAACACACGCTGAACATGCCCGACACCGCGTTCCCGATGCGCGGCGATCTTCCCAAGCGCGAACCCGGCTGGGTGCAGCAATGGCAGCAGAAGAAGCTGTACCAGAAGATTCGCAAGACTGCGGCAGGTCGGCCCAAGTTCATCCTGCACGACGGTCCGCCGTATGCCAACGGCAACATCCACATCGGGCATGCACTGAACAAGATCCTCAAGGACATCATCGTGCGCAGCAAGACGCTGGCCGGCTTCGATGCGCCCTACGTGCCGGGCTGGGACTGCCACGGCCTGCCGATCGAGCACAAGGTGGAAGTCACGCATGGCAAGAACCTGCCGGCGGACAAGGTGCGCGAGCTGTGCCGCGCCTACGCCGCCGAGCAGATCGAAGGTCAAAAGAAGGACTTCATCCGCCTGGGCGTGCTGGGCGACTGGGGCAATCCGTACCTGACCATGAACTTCGCCAACGAGGCGGGCGAGATCCGCGCGCTGGCGACCATGGTGAAGCAAGGCTGGGTGTTCAAGGGCCTCAAGCCGGTGAACTGGTGCTTCGATTGCGGCTCCGCGCTGGCCGAGGCCGAGGTGGAGTACGAAGACAAGAAGTCCGACGCCATCGACGTGGCCTTCGCCTGCATCCAGCCCGAAGCGTTGGCCGCCGCCTTCCGCCTCGACAGCCTGCCCAAGCCGGCCAGCATCGTGATCTGGACCACCACGCCCTGGACCATCCCGGCCAACCAGGCGCTGAACATCCATCCGGAACTCCACTACGCACTCGTCGACGTCGGCGATCGCCTGCTGATCCTCGCCGCCGACCTAGTGGAAGCCTGTCTCAAGCGCTACGACCTGCAAGGCAGCGTGATCGGCAGCGCCGAGGGCACGCGCCTGGCCGGCATCGAATTCCGCCACCCCTTCTACGATCGGGTGTCGCCGGTCTACCTGGCCGACTACGTGGGCGTCGACGCGGGTACCGGCGTCGTTCACTGCGCGCCTGCCTACGGTGTGGATGACTTCAACATCTGGCGCGCCAACGGACGCAAGTCCGACGAAATCATCAACCCGGTGCAGGGCAACGGCGTCTACGTGCCCAGCCTGGAATTCTTCGGCGGCCAGTTCATCTGGAAGGCCAATCCGCACATCGTGGAGAAGCTGCGCGAAGTCGGCGCCTTGCTGCGCCACGAGACCATCTCGCACAGCTACATGCACTGCTGGCGCCACAAGACGCCGCTGATCTATCGCGCCACCGCGCAATGGTTCGTGGGCATGGACCACACGCCGGACGGTACGACCTCACTGCGCGAACGCGCGCTGCAAGCGGTGGAGGACACCGCCTTCTTCCCCGCCTGGGGCAAGCCGCGCCTGCACGCCATGCTGGCCAACCGGCCCGACTGGTGCATCTCCCGCCAGCGCAACTGGGGCGTGCCTATCCCCTTCTTCCTGCACAAGGAAACCGGCGACCTGCATCCGCGCACGGTTGAGCTGATGGAGCTTGTCGCCCAGCGCGTCGATCAAGAGGGCATCGAAGCTTGGTTCAAGCTCGACGCCAAGGAACTGCTCGGCGACGAAGCCGCGCAGTACGACAAGATCAGCGACATCCTGGACGTGTGGTTCGACTCCGGCACCACCCATGCCCACGTGATGCGTGGCTCGCACGTAGCGGACCACGCCTTCCCGGCCGACCTGTACCTCGAAGGCTCGGACCAGCACCGCGGCTGGTTCCACTCCTCGCTGCTGACTGGCTGCACCATGGACGGCCGCGCGCCCTACAAATCGCTGCTGACGCACGGTTTCGTGGTCGACGGCCAGGGCCGCAAGATGAGCAAGTCGCTCGGCAACACGGTCGTGCCGCAGGAAGTGTCGGACAAGCTCGGCGCCGAAATCCTGCGCCTGTGGGCCGCCTCGACCGACTATTCCGGCGAGGTGTCGATCAGCAAGGAAATCCTGGACCGCGTGGTCGAGGTGTATCGCCGCGTGCGCAACACACTGCGCTTCCTGCTCGCCAACACGGCGGACTTCGACATCGCGACCGACGCACTGCCGGTCGAGCAGTGGTTCGAGATCGACCGCTACGCGCTGGCCCTGACGCGCCGGCTCGCCGACGGCGCAGAGGCCGACTACGCCAAGTACGAATTCCACCGCGTAGTCCAGGCCCTGCAGCTCTTCTGCTCGGACGACCTGGGCAGCTTCTACCTCGACATCCTGAAGGACCGCCTCTACACCAGCGGCGCGAAGTCGGTGGCCCGTCGTTCGGCGCAGACCGCGCTGTGGCACATCACGCAGACCCTGGTGAAGCTGATGGCCCCGATCCTTTCGTTCACCGCCGAGGAAGCCTGGTCGGTGATCAGCGGCAACGCAGATGACAGCATCATGCTCCATGGCTTCCACGCGCTGCCCGCGCTGGCGACCGACGACGCGCTGGAGGCGCGCTGGCACACGGTGCGCGCCGTGCGTGCCGAAGTCATGAAGGAAATCGAGGCGGTGCGCAGCGCCGGCCAGGTCGGCGCCTCGCTGCAGGCCGAGATCGTAGTCCATGCAGCAGGTGACAAATTCAAGGCCCTCGCCGCGCTGGGCGACGACCTGCGCTTCGTGTTCATCACCTCGGCCGCCCAGGTCGTGGAGGTGTCCGGCGAAGCCGAGGAGAAAATCGTGGTCACACCCAGCAACCACCAGAAATGCGGCCGCTGCTGGCATTACCGTGCCGACGTGGGCCGCAATCCCGAGCACCCGGAGCTGTGCGGTCGCTGCGACGACAATCTGCACGGCGCGGGCGAAGTACGGAGCCGCGCATGAAGCGTTTCGCGGGCTGGCTGGCCCTCGCCGTCGCGGTCATCGTGATCGACCAGCTCACCAAGCAGTGGGTGCTGGCCAGCATTCCGCATGGCACATCCATCCCGGTCACTTCGTTCTTCGACCTGGTGATGGTCTACAACCCCGGGGCGGCCTTCAGCTTCCTCGCCGACCACGACGGCTGGCAGCGCTGGTTTTTCATCGTGCTGGCCTTCGTCATCTGCGGCTGGTTGCTGCAGATGCTGTGGCAGCACAAGGCCGAGCGTCTGCAACCACTGGCGTTCTCGCTGGTGATAGGTGGTGCGATCGGCAACGTGATCGACCGCTTCCTGCACCACGCCGTGGTGGACTTCCTCTACTTCCACGTCGGGCCGTACGGCTGGCCTGCGTTCAATGCTGCCGACTCCGCCATCTGCCTGGGCGTCGGCCTGATGATCCTGGCCCAGGTGCGCGAGTCGCGCACCGCCGCCCGCCACAAAGACAACAAGGAAACCTCCGCATGAGCGGCACCATCCACGCCAGCAGCCTGGTGACACTGAACTTCCGTGTCACCCACCCCGGCACAGGCATGACCCTGATCTCCACCTTCGATGCAACGCCAGCCACGCTGCAACTGGGCGCGGGCGAGCTGATGCCAGCCTTGGAAGCACGCCTGATCGGCCTCGGCCCCGGCGCGCGGCAGACCTTCGACTTTGCTCCTGGCGAAGCCTTCGGCCCGTATAACGAACAGCTCGTCGAGCGCGTACTGCGCAAGCACATCCCGCCCGAGCTGTATCTGGAACAGGACACGGTCTATTCTTTCCCGGCACCGGACGGCAGCAGCTACCCCGGCCTGGTGCGCGAACTGACTGAGGAATACGCACTGATCGACTTCAACCACCCCATGGCTGGTAAGGCCGTCACCGTGGAAGTCGAGATCATCGGCGTCATCTGAGAACAACCATGAGCACTACCGACCAGACAGAGATCCTGCTCGCCAACCCGCGCGGCTTCTGCGCCGGCGTTGAGCGCGCCATTGCCATCGTCGAGCGCGCCCTGGAGATTCATGGCGCGCCGATCTACGTGCGCCACGAAGTCGTGCACAACAAGTTCGTGGTGCAGGACCTGCGCGACAAGGGCGCGATCTTCATCGAGGAGCTGGATGACGTACCGACCGGCAGCACGCTGATCTTCTCCGCCCACGGCGTGCCGCAGAGCGTGCGTCGCGACGCCGAGGCGCGCGGCCTGCGCGTGTTCGACGCCACCTGCCCACTGGTGACCAAGGTGCACGTCGAGGTCGCCAAGATGCGCAGCCAGGGACGCGAGATCATCATGATCGGCCACAAGGGCCACCCGGAGGCCGAAGGCACCATGGGCCAGTCGGAAGGTGGCATGTACCTCGTGGAAACCGTGGACGACGTGGCGACCCTGCAGGTAAGCGACCCCGATATGCTCGCCTACGTCACCCAGACCACGCTGTCGGTCGATGACGCACAGGTCGTGGTGGACGCGCTCAAGCAGCGCTTTCCGAGCATCGTCGGCCCGAAGAAGGACGACATCTGCTACGCCACGCAGAACCGCCAGGACGCGGTGAAGTTCATGGCGCCGCAGGTCGATGCGGTGATCGTGGTCGGCTCCAAGAACAGCTCCAACTCGAACCGCCTGCGCGAAGTGGCGGCCGCACGCAACGTACCGGCCTGGCTGGTCGACAATGCCGCAGGCATCGACCCGGCCTGGCTCGCCGACAAGCGCCGCGTCGGCGTGACGGCGGGCGCCTCGGCGCCGGAAGTGCTGGTACAGGAGGTCATCGAACGCATCCGCGCACTGGGCGCCAAGACCGTGCGCACGCTGGAAGGGGTGACGGAGAACGTGGTCTTCCCGCTACCCCGGGAGCTGCAGAACAAGGCCGAATGAACTGACTGGTGCAGAAAAAAAGGGAGGCCTCGGCCTCCCTTTTTTCATGCCCGGTAGAACCGGATCAGAAGCTCGTCACGTCGGACGGACTCACATCGCAGTACTGGGTGTTGAAGAACTCGCCGTACTTCTCGGTCGAGCCCTCGCCCTTGCTGATGCCCTTCCACTCCTCGCAGATACGCGGCTTGGAGGTGGTGGCCGAGGTCCACACCAGGCCCTTGACCTTGAGGTTACGGATCGTGGCCTTGTCGCCGTAGTTGCGGTTCACGCCCACCACGGTGCTGCTGATGGTGCCGTTGATGGTCACGTTGTTGATCGACACATAGCGCGGGCCACCATTGTTGGTGCAATCACCGCAGGAGCGCCACAGCTTGCCGACCTTGCCGTAGGTCTGGAAGTTCTCGATGACGATGGTGCTGTTCTTCGAGTTGTGCTGGAAGGTCTTGTCCGGTGCCTCGGTGGCCGAACCGCCCGAGATGGTCAGCGTGCCGCCCTCCGACTTGTTGGTCGCCGCGTCCTCGCATACCGCTTCCCACACCACGTTCTCGATCCGGCAGTTGCCGCTGGCGCAGTGGATGCCATCGGCCGCCTTGCCTGCCGCCAGACGCACGTTCTTGATGGTGGCGTTGTTGAGCGTGAAGACCGGTTGCTGCGACTCGCTGCCGCCGGCACAGGAAGTGCCGACCGTGATGCCCCCGCAATCGACCGTGGTGTTCGAGATCACGCTGCCCGGGGTGCAGGAGCCGCCGCCCGAGGAACTGGACGAAGAGCTGCTCGACGAGCTGGAACTGCTGCTCGAGGACGAGGAACTCGACGAGGAGCTGCTGGAGGAAGAGCTCGAGCTACTGGAGGACGACGAGGAGCTGGAAGAGCTCGACGAACTCGACGAAGACGAACTGCTGGACGACGAGCTACCCGACGGCACCGAGCATTCGTTGGTACCACCCGCCACCTTGGTGCCGGCACCGAACGTGGCTTCGGAGCAGACGAAGCTGCCCGACAGCACTTTGTAGGTGAACTTGTCGGCGCGGCCATAGGCCACATTGGTGGACGTCGCGACGGAACAGGTCTTGCCCTCGGTACAGATCGTCACGTAACCGGCAGGGCGATTGGCGGCCAGCACATTGCCGGCCAGGGCGAGCGCAGCCGCGCCCAGCACCAGGTGCTTCATTGTCATCACTGTCTCCTTGATATTTTTCGGCATGGCTTTGCGCCATGCGCGTTGTTCGCTGCACCGGCAAAACAACATCCACTGAGTGGCATCGCCTTGCCGGCCCAGAAAAACTAGCAGAGCCGTTAAAACTTGCAAAGAACGAACTTGCGCTGCTCCGCAGCAGCGGAGCGGGCAAAAGAAGAGGGAGGCCGCAGCCTCCCTCGGTGTGCAACGCAATGACGATTGTTCTAGCGCATCACTGGAAACCGGTGATGTCGGACTCGCTCACGTCGCAGGTGGGGGTGTTGAAGAACAGGCCGATCTCGCTGGCGCTGCCGCTGCCCTTCTCAACACCGTTGTACTCCATGCAGATCTCGGTGCCGTTGTCCGGCGGGCTCCACTTGTAGATGCGCATGTTGCGGATCGTGGCCTTGTCGCCGTAGTTGCGGTTCACGCCCGCCACCATGCCGCTGGAGCCATTCATCTGCACGTTGTTAACCTTCAGATAGCGCGGACCGCCGTTGCCGGTGCAGTCGCCGCAGGAGCGGTACAGCTTGCCGACGCGGCCGAAGGTCTGGAAGTTTTCGATGAAGATCGTGCTGCCGCCGGGAATGACCGAGTTGTGCTGGAACACCTTGTCGTCGGCGTTGGTTGCCGAGCCGCCGGAGATGGTCAGCGAGATGCCCTTGTCCTTGAGCGTCGCGGCGTCCTCGCACACGTCTTCCCACACCGTGTTCTCGATGCGGCAGTGACCTTCCGTGCAATGGATGCCATCGGCCGCATTCTTGTTGATGCGCACATTGCGGATCGTGGCGTTGCGCAGCGTGTAGACCGGCTGCTGGGTCTCGCTGCCGCCGGCGCAGGCCGTGCCGACCGTGATGCCGCCGCAGTCGATCGTGGTATTCACGAACACGTTGCCCGGTGCGCAGGCCTGGCCGCTATCGGCCACCGCGTAGACCTGGAACTCCAGGATGTTCGGCTTACCCGCCTGCACCGCCGCGAAGAACACGCGCACGGCGGTCGTGCTGACCAGCGCGAAGTCGTGGCCCTTGTTGGCGCGGATGGTGGTGCCCGTGGACACCGTGGTCCAGTTGCCGCCCTGCAGCACCTGGATCTCGTGGCTGGACACGCCCTCACCCGCCTCGCTCAACACCACGCGGCCGATCTGGCGCGCGCTGGGGAAGCTCACCTGCAGCCAGTTGCCGGCCACGTTGGAGCCGGCGACCCACTTGGTCGCAAAGTTGGCATCCACGGCCTGGGCCGCGGTCTGGGTCGCGCTGGCCTGGTTGGAGGCGGTCGCCGTGCCGCTTGCCGCCACATTGGTCAGCACGAAGCCACCACCGCTCGACGAACCGGAGCTGGAGCTCGAACCCGTGCCGGACGAGCTGCTGCTGGACGACGAGCTACTGGAGCTGCTGGAGCTGCTCGACGAAGAAGAGCTACTCGACGAGCTGCTGGACGACGAACTCGACGAGCTGCTCGACGAACTGGAGGAGGAGCTGCTGGACGATGAGCTGCTCGATGAACTCGATGAGGAGCTGCTCGACGAGGAAGTGCCGGACGGCACCGAGCACTCATTGACCCCGCCCGCCACGCGCGTGCCGGCGCCGAAGGTAGCCTCGGAGCAGACGAAGCTGCCGCTCAGGGACTTGAAGGTGAACTTGTCGGCGCGGCCAAAAGCCACATTGGTAGTCGTGGCCACCGAACAAGTCTTGTTTTCGGAACAGATCGTCGTATAGCCGACGGGGCGATTGGCGGCCGAGGCGTGCCCGGCCATTGCTAGGGCAAAGGCGCCCAGCAACAGGTGCTTCAAGGTCATGACTGTCTCCAGAGATTTATGCGTGGCTGTTGCGCCACGTGCCATTTATTGCTTTGCCGACGGTCGCTGGAACCGCCGCACGCTGCTGCAGTGTCCCTGCAAGTCGGCCTGATCAAGCTAGCAGAGTCGTGACATAAAGCAAGTTGCGTAGCCGAAAGCCGCTCGGGGAAACAGAGCATTGCAGTCGGGAAGGGCGCTAACTTGCTAGTATTGCGGTTTTTTTACGATCGAGCCGCCACCATGTTTGGACGCTTCATGCCCCGCGAGGGCAGATTCTTCGAGTACTTCAACGCCCACGCCGAGCAAGTCGTCCTGGCCGCCCGCGAACTGGTGGAGCTGATGGCCAACATCGACAACGCGGCCGCCCGCATTGAGCGCATCGACCAGCTCGAGACCAATGCAGACAAGATCAATCACGATGCCGTGGCCTTGTTGCACCAGACTTTCATTACGCCCTTCGACCGTGACGCCATCCACGGCCTGCTGTCGAACATGGATGACATCGTCGACTCCATCCAGGACGTCGCCGAAGCCATCTCGCTCTACCATCTGCGCCGTCTGACGCCCGACGCCAAGCAACTGGCCGACCTGTCGCTGTCCGCCTGCGAGCGCGTCAAGCATGCCGTGGCGCTGATCAAGGACATGGACCATGCCCAGGGCATCCTGCAGACCTGTCGTGAAATCGAACGCCTCGAATCCGACTGCGACCGCGTGATGCGCAGCGCCTTGTCGCGCGTGTTCCGCGATGAACGCGACCCGCTGCAGGTCATCAAGATGAAGGCGATCTACGAGGGCCTGGAGAAGATCACCGACCACTGCGAAGACGTCGGCAAGATCCTCGAAGGCCTGGTGCTCGAACACTCCTGACCGCCCCATGGAAACCGTACAAATCAGCATGCTGGCCATCGTGTGCCTGGTCATGCTCGCGCTGGCCTTCGACTTCCTGAATGGCTTTCACGATGCAGCCAACTCGATCGCCACCGTCGTCTCGACCGGCGTGCTCAAGCCCCATCAGGCCGTTGCATGGGCGGCCACCTTCAACTTCATCGCCCTCTTCGTGTTCCACCTCAAGGTGGCGGCGACCGTTGGCAAAGGCATCGTCGATCCGCTGGCCATCGACCACTACGTGATCTTTGGCGCCCTGGTCGGAGCGATCGCCTGGAACATCATCACCTGGTACTTCGGCATTCCGTCCAGTTCCTCGCACGCCCTGATCGGCGGCATCGTCGGCGCCACCATCGCCAAGGCCGGTACGGGTCCGCTGATCTGGGCCGGGATACTGAAGACGGTCGCCTTCATCCTGATCTCGCCGCTGCTGGGCCTGCTGCTTGGCTCATTGCTGATGCTCGCGGTGTCATGGATGTTCTTCCACGCCTCGCCTGCACGCGTCGACTCCTGGTTCCGCCGCCTGCAACTGGTATCCGCCGGCCTCTACAGCCTGGGCCACGGTGGCAACGACGCGCAGAAAACCATCGGCATCATCTGGCTGCTGTTGATCGCGGCGGGCATCACGCCTGCCGGGGGGGACGTGCCCTACTGGGTGGTGGTGGTCTGCTACGTGGCGATCGGCCTGGGCACCCTGTTCGGCGGCTGGCGCATCGTCAAGACCATGGGCCAGGGCATCACCAAGCTCAAGCCCGTGGGCGGCTTCTGTGCCGAGACGGGTGGCGCCATCGCGCTGTTCTCGGCCACCGCGCTGGGCGTGCCGGTGTCGACGACGCACACGATCACCGGCGCCATCGTCGGTGTCGGCTCCTCGCAACGCTTCTCGGCAGTGCGCTGGGGCCTGGCGGGCAACATCGTGTGGGCCTGGGTGCTGACCATCCCCTGCAGCGCCTTGATCGCCGCTATCGCCTGGTGGCTGGGACGCGTGATCTTCTGATCACTGTCCTGTCACGGTGGTCACCCCAAAGGCCGGCATTCGCCGGCCTTTTTTCTTGTCACGCCCGCTCGACCACCCATAGAGGACAAATAGAGGACAAAAAAAACCACATCGGGCAAGGCCGGATGTGGCTTAACTGGGACTATCAGCGAACAGTGAAGCAAGGGCCCGCCCATGGAATGGGCGAAGCCAGAGGACCACACAGTCATTCGAGCGGGCGGGCCCTGTTGAGGCACGCCCCAAAGACTGTACAGTCCGAAGCCACACTCTAGGCGAAAACAGGGGGAAAGCAAATAGCGTTTATCCCAACTACTGTCCACTTTGGATGCACACTGATAAAAGCATCACGAACATCAAATCCGAGGCGCAAAAAAACCACGCCGGGCGCGAGCCAGGCGTGGCGAAGGGGACTCTCAGCGAACAGGAAAACAACCTGCTGCTGATCTTGCCTAGGACAAGCTTTTACTTGGCGGCACCCGTGCCGGTATTGCGGTACTCGCCGAGGTAGGGGTCGCTGCTGCTGCCATAGTTGACCGGCTGGGAGCTGCTCCAGTCCTTCCACGGCGCGGCGCTACGGATGTGGCTGCCGATGTTGGCGTTGCGGATGATCATGCGGCCGATCGGACTGGAGCCGCTGCTCTGCGGCCACTGGCGCGCGAAGTAGACCGAGTTGCTGCCGCCAGTGGTGGTGAAGGCGCCGCCCACGAACAGGAAGCCGTAGGGATTGGCCTTCTCGGTGCTGGGCGCGCCGATGGCGCCGTCGCTCTTGCGCGCGTTCGTATAGCGCACCTCGCAGCCGTCGAACACCGCGGTGCCGTTGCCGAAGATGAAGTCGGTATCGCCCTCGATGTAGCTGTTGCGCACATAGGTCCGCGTGAAGCTGGTGCTGCTGGCGGAAGCGAGCCACAAGGTGTCCTGGTTGCCCACCAGGCGCACGCTGTCGAGGGTCACCTGGTCACCACCGTTGTTGTACAGCGCGACAGCCTGGTGCTGGCCGTTGGCGGCCGAGTTGTTCTCGCCGTAGGTGTTGGTGACACCAATGTTCTTCGCCACGAAGCCCGTCGCTCCCACCAACACCACCGCCGCGGTGCAGCTCGTGCCGATCGCGCTGCTGCCCTTGCCCACGCAGTTGTTGTAGTAACTCTGCACGGCGGAGGGTGCGGCGGAGCCGAAATCGGCGGCGTTCACGATGGCCTTGTACTGGGTGCCGGTCATCGCGTAGTTGGCACCGAGCTGCAGCACGGTGCTGGTGTTGCTGGCGCCATACAGCGTGATCGGGGTGCCGGCGGGAATCACCACCAGCCCGGTGTAGGTGCCCGCTGCAACCTGGATGTAGCGGCGCGTCGAACCGCCTGCCTTGATCGCCGCATTCACGGCGGACTGCACGGTCTTGTAGGTCCCGCTACTGCTGACCACATAGTCCGGCGTTCCCGGCAAAGTGATGCTGCTGTTCTGCGGCGCCCAGGAACCCAGGTAGTTCGCAATCGTGTGCTTGGCCGCGACGGCGTCGGAAAGCTGCGGGCGGGTGGCCGTGGAAGTGGCGCCACCGCTGCTCGATGAGCTGCTGCTGGACGAACTGCTCGACGAAGAACTGGAGCTGCTGGAAGACGAACTGCTGCTGGACGACGAGCTGGAAGAGGAACTGCTCGAACTGCTGGAGCTGGATGAGGAAGAAGACGAGCTGCTCGACGACGAGCTGACGGTCGGGCCGACCGAGCACCAGGCCGATGTCGTGTAGCTGTTGCTCGGGAAGGCCGAACCGATACAGGCGAAATTGCCCGTCTTGGTGGCATAAACGAAGGAACCCGATTTGCCCAGGGCAACGGTGTGCGTGCCTGACATTGAGCAGGTCGCGCCAGTGTTCTGGGCGCACTTCGTGTAGCCGGACGGATAGTCGGTGGCCGCCTGGGCGCTGCCCGCAAGGGCGAGCGCAGCCAGGGCGGCGATCTGGGTGTAACGCATGGACGATGTCTCCTCGAATGATCTGGTCTGTCGAGGAAGTGCCGGCTTGTTGCCGATCATGTCGGGCTACGTGATGCCGTGCCCTGCCTCCCCGCAGCGCCGGCGGCTATGGCCGGCGACTGCAGTCTAGGTGGCGTGTGACGGGAGACAATGTGTCATTGAGCGCACGGACTGTGCGCTATTACTGCACAGTTTTCTCTGTGCCTATCAAAACAAGGGCTTGCTTGGGAAACCACCAGACCACCCGAAAGCGGCCCATCCGCCGGGCGGTTTAGCCCATCAAGCCGACTGCAGCGCGTACATCGCCCCGAAACGGGACAGGGGGTCGCGGCTCAGGGCGTGGAAGTCGCCCTCCTCCACCAATTGTCCGCGTTCAAAGACCAATACCCGATCCGCCTCCTTCAGGGTGCTGATGCGGTGAGCCACGATGATCATCGTGCGCCCCTCCGCGAACGCGCCCATCAGCCCCGTCATCACCGCATGCTCGGTGGCCGAGTCGAGCGCCGAGGTGGCCTCGTCGAGCAGCAGGATGGGCGCATTGCGGCAGATCGCGCGCGCAATGCCCACACGCTGGCGCTCGCCACCCGACAAGGCATAGCCGCGCTCACCCACCGAGGTCTCCAAGCCTTCCGGCAGACGCGCAATGAGGTCCTGGAGGCAGGCGATCTCGCAGGCCTGGGCCAGCAGGGCGGGCTCGACCTCGCGCATCATCGTGATGTTCTCCTTCAGCGAGAAGTTGAACAGCTCGGTCTCCTGCAACACCACGGCCACGTTGGCGGTCAGCGCCTCGTGGCGGATTTCCGCCACCGGTGTGCCGCCGATGGCCAGGCTGCCGCGCTCCAGGTGATAGAGCCCCAGCAGCAGCTTGATCAACGTGGACTTGCCCGAGCCCGAGGGACCGGCGATGCCGATGATCTGCCCGCGCGACACGCTCAGGTTCAGCGGACCCACGGCCGGCTTGTCGCCGTAGCGGAACACCGCATCCTGGATATCCAGCGTCTGCCAGTCGGCGGGGAAAGGGCGCTCCCCCTTGGACAGGCTGTTGTCGCTCCAGAACAGCGGCATCATCCGCCCCAGGTTGGACTTGCGCTCGATCATGAGCTGGATGCGATCGGTGAACTCCACCGAGGCATCGCGCAGCTTGTCGAAGTAGACCGCATAGGTCAGGAAGAAGCCGGCCGCCAACTCGCCCTGCATGACCATGTAGCCGATCACGAACACGTAGAAGCCCCAGGACAGGGCGTTGTGGAACTGGAAGCACATCCACTTGGTGTTCGACAGGCGCAGGCGCTGGTAGGCCAGTTCGCGCGCCAGGGCCTCGCGCTGCTCGATGTTGCTGGTCATGCCGCCGGCCGCGCCCATGGCCTTCACGGCGAGGATGTTGGAAGCGCTCTCGACGAAGGTCCCGCTGGCGTTCTCCAGCGATTTGTTGATGCGGTCCGACAGCTTCGAGATGCGGTAGTCGAAGAAGAACTCGGTGCCCAGCAACACGCCAAGGTAATACACGAAGAACAGGGCGAAGGCGGGGTGCAGCAGCAGGCAGGCTGTCAGCGAACCGACGAAGGCCACCGCGGCGGGGAACAGGTTGTTGACGATGTCGCCGCTCCATTCGCGCACTGCCTCGGCGCCGGTCAGGATGCGCTGCGCCTTGTTGCCGGTGCTCTCCTGCTGGTGCCAGGCAAGCGAGAAGTCGAGCAGGCGCTCGAAGCCCCACACCTTGGCGCGGTAGCGCGCGTTGAGGCTGATCCGCCCCAGGATGCGCTTGCTCGACAGGCGCACCAGCGACACCAGCGCATGACTGGCCGCCAGGATCAGCACCAGCCATACCAGCGGCATGGCCGAGGGTTTGACCGTGGCCTGCGTGTAGTCGATCAGGAAGTTGGCGGCGCGGCCGATCAGGTAGGGTGGCACCATCACATAGGACAGCGCGACCACCAGCACCCCGGTGAAACAGAGGTAGCGCCAGCGTTCATGGTCGAGGAAGAACCAGATCGCACGCGGCACATCGAGAAAGGAAAAGCGCTCCCCGTCACGGGACTGGTTCATGGGCTTTCGCTCCGGTCACGGCCTTGCAGGATGACAGCACCAAACGAGTGGGTGGCCATGGCTGCGGACCGCCCCATCGGGGAAGGACATTTTACGCTGGCGCCCGTTCGCCCACGTTGATCGGAATTGCTGTGGCGCAAGAATGAATTCGCGCGGGTGCCCTGCTACCATCCGGCGCGCCCATTCTCCACGCCGCGTCCTATCCGGAGCCATTCTTCATGAAGTCGCTGTTGAGCTGGCGCTTCGCCAGCAACTACCTGAGCACCATGCTGTTCGCGATCGCCGCCTACTGGGTGTGCTTCGAACTGAGCAACTTCCACAAGGGCATGCTGGGCGCCCATCTGTTCTTCCCCCCCGACGGCATCCCGGTGCGCACGGCCAGTTGGCTGCACGACCTCTTCTCGGATCAGCCGGTGTTGTGGGCGTACGAGGGCTTCATGCTGACCGCGCAGCGTCTGTTCCTCCTGCTGATCGTCATCTACGGCCTTGCGCTGATCCCCTTCTACCGCCGCTACCCGTGGCTGCATGCCAAGGCCTACGTGTTCCTGCGTGGCGTGTGGCTGGGCCTGGCCCGCCCGGCCGATCCGGAGAAGCAACGCCGCAAGGGCGGCAAGCCACGCCCCGCGCGCCTGCGTCACATCGTCAAGAAGAAGCTGTCACCCAAGACGCGTCAGGCCGGACTGGCCATGCTGCTGAAGTTCTTCTTCGCTCCACTGATGATCAACTGGTGCCTGGGTCATGTGATCGACATGGGGCAGAACGTCGAACTGACCTGGAACAATTTCCGCGACGGCATGGTGGGCCGCGTGCTGTTCGACAACGGCCTGTTCTGGGCCTGCTTCCAGTTGATCCTGTTCATCGACACCCTGCTGTTCACCCTGGGCTACATCATCGAGACACCGGCCCTGAAGAATCGCATCGTGTCGGTCGAGCCCACCTTCATCGGCTGGTTCGTGTGCCTGGCCTGCTACCCCCCGTTCAACGACTGCACCGGGCGTTTCTTCGAGTGGCAGAGCAACGACTTCCCGCACTTCCAGAACGACAACGTGCACCTGTTCTTCAATGTCTGCATCCTGGCATTGATGGGCGTCTACTCGTGGGCTTCGGTCGCCCTTGGCTTCAAGGCCAGCAACCTCACCAATCGCGGCATCGTGGCCCACGGCCCGTACCGCTTCGTCCGCCACCCTGCCTACGCGGCCAAGAACCTCGCCTGGTGGATCGGCGCCCTGCCGACCTTCTACATGGCCTTCGGCGGCGGTCTCAAGGGCGGCCTCTATGCCCTGGCGGCCACCTCGGCCTGGTCATTCATCTACTACATGCGCGCGCTGACTGAAGAGCAGCACCTGATGCGCGCCAACAACGGCTACCAGGAATACAAGGCTCGCGTGAAGCACCGCTTCATTCCGGGCCTGATCTGAGGCCATCCTGCGCGCCGGCTCCCCTTGCGGAGGCTGGCGCGGCTCGCCATTCAAGCCCGCTCCGGGCCTGCCGTAAATGTAGACGGCGCCTGGCCGCAGGCCGTCGATCGTGACAAAAGTCCGCGTCTGGCGCCGCTTTTAACACTTGTTGATGCCACCCTGACGCGGGCTGCCTGCGTCCCGGGTACATTGCCAACCGTGCCAAGCGAGCCGCCATGCCCTACGTCCGCCGATCTGCCGAAGGCCTTATCGTCGCCCTGCTGAACGAGCCGACTGCCGATGCGCAGGAGTTCCTGCCCGGCGCGCACCCCGAGGTATCGACCTTCGTGGGCGCCGACCTGTCCAGTGGGTTCAACGGTCTGGACTCGTCCTTCATCCGTGTGATGGAAGACTTGATCGACGTGCTGATCGAGAAAGGCGTCTTGCGCCTGACCGACCTGCCGCCCGAGGCGCAGAAGAAGCTGCTCGCACGCAAGGATTTGCGGCGCCGCCTCAAGGGGGCGCTCGACCTGCTGGGCGACCGTGACGTGATCTGACGACCTGCGCACCATGAGCGAAGCCCTCCACACGGCAGCCCCTCCCCGCCCGGCCACCGGCAACTGGCGCATCAACCCGCATGCCGCCCACATCGACCCCTTGCTCGAATGCCTGGTGCTGGTCAGTAAGCATCACGGCAACCCGACCACGGCCGAGGCGCTGGGCGCCGGCCTGCCCAAGGTCGACAACCACCTGCCGCCCTCCCAGCTCGCGCGTGCGGCGGGCCGCGCCGGCCTGTCGCTGCGCCTCGCGCGGCGCGCGCTGACGCAGATCGCGCCGCGCCAGCTCCCGGTGATCCTGTTGCTGCAGGACCAGCGCGCCTGCGTGCTGGTCGAGAAGCTCGACGACGGCCGGGTCCGCATCCAGGACCCGGAATCACCCGAGGCCGCGCACGAGATCGGCATCGAAGAGCTGGCGGCCGAATACACCGGCACGCTCGCCACCGTGCGGCCGCGCTTCCGCTTCGAGGCGCGCGCGCCCGGCACCGGCCGCATCCGTAGCGAGCACTGGTTCTGGAGCGCCATCTTCGCCAACTGGCGGCTATACCGCGACACCCTGCTGGGCGCGTTGCTGATCAACATCATCTCGCTCGCCATCCCGATGTATTCGATGAATGTGTACGACCGGGTGGTGCCCAATCGCGCGCTGGAGACGCTGTGGGTGCTGTCGATCGGCGCGCTGCTGATGCTCGTCTTCGATTTTGTGCTGCGCACGGTGCGCGCGCTGATCATTGATGCCGCCAGCAAGCGCGTCGACGTCCAGCTTTCCTCGCGCATCATGGAGCGCGTACTGGGCGTGCAGATGGCCGCGCGCCCCGCCTCGGTCGGCTCCTTCGCCGCCAACCTGCGCGCCTTCGAGGGGGTACGGGACTTCATCGCCTCGGCCACCGTCACCACCTTGATCGACCTGCCCTTCGTGCTGATCTTCCTGCTGGTGATGCTGTGGATCTCCCCCTGGATGATCGTGCCAGCGGTGATCGGCATGATCCTGGTCGTCACCGCCGCCTACTTCACCCAAGCGCGCATGCACGCGCTGACCGAAACCACCTACCGCGCCTCAGCGCAGCGCAACGCGGTGCTGATCGAGAGCATGGTGGGGCTGGAGACGATCAAGACACTATCCGCCGAGGGCAACTTCCAGCGTCGCTGGGAACAGGCCACCCGCTTCATCGCCCAGGTTGGCGCCGAGACGCGCCTGCTGTCCGCCTCCACCGTCAATTTCGCCCAGAGCGTGCAGCAGGGCGTCAACATCGTGACCATCATGGTCGGTGTCTACCTCCTGGGCGAAGGCGGCATCACCATGGGCGGCATCATCGCGGCCAGCATGCTGTCGGGCCGCGCACTGGCGCCACTGGGCCAGGTGGCCGGTCTGATGATGCAGTTCCACAATGCACGCACCGGACTGGACGCGGTCGACAACCAGATGAAGCTGCCGGTGGAGCGCCCGGACGACGCGCCCTTCGTACACCGCCCGCACATCCGCGGCGAGATCGAGTTCAAGGACGTCAGCTTCGCCTACCCGGGGCGCGACCAGAAAGCGCTGCGCCACGTCTCTTTCCGTGTCAAGGCGGGCGAGAAGGTGGGCGTGATCGGCCGCATCGGCTCCGGCAAGAGCACGCTGGAAAAGCTGATCCTCGGCTTATACACGCCAGACGAAGGCGCCGTGCTGGTCGACAGCGTGGACGCGCGCCAGATCGACCCGGCCGAACTGCGCCGCGCGATCGGTTTCGTGCCACAGGACGTGAGTCTGTTCTACGGCAGCCTCAAGCAGAACCTCACCCTCGGCGCCCCCTTCGCCGATGACAACGCCATCCTGAACGCAGCCGAAGTGGCCGGCGTCAGCGACTTCGCCAACACGCATCCGCAGGGCTTCGACATGGCCATCGGCGAGCGCGGCGAGTCGCTCTCCGGCGGCCAACGCCAGGCGGTGGGCATCGCCCGTGCGCTGATCGGCGATCCCCCCATCCTGCTGCTGGACGAACCGAGTTCCAGCATGGACCACCAGAGCGAGGAGCAATTCAAGCAACGGCTGCGCACGTATGCCGCGGGCAAGACCGTGTTGCTGGTAACCCACCGCACCTCGCTGCTCGACCTGGTGGACCGCCTGATCGTGATCGACAACGGCAGCATCGTCGCCGACGGCCCCAAGGCGCAGGTGGTCGAAGCCTTGCAGCACGGCCGCATCGGCCGCGCCAACTGAGGAGGCAGCGATGGCAACCGGCAAACGCCTCTCCGAACTGCTGCGCATGCTGCGCCGCCAGATTGATCGCCCCAACCCCGCCGACGACGCCGACTTCGCGGCCGACGCGGACTGGGCCATCGATGAACAGACGCCGCGCGGCGCCCGCCTGATCGTGTGGATCTCCGGCCTCACCTTGCTGGTCCTGATCGTATGGGCTGCGCTGGCGCAACTCGATGAAGTGGCACGCGGCGAAGGCAAGGTGATCCCCTCGCGCCAGTTGCAGGTGATCCAGAGCCTGGATGGCGGCATCGTGCAGGAGATCCTGGTGCGCGAAGGTCAGCAGGTGAACGCCGGCGACCTGCTGCTGCGCATCGACCCGACTCGCTTCCAGAGTTCGTTGAAGGAAAACCGCGCGGAGTACCTGTCCCTGCTGGCCAAGGCTGCGCGTCTGCGCGCCATCGCCGAAGGCAAGCCCTTCGAACCGCCAGCCGAGGTAGTCACCGAGGAACCCGAGCTGGTGCAGGAGGAACGCGCGCTGTACGAGTCCAAGCGCGCCGAACTGGACGCGGTGGTGGGCGGCGCGCGCCAGCAGCTATCGCAACGCCAGCAGGAACTCAACGAAGTGCGCGCGCGCCGCCTGCAGGCCTCGCAGAGCCTGGACCTGACCCAGACCGAGCTGGACAAGACACGCCCCCTGATGCGCACCGGCGCCGTCTCCGAGGTCGAGCTGCTGCGCCTGGAACGCGACATCGCCCGCTTCCGCGGCGACCGCGACCAGGCGGCGGCGCAGATCCCCCGCATCGAGGCCTCGATCAATGAGGCGCAGCGCAAGATCCAGGAGGTGGAACTCAACTTCCGCAACCTCGCGCGCTCCGAACTCTCCGAGACCAACGCCAAGCTCTCCAAGCTGTCCGAGGGCAGCGTCGCGCTGGCCGACCGGGTGAAACAGTCGGACATCCGCTCGCCGGTCAAGGGCACCATCAAGCAGTTGCTCGTCAACACCGTGGGTGGTGTGGTTCAGCCAGCCAAGGACATCGTGGAAATCGTACCGAGCGACGACGCCCTGCTGCTGGAAGCCCGCATCCTGCCGCGCGACATCGCCTTCCTGCGCCCCGGCCAGAAGGCCTTGGTCAAGTTCACCGCCTACGACTTCTCGGTCTATGGCGGGCTGGAGGCCACGCTGGAACACATCGGCGCCGACACCATCACCGACGACAAGGGCAACGCCTTCTACATCGTGCGGGTGCGTACCACGCGCAGCGGCCTGGGTGAGGACGCCAAGCTGCCCATCATTCCCGGCATGGTGGCGGAGGTCGACATCCTGACCGGCAAGAAGTCCATCCTCAGCTACATCATGAAGCCCGTGCTGCGTGCGCACGCGCAGGCGATGACGGAGCGTTGAGCGCATGAACCGTCGCACCTGTTCGCTGCTGACCGCCGATGAAAGCGTGTTCGCGCATTGCCGCGAACTGGGCGAACAATGGGCCGTGCTGCGCCTGGCACGCTTCAGCGACCTGCAGAGCCTGCCCGCCGGCGAACTGGTGCTGATCGACGCCGGCCACCCCGAAGCACCGGACTTCTCCGCCGCAGTGTGGCAGGAATGGAGCCACCGCCTGCGCCTGCTGGTACTCAGCAGCGAACCCACCGACGACGAGGGCCTGGCCGCGCTGGACGCCGGGGCCTCGGGCTACTGCCACCTCTATGCCTCGCCGCTGACGCTGCGTAATGCGCTGGACGTGGTGGCCAGCGGCGAGCTGTGGGTCGGCCGCGCCTTGATGACCCGCCTTCTGCGCAGCGTGGGCCGCACCAGCCGCCCCGCACCGGACGCCTGGAGCCACAACCTCACCGAGCGCGAGCGCGAAGTCGCGCGCCGCGCCGCGCAGGGCGACAGCAACCTCGCCATCGCCGATGCGCTGGGCATCACCGAGCGCACCGTCAAGGCCCACCTCAGCGCCATCTTCGAAAAGCTCAACGTCACCGACCGCCTGCAGCTCGCCCTGCGGGTGCATGGCATCAAGGCCTGAGCCTGCGACGGCGCCAGCCGTCCGCCCCGCTGCGGCCCGTTCTTCCCTGCAAGGCAGCACGCCGCGCCGACACACAAGTTTGCCGCTTTGCCGTGTAGGAATCCCTCTTACTGTACCCGCGTACGATGCGCCGCCTGCCCTGCAGGCCGTAGATTCGCACGTAGTCACCCGTATTCCGCAGCAAGGACACCGCAATCATGGCCGAACAGAACACTCCCAAGCTCCAAGGCAGCATCGTGCGCATCGAAGGCAACGCCTGGCTCAAGCAGCCGGACGGCAAGATCGTGCAACTGCGCCCGGGCGACCGCGTGGAGGAAGGGCAGACCCTGGTGACCGGTCCGGACGGTCGGCTGCATCTGGCCCTGGCCAACGGCAACGCGCTGGAGATCGGCGCCGACCGCAGCGTGCTGGCGGACCAGGACATGCTGGCCCAGGCCACGGTGGACAAGGCCGAGGCAGCCCTGCTGCCGCCCGACGCCGACGCGATGCGGGTGATCGCCGCACTGGCCAGTGGCGCCGACCCCTTCGATGCCCTGGACCCGACCGCGGCAGGCCTGGCCGGCGGTGGCGCCAATAGCGGCCACTCCTTCGTGCGGGTGCTGCGCATCGCCGAAGACATTGAAGCCGCCAGCTTCAGTGTCGCAGCGGCCGATGCCGCCGCCGCGCCGACGGATATCGACACCCCGGACGCCAGCATCGAGGACCCGCAGGATGCCCTAGCGGTAAACGACAGCGCCAGTGGCGCCGAAGACAACGGCATCGTGCTCGACGTGCTGGGCAATGACAGCGGCAACGGCCTGTCGATCACTGCGATCAACGGCTCGGCCATTTCGGTCGGCAACAGCATCGCGCTGCCGCAAGGCACGATCACGCTCAACGCCGACGGCACGCTCGGTTTCGTACCCACCACCAACTTCAACGGCAACGTCAGCTTCACCTACACCACCAGCAACGGCGAGAGCAGCAGCTCTGCCACCGTGTCGCTGCTGGTGACGCCGGTGAACGACGCCCCGACGAGCAGCAATTCATCCGTCATCACGCAGGAAGACCAGCCGGTATCGGGCCAGGTCAGCGCCAGCGATATCGATGGCGACACCCTCAGCTTCAGCAAAGCAAGCGACCCGGCTCACGGCACGGTGGTCGTCAACGCGGATGGCAGTTGGACCTATAACCCTGCCGCCAACTACAACGGCCCCGACAGCTTCAGCGTCCTGATTTCCGACGGCCAGGGTGGCACCACGACCAGCACCGTCACGATCGGCGTGCAGCCGGCCAACGACGCGCCCACCGCCGTCGCCGACAGCAACACGCTGGCCGAGGACAGCAGCCTCATCGTCCCCGCTGCGAGCGGTCTCCTCGCCAACGACAGCGACCTGGATGGCGACACGCTCTCGGTCACACAATTCAGCATCGCCGGCCTCGGCGGCAGCTTCACGGCGGGCAGCACGGCCAGCATCGCGGGCGTGGGCACCCTGACGATCAATGCCGATGGCGCCTACGGTTTTGTACCGGTGGCCAATTTCAATGGTGCGGTGCCGGTGGTGACCTATACCGTCTCCGATGGCACGACCACCACGACCAGCACGCTCACGCTGGGCGTCACGCCTGTGAACGACGCGCCGCTCGCCACGGCCGACACCAACACGACGGCCGAAGACACACCGCTGACCACCAGCGCGCTGACGGGCGTGTTGGCCAACGATTCAGATGTCGATGGCGACGCGCTGACGGTCACCCAGTTCAGCGTCGCGGGCGTCACGGGGACCTTCGCCGCCGGCAGTACCGCCACCATCGCAGGCGTGGGGGCGCTGACGATCAACCCCAACGGTTCTTACACCTTCACCCCCGCCGCCAACTACAACGGTGCGGTGCCGCTGGTGAGCTACACCGTCTCCGATGGCACGACCACCACAAGCAGCACGCTGGCGCTCAGTGTCACGCCGGTGGCTGATTCCACGGTGACAACACCCGACGCGCTGACGGTGGCCGAAGACTCGGGCACGACCAGCGGCAATGTGCTGAGCAATGACAGCGACGCCGATGGCCCGCTGTCGGTCTCGCAATTCGTGGTCTCGGGCACCACCTACACCGTGCCCGCAGGCGGCTCGGCGACCGCCAGCCTGGCCGGCATCGGCACCCTGATCATGGCCAGCAACGGGGCCTACAGCTTCACCCCGGCGGCCAATTACAACGGCACGGTGCCGACGGTGACCTACACCGCCACCGATGGCAGCAGCGCCGCCATCGATACGCTGAACATCACCGTCACGCCGGTCGACGACGCCTTCATCGATGCCAACGAAACCGTCAGCACCAACGAAGACACCGCGCTCACCGGTTCCGTATTGAGCGGCACCAGCAGCGTCGATGGCCCGGTCACGGTCACGAACTTCAGCATCGCAGGCGATGCGACGACCTACACGGCGGGCAGCACGGCGACGATCGCGGGCGTGGGGACCCTGGTCATCAACGCCAACGGTGCCTATACCTTCACGCCGGCCGCCAACTACAACGGTCCGGTGCCGTTGGTGAACTACACCACCAGTGATGGCTCCAGCACGGATACGTCCACGCTGACTATCAACGTCACGCCGGTCGACGACGCTTTCATCGATGCCGACGAAACCGTCAGCACCAACGAAGACACCGCACTCACCGGCTCGGTGCTGAGCGGCACCAGCAGCGTCGATGGCGCTGTCACGGTCACCGGCTTCAGCATCGCAGGCGATGCCACGAGTTACTCCGCCGGTAGCACGGCGACGATCACGGGCGTGGGCACCCTGGTCATCAACGCCAACGGTGCCTATACCTTCACGCCGGCCGCCAACTACAACGGCCCGGTACCGCTGGTGAACTACACCACCAGCGATGGGTCTTCGACGGACAACTCCACGCTGAGCATCAGCGTGACGCCTGTCGACGATGCCACGCTCACTGCGCCGGATGCACTGACGGTGGCCGAAGACTCGGGCACGACCAGCGGCAATGTGCTGAGCAATGACAGCGATGTCGATGGATCGCTCTCGGTCTCGCAGTTCGTCCTCTCGGGCACGACCTACACCGTGCCGGCAGGCGGCTCGGCGACCGCCAGCCTGGCTGGCATCGGCACCTTGGTCATGGCCAGCAACGGGGCCTACAGCTTCACCCCGGCGGCCAACTACAACGGCAACCTGCCGAGCATCACCTACACCGCCACCGATGGGACCAGCAGCGACAGCAACTCGCTGAACATCATGGTCACGCCGGTCAATGACGCACCAGATGCCGTGAGCGATACCAACACGACGGCAGAAGACGCGACGCTGAGCACCAGCGCACTGACGGGGGTGTTGGCCAACGATACGGATATCGATGGCGACACGCTGACGGTTACCCAGTTCAGCGTCGCGGGCATCACGGGGACCTTCGCCGCCGGCAGCACCGCCAGCATCGCAGGCGTGGGTTCGCTGACGATCAATGCCAACGGTTCCTATACCTTCACCCCGGCCCCCAACTACTACGGTGCGGTACCGGTTGCGACCTACACCGTCTCCGATGGCACGACCACCACGACCAGCACGCTGGCGCTCAGTGTCACGCCGGTAAACGATGCACCGATCGCCAACACGGACCTGGTGGCGACGCCGATCAACCAGCCGGTCACCATCGACGTGCGCGCGAATGACACGGACGTGGACAACGCCACCAACACGCTGACGATCAGCAATCCGCTGGTCAATGCCGCGCAAGGCAGCGTGTCGCTCGACGCCCAGGGTCGTGTCGTGTTCACCCCGGCCACGAACTACAGCGGCACGGCCACGATCACGTACACCGTGACCGACCCGGACGGCCTGTCCAGCACGGGCAGCGTCACAGTCACCGTCGGCAACAACACCCCGCCCGACTCGGCCAACGCCACGCTGACCATCGCGGAAGACAGTGCCCACACCCTCGGCAGCGCAGACTTTGCCTTCACCGACAGCGACGTCGGCCAGAGCCTTGCCGCCGTGCGCATCGACAGTCTGCCTGGTGCTGGCACATTGACGCTCAATGGCAACCCGGTCGTCGCGGGTACCGTGGTGTCACTGGCCGAAATCAATGCCGGTCTGCTCGTCTTCACACCGGCGGCCAATGCCAATGGCAATGCCTACGCGAGCTTCAGCTTCAGCGTGCAGGACAACGGCGGCGCGTTCGACCTCACACCGAACACGCTGAGCTTTGATGTCACGCCGGTCAATGACGCGCCCGTGGCTGCGGACGACAACTTCACCACGGCGGAAGACACCCCCGTCACGATCACTCTGCCCAGCCTGCTTGCCAACGACTCGGACCCGGACGGCGACACCGTGGTGGCATTCTCGGCTGGCGCCGCCACCCATGGCAGCCTGTCCCTGGTGAACGGCAACCTCGTGTTCACGCCGAATGCGGGTTACAGCGGCCCGGCCTCCTTCACCTACTCGATTCACGACGGAAATGGCGCCGTCGACACGGCCACCGTTTACATCACGGTCACGCCCGTCAACGACGCACCCGAAACCGCCGATGTCTCAGTCACCGGCGCCGAGGATTCGGTGCTGAGCATCACCCTGTCCGGCAGCGACGAAGACAACACGGTGAGCGGCTATGTGATCGGCAATCTGCCCAGCAACGGCACCTTGTACCGCGATGCCGCGATGACCCAGTTGATCGCGGCGGGCGACACCGTCACCGGCAGCACGGTCTACTTCCAACCCAATGCCAACTGGAACGGCGCAACGGACTTCCAGTACGCCACGCTCAATGACGAAGGGGTGACCGACAGCACGCCGGCCACCGTCAGCATCACGGTCACGCCGGTCAATGATGCCCCGGTGGCCGTCGACGACAACCTGGTGACTGCGGAGGACACCCCGCTCACGATCAGCCTGCCCAGCCTGATCGCCAACGACTACGACGTCGATGGAGACACGATCGTCGCCTTCGCCGCAGGCAGCACCACGCACGGCACGCTGTCGTTTGTGGGGGGCAACCTGGTGTTCACGCCGGATGCCAACTACAACGGTCCCGCGTCCTTCACTTACTCGATCCACGATGGCAATGGCGGCGTGGATTCCGCCACGGTCAATATCAATGTCACGCCGGTAAACGACCTGCCCGAGAGCAATGATCTGAACGTCTCGGGAGCCGAAGACTCGACCCTTGTGCTGGCCCTGGCAGGCAGCGACAGTGATGGCACGGTGTCCGGTTACGTGATCGGCAGCCTGCCCGCCAACGGCAGCCTGTACCGCGACGCAGCCGGCTCGCAAGCCGTCGCCATCGGCGACGTGGTCGCCAGCCCGGTTTACTTCGTACCGAACGCCAACTGGAACGGCAACACCAGCTTCCAATACGCGGCGCAAGACAATGAGGGCGGCGTCGACCCGACTCTGGCAACAGTCAGCATCACCGTCACGCCGGCCGCCGACCCAACCCTGACGAACACCGACACGCTGACGGTGGCCGAAGACTCGGGCACGACCAGCGGCAATGTGCTGAGCAATGACAGCGACGCCGATGGCCCGCTGTCGGTCTCGCAATTCGTGGTCTCGGGCACCACCTACACCGTGCCCGCAGGCGGCTCGGCGACCGCCAGCCTGGCCGGCATCGGCACCCTGATCATGGCCAGCAACGGGGCCTACAGCTTCACCCCGGCGGCCAATTACAACGGCACGGTGCCGACGGTGACCTACACCGCCACCGATGGCAGCAGCGCCGCCATCGATACGCTGAACATCACCGTCACGCCGGTCGACGACGCCTTCATCGATGCCAACGAAACCGTCAGCACCAACGAAGACACCGCGCTCACCGGCTCCGTGCTGACTGGCACCAGCAGTGTCGATGGCGCAGTCACGGTCACGAACTTCAGCATCGCAGGCGATGCGACGACCTACACGGCGGGCAGCACGGCGACGATCGCGGGCGTGGGGACCCTGGTCATCAACGCCAACGGTGCCTATACCTTCACGCCGGCCGCCAACTACAACGGTCCGGTACCTGTCGTGCAATACACGACCAGCGATGGGTCCAGCACCGACACTTCCACGCTGACGATCAATGTGACTCCAATGGTCGACGGCTTCTCGGATGCCAACGAAACCGTCAGCACCAATGAAGACACGGCCCTCACCGGCTCGGTGCTGAGCGGCACCAGCAGCGTCGATGGCCCGGTCACGGTCACCGGCTTCACGGTTGCTGGTATTGCCGGCAGCTTCAACGCTGGCCAGACGGCCAACATCACAGGCGTGGGCACCCTGGTCATCAATGCCAACGGTGCCTACACCTTCACGCCGGCCGCCAACTACAACGGCCCGGTACCGCTGGTGAACTACACCACCAGTGATGGCTCCAGCACGGATACGTCCACGCTGAGCATCAACGTCACGCCGGCCGACGACGCTTTCATCGATGCCGACGAAACCGTCAGCACCAATGAAGACACGGCCCTCACCGGCTCGGTGCTGAGCGGCACCAGCAGCGTCGATGGCCCGGTCACGGTCACCGGCTTCACGGTTGCTGGTATTGCCGGCAGCTTCAACGCTGGCCAGACGGCCAACATCACGGGCGTGGGCACCCTGGTCATCAATGCCAACGGTGCCTACACCTTCACGCCGGCCGCCAACTACAACGGTCCGGTGCCGCTGGTGAACTACACCACCAGCGATGGCTCCAGCACCGACTCCTCTACCCTGAGCATCACGGTCGATTCAGTCGATGACAGCTTCATCGATGCCGACGAAACCATCAGCACCAATGAAGACGCCGCCCTCACCGGCTCGGTGCTGAGCGGCACCAGCAGCGTCGATGGCCCGGTCACGGTCACCGGCTTCACGGTTGCTGGTATTGCCAGCAGCTTCAACGCTGGCCAGACGGCCAACATCACGGGCGTGGGCACCCTGGTCATCAATGCCAACGGTGCCTATACCTTCACCCCGGCCGCCAACTACAACGGTCCGGTGCCGTTGGTGAACTACACCACCAGCGATGGCTCCAGCACGGATACGTCCACGCTGACTATCAACGTCACGCCGGTCGACGATGCGTTCAGTGACGCGAATGAAGTGGTCAGCACCAACGAAGACACTGCGCTCACCGGTTCCGTATTGAGCGGCACCAGCAGTGTCGATGGTCCGGTCACGGTCACGAACTTCAGCATCGCAGGCGATGCCACGATCTACACGGCGGGTAGCACGGCGACGATCGCGGGCGTGGGGACCCTGGTCATCAACGCCAACGGTGCCTATACCTTCACCCCGGCCGCCAACTACAACGGTCCGGTGCCGTTGGTGAACTACACCACCAGTGATGGCTCCAGCACGGATACGTCCACGCTGACTATCAACGTCACGCCGGTCGACGACGCGTTCATCGATGCCGACGAAACCATCAGCACCAATGAAGACACGGCCCTCACCGGCTCGGTGCTGAGCGGCACCAGCAGCGTCGATGGCGCTGTCACGGTCACCGGCTTCAGCATCGCAGGCGATGCCACGAGTTACTCCGCCGGTAGCACGGCGACGATCACGGGCGTGGGCACCCTGGTCATCAACGCCAACGGTGCCTATACCTTCACGCCGGCCGCCAACTACAACGGCCCGGTACCGCTGGTGAACTACACCACCAGCGATGGCTCCAGTACCGACAACTCCACATTGAGCATCTCGGTCACGCCCGTGGATGACGAGTTCACGGACAGCAGCGAAGTGGTGCGCGTCAACGAAGACACCGTGCTGACGGGTTCCGTCCTGGCAGGTACGGTCAGTGTCGACGGACCTGTCAGCGTCCTCAGCTTCAGTGTCGCAGGCATCAGCGGAGCCTTCTCCGCAGGTCAGACCGCCACGATTCCTGGGGTCGGCACGCTCGTCATCAATGCCAACGGTGCTTACACCTTCACCCCAGTCGCCAACTACAACGGCAGCGTGCCGCAAGTGTCTTACCTGATGAGCGACGGTTCGTCGATCGACACCTCCACGCTACGCATCACGGTTGACCCGGTGGACGACGCCTTCAGCGACGCCAACGAAACCGTCAGCACCAACGAAGACACTGCGCTCACCGGTTCCGTGCTGAGCGGCACCAGCAGTGTCGATGGTCCGATCACGGTCACGAACTTCAGCATCGCAGGCGATGCCACGAGTTACTCCGCCGGTAGCACGGCGACGATCACGGGCGTGGGCACCCTGGTCATCAACGCCAACGGTGCCTATACCTTCACGCCGGCCGCCAACTACAACGGCCCGGTACCGCTGGTGAACTACACCACCAGCGATGGGTCTTCGACGGACAACTCCACGCTGAGCATCAGCGTGACGCCGGTCGACGATGCCACGCTCACTGCGCCGGATGCACTGACGGTGGCCGAAGACTCGGGCACGACCAGCGGCAATGTGCTGAGCAATGACAGCGATGTCGATGGATCGCTCTCGGTCTCGCAGTTCGTCCTCTCGGGCACGACCTACACCGTGCCGGCAGGCGGCTCGGCGACCGCCAGCCTGGCTGGCATCGGCACCTTGGTCATGGCCAGCAACGGGGCCTACAGCTTCACCCCGGCGGCCAACTACAACGGCAACCTGCCGAGCATCACCTACACCGCCACCGATGGGACCAGCAGCGACAGCAACTCGCTGAACATCATGGTCACGCCGGTCAACGACTTGCCCAGCGCCGTCAACGATGCCAACTCGGTCCCGATCAATAGCAGCGTCAGTGGCAACGTCCTGAGCAATGACGGCGACATCGATGGCAACGCGCTGACGGTAACGGGTTTCACCGTGGCCGGTGTCGCAGGCAGCTTCACGGCGGGCCAGACCGCCAGCATCGCTGGCGTCGGCGACCTCACGATCAACGCCAACGGCGCATACAGCTTCACCCCGGCGGCCAACTACGCCGGTGTCGTGCCTGTCGCCACCTACTCGATCAGCGACGGCCAGGGTGGGTCCGCCAGTGCCACCCTGACCCTCACCATGGGGGCCAATACACCGCCAGTTGCAGACAATGACAGCAACACCGTCATCGAGGACACCCCCGCCACCGGCAACGTGCTAGCCAACGACAGCGACCCGAACGGCAACCCGCTGACCGTCACTCAATTCTCGGTCGCCGGCGTCGCCGGTGCGTTCATTGCCGGCCAGACGGCCAGCATCACCGGCATCGGCTCACTGGTGATCAACACCAACGGCAGCTACACCTTCACCCCGGCAGCCGACTATAACGGCGCAGTGCCTGTCGTCACCTACACCATCAGCGACGGCTTGGGCGGTACCGACAGCGCCACCCTTAGCCTGGGCCCGGTCACGCCGGTCGACGACGCCTTCATCGATGCCGACGAAACCGTCAGCACCAACGAAGACAGCACTCTCACAGGCTCGGTGCTGACTGGCACCAGCAGCGTCGATGGCACAGTTACGGTCACGAACTTCAGCATCGCAGGCGATGCCACGAACTACGCCGCCGGTAGCACGGCGACGATCGCGGGCGTGGGCACCCTGGTCATCAACGCCAACGGTGCCTATACCTTCACGCCGGCCGCCAACTACAACGGTCCGGTGCCGCTGGTGAACTACACCACCAGTGATGGCTCCAGCACGGATACGTCCACGCTGAGCATCAACGTCACGCCGGTCGACGACGCTTTCATCGATGCCGACGAAACCGTCAGCACCAATGAAGACACGGCCCTCACCGGCTCGGTGCTGAGCGGCACCAGCAGCGTCGATGGCCCGGTCACGGTCACCGGCTTCAGCATCGCAGGCGATGCCACGAGTTACTCCGCCGGTAGCACGGCGACGATCACGGGCGTGGGGACCCTGGTCATCAACGCCAACGGTGCCTATACCTTCACGCCGGCCGCCAACTACAACGGCCCGGTACCGCTGGTGAACTACACCACCAGCGATGGCTCCAGCACGGATACGTCCACGCTGAGCATCAGCGTCACGCCGGTCGACGATGCGTTCAGTGACGCGAATGAAGTGGTCAGCACCAACGAAGACACCGCACTCACCGGCTCCGTGCTGACTGGCACCAGCAGTGTTGATGGCGCGGTCACGGTCACGAACTTCAGCATCGCAGGCGATGCCACGAGTTACTCCGCCGGCAGCACGGCGACGATCACGGGCGTGGGCACCCTGGTCATCAATGCCAACGGTGCCTACACCTTCACGCCGGCCGCCAACTACAACGGTCCGGTACCTGTCGTGCAATACACGACCAGCGATGGGTCCAGCACCGACACTTCCACGCTGACGATCAATGTGACTCCAATGGTCGACGGCTTCTCGGATGCCAACGAAACCGTCAGCACCAATGAAGACACGGCCCTCACCGGCTCGGTGCTGAGCGGCACCAGCAGCGTCGATGGCCCGGTCACGGTCACCGGCTTCACGGTTGCTGGTACTGCCGGCAGCTTCAACGCTGGCCAGACGGCCAACATCACGGGCGTGGGCACCCTGGTCATCAATGCCAACGGTGCCTACACCTTCACCCCGGCCACCAACTACAACGGTCCGGTGCCGTTGGTGAACTACACCACCAGTGATGGCTCCAGCACGGATACATCCACGCTGACTATCAACGTCACGCCGGTCGACGACGCTTTCATCGATGCCGACGAAACCGTCAGCACCAATGAAGACACGGCTCTCACCGGCTCGGTGCTGAGCGGCACCAGCAGCGTCGATGGCCCGGTCACGGTCACCGGCTTCACGGTTGCTGGTATTGCCGGCAGCTTCAACGCTGGCCAGACGGCCAACATCACGGGCGTGGGGACCCTGGTCATCAATGCCAACGGTTCCTATACCTTCACCCCGGCCACCAACTACAACGGTCCGGTGCCCGTCGTGAACTACACCACCAGCGATGGGTCTTCGACTGACAGTTCCACGCTGACAATCAATGTGACCCCAATGGTCGATGGCTTCTCGGATGCCAACGAAACCGTCAGCACCAATGAAGACACGGCCCTCACCGGCTCGGTGCTGAGCGGCACCAGCAGCGTCGATGGCCCGGTCACGGTCACCGGCTTCACGGTTGCTGGTATTGCCGGCAGCTTCAACGCTGGCCAGACGGCCAACATCACGGGCGTGGGGACCCTGGTCATCAATGCCAACGGTGCCTATACCTTCACGCCGGCGGCCAACTACAACGGTCCGGTGCCGTTGGTGAACTACACCACCAGCGATGGGGCTTCGACTGACAGTTCCACGCTGACGATCAGCGTGGCAGCGGTCAACGACGCACCCGTCGCCGCGATCGACAGCAATACCACGGCCGAAGACACGCCGCTGACCACCAGTGCGCTGACGGGGGTGTTGGCCAACGACACGGATATCGATGGCAACCCGCTGACCGTCACCCAGTTCAGCGTCGCGGGCGTCACGGGGACCTTCGTGGCTGGCAGCACTGCTGCGATTGCTGGCGTGGGCTCGCTGACGATCAATGCCAACGGCTCCTACACCTTCACCCCAGCCGCCAACTACAACGGCGCGGCGCCCTTGGTGAGCTACACCGTCTCCGATGGCACGACCACCGCGACCAGCACGCTCAGCCTGAGCGTGACGCCGGCCAATGACGCCCCGGTACTGGACCTGGACGCCAACAACTCGACCGCCGGCAACGCCGACTACACGACTACCTACGTCGAGAACGCCGCACCGGTGTCGATTGCCGACAGTGACATCAGCGTTGCCGACGTCGACAGCAGCAACATCCAGAGCGCGACCATCACCCTGACCAATGCTCAGGCCGGTGACGTCCTGGCGGTGGGCAGCCTGCCCGCCGGCATCACAGCCAGCATCGCGGGCAACGTGGTCACGCTGTCCGGCAACGCCTCGCTCGCCAGCTACCAGACGGCCATCCGCGCGGTGACCTATGCCAGCACCAACGAGAATCCGAGTTCGTCCGACCGCATCATCACCGTCACCGTCAGCGACGGCAGCAGCACCAGCAATACCGCGACGACCTATGTGCATGTCACGCCGGTCAATGACGCCCCCATCGCTGCTGCCGATACCAACACCACGGCAGAAGACACCACGATCACCACTACCGCGTTGACCGGCGTGCTGGCCAACGACACGGATGTCGATGGCAACCCGCTGACCGTCACGCAATTCACCGTGGCGGGAGTCACAGGTACGTTCGCCGCAGGCACCACCGCCGCGATTGCTGGCGTAGGTTCGCTGACGATCAATGCCAACGGCGCCTACACCTTCACCCCAGCCGCCAACTACAACGGTGCGGTGCCAGTCGCGACCTACACCATCTCCGATGGCACGACCACCGCGACCAGCACGCTCAGTCTGAACGTGACGCCCGTCGCCGACCCCACGATGACCGCAGCGGACGCGCTGACGGTGGCCGAAGACTCGGGCAGCACCAGCGGCAACGTGCTCAGTAACGACTCGGACGCCGACGGCGCGCTGCGCGTCTCGCAATTCGTGGTCTCGGGCACGACCTATACGGTGCCCGCTGGCGGCAGCAACACCGCCACCTTGGCCGGTGTCGGCACCCTAGTCATGAACAGCAATGGCAGCTACAGCTTCACCCCGGCCGCCAACTACCACGGCAACGTGCCGGGCATCACCTACACCGCCACCGATGGCAGCAGTTCCGCCAACAGCACGCTGAGCATCACGGTCACCCCGGTCGCCGACCCCACGGTGACCGCAGCGGACACGCTGACGGTGGCCGAGGACTCGGGCAGCACCAGCGGCAACGTGCTCAGCAACGACTCGGACGCCGACGGCGCGCTGCGCGTCTCGCAATTCGTGGTCTCGGGCACGACCTATACGGTGCCCGCTGGCGGCAGCAACACCGCCACCCTGGCGGGTGTCGGCACCCTGGTCATGAACAGCAATGGCAGCTACAGCTTCACCCCGGCCGCCAACTACAACGGTGCGGTGCCGACCGTGACCTACACCGCCACCGATGGCAGCAGCTCCGCCAACAGCATGCTGAGCATTACGGTCACGCCAGTGAATGACGCACCGGTCGCCACGGCTGACAGCAACACCACGGCCGAGGACACCCCGCTGTCCGTCGCGGCAGTCAATGGCCTGCTGGCCAACGACACGGATGTCGATGGCAACACGCTGACGGTCACCCAGTTCAGCGTCGCGGGCGTTACGGGGACCTTCGCGGCCGGCAGCACCGCCACCATCGCAGGCGTGGGGGCGCTGACGATCAACACCAACGGTTCTTACACCTTCACCCCCGTCGCCAACTACAACGGTGCGGTACCGGTGGCGACCTACACCGTCTCTGATGGCACGACCACCGCGACCAGCACGCTCAGCCTGAACGTCACGCCGGTGAACGATGCCCCCAGCACCACCGGCGGCAGCGTGACCGGTACAGAGGATCAGCCCTTGGTCCTCAACTGGTCGCAGTTCAACGTCAGCGACGTAGACGGTGGCCCCGCGCAAGCCATTGTCATCACAAGCCTGCCCGCCAGCGGCACCTTGCAGTACTCGACCAACGGCGTGACCTGGACCAGTGTGAGCACCGGCCAGACCGTGCTCAAGTCGTACATCGACCTGGGTTACCTGCGCTTCCTGCCGGCCAGCAACGAGTCCGGCATCGACGCCCTGGGTGGCAGTGGCACCGGCAACCGCCAGGCCAGCTACGCCAACCTGGGCTACCAGGTGGTCGATGGCTCCGCCACGAATGGCAGCGGCAACAGCGGCGGCCTGGTCATCGACATCGCACCGGACGCCGACGCCCCTGCCGTCAGCCTGCAACTGGGCGCGCCCAGCTTCACGCAAACCGGCACCGTCTCTGGCCGTGCAACCGGTTACGACACCTACTCGGTGAGCCTGGCTGCCGCCCTGACCGACACCGACGGCAGCGAGACCCTATCCAGCATTCGCGTCACCGGCTTGCCCTCGGGCGCCACGCTCAGTGCCGGCACCCAGCAGGCGGACGGCTCCTGGGTGGTGACCCAGGCCCAGCTCGCCGGGCTCACCCTGCGCGTGCCGACCGGCAGCGCCAGCTTCAACCTGACGGCCAGCGCCACCAGCACGGAGGCCGGCAACAACGACCAGGCGACCGGCAGCGCCAGCGTGGCGGTCAGCACCAACCACGGCACGATCGGCGTCGCGGATACCGCGACCGCAGTCGAAGCCGGCGGCACGGGCAATGCCACGGCGGGAACCAATCCGACGGGCAACGTACTCACCAACGACCTGATCATCGACAGCGGCGACAGCAAGCTGGTCTCGGCGGTCAGCTTCGGTGGCACGGCAGGCACGGTCGGCAGCGCGCTGGCCGGCGCCTACGGCACGCTGACCCTCAACGCGAACGGCAGCTACAGCTATGTCGTCGACAACAGCAACAGCGCGGTGCAAGCACTGCGCACCAGCAGCAACACGCTGACCGAGACCTTCACCTACACCACCACCGATGGCACGGGAACGGGTTCGTCCAGTACCACGCTGACCGTCACCATCCAGGGTGCCAACGACGCCCCGGTCGCGGTGGCGGACACCAACGTCGTCACACGGACCAGCAACACTAATGTCAGCATCAGCACCACGGTTGCCACCGGTGTGCTGGCCAACGACGCGGATGTGGACAGCGGCGACACCGAGCGCGTCTCGGCAATCAACAATGGCACCACCACGCAGACCATCTCGTCCGGTGGCTCCACGACGATCGCCGGCGCCTACGGCAACCTGACAATCTACTCCGACGGTCACTACACCTATACGACCACCGGCTCGCGCCCCAACGCCGACGTGCAGGACGTGTTCACCTACACCATGCGGGATACGGCCGGGCTGACCTCGCAAGCCACCCTGACGATCCATGTGGACCGTGCCAACGCCACCCCCACGGCCGCCAACGGCAGTGTGACCGGCACCGAGGACACGCCCTTGGTCTTCACCTGGGCCGACTTCAACGTCAACGACCTGGACGGCGTGAGCGCCACGCTGGGCATCAACATCCGCTCCCTGCCCACCGACGGTGTGCTGCAGACCTCCACCGACGGCGTGACCTGGACCAACGTCACCTCCACCAACACGACGATCCTCAAGAGCAGCATCGACGCCGGCCTGTTCCGCTTCGTGCCGGATGCCAACGAGTCGGGCAGCGACGCCTACTCGACCAGTGGCACCGGCAACATGCGCAACGACTACGCGAGCTTCACCTATCGCGCAACCGACGGTGCGGCCAACAGCAGCAACGTGACGATGACGGTGGACATCACCCCGGTCGCCGACGACGCCGATCTCACCGTGGGCGGCGTGTCTATCATCGACGGCTCGGTCCTGGTCGTCACTCCGCCGGCCAGCGAAGGCCTCACCGTGCGGCAATACACCGCCGTGTCGAACATCTCCACCACCACGGTGGACACCGCGAGCGAGGTGCTGTCGCTGCTGACGCTGCTGGATGCCAACACGGCCAGCTCCACCAGCATCTCCACCTCGCCGCAGAACTACGTCACTGGCAGCGGATCGCCTTCCGGCATTTCAACCGACGGGGCCTACCGCATCACCGGCCTGATCTACATGGAAGCCGGCCACACCTATACCTTCAGCTCCTACATGGACGACACCGCCCTGCTGTCCATCGGCGGCACCGTGGTACTGGCCAAAAACTTCAATAGCTGGGGCAACATCACCGCCTCGACCTACACGCCGACCACCAGCGGCTACTACACGCTGGACTGGGCGGTTTACAACGGTGACAGCGTCGGTGCCTTGAAGCCCTACCTGAGCGTCGATGGCGGCACCGCACAAGAGCTGACCACCGGCAACTTCAAGCTCTACAGCTCGGTCGACGCCCTCGAGTCCCTGGGCGGCGTGCATGACGCCTACAACGCGGTCAGCACTTCGGGCGGCTATTACCCGGTCAGCAACAGCGGCGTGGAAGACACCAGCATCAAGCTGTCGCCGGTCACCGTCGGCCTGTCGGACACCGACGGCTCGGAAGCCCTGGTGAGCCTGGTGGCCACCGACCTGCTGGTCGGCACCGTGCTGTCCGATGGCACGCGCAGCTTCACCGCGACGGCCGGCAACACCTCGGTGGACATCACCGGCTGGACGCTCAGCTCGCTGACCCTGCGCCCGCCGCAGAACTTCTTCGGCAACTACGCGCTCGACCTGACCGCCACCACCCGTGAGACCGCGACCAATCAGCTCGCCACCAACACGACCACACTGACCATTCCGGTCGCCGCAGTCGCCGACGTGCCGACCGCCGTCGCCGACGCGGCCAGCCTGACGGAGGACTCGGGCAGCTACCTCGCCAGCGGCAACGTGCTGGCCAATGACAGCGACCCGGACGGCGACGCGATCAGCGTCTCCGCAGTCAACAACCAGACCGGCCTGCTGGGCGTCGCCGTCGCTGGCGCCTACGGCTACTTCCAGATCAACGCGAACGGCAGCTACACCTACTCGCTGCTCAACGACAACGCGCGCATCAACGCCCTGAACAACGGGCAAAGCGTGACCGACCGCGTGAGCTACACGGTGACCGATGCCACCGGCATGAGCAGCACCGCGACGCTGAGCATCACCATCAACGGCAGCACCGACGGCTACAGCGCCAGCAGCACGATCACCGGCACCGCCGGCGCGGACGTGCTGGCCGGCACCGCCTCGGCCGACATCATCAGCGCCCTGGCCGGCAACGACTACATCGAGGCCGGCGCCGGTCACGACGTGCTGCGCACCGGCGACGCTGCCACCAGCACGGGCCAGGACGTACTGGCTGCGTCCGGCTTCATGACGCAGTCCGAGGCCAGCATGACCGATGGCAGCGGCGTGCTCACCACCAACGACGCCACGCACCGGGGCTACGGCGACCTGGCCAACGGCGGCGACGGCAACGACGCGCTGATCGGCAGCGGCACCGGCAGCCACCTGCTGTACGGTGGTGCAGGAGATGACTACCTGCTCGGTGGCGCCCACAGCGACGCCCTGCGCGGTGGCGCCGGCGCTGATCGTCTCGAGGGCGGCGCCGGGTCTGACGTGATGCGCGGCGACTTCGGTCCCGACGTGTTCGCGTGGTCCCTCGGCGACCAGGCGGCCAGCCAGGGTGCGACCGCCGCTGCGGCCGGCAACATCTACGGCGTGGCCGCCGGGGTGCAACTGGCCGCAACCACCGACCTGGTGAGCGACTTCAGCAAGGCGGAAGGCGACGTGCTCGACCTGCGCGACCTGCTGGCGGGCGAGAGCCACCTCGGCCTGGACACCGGCAACCTCAGCAACTACCTGCACTTCGAGCTGTCGAACGGCAACACCGTCGTGCATGTCAGCACCACCGGCGGTTTCGCCGGTGGCAACTACGACGCGAGCAAGGAAGACCAGACCATCGTGCTGCAGAACGTGAATCTGCTGCACGACGGCTCGGCCACCCTGCTCAACGACAACGCGGTGATCCAGGACATGCTGAAGAACAATCGCCTGATCGTGGATTGAGTTTCAGGCAATACCCGCAACAGAAAGGGCGGCCCGCGGGCCGCCCTTTCTGTTGCCGGCGAATCCTCCCGCTCAGCGCGCCAGCTTGCGGGTCACGGCCGGGCCGGTCGCCGCGCTGACCCCCAGGGCCGACAAGGTGTCCCACTCGGCCTGGGTCTCCACCTTCTCGGCAATCACCCGGATATCCAGGCTGGTGGCGACCTCCACCACCGCTTGCACGAAACGCCGGTTGCCATCGCTGAGGTCGATCTCGGCCACGAAGGAGCCGTCGATCTTGAGGTAATCGACATGCAGCGCATGCAGGCGCGGAATCGCCGCGAAATGCTTGCCGAAGTGCTCGATGCCCAGGCGGCAGCCGAAGCGGCCCAGCAGCTCCGACAGGCGCGCCACGCGTCCATAGCCTTCCTCGGCCGACAGGCCGCGTTCGGACAACTCCACCCACAGGCGTGATGCCTTGGCCGGGAATGCCCCCAGCATCCCGGCCAGCGCGTCGAGGAAGCCCGGTGCCTCCAGCGACAGCGGAGAGAGGTTCACCGCAATGTCCTCGCGCTGCGAATCGAGGCGCGCCAGCGCCAGTTCCAGCGCGATCAGGTCCAGGCGATCGGTCAGGCCCAGGCGCGCGGCAGCCGGCATGAACTGACCGGCACTGACCAGCCCCTCCGGCGTGGCCAGGCGCAGCACCGCCTCGTGATGCAGCACCCGCCCGTCGGGCCCGGCCACGGGGAAGCTGGCCAGCTCGAAGCGCCGCTCCGCGATGGCTTCGCCGATCTGTTCGCGCCAGTGCTCGCCGGTGGCCGGCTGCGCCCCCTCCCCCGGCACCACGCCGCCCGCGACCGGCGTGCCGGCATTCTCCGCCTGCATGATGGCGGCATCGACGCGCAGCATCACCTCGCGTACCGACTCGCCGTGCTGATAGCAGGTCCAGCCGACCAGGCCGCCCGGCATGCAATCGGTCATTTCCTGGCGATAGAAGCGGTTGAACTGCGCCGCCAGCCGGCTCGCCGCCTCCTGTGCGGCGCCCGCGTCGGCGGCCGGCAGCAGCAGGCCCATCTCGGCACCATTGAGCCGCCCGGCCGCTGCTTCGGCCGAATCCTGCATCAGCTCACGCAAGGCTTCGCCGAGGGCGACGATCATGCCGTCGGCGCGATCGCGTCCCAGGCGCTTGTTGACGCCGGCCAGGTCGCTCACCCGCAGCACCATCACGGCTCCGGCCGGCGCGGCGCGCTCGTCGCTCAGCGCGCTACGCAGCTCGCCCATGAACACGCTGCGCGTGGCCAGCCCGCTCAGCGCATCGCGGTTCGCCTCGTCGCGCAAGCTCTCGATGCGCGCCGCCTGCTCGGCGAACATGGCCTGCAGGCGCTGCACCATCGCATTCATGGCGCGCGACACCACGCGCAATTCCAGCACCTCGGGCTCGGGCACGGTCACGAAATGGCGCTCGCCGATCGCCTCGGCCTGCTGCACCATCGACTTGAGGGGGCGCCCGGCCCAGCGGATCAGCCAGCCGAGCAAGGCCGCCAGCAGCAGGCCCACCAGCAGGAACAGACCCGCCAGCACCAGGCTGCCCCGCCACAACGAAGCATAGGCATAGCGCGTGCTGGCCACGATCCGCAGGCTGCCGGCCTGGCGCCAGCCATCCGACACCAAGGCCTCGCCGGCACGCGCCTGCAGCGGCACCAGGGCGACGAACCAGCGCGGCGCCTGCGGTGCCGGCGCGGCGGTCACGCGCTCGACCACCACCTTGCCCGCCACGTCGCGATAGCTGATCGACTCGAAGTGACCGGAATCGAAGAGCGCGCTGATCAGCAGCTCGCTCATCGCCGCGTCCTTGCTCTGCTGCGACATCGACAGTGCCAACGAGGCCGCGCTGTCACTGGCCTGCACATAGAGTTGCTGTTCCAGGTAGTTCTTGGCGGTCAGCATGCTGACCACAAAGCAGCCCAACAGCCCGACCAGCATGGCGAGCAGCACGCTCAGCCACAATCTTCTCATCAGCGACATGTGCGCCTCCCTCTTCTCTTTTCACGGCCACTGACGCGGCATCCGGCCTGCCCCGCAGCCTGTCTCCCCCACGCCTGACATTGCATCACAAGCCCTCCCGCCCGCAAATGGTCATGGTGTGAAGCCCTCCGCACGCATGCGCAAGATCAGCTCGTTCCAGCGCGACAGGCGATCCACCGGCGAGGCCGGACGATCCGCCCCGGCCATCCACACCCCCTGGCTGTTGAAGCTGAACACCGGCGCCAGGTCCGGCCGCCGCGAGGCCGGGCGGATCTCGCCCAGCAGGTTGTCCAGCACCAGCGGTTCCGCATCGGGGCTGGCGTACCAGCCCAGCACCATGTGCGCCTGCGTGATGCTGCTGCTGGGCCCACCGATGCGCGCCCGCACGTAGATGAGCCGCAGGCGCTCGGCCGGCACGCCGATCTCGACCAGGCTGAAGTACTTGGCGAGCGCGAAATCCTCGCAGTCGCCCGCGGCGCGCCCCAGGGTCTCCAGCGGCGTGGCCCAGTAGTCGGTGGCCTGCCAGATGTCCGGGTCCTCGCCGAAGCGGATGCGCCGGTTAAAGAAATCATTGACCCGCCGAAGGCGCTCGGTCTCCGGCAGCTTCGCCGCCTCTCCCAGGGTGCTGCGCCAATCCTGCAGGCTGCGCGCGCCCTCCGGGCCGAAGCGCTGGGTGATGCTGCGCGTCAGGCGTTCCACGTCATGCGCCGTGGCCAGCAGGCTGCACACGAGCAGCAACAGGCCGGCCAGCCGCAGCCCGAAGTGGCGCACCAGATGCGAAGGGATGACCGCGCTCACGCGCTGCATGCAGGAAGCGGGTTCAGTGTGATGTTTGTCGCAATCAGCATGGTGCGGACACAAAATGAAGCACCCTTGCGGGACATTGCGTTCATGTGACGGCTACAATCCGCGGCAATTTCAAGCACATTCCTCATGTGCCGCCTGTTCCACCGAAGCACACGGACGGATCGGTCGCGGCAAGGGAGCCACTCTAAATGCTGAAGTCCATTCATGTCGCGGTCATGCTCGCCATGCTGCCGTTCACCGTGCAGGGGGCAAGCCTGGGCGAGGTGACGGAACGCGCGCTGGCGCGCAGCCCCGACGTACGTGCTCGACTTCATACCTTCCTTTCCTCGGGCTTCGACGAGGACGCCGCGCGGGGCGCCCTGCTGCCGCGCGTCGACCTCGAAGCCTCTTATGGCCGCGAACGCCTGCGCCAGGAACCGGCCCAGGCCCTCTACTTCAATCACTCCGCCGTCAGCCTGCAACTGCGCCAGTTGCTGTTCGACGGTTTCGGCAGCACCAGCGAGATCCGTCGCCTGGGCTACGCCAAGACCATGCGCTACTACGAGTTGCTGGCCGGCACCGACGACATCGCGCTGGAAACCGCGCGCGCCTACGTCGATGTACAGCGTTATCGGCAGCTCACCGCCCTGGCTCAAGACAATTGGGCGGTGCACAAGGAAATTTACGACCAGATCGAGCAGCGCGTGAAGGCCGGTGTCGGCCGTCGCGTCGACCTGGAGCAGGCAGCCGGCCGTCTCGCCCTGGCCCAGACCAACTGGCTCACCTCGACCAGCAACCAGTACGACGTCAGCGCCCGCTACGAGCGCGTGGTCGGCGAGGCACCGCCGGCGGTGGTGGAGACGCCCAACCTGTCGAGCAAGCTGCCGGTCGAGCGCGACGTGGTGCTCGCCGCGATCCAGGCCAACCCGCAATTCCAGGCCGCCGTGGCCAACCTGCGCTCGGCCCGCGCGCAGACTGACGTGCGTCGCGCGGCCAACTACCCGACCGTGGAGTTCCGCGCCTACAAGGACGTGGAGCAGCGCCGCAGCGGTCTGCCCGGCCAGTACTCCGACTCCGCCGCGCAACTGGTGCTGAACTACAACCTGTTCCGCGGCGGCAGCGACCAGGCGCGCATCCGTTCGGCCCTGGCGCAGTATGATGCGGCGGTGGAGACGCGCGACAAAACCTGCCGCGACATCCGCCAGACCACGGCCATCGCCTGGAACGACGTGCGCAAGCTGCGCGCCCAACTGGAGCACCTGGAACAGCACGCGCTGTCGACCGAGAAGGCGCGCGACGCCTACCGCCAGCAGTTCGACATCGGCCAGCGCTCGCTGCTGGACGTGCTGGATACCGAGAACGAGCTGTTCGACGCGCGCTCCTCGCTGGTCCGCGCCGAGTTCGACCTGCGCCTCGCCGAGTTCCGCGTGCTGGCCGCGACGCACCGCCTGCTCTCCGCGCTGGGCCTGGCCCCCAATCGCGGCGAGAGCATCGACGAGCCCGCCGGTGGCCGCGAAGAGAACGACAACGCGGCAAGCTGCAACACCACCATGGCCACGGCCGAGCCCCTGGACCTTGCCGGCGCCATGGCCAGCCGGCCGCCGCGCCCGCTGCCGCTGCCCGCGCCGACACCGCCGGCCGCGCCCGCCACGGTCCCCGCGCAATGCGAGTTCGCGGCCCACGACTGGGCAGCCGCCTGGTCTGCACGCGACCTCGGCAAGTACCTGGGCTACTACTCGGCCGATTTCGAGCCGATCACCCGCGCCGACAAGGAAGACTGGAAGCGCTTCCGCGCCGAACGCCTCAACAAACCACAGATCAGCGTCACCCTGGACCGCCTGCAGGTGCGCCAGCTCTCGCCCGATAGTTGCGAAGTGATGTTCGAGCAACAGTACCGCTCCAGCGACTATGCCGATGACGTGGCCAAGAAGCTGGTGCTCAAGCGCGAAGGCAAGGACTGGCGGATCATCCGCGAGATCGCGCCGAAGAAATCCAGCACCAACTGAGGCTCGCAGAGGCCTACAGAAAAAAGGGCGCCCGTGGGCGCCCTTTTTCATGGTTCGCTGCCCGCGGGGGCACGGCTTCAGCCGCCGGTACCGCCCACCGTCAGGCCGTCGATGCGCAGGGTCGGCTGGCCGACGCCCACCGGCACGCTCTGGCCTTCCTTGCCGCAGGTGCCGACGCCGGAGTCCAGCTCCATGTTGTTGCCGATCATCGCCACGCGGGTCAGCGCGTCCGGGCCGTTGCCGATGATGGTGGCGCCCTTGACCGGATGGCCCAGCTTGCCGTTCTCGATCACGTAGGCCTCGGCGGCCGAGAACACGAACTTGCCGCTGGTGATGTCGACCTGGCCGCCGCCGAAGTTGGCGGCGTAGATACCCTTCTTCACCGAGGCGATGATCTCCTCGTGCGTCTTGTCGCCGCCCAGCATGATGGTGTTGGTCATGCGCGGCAGCGGCAGGTGGGCGAAGGATTCGCGCCGGCCGTTGCCGGTCGGGGCCACGCCCATGAGGCGGGCGTTGGTCATGTCCTGCATGTAGCCGACCAGAATGCCGTCCTCGATCAGCGTGGTGCGCTGGGTCGGGTTGCCTTCGTCATCCACCGTCAAGGAGCCGCGACGATCCGGCAGGGTGCCGTCATCCACCACAGTCACGCCGGGCGCGGCTACACGCTTGCCGATCAGGCCGGCGAAGGCCGAGCTGCCCTTGCGGTTGAAGTCGCCCTCCAGTCCGTGGCCGATTGCTTCGTGCAGCAGGATGCCGGGCCAGCCGCTGCCCAATACCACCGTCATGCTGCCGGCCGGCGCCGGGCGCGCCTGCAGGTTCACGGTCGCCTGATGCACCGCGCGGCGAGCGTACTCCTTGAGCAATTCGTCGCTGAAGTAGGCGTAGCCGGTGCGGCCACCGCCGCCAGCCGAACCCTGCTCGCGGCGGCCCTTGTCTTCCATCACCACGCTGATCGACAGGCGCACCAGCGGGCGCACGTCGGCGGCCATGTGCCCATCGGAGCGCGCCACCATCACCACCTCCCAAGTGGCCGCGAGGTAGGCCATGACCTGCACGATGCGCGGGTCCAGCGCCCGCGCATGCGCCTCCAGGCGCTCCAGCAGGCGCACTTTCTCAGTGTCGGGCAGCGAGCCGATCGGGTCCAGCCCGGCGTACAGCGGCGCGGCATGCGTCGGCGCACCGACCTTCACGCGACGCGTCTCGCCAGCGGAGGCGATGGCACGCGTGGCGCGCGCCGTCTGCGTCAGTGCGGCCAGACTGATGTCGTCGGAGTAGGCGAAAGCGGTCTTCTCACCCGCCACTGCACGCACGCCCACGCCTTGCTCGATGTTGAAGCTGCCGGACTTGACGATGCCCTCCTCCAGGCTCCAACCCTCGGCGCGCTGGTACTGGAAGTAGAGGTCGGCATAGTCGACCTGGTGCGACATGATCTCGCCCAGCACTTTCGACAGCTTGGCGGGGCTCAGGTCGTAGGGCGTCAGCAGGGTGTCGCTGGCGGTGTGGAAAGCAGCTTGGGCGGGGCTCAGGGGTGCATTCATGGTGTTCTCTTCAATGATTTCGCCCCACTCTGACAAGGCTCAGCGGCCCTGAAAAATGAAGCGAAGCGGTCCTGGCCAAGGGCCTGGACCATGTTCTCGGGGCCTCAGGTGAAACGACGGTGGGCGAGAGCTGGCAGGCTAGCACGGACCGCCGCGATGCGCGCCGGGTCGATCTCGCCCACCACCACGCCGGGTCCCAGCGGGAGGCTGTCCAGCACCGTGCCCCAGGGGTCGATCAGCATGCTGTGGCCGAAGGTCTGGCGACCGTGCGGGTGGGTGCCGCCCTGTGCGCTGGCCAGCACATAGCACTGGTTCTCGATGGCGCGCGCGCGCAGCAGCACCTCCCAGTGCGCCGCGCCGGTGGTGGCGGTGAAGGCAGCCGGCAGCAGCAGCAGGTCGATCTCGCCCATGCGCCGGAACAGCTCCGGGAAGCGCAGGTCGTAGCACACCGCGAGACCGGTGCGCCCGGCCGGCGTGTCGACCACGACGACCTCGCTCCCGGCCTCGATGGTGCGCCCCTCGTTGTAGGACTCGCGCTCGGTCTGGAAGCCGAACAGGTGAATCTTGTCGTAGCGCGCCGCACGGCTGCCATCCGGGCGATAGAGCAAGGTCGTGTTGCGGACCTTGCCGTCGTCCTGCGCCAGCAGGGGCACGGTGCCGCCGGCCAGCCACAGGCCATGGCGCCGCGCCGCGTCGGCCAGGAAGTCCTGCAAGGGCCCCTCGCCCTCCCGCTCGCGCAGGCGCACCTTGGCCGTCTCATCGGGCGCGATGAGGCAGAAGTACTCGGGCAGTACGGCCAGTTGGGCGCCGCGCGCGGCCGCCTCGGCGAGCAGCGCGTCGGCTTCGCGCAGGTTGGCGGCCACGTCGGGGCCGCTGATCATCTGCAGGGCAGCGACGCGGACCTTCGGGGTGTCAGGACTCATTTCTTGCCTCCGATGGGTGGGCTGGGCAGCAAGGGGTTGGCCAGCTTCTCGATGCGCGGGTCGGCCCAGGGGCCGGTGACGCTGTACTCGAAGCTGAACAGTTTCTCGACCGGGTCGCGCAACACCTTCTGCGCCAGATAGGTCGCCACGCCGGCGATCGGGTTGATCACGGTGACTGCAGTACCGACCGCGATGGCCTCGGACAGCGAGGGCTGCACGGCGATGTTGAGGCGGTGCGTCTCGCGCGCCACGTCGGTGCTGCCACGCATGTACACCTTGGCCGCCGGGCCGCGGATTTCGAGGTTCTGCGTGCTCATGACGCCTTGCGAGAGGTCGAGGTCGGCGCGCAGGGAGTCGAAGGCGAAGCCCTCGCTGAAGATGTCGCGGAAGTCCAGGGTCAGGCGGCGCGGCAGGGCCTGCAGGCTGAGCACGCCGAGCAGGCGGCCGAGCCCGGTCTCGATCTTGGCGAACTGGGCAGCATCCACTTCCAGGCGCAGGCGCCCGCCCAGGCTGGGGTAGTCGAGGCTGGTCGGCGAGCCGTTCCAGCCGATCTCGCCCTTGAGCGAGCCACTGCCATTGAGCAAGGCATTCGGGTGCCCCAGTCGGCCCAGGGTGGCGCCGGCATGGGTGGCGGCGAGGGCCAGCTTGAAGCGCGTCGCCGAGCGTCGCCCGGCCGGACGCAACCATTCGCCGCTGCCCTCGATATGGAAGTCGGGATTGGCGATGTCGATGCGGGTGAGCAGCCAGTCGCGCCCGTTGTTGACGGCTTGCAGCTCCAGCTTGCCCATGGTGAGCCCCTGCGGGCGGAAGTCCTCGGCCATCACGTCCAGCGCAGGCAGCTCGGCCGGCTCCTCGGGCGGAGTGGCGGACGGCTCGGACTGGGCCGGCGCGGCCTCTTCGGGATGCGCACTGCTCAGCGTCAGGCGCGCCAGGCGGGCGAATACCTGCCCCTTGCCCGCGCCGGCGTAGCGCAGCTCGCCCGCGATGTCGGGCCCGTCCAGGTGCAAGGTCCAGCCTGCAGCCTGCCCCGTGCCGCGCAAGCCGACCTGGCGGAAGCGGTAGCCCAGGCCCAGCACCTCGTCCGCCTGCAGTGCCAGCTCCATCACCACGGACTCGCCACCACTGGCGGCCGGCACCGCGTCATGCAAGGCGGCGATCCAGGCATCCAGATCGAGCTGGGCGAAGCGGCCGCCAAAGCGCCAGCCGCGTGCCGGCAAAGAGGCCGCCTCACCCACCCCCAGCGCCCCGCGCACGAAGCCGCAGCGCTCGCCACTGCACTGTTCCTGCCAGTGCGCTTCGAGGCCGCCGTCCAGGCGCACCCGCCAGTCCTGCAGACTGTCTGCACTATCGACCAGGGGAAAGCGCGACTGCCACTGGAAACTGAGCGCCCGGTTGCTGCCCGCGGCCGGCTTGGCCAAGGGTACGGGCAGGGTCGAACGCACGCCCTGCAGACTGCTGTCCACCGCCACATCCACCCCGTTCGGCAACACGCGGATGGTCGCACGCACTGGCGCGCTGCCCTCCAGCGCCTGCCAGGCCGGGCTGGCCACCAGCTCGTTGAGGCCGCGCACCGGCAGCACCCCCTCGGCGACGAAACGCTGGCTGCCGTCGGCTTCCGTGCTGCCCGTGGCCCGCACACGGGCGCCCAGGAACAGCGCGCTGGCCTCGCCGAGGCTGAAATCGCGCTCGGTAAAGCCGACCGTGGCCGCCGCCTCGTTCATCCACGGCAGGCCCGGCACCAGGCGCAGGCGGGCCTGCTCGAAGCGGAAGCTGCCCTTGACCTTGCTGTGGTGGATGTCGTGCAGCGGCAGGTCCAGGCGCAGGTCCAGTTCGCCCGCACCCTGCGCATCGAGACGGCGGATGAAGGGGCCGATGCTGCTGCGCAGCTCGCTGGCCTGCACGTAGTTCTGGAAATCCGGCAGCGGGCCGGCGGCCTGCCCCTTGACCGTCATGACCTGCTTGCCGGCCTCCATCAGATTGGGAATCTCGACCGTGGCGCCACGCAGGCGCACCGCGCCGTAGCGTCCCTCGCGCGCGGTGATGCGCATCAGCTCACGCTCGAACAGCAGGTGGGCACGCACGCCGGCGAAGCCGGGCCAGCCCTGGGCGAAGTCCAGCCGCGCATCGCGCACCTCGACATCGACACGGAACTCGCCGCTGCCCGGCTCAATGAAAGGAAACTTGTGCAGGTCGCCGGCCAGGCGCACGGTGGCGCGCTCGCCCACGCCGTCGAGCAAGTGCTGGCGCAGCCAGGGCGACAAACCGACGACATGATTCGGAACGTACTTCCAGGCCTCGCGCCCCACGCCAGAGTGCGCGCGCGCCTCCACCTCCAGGTAGCCGGCCTCGCCCGGCCGACCGCGCCACAGACCACTGCCTTCCACCGTCACGTCGGCATTGCGCGCGCTGGCACGGCTCAGCCGGACCTCCAGCGGCGCCGGCGCGTCACCCGTTGCGGCCACGCGCGTCCAGTTGCCCTCCACCCGGGCCTCGTCCAGGTGCAGCTCGGGCACCGGCATGATCGTGGGCAGCAGCAGGCCCCCCTTGCTCACGCCGAGACGGAAGCGCCCCGCGCGCTCATCCCCGCTGGCGGTGCCGGACAGGCCGTGGAAACCAGGGGCCGAACCGACCGGATGCAGGCCCAGGTGCTCGAACGCGGAGTCGAAGCTGTAGCGCTGAGGGGCGCCCACCTCGCCCTCCCACTTGGCCTTGAGCAGGCTGATCCGCCCCTGCGGTGCGCGCAGGGCCAGCTCGTTTCGCAGCGCATCGGGCAGGGGCAGGCCGGCGGCAAGCTGGGCCAGCGGCGCCAGTTCGATGCGCTCGGCCTGCAGCTCCCCGCGGGCCTCCTTGCCCTCACGCGCCGCGACGTGGCGCAGGCTGAAGTTGCCGGGTGCCACGTTGAGCCCCTCGGCGGTGCGCAGGCGCAGGCGTTCGGCCGCCACTGACAGCTCGCCCTCGCGCGCCGCAAAACGCAGGCGGCCGCTGGCCTCGGCCATGTCCAGCACCGGCAAATCCTGACCCAGGCGCAGATGCAGCTCGCGCAGCGCAAAATCAGCGGTCAGGCTGGCCACCCGCGGACCTTCAAAGTTGAGCCAGGCGGTCAGCCCGCCGCGCCCACCGGGCAGGTCCACCGGGTAGTCCACCCATTGCTGCCAGGCCGCCAGGTCGAAGCGTTCGGCGTTCAGGAACAGGCTGCCGCGCCATTCGGCCAGCTTCGCCAGGCTGTCGCCGCGTAGGTCGCCGCGCAGGTCCAGGCGGTCAGCCATGTCCGGCGGCGGGCTCGCCAGCAGGGCGAAGCTGTGGCGCTCGCCACGGTTGAGCAGGCGCAGCGAGAGCTGGTCCAGGCTCAGGCGGGGTGCGCCGCGCTGCTCATCGAGCCAGCTCAGGCGGGCGTCCTCGATCACGATCTCGCGCTGTGCCAACAGCAGGTCGGCTGGACCGGGGCCCCCATCGCCCCTCTTGATCTCCAGACCGGCCACGAACAGACGCCCCTCGCGGTCACGCCGCAGGGCCAGATCGGGACGGATCAACTCGACACGGTAAAGGTGCGCCTCGCCCCGCAGCAGGGAAGACCAGGCGATGGCGGCATGCACCTCGGGGAGTTCCAGCACCAGGCGCCCGTCCGCATCGACGACCCGGAAACCCTGCATGTGCAGGCGTGGGCGCAGACCGCGCCATTCCGCCTCCAGGCTGGCGATCTGGACCTGCTGGCCGAGGCGCTGGCCCAGCGCGGCCGCGATGTCATCCTTGTAGGCCGAGACCCGCGGCGCCACCACGTTGGCCAGCAGCAGGAACACCGTGGCCAGCACGAAATAGGCGACGATCAGCCCGCGCCACACCGCCTGCGGCACCGCGAACAGCGCGAATGCGACAAGCGCGAGCATGCGACGCCACCACGGCCAGTGCGCGTGGGCGGCGGCATGCTTGGGCTTGGCGGACGGGGGAAGGGGGTTGGACATCGGCGGGCCGCGGGGTGCGGCGAAAAGTTGGGGCGGATTTTACCCGATGGACATGCGCCGCCGGCGCCCGTTCAACGGCAAAATGCAAGCATCTGCAACCGCCCCGCCCCCGCCATGAAATCGCATGACGCGCTGATCGCCGCTGCCGCCACCCACAGCCACTACCTGACGCGTCAGCTCACCGCGCGCGCCTGGCTGGCACCGCGCCTGGGCGAGGTGCTCGAACGGCCGCTCACGCGCGAGGACATGCTGGCCTTCCTGGCCGAGACGCCGCTCACCGCCGACACCCTGGGCGCGCGCCTGCGCCAGTTGCGGGCCTATGTGTACGCCCACGCAATGGTGCGCGACCTGGCCGGCCTGGCGCCCTTGCACGAGGTGATGAGCGCGATGACCGTGCTGGCCGAGGTGGCCATCGAGACCGGCGTCGACGCGCTCACCGCCCAGTTGGCCGAGCGCCACGGCCTGCCGCGCAACGCGGCGGGCGAGGTGCAGCCGCTGATCGTGATCGGCATGGGCAAGCTGGGCGGCGGCGAGCTGAACGTCTCGTCCGACATCGACCTCATCTACGCCTACCCGGAGGACGGGGAGACCGACGGCGCGCGCCCGCTCAGCAACTTCGACTTCCACACCCGCCTGGGCCGCCAGTTGATCGGCCTGCTCGCCGAACAGACCGCCGAGGGCTTCGTGTTCCGCGTCGACATGCGGCTGCGCCCCAATGGCGACTCCGGCCCGCTGGTGGCCAATTTCGAGATGCTGGAAAACTACTTCATCAGCCAGGGGCGCGAATGGGAGCGCTACGCCTGGATCAAGGCACGCCCGCTGACGGGCAGCCAGCATGCCGAGCTGAAGAACATCGCGCGCCCCTTCATCTTCCGCAAATACCTGGACTTCGGCGCCATCAACGCGATGCGCGGCCTGCATGCGCAGATCCGCCAGGAAGTGGCGCGCCACGACCGCGCCGACAACATCAAGCTGGGCCCCGGCGGTATCCGCGAGATCGAGTTCATCGCCCAGGTATTCCAGCTCATCCGCGGCGGGCGCGACGCCAGCCTGCAGATCCGCCCCACCCTGCGCGTGCTCGACAAGCTGTCCCAGTCCGGCATCCTGCCCGACGACACGGTGGCCGAGCTGGGCGCGGCCTATGACTTCCTGCGCCGCCTGGAGCACCGCATCCAGTACCTGGAAGACGCGCAGACGCACATGATCCCGGCCAGCGAAACGGAGCGCGCCAAGCTCGCCCAGGCCATGGGCTGCACCCATTTCGAGGCGCTCCAGGCCGCGCTGGAGGCACACCGCCGCGTGGTCAGCCGCCACTTCGACGAGGTCTTCTCCGACCCGGCCGCCGAGCAGCACAAGCTCACCCCGATGTGGAACAGCGCCGGCGAGATCGAGAGCGCCCACCAATGCCTCGCCCAACTCGGCTTCCGGGAGGCCGAGGCCAGCAGTCAGCGCCTCCAGGCCTTCCGCAGCGGCGCGCGCTTGCGCAGCCTGGGCGAGGAGTCGCGCGCGCGCCTCGACGCCCTCATGCCGCGCGTGCTGGAACTGGCCGCCGCCCGCCCGAATCCGGACGAGACGCTCACGCGCAGCATCGACCTGCTGGAGGCGATCTGTCGCCGCGCCGCCTACCTCGCCCTGCTGCAGCAATACCCGCAGGCCCTGGCGCGCGTGGTGGAGCTGATCTCGGCGTCGAGCTGGGCCGCCGCCTACCTCACGCGCCACCCGCTGCTGCTGGATGAACTGCTCGACAGCCGCAGCAAGCCGGACAGCCTGGTGCTGGCCGAACTGGCCGCGCAGGCGGCGGGCGAGCTGCGCGCCCAGATGGACGCGCTGGGCGAGGACACCGAGCGCCAGATGGACGTGATGCGCGAGTTCCACCACACCCGCGTGTTCCGCCTGCTGACCCGCGACCTGGCCGGCCTGCTGAGCGTGGAGACCTTGTCGGACTGCCTCTCCGCCCTGGCCGACATCGTGCTGGAAGAAACCCTGCGCCAGTGCTGGCAGAAGCTCGGCAAGCGCCACGCCGAGCAGCACCGCTTCGCCATCCTCGGCTACGGCAAGCTGGGCGGCAAGGAGCTGGGCTATGCCTCGGACCTCGACCTGGTGTTCGTGCACGACGACCCCGACCCCGACTGCCAGCCGATCTACGCCCGCCTGGGTCAGCGCATCAGCACCTGGCTGGACAGCCACACCCCGGCCGGCCACCTGTTCGAGACCGACATGCGCCTGCGCCCCAACGGCGACTCGGGACTGATCGTGATCTCGCTGGAAGCCTTCGAGAAATACCAGCGCGAGAGCGCCTGGGTGTGGGAGCACCAGGCCCTGACGCGGGCCCGCTTCTGCGCCGGCAACCCGGAGGTGGGCCGGAAGTTCGAGCGCCTGCGCCACGAGCTGCTCAGCGAACCGCGCGACGTCCCCAAGCTGCACGACGAGGTGCTGGCGATGCGGCGCAAGATGGCCGACTCCTTCGCCAACAAGGGCGCCGGCTTCGAGCTCAAGCACGATACCGGCGGCCTCATCGACGTCGAGTTCATCGTGCAGTACCTGGTGCTGGCGCACGCCCACCAGTGGCCGGAGCTGTGCGGCAACATCGGCAACATCGCGCTGCTCAAGCTGGCCGCCAATGTCGGCCTGATCCCGGCCGATCTCGCCCACGCGGCGGCCGACGCCTACCGCGAGTTGCGCCGCGCCCAGCACGCGCTGCGCCTGAACCAGCACAAGAGCCGGGTCGACGACGCAGGCCTGCAAGCCCAGCGCGACGCAGTGAACGCGCTGTGGCAGGTGGTGTTCGGTCCACGCGCCTAGGCCGGCGACCGCGCATCCCCCGCAGTCGCCCTACCATCCGGCGGCCGCATTTCCGGCGACATGAAAACAGCATGTAGGATGCCGACAGATTGCGCGCCTGACTGATCGTCATGACCCTGCTCGGCGAATTCCGCTGGCTCACTGCCCTGCGGCGAGGATTCCTGTTGTTGCTGCCGCTCACGCTGGTGGGCGGCGTCACGCTGTTCCTGCGCCATCTGCCCATCCCGGCCTTCCAGGCAGGCATGCAAACGGCATCGGACGGCACCTGGCTCGTCCTGCTCAACGCCGTGCTCGCCGCCAGCCTGGGCATGCTCAGTTTCTTCCTCGTACTGACCACCAGCTACAGCCTGGCCGCACTCGATGCCCGCCGCCCCCATGCCGCTCCCACGCTGGCCACGGCCGGTGTCGCGCTGGTGTGCTACCTGCTCGTGAACTTCAAGCCTGGTGCGGGCCTGAACGAAGCCTCGCTCGGCGCGCAGAGCGTCTTGTCGGCCGCGCTGTGCAGTCTGGTCGCGGCCGAGATGTTCCTGCGCCTGTGCCGCATCGAACGCCTGCACGTCCGCCTGGACGGCGAAGCCGACCCGCTGCTGCCAGGCATGCTGGGCAGCGTACTGCCGGCGCTGCTCACGGTCGCCTGCTTCGGCCTGCTGGGCACGCTGCTGAACCGCAGCCTGCCGCGCGACTGGACCAGCGAACTGCTGGTCGGCCTGTTCCATAGCGTCGACAGCGAACTGGGGCGCGCGCTGCTGTTCGACCTGATCTCGCAGATCCTGTGGTTCGTCGGCGCCCACGGCAACAACATCCTGGAGGCGGTCAACACCCAGCTCTTCGTCCCGGCCGCCGCCGACAACGCACTGGCAGCCAGCTTCGGCGACACGCCGCAGCACATCATCACCAAGACCTTCTTCGACACCTATGTCTTCCTGGGCGGCAGCGGCGCGACCGCCGGCCTCTTGATCGCCCTGCTGGTGCATGGACGTCACCACAACATGCGCAAGGTCGGCTGGCTGTCGGCTCCGGCCAGCCTGCTCAACATCAACGAGCCACTGGTCTTCGGCCTGCCCCTCGTGCTCAACCCGCTGTTCCTGGTGCCCTTCGTGGGTCTGCCCCTGCTGCTCACGTTCAACGCCTGGTTCGCCATCCACACGGGCCTGGTCCCGCCGACCAGCCAGCCGGTTGACTGGACCACGCCCATGCTGATCAACGCCTGGCTGGCCACCAACTCCTGGCGTGGCGTGCTGCTGCAAGTCACCAACCTCGGCTTCGCCATCGTGGTCTACCTGCCTTTCCTGCGGCTCGCGGAGCAGCGCCGCCAAGCCGCCAACCAGGCCGCGACGCAAAGAAGCCTGGGCGAACTGCAGGACCTGCTGCGCCACGCGCCACAGCCGATCACCCCGCGCCAGGACAACATCGGCCGGCTGGCCCGCAACATCCTGGGCGACCTCTCGCGCGATCTCGCCAGCGGTGCAATCCATCTGGTCTATCAGCCACGCGTCGATGCGCGCGGCACGGTACGCAGCGTGGAAGCCCTGTTGCGCTGGCACCACCCGGTCTATGGCGACATTCCACCCACCGCCACCATCGGCCTGGCGGAAGACGCGGGACGCATCGGCGAGCTAGGCAACTGGGTCATCGAGCAGGCCTGCCGCCAGCTCGCCGAATGGCACGCCGCCGGCTTGCACCACCTGGGCCTGTCGATCAACCTGTCGCCACTGCAACTGGCCGACCCGCGCCTGTTGCCCCACGTACGCGAGGTATTGCGGCGCCATCAGTTGGCCGCCACCTCCGTTGAGCTGGAGATAACCGAGACGCGCCACGTAGGCAACGACCCGCAATCCGAGGCCAGCATGCACGCCCTCAACGAGTTGGGCGTGCGCCTCGCCATGGACGACTTCGGCATGGGCTACAGCTCGCTGCTCTACATGCGCCGCTTCCGCATCGACACCATCAAGCTTGACGGCTCCCTCACGCGCGAGGCCGACCACAACCCGGTATGCCAGGACATCGTCGCCTACGTCGCCCTGCTGTGCCGCAGCCGCGACATGCAGTTGGTGGCCGAGTACGTCGAGCGACCGGCCCAGTTGAAGATCCTGCATGAGCTCGGCTGCCACGAGTTCCAGGGTTACCTGTTCAGCCCTCCGCTGCCGCCGGCCGCCTGCCAGGCCTTCATCCTGCAGCACCTGGGCAACGGCCCCGTCTCCCAGGCACCGGATGCGCCGCTCACGCCGAGCGTGCCCTAGTCAGCCACGGGTCAATCCAGCACGAATCCGCCGCTCTCCAGGACGACTAGGCCCCTGCAACGAACCCAGATGGGCCACTGCGCACCTGTCCCAATGCCTCCAGGGTGGTCAGCAACTCGGCCACACGGGCGCGCGGCGCGGACTTGAAACGCGCCGCGAGCTGCTCCACAGACTGTGGTTCAGTGGCCACGGACAGTACGCCACGCAAGGCCTGCACCTGCTCCGGCAAACCCTTGGGCCAAGCCAGTTTGGCACTGCCCTTGGTAAGCGCAGGCACGACCTCCTGTTCTTGCGTACCGTCCAGCTCGCCCTGCCCGATCGGCGTGCTGCCCGCCTGCGGCGCCTGGAACTCGGGGCGCAGCCAGCGGATATGGCCGTTCGCCTCTTCGCGGGCGCGCTCGGCGTTGAGCGCGACGAGGCGCGTCAGCAGTTCCTCTTCGGCAGCCGCTTGCGCGGCGGGCTTGTCGGGCAGGGGCGTGGTGCCGCCGGGGGTGCCGACCAGCGCCGGGGCCAGGTCGCTCCAGCCGTAGGCCTCCAGCACAGCGGCATCCAGCGCGTCGTGCAGCTCGCGCAGGATGGAGACCAGGCCTTGCTCGTGGATGGTTTTTTCTTTCGCGCTGAGCGGCGTGCTGTCGAGGCCCGCATCGAGCTGGCGCAGGCGTTCCAGCACGTTGTACATGCCGGTCAGCGTGAGGCCGGGATGCGCAGCCTGCTGGCGTTTGCGGTGGGCGTCGATCTGTTCGGCGAGTTGGCCGATGCGCTCACGTAGCCCGGATGCAGCGTCAGCGGAATCCGGGGCCGTAGTGGGTGAGCGGGAGACCGATCCCGGATTCCGGCTTGCGCCTTCATCCGGGCTACGCAGGCCGGGGAAGGGGAAGGTGTCGAAACAGCGCGTCTTGTTGTAACGAGGATCGTTGCCAATACCCAAGCGTCCGCCAGCAGCCAAAGCCCACAGCACATGCACACGACTCGACAAGACGCCATGCAATGCGCCATCAGCGAAGCCACACGGGATCAACATGTGATCCGGCAGAATGCAGCCATCAAGCAGCACGAACAATCGATGTTTGCAGGTCTCTACAGTTGCTACATATCGATCCAGCCCGTTCAGAAATGCCCGCATAAGCTTGCGCGGCTCACCAAACTCCCACCATTTTTCGCGGAGTTTGGGTCGGTTGTTGTGATCCCTTTCGACTTTCACGCGCTCGACAATTCTTTGGTAGATTTCCGGATAGCGGGCGCGGATTTCGTCGGGCTGCAGGCCGAATAAGTCGATAACACAGGCTCCTCGTGGAGCCTGAAGTAAATCCTTACCGTTGCAATAGGGACGGATGTGCTGTTCGAGGCCGGGAATGCGGCCTAGCCCGAGAGCGGCGGCCTCTTCGGGCGAGACGATGAAGCCTGCTCCCGCCAACATCACGCCGTTGCTGGTGAGTCGCGAATTTGCCAGCAATGGACCAGCGCCGGCGACGTTGGCGCCCACACGTAAATCCCCATGAATCAGCCCGCGTTGCTCGGTAAAGCTGACAGCAAGACCTTCGCCGCCTTCGTCGGTTTCGGCGGAGCTGGTAAGCAGCAGCCCTTCGCCGTTGGCAGGTGCGCCGACGGTCATGGCGATGCGCACCGCTGCCCCCTCACTCGCCTCCACCCAAGGATGGTTTGGGATAGCAAAAACAAGTGCGAGGCCGGCATCGAGTTGGGCGCTGACAACGCGGCGGTTGAAAGTCTGGGTCAGGCTGTTGGTGGTAATAAAACCGAACCGGCGGGTTTGCCCGGAGAGCGTGAGCAACGCGGCCTTGTGCCACCAATACATAACGAAATCGGCGGAATCAGGAACATCGCTCCATACCTCGCGAAGGGTTTCGACATAACCGTCACCCAATGCTTCGCGCATCTTGGGTTTGCCAATAAAAGGCGGATTCCCCACCACAAAATCCGCCTGTGGCCATTCCGCACGACGTGGATTCTTGTAGCGCTCCAGCGGCACGCGGGCGCTGTCGTCGGGGACCTGTTCGCCAGTGACCGGATGTGTCTTGAGCGTACGGCCGTCCCAGCGCGTGACGGGCTTGCCGTCGTCGCCGAGCACGTAGTCGATGCGGTCGAAGGCCAGCACGGCGTCGCGGTTTTCGATGTTGTGGAAGTCGCGCAGCACGGGCTCGGGCGGGCTGACGTTGCCGTAGGTGCGGTAGTGCCATTGCAGGTAGCCGATCCACAGCACGGCTTCGGCGATGCGCGCGGCGCGCGGGTTAAGTTCGAGGCCGAGGAACTGGTGGGGGTCGACCGAGATGCCTTCCATCTGCAGCAGGCTCTGGGTCTCGCCGAACTCTTCGAGCGTGGCGAGCACTTCACCTTCGAGGCGCTTCATGTGCTCCAGCGTGACATACAGGAAGTTGCCGCTGCCGCAGGCGGGGTCGAGTACGCGCACGCTACAGAGCTGGCGGTGGTATTCGCGCAGGGTTTTTACCGCTTCGTCGTGCTTGCCTTGCGAATCGAGCAGGGCAGCGGCGGTCTGGGCGTTCTTCCAGTCGGAGCGCAAAGGTTCGATGACGGTGGGCAGGACGAGGCGTTCGACGTAGGCACGCGGGGTGTAGTGGGCGCCCAGCGAGTGGCGTTCGGCGGGGTCCAGCGCACGTTCGAGCAGGGTGCCGAAGATGGCGGGTTCGACGTGGCGCCAGTCGGCGCGGGCGGCTTCGCGCAGCAGTTTGATCTGAGCTTTGTCGAGTGGCAGCACCTCGGCATGGGCAAAAAGACCGCCATTGAAGCGCAGCACGCGGGCGCGGATGGTGGCCGAGAAGGCGTTGCCGATATTCATGTCTTGCCACAGACCGCCCACCAGCGGCACGAAGGCGGCGGGGTTGGCCTCGCACTCGACAAGCAAGGTCTTGAAGCTGTCTGCAGGGAGCAGGCCAACGTCTTCAGCAAACATGGTGAAAAGCGCGCGCATCAGAAAACTGGCGACGGCTCCGCTACGGTGATGAGCCGCTTCCAGGCTCTTGGCGAGCACCGCAAGCTGGGCGGCGATCTCACGTGTGACGCGGGCGCTCTGGCGGGTAGGGTCGAGCGCCAGCGGGTCGAGCCAGACCTTGGCGAGGCGGTCGCGGATTTCTTCGCGGCGCAGGTCGTCCAGCTTGATACGGTGGCTGCGCGCATCGGGGAAGGGAACGTAGGTGGCGCCACTGCGCGAGAACTCGGCGTAGAGCTCGATGCTACGCCCCACGTCAGTCACGATCAGGAAGGGCGGGCGGCCTTCGCTGGCGGGCAATGCGCGGGCATAGCCTTCGGCTTGGCCGCGCGCGCGCAGCATGGAGTTGTCCCAACGCCCTGAGTCCAGCCTCTCCCCGGTCTGCTTGGCCTCACAGACAAAAGCGCCACGCCGGTAGAGATCAATGAAGCCATGGGAGGAACTGCCATCGCCATGCGCAAAAGTGACGCGACGCTCGAAGACGTAGGCGTTCTCGGCCGTGTCGTCGCCCGCGGGATCTGGCCGGGGCAAGCTCAATAACTCGGTCAGCTCGGTCAGGAACAGTTGGTAGTTGGCGCGCTCTGAGCCGCCGGCAGAAGACCAGCGGGCGATGAAGCGTTCAACGGAATCGGCGACTTCAGCAGGATGGCTCACGGCGAGGTCAAGGTGCATATGACGAAGTGATCGCGATTATAGGGGCGCGTCCAAGACGCGCTGCCCGTACCCCCTCGTCCCCGCTCGATCCGCCCCCTTTCCCGCTCCACTCGGGTTGCGGGGGCGATCCTCCCCAGGCTGGTGCCGCGGCGCACTGCGGCGGTGCCTGCACTTCGGCACAGCCCCCTCAGGCGCCCCGCGCCCTAGCCTTCAAATTGCGCTGCATCAATGGCTTGCATTCGTTCGTCCAGCAATGGCATAGCACTTGCTTTTCTCCTCGAAATATCGCGACACCTTGCCCCTCTGTGGGCACGTACGGCCCACGCAAAGGCGCGTGAGCCGACGGATCAAAGGCGATCTCTGTCGGAGCTGAAATTCGTTTCAACAGGGGCTCACCCCCCGGCTTTCAACAGAGGATTCTCATGCACAAGCTCAAGCTCGTCATGGTCGGCAATGGCATGGCCGGCGTTCGCACTCTTGAAGAACTCATCAAGATCGCGCCGGACATGTACGACATCACCGTGTTCGGTGCCGAACCGCACCCGAACTACAACCGCATCCTGCTGTCGCCCGTGCTGGCCGGGGAGATGACCATCCAGGACATCATCCTCAACGACTGGGACTGGTACAAGGACAACAACATCACCCTGCACACCGGCAAGAAGGTCGTCACCATCGACCGCAAGGCCCGCAAGGTGATCGCCGACGATGGCACCGAGGCAAGCTACGACCGCCTGCTGCTGGCCACCGGCTCCAACCCCTTCATCCTGCCGGTGCCGGGCAAGGACCTGCCGGGCGTGATCTCCTACCGCGACATCGCCGACACCGACGCGATGATCGATGCAGCGGCCCAGCACAAGCATGCCGTCGTCATCGGCGCCGGTCTGCTGGGGCTGGAAGCCGCCAACGGCCTGGCGATCCGCGGCATGGACGTGACCGTGGTGCACATCGGCGAGTGGATCATGGAGCGCCAGCTCGACAAGACCGCCGGCGTGATGCTGCAGAAGGCGCTCGAAGCCAAGGGCATGAAGTTCCTGTTGCCCAAGCACACCGCCGAGCTCGTCGCGGGCGAATCCGGCCGCGTGGCGGCGATCAAGTTCAAGGATGGCGAGCACATTCCCGCCGACCTGGTGGTCATGGCCGCTGGCATCCGCCCCAACACCGAGCTGGCCGAGAAGGCTGGCCTGCACTGCAATCGCGGCATCGTGGTCAACGACACCCTGCAGACCTACGACCCGCGCATCTACGCTGTCGGCGAGTGCGCCAACCACCGTGGCATCGCCTACGGCCTGGTGGCCCCGCTGTTCGAGCAGGCCAAGGTGTGCGCCAACCACCTCGCCATGTACGGCATCGGCCGCTACCAGGGCTCGGTGACCAGCACCAAGCTGAAGGTGACCGGCATCGACGTGTTCTCGGCCGGTGACTTCATGGGTGGCGAGGGCACCGAGGACATCGTGTTCTCCGACCCCGGCCTGGGCGTGTACAAGCGCGTGGTGATCAAGGAAGACAAGATCGTCGGCGCAGTGGCCTACGGCGACACGGCCGATGGTTCCTGGTACTTCCAGATGCTCAAGGACGGCCAGAACATCGCCGACATCCGCGACCACCTGCTGTTCGGCAAGAGCCACCTGGGCGACGTCGGCCACAAGGGCCAGAGCCAGGCCGCGAGCCTGCCCGACACCGCCGAGGTGTGCGGCTGCAACGGCGTGTGCAAGGGCACCATCGTCAAGAGCATCAAGGAGAACGGCCTCTTCACGCTGGACGAGGTGCGCAAGCACACCAAGGCCTCCAGCTCCTGCGGCTCCTGCACCGGCCTGGTCGAGCAGATCCTCGCCTCCACCATCGGTGGCGCCTACACGCCGGCCGACACCAACAGCAAGGCGGTGTGCGGCTGTACCGACCACTCGCATGGCGAGGTGCGCAAGGCGATCCGCGAACAGCACCTGACCAGCATCCCGGCAGTCATGCACGCACTGGCCTGGAAGACGCCCAACGGCTGCGCAAGCTGCCGCCCGGCGCTGAACTACTACCTGATCTCGACCTGGCCGCACGAGGCGCAGGACGATCCGCAGTCGCGCTTCATCAACGAACGCTCGCACGCCAACATCCAGAAGGACGGCACCTACTCGGTGGTACCGCGCATGCTGGGCGGCATCACCACGCCGGACGAACTGCGCGCCATCGCCGACGTGGCCGACAAGTACAAGGTGCCGACCGTGAAGGTCACCGGCGGTCAGCGCATCGACCTGCTGGGGGTGAAGAAGGAAGACCTGCCCAAGATGTGGGCCGACCTCAACAAGGCCGGCATGGTGTCGGGCCACGCCTATGGCAAGAGCATCCGCACGGTGAAGACCTGCGTCGGCGCCGAGCACTGCCGCTTCGGCACGCAGCGTTCGATGGACATGGGCGTCAAGCTGGAGAAGATGCTGTTCGGCATGTGGTCGCCGCACAAGGTGAAGCTGGCCGTCTCGGGTTGCCCGCGAAACTGTGCCGAGGCAGGGATCAAGGATGTCGGTGTCATTGGCGTCGATTCCGGCTACGAGCTCTACGTGGCCGGCAATGGCGGCATCAAGACCGAAGTGGCGGAATTCTTCTGCAAGGTGAAGTCGGACGAGGAGGTCATGGAGTACTCCGCCGCCTTCCTGCAGCTCTACCGCGAAGAGGGCTACTACCTGGAGCGCACGGTGCACTACGTGCAGCGTGTGGGCCTGGAATACGTGAAGAGCAAGGTGGTCGAGGACGCGGAGAACCGCAAGGCCCTGGCCGAGCGCCTGCTGTTCTCGCTGCAGGGCTATAAGGACCCGTGGTTCGAACGCAGCGAGCACGCCGGCGAGCCCGCGCTCAAGCGCGCCTTCGAAGACATCACCGTGTGAGGCCGAACATGAACGACTGGGAAGACCACTTCGGTTTCGACGACGAAGACACGCACGCCTGAGGCGGTACGGCAGCCCGGCTGCCGTCCCTCCTGAACCTCATTGACCCTTTGCATCGACCTATCATGAGCGAACTGAAAACCATCTGCGCCCTGACCGACATCCCCGTGCTGGGCTCGCGCGTCGTGAAGAGCGCCAAGCACGGCGACATCGCCATCTTCCGCACCTCGGACGACGAAGTCTTCGCCCTGCATGACAAGTGCCCGCACAAGGGCGGCCCGCTGTCGCAAGGCATCGTGCATGGCAAGCAGGTCACCTGCCCGCTGCACAGCTGGAAGATCGAGCTGGACAGCGGCAATGCGATCGCCCCCGACGTCGGCTGCAGCCGCTCCTTCTCGGCCAGCGTGCAGGACGGCATGGTCGTCCTCGCCCTCGACTGAGCGACCGGACAAGAACAACGCCGCCCCCGCCCACAACAGAGAGAACCATGCCTCACCGCACCCCTTGCCTCACCCGTCGTCGCCTGCTGCAGGCCCTGGCAGCAGCGCCCTGCGCCTCGGCGCTGAGCGCAGCCGCCGCGCCGGCCAAGCCTGCCGGCGGCATCGACATCCTCGAAGCGATCAACCAGGCCGGCCGTCAGCGCATGCTGTCGCAGCGCATGGCCAAGCTCTATGCGCAGCAGATCCGCCAAGTGCGCGAAACCGATGCGCGCCGCCTGCTGGCCGATTCGATGGCCTTGTTCGAGAAGCAGTTGGGCAACCTGCACCAGTTCGCCAGCGCCAGCGGCGCGGCCAATGTGCTGCGCACCTACGACAGCCTGCGCACGCAGTGGCTGGACTACAAGAGCGTGGTCGGCGGCCCGGTGTCGGCGGCCGGGCTGCAGCAGGTGGCACAGATCAACGAACGCGTGCTGACCACCGCGCACGAAGGCACGGTGCAACTGGAGAACCTGCACGGCGGCAGCTTCGGCAAACTGGTCAACCTCGCGGGTCGCCAGCGCATGCTGTCTCAGCGCATGTCCAAGTTCTACTTCTTCCGCGCCTGCGGCATCACCTCGCCCGAGATCATGAAAGGGCTGGAGGGGGCGCGCAGCGAGTTCCTCGCCGGCATGCGCACGCTCAAGAGCGCGCCGGAAAATACCAACGACATCAACTCCTGGATCGCCCTCGGCGAGACACAGTGGATGTTCTTCGACGATGCGGTACGCGCCGAGTCGCAACGCCCCGGCGACAAGCTGTATCACGACAACAACGTGGCCGTGACTTCGGAGAACCTCCTCCAGGTCATGGACAAGGTCACCGGGCTGTACACCGCCCTCAACTGACCCCGCCCTTCGCGCGGCGCCGGCAACGGCGTCGGCCGCCGCGCCCAGAAACCTCCGCAGAAACCCGGCAACGGCGTCGGTTCACTGCCTGCCCATTTCAACGGAGATTCCTTCATGGACAAGAAGTCCTTCCTGCAAGCCGGTCACACCCCCACGCTGCTGGCCGCCTTCCTCTATTTCGACCTCGCCTTCATGGTGTGGGTGCTGCTGGGTCCGCTGGGCGTGCAGATCGCCCGCGACCTGGGCCTCACCGCCTCCCAGAAGGGCCTGATGGTGGCCACCCCGCTGCTCACCGGCGCCCTGCTGCGCATCGTGATGGGGGTGCTGGTCGACCAGCTCAAGCCCAAGTTGGCCGGCAGCATCGCGCAGGTCATCGTGATCGTGGCCCTGTTCGTCGCCTGGCACTTCGGCATCCACAGCTACGCGCAGGTGCTGGTGCTGGCCGGCTTCCTGGGCGTCGCCGGCGCATCCTTCGCCGTCGCCCTGCCGCTGGCCTCGCGCTGGTACCCGCCGGAACACCAGGGCACCGCCATGGGCATCGCCGGCGCCGGCAACTCCGGCACGGTGCTGGCCGCGCTGTTCGCCCCCGGCCTGGCCATGGCCTTCGGCTGGAACAACGTGTTCGGCCTCGCCCTGATTCCGCTCGCCATCGTGTTCGTGTTCTACCTGATCGTCGCCAAGGACGCGCCCAACTGCCCGCCGCCCAAGCAGTTCTCCGACTACGTGAAGGTGCTGGCCGATCGCGACGCCTGGTGGTTCATGTTCTTCTACTCGGTCACCTTCGGTGGCTTCTCGGGCCTGGCCAGCTCGCTGGTCATCTACTTCAACGGCGAGTACGGCCTGGACCCGAAGACCGCCGGTTTCTTCGCCGCCGGTTGCGTGTTCGCTGGCAGCGTGTCGCGCGCGCTGGGCGGCAACTTCGCCGACCGCATCGGCGGCATCAAGATGCTGACCGGCGTGTACATCGTCGCCGCGATCTTCCTCGCCATCGTCAGCTTCGGCATGCCCACGGTATGGCTGTCGGCCGGCGTGCTGACGGTCGCCATGCTGGCCCTGGGCATGGGCAATGGCGCGGTGTTCCAGTTGGTGCCGCAGCGCTTCCGCAAGGAGATCGGCGTCATGACCGGCCTGGTCGGCATGGCCGGCGGCATCGGCGGCTTCTACCTCGCCTCCAGCCTGGGCTACTCCAAGCAGCTCACCGGCAGCTACCAGTCCGGCCTGCTGATCTTCGCCGGGCTGGCGGTGCTGGCCCTGGTCGGCCTTACCGGCGTGAAGACCCGCTGGCGCACCACCTGGGGCGCGGCGCACCTGACCACCGCCAAGATCTGAACCTCCGGACCACTGCGCACGGGGCCACACAAGCCCCAAGCTGCCGGCGGCGGAGCGCATGCCGCCGCCGGCAGTCCCCCAGAGAGCCGGCCCCGTGCCGCCGTGGTCCTGCCTGAGGGCATATGTGCCCTCCCGCCCTACCGCCCCGCGCCCGCTATCATCCCGCCCATGGACTACGCCACCCTCGGCCACGCCTCGCTGACCGGCCCGCGCCCACGCAACGAAGACTTTGTCGGCGCGGTCACGCCGGAAGGCCCCGAACTGGAGAACAAGGGCCTGCTGGCGGTCATCGCCGACGGCGTGGGGGGCCATGCCAATGGCCGCGAGGCCGCCGAGTTCACCGTGCGCAGCCTGCTGTGCGACTACTACGCCACGCCCGACACCTGGGCCGTGCCGCAGGCGCTGGACAAGGTGATCGGCGCCGCCAACCGCTGGCTGGTGTCGCAGTCGGCCAAGCAGGGTCATGCCGCGGGCATGGCCACCACCCTCACCGCGCTGGTACTGCGCGGCCGCCGCTGGCACGCCGCGCACGTCGGCGACTCGCGCCTGTACCTGCTGCGCGAGGGCGCGCTGCGCTGCCTCACCCAGGACCATGTGTGGGAACACCCCGAACTCACCACCGTGCTGTCGCGCGCCGTCGGCCTGGACCGCCATCTCAACATCGACTTTCTCGAAGGCGAGCTGCAGGCGGGCGACCGCTTCATTCTGCTCACCGACGGCGTATGGGGCACCCTGCGCGAGGCGCGCATCCAGCAGATATGCGATCGCCATGCCGATGCGCAGGAGGCCGCCTTTGCGCTGGCTGATACGGCGGTCGACAATGGCGCCCAGGACAATTGCAGCGCGCTCGTGCTGCAGGTCGGCACACTGCCACGCGACAGCCTGCGCGATGCATTGGCGCGGGTGCGCGAGCTGCCCCTGCCGCCACACCTGAAACCGGGCCAGGTGCTCGACGGGCTGGAAGTCATCGACGGTCTGCACGTGTCACGGGTGACCCTGCTGTACCGCGTCAAGGCACCGGATGGCCGCCTGCTGGTGCTCAAGACCCTGCAGCCGGAGGCCGACGCGCAGGACACGGCGGCGCTCGCGCACGAGGAATGGCTGGCACGGCGCGTCGTCGACGCCGCCTTCCCCCAGGTCATTCCGTGGCCGCAGCGCGCCCACCTCTACTACCTGATGAGCTGGCACGAGGGCGAGAGCCTCAAGCAGCGCCTGGCGCGCGGCCATCGCTTCACCCCACCGGAGATCGCCGACATCGGCCAGCGCGTGCTGAAGGGCGTGGCCGCCCTGCACCGCCTGGCCATCGTCCACCGCGACATCAAGCCAGACAACCTGCACCTGGGCGCGGACGGCCGCCTGCGCATCCTCGACCTCGGCGTGGCCGCCAGCGACTCCGGTGCCGACGAACAGTTCAACGAGATCAACAACCCCGGCACCCCCAGCTACATGGCGCCCGAGCTGTTCGCCGGCGACAAGTGCACCGAGGCCAGCGACCTCTATGCCATCGGGGTCACGCTGTACGAACTGCTCACCCGGCGCTACCCCTACGGCGAGATCGAGCCCTTCCAGAAGCCGCGCTTCGGCGACCCGGTGCCGCCCACGCGCTACCGCCCGGACCTGCCGGAATGGCTGGAATCGGTGCTGCTCAAGGCGGTCGCCCGCGAAGCCACGGAGCGCTTTGAAACCGCCGACGAATTCCTGCTCGCCCTGGAGCGCGGTGCCCACCGCCCGCTGCGCGTGCCGCGTCAGCGCCCCCTGCTGCAGCGCGATCCACAGTTCGTGCTGAAGCTGGTGTGCGCGCTGTCGCTGCTGGCCAATGTGGTGCTGATTTGTTTCTTGTTGTTGTAGCCACGCTCCATCCGCTACAACAAACAGTGCTTTTGCCGTAAATGCAATCTGGAGGGGAAGAAAGGCTTCCCCCGCCCTCCCCCCAACCGTGGAGTGCGACATGAGCAGCGACGGACCCACCCCCACGCCAGGATTCGACGTCGAAACGACCGAGCGCACCATCCTGCTCGTCGACGATGAAGAGAACATCCTGTCGTCCCTGCGCCGCCTGTTGCGGCGGGATGGCTATCGCATCCTCACCGCCGGTGGCGGGGCCGAGGGGCTGGAGCTGCTGGCGCGCGAGGCGGTGGACGTGATCGTCAGCGACCAGCGCATGCCCGGCATGAACGGCACCGACTTCCTCAAACAGGCCAAGGAGGGCTGGCCGCATACCGTGCGCATCGTGCTGTCGGGCTACACCGACCTGGGCAGCGTGACCGAGGCGATCAACGACGGCGCCGCCTACAAGTTCCTGACCAAGCCCTGGGACGACGAGATCCTCCGCCTGGCGATCCGCGAAGCCTTCGCCTATAAGTGGATGCAGGACGAGAACCGCATGCTCCACAAGATGCTGGTGGAGATCAACACCGAGCTGTCCGAGGCCAATCGCCGCCTGTCCGAGCAGACGAGCCTGGTCACCGACGCCCTGCACATCACCCAGGACATGCTGCACTTCCTGCCGATCCCGGTGCTTGGGGTGAACCATGACGGCATCCTGATGCTGGCCAACGAGGCCGCACTGGACCTGCTGGGCATGCGCGGGCGTCCACGCATCGGTCACCCGATCGCCCTGGCGCTCCCCCCGGAACTGGCCGCCGCGCTGCACGACGACCACGCGCACGGACTGCAGCCGCTCAAGTTCCTGGGGCGTGACTGGTGCCTGCATCGCACCCGCCTGCCCGGGGCCGCCCGCGGCGAAGTCATCACCCTCGTCGCCGGCCAGGAGCCCCCGACATGACCCCGCCGATTGCGCTGCGCACCGATAACTTCGACCTGTTCGACCTGGTCGACACCGGCGTGCTGGTGGTCGAGGCACAGACCATCCTGTTCGCCAACCGCACCTTCATCCACCAGACCGGCAGCCAGCGCGAAGACCTGGTGGGGCAGCAGCTCGGCGCGGTGACCGACACTGCCTGGCAGGATCTCTCTCTCGGCCAGAACTGGGTCGACGCCCTGCCCTGGCCGACCCGTAGCGGCGGCACGCTGTGGTTCGAGGTCACGCCCACCTCGACCTCGCTCGATGGGCGCGAGGTGGTGGTCATGACCTGTACCAACGTCACCGCCCGCATGCGCGCCGAGGGAGCCGAGGCCTCGATGCTGCAGATGATCTCCGAGATTATCGAAGGCAGCCCGGTCGGTACTTTCGTGATCGACGAGCACCACACGGTCACCCAATGGAATCGCGCCTGCGAAGCGATCACCGGCATGCCGGCCGCCGAGATCGTCGGCAGCGACGAGATCTGGCGCGCCTTCCGTCTCGACGAGGCGCGCCCCATGCTGGCCGACCTGGTGATGACGCCGGTCGACGAGACGGACCTGCGGCAGCGCTACCCGACTGGCATGTGGAAGTCCCAGACTGGCGACAACACCTACGAGGCCGAGCTGTTCTTCCCCCGCCTGGGCGACAACGGTCGCTGGCTGCACTTTGCCGCCACGCCGCTGCGCGATGCCAATGGCAACACCATCGGCGCCATCGAAACCCTCATCGACGTCACGCAACGCGTGCAGATCGAGCAGGTACTGGCGCAGACCATCGCCGGCGTGCCGATCGGCATGTTCGTGCTCGACATGGAGCATCGCGTGCGCTACTGGAACCGCGCCTGCGAGAACCTCTCCGGCGTCAACGCGCAGCAGGTGCTGGGGAGTACCGAAGCCTGGCGCATCGCCCACGATCAGCCGCGCCCGACCCTGGCCGACCTTGTGCTGGACCGGGCCGACAGCAGCGTCTTCGCAGCCAGCTACCCGGACTGCAAGCTGCAGCGTCTGGGCGACCTCGAAGGCGCCTGGCAGGTCGAGAGCTTCTTCCCCGCCATGGGTCGGAGCGGCGCCTGGCTCACCCTCACCGCCGCCCCGGTGCGCGATGACAGCGGCCGCATCATCGCCGTGGTGGAGACCGTGCAGGACATCAGCGAGCAGAAGGAGAACGAGCGCCTGCTAGAACTCGCCCGCCAGTCGGCCGAGCAACGGGTGACCGAGCGCACCCTGCAACTGGAGAACGCCAAGAACGCGCTGGAGATCGACGTCGCCCGGCGCAAGGAGGTCGAGGCGGAGCTGCTGCGCCACCTGACCGAGCTGACCCATCTCAACATGCAGTTGCACGACACCCAGGAAAAGCTCATGCAGAGCCAGCAGCAACTGGTGCAGAGCGAGAAGATGGCCTCCATCGGCCAGCTCGCGGCCGGCGTCGCGCACGAGATCAACAACCCCATCGGCTACGTGTTCTCCAACTTCGGTTCCTTGCAGACCTACCTCGCCGACATCCTCAACCTGCTGCAGCGCTACATCGAGGCCGAGGCCCGCCTCGACGACCCGGCCCTGCAGCAAGCCCTGCGCGATTTGCGCAAGACGATCGACCTCGACTTCCTGCGCGAAGACATCGTGGCCTTGATGGGTGAGTCGCGCGAGGGCATCGAACGGGTGCGCAAGATCGTGCTGGACCTCAAGGAGTTCTCGCACGTCGACGCCTCGCCCGACTGGCAATGGGTCGACCTGCATCGCGGCCTGGAATCCACCCTCAACATCGCCCACAACGAGATCAAGTACCGCGCCGACGTAGTGCGCGAATTCGGCCAGTTGCCGCAGATCCAGTGCCTGCCCTCGCAGTTGAACCAGGTCTTCATGAACATCCTGGTCAATGCCGCACATGCCATGGAGGAACGCACGCGTGGCACGATCACCGTGCGCACCGGCAGCGACCAGGACAGCGTGTGGATCGAGATCGCCGACACCGGCTGTGGCATGCCGCCGGAGGTCATGAGCCGTATCTTCGACCCCTTCTTCACCACCAAGGCGGTCGGCAAGGGCACCGGGCTGGGGCTGTCGCTCTCCTACGGCATCGTGCAGAAGCACCATGGCCGCATCGAGGTCGACTCCCAGCCGGGCCAGGGCACGACTTTCCGCGTCTGGCTGCCGATCAGCCAGCCGGATGACAAGGCACAGGAGGCTGCATGAGCCACCCCGGAGGACTCTTCGCCGAGCAGACCGCACAGGCCGGCCAGGCCGCGCCCTCCCTCGCGCCCACGCCGCCCTCCTGGCCCGCCGGCTTCAGCGAAGCCCCGCGCCTGCTGCTGGTCGACGACGAAGCCAACATCCTCAATGCCCTGCGCCGCCTGCTGCGCCCGCTGGGCTACGACATCACCGTCGCCACCAGCGGCGAGGAAGCGCTGGCCCTGCTCGACGAAGCACGCCCGGACCTCATCGTCTCCGACATGCGCATGCCGGGCATGCAAGGCGCGCAACTGCTTGCCGCGGTGCGCGAACGCGACCCCTCCATCATGCGCATCCTGCTGACCGGCTACGCCGAGGTCGCCTCGGCGGTCGCCGCGATCAACGAAGGCGGCGTCTATCGCTACATCTCCAAACCCTGGGAAGACGGCCTGCTCATCGGCACCCTGCAACAGGCCCTCGAAGTCCGCGGCCTGGCACGCGAGCGGCAGCGTCTGCAAGCCCTGACCGAGCAACAGAACAACCAGCTCAAAGAACTCAACGCGACGCTGGAGCAGCGGGTACTGGAACGCACCGCCGCCCTCCAGACCGCGCACCAGGAACTGACCCTGGCGCTGGAGAAGCTCGACAAGAACTACTTCGCCAGCGTGCAGATGCTGTCGCAACTGATCGAGCTGCGCGCCCCCAAGCTGGCCGGCCATGGCCGTCGCGTCGCCGACGTGGCGCGCAAGATCGCCGAGAACATGGACCTGCCCAAGGCCGAAGCGCGCGACATCCTGCTGGCCGGCCTGCTCCATGACATCGGCAAGATCGGCTACTCCGACGAACTGATGCTCAAACCAGTCGGCCGCATGACAGCGGACGAACTGGGGACCATGCGCAAGCACCCGCTCGCCGGTGAGGCCGCGCTGATGTCGATGCCCGACCTGCGCGAGGTCGCGCGCATCATCCGCCACCACCACGAACGCTGGGATGGCAAGGGCTTCCCCGACGCACTGAGCGGCGACGCCATCCCGCTCGGCGCGCGCGTGCTGGCCCTGGCCAACGACTACGACGCCGCCCAGCTCGGCTTGCTGACGCAAAAGCCGATGACCGTCGACGAGGCCCGCCAGTACGTGATCGAGGGCAGCCGCTTCCGCTACGACCCGGCGGTGGTGGACGCCTTCGCGCGCCGGGTCGGCCTGGCCCCGCCACGCAAGGCGGCGGGCGAACGCCGCGTCTCCGGCGCCCAGGCCGAGGTGGGCATGGTGCTGAGCCGCGACCTGCACGGCCCGGACGGCATCCTGCTGCTGGCCACCGACTACGTGCTCGACGAGCTGCTGGTCAAGCAGATCCGCGAGTACGAGCGCAGCCTGGGCAAACCGCTGGTGATCTGCATTCGCAGCGAGTGACACGAGGAGAAGCCATGGACCGCATCCTGCTGATCGACGACGAACCGGCCGTGCTGCACGCCCTGATACGCCTGATCCGCCGCGAATGGACGGACGCCCCGCCCGTCGAGGCCTTCGACAAACCGCGCGCCGCCCTCGCCCGTCTCGCCGAGGCCCCTTGCTCCGTCATCATGACGGACTACCGCATGCCCTTGCTCAACGGCGTGGAACTGCTGGCCCAGGCGCGCAACCTGCAGCCGCTGGCCACGCGCATGGTGCTCTCCGGCATCGACGACTTCGACGTGCTGATGCTGGCCGTCAATGAGGCGGCGATCTTCCGCTTCATCACCAAACCCTGGGACGACCTCGAAGTCGTCGACGCCCTGCGCGCCGCCGTGGCGGCCCACTGTACGGCGCGCGAGCAGGCCATGCTGGCCACCCAGCGCAAGGCCGAGCTGGGCACGCTCGATGCCCGCGCGCAGGAGATCGCCCGCCTCGAAGAGGAGGAGCCCGGCCTGCTGCGCGTCAATTGGGGCCCCAACGGCGAGGTGTTGTTCGACGATCTGTAGCAGGGCTTCGACCGGCCAAAGAAGACTTGCTTCGTTCCTTATGCCGCGCGACGCACCTACAATCCGCTGCATCCTGCCGAGTTCACATCTTCAAGGAGAGCACGATGCGCATCGCTGACGACGTCACCCAACTGATCGGCAACACCCCGCTGGTCAAACTCAACCGCCTCACCGCCGGCATCCAGGGCACGGTGCTGGCCAAGCTGGAGTTCTTCAACCCGGCGCACAGTGTCAAGGATCGCATCGCCATTGCGATGATCGAGGCGGCCGAGGCGGCCGGCAAGATCAAGCCCGACACCATCGTGCTGGAGCCCACCTCGGGCAACACCGGCATCGGCCTGGCCATGGTCTGTGCGGCCAAGGGCTACAAGTGCGCCTTCGTGATGCCGGAGACGATGAGCCGCGAGCGCCGCCTGCTGCTCAAGGCCTACGGCGCCGAGTTGATCCTCACGCCGGGCCCCGAGGGCATGCCCGGCGCGATCAAGAAGGCGCAGGAGCTGGCTGAGTCCGATACGCGCTACTTCATCCCGCAACAATTCGACAACCCGGCCAACCCGCAGATCCACCGCAACACCACGGCAGAGGAGATCTGGCACGACACCGAGGGCCAGGTCGACATCTTCGTGTCCGGCATCGGCACCGGCGGCACCATCACCGGCGTCGGCGAAGTGCTCAAGGCGCGCAAACCAGGCGTGCAGATCGTCGCGGTCGAGCCCGACGCCAGCCCGGTGCTGTCCGGCGGCGCGCGTGGCCCGCACCCGATCCAGGGCATCGGCGCCGGCTTCGTGCCGAGCATCCTGAACACCACCATCTATGACGAGATCGTGCGCGTGAAGAACGCCGACGCCTTCGACATCGCGCGTCGCATGGCCACCGAAGAAGGGCTGCTGGTGGGCATCTCCTCCGGCGCGGCGGTGTGGTCCGCGCTGCAGGTGGCGAGCCGCCCCGAAAACGCCGGCAAGACCACCGTGGTGGTGATCCCCAGCTTCGGCGAACGCTACCTCTCCACCGCCTTGTTCGAGCACCTGGCGGTGTGAAGTCGTAGACCAACAAGCCGGAAGAAAGGGCGCCCCAGGGCGCCCTTTTTACATTTCGCCACATTCCGATGTGGAACACGGCACGCCGGGCGGAGTCGAATCCTGCAACAATGTTGTCATATTTTGCGAATTCGCCACTTTCACGGCGAACCATTCCGTCGTCATGAGCTCCCGTCTGCTGTACGTTCTCGACCCCCTCTGTGGCTGGTGTTATGCCGCCGGCCCACTGCTCAGGGAGGCCCATGAACGCTTCGCCCAGCAAATGTCGATCGAGTTCCACCCCGGCCTGCTGTTCTCGCCCGGCCACCTGATCGACGGCCCCTTGCGCAGCCACATCGCCAGTTCGGACCAACGCATCGCCAGCCTGACCGGCGTGCCCTTCGGCGACGCCTACCTGCACCGCCTGCACGAAGCGCCGGACCTGAGCTTCGACTCCGTGCCGCCCACCCTGGCTTTGCTGGCGGTGAGCGAGCTGGCGCCGGCACGCACCCTGGACATGCTGGAAAGCCTGCAACATGCCCATTTCGTGGACGGGCGCGACCTCAGCGACGAGCAAGTTCTGAGCGAATTGGCACTGCGCCTGGACATCACGCCCGAGGACTTCGCCGCCGCCCGCCGTGCGGCCCAGCCGACCCTGTCGCATCGCACGACACGCGCCCGCGCCATCATGCAGGCGGCCGGTGGCCAGGGCTTTCCGACCTTCGTGCTGGAAGTGGGCAACCGCCGCGTGCGCCTCGACCACGCCAGCGCCTACGGTCAGCCGGCGCTGTTCGCCGAACGCCTGGGTCAGGCGCTTGAGGCCTACGCGCCGCATTAGGCACCGATTAGTCCCCAGTCCTGGCTCGACCTCGGGCGGCGAAAGGGCTAGCATCGGCCGCCCATGTCACACCTGACCCTCTCCTCGCTCCGCCAGCGCCTCGCCGAACTGGGTGCCAAACCCACGCACGAGGCGCGCATGCTCCAGGGCTGGCTGCAATGCCGCTCGCTGGATCGCGCCCGCTCGCGCGCCGAGGACTTCCTGCCGCTCGCGCTGCGCCAGGCCCTGCCGGCGCTGCAGGCCGACCTGGCTGGGCTGGCCCGCCTGCGTGCCGAGCACCCTGGCGAAGATGGCTCGGCGCGCCTGCTGGTCGAACTGCACGATGGGCAGACGGTGGAAAGCGTGCTGCTGCCGCGCGACGGCCTGTGCATCTCCACCCAGGTCGGCTGCGCGGTGGGCTGCGTGTTCTGCATGACCGGCCAGGACGGGCTGATCCGCCAGCTCGACAGCAGCGAGATGCTGGCCCAGGTGGCGCTGGCGCGCAGCAAGCGCGCCGTGAAAAAGGTCGTCTTCATGGGCATGGGCGAACCAGCCCACAACCTGGAACAGGTGCTGGACACCATCGACCTGCTCGGCAGCCACGGCAATATCGGGCATAAGAACCTGGTGTTCTCCACCGTGGGCGACCCACGCGTGTTCGAGCGCCTGCCGCAAGGCCGCGTCAAGCCGGCCCTGGCCTTGTCGCTGCACACCACCGACGCCGAGCTGCGCGCGCGCCTGCTACCGCGCGCGCCGCGCATGGCCCCCGAGGAACTGGTGGAACGTGGCGAGCACTACGCGCGCAGCACCGGCTACCCGATCCAGTATCAATGGACGCTGCTCGACGGCATCAACGACAGCACGGCCGAGCTGGAGGGCATCGTCCGTCTGCTCAAGGGCAAGTACGCGATCATGAACATGATCCCCTACAACACCAACGAAGGCCTGCCCTACCGCCGCCCGGACTGGGACAAGGCGCGTGCCATCGCGCGCTGGCTGCATGAGCACGGCGTGCTGACCAAGCTGCGCGACTCCGCCGGCCAGGACGTGGACGGCGGCTGCGGCCAGTTGCGCGCCCGTGTGCTGGAGCACACCCCGCCGCGCCGCGCGCGCCGGCACGCGGTGATCCCGGTTCTGCCCATCGGCCGCTAAACCACGGAACGCAATCCGTTTGCGCCGACGGCTTGTCGCCCGCACGAGGCGGCGCTATGGTCGGGGCTCTCATCCCGCCTCGTGCCCCCTGTCATGGATTACACCGCCCTGTTTGACACCCCGCCCGACCGCAGCCAGTCCGACAGCGTCAAGTGGGGGCGCTACGCCGGCCGCGACGTCTTGCCGATGTGGGTGGCGGACATGGATTTCGCCGCGCCGGAGGCCGTCATGGAAGCCCTGCGGACGCGCATCGAGCATGGCGTGTTCGGCTACAGCATGCCCATGCATTCGCTGCCCGCAGCCGTGATCGACGGGCTCGCGCGTGACCACGACTGGCACATCGAGGCGGACTGGATCGTCTGGCTGCCAGGTGTGGTGGGCGGCTTCAACGTGGCCTGCAGCCTGGCTGGTGAGCCGGGCGACGAAGTCCTCACGCTGACCCCGGTCTACCCGCCCTTCCTCAGCGCGCCGGCCCATGCCGGCCGCCAGCTCGTCCGCAGCGACCTCGTCCTGCGCGGCGAACGTTGGGAATGCGACTGGGACGATCTCAGCGCCCGCATCACGCCACGCAGCCGCATGCTCCTGCTATGCCATCCGCACAATCCGGTAGGCCGGGTCTATGGCCGCGAAGAGCTGGAGCGCTTCGCCGCCCTGGCCGAGCAACACGGCTTGCTGCTGTGCTCGGACGAGATCCACGGCGGCCTGGTCATCGACCCGGCGCACCGCCACCTGCCACTGGCCGCGCTGTCGCCCGAGGTGGCGCGCCGCACCATCACCCTCATGGCGCCCAGCAAGACCTGGAACATCCCGGGGCTCTCCAGCGCCTTCGCCGTGATCTCCGATCCCCTGCTGCGGCGGCGCTTCCGCCAGGCCATGCGGGGCTTCGTGGCCGAAACCAACGTGCTGGGCCTGGTCGCCACCGAGGCCGCCTACCGCCATGGCGATGCCTGGCGCCAGGCCCTGCTGGGCTATCTGCACGCCAACGCCCGGTTGCTGCTCGCCCGCATCAATGCCACGGGCATCCTGCGCACCACGCCGGTCGAGGCCACCTACCTCGCCTGGATCGACTGCCGCGCGCTGCGCCTCGACAACCCGGCCGCCTTCTTCGAGCAGCATGGCGTGGGGCTGTCCAACGGTGCAGACTTCGGCATGCCCGGCTTCGTACGCTTGAACTTCGGCTGCAGCCGTGCCCTGCTGGAACAGGCCCTGGACCGGATCGACCAGGCGCTGGCCCAGCATTCCTGACTGCGCTGCAGCCAATTGACCCCCGTCAAACACCCCACCAACCCAGCTTAAGGCGGATCGCCCTCATCCGATATGCGTTGTTGCCGTCCACGCACGGCCTCCAACAACAACGTACTTCCCGGGGCTCTCCTCCATGCAATTCAACAAGCTCTCACTGAGCCACCAGGTGGCCAGCGTGGTCGCCGTCGTGAGCCTTTGCGTGATCGGCTCGCTGGCCTGGCTCATCGCCAGCCTGGCCGGACGCGAAATGCTGCGCAACCAGCACGACAGCCTGGCCGCCCAACTCCAGGTCGCCAGCACCTTGTTCGAACTCGGCTACGACGTCGCCGTCTCTCAGACCGAACGCCTGTCCACCGCCTTTGCGATCCGCTTTCCCTACCCGCTGGAACTGGATACCGGACGCAGCGTGAACGTTGGCGGCCAAGACACGCCCGCCCTCCTGCACGCCGGCAAGCTGCTGAACCTGGACACCACGGAGGTCGACGGTTTCGCCCGCGACACTGGCTCGCTGGCCACCATCTTCGTGCTCAAGGGCGAGGACTACATCCGCATCAGCACCAATGTGAAGAACGAAGCCGGCGAGCGCGCCGTGGGCTCCGTGCTGGACCGTACCCACCCCGCTTATGCCGCCCTGCAGGCCAAACGCGCCTATTCCGGCCCGGCCATCCTGTTCGGCAAGCAATACGTCGCGCGCTATCAGCCCATCATCGACGAGAACGGGCAGAACCTCGGCGCGCTCTACGTCGGCGTCGAAGCCACGCGCTGGTTCGAACAGATCGGCAAGGACATCGGCAAACTGCGCATCGGCGACAGCGGCTATCTGTTCGCGGTGCAAGCCCAGGGCCCGAAGCGCGGCCAGTTCCTGGTCCACCCGGAACGGGTCGGCCAGAGCATCCTGGACACGGAAGACGCGACCGGTGCCAAACCCTTCGCCCCCCTCCTGGACGGCCAGACCGGCCGCCTGCACTACCCGTGGAAGGATCAGGAAGGACGCACGCGGGACAAGACCCTGCTCTACCATCCCTCGCCCGCCTGGGGTGGTATCACCGTGGCGGGCGGCACCTACGACGACGAGCTCACGCGTGGCGCCGACCGTCTGCGCCTGTTGATCCTCGGCCTCGGCGCGGTGGGCGCGCTAGGCCTGGCGGCCCTGATGTCCTTCCTGCTGAGCCGTGAACTCAAGCCCGTGGCCACCCTGGCCAAGGTGCTGGCGCAAGCCGGCGAAGGCGATCTCATGGCCGACCGCGGCCTGCCGCCGGCAGCGGCGGATTCGCGCAACGAGTTGCACCAGATGCGTCGCCAGGTGTCACAGATGCTGGCCCGCTTCCGCGAGCTGATGGCACACATCCGGCGCGAGGCCGGCTCAGTCTCCGACACCGCCCACGACCTGCATAGCACAGCCAGCGAACTGGCCAAGGCAGCCGACGTGCAGGCCAGCGCCGCCAGTGCGATCGCCGCCAGCGTGGAGCAGATGGCGGTCAGCGTCAGCATGGTCAATGACAACGCCGGCAAATCCAACGAGATCACGCGCACCGCGCAACGCCTGTGCGGCGAGAGCGAAGGCACGGTGCAGGAAGCCACCGAGGCGATGCAGCAGATCGAGACCGCGGTGGCCGAGGCTGCCGCGCTGATCGACCGCCTGGGCACCGATTCTCAGCGCATTGCGCAGGTCGTCGCCCTGATCAAGGATGTGGCCGACCAGACCAATCTGCTGGCCCTCAACGCCGCCATCGAGGCCGCACGCGCCGGCGAGCAGGGGCGCGGCTTTGCCGTCGTGGCCGACGAGGTACGCAAGCTGGCCGAACGCACCGCGCTGTCGACGGTGGAGATCGAGACCATCATCAACGCGATCCGTGGCGGCACCGATTCGGCCATCGACAGCATGCGCCGAGCCGGCGACATGGTCGGCCAGGGCACGCGCCAGTTCCGCTCGGTCGGTGACACCGTGCGGCAGATCAGTGCCGGCACGCACGAAGCGGCCGACATCGCGACCGAGATCGCCCACGCGCTGCGCGAGCAATCCTCCGCTGCCAACAACATCGGCCAGGAGGTCGAGAAGGTCAGCGTACTGTCGGAAGAGACCAGCCGCGCCGCCGACGAGGCCCGTCAGTCCTCGCAACGCATGGCCACCCTGGCGGGCGACCTGCGCGACGCGTTGAGCCGCTTCCGCACCGACTGATCCGCCCCAGAACCCGCCAAAAGAAAACGGCCCCTGTGGGGCCGTTTCTACTTGCGCTCCGGTGAGCGGCTCAGACGCGCACCTGCTTCTGCATCTGTACCAGCTTGGCCTGGATGTAGCCCTTGATCTCCTTGAAGGGGATCGGCTTGGCATACACGATCACGTCCTCAGGCAGACCGCCCTCGCGCTCGATCTCGTCGGGCGACAAGCCGGTCACCACCAGGATGTCCATGCCGGCCAGTTGCGGATCGCTGCGCAGCTTGCGGATCATCGCGAAGCCATCGAGGTCCGGCATCACCAGGTCTGCGATCAGCAGGTGCGGCACCTGGCGACCGATCTCCATCAAGCCTTCGAAACCACCGGCCACGATCTTCATCTCGATCGGCATCGACCAGCCGGGAATGGTGTGCTCGTACAAGGCCTGCATGATGCGGTCATCTTCCGCCACCAGCAGGCGCAGCACGCCGGCATCGCCCTGCGACACACCGCCACCGGTCTGACGGCTGCGCAGGAAGGCTTCCACCGATGTCACCCGGATGCGCCGGTGACCACCCGCCGTCTTCCATGCATCCAGCAGGCCGTTCTCCACCATCTGCTGCACGGTACCCAGCGAGACGCCAAGCATCTGCGCCGCATCGCTGGTACTGCAGTATTCCCGTTCCGGTTTGCCGCCTTGTGAACCCTCGCTCATGCAAGATGCCTCTTGGCTAAATGGCACCGGTCATGGGTAACCGCCGGTGCTCCAATTGATTGGGATGCAATGCTCAGGCCGCCAAAGGGTGGCCTGGCGACATGTGCCGCCCGCCTTGCGACAAAGCCACGTGATGGCCGTTGTACGGCGGCGCTGGACATGCGGTACGCGATTCTAACCCAGTCGCGCCAACGCACACGCACGCCATGCGCCGGGCGGCAACATGCCTGTCGGATACCGCAGCGCAACAAGCGTGGCGTCAGCGCGAGCTCAGCGCGGCTCGGCGCCGCGAATGGCCGAGGGTGGCAGGTGCAGGGCCTGCACCTCCGTCTCCGGCAGGGTGAGACGCAAGGCCTTGATGTTGGCGAGCGGGAAGACCAGCACCTCGCTCTCGCAGGCAATCACCGCGAACTGCCCCTGGAAAAAGTCATCCAGGCGCATGCGTTGAGCCGCAGGGGTCGTGGCCTGCACGGGGAAGGAGAAGGTCTCCTTGCTGCCATCCATGAATTCGATCTGCAGGAATCGCATCGCGTCTGTCTCCTCGTGCAGCCGGTACGCCGGGGCACACGCGCCCGGCGTCCGGTCTTGTCATGCTCAGCCGTTGGCGGCCAACTTGCGACGGGGCTTCAGCGGCACCACGGCTTTGGCCGCCGCCGGCTTCTTGGCCGCCGCCGCAGCTTTGGGCTTGGGTGCCGCCTTGGCAACAGGTTTGGCAACGGGTTTGGCGACGGCCTTGGGCGGCGCCTTGGACACGGGCTTGGGCGCCGCCTTGGGAGCCGGCTTCGGAGCCGCCTTCGGGGCCACGCGCGGCGTGCTCACCGCCTTGCGCACGACCTGGCTCGCCACCTCGGCCGAGCGTGTGGCCGCCTCTTCCGCCAGTACCGCGCGCAGGCGTGCGGCCATCTCGCGCTGCTGCTCGGTGACACCCGCCTCATGCACGCGCGGGTCGTTCTCCACCAGCCCCAACAGACGCAGGAAGCGCTGACGATCAGCCGGCTCAGCCAGCAGGCTGGGTAGGGTCTGCAGCGCGCGCTTGGGCGCATGCTTGCAGATGATGTCCTGCTGGCCGCGCAGGCGGCGCAGTTCCTCGGCCGGCAATTCGGGCAGCAGATCGGCGTAGTCCGCCATCAGTTCGCGCTTGAGCTCCAGGCGCGACAGGGGCAGCGGGCCATGGCGATTGGCCAGCAACGAGGCGGCGCGCGCCACCGCGGCGACATAGCCACCACGCTCGATGGCCGCCAGGGCTTCGGCGATCATCGGGTCCTTGCGGGTCGCCGTGTGCGGCTGCTGGACGGCGCGGTCCTTGTCCTCGAAGCCGGCGGCATGCAGGTTGCCGTAGGTCTGGAAGAAGGCGAACTCGGTGGCGGCATCGCGTATGTCGCGATAGAAATCCAGCGCCGTGCCGATGCTCTCTGCACCCAGTTTCTCCAGCTTGCGCAAGGGCGCATCCGCCGGCAGTTCCTGGCGGGCCCCCTTGACCAGGGCCGCTGCCGGCCCCAGCCAGGCGAGCGCGGGGTTGAGATCGGAAAACGCCCAACGCTGCAAACGCAAGGGATGGAACATCCGCCCCAGTTGCGCGCCTTGCTCGGTGCTGAAGGCACGCACCCAGGGCCGCATGAACAGCTCGTAGGCGCGCTGGTTCAGCTCGGACAGCTTGGCGACAGACTCGAAGGCGTCCTCGTCGCGCCGCTGGGCGCGGTTGAGGCGGGCCACCACGTCCTCCAGCGTGTGCTCGACGAACTGGACCTCGTAGTCGATCTTGCCGCCCGCCCCCTTGCTCTCCTTGATCTGCATGCCGTACAGCCCGGGCGGCAGGGATTCGATGGACTTGAGCACCGACACGATCTGGGCATGCTCCTTCTTGGCCACGCGGCCGGAGACAAAGATGCCCAGGTGGCCGACGTCCTCGTGCAGCAACCCGACGATGACCTGGCCGCGCGCCTTGATGTCCTCAGTGGACGAGTACACGTCAGCGACCCAGTTGAAGGCCTGCTGCGGCGGCGTGATGTTGTCGCCCATGGAGGCGAACAGCACGATGGGCGAGCGGATGTTGCGCAGGTCGAAGGCCTCGCCTTCATGCGAACGGATGCTGCCGTCCCACAGCTTGTTGCCGACGAAGAGATTGCGCACGATCCACTCGATCTCTTCGCGATTCATCAGGAAGAAGCCGCCCCACCAGCGCTCGAACTCGAGGAAGCGCGGCGGTTCGGTGTCCACGTTGGCATACACGTGGTAGTACTTGTCCCAGAAAGTGTTCGAGGGATGCAGGTTCTCGAAGTTCTGGACCAGCCAGGCGCCATCGAAGACGCCGTTGCCAAGATCTGCCACCAGCGAGGACAGCCAGGACCCACCCAGCATGCCGCCGGAATAACGCATGGGGTTGTCGCCCTCGCCCTCGCTGAACGCCCCGCCCCAATAGGACATGGGCGCGCCGTTGATCACCACCGGCCCGGTGTCCTGCGGATCGGAGGCCGCCAGCATCATGGCCGCCCAGCCCCCCTGGCAGTTGCCAATGAGCACCGGCTTCGGGCTGTGCGGGTGACGCCGCCGCACCTCGGCGATGAAGGCGCGCTCGGCCGCAGCCACGTCGAGCAGGGTCTGCCCCGGTTCGGGCTGCGGGAAGAAGATCACAAAGTAGACCGGGTGGCCGTCGCGCAGCGCGACCCCCACCTGCGAGTCTTCCTTGAAGCCGCCAATGCCGGGCCCATGGCCGGCACGCGGGTCGATGATGATGTAGGGGCGGCGCTTGTTGTCGATCGTGATGCCCGGTGGCGGGGTGATCTTGAGCAGCGCGTAGTTGACCGGGGGCTCGAAGGTCCGTGCGTCGACGATCATCTCGTAGTCGAAGTGCAGCAGCGGCGGCTTGCCGGCGCGCTCGTGCTCGATGAATACGTTGCCGCGCTGGCGCAAAGTGTCCCAGAACAGGATGCTGCGCTGTGCCGCATCACTCAGGTAGGCCTGCCAGCCGGACCAATAATCCAGCGGGCTACCGCCTGCGGCGAGCTTCTCGAAATCACGCTTCAACCGCTCGGTGGCGCGCTGCGCGGCCACCTGGGAGCGCTTCTGGTACAGCCTGCTCGTATTGGCGAGCAGTTTCTGACTGGCGGCGAGTTGCTTTCCGAAATCCGCAAGCATGGCTTCCTCCTGATCGGACGGACACCCAGGTCCACCCGGCTGTTACGCAACGAAAACCCGGACCTTCCGGGAGCGGCCAACGCCGCTCCCCGCGACTACTTTGCTGACTGTGTTGCGCTCACTTCGCCGGCTCGACCGCGACGGCCAGGGCCTGCGTGTAGGTCGCGGCCACCTGGTCGCCGACCTTGATGTTGGCGAACACCGCCTTGTCTTCCACATGCAGGGTGACGGTGCGCTTGGGCCCCTTGAGCGTCACGTCCTGGCGCTTGGCGTCCACCGCCACCACATCGGCCACCACCGATACCTGACGCGCGCCGGCCACGCCGGGCTTGGCACCTTCGGCCGCCTTGACCGCATCGGCGCCTTCCACGCGTTCGCGAATGCCGGCCGTGCCCTTCTTCAGCGCCATCACCAGCGACTCCACGTATTGCACAGCCAGGCGATCACCCGTCTTGATCTGGGCAAAGTTCTTCACTTCCTCGCCAGCCACCAGGACGAGCTCGTCGCCACGCACAGTCTTGAGCACCAACTCGCGCGTCGCCACATCGACGGCCACCACGTCCGCCACAACCTTGATGGTCGCCACTGCGGCCACCTTCTTGTTGTCAGCCGACTTGGTCACCACGGCGCCGGCATCCGCACCAGCAGCCGACGCAGCCACCGGCAGGACCAGCACGATGGACAACGACAGGGCAAGCGCTTGCAACTTCTTCATTGAATCTCTCCTTGTCTTCTACTTCATATAGATGACGCTTTGATGCGTCGGGCTTGTTGCACTACAGCATACTCCACCGATATTGATCCTGCCGGCATGAAAAATGGGCTGCCTCCTTCCGGACGCAGCCCATCAGCCAGGCATCGGATCCCACTTAGAACGGGATGTCGTCGTCGAAATCCCCGAAGTTCCCAGCCGGCGGCGCGGACTCCTGACGGCCCTCGCGCTGCGGCGCCGGACGGCGCGGCGCGTTGCCGCCACCACCACTGCCGCCAAAGTCATCTCCGCCGCGCATCGGAGCCTCGCCCCCTTCGCGCGCACCACCCAGCATCTGCATCTGGTCCGCACGGATCTCGGTGGTGTACTGCTCCACCCCTTCCTTGTTGGTCCACTTGCGCGTGCGCAGGCTGCCTTCAACGTAGACCGCGCGCCCCTTCTTCAGGTACTGGCCGGCGATCTCGGCCAGGCGGCCATTGAAGACGATGCGGTGCCACTCGGTGGCCTCCTTCTTCTCGCCAGTCTGCTTGTCCTTCCAGGTGTCGGTGGTTGCCACCGTGATGGTGCAGAACGCGTCCCCGCTCGGTGCGTAGCGGGTCTCAGGATCGCGGCCCAGGTTGCCGACGATGATCACTTTATTTACCGAGGCCATTCAGGCTTCCCCTTCAGTCAAACGGCGCAGCCGGGCTTCGTCCCAGCGCTCCGGGTTTATTTTCAGTTTCGCCACGCGCCGCGCCGGCTCATAGGCCACCTCGCGCACGCCCGGCTCCTCGCCCAGTTGACGCAACAGCACATCCAGATCGACATGCGGCGCCACTTCGAACTCCTTATGAGCCAAGCGGGGCGGCGCCCGCATGGTCCAGGCCACGACGATCCAGCAGACTACCAGCAGCACCCCCATCAGGTGCACCGCTTCGTCCCCGAAGTGCAGGGCCACCCAGCCACCGATCGCGCCGCCAGCCGCCGCGCCCAGCGCCTGAGCGGTATTGAACACGCCCAGTGCGGTGCCCTTGGCGCGCACCGGCGCAAAGCGCGACACCAGGGCCGGCATCGAAGCCTCCAGGATGTTGAAGGCCGCGAAGAACAGCCACAGCATGCCCGCCACCATCGCAAAATGCGCCACACCCAGCAACAAGCCCAGTTGCGACGCGGCCAGCAGAAACAGCGACACCAGGAAGACCTGACGGCCACGCCCGCCGCGCTCGGAGCGCATAATGGCCGGCACCGCGATCACGAAACTGCCCAGCACCACCGGCAGGTAGATGTGCCAGTGGGTGGCTACCGGCATGTGATGCAGGGCCTCAAGCTGGCGCGGCACGACCAGGAACATGGCGGTCTGCAGCACGTGCAGCGCGAAAATGCCGAAGTTCAGGCGCAGCAATTGCCCGTCGCGCAGCACCTGGCCCACCGGCACCGTGGCGCGCGCCACCATGGCCGGCGGATTCGGCACGCCGCGCAGCAAGAGCGGAATGGCCAGCACGGCCAGTGCCGCGATCAACAGGAACATGCCGGACATGCCGATCCAGGCATACAGCGCTGGCGCGACGACCAAGGACAGCGCGAATACCAGGCCAATGGTGGAGCCGATCATGGCCATCACCTTGGTGCGATGCTGCTCGCGCGTGAGATCTGCCGCCAGCGCGCTGATCGCGGCGGACACGGCGCCCAGGCCCTGCACCGCGCGCGCGGCGATCATCCAGTAGATGTCCGGCGCCCAGGCCGCCATCACCGACCCGCCAGCAAAGAGCAGCAGGCCCAGCACGATGACCGGCTTGCGCCCAAGGCGATCCGATACGAAACCAAAAGGCGCCTGCAGGATGGCCTGCACCAGCATGAACATGCCCAGCGCCAGCCCCACGAGGAAGACATCCTGCCCCCCCGGCAGGCCCGAGGCGAACACCGCGAACACTGGCAACACCAGGAACAGCCCCAGCATGCGCAGGCCGTAGATCGCCGCCAGCGCGATGCCGGCGCGCAGTTCGCTGCGACTCATGCGGTCTTCGGGCTCGGGATAACGGCTCATGGACAAACGGGGATGGACGACTGGGACGACGGATGGGGGCGCGCGCCTCGCCCGAAACGGTGGGCGCAAGCAAGGCGTGGATTCTACCAGCGCCGCCTGCCCAGCTCACCCCCTGGCAGCAGGGTGGCGCAAGACTTTCTTTGCGAGGGAACGGGGCGCTATAGTCTCGGGTTCCCCCTCGGCCGGACGCCCTTACAAGACAGCATGGACTGGATCAGGATTCGCGGCGCACGCACGCACAATCTCAAGAACATCAATCTCGACATCCCGCGCGACCGCCTCACGGTGATCACCGGCCTGTCCGGCTCCGGCAAGAGTTCGCTTGCCTTCGACACGCTCTACGCCGAAGGGCAGCGCCGCTACGTCGAATCACTGTCCGCTTATGCGCGCCAGTTCCTGCAACTGATGGAGAAGCCGGATGTAGACCACATCGAGGGCCTGTCACCGGCGATCTCGATCGAACAGAAGGCCACCAGCCATAACCCGCGCTCCACCGTGGGCACGGTCACCGAGATCCACGACTACCTGCGCCTGCTGTTCGCGCGGGCCGGCACGCCCTATTGCCCGGACCACGACCTGCCGCTGCAAGCGCAGACCGTATCGCAGATGGTTGACCAGGTGCAGAGCCTGCCCGAGGGCACGGCGCTGATGATCCTGGCGCCCGCCATCACAGAGCGCAAGGGCAGCCACGAGGAGCTGATCAACGAGCTGCGCGCCCAGGGTTTCGTACGCCTGCGCATCAACGGTGAAATCCACGAAATCGACCGCGCGCCCGCGCTCAACAAGAACAGCAAGCACAACATCGACATTGTGGTCGACCGCATCAAAGTGCGTCCCGACTCGCGCCAACGCCTGGCGGAGAGTTTCGAGACGGCGCTGGCCCATGCCGAAGGCCGTGCCATCGCGCTTGAGATGGAGTCCGGCAAGGAGCACCTGTTCTCCGCCCGCTACGCCTGCCCGGTGTGCAGCTTCGCGGTGCCGGAGCTGGAGCCGCGCCTGTTCTCCTTCAACAATCCGGTCGGCGCCTGCCCGCAGTGCGACGGCATCGGGACGCTCGACTTCTTCGATCCGCTGCGCGTGGTCGCCCACCCCGAGCTGTCACTCGCCGCCGGCGCCATCAAGGGCTGGGACCGCCGCAACCAGTTCTACTTCCAGATGCTGCAATGCCTGGCCAGCGCCTACCAGTTCAGCGTCGACACGCCCTTCGCCGAACTCGACGAGGCCGCGCGCCAGGCCGTTCTGTATGGTTCCGGCACGCGCAAGCTGCCGTTCAAGTACATGAGCGAGTCGGGCCGCATGACGACCAAGGAACACAGCTTCGAAGGCATCATCCCCAATCTTGAGCGGCGCTATCGCGAGACTGACTCCATCGTGGTGCGTGAGGAACTGTCCAAATATCGTTCCGCTCAAGCGTGCCCGGCCTGCGGCGGCAGTCGCCTGCGTCGCGAAGCGCGCCATGTACGCATTGGCACCAAGACGCTACCCGAAGTCACCGCACTGCCGATTGGCGCCTGCCGCGACTACTTCGCACACACCAGCCTGAGCGGCCACAAGGCGCAGGTCGCCGACAAGGTGATGAAAGAGGTGGCCGCGCGCCTGCAGTTCCTGATCGACGTCGGCCTGGACTACCTGTCGCTGAACCGCTCTGCCGACACGCTCTCGGGCGGCGAGGCGCAGCGTATCCGGCTCGCCTCGCAGATCGGCTCCGGCCTCACCGGCGTCATGTACGTGCTGGACGAACCCTCGATCGGTCTGCACCAGCGTGACAACGACCGCCTGCTCGGCACGCTGGCCCGCCTGCGCGACATCGGCAACACCGTGATCGTGGTGGAACACGATGAAGACGCGATCCGCCACGCCGACTACGTCATCGACATGGGTCCAGGCGCGGGTGAACACGGCGGCCAGATCGTCGCCCATGGCACGCCGCAGGAGGTAATGGCACACTCCGACTCGGTGACAGGCGCCTACCTGTCGGGTCGGCGCAAGCTGGAGATGCCACCACGGCAGAAACCGCCTAAGTCCCTCGACTATCTGCGCTTGATCGGCGCGACAGGCAACAACCTCAAGGACGTCACACTGGAGATCCCCGTCGGCCTCATGAGCTGCGTCACCGGCGTCTCCGGCTCCGGTAAGTCCACGCTGATCAACGACACCTTGTACGCCATCGCCGCCCGCGAGATCAACGGCGCCAGCATCGAGCCGGCACCCTACCGTGAGATCGTCGGCCTGGAACTGTTCGACAAGGTCATCAGCGTGGACCAGTCGCCCATCGGACGCACGCCACGTTCCAACCCGGCCACCTACACCGGCCTGCTGACGCCGATCCGCGAACTATATGCCGGCGTGCCTGAATCCCGCTCGCGCGGCTACGGCCCGGGCCGCTTCTCCTTCAATGTCAAAGGGGGACGCTGCGAAGCCTGCCAAGGCGACGGCATGATCAAGGTGGAGATGCACTTCCTGCCCGACGTGTTCGTGCCCTGTGATGTCTGCCACGGCAAACGCTACAACCGCGAGACCCTGGAAATCCGCTACAAAGGCAAGAGCATCAACGAAGTGCTGGAGATGACGGTGGAAGAAGCGCTGCGCTTCTTCGACGCCGTGCCCGTCGTCGCACGCAAGCTGGAGACCTTGATGGACGTGGGCCTCGGCTACATCCGCCTGGGTCAGAGCGCGACCACGCTGTCCGGCGGCGAGGCGCAGCGTGTGAAACTGGCGCTGGAACTGTCCAAGCGCGACACCGGCCGCACCCTGTTCATCCTCGACGAACCCACCACCGGCCTGCACTTTCAGGACATCGAAATGCTGCTCAAGGTGCTATACCGCCTGCGCGAGCACGGCAATACCATCGTCATCATCGAGCACAACCTGGACGTGATCCGTGCCGCCGACTGGCTCATCGACCTTGGCCCCGAAGGCGGCGCTGGCGGCGGACAGATCCTCGTTTCAGGGACTCCTGCGACAGTGGCCAAGTGCAAGCAAAGCCACACCGGCCGCTATCTCGCGCGAGACAAATGATGAGCAAGCGTTTCGATACCACACTGCGCGAATCCATCGGCCTGATCCTGCTTGTCGCAGGCGTCGCCATCGCACCGATGGGTTGGCTGAGCGGTGGCGGCGTGCTGTCTGTTGCCGTCCTGCTGGTCAGCGTCGGCATCTGGATGTTCTACACCCAGCGCATCCGCCTGCGCGACATGGCGGCGCGGCAGGCGGAAGCGGAAGCCTTGGAGCGTGAAGCGGACGACGCAGCGGTGCCCTCCGCGCCAGAGGTGACTGACGCTCAAGCAACCGAGCCCGGCAAAAGCCAGAACGTCCCGCGCCAGTGAGATCACCTGCATCGAGCGACAGCTCATCGGGCAGCGCCGGATTCCGCCTAAGTGGGCAGACAGGGTCCCGCGGTGCGGCCCACCCAAGCGACGCCATCCCCGCAAAGGCTGGAATCCAGTAGCTTCAACGACACGCGAACAGGCCCTGACCGCCAGGCGCATGCCCCTGTTTCGGATGCGACGCTGCGAGATCCTCGCCGCAAGGCCGACCCAGACCCGGATGCCACCTGTAGGCCGTCAACTGAGCAACACCAAAACAAAAAGCCCGCACGAAGCGGGCTTTTTGCTGATGGCAGAAAACTACAGGCGCTTATTCAGCGGCCACAGCTTCGGTGCCTTCCGGACGATCCAGCAATTCCACGTACGCCATCGGCGCGTTGTCACCAACGCGGAAGCCGCACTTCAGGATGCGCAGGTAGCCACCGTTACGCTTCGCGAAACGCGGGCCCAGCGTGTCGAAGACCTTGACGACCATTTCACGGTCGCGCAGGCGATCAAACGCCAGACGGCGATTAGCCAGGCTGGGCTGCTTACCGAGAGTGATGATGGGTTCAACCACGCGGCGCAGTTCCTTCGCCTTCGGCAGCGTGGTCTTGATGACCTCGTGACGCAGCAGGGCGTTGGACAGGTTGCGCAGCAGAGCCTGACGGTGGCTGCTGGTGCGGTTGAGCTTACGGAGACCGTTACCGTGACGCATTTTTATGTTTCCCTAGTGCTTTGCTGCTCAGCTCAGCTTTTCCAAGCCAGCCGGCGGCCAGTTTTCCAGCTTCATACCCAGCGTCAGGCCACGGGAGGCCAGGACATCCTTGATCTCGTTCAGCGACTTGCGACCGAGATTGGGGGTCTTCAGCAGTTCAGTTTCGGTGCGCTGGATCAGGTCACCGATGTAATAGATGTTCTCAGCCTTGAGGCAATTGGCCGAACGAACAGTCAGTTCCAGATCGTCCACCGGACGCAGCAGGATCGGGTCGATGGCCGGAGCGGCCGGCTTCACGTCCGCCACCGGCGTACCTTCCAGGTCGGCGAACACGGACAGCTGATCCATCAGCACGCGGGCTGCGTAGCGGATCGCTTCTTCCGGCTCGACGGCACCGTTGGTTTCGATGTCGATGACCAGACGGTCCAGGTCGGTACGCTGCTCGACGCGGGCGCTCTCGACTTGGTAGCTGACACGACGCACCGGGCTGAACGAAGCGTCCAACACGACACGGCCGATGATCTTGTTCTCGTTCGCAGCGGGACGCATGTTGCCCGGCACGTAGCCACGGCCCTGCTCCACCTTCACCTGCATGTCCAGCTTGCCGCCCGGAGCAATGTGCGCGATCACGTGTTCCGGATTGATGATCTCGACGTCGTGCGTCGTTTCGATATCACCGGCCTTGACCACGCCCTCGCCCGACTTGGACAGGCGGAGCACCGTTTCCGAACGATTGTGCAGTTTGAACACCACGCCCTTCAGGTTGAGCATGATGTCGACCACATCCTCACGCACGCCATCCAGCGTGGAGTACTCGTGCAGCACGCCGTCGATCGACACTTCTGTCGCGGCGTGACCGGGCAGCGAGGACAACAGAATACGGCGCAGCGCATTACCCAGGGTATGGCCATAACCGCGCTCGAACGGCTCCATCACGACAACAGCGTGCACAGGAGAAACGTTCTGCACATCAATGATGCGCGGCTTCAGAAGGCTATTACTCTGCATTGGCATTCCTTATCTCAGGGCTACGCGAGCCCGACGAATTAACGCGAGTACAGTTCGACCACGAGGCTCTCGTTGATCGTCGAAGACAACTCAGCACGCTGCGGATAAGCCTTCAGCACGCCTTTGCCTTCCTTCGCATCAACCGACAGCCACTCGGGGAAGCCACGACCTTCGGCAGCGGCCAGCGCAGCCTTGACGCGCAGGCTACCGCGCGCACGCTCGGTCAGCGTGACTTCGTCGCCCGGACGCAGGGTATAGGACGGGATGTTCACGCGCTTGCCATTGACCAGCACGCCGTTGTGACGCACGACCTGACGAGCCTCGGCACGCGACGCGCCAAAACCCATGCGGTAAGCGACGGCATCCAGACGACCTTCCAGCAGTTGCAGCAGGTTCTCACCGGTCTGACCCTTCTTGCGGTCGGCTTCGGCGTAGGTCTTGCGGAACTGGCTTTCCAGCACGCCGTAGATACGACGGATCTTCTGCTTTTCGCGCAACTGCTGACCGTACCCGGACAGACGCTGGCCCGACTTCTGACCATGCTGGCCAGGCGCATATGCGCGGCGCTCGATGGCGCACTTGTCGGTAAAACACTTTTCGCCCTTCAGAAAGAGCTTTTCACCCTCACGACGGCACTGACGGCACTTGGGGTCGAGATTGCGAGCCACTGTTCAAACTCCTTGTTAGATGCGGCGCTTTTTCGGCGGACGGCAGCCGTTGTGCGGGATCGGCGTGATGTCGGTGATCGAGGTGATCTTCATGCCAAGCGCGTTGAGCGCACGCACGGCCGATTCACGACCAGGGCCGGGGCCCTTGATGCGCACTTCCAGATTCTTCACACCACACTCCTGGGCGACGCGGCCAGCGGCCTCGGCGGCCACCTGGGCGGCAAACGGGGTGCTCTTGCGGGAACCCTTGAAGCCGGCACCACCCGAGGTTGCCCATGACAGGGCATTACCCTGACGGTCAGTGATCGTGATGATCGTGTTGTTGAAGGAAGCATGAACGTGCGCGATACCTTCAGCAACGTTCTTCTTGACCTTCTTGCGTACCTTCGCAGCAGTCTTAGCCATGTTCTATTCCTGATTACTTCTTGCCAGCGATCGTCTTGCGCGGACCCTTGCGCGTACGGGCATTCGTACGGGTACGCTGACCACGAACCGGCAAACCACGGCGATGACGCACGCCACGGTAGCAGCCCAGATCCATCAGACGCTTGATGTTCATGGTGATCTCGCGACGCAGATCGCCCTCCACCGTGAACTTGCCCACCTCTTCGCGCAGACGATCCATCTGCTCTTCGGTGAGGTCCTTCATCTTGGTGCTGCGGGCAATGCCAGCTGCATCACAGATCTTTTGCGCACGAGGACGGCCGATCCCGTAGATCGCGGTCAGCGCGATCTCCGCGTGCTTGTGATTCGGAATATTGACACCAGCAATACGGGCCATGATTTACCTTTTACATACAACTTCCGCACAATCGACGCGCGAAAGGGAAACGGAAGATTCTATTACAAAAAACAAACCCGATCAACCCTGGCGCTGCTTGTGGCGGGGATCCTCACAGATCACACGAACCACGCCCTTACGACGGATGATCTTGCACTTGCGGCAGATCGCCTTGACAGAGGCTTGTACTCTCATTTGCTTGCTCCCAAAAACCAGTTCTATTTCGAGCGGAACACGATGCGACCCTTGGTGAGGTCATAAGGGGTCAGCTGCACCGTCACCTTGTCGCCGGGAAGTATCCGGATGTAATGCATTCGCATTTTTCCGGAAATGTGCCCCAGCACCATATGACCGTTTTCCAGCTTCACCCTAAAGGTCGCATTCGGCAGGGTCTCGGTCACTTCACCCTGCATTTCAATAACGTCTTCCTTGCTCATCCCTTACTTGACCGGCAACATCGAGCCGCCTTTGAAGTTGGCCTTCTTGAGCAGGCTTTCATACTGGTGCGACATGATGTATGCCTGCACCTGCGCCATGAAGTCCATGGTTACAACCACGATAATCATCAAGGACGTGCCGCCAAAGTAGAACGGAACCTGCCATTGCTGAATCATCAACTCCGGGATCAGACACACGAAGGTGACGTATGCAGCCCCGATCAATGTCAGACGCATCAAAATTTTGTCGATGTACTTCGCAGTTTGCTCGCCCGGACGAATACCCGGCACGAAGGCACCCGACTTCTTCAGGTTGTCTGCTGTCTCCTTGGCATTGAACACCAAGGCCGTATAGAAGAAGCAGAAAAACACGATGGCAGCGCAGTACAGCAGTGTGTAGATCGGCTGACCAGGTGACAGCGTACTGGCGACGTCCTTCAGCCAAACCATACTGTCACCGCTGCTAAACCATTGCGCGGCAGTCGCTGGGAACAGAATGATCGACGAGGCGAAGATCGGCGGGATCACGCCCGACATGTTGAGCTTCAACGGCAGATGCGAACTTTGCCCGCCATAGACCTTGTTACCCACCTGCCGCTTGGCGTAGTTCACCAGGATCTTGCGCTGCCCACGCTCAACGAACACCACGAAGGCGGTCACCAACACGACGGCTGCACAGATGAACAAAGCCCACAGCGCATGGATCGCACCGGTCCGGACCAACTCGAACAAACCACCAATCGCGCTCGGCAAGCCTGCCGCAATGCCGCCGAAAATGATGATCGAGATGCCGTTGCCAATGCCGCGCTCGGTGATCTGTTCACCCAGCCACATCAGGAACATCGTTCCGGTCACCAACGTCGTCACGGTCGTGATCATGAACATCGGGCCAGGCTGGATCACCAAACCTTGCTGGTTTTGCAAGGCCATAGAGATACCGAAGGCCTGGAACAACGCCAACGCGACCGTCCCGTAGCGCGTGTACTGAGTCATCTTGCGACGACCGGCCTCCCCCTCCTTCTTCAACGCCTCCAACTGCGGCGAAGCGATCGCCAGCAGTTGCATGATGATCGATGCCGAAATGTACGGCATGATCCCCAGCGCAAAGATGGTAAAGCGAGACAGCGCTCCCCCTGAGAACAGGTTGAACACGCCGAGGATGCCGCCTTTCTGCGATTCGAACAAACGCGCAAGCTCCGTCGGGTCGATACCCGGAACCGGAATGTGCGCGCCGATCCGATACACAACCAAGGCGCCAAGCAAGAACCACAGCCGACGCTTCAGATCGGTGAACTTGCCACTCTTTCCGATGACTGCCGATGGATTGGCCACGCTTGGTTCCTGTCTTACTCAGCTGCTACGTCTGCAATCGAACCGCCGGCCGCCTCGATGGCTGCACGCGCACCCTTGGTCACTGCAATGCCCCGCAGGGTCACCTTGCGGGTGATCTCGCCCGACAGCACAACCTTGGCCGACAGTGCGTCGCCCGCGATGATGCCGGCTTGCTTCAGCGACAACAGGTCAATCTCATCGATCGGCAACGCGTTGATCTCCGAAAGACGCACTTCGGCGTTACGTGCCGCCGTCAGCGACACGAAACCACGCTTGGGCAGACGACGCTGGATCGGCATTTGACCGCCTTCGAAGCCGACCTTGTGGAAACCACCGGCGCGGGACTTCTGCCCCTTATGACCACGGCCACAGGTCTTGCCCAGACCGCTACCGATACCGCGGCCAACGCGGCGGGCAGCGTGCTTGGAGCCAGCACCCGGCTTGAGCTTGTTGAGTTGCATTTATCCCTCGCACTTAACCAGGTAGGACACCTTGTTGATCATGCCGCGCACAGCAGGCGTATCAACCAGTTCCACCGTGTGGTTCACATGACGCAGACCCAGACCACGCACGGTGGCGCGGTGCGGCTGCTTGGTGCCGATCAGGCTCTTCACCAGGGTGACGCGAATTTTCTTGTCGGCCATGGTATTACCCCAGAATCTCTTCGACGGTCTTGCCGCGCTTGGCTGCGATTTCAGCCGGCGTGCTGGTTGCCAGCAGGCCATTGAGCGTTGCACGAACCACGTTGTACGGATTGGTGGAACCGATGCACTTGCAGATCACGTCGGTCACACCCATGACGTCGAACACTGCGCGCATCGCGCCACCCGCGATGATGCCGGTACCGCTGGGCGCCGGCTGCATCAGCACCACGGCGGCGCCGTGCTTGCCGACGACCGAGTGCTGCAGCGTGCCGTTCTTCAGCGCCACCTTGGCCATCTTGCGACGGGCTTCGTCCATCGCTTTCTGGACAGCGACCGGCACTTCACGCGCCTTGCCCTTGCCCATACCGACGGCGCCATCGCCATCCCCCACGACGGTCAGCGCAGCGAAACCGAGGATACGACCACCCTTCACGACCTTCGTGACACGGTTGATCGACACCATCTTTTCGCGAAGGCCGTCGTCGCGTTCTTCCTGACCCTGAGGTTTCTTGGTCTGTTGCTTAGCCATGACTCATTCGCCTTAGAACTTGAGACCGCCTTCACGCGCGGCTTCCGCCAGCGCCTTGACGCGACCGTGGTACTTGAAACCAGCGCGGTCAAATGCGACCGACTGAACCCCGGCTGCCACAGCGCGCTCGGCAATCAGCTTGCCAACCACTTCCGCCGCCTTCACATTGCCGCCATTCGGAACCTGGGACTTCACCGAGGCTTCCACCGTCGAGGCCGACGCCAGAACGCGGTCGCCGCTCTCAGAGATGATCTGCGCATAGATGTGCAGATTGGAGCGGAACACCGTCAGTCGGGCAACCCGCAGCTCGGCAATGTGAGCCCGGGTTTTACGGGCCCTGCGCAAACGTGCATCTTTCTTGTTCATAACGTCAGCCCTTACTTCTTCTTGGTCTCTTTGATGACCACCACTTCGTCGGCGTAACGCACACCCTTGCCCTTATAGGGCTCGGGAGCACGGTAAGCGCGCACTTCGGCAGCCACCTGACCAACCTGTTGTTTGTCGACACCCTTGATGATGATTTCCGTCTGCGAGGGCGTTTCCACCTTCACGCCGGCGGGCATCTGATGCACCACGGGGTGAGAGAAGCCGAGCGTCAGGTTCAGCTTATCGCCTTGGGCCTGAGCGCGATAACCCACGCCCACCAGGGTCAGCTTGCGCTCGAAACCCTTGCTTACACCAACCACCATGTTCGCCAGCAGGGCACGCACCGTACCCGACATGGCGTTGGCATTGTCGGCACCCTCCACGGCGGAACATTGCAAGTTCGCACCATCACGCTCGATCTTCACCGAACCGTTCAGACGCTGCTTGAGCGTACCCAGCGGACCCTTGACGGTGATCTCGCCCTGACCCAGCGTCACATCGACACCAGAGGGCAGCACGACCGGATTCTTTGCAACACGCGACATAGTGTTCTCCTTAGGCCACGATGCAAAGCACTTCGCCGCCGACCTTGCTGGCGCGGGCACGACGGTCCGTCATGACGCCAGAGGGAGTCGACACGATGGCCACGCCAAGGCCGTTCATCACGCGCGGCAGCTCGGTGCTGCCCTTGTAGACGCGCAGGCCAGGACGGCTTACGCGCTCAATGCGTTCGATGACCGGACGACCTGCGTAATACTTGAGCGCGATATCCAGCTCGCGCAGCGCACCTTCGCCGCGAACGACGAAGTCGTCGATGTAACCTTCGTCTTTCAACACCTGCGCGATCGCAACCTTCAGCTTCGACGAGGGCATCACCACGGAACCCTTTTGCGAAGCTTGCGCATTGCGGATGCGCGTCAGCATATCGGCGATCGGATCAGACATACTCATCTCTCGATCTCCTTACCAGCTAGCCTTGGACATGCCCGGCACTTCGCCGCGGAAAGCCACTTCACGCAGCTTGTTGCGACACAGACCGAACTTGCGGAACACACCACGCGGACGACCCGTCAGTTCGCAGCGGTTACGCTGACGGCTGGGGCTGGCGTTGCGCGGCAGCTTATTGAACTTGGCACGCGCTTCGGCACGCTCCTCTTCGGAACGGTTCACGTCGTCCATCACGGCGATCAGGGCTGCGCGCTTGGCAGCAAACTTCGCCACCGTCTTGCGACGCTTTTCTTCACGATTAATCAGAGCCAGTTTTGCCATGAGAGCCTCAGTTCTTGAACGGGAACTTGAAGGCGGCGAGCAGCGCACGCGCCTCTTCGTCCGTCTTAGCCGTAGTGGTGATGCTGATGTTCAGACCACGCAGGGCGTCGATCTTGTCGTACTCGATCTCGGGGAAAATGATCTGCTCTTTCACGCCGAGGTTGTAGTTGCCACGACCATCGAAACCCTTGGACATCACACCACGGAAGTCGCGGATACGCGGCATCGCCACAGTGATCAGACGATCCAGGAATTCGAACATGCGCGGGCCACGCAGCGTGACCATGCAGCCGATCGGATAGCCTTCGCGGATCTTGAAACCGGCGATCGACTTCTTGGCCTTGGTGGTCACCGGCTTCTGGCCGGCGATCTTGACGAGGTCACCCAGCGCGTTGTCCAGGACCTTCTTGTCACCCACTGCCTCACCCACACCCATATTCAAGGTGACCTTGGTGATGCGCGGCACTTCCATGACCGACTTGTAGCCAAACTTGGCGGCCAACTCGGGCGCGACCGTCGACTTGTAGAATTCTTGCAAACGAGCCATGACTTATGCCCCCACCACGTTGCCGTTCGATTTGAAGACGCGAACTTTCTTGCCATCTTCAATCTTGAAACCCACGCGGTCGGCCTTTTGCGTCGTCGGATTGAACAGCGCGACATTCGAGATGTGTAGCGCCATTTCCTTTTCCACGATACCGCCAACCTGACCCTTCACCGGGTTCGGCTTGGTGTGCTTCTTGACGCGATTGACGCCCTCCACCACCACGCGGTCTTCATCGACACGCAGCACGGAACCGCGCTTGCCCTTGTCTTTACCGGTCAGGACGACCACTTCGTCGCCTTTGCGAATCTTGTTCATGCTCGCGCCTCAGAGAACTTCAGGAGCCAGCGACACGATCTTCATGAAGCGCTCGGTACGCAGCTCGCGCGTAACCGGCCCGAAGATACGGGTGCCAATGGGCTCCAGCTTGGTGTTGAGAAGCACCGCGGCGTTCTTGTCGAACTTGATCAAGGAACCGTCGTTGCGGCGCACGCCCTTGGCGGTACGCACCACCACAGCGTTGTAAACATCACCCTTCTTGACGCGACCACGCGGAGCCGCATCCTTGATGGACACCTTGATGATGTCGCCCACACCGGCGTAACGCCGCTTGGAGCCGCCCAGCACCTTGATGCACATCACCGAACGCGCACCGGTGTTATCGGCGACGTCGAGAATCGTCTGCATTTGGATCATTTGTTTTTACTCCATCCAACTTGCGGCGCCAAAGGCACCACAGTCTTGGATCCCGTCCGGGAATAACACCCGCCGAAAGGCCGGCAGGTAAGCTGAGCCAGAGAGTATAGACCGGCTTTTTAAAAAAAACAAGCACCGCACTCGGAAGCGCGGTGCTGTTTCAGATCTGTCAGGCTTGCGCCTTTTCGACCACGCGCGTGACGCGCCAGCTCTTGGTCTTGGAGATCGGACGGCATTCCTCGATCTCAACCAGGTCGCCTTCGCCGGTCACACCGTTGTCGACATCGGCGTGATACTTCGCCGAACGCACGATCACCTTGCCATACAGCGGGTGCTTGACGCGGCGCTCAATCAAGACAGTGACCGTACGGTCCATCTTGTCGCTCACCACGCGGCCCACCAGCGTACGACGCACGACTTGCTTCTCTTCGCTCATTGCGTCACCGCCTTCTCACGCAGAATGGTACGCACACGCGCAATGTCACGACGGACGCGACCCAACTGGGACGTGTTCGACAGCTGTTGCGTCGCATGTTGCATGCGCAGCGAGAACTGCTCCTTGAGCAGTTCCAGCAGCTCCTTGTTCAGGTCTTCAGCGCCCTTGGCGCGGAGTTCGCTAACCTTCATGATTACCCCACATGCCGCGTCACGAACGCGGTCTCCAGCGGCAGCTTGGCAGCAGCCAGGCGGAAAGCCTCGCGCGCCAGCGTCTCGTCCACACCATCCATCTCGTACAGCACCTTGCCGGGCTGGATCTCGGCAACCCAGTATTCCGGATTACCCTTGCCGTTACCCATACGGACTTCGGCGGGCTTCTTCGAGATGGGCTTGTCCGGGAAGATGCGAATCCAGATGCGGCCACCACGCTTGATGTGACGCGTCATGGCACGACGAGCGGACTCGATCTGGCGAGCGGTCAGACGACCACGACCAATCGCCTTGAGACCGAAGTCACCGAAACTCACAGCGTTGCCACGCGTGGCCACGCCCTTGTTACGGCCCTTCTGCTCCTTGCGGTACTTCCTTCTATTCGGCTGCAGCATCGCTCGCTCCTGCGGTCTTCACGCCAGCGGACTTGCGTACCGTGCGGCGCGCGGCCGGCTTGGCGTCACCATCGTTGCGCGCCGGACGGCGACCACGACGGCCTTCATCTTCCTTGGTTTCCACTGCTGCGGCCTGTTCGTCGCGAGCAGCGTATTCGCCCTTGTACACCCACACCTTGATCCCGATGATGCCGTAGGTCGTACGTGCTTCGGAGAAGCCGTAGTCGATATCGGCACGCAGGGTGTGCAGAGGCACGCGGCCTTCGCGGTACCACTCGGTACGCGCGATTTCGATGCCGTTCAGACGACCCGAGCTCATGATCTTGATGCCTTGGGCACCCAGACGCATCGCGTTCTGCATCGCGCGCTTCATGGCGCGACGGAACATGATCCGCTTTTCGAGCTGCTGGGCGATCGAGTCGGCGATCAGCTGAGCATCGATTTCGGGCTTGCGCACTTCTTCGATGTTCACATGCACCGGCACGCCCATGATCTTCTGCAGGTCGGCCTTCAGCGCTTCGATGTCTTCGCCCTTCTTGCCGATCACCACGCCCGGACGTGCCGAGAAGACAGTGATACGGGCGTTCTTGGCCGGACGCTCGATCAGCACGCGGCTGACGGATGCGTGCGAGAGCTTACGCTTCAGGTGCTCACGCACCATGATGTCCTCACGCAGCATCTTGGCGTAGCTCTGGCTGTTGGCGAACCAGCGAGAGCCCCAGTCACGAGTCACCGCAAGGCGGAACCCGGTCGGATGGATTTTCTGTCCCATAAGCTCGCTTACTCCCCAACAGTCAGGTAGATGTGGCAGGTCTGCTTCTCGATGCGGTTGCCACGGCCCTTTGCACGAGCCGTGAAACGCTTCAGCGAAGTCGCCTTTTCCACATGGATGCGCGTGACCTTCAGCGCATCGATATCGGAACCATCATTGTGTTCGGCGTTCGCAATCGCGGACTCCAGAACCTTCTTGATGATGGTTGCACCTTTCTTCGGGCAGAAGGCCAGGATGTTGAGGGCCTGGTCGACCTTCTTGCCGCGCACCAGGTCCGCCACCAGACGGCCCTTCTGGGCCGAGAGGCGAACGCCGCGCAGAATCGCATTCGTTTCCATGATCCCCTCTTACTTCTTGGCCTTCTTGCTGGCAGCGTGACCCTTGAAGGTACGCGTCAGCGCGAATTCGCCCAGCTTGTGGCCGACCATGTTCTCGGTCACGAAGACCGGAATATGTTGACGACCGTTGTGAACCGCGATGGTCAGACCGATGAACTCGGGCAGGATCGTGGAACGGCGCGACCAGGTCTTGATAGGACGCTTGTCGTTGGAGCTGACCGCAGCGTCGACTTTCTTGATCAGATGGTCGTCGACGAACGGTCCCTTGGTAATAGAACGTGCCATGACTTCCTCTTAACGCTTGTGACGACGCTGAACGATCATGCTATCGGTACGCTTCGTCTTACGCGTACGATAACCCTTGGTCGGGGTACCCCACGGGCTGACCGGCACGCGGCCCTCACCCGTCTTACCCTCACCACCACCGTGCGGGTGATCCACCGGGTTCATGGCCGTACCACGAACCGTCGGACGGATACCGCGCCAACGTTGCGCGCCGGCCTTGCCGATCTTGCGCAGGTTGTGCTCTTCGTTGCCGACTTCACCAATGGTGGCGCGGCATTCGATATGCACACGACGGATTTCACCGGAGCGCAGACGCAACTGGGCGTAGGAGCCTTCGCGCGCCAGCAGCTGGACCGAGGTACCGGCCGAGCGGGCGAGCTGAGCACCCTTGCCGGGCAGGATCTCGATGCAGTGGATCGTGGTACCGACCGGAATGTTACGGATCGGCAGCGCGTTACCGGCCTTGATGGGAGCTTCGGCGCCGGACAGGATTTCCTGGCCGATCTGCACGCCCTTCGGGGCGATGATGTAACGACGCTCACCGTCGGCGTAGCACAGCAGCGCGATGTTGGCGGTACGGTTCGGATCGTATTCGATACGCTCGACCTTGGCCGGGATGCCATCCTTATTGCGCTTGAAGTCAACGACACGATAGTGCTGCTTGTGACCACCACCCTTATGACGGGTCGTGATGTGGCCGTTGTTGTTACGGCCAGCCGTGCTGGTCTTCTTCTCAATCAGCGAGGCAACCGGAGCGCCTTTGTGCAGATTCGGATTGACGACCTTGACGACGCCGCGACGACCGGCGGAAGTGGGCTTAACTTTGACCAGCATTTACGCGGCCCCCCCTTCGGCAAAATTGATTTCCTGGCCGGGCTTCAGGCACACAAAAGCCTTCTTCCAGTCTTTGCGCTGACCGATCGTACGACCGAAGCGCTTGACCTTGCCCTTGACGTTCAGGACCTGGACAGATTCGACCTGGACCTTGAACAGCAGCTCGACCGCAGCCTTGATCTCCGGCTTGGTGGCGTCAGACGCCACACGGAAGATCACTTGCTCATGCTTTTCGGCAACCGTGGTCGCCTTTTCCGACACCTGAGGCGCGAGCAGCACCTGCAGCAAACGTTCTTGGCTGAAGCTCATTGCCACATCTCCTCCATCTTGGCGACCGCGGCACGGGTCACCAGCACGCGGGGATAGCGCACCAGCGAAACCGGATCGGCCTCATGCGCTTCGAGCACCAGAACGTTCGGCAGATTGCGCGACGACAGATAGAGGTTCTCATCCATCTCGTCGGTAATCACCAGCACCTTGTTGTCCGCGCCGTAACCCTTGAGCTTCTGGGCCAGCAGCTTGGTCTTCGGAGCCTCGACGCTCACGTTCTCGACCACCTGCAGACGATCTTCACGCACCAGCTGCGACAGGATCGCAGCGATACCGGCGCGGAACATCTTGCGGTTGATCTTCTGGGTAAAGTTTTCTTCCGGGCTATTCGGGAAGATGCGACCGCCTCCGCGCCACAGCGGCGAGGACGTCATACCGGCACGGGCGTTACCCGTACCCTTTTGACGGAAAGGCTTCTTGGTCGAATGCTTGACCTGGCCACGATCCTTCTGGGCGCGGTTGCCGGAACGCGCGTTGGCTTGGTAAGCCACGACGACCTGGTGCACCAGCGCTTCGTTGTAATCGCGACCGAACAGCGCATCAGAGGCCTGCAGCGTGGACGCCGCCTGACCCTGATCGTTAATCAGCTTGAGTTCCATGTCGCCCCCGCTCAGCTCTTGACCGCCGGACGCACGATCACGTCGCCGCCGTCATGGCCAGGCACACCGCCCTTGACCAACAGCAGACCACGCTCGGCATCCACACGCACCACTTCCAGATTCTGGACAGTGGCCTTGACCGCACCCAGGTGACCAGTCATGCGCTTGCCCGGGAAAACGCGACCCGGATCCTGCGCCATACCGATCGAACCCGGCACGTTGTGGCTACGGGAGTTACCGTGCGAAGCACGGTTCGACGAGAAGTTGTGACGCTTGATCGTGCCAGCGTAACCCTTACCGATCGAGGTACCGGTGACATCCACCTTTTGCCCGACAGCGAAGATTTCAACACTGATCACGTCACCCGGCTTGTAGCCACCAAGCTGCTCGGTGGAAACCGGGAATTCGCGCATGACCGAACCCGCTTCAACGCCAGCCTTGGCCAGATGGCCAGCCAACGCCTTGGTCACACGGCTCGCGCGACGCGTGCCGAATGCAACCTGGACAGCCGAGTAGCCATCCGTTTCCGGGGTCTTGATCTGGGTCACGCGATTGTTCGACACGTCAAGCACCGTCACCGGGATGGAAGCCCCATCCTCAGCAAAGATGCGAGTCATGCCGACCTTGCGACCAACAAGGCCTAGACTCATGTTTTTCTCCTATGGCACCGGTTTCGATTGACCGGAGCCGCCGTTGAATAACGCTTGAAAGCGCTCAAAAAACGCACAAGCTTCGCACCCCAAAGTGCGAAGCCTGCGATTCTAGCTCGTACTTGCGCTCCAGCGCAAGCACAAAGAATTACTGCAGCTTGATCTCGACGTCGACGCCAGCCGGCAGGTCCAGCTTCATCAGCGCGTCGACCGTCTTGTCGGTCGGGTCGATGATGTCCATCAGACGTTGGTGCGTGCGGATTTCGAACTGGTCACGCGAGGTCTTGTTCACGTGCGGCGAACGCAGGATGTTGAAGCGTTCGATGCGGGTCGGCAGCGGCACGGGGCCACGCACGACAGCGCCGGTGCGCTTGGCGGTGTCGACGATCTCAAGGGCGGACTGATCGATCAGGCGATAGTCGAAAGCCTTGAGACGGATACGGATCTTCTGGTTTGCCATGATGCTTCCTTAAAAGAGCAAAAGAACGAAAGAACAAAAACAAGGGCGGCAGACCTTTCGGCCTGCCGCCTGATGCAGTCTTACTCGATGATCTTGGCGACAACACCGGCGCCGACGGTACGGCCGCCTTCGCGGATCGCGAAGCGCAGACCTTCTTCCATGGCGATCGGGGCGATCAGCTTGACGGTGATCGACACGTTGTCACCCGGCATCACCATCTCGGTGCCTTCCGGCAGGGCGATGGCGCCGGTCACGTCCGTGGTACGGAAGTAGAACTGCGGACGGTAGTTGTTGAAGAACGGGGTGTGACGACCACCTTCGTCCTTGCTCAGCACATACACTTCACCGGTGAAGTGGGTGTGCGGGGTGATCGAACCCGGCTTGGCCAGCACTTGGCCGCGCTCGACTTCTTCACGCTTGGTGCCGCGCAGCAGCACGCCGACGTTGTCACCCGCTTGACCTTGGTCGAGCAGCTTGCGGAACATTTCGACGCCGGTACAGATGGTCTTGACGGTGGCCTTGATGCCGACGATTTCGATTTCTTCGCCAACCTTGACCACGCCACGTTCGACACGGCCGGTCACGACGGTGCCGCGACCCGAGATCGAGAAGACGTCTTCGATCGGCATCAGGAAGGGCTTGTCGATGGCGCGCTCGGGCGTCGGGATGTAGCTGTCCAGGGCTTCGGCCAGGGCCATGATGGCGCCTTCGCCGAGCTCACCCTTGTCGCCTTCCAGGGCCTTCAGCGCCGAGCCCTTGACGATGGGCACGTCGTCGCCAGGGAATTCGTACTTGGAGAGCAGTTCGCGCACTTCCATTTCGACGAGCTCGAGCAGTTCGGCGTCGTCGACCATGTCGCACTTGTTCAGGAACACGACGATGTAGGGCACGCCGACCTGGCGGGCCAGCAGGATGTGCTCGCGGGTCTGGGGCATGGGGCCGTCAGCGGCCGAGCACACCAGGATGGCGCCGTCCATCTGGGCGGCACCGGTAATCATGTTCTTGACATAGTCCGCGTGCCCCGGGCAATCCACGTGGGCATAGTGGCGGTTGGCGGTTTCGTATTCGACGTGCGCGGTATTGATCGTGATACCACGGGCCTTTTCTTCCGGCGCCGCGTCGATCTGGTCGTACGCCTTGGCCGAACCACCGAACTTCGATGCCAGCACCGTCGTGATCGCCGCCGTCAGCGTCGTCTTGCCGTGGTCAACGTGACCAATCGTCCCTACGTTCACGTGCGGTTTCGTCCGCTCAAACTTTTCCTTAGCCATTTTTCGTCCTTAATTCGCGAGTTGAATTACTTCTTGTTGATGATGGCGTCCGCCACGTTCTTCGGCGCTTCGGCGTAGTGCTTGAACTCCATGGAGTAGGTAGCACGACCCTGCGACAGCGAACGCATCGTGGTCGAGTAGCCGAACATTTCAGCCAGCGGGACTTCCGCCTTGATCGCCTTGATGGCGCCAGGCAGGTCTTCCATGCCCAGCACGACACCGCGACGACCCGACAGGTCGCCCATGATGTTGCCCATGAACTCTTCCGGCGTTTCCACTTCGACCGACATCATCGGCTCGAGCAGCACAGGGCTCGCCTTCTTGCAGCCCTCCTTGAAAGCCATGGAGGCGGCCATCTTGAACGCGTTTTCGTTCGAGTCCACGTCGTGGTAAGAACCGAAGTGCAGCGTGCACTTCACATCCACCACCGGGAAGCCGGCCAGGATACCGTTCGGCAGCGCTTCCTGCAGGCCCTTGTCGACCGCGGGGATATATTCGCGCGGCACCACACCACCCTTGATGGCGTCGACGAATTCGTAGCCCTTGCCCGGCTCGTTCGGCTCAATCTTGAGCACGACGTGGCCGTACTGACCGCGGCCGCCGGACTGCTTCACGAACTTGCCTTCGGCGTCTTCCACCGTCTTGCGAATGGTTTCGCGGTAGGCCACTTGCGGGGCACCCACGTTGGCTTCCACACCGAATTCACGCTTCATGCGGTCGACGATGATTTCCAGGTGCAGCTCGCCCATGCCGGAAATGATGGTCTGGCCGGACTCTTCGTCGGTACGCACGCGGAAGGAGGGGTCTTCCTGAGCCAGACGGCCCAGGGCGATACCCATCTTTTCCTGGTCACCCTTGGTCTTGGGTTCGACGGCCACGTGAATCACGGGCTCGGGGAACTCCATGCGCTCCAGGGTGACGACGCTGTCGGTCGGGCACAGGGTTTCACCCGTGGTCACCGAGGACAGGCCGATACAGGCCGCGATGTCGCCCGCGCGGACTTCATCGATTTCTTCGCGGTTGTTGGCGTGCATCTGCACCAGACGACCGATACGCTCCTTCTTGCCCTTAATCGGGTTGTAGACGGAGTCGCCCGACTTCAGCACGCCCGAATAGACGCGGATGAAGGTCAGTTGGCCGACGTACTTGTCAGTCATGAGCTTGAACGCCAGGGCCGAGAACGGCGCACTGTCGTCGGCGGGGCGCTCGACTTCCTTTTCGTCTTCGTCCAGGCCCTTGACCGGAGGAATATCAACCGGCGAGGGCAGCAGTTCGATGACGGCGTCCAGCATGGCCTGCACGCCCTTGTTCTTGAAGGCGGTGCCGCACATCATCGGGACGATTTCGCCCTTGATGGTACGGTCGCGCAGCGCACCCTTGATCTCATCTTCCGTCAAGTCACCTTCTTCGAGGTACTTGTTCATCAGATCTTCCGACGACTCGGCGGCGGCTTCGACCATCTTCTCGCGCCACTCCTGAGCCGTGGCAGCCAGGTTCGCGGGGATGTCTTCGTAGCTGAACTTGGTGCCTTGCGAGGCCTCGTCCCAAACGATGGCCTTCATCTTCACCAGGTCGATGACGCCGGAGAAGTTGTCTTCGGCGCCGATAGGCACCTGGATGGGCACCGGGTTCGCCGACAGACGAGTGCGCATCTGGTTGTAGACCTTGAAAAAGTCTGCACCCTGACGGTCCATCTTGTTCACGAAGGCGAGACGCGGCACGCCGTACTTGTTGGCCTGACGCCACACGGTCTCCGACTGAGGCTGCACGCCGCCCACGGCGCAATACACCATGCAGGCACCGTCCAGCACGCGCATGGAACGCTCCACCTCGATGGTGAAGTCCACGTGCCCCGGGGTGTCGATGATGTTGATGCGGTGTTCTTCGAAATTGCTCGCCATGCCCTTCCAGAAACAGGTCGTGGCAGCGGACGTGATGGTGATGCCACGCTCCTGCTCCTGCTCCATCCAGTCCATGGTGGCCGCGCCGTCATGCACTTCACCGATCTTGTGGTTCACACCGGTGTAGAACAGGATGCGTTCGGTCGTCGTCGTCTTGCCGGCGTCGATGTGCGCCGAGATACCAATATTGCGGTATCGCTCGATCGGGGTCTTGCGTGCCACGGTCGTTACCTTCGTTTATTCAATCAGGTTGCGGGAATCAGGCAGTCTGCGGTCGATTCGTTAAAAGCAATCGAGCCCTTTGCAGGGCCCGAAGGTTCTTTTGACGACTTCCAATCAGAACCTGAAGTGAGCAAACGCCTTGTTGGCGTCCGCCATGCGGTGCACTTCGTCACGCTTCTTCATCGCGGCGCCACGGCCTTCCGAAGCCTCGATGATCTCACCAGCCAAACGCTGGGCCATCGACTTTTCAGAACGCTTACGGGCTGCCTCGCGCAGCCAGCGCATGGACAGGGCCATACGACGGCTCGGACGCACTTCGACGGGCACCTGGTAGTTGGCACCACCCACGCGGCGGCTCTTCACTTCGACGACCGGCTTCACGTTCGACAGGGCGGACTGGAACACTTCCAGCGCATCCTTGCCGGACTTGGTGGCGATCAGGTCCAGAGCACCATAGATGATGCGCTCGGCGACAGCCTTCTTGCCGCCAATCATCAGCACATTGATGAACTTGGAGATGTCCTGCGAACCGAATTTCGGATCCGGCAGAATCTCGCGCTTGGGTACTTCACGACGACGGGGCATATCAATCTCCTCTCTTCGTCAAAATCAGGACTTCTTCGGGCGCTTCGCGCCGTACTTGGAACGGGCCTGCTTACGGTCCTTGACGCCTTGCAAGTCAAGCGAACCGCGCACGATGTGGTAACGCACACCCGGCAAGTCCTTCACACGACCACCGCGGATCAGCACAACCGAGTGTTCCTGCAGGTTGTGGCCTTCACCGCCGATGTAGGAGATGACTTCGAAACCGTTGGTCAGACGCACCTTGGCGACCTTACGCAGCGCCGAGTTCGGCTTCTTCGGGGTCGTGGTGTAAACACGGGTGCACACGCCACGCTTTTGCGGACAGGACTCCAGCGCCGGCACCTTGCTCTTGGTGACCGTGGCTTCACGGCCCTTACGAACGAGTTGATTGATGGTTGGCATTACTTTCCCTCGGACCGCACCACCAGGCAGAGGATTCCGCCATTGGGCCGCAGTCAAACACATGAGGCGACTACCTTACCAAGGGTAGCCGCCTCAGACTAAAGACGCGGGAGTATAAGAACCCCCGCGAGACTCGTCAACCAGCCTCGGGGGTTTCTGCCCCTTCGACAATGGTTTCCCCGGACATGCCGAGAATGTCGCCACCGAAGTCCAGGCCCGCCGACTGCGCCCGACGGGTGCGGTGGTAGGCCAGACCGGTGCCGGCCGGGATGAGACGGCCGACGATGACGTTTTCCTTCAGACCGCGCAGCTCGTCGCGCTTGCCCATGATGGCAGCCTCGGTAAGCACGCGGGTCGTTTCCTGGAAGGACGCCGCCGAGATAAAGGAGTCGGTCGACAGGGAAGCCTTGGTGATACCGAGCAGCATGTATTCGTACTGCGCCGGGATCTTGCCGTCGGCCACAATCTTGTCGTTCTCATCCAGCACTTCGGAGCGCTCCACCTGCTCCTCGCGGATGAACTTGGTATCGCCCGGGTCGACCACGATCACGCGACGCAGCATCTGGCGAACGATCACCTCGATGTGTTTGTCGTTGATCTTCACGCCCTGCAGACGATAGACGTCCTGCACTTCGTCGATGATGTAGCGAGCCAGCGCCTCGACTCCCTGCAGACGCAGGATATCGTGCGGATCGGCCGGACCGTCAACAATCAGTTCGCCACGCTGGACGACCTGGCCATCGTGCACCAGCACATGCTTGTCCTTCGGGATCAGCGTCTCATGCACCGTGCCATCCGGCTCGGTGATCACCAGGCGCTGCTTGCCCTTGGTGTCCTTGCCGAAGGACAGGGTACCCGTCACTTCAGCCAGCACACCGGCGTCCTTCGGAGCACGGGCTTCGAACAGTTCAGCCACGCGCGGCAGACCCCCGGTGATGTCACGGGTCTTGGCGGATTCCTGCGGAATCTTGGCCAGCACGTCACCCACCGACACTTCCTGCCCATCCTTCACCGTGATCAGCGAGCCGACCTGGAAGGTGATGGTCACCGCATGCTCGGTGCCGGCGATCTTGACTTCCTCACCAGCGGCATTCAGCAGCTTGACTTGCGGACGCACGCCCTTGGACGAAGCCGAACCGGCGCGACGCTTGGCGTCGATGACCACCAGGGTCGACAGACCGGTGACTTCGTCGATCTGCTTGGCGACCGTGGCGCCCTCTTCCACGTTCTCGAACTTGATGAAGCCCGAGTACTCGGTGATGATCGGACGGGTGTGCGGATCCCAGGTCGCCAGTTGCTTGCCGGCCTTGATCGTGTCGCCGTCGTCGACCTGCAGGGTCGCGCCGTACGGGATCTTGTGACGCTCGCGCTCGCGGCCCATGTCGTCCGCGACCAGCACTTCTGCCGAACGCGAGATGACGATCTTCTCGCCCTTCGCATTGGTCACGTAGCGCATGTTGCCGGTGAAGCGAATCGAACCGGCCGACTTGGCTTCGACAGAACTCGCCACCGCTGCACGCGAAGCCGCGCCACCGACGTGGAAAGTACGCATCGTCAGCTGCGTGCCGGGCTCACCGATCGACTGGGCCGCGATCACACCGACCGCTTCACCCGCGTTGACCAGGCTGCCGCGACCGAGGTCACGGCCGTAGCACTTGGCGCACAGGCCGTAACGCGTGTCGCAGGTCAGCGGCGTACGTACGCGCACCTCGTCGATACCCAACGCGTCGATCAGGTCGCAGGCGTCTTCGTCCAGCAGATCGCCGGCGTAGATCACGGACTCTTGCGTCTCCGGATTGACGATGTCATCGGCAGTCACGCGACCGAGAATGCGCTCACGCAGCGGCTCAACCACTTCACCGCCTTCGATCAGCGCCTTCATGACGAAACCGTTGGTGGTTTCGCAATCATCTTCGGTCACGACCAGATCCTGCGTCACGTCGACCAGACGACGCGTCAGGTAGCCGGAGTTCGCGGTCTTCAGTGCCGTGTCGGCCAGGCCCTTACGCGCACCGTGGGTCGAGATGAAGTACTGCAGAACGTTCAGGCCTTCGCGGAAGTTCGTGGTGATCGGCGTCTCGATGATGGAGCCATCCGGCTTGGCCATCAGGCCGCGCATACCCGCCAACTGACGGATCTGGGCAGCGGAACCACGGGCGCCGGAGTCGGCCATCATGTAGATGGAGTTGAAGGATTCCTGCTTGACCTTGTTGCCGTTGCGGTCAATGACGTCTTCCTGGCCGAGCTGCTCCATCATGGCCTTGGCCACCTGGTCGCCGGTGCGGCCCCAGATATCCACCACCTTGTTGTAGCGCTCACCGTCAGTCACCAGACCGGACGCGTATTGCTGGGCAATTTCCTTCACCTCGTGCTCGGAGGCCGAGATGATGCTTTCCTTGGCGCTCGGAACCAGCATGTCCTTGACTGCGATGGAGATACCGGCGCGGGTTGCCAGACTGAAACCGAACTGCATCAGGCGGTCGGCGAAGATCACGGTTTCACGCAATCCGCAGCGACGGAAGCTGGTGTTGATCAGGCGCGAGATTTCCTTCTTCTTCAGCGCCTTGTCGATCACGCTGAAGGGCAAGCCCGCGGGCAGGATCTCGCTCAGCAACGCACGGCCAGCCGTTGTGTTGTAGCGCGTGATCTTCTCGGTCTTCTCACCCGACTCGCTCACCTCGACTTCGCGGATACGCACGGAGATTTTGGCGTGCAGCGAAATCTGCTTGGATTCGTAAGCACGCTTCACCTCGGACACGTCAACGAAGGCCATGCCTTCGCCGGGCACATTCACGCCAGCGCGGGTCGCGTAGTACAGGCCCAGCACCACGTCTTGCGACGGAACGATGATGGGCTCGCCGTTGGCGGGCGACAGTACGTTGTTGGAGGCCAGCATCAGGGTGCGGGCTTCCATCTGGGCTTCCAGCGACAGCGGCACGTGGACGGCCATCTGGTCACCGTCGAAGTCGGCGTTGAACGCCGCGCAGACGAGCGGGTGCAGCTGAATGGCCTTGCCTTCGATCAGCGTCGGTTCGAAAGCCTGGATACCCAGACGGTGCAGCGTCGGCGCGCGGTTCAGCATGACCGGATGTTCGCGGATCACCTCTTCGAGGATGTCCCACACCACCGGCTCTTGCGATTCAACCAGCTTCTTGGCCTGCTTGATGGTCGTAGCCAGCCCCATCAGCTCCAGCTTGTTGAAGATGAAGGGCTTGAACAGTTCCAGCGCCATCAGCTTCGGCAGGCCGCATTGGTGCAGCTTGAGCTGCGGGCCCACGGTAATCACCGAACGGCCCGAGTAGTCAACGCGCTTGCCCAGCAGGTTCTGGCGGAAACGACCGCCCTTACCCTTGATCATGTCGGCCAGCGACTTGAGCGGGCGCTTGTTGGCACCGGTCATGGCCTTGCCGCGACGGCCGTTGTCGAGCAGTGAGTCGACGGCTTCCTGCAGCATGCGCTTTTCGTTGCGCACGATGATTTCAGGGGCCTTCAGCTCCAGCAGACGCTTCAGACGGTTGTTGCGGTTGATGACGCGACGATACAGATCGTTCAGGTCGGAAGTGGCGAAACGACCGCCATCCAGGGGAACGAGCGGACGCAGGTCCGGCGGCAGTACCGGCAGCACTTCCATGATCATCCAGTCAGGCTTGATGCCGGACTGCTGGAAGGCCTCCAGCACCTTGAGGCGCTTGACGATCTTCTTGATCTTCGCCTCGGAACCGGTGGTTTCCAACTCGGAACGCAGTCGCTCGACTTCGGACATGATGTCGATGCCGCGCAGCAGGCCACGGATACCCTCGGCCCCCATCAGCGCGGTGAACTCGTCACCGTACTCCTCCACCTTGGCGAGGTAGTCGTCCTCGGTCAGCAACTGACCCTTGGTCAGCGGGGTCATGCCCGGCTCAACCACGACGAAAGCTTCGAAGTACAGCACGCGCTCGATGTCGCGCAGGGTCATATCCAGGACCATGCCCAGACGAGACGGCAGCGACTTCAGGAACCAGATGTGCGCCACCACCGAGGCCAGCTCGATGTGGCCCATGCGCTCACGACGCACCTTCGACAGCGTGACTTCGACGCCACACTTCTCGCAGATGACACCACGGTGCTTGAGGCGCTTGTACTTGCCGCACAGGCACTCGTAGTCCTTCACCGGGCCGAAGATCTTGGCGCAGAACAGGCCATCGCGCTCCGGCTTGAAGGTACGGTAGTTGATGGTTTCCGGCTTCTTCACTTCGCCGTAAGACCACGAGCGGATCTTCTCCGGCGAAGCGAGGCCGATGGTAATAGCGTCGAACTCTTCCTCGTTCGGGAGGCTTTGCTTGAACAGATCAGCGAGCAAGCTCTTCATGTATCACTCCAAATCTCAGGATTCGCGAACGTGGATCAGTAACGGTCGAGGTCAATATCGATCGCCAGCGAGCGGATTTCCTTCACCAGCACGTTGAAGGACTCCGGCATGCCTGCGTCGATCTTGTGCTCGCCCTTGACGATGTTTTCATACACCTTGGTACGACCGGTCACGTCGTCGGACTTCACCGTCAGCATTTCCTGCAGGGTGTAGGCGGCGCCGTAAGCTTCCAGCGCCCACACTTCCATTTCCCCGAAACGCTGGCCACCGAACTGCGCCTTGCCACCCAGCGGCTGCTGCGTGACGAGCGAGTACGGGCCGGTCGAACGCGCGTGCATCTTGTCGTCGACCAAGTGGTGCAGCTTCAGCACATGCTTGTAGCCGACCGTGACCTTGCGCTCGAAGGCTTCGCCGTTACGGCCATCGAACAGGGTCACCTGGCCACCGGAATCCATGCCGGCAAGCTTGAGCATGCCGTCGATGTCTTCCTCGGTCGCACCGTCGAACACCGGCGTCGCGAAAGGCACGCCCTTGCGAAGGTTGTCCGCCAGTTCGAGCACCTCACCATCGGCCAGACCGTCGATGCTCTCGCCCTTGTCCTTGTTGCTGTAGATCTGGGCCAGGAACGCACGCACTTCCTTAGCGTTGGCGTTAGCGCGGCGCATCGCGTCGATCTTGTTGCCCAGACCCTTGGCAGCCCAGCCCAGGTGGGTCTCGAGAATCTGACCGATGTTCATCCGCGAAGGCACGCCCAGCGGATTCAGCACGATATCGACCGGCGTCCCGTTTTCCATGTAAGGCATGTCTTCAACCGGCACGATCTTGGACACCACACCCTTGTTGCCGTGACGACCGGCCATCTTGTCGCCAGGCTGCAGGCGGCGCTTGACGGCCAGGTACACCTTGACCATCTTCTGCACGCCCGGGGGAAGCTCATCGCCCTGAGTCAGCTTTTTCTTCTTGGCTTCGAACGCCAGGTCGAAATCCTTACGGGTCTTTTCCAGGCCTTCGCGCAGTTGCTCCAGTTGCACCGCGACCGCGTCATCGGCCAGGCGGATGTCGAACCAGTTGTACTGTTCGATCGATTCCAGGTAGGCCTTGTCGATCTTGGCGCCCTTGGCCAGCTTCTTGGGGCCGCCGTTGGCCACCTGACCAGTGATCAGACGCTCGATACGCTCGAAGGTATCGCGCTCCACGATGCGCATCTGGTCGCCCAGATCCTGGCGATAGCCGCGCAGCATGTCGTCGATGATCGACTGCGCACGCTTGTCGCGCTCGATGCCTTCACGCGTGAACACCTGCACGTCGATGACGGTGCCATTCATGCCCGAGGGCACGCGCAGCGATGTGTCCTTCACGTCGGAAGCCTTCTCGCCGAAGATGGCACGCAACAGCTTTTCTTCCGGCGTCAGCTGGGTCTCGCCCTTGGGCGTGACCTTGCCGACCAGCACGTCACCGGCGTCGACTTCGGCGCCGATATAGACGATGCCGGACTCATCCAGACGGCCCAGTTGCACTTCACCCAACGAGGCGATGTCGCGCGTGATTTCCTCGGGCCCCAGCTTGGTGTCACGCGCTACGACCGTCAGTTCCTCAATGTGGATCGAGGTGAAACGATCATCCGCAACGACACGTTCCGAGATCAGGATCGAGTCTTCGAAGTTGTAACCATTCCAGGGCATGAACGCGACCAGCATGTTCTGGCCCAACGCGAGTTCGCCGAGGTCGGTCGAAGCGCCGTCGGCGATCACGTCGCCCTTGGCCAGACGGTCACCGATCTTCACGATCGGACGCTGGTTGATGTTCGTGTTCTGGTTGGAACGGGTGTACTTGATCAGGTTGTAGATGTCGACGCCGACTTCGCCCGGCACGGTTTCCTCGTCATTGACGCGAACCACCACGCGCGAAGCATCGACGTAGTCCACCACACCGCCACGCAGCGCCTGCACGGTAGTACCCGAATCGACCGCTACAGTGCGCTCAATACCAGTACCGACCAGGGGCTTCTCCGGACGCAGACAGGGTACGGCCTGACGCTGCATGTTGGCGCCCATCAATGCGCGGTTTGCATCGTCATGTTCGAGGAACGGAATCAGCGAAGCCGCGACCGACACGATCTGCGACGGCGACACGTCCATGTACTGCACCTGGCTGGGCTCGACCAACATGGCCTCGCCCTTGTAGCGGGCAGACACCAGTTCGCCTTCCAGCGTACCGCCAGCACCGATCTGCGCATTGGCCTGGGCGATGATGTACTGACCTTCCTCGATCGCCGACAGGAAATCCACCTCCTGCGTGACCTTGCCACTGTCGACGCGACGATACGGCGTCTCCAGGAAGCCGTGACGATTGGTACGGCCATACACAGCCAGCGAATTGATCAGGCCGATGTTCGGACCTTCTGGTGTCTCGATCGGGCACACGCGGCCATAGTGCGTCGGGTGCACGTCGCGCACCTCGAAGCCGGCGCGTTCGCGCGTCAGACCGCCCGGGCCAAGAGCCGACACGCGGCGCTTGTGGGTGATCTCGGACAGCGGGTTGGTCTGGTCCATGAACTGCGACAGTTGCGAAGACCCGAAGAACTCCTTGATCGCGGCCGAGATCGGCTTGGCATTGATCAGGTCATGCGGCATCAGGTTGTCGCTCTCGGCCTGGCCGAGGCGTTCCTTGACCGCGCGCTCGACACGCACCAGGCCGGCACGGAACTGGTTTTCGGCCAGCTCACCCACCGAACGTACGCGGCGGTTGCCCAGGTGATCGATATCGTCGATGTCGCCGCGACCATTGCGCAGTTCGACCAGCACACCGATGACGGCCAGGATGTCTTCGTTCGACAGCACACCGGGACCGTCTTCGCCACGCGCACCGACGGTTGCGTAGAAGCGCTTGAGCCACTCGGGGGACTTGTCGTCCATCTTCTCCGGGTAAGCACGCCGATTGAACTTCATGCGACCCACGGTCGACAGGTCGTAACGCTCTTCGGCGTAGAACAGCCCCTGGAACAGCGCCTCGACCGCATCTTCGGTCGGCGGCTCGCCCGGACGCATCATGCGGTAGATGGCCACGCGAGCTTGCCACTGATCCAGCGTCTCGTCGGCACGCAGGGTCTGCGAAATGTAGCCGCCGCGGTCCAGATCGTTGATGTACAGCGTCTTGAAACCCTTGACGCCCGCCACCGACAACTTGCCGAGCAGGTCTTCAGTGATCTCGTCGTTGGCACGGGCCAGGATTTCGCCCGTTTCAGGATCGGCGATGTCATGCGCCAACACGCGACCCACCACGAAATCTTCCGGTACCAGCATCGAGGTGATGTTAGCCGTGGCCAGGTCACGAATGTGCTTGGCGTTGATGCGCTTGTCCTTGCCAACGATCACGTTGCCCTTGGCGTCCAGGATGTCGAAGCGCGCCACTTCGCCACGCAGGCGGTCCGGCACGATCTCGAATCGCACATCCTGACCGGCGAACTCGAAGGTATCGAAGTCATGGAAAGTCGCCAGGATGTCCTCGGCGGACATGCCGATGGCCTTCAGCAGGATGGTGACCGGCATCTTGCGGCGACGGTCGACGCGGAAATAGAGGAAGTCCTTCGGGTCGAACTCGAAGTCCAGCCAGGAACCGCGGTAAGGAATGATGCGAGCCGAGAACAGCAGCTTGCCGGAGCTATGCGTCTTGCCGCGGTCATGCTCGAAGAACACACCCGGCGAACGGTGCAACTGCGACACGATGACACGCTCGGTGCCATTGATCACGAAAGAACCGGTCGTCGTCATGAGCGGAATCTCGCCCATATAGACTTCCTGCTCCTTCACTTCCTTGATGGTTTCCTTGGCGGCTTCCTTGTCCAGGATCACCAGGCGCACGCGCGCGCGCAGCGGAGACGCAAAGGTCAGGCCGCGCTGCTGACACTCCTTCACATCGAAGGCGGGTTCACCGAGGATGTAGTGCACGAACTCGAGCCGGGCATTGCCGGAGTGCGAGCTGATCGGGAAGATCGAGGTGAAGGCTGCTTGCAGACCTTCGTTCTTGCGCGTCGCGGGCGGAACATCCGCCTGCAGGAATGCAGTAAAGGATTCCAACTGGGTAGCCAGCAGGAAAGGTACATTCAGAACGCTCGCGCGCTTGGCAAAGCTCTTGCGAATGCGCTTTTTCTCGGTGTAGGAGTACGCCATAGATGCTCCGGGTCAAGAGTCCGACGTCAGAGGACAGAAGACAGCGTTGTCGCGGGAAGGGATATCCTGCATGACAGCGTTGTATTGTGGCCTCGTGGCCTGCCAGCGCCCCAGGCGCCAGCCTGTAATACAAAAGCACAAAAGGGCTGGCGGCCCCAGGCCGCCAACCCCGTGTGACACAGGCGAGATTACTTGATCTCGACCTTCGCGCCAGCGTCTTCCAGTTGCTTCTTGAGCGCTTCGGCGTCTGCCTTCGGAATCGCTTCCTTGACAGGCTTCGGAGCACCATCCACCAGGTCCTTGGCTTCCTTCAGGCCCAGGCCGGTAGCAGCACGCACCACCTTGATGACTTCCACCTTCTTGTCGCCGGCAGCAGCCAGGACAACGGTGAACTCGGTCTTTTCTTCAGCAGCAGCAGCAGCAGCACCGCCACCAGCAGCAGGAGCAGCCATGGCTGCAGCGGAAACGCCGAACTTTTCTTCGATGGCCTTGACCAGGTCATTGAGTTCCAGCACGGTCATGCTGTCCAGGGCGGACAGGAAAGCGTCTTTATCGAATGCCATTTTGATATTCCTGAATTTGAATGAGTTGCGAATGAATCAAGCTTCGGCCGGAGCGGCAGCAGGCTCGCCCTTCTGCGCGGCAACGGCGGCGATGGCACGCGCGAAGCCAGAGATCGGCGATTGCATGAGGCCCAGCAGTTGCGCCAGCAGCACTTCCTTGGTCGGGACGGAAGCCAGCGCTTGCACGCCCGCCTTGTCCAGCAACTTGCCGCTGTAGCTGCCTGCCTTCAGGACCAGCTTGTCGTTGGTTTTTGCGAAGTCGTTCAGCACCTTTGCCGGGGCCACTGCGTCAGCGCCGATCGAGTAGATCAGCGGACCGACGAGCTGGTCAGCAAGGCCGGAGAACGCGGTGTCAGCCACCGCACGGCGGGCCAGGGTGTTCTTCAGCACACGCAGGTAAACGCCCTGTTCGCGGGCCTTTGCACGCAGCACAGTGAGATCACCCACTTCAATGCCAGCGTACTCGGCGACCACGATCGTCTGAGCGTTCGCAACCTGTGCAGACACCTCAGCCACGACGGCCTTCTTGTCTTCGAGATTGAGACTCAAGGTCAGCTCCTAACAATTAGAACGCTTGGGTTTTCACCCTCCCGTCCAGACACGGCGACCTCAAATTCAGGTGACCAGTGCTTGCGCACTAGCCGGGAATCCTGTTTTCGGGTAGCGCCATCTGCGCTGGGCCGATCTTTCGATCTGATTAAGACAAAGCAGTACGAGCCTTTATCCCCAACGGTCTTTGACAACCCCATCACGGCGATACTTTGCTGTGACAGGCCCAAAGTACTTCGGGGTGGCACGCGGCCACCCCAGCAAACTCTTACTGCGCGACCGTCGTCGGCTCGACACGCACCCCAGGACCCATGGTCGAGGACAGCGCGATCTTGCGCAGGTACACACCCTTCGACGCAGCCGGCTTGGCCTTCACCAGGGCACCGATGAGCGCGCTCAGGTTCTGGTTCAGCGCTTCGGCCGAGAAGGAGGCGCGACCGATCGTGGCATGCACGATACCGGCCTTGTCGGTACGGTACTGAACCTGACCGGCCTTGGCGTTCTTGACGGCAGTCGTCACGTCCATGGTCACGGTGCCGACCTTCGGGTTCGGCATCAGGCCACGCGGGCCGAGGATCTGACCCAGCGCACCGACGACGCGCATGGCGTCCGGGGTGGCGATACAGAGATCGAAGTCGATGTTGCCGGCCTTGACCTGTTCAGCCAGATCGTCGAAACCGACGACATCGGCGCCAGCGGCCTTGGCTTCTTCAGCCTTGGGACCTTGAGCGAACACGGCAACGCGTACGGTCTTGCCAGTGCCTGCGGGCAGCACAACAGAGCCACGCACCACCTGGTCCGACTTCTTGGCATCCACGCCCAGGTTGACGGAGACATCAACCGACTCATCGAACTTGGCGCTGGCGATTTCCTTGACCAACGACAGTGCGTCGGCAACCGGATAAAGCTTGTTGCGGTCGACCTTGGCACGCACCGCTTGAACTCGCTTGGACAGCTTGGCCATGATTACACGCCCTCCGTGGTGATGCCCATGCTGCGCGCGGAGCCAGCAATGGTGCGGACGGCGGCATCGAGGTCAGCCGCAGTGAGATCCTTCATCTTGGTCTTAGCGATTTCTTCCAGCTGAGCGCGGGTCACCTTGCCGACCTTGTCGGTATGCGGCTTGGCAGAACCCTTCTGCACGCCGGCAGCCTTCTTGATCAGCACGGTCGCCGGCGGCGTCTTCATGATGAACGTGAAGGACTTGTCCGCGTAGGCGGTGATGACCACGGGAATCGGCAGGCCCGGCTCCATGCCCTGAGTTTGGGCATTGAAGGCCTTGCAGAATTCCATGATGTTCAGACCGCGCTGACCCAGCGCGGGACCGATCGGGGGCGAAGGATTGGCCTTGCCCGCCGGCACTTGCAGCTTGACGTAGCCGACGATTTTCTTTGCCATGATGGCTCCTTAGTGTGAGTGATAACGCGCCCTCGGTTTCCCTGCCGACGCTCCTCGATTCCAGGCATTGACCAGCGCCCGGAAAACTGGCGTCAGGTCTTTTCGACCTGACTGAATTCAAGCTCCACCGGCGTGGCACGACCAAAGATCGTGACTGACACGTGAAGGCGGCTCTTCTCGTAGTTGACGCTCTCGACGCTGCCATTGAAGTCCGTGAACGGGCCTTCCTTGACGCGCACCATCTCGCCCACTTCGAACAGGATTTTGGGGCGCGGCTTTTCAACGCCCTCCTGCATCTGGTGCAGGATCTTCTCGACTTCCTTTTCGGAAATCGGCGTCGGCTTGTTGGCAGTCCCGCCGACGAAGCCGGTGACCTTGGGCGTGCTCTTCACCAAGTGCCAAGAGTCGTCGTTCATATCCATCTCGACGAGCACGTAGCCGGGGAAGAATTTGCGTTCGGTCACGCTCTTCTGGCCCCCCTTCATTTCCACGACTTCTTCGACGGGAACGAGGATCTGGCCAAACATGTCCTGCATGCCAGAGCGCGCCACGCGCTCCACCAGCGCGCGCTGCACCGACTTCTCGAAGCCGGAATAGGCGTGTACGACGTACCAGCGCTTGCTCATTACTTCCACCCCAGAATCACGCTGTACAACAACCACTCCAGCGTCTTGTCAGTCGCGAACAGCACGATGGCCATAACCACGACAAAGGCGAACACGGCGCCCGTGGTCTGGATGGTTTCCTTGCGAGTCGGCCACACCACCTTCTTGGCCTCGGTGATCGAATCCTGGGCAAAACCAGCAAACTGGCGCCCCGGCTCGGTCGTCCAGCCGACAGCGGCACAGGCCGCCAAGCCCGCCAGCACGCTGAGCACGCGCAGGATGGCCGGCTGGCCTGCCAGCAGGTAGAAGCCTGCAAGACCCGCCACCAGCAGCAGGAGTGCCAGTACGAACTTGACTTTGTCTGCCATTGAAAGAGCAGCCTATCCGGTAAAAGTGGCAGGGGCAGAGGGTCTCGAACCCCCAACCTTCGGTTTTGGAGACCGACGCTCTGCCAATTGAGCTATGCCCCTGCAGCAGAGACTGTAAAGCGCACGGGAATCACTTCCCGTGCGCCATCTTGATCATCCGGGCGGCGAGCCGCCCTGAGCACTCCAAATTACTCGATGATCTTGGCGACAACACCGGCGCCGACGGTACGGCCGCCTTCGCGGATCGCGAAGCGCAGACCTTCTTCCATGGCGATCGGGGCGATCAGCTTGACGGTGATCGACACGTTGTCACCCGGCATCACCATCTCGGTGCCTTCCGGCAGGGCGATGGCGCCGGTCACGTCCGTGGTACGGAAGTAGAACTGCGGACGGTAGTTGTTGAAGAACGGGGTGTGACGACCACCTTCGTCCTTGCTCAGCACATACACTTCACCGGTGAAGTGGGTGTGCGGGGTGATCGAACCCGGCTTGGCCAGCACTTGGCCGCGCTCGACTTCTTCACGCTTGGTGCCGCGCAGCAGCACGCCGACGTTGTCACCCGCTTGACCTTGGTCGAGCAGCTTGCGGAACATTTCGACGCCGGTACAGATGGTCTTGACGGTGGCCTTGATGCCGACGATTTCGATTTCTTCGCCAACCTTGACCACGCCACGTTCGACACGGCCGGTCACGACGGTGCCGCGACCCGAGATCGAGAAGACGTCTTCGATCGGCATCAGGAAGGGCTTGTCGATGGCGCGCTCGGGCGTCGGGATGTAGCTGTCCAGGGCTTCGGCCAGGGCCATGATGGCGCCTTCGCCGAGCTCACCCTTGTCGCCTTCCAGGGCCTTCAGCGCCGAGCCCTTGACGATGGGCACGTCGTCGCCAGGGAATTCGTACTTGGAGAGCAGTTCGCGCACTTCCATTTCGACGAGCTCAAGCAGTTCGGCGTCGTCGACCATGTCGCACTTGTTCAGGAACACGACGATGTAGGGCACACCAACCTGGCGGGCCAGCAGGATGTGCTCGCGGGTCTGGGGCATGGGGCCGTCAGCGGCCGAGCACACCAGGATGGCGCCGTCCATCTGGGCGGCACCGGTAATCATGTTCTTGACGTAGTCCGCGTGCCCCGGGCAATCCACGTGGGCATAGTGGCGGTTGGCGGTTTCGTATTCGACGTGCGCGGTATTGATCGTGATACCACGGGCCTTTTCTTCCGGCGCCGCGTCGATCTGGTCGTACGCCTTGGCCGAACCACCGAACTTCGATGCCAGCACCGTCGTGATCGCCGCCGTCAGCGTCGTCTTGCCGTGGTCAACGTGACCAATCGTCCCTACGTTCACGTGCGGTTTCGTCCGCTCAAACTTTTCCTTGGCCATTTATTTACCCCAATCAACCTTCGCAAAAGCTGGGTCCGAAGATCCCAAACACATTAACCGTGGTGCCCATGGCGTGGATTGAACACGCGACCTCTCCCTTACCAAGGGAGTGCTCTGCCACTGAGCTACATGGGCAAACCGACAAACAACGCACTACTTACAACCTGGAGCGGGTGAAGGGAATCGAACCCTCGTCTTAAGCTTGGAAGGCTTCAGCTCTACCATTGAGCTACACCCGCGCCGAAAACGCAGCGACCCTACACCTGCCGCACCACCCGAACTAGGCAGCGCTCTTAAAACTTTGGTGGAGGGAGAAGGATTCGAACCTTCGAAGGCTGTGCCGTCAGATTTACAGTCTGATCCCTTTGACCGCTCGGGAATCCCTCCAGACGTAAGACGCAGCACTATAGAGATCGAATAATTAGAAGTCAAGCTCTGTTGAGGGCTGTTTTGACAGACTCCGCACCACTGGTCATCGTTAGACGATCAGGTCAGACTGCGCGCCTGAGTCGCCCACGTCTTGCCGCACCTCCAGCACCATGCCCGCCCTCAAAGCCCTGAGCTGCCAGATCATCGCCTTGCTGGCCACGCTGACCCTGTCGCGCAGCGGTCTGGTGCCGCCCCTGGACCTGCTGCCCCTGGCCTGCCTGCAGGGCGTGCTGGCCACCTTCATGGCACTGTGGCTACGAACCGAGAAATGGTGGCTACCCTTGGAACTCGGTTTCATGCCCTCGATCGTCCTGGCCCTGCGCTGGTCGGTGCCACCCTGGCTGTATCTGCTGGGTTTCTGCGTGCTGAGCCTGCTGTTCTGGAGCAGCTTTCGCAGCCAGGTCCCCCTATACCTTTCCGGTCGCCCGGCCATTCACCGCCTCGCGCGCTGGCTGCCTGACCGACCGGGCCTGCGGGTCGCGGACCTCGGCTGTGGCACCGGAAGTTTCATGGCGGGCCTGAGCCGCCTGCGCCCCGACTGGAGCATCAGCGGCATCGAGAATGCGCCGCTTCCATACTGGATCGCGCGGCGCCGCCTGAGCTCACGCCCTAACCTCAAGCTCCGCCGCGGTGATTTCTGGACCGAGAAGCTGTCCGGCGTTGATGTCGTATATGCCTTCCTGTCCCCCGTGCCGATGGCACGTCTGTGGCAGAAGGCCCGGCGGGAGATGGCGCCAGGCAGTTGGCTGGTCAGCAATAGTTTCGAGATTCCCGGCCAGCACGCCAGTGCCGTCTTGCGGGTCGGAGACGGCAAGGGCAGAACCCTTTATTGCTATCAGATCCCCGGCGGGCTCCGGCCCGGAGCGACTGAAGAATCCCCTCGCCCCGCCGTAGTGAACGGGGACAATGCGTGGCGGGCCGGACACCAGGACTAGGGAGGAAAGCAACTCGTGGCTGAGATCATCTGCGTCATCGGAACCAAGGGCGGCAGCGGCAAGACCACGATTTCCCACCTGCTCTGCCATGGCCTGACCCTGTTGGGGCGGCGTGCCGCCTGCGTGATGACCGACGAGTACCGCGAGCCGCTGCGCCCCGAGAGCCGGCGCTACATTATGGCGGACGCACGCTCGCCCCAGGCGCGCGAGAAGGTGGTGGCGAAGCTGCGCGAACTGTCGGGCTGGGTCGGCGTACTGGACGGTGGCGCCAACCGCACCGAAACCGATGTCTCCCTGTACGAGATGTCTGACTTCGTGTTGCTACCGTTCCGCGACTCCGCGGAAGACTTGCGCATCGTCATGCATGATCTGGAGTTGTTCCCGCGCGCACTCGCCCTCCCCTCCCAGTGGCCACGCAACAAGTGGGCACTGGATACTGCCGACAGTCTGGTCGCCAGCATGCCGGAGGAGTTTCAGGCCCGCGTGCTGGACCCCGTCTATGCCGTGGCTGCGTCCAAGCTCCTGCTGACCGTGCGCCCGCCGGAAGCGCTGCCGGCTCCGCTCAACCACGCAGCACGCAGTCTGGCGCAGCAAGTCATGGACCTGCTGGCGGACGACGAGGAGGAAGTGACCCAGGCGCTGAACTCAATGGGCACGCCTGCGGGACGCTGACGCGCTTCCCGGCCAATCTCAGCCGCGCAAGCCCTGCCGCGACAGCACGACCAGGGCCTGGGCGCGGTTCGGGACGTTGAGGGCACGCAGGATGGCCGAGCAATGCACCTTCACCGTGCCTTCGGCCAAACCAAGGAGGTCGGCAATCTCGCGATTGGTCCGCCCCTCCACCATCAGCTCCATGACGCGCGTCTGCGCAGCAGTCAGGCCGAACTGGGCGGCGATGGATTCCACGCTGCGTCGCTTGCCAGGACGCCCGTGCGCCGTGGCCGCCGCCTCTCCCCCCTCTTCCGGCGTCACCGTACCGCCGGCCAGTACGGTCTCGACCGCGCGCACCAACTGCTCGCTGCTGAGATTCTTGGACACGAAGGCGGCCGCGCCGGCTTTCAGCGCGCGCTTGACCGAGGACTCGTCGGCCTGGGCCGACACGATCATGACCGGGATGGACGGGAAGCGATGCGCCAGCACAGACAGCAGCGAAAAACCGCTCATGTCCGGCAGGCCCAGGTCCATCAGGACCAGGTCGAACTCGATGCCGGACTCGATCTGCGTCAACGCATCTTGTGCGCAGGCGGCCTCAGTGAATGCACATGGCATGGACAGCCCTGCCAGTGCATGGGCCATCGCCTCACGCACGAGGGCGTGATCCTCGATGATCAGGATCCGGCAAGTCTGCATGGCTGAGTGGTTTGCCGTGGGCGGCGCAGCATGGGTTGAAACTTGCCATAAGCATACCACGCCGTATTCCTCTGCCGCAGGCAGGGCCTTCCCCTGCCCCTGCGCGGACCCGACCCTTCTCTTTTGGGCAGATGGTTGCGCGCCTGGCTTGCCGTACATTAGCGTCGGGCCCAGTATTCGGGCCCAGTGTCGGCGTTGCCACCTACAGGCCCCTTACAAGCCTTGCGTCCATCCTGCCCTTTTTTTCAGCCCTGCCGACCCCGACCATGAGCCGCGGACTCTTCCTGCTGCGCCTGCTGCTGACCGGCCTGTTGCTGGCTGCGGGCGAGGCCCATGCCGCGATGGTGGCGGTGGTGCTGTCCGACGCGTCCTCGCCCTACCAGGAGTTCGCCGACAGCCTGCGGCAGGAGTTCCGCAGCGGGGAACACGAGGTGCAGGTGCTGGACCGCGACCAGGCGGCCGCCCGCCCGCTCAACGATGCGGCCGTGATCGTCGCCGTGGGCAGCCAGGCGGCTCAGGCGCTGGCGGCGCGCGAACTGCGCGCGCCGGTCTTGGCGGCGATGCTGCCGCGCACCACTTACGAGCGCCTGTCGCAGCAGAAGCGCGAGGACAGGCGCCTCAGTGCAGTCTTCATCGACCAGCCGCCAGGCCGTTACATAGAGCTGGTACGAGCCACCCTGCCGGAAGTCGAGCGCGTGGGCCTGCTGGCCGGGCGTGACGGGCGCGACAGCGCACAACGCCTGGCGCAGGCTGCACGCGAGCGCAAGTTGCGCGTACAGGTGGAGAACGTCAGCGCCGAGACCGAAATTTACCCGGCCATGCAACGCATGTTCATGGACGGCGGGGTCCTGCTCGCCACGCCGGACGCAACCATCTACAACGCGCAGACGGTGCAGAACATCCTGCTCGGGGCCTACCGCATGCGCGTGCCGGTGATCGGCTTCTCGCCCAGTTTTGTGCACAAGGCGGGGGCACTGGCGGCGCTGTACTCGACGCCCACCCAGATCGGCCGCCAGTGCGCCGACATCGCGCGCGGGGTGCTGGCCGGCAGCAGCCTGCCCGCAGCCCAGTACCCGCGCCTGTTTACGGTAGGCGTGAATGCCTACGTGGCGCGCGCAATGGGTCTGCAGGTGGAAAGCGAGAGCGCGATCCATGAACGCCTGGAACGCCTGGAGCGCGCACCATGAAGCTCCCCTGGGGAATCCGGACGCGGGTCATGATCGTGGCGCTGGTGCCGACGCTGGCACTGGGCGTGTTGCTGACCATGATCCTGACCTTCTCGCGCCTGACCGACCTGGAGGACGCGATGGTGCAACGCGGCCAGGCCCTCGCCCGGCAACTCGCGGCGGCGTCGGAGTTCGGGCTGTTCTCCGGCAACCGCGAGGTGCTGGATCGACTGGCCAACTCGGTTCTCAACAATTCCGACCTGCAGGGGGTGGCGATCTTCGATCGCGACCGCAACCTGATGGCCGTCGCGGGGCTGCAGGTGCATACGCCGCAAGCAGCCAACCGCGGCGCGCGCGTGGAGCAGGTCGGCAAGCGCCTGTTGCGCATCACCGAACCGGTCACCCAGGCACCGGTAGCCGTCGACGATCCGTATGCAATGACGACCGGCGCCAGCGGCGGGCAGGCCACCACCACCCGTCTCGGCGACATCGTGGTGCTGGTATCGCTGGAAGCGCTGGAGAGCCGCAAGCAGACCCAGATCATCGCCGCCCTGCTGACCCTGGGCCTGGTGCTGACGGCCAGCATGCTGCTGGCGGCCTACATGAGTCAGTCGGTGAGCCAGCCGATCAGCCAAATGGCGCAGGCGGTGACCGACATTGGCCACGGCAAGCTGGGCACGCGCGTGGCCGAGGTGGGCGGGGGCTCGCTGCAGCAACTGGCGACTGGCATCAATGACATGGCGGCACGCCTGTCGGTGGCGCGGGGCGAGTTGGAGCAGCGGGTCCAGGCCTCCACCGTGGAGCTGCGCGCACGCAAGGAGGAGGCGGAGAAGGCCAACCTCGCCAAGTCGCGCTTTCTTGCCGCGGCCAGCCACGACCTGCGCCAGCCGATGCACGCGCTGGGCCTGTTCATCGCCGATCTCGCGCGCAAAGAACACAGCGCCGACAACCGCTACCTGATCGACCGCATTGCCGCCTCGGCCGAAGCGATGGAGAACCTGCTCGACAGTCTGCTCGACATCTCGAAGCTGGATGCCGGCGTGGTGCCGGTGAGCATCCAGACCTTCGCCCTGGGGCCGGTGTTCGAACGCATCGAGGGCGACTTCGCCAGCGCCGCGCGCGACCGCGGGCTGCGCCTACGCATCTGCCCGACCAGCCTGTGGATCGAAAGCGATCCACTTTTGCTCGAACGCATCCTCCTCAACCTGATCAGCAACGCGCTGCGCTACACCCCACGGGGCGCCGTGCTGGTGGCCGCCCGGCGACGCGGCGGCAACCGCGTGCGCATCGAGGTGCGCGACAGCGGGCCGGGCATTCCGAAGGAAGCGCAGGACGCGGTGTTCCAGGAGTTCGTGCAGCTCGACAACCCGGCGCGCGATCGCAGCAAGGGCCTCGGCCTGGGCCTGGCCATCGTGCGCCGCCTGGCCGAGTTGCTGGGCCATACGGTGGGCCTGCGCTCAGCCGTGGGGCGCGGCTCGATCTTCCATATCGAGGTGCCCCAGGCGCGCCCGGTCGATGTGCCCAGCGTCACCCATGCGCAGCAGCACGACCTGACCGGCGAGGTGGTGGCGATGGTCGACGACGACGCCCTGGCGCAGCAGAGCCTGGCCGGCCTGCTGCGGGCCTGGGGCTGCTTCGTGGTCGCGGCGGACAGCCTGGAAGCTCTGTTCGACGCGCTGGACGAGACTGGCGTGGAGCCGCGCATCATCATCAGCGACTACCGCCTGCCCGGCGATAAGGATGGTCTGGACGTGATCGCCTCGGTACGCGCCTGCTACAACCCGCGCATGCCGGGCCTGTTGCTGTCCGGAGATACCGGCCCGGAGACCCTGCGCCAGGCCACCGATCAGGGCATCCCCCTGCTTCACAAACCGGTACGCCCGGCCCGCCTGCGCGCCGCGCTGACCCATCTTCTGTCGCCAGACGCATGAGTGGCAGCGGTATCATGACCTCCCCCGCAGACCCGCGGGTGCTATGGAGCAGCCGGTCATGAGCGAGTCGATTCCCCCCTTGGACGATGGCATGGATTTCCTCAACAGGATGTGGAGCAGCATGGGCTTCGGCCTGCCCGGCATGGTGACCCCGACGCTGGACGTGGGCGAGCTGGAAAAGCGCATCAACGATCTGCGCACCGTGGAGGGCTGGCTCAAGATGAATCTCTCCATGCTGCAGATGACCATCCAGGGCCTGGAGGTGCAGCGGGCCACGCTGGCTGCGATGCGTGCCATGAGCCAGCCCGGCGAGGACGGCAGCCCGCCGCCCAACCTGTTCGCCAACCCGGCCCTGTGGGCCTGGCCCTTCCCCATGCCCGAGGCACCAGCGACTGAGACGCCTGCGGAAACCGCGCCACCGGATACACCACGCGACACCGATCGCCCCGGCGCCGCAGCACGCAAGCCAGCAGGACGCCGCAAGCCTGCTGCAGGCTGAGGCATCCCGGCGGGCGGATGCCCCGCCACGGTGCATCCACGGCCCTTGCAGGGCCTGGCAATGCCCCTGCCACGGCACCGAAAGCGGGCACCCGCCTTGCTTGGGTGCAGGCCATGTTTGCCGACCTGCACCAGCTCTCCCATCACCACGCCTGGCGGCGCCAGCTCGAAATGCTGCTGGAGTCCGCCGGCGAGGGCATCTACGGCATCGACCTGCGCGGCCGCTGCATCTTCATCAATGGCGCGGGCGCCGAGATGCTGGGCTACACCCCGGACGAGCTGCTGGGGCGCAACATGCATTACCTGATCCATCACTCGCACGCGGACGCCTCGCTGATGCCGGTGCACGACTGCCGCATCTTCCGCGCCTTTCAGGAGGGCAAAGGCGTACGCGTCGACGACGAGGTGCTGTGGCGACGTGATGGCAGCGCCTTCCCCGCCGAGTACGCCTCCTACCCGATCCGCGCCAGCGAACATGGGGAGACCGTGCTGGGCGCCGTGGTCACCTTCAGCGACATCAGCGTGCGCAAGCGCACCGAAGCGGCGCTGAAGGCTGCGCACGACGAGCTGGAGCGGCGCGTCGCCGCGCGCACCGCCGAGCTGCAGGCGGCCACCGAAGACCTGCGCCAGTCGCACCAGGCCTTGCAGCGCCTGTCGGCCCACCTCAACGTGGTGCGGGAAGAGGAACGGCGCCATATCGCGCGCGACATCCACGACGAGCTGGGCGCCTCGCTGACCGCGCTGCAACTGGAGATGAACTGGCTGCGCAGCCGGCTGGGCGACGAGGCCATGCGCGGCAAGCTCGACGGCATGCTGGAAATCGCCGGCACCGCGATGGGCGCGGTGCGCCGCATCCTCAACGACCTGCGCCCCGGGGTGCTGGATCACCTCGGCCTGTGGGCCGCGCTGGAAGCGCTGCTGACCGATTTCCAGCAACGCAGTAGCCTGCGCTGCCAGTTCGACTGCACCCCACGCGTCGAACATTGCCGCCTCGGCCGCGAAGCGGAGATCGCGCTCTACCGCATCGCCCAGGAGGTACTCACCAACGTGTCGCGCCACGCCCAGGCCAGCAAGGTGCTGCTGTGGGCACGCGACGAGGGTAACGACCTCGTGCTGGGGGTGGCCGACGACGGGCGCGGCATGCATGTGCCGCAGCAACCACGCAGTTTCGGCCTGCTCGGCATGCAGGAGCGGGCCCGCGCGCTGGGCGGCGAGCTGGCCATCGACAGCACGCCCGGCCAGGGCACCACGGTGCGCATCCGGCTTAAAGGTGTCTTCACATGATCCGCATCCTGCTCGTCGATGACCACATGATCATCCGCCGCGGCCTGCGCCAGATCCTGGCCGAGGACGCACGCATCGGCGACATCTTCGAGGCGGCCGATGGTCCGGCGGCCTTGCGGCTGCTCCGCACCGAGACGATCGACGTCGTGTTGCTCGACATTGCCCTGGGCGAGCGCGACGGGCTGGACGTGCTGGGCAGCATCCGCCACGAGTTCCCGCGCGTCGGTGTGCTGATGCTCTCGGTCTACCCGGAGTCGCAGTTCGCCCTGCGCGCCATCCGCAGCGGCGCCAACGGCTACCTCAACAAGGGCTGCGCGCCGGAGGAGTTGCTGGCGGCGATCTGCCGCGCGGCCGAGGGCGGCACCTTCGTCACGCCCGCCATCGCCGAGCTGATGGCGCAGGATATCCGCCGCGAGCACGACCGCGCGCCGCACGAAAGCCTGTCGAACCGCGAGTTCCAGGTGCTGCAGTTGCTCGCCCAGGGCCGCACGGTCAGCGACATCGCGCAGCAGCTCTCGCTCTCGGCCAACACCATCAGCACCTACCGCGCACGCATCTGCGACAAGCTGGCCCTGCGCAACAGCCTGGAAATCGCGCACTACGCCGCACGCCACCGCTTGCTGCCAGCGGGGTCGCTTTGAACAGGCGCTAAGCCAGCCCCAGGCGGCGCTGGTAGAGCGCGGCGATCAGGTCGCGCGGGGCGACAATGCCGACCAGGCGACGTTCCTCGTCGATCACAGGCACATGGCTGTGCCCCTCGCCTCCCAGCAGGGGCACCAGGTCGACGATGTGGGCACCGGCATCGGTCGTCTGCGCGGGGCTGCTCATGATCTGCCCCACCACTTCGGGGCGCTCGGAATGGGTGCTGCCGCTACGCCGGATTGCCTGGCGCAGGCGCTGCGCGAGATCGGGATACACGCTGAGATCAGCCAGGCGCATGAAGTCCGCGCGCGTCACGATGCCGATCACCCGGCGCGCCCGGTCAATCACCGGCAAGGCCTTGATGCCGCGCGCCTGCATCAGGGCCCAGGCCTCCTCCAGCGAGGTGCCAAACTCCACGCACACCACCTCGCGGGTCATGATGTCGGCGCAGCAGACCTCGCCATGACGCCGCCGGTAGGCGGCCCCTTCCACCTGGGTCAGCAGCGACTCCAGGTCTTCGCGGCTGATATCGAGCACCTGGTTGTAGTTGCGCAGCACCTCGTCGAGGTCCTCCGCGGTCACGCCCATCAGGCGCGCCGGGGTGACCTCGGGGGCCAGCGGCGAGGGCGCCTTGCGGTGCAGGACCGGGCGCCCGGTCAGCAGGTTGAAGAGCATCGCGGTGGCCAGCAGGCACAGCGAGTTGAGCATCACCGGATCGAGCAGGAAGTCATAGCCCAGCGCATGCACCGCGGGCCCACCGAGCACGGCGGTCAGCGCGACCGCGCCGGAAGGGGGATGGATGCAACGCAGCAGGAACATGCCGCCGATGCTCAGCGCGATCGCCACCGGCGCAGCCAGCACCGGATCGCCAAAAACCTGCCAACTGAACACCCCCAGCACGCCCGCCACCAGATTGCCGCCGATCAGGGACCAGGGCTGCGCCAAAGGACTGGCCGGCACCGCGAACAGCAGCACGGCAGATGCGCCCATCGGCGCGATCAGCCAGGGCAGCGCCACCGCGCCATCGACATACCAGCGGCCGACGAGCGCAGTGATCAGGATGCCGAGCAAGGCGCCCACGCAAGCGCGGATACGTTCCGGCGCGTCGACCCACAGGCGGTCGGGCAGCCAGGCGATACGTCGCCGGGGCGCGGGCGATGGGGTATGCATGTTGTGGTGCTCTCCGTGTTGGGTGCGCCACCGCGCACCCGGGGGGAGCGCATTCTGGCACATCCCGCAACACGGCCGCCCCAACCGGCCAACCCTTCACCCCTACGACAAACCCATGAAGACAAAAGGGAAAAGCGTGGTCACGCGCCCTCGGCCAGCTTGCGCTCGGCCTCCTCCAGCCCGGCGTAACCGTAGAGTCGGGCGGTATGCGTCATGGCCACTTCGGTGAGGTTGCGCCCTTCGCAGAGACAGTCTTCGACCATGCGCTGGTAGCTGCGCAAGGTGTCCGCCGAATAGGTGCCCAGCTCGCCACGCAGGTAGGTCTCGAAGGAAGTGGCGAAGGGGGTGTCCTCCGCTGTGCGGATCAGGCGGGCCTGGCCGGACAGACGCGGGTAGCGCCGCGCGAAATCCTCGCGCCAGGCCAGTTGCGTCTCGATGATCTGCTCGATGCAGCGCTGCTGCCATTCGCTCAAGGGCGGCAGCAGGTGGGCGAAGCCGGCGTACTGCGCGGGGGCGGTGGAGGCCATCATGCGCGCGTACTTCTCCTGCACGAGATTGCGGCCGACGCGCTCGGCCTGCTGCAGATCGCCCAGGTAGCCCATCAGCGTGTCCGTATCCCAGCTCAGGAACTGGCTCTTGCGCATGATGCGGAAGGTCTCGAAGTCGTCCTGGCAGCCGGCCCGCCCCCCCTCGTTCTGCACCTTGTCGAAGGCGGACCATTCCAGTTGCACGATGTCGTCGACGACGCTCATGGGCGGGCCTCCGGCGCGCGATTCAAGATGGCATCGACATGCGCCTCCAGGAAGCTGTCACCGGGCCGGGTGAAACCCTGGGCGACCAACTCGTCCAGCACGGCGGCGCAGACCGTCTCGACCAAGGGCCCCACCGCACCGGCCGGGCTGCGCGCGAGTTGATCCAGGGTTTGATGCAAGCCCCCCAGGCGCGGCAGGTCACGCACACTGCGCAGCAACCATTTGTAGACGGGTGTATAGCGGCGGTTGAGGACGTGGATCGCCGCACAGGCGTGGCGCAGGAATTCCGCCTGCGCCAGCAGGGCGGCAGCGGCCTCGTCGCGCTGCAAGGCACGCGGCAGGTTGTACTGGCCGCTCTGCGCCATGCGGGCGACAGCTTGCGCGAGCTTGCGGCGGAGCACGCCGTCCGGGTAGTAGGCCTGCAGCGTGGCGCGCTTGCGGCTGAACTCGCCCAGCGGATCGGCAAAGACTTCGCCATTGGTCGCGGCCGCCAGCAGTTCCTCGGGAATCTGCAGCCAGTCCGCGTCGCTGATCGGCAGCTCCGGCGCGCCGAGGAACTGGGCGTAGAAATCATCGATGCGGAACACGCCCACGCGCTGCCCGCTACGCGGGCTCGTCAAGCGTGCGGCGAAGCCGCCGAACTCGCGCGGCAGGCGTTCGTAGTCCGCCCGCAGATTGGCGCCGAAGGCATCGTAATCCTCGTCGGTCAGCCACAGGCAGAAGCCGGGGCCGAAATCATGGTCACGTGACAGCGCGTCATCGAAACCGAAGCATTCCGAGCCATGCCCCACAATGCCCAGCGCGATGCGATGGCAGACCGGCGCATAGGCGGCCAACAGGTCGCCACGCACGGCCTGGTAGTAGGCCCGGGACAGTTCCAGTCCGTTCATGCCGCGGCTCCCAGTGCGGCGGCCAGTTGCTTCGCTTCGCTCGCCAGCGCGGCGCTGCGCGCCGGGTCATGGGCCTCCAGCACCAGCGCGAGGCTGGCCTGGGTGGTGGCGTAGTCCAGGTTGCGGCCGTAGCGCGCCTCGATCTCGCCCAGCGCGCGTTCGTAGCAGGCGATGGCCTCCTGCACGCGGCCCTCCTTGTAATGGACCTCGGCCATGGCGGCCAGCGCGGCGCTGTAATGCCCACTGCGACGAGGCTGCGACTCGAACAGGCGCAGCGCCTCCTGCAAGGCGACGCGGGCCTCCGCCAGTTGCTGCAGGCGGACGCGCGACAGCGCCAGATTGGTCAGCGACACCGCTACGTCGGCCTCGCCACCGGGCCGCTGGCGGATGATGGGCAGCGCCGCTTCGAGGAACTGGATGGCCCGCCCGTGATCTCCGGCCTCCTGCCAGGCCATGGCCAGGTTGTTGTAGAGCGTGGCGACGAGGTAGGCATCCTGCACCTGCAAGGCCAGGAAGAGTCGCCCCACCTCCTCGAACATGCCGATCGCCTTGGGCGTCTGCCCATCCGCACGGTAGGCGGTGGCGGCATTCATCAGGGTCGTCGCGTAATGGATGCTGCCCTTGAGCCCCATCGCCTCCAGCATGCCCAGCGCCTTCTCGGAGGCCGCCAAAGCCTCGGGCAGGCGGCTCACGCTGCGGTAGTAGCCCATCAGCTCGTTGAGCAGGCTGAGGGCGGTGTGCTTGTCGCCCTCCTCCTCCGCCTGGCGCAGGCTCTGCAGCAGGAAGGATTCGACCTGGGCGTATTCGCCGCGCTGGAACAGGCCATCGAGTTCGCGCAGCAGGTGCTGGGTGTCCATGGGGCAATCCTCTGGTGAGTGGTTTGCCTCAAGGCTAGCAAGACTGGCGCGCGGCGCCGTGGGATTGGATCAAAGGCGGCTGCGGCCGGCGGAATGATGGTGGGCTACTCCGCACGACCGCCCATTCCATCACGCCGCCAGGGGCTGCAGGCTCCAGCCTCCGGCCTGTCCGCTGAGCTTCAGCTCGTAGCGGTGGAAGGCGAGCAGGCTGCTGCGGTGGCCCACGCTGACCAGGATGGTCTGTGGCAGGGCCTCGCGCAGCAGGCTGTACATGGCGTGCTCCAGGCCTTCGTCCATGGCCGAGCTGGATTCGTCGAGGAAGATCGCCGCCGGGCGGGCGATCAAGGCGCGGCCGATGGCCAGGCGCTGCTGCTCGCCGAGCGAGAGGATGCGCGACCAGTCATCCTCGTCGTCGAGGCGTGCGCTCAGATGCCCGAGCTGGCAGCGACGCAACACCTCGGCAGCGGCCTCGCCCGGCTCGGCGGATGCGGGGTAGTACAAGGCGGCGCGCAGGCTGCCCAGGGGCAGGTAGGGACGTTGCGAGAGGAACAGCGCCTGCGCGCCCTGGGGACGCACGACCTCGCCCTCGGCAAAAGGCCACAGGCCTGCCAGCGCGCGCAGCAAGGTGGTCTTGCCCGAGCCGGAAGGGCCGCGGATCAGCAAGGCCTCGCCCGGCTCCAGCGCAAGATCCAGCCCGCTCAGCAAGGGCTGCTGCGCGGGTGAGCGCACGCTCAGGCCGCGCACCGCCACCCGCGCGCCGTCGCTGGCCTGTACCACCGCCGGCAAGGCTTCGCTCTGCTCGATCACCTCGACAAAGCCGGTCAGACGCACCAGCACCGCGCGGTAGGTGGCGAACTCGTCGTAGGCGTTGCGGAAGAAGGACAGCGAGTCCTGCACCTGGCCGAAGGCCTGCGCGGTCTGCATCAGGTCGCCGAGCTGGATCTCCTTTGAAAACAGGCGCGGGGCCTGGATGATCATCGGGAACACCACGGCGAGCTGGCTCACCCCAAGGTTGAAGCCCTGCAGCTTGAGGCTGCGGTACAGCACATCCCACATGTTGCGGATCACGCTGGCAAAGCGCGCCAGCAAGGTGTGCCGTTCGACCTGCTCGCCGCCATAGAACGCAATGCTCTCGCCATACTCGCGCAGGCGGATCAGGGCATAGCGGAAGTCGGCGTTGAAGCGTTCGCTGAGGAAGCTCAGGCGGATCAACGGACGGCCGATCCACACCGCGAAGACCGTCGCCACCGCGACATAGAGGTAGACGAGGAAGACCATGGCGCGCGGGATCTCGTGGCCGAACAGGGCCAGTACGCCGGACAGGCCCCACAGGATCAGGGTGAATTCGATCAGCGAGACGATTGCATCCAGCATGCCCAGCGACAGACTCAGCGTGCTCTGCACGAACTGGGTCACGTCCTGCTGGATGCGCTGGTCGGGGTTGTCCACCTGCTCCGGCAGGAACTGGCTGCGGTAGTAGTTGCGCCTGGCGAGCCAGCGGTCCATCAGCGTTTCGCTCAATGCAGCACGCCAGTGGATCTGAAAGCCCTCACGCACGTAAGCAGTGAATAAGGCGCGGGCCACATGCAGCGTCGCCAGCACGCCGAACACAGCCATCATGAACCAGAAGGCCGGCGCGTCGAGCTTCTGCATCGCGGTGTAGGCGCCGTTGTACCAGAAGGAGAACAGCACGTTCATGCGCACCGAAACCAGGGTCAGCAGAACCAGCAAGGCCAGCACGGCGAGCGGCTTCCAGCTTCGCCGCGGATTGAAGTAAGGCCACGCCAGGCGCTTGACCTGTCGCCCCCAACCCGTGGCATGCGCCAACCACAACACGAGCAGGGACAGCACCACCACGCTGATCGCAAAGGTCTTGGCCAGCCAGAGCGCGCTGGTCAGCAACTCCTGATTCCAATCCATTCACACCTCCCGGCTTTTCCCAGCCGCAGGATTACAAGCTGTTACAAAAATTGCCGCAGGCCGTCAGCGTGCCGAAAAGCCCGCAAACATACTAGCTCCCGCAGATCGACCGGCCCGTCCTTGCGGCCTCTTTTCGCAGGCAGCGCAGGAAACAGGGGAACCGCCGCCACGATCGCCAGTCCGAAGCAGCGCAAATTTGCCTGCCCCGTTTGCGCAGTCATGCCGTGCACGCCTTCCTGCTCTCAAGCGTCTGGCATCAATACTGCATGGCTTGTGCTGGGCACGTCGCACATGCCAAGGACCATGACATACCCGACCCAACCGATTCCCTTGCGCACCCGCACTGCGCGAGCTTTGTTGCGCTTTTCCGACCTGCTGCCCGCCACGCTGCTCGCCTGTCTTGTCGGGCTGACGCTGCCCCAAGTTCGCGCAGCCACGCCCGATGACATCTTCGCCCAGCTTGCCGAGCGCGCCCGCGCAGGCGCGGCCACGCCGTATCGGAATACATCGCCGACCTTGCCCGAGCCGCTGCGCACGCTGAACTACGACCAGATGCGCGACATCCGGTTCAAACCGGCCGAGGCCCTGTGGCGCAAGGAGGGGCTGCCTTTCGAGGCGATGTTCTTCCACCTCGGCAAGTACTTCCTGGAGCCCGTTACCATCCACGAGGTGGTCGACGGCCAGGTGCGGGAACAGCCCTTCTCCACCCGCCTGTTCGACTATGGCCAGAACCGCTTCGACACGCAGCACTGGGGCGACATCGGTTTTGCCGGCCTGCGCCTGCATTACCCGCTGAATTCGCCGCAGTACAAGGACGAGTTGATCGTGTTCCAGGGGGCGAGTTACTTCCGTGCGCTGGGAGCCGGACAAATATATGGTCTCTCGGCGCGCGGTCTGGCCATCGACACCGTGGGCGGCCAGGGCGAGGAGTTTCCGCGCTTCACCGAGTTCTGGCTGGTGCGCCCATCTGCCGGCGCGCGCGAGACCACCATCCTGGCCCTGCTCGACTCCCCCAGCGCGAGCGGCGCGTACCGCTTCGTCGTGCAACCGGGCGCGACCACCACGGTGGATATCAGCGCCCGCCTCTACCTGCGCAAACCGGTCGCCACCCTGGGCCTGGCGCCGCTGACCAGCATGTTCCTGGCCGGCGAGAACCAACCGCCGCGCAGCGGCTTCCGCCCGGAGATTCACGATTCTGACGGTCTCGCCATCCACACCGCACAGAACGAATGGATCTGGCGGCCGCTGGTCAATCCGCCCCACATCCTGACCACCTCCTTCGCGCTGGAGAATCCGCGCGGCTTCGGCCTGATGCAGCGCGACCGCCAGTTCGCCAGCTACGAGGACACCGAGGCGCGCTACGACAAACGCCCCAGCGCCTGGATCGAACCGCAGGGCGACTGGGGGCGCGGCCGCGTCGAACTGGTGCTGCTGCCCACGCCCGACGAGACCCACGACAACGTGGTCGCCTACTGGGTGCCGGAACGGAGCCCGACGCCGGGCGCCCCGCTCGATCTGCGCTACCGCCTGCACATGCAGGGCGCGCAACAGGCCTTGCCACCTCACGGCCACGCGGTGCAGGCGCGGCGCGGTGCCGGTTTCGCTCCGCTCGCCGCCGACGAGGAGCATTTCGTCATCGATTTCGCCGGCCCGGCGTTAGACCGTTTGAAGCCGGACGCCACCGTCCGCGCCCGGATCGAGACCTCGGCCAACGCACGCATCGAGGAGCAGACCGTGTTCCGCAACGAGGGCAGCGGCGGCTGGCGACTCGCCTTGCGCCTCAAGCGCCAGGACAAGCAGCCGATCGAGCTGCGCGCCTATCTCCAGAATCAGCAAGACACCCTCACAGAAACATGGAACGCGATCCTTCCTCCTCTGCCCCAGCCATGAACCCCGTTGATCAAGCGCCTGCCGCCCTGGTGCAGACACCCGCGCTAAAGCGTGGGTCGATGCCCGCCGCCCCCTGGTTCGGCTGGCGCGAAGCCTGGCGGCGCCTACGGGGCAGGCCGACGCGCGCGGTACCGGTGTACGACACCCAGCCGCCGCTCCCCTGGCAAGACGTCGCCACCCGCCGACGTACCCTGCTGGGTTTGCTGATGGCGCTCACCACGCTGTGCTCGGGCGCCGTCATGACACGCGTGCTGGACTGGCACAGCATGCCCCTGCTCTCGACGCTGCAGTTCCTCCTGTTCCTGCCGCTGGTGGCCTGGGTGTCGGCCGGCTTCTGGTCGGCCATGATGGGCTTCGTGGTGCTGTTGCGCGGTGACGATCACGTGCTCTCCGCCCGCCAGGCCGACGGGGTGACGATTCCGCCCGAGGCGCGCAGCGCCATCGTGATGCCGATCTGCAACGAACACGTGCCGACCGTCATCGCCGGCCTGCGCGCCACCTGCGAATCGCTCGCCGCCACGGGCCAGGCGCGCCATTTCGACGTGTTCATCCTGTCCGACACGCGCGACCCGGCGCTGCAGGCACAGGAGCTCGCGGCTTGGCAGACGCTCTGCGCCGAGCTGGCCGGCAGCGGCGCACCACGCGTCTACTACCGGGTGCGCCGCCGCCCCGGCAAGCGCAAGGCGGGCAACCTGGCCGATTTCTGCCGTCGCTGGGGGCGCCTGTACCGCTACATGATCGTGTTCGATGCCGACAGCATCATGAGTGGCGAATGCCTGGCCGGCCTGGTACGCCTCATGGAGGTGAATCCGCGCGCCGGCATCATCCAGACCGTGCCACGCCCCTGTGGCCAGACCACGTTGCACGCGCGCGCCCAGCAGTTCGCCTCGCGCGTGACCGGCAGCCTGTTCACCGCCGGCATGCAGTACTGGCAACTGGGCGACTCGCACTACTGGGGGCACAACGCGATCATCCGCACCGCCCCTTTCATGCGCCACTGCGGGCTGGCCACGCTGGCGGGCCGGGGGCCGCTTGCCGGCGACGTGCTCTCGCACGACTTCGTCGAGGCCGCCCTGATGCGCCGCGCCGGCTACCACGTGTGGGTGGTGCCGGACCTGCCCGGCAGCTTCGAGCAGGTCCCGCACAACCTGCTGGCCGAGCTGCAACGCGACCGGCGCTGGTGCCAGGGCAACATGCTCAACACCCGCTTGATCGCCGAGCCTGGCCTGGCCCCCGCACATCGCGCCATGTTCGTGACCGGCGCCATGGCTTATGCCTCCGCCCCGCTGTGGCTGCTCTACCTGCTGGCGGGCACCCTGGCATGGGGCTTCGTGGAGCCCGCACTGGGCGACGCCCTGCCCGGCGCCTTGCAAAGCCTGTGGCTGTTCATCGCGCTGATGCTGATGCTGCCGCGCGCACTAGGCGTGGCCGCGATCTGCCTGCGCCGCGAACAGGGCGCGTTCGGTGGCACGCGCCGCCTGTTGGCGAGCGCCGCCATCGAGGGGCTGCTGTCGATGCTGCAGGCACCGATCCGCATGTTCGCGCACACCAGTTTCGTCTTCTCCGCCGTGACCGGCATGAGGCTGGAATGGAAATCCCCCCCGCGCGAGGCCGACGCATTGAGCTGGCGCGAAGCAGCGGATGGCTTCGTCGGCGACAGCCTGCTCGCCGCGCAATGGGGCATGTTCGCGCAACTGAGCCATCCGGCCGCAGCACTCTGGCTGGCCCCCATCTACGCCCCGCTGGTAGGGGCCATCCCCTTGGCAGTGACCACCGGCGACCTGCGCCTGGGGCGGAGCATCCGCGCGCGCAAGCTGCTGCTGGTGCCGGAGGAATTCAGGACGCCGCGCGTGCTCACCGCCGCCTGGCACTACGGTCGCCAACCGAGGCCCGCCCCGGCCACCTGACGCCCCCTCCCTCGTGTGTCGTGTAGTGATTCCACTACACGACAATCACGCCGCGCACGATACCGCCGCCTCGCCCCCCGCCCTAATCTGGCCCCAACACACAAGGGGCCAGAACATGGCGCGTATCGCAGGATTCCGGGTCGGGATTTACGTCTTCAAGGACGCAGAGCTCATCGACTACGCCGCACCCGCCGGCGTGCTGTCGGTGGCACGCCGGCTCGACCCTGAGATCGACGTGTTCCTGCTTGCCGAGGCCATGCGTCCGGTGCAGACCACCTCCGGCATCACCGTGCTGCCCAACTACACCCTGGCCGATTCGCCGGCCATGGATGCCTTCGTCATCTCCGGCGGCCTGGGTGCGCGGCAGGAGATGCACAACCGCCGCCTGCACGATTTCATCCGCCAGCAGCGCACCGATTGCCTGCTCGCCAGCGTGTGCACCGGCTCCTGGGTGTTCGGCCGCATGGGTCTGCTCGACGGCTTGCCCGCCACCAACCGCAAGGAGCCGGATCGGCTGGAGGCCTCGTACATGGGCAAGACCCCGATCGACCGCCTGGCCGAGATCGCACCGACCTGCCGCGTCAGCCGTGCGCGCGTGGTCGACGCCGGCCGCGTGATCACTGCCGGTGGCATGAGCGCCGGGCTGGAACTGGGTTTCCACCTGCTACGCCGCGCCGGTTACGACGAGGCCTTCGTCGGTGAGGTGGCGCGAATCATGGAGTACCAGCGCGCCTACCAGTTGCACCGCGACGACATCGAATTCGCCCACGGCATGTCTGCCGCCGCCTAGCACACGGCCCATCTTTCTTCGAGGAGTATCGCCATGTCAGCCTTCAAGGACCCTTTCGATCACCGCAACCGCCTCGGTGCCGGCACTTGCACCTGCGGCCAGCATCACACCCAGGCCGAGCATGACGCCGCGCAGGCACAGGACCTGGCGGCGGATGCCAACGAAGAGGCGATGAGCCGCCGCGTGATCGAATCCGCCGTGATGCGCGCGGTGTTCCCCGATGACGCCAAGCGCCGCGCCTTCCTGCAGGCGGTGGGACGCGGCAGCGCACTGGCCGCGATCTCCACCTTCTTCCCGCTGGGCGCGCTGGAAGCCATGGCGCAGGAGAAAGGCCCGCTGGAGAAGAAGGATCTGAAGATCGGCTTCATCCCCATCACCTGCTCCAGCCCCATCGTGATGGCCGACCCGCTGGGCTTCTACAAAGCCCAGGGCCTCAGCGTGCAGGTGGTGAAGACGGCGAGCTGGGCACTGATCCGCGACAAGGTGATGAACAAGGAATACGACGCCTCGCACATGCTGGCGCCGATGCCCATCGCCATGTCGTTGGGCGTGGGCTCCAACCCCTTGCCGGTCAACGTGGCGACGATCCAGAACACCAACGGCCAGGCCATCACCCTGTCGGTCAAGCACAAGGACAAGCGCGACCCGAAGGACTGGAAGGGCTTCAAGTTCGCGGTCCCCTTCGACTACTCGATGCACAACTTCCTGCTGCGCTACTACGTGGCAGAACACGGACTGGACCCAGACCGCGACATCCAGATCCGCGTGGTACCGCCGCCCGAAATGGTGGCCAACCTACGCGCCGGCAACATCGACGGCTTCCTCGGCCCGGACCCCTTCAACCAGCGCGCGGTGTACGAGGAGGTGGGCTTCATCCACATCCTCTCCAAGGAGATCTGGAACGGCCACCCCTGCTGCTCGTTCGGCGCCTCGGCCGATTTCGTGAAGCAGAACCCCAACACCTTCGCCGCGCTGTACCGCGCCGTGTTGACCGCCTCCAAGATGGCGCGCGACCCGAAGAACCGCCCGATCATGGCCGAGGTGCTGTCACCCGCCAACTACCTCAACCAGCCCAAGACGGTGCTTGAACAGGTGCTCACCGGGCGCTTCGCCGACGGCCTGGGCCAAGTGCAGAACGTGCCCGACCGCGCCGACTTCGACCCCTTCCCCTGGTACTCGATGGCGGTATGGATCCTCACCCAGATGAAGCGCTGGGGCTATGTAAAAGGCGATCTGCAATACAAGGACATCGCCGAGAAGGTCTACCTGCTCACCGACGCCAAGAAGCGCATGGCCGAAGTCGGGCTCACCCCGCCCAAGGAGAGCTACGCGAAGTTCAAGGTCATGGGCAAGGAATTCGACCCCATGAAGCCGGAAGCCTACGTGGAGAGCTTTGCGATCAAGCGGGCGTGATGGCGCGCGGACACAGCACATCCCCCTCCCCCGCCTGCGGGGGAGGGTGGCGCGCAGCGCCGGGAGAGGGCTCCGCCTGCCTCTGCAGGCAGCAAAGACACGAACCTTGATGCATGACCTGATGAGTCCGAACCAGAGATGAAACCCCAGACCTGGAAATCCGCCCTGCTCTCGCTGCTGCTGTTCGCACTGTTCGTCGGCGTCTGGCATGTCGCGACACTGCCCAAGGCCAGCGGCGGCCCCGCCACCGCCGCCGATGAGTACGCCGCGCTGATGGGCAAGAGCGAGGCCAAGCAGACCGGCTTTCCGCCGCCGCTGGAGATCGGCCGCGCCATCGTGCATTACCTGTCCGACCCCTTCTATGACCGCGGCCCCAACGACAAGGGCATCGCCATCCAGTTGGGTCATTCGCTGGGGCGTGTCGCCCTGGGCTTCCTGCTGGCGGCGGCGGTGGCCATCCCGCTTGGCTTTGCCATCGGCATGTCGCCCCTGCTGTACCGCGCACTGGACCCGTTCATCCAGGTGCTCAAACCGATCTCGCCCCTGGCCTGGATGCCGCTCGCGCTCTACACGATCAAGGACAGCAGCATCTCCGGCGTGTTCGTGATCTTCATCTGCTCGCTGTGGCCGATGCTGATCAACACCGCCTTCGGGGTGGCCGGCGTGCGGCGCGACTGGCTCAACGTGGCGCGCACGCTGGAGGTGCGCCCGCTGCGCCGCGCACTGACCGTGATCCTGCCTGCCGCCGCGCCCACCATCGTGACCGGCGCGCGCATCTCGATGGGCATCGCCTGGCTGGTGATCGTCGCCGCCGAGATGCTGGTCGGTGGCACCGGCATCGGCTACTTCGTGTGGAACGAGTGGAACAACCTGGCGCTGCCCAACGTGATCTTCGCCATCCTCGTGATCGGCGTGGTCGGCATGTTGCTCGACCGCCTGTTCGCGCTGCTGCAGAAATGGGTGACGTATGCAGAGTGATGGACGGATCACCCCCGCCTCGTCGTCCCTGCGCAGGCAGGGACCCAACGGCTTTGGGTGCGCCACCGCCCGGGCCGCGCACGGCGAAAGACACTGGATTCCCGCCTGCGCGGGAATGACGACTCCCTTCTGAGACGAGCACGCACATGCCCTACCTGCAAGTCGAACAACTGTCCAAGACCTACGCGCCCGGTGCCGAGCCGGTGTTCGAGACGATCAACTTCGGCATCGAGCGCGGCGAGTTCGTCTGCATCATCGGCCACTCCGGCTGCGGCAAGACGACCATCCTCAACGTGCTGGCCGGGCTGGAGTCGCCCAGCGCCGGCAATGTGATCGTGGATGGCCGCGAGGTGAGCGGCCCGGGTCTGGACCGTGGCGTGGTGTTCCAGAGTCACGCACTGATGCCCTGGTTCTCGGTGCTGGAGAACGTGTGCTTCGCGGTGCGCTCACGCTGGCCCGACAAGTCACGCGCCGAGATCGAGGCACAGGCCACCGAGTACCTGACCATGGTGGGTCTGGGTCATGCGCTGAAGAAGAAGCCGGCCGAACTCTCGGGCGGCATGAAACAACGTGTGGGCATCGCGCGGGCCTTTGCCATCCAGCCCAAGATGCTGCTGCTCGACGAACCCTTCGGCGCACTCGACGCACTCACACGCGGCACCATCCAGGACGAACTGCTGAAGATCGTGCAGGCCACGCAGCAGACCGTCTTCATGATCACCCATGACGTGGACGAAGCCATCCTGCTCGCCGACAAGGTGCTGCTGATGAGCAACGGGCCGCGCGCCAAGATCGCCGAGATCGTGGAGATCACGCTGCCGCGCAATCGCACGCGCGCTAGCCTGCATCACGACCCGCAGTACTACCGCATCCGCAACCACCTGATCGACTTCCTGGTCAGCCGCGCCGGCAGTGAGGCCGCGCGCCAGGCCACGCATCCGCTGCGAGTACGTCCCGGCCTGGAGGCCTCGCCCGACTCGCCCCCTCTTATCCGCGCCAGTGACGAGCTGGCCGCCTGAACCCGCCACCCAAGGAGAACACCCATGAAGCGCCACGACGTCACCGAACTGATCATCGAGAAGAAGATCGCCAAGAAGCTCAAGTGGAGCCAGATCGCCGAAGTGGTCGGCCAATCCAAGGAATGGACCACCGCCGCCCTGCTCGGCCAGATGACACTCACCGAGGAGCAGGCCACCAAGGTCGGCACCTTGTTCGAGCTGCCCGAAGAAGCCGTCGCCCTGCTGCAGGTCGTCCCCTACAAGGGCTCGCTGCCCACCAGCGTGCCGACCGACCCGCTGATCTACCGCTTCTACGAACTGGTGAGCGTGTACGGCACCACCTTCAAGGAACTGATCCACGAGGAATTCGGCGACGGCATCATGAGCGCCATCGATTTCAAGATGGACCTCAAGCGCGAGGCCAACCCGATGGGCGACCGCGTGAGCATCACCATGAGCGGGAAGTTCCTCCCATACAAAACCTACTGAAAAAGGGCGCGCCAGTGGGGCTGCGCGAACCCCTGGCGTTGTCGGCTCGCTCGCCGTGCAGGAGCACTGCTCTGCGCGAGCCTTCTAGCAAGGCGTCCGCTCGCTCCCACTGACGCACCCTTTTGCGGCATCCGAATCACAGCAGAATACACAGAGCTCCGGCGGTAACGCCGCCCCACGCAGGAACCCGATCATGTCCGAGCAAGCCCGCCCACCGCTCCCACCCTTCACCGCCGAAACCGCCGCCCAGAAAGCCCGCCTGGCGGAAGACGCCTGGAACTCGCGCGACCCCGAGCGCGTGTCGCTGGCCTACACGCCGGACAGTCAGTGGCGCAACCGTGCCGAGTTTCCGCGTGGCCGCGCGCAGATCGTCGAGTTTTTGCAACGCAAGTGGGCCCGCGAACTGGAGTACCGGCTCATCAAGGAAGTCTGGGCCTGGCAGGAAAATCGCATCGCGGTGCGCTTTGCCTATGAATGGCACGACGACGCCGGCCAGTGGTTCCGCTCGTATGGCAACGAGAACTGGGAATTCGACGCACAGGGGCTGATGGCCGTCCGCCACGCCAGCATCAACGACCTGCCGATCCGGCCCGAGGAGCGCAAATTCCACTGGCCACAGGGACGCCGGCCAGACAATCACCCGGGCTTGTCCGCCCTGGGCTTGTAGTCGCCGGTCCCGCCATCGGGGCATGCCCGGGGCGCTCGGGCCGGCACGGCGGGCGCTGCTGCCTTAAAATGGCAGCCCAGCCCCCGTCCGGACCCAGCATGTCGCCCCTCTTCGCCGCTCCCGTCCCGCCCGCCCTCGTCGAAAGCCGCCCGGCATGAGCCGCGCCCGCTTCGCCAGCGCCTTTGCCGCCGGCAGCGACTGGAGCGGAGTGCTGGACCAGGCCCTGCGTCAGTTGCCGCGCCTGCGTACGGCCGGCGCCAACCTGGGGTTCCTGTACGTCTCCGACCAGTTCAGCGAGTACATCGCCCCCATCCTGGCGCGCCTGCGCGAAGCCACCGGCGTTGCACACTGGGTCGGCGCCTCGGGCGTCGGCGTGATCGGCGACCGTGGCGCGGAGATGGACAACCCGGCCATCTCGATCATGCTGGGCCAGTTCCCGCCCGACAGCTTCCGTGTCTTCTCGGGCCGCAGCCCGCTGCCGCGCGACTTCGCCGCCTACGGCGCGCTGATCCACGCGGACCCGCGCACGCCGGACATGGGCGAGCTGGTGCAGGACATGGCGGCCCGCGTGCGCGCAGCCACCCTAGTCGGCGGCATGGCCAGCGCGCGTGACACCGCCTGGCAGATCGCCGACGCGCCCTTGACCGGTGGCCTCTCCGGCGCCGCCTTCGACAGCCGGGTGCGCCTGCTGACCGGGGTGAGCCAGAGTTGCGTGGCCCTGCCCGGCAGTTGGCGTGTGACCGCCGCCAGCGACAACCTGATCGACAAGATCGACGGCCGCCCGGCGCTGGACATCTTCCGCGAAGCTATCGGCCCGGCGCGCGGCGCCGACCTGCGCCATGCCATCCGCAACGTGCAGGTGGGCCTCACCAATGGTCCGGAGGATCGGCGCCTGTTCGCCGTGCGCTACATCGTCGCCGCCGACGTGCGCACCGGGCGCATCGCCATCAACGACAACCTCGCCGCCGGTCAGCACTTGGTCTTCGTGCAACAGGATGAAAGCAGCGCACGCGAGGATCTGCACAACATGCTGGTGGAGCTGCGCGAAGCCTGCCCCGCGGAACCGCGCGGCGCGCTGTACGTGAGTTGCCTGGGCCGTGGCGGCGCCATGTTCGAGCGCGACCAGACGGAGATCGAAATGATCGCCGAGGTCTTCGGCGACCTGCCCCTGGCGGGTTTCTTCGCGGCCGGCGAGATCGTCGGCTCCCGCGTACTGGGTTACACGGGAGCGCTGACGCTGATCCTCTGATCGGCCCAAGAGGGCTGGCCGCTTGAACCGAGGGTCAACCCCTATAAAATCAAATGAAGCCCGGGTGTCGTGCCTCTGCACGGCCCCTTCCGGAATTTTCCTTCTGCTTGGACCACACCTATGACCCATCCAGCACCCGAAATCTTCAAGGCCTACGACATCCGCGGCATCGTCGGCAAATCCCTCACCATCGACACGGTGCGCGCCATCGGCCAGGCCCTCGGCAGCGAGGCGCTGGCCCGCGCCCAGAAGACCATCGTCATCGGTCGTGACGGCCGCCTGTCCGGTCCCGATTTCGCTGCCGCGCTGGCCGAAGGCATCACCAGCACCGGTATCGACGTCATCGACATCGGCTGCGTGGCCACCCCGATCACCTACTTCGCGGCCTACCACCTGGGCGCGAATTCCTGCGTGTCGATCACCGGCAGCCACAACCCGCCCGAGTACAACGGCCTCAAGATGGTGCTGGGTGGCCAGACCCTTTATGGCGCGATGATCCAGGATCTGCGCCGCCGCATCGTCGACGGCGACCTGGCCAAGGGTCAGGGCAAGCTCACGCACACCGACGTGCGCCAGGCCTATATCGAACGCATCCTGAGCGACGTGAAGCTGGCCCGCCCGATGAAGATCGTGCTGGACTCCGGCAACGGCGTGGCCGGCAACACCGCGCCGGAACTCTTCAAGCGCCTGGGCTGCGAGCTGACCGAGCTGTTCTCCGAGGTCGACGGCAACTTCCCGAACCACCACCCGGACCCCTCCAAGCCCGAGAACCTGGAAGACGTGATCCATGCGCTGAAGAGTGGCGACGCTGAACTGGGCCTAGCCTTCGACGGCGACGGCGACCGCCTGGGCGTGGTCACCAAGGACGGCGAGATCATCTACCCCGACCGTCAGCTCATGCTGTTCGCGGCCGACGTGCTGAGCCGCGTGCCGGGCGGCGAAATCATCTACGACGTGAAGTGCACGCGGAACCTCGCCAAGTGGGTGCGCCAGCACGGCGGCAAGCCGGTCATGTGGAACACCGGCCATGCCCTGGTCAAGGCCAAGCTCAAGGAGACCGGCGCCCCGCTGGCCGGCGAGATGAGCGGCCACATGTTCTTCAAGGAGCGCTGGTACGGCTTCGACGACGGCCTCTACACCGGCGTGCGCCTGCTCGAAATCCTGTCGAAGAGCGCGGACGCCAATGCCGTGCTGAAGGCCCTGCCGGACGCCATCAGCACGCCCGAGCTGAACATCAAGATGAAGGAAGGCGAGCCGGTGCAACTGGTCGAGAAGCTGAAGACCGCCAGCTTCGCCGGCGAGGTCGAGCGCATCACCATCGACGGCCTGCGCGTGGAGTTCGCCGACGGCTTCGGCCTGGCCCGCTCGTCCAACACCACTCCGGTCGTGGTGCTGCGCTTCGAGGCCGACTCGGAGGCCGCCATCGCCCGCATCCAGGGCGAATTCCGTCAGGCCCTGCAAGCCGCCTGGCCGGGCATCGAACTGCCGTTCTGAGCGCCCCGGGGCGTGGCCCGCGCAACGGGTCGCGCCCCCGCCCCACTCCTGATCACGGCCCCGCCTTGCCGGTGCCCGCCCAAGCTCTATACCGCCTCCCGAACAGCCCAGCCCAATAGACGGCATGTAGGAACAATTCCTACACCGGTCGTCAGAACAAATAGCGCGCATGTCGCACCGCGCGACGCGGCCTCTGCTGCATCTCGACCCCATCCTGGCCTAGGGTTTTCCCCAGGCAACACCTTGTGTGACCTGCTTCACGGAGCAACGAAAACTCCATGCGTCTATCACCAAAGATGTAGGTCGATTTGATGCACTGCGGCTTGCCTCTACGTAGTTCGATGTGCAAACTAATGTTGCAGGGTGGCCGCAAGCTCCCCTCCGCCGACGCCGCCGGTCACGCATCCGAGACGCCGGGAACGACAGCACAACAACTAGTTGGAGACAAACTCATGCAAGTCAAACTCACCGCCTTGGCGGCCAGCCTGCTGCTGCTCGCCGGTCAGTCCGCCTTTGCCGCCTCTACCGGCGGTTTTGCGACTACCGATGGTGGCAACGTCGCCGGAGCCAAGTCCTTCACGGCGTCGACCTACACCGAAATCAACAACATCATCGCCGCGGCACGCCTTGACGCTTCTGGCAACAAGGTCACCGGCGGCGCTTACCCGGTCATCATCACCTACACCGGCAACGAAGACGCGCTGATCGCCCAGGTCATCAAGGACCACACCGTCGACGCTTCCGGCAATTGCCCGAAGCCGCGCTGGAGCGAAGCCTACAAGTACGTTGAAATCAAGGAGTTCACCAAGGGCGTGACGATCCAGGGCGCCAATGGTTCTTCGGCCAACTTCGGCATCGTCGTGAACAAGTCCAGCAACGTGATCATCAAGAACATGAAGATCGGCGCACTGCCGGGCGCTTCGAACGACGCTGACATGATCCGCATCGACAGCGGCGTCAATGTGTGGGTCGACCACAACGAGCTGTTCGCCGTGAATAACGAGTGCAAGGGCTCGCCCGACGGCGACCTGACCTTCGAGTCGGCCATCGACATCAAGAAGGAGTCGCAGAACATCACCGTTTCTTACAACGTGATCCGCGACAGCAAGAAGGTCGGCCTGGACGGTTCATCCGCCAGCGACATCGGTGGTGGCCGCAAGATCACCTTCCACCACAACGTGTACTCCAACGTGAATGGCCGTCTGCCGCTGCAACGTGGTGGCTGGATCCACGTGTACAACAACTTCTACGACAAGATCACCGAGTCGGGCATCAATGTTCGTACCGGCGGCATGGCACTGATCGAGAAGAACTGGTTCCAGAACTCGGTGAACCCGATCACCTGCCGTTACGACACGGTCAACTGCGGCAAGTGGGACCTGCGTGGCAACAACGTCACCAGCGCTGCGGGCAACGCCACCTACAACATCACCTGGACGGATCCGGGCAGCGGTGGCATCAACGCCGATAGCTGGACCAGCACGGGCACCTTCAACCTGACGCTGCCGTACTCCTACGAGCCGGTGACCCCGCAGTGCGTGAAGGACAAGCTGGCGCAGTACGCCGGCGTGGGCAAGAACGGCGCGCAACTGACCGCTGCCGCCTGCTCGGGTAGCAGCTCGTCTTCGAGCAGCTCCAGCTCCTCGTCGAGCAGCAGCTCCTCGTCCTCCAGCAGTTCGTCGAGCAGCTCCAGCAGCAGCTCTTCCAGCTCCTCGTCGTCGAGCAGCTCCTCGTCGTCCAGCTCCAGCAGCTCGTCGTCGAGCAGCAGCTCTTCCAGTTCGGGTGGTGGCACGCCGCCGGTGCTGTCGGGCACGGGTGACTATCCCAACAACTTCAGCAAGTGCGCGGACGAAGGCGCAACCTGCAAGCCGACGCGTGGCACCGGCTGGGTGGCCTTTGGCCGCAAGGGCAAGTGGGTCCTGAAGTACGTCGGCGTGAACAACAGCATCGCCTGTACCGTCGCCGCCTTCGGCTCCAACCCTGGCGGCAACCCGAACAAGTGCTCGTTCCAGAACTGATCTGATACGCACTTCGCAGCAAGCAAGGCCTGCCACTCCGGTGGCAGGCCTTTTTCGTTCACCTCGCCCCCAGAGGGACAGACGGCGCCCGTAGGACGGTGCTTGGCACCGATCCCGCACCGCCGCAGAGTCGACATGCTGCACGGCAGCGCGAGGCGATTGGCGCAGTCCGTTCGGCGGTCAGGATCGCGGGCTCCCCTGCCCGACGAAAACCAATAAACAGAATGGAGAAGTCGTTATGCAATTCAAGCTCAATGCCCTGGTCGGGGGCATCGCATTGGCCTTGGCGCAGACCGCGCTGGCCGCACCGACAGGCGGTTTTGCCACCGCTGACGGCAACATCGGCAGCGCCCGCAAATTCAGCGCCTCGACCTTCGAACAGATCCAGTCCATCATCGAAGCGGCCCGCATCGACGATGCCGGCAAGAAAGTCAGCACCGGCGCGTACCCGATTCATATCACCTACACCGGCAACGAAGACGCGCTGATCGCCCAGGTCATCAAGGACCACACGGTCGACGCCTCAGGCAATTGCCCCAAGCCGCGCTGGAGCGATACCTACCGCAAGGTCGAGATCAAGAACTTCACCGCCGGCGTGACTCTTGAAGGCGCCAACGGCTCCTCCGCCAACTTCGGCGTGGTGATCAACGGCGGCTCGAACAACGTGGTCGTCAGGAACATGAAGATCGGTGCGCTGGGCGGCGCAGCCAACGACGCCGACATGATCCGCATCGACAGCGGCTCCAACGTGTGGATCGACCACAACGAGCTGTTCGCGGTGAACAACGAGTGCAAGGGCTCGCCGGACGGCGACCTGACCTTCGAGTCGGCCATCGACATCAAGAAGGACTCGCACAACATCACCGTCTCGTACAACTTCATCCACGACAGCAAGAAGGTCGGCCTGGATGGTTCGTCGAGTTCCGATATCGCGGGTGGCCGCGAGATCACCTTCCACCACAACTACTACAAGAACGTGTCGGCCCGTCTGCCGCTGCAGCGCGGTGGCTGGATCCACGTCTACAACAACCTCTACGACGGCATCACCGACTCCGGCATCAACGTACGCCAGGGTGGCTATGCGCTGATCGAACGCAACTGGTTCCAGAACGCCAAGAACCCGGTGACCTGCCGCTACGACAGCAGCAATTGCGGCTTCTGGGATCTGCGCAACAACAACATCATGTCGCCCGCCGACTTCGCCACCTACAACATCAGCTACAGCAGCGGTGGCACGGTGGATGCGACCGACTGGAAGACGACTGCGACCTTCCCGAAGGCGCTCGGTTACACCTATGAGCCGGTCAGCGCCCAGTGCGTGAAGGACAAGCTGCCCGGCTACGCGGGCGTGGGCAAGAACGGCGCGCAACTGACCGCAGCAGCGTGCTCAGGTAGCGGCTCGTCGTCGAGCAGCTCCAGTTCATCCTCGTCCAGCAGCTCTTCGTCCAGCTCGTCTTCGTCTTCGTCTTCATCTTCTTCGTCCAGCTCCTCGTCGAGCTCGTCCTCCTCGAGCAGCAGTTCCTCCAGCTCGTCCTCGAGTTCGTCTTCGTCCAGCAGTTCCAGCTCATCCAGCTCCTCGTCGAGCAGCTCGGGTGGCGGTACGCCGCCGGCACTGTCCGGCAAGGGCGACTACCCCAACAACTTCAGCAAGTGCGCGGATGAAGGCAAGGTGTGCACGCCCAAGCGCGGCACCGGCTGGGTAGCCTTTGGCCGCAAGGGCAACTGGGTTCTGAAGTATGTTGGCGTGGGCAACAGCATCCCCTGTACCGTCGCAGCCTTCGGCTCCGACCCCAAGGGCAGCCCGAACAAGTGCTCGTTCCGTAACTGAGCCTGCGCGGCATCGCCAAATGAAAGGGCCTGCCACGCCGGTGGCAGGCCCTTTTCACGTCCGGGAGCCTTTCAGCTCAGCGCGCGCGCATCGGCCAGCAGGCGATCCACGGTGGCCGTCTCGATGTCCCAGGCGCACATGAATCGTGCGGCGCCGCCGATGAAGTTGTAGAAGCGCCAGCCACGCGACCGCAGCCCGGCCTCCAGGGCGGGAGGGAGATCGGCGAACACGCCGTTGGCCTGGGTCGGATGCGCGATGCGCACGCCCGGCAGCGCGGCCAGGCCCTCGCTGAGCCGACGTGCCATGGCATTCGCATGCGCCGCATGGCGCAGCCAGGCACCCTCTTCCAGCATGCCCAGCCAGGGTGCGGCCAGGAAGCGCATCTTCGAGGCCAGTTGGCCGGCCTGCTTGCAGCGCCAGGCGAAATCGGTCGCCAACTCGCGCTTGAAGAACACCACGGCCTCGCCCACCGGCAAGCCCATCTTGGTGCCGCCGAAGCACAACACGTCCACGCCGGCGCGCCAGGTGATGTCGGCCGGGCTCACGCCCAGCGCCGCCACCGCGTTGGCGAAGCGCGCGCCATCCATGTGGACATGCAAGCCACGCGCACGTGCCGTGGCCGCGATGGCCGCCACCTCGTCCGGGGTGTAGAGCGTGCCCAGCTCGGTGGCCTGGGTCAGGGTCACGACCGCCGGCTTGGGGTAGTGGATGTCGCTGCGCCGGGTCACCAGGTCGTCCACGGCAAAGGGCGTGAGCTTGCCCAGCTCGCCACGCGCGGTCAGCAGCTTGGCGCCGTTGGAGAAGAATTCGGGCGCGCCGCACTCATCGGTATCGACATGCGCGGCCTCATGGCAGATCACGCTGTGGTAGGACTGGCACAGCGCGGCCAGGGCCAGCGAGTTGGCGGCGGTGCCGTTGAACACGAAATACACGTCGCAGTCGGTCTCGAACAGCGTGCGCAGGCGGTCGGCCACGCGTTGCGTCCAGGGGTCGTCGCCATAGGCCGGCGCATGCCCGGTATTGGCTTCAAGCAAGGCGGCCAGCGCCTCCGGTGCGATGCCCGCGTAGTTGTCGCTGGCGAACTGCTGCATGCTCATTCTTCCTCCGGGCCGGGCCCCAGGGCATCGGATGCGAGGGTGCAGGCCCGGTCACGCCCTCCCTCCTTGGCGTCGTACAGCGCACGGTCGACCCGGCGCATGAGGGTGTCCAGGGTGTCGCGGTAGTTCAGGCTGGACACGCCGGCACTGACCGTGACCCGCCCGACATGGGTGAACTCGTGCTCGCGCACCCGCTCCAGCAGCTTGCCAGCCAGCGCGGCGGCCTCCTCCAGGCTGGACGGCGCGACCACCACGAACTCCTCGCCGCCCCAGCGCGCCAGCACGTCAGAGCTGCGCAGGTGGCCACGCACCAGACGCACCAGTTCCACCAGCACTGAATCGCCCACGGCATGGCCATAGGTGTCATTGACGCGCTTGAAGTGGTCGATGTCGAACAGGATCACCGACAGCGGCAGGTTGTAGCGCCGCGCGCGGCTCATCTCGCGCAGCGTCAGTTCCTCGCAATGGCGGCGGTTGAAGGCCTGCGTCAGGCGGTCAGTGGAGGCCTGCTGCTCCAGTTCCAGGTTGACGCTGCGCAGCTCGCGGTTGGCCAGCTCGGCCTCGACCCGTGCGAGGTGCAGTTGCGCCTCGATCTGCCGCCGCTCGTTGATGTCCAGCATCGAGTAGAGCACCGCCTCGCGCCCCTCGTACTCGACGCGCACGGCGGACAGGTAGAACCAGCGCACCTCGCCGTCGGCCCGTCGCAACTGCAGCTCGCGGCCTTCCACGACGCCACTGCGCTCCAGCTCGGAACCGACCGACTCACGCTCCTCGCCACTCACGAAGATGTCCGGCTGCGGCAGGCCGACGCGCGAAGCGCTCTCACCGCCACCGAACTCGACCCGCGCCTGGCGGTTGTCGAACAGCACCATGCTGCGTTCCGGATCGAGGATCAGGATGGGGATGGGGGTGCGCTCGAGCAACTGGCGCAATTGCTGTTCGCTGCGCCGCAAGGCGGTCTCCACCAGCTTGAGGCGGGTGACATCGTTGATCGCGGAAAGGATCAGGCGCTGGTTGCCGACGTCGACGGTGCGCGCAGACAGGATGAACCAGCCATGGCCGCCATCGGGTAGCCGCAAGGGCAGTTCGTGATTGTCGATGCGGCCGTGCTGGCGCAGTACGTCGAGCAGGCGCGTGCGCTCTTCCGGATCGACGTAGAACTCGAGCGAGGTGCGCCCGACCAGGGCCGCCGCGCCCTCAGCTCCGAACAGGCTGGCCGCCGGCTGGTTGGCCTCGAGGATCTGGCCGTTGAGCGGCGAGGTCAGCAGCATGGGCAGCGGCGAGGTATCGAGCAGCGAACGGCGCGCCGCCTCGCTGTCGGCCAGCGCGCTCTCCAGCCGTACGCGGCCGGAAACGTCATGGAACACGAAGGCCGCGCGCTGCTGGGCGAGGCGGATGCGGGTGACGCTGTAGGTCTGGCCGACCAGGCGACACTCGACCGCATCCTCGCCGCGCTCCACCAACTCGATCAGCGCGCTGACCCCGCTCTCCAGCACGCTGGAGGACACCCAGTCGCGCAGCAGGTCGGCCACGCGCAGGCCGTTCTCCGGTGCCGCTACCAGCAGGCTGTCGCACAGCTTGGCGAGACGCTCGTTGAAGCCGCGCACCCGGCCATTACGATCGAACACCAGGACAGGGGCATCGAAGCTGTCGCCCAGCACGCGCAGCTCGGTGGCGAGCGAGACCCGGCGCTGCAGGGCCAACGCGGCCGCCGCCAGCAGCAGACATCCCAGCACGCCCAGCCCAAAGACCATCTCCGCCCCCGTCCCGCAGTCGCCTCCGGACCGCGGCAGCGCGGACCGTCCCTATGCCTTCGGCATGATACCGTCCGCCACCGCGCGCGCGCAGCCCTCTCAGGCGCGCGCGGCGACCCAGTCCTTGACCGAGGCCAGCGCGGCAGGCAGCGCGGCCGGGTTGGTGCCGCCAGCCTGGGCCATGTCGGGACGGCCACCACCCTTGCCGCCGACCTGCTGGGCCACCATGTTCACCAGCTCGCCGGCCTTGACCTTGGCCGTCAGGTCCGGCGTCACGCCCGCGATCAGGCTGACCTTGCCGTCCGCCACTGCCGCCAGCACGACGGCCGCCGTGCCCAGCTTGTCGCGCAGCTTGTCGACCGCCTCGCGCAGGGCCGGCACGTCGGCGCCTTCCAGCACCGCCGCCAGCACCTTGACGCCCCCGGCATCAACCGCCTGGTCGAGCATCGCGTCGCCCTGGCTGCTGGCCAGCTTGCCCTTGAGCGCGGCCAGTTCCTTCTCCAGTGCCTTGACGTGTTCCTGCGTCTGCGCCAGCTTGGCCGGCAACTCGGCCACCGGCGCCTTGAGCAGAGAGGCCACGCTGTCCAGCAGGGCTTCGCGTTCGAGGATCAGGTTCATCGCGTTCTCGCCGGTCACTGCTTCGACACGGCGCACGCCGGCGGCCACGCCGCCTTCCATGACGATCTTGAAGAAGCCGATGTCGCCAGTGCGGCCCACGTGCGTACCACCGCACAGCTCGCGCGAGGAGCCGATGTCGAGCACCCGCACGCTGTCGCCGTACTTCTCGCCGAACAGCATCATGGCGCCGGTCTTCTGGGCGTCCTCGATGGACATCACGCGCGCCTCGGTGGCTGCGTTCTGCAGGATCTCGCGATTGACGATCTGCTCGACCTTGAGGATTTCGGCCTCGGTGAGCGGCGCGTTGTGGGCGAAGTCGAAGCGGGTCTTGTCGGCGTCGACCAGCGAGCCCTTCTGCTGCACGTGATTGCCGAGCACTTCGCGCAGGGCCTTGTGCATCAGGTGGGTGGCCGAGTGGTTGCGCGCGGTGGCGGCCCGACGGTTGCCATTGACGCGCGCGTCGATGGTGTCGCCGATGCGGATCTCGCCTTCCACCACACGACCATGATGGCCGAACACGTCGGCCTGGATCTTGAAGGTGTCGTCCACCGCAAAACCGGCCTTGCCATTCATCAACCAGCCGGCATCGCCGGCCTGACCGCCCGACTCCGCGTAGAAAGGCGTGGTCTCCAGCACCACGACGGCGTCGTCGCCGGCGCGGATCACCTCGACCGGGCTGCCATCGACGTACAGCGCGGCAACCTTGGCGTCTTCAACCCAGATCTTCTCGTAGCCCTTGAAGTCGGTCGGCACGCCGCTGTACTCCAGGCCCTGCGACATCTTGAACTTGCCGGCCGCGCGCGCCTGCTCGCGCTGCCGCGCCATGGCCGCATTGAAGCCGGCGTCATCCACGCTCAGGCCGCGCTCGCGCAGCACGTCGGCGGTCAGGTCCAGCGGGAAGCCGTAGGTATCGTGCAGCTTGAAGGCGGTCTCGCCATCCAGCACCTTGCCCGCACCCAGCGAGGACAACGCGGACTCCAGGATTTCCATGCCATTGGCAATGGTCAGGAAGAAGCGCTCTTCCTCCTGCTTGAGTACCTCGGTGATGCGGCGCTGCTTGGCCACCAGCTCGGGATAGGCCTTGCCCATCTCCAGCGTCAGCGCGTCGACCAGCTTGTAGAAGAAGGGGCTGCGCGCGCCAAGCTTGTAACCATGGCGGATGGCGCGGCGGGCAATACGGCGCAGCACGTAGCCACGGCCTTCGTTGCTGGGCACCACGCCGTCGGCGACGGTGAAGGAACAGGCGCGGATGTGGTCGGCGATCGCCTTGAGCGAGGGCGAATCCTTGTCCACGTTGTCGCCACCGGCCGCCTCGACCTCGCGCTTGGCGGCGGCCATGAGGTTCACGAACAGGTCGATGTCGTAGTTGGTCGGCACGTTCTGCAACACGCGCGCCAGGCGCTCCAGGCCCATGCCGGTGTCGACGCTGGGCTTGGGCAGCGGGTCCATGACGTAGTTGCCGTTCTCGTCGACACGACGGTTGAACTGCATGAACACGTTGTTCCACACCTCGGTGTAGCGGTCACCGTCTTCATCCGGGCTGCCCGGGGGGCCACCCGGAATGCCCGGGCCGAAGTCGTAGAAGATCTCGCTGCAGGGACCGCAGGGGCCGGTGTCACCCATCATCCAGAAGTTGTCGCTGGCGTAGCGCGCGCCCTTGTTGTCACCGATGCGGATCACGCGCTCGGGCGGCAGGCCGATCTGCTGGGTCCAGATCTCGTAGGCCTCGTCATCCTCGGCGTACACGGTGGCCCATAGGCGGTCAGCGGGCAGCTTGAACACTTCTGTCAGCAGTTCCCAGGCGTACTTGATGGCGTCCTGCTTGAAGTAGTCGCCAAAGCTGAAGTTGCCCAGCATCTCGAAGAAGGTGTGGTGACGCGCGGTGTAGCCGACGTTTTCCAGATCGTTGTGCTTGCCGCCGGCGCGGATGCATTTCTGCGCCGTGGCCGCGCGCGAATACGGGCGCTTGTCGAAGCCGAGGAACACGTCCTTGAACTGGTTCATCCCGGCGTTGGTGAACAGCAGGGTCGGGTCGTCGCCCGGCACCACCGGGCTGGAGGCGACGATCTGGTGGCCCTTGGATTCGAAGAAGCTGAGGAAGGTGGAACGGATGTCTGCGGCTTTCATGGTGGCCCGGTCGGGTGAGGTCACGGCAAAGTGTTGAATCGCCGGATTTTACCATCCGGGCCGCCCGCCCGGCCGCCTTAGCAGCCCACGGCCGGCCCGCCTCAACCGGTCTGGCCGAGACCGGACACCCGGAAGCGCCCGGTCGCCCGCTGCAGGCCTTGTGCCACCTCGGTCAGCGAGGCCATGTCGGCGCGCGTGTGGTCGAGCTGACGCACCAGCTCGCGCGCGATGCCCGCGGCCTGCTCCACCAGGCCATGGATGCTGGCGGTGGCCGAGCTGTGCTCCTCGGTGGCGGCCGCGATGCCGTCGAGCATGCGGCTGACTTCGCCCACCGCTGGCACCATGCTGCCGATGTTGTCGTTCATCACCCCGCCCTGGTCGCGGCTGAGGGCGGCCTTCTCTTCCGCGCTGCGGATCGAGGCCACCACTTCGGCCGAGGCCAACCACACCTGTTGCAACAGTTCCTCGATGCGGCCGGTCGAGGTGGCGGTGCGCTCGGACAGCGCGCGCACTTCGTCGGCCACCACCGCGAAGCCGCGCCCATGCTCGCCGGCCCGCGCCGCCTCGATGGCGGCATTGAGGGCGAGCAGGTTGGTCTGACTGGCGATGCCCTTGATCAACGCGCTGACGTCGCCGATCTGGGTGATGGAATGGGACAGACGGCTCAACTGCTCGGCAGCCAGGCCCACGGCGCCGCCCAACTCGTCCAGGCGCGCCACCGTGGCAGTACCGATGTGACCGGCCTGCACGCCCATGTCACTGGCCTGGGCGGCGGACTGGGAGGCCTCCGCCGCGGAATGCGCGATGTCTTCCACCGCACGGCTGATCTCGCCGACGGCGCGCGTGGTCTCCTCCAACTGACGCGACTGCTCCTGCGTATGGCCGCCCAGGCGCTCGTTCTGCTGGGCCACCGAACGCGTCACGCGGTCGACATCGGCCACCGCCCGTTGCACGTCGCGCAGGATGTGTTCGAAGGCTTCGATGAAACCATTGAAATGAGCCGCCAGCTCGCCCAGTTCGTCGCGCTCGCCCGCCGGCAGGCGATGCTGCAAGTCGCCCGCGGCCAGGTGCGCAGACACCGCCGACATCGCCGCCACCCGCTTGCGGATACGCTGGCCGAAGCGGATCTGGAAGGCCAGCACGACCACGCCAGCCACCAGCAGCGGCGTCAGCACCACCCACAGCAGGTTGTCGATGCGGCGCTGGATGCCGGCCTGGCTGGCCGCGGCCTGCGTCTGGTGCGCGGCCGCATGGCGGTCGAGCGCCTGGTTCAGGGGCACGAGGTACATCGTGTAGATGCGCTCGGGGATGCTCAGTGCATCCTGCGGTGCGCTGGTGAAGATCTTGATCGCATTGTCGAAGTTCTTGTGGAAGGCCTCCCAGTTGGCCAGCACCTCCTTGTCGGCGGCCTCGCGCTGCTCGGCCGGCAGGGTTTCGCGCAGTCGCGCCCAGCGTGCGCGGACCAGCGCATCGGCGGCGCTCAGTTGTTGCGGCGTCTCGGGCGCCAGCAGGTCGGCGCGCGACACCGCCAGGGTGCTGGCCTTGATTTCGGCGAGTTGGTACAGGGTGGCCTGCCCGCTGGAGTAGTCGGCGAAAGCCTGGCGCAGGTCGGAGAGGCGATAGGCGCTCAACAGCAGCGCGATGAGCAGGGCCGCGCCATTGACGAGCGCCAGCAGCATGAGTTGACGAGAGATTTTCATCGGGAGGTACGGGACGGATGGCCTGTGAGAGGGTGGCGCGCCTCGTGAGCACGCCGACCCTTCATCGACGCCCGGACCTACGACTTAAGGGATAACCCGTATGAATTTTTCGTGACAGCCAGGCGCCTGCCGTTGCCATCAACCCGGCACGCCCAGGGGCTCGAAGATGCGATCCGGCCGGTCGGTGATGACGCAGTCCACGCCCCACTGGAACAGGCGATGCGCATGGCTGGGCTCATTCACGGTGTAGACCGCCAGGCGGTAGCCGGCCTCGCGCACCTTGCGCGCGGCCGGCTCGTCCAGGTGGTGCCCGTTCACATGCAGGGCAATCGCGCCCACGCGTTCGCAGCGGGCCTGCCAGTCGCTCGGCACGCGATCGACCAGCAGGCCGCGCGGCAGCTCTGGCGCGACCACCGCCGCGGCATCCAGCGCCGCCTCGGAAAAGGACGACAGCAGGGGCGGCAGGGCCTTGTTCCGCCAGACTTCGGCGGCCACGCGCGCGACCACCTCGCCGGTCAGCGTCTCCAAGCCAGGCGAGGGCTTGATCTCGACATTCGCGGCCAGGCCCAGCGCCTGCAGGCGCGCCGCCGCGGCGCGGAAGAACGGCAGCGGCTCACCGGCGAAAGCCGGGTGGTGCTTGCTGCCCGCGTCGAGCAGGGCAAGCAGGGTGTCCGGCGTCTGGCACACCTGGCCGCTACCGTTGGTGGTGCGTTCCAGCGTGTCGTCGTGGATCAGCACCGGCGTCTCGTCGCCCGACAGCATCACGTCGAACTCGACGCCCCGGCAGCCGGTGAGCAGGCACAGGTCCAGCCCGCACAGCGTGTTCTCCGGCGCCAGCGCTCCGCCGCAGCGATGCGCCAGCACCTTGGGCCAGGGCCAGTCGGCGAGACAGGTGCTGGCAGTCATGCCGGCTCCGTTACAGCCCGCGCGCGCGCATCACCGCGGCATCGAGCGCTTGCTTGGCCGTCTTGCTGCCGGCCCAGGCGGCATCCAGCTCTTCGGTCAGGATGCGCCGCACGCCGGCACGCCGCATGTAGGGAGTGGGCGCGGAGGCGGTGATCACCGGCTTGTTGGTCAGTTGCTTCACGGCAATACGCTGGGCGGCCATCTCGTCCTTGAGCAGGCTGCTCTCGGTGGCGACGAAGACGCCACTGCTGTTGAGCGGCAGGTAGCCGGCGCCGACCTGCCAGGCGATCTGGCTCTCGGGCGACAGGAAGTAGCTGACGAAGCGCGCCGCGGTGCGGTAGGCGTCCTTGCTGCGACCCGCGCTGGCCCACAGCGAGGCTCCATCGGCCACCGTGTTCTGCGGCGCCCCGTACGCCCCCTCGTGATAAGGCAGGGGGGCGACGCCGACATCGAACTTGGTCTTGCGCTGCAACTCGGGATAGCTCGCCGATGAGGCAATCATGATTACGCAGTTGCCGTTGACGAACTGCTCCTCGGCCTCGTCCGCGTGGCCGAAGAGCTTGAGGTAGTTGGCCTTGTACCAGGTGATCATCATCGCCAGATGCTTGACGTGCATGAGGCCGTTGGACGCCAGGGTCTCCGCCTTGCCGGCCCCGCTGGTCGTGGGCTGCGCATTCCAGGCGCCGGTGTTCTCGACGAACACCTTGATCGGTTGAGTCGTGGTGAAGGGGCACAGGTAGCGGTTGTTGGCCAGCTTGCCCAGTTCGTTCTGCCAGTCCAGCCAGGACTTGGGCAGGTTGTCGATGTCGATGCCCACCTGCTGCAATGCCGGACGATTGACGTACACCACCGGAGTGGACAGGGTCATCGGCAAGGCCTGCAGGCGACCGCGCTCATCGACCGCCAGCGGCATGACCATGCGCGGGAACTGGGTGAAGGTGTTGAGCGGCACCTGGGCCTCGCCCATCAGCTCCCACAGCGGCTTGAAGCGGCGGCTGGCCACGATGGCCGGCTCGTCCTCCTCGGCCGGCAGCACCAGATCGGCATTCTGGCGCTCGCTGTACGGCACCAGGCTCACCCGCCCGACTTTGCTGCTCTCGTTGAAGCGCTCGACCAGCTTGCCCAGTTGTTCCGCCTTGTCCGGATTCAGGGTATGGGCCAGCCGGATATCCGCCGCGCGGGCCAGCGGCAGGGACAGGGAAAGCGCCAGGACAATCAGGGCGCTACGCGTCAAAGTGGGGAACATCGGGACCTCCGTACGGCATGAATCTGGGAGCCCGGATTATAGGTGGCCACGCCGGCCCGCAGCCTCGTGCGAGCCTCCGGGCGGCGCTCGTCGTTCAAGTTCTGCTCCGCGGGGGACGTAATTCTCCATGGACACACGACCACGCGAACCCGCGCCAGATGGTCGAGCGGAGAGGAAACATGTTGCGCATACTGGGCTTGATGCTGTTGATCCTGACACTGAGCGGCTGCGACCGCCTGGGCATTCCCGATCCGGCCCGCGAGGCCGCCGCCAAGGAGGAGGAAAGCAAGGCGATCGGCGGCGCCTGCCGCCACTCGGGCCGCGCGCTGGAAGACTGCTACACGCTCAACCCCGGTGCCAGCAAGGCCGCGGTGTTCGCCGGCTGGCGCGAGATGAACGACTACATGACGCAGAACAAGATCGAGGCCATCAAGCCCGAATTCCCGTCGATGGCGATCCCGCGAAAGACAAACCGGGAAGACGAAGCCAAGGCGGAGGAAGCGGCCTCGGAACCGGCAGCCGAAGAGTCGGCCAGCGCCCGCCGCCGCGCCCGCCGCGCGGCCGCCGCTGCCGCCGCTGCCGCGCCCGCCAGCGCACCGGAAAAACACTGATTGATCCAGTCCAAGCAAAAGCGCCGGCCAGCGGCTATCTTTGCTGCAAGTGCACATTCCATCACTCGCAGGAGATTTCCATGACTGAACCGCGCTACATCGAGAACCGCACCTTCGACGAGATCCAGGTGGGCGACAGTGCCACGCTGTCACGCCAGGTGCGCCTGGAAGACGTGCAACTGTTCGCCGCCGTGTCCGGCGACATCAACCCCGCCCACCTGGACGAGGCCTATGCCCTGGGCACCCCCTTCGGCGGCGTGATTGCACATGGCATGTTCGCCGGCGCGCTCGTCTCCAACGTGCTGGGCACGCAGTTGCCTGGGCCGGGCACGATCTACATCAGCCAGGACCTGAAGTTCCGCCGCCCGGTGCGCATCGGCGACACCCTCACGGTGACCCTGACCTGCGCCGAACGCAACGTCGAGAAGAAGCGCCTGCGCTTCGAGTGCGTGGTCAACAACCAGGCCGGCGAGGCGGTGGTGAAAGGCGAGGCGGAGGTGATGGCGCCGACCGAGAAGGTACGCCGGCCGCGCCCGCAGATTCCCGTCGTGAGCCTGGACGGCGTGCCGGTCGCGCTGGGCTGAGCGCGGCCTACTACTTCGGCACCTGAACCGCCGGCCCAAAGTGCTGGCGGGCCAGGCTCTCCAGCCGCCCGGAACGACGCAACTGCTCCAGCGCGGCATGCCAGCGCGCGAGAAAATCCGCGCTGGCCTGTGGCGAGAAGGCGATGTGCACCTCCGTTTCCGACAGCACGAACTCGGTCGCCTGGACCGCCGAGGGCTTGAGCTTCTCACTGTCGAGGATGCCCTGCATCGCCAGGTCCGAGGCGATGCAGAAATCCACGTCGCCCGCCATCAGCCGGCGGAAAGCGTCGACCTGCCCGCGCACCGGCACCAGGTTGCGGAAGCCCGCCTCCTGCACCAGGGCCTGGTGTCCGCCGCCCGCCCCCACGGCGATGCGCGGCACCGCCTTGAGCGCCTCCAGGTTGCCCGGCAGCGGCGCCGAGCTGGTGCGCCGATAAGCAAACACCCGGTTGCGCAGCAAGGGGCGGATCCACTTGAACTCCTCGGTATTGCCGGTCACCTTGGCGATCGGCGCGAAGATCAAGCCAGGATGGGCGCGCAGCAGTTCGGCGGCACGCGGTAGTGGGGCGAACTCAAACTGACCCTGCAGCCCCTGCTCGGCGAGCAGCGCACTCATGAGTTCCGGAATGAAACCTTCCGGCACGCCGCGCCGGTTGTAGACGAATGGCGGCAGCTCCTGCAGCAGGATGCGCACGCCGGCGGCATTGTCGGCGGCCCTCAGCGGTGACAGCCAGCTCAGTGCCAGCGCGCCGGCTCCAGCGAGTACCGCCCTGCGGCCGATCTGCGCCACACATCCTCCCCCGGTTGCCCCAATACGCTTGTATCGACGGGCCTAAGGCCCAGTATAGGTAGTGCCGCCAAGGCCTGCCGCCGCACTGCAGCGATCAGAGCCCGCGCCGCTCAGCCAGGGCCTGGGCCAGGGTGCCGATGTCGGTGTGCTCCAGCTCGCCGCCCACCGGCACACCACGTGCGATGCGGCTGACCTTGAGGCCACGCGCGCGCAGCATCTCGCCGACGTAGTGCGCGGTCGCCTCGCCCTCGTTGGTGAAGTTGGTGGCGATGATGACTTCATTCACCACGCCATCGGTCGCCCGCGCGAGCAAGCGCTCCAAGCGCAACTCACGTGCGCCGATGCCATCCAGCGGCGAGATGCGCCCCATCAGCACGTAGTACAGCCCACGGTAGGCGTGGGTCTGCTCCATGATGGCCAGGTCGGCCGGCATCTCGACCACGCACAGCACGCTCGGGTCGCGCTCCGTACTGGCACAGCGGCTGCAGACCTCGGCCTCGGTGAAGTCATTGCAGCGGGTGCAATGCTTCAGTTGCTCCAGCGCCAGACGCAGTGTCGCGCCCAGCCGGGCCGCTCCCTCGCGGTCATGCTGCAGCAACTGGTAAGCCATGCGCTGCGCCGACTTGGGGCCGACGCCAGGCAGCACGCGCAGGGCTTCGATGAGCTGGTCCAGGAGGGACATGCGAGAAGGAATCCGGGGAGGGTCTCAAACATGCTGCAGAAGCGTAGCGAGCGGGCCGAGGTCGATGCGAGAAGCGCAGTCGTACTGGAGTACGACGAGCATCACAGGATCGAGATCGGCCCGCGCAGTAGCTTCGGCAGCGTGTTTAGAAGGGCATCTTGAAACCGGGGGGGAGATTCAGCCCGGCAGTGAAGCCGGCCATCTTCTCCTGCGTGGTCGCCTCGACGCGGCGCACGGCGTCGTTGAACGCGGCAGCGACCAAGTCTTCCAGCATTTCCTTGTCGTCCATGACCGAGGGGTCGATGGCGACGCGCTTGACGTCGTACTTGCAGGTCATCTGCACCTTGACCATGCCGGCGCCGGACTGGCCCTCGACTTCGATCAGCGCGAGCGCGTCCTGCGCCTTCTTCATGTTGTCCTGCATCTGCTGGGCCTGTTTCATCAGGCCAGCGAGGCCACCTTTCATCATGGCTGTTACTCCTGGATGGGTTTGACGGAGGCTTCGACGAGGGTGGCGTCGAAGCGTTCAATGATTTCCTGCACGAAGGGGTCGGCCTCCATGGCCGCCACCGCTTCGGCATGCCGTTGGCGTTGCGTCTCGGCATTGCGCTGGGCCGGGGTCTGGGAGGCGACCTCGCCCAGTTCGATGTTTATCTTCAGGGGCCGGCCGAGCAGTTGCGACAGCGCCTCCTGCAGGCGCGCCGGGCTGGTCGGCGTGGCCATCAGGTGCTTGTGCGCCGGCGCCAGGCGCAAGGTAGCGACTTTCTCGTCCAACGCCAGCAACTCACAGTTGTGCGCCAGCTCGCGCACCATGCCGCCCAGGCCCATCTGGCCAATCAGATCGTGCCAGTCAGGCAGCGCGGCACTGGCATCGTAAGTACGCGGACGCGTCTCGGCTGCGCGAGGTTCCGCTGCACGGGCTTCGGGTTCGCGCGCAGCGGGTGCCGGACGCGGCTCGATGGCGGCCGGCGGCGGCGCCGGGCGACTCACCACCGCCGGCCGCTCGGCCGCCACCAGGGCGGCCTGCGGGCGAGGCATAGGAGCGGCGGCAGGCCTGACCTGGCTGGCAGCGCCGGGCGCTTCCGGGCGGAAGGCATGCAGGCGCAGCAGCGCCATCGTGAAGCCGGTGTATTCGTCGGGGGCCAGCGCCAGCTCTTCACGGCAATGCACCGCGATCTGGTAGGCGAGCTGCAGGAATTCGGCGTCCATCTGCTGCGCATAGCCGGCCAGGCGCTCGCGCTCGAAGCTGTCGGTCAGTGCATTGGGCGCCAGTTGCATCAGGGCGATGCGGTGCAGCAGCGTGGCCAGGCCCTGCAGTGCAGCGTCGAAGGAGAGGCTGCGCGTCTCCATCGTGTCGGCCACCGCCAGCAGCGCAGTGATGTCCTGCGCCAGCAGTGCGTCGAGCAAGGCGTACAGATGGTCGTCGCCGACCGTCCCCAGCATCTCGATGACCTGCTCTTCCTCGACCTTGCCGGCTCCGTGTGCGATGGCCTGGTCGAGCAGCGACAGCGCGTCGCGCATGGAACCGTTGGCACCCTTGGCGAGGTGACGCAGCGCGCCCGCTTCGAAGGGCACGCCTTCCTGGCCGAGGATGTTCGACAAGTGCTCGACGATGTGCGTCTGCGGCATCTGCTTGAGGTTGAACTGCAGGCAGCGGCTCAGCACGGTGACCGGGATCTTCTGTGGGTCGGTCGTCGCGAGGATGAACTTCATGTGCGCCGGCGGCTCTTCCAAGGTCTTGAGCATGGCGTTGAAGGCATGCCCGGTGAGCATATGCACTTCGTCGATCATGTAGACCTTGTAGCGGCCGCGGGCCGGCGCGTAGGCCGCTTTTTCGAGCAGCGCCGCCATGTCGTCCACGCCACGATTCGAGGCCGCATCCATCTCGACGTAATCGACGAAGCGACCGGCATCGATTTCGGTGCAGGCCGTGCACACACCGCAAGGCGTGGCGGTCACGCCGGTCTCGCAGTTGAGGCTCTTGGCCAGGATGCGCGAGATGGTGGTCTTGCCCACCCCGCGCGTGCCGGTGAACAGGTAGGCGTGATGCAGGCGGCCGGTGGCCAGCGCGTGCGACAAGGCCCGCACGACATGTTCCTGCCCCACCAGGGTATCGAAGCTCTTGGGGCGCCACTTGCGGGCCAGGACTTGGTAACTCATGGCCGCGATTGTAGCCCGGATACCCACTGCCCCGACCGGCGCCCCGGGAAGGTCGTGATTGCGGATGCTGCGGTGCATGACTATAGGAAATGAACCCGTCTCCTGTGAGCCATTGGCATTGGCTATTGCCATCCTTCGATTAATCAATTGGATTGATTTGCAGGCAGCAGATAGATTTGATCTATCGAACGAAGGGAGGTCTCCATGAAACGCTGGTTCCACCAACAAGTAGGTCCTCTTGTGTCCGTGCTTGCCTGCCAAGCGGGTCGTTACTGAATCCGGCCGTACGCCCTCAACAACCGCCCCCAACCTGCCTTTTCTGACATATGGGACGACCGCCCCGCAGCAGTCAGTCCTCTTCACACGCAACCAAGGAGCAAGCCATGAGCAGTGAAAGCAAGTGTCCTTTCCATCAAGGCGGCGCCGCCACCGCGGGCGTCAAATCCAACCGCGACTGGTGGCCCAACCAGTTAAACCTGAAGATCCTGCACCAACACACGCCGGAATCCAGCCCCATGCCAGAAGGCTTCAACTACGCCGAAGCCTTCAAGAAGCTGGATCTGGCTGCGGTGAAGAAAGACCTGACCGCGTTGCTGACCACCTCGCAGGACTGGTGGCCGGCCGACTGGGGCCACTATGGCGGCCTGATGATCCGCATGGCCTGGCATAGCGCCGGCACCTATCGCACGGCGGATGGTCGGGGCGGCGCGGGCACCGGCAACCAGCGCTTTGCTCCGCTGAACTCCTGGCCCGACAACGGCAACCTCGACAAGGCACGCCGCCTGCTGTGGCCGATCAAGCAGAAGTACGGCAACGCGCTGTCCTGGGCCGACCTGATGATCCTGGCCGGCAACGTCGCGCTGGAATCCATGGGTTTCAAGACCTTCGGCTTCGCCGGCGGCCGCGAGGACATCTGGGCGCCGGAAGAAGACATCTACTGGGGGGCCGAAGCTGAATGGCTGGCCACCAGCGACAAGCCGAACAGCCGTTACAGCGGCAATCGCGAACTGGAAAATCCGCTCGCCGCCGTGCAGATGGGGCTGATCTATGTAAATCCGGAAGGCCCCGACGGCAACCCCGACCCGGTCGCCTCTGGCCGCGATGTGCGCGAGACCTTCGCCCGCATGGCCATGAACGATGAAGAGACGGTCGCACTCGTTGCGGGCGGACACACCTTTGGCAAGGCACACGGCGCGGGTGACCCGAAGCTCGTCGGCCCCGAACCAGAAGCCGCTCCGCTCGAAGAGATGGGGCTGGGCTGGATCAACAAGCTCGGCACCGGCAAGGGCGTGCACACCACGACCAGCGGCATCGAGGGCGCGTGGAAACCCAACCCTACGAAGTGGGACAACGGCTACTTCGACATGCTGTTCGGGTACGAGTGGGAGCTCACCAAGAGCCCGGCCGGCGCTCATCAATGGGTCGCCAAGAACGTGAAGCCCGAACACATGATCCCGGATGCCCACGATCCATCGAAGAAGCATCCGCCGATGATGACCACGGCCGACCTGTCGCTGCGCATGGACCCGGCTTACGAGAAGATTTCGCGCCGCTTCCACCAGGACCCGGCCGCCTTCGCCGACGCCTTCGCCCGCGCCTGGTTCAAGCTGACGCACCGCGACCTCGGACCGAAAGCCCGCTACCTGGGCCCGGAGGTACCGGGTGAAGACCTGCTCTGGCAAGACCCGATCCCGGCCGTGAACCACGCGCTGATCGATGCCAAGGACATCGCCGCGCTGAAGGCCAAGGTGCTTGCCTCCGGCCTGTCCATCGCGGAACTGGTCTACACCGCCTGGTCCGCCGCGGCCAGCTTCCGTGGCTCCGACAAGCGCGGCGGCGCCAACGGTGCACGCATCCGCCTCGCCCCGCAAAAAGAGTGGGAAGCCAACAAGCCGGCGCAGCTCGCCAAGGTGCTGGGCGTGCTTGAAGGCATCCAGCGTGAGTTCAACGCACAGGCCAGCGGTGGCAAACAAGTCTCACTCGCCGACCTGATCGTGCTGGCAGGCAGCGCCGCCGTGGAGCAAGCCGCCAAGGCGGGTGGCGTCAGCACGGAAGTGCCTTTCACCCCGGGCCGCGCGGATGCCTCCGCCGAGCAAACCGACATCGAGTCGTTCAAGGTGCTCGAACCCATCGCCGACGGCTTCCGCAACTACCAGAAGGCGCAGTACCGCGTGCCGGCCGAGAAGCTGCTGGTCGACAAGGCGCAACTGCTGACCCTGACGGCCCCCGAGATGACCGTATTGATCGGTGGCCTGCGTGCCATCGGCGCCACCTACGACGGCAAGCACGGCGTGTTCACGCACAAGCCGGGCACGCTCAGCACGGACTTCTTCACCCAGGTGCTCGACATCGGGACGGTGTGGCAGCCCACCTCGCCCGACGCGCAACTCTTCGAGGGGCGTGATCGCGAGACCGGCGCGGTGAAATGGACGGCCACCCGCGTCGATCTGGTGTTCGGCTCCAACTCGCAATTGCGCGCGCTGGCCGAGGCGTATGCACAGGAAGACATGAAGACCCGCTTCGTGCAGGACTTCGTGGCGGCCTGGAGCAAGGTCATGAACCTCGACCGTTTCGACCTCAAGTAAAGCCGGCGTTCAAGGCACAAAAAAGGCGCTCCCCCGGGAGCGCCTTTTCTTTGGGCCGCACCACCTCAGGGACAGGCACTCGTCGCCACGTTGCTCAACCCACGCGTGGAGATCGCGTTGATCACCGCGTTGTTGCTGCACACCACCGTTCCGGTCACCCGCGCGCCGACCTGAATGCCATAACCCTGGCTGCTGCCGGCAGGCAGCGCGATGTAACCGGGCGCGCCTTCCGGCCCGGTCGTGTTGAGGTTGATCGTGTTGCCGTTGAAGGTGTTGTTGTGACCGTAAGACACGCCATTCACCGCGTTCTCGTGCACCTGGAAGCCGTCGATCATGAAGTTGCTGCTGGCACTCGGCGTATTGGTCACGGTGTTGCCCTTGACCAGGTAGTTGTCGCCCTTCATGTCGATCACGCTGTCGCCGCTGTTCTGCCCCTTGATACCGGTGCCGATGAAGCTGTTGCCCTGGATCAGGCCGTCCTTCGTGCCTTCCTTGATGTCGATGCCCTCGGCCGCCACGTCAGGTCCGATGGTGTTGTTGAGCACCTTGTTGCGATGGCTCGCATCCGGCGTGTTGGCGCTGCCCGTGTACGTCGCCCAGTTCGACTTGGCCGACCCGAGATACACGCCCTCACCGTACTGCGGCTGCACCAGGCCGATGTTGTAGATCGTGCTGCCCTGCAGGGTGTTGTCGCAACTGAACTGGCGGAAATGCACGCCCTCGTCCTCGGTCGTGTGCACGGTCAGGTTCTTGAGCAGATTGAAATTCGCCCGGTCGGTCACGATGCCCTTCTGCGAATGGCTGACCGTGAAGCCATCCAGCACCCAGTAGTTCGCCCCGTTGAGGTAGAGGCCATAGCGCTTGCCGCTGGTCGCGTTGTTCTGCAGCACCGCGGTGGCAGGCCCGCGCAAGCTGATCGGCTGGGTCGCGGTACCGGAGCGACTGGTCACGAAGCTGCCCTGGTAGATTCCCGCCGCCAGCTCGATGGTATCGCCAGGATTGACCTCAGCCAGGGCGGCACTCAGCGCGCTCGCGGAGCTCACCTGGATCGTCCGTACACCGCCGGCGGCCGGTGTCCCGCTCATCGCCTGGCAAGATTCGGCCACGACCGCCCCGCCGGACGAGGAGGACGATGACGCAGCCGCTACCGCTTCGCCTCCCCCGCCACCACCTCCACAGGCCAGCAGCAGCAACACGGCCACGACACTCAACACGCGCGAAACAGCAGGCATCGACGACACTCCCCCGGTCAGATTCTGGACGGAAGTATAACGATTAACCTGCGGGCGGCCTGCTGCACTGCGGGCAAATAAAAAACGGCGCATTGCTTGAAAGCAATGCGCCGTTCGGTATTCGAGGCGGCGAGCCTGACCCCCGGCACTTGCAGGGAGCGGTTATGGCTGCTTCCTTCCGGACCTGACCAGGTTCCCACGCTGCAATGCGGGGAGACCCGCCGCAGCGAAGAATAGCACGCCCCCCGCCCGCCGTCTGCTTACACGGCGGAAGCGGCCGCTTCCTTCATCACGCCGGCCAGGGTGGTATAGGCCGCCGTCCAGGCCTCCTTGACCTCGTCGGTGAAAGCCGCACCAAGTCCGGCCGCCAGCGTCCACAACAGTGCGCCGCCGACGGTCTCGTAGTGACTGTCCTCCACCCCGTAACCGACGTGGCGACGCCCGAGATCCTGCACCGCTGGCACGATCTCACCAACCTTGTCGAGACGCGCAACGACGGTGGAGATCATGCTCATCAACTTGCGCCCCTGTTCGGCCATGTCGGCCGTGAACAAGTGCTTGAGCGCGGGATCGAGTTCGAACAGCCTGCCGTAGAACAGTTCGGCGGCCTGGGTCTGGATCGGCAGCACCTGCTGCCAGGACGACTGCACGAGGGCGACTTGTTGCGGGGTCATGGGGCGCTCCTGTTTTTGGGGTTGGACGACAATCATCACCATGCGTCGCTCGGCATGCAGCAAACGTGCCCAAGGGTCGGCGGGATGCCATGATTGATTCACCCGCGAGGCTTGGGCATAGTGCGCCCCTTTGCCGTTAACTTTTCTGGGAATCCATGCTGCCGTCCATCGAACAACGCATCGCCAATGAACTCAAGGCCCAGACGCGCCAGGTGCTCGCCGCCATCGCGCTGCTCGACGAAGGCGCCACGGTGCCTTTCATCGCCCGCTACCGCAAGGAAGTCACGGGCGGCCTCGACGACACGCAATTGCGCCTGCTCGAAGAGCGCCTCTCTTACCTGCGCGAGTTGGAGGAGCGCCGCGTGGCGATCCTCGCCAGCATCGAATCGCAAGGCAAGCTGAGCCCTGAACTGAAGGGTGAGATCGAGGAGGCTGAATCCAAGCAACGCCTGGAAGACCTCTATCTGCCGTACAAGCAGAAGCGCCGCACCAAAGCACAGATCGCGCGTGAAGCCGGTATCGAGCCGCTGGCCGATGCACTGCTGGGCGATCCAATGCTCAAGATGGACGAGGAGGCGGCCAAGTACCTCAACGCAGAAGCAGGCTTCGCCGACACCAAGGCAGTACTGGACGGTGCGCGGCAGATTCTCATGGAACGCTTCGCCGAGAATGCCGAAGTCATAGAGACGCTGCGCCACTACATCAAGGATCACGGCGTGGTGATCGCCACCGCTGCCGAAGGCAAGGAGAACGACCCCGAGGCGGCGAAGTTCCGCGACTACTTTGGTTTCCGCGAGAAGATCGCGGATGTGCCCTCGCACCGCGCGCTGGCCCTTTTCCGTGGGCGCAACGAGGATGTGCTGCGCGTCAAGCTGGTGTTGGACTCCGACCCCGAAGACGGCGCGCGCCCGGAGAAGCCCAACCCTTGTGAACGCCGCATCATGAGCTGCGTGGGTATCAAGGACATGGGCCGTCGCTGCGACAAGTGGCTGGTCGAGGTCGCGCGCTGGACCTGGAGTGTGAAGCTGGAGAGCGCGTTCGAGAACGAGTTCTTCAGCACCCTGCGCGAGCGCGCCGAGGAAGAGGCGATCCGCGTCTTCGCCAAGAACCTCAAGGACTTGCTGCTGGCCGCCCCGGCCGGCCCGCGCGCCACCATGGGCCTGGACCCGGGCCTGCGCACCGGCGTCAAGGTTGCCGTGGTCGATGCCACCGGCAAGCTGCTGGACACCGCCACGATCTACCCGCATGAGCCGCGCCGCGACTGGGACAAGTCGCTCCACACGCTGGGCGAGCTATGCAAGAAGCATGACGTTCAACTGATCGCGATCGGCAACGGCACGGCCAGCCGCGAGACCGACAAACTCGCTGGCGAGCTGATCAAGCTGCAGCCCGAGCTGAAGCTCACCAAGATCGTCGTCTCCGAAGCAGGCGCTTCGGTGTATTCGGCCTCTGAGCTGGCCGCCAAGGAGTTCCCTGATCTGGACGTCAGCCTGCGCGGCGCGGTGTCGATCGCCCGCCGCCTGCAAGACCCGCTGGCCGAGCTGGTGAAGATCGAGCCGAAGGCCATCGGGGTGGGTCAATACCAGCACGACCTGAACCAGGGCAAGCTCGCCAAGTCGCTGGATGCGGTCGTGGAGGATTGCGTCAACGCTGTGGGCGTAGACGTGAATACCGCCTCGGCCGCCCTGCTCGCGCGCATCTCCGGCCTCAACGGCACGCTGGCGCAGAACATCGTGGCGCACCGCGACGCGCATGGTGCTTTCGCGCGCCGCGACGATTTGCGCAAGGTACCGCGCCTGGGCGACAAGACCTTCGAGCAGTGCGCCGGCTTCCTGCGCATCATGAATGGCGACAACCCGCTGGACGCTTCGGCGGTGCACCCGGAAGCCTACCCGGTGGTCGAACGCATCCTGGCGGACGTGCAGAAGAACGTGCGCGAGCTGATGGGCAATTCGGGCTTCCTGCAACAACTGGAACCCGCCAAGTACACCGACGAGCGCTTCGGGCTGCCCACCGTGCAAGACATTCTGCGCGAATTGGACAAGCCCGGCCGCGACCCGCGCCCCGAGTTCAAGACCGCCTCGTTCCGCGAAGGCGTCGAACAGATCAAGGACCTGCAAGTCGGCATGCAACTCGAAGGCGTGGTGACCAACGTCACCAACTTCGGGGCCTTCGTCGACATCGGCGTGCACCAGGACGGTCTGGTCCATGTGTCGATGCTGTCGGAGCGTTTTGTGAAGGACCCGCGTGAAGTCGTGAAGGCTGGCGATATCGTGAAGGTGAAGGTGGTCGAGGTCGACGTGCCGCGTCGGCGCATCGGCCTCACCATGCGCCTGAACGAGCCTGCAGCACGCCCCCAGCCGCCGGCCCGCAACGAGCGGCCGCAGGACTCTCAGGCGCGCAAGCCCAAGCAGCAGCCTGGCGGCGGCCGCGACTCGGCCTCGCGCAGCAACAACCCCATGGCCAACAATGCGTTGGCGGCGGCCTTTGCGCGCGCCAAGCAAAACTGAGCGACGCCACCACAACGCAAAAGGCCGCCCGAGGGCGGCCTTTTGCGTTGTGTGACACCAACCTAATCGGTGGCCTTCAGCGTGATGTCGCAGCCCAGCTTGCCGATGACCTTCTGGATGCCGATACGGCTGCCCGCGTTGATGACCAGCGGCGCCATCAGGTTGGCCTTGATGCCGGTTTCCGCATCACCGCCCTCGCGCCGCAGGATCAGCAGCACGGCGATTTCCTTGGGGTCGGAGGCGCGCAGCAACTGCTCCTCTTCCTCCGTCAGCGTGAATTCGTAATGCAGCCCGATCTGGTCCGGCACGGTGACCGAAAAGGCCACGTCACCCTGATCGACGCTCTGTAGCACGGCGACCGCAGGGCCGTCAGCCTTTTGCAGCTCGATGAGAGTGAATTGCTTGCAGTCCTCCAGACCCGGCATGCCGCCCGGGAAGTGGATGACCTTGTCCGGGTCGACGTCGAGACGGCCAAAACGCGTACTTTCGATCTGCATGCTGAGCTCCCCTATGTTCGGAATGCGGCTGGTTACCCACTCTAACCCAGGCAGGGCAAGCCCGACACGCCAATAAGCGCCGGGTTTACCCGCCTTATTGCAGGCTCACCACCAGCGACGCGTCCTGTTTGTGCCAGCGCAGCGGAATGATGTAGGCCTTCACATTGCGCGGCATCTGGATGCCCTGGGCATGCCCCTGCACGATGACCGGCACCGAGATCATGAAGTCATGGCCGAAGTGCTGGCGTGCATTGCCGGAGATGGTGTTGGCCACCTCCCCCGCGAGGTCGGCCAGGTTGGCGTCCGACACATCGGTCTCGCCCACGTGCAGCAGGAGTGCGCGCAGCAAATCACGCCGCGCGGTCATGTAGACACAGCCGCGACGGGCGCCGGAGATGCCGATCACCCCGGTGAAGTCCATCATCGGCAAGCGGTCCGGCCCGGCCAGGAAGGGGCTGCCCACTTCGGCCGCCCGCCCACCCTGGCGCTCGAAGTAGCGTTGGACGATGTCGACGAATACCTTCAGTTGTTCTTCATCCATTGCCGTCTCCCAGCAACTCGCCCATGGCTTCCGACAGATCGTCCTCGGTGAAGGGCTTGCACAGGAAGCCCTGGGCGCCCTCCTTCAGCGCCGCGATCGCAGTCGATTTGTCGGCCAGGGCCGACACGACCAGGATGCGCACGCGCGGGCTGAGCGCCCGCAGCGCCTTGATGCACTCGATGCCGTCCATTTCCGGCATGGTGAGGTCCATGGTCACCACGTCCGGCTTCGACGCGTGAAACTGGGTGACGGCATCGCGCCCGTTGCAGGCCTGCCCTACGATCTCCAGGCCATGTCGCGCCAAGGTGCGCGCGATCTTGCCGCGAATGACGTTTGAATCATCGACGACCATGAGCCTCATGCCACCTCCCGCGCCATGGGCGGTACCGCCACCACGCGCTCGGTGAGCTGCGGAAGCTGTACGCGGAAATGGCAGTACTCACCCGCCGTGGTACCGATGCGCACATGGCCACCGAGGCGGCGCACGATCTCGCGCACGGCATCGAGGCCGGCCCCACGGCCGCCGTCCTGATCCGGCGTCGTGCGCGTCGACACGCCCGGGTCGAAGATCAGCGACACCAGGCTGCGCATTTCGGCCTTGGCGGCCGCCTCTGGCGTGAGGCGCCCCGCCCGCACGGCGGCCTCGCGGATCGCCACCGGATCGATGCCACGGCCGTCGTCGCGGAAGCTCAGCTCGACGCCGGAGCTGCCACCATCGGCGACGTAGATCGACAGGCGCCCGGCCTCCGGCTTGCCGCGCCCCTTGCGCTCCGCCGGCGTTTCGATGCCATGCACCAGCGCGTTACGGATGAACTGGTTGACGATGCTGTTGAGTGCCTCGCGCTGCGAGGGCGGCAGCACCAGCAGATCCATGCCTTGGTAGCTGATCTCGATCTGCTTGCCCTGACGCTGCGCGATCTCTGCGGCAAAGCTCTGCCACTGCTGCACGAAGGGGCGCTGTGCCAACTGCGGGTCGTGCGGCGGCCGCGGGGGCTCCACGGTGACGACGCCACGAATCTGCGCCATGCGGGTCAGCGCGGTGCGGATGGCTTCCATCTCGCCGTACAGGCCCTTGACCCGCACTGCCACCGGCAGCAGATCTTCCCCGCTCAGGGAACTGCGTTGACGCAGGGCGCTGAGGATGTCTTCCAGGCCGTGGAAAGATTGCGCCAGACCATCGAGGCGCAGGCTGGCGGCATCGCCCTTGACCCGGTGGGCCAGACGCAGGATCGCCGTGACCTTGCTGGCCAGCGGCTCGGCGACCGTGGGCTGAGATTCGAGGATGCGATTGATCTCGTCCAGGCCCTCGCCGGCGGACTTGAGAAAGTCCTGCATCATGCGCGGTTCCACCTGCAGGATCTGCAGCAGCAGGCCCATCTGGCCTTGCGCGCGCGCCTCGCTCTCCTGCAACTCGCGCTCCAGGCGAACCCGCCGCGTGATGTCGTTGACCGTCACCAGCAGGTGGGTGACCTTGCCGCCCTCGGTGACGCGGTTGAAGCTGAACTGCAGGTAGCGCGTATCCACCACGCCGGGCCCCTGCGCCACGCTCAGCTCGACGCAATCCAGCGGATTGAGGCCCGTGACCAGCTTCTCCTTCACGTCGTGGCGCAGCAGCAGGTCGATGTATTCGCGCGCGGTATCCAGTGTCTTCTGGGTCACCAACGGGCGCAGCACGTCGAGCAGGTTGGTGCCGGCCGGCATGGGGGTTCCGACGATCCGGGGCAGCACGCGCGACTGCTGGGAGCCCATGCGGTAATCGGCGTCGAGCAGGAACAGGCCTTCCTGGGTGGTACGCAGGATGTCGTCGGTTTCCTTGCGCGCCGACTCGAGCGCGCGGTCGCTGTGCCGCAGGTGACGCAGAAAGTGGAACAGGATGACGAGGAAGTTGATCGTCGCCAGCGTGATCCCCGCGATCTGCACCGCGCGTAACTTGGTGGCCTGGGCTGCGGCGATCTCACCGATGCGCGTCGTGAAGTCGTTCATCAGGGTCAACAGCCATACGTTCACAACCTCGGACTGGCGGGCCACGCGCTCGGCCTTCTCCACCGTGGGCGTGCCCATGCCCACCAGTTCTCGCACCTCGTCACGATAGGACTCCCACTGGCCCAACGCGTCCTCCAGGATCTGCTGTACCCGTTCGTCATCGACCCGCTGGCGCAAGATGTCGCCTCCGCCGTCGGGGTCCGGCGTGCTGCCCCCATTGCGATAGGCCTGCAGGGTCTGGTCGAAGACTGCCGAGGCGCGGTCCAGCTCCAGCAGCAGTTCGCGCACCGGTTGCCCGGCCTTGAGGCGCTGCTCGATCTGCAGCGAAGCCTTGGCCATGCGCTGGCTGAGCATGCGCTGGCGACCGACGACGTTGACGTTGATCGCGTTATCCTTGATCTGGCTGGAGATGACGAAGTTCGTCACCAGCACGCCAAGGTCGAACAGCAGGAAGAGGGCGATCGCGATCACCATCGTCCGGTACTTGCCCAGCTCGAAACCAAACATCTCAGCCTCCCCTGCGGCTCAGGCCGCACCCCTCATGCTGCGGATTCGTTAGTTGCCTGCTGCCGCACGCGCCACGCTGCGCACGAAGTCGGCGCCCAGGCGCGTCTCTGCCTCGCGCAGCACCGGCTCCATCGCCTTCTGCCATTCGCGGCGTTGCGTGGCGGTGAGCCGCGTGACGGTGGTCTTGCCTGAGCGGGCAATGACAGCCAGCGCGTCCGTGTTGTCCTGCCAAGCAATCGCATTGGCGTAGCGGGTGGACTCCTTGATGGCCTTGTCGAGCCCCGCCCGGACATCGGACGGCAGTCCGCTCCAGAAACTCAGGTTGGCCACCACCGCATAGCCGAGGTAGCCATGCTCGGTTTCCACGACATAGCGCTGCACTTCGTTCATGCGCTGGGTGTACATGTTGGCCGGCGGGTTCTCGGTGCCATCCACCTGTCCGCTCTGCAAGGCCTTGTAGGCCTGTGCCAGAGGGAGCCCCACCGGCACCGCGCCGAGCGCCTTCATCTCCGCCTCCAGCATGCGCGAAGGCTGTACCCGCATGCGCAGGCCCTTGAGGTCGGCCGGCATCAGGAAGGGCTTGTTGGCACTCATGACCTTGAAACCGTTGTCCCAGTAGGTCAGGCCCAGCATGCCCTTGCTTGAGAGGCGCTTGAGCAGGTCCAGGCCGACCGGCCCCTCCTGCACCAGTTTGAGCGAGGTGCGGGTCGGGAAGATGTAGGGCACGTCGAACACCTCGAACTCGGTCGCCCCCAGGGTGGTAAAGCGGGACAGCGAGGGGGCCAGCATCTCCACGTCGCCACGCTGCAGGCCGGCGAACTCTTCGGCATCAGTAAATGCCTGCGCGTTGGGGTGGATATCGATGCGCACACGTCCCTTGGTGAGCGATTCGGCGCGCATCTTGAAGAACTCGACGGCCCGCCCCTTGGGAGAGTCCACCGTGGAGTTGTGGCTGAACCGGATCACGATAGGCTGCTGCGCCATCACAGCCTGCGTCCCGGCCAGCACGCACAGGATCAAGCCTGCCAGTACTCTCATCGCATCTCCCGCGGTCGTTCGCACATGAGGGAGCGGCAGATGTCGCTGCCGCCGCGTTCCTGTTGTACGGAACCGCAGTGCACAACTTGAGGTGGACTGTGATGCAGATCACATCGCGGCGACGAGCGCGAGGGAAAACAGCTACAGACGGCGCGGCCTAGCGGGGATTACCGACCTTCGGGCAGGGCGTCCGGTCGCGCGGAAAGGCGCGCCAGATAAGCGTTTCACCGCTCGAAGCATGCGTACTACCATACCACCAGTCGCCGCGAAGCATCTTGCACAGATATTCCAAATACATAATCCAGCAGGGCAAGACTCTGTTGCAGCGCCCGATGCGAAACGCCCGGCACACCGCGCCAAGCCCCGGCCCACGCCGGCCTGGCCGACCCGGGCATGGCCTGTTGAGCGCCAGGTCCCGTACCCAGCGCGTCCCTTGCGCGACAAGGCAAGCTTGACGATGCCAGATCGGCCACCCATAGTGATCTGGCCGCTCCCTGAGGGATGACGGCACACGCACGGCGCAGACCGGCGTTGAACCGGGCCGCGCCGGACACACAACAAAACACTCTGGAGACGAATCGTGAGAATGACCCATCTGTTGCGGGGCATGCTTTTGGCATGCCTGGCAAGCTTCACCCTGCCCGCCCTGGCCGCCAACCGGCCGGCCGGCTTCACCACGTTCTGCAGCGAGGGCAAGACCTGCAGTTGCGCAGGCCCCTCCACGACCAATGTCGCATTCGGTCGTGCCGACAAGTTCATCTACAAGGCCCTCACCGGCAGCTTCACCTGTAGCGAGGCCACCTTCGGCGGGCGCGTCGCTGGCGGCGTGAATGAATGCTCCTCACCAGCCGGGAGTCGCTGTGTCGCCGGCAGCGGCAGTTCATCCAGTTCCTCGTCTTCGTCGAGCAGTTCGTCCTCCAGCAGTTCGTCTTCGAGTTCGTCTTCGAGTTCGTCTTCGAGTTCGTCATCCAGTTCATCCAGCTCGTCGAGCAGCTCTTCATCCAGCAGTTCTTCCTCATCGAGTTCATCCTCCTCGGGTTCTTCTTCCGGCTCGTCCAGCAGTTCCGGCGGCAACACCGTGCCCCCCGGCACGCCTGGCAATGCCGCGGGCGTCATCGGCTTCGCCAGCCTCGACCGCGACGGGCGCAACGGCACCAATGGTGGGGTAGGCGGGCCGACCGTGGTGGTCACGAGCTATGCCCAGTTCGTCGCGGCGGTGGGCGACCATGAGCCACGCATCGTGCAGGTGCAAGGCACCATCAGCGGCCCAGGCCCGATGGTCAACGTGGGCTCCAACAAGACCATCGTGGGGGTTGGCAGCACGGCCGTGCTGGATGGCTTCGGGCTCAACATCAGCGGCTGGTGGCCGGCGCAGGTGGCGCAGTACAAGTCCGACTGGTGCGAGGCCAAGCACGTCGGCCTGTTCCCCTACACGCGTAACGTGATCGTGCGCAACCTGACGATCCAGAACTACGCGGATGACGGCATCAACGTGGCCTGCTGGTCGCACCACATCTGGATCGACCACAACACCATCCTGCCCGGCGCCGACGGTGCCATCGACATCAAGCGCGGGGCGGACTGGATCACGGTGTCCTGGAACAAGCTGGTAGGCACCGACAAGACCATGCTGCTGGGCCATGACGACAGCAACGCGGCGCAGGATACCGGCCGCCTGCATGTGAGCTATCACCACAACTGGCTGCAGAACACGGTGCAGCGCAATCCGCGGGTGCGCTTCGGCCAGGCTCACGTGTTCAATAACTGGGCCGACGGAGTGAAGAACTACTTCATCGGTTCAAGCTATCAGTCCGACGTGTACGCCGATGGCAACTACCTGAACATGGCCGGCTACGCCACGCAGGAGCAAGGTAGTGCCTCCGGCAAGCTGAGCTGGGATGCCAGCAATGTGATCGTCAAGGCCAAGGCGGTCGAGGTGAACACCGGAACGGCCTTCGACCCGAAGAGCTACTACAGCTACACGCTCGATCCGGCCGCAAGCTTACCGAGCATCCTCGGCAACGGCGCAGGCGCCGGCAAGATCGCGCCCTGAGCTCACCCGCCAGCAAGAAGAAAGGGGCCCGCGGGCCCCTTTTTCTATGCCTGCCCGAGCCGGGCCAGCGCCGCCTCGTCCGCCCCCGTCACTAGCACCACCTTCTGCCGCGCGGTCTCGCCACTCACCAGGCTCACCGCCGAGCGCGCCACGCCGAAGTACTCGGCCAGGAAGCTCTGCTGACGGGGTGCACGATAAACCAGGGGCGTGGTGCACGATAAACCGGGATACGGCGAGACGGACCGGGACATAACGGGACGGGAAACGTAAAAAGGTTACGCCGGGTGAAAACAATGCGGCGGGTTTGTGTCGGTGCCGACACAGCCCGCCGTTTTCATTTGCGGATGGGTTTGGGGTCGAGGTGCAGGGGGCCGGGTTCGAGGGCGTTCAGGAAGCCGCTGGTGTCGGCGGAGGGGCCGGTGATGATGCGGCAGTCAGTGAGTATGGGCTCGCCTCCACGGGCCTCGATGTCGGCGAGCGTGGCGTAGTAGTTGGATTTGATGCGGCGGCCGATCCAGGTGTGCCAGAAACGGTAGGTCTTGAGGGGGTATTGAGGGGCGTGCATGGCGGCTCCTGGGTGGAGCGCGTCAATGTAGCGGCATACAGTGCTGTACGGTCAAGGGGGGTGATTAACCGGGCGCTCAGGAGCGCTTGAAGCTGCCCAGGATGTCGCGGAGCTGGGTGAGGTGGCCGCGCACGCGGGCGCGCTCCTCCTCGCTGATGGTGTGGCCTAGCTTGGGTGTATTGTCTTCCCGCGCGCGGATGCAGTCGAGGAGCTGGCGCGGGGCGGGCCAGCGGTCTGCTGTGCGCAGGAGCTGCCGGAAGGCCGCCTGGATGCGCGGGCGGTCCTTGGTTTCATCCCAGCGCGTCGGCGCGCCCAGGATGGCCTCCAGCCACACCTCGGCGGTGCCGAGGATGGCGTCTTCAGGAGGGGTGTTCGGCAGCCGCAGCACCAGCAGCTTCATCAGGCCAGTACCGATCTCTTCGCGGAGCCAGGTGTTATTGGACACGCCGTCTTCTACTTGATGTTATACGTCAGAGCACCCTAAACCGCGAGCAGCCCTGCGTTCATGAACATCTCGCCCAACCTGAGTCTTCCCGTGATAGCCGCAATGGCAAACCCATCCGTAGTTGAATTCGTGCTTGGTCCACGTCGGCCGCATAACTTTGCAGTCGAGCGGGACCGCCCCCTGCTGCGCTTCGGTGTTCTGTTGTTGCTCCATGTCCGTCAATCCTTTGTTTGTCCGTGAGGGCGGCCCCTCACTTCCGCGTTAGGCGGCAATGCCCATCGCGTCGCGCACATGCTTTCGCCCTTGTTCAAACGCTCGGCGCTGCACCAGTTGTAGCGCGTATGTCATGCCTTGGGCGATCTGTTCTTGTGTTGTGCAGTAGAACTCATGGATGCCCCATCCGTCTGTCGTCTGCACCCTAAAGCTGCCAGACTCCGTTACTACGCACTCAATATCAAGCGCATCAATAGATGTGGTCACGTTCATTTAATGCCTCCTGGGTTACGCCTAACAATTCAATCAACCGGACAGCCCAAGCTGCGCTTGGGTGCCATACGCTGCGCTCCGGCTGCCTGTGATCTCAGGTGTTGGAGCCATTCATTCCTTCCATGATTATGTTGCTCGCCAAGATCAACCCGTTGCGCTGCGCCACCTGGTCTAACCCGTTCCCCTGCAACTCACCGGGCGTGATCAAGGCAATGATCTCGTTCCAGCACTTCTGGCGCTCGTCGTGGCGGAATGCGTCCCAGACGCTGCCGAACCTTCCGGAGATGTACGCCACCGAGAACCACGCCCAAATGAGGCGCTTCAGTGGCCCCACCTTCTCCACCTTCGGCACTATCCGAAACGGCGGTGCAATCTCAAACATAACCACCATGTTGCTGTCCTTTGTCCGTTCTATGGCGCTAGGTCGCCGGGTTTGAAGTTGTCCTGCTCCACCTTCACGACTTGCCGCCCTTCCTGAACGCATCCAGCGCCTCCAGCCCGCCCATCGTGCGTGACTTTGGCGCGGTGGTTTTGCCTGCGCTGTCGGTGCTGACCAGGGCGCCGGTGCGGGGCGCGGGTTGGTTGGCGAGGATTTCGTAGAGGTAGCCGTGGCTCTTGAGCGGCAGCGTCAGGCGGCCGTTTTGGTTGGCTTCGATCACCTTGTCGACGGCTGCAATCCACGCCTCTACGGGCGCGTCGCACACGGTGCCGTTGCGGGTGATGCGGCCGCTGGTGATGTCGGGCAGCAGCTCGCCCAGCAGCTTGGCCAGGCGGTCCATGCTGAGATCGCGTTGCGCCGGGCGGAAAAGCGCGGCGTAGCGGATCATGGCCTGGCCGAGCGGGCCGCTGATCTTGGTAATGGCGATCAGCGCTTCGCGGGCGCCCTCGTGGCCGATCAGGGCGTCGAGCGACACGGTCGCGCCGCAGGATGGACAGCGCGTTTTCAAATCAGGCTCCCTTGCCGCCGCGCCTGGTGCACGGCGTGCACGCGCTTGAGGATGTTCTGGATCTGCACCTCGGTGAGGCCGTACTTCTTGGTCATGAAGGGCATGTTGTTGCCGGTCCAGTCGCGGTAGATCTGCTCGTTGCGCTCCGAGAGCTGCATATGGCGGCCCTTGGGGATATAGACGCGCGATCCACCCAGGTTCTGCCGCACCGCCTCCGCGATGCCGAGCGCCGCCTCGTTGGCGGCCTGGTGCGGCTGCTTGAGCGGCCCCACCAGCAGGTCATAAGCCGCCGTCGCCACCTCGCGCAGCGCGTCGGGGTAATGGTCTGGCAGCGTCAGCATCAGGCGTCTCCCTTGGCGCGCGCGCTCAGGTCTTGCCAGGCGGCGAGCAGGCACTCGTAGCTGTTGCGGTGGCGGTTGGTGATGGTGCTGAAGTGGGTCAGCATGGTTTGAAAGCCATCGTCGGTCAGCACACCGATCTTTCCCTGCATCTGCGCGCGCAGCCACTGCTTGCGCAGTGCCGGCGGGAAGCAGCGCACCGCCCAGGCCTTCAGCGCCTCGATCAGGCGCTCCATCTGCTTGCTGCTGAGCCATTTCACGGCGGAGACCTTGGTCTGCCGCTGCACGTAGCTGTTGAGCGCGCGCTCCGACCCATCGCGCACCGCGCCGATGGCCTGCAACTGGCACCACAGCGCCACCACCTTCTGCACCTCGGCGTCGTCGGCTGCCTGTCGCACCTCCGGCTTGCGCACCGGCTTGAAGCCGAGGCGCTGCATCTCGCGCTCCACCAGGTCGATCTCCATCTCGCTGCATTCGGTCAGCGAGCGCTTGCCCGGCTTGTTGCGGCGCGGGTCAGCGGTCACGCGCTCCAGCATCGCGCGGTAGCTGTCGTCGTCCATGCCGAGCTGGGCCTGGGCGATCTTTATCTTGGCGATCTTGGCCTTGCGGCGTTTGGCGTTGTGTGCGGCGCGGTCGGCGGCGGTTTGCATGGTTCTCACCACTGAATCAGGTAGCCAGAAAAGCTGTCGCCGAAGTAGTCGAAGAAGGCGTCGACCGAGGCGAAGCCATCCTCCCGAGCGAGGCTCTCGATCTGCTGCTCGGTGAGCGGCTCGTAGCGCGTCAGCGATTCATCGGCCAGCGACACCTGCCGCTGCTTGGCGCTGATCGAGATCGGGCGAACCGCGCGGCAGGTGGCATCGCCCAGCTTGCGGCAGCGCGTGGTGCGCATGCCGTAGTACAGCATCAGCGTCTCGCCGACCTTGGGCGGGCGGCGCTTGCCACGGGCGCGAATGGTCTGGAGTTTCACCGTGGGGTCGAGCGCGTCAGGCCGCCGACCTTGATTGAGGATGGCGAGGCCGGCTTCGACCTTGTCAATGAAGACAGTGAAGCTGAGTGCTGGCATGGTCAGGCCTCCACCGCGAGAATGAAGCTACCAAGCAGCCGCGCAAGGCGGCGCGTTTCCAGCCCCGTCAGCGCAATCTCAAACGCGCCCTGTTCGATGACCATTTCGCCGTTGTCAGCCATCCAGAAGCGCGTGGGCTCCTGGACATCCTGGTGAGGGCGACCCAGGGCATGGGCCGGCGTGTGTCCTGCTGAAGCTGGCGGCACCGGCTCTGCGGTTGTAGATTGGGAGACGTTCGTCTCCTTTTGTTGCGCGCAGCCTGCTTCATTTGTGGTGCAGATTTCTGCATTCTTCGACTGCGTTTCTGCATCCTGAGCCTGCAACTTCCAAAGGATCAACCGGCCTTCGTTGCCGCCGCGCACGATGCGCGGCGAGCCCTCCTGGTTTTCCAGGTCGTTCAGTGCGGCGCAAACGCGAGTGCTGTCCTTGAGGCCAAAATCCCGTGCGATGGCACTCGCGGTTCCTTGTTGGTGGTCGGCCAGCCAACTGCGAACACGCCTTGCCATCGAGAGCGATTCATCGTGCCAGTCGCGCGATGTGGTGGGTGTATCCATCTGATCCTCCTGCGGTGCCAGTACCGGCTGGTGCGGTTGTTCGGTGACTGCGCCAAGTTGGCGCAGCGGTGCGTGTTCCTGACGCAGATGCGGGTGCCGCTTGATCGCCAGCGGCTTGAACTCCGGCACGCCTCGGTACTGCGCGATGCGCGCCGGGTCAGGAACGTGGGGTGCCTTCTTCTTGGCCATGTCAGTGCAACTGGTGTTGCAGGTAAGCAGGCGGATCAATCGGGTTGCCTGCGCGAACGTCGGCGGCGAACTCCGCCAGTGCATTGGTCACGTCGATCCGATCCGCGTTGCTGGCGTAGAGCGGGCCGATGTCGGTTTGCACGATCAGGGCGAAGGTGCTGGTCTTCGAGGCGGCCTGGAGCTGGTCGCGGATGAAGTGAGCGGCGCCGTTTAGGCAGTAGGCGACGCGCATCGTCTTGTCGTCGGCCATCATTTGCCTAGCCTGCATTTCGCTGTGCTCCACCGGGTTGCGATGGATGGACACGACGCGCTCGATCATGCTCAGACAGTCGTCGAGCGTTCCGTTGGTGATGTATTCCAGCGAGTGCTCCAGGAACACGATGAGCGAGAACGTGAAGTTGTGGCCGGTGTGCTTGGTCAGCGTGGCTTCGAGGCAGTGAGACAGCTTCGGCATCAGCTCGCTGGTGATCTTGGTGCGGTTCATCGTTTCCTCCATTCAGCCCGGCTAAGATTTCGGCACCGGGGGCTCACACGGGTGGTCGCTGGCTAGCCGTCTCACCAGCTTCTGGGGTGTTCGTCCGACTCCACTCCACAGCCCCGCACGCGAGGCTGCAGGCTGGGGTCAAGCTGCGGCCTGGCTCACCACGTCGATGGTGTGTTCGCCGAGGCTGTAGCCCTTGGCGTGGTGCAGGTAGAGGTCGCGGGTTTCGCCGGGGGTCACCATCTCGGGCAGGCCGCAGATGCGGCCGTGTTCATTGATGGGGGTGACGACCAGCGCCTTGCGGGTGTCGGGGTCGCAGTGGGTGATGCGGATGTGCATGGTCAGCAACCCTCGTTCATCGCGTCGCGCAGGGCCTTGGCCGACTTGTAGACCGGCTTCCACTTGGCGGGCACCTGGATGGTTTCGCCGGTCTTGGGGTTGCGGGCGGTGCGGGCCGGGGCTTGCGTGGCCACCAGCTTGCCCAGGCCGGGCAGCGGGGCTTCATGGCCGGCAGCCAGCTCGGCGGCGACCACGTCGCCGAAGGTCTTGATGACGTCTTCGACCGCCTTGCGGGTGTAGCCGGACACTTCCGACACTTCGGCGATCAGTTCTGCTTGCGTTGCCATTGATGGCTCCTTTCAGTTGATGGGTGGGGTGCGGCCGCCGGTTTGGTACTGCGGGAGGATCGGCGGCCGCGGGGTCCGTTACATGCGCCACGGTTTCCTGGGCTCGTGCAACAGCTCACTCACACTCGGTTCAGGCTTCGCTGAGTTCGGTCTCGAAGGGGGGGATGACAAAGTCCTCCCCCTGGTTGATGGCAATGCCGGCCACGCCGCGCACCGCTTCGGGCTCGGCGAGGATGGCTTCCTTGTTCACCTCTTCCTTGGTGCGGATGAAGCGGGTCAGGCCCAGGCGGGCGAGTGCGTCCAGCACGCCCTCCTGCCCGGTGATGCGCACCGAGGGCGGGCGCAGGCGCCACTGCACCTCGCCACTGGGGAAGGCGGCCGTCTTCACCTTGCCGCCTTGCGTCAGCGGCTCGCGGTTGGCCTCGCACCAGGTCTGCACGCCCAGGTTGAGCGTGGCCACGCGGTCGCGCAGCGGTTGTGCCTGCTGTTCGTAGCGCTCACGCACGGCGGCCAGCTCGTCGTTCATGGCCGCTTCGATGCGGGTGATGTCGCGCGTCAGCGTGCCGATCTCTCGGATGCTGCCGGTCACCTGCTCGCGCGTCTGAGGTACGGCGACCGACGCGGCGGCCTTGAGGCGGGTTTTGTTCTTGCTCATGCTGCTTGCTCCAGATCGATGCGAAGTTGGCCCAACAATTCGGGCAGGGTTTTCTTGTCGAGGGCGGCGGCCTGCCGCAGCGAGTGCATCGCACGGTCGCGCAGGAAGCGGCAGGTCTCCTGCACTTCGGCCGGGTCGGTGGCGATGTAGTAGCCACTCTTCGGATGGCCGCACACCTGCACGCCGCAGGTGCGCAGCTCGCTGATCAGCTCGCGCACCTGGCGAGAGGTCTTGCCGATGGCGCGGGCCAGTGCCTCGCCGGTGATGCCATTCGCCTCGCCCATGTGCCGGGAGAGCACCAATAGCAGCGCGTTGTTGCCGGGCGTTTCCTTCGTAATCTGCATGTCACTCTCCAGGCGATGGGTTTGGGTCAGTGTTGCGGTGCGTGTGCCGGTCGTGCCGCAGCCGCCATTGCGGTCAGCTCTTCCGGGCTGGGCAGGCGTGCCAGGTCGCGTGCGGAGGGGCAGGCCTTGCGGCCTGCCGCTGTCAGCATCCAGGCCTCATCACCCGCATCGCTGAGCGTCGTGGTCAGCAGGCCTTCGCGGCGCAGTAGATGCAGGTGGTGAAGCACCGACACGCCATAGCGCTCGTTGAGCTGTGCCATCGTGATGCACGACGGCCGTGCCGCCAGCAGGATCTTGTTTGCCAGCGCGGGCAGCTTTTTCATGACCGGTCCCCCTTGTCCAGGCGTGCCAGAAAGTCGCGCAGCCGTGCCACATCACGCGCGCCCAGGCGGGTCACTTCTTCGCCCGTTTCGATAAACAGCTCGCCCTTGTCGCTGAACAAAAAGCAGGGCTCGGTCTGATCGGCGGGTTCATCTGCACGGCCGACCGGAAACACCTCCTGACGTGGCGTGGCCTGTGCCGCGTCCCCCACGGGGGCCAGGGGGATGAGCGTGGTATCAGGCATGGCTCACCTCCTCATTCATGCGGCTCTTCGCTGCCGTGATGGCCACGACACCCTCAGGGCTGCGCGGGTCGAGGAACAGGGTGAGGATGTGACGGCCCCCATCCTTCTCGTAGATCGTGATCTCGCGATGCACCGACCAGTGGCCGCCCTTGCTGCTGCGCTCCGCCACCACCGGGCCGATGACATGGGACTGCACGTGCATATGGATGAACATGTCTGCCGCCCTCATCGCTGTGCCAACTCGGTGGATTGGTGGGCGCACGCCAGGTCTGCCTGGGCGCGGGCCAGCAGCAGCTCGCGCTCCAGTTGGCCGACCGCATCTGCCAGCGCGTCGCGCTCGCTCTGCAGCGTGTCGCGCTCATAGACCACCTGCGCGGTGTACTCGTCGTTGCTGACGGTGCCGACCAGCAACAACAGCCCCACGATGAACAGCGCGGTGAAGAAGGCGTTGAGCGCCACGCCGCGCGCCTGGTAGGCCAAAGGCATGCCGGGGGTGTGATCGACTTCGCGATTCATCTCAGCACCCCTTCACGATGGCGGCGTCGACCTTGTCCGCGCCCAGTTCGGCGGCAGCGTTCAGGGCCTTCACCAGCAGGTTGTTGACCAACAGCGGGTACAGCATCGACACCGCACCAGCCGTTTGGCCGGGGCGCTGCACACTGCGGCGCAGCTTGCCGCGCACGGCGTCCCACGTGCTGTCGTCGAAGAGCTGATGCGCCTGCTTGCTGCAGCGGGCCAGCTTGTGGCTGGTGTAGCTTTCCAGCTCATCGTCCAGCGGCAGCAACTGCGCAATCTCCAGGCGTCGTGCCACCTCGCGCGCTTCGCCCTGTGCGTGTTCGCCCAGCTTCGAGAGGATTTCCGGCTGCCCGATCAGGATGATCGACACCAGCCGCTTCCAGCCGCTCTTGAATTCGTGGAAGCGCTTGAGCTGCTTCAAGGCATGCACCGACAAGTCGTGCGCCTCCTCGAACAGAATGACATTCGTGTTGCCTGCCGCCGCGCTATCGGCCAGCAGTTGAATGGCCTGGCGCGTGAGCGGTTCGTTGCGCTGCTTCACCACCGCGTCCGGATCCAGATCGCGCACGATGGCTTCCAGAATGCCCACGCCGCTCAGCTTCTGCTTCTCCGGCAGCATCGGCTGGATCAGCCGGATCGGGTGGCCTTCGCGCTGAATGCGGTCGCGCGTCCAGTCCATGATGGTCGACTTGCCGCTGCCGGACTCGCCCACCAGGGCGAACAGGCGACCATTGCGGATGGCCTCCCACACCGAATCGGCAATGAACTTCTGGTCGGGCCCGAACCACACATCCTCCGCCCCTTGCGGGTCGGCGTTGAAGGGGTCGGAGAACAGGCCGAACTTGCGTTTGGCAGCAGCGCTGAGCATGTGTCGTTCCTCATAGTCAAAGGGTTCATCAGTCACGGGTGCGGGCTTGGCGCCCGCGCGCTGAAAGGCACTCACGGCGGGGCCGTGTTCCGCGATCTGGTCTTCCAGCACCGCGAACAGGTCTTCGTCGTGCGCCTCGGGGCGGCCCAGCTGTTCCAGCAGCTCGCGGATCTGCTTCTCCAGCCAGGGGCGCGGGGTCTTGGTGGGCCAGATGTCGCGGCCCAGGATCAGGCTGACGGTCGATTCGCTGAACGTCTTGCCGTTCTGCTGGCGCAGCAGGCTGCCGAACTTCTTCATCGTCAGGCCGGCAGACGCCACCACGTCGCGGAGCTTTAGTGGCATGTAAGGGAGCCTCCAGTAGATTTCGCGGGGGCTGGGTTCGGTGCGCTTGGCGTGTGCCATGTCAGAACCCCAGCTTCAGTTGAGCGGCCACGAACGCGGTGCGCTTACCCACCGAGGGGGCACCGATCAGCTCGATGGCCACGCGTTGCGTGATGCGGATTTCGACCGTCGGCGCCACCATCACCGGCAGGTCGTAGCCGGTGACCAGGCCACCCATCAGCCCGGCGCGGATGGGGCCGGCTTCCAGCGGGCGCCAGGCGTAACCGACATAGACCGTGTCCTTGTCGTAGCTATTGCGGTAGTAGCCGGCGATGGCCCCTTCGCACTCGATACCGATGCCGGGGTTGGTTTCCTTCCACTCCTGCGAGCGGTCGAAGTGGTGGCTGATGCCGGCCACCGTGAGGGCGCAGCCCTCGTCGGCCGGCGTTTCCGCGTGTGCGCTGGTGGCCAGCAAGGCCAGCAGCAGCGGGATGACGTACTTGCTGTTGCTCATTTACACTACCTCCTGCGATTGCTCCTGCGGTTGCAACGGGTGCCCTGCCAGGCCCCCACCCAACGCCCTGTCGGTTAGCGCCGACGGGGCGTTTTCATTCCCGATACTTCGTTTCGCGCACGTAACACCCACTCACGCCCAGCGAGTGCGCGCCGCCGTGCAAGTCGGCCGTCACCGGCCTTTCCTCTTCTTCACGCTTCTGCTGCTCGCGCACATCCGGGTCCAGCGGCGGCAGCGGGGTCGGTTGCTGTTCCATGTGGCACCTCACATGCCACCTGCGGCACGCACGGGCTGTGCGGCGCGGGCAGCGGCTTCCAGTTCATCCGCCACGCTGGCGGGCACCTCGTCGCCGTATTCGGCGCGCAGGCGGGCATACAGGTCCGGGCTGCGGTCGCCAGCCGCCTTGAGTCGGCGCACCACATCCACCAGGGCAACGGGGGGCAGCTCGCGGGCGGCAATGCTCACTGCATGCTCGGTGCCGCGCTTCGTCAGGTACTGCGGCACACTTACCTGCTCGAAGTCTGCGAACGGGTTGATCTCGCCCTCGAAGGCGTTCTCGCGCGCCTTGCGGGCGGCCCTGGCCTCGGCCTCGGTGGGCACGTCGTAAGCCATTTGGTTGATCTTCTTGAGCTGGCGCTCGGCGGCCGATTCCGGCAGCGCCTTGATCTCTTCGCCCCACACGTTGCCGCTCTCGATGAAGCCGAAGTCGTCGCGCGCCACCGGCTCCACCGTCCAGGCCTGCTCCTTGCCCTCGGTGTCCAGCATCAGCACGTCGATGGCCGGCGCGCGGTACGGATTGACCACCACGCGCACCTTCTCGCGGATCGCCACGCCGGGGATGTGGCGCAGGTCGTAGGTCTGCGAGCCATAGCCGCTGACGGCATAGCTGATCAGCAACTGGTCGCTCACCGTGCGCTCCACCGGCGCCGTCGTCACCAGCTCGCGGCACAGCTCGATGGGGGGCGCGAGGCGCAACTGGTCTTGCTTGATGCGCATCCACGCGGCATAGCGCGTCATCCCGTGGCGGCTGTGCTTGGCCTTGCTGCAGTGCGCGCGGCGCACCATGTCGGCGCGCTCGTTCAGCTCCTGCAGGTTGGCCGGGTTCCACAGCGCGAGGCGGCTCTCAAACACCATTTCCCACACGTTGTGCGAGCCCTCCACCTGCCCCTTGGCGCGCGGGTTGCCCGGCGCATGGATGATCACCCGCACGCCGAGGCGGTCCAGCAGATTGCGGGCCACCGCAGCGCGGCCGGCAGCGCCTGCATCCATCACCAGGATCATCGGCACGCCGTGCATCGGCTCACCGTTCGGCCGCGCCTGGATGGCCTCCAGGAAAAACTCGATGAAGCTCATCGCGTCTTCATGGCCTGCCATGTAGCGCACGAAGTAGGCGCCACTGGCGTGGCTGGTGATCATCCAGCGCGTGCAGAGGTCGCGCTGCACGCGGGCGACGGCATCGGGCTTGTTCTTGTACACCTCGGCATCGTCCAGGTGCTGGATGCCGCGCACGCCGCCATCGGGCGCGTAGAACAGCGTGGCGACGCTCATGTCGATCTGCCACACATGGTTCGGGTGCAGGCTGCGCATGCTGAGTGCCGGATGGCCGGCTTCGAGCTGCTCGGGGTGGCAGTTGTAGGCGCGCATCGCGCGGGCCAGCGTGGTGGCGGACACCATGCTCACCTCGCCGGTCTCCTCGTCTGCCACGCCGATGCCATTGGCTTCCAGCAGCTCGCGGGCGGCGCGCATGCTGTGGGTGCGCTTGCCATTGGCGCGCGTGCCCAGGTGCACCAGCCCGGCCGCCTTCAGCGCCACATCCTCAGGCACAGACAGCCGGCCTTTGTCGGCGCGCGGCTTGCGGCCCGCGTCATACAGGCCCAGCTCTTTCAGCCGCGCGTAGATGGTGGCCTTGTTCATGCACAGGCGCACTTCGGCCTCGGCCATGATGGTGGCCTTTTCGCCGTGGCGGGCAACAGCCAGCCGCGCGGCAAGCGAGCGCATCAGTTCGAGTTCGGGCAGCGCGCCGGCTTGCATGTCAGGCCTCCAGGCTCAGCGGATCGACGATGGCTTGGAAGTTCACCGGCATGCCACGCTCGTTGGCGATCTGCGCCACGCGCTGGAACAACCAGGTGACCGTCTGCTCTGCCAGCGTGGTGCGTGCCTCGGTGCGCTCCACCAGGCAGTCGGCGACAGCCAGATCGAACTTCTGGATCGCGCCCAGCATTTCCAGCGCGGCCTCCTGGAAGGTCTTGACCGCGTGCTGCTCGCGCTCCACGGCGAGGCGGCGCTCAACGTCCTTGCCACCGTGCGTCAGCTTGTCGAGCTGTTCGTTTGCGCGGTCCAGCGCCTCATTCTTCGCCGCGACGATGCGCTGCTGCGAGTCTTCGGCCGCCTTCGATTCGGCGCGTGCCTCGCGCAGTGCCCGGCGTAGCTCGCTGGTCGACATGGTGTCGACATCGTCCAGCGTCAGGCCCAGCACGCTGCCGCCGTTCGCCAGCTCGGCGGTCTGGTCTTCGTCCAGCACCAGCAGCTCGTAGAGCTTGCCGCGCCCGATGTTGGCGAAGGCGTCTTCCTTGCCTTCCGGCATCGTCAGCAGGAACTTGCGCGCCGCCTGCATCGAGCGGTATGCCACGCGGGGCTCCAGCCCCACGCGAATCAGCAAGTCGGAAAAACTGTTCTCGGGCTCGTTCTCGCGCATCTGGATCAGCGTGCGGCCCATCTCCAGCATCACCTGCGCGCCGGCCGCCATGAGGCCGCGCAGGCGGGCGACGGCCGCCTCCTGGTTGTACGGCGCCATGTCGCCGATGGCATCGCGCACCGCCATCTCATGGGCTGAGGCATCGCGTTGCAGGGCCACGACCTTGCCTGCATCCAGCACGGGTGCTTGAGCGGGTTCGGTCGGTGTCTGTTTTGCACGTGGCATGTTCAATCTCCGGTAGTAGTGGCCGCTCAGGCGGCGGAAAGCACGCGCTGCTGGTACTCCTGCAGGCGCGCGGATTTACGGCCGATCTCGGCGGCGGTGGCGGTGGCGATCTGCACCATCAGCAGGCTCAGCGCCCAGCGGCCGCTATCGAGCTTCACCACCATCTGTTCCTCTGCCAGCGTCTCCAGGCAGCGCAGCACGGTGCTGTCGTTCTCCTTGAGCGCCTGGCTGATCTCACGCAGCGTCAAGCCATCCAACGCATGGCCATTCAGCACACGCATCAGGCGGCACACGCGACGCACGGCGCGGTTGTCTTCTTTCATTGCGGGAACTCCAGTTCGGGTTGGGCGTGCTTGGTCACATTCACGCGGTGGAACGCCAGGTCTTGCATTGCGGTGGCGATGGCATCGAGCGTGTTCTCTGCCGTCTCACGGCCGCTGTAGAACGCCATCAGTGCGCCCTGGGCGGTGTGCATGCTCCAGGCGAATGCCGTCAGGTCTTCGGCCGTCGCTGTGCGGCCGCTGGGGATGTCGATGGTCAGCAGGTCGGCGCTGGCCGCGATGTAGCGCGTCACCAGCTTGATGCCGCAGGCCAGCTCATACGGGCGGATCATGTTGGCCGGCATGCGACCCTCGGCGATCCACTTGTAGAGCGTCCATTTATCGACGCCCATGCGCTCGGCGATGCGGTCGACCGACAGGTTGGCCGCCTCCAGCGCGTAGTCCTTGCAACCCTCCAGCGCGCTGCGCAAGTCGGTCGGCTGCAGGTTCTTCCAATACCTGGCGCGGTTTGGATTCAGGCGCGGCATACACCCTCCAAACAAATCGCGGCATTGCATGCAGCGAAAACAAATTGCGGTGCGTAGAATTCAGCCCATACACACACAGGGGTGGCAGACATGGACGAACTGCAGGCGAAGGTGGATGCGACCGCAAACGCGATGCTGGTGTTAGTAGCCATGCTTCACCGTGCCGGGTCGGTTTCGGGGCCGTCAGTGGCCGGCGCGTGGCAGGAGCGAGCGGCGACGATATCCAGCGAAATGCCGCAGGCCGGGCAGCTGCTTGAGGGATTGGCGAACGAGCTGGCGCGCGCAGCCGCTGCCTGGGCGTAGGGCTCACCCCACACGTTGCCTGAGAGGAGAAATCCGAATGCATCGCGCATTACGCAGCCCTCCCCAGCTCGCGCTCGGCCATCAGCGCGGCGGCTTGCAGCTCGCGCTGAACACCGTCGCGGTTGCGCTTGTAGGTGGCGGGGTACTTGCCGGGCCACAGCCTGTCGACTGGTTGGCCGAGGAACAGGGAAATGATGGTGGCGATGCGGCGGGACTTTGTTTCACCGGAGATCACACGGCTAACGTGAGGCTTGGAGCACTTTGCGCCGGCGGCAATGTCCTCCAGGGTCGCGCCCTTCTTTTTGATAAGGCCAAGAATTTGTTCGGGGGACATCGTTAGGTTCCTTGTGTCGGCTACGACAGCAACGAGAGGGCAACTTTTAAACACCGTTGCCTTAACCGTTTGAGGCAACGAGTTAAGGCAACTTTAGCACAAATTTCTGTACTGCCAAGAAATTTGTGCAGGGGATCGTTTTGTCTTTTGGTGAGCGCCTACGCGAAGAGCGGCTGCGGCACTCCATGTCTCAGCCCACAATGGCTGAGCTGTGTGGTGTGTCGAGAAACTCGCAGATCAATTACGAGAAGGAAGAAGGCAATCCAGGTACCGACTACTGGATTAAGGCCGATGCCTTGGGCGTAGATGTGGGCTACGTAATCACGGGGCGGCGCACCAGGGCTCTGGGTATGCGTCAGCCGCAAGCGAGCTATCTGGAGCCCTCGGAGCGGGAGGTGAGCTTGATCAGCGCGTTCCGGTGCTTGGATGAGAAAGGCAAGCGGGCCGTCGAGCAGATGGTGTCTGCCTTGAAACAGCGTTAACCTGCCCAGATGGGCAAAGATTTGCTGGGGGAATGGATTAGCGTGACTTTGTTCGCAATGTAGGTTTTCGTGTCCCCGGCAATGCTGGGGGCATGCAGTACGTTTGATCCCTGGTGCTGATAACACCAGCGTGTCGAAAAGCGTAGGCGGGAGCGAGGCGGAGGCTTACCTCTGCCGGGTTCCACACGACCGTGATCTGCCGATCATGGCCGGGTGTGCGGCTAATAAAAGACTCCCGCGAGGGGGGAATATGCCCGCCGACCTACGCCGGTTATCAGCACCCGGCCGCCAATCCTGGCGGCCAGGATCAAACGTTGTGGGAGTCGTATCGTGGGACAAGTGGGGCAAGTACAAGAACCGGGCTATTTCATCCCGGAGCAGGAGTGGGCCGAGCTGGAAGATGCAGCATCGGCCTTGGGGGCGGTCACGGAAATGCTGGATGGGCCGCAGCGGCATGTGCAGATGGACAGCAGTCGCCTCGGCTCGCTGTTGCGCATGTTCCGCAACCGGATGAATCATGTGCGTGCATCGGCGCGCTTTGTTTCGTAGGGATGGGACTATGAAGACAGTCAAAAGCTATTTTGTGCTTTGGTTGGCCTGTTTTTTCGTTGTGGCGTGTGCTGGCACCAAGCCCTACAAGTTGCCGGAGTTTCCAGAGTCAGAGTTTCAATCGCTTCCAAAAGGCGGGTCAGCTGCCGTGTCTGGGCAGGCGTTCCTAAAGACGCGGGGCGGCGATGTGAAGCTTGCGGCAGGAAACATGGTCGCGCTTTTTCCTGACACGAGCTATACCCGGAGCTGGTTTTCGCTCCACGTGCAGCGAGGGAAAAGAACGACGCCGCTTGATCCAAGGCTTGATCAGTACACGAAAACCACGACTGCGGATGCAAGCGGTCGCTTTGCCTTCAGTAACGTGCCGTCAGGCAGATATCTAGTTTTGACGCACGTCACCTGGGATAACGGTGTTTCTACGCAGGGCGGCAACGTTTATTCGTGGATCACTCTGGCTGAAGGTGAAAAGCGCGAACTCATCCTGAGCTGGTGAGTGGTTTTGGTTGTGCCTACAGCGCCCGCCAAGTGCGGGCGTTGTTGTTTCTGACGCGCTGATTTTCCCAAGGGCTTTGCCTCGGCAGGCTTCGCGCGCGCGCGGAGACTGCGCGAATGGACACGCCAAGCCGCCCCATCGATCTGATCGTCATCCACTGCACGGCCACGCCAAATGGCCGCTGGACGACGGTTGAAGACGTGGATCAGTGGCACCGCGCACGCGGCTTCTCGCGCCGCCCGGCTGCCATGCGCGCGCTCAATCCGCGCCTGTCCGCCGTTGGCTATCACTGGCTCATCTACACCAATGGCGCCCGCGTCAACGGCCGCAGCGTGGCCGAGGTGGGCGCGCATGCCCAGGGCTACAACGAGCGATCGCTCGGCCTGTGCGTGGTGGGTACCGACGCTTTTTCGCCCGAGCAATGGGCCGCCCTGGCTGACCAGGTGCGCTGGCTGTGCGGCGAGCTGCGCATTCCCTTGCAGACACCCGATTTCAAGTCGCCGCGCCCGCGTGGGGTATGCGGCCACCGTGAGCTGCCCGGCGTGGCAAAGGCCTGCCCCGGCTTCGATGTCGCCAAGTGGCTGGCGGGCGGCTTGCTGCCCGGCGCACTACACAAAGGAGCGAAGTGATGCCGCCGCTGCTGCCCGTCATTGCAGGCCTGGCGCAGTTCGCGCCGCAGATCATGCGCTTCTTCGGGGCCAGTGACGACAGCGCACAGGCCGCTGAGAAGATCGTCAGCATCGCCCAGCAGGTCAGCGGCGCCAAGACGCCCGAAGAGGCCCTCGAACTCATCAAGGCCGACGCGGCGGCGCAGGCCGAGTTCCGCCGCCGCACGCTGGAGGTGGATGCCGAGCTGGAGCAAGCCTATCTGGCCGACCGGCAGAACGCACGGGCGCGTGACATCGCCCTCGCGCAGGCCGGCTTCCGCAATCGGCGGGCCGACCTGATGGTGTTGGCAGATGCCATCGGCCTGGTCGCTTGCCTGGTTGTGCTGATCTTCTACCGCAAGGAAATACCGGGTGAGGTGGTGGGCATCCTCGGCACCATCGCCAGCATCTTCGGTGTGTGCCTGCGCGATGCGCACCAGTTCGAGTTCGGCAGCTCGCGCGGCAGCCGCGAAAAAGACCAGTTGCTGGCCGGCACCGGAGGTGCGCGATGACCCCCTGCATGACCCTCGAACCCCTCACCAGCATCGCGCGCTTCTGGGCGCCTGGCTCCGCGTTTCCCGAGCCCTACCGCGCCACCGTGGTGGTCAATCACGAATTCCGCGACGTGGCCGTGATCGAGGCCGCCACCGGCCGCCTGAGCCGGCGCGACCTGCGCGAACTGGGTGAGGCCCTGTGGCAGGCCGGTGTGCGCACCGTCAAAGCCTGGCGCCCGGTCGGCCACATGGTGCCGGGTGGCCGCATCGAGGGACAGAGCGACACGCATGTGCTGTGGGCCATCGACCTCGCGCGCGTGCTGGGCAAGGTGCCGGCATGAGTGCCGACCACGCGCACGACTGGCAGGCCACCAGCGAGAAATGGTGCCTGGGCTGTGGCAACCGCATCCCCGATGCGCGCCGCCGCGAGCAGCCGCACGTGAAGTATTGCGACGAGTGCAAGGGCAACGGTCTGGCCCGAGAACACCAACAACCACACCGGGGAGGCCGGGACTGTGACTGAGTACAAAGACGTGGCCAGCGTGGCCTGGCCTGCCGTTTCGCTGCTGGCGAACCTGTGGATGTGGTTCATGTTGCGCCGCATCGAGCAGCGCAAGGCCGACGAGGCGCAGATCGAGGGGATCAAGGTCCAGCTCAACGCGCACGGCAATCGCCTCACCGCGCTGGAGAGTGATGCCGAGGCAGGACCTGACAAGGATGACATCAAGGAACTGCACGGTCGCGTGACCGCGCTCACCGAAGAGCTGCACGAACTGACCGGCGCCTTCAAGGCGGCGAATCACACCCTGCAGCTCATCCAGGAACACATGCTGCGAGGTGGCAAATGAACAGCTTTCAGCAATTGCAGACCGAAGACCGCCGCCTCGTGCTGCTGCGCCTGCTGGCCGAGAGCAGCGGCTACCGCGCCAACCTGTACCTGTTGCAGACCGCATGCAGCGGCTTCGGCCACGACGTGAGCCAGGACCGCCTGCATGCCGACATCGACTGGCTTGAAGAGCAGGCGCTCGTCTCCACCGAAGGCGTGGCCGGCGTGTGCATCGTCACGCTCACCCAGCGCGGGCTGGATGTCGCACAAGGCCGCGCGCACTGCACGGGCGTCAAGCGGCCACTGCCGGGGGCGTGACATGGAGACCCTCGCGGCGTTTCTATTTCTTGCCCTCGCGGTTTTCGGGGCCTGCGGTCTAGTCAAGGACATCACTGGAGCCTGCACCCTTCCGGGGCTGATCGCCTGCGCACTGGGCGGCGTTGCCGTTGTCGCTGTATTGGCCTCCATCATTCGCAGGGGGGCGTGACATGCCACGCAAATCAAGCATCCAGGAACTGCCCAAACCGCTGCGCGAGGCGCTCGACACGCTCATCCGCGAGGGCCGCCACACGCTGGACGACATCCTCGCCAAGCTCGCGGAGCTGAACAACGGCGCCGAGCCCGTCAGCCGCTCGGCCCTCGGGCGCTACACCAAGCGCGCCGAGGCACAGATGCAGGCCTACCGCGAGGCGCAGGAAGTGTCGAAGGTCTGGCTGGCGAAGCTGGAGGCCGAGCCCAACGGCGATGTGGCACGCCTGCTGCCTGAGATGCTGCGCATGGTCTGCTTCAACACCATCGGCAGCCTGGACGAGCGCGAAGAGCCGCCAGAAGCGATGGAGGTGATGCTGCTCGCCAAGGCGCTGGATCACCTGGGCAAGGCCAGCGGCGCCCACCTTGCCATCGAGCTGAAGCTGCGCGAGGTGCGTGCGAAGGCCAAGGCGACCGCCGAAGAGGTCGTGAAGAAAATCAAGAGCGCTGGGCTATCGGATACGGCGGCGGATGAAATCCGTGCGCAGATTCTGGGCATTGGGGGTAAGTGATGGCGCGGCTCGTATGGGGTGTGAAGCTCCAACCCGGCGCGCTCTGGCTTGGCGCCCACTATTCTCGCCACCATCGTCGCTGGTGCATCAATGTCGTGCCCTGCGTGACGATCTGGGTGTGCTTGCCTGGCGGGGTGGCGCCGTGATGCATGACGCCGCCGAGCTGGAACCACGCGATCAGCGTGCGCCTGCCGCCTTCCTCGGCTATCAGCAGCGCTGGGCAGCCGACACCAACCCCGTCAAGGTGTGCGAGAAGAGCCGCCGTATCGGCCTCTCCTGGGGCGAAGCCGGCGACTCCGCGCTGTTGGCGGCGCAGACCAGCGGCATGGACGTGTGGTACATCGGCTACACGAAAGACATGGCCGAGGAGTTCATCCGCGACTGCGGCGACTGGCTCCGCTTCTACGGCATGGCAGCCGGCGAGATCGAAGAAGGTGAAGAAGTCTTCATCGACGGCGAAGAAAAAAAGAGCATCCTCACCTTCACCATCCGCTGCGCGTCCGGTCACCGCATCACCGCGCTGTCGAGCAGCCCGCGCAACCTGCGCGGCAAGCAAGGCCGCGTCATCATCGACGAAGCCGCGTTCCACACCAACCTGGCCGAGCTGCTGAAGGCGGCGATGGCGCTGCTGATCTGGGGCGGTCAGGTGCATGTGATCAGCACCCACGACGGCGACGCCAACCCGTTCAACGAGCTGGTGCAGGACGTCCGCGCCGGCAAGTTCCCCTACAGCCTGCACACCATCACCTTCCAGAACGCGCTGGACGATGGCCTGTACGAGCGTGTGTGCCTGCGTCGTGACGTGAAGCCGACGCCCGAAGACAAGGCCATCTGGGTCAAGGGCATCTATGCGCAGTACGGCAGCAACGCCGCCGAGGAACTGGATTGCATCCCCAAGAACGGCTCCGGCGCCTGGCTGACCCGTGCGCTCATCGAGGCGCGCATGAAGGCCGAGCTGCCGGTGCTGCGCTGGGCGCCGCCGTCGGAAGACTTCGTGCACTGGGCCGCGCACCTGCGCACGGCCGAGATGCGCGAGTGGTGCGAGGCGAACCTGCTGCCGCTGCTGCTGACGCTGGACCCCACGGCCCCCAGCTACTTCGGCGAAGACTTTGGCCGCACCGGCGACCTGACGGTTCTGGTTCCTGCACAGCTGCTGAGCAACCTGCGGCGGCGCGTGCCGTTCCTGGTCGAGCTGCGCAACTGCCCCTTCGACCAGCAGTGGGAGGTGGTGCAGTACATCCTCGACCGCCTGCCCAACTTCCGCCACGGCAAGTTCGACGCACGCGGCAACGGCCAGTACATCGCCGAGAAGGCCATGCAGAAGTACGGCGCCAGCCGCATCGAGCAGGTGATGCTCTCGCGCCCCTGGTACCGCGATAACACCGCGCCGCTCAAGGCGGCCTTTGAAGACGGCGGCATCGAGCTGCCCAAGGACCGCTTCGTACTCGACGACCTGCGCATGGTGGTGGTCGACAAGGGCATCCCCTTGATCCCCGACACGCGCACCGAGGGCGCAGACGGTGGCAAGCGCCACGGTGACTCGGCGGTGGCGCTGATGCTGGCCTACGCCGCCACGCGTGAGGAGGTTCCACCCGCCGCCAGCGCCAGCACCGAGCAAGACCACGACGCCTACCGCGCGCAGCGCCAGGCCGGTCGGCTGGGTGGCATGGCGGCAAAGCGGCCCAGTGGATTCGTGGGGCTCGCGGGGCGGATGGGGCGGCATCGATAGGTCGACGCGCGTAAACCGCGCAGGAGCGATTTTCGGGGTGCGCTGCGGTGTTGGCTGCTGCGCGCCGGTTTGATGGCTTTGCAAAGCGTTTTGCCCCCGGTCGCGGGGCATCGACAACGGGGTGACGATGATGGCGCGCACGATGGGGCGGTTTTCTCGGATGGTGGAGGCGGTTCGGCAGGTGTTTCTCGGTGACAACGAGGAGCCCACCCGCCTGATCGAAGCAGCGGGCGCCGCCACCGACATCGAAGACGACGAGGGCTGGCGCAAACTGAGCGGCGACTCGGCGCGCGACCTCTCGCCGTTGAGCCAGGCGCGCATGCGCGAGACGGCCCTGTGGCTGTGGGACAGCAACCTGCTGGCCAACCGCTGCGTCGAACTGATGAACGCCTTCATCCTCGCCGAGGGCGTCAAGCTCTACGCGCCGCTGCACCTCGAAGACGAGGGCGGCGACGAGGGGGCGGACGAAGGCGCCAAAGAGGCTGCGGTCGCGCTGCAGCGCGAGCGCCAGAAGGTGCTGGACGCCTTCTGGTCCGACCCGATCAACCAGATGGACCTGCGCCTGCCTGACAAGTGCCGCGAGCTGAGCCTGTACGGCGAGCAGTGCTGGCCTGTTTTTACCAACGACATGAGCGGTAAGGTCCGCTTGGGCTACCTGGACCCTGGCCTGATCGACAAGGTGGTCATGGACCCGGACAACCCCGATATCCCCATCGGCGTGGTGACGGTGCGTGACAAGAAAGCCCAGTACCTCAAGCTGCGCGTCATCTACAACGGCGACGAAGCCGAGCTGTTCACCCAGCGCACACAGGCTGCGCGCGAGGGCTTCGCCGACGGCGAGTGCTTCCTCTTCCAGATCAACCGGCTGAGCCAGACGCGGCGCGGCCGCAGCGACCTGCGCACCGTGGCCGACTGGGCTGATGCCTACGAGCAATGGATGTACGGCGAGCTGGAGGGCTACGACTTCCGCCGCGCATTCATTTGGGACTTGAAGGTAACGGGTGCCACGCAGGAAGAGATCGACGCGAAGAAGAAGAAGTGGAAGCAGCCCGCCTCAAGTTCCACCTACATCCACAACGAGAGTGAAGAGCTGGAGGCCAAGAGCCCCACGCTCAACGCGAGCGACACCGCCGAGGGCGCGCGTCTGTTCCGCGAGCATGTGCTGGGTGGATGTACGATCCCCACGCATTGGTTCGGGGGCGGCGGCGACGTGAACCGCAGCACAGGCGAGAGCATGGGCGAGCCGACGTTCAAGATCTTCAGCATGCGGCAGGCGTTCATCCAGGCCATGCTGGTGAAGGTGGGCACCTACGTGCTGCGCCAGCACTACAGTGCGCGCAAGGTCGGACAGATCGCGCATGATGACCCGCGCCTCAAGTGCGAAGCCGTGTTCCCCGAGCTGACCGTGCGCGACACCACCAAGTACGCCGCCGCCCTCTCGCAGGTGGTCACGGCCTCGGTGATGGCGGTGCAGAACGGCAAGATGACCGACGACACCGCCATCAAGCTGATCGCCAGCATTGCCGAACGCCTGGGCGTCGAGATCGATGCCGCCAAGGAATTGCAGGCTGCGCAAAGCGCTGACATGCAGCGCAAAGAGGGCGACGTGTTCCCGCCTTCTGGCGACCCGGGCGACCTGGGTGATGGTGACCCGAACGACCCGGCGCAGCTTGCCGCAGCCAGGGCGGCACGCCAGACGGCGGCCACGGCCTGAGCATGGCCCGCAAGACGCCCAGCCAGACCGCGCGCGAGGCGTTGGCCGACCGCACGCGGCTGATCAACGACACCGACGCCGAGATCCGCGCCATCCTGCAGCTGGCGTCGGATGAGATCACCCGCATCCTCGCCGGTCAGCCCACCGACTACCAGAGCTGGTATCTGCCGCAGTTGCAGCAGCAGATCACCGCCGCGCTGGCGCGCTTCGGCGACCAGGCCGCCCAGGTGGCCGCGCGTGGGCTGGGCGATGCGTGGTCGGGTGGCAGCGCGCTGGTGGATCGCGTGCTGGCCGCCGCCAACGTGCAGGCGGTGCTGCCGGTGATCGACGACGCCCAGCTTCGCGCCATGACCGCCTTCATCACCATGAAGGTCAAGGGCATCACCACCGTGGCGGCGGACGCCATCAACACCCAGGTGGGCTTGGTCATCATCGGGGCGCAATCCCCGTTCGACGCCATCAAGGCCACCCAGGCCCAACTCGGCGAGGCCACGCGCCGCCGTGCCACCGGCATCGTCATCGACAACCTGGCCGCCGCCTACAGCACCGCCAACCAGCGGCGCATGGCGCAGGCGGCAGAGCGGGTGCCGGGGCTGGCCAAACGCTGGGTCAAGTCGGGCAAGCGGCATCCGCGCGTGAATCACGCCGTCATCCACGGGCAGACGGTGCCGGTCGACAAGCCCTTCAAGCTCAACGGCGGCACGTTGCTGATGATGCACCCGCACGACCCCTCGGCCCCCATTGGCGAGCGCATCCACTGCGGCTGCGTCGCTGTGCCGGTGGTGCCGCGCTTCAAGAGCATGGTCTCTCCGCTGCCCGACACGCGCGACGGCGGCACGCCCCTGGCCTCTCTGAGCCGCCGCTGAGCGGTTTTTGCCTCACGCTCAATTTCCCAAGCCCTTTGCCTCGGCTGCCGTTGCGCGCGCGCGGATGATGCGTTTGCGTTCCCCAGGGAACTGAACCAATCAACGCATCCGACTCGATCACGCCAGGAGGCATCATGTCCGATCCCAAGAACCCGCCCGTGCAGGCTGACAAGGCCGCGCTCACCAAGGAAGCCGCCGCCAAGGCAGTCGGCATCAGTCCGGCTCACGTGCTCGCCTTTGCAGACCGCGACGGCGTGGTCGTCGTGGTCACCGTCGATGGCGTGAAGCTGCGCAGCGACGACGCCAAGGGCTGCAAGGCCTACAAGCCCGGCAACGCAACGCCCAAGGCGGCTGAAGCCGCCGCCACCGAGTAAGGCGCCGCATCGTGGCCCTGAAACCCATCCCGGAAGCGGGCCTCACCGAGGCCCAACTGCGCGAGGCAAACGCCACCGAGTTCCGGGCGGTGAGCGAGCTGGTGCGCGCGGCGCTGGCCGTCAAACTGGGCCTGCAATCCATGTACGACGTCGGCTTCGAGGCGATCTACCCGAATCGCGTCGTGGTCGCTGGCGTGGGGTCGCTCGGCCAGCGCGGCCGTTCCTACGCCTACCCCTACACCGTGGGGGCCGACAACCAGGTGCTGATCGGCGAACCGTCCGAAGTCGTCGGCTCGCACATCTCGGTGCGCGAGTCCGTCGCTGCCGCTGGCGACGACGTGGTGCTGATCGAGGCGGTTGGCGAAGCCGATTCCGGCCGCTGGCTGATCCGCGTCATCAAGTCGGGCCTGAGCCTGAACAACGTCTTTTATCCCGACGCCGTGCTGCGCGAGGCGGCCCCGCTGTTCGAGGGCGCGCGCGTGTTCGTGAAGTCCGACGCCCAGCACATCAAGGGCGAAGGCAAGGACGTGCGCAACCTCGAAGGCGGGCTCACCAAACCGCACTTCGTGGAGGGCGCGACCCCGGACACGGGCGAACTGCGCGCCGAGATGGTGCTGATCGAGCCCTCCGGTTCGGTCGCCACCAAGCTGCGCGAGGCCAAGGCCCGCAAGCTCGACAAGCTCATGGGCTTCTCCATCGACGCCGACGGCACCGCCAAGACCGAGCAGCGCGGCAACCGCAAGGTGCGCGTGGCGAAGTCCATCACCAAGGTCAATTCGGTGGATCTGATCGTTGAGCCCGGCGCGGGCGGCGGGCTGATCCGTCTCATCGAAGCCGTGGATCACGGCACTGCAAGCAAGGAGAAAGACATGGCGCTCCGCCAAAGCATGATCGAGGCCATCAAGGCCTACAAGCCGGACTTCGATGGCGCCAATGCCACCGATGATGATATCCAGACTGCCTACCGCGAAGCCGTGACCCACGGTCATAAGCCCGTTGCGGCGGACCACAAGGGCGATGAGACGCTCAAGCAAGTGCGCCTGGTCGAGGCCCGCATCACGGCGCAGGCCGTCATTGCCCAGGCGAAGTTGCCGCTGCCGGCAAAAGACAAGCTCATCGCCCGCTTCGCCGAGGCCACCGAGCCCTTCGGCAAGGCCGATGTTGAGAAGGCCATCGAAGACGAACGCGCCTACCTCGCGCAATTCACCGAGGCCGGTAAGCCGGTCATTGCCTTCGACACCGTCGAGGTCGAAGACCGCAGCGTGAAGATCGCCGACATGCTCGACGCCTTCTTCAACCCGCAGCACAAGAATCACCGCGAAGTGCGCTCGTTCAAGGAGTGCTACATCGAGATGACCGGCGACAAGCGTGTGACTGGCCAGCTGCGCGACTGCGATGTGTCGAAGTTGCGCGAGTCGGTTGGCGCGAACTTCCGCGAGGCGGTGATCACGTCCACCTTTGCCAATGCACTGGGTGATTCCATCACTCGCCGCATGCAGGCGGTCTATGAAGGTGAAACCGATCTGCAGCAATGGCGCAACGTTGCGACGGTCGGTCAGGCCAACGACTTCCGGCTGCAGCAGCGCATGCGCATTGGTGGCTACGGCAACCTGCCCGCAGTGGCTCAGGGCGGCCCCTACACAGCGCTGACTACGCCGGGTGATGAGGCGGCCAGTTTTGCCGTGACCAAGCGTGGCGGCATCGAAACCGTGTCGCTGGAAGCGATCAAGAACGACGACGTGAATGCGCTGCGCCGCATCCCGGTTGAGCTGGCGCTGTCGGCCGCGAACACGCTGTACGAGTTCGTGCTGGACTTCTTCCGCACCAACCCGACCATCTACGACACCGTGGCGCTGTACCACGCGAGCCACGGCAACCTGCTCACCGCTGCGCTCGATGCCACCAGCTTCTCCGCGCACCGCCTGGCGATGGCCAAGCAAACGCGCGCGGGCAGTGCCAAGCGCCTGGGCCTGACGCCGATGCGCATCCTGGTGCCGATTGAGCTGCAGGAAACCGCCTACAACCTCTTCGTGCGCGGCCAGAACCTGGACAAGACCTTCATCCAGGCGGTGAACCCGATGGTGATCGTCGTGCCGTACTGGACGGACACCAACGACTGGGTGACCACCGCCGACCCGGCGAAGCTCCCGGTGTTGGAGATCGACTTCCTCGACGGCCAGGAGCAGCCCGAGCTGTTCGTGCAGGACAGCCCGACGATGGGATCGATGTTCAGCAACGACCAGCTGACCTACAAGATCCGCCACATCTACGGTGGCAACGTGCTGGTCGATGGCTTCAAGGCGACCACCAAGGCCGTCGTGCCCTGATCCACTGACCCCGTGAGGGTGTCTCCTCTGGCCCCGCACTCCCGCAGAGTCCGGGGCCTTTTTTGCAAGTGTTTTTCAGTCTGTGAAAGGAACCGACGTGAAGAAAGCCACCATGTTCATCCGCTGCATCGCTGCCGCCGCACTCATCGCCCTGGCCGCGATGTGCGCGCCCGTCGCCACTGCCGGCGATCTCAGCAACTACCTCGAAACCGCGCTCATCAACCATGTGGCGCGTGGCACGGCCTACACCGCGCCGAGTTCGCTGTACGTGGGCCTCTCCACCTCGGCCTGCAGCGACAGCAGCACCGGCACCGAGGCAAGCTACACGGGTTATGCGCGAACTGCGGTTGCATCCAACACCAGCAACTGGGGGGCGCCGAACACCAGCGGCACCATCAGCAACACCAACGCGATCACGGTGGGCGGGGCGGCCACCAGCGGGCCGCAGACGGTGACGCACGTCATCATCATGGACGCCAGTACCAGCGGGAATCTGCTGTGGTGCATCGCGCTCTCGGCCAGCAAGACGATCAATAGCGGCGACCCGGCTCCGGTCTTTCCTGCCGGGTCGCTGCAGCTCTGGGCCGACCAGTAGCAGGCACGCCTTCATGGTCTCGCCCGTCGCCGACCACTACACCAGCACGCGCCTGGCATTCGCTGCCGGCCGCGTGCTGGGGCCGTGGAACTACACCGACAGCACGCCGGGTGGTTACGACAACGCCACCGACATCTGGACGCCCGGTCGCGGCGGGGATGGTGTCGTCACGGCGGCGAGCTGGGCGCAGGTGCCGCTGAATCGCTGGGTGCGCGTGGCCGGCACCCGTCCGGACGCACTCGATGCTGTCGTCAAAGCGGTTGATCCAACGTTTATCGACGTCGGCGACTCAGGGTGGAACGGCGTATTCAAAGCCTGGTCTGGCTGCGCTGTGCATCCGACGCAGCCGCGCGCCTATTTCTTTGGCGGTGGGCATCGAGACTCCTCAAATAACAGCGTCCCCCGCCTGGACCTCGACAAGATGAGCTGGGCGGTGCAGTTCCAGCCCACAAACCTGGTCGGTGCGGACCCGAGGTACAGCCTCGCTCACGCAGTGACGTTTTCAGACTGGCCAGACGCAAACGACTACCTGGCCACGCCCGCAGGGCAGAACCAGAACGTCGTATTCAAGGACGAGTTCTACAACTACCCGAAAGCGGTGGGTCAGGTGCCGACCGCGCGCCACACGTATTTCGGGCTCTTCATCGACCCGGCGCGAAACCGCTTGGTGATGGTGCGGGAGCGACTTTGGTGGCTCGACCTCAACACGAACCAGTGGACCGCGAAGATCCCGTTCGGGCTGAACGTCAGCGCATACAACGACGGCCCTTACCACATGGGCAATGGCGTCGTGGGCTTTTACGACCCATTCCGCGATCAGTACGGTGTTGGCGGATCGAAAGACACCGCGTATTCGTTTGCGCCCGGCTCAGAGAGCTTTGACGTGCTGCCTCGTGCGCCGCTCGGGTCAGTCGGCCATCGCTCCGCTTTCACCGTCCACGACAACAAAGTCATCGGTTTCGCGCCGCGCGACAGCCTCGGCAACGGCCCGTGGCTCTGGACGCTGGATCTCGCCGGCAGCCTCTCTGCGGACAGTTACCAGACCATCAGCGGCAACGCAGAGTCCGCTTTGTGGGATGGCGACTCCGACACATGCGTGATGTGTCCGCTGCCTCAGCAGGGCAAGTATCTAGTGATGGGGCGGTATCGCGCGACAACGTCGTCGTCATACCGCTATCGGCAGTTCATTCTCGACCCCGTTGCACTGACGATGACTGTGGTTGGGGTGCCTGCAGGTAACTGGTATGAGGATGCGGATATTGGTGGTGGCATCTACAGCCTGAAGTATGTGCCAGCCATTAAGGCCGTGATCGCCGTCGCTGCGGCTGATGAAGACATCAGAATCATGAGGTTGGAATAATGAGCGCGTCATCGATCATCAGCGCGGCTGGCGGCAGGCTTGGGGTTCCGTCACTGGCTACGGCCAAGAGCGATCTTGCGGGATCGGTGCCTGTCGGCGCGGTTGGTGATGAGGTCACCGTGCATAGCGGCGGCGGATACTACCTGCGCGCTGACAGCGCAAAGCCTGTGCTACGGCAGCATGCAAGCGGTGCGCAGTATTTAGAGTTTCAAGTCGGCGACTATCTGTACTGGACGGACACCGGCGTAACGTACTCAAGCGACCACGCGAGAGGGTTGCTTTTGCGCAGCAGCGACACAGCGAATTACCCGCGCTTTTTTAAGGTCTACAACTCATCGGCCGGAAACTATTCGCTGGTGTCCAGCCTGGGCTATGCGCTCGGGAAGGCGTGGATCAACTGGCGAAACAACAGTGGCAGCAGCGGGGTTGATATCGCGCAGAGTACGCTTGCGGGCAGCGGTATTTTGTGCCTGACGGCGGTGCGTCGTGGCACTGATTGCATCCTGCGTGTGAACGGTGAAGTGGTGGCAACGCAGTCCTACGCGCCGCCGTCCGACTTCTATCCGAACCGCGTTGAGTTGGGCAGCACTGATGCGGCCTTTGACGCATTTGCATGGTGGGATGTGCCGATCGGACTCAACGACGCCGACATCCTGTCAATCGAGGCGGAACTTGGGCAGAGCGTTGGCGCCCCCTGGGCCAGTACCGCCGCGCAGCTCGCTGCCGCCGGCGGCGGCTCCTCCGGCGGCTCAGCCGCCCTGGCCGGTGGCGCGGCGCAGCTCGCTGCAGCCGGCGGCGGCTCGGGTGGTGGCTCGGCCGCGCTGCAGTCTGGCGCCACGCTCACGCTGCCCGCGCTCTGCCGCACCATCTGGAACAAGATGGCCGGGGCCTGGGCGAATGTGGGCGTCGAGTTCCTTGTGATCGACGCCACGACGGGTGACAAGCTCGCCAGTTGCGTGACCACCACAAACGGCGCCGGGCAGGTTGCGGCGTACCAGTTCTTCCATGCCAGCTATGTGCCGGGTCGCCGCTATCTGCTGTACCCCATCGTCGGCGGCTCGCTGATGACGGGCACGCCCGGTCATGGCTTCGCTGTGGTGGCCACCTGATGCTGCTGTGCGACGACATCGGCCTCTTTGACAATGCCCTTTGCTGCTCGGTGTGGCCGGGGCTGGGCATCCCCGCGAGCGATCTGCCGGTGGCGGGCGACTACCCGTCGCCGCTGTACAACGATGTTTCGCTGCCGGCCGATGCCGATGTGGAGATGCGCTTCGAGCTGGACAGCGTGGCGGCCGGGCTCACGCTCACACCGCTCGATGACGGCAGCCTGCTGGGCTCCGCAGTCGCCCCAGGCACCTATGCGTTCACATATCGCGGCTACGCCAACAACGCGCTGTACGGCACCGTGGCTGGCTCGGCCACGCTCGGCAGCAGCGCCGCACAGTTGGCTGCGGCCGGGGGCGGCGATGCGGGTGGGAATGCGTCTTTGCAGACGCAGATCGCGCTCGATGCAGACGGTGGGGGCAGTGGTGGCGGCGCGGCAACGTTGGGCGGCACGCCTGCGCAGCTTGCGGCACAGGGGGGCGGTGACGGCGGAGGCCTGACTGCGCTGCAGACCCAGATTGCGCTCGCCGCCCAGGGCGGCGGCAATGGCGGCGGCACGGCGGCGCTGGGCAGCACGCCTGCGCAGCTCGCAGCACAAGGCGGCGGCAACAGTGGCGGCCAGGCTGCGCTGCAGACTCAGCCCGGCTTCAGTGCGGGCGGTGGCGGCAGCGGCGGCGGCCAGGCTGCACTCGACACACAGATCAATGTGCAGGCCCAGGGCGGGGGCGACGGCGGCGGCAGCGCCAGCCTGGCCGGCGCCAACGGAGGATTCAGCGTGGCAATCGTGACCAGTGATTTCGTGCCGACGCACGTCGACGGCATCAGCGCACAGCAGCGTCAGCGCGCCATCGACATGGCCGTCGCACAGTACAGCAAAGACCGCCCGCGCCAGCGCCTGGCGGACGTGGCGCTGGGTGCCGGGGGCGAACTGCCGGCACTGGATGGATGGGATGACGCCTCGGTCGTACTCGCCATCCTGTACCCGCTCGACGAGGTGCCGCCGCCCGAGCTGGACGCCGACGACTGGGCCACCATCGACACCCCCTTGGGCGCCGTGACCCGCGTGCCCGGCTTGCAGGTCGGGGCCACAGTGCGCGTGCGCTACATCACGCGCCACACCGAGGCGACGATCCCGGCCGCCGACACCGAGGCGGTCGCGCTGTGGGCCGCCGCGCTGCTGGCGGAACAGTTGGCCGCCTACAACAGCAACAACACCGCGCCGACGATCAAGGCAGACAGCGCAGACCAGACGCTGCCGAGCCGCGAATGGGCCGCCCGTGCCAAGGCCTGGCGGGCACGTTATTCCGCGCTGCTCGGGGTGGATGGCGTGACCGGGGCGGCGGGCGACAAGCCGCGTGTTGCGCCGGCATCGGCCGTCGTCGAGGTGGAAGACACCGACTCGCGCGGCCGCAGCCGCCTCTACCACGGGCGTCGCCGCACGGTGCGATGAGTGCGCCACTGATCGACCTGAGCATCGACAGCAGCCAGCTCGCCGCGCTGGCGCAACTGGCCGAGCGCGTGCCAGACGCCCTGCAGCAGGAGCTGCTCGCCTGGGCGACCGAGGTGACGCAGCACCTGCAGGGTGAAGTCCAGCAGCTCACCCCGACGGCACACGGCACGCTGCGCGCATCCATCATCGGTAGCGTGACTCCGCTCGGTGCCCTGGGGGTCTCGGCGGTGACCGGGTCAAGCCTGGGCTATGCGTATGCGGTCGAGCTTGGTACCAAGCCCCACATGCCTCCCGTGCAGCCCCTCATCGACTGGGCGATCAAGAAGCTGGGCGTCACGCCCGACGAGGCCGAGCATGTGGGCTGGGCCATCGCCCGCACGATTGCGCGGCGCGGCACGCTCGGGGTCGGCATGTTCCACCGTGCATTCGCGGCCAATCGCGCGCAGATCAGCGCGGCCCTGCATGCGCGCCTGTTGCGCCTGCTGCAAGGCCTTTCCAAATCCACAGGAGCCACGCCATGAACCCGATGGATAGCATCCGCAACGCCATCCTCGCCACCCTGCAGACGGTGCCGAACATCGGCCAAGTGCATGGTTGGGAGCGCTATGCCGCCGACGAAGCCGGCCTGCGGGCGCTCTACGTCGCCACGATTGGCGGCACGCCCGAGCTGCGCGGCTGGTACGTGCAGCGCGTGGCCACGCGCGAGACGAGCCCGGCGCGTGGCCGTCACATCATCGCCCCGCGCTGGAAGGTGATGGGCTTCATGGCGCTCAACGATGCCACCGCCAGCGAAGTGACGTTCGATGGCCTGATCGAGGCCGCGCGCGCTGCCTTCCGCGCCGATGAATCGCTCGGCGGTGCGGTGGATACGACGCTGGACCCCGCCAGCGACGAAGTGGGCCTGCAGCTGGTGCGCTACACGCCGGTCATGTTTGCCGGGGTGCTGTGCCATTCGGCCGAGCTGTCGCTCTACACCGAACTCGCGCGCTAAGCCCCCGCCAGGGGGTGTGTGCCGGCCGACTCGCCGGCACGCTCAATTTCCCAAGCCCTTTGCCTCGGCGCCCTCGCGCGCGCGCGGCAACATCGGCCCTGTCGTGCCACACATGCACAGGAGCCGAACATGAAGCCGCGTACCCCCGCCCCGAACGACACCGTGAGCGCAGATGTACCCCCGGTCGAGCCCTCCACAACCGAGGGTCCGCGCACCGAGGCTGCTGCGTCTGAGCCGCTGGACCAGGGCGGCAGCTACGTCCTGAACGAAGACGGCACGCGCTCTCGCGCCGCCTGATCGCGCCCGCACCACACTCCCGGAAAGGAACAGAAATGCCCGCACTCCGCATGCGCCGCGCCCTCGCGCTGGCTGTGATCGAAGCCACCTATGGCGTGGCGCCCGCGATGGCGGGCAACGATGCCATCCTGCTCAGCAACTTCCAGCTCCGCCCGATGGAAGCGCAGACCGAATCGCGCGACCTGGTGCGGCCGTACTTCGGCAACAGCGAACAGCTCGCCGTGCGTGTGAATGCAGGCATGAGCTTCGATGTGGAACTCGCCGGCAGCGGCACCGCCGGCACCGCGCCCCGCTACGGCCGCCTGATGCGTGCATGTGCATTCCAGGAGACGGTGCTGGCTGCGGCCGTGGCAAGCAATGCCGTCGCGGGTACCACCAACACCATTACGCTGGCGGCCGGCAGCTCGGCCGTGGATGAGTTCTACCGCGGCATGGTGATCGAGGTAGGCGCCGAGCGCCGCCTGATCACCGCCTACAACGGCACCACCAAGGTTGCCACCGTCGCCGAGAACTGGACCGCGCCGCCCACCGGCGGCACGGCCTACAGCATCCCCGCGCAGGTAGGGTATCGCCCCATCACCGATGGTCTGGAATCCATCGCCCTGGCGGTCAATCTGGACGGCGTGCGCCACCTCGTCACCGGCGCGCGCGGCACCTTCACTGCGCGCCTGGCGGCGGGTGGTCGGCCGATCCTGAGCTTCAACTTCACCGGCCTCTACAACACCATCGCCGACGCGGCCGCCATCGCGCCGATCTACGCCAACCAGGCCACGCCGCTGCCGGTGACGACGCAGAACACCCCGGCCTTCCGTCTGCATGGCTTTGCGGCAGTGCTGCAGGAGCTGTCGGTCGATGTCGGCAACCAGGTGGTCTATCGCGGCCTCGTCGGCCACGAGTCGGTGCAGATCACCAACCGCCAGATGAGCGGCAACTGCACCATCGAAGCGGTGCTGACCGCAACCAAGGACTTCTGGGAACCCGCCCGCCTGGCGCAGGCCGGCACCCTGGCCCTGCAGCACGGCACCGCCGCCGGCAACATCGCCATGCTGCACAGCAGCCGCCTGCAACTGATCCCGCCGCAGGGCTACCAGGACAGCGACGGCATCGCGATGGTGCCCTGGGGCGCGAGCTTCATCCCCACCAGCGCCGGCAACGACGAGCTGTTCATCAACCTGCTCTGAGCTGGCCCTTTCGTTTACCCGTTCAACCTCACCCCGCCTGCCCCGGCCATGTCGGCCGGGGGGCGTCAGCCCCTGGAAGGATTGCCATGTCCCTGTCGCTCAAAGTCTCGCCCGTGTTCACCGCGCCGGTTTCGTTCGCCTACGCCGCCGAAGACGGCAGCACCGCCACCGCCAAGGTGCGTGTGGTGTTCAAGCGCCTCAAGCAGAGCGAGCTGGATGCGCTCTCTGCCGAGCAGAAGGCCAACCCGGTGCCGGACCGCATCTATGCAGTCCGCCTGCTGGCCGGCTGGGTGCAGGAAGACTTCACGGATGCGCAGGGCAACGCCATCCCGTACCAGTCTCACGCTGAGCTGGAGCCGGGGCAGCTGCCCGATGGTTTCGTGAAGGTGGTGGAGGTGTTCCCGGCCTTGCCGACCGCCGTGGTGCGCAAGTTCTGGGACTCGATGTACCAGGAGGCCCCGAAGGGAAACTGATCGCCTGCGCCCGCGCGTGGGCCTTGGGCTCTGCCCATGACCGCGCCGAGGCGATCAAGGATTGGGCGCGGCAAGGCCTGCCGGGCGTGCCGCCGGATCTCGACGACACGCTGCCCGAGCTGACGCTGCACCCCGAGAACGAGCCGGTGTGGCGCGCATTCGAGGCGCTGGCGACGCAGTGGCAGTGGGTGAGCGTGGGGCTGGGCGGCAGCGTGCGGACGGGCATTCCGCTGGAGCGCATCGAGATCGTGTTGCGCCGGCTGCAACTGGAGGACGACGCAGTGTGGCAAGACCTGCGCCTGGCTGAATCGGTCGCCCTGGCCGCCTGGGCAGAGCGCAGCGAGCAGAAGTAACCGGAACCGACATGGCCAACGACATCACCTACGGCATCAAGATCACCGGCGACGGTAGCGGCGCCAAGGCTGCCTTCACCGAGGTGGGCCAAGGTGCCGCGTCGATGCAGAAAACGGTGTCCGACGCCGCAGCCAGTGTCGGCAATCTGCCGCGCGCGACAGCGCCCGCCGCTGCCGGCATGGAAGGCCTTCGCCGCTCTACGGCCTTCACCCGCCAGGAGCTGCTGAACCTCAATTACACCGCCAGTGATATCGCTGCCTCATGGGCGTCAGGTGGGTCGTTCTTCACCATCCTGATGCAACAGGGTGGGCAGGTGCGCGACGTGTTCGGCGGGTTCGGCAACCTGTTCAGCAAGGTCGCGGCGAACATCTCGCCAGTGGCCCTCGGCGTGGGCGCGGTCGCTGCGGGGGTGGTCACCTTGGGCGCTGCGGCGCTCAGCGGCTACCGCGATATCGAGCAGCTCAACACGTCCCTGGTCATGACCGGCAACTACGCCGGCCTCACGGCGGGCAAGTACGAGGCGATGGCGCAGGCTGTGGCGGAACGCAGCCGCGCCGGCATTGGCACCGCGCGTGAATCACTGCAGGCGCTGGCCGCATCCGGCACGGTGACGGCGGGCGTGATCCAGCAGATGGGTCAGGCGGTCGCCGAGACCGCGCGCCTCTCGGGGCAGGAGACCGCAGAGATCGCGGCCGACTTCGCCAAGATGGGCCAGGGCGTAGCCAAGTGGGCGGAAGAACACAACCGCACCATGCACTTCATGACCGCCGCGCAGCTCGACTACGTGCGCGAGCTGGAGCGCACGGGCGAGACGCAACAGGCTGCCGGCCTGGTGCTGCAGGCCTACACCGACCACTTGCGCGAGAACGGCCAGCAGGTCGAAACCCTGGCGACCCGCTGGCGCGACTTCACCAACGTGCTGGGCAGCGCCTGGGACAAGCTGGCCGGCATTGGCCGCCCGCTCACCGACGAAGAGCGCCTCAAGGACGCCGAGGCCAAGCTGAAGGAGTTGCAGCGCGAGCTGGCCAGCGCCGACCGCTCGGCCTCGGGTACGCTGCCCTGGAGCCGTGCCCGTGCCGGGGCGGACAAGGCATACGAGGCGTATCTGCAGCAGGAGCGCGCCGTCGAGGTGCTGCGCGAGGCTGCCCGTAAGAAGGCTGACGAAGCGGCCGAGAAGTCGCGCCGCGCGCAGATCGAGCAGGAGGCCGACGCCGCCAAGAAGTGGCTGGATGCCCGCCTCGCCGGCTACGACAAGCAGAAGGCGGCCGAAAAGGAACTGGCCGAACTGCGCCTGAACTATCAGCGCTTGTCAGCCGCAGGCATCACGCCTGAGGTGCCGCAGGCCGCTGCAGAAGCCGCCGTGCGCGAAAAGTACCGCGACAAAGGCAACGACGAAGCCGCCAAGCGTGCCGCCACCGAGCGCTACCAGACCGCCATTGCCGAGCAGGAGGCCCTGCAGAAGCAGGAGGCCGACAAGCTCGCCGCGCACTTGGCGCACCTGGCCAGCCTGCGCAAGGCCGGGGCCATCACCGAACAGCAGGAGATCGAGCAGCGCTTCCAGCGGCAGCGCGAAAGCCTGCAGGCCAGCGAGCAGATCTACCAGCGCGAGGCGCAGCTCGCCCGCCAGCGCGGCGACACCTCGGCCGAGCGCGGCTACACCGCCGAGTTCGAGGCCGCGCAGGCCAAGCGACTGGCGCTGATCCAGCAGGAGCAGGATGAGCTTGACGAGCTGGCCGCCGAGCGGGCGCGCAGCGCGCAGAAAGAGGCCGACCGCCTCACCGAGCAGGCCACCCGAGCCGAGCAGGAGGCGCAGGAGATTGGCCTCACCAGCAGCGCCTTGGCCGACCTGATGCGCCAGCGTGGGCAGGATGCGGCTGCCACGCTACAGCAGCACCTGGCGATGCGCATGAAGGCGGGCGCGAGCGAGGAAGAGCTGTCGGCCATCCGCCAGCAGATTGCCGCGATGGAACGCCTCGGCCAGGCGCGTGCCGAGGCGGTCACGCGCAAGGCCGGCGTGCAGGCCGCCGAAGAAGCCAAGCGCCAGACCGAACGCCAGGCCAAGGAGATCTCCCGCGTGCTGGAAGACGCGCTGATGCGCGGCTTCGAGAACGGCAAGGATTGGGGTGAGAACTTTGTCGACACACTGGAAAACTACCTCAAGACCAAGACGCTGAAGATCGCCATCGAGCCCATCGTGAACTGGGCGACAGGGGCCATTCAAGGGGTGATGGGCGGCTCTGGGAACTGGCTTGGGTCGCTCGGCTCCATCGGCAGCACGGTGGGGGGGTGGCTTGGTATGGGCGGCTCGGCGGCCGGGGCTGGTGCGGGTGCAGCGGGTGCGGCTTCTTCTGTAGCCGGGGCGATTGGTAGCGCAATGGGCGGCGGTATGGCGGCCGGCGCTGGCGGGGCGGGCACCGTGGCCGCCGGGGCGTCGGCGGGGGCGGGCGGCACGGCAGCCGCATCTAGCGCCCTTTCCTCGATCCCCGTGGTCGGCTGGATCGCGGCCGGCATGCTGGCCGCCAACAGCCTCTACAGCAAGGGCTACCAGGCCAATGGCAAGCAGACCTGGTTGGACCCGGCCGTGCAGTGGAACACCAAGCTGCTGTCGGGCATCGGCCTGTCGGACCGGATGGCCAACATCCTGACCGGCGCACCGCTGATCAATTACATCTTCGGCTCCGGCCCGACCACGCAGAGCGGCCAGGGCGTTGACCTGGACTACAGCGGCGGCTGGGTGGGCGGCCGCAACTACACCGAGCTGACCCGCAAGGGCGGCCTCTTCACCAGCACCAAGAAGTGGGAACAGCACAGCAACCTGGACGCCGGCTTCCAGACCGGGCTGAACAGCGCGTTCGACGCGATCGAGGGCCAGGTGGTGCAGCTCGCCCAGCAGGTCGGGCTGTCGGTGTCCGGCATGCTCGACGGGGTGTGGGGCAGCATCCGCATCTCGACCGAAGGCAAGGGGCAGGAGCAGATCAACGCAGAAATCGAGGCCTGGGCCAGGAACGTGCAGGACAACCTGACCCGCAGCCTGCTCGCCCGCAACGGCATCGACGAAGGCGCCATCACCGCAATGGCGCAGCAGGGCGAGCGCCTGACCGATGCCTTCGGGCGCCTGGCCGGGCAGATGCAGCAGGTCGACCAGGTCGCCTCCAATCTGAACGTCAGCTTCACCGCGCTGGGCCTCAACGGCCTGCAGTCGGCCAACGACCTGGCCGCCCGCTTTGGCGGGGTGGATGGCCTGGCCAACGCGGCCAGCCAGTACCAGGGCGCGATCTGGAGCGACCAGGAGCGCCTGGCCGCCGCCCAGAAGCAGTTGAACCAAGCCTTCGCCGAGGCGGGCTATGCCGTGCCGGCGACGCGCGAGGCGTACAAGCGCCTGGTGGAGGCGCAGAACCTGAACACCGAGGCTGGGCGCGACCTCTTCACCACGCTGATGCAGATGGCGCCGACCTTCGGCGAGGTGCAAGACGCGCTGGCCAGCCTGCAGGAGCAGGCCGAGGGCGCCTACCAGAGCGCCCGCGAGCAGCTCGTGGGCGGCATCCGCAGCCTGTACAACGCCGAGCGCCAGCAGGCGCTGGCCAAGCGAGACGAGTTTGCGGGCTACGCAACGGGTTTGCGCAATTACAGCGGGCAGTTGAGCCTGGCCGCCGCCGACAGCCCCGAGGCGCGCTACGCCGCCACGCGCAGCACCTTCCAGGACATGGCCCGCCGCGCTGCACTGGGTGAGGCTGCCGCGCTGCAGGGCCTGCAGGGCGCGGGCAGTGCCTACCTGGAGGCCAGCCGCGGCTACAACGCCAGCGGCGCCGGCTACCAGGCCGACCTCGCCGCCGTGCAGGCTGCGGTGAATGCCGCCGCCGATACGGCCCAGCGCCAGGCGGATGCCGCCCAGCGCCAGGCTGACGCGCTGGAAGACATGGTGGCCGAGGTGCTGAAGCTCAACGACACCGCCGTGACGCTGGCCGACCTGCTGGCCCAGTTGCGCGACCTCGATGCGGCCGGTGCGCGCGCCACCACCAGCCAGCTCGAAGCCGTGCGCGAGGTGCTGGAGCGCGTCGAACGGAGGCTGGCGGCATGAGCGGCTTGACCTATGCCGTCGAGATCGAGGGCTACGACACCACGGCCAACGTGGTGAAGACGCTCTATTTCAGCTCGCAGATGCTAGTAACCGAGGGCACCGACACACCCGCACACACGGCCTTCATAGCGCGCATCAAGAGCCCGGCATGGGCGGTGCGCGAGGCCTTTGGCGACGGCGCCCAGGGCGCCCGCGCCAGCCTGCGCATCAACGAGCTGGAGCTTGTCAATGCCGATGGCACGCTTGATTACCTGCTCGACTGGGGCTTCGCTGGCCGCCCCATCCGCGTGCGCGTGGGCGCCCCCGGCGCGGCCTACCCGGCAGCCTTCATCCCGGTGCTGACCGGCTCGGTCGAGCAGCCGGTGGGCGACGAGGCCAAGCTGGTGTTCCGCTTCCGCGACGCCAGCGCCGTGCTGGACGTGCCGCCCACGCCCAACCGCTACGCGGGCACGAATGCGCTGCCGGATGGGGTGGAGGGCACGGCAACGGATATCAAGGGGCAGGTGAAGCCGCGCGTGTATGGCGACTGCCGCCGCATGGCGCCGGTCTGCGTCAACACGAGCAAGCTCATCTACCAGATCAGCGACGCGCCGGTGACGATCTCGGCGGTCAATGACGCCTGCGTGCCCATCACGATTGGTGCCGCCTACGCCAGCCAGGCGGACATGCTGGCAACCGCGCCCGCTGCCGGCGAGTGCCGCTGCTGGCACGCTGGCGGCATGTTTCGGCTCGGGTCCAGCCCGGCAGGCGTGCTGCAGGTGAATGCAGCAAGTACCCACACCTCTGCCGCGCAAGTGATGCAGGCCATCGCCCTGGACGCGGGCATGTCGGGCGGGTCGATCATGAGCGCCGATGTGTCGGCGCTGCATGCGCTCAACGCCGAGCCGGTGGGCATCTTCTGCAGCGAGGGCCGGGCGGCGAGTGATGAGCTGGATGCGGTGGCCGACAGCATTGGCGCCTGGTGGGGCTTCGACGCGCTGGGGCGGCTGCGCATGGGCCGGATCGAGGCGCCTGCCGGCTCGCCGGTGCTGGAGATCGCCGCCCATCAGGTGCTGCGGCTGGAGCGGCGCCCCTCGCGTCAGCAGGGTGACGGGGTGCCGGTGTGGCGCGTGGTGCTGCGCTACTTCCGCCGCTGGCGCCCGCTGGCCGCTGGCGAGTTCGCCGGCAGCGTGACGGCGGCGGACCGTACCGCGCAGTCTCAAGCGTGGGTCGAGACATCGGCTGAAGACGCCTCGGTCAAGACCCGCTGGCCGCTGGCCACCGAGATGACGGTCGAGAGCTACATGCTGGGCCAGACCGGCGCCGACGCTGAAGCCGCCCGCCTGCTCACGCTCTACAAGGTGCCCCGCGTGACCTACTCAGTCACCGTGGCGCTGGACGCCTCCGTGGCCCAGGCGCTCGACCTCGGCGCCCTGGTGCGCTTCACCTACCCGCGCTTCGGGCTCGCCGCCGGCAAGCTATTCCGCGTCACCCGCATCGCCGCCGACCTGCGTGCGGGCCGGGTGGAACTCTCTTTGTGGGGCTGAGATGTCGAATCTCTTGATCGGGTATCCGAATTACTGCGATGGGGCGGCGACGCTGGCTGGCTGGATGTATTGGTCATCGTCGCTGCCCGCATCCAACCTTCTCACTCGACCGCTTGCGCAGCCTGCCAGGAGCGCAATCACTGGAACCTCCGACAAGACTCAGTACCCACTGGTTAACGTTGATTTGGGGCGTGACCGCCTTACTCGCGTGGTTGCCCTCTGCCGCCACAACCTAGGGCCGTATGCGGAGTTTGTTTTCGCAGCAGGCAATACCCCCGGCATATGGGACGGCACGGTCGCCTTCAGCTCCGGCTGGACCAAAGTGTGGGGCAGCCCCCTCGACAGTTCGATGCTGGAGTGGGAAGACGACGAATTCTGGAGCGGTCTGCCGAGCGATGAGTCCTTGGAGTATCTGCCGCACGACCTGCTGATGGTGTTCTCGTCGCCGGTTCGCGCCCGGTATTGGCAGATTGCGCTGAACGACCCCACCAACACCGACGGCTACATCCAAGTTTCCCGCCTCTTCATCGGCGACGCCTGGCAACCCGAGAACAACGTGAGCTGGGGCGCGCAGCGCGGGCTGGAAACCGCCACCCGCGTCGATACCAGCATGAGCGGCGGCGAGTTCTTCGACCGCCGCGAGCCGCGCCGCACCCTGAGCTGCGGGCTGGACTGGCTGACCGACGTGGAAGCCTACCAGCGCGTTTTCGACCTGCAGTGGCGGCAGGGCATCGACAAGGAGGTCTATGTCGTGCCCGACCCCGCCGACGCCACCAACATGGCCCGGCGTGCCTTTCTGGCGCGCATGGAGGCCCTCAACCCCATCGAGCAACCCAGCCTCATCCGCCACAGCGTGGCCTTCACCTTCAAGGAGCTGATCCCATGAGCGGCGTAACCTTCGACCCCGCCGTCGGCGGCAACGGCACGACCGTCACCGACGACACCAACGCCACCACCGGCCTCGCCGCCGGCGGCCACCGCACCCGCTTCGTGCCCGCCCTGGCCCAGATCGTGGCCATCGCCACCTGGGTCAAGAACCGCGCGCTGGACGTGTTCAGCTATGCCAACTCGGCCTCTTCCAGCGCCATCTCCGCCGCTGGCAGCGCCTCGGCGGCCGCAGGCAGCGCTTCGACCGCAGGCACGCATGCGGCGACGGCGACGTCGGCAGCCAGTGCGCTGACCTCGCACCAGACTGCGGTGGGTAGCCATGTGACGATGTGGGTGCCGAGTGGCGGACGTTTATACTTCAGGCGCGTCAGCGACCAGGCCATCGTGGCGAGCCTCGACGAGAACGGCGTGCTGCGGGTCAATGATGTGATCGCAACGACGAGCTACTGACCATGACCTTGCCAGCCTCCAAGCCCATCGGCCTGCGCCAGGTGCAGGCAGACCTGAGCCAGAGCGGCGACCTGGCGCTGACCGCCGCGCGCGTGCGCACGCTCGCCCAGGTGCCGTCAGGGCCTATCCAGTTGAGCCAGTGCCTGGAGCGCAGTGGGCGCCTGTACGCTGTGGTGGCTGGGTCCGCGTCGCGCACGGACTACGGCGGTAGCGGTTTCCAGATCAACGTCGATGCGGTGTCGTTCAACGCGCAGTTGAATGGCTTTCTCGCGCTCGACCTGCGCGTGACCCGCACCACGGCCGGCGACGTTTCGGTCGACCTGCTTTTTGACGGCGTGCTGACCAGCTACCCCTACATCTTCAAGCAACTGGAAGTCTGGACCCCAGACGGCGCATTCAAGCTGGTAGAGGCCAACTTCGTAGGCGGCTCGCTCGTACAGCACTGGGACTCGTTGAACGAGATCTACCTCCCCCTCACGCACGCCTACCCGGCAACTGCCTGGGTCGAGACCAACGCGGCACGGTATCCGCAGTCCAGCCTGTTGCTGATCGGGAAGGACGTGTACCCGTTGTAGCTGTGTCGGCACCGACACAAAGGCCAGAAGAGGAGGCGACCGGGCTGGTGTTGGCGCACCAACCGAGACCCTCCACCCGCAGGGGCACTGCGAGCAGCGGCAAGGCCTCCCCACCTCTGCAGAGGCGTGGGGAGTGTAGCCGACTTTGTTTGGAGTCCGCTATGCAGTCCCCGATGCCCATCATCCCTTGGCTGGGCGGCAAGCGCCGCCTGGCCGACAAGCTGATCCCCTTGTTCCCGCCGCATGAGTGCTACGTGGAGCTGTTCGCGGGCGGTGCCGCGCTCTACTTCCTGCGACCGATGCCGGCCAAGGCCGAGGTGCTGAACGACGTCAATGGTGAGCTGGTCAATCTGTACCGCGTGGTGCAGAACCACCTCGAAGAGTTCGTCCAGCAGTTCAAGTGGATGCTCAGCGGCCGGCAGGTGTTCGACTGGGAGAAGCTCAAGCGCCCCGAAACCCTGACCGACATCCAGCGCGCGGCGCGCTTCTACTACTTGCAGCACCATGCTTTCGGTGGCCGCGTCGATGGCCAAACCTTCGGCACGGCCACAACGGCGCCAGCGCCAAGCCTGATGCGCGTCGAGGAATCGTTGAGCGCTGCCTATATAAGGATGTCCGGCACCTACATCGAGCACCTGCCTTGGCACGAATGCCTGGCCAGGTACGACCGAGCGCACACGTTCTTCTACGCCGACCCGCCTTATTGGGAAACTGAGGGCTACGGCGTCGACTTCGGCTGGCACGAGTACGAGCGTCTGGCGCAGCTGATGGGCTCGATGAAGGGCAAGCTCATGCTGTCTATCAACGACCATCCAAAAATCCGTGACCTGTTCGGCGGCTTCGAGACTCTGGAGCTGGAGATCAAGTACAGCGTGTCAAACAAAAACGGCTCACCAGAGGCGAGCCGCGAACTTGTCTTCTGCAACTTCAAGCCAGGCGAAGGCGGGTTGTTTTAGCAATTTCATTGCACCCGCCGCAAACTTGGCGGCGGGCATTTATCGTGCGTTATCCCGCGAAATTTTCGCGGCGCGCTTCACTCTGCAGTGCCGCGTTGGCCTTGCCATCAACCGGTGGCGCGGCCAGCCTGATCTTCAAGGCCTCGCCGTGCAGGCCAGCGAATTCGGTGCGCTTGGCGCCCGGCTGTACATGCAGGCTCAGCGTGACGCTGCCGTCCGCCGCGCGGCGCAGCCAGCTCACCGGAACAACAGGGGCATGAACATGTTGCTCAGCGAAGCCAGCAGGAACAGCAATACCTGCAGGAGCAGCAGCAGCACCAGCGGCGACAGGTCGATCCCGGAAATCGGCGGCACGATGCGCTGGATCGGCTGCAGGAAAGGGCGCGCCAGCATGTTCAGCGTGGGCGCCAAGGGCGAGTAGGGATTCACCCAGGACAGGATCACCGAAATCAGCACCACGCCGATCAAGAGGTAGATCGCCGTCTTGACCAGTTCGAACACCGCGATGGTCAGCACTGCCATCGCCACGCCACCGGATGCGCTCAGCAAGCCGCTCCTGGCCCAGGCCGACAACAGCACGATCAGCGCCTCCAGCAACCAGGCCGGCAGCAGGCAGGCCAGATCCAGGCGTCCCACCGAAGGCACCAGTTTCTGCGCCGGCACCACCAGCCAGTTGGTCAGGCTCAGCACGAACTGGCCGACCTGGGTGATGAAGGAGATGCGCATCCAGCGCATGACCGCGCGCACGATCAACAGCATCACGAAAAAGCCGCCGATGGTCTCGATCAGCATCGCAAACAAATCACCCAGCATCTGCTCTGTTCCTTTCCTTGTCGCTTGCGGGCAGGGCCTCAGCCCTGTCCGAGAATGTCGCCCAGTTCAGCGCCGCGCGCCGCGGCCGCAGCCACCGCACGGTCGATGATCGCCGGCAGGCCGGCCTCCCCCATCACGGCCAGGGCCGCCGCCGTGGTGCCGCCCTTGGAAGTGACGCGCTCGCGCAGAACGCTGGGCGGCTCGCTCGACGACGCGGCCAGCTCGGCCGCGCCGGAGAAGGTCGCCAGGGCCAGCGCGCGCGCTGTCGCAGGCGCCAGCCCCTGCGCAATGCCGGCCGCCTCCAGCGCCTCGATGAAGTGGAACACATAGGCCGGGCCGCTACCCGACACCGCGGTCACCGCGTCGATCAGGGCCTCGCGCTCGACCCACACCGCACTGCCGACGGCCTGAGCTACGCGTTCGACCGCCGCACGCCCTGCCTCGTCCACACTGGGGTCGGCATATAAGCCAGTCACCCCCCGTCCGATCAGGGCCGGCGTATTGGGCATGGCGCGCACCAGGCGAGGATAGTCGCCCAACCAGCGGGACAAGTCCTGCAGGCGCAGCCCGGCCGCAATGCTCAGCACGATCTGCTGGCGCAGCGTGCCCGCGATCGGCGCCAGCGCCTCCCGCATCTGCTGCGGCTTGACCGCCAGCACCAGCAGGTCGCAGGCGATGGCCTGCTCATCCAGCACGGCCACCGCACGCACGCCGAACTCGTTCGCCAGGCGCTCACGGCCGGCCTCCAGCAACTCGACGACCTGGATATCCGCAGCCACGAAACCCTGCTTGAGCAGGCCGCCGATCAGTGCGGACGCCATGTTGCCGCCGCCAAGGAAAGTGATCTTCATCATTCAGTGAGGAGTATGTAGGGTGGGCGGGTGTGCCCACGCATCAGGGTTGAACAGACTCTACCGCCGCCGTGCCGCGTGCAGCTTGCATTCATGCGACGGTACGCCCGCCGAAAATCGCCGTGCCCACGCGCACCAGGCTCGCGCCCTCCGCGATGGCCACCTCCAGATCCTGCGACATGCCCATCGACAAGGTATCCAGTTCGACGCCGAAGCGCGCCGCCAGTTGATCGCGCAGATCGCGCAGCAGTCCGAAGCGCGCACGCAGCACGGCGACATCCTCGCTCGGTTCGGGAATGCACATCAGTCCGCGCAGCTTCAGGCGCGGCAGCCCCAGCACCCCCTCGGCCAGGGAGGGCAAGGCTTCCGGCGCCACGCCAGACTTGCTGGCCTCGCCACTGACGTTGACCTGCAGGCAGACATTCAAGGGCGGCAGGTGCACGTCTCGCTGCTCAGCCAGGCGCTGCGCGATCTTCAGCCGATCGACCGAATGCACCCAGGCGAAATGCTGCGCCACCGGCCGTGTCTTGTTGCTCTGCAGGGGGCCGATGAAATGCCATTCGAGCGCCAGGTCGGCCAGCGCCAAGACCTTGGCCGCGCCCTCCTGCACGTAGTTCTCGCCAAAAGCCCGCTGTCCCGCCGCGTGTGCTTCGCGCACCGCTTCGGCCGGCCAGGTCTTCGACACCGCCAGCAAGCCCACCGCACCCTGCTTTCGCCCGCTTTCCCGCTCGGCGGCTGCGATGCGGGTACGAACTGCGTTCAGGTTGTCTGCGATGACCGTCATATAATCCATTGAAGCGCCATGCGCGCCGGGAAGACCGTGCCTCAACTTCCCGCGCAAGCCGCCGAAAGTATAGCAGTCGCCCCCACCGCGCCCGGCCCGGGGGCCCACCCACCGAACGAGCCGAATCCATGGATATCACCGAGCTGCTTGCCTTCTCCGTCAAGAACAAGGCCTCCGACCTTCACCTCTCGGCCGGCCTGCCACCGATGATCCGCGTCAATGGCGACGTACGCCGCATCAACCTGCCTCCGCTGGAGCACAAGGAGGTGCATGCGATGGTGTACGACATCATGAACGACAGCCAGCGCAAGCAGTACGAAGAGTTCCTGGAATGCGACTTCTCCTTCGCCGTGCCCAACCTGGCGCGCTTCCGGGTCAACGCCTTCCTGCAGAACCGTGGCGCCGGCGCGGTGTTCCGGACCATTCCGTCCAAGGTGCTGTCGCTGGACGACCTGAACTGCCCCAAGGTGTTCAAGGACATTTCCAACCAGCCGCGCGGCATCGTGCTGGTGACGGGCCCCACCGGCTCGGGCAAATCGACCACGCTGGCGGCGATGATCGACTACCTCAACGAGAACGAGTACGGCCACATCCTCACCATCGAGGACCCGATCGAATTCGTGCATGAGGCCAAGCGCTGCCTGATCAACCAGCGCGAGGTGTCACGCGACACCCTGTCCTTCTCCAACGCGCTGCGTTCCGCGCTGCGCGAGGACCCGGACATCATCCTGGTCGGTGAATTGCGCGACTTGGAGACCATCCGCCTCGCCATGACCGCCGCCGAAACAGGCCACCTGGTGTTCGGCACCCTGCACACCTCGTCGGCCGCCAAGACCGTCGACCGTATCGTCGACGTGTTCCCGGCCGAAGAAAAGGAAATGATCCGTGCCATGCTGTCCGAATCGCTGCGCGCGGTGATCTCGCAGACCCTGCTCAAGACCAAGGATGGCCAGGGCCGGGTCGCGGCACACGAGATCATGATCGGCACCCCGGCCATCCGTAACCTGATCCGCGAGAACAAGGTGGCCCAGATGTACTCCTCGATCCAGACCGGCCAGCAGTACGGCATGCAGACGCTGGACCAGTGCCTGCAGGACCTCGTCCGGCGCAACATAATCTCGCCGGCCGAAGCCCGCCCGCGCGCCGTCAACAAGGACCTGTTCCCGGGCAACTGAGCCCGGCACCCCATCATGGCCGCCCGGCGGGGCGGCCATGGCTCCCCGCCCACCCCGCGCGCTATGATGGTGCGCATCGCTCACTTTCCCGGACGGACCCATCATGGAACGCGATCAGGCAATCAAGTTCATGCACGACTTGCTCAAGCTGATGGTGAGCAAGAAGGGCTCCGACCTCTTCATCACCGCCGGCTTCCCGCCCGCGATCAAGGTGGACGGCAAGGTCACGCCGCAGTCCAACCAAGTCCTGAGCCCGCAGCACACATCAGAGTTGGCGCGCGCGGTCATGAACGACCGCCAGGCGGCCGACTTCGAAGCCACCAAGGAATGCAACTTCGCGATCTCGCCGGCCGGGATCGGCCGCTTCCGGGTGAATGCCTTCGTCCAGCAAGGGCGCATCGGCCTCGTCTGCCGGACCATCGCGCAGAAGATTCCGACCGTGGAGGAGTTGGGCCTGCCCAACATCCTCAAGGACATCGGCATGTCCAAGCGCGGCCTGGTCATCTTCGTGGGCGGCACCGGCACCGGCAAGACCACCTCGCTGGCGGCCCTCGTCGACTACCGCAACGAGCACAGCCACGGCCACATCATCACGCTGGAAGACCCGATCGAGTTCGTGCATGCGCACAAGAACTGCATCGTGACGCAGCGCGAAGTGGGCCTGGATACCGATAGCTGGGAGGCCGGTCTCAAGAACACCCTGCGGCAGGCGCCGGACGTGATCCTGATGGGTGAAATCCGCGACCGGGAGACCATGGACCACGCCATCGCCTTCGCCGAAACCGGCCACATGTGCCTGGCCACGCTGCACGCCAACAGCACCAACCAGGCGATCGACCGGATCATCAACTTCTTCCCCGAAGAGCGCCGCCCGCAGTTGCTGATGGACCTGTCACTGAACCTGCGTGCGATGATTTCGCAGCGCCTGCTGCCCATCAAGGACCGCAAGGGCCGGGTGCCGGCAGTGGAGATCATGATCAACTCGCCGCTGATCTCGGACCTGATCTTCCGCGGCGAAGTCAGCGAGATCAAGGAAGTCATGAAACGCTCGCGCGAGCTGGGCATGCAGACCTTCGACCAGGCCCTGTTCGACCTGCACGAGAACGGCCTGATCGCCTACGAAGATGCGCTGCGCAACGCCGACTCGGTCAACGACCTTCGCCTGCAGATCAAGCTCAACAGCAAGCTTTCCGACAAGGACCTGCTGTCTGGCGTGCAGAACCTCGACATCGTTTGAAGCCACGCATCGATCTACTGCGCGGGCCAATCTCAAGACTCCGGTGCTCAACGTACGCTTGTACGTTTCCGCTCCTCATCTTGACCTTGACCCGCTCGCTACGATCGCTGCATGACTTCATCGCAAGCGAGTTTCCGGAGAAATAGCATGCCAAATAACACAAACAGCAAGCACGGCTACACAACCGCTCCGGGGTATTGCAACAAACATGGACAAATAGTCATCCGGAGCACTTCGTTGCCCGGCAACGACCATTTGCAGCGAATTTATGTACTGCAGTGCGAACGATGTAAGACGGAGTATGGAGCGAACGGCAGCGACATATTTCAGCGTCGCTGCCCCAATTGTGGCGGCGGCCGCCCCGGATTGAGCTTTGACGCCGAATAGCCTGCAAGTCGGCCTAGTGGCCCTCTTCCTCGGCGCACTTGCACGGCGGCGCCATCAGACGGTCGCAGGCCGCAATGGCCATGGCGGAAAACAGGAAGGCGACGTGGATCGCCGTCTGCGCGATCAGGGTCTTTTCGCTGTAGGCCTCGGCATTGATGAAGGTCTTCAGCAGGTGGATCGAAGAGATGCCAATGATCGCGGTGGCCAGCTTGACCTTCAGCACCGAGGCATTCACATGCGACAGCCATTCCGGCTGATCAGGATGCCCCTCCAGATGCATGCGTGAGACGAAGGTCTCGTAGCCGCCGACGATCACCATGATCAGCAGGTTGGAGATCATCACCACATCAATCAGGCCCAGTACCACCAGCATGATGATGGTTTCGGTCAGCTTGGCACCACCGCCGTGCCCCACCGCTGAGGAAATATGAGCCAGCGATTCGGCGTTGCCGAAGGCGGCGCCGATCAGGTCCACCAGCTCGACCCAGAAGTGATAGACGTACACGGCCTGGGCCAGGATGAGGCCGACGTACAGCGGCAACTGCAGCCAGCGGCTCATGAAGATCAGGTTGGGCAGGGGGCGCAGGGGCTTGTTGTTCATGGCTGTTGCTCTCTCGGGTCTGTCGCTGCAGGCGGGGGCGCCTGCAGGTGAATTCTGTCAGCGGAACACGACGGTCTTGTTGCCGTGGACCAGCACGCGGTCTTCCAGGTGATAACGCAAACCACGTGCCAGCACGGCCTTCTCGATGTCCTTGCCGTAGCGGACCATATCCTCGACCGAGTCGGAGTGGTCGATGCGGATCACGTCCTGCTCGATGATCGGCCCCTGGTCTAGCTCTTCGGTCACGTAGTGGCAGGTCGCACCAATCAGCTTCACGCCGCGCTGATAGGCCTGGTGGTAGGGCTTGGCGCCGACGAAGCTGGGCAGGAAGCTGTGGTGGATGTTGATGATCTGCCCCGGGTAGTCACGGCACATGTCGGGCGGAATGATCTGCATGTAGCGCGCCAGCACCATCACGTCGCCACGCACCTCTTCGAAGATGCGCCGCACCTCGGCATATGCCGCGGGCTTGTTGTCGGCGGTGACCGGCACGTGGTGGAAAGGAATCCCATGCCATTCGACCAGACCGCGGAAGGTATCGTGATTGGAGATCACGCAGGGGATCTCGATGTCCAGCTCCTTGCTCTGCCAGCGGCCGATCAGATCGTACAGGCAGTGTTCCTGCTTGCTGACCATCAGCACCACGCGCTTCTTGACTGCGCTGTCGGTGATCTTCCAGTCCATCTGCAGTTCTGTCGCGATCGGGCGGAAGCGCTCACGAAACTCGGCCAGCATGAAGGGCAGCGAATCGGCGCGGATCTCGATACGCAGGAAGTAGCGCTGTGCCTCGTGATCGGTGTGCATGTTGGACTCGAAGATCCAGCCGCCATGCTCGGCCAGGAAGCCGGAGACGCGCGCGACGATGCCGCTGCGGTCGGGACAGGAGGCAGTCAGGGTATAGAAACGCTGGGTATGCATGAATCAGGAACCGAGGATGACTTTGGAGTAGGACTCGCGCGCCATGTCGATCGCCTCGGCGGTCACCTGCACACGCAGGCCGGGCGGCACGACAAGCGCCGCCGCGATGGCATCGGTCAGCGCGGCGCAGAGCGCGCGCTTGGTCTCGACGCTGCGCCCCGACAAGAGGTGCAGGCGGGCGTGCACGAAGGCCTCGCCGGATTCTGCTTCACCCACACGAAAGTCGGGGCAGCTAAGCGCACGGCTCTTGATGTGATCCGGGTGTTCGAACTCTCCGCTGGCGACCAGCGCCGCATTGGCCGCCGCGAGCAGGCGCGCAGGCGACAAGCCGGCAGCAAGATTGGCGCTGTATTCGATCACCAGGTGCGGCATGGCTGCGCAGTTGATCAGTCGGCGATGCGCGCGGCGGCCCGGTCGATCTCGGCGCGCAGGGCGGCGTAATCACGCACCACCGGGTACTGCGGGAACTCGCGCACCACGTTCTCCGGCGGATGCATCAGGATGCCGGCATGCGCCTCACCCAGCATCGCGGTGTCGTTGTAGGAATCACCCGCCGCGATGACCTTGAAGTTGAGCGCCTTGAACGCCTTGACCGCTTCACGCTTCTGATCCGGCATGCGCAGTTGGTAGTCGACCAGCATGCCGGTCTCGTCCGCCACCAGGCGATGGCAGAACAGCGTGGGCTGCTTCATCTGCACCATCAAGGGCTTGGCGAACTCATAGAAGGTGTCGGACAGGATCACCACTTGATAATCGCGGCGCAGGGCGTCGAGAAAATCGACACAGCCCTCCATCGGCCCCATCTGCGCAATCACCGCCTGGATGTCCGGCAAGCCCAGCTTGTGCTGGCGCAGGATGTCCAGGCGGTACTTCATGAGCTTGTCGTAGTCGGGCTCGTCGCGCGTGGTACGGCGCAGCTCCGGGATGCCGGTGCGCTCGGAGAACGCAATCCAGATTTCGGGAACCAGCACGCCTTCCATGTCCAGACAAACGATATTCACGATCAGACCCTTTTCCTGCGACGGCAGGCTGTTTTTCGAGCAGGCGCGATTGTACACGCCCAGCCATGCCGATTCCGGACACGACACGACCGTCTGCGCCAGATTTCTCGCCGCAACGCACCATCAACGCTTTACCGCGGCAAGCGAGATGGCTATCCTGCGCGGCATCCCAACAACCGGAGTGCCTGCGTGGGTACTTGCCCCAGCGAGAGTCGATGTCCGTCGTCCCTGACGGCCCCCGCTTCGGCAAGCTGACGCGCACGCCGCGCCGCCCGCTTCCGCCGGACCGGGAAGCCCTGACGGTCGCCCCCGACATCCGGCCTCGCCCCTGCCCGCCCCGCAGCCAGCCAGCGGACCCTTGCGCGGTCCGGAGGACAGTAGATGATCAACGCGTTCGAACTGGTCAACAGCCGCCTGCGCCAGATTCACGTCGACTCGCTCGACGATCTGCGCAACTGCCGCCCGGTGTGGATCGATTTCGCCGACTCCACGCCAGAAGAGCGCGCCTGGGCGCAGGAAGTGTATGGCGTAGACCTGCCGGAAGAGGAAGAGGTCGGCGACATCGAGGCTTCGGCCCGCTTTTTCGAGGAAGACAACGGCGAGCTGCACATCCGCTCCGACTTCTTCCGTGAGACCGACCACGGCGGCGAGAACGTGCGCGTCGCCTTCGTCATCCGCGACTCCATCGTCTTCAGCGTGCACCCCGAAGACATCCCGCAGTTCCGCCTGCTGCGCCTGCGCGCGCGGCGCCAGCCCGGGGTGGTGGAAGACTACAAGGACGTGCTGCTGGAGCTCTACGCCGCCGACGTGGAGTACTCGGCCGACGTGCTGGAAGGCATCTACAAGCGCCTCGACGAGTTGCGCGCCAACGTGCTGGGCGAAGGACAGCTCACCGACGTGGTGGCCGCCCATGTGCTGGCCAGCATCGCCAAGGAAGAGGACTTGAACGGCCACATCCGGCGCAACCTGATGGACACGCGCCGCGCCGTCTCCTTCCTGATGCGCAACCGCCTGCTGTCAAACGATCAGCATGAAGATGGACGCCAGATCCTGCGCGACATCGACTCGCTGGACGGTCACACCGGTTTCGTGTTCGACAAGCTGAACTTCCTGATGGACGCCACGGTCGGCTTCATCAACATCAACCAGAACAAGATCATCAAGATCTTCTCGGTGGCCTCGGTCGCCATGCTGCCGCCGACGCTGATCGCCAGTCTCTACGGCATGAACTTCCGCTTCATGCCGGAGCTGGAGTGGAAGCTGGGCTACCCCTTCTCGCTCGGCCTGATGGCCATTTCGGTCGCCCTGCCCTTCTGGTACTTCCACCGCAAGGGCTGGCTGCGCTGAACCTCAGGAAGAATCAGCAGCCGCAGTGCCCCATGGCCGGCAGCTCTTCGCGTTTGCCAGCGCCGTTCTGGACGATCAGCTTGGCCTTGTAGAGCGCACCGGAACAGGACTTCACCTTGGGCGCGCAGCTCTGCTCCACCGTCGCCACGACCTGCACGCGCCAGTTCATGTCGGCCAGGAAGAGCACCATGCGGTCGCCGTACTTGGGCGGCTGACGCTTCTCGGGCATGTATTTCTCGTTCTGCAGATCCAGCCAGAAGACCTTGCCCCCATCGCGCACCGCCGCCTGCTTCGCGCCCACCCAGGACCAGTGCAGCGTGGGCATCTTGTTGCCCTCGACCACGAAGCGGCAACCGCAGCCGGGCACGATGTCGGCTTCCTGCAGGGGCTTGAGCTGCTGGGCGGCAGCAGGATGACTGATGAGGCCGGTGAACAGGCTGACGATCAGGGCGAGAACGGGACGCATGGACTTTCCGTGTAAAGAATGGTGAAAGTGCGCATTGTGCGCCAAACGCCAAAAACATCAGACTTGAATCACCCTTGCGGGCACGCAATCATGACAGTCATGCAACAGACCGATGACAAGCACGCGGACGATCCGCGCCCCAACCCGCCCGTCGAGCCCGACGCCTTCGCCTGCTGCGGCAACGATTGCGGCGACGCCTGCGTATGGACGATCTACAACTGGCAGCGCAAGGTCTATGAGCGCGAGCTGGAGGCCTGGCAGGTGAGGCAGTTGGAGCGGGAGGAGTGACGCTTCGGCGCGCAGAACCGTAGGGTGGGTTCGGAGCGCAGCGACAACCCACCGTAGTGAATGGCCGCTGGATGGTGGGTTGCTTCGCGAACCCATACATGGACGCCCCCCGTTTGCACGACCAATCTTTTCGATGATGACGACTCACGGAGTCGATTGCAGCCATACATTCGGTCTTTGACGCAGCCCTTGCATGACTGCTGACGCATGATGATATTCGCGGGTCACAGCTCAATCACCCTATCGTGCTCAGGGCACATGGGCTCGGACGAGTTGTCATGACCCCGGTCTGACCTGTGGGTGCCATCATTTCAAGATTGCCCAGGCAATCGAGTGAGCTGCCTCCGTGTTGCGTTGATCGGTACTACGTTGTGCTCGACCGGGCCGACTACGCGCAAGCGCAGTTGGCTTGCGCGTAGTCGGCCCGGAACATTTCTCCTGTTCTGAGCATCGCCCAGATTCGTCGTGCGTTCTTGGCCGCAAGCGCGACTGCAGCAATGTTGTGCCCACGTCGCTTGGCAAGCTTCACGACCCAATCTTCTGCATGCGCCTCGCTCTGCATCAGATGCCGCAGCACCGCACGAGCGCCGTGAATCAGCAGCTTGCGCACATAGCCATTGCCCCGCTTGGTGATCCCCAATAACACTTGCTTGCCACCACTGCTGTGCTCACGCGGCGTCAGCTCCAGGCAGCTCGCGAACTTACGCCCATTCTCAAAACTGTCGCACCGGCCAAAGCTGGCTACCACGGCTGTTGCACTCAACAGCCCGACGCCAGGAATGCTCTCGATCAAGCGACTCGCGGCATTGCCTTTGTGCTGCTGACGGATTCGCAGCTCCAGCGCACGGATGCGCTCTTCGAGCTCATTCAATGCATGCATCAATTGCGCTATCAGCTCTTTGAGTGTCACCAGCTCTACACCTGCGCGAGCTTGCCACTGGGACACATCCTGCTTGAGTCGCTTAAAACCCAAGGGGATGACCTCGCCAAACTCGCTGAGCAAACCACGAACCTGATTGCCCAGTGCCACGCGTTGCTTCATCCACAAATCGCGCACGCGATGGAGCGCCTGCATCTGCTGGCCTTCCACGCCGCGAACGGCCACCGCGGGCACCGATTGCCGCGTTGTCGCCTCTGCAATCGCCGCAGCATCACGTGCATCGGTCTTGTTGCCCTGAACGAAGGGCTTCACATGTTGGGGCGCCATGAGTTTGATCTGGTGACCCAGGCTTGAGAGCGTTCTGGCCCAATGATGCGCACCGCCGCACGCCTCCATGCCAACAAGCACCGGTGGGAGTTGAGCAAAGTACGCAACGACTTCCCCGCGCCTTAGCTTCTTACTGCACACCTTGCGACCATGGCTGTTGATGCCGTGAGCCTGAAACACGCTCTTTGCCACATCCAGCCCAACTACCTTAAGCTCTTCCATGACGTCCCCTTCTGCTCAGTGGTTTCTCGACAACTCCACTTTGGCACTTCGATGCCGTCGCAGGTAGGGGGCGTCCATGTCATTACCCTACACACTGAGGCCGAAGTTCCCTTCTCCTGGGGACGGGGCGAGCAGGGGTTTCGGATGGCATGCCATCCGCCTGCGCAGCCGGCCGGCCATGCAGGGCCGGTCGTGGGGCGCGAAGCGGGGGCTAGGGGAGAGGGCGCTCACACATTCCCCCTTGCGGAGGTTCGCATCCACCTCTCCCGGCCCTGCGGGCCACCCTCTCCTGTTCTCAGGAGAGGGGAAAATCCCCTTCATCAGCGACATCCGGAATTTGCCGCAGCAAGATCAATGCCCTTTTAATGCGTAAATGCCCGGGGCATTTCTCCAATAGCCCTTGAAATCCATGCCGCAACCGAAGAGGTAGCGGTCCGGCGCCTCGACCCCGCAGAAGTCCGGCTTCATGCCCTTGACGGCCTTGCGGTCGTGCAGCTTGTCGACCAGCACGGCGTTGAACACTTCGGCCGCGCCTTCCTTGCGCAGGTGTTCCATCACGGCGATCAGGGTGTAGCCCTCGTCCAGGATGTCATCCAGCACCAGTACGCTGCGGCCGCGCAGATCCTGCGTCGGGCGCACGCGCCAGTCGAGCAGCGTGCCGTTGAGCGCGTGGCCGTAACGGGTGGCGTGCAGGTAGGAGATCTCCAGCGGGAAGTTCAGGCGCGGCAGCAGTTGCCCGCCCAGGAACAACCCCCCGTTCATGATCACGTAGACCATCGGATTGGCATCCTTGAGGCGTGCCGTGATCTGCTCGGCCATCTTGTCCAGCGCGGCGTCGATGCCGGCCGGGCTCACGATGCAATCGGCCTCGGCCATCGCCTGGCGCACTTCGGCCAGCATGGCCACCTTGTCGGTCTCACTCATTGTCCTGCTCCCTTGATCGAGGCGCGCACTGCATCCAGCGCCGCCTCCAGTCCGCCCACCACCCGCCGCGCCGGCACCGCCAGCATCAGGTTCAGCGGCAGGCCGAAATCCTCGACACGCAGACCGTCGGCATCGCACCAGCCTTGTCCGTCGCGTCGCAGTGGCAAGCCGAACGCCTGCAAGCGCTCAGCCAATACCCCGTCTTGTTCAAAATAGGCCACCACCGGCTTGCCCAGCGCCGCCGCAAACCCCAGCTCGAAGCAGGTGCCGGAATCCGGCTCCGCGCCACGGAAAGGGTTCAGGTTTGCCACCACCACGTCGGCCGCCTGGATCATCGCGACGTTGCTGGCGTAGATGCCGGCCGCCGTGGTCTCGTCACCATCCAGCGGCACCAGGGCGGTCAGTCCGCGTTGCCGGCAGGCTTCGCGCACTTGCTCGGCCCACTGCAGCGCGTCGGGGCGAAAGACGTCCGGCCCGGCCACATAGACCTTCATCAGATCGTCGCCTCTTCGCCGCCCATGGCCTCGACCAGCGCCGGAATCATGCGCTGCAATTCGCCGGCCATGATCGCGAAGTCCGCGTCGAACAGCTCTTCCTGGCTGGTCGCATCGGCCACCTGACCCGACGCAGCCTCCTTGAGCACATCCAGGAACTGCAGGCGCTTGACCTCAAGTTTGTCGGTCAGCACGAGACTGATGCGGTCATCGAAGGTCAGGCCCAGCTTGGTCACCTGCTTGCCGGCCGCGATATGGTCGCGCACGTCCTTGCCTTCCAACGAATGGCTGACGTAGCGCACCTTGGAGCTCTCCTCGGCCACCGAGCACAGCTCGCAGTCGAGGTCGATGGTGAAAGCGCCAGGCGCCTCGCCTTCGAGAATCCAGTTGGTCATCGCGGCACCTGGGCTCATGCGCAGGTTCAGGAGCTTCAGCGGCAGATCGTCGAGCGCTTTGTGCAGGGCGTCCAGCACATTCTCGGCGCCCTTGCGGCTGGAGGCATCCACCGCCAGCCAGCCGCCCACCGGATCGATCCAGGCGAAAGTGCGGCGGCGCCGGGTGAAGGCGCGCGGCAGCAGTTCCTGCATCACCGCGTCCTTGAGTTCGGAGAGCTGCTTGCGGCCCGGGCGGTAGCCCTGCTGCAGCTCGACGGCTTCGGCGCGCTCGGTCACTTCCTGTTTGACCACCGACGAGGGCAGCAGGCGCTGCTCCACGCCCAGGGCGACCATCCACTGGCCGCCCACGTTGTGCACCAGACCGCCGTCGGGCAGGATGGGCGCCCAGCCCATGCTCTGCAGGTCCTGGCTGCCACAGGGTTGGAATGTGAGCCGGGAGAGCTGCTCGGCCAGCCGATCCGCGGTCATTTCCCAGTGCGGCGGCAGGCGATAGAGTTGGAGATTACGGAACCACATGGCTCAAAAAGGCAGCATCATACGGTGCCCGGCTGCCGGCCGCGAGTCTTGACGCAGGGGTGAAACAATGAACGCACGCGCTTTGCTGATCTGCATCACATTCAGCTTGTCTGGCTGCGGCGTGGAAACCGCCACGACGGCTGCCACCGCCGCCAAACTGCAGGCCGATCAGGCACAGCAGGCGCAGCAGCAGGCCGACAAGATCAAGCGCGATCTGGATGCCGCCAACGCGGCGGCGGCAGATCGCCTGAAGGAGGCCGACAAGGCCGCCCAGTAGTTAAACCAAGGAGCAGGAAAGATGAAGATCCCGAGCAGCAAACCGCGCAACCTGGTGCATCGCGCCATGTTGCTTTCGAAGAAGAGTGGCGCCCACGGCAAGAGCCACAAGCAGGAACGCGGCAACGCCCGTGCGGCCTTCCGCAAGGCCCTCAAGCGAGAAGGCGGTTTTGTTCAGTACGTGCCTGCCGCGCACTGAACAAAACCGCCTTCCCGCTTACCTACCGCGTTTACTTGCCGATCTTGAAGGCCAGCGAGGTGTAACCCCGGTTCAGCGCCACGCTCACCGGCACCTGCTGCGACACCGGCCCCCACAACTGGCGCGGGCCGGAGGACGCAAAACGATCCTCGGCTGCGCAGGCAGCGCGGCGTGACGCGAAGAACTGCATCGCGGGCGCATCGATATCCACCAGCGCCTTTTCGATCACCAGTTCGTCCTTGCCATGACGGCGCTCGATGGTCAGCAGGCCGGCAAGCGGAATGCCCAAGGGCTGCCCGCCCTGGTCGAGCTGGGCCACGCTCGCCATGCAGCCGGTGCGGCCATCCAGGATCAGCGAGCCGGCGGTGAGGCCCAGGTTGTAGGTGTAGGCCGCGTCGAACAGGGTCGGCGCACCGCAGCGGCCTTCGTAACCGAAGAAGTGGTGCTGGGTGGCGAAGGGCACCTCGGGCGCCAGCTCCTTGACGCGACGCTTGGTCATGTCGATCAGCAACTGCTCGGTGGGAATCAGAGAGACCTGCAGGTTGCCGTGGGAGTCGCGGTCGGCCAGCAGCATGTCCTGGATATAGTCGGGCAGCGACCAGAACAGCGTGGCGTGATCGCGCGTGAGCTTCTCGGCCACGCTGGCACGCTTCTGCTCGGCGCTGAGCAGCTTGAGTGCGCCGCCCTGCGCGGCCACCACGTCGTTGAGCTCGCCCAGCAGGTCGTGCATCTCCGGCACGAACTCGATCAGCCCCTCGGGCACCAGCACCACGCCATGGTTGACGCCATTCTTCGCACGGGCGATCACGGTCTGCGCGATACCGTCGACGATCTCGCCCAACGACATCTTCTTCGCCGCCACTTCTTCCGAGATCAGCGCGATGGCCGGACGCACCTGCAGGGCGACCTCCAGCGTCACGTGCGAAGCCGCACGGCCCATCAGCTTGATGAAGTGCCAGTACTTGATGGATGAGCGCGCGTCCTGGCAGATGTTGCCGGCCAGCTCGGCGTAGATCTTGGTCGCGGTGTCGAAGCCGAAGGAGATCGGCAGCAGCTCACCCAGTTGCAGGTCGCCGTCGATGGTCTTCGGCACACCGATCACCTGCACGCCACGCCCGTCGGCATGCACGCCTGCATAGAGCTGCTCGGCCAGCACGGCGGCATTGGTGTTGGAGTCGTCGCCGCCAATGATGACGATCGCATCCAGCGCGTGAGCCACGCAGACCTCGCGCACCTTGGCGAACTGCTCGGCGCTCTTGATCTTGGTGCGGTCGGTGCCCAGGAAATCGAAACCGCCGGTGTTGCGGATGCGCTTGGCATCCGCGTCACTGATCTCGAACAGCTTGCCGTTGAGCAAGCCTTTGGGTCCACCACGCACGCCCAGCAGGGTGTTGTGCTCGCCCAGCACCTTCTTGAGGCCGACCAGCACGTTGTGCCCGCCCGGCGCCGGGCCACCCGAGAACAGCACCGCGACACGCTTGCCGCGCACTGCCTCGGCGCGCGTCGCGGCGCCCACCAGCACGCGCGAGGCCGCCTCACCGCCGGTATGCGGGAACAGGCTGGCGACCTGCGCGGCGTCGCGCGTCACCACGCGCTGCTCGCCGGCCACGAAGGCCACCGGCTGCGGCTGCTCGGCATCGCCGAACGCAGCCACAACGGGCAAGGGCAACTCACGCAGGGCATTCTCGAACAGCGAAGCGTGCTGTTCCATCTGCAGCAACTGATCGGACAAGGAACTCATGGATCGACGACTCTCTGGATATGAAAAGCCCCCGGAGACGGGGGCCAAGTGGCGCGCATTATCGCAGGAGTTCGTGACACTTGCTCAGGACGAAGGGGAAGCCGGCCAAGCGGCCGGCACGATCCCGCCCCATACTTCGATGCACCATGTTTCGGACTAGGGCCTGGGGAGGTTGGCGATGATCGAGAAATGCCTGATTGCCCTGCTGAGCGCCGTTACCGCTCTGTCTGGCTGCAGCACGCAGGCAGTGAGCGCGGAGAGCCTGCAGTCCATGCCAGCCCCCGCGGTGTGCCGCGAAATCGGCTTCGCCCGCTATCTCGGGGACTCGAACGCCTTCGCCCTGGCCCAGCGGGAGGCTGAACGACGCATCGCCACCGGCGCGATCAGCGCCGAGGAATGCAGCACCTATACGATGAACGGCTACCGTCGCGCCCCGGACCTCTTCTCCACGCAGCCGATCAGCCGTTGAGGCTCGTGGATCACTACACTGCACCGCCAAAGAATACGGGCAGGCAGGTATCTAGAAGACCCGGAGCGATTCAGTGTGGGGCCAGACAGCTCCTACCACCAGCCAAGCTTTTTTTCCAGGGCGCAGCATGGGGCGATGAGCGTAGCGAGCGGCTCGAGGTCGAAGCGAGAAGCGCAAGCGTACGTCAGGTACGCGGAGCATCATAGCTTCGAGATCGGGCCGCGCAGTAGCTCAGCGCCCCATGCTGATCAGTCCTTGAAGATCTGGTGGGGTATGAGCTTCCAGTAGTCCTCCTGCGTCGCATCGTTGAGGCAGGCCTCGATGATCTTGCGACCCAGCGGATCCAGCTCCGGCGTCAGGAAGGGCTTCAGCTCGCGGTGGAAGAACTCGCGCCACTGGCGCGCGCCTTCGTCGAACACCTCGTGGCCGCCTTCGAGCTGGCTCTGCACGTGGAGGAACACCGGCGGAATCAGGCTGCCCTCGACGCGCACCTGGCGCGGCACATAGCCCAGCAGCGGGCACGGACTTTCCACCAGTTGATCCTTGCGGAAGCGCGCGCTGCCACGACGCGCCAGGTACTCGCGCGCCACCCACTCGGCCATGAAGCCAACGTGCCAGGCCCCGATGTACTGGTTCGGGATCAGCACATGGCGGGTGTCGGTGTTCTGCACGATCTGGCGCAGCAGCAGGTTGGCCTGGTCCACGCGCTTGCCGGTGCAGAAGGCCCAGTAGGAGCCGACGCCTTCGGACTGCATGCCCTTGGAATCCTGGATGCTGGGGTTGGCGTGGCCGCGCGGCGCCACCAGACGCCACAGCCAGGCCAGGGCCGGCGACAGGATGTGCAGCATGCCGACGATGCCGTACTGCGGGCTGTCCTTGTGGGTGGGCGGGCAGCGCACGCCGAAGCTGCGGATGTTGACCGACACCGGGCCTTCCTGCACGTCATGCACCATGTCGCGCGGAATGATCAGGCGCGGGTTCGGGCAGGGCTTGCCAGGCGCGTCTTCAATGTGTTCCCAGATCAGGCACTGGCCGCCGGGCACGATGTAGTGGTTCAGGAAGATCAGCGGGCGGTCCGGGTGCATGCACAGCTTTTCGAGGTGCGGGTCGGTGCCGTACTGCTTGATGTGGTCGACGCGCACGAACCAGCCGGCTTCAGCGTCCTTGATGTTGAGCTTGGTCTGGCCTTCGTTGTAGTGCGGATGCGCACAGGCCATGTCGTCGGCCATCGGCTCCAGGTGGCAGGCCTCCGGCAAGGTCAGCGTGCGCTCCTCGCCGGTGATCACGTTCTTGCCCAGCAGCAGGCGGCCGTCTTCCATGCGATGGATGTGCTCGGTCATCTCGCTCTTGCCGCCACCCGAGGCGCCCTCGTGCATGATCACGAGCTGGTTCTCGTACGGCGTCACCACGCCGACCGCGGCACAGTGGTTGGTGGTCCAGCCTTCGCGCTCACCGATGTCCAGCAGCAGCGAGTACACGCCCTTCTTGGCGGACGGGCCCGGGTACAGGTTGTAGGCGAAGATTTCCTGATGCGTCTGGCAGCGCGCATGCACGACGACCTGCTTGCCCTCGAAATGGGTGTGGCGGAACGGCGGGGCGATGAACAGCACGCCACCGGACAGCTTGAAGTCGGCCGGCACCTGGCTGTTCGGAATCATGCCCTGGAGATCGGCCAGCGCGCCGGCGAAGAAGCCCGCGTTCTTGGGGCAGATCAGCAGCGCGCCGTAGCGCAGTTCTTCCGGCCCGGCATAGAAGGGCACCACGATCAGGTCCTGCGTCTTGAGCCAGTCCAGGGTCTTCTGGCGCATGCCGTCGAACTTCTCGCCGAAGCGTTCCAGGTAGGTCGGCTTGTCGGTGGGCAGGCTGTCGCCAATCACCATCGCGTCCGGATCGCGACGGCGCATCTTCACATCGACGAAGTTGATCGCCAGGCCATTGCGCGCCTTGGTGACCGTGGCTTCGACCACGCGGCCCTTGCCCGGCACCTCGAAGGCGGATTCGTAGACCCCGTGGTCCTCACGGTTGCCGATGCTCCAGTCGGTGCTGCCGGCTTCACGCCCCAGTGCCCAGTTGAACAGGTCTTCGCGGTGCTCGGCCACACTCAGCGAGGGCGCGGCACTCAGGACTTCGATGACATGGGCGGGCAGGCCCAGGCTGGGCCAATCCTGGCTGAAATCGATGGTTTTCTTGATCTGATCCATAATCGTCGGACGTGCCTCAGGGTCGGTCAAAGGTAGCTTCATCGCAGCGGCTGGACGCGCCAGCTCAATGATCAGTTTAGGGACAACGCCTAGGCCTCATTTGAGATTTCTTAAACGAGCCGCACAATTCATAGTCAAACGTTATCGCAAGTACCGCACAGCCTTTTCATGCCGTCCCCCACCCGCATCATCCCCATCCACCCCGCTGCCACGATCGCCAAGGGTCCGCTGCCCGACAACACAGTGGCCAGCCTGAGCCAGCCTCCCGCCCTATCGCTGTACATCCACTTCCCGTGGTGCGTGAAGAAGTGCCCCTACTGCGACTTCAACTCGCATGGGGTGCGCGACGAAGGCATCCCGGAGGCCGCCTACATTGACGCGCTGCTGGCCGACCTGCAGGCTGCGCTGCCGCAGGTCTGGGGCCGGCGCGTGATCAGCGTGTTCATCGGTGGCGGCACGCCCAGCCTCATCTCGGCACCGGCGCTGGATCGCCTGCTGACCGGCGTGCGCAGCCTGCTGATGCTGGACGCGCAAGCCGAGATCACGCTGGAAGCCAACCCCGGCACGGTGGAGGCCGGCAAATTCGCCGACTTCCGTTCCGCCGGCATTACGCGTGTGTCGCTGGGCATCCAGAGCTTCGACGACGCCATGCTCGCCGCGCTGGGGCGCATCCACGACAGCCGCGAGGCGCGCGCCGCCATCGAACAGGCCGCACGCCACTTCGACACCTGGAACCTCGACCTCATGTACGCCCTGCCCGGCCAGACGCTGGCGCAGGCCGAGGCCGACCTGGACGCCGCGCTCGCCTTCGCCCCGCCGCACCTGTCGTGCTACCACCTGACCCTGGAGCCGAACACGCTGTTCCACCGCAACCCGCCCAGCCTGCCGGACGACGACCTGTCGGCCGACATGCAGGACATGATCGAGGCGAAACTGGCGGCGGCCGGCTACCGCCACTACGAGACCTCGGCCTTTGCGCGGCCCGGCCACCGCTGCCGTCACAACCTGAACTACTGGAGCTTCGGCGACTATCTGGGCATCGGCGCTGGCGCGCATGGCAAACTCACCAGCCACGAAGGCGTGCGCCGCGAGATGCGCCACAAGCATCCAAACGCTTATCTGGAAGCGGCGATGCGTGGCGAGTTCGTGCAGGAGGCGCGCTTCATCCCCGGACGTGAACTGCCTTTCGAGTTCATGATGAACGCCTTGCGCCTGCTGGACGGCGTACCGCAGTCGCAACTTCCGCTGACCACGGGCATCGAGATGCACCAGATTGCTGAAAGAGTGAACCTGGCCCGCGCACGCGGCCTGCTCAGCACCGAAGGCACACAGCTCAAACCCACCGAACAGGGACGCCGCTTCCTCAACGACCTGCTCGAAATCTTTCTGACCGAAACCTGAAAAACGCATGACCGACGACACGCACCTGGCCGACGAGGCTGAGAACCCCACCGGCACGGCCACCCGCGACTACCGTCCGCAGGACGCCGCCACGCTATTCGAACTGTACTGCGCGGCCATCCGTGTCACGGCGGCCAGCGCCTACAGCGAGGCCGAGCGTGAAGCCTGGATCGCCCGCGCCGGCGGCGCGGAGGCCTTTGCCGCCCGGCTCGCCGCCGCCTGGGTGCGCGTGGCCGAAGATGCCGAGGGCATCTGCGGATTCGCCGCCATCCAGGAGCCCGGGCATCTCGATCTGCTGTTCACCGCACCACGTGCAAACCGCCAGGGGGTCGCCAGCTTGCTGTTACAGGACATGTTGTTCCTGGCTGGCGCCATGGCCGCCCCGGTCATCACCACCGATGCCAGCCGCATCTCGCGCCCGTTCTTCGCCAAGCACGGCTTTGCCGAGACCGGGGAGGCCAACCGCTGCTGCGGCACGGTGACGCTGGAATGCACACGCATGCAGGCGCCCGTCCCCAAGCTCTGATCCCGTCACCGAACCTCCATGCCCTCCTCGCAACTGCAACTGATCACGCCAGACTGGCCTGCACCGAAGAATGTGAAGGCCCTCTCCACGACACGCCATGGCGGCATCAGTGAGGCGCCCTTTGCCTCGCTGAACCTGGGTGGACACGTTGGCGATGCACCCGATGCGGTGGAGCACAACCGCCGCATCCTCGGCCAGCAATTACCCATGGAACCGCTATGGCTGACCCAGGTGCACGGCACGACCGTGGTGAATGCTGCCTGCACCTGCCCCTACGCCGAAGCGGATGCAGCCGTGGCGCGCCACACTTACAAGCTGTGCACGGTGATGACCGCAGACTGTCTGCCCGTGCTGTTCTGCGACCGCGCCGGCACGGTGGTTGCCGCCGCCCACGCCGGCTGGCGCGGCCTGGCCCATGGCGTGCTGGAGGCCACCGTGAAGGCGATGGGCGTGGCTGGCCCGGAACTGCTGGTGTGGCTCGGCCCGGCCATCGGTCCGGACCACTTCGAGGTCGGGCAAGAGGTGTTCGAGGCGTTCACGCAACAGGACGCGGCCGCAGCCGATGCCTTCCGCCAGGGTGTGGCTCCCGGCAAATGGTTGGCCGACCTCTACGCGCTGGCCCGCCTGCGCCTGGGCAAGCTGGGCGTCACCGCCTTCTACGGTGGCGATCGCTGCACCTATCGCGAGGAGCAGGACTTCTTCTCCTACCGCCGCGACGGGCAGACCGGGCGCATGGCCAGCATGATCTGGCTCGACTGAGCCCTGTCCTGAAAATTACCCGGGGTCAAGGCAACGCGCCGGCCCCGGCGCGCAGCATTCCACGCATGGCCAAGAAGTTTCCCACCCACCCGAAGAATCCCGAACGCATCTGCTGGGGTTGCGACAAGTACTGCGCCGCCACCGCGCTGGCCTGTGGCAACGGCTCGGACCGCACGCCGCATCCAGTCGAGTGGTTCGGTGAGGATTGGCAGGACTGGAGCCGCGACGCCGCGGACGACAGCGGCGCGGGCTGATCGGCTCAGCCCTTGCCCATCCTGGAGACCCGGCTCACGCCCAGCATCACCAGCGCCGTGCCGAGTACCTGCAAGGCACCCAGCGTCTCTCCCAGGAAGGCTGCGGCCAGCAGGATGGTCAGCACCGGCCCCAGCGAACCGATCATCGAGGTGCGGCCAGCGCCGATGCGGCGCATGCCCTCGGCCACCAGCCAGATCGGCAGCACCGTCGAAAACACCGCCATCGCCATGCCCAGGGCATGCACCTGCCAGGGCTGCGCCAGCGCAGCCAAAGGCCGGACCGCCACGAACTGCGCCAGGCTGTAAAGGCAGGCAAAACCGGTGGCCCAGGCGGTGACGCGCGTGCTGCCCAGGCGTTGCACCGTCTCGCCGCTGATCATCAGGTAACAGGCATAGGAGAGCGAGCTAGCGAACACCAGCAGGCTGCCCAGCATCACACCATCGCCACTCATGCTCACATCATGGCCGACCGCCAGCGCCACGCCGACATAGCACAGCACCAGTGGCGGCAGCATGGCCCAGCGCAGCGGCTTGCCCAGGAAAACCGCCGACATCAGCAGCACCAGGGTCGGGTAGACGAACAGGATGATGCGCTCCAGCGCGGCCGAGATGTACTTGAGCCCGAGGAAGTCCAGGTAACTCGCGAGGTAATAACCGAGGAAACCCAGCAGAGCCAACAGCCCGATGTCGCGCCAGCTCAGGCGCATGGGCGCCTGCTTCGCCACGAATACGCCCATCACGACAAAGAAGGGCAGCGCATACCCCATGCGCAGGGCCAGCAGGGTTTCGGCGTCGACGCCGTACTGGTAGGCCGCCTTGATGAAGATGGCCTTGAAGGCAAAGCCGACCGCGCCGAGGATGGCGCACAGCAAGCCCAGGGATTCGTTACGGTTCATGACAGGCGGATGCGGGATCGGCCTGCAAAGATAGCATCCCGCGGAGGTTCACCCGACCATGCCGACCTCGGCCTCATAGCCCGCGCTTTCACAGTCGGCATAGATGTCCGGCTTGCGCACCCACACGCGAGCACCCTGCACGCCGTCCAGGCGCGCGCACAGGGCCAGAATCTCGTGGCACAGGGTTTCCTGCAGATTGAAATGGCGACCTTCGACCAGCTTCGGGATCGCCTTGTGCACGAGGTCGTAGTTCACCGTGGCATGCACGTCGTCCGGGATCTCGTGGGACAAAGGGGCCAGGTGCAGATCGATGTCGATCAGTACGCGCTGCGGGCGCTGCTTCTCGACCTCGTAGAAGCCAATGGAGACCGGCAGGCTGAACTTGCGGATGCGGATGCGGCGGTTGATGAATTCCAAGGTGGCGACCCTTTCGCTACGGATTCGGCCGCATCAACATGCAGGCCGGAACAAGATCGCCCAGACGCGCGGCGTGGCGGACACCTGACGGTGCCGACCCGCACTTCCCCGGGGTTTGGCTCCCCATCGCGTCAGTCATGCAGGCCCGCGCAGTCTACCGGCGGCGCGAGCGCGCCACCAGTGCACGTCACGATTGCTTTCAGAGGCTGTTCACGATCTGTAGCGAGAGGCCGTCAGCGGGCTCATTTGGCAAACCCGGAGCAGCACAGGAACCGGAGTTTATGTTGATAAATGAGGGCGAGGCGGGGTTTCGCGGAGCCTGCTCCGCGCCACCGCAGCCGGTCGGCTGTGCAAAGCCGACCGTGGAAGAGCAGCGCATGAGAGCCGCCTCGGTAACCAATGCGTGGCCTCGCAGTAAGATCGCGAACAGCCTCTCAGAACATGAACTTCAGGCCCAACGTCCACACCTTGCCCTGGGTGTCGCCGGTCTGCTTGCCCCAGGAGGCATCAATATTCATGCGGTCCTTGATCACCGGCCAGCGCAGGCCAAGCTGGATCCAGGGCGCCTGGTGGTCGTCACCAAAAGCTTCGATACCGGCATCCACCGGCCCCAGCAGTCCTTCCCACTCGGCCAGCAGGCCCCAGGTTGTGGCATTGGTCTCGTCGATACGTGAGCGCGCCCAACCCAGGTTGGCGTGCAGCATCACCGGCCCCGCCGGCACCGATACGATGCCGCTGAGGCTGGTCGTGTCAAAACGCCGGCTCTCCTCCGGCAGCTTGGCCCAGCCGGCGCTGTAGCCAATGGCGATGCCGACGCTGTCGTCGCCGAGTTCCTTGAGCCAGGTCTTGCCCAGCAAAGCGTAGGAGTCGATGTGCTCGCCCTCGCTGCTGTCACGGCCGAAACCCAGCGACATCTGGCTGCGCAGCCCGTAACCGCAACCCGGCTGCACCCACCAGCCGCTCACCGCAGGCAAGTCCGGTGTCGTATCGCGGTGGTAGTAGCTCTCCAGCTCACACGCCCCCGCATCCAGCACGCCGGCATCATCCGTCGTGAATGGACGCCCCGCATGGGCCATCATCGATGCGGCCGACAGACAGGCCACACACATCAGTTTCTTCATGTTTCCTTCCCTGATCCGCAGACTCATGACTGCGTCTTGAACATAGACGAAATGCCCACCGCCCTGCCATGGAGAGCTCCCCGAAGGTGGCGGGCAACGCGGGCAGAACGGTCGCCGGAGGGCCTGGATGCACGCTTGATAGCCATCAAGCACAGGATGCATCGAGCACCGGGGAGTCTCACTCTGTAGGAGAAAAACGACAGCGCGCGCGTGGGCCGCTATGACTGGCGCGGCAAGGTAGGCAGACGGATCAGGTAGATCGACACCGCCACCGCGATCAGGATCAGCACACCCTGCAGCCAGGGACGCGGCGGCATCAGCAGCACGCTCGCCAGGATCGAGGTGTTCATCATCACCAGGGCCAGCAGCTTGAGGCGCAGCGGCAAAGCATGGTTGTGCTCCCAGCCCTGCACCATGGGACCGAAGCGCGGGTGCTCGCGCAGCCAGCGGTGCAGGCGTGGCGAGGCGCGCATCCAGCACGCGGCGGTGAGCAGCACGAAGGGGGTGGTGGGCAGCAGGGGCAGGAAGATGCCGGCCACCCCGAGCGTCAGCGACACCGCCCCCAGCAACCACAGCAGCGCACGCACCGGCCGCAACTGCCAGAGACCGTGCGCGGCGACAGGCAGGCTCGGGGCTTCGGGAGAAGAAGGGGTTTCTTGCGTCACGCCCAGGATCATAGTGCGACTTGCGTGAGCACGGCACGCTATCGCAGCGCGGCCGCCACCATGTTGCACAGTGCCGGGATCACCTCGTTCCAGTAGCGCGTATTCAAACCACAGTCGGGATTGACCCGCAGTCGCCCGGCCGGGATGTGCGAAGCAAGGGCAGCCCCACACGCAGCGCCGCCTCGTCGCGGACACACCGGAATCGGGCATTCGTAGGGCGCCGAAGGGAACAACGGAGCGAAGCGGAATTGCGCCGGATGGCTTTGCTCAATCCACCGCATACGGCGCAGTTCGCTGCGCTCAGTGCGCCCTACTTTTTATTACGCCGTACGCGGTATTCCTGACGCCAGCCGGCGTGCTGCCGCGCCAGCACAAGACCATCGAGACCACCGACATCATGCTGCAGATGGTCGCCAGCGGTCGCGGCGTGGCAGCCCTGCCACGCTGGCTGGTCGAAGAGTATGCACAACGCATGCACCTGGTCCCGCTGCGCCTGGGTCGCCAGGGGCTGGCCAAGCAGATCTTCCTGGGCATGCGCGAAGGGGATGGAGAGACGGCGTATCTGCAGGCCTTCATCGAACTCGCCCGCCATTCTGGGGATGCCCCGGCTCAGGCAGGCCGTCCGCGGAAAAGACGGGGTTGAGTCAGCGCCGGCTGCGCAGTTCGGTGAACTTGGTCCTCCCTTCTGATCGGACATCATCGCGGCGCTGCTGCGATGACGGGGATCGAAGCGATCAGACGGCAGCAATCGACCGTCAGCGGACTGTCGGCGTGCCGCCTGGGAGCGACAGGTCCCGCCTCTACTCAATGCCCTTCTGTCCGTACTATCAAGATGCTTATACGGGCAGTCGCCTTCTATGATTTAAGTAATCAATGACTTACGGCTCACCTTCTCTGTCCGTACTATCACCCGTAGACGGCCCCATGGGTCCGTCTACTACAAGTTATGTCTCACGGAGAACATGATGCCTAGCGCCAAGATTGATGCAGTTAGTTTCTTTAATGAAAAGTATCGTGAACTGATCATTGAAAAGGCGGGGAAAGCCGACTCAGAGCGAGAGACATTCGATGAATATATAAAAAGATCGCTAAAGCTAAACAGTGCAGATGACTGGGGCGTCCTTTGCGCCTCAATGGATGTTATCGAAGACTCCCTCCTAGGAATAGAAAATTTCCTGAGATTCGGAATTGATGGCCCAACAAAATACGGAGACATGGGAGAAAAATACATAAGGCTTTATGGCGCGCTAAATGCCACCTATCTTCAACAGCAAGCCGTAATAAATTTGTTCAAGATCTCAAATACTGACAGCCCAAAGTCAGCCCAAGAGAAGATCAACAGTCTCTTGATCCGAACAATTCGCCACAAAATTGGCGCCCACGCCGTTGACTACGAAAACAAGCACGAAGACGTAACGGAAAGTTTTGTGCCTGTTCGATTTACTCTTGGTGGCATGGCATGCAGCTATTACAACAACAGAACGCAAAAGCAAGAAACCGTTAATCTCCAAGAGGCTATTGCCGAACATCTTGATTTAATGGCTACCTTGTATGCGACGCTTTACGAAAAAACAGTTCGCACAATCTACAAGTCGAACCCCGATAAAACAGAATTGCTGATGAGAAACGTAATTGACGGTAAAGCAAAGTTGAATGGAGATGTCGTAGTTCGCTCCCCATGCGGGAACGTAATGTTCACAACAATGATTGTTTTACCTCCGGCCACAGAGTGAAACATAACCCTGCAGTCAAGCGGACCGCCACACGCTGCGCTTGTGGTTCCCTCCGTGCTTCGCGCTCCGGCGTCCGCTTACTTCCACGTTGGGCGACATGATACGCATGGCTAAGGATCGCGTTCCGATACCACCTGAAGTCTCGGCTGAACTGCTGTTCACGTCAGACCATACCTGTTGCGTCTGTCGAGATCCTGGTCGCGCGGTTCAAATTCACCACATCGACGAAAATCCGGCTAACAACGCCAAGGCGAATCTCTCGGTTCTATGTTTGCTCTGTCACGACGACACACAGATCAAAGGTGGCTTTGGTCGAAAACTCGACGCCCGTCTTGTAACGCAATACCGAGATGATTGGCATACGCGAGTAGTCGTTCGCCGAGACAGAGCCGATGAACTTGCCGCGCTTAGGATGGCTGGCTCTGCCGTAGTCGTTCCGTCGACTGAGCCCGAGGCGGAAGCCCTCATGATCCCGGCGGATGAAGCTCTCGTTACATATGTAAAGAGCCTTCCTAGTGTCCTCGCCAGTGGCTACTCCACTGCCCGGCCACGCTGGGACACCGGCATTACAGTCGAGATGGTGGAAGGCACCTATGAGCTAATCGACCTCGTGGTGCAAATGCTGGGGCATTTAGCATCATGGTTTCCGGAAAACCACTTTGGTGAGTCGCCAGCTCCCGAGTATTTCAGCCAGTACGTTGCTACTCGCTTTGCTTGGCACCGTGCGCTAGCCGAGTCTGACGGCGTTGGTACCGGTGGAACCATTGTTGGCCCCGTTGCCTCAGCAGCGGTACTTAGCGACGTACAAAAGGCCGTTGATGAAGTTGTTTCCTCATTGCTCTGGGAACGGGAGGACTTTAGCCTGAAAGCGTGGCGTAGCGAGTGGAGCCAAGCAACGCAATGAACCACTGCCGCCCAACCCATCACTCGAGCGGACCTGCGCGAAAAGCCGTGCAGTCCGCTCAATTCAGATGTTGGGCTTTGCAAGCCCGCAGATTGCAAACGGCCACCGGGGGACGCCGCCAAGACCCCAAAATCCAAGGAGAGCAACTGTGAAGACAATAACAACTCAGCCTTCTGTGCCAATCGAAGCCTTCGACCCCAGCCGGGATGAGCATTTTCCCGAAGTACTCGGAGACTTCACACCAGTTCAAGGGAGTGTTTCAGTAACTGACGCCGGCTATCTTATCAACCTGTCACTATTGGCACCCAATTTCACCCTGAGGAAAGGCCGGATGACCGCCGCAAATGGGCAATTTGGGAATCCATTTGCGATGCCAGCGGTTACTCGAAATTGCTTCAAGGACGCCGATACTTGCTACCGAGACGGAAACTACACACCAATCCTGAATACTGCATGCAATGACAGACCATTCCGCCTGGAGTTGCACTTCCAGAGCAACCAAGACCCAAATACGTGGGGCAAGACCACTCACGATATCGCGCCCAATTGTAGCTATTCCGGCGTCGTAATTAGCGTCGGCTGAAGCCAAGTTGTGTCTATGGTATTCAATCGTTGCTGCGTGGGCACACCGTGCCCACCCTACACAACTGACAACCCTGGCCGCCGCAGCGCATTGAGCAGCGCGCCGGTACTGCTGCCCTCGATCAGCAGGCAGGGCTTGCCGATCTTCTTGCAGTAGTTTTTCACCACGTAGTAGGCGCTGTGCTTCACGTGACTGGCATGGCACACCACCACGTCGGCCGAGGCCAGCAAGGGTGGCAGGCGGTGGGCGTTGTCTTCGATGCCGCCATCATGATGGGCGAAGCGGCCGTTGAGCGACTCCACGGCTTGGCGGTATTGCTCGCAGTTGCGCGTGAGGCCGCCCACGCACAGCACGCACTTGCCGGCCAGGTCGGGGGGTGCAGCGTCGACCGGGCAGGGCTGGGTCGGTTGCGCGATGGCCTCCACGGCGGGCGGCGCCGGCACGGCCTGCGGCCCCGGAGCACTACGGGCTTCACGCAACTGAAGCTGCAAGCTTCGCCGGCGGGTCTGGCTATGCGCCAGCTCTTCCTGCAGGCGTGCGTTATCGGCCTGCAGGGCACGCAGGGTTTCGCCCGTCTCCAGCGCCTGCAAGGCGGCCTGCAGGCGCTGCTCACGCTCGCGCTGCACGGCCAGGGCCTGACGCGCTTCGGCCAGTTCCTGGCGCAGGCGCTCACATTCTTCGCCGCGTGCGTCGAGCGTCGCCCCTAGCTCTGTCATCTGCCGGGCCTGCTGACGTGCCAGTTCCTCGGCCTGGGCCAGACGCGCGAGGTCGGCGCGCTGCGAGGCGCCGACCTGGTGCGAGAGCATGTGCACGTCCTTGGAGATTTCGTCCTGCACGAAGGCATCGGCCAGCGGATGGGTGGCCACCGCCCACAGCGCAGCCTCGACCTTGCCGTCGCGTATGGCCTCGCGCCAGCGCTGCATCAGCAGTTTGCGCTCCTTGATCTGCAGCCAGGCGCGGGCCTCCTGGCCGTACTGCCGCTCCAGCTCCTTCTGCAGCGATTCGGACAAGCCGTTGCGCGCCTGCGCCAGGCTCACCACCAGGGTGTGCAGGGTGTAGCCGGTGTCTTCATCCACCTCGGGGCATTCGTACTCGCTGCGTGCGAACAGGCGGCGCAGCGTCGCGGTGGTGAAGCAGGTGCCGATGATCGGGCAGTGCAGGTGCTTGCCCAGCTCCCACAGCTTGTGACGACGCGGCTGCGCCGCCTCGGCCGGGCTGCCCCCCATGTCCGCCGGTACCGGCAGGCGGCCCATGACCCGGATATCCACGAACTGGCCGGGTGCGGCACGATCGAACAGATGGGATTTCATGGCGGACTCCTTGGCGTGGACGTATTGGCAAAGTGAAGCTCAACAAGACCGGGACGGATCGACCCCAAGCCGCTGGGCCCCTGCGCTCGCGGGGGCGACGGCGCGTGATGCGCGGGCCGGCAAACCGTCATTCCTGCGCAGGGCCCGCCCTCGACCTGATCGGGGGCAGGAATCCAGCGTCTTTCTGGCTATCCAGCCACAGCAGCGGAAAACAAAGTCGCTGGGTCCCTGCCTTCGCAGGGACGACGAGTTCGGGTGCGCGCCGCACCACACATCACAGACGCTGCGCGTAGTACTCGACCACCAACTGCATCTCCAGCGGGAAGGGGATATCGCTGAGCGCAGGCAGGTGGCTCACGGTGGCGGCGAAATTCGCTTCGTCGAAATGCAGCCACTCGGGGCGGGTCAGCGCAACGTCGGCCAGGCTGCCCTTGATGACCAGCAGGTTGCGGCTCTTCTCGCGCAGGCTCACCACGTCGCCCACGCGCACGCGGAACGAGGGGATGTTGACGGCGCGGCCATTGACCAGGAAGTGACCGTGATTGACGAGCTGGCGCGCGGCCGGGATGGAGCCTGCAAAACCGGCACGGAACACCACGTTGTCGAGACGACGCTCCAGCAGCTCGGCCAGCTTCTCGCCGGCGGAGCCGCGACCGCGCCGCGAGTCGATGACGAGGCGGCGCATCTGGCGCTCCGACAGGCCGTAGTTGAAGCGCAGCTTCTGCTTCTCCTGCAGTTGCAGGCCGAAGCCGGACTTGCGCTGCTGGCGGGCGCCGTGCTGGCCGGGCGGGTTGGGACGGTCGGCGATGGTCTTGCGCGACAGGCCGGGCAGATCGACGCCCAGCGCGCGCATGACCTTGAGACGGGGACCGGTATAACGGGACATGCTTGTACTCCTTGCGGGTGAATGTGGATGGCGTGCGACGGGCGCTCAGCCGCCTGATGACGCCATGCAGGATGGGTATGCACGACCGACCCGCCCCCCATCCTGCACGGTGCAGATCGGTCTTCAGACAGTTACTTGGTGAGGATCAGCTTGCCGGCGCGGGTGACGCGCAGGGTGTACTGCATGCCCTCGTGGTCGATCAGCAAGAGCTTGTTGCCCTTCATGAGACTGTGCGAGCTGATGCGCGGCCGCTGCACGGCCTCGTTGATCGCGCTGCCTGCGTGCACTTGCTGGAGCTGCTGCTGGACTGTGTCGATACTCATCATCATGGCGGACACTCCTTCAGGTAACAGAGGTGGGTGAAAACGACTCAGTGCAAGGTCGCACCGGCCGGTACCGGCTGCGCCGCCTGGGCACGCGCCTGCGCCTGTTGCTGCAGCTCCTGCGCCAGGCGGTGCCACACGTCGGCCAGCTCGTCACAGGCACGGGCCAACAGCGGATCGGTGTCGGGCTTGTCGGCCAGCGCCGACAGGTGTTGCACCAGCGACTCGCACTTGGCGCGCGACACGCCGTGCGCGGCCGAGCAGGTGAGCAGGTGCAGCGCGGACGCCAGCAGCACGGCGGGGCGGGATTCGGCGATTTCGGGATCGATGTCCATGCTTACTCTCCTGTTTTCGTTTCGGGTGTCGTTTCGCTCTCTGGCACGTAGACCATCGAGCCGTCCTTCAGGCGGTAGGCCACGCCCGCCTTGGTGCCATCGCCGCTACCGATGCTGCCCTTGGCCTGGTAGCGGGTGATCTTCTGGCCTTCCTTCATGGTGATTTCCATGTCGGGCTGGCCGGGGTTCTTGATGACGGTGACGTTCTCGGCCGAGAAGGGGTTGGCCGGGCTCTGCGCCACGCTGATCAGCAGCGCGGCGATGATCACGAGGAACACGTCGATGAGGTTCACCACCGACAGGATCGGGTCGTCGCCCTCCTCCTCGTGCAGGAAGCTGCTGGCGCGGCGGCGCGGCTCGCGCAGTGCACTGGTCAGCGCCTCTTCGGTGGCCGTGTCGATGGCGTTCATACACGCCACTCCCGGCCGCCCAGCCACACCATTTCCTCGGCCAGCCAGCGACGGCGCACGCCGACGACGAGGAAGGTGATGGAGGCGGCGATCAGCGCGAGGATCACCGCCGAGAAGGCGATGGTCAGGCTCATGCCGACGTTGCCGAGGTTGCCGTCGGACAGCGAGCGCAAGGCAGGGCCCATCGGGATCATGGTGGCGACCAGGCCCAGCATCGGCGCCACGCGCGTAGCGATGCGCTCCTTCTCCAGCAGCTTGTGGGCCGCCACGTCCAGCGCGTCCGGATCGCTCAGCTTGTGCTGGCGGGCATGCGCGATCAGCGCGTAGCCACGCCCGCTCTCCGGCTGGTTGCGCACGCGCTGCAGGGCTTGCGTGAGGAAATGTCCGAGCGCCCAGAAGGCATACAGGAACAGGATGGCGATGAGGACCAGCACCGGCAGCAGGAAGAGCTGGCCGATGTCGTACATCATGGTTTCGATCGGGCTGGGTGTCATACGGAGACCTTGCTTGATGAAGTGGTGAAACGGGAAAACGGGAGGAGCGTCGTCATTCGATGCGTAGGGTGGGCTCGGTGAGCCCACGCGAGACCGTCGAGCAGCGCAGACGCGTGGGCACGCCGTGCCCACCCTACTGAGCGTGCGGGCCGTGCGTGGCGAAAACCAAAGACGCTGGGTCCCTGCCTACGCAGGGACGACGGCGAATGGGTGATGGCCTGCGCGACGAGCTCCGTCATTCCTGCGCAGAGCCTGCCCTCGACCTGATCGGGGGCAGGAATCCAGTGTCTTTGAATGACCATCGAATTCCTCGGGCTCATGCCGGCCTCCCGCCCGGTACGCCGAGCACCGCCCGCAACGCCCCGCCACCGAATGCCATGAGCATCAGGCAGGCGGCCAGCAGCCAGGCCAGCGAGGGCGGCGGCAGGCTGGGCGGTTCGACCTTCTCCAGCTTGATGCCTTGCACGACGGGCGGTGCGGCAGGCGGCTGGGCCTCCTGCGACTCGGCCGGGGCCGGCGCGGGGGCGGCCTGGGCGGCGCCCACCGGTGCGGCGGCCTGTATACCGAAGCCGCTGACGGCGGGCGCGGCGTGCTGCTCCATGTAGTCGCGGAAGGCGGCGTTGTCGCTGCGGATGTCGTAGCGGCGCGACAGCTCGCGGTAGCGCTGGGCAAGTTGCTTGAGGGTGGACTCGTCGGTCTGCCAGTAGTCCTTGCGCGCGGCTTCCAGCATGCGTTCGATCATCTGCGCCTGGGCTTGCGGCGCGTTCTGCTCGAACCACTTGTCCATGCCCAGCTTGTACTTGTCGCGCACGTAGACCTCGGCGAACTCCTGCCACTGGTCGTCGCGCACGATCTCGGGCGCGGTCGCCGTCCAGCCCCAGAAGTTGTTGATGGAGTCGAGCATGTTCAGCGCGCCGGAGTAGCCCTCGGCCTTCATGCCCTCGATCCAGCCGGGGTGGAAGTTGCGCGTGCGCAGCTCGCTGGCGAGGAAGCCGGCGGCCGTCTCGGTGCGCGTCGCGCGCGGATCGCGCAGATTGGAGATCAGCAGCTCCGGCGCCTTGCCGGTGAGATGGCGCACCGCCTGGCCGAGCCCGCCCAGGTACTGGAAGGGGTCGTCGGTGGTGAGCATGCCGTAGAGGTTGGAGCTGCGCGCCAGCATGGCCGCCTCCACGCCCTTGAGGTTCTCGGCGTAGAGGTTCACGCCGTCGAGCTTCTGCCCCCAGTCGCGCTCGTCCGGCCCGTAGGCGTACTGCATGCGCGACAGGTACAGGTTGGCGAGCTTGGCGTCGGCCTCCTTGCCCTTGGAGGCGAAACTGTCGGAGGCCAGCGTGGCCTCGTTGAGGCCGGTACCGTAGCCACCGGAGGCATTGGTGAAGATGCGCGTGTCGGCCCACGCGGCGAGCTTCGCTTCCGGCAGGCCACGCCCGGCCAGCGCGCGACGGATCGCTTGCGAGCTCTCGCGTACCGCGTTGTCCGGCTCCTGCTGCGCGGCGGCCAGCTTGACCGCCTCGGCCAGCCACTTCATGACATTCGGGAAGTGGTCGCGGTACAGGCCGGTGGCCGACAGCACCACGTCGACACGGGGGCGCTTCAGTTCGCTGGCCGGGATCAGTTCGATGCCATTGAGGCGCCCGCCCTGGTCCCACTTGGGCCGCACCCCCAGCGCCGCCATCGCCTGCGCTTCCAGCACGCCGGCGTGGCGCATGGTCTCCACGCTCCACAGCGAGTAGGCCAGCTTCTTCGGCGCCTTGCCGTGACGCTGGCGGTAGTCTGCGATCATCGCCTCGGTGGCGGCGAAGCCCGCTTCCCAGGCCTGCCTGGTCGGAATCTTGGAGGGGTCGAAGCCGTACAGGTTGCGCCCGGTCGGCAGCGACTCGGGGTTGCGCACCGGATCGCCGCCGGTGTTGGTGGGCAGGAACTCGCCATTGAGGCCAGCCAGCAGGCCGGTGATTTCCGGGCTGGCATCGAGGCTGGTCCACAGCGTCTTGGCGCGCAGCACATCGGCCCGCAGCGCGGCATCCTTGATCGCCTCGGGCGACTCGCCGGCTATGAGGAAGCGGCGCAGGAAGACGAAGGGCTTGCTGTCGGCGAGCTGTTTGTAGTCGTGCGAGAACAGCTCCTCGGGCTCCTGCGGATCGATGCGCTTATAAAAATCCATGCCCAGCATGGTCATCACGGTGTAGAGGCGCAGCTCATCGCCCTTGCTCTCACCGAAGCTGTGCAGGCCATAAGGCTGCAGTTGCGCGGCCAGCGCGTGCAGGTGGTCGTGCAGTTTGTTGAGCCAGTCGGCGAAGTTGGCCTCGGCCTGCGCGCGGCTGATGCCCATGTCCTCGAACAGGTGCAGCGCGGCGCCCTTCTTGAGCAGGTCGCGGCGCAGCACGTCCTTCACGCCACCTTCGTCCTGCTGCAGGTACTGGTGCAGCAGGTCGTGCATGGCGTTCAGCTCGGTGTGCAGGCCGGCCGGGCGGAAGCTGGGCGTCTGGTGGCTGACGATGGTGGCGCGCCCGCGGCGCTTGGCCTGGATCGCCTCGCCCACGTCGTCGACGATGTAGGGATAGACCACCGGGATATCGCCCAGCACCACGAAGGGCTGGTCGTCCACCGACAGGCCGCGTTCCTTGCCGGGCGTCCATTCCTGCGAACCGTGGGTGCCGTAGTGCACCAGCGCGTCGCGCTCGCTGCGCGCCCACAGGTAGGCGGCGAGGTAGAAGTGATTGGTCGACTCGCTGGTCGAGTGGTAGATCGCGGCCTCCTGGCTGTCCTTGCGTTCGCCGCGCGGCGGCACCGGCATCAGGGTGACGTTGCCGAGTTGCAGGCGCGGAATGACGAAACCGCGTTCGACACCGCGCGGGCCGTTGCGGGTGTAGGCCATCGCGCTTTTGTCCGGCGTGCCCCAGCGCGCCGTCACCTGCTCGCGCAGGCTCGCCGGCAAGCTGTCGAACCAGCGCTGGTAATCGGCCAGTGGCATCCAGGCGGCCAGACCCGCGTCCAGCAACAGCGGAAGCTGGCCGTCGCGGTAGAAGGGGGCGAGCAGGCGGCCCAGCTCCTGGGTCAGGAAGTCGGCGTCGCGCGCCTCGGTGCGGTAGCCGGCGGCCTGCATGGCAGCGAGGGTGTTGGCCAGGCTCTTGGGCAGGTTCATGAACGAGGCGGAGAGGTTCTTCTCGCCCGGCGGGTAGTTGTAGAACATCACCACCACGCGCTTTTCCGCGTTCGGTTTGTGGCGCAGGCTGGCGAGATTGATCGCCTTGCTGGCGATGCTGCGCAGTTGCGCCGGGATCGGTTCGACGCGACCCGTGCCCTTCTCCACCGCCGAGGCGATCATCGGGTCCATGCTGCCGGCGATCTCGCTCTGCACGAGATAGAAGGGCACGTCGATCAGGCGCATGCCCTGCGAGTCGGCCTGCCAGTCTGCCGTGTTGCCGCGGCGGTACGGGATGGCCTGCAGCACCGGGATACCCAGGCGCTCGAACTCGGCCTTGCGACCCGCCGCGTCGTACATGATCTGGCTGTTCACCAGCACGTCCGCCAAGGGTTTTTCACCCGGCTTTCCGCCCGGTGCGAGCATGCGCAGGAACGGGTCCTCGCTCATCATCGGCGTGTAGAAGGCCAGCGCGCGCGCGCCGCGTGCCTCGACCTCGGCGATCAGGCTGTCGACGAAGCCGCCATCCACGGCCGACACATAGGTCTGGTGGATGGCGATGGCCACCACCGGCTGGCCCGGCTTGCCGGAGACCGCCAGCGCCTCGTCCGGCCGAGTCGTCACGGTCTGCGCCAGGCGCGGGTGGTAGTAGGCCGCGACCGGCAGGGTCTGCGGCGCGGGGATGTCCTTGTCATCACGCAGGCGGAACTGCTGCGCCGCCAGGCTGCGCGCCAGGGCTTGCAGGTTCTGCCGGCCGCCCTGGGTGGCATAGGCGTGCAGGCGGGTGGCCAGCGCACGCTCGATGCCCTGCGCCTCGACGCGCTCACCATCGATCAGCAGGCGCGGCGTCTTGCGCTCGCTCCAGTTCGCACCGAGCTTGCCGAGCATGAATTCGAGCAGGCCGGGACGCGGGGTCTCGACGACCAGCAGATCGGCCTCGCGCGCAAAACGCGCCAGCGCGGCCTCGTCCAAGGACTCGATGTAGCGCGCGTCCAACTGGAAGCCGGCGCGCTGCGCCTGCTCGCGCAGCAGCTCGTACTTGCCGCCCGGTGCGGGTGCGGCAGCCAGCCAGGCCACGCGCGGCTGGGTCGGCACCTGCGCACGCGGCTGCGCGCAGAAGGCGATGGGCACCAGCAGGCACCACAGCAACAGGAAGACATGGCGCCGCACGCGACGCCAGGGGATGGGCTTCAAACGTATTCCTTCTACTTTGCTGAACCCCTCCCCTTCCCTCCCCTTGTCAGGGGAGGGCGATCGCAAGCCCCCTGGGCGTGCTCCTCCCCTGACAAGGGGAGGCTGGGAGGGGTTATTGGCTACACAATCACTTCGCGCAAAACGCTCAGAAGCTGTACTTCAACGAAGCCGAATACGTACGACCGGCCTGGGTGTAGAAGTCGGTGCCGGCTTCGGTGGCGGTCACGCCGGCCTGGCGCACGTCGGCCCACAACCAGTACTTGCGGTCGAGCAGGTTGTTGATGGCGAAGCTGGCTTGCAGGCCAGGCACGATCTGCCACCACAACTGGGTGTCGAACACCGCGTAGCCGCCCGGCTTGAAGTAGGTCTGGGTGGTTTCATCGACGCGCTCGACGCCCTTGGCGGCACGCATACGCAGCGCGGCACCCTTGTCCCGCTTGGCATCCACGGTCCAGGTGACACCCAAGCTGCCGGTCAGCGGGTTGACGCTGTTGAGCGGCTGGCTGGTTTCCTCGTTTTCGCCACGCGCCCAGGCCAGCGCGCCATCGAGCGTCCAGTGATGCGCGAACTGCCAGGCGCCGCGCAACTCGCTACCGTAGATGCGCACCTTGTTGAGGTTGCGGTACTGGTAGGTGGAGGCCAGACCGGACAGGCAGGACGGATCGCTCGGGCAGTTCAGGCGCACCTGCTCGATGAAGTCCTCGTAGCGGTTGTCATACACCGCGACGCTGCCGGACAGGCGCTCGTCGCGGTAGCGCCAGCCCAGCTCCCAGCCGGTGCTGGTCTCGGCCTTGAGGTCGGGGTTCGGGCTGCTGCCGTAGCTCTGCGCGGTGTTGCGGAAGCTGCCGTTCACCTCTTCGTAGTTCGGCGCGCGGAAGCCATTGACCCATTGCGCATAGACCGACTGCGTCTTGGCGTATTGCCACAGCGCCGACAGCTTGGGCGAGAGCTGTGACTCGCTCTTGCTGCTGGCCGGGCGCGTGGCGGCGGAGTCGAACAGCGGGTCCGATTCTGGCGAGAGCTTGTAACGGTCGAAGCGCAGGCCCGGCGTCACGACCACCGCACCATCGGCGAACTGGATGTCGTCCTGCAGGAACAGACCCATCAGCGTGGTGCTGCCGTTGGGGAAGTCATGCAGCGGGAACTGCTCGCCGGCGATGTTGTTCGACACCACGCCGGTCTGCAGCGTGGTGCGGGTGGCGGTGCGCGACTCGGCGCTCTCGGTCTTCACATAGTCCAGGCCCGCCATCAGCTTGTGGGCGTGCGAGCCGGCATCCAGCGTCTTCTCGCCCTGCAAGGTGTAGCCGGTGCTCTTCTGCTCGAAATTGAAGCCCAGTTGCACATTGCAGTCGAAAGTGCCGGCCGTGCTGGCCGAACAGGTGCTGGTGGTGCGCGAGCGGCGTTGCAGCGTATCGGTGAGGTTGCTGGACTCCTGGCGATAGAGCTGCGTGTACAGGCGGTCGAGGAAGGCGCCGGTCGACTTCCACTCGTAGTCGATGCTGTAGCGGTCGCGCTCGGTTTCCTCGGTGCCGCTGGAAGTCGTCACGCGCGGCAGCGAACTGGACAGGCGCAGCACGTCGACCTGGCTGTCGGTGTCGCGGTGCTCGGCGGTCAGGCGCACGCGGTGCCCGGCGGCCGGCGTGATCACCAGCTTGGCCAGCCAGGCGCGGCTGTCGTTGTCCTGCGGATTGGGTTCGGTGCGCGACAGCGAGGTGCTGCCGTCCGTCCCCATGTTCTTCATCTCGCTGGAGCTGCGCGTGGCGTACTTGATGAGGCCCTGCACCGTCTCACCGCCAGCCGCGAACGAAGCCGTGTTGAGCCAGCCGTTGTCCACGCCGTTCCAGGCCGTGCCGATGTCGCCACCGAGCTGGCGGCCTTGCAGGATGTCCTGCGGATCGACCGTGAGGTAGGACACCACGCCACCGATGGCATCCGAGCCATAGAGGCTGGAGGCCGGGCCGCGCAGCACCTCGACACGCTTGAGGAAGCTGAATTCGGGCGCGTCGCGCGTCGCAGTGGAGATGTTGGACGGGCCGCCACGGCTGTAGAAATCCGGCAGGCGCACGCCGTCGACCTGCTGCAGCACACGGTTATCTTCGATGCCACGGATGTTGATCGACACGGAACCGTAACGGCGGCGGTCGCGCAGCACCGCCATGTCCGGCTCGTCGGCGAACAGCGCCGACTCATCCGCCGGCAGCTTGTGCGCGATGGCTTTGTCGTCGATGGCGGTCACCGTGGCCGGCACCTCGTCGGCCGACTGCTCCTGGCGCGAGGCTGACACCACCGTGGCCGGCAGCACCTGCGGCACGCCCGACCGGACCTGCGCGATCAGTTGTGGTTCCTGCGCCTGCTGCGCTTGCGCAGCACCGGCAAACAGCGCGGCGACGAGCCACGCGCAAGGCTTGAGGGAATGACGAGAACGAAGAGCGCGCGCGCCCGGCGCGGCCATGCAACGAGTATTCATGCAACTTCCTGAATGGTTCGCTGGCTGGCGCGCGGCTGGCTCGCGGGATTGAGAGACAGGCGGTGCGTGCTGCCCGAGCCCCACGCCCTGGCGGTGAAGGAACGCTGCCCCCCGGCCGATTCCCCCACACACGCACCGCACGCCATGGAGGACCTGACTCGATGGCGTGAGCGAATACTAACTGAGAATTGTTCTCGTTTGCAACAAAAAGAAGGACTGAGGATCAGCATGCGCCGGCTCGGCCGGCGGAAATATGCACTCAGCACTCAGTCCTCGTTACTCAGTCCTGCATTGCTCATGACCTGGCCCCCGCCCGGCATCTGATCCAAGATGAATCTAGTGTGTCCGGAGTCCCGCATGCGCCTGCCCAGCCCTTACCGTGACGAGACCGAGATCGCCAGCCGTTGCCTGGACCGAGTGATCACCCGCCTTGACTGGCCCGCCGTGGTATCGGTGGGGCGCCCCTGGATCGAGCGGGTGCGCGCCCATCCGCCCGCCTACTGGGCGCTGGAGCGCCTGCTGCACGAGTACCCGATCAGCAGCGCCGAGGGTCTGGCCCTGATGCGGCTGGCGGAAGCCTTGCTGCGCGTGCCCGACAGCGAGACTGCCATCGCGCTGACGGCCGACCAGCTCGGCCGGGCGGACTTCGCCCAGGCGGGTGACTCCCTGCTCACCCGCCTCTCCGGCACCGCGCTGGACGTGTCGCGGCGCATCCTGCAGGAAGAACGCGAGGGCGCCGGCCTGCTGAGCCGGCTTGGCGCCCAGGCGGTGGTGGCGGCCACGTTGCGCGCGCTGCAGTTGCTGGGCCAGCAGTTCGTGCTGGCCGAAGACATGACCCACGCGCTGGACCGCGCGCAGTCCGCGCGCCGTCAGCACCCGGCCACTTTGTATTCCTTCGACATGCTGGGCGAAGCCGCACGCAGCGAGGAGGATGCGCTGCGCTACCTGGCCGCCTATCACGACGCCATCGCGCGCATCGCCGCCAGCCTGCCCGCCGATGCCAGCCCGCACGCGCCACGCACGCGGGACGGCATCTCGATCAAGCTGTCCGCCCTGCACCCACGCTACGAATGGGCCCAGGCCACGCGCGTCACCGCCGAGCTGCTGCCGCGCGCCTGGGAACTGGTCGAGGCCGCCGCCCGCGCCAACCTCAACCTCACGCTGGACGCCGAAGAGGTCGAGCGCCTGGAGCTGTCGCTGGACCTGTTCGAAGCCCTGGCGCGCCGCGTCGCCGCCAGCTTTCCGCACTGGCAAGGCCTGGGGCTTGCCTTGCAGGCCTACCAGACGCGCGCGCTGGACCTCGTTGACGAAGTGGCCGCCATCGGCCGCCGCCATCAGCTGCGCTTCATGTGCCGCCTGGTCAAGGGCGCCTACTGGGATGCCGAGGTGAAGCGCGCGCAGGAGCTGGGGCTGCCCCACTACCCGGTGTTCACCCACAAGTCGCACACCGACCTGTCCTGGCTGGCCTGCGCCGCCGCCATGCTGGACGCAGGCGACGTGATCTACCCGCAGTTTGCCAGTCACAACGCGGCCAGCCTGGCCGCCGCACTGCAGATGGCCCGCCGCGCCGGCCTCGCCTGCGAGCTGCAACGCCTGCACGGCATGGGCGAAGCCCTGGTCCGCGAAGTGCTGGCCGACAGCCCGGTGCCGATCCGCATCTACGCGCCAGTGGGGCGTTTCCGCGATCTGCTGGCCTACCTCGTGCGTCGCCTGCTGGAGAACGGGGCCAACTCTTCCTTTGTGCACCAGATCGCCGATCCGGCGATCAAACCCGAGGCCTTGCTGGTCTCACCGCTGCGCGTGGCGCGACGCAGCGGCTTCGTGCTGCCGCCCCTCCGCTACGGCGAACTGCGCCTCAATGCCCCCGGGCTGGACCTCGCGGTCGCCGACGAGCGACTGCGCCTGCAACAGGCCTGGTCCCACCGGCGAGCCCTACCTGCCCCGGCCGACACGCCGCAGGAAATCGTCCCCGAGATCATGCAGGCGGCTGCGCAGGCCTGGCCCGCCTGGGCGGCCTGGCCGGTGACGCGGCGCGCCGGCTGCCTGCGGCTGGCCGCCGATGCGCTGGCCGAGCGCCTGCCGGAATTCTGCGCCCAGCTCGTCGCCGAGGGCCGCAAGACCTGGCCCGACGCGCTGGCCGAGGTACGCGAGGCGATCGACTTCCTGCGCTATTACGCGCAACAGGCGGAGACCACGCTCGCCCCGCAACGCCTGCCCGGCCCCACCGGCGAACGCAACCTGCTGCAACTGCGCGGGCGCGGCGTATGGGTGTGCATCAGCCCGTGGAACTTCCCGCTCGCCATCTTCATCGGCCAGGTCGCCGCCGCCCTGGTCAGCGGCAACGCGGTGATCGCCAAGCCGGCCGAGCAGACGCCGGCCATCGCGGCCCAGGCGGTCGCCCTGCTCCATGCCGCCGGCATTCCCGCCGAGGTGCTGCAACTCGTCTGCGGCGCGGGCGAGACGGTCGGCGCCGCGCTGGTCGCGCAGCCGCAGGTGGCCGGCGTGGCCTTCACCGGCTCCACTGCCGTCGCTCGCCACATCCAGCGCGCGCTGGCCGAAAAGGATGGCCCGCTGGTGCCCCTGATCGCCGAGACCGGTGGCCTCAACGCGATGATCGTGGACTCCACCGCCCTGCCCGAGCAGGTGGTCGACGCGGTCATCGCCAGCGCCTTCCGCTCTGCCGGGCAACGCTGCTCCGCGCTGCGCCTGCTGTGCCTGCAGGAAGAGATCGCCGCCCCCTTCATCACCCTGCTGCAGGGCGCGGTAGCCGAGCTGCAGGCAGGTGAGCCCTGGGATTTCGCCAGCGACGTGCCGCCCCTGATCGACGCCGATGCCGCGCGTGCGATCCGCGCCCACATCGTGCGGCTCAAGGGCGAGGCCCAGGAAATCCCGCTCTCGCCGCGCATGCGCTCGGATCACCCGGACCTCGTCGCGCCGCACCTGTTCGAGATCGCCGCGCCGGATGTCATGCGCGAGGAGGTGTTCGGCCCGGTGCTGCACCTCGTCCGCTGGCGCGGCGACCCGCTGGCCCTGGTGGCGCAGATCAACCGCCTCGGCTACGGCCTCACGCTGGGCGTGCAGACGCGCATCGAAGGTCGCGCCGAAGCCATCGCGGCGGCTGCGCGTGTCGGCAACGTGTATGTCAATCGCAACATGATCGGCGCGGTGGTCGGCGTGCAGCCCTTCGGCGGCGAGGGCCTCTCCGGCACCGGCCCCAAGGCCGGCGGCCCGCACTACCTGGCGCGCTTCTGCAGCGAGCAGACGCTGAGCATCAACACCGCCGCCGCGGGTGGCAACGCGAGCCTGCTGGGTGGGGAGGAGGCGTGAATGCCTATTCACAAGCGCTGTTGTCATGCGAAGGCAACACACAAACCCCTCCCGACCTCCACTCTCGCCCCTGCATGGGCTCGCGGCTGCATGGGCGGAGTGCAATGCACTCCGAATTCCCCACTTCGCCCCCTTGTCAGGGGAGGAGCACTGCCATCGGGCCCTGGCGACCTCCCTCCCCTGACAAGGGGAGGGCTGGGGAGGGGTTTTCATAACGAAACGGATCGTGACGCCCTGGCAAGCACTGCCCCACCCCTCGCCTGAACCACGCCCCGCCCGCCACAGTCAGAAGAGAACTGGCCCACACAGGAGACACACATCATGCAAGCCCTGTCCTACGTCACACCGCAAGCCGACAGCCCCTGGGGCACCTTCCTGTCGCAAATCGACGACGTGGTGCCCTACCTCGGCCGCCTGTCGCGCTGGGCCGAGACCCTGCGCCACCCCAAGCGCTGCCTGATCGTGGACATCCCGATCGAGCTGGACAACGGCATGGTCGCCCACTTCGAGGGCTACCGCGTGCAGCACAACCTGTCGCGCGGCCCGGGCAAGGGCGGCGTGCGCTTCCACCCGGGCGTCACGCTGGAAGAAGTGATGGCGCTGGCCGGGTGGATGACGATCAAGAACGCCGCGGTCAACCTGCCCTACGGCGGCGCCAAGGGCGGCATCCGGATCGACCCGAAACTCCTGTCGACCAAGGAGCTGGAGCGCGTGACCCGCCGCTACACCAGCGAGATCGGGCTGATCATCGGCCCGGAAAAGGACATCCCGGCGCCCGACGTCAACACCAACGGCCAGATCATGGCCTGGATGATGGACACCTACTCCATGAACACCGGCGCCACCGCGACCGGCGTGGTCACCGGCAAGCCCATCCCCCTCGGCGGCTCGCTGGGCCGCGTCAACGCCACCGGGCGCGGCGTGTTCGTAGTGGGACGCGAGGTCGCCACCCGCCTGCGTCTGCCCCTGGCCGGCGCCCGCGTGCTGGTGCAGGGCTTCGGCAATGTCGGCTCGGTGGCCGCGCGCATGTTCCACGAGGCCGGTGCCAAGGTGCTCGCGGTGCAGGATCACAGCGGCACGCTCTTCAATGCACATGGCATCGACATCCCCAGGCTGGAAGAACATGCGCACACGCACGGCGCCATCGCCGGCTTCACCGAGGCCGAGGCAATGAGCGACGAGGAATTCTGGCTGCAGCCCTGCGAGATCCTGATCCCGGCCGCGCTGGAAGGGCAGATCACGCGCGCACGCGCCGAACGCCTCGACACCCGCATCGTCATCGAAGCCGCCAACGGCCCGACCACGCCGGCCGCCGACGAACTGCTCAACGAACGCGGCATCACCGTCGTACCCGACGTCATCGCCAACGCGGGCGGCGTGACCGTCTCCTACTTCGAATGGGTGCAGGACTTCTCCAGCTTCTTCTGGAGCGAGGACGAAATCAACGAACGCCTGGACCGCATCATGCTTGGCGCGCTCGACAACATCTGGCGCACCCATGAAGAGCACGACATCCCGCTGCGCACCGCAGCCTACGTCGTGGCCTGCACGCGCGTGCTCAATGCGCGGGAGGAGCGGGGGCTGTATCCCTGACTTGTCGTAGCGTATCCGATTGGATACATTGCAGGAATGAACACCTTCCTGCGTTCAGATGCGTTCGACACCTGGTTGAAGTCCTTGCGCGACAAGATTGCCCTGGCCCGCATCCTCCACCGCATCCGCTCTGCTGAGCACGGCAACTTCGGAGACTGCGAACCCGTCGGCGAAGGTCGACATCAAGCGCGCCATCGAAATGGCGCGCGCCCTGGACGAGGAGTAATGCCATGGCCAAACAGAATTACGCGGCTTTCGATGCCGCCGACTATCTCAGCGACGACGAGAGCATTGCCGAATACCTGAGCGTGGCGCTTGAAGACCCCAACCCGGACGTGTTCCTAAGCGCCATCCGCGACGTTGCGCGTGCGCGCGGCATGACCCAGCTTGCCAAGGACGCAGGGCTCGGCCGCGAGAGTCTCTACAAGGCACTCACCCCTGGCGCCAAGCCGCGCTATGACACGGTGCTCAAGTTGTTGCATGCGCTGGGGGTGAAGTTGGCGGCCACGCCAGCGCAGCTCTGAGCCCTGCGCCCGACATCCGTTCCCGCTCACTCCAAAGACACTGGATTCCTGCCTTCGCAGGAATGACGAAAGCCGGGCGCGGCCCCTCGCCAGCGTCGTCCCTGCGAAGGCAGGGACCCAGTGACTTTGAAGCCCCTCTTGCCGGCAGGGAAATGTCGGGGCCCCTGCACCGTTACAATGCCTCCCTCGCCTCACCCCCAAGGAAGCCCCGTGTCCGACCGCCTCAAAGTCCTGCCCCAGTACCTGCTGCCCAAACAACTGCTGACCACGCTCGCCGGCAAGGCTGCGTCGGCCCAGGGCGGCGCGCTGACCACCTCGGTGATCCGCTGGTTCGTGGGGCGCTACGGGGTGGACATGAACGAAGCGGCGCAGCCGGACATCGCGGCCTACCCCACGTTCAATGAGTTCTTCACGCGCGCGCTGAAGCCCGGCGCGCGCCCCTTCGCCGAGGCCGACCTGCTGTGCCCGGTGGATGGTGCGATCAGCCAGTTCGGCCCGATCGAAGCGGACCAGATCTTCCAGGCCAAGGGCCACAAGTACTCCACGACCGCGATGGTGGGCGGCGACGAGAAGCTGGCCGCGCAGTTCCGCGACGGTTACTTCGCCACGCTGTACCTGAGCCCGCGCGACTACCACCGCATCCACATGCCCTGCGCCGGACGCCTGCTGCGCATGATCCATGTGCCGGGCGCGCTGTTCTCGGTGAACCCGACCACCGCACGCGGCGTGCCAGGCCTGTTCGCGCGCAACGAGCGCGTGGTGTGCGTGTTCGACACCGAGTTCGGCCCGCTTGCGATGGCCCTGGTCGGCGCCACCATCGTCGGCAGCATGGCGACGACATGGCATGGCGTGGTGAACCCGCCGCGCCCCGGCACGCTACGCGAATGGCATTACGAAGGGCAGGACATCCGGCTCGCCAAGGGCGAGGAAATGGGCCGCTTCCTGCTCGGTTCCACCGTGGTATTGCTGCTGCCGAAACAGGCCCTGGCCTTCAACCCGGCCTGGCAGCCCGGCGGCGCGATCCGCATGGGTGAGGCCATGGCCTCGCGCCCTGCGGGCTGAACCCGGCCAGCTTCGTTCAGGAGCCGGCGCCGACGCGCCGGTACCACGCATCCAGCCCGCCGCTCAGCGCGCGCACCCGCTTGAAACCATGGCGCTTGATGCGGCGCGTGGCCAGCGCCGCCGAGGCCTCGTTGGGGCAGTTGCAGTAGAAGACGATCTCGCGCTCCGGCGGCAGATGCGCCAACAGGCTCTCCACCTGCTCCAGCTCGGCCTCCAGCGCGCCGGGGATGCGCCGCGGATCACCTTCGCGCGCCACCGTCGAGCGCACATCCACGATGACCGGAGCCTGACCGCTATCGACCAGCGCCTGCAACTCCTCCACCCCGATGCGGTGCGCACGCGAGAAGCTCAGCAGGCGCTGCCGTTCGACCCAGCGCCAGGCCACGTAGAGTGCCAGCAAGGCCAGCAACACCACCACCGCCACGCCGCCGATCTCGGCCAGCGCCCGCAGCACCGCCTCCACCTGGCGCGCGAACAGCACGCCGCCGCCGATGGCCGTGCCGGCCCACAGACTGGTACCGAGTGAATCGAACAGCACGAAGCGGTAGGCCGGCAAGCCCATCGAGCCGGCCAGCGGCGAAGCTACGGCCGACAGGCCAGGCACGAAGCGGGCGACCAACAGTGACACCAGGCCCCAGCGCGCGAACACGTTCTCGGTGCGGCGCACGCAGGCATCCGGCGACAAGGAGATGCGACACATCAGGCCCAGCACACGCGTACCGAAACGCCGCCCGGCCATGAACCACAGGAAATTGGCGATGCCCGAAGCCAGCACCGCCAGGATCAGCACACTCCAGCCATTGAGCCGCCCATCCGCCGCCAGCGCGCCGGCCACCACCATGGTCGGCACCGCCGGCACCGGCACGCCCAACTGCTCCACCAGCACGTTGAGGAAGACGAGCAGGGGGCCATGCTGGTCAAAGAGGTCGATGAGCTGTTGCATGCGGATGTCTCATGGGCAGGATGTCGCTTCAGCCTGAACGCTGCCGAAGAAAGGCGCGGCGCAAGGCGACAGGGTCCTGGGCGCACCGAGGCGGACAATACAAGGAGTACGACAGGAATGGGGCCACGCCAGCATCCTTGCGGACGGGCGTGTGCACCGCGGCGTCCCCTTCCGTCGCAGATGGGGCCGCTCAGTCGCCGCGCAAGGCCGGCAAACGGCGGAACAGGGTGCGCTCGCGGAACCCGGCTGCTCGGCCAGCGCCTTGCGCGATCCGCGGTACTGCGCCAGGGCCCGGTGCAGGGCTTCATCGTCGAGTTCATCCGGCGACACGCTCCAGGAGATTGCGCAGCGCAGGCATACCCATGTGGAGGCCCCCAGTGCCTGCCTTGCGGCTCGCTGCGCGCTCGGACGCAGCCCCCGGGACGATCACGCGGTTTGATCAGCCCTATCCCGGTGACGGATGAGTCGCCAGACCGAGGCTTGAAATTAATTCTCTACATAACTATATAATTAAATAGCCTCAAAACATCCCTGGACGCCATGAACATCCCCTGCCCGCACTGCCTGACCCTCAACCGCGTACCGGACGAGCGCCTTACGGAGGGCCCCGTCTGCGGCGCCTGCAAACAGGCGCTGCTCTCCACCGAACCACTGACTCTGACGGCCGACAACTTCGATGTCCTGACCGAGCGCAGCGAGCTGCCGATCGTCGTCGACTTCTGGGCGCCCTGGTGCGGCCCCTGCCGCGCAATGGCACCGATGTTCGCCGACGCCGCACAGCAACTGCGCGGGCAGGCCATCCTGGCCAAGCTCGATACCGAGGCTTACCCGCTGATCGCCGCGCGCTTCGGTATCCGCAGCATCCCCACGCTGGCCATCTTCCGCCAGGGCAGGGAGATCGCCCGCGAGATGGGCGCGCGCCCGGCCGCCGAGATCGTGCGCTGGGTGCGCAGCCTTCAAGCCTGAATCCCACCGCATCCCCTCAGTTCAGCCCGGAGTTCCTGATGAGCAATCCGCGAAAGATCCTCGTCATCGGTGGCGTCGCCGCCGGTGCCTCCTGCGCCGCCCGCGCACGCCGCCTCGACGAGCAGGCCGAGATCGTGATGATCGAACGCGGCCCCGACGTCTCCTTCGCCAACTGCGGCCTGCCCTACTTCGTGGGCGGCGAGATCAGTGATCGCAGCGTGCTGGCGGTGCAGACGCCCGCCAGCCTCAAGGGCCTGCTGAACCTGGATGTGCGCACCGGCTGCGAAGCCCTGCAGATCGACCGCGCCAACAAGCGGGTGGAAGTGCGTTACCTGGCGGACGGCCACCATGAGTGGCTCAGCTACGACAAGCTGATGCTGGCGCCGGGGGCCTCGCCGCTACGCCCGCCACTGCCCGGCATGGATGACAATCGCATTCTGACCCTGCGCAACCTGCAGGATATGGACGCCATCGTCGCCGCCACTGCCGAGGGGCAGCGCGCGGTCGTGATCGGCGCCGGGTTCATCGGTATCGAGATGAGCGAGCAACTGCGCCACAAGGGCCTCAAGGTCGAGCTGGTGGAGCTGCAGCCACAGATCTTCCCGCAGCTCGACGCGCCGATGACCGCGCTGCTGGAATCCGAGCTGCGCCAGCACGACATCGGCATCACGCTGGGCGATGCGGTGGAGCGCTTCGAGTCGCTCGGCGAGACGCTGCGCTGCCACCTGAAGTCCGGCCGAACCCTGGATGCCGACCTGGTGATCCTGTCCATCGGCGTGCGCCCGGACACCCGGATCGCCGCCATGGCCGGCCTGGCGCTGGGCCCGCGCGGGCATATCGTGGTCGATGCCCACATGCGCACATCCGACCCCGACATCTACGCCGCGGGCGACGCCGTGCTGACGCAGGATCGCGTGATCCCCAGCCCGGTCAACGTGCCCATGGGCGGGCCAGCCAATCGCCAGGGCCGCGTGGCCGCAGACCACATGATCCTGGGCGAGCACGCCCGCCCCTACCCCGGCTCATTGGGCACCGCCATCGTGCGCGGCTTCGCGGTTGCAGCCGGCATCACCGGCTGGAGCGAGAAACGTCTGCAGGCTGCCGGCAAACCCTTTGAGACCGTCACCGTCAATGACCAGCACCATGCCGGTTACTACCCCGGCGCCAAGCCGCTGACCCTGAAGATCCTGTGGGAACCGGACACGGGCCGCCTGCTGGGCGCCCAGGCCACCGGTTACGAAGGCATAGACAAGCGGTTGGACGTGCTGGCCACTGCCATCCTGGGTGGCATGACGATCGACGACCTGTGCCACCTGGAACTGGCTTACGCCCCGCCCTTCGGCGCCGCCAAGGACGCCATCAACCTCGCCGGCTTCGCCGCCTGCAACCGTCGCGACGGGCTGGTACGCCACCTCACCCGCCTGCCCGACGATCCTCAGGTGCAGATCGTGGATGTGCGCCCGAAACCGCTGGCCGAGGCTTACCCCGCTCCGGGCAAGGTCATCAACATTCCCTTCCCGACGCTGCGCGCCAACCTCGACAAGCTCGACCCGACACGGCCGGTGGTGACGGTCTGCGCCTACGGCAAGATGAGCTACTTCGCAGCCCGCGTACTGGTGCAGCACGGCTTCGATGTGCAGAGCTTCTCCGGCGGCATCAAGGCCAACCTCGACCCGCGCACACCGGCCAGGATGCCCACCGCCTGATCCCCCATACGCCCACTCCGACCGCAGCTCCGCTGGGCGGCCCATTTACAAAGGCATACACATCCTCGTGAGGTAGACACAGCTTCTCACCCGATCTGACCAATACTGGAACCACACACCTCCGGACAGCCCCGCCGGAGGCCGCAGACAGAAAGAGCCGACGGCACGACCCGCCGGCCTCCTCCGACAGAGCGACAGGCGCCACCCGCATCGACGATGCCGTGGCCTTCCGCAGGCAATGCGCCACGGACACCTCGTCCGCCGACGCGAACGGAGGACATCATGAAAACCCGCACACTCGCCATCCTGGCCGGCACCGCGCTCGCCGCCAGCCTCGTCACCAGCCTGACCCTCGCCCAGGGCGGCCCGGGCTATGGCCGCATGCAAGGCGGCATGGCCCAGCCGCAAGGACGCATCGTGCAGAACTTCCAACTCGCCGATACCGACAAGGATGGCTTCCTGTCGCGCAGCGAGGCCGAGAAGTCCCTGCCGCAAATGGCCCTGCGCTTCAATGCCCTGGACCTCAACCAGGACGACAAGATCTCGGCGGAAGAACTGCAGGCCATGCGCGCCACCGCCCAGGGCGCCATGCGGCCAACCCAGTCCGGCCCTGGCATGGGCCCCGGCATGGGACGTGGTCGAATGCAGATGACAGGCGGCCGTGGGATGGGAGCGGGAATGGGCGCCGGAATGGGAGCTGGTATGGGCTGCACCCAGGCTGATGCCGATCACGACGGCTTCGTCAGTCGCGACGAAGCACTCCATATGGGGCCGCGCCTGCAACAAGGTTTCGATGGCCTCGACGGTGACCATGACGGCAAGCTGTCCGCGCAGGAACTGCAGGCCCATTGTCCGGCCCTGAAGCTCTGACCATGCGCTGCGCGCGCCTCTCCCACCCATAGAGAGGCGCGCGGCTTTCTACTTATCTGGAAGCACAGGCCAAGGAGACAGGCCATGAGCAAGAACACATCCCGCGTGCCGCAACTGCGCCTGCTGGTACAACTGGGCTTCCTGGCCTTCGTCAGCACCGCCGCCATCCGCCACCAGGTGCTGGGCGGCGGCCCCAAGGGCGAAGCGCCGATCGACGCCTTCTGCCCCTTCGGTGGGCTGGAAGCCCTGTACCGCTTCGCTGCCGATGGGGGCTTCCTGCAACGCCTGTACTACTCCGACCTCGTGCTGCTGGTGGGCGTCATCGTGCTGGCCCTGGTGGTCGGGCGCTATTTCTGTGGCTGGATCTGTGCCCTCGGCACGCTGCAGGAACTGGCACGCAAGCTGGGTCAGCGCCTGTTCCGCAAACGCAGCTTCAACGTACCCCCGGCCATCGACAAGCCACTGCGCTATCTGAAGTACGTCGTGCTGTTCGGCAGCCTGTACCTGACCTGGAAAACCGCGACCCTGGTGGTCCGCCCCTACGACCCTTGGGCGGCCTATGCGCACCTGCCAGCCGGGCTTAGCGAGGTGTGGGCCGAGTTTGCGGTCGGCTTCGCGATCCTCGTGCTGAGCCTGCTCGGCTCGGTGTTCTATGACCGCGTGTTCTGCAAGTACCTGTGCCCGCTGGGCGCCTTCTTGGGGCTGACCACAAAACTCGGCGCGTTTCGCATCCGACGCGACACCAGTGCCTGCATCAACTGCACGCTGTGCGAACAGAAATGTCCGGTGAACATCCCGCTGATGCGTCAGGAAGTGATCCACTCCGCCGAGTGCATCGCCTGCCTCTCCTGCACCACCACCTGCCCCTCCGGCAAACGTGGCACCGAGCATGAAGGCAAGACCTTCCTGCACAACAGCGTGGCGCGCGCGCAGGCCAGCCCGCTGACCGTGGGCCTGCTCGGCCTGGCGCTGTTCTTCGGCGTGATCGGCACGGCCAAGCTCACCGGCTACTGGCAGACCATGCCGGCCACGCTGACCGAGGCTGTGAGCCAGGGCGGCGTGCTGGACCCCGCCGGCATCAAGGGCTTCATGACGCTACGCGAAGTGGCAGACACCTTCGGGCTACCGCTCGATGCCTTGTACGCCGAACTGAAGCTAGACCCGGCACGCGTACCCCCCGGCACCAAGTGCAAGGAAATCCGCGCCCTGATCGGTGCCACCGAGGAAAGCTTCGACACCCAGACCGTCAGGGATGCGGTCGCGCGACTGAAAGCTCCCGCGCACTGAAAAAAAGCCCGCCAACCGGCGGGCTTCTGCTTGGCACGGCGGGCCCGGTGAGCTTAGTGGTGGCTCATCCGCTGTTCTTCCTCGCGCATGTTCTTGCGCACGAAGTGCCAGATGAAGCCGCCCATCCCGATCACGAACAAGATCGTGAACAGACTCAACAGGCCAATATCGGTACCGAACAGCATTTCGAGCGGCATGAGGTTTCTCCCGGAATAGTGGCGGCGAGCCAAGCATCCTTCAGCGGATGCAGCAAGCATTCTTGCCAGCCCGGGGTGAAGACTTCTTGATGCTGCTCAGACGGCTCTGTCCGGCAAGGGTTTCCCCCAGCCAGAACGGGCGAGGACAGCAACACCCAAGCAACACTACGCGCGCAAAATGCCCGCCCGGTGACGGCGGAATAGCACGAGCCGCCCCAAGCAGCGTATCGTGACAGCCACACCGCACACGCGGCGCATTCCGGCGCCGCGGTGCAGCCAGGAGACAAGACCGTGAAAAAGCAAGAAAACGGCGCCAATGCGCCCCTCACGGAAGCAGAATTGCTTGCCGCCCCTGACGACGACTACATGTCGCCGCGTCAGTTGGCCTTCTTCCGCGCCCGCCTCGTCAACGAGCGCGACGTGTTGCTCGCTGCCGCGAAGAACACCACCGACGAACTGCAGAACGACACCGCCACCGCCGACCCCAACGACCGCGCCTCGCAGGAGGAAGACCATACGATCGAGCTGCGCGTGCGTGACCGCGAACGCAAGATGCTGCACAAGATCGACGAGGCCATTGCGCGCATCGACGAGGGCGAATACGGCTGGTGCAAGGACACCGGCGAGCCGATCGGCATCGCCCGCCTGCTGGCCAGGCCGACCGCCACCTACTGCGTAGAGGCGCAGGAGCGCCACGAGCAGCGACGCAAGATGCAAGGCGGTTGAGGGCCGCCCGCATCTGGCAGCAAGGCCGCCTCAGTCCTGCAGGCGGAAGATGCCCAGCGCCTTGAGCACGTACTTCTCATATACCGGCTCGGACGAGCCCGAGCGCATCTTGTGCAGGAAGTACTTCTCGAAGGCGATTTTCGCCAGGTGCACCCACTTGCCCTTGCGGAACCAGTTGACGTTGCGCGGCGGAATCTGCGGCAAGGCGACGAAAGCCGCGCCCGAATCCCCCATGTCGGCCAGGCAGATCGCGTTCCAGGTGCCCTTGGCCTCGCCCACGCGTCCTTCCAGCTCGGCCGCGATGTTCTCCACGATGGCAGTCACCATGGTCTCGATCATGTAGCCAGTCTTGGGCGCCCCGGTCGGCACCGGGGTCACCTCGACCGGCGGAATCGCCACGCATACACCGGCCGAGAATATGTTGCGGTAGGCCTTGCTGCGCTGATGCTCATCGATCAGCACAAAGCCGCGCGGATTGCACAGCCCTTCGACCGCGGCCACCGGGCCGACGCCACGGAATGACGGGAGCATCATCGAGAAGCGGAATGGAATCTCGTGCTCTCGCATCTCCTTGCCCAGGATATCCAGCTCGGTGGCGAACAGCTTCCCGTTCTCCACACGTGTGGTCCGCGCATTCGTCACCCACTTGATGTCATGGTTGCGGAACTCGCTCTCCAGCATGGACTTGGAATCACCCACGCCGCCCAGTCCGAGGTGCCCGATGTAGGGCTCGCTGGTCACGAAGGTCATGGGGACCTTGTGGCGGATCTTGCGCTTGCGCAGATCGGCGTCAACGATGAAGGCGAACTCATAGGCCGGGCCAAAGCAGCTTGCCCCCGGCATGGCACCGATCACGACAGGGCCCGGGTTATCGAGAAACGCCTGATAGTCCAGCCAGGTCTGTTCAGCATGGTCGACCGAGCAGATGGAGTGCGTGAAGCCCTGCGGCCCCGCGCCGGGCACTTCCTCGAAGGCCAGTTGCGGCCCGGTGGTGATCACCAGGTAGTCGTACTGCAGTCGCGCACCGTCCGCCAGCCTCAGCGTGTTGTCCGGTGCGTCGATGCCCTCCACGCGCTGGGCGATGAAACCGATGCCCTTCTTTTCCAGGTAGGGCTGAACCTTCAGCACCACATCCTCTCGCTTACGCCAACCCACGGCCACCCAGGGGTTGGACGGGACAAACTGGAAATAGTCCACGGCACTGACCACCGTGATCCGATGTTCCGCTCCCAGCTTCGCTCGCAATTCATATGCAGCCGGCATTCCGCCGACCCCCGCGCCAACGATGACGATGTGTGCCATCCTGCTCCTCCGTTGAGTATGTGTGCGGTCCGTCTAGCGAAAACCCACTCCTCCATCGGCAGCCACCCGGACCGTGGGTGCGCCCTTGCGCGGTCTCTGATGGGCCGCTTCAGTCGGTCTGCAGCAGCGCGTTAACCTGCGCCAGCCGCGCGTCATCCAACTCACCGCCAGCAGCCGCCAGCGATAAGGAGGCCAGCAACACCTGATAGCGCGCACGCGCCAGACCAGCCTCGGCGGCAAAGAATGCGTGTTGGGCGTTGAGCTCATCGGCCATGGTGCGGGCCCCCAACTCCCTGCCAGTACGCGTGGCGTCCAGCTTGAGGCGAGCCGAGCGCAGCCCGGCCTCGAGCGCCTGGACCTGTGCCACGCCACTCGACAGATTGAGCCAGGCCGCACGGATCTGCTGCGCGGTCGCCAGGCGCACTTCCTGGGCCTGCCAGCGCGCCTGTTCAGCCAGGCCAGCCGCTTCATCACGTCGCGCGTCGCGCATGCCGCCGGTGAACAAGGGCACCGACAGTTGCACACCGACCCAGGCGCCGCGCTGCGAGTAGGCCGCATCACCATGGCGGTTGCTACCGTCGGTATGTGCGTCGTCGTAACGCGCGACCAGATCCAAGGACAAGGCATCGAAGGACTTGAGCTTGTCCAGCTCGGCACGCGCCACGTCTTGCCCGGACTCACTGATCCTGACCCGGGGGCTCTGTGCCACCCCCTGCTCGATACGACTTCGCAACTCGCCCGGGGGCAAGGCCGCCAGTTGGACATCGCGGCGGATACGCCGCAGGTCGTTGGCGGGCAGCCCGGTGATGTCGGTGAAATGGGCCTGCGCCAAGGTGAGCTGGCTACGCAGGGCGATGAGCTGCGCCTCGACCGCATCGAAGGCGGCTTGCGCCTCGTGCATGTCGGTCGACGGGCTTTTACCGAGACGGAACAACTCCTGCGCGATGTCGAGCAGTTCACGTGCAGCCTTGTGTTGAGCCTCCGCGGTGCGCAAGGCGTCTTCGGCCGTCAGCACCGCGAAATAGGATTCGGCCACACGCAGGCGCAGGGACTGCTCGCCCAACCGGCGCTGCTCGCCTGCCATGACGGCCTGCTGTTCGAGTTGCCGGCCCGAGGCTCTGCGCTCCGCACTGTAGAGCGGCTGACGCAACTGCACGCCCCAGCGCGTGTCGGTGGCCTGTCCGATATCCGTCGTGAACTGCGCGTTGTTCATGCTGCCCAGCGCCGGCGCCGAAAAACTGGCGCCCCGCGTATCGCTTTGCATGTCGGCGTAACCCGCACCCGCTGTCAGCGCAATATTGGGCATCCACAGCGCGCCCGCCTGCGCCGCCCTGGCCGTCCCGGCGGTACTGCCCGCAAGAGCGGCCTGATAGCCAGGATCATGCTCCAGCGCGGCCTGCACAGCGCCCATCAGGTCAGTGGCTGCCTGCGCCCATGGCACAAGCCCCATCAGGATCAGGGAAAGCACGCTCCGACGCACGATGTCCTCCTCGTCAGCAACCGGGCTGGACGCCCAGTTTGCGCAGAATCTGCTCCATCAGGCACCAACGGGTGAAGCCGCTCTGCAACAGATTGGCGCCCACGAAAGCGGTGAACCACAGCCAGTTCGCGCTGTGGAAGATCGGGCTACCCTGCACGCCTAGCGCAAGTGAGATGAGGATGAAGCTGCCGGCGACGATGCGGACGATTTGCCAGGATGACATGGGGATTCCTCCGTCAATGAGATGGGCTCGCGGATTCGAGCTTGCGGCGGTAGGCCGCGTAGTACAGCAGAGGGATCACCACCAGGGTCAGCAAGGTGGAGACCAGGATGCCGAAGATCAGCGAGATGGCGAGCCCATTGAAGATCGGGTCGTCGAGGATGAAGAAGGCGCCGATCATGGCCGCCAGCCCGGTCAGCACGATGGGCTGCGCGCGGGTCACGGCGGAGTGCACCACGGCGTCGCGGAAGGGCACGCCAGCCGCCACCTGCAGGTTGATGAAGTCGACCAGCAGGATGGAGTTGCGCACGATGATGCCGGCCAGCGCGATCATGCCGATCATGCTGGTGGCGGTGAATTGCGCCCCCAGCAGCGCATGCCCGGGCATCACACCGATGATCGTCAGCGGGATCGGCGCCATGATGATCAGGGGAGTCAGGTAGGAGGCAAACTGCGCCACCACCAGCAGATAGATCAGCACCAGCCCTACGGCATAGGCGGCGCCCATGTCACGGAAGGTTTCGTAGGTGATCTGCCACTCGCCGTCCCATTTGATCGCGTAGCCACGGTACGGGTCTTGCGGTTGGCGGATGAAATACTCCTCCACGCGCCCGCCATCCGGCATCACCAGCTTGCCGATCTCGCCGCGCATGCCGAACATGCCGTAGAGTGGGCTGTCGAGCCCTTGCCCGCCGACCGCCGCCATGTCGCCGACGACGTAGCTGACCGGCAGCAGGTCCTTGTGATGACGCGGCTGCTCAATCACGCCGTCGCGCACGGACACCAGCTCGCGCAGGGGCACCAGCGTACCGTTGGCGGCCCGCACGCTGAGGGCGAGCACCTCATCGAGGTTGCCTTGCGCGGCCACGGGAAGACGCAAGCGGGTGGCGGCCGGGTACTTGCTCGCGTCATGCAGCCAGCTCACATTCTCACCCGCCATGGCTGCATGCAGCGTCGTCACGATGGCCTGCTGCGGCACGCCCAGCAAGGCGGCCTTGCGACGGTCCACCTCCAGGGTCTGCTGCGCGGCATGCGAGACGCTGCTGTCGTCCACGTCCACGATGCCTGGGGCTCCGTCGAAGACCTGCCGGATCGCGCGGGCCACCTGCTCGCGCCCGGCCTGGTCCGGGCCGTAGACCTCGGCCACAATGGGTGACAGCACCGGCGGCCCCGGGGGCACCTCGACCACCTTGACGCGCGCGCCATGGCGCTGCGCGATCTCCTGCAACGCTGGGCGCACGCGCATGGCGATGGCATGGCTCTGCTCGCTGCGCAGATGCTTGTCGACGAGGTTGACCTGAATGTCGCCCAGCTCGCGTCCGCTGCGCAGGTAGTACTGGCGCACCAGGCCGTTGAAGTTGATCGGTGCCGACAGGCCAGCGTAGGCCTGGTAGTTCACCACCTCGGGCACGCTCGCGAGATAGCCGCCCATCTCGCGCAGCACCGCCGCCGTCTGCTCCAGCGGCGTATCTGCCGGCATATCGACGACGACCTGGAACTCGGACTTGTTGTCGAAGGGCAGCATCTTCAACACCACCAGCTTGGCCACCGGCAGGGCGATCGACACCAGGATCAGCAGGCCCACACCCAGCCACAGCTTCACGCGGTTGCGCGCCCCCCGCTGCACATCCAGGAAGGGGCGGAAGAGTCGCTCGGCGCCGCGCTGCAGGCGTGCGGTCAGGGCCGACTCGTGCGCGCCATGCGCGGCGTGCGACAGCCACAGGCGAGCCAGCCAGGGCGTCACCACGAAGGCAATCGCCAGCGAGATCAGCATGCCCATGCTGGCGTTGATCGGGATCGGGCTCATGTATGGCCCCATCAGGCCGGACACGAAGGCCATGGGCAGCAGTGCGGCGATGACCGTCAGCGTCGCCAGGATGGTGGGGCCACCGACCTCATCCACCGCACCGGGGATCAGCTCGGCCAGCGTCTTCTCCGGATGAAGCTGCTTGTGGCGGTGGATGTTCTCGACCACCACGATGGCGTCATCGACCAGGATGCCGATGGAGAAGATCAGCGCGAACAGCGACACGCGATTGAGCGTGAAACCCCAGGCCCAGGACGCGAACAGCGTCGCCAGCAGGGTCAGCACCACTGCCACGCCAACGATGGCCGCCTCGCGCCGGCCGAGGGCGAAGAAGACCAGGGCCACCACTGAAGCGGTGGCGAACAGCAGCTTCTGGATCAGCTTCATCGCCTTGTCGTTGGCGGTCTCACCGTAGTTGCGGGTGACCGTGACGCCAACCTCATCCGGCAGCAGCGTGTTGCGCAACTGTGCGACACGTTCGAGCACCGCATCCGCGACCTCGACCGCGTTCTCGCCCGGCTTCTTGGTGATCGCCAGCGTGACCGCGGGATACTCCGCCGCCGTGGCCTTGCCATCGGCATGCGACACCACGCCATGCCACACATAACGCTCGGGCGGCAGCGGGCCATCGCTGACCCGCGCGACCTCCTTCAGCAGGACCGGCGTGCGACCACGCACGCCGACCACCAACTCCTCGACGGCGCGTGCGTCTTCCAGGAAGGGGCCAGACTCCAGGCGCACCGCACGGTTGCCGCTCACCAGGTCGCCCATCGGCAGCCCCAGGTTGGCCGACTGGAGCGCACGCCGCATATCGTCCACCGTGACGCCGCTGCTGCGCATGCGGGCGGCATCCAGCTCGATCAGCACGCCGCGCCCGGGCCCCCCCATGGTCACCACCTCGCGCGTGCCCGGCACGCGCTTGAGTTCCGCCTCCATCGCATGCGCGATGCGCTCCAGCTCATAGGCGCCGGCGTCCGGCCGCTGCGCCGACAGAGTCAGTGCCACGATGGGCACATCGTCGATGCCCTTGGGCTTGATGATCGGGGTCAGCACGCCCAGATTCGGTGGCAGCCAGTCGGCATTGGAATGCACCGTGTCATACAGACGCACCAGCGCCTCGGTACGCGGCACCCCGACCTTGAACTGCACGGTGATCACCGCCAGCCCTGGACGCGACAGCGACATGACATGCTCGATGCCAGCGATCTGCGCCAGCACCTGTTCGGCCGGCCCCGCCACCATCTGCTCCACGTCCGCCACCGACGCCCCCGGGAAGGGGATCAGTACATTGGCCATGGTCACGTTGATCTGCGGCTCTTCCTCACGCGGCGTGACCAGCACCGCGAACAGGCCCAGCAGCACCGCGAGCAGCGCCAGCAAAGGCGTGATCTGCGCATGCTGGAAGAAGGCTGCGATGCGGCCGGAAATTCCCATCGGTACGGACGAGTGACTCATGACGCGCGCCTCACTGCAGCGCTACGGCGCCCGGATCGCGCAGCACGCGTTCGCCCGCCATCAGGCCGGCAAGCACCTCGACTTCCTCTCCCTGCGCACGGCCCAGGCGCACCTGGCGCAAGCGTGGCTTGCCCTGCGCGTCCGGCACGTACACGGCGGTCAGCTCGGAGCGCCGGAGCACCGCAGTGGCGGGGATCAGCACCGCGCCACCGGCCTCGCCACGCAGCGGAAAGTTCACTCGCGCAAACATGCCGGGCACCAGCCCGCGCACGTCGGCGGGCAAGCCCACGCGCACCACCTGGGAGTGACTGACCGGATCGGCCTCCGGCAACACGCTCACCGCGCGCGTCGCGATCTCCGCCCCGGCGACGCGCACACGCACCTCGACCTGCGCCGGCAAATCGGCCACGCGGCTTTGCGGCAGGCTGGCTGCCACGCGCAGGGCGGTGGGGTCATACACGGTGAGCAGCGGCTTACCGGGCATGGCCATGTCGCCCTGCTCCACCTGCACGTTCGCCACCACGCCCGCATACGGCGCGGTCAGCGTGAAGAAGCCGGTCTGCGTGCTGGCGGCGCCGGCCTGCGCCAGGGTGCCGCGCACGCTGGCCTCGGTGGCCTTGAACTGCGCCTCGGCCTGCTCCAGTGCAGCCTGGCTGATGTACTGCTTCTTGAACAGTAGCTGCTGGCGTTCGTACTCCGTCTTCGCCACCTGCAACTGCGCGCGCGCCGCCTCCACCTGGGCCTGGCTGGCTACGGCCTGTTGCTGCGCCGCTTGCGCGTCGATGCGCGCCAGGACTTGGCCGGCCTTGACCCGGTCGCCGGCCTGCACGCGCAAGTCCACGATGCGGCCCGCCACCTGCGGCGAAATCACGCTCTGCCGCACCGCCTCCACCACCCCTTCCGCCTCGTAGGGCGCGCCACCGCCTGCCACGCGCACCGGCACCGTGGCGAGCAAGTCTGCCCGGGCCGAAGTGCCGAGCAGCAGCAGGACAAACAACAGACGCGAAAGGGCCATGAAACGCTCCTGGAAAGAAGAATCCGGGCCGTCCGGACAACATGTGGCGAAACGGCTTTCTTGATCTATTATGTAACTACAGAGTTATATAGTCAAGCCAAAAATCCGCTATGCTCACTCCCGTACCAACCCCAGGCTGTTCCCAGATGAAACACTTAGACGACCAAGCCATCGAGCACGTCGCGCAGTACTTCCAGGTCTTGGCCGAGCCGACCCGGCTGAAAGCGCTCAACGCCCTGCGCGAGCAGGAGTACAACGTCGGCGAACTGGCCGAACTGCTCGGTTGCACCACCGCCAACGTCTCCAAGCATCTGTCCCTGCTGGCCAACCATGGCTTCGTGGAGAAGGAGGTGCGCGGCAATGCGAGCGTGTATCGCATCGCCAATCCGGCCATCTTCGAACTGTGCGAACTCGTCTGCGGCCAGGTGGGTCAACGCCTGTCGGCGCAGGCGGCGCTGGCGGCCAAGTTCTCGCCCGCCACGCCCGCGCGCAAACGCTAAACACTTCTTCCCGGATCGGTATGCGTCGCTTCCTTGTTGTCGCCGCACTGGCGGCCTGCTGCAGCGCTCAGGTGCACGCCCTCTGTGCGTCACCTCGCTTCTCGGACCCTGCAGCGCTGTCGACGAAGGACGACCGGCTGCTGCTCGTGGTGCATGCCAGCGCGACCTACGACGCCCGCTACGCCACCAAGCCCGGTGTCGATGAGGCGGTGCGCTATGCCAAGCAGGAGCGGATTCCCGTCGCCTACCTGCAGGACGACTCCGGAGACCAGTACTACTTCGCAGCCGATTGCGACCCGGACTACCGCTTCTTCTCGGCCGGCGGCGAGCTCAGCGTCAATCTGAGCCACGTCCGCCATCTCTATGTAGCAGGCGGTCACCTGGAGGCCTGCCTGTCGACCGCGCTCAACGAGGTGCTGTACCAGTGGGGCCGGGCGGACGCGGTGAACCGCCGCATCACCTACTTCATGGACGCGGTGTATTCGAACGGCAAGGCGGTCGATCCGGCGGACCCATACTACGAGGATGTCGACCGTTTCCTGGGCATCGTGAGCTACGGCCGCCCCAGCGGCGAACACTGGCCCAAGCTGACCCTGCTGGAAACGCTGGGGATCGTGCGTACCAAGGATTCGGAATACCAATACCTGCAGAACGTCCTGCCGAACTGGCACCGCAGCATGCCCCAGTCCTACCGCGTTGAGCTGGCCCTGAACGGTCAGCCCACGCGCAACCTGCGGCCCGTCCGCGATCTGCATCGCCCCCGCCTGAGCTTCGAGTTTGTCGACTCGGCGATCAACAGCAGCCTGTCCGGCTGCCCCGACGGCTCGCAGGACAACAGTTGCAAACCATAACACCCACCTAGAGAGAAAAATGATGGAGAAGACAAGCCTGACCGCAGGACCGGAAGACCCGCGAATTGCCCACTGGGATGCGCGTTTCGCACAGCCGGACTACATCTTTGGCACCGCGCCGAATGCTTTCCTCGCCAACCAGGCGCACCTGCTACGGCCAGGTCAGCACGCCTTGGCCGTCGCCGATGGCGAGGGCCGCAATGGCGTGTGGCTGGCGCGCCAGGGCCTGCAGGTCACCTCGGTCGAAGCCTCCAGCAATGCGCTGGCCAAGGCGCGCCAATTGGCCACCGAACACGATGTCGACATCAGCTTCGAACAGGCCGATCTGCTGCATTGGGTCTGGCCAGTCGCGCAGTACGACGTGGTGGCCGCGATCTTCATCCAATTCCTGACCCCAGCAGAGCGTGCCCGCGTGTTCGCCGCCATGCTGGCCGCGCTGAAACCCGGCGGGCTGCTGCTGGTGCAGGGCTACGCCCGGGCGCAACTAGGTTACGGCACCGGCGGCCCACGCGTGCCGGAACAGCTCTACACCCTCGAACTCCTGCACGAGCTGCTGGGCGACGACATGTATGTACTGACCCTGCGCGAACACCACAGCGAAATCGACGAAGGCAGTGGGCACCGCGGCATGTCGGCCCTGATCGACTGCGTGGCACGCAAGCCTGCATGCTGATCGCCCTGCCGCTCGGCCTCGTCATTGGTGTCGCCATGGGCGTCACCGGGGCCGGCGGCGGGGTACTGGCGGTGCCTGCGCTGGTGCTGTTGCTGGGCCTACCGATGCAGCAGGCGGCACCGGTGGCACTCTTCTCGATGGTGCTGGCGGGTGGCGTAGGCAGTGCGGAAGGGCTGCGCGCCGGTCTGGTGCGCTATCGCGCGGCGCTGCTCATGGCCCTGGCCAGCCTGCCCTTCAGCACCCTGGGCATCCAGCTCGCCCAGGCGCTGCCGCAGACCTGGCTGATGCGGGGCTTCTCGCTGGTCATGTTGCTCAGCGCCTGCCGCAGTCTGCTCGCACGACCCGGCACGACGCTGGACAGCGAGCCGCTGGGCGGCCTGCGCACCCTCGGCCCGATTCACCCGGACAGCGGGCGCTTCATCTGGTCCGCGCGCACCGCCAGCCTGCTCGCCACCATCGGTGCACTGGCCGGTTTCATGGCCGGCCTACTGGGCGTGGGCGGCGGTTTCGTCATCGTGCCGATGCTGCGGCGCTTCACCCAGTTGGGCATCCACGCCGCCGTGGCGACGGCACTGGGCATCATCACGCTGATCAGCCTGGGTGGCGTGGCTGGCATGCTGCTGCACGGCATGGCCCCGCCCCTCGCGCTGACGGCTGTGTTCGCGGGCGGCGCAGTGCTGGGCATGCTGGTGGGACGCCGCCTGGCCCGCACGATGTCTGCGCGCCAGGTGCAACGCGCGTTCGCCCTGCTCCTGCTGGGGGTGGCCGGCTGGCTGGGCGCGCATTCCCTGCGCTAAGCTGGCCGCCTCGCCGCGCCCCACCGCGGCCCGCCCGGCGTATCCACCATGATCCATTCCAAGCTGCCCACCGTCGGCACCACGATCTTCACCGTGATGAGCGCGCTCGCCCACGAGCACGGCGCGATCAACCTGTCGCAAGGCTTCCCCGACTACCCCTGCGAACCGGCCCTGCTCGACGCGCTGGACGCCGCCACCCGCGCCGGCCACAACCAGTACGCGCCGATGGCCGGCCTGCCCGCACTGCGCCAGGCCATCGCGGCCAAGCTGCGCCTGCAGCACAGGCTGGACTTCGATGCCGAGCGCGAGATCACCGTCACTGCCGGCGCCACGCAGGCGCTGTTCACCGCCATCGGCGCGGTGCTGCACGCGGGCGACGAAGCCATCCTGCTCGACCCCTCCTACGACAGCTATGCCCCTTCGGTGCTGGCGCAGGGCGCGAAACCGGTGCGCATCGCGCTGGCCGCGCCCGACTTCGCCATCGACTGGGCCGAGGTCGAGGCCGCGATCACGCCGCGCACCCGCCTGATCATCCTCAACAACCCGAACAACCCGGCGACCACCACGCTCACGCAGGCCGACCTCGACGCGCTGGCGCGCCTGGTCGCGCGCTACGAGCTGCTGGTGCTGGCCGACGAGGTCTACGAGCATCTGGTCTTCGACGGCCAGCCGCATCTGTCGGTACTGAGTCACCCGGCGCTGCGCGCGCGCAGCTTCGCGGTCTACTCTTTCGGCAAGACCTTCCACGCCACCGGCTGGAAGATCGGCTACTGCGTGGCGCCGCCGGAGCTCACGCAGGAGTTCCGCAAACTGCACCAGTTCCTGGTCTTCGCGGTCAACCACCCGGCCCAGCACGCGCTCGCCACGATCCTTACCGAACCCGCGCACTGGCAGGGCCTGCCCGGTTTCTTCCAGCGCAAGCGCGAACTGCTGGCCGAGGGCCTGCGCAGCGCGGGTTTCTGCCTGCTGCCCAGCCAGGGCACCTACTTCCAGTTGGCCGACTACAGCGCGCTGCGCGACGACCTGGACGATCTGGCCTTCGCCCGCTGGCTCACCACCGAGATCGGCGTCGCCGCGATCCCGCTGAGCCCGTTCTACGAGCGCGCGCCTGCCCAGCGCATCGTGCGCTTCTGCTTCGCCAAGAAAGAGGAAACCTTGCTCGCAGCGGCCGAGCGGCTGCAGCGTTGCCGCGGATAAGGCTGTCGCGATTTGTAGGGTGGGCACACAGTGCCCACGCGGCGCCTAGACCAACATCCAACGCGTGGGCCCACCGAGGCCCACCCTACCCTGGGCGGGCTCAGGCAGGCACCGGCTCTCCGTCGGCGAAAGCCATCAGGCGGCCTTGCGGGATGGCCTGCCAGGCCTCGTCGGTGAGCGGGCGGGTTGCGACCAGGACCATGCGGTCGTCGTCGTGGTTGTGGGCGGCGAACTCGATCTCGTGCGCGCAGTCGAGCAGGCGGGCACGGCCGAAGGGGAAGGCACGCTGCACGTAGTGCAATTGCGTCGCGCAGCGGGCGAACAACATGTGCCCATCCGACAGCATGAAGTTGAAGCTGCCGTGGCGCCCCAGTTCCTCGCCGATCTCGTCCAGCGCCAGCATGAAGTCGAGGCGCGCCGGCTCGGTCTCGCCAAAGCGCTCGCGCATCGCGTCGAGGATGATGCAGAAGGCCAGTTCGGAATCCGTTTCACCCAGCGGGCGATAGCGGCGCGGCGTCGGCAGGCCCGCGCGCTCCAGGTTGCCGTTGTGGGCGAAGGCCCATTCGCGGCCCCATAGCCAGCGCAGGAAGGGGTGGCAGTTGTTGACCTGCACCGCGCCCTGGGTGGCCTTGCGGATGTGCACGATGGCATTGCGTGCCGGCGTGGGGTTGCGCTGAACCAGGCGCGCCAGCAGCGAGCGCGCGGAAGCTTCCTCGTCGATCAGCAGGCGGCAGCCGTTGTCACCGAAGAAGGCGGCGCCCCAGCCATCGGCATGTTCATCGGTCTCGCCGCCACGGCGCAGGAACCCGGCGAGGGAGAAATCAAGCCGGACGGGCTTGCGGGCATTCAGACCGAGCAACTGACACATGGGCGCGACTCAAGCAGCACGACAGAAAGATTATCGACAGGAGCGCCGCGTCCGCTTATACCGTTTTCCGATATGCAGCTTATGGTCGGCTGGATATGCTCCTGCGCAATCAACGGTTCATGCCCTGTGGACGTTGACGCCACCGGTCGCTTCTGCATCGCCGCTCGAACTTATCCACGCAAAGTGTGAGCAGGCCTGTGGACAAGTCTGGAGACAAGCACGCAAGTGCATGACGCGACAGGGAACACCCCCTCTGCACAAGGATTGAGCAGGCTAGGAGCAGGAACGGCAGAGGGGCTTTCCGTCAAGCCTGACGGGCAAATAAATGCTTCGCCGCCTCGCGCCGGGAGAGCGGCGACAAGGCGCTCCCGGCCTGATCGAGAAAGGTGCGGACGGCCGCCGGATCGTGTCGCGCGAAATCGCGCAGCGCCCAGCCGATGGCCTTGCGAATGAAGAAGTCGGACTCCGCCGCCAGCGCCTCGGCGTAGGCGAACAGGCGTGCGCGATCCGTGTCCTCGCGCCAGCCAAGCTGATGCAGCATCGCGATGCGCCGCACCCACAGGTTCTCGTGCGTCAGCGCACGATCCATGTCGCGCTGCGCATCCGGATCGCGCTGGCGCGCCGCCCGCACGACATCCCCCACCACACCGGCCAGGCCATCCACGCTGTCCCACCAGGATTTGTCCTGCACCCGCGCCAGCAAGGCGGGCAGCGCCGCCATGTCCAGGCTCGCGTGATGGCGCGCCAACAGATCGACCGCCACGTACTGGCACTCGCGCGGCGTCTCGCGCCACAACAGGCGCGCCGCTTCCAGCAGATGCGCCGCCGGCCACGCCTGGCACGCACGGATCAAGGACAGGCTCGCCGCCCGCCGTGCCGGCGTCGGGATGCCCAGGAAGTCGAAGCGCCCGCGCATGTAAGCGCGCATGCCGGCTGCGCGCGTCGCATCGGCCAGGGGCTGCAAGGCCGCCACGACCTCGGCGCAGAAGCGATCGGGCAAGGCGGGAGACGGCGGGACACGAGACATGGCGAAGGCGCGATGGATGCGGACTGGAAGCGGCTGCCACAGCCTACACCTTGCAGAACTTGATCCGGCTCAGGAAAAAAGATTCATCGGCGTTGAATCTTTTAAAAGATTCTCTTAGAGTGAATCTTATGGCGCGATGCCATCACTCATCGGGGAGAAAGCTCACATGAATTCGTCACGCAAACTCTGGCGCTGGTTGGCGGCAGTGTTCCTGCTGTCCTTCGGCGTACTCGGCTGGATGGGCCGCGAGATCTACCTCGCCGCACCGCCGATCCCGCAACAGGTGGTCGCGGCCGATGGCAGCACGGTCTTCGGTGGCGGCCAGGTCATGCACGGCCAACAGGCCTGGCTGTCGGCCGGCGGCCAGCAGCTCGGCTCGGTGTGGGGCCATGGCAGCTACGTCGCGCCGGACTGGTCGGCCGACTGGCTGCACCGCGAGGCGGTGGCGCTGCGCGAGGCACTGGCGCAGAAGCAGTACGGCCAGGCCTTCACGCACCTGGACAGCGGCCAGCAGGCCCTGGTCGGCCAGCTCGTCAAGGATGAGCTGCGCCGCAACAGCTATGACCCGGCGACCGGCAACATCACGCTGAGCGTGGAGCGCGCCGCCGTGGTGCGCGAACTGGCGCGCTACTACACCGGCCTGTTCGGCAGCGAGCCCTCGCTGGACGCGCTGCGCGAGCAGTACGCGATGGTCAGGCACACGCTGAAGAACCCGGCCGACCTGCAAGCGCTGCCGGCCTTCTTCTTCTGGTCGGCCTGGTCGTCCGCGACCAACCGCCCGGGCGAGACGCACTTGTCATACACCAGCAACTGGCCGCATGAGCCGCTGATCGACAACCTGCCGACCACCGGCAACGGCGTGTGGTCCGTAGTCAGCGTGATCCTGCTGATCGCCGGCATCGCCTTCATGATCGCCTGGCACTCTGCCGCCAAGGAGGAAGCCGACCCCACCCCGCCGGCCAAGGACCCGCTGTTCGAACTCAAGCCCACCGCCTCGATGCGCGCCACCACCAAGTATTTCTACGTGGTGATCGGGCTGATCCTGCTGCAGGTGGTGATGGGCGTGGTGTCGGCGCACTACGCGGTGGAAGGCCAAAGCTTCTTCGGCATTCCTCTGGCCGAGGTGCTGCCCTTCACGGTGAGCCGCACCATCCACACCCAACTGGGCGTGCTGTGGATCGCCACCGCCTGGCTTGCCACCGGCCTCTACATCTCGCCTGCGCTGTCGGGTCATGAGCCGAAGTTCCAGGCGCTGGGCGTCAACGTGCTGTTCTATGCGCTGCTCTTGATCGTGGTCGGCTCGATTGCCTGCGGCTGGATCGGCACCCAGCAACGCCTGGGCACCGACTTCGCCTTCTGGCTCGGCAACCAGGGGCTGGAATACACCAGCATGGGCCGCATCTGGCAGTACGGCCTGTTCGCCGGCCTGCTGATCTGGCTGGGTCTGATGGCGCGCGCGCTGTGGCCGGCCTTGCAGCGCCCCTCCGAATCACGCGGACTGATCGCCATGGTGTTCCTGTCGGCCACCTGCATCGGCGGCTTCTACGCCAGCTCGCTGATGTGGGGCCAGCACAGTCACTACTCGATGATCGAGTACTGGCGCTGGTGGCTGGTCCACCTGTGGGTGGAAGGCTTCTTCGAGGTCTTCGCCACCGCCGTGATCGCGCTGATCTTCACCCGCCTGGGCCTAATCCGCACCGCCTCGGCCAACGCCGCGATCGTCATGGAGACCATCGTGTTCCTGTTCGGCGGCATCCTCGGCACCCTGCACCACCTGTACTTCACCGGCACGCCGACCTCGGTGATCGCCGTCGGCGCCGTGTTCTCGGCGCTGGAGGTGGTGCCGCTGGCCCTGATCGGCTTCGAGGCCTATCGCAACTACCAGCGCAGCCAGGCCGCGCCGTGGGTGGAGAGCTATCGCTGGATCATCCTGTGCTTCGTCGCCGTGGGCTTCTGGAACACCGTCGGCGCCGGCCTGCTGGGCTTCGCGATCAACCCACCGATCTCGCTGTACTACGTGCAGGGCCTCAACATGACACCCGCCCACGGCCATGCCGCGCTGTTCGGCGTGTACGGCATGCTGGGCATCGGCCTCATGCTGTTCTGCCTGCGTGGCCTGATGCCGCGCGAATACTGGCAGGACAAGTGGCTCGCCCGCATGTTCTGGTCGCTCAACATCGGCCTGGCCATGATGGTCTTCATGTCCTTGCTGCCGGCCGGCATCTACCAGGCCTGGGCCAGCGTCAGCGAAGGCCTGTGGTATGCCCGCTCGACCGACATCGTGCAGTCCTCCGTGATGCGTACCCTGGTGTGGCTGCGCGTGCCGGGCGACATCGTGTTCGCCGTCGGCGTGCTGTGCCTGGGCGCCTTCGCCTGGAAGCTGCTTGGCCTGCGCCGCAGCGCCACGCGCGCGCCCGAGGTGGCCCGCGCCAAGGCCTGAGCTTCACCTTGCAGAACAAAAGCCCGCGTCGCAGGACGCGGGCTTTTCTTTGGCCGTAACAGATGAAGTGCAGCGTAGCGAAACGGGTCTGGCCAGGCGCGCCGACTTCCCGCATCCCCTTCTCAGGGGAGTGCTGCCGCATCGGCCCGGCGTGGGTTGCGCCTCCCCTGACAAGGGGAGGTCGGGAGGGGTTGGAATGTCCACCGACGCGTCACATCTCCACCTCAAGCCAAATCCACCAATACTTCGCGCACAAGCTTGCGGATCACCGTCCTGCTGCGCCCGCCCTCGCGGATTGTGTCGAGCGCCACGTCGAAGCGGCAACGCTCTCCGGTCGGCGTGAGCACTGTGAGGTCGTCGTCCTCCGCGGCGGACGCCATGCGGTGCCGTCGGTAGGCCGGGCCAAACTCGCGTGGCGGCAGGCGGGTGCCGATGAAGGCCGCGATGTTCGCCGCCCCCACGATGTCGCCGAAAGGCGAGGCCGTCATCCAGATGGCATCGGGGTGGAACAGGCTGGCTGCGCCCGCGCCGTCGCGCCGGTCCACTGCATCGAGAAAGCGCATCAGCAGCAATCGCCTGGAGTTGCGTGCCGCATAGCTCGTGTGGAGCAGGCCGTGCGCCGCCGGGGAGTTCGGCTCACCCAGCTCGGTGGCGTAGAGCTGGCGCACGCTCTGATTCTCGTGCGAGCGGCGGCGTGGCGCCTGCGCGTCGATCGCGTAGATGGCCTGCATGCGCTTCTGCAGCACCTGCGGGTCCAGCGACTTTGGTTCGCCACCGCCCCCCAGGCAACCGCCGACGCAGGCCATCACCTCGATGGCGACGAACTCCTCGCGCCACGATTCCGTCTCCAGCAGGCGCTGCGCCGCGGCAATGCCATTGCAGATGGCTACCGTGCCGATGCCCGGAATCGCAGCCGTCTTGATGCCCTCGGCTACACCGCGCAGTTGATGCCACTCCAGCGCAGTCGCGCATTCCGTGCCGAGCAGATGGGAGGCCGTGCGCACGATGGCCTCCATGACCCCACCCGAGGCGCCGAAGATCTGCGCGGCCCCGGTACTCTCACCCAGTGGATCGTCGAACTGCGCCGCTTCCGGCAGCGCATCGAAGGCAATGCCACGCGCCCGGATCATCCTGGCCAACTCCCGCGTCGTGAGCACGCGGTCGACATCGCCCGCCACGCCAGGCCGCATGGCCTCATCCTTCTTGGCGGTGCAGGGCATGATGCTCACGACATAAGGCTCAGCCCGGCCCTCAGCGAACGCAGGCCCGAGCGCACGCGCAAAACGGCCACGCTTGGTCAGCGCACCGTGCATCTGCTGCGGCGATTTCGTCGTGCTCAGATGCGGCAGCAGATCAGGTCGATTGAGCTCGACCCAGTTCACCCAGCCCGGACAGCAGGACGTGAACAACGGCAGCGCTTCGCGCCGCGCCAGACGCGCCAGGAACTCGGCCCCCTCCTCCATGATCGTGAGATCGGCCGCAAAGTTGGTGTCGAACACGTAGTCGAAGCCAAGCTGGCGCAAGGCGTTGATCAGCCTGCCGGTGCTCACCGTGCCCGGCTTCATGCCGAACTCTTCGCTGATGGCCACGCGCGTCGCCGGCGCAACTTGCACCACAGAGACATGGCGATGGGCGTCGAGGACATGCAGGACCTCGTGCCAGTGCGGCGTCTCGATCAGCGCACCGACCGGGCACACCACCGTGCACTGACCGCAGGAAATGCAGCGCGTGTCCGCCAGATGCTGATCGAACACCGTCACCGGCAGGCGACCCCAGCCGCGCTCGGCAAAGCCGATCACGTATTGCTGCTGCCCCGCCTCGCCGCAGGCCTCCGCGCACAGGCCGCACTCGATGCATTTCGCCAGATCGCGCCAGATGCTCGGCGAGGTGTGATCCGTCAGCGCATGCTCCGGATGCGCCTCCGACCCTCTCGGCACATAGGGCCAGCGCGCCTCCCATTGATTGTCGCCGACCAGGTTCTGCAGGCGGCAGGCCCCATTCACCTCGCAGCGGATGCAGTCGTTCGGGTGACGCGCCAGCAGCCACTCGCCATTCATCTGGCGCGCCTGCCGCAGCGCCGGAGAGTCCGTCTCCACCACGTCGCCCTCTTCCGCCCGCGTGGAACACGCAGCCTGCGGCTCATCCCGCCCCTGCACCTCCACGAGACACATGCGGCACACCGAGTGGGATGGCAGGCGCGGGGAGTAACACAGCGTGGGCACATGCACGCCCGCCGCCCCGGCCGCATCCAGCAAACTCGCGCCGTCGCGCACTGCCACGGACCTTCCATTGACCGTCAGCCTGACCATGCTGCGCCCCTCCTTCACGGAACAGTGGGGCATGTCGTAGTGGAAGTATGGTTCGCGGAGGGCGGCTTCGCTGCACTGGATGGCGAGCGCAAGATCACGGTCAGGATGGGTTCGGCGCGCAGCGAAAACCGAGCATCAACCAACGCCCAATTGGCCGTAGCAGACACTAGTGAAGTGTGCGGCGAAAGTCGGTTCCCGACCCGGTGCGGCCGGTCAGAGAACAGAAAAGCGGACGTTCAGGCAAGGGCTGAGTGCCAACTCCGCCACCCGGAACAACGCACGCGGTCACGTACCGGGGAAACATCCGGTGCGGTTGGCACCACACCCTACACGTCGGGCATGCCTCGACGCCCCCGCCATACGAGGTGACGCTGCGCCCGGAAGTCGCATCAGGCGTCAGCGGCTTTGCCGCGCATGTCGAAGAGCCCTAGGCAAAATCGCCGGCGGCGGATCGCGCTTCGCTCGGCGGGTGGCCGATGATGCGTTTGAAGGCGCGGCTGAAGGAGGCTTCGGAGTCGTAGCCCAGTCGATTGGCGGCCACCGCGATGCGCATGCCCTCGCGCGCAATCCAATGCCGCGCCTGGAACATCTTGACGCGTGCGACATAGCGGGCCGGTGACTCGCCGACCGCGTCTGTGAATTTTTCGGCGAAGCTGGAGCGCGAGGCGCCCATGACTTCTGCCAGCTCCACCACCGACCAGTTGCGCTCGGGCTGTGCGTGGATCGCGGCCAACACCCGGCCGATCTGCGGACAGCGCACCGCCGCCACCCAGCCGCTGGAATCGCTGCAGCCACACTCCACCCAGGCGCGGATGATGCTGGCAGCCAGCACATCGGCGAGGCGCGCCATGATGCCGCAGGCGCCGATGCGATCCAGCGCCACTTCGCGCTCCATCGCTTCGAGCAGGGCCGGTACCGTTGGGTCGCGCTGCGCCAGATCGCCCGCACGCATCACGTCCGGCATCATCGCCAGCAGGGGATGCAGGGGGTCGAGGTTGAAGCGCATGGAGCCGCAGAACATCAGGTCGGGCGCCGCGGCGTGCTCCTCTGCGGCCTCCGTCTGCTCACCACCGCGCATCACATAGATGTTCTCCGACACCAGCGTGCGCGCCAGCGAATCGACCTCCACAGCGGGTACCTCAGGCTCGCTCGCCAGCACGTGGAAGCTGCCACGCGGTACGAGTACCGCGTCCCCCGGCGCCAGGTGCAGCCAGTCTGCTGACTGCGTGCGCAGCCAGCAGGCGCCGTGCGCAACGAAATGAAAACGCGCCGCGCGCTGTGTCGGGAAGGCAATGGCCCAGGGCCGACGCAACAGGCAGCGACCATATTCGACCCCGTCCAGGCGCAAACCCAGCAGGACCTGGGTCAGGGTGTCACGGGATTCGATGGGCAGAACTCCGGAGTTTTGATCAAGCATTGCGGATTTTTCGACATGGAAACGCCGACATCTTAGCCCTAAGCTGCGCACTCCAGAACAACAAACCCACTGCCCCGACATGAACGAAGCTTCCTGCCTGCAATGCCCACCTGCCTCACCCCTCGCTGAGGAAGCCACCCCGGATACCCAACACGCCAACTGGGCCGGCGTCGTCTCATTGACTTTGGGCGTATTCGGACTGGTCACGGCCGAGTTCCTGCCCGCCAGCCTGCTCACCGCCATGTCGGCCGACCTCGGCGTTTCCGACGGCGCAGCGGGTCAGGCAGTCACCGCCACAGCTGTGGTCGGCGCCATTGCCGCGCCCAGCATCCCGCTGCTGACACGCAAGTTCGACCGCAAGCGCGTCGTGCTGGCACTGAGCACCCTGTTGGTCGCCTCGAATGCGCTCGCCGCGACAGCCAGCAGCCTGACTATCCTGCTCGTGGCACGCGTGCTGCTGGGTGTCGCGCTGGGTGGCTTCTGGTCGATGGCGGCGGCGCTGGCTCTGCGCCTCGTGCCCGCTTCGCGGTTCGCCCGGGCGATGTCCATCATCCTCACCGGGGTGTCGATTGCCACCGTGTCTGCGGCGCCCATCGGCGCCTGGATGGGCGATCTGTGGGGCTGGCGCAGTGCCTTCGTTGCGGCCGGGGCGGTCAGCCTCATCACGCTGGCTGCGCAGTGGCTGAGCATCCCGGCGCTGCCGCCGAAAGACAATCCCAACCTGCGCGTGCTCGTCGAATTGCTCGGCCGCGGCGATGTGCGCATCGCACTGCTGGCGGTGCTGCTGGTGGTGTCCGGCCACTTCGCGGGCTTCACCTACATCCGCCCCCTGATGGAGCAGATCACGCAGCTGCCGGTCAGCGCCATCTCGGCGATCCTGCTCGGCTACGGCATTGGCGGATTCTTCGGCAACTTTGTTGGTGGTTTCATCGCCGAGCGCAGTGAGCGTCATGCCATCGTCTTCGGTAGTGTGCTGATTGCCGCGATTGCCGTCACCCTGTGCCTGGCGGGCAGTTCGGCCACCGTCACGGCCATCGCGGTGACGCTGTGGGGCTTCGCTTTCGGAGCCTTCCCGGTCGGCTTCCAGACCTGGATCGTGCGCGCCGCACCCGACCATGCCGAGGGTGCCGGTGGATTGCTGGTCGCGGCCTTCCAGGTTGCCATCGCCAGCGGGGCGATTTTTGGCGGGCTCCTCGTCGACTGGATAGGGCCGCTCGGTGCGCCCCTCTTCTGCGCCGTCACGCTGAGCCTGGGCACGCTGCTGGTGCTGCTTCGCGGGCCACGCGCACGCCAGGACGAAACAAATTCAAGCGAACGGGAGACGACCCATGGCGCCCTCTGAGTCCATCAATCGGCGCATCGTGCTTGCGGCGCGCCCGCGGGGTCTGCCGACCGCGCAGGATTTCCGCCTCGAAGAATGCGCCGTGCCGGAGCCTGCTGAAGGGCAGGTGCTGCTGCGCACGCTGTACCTGTCGCTCGATCCCTACATGCGCAACCTGATGGAGGAAGTCGGCCCGCTCTATGCGCCATCGGTGCGACTGGGCGAGCCCATGGTCGGCGGCACGGTCAGCCGCATCATCGCCTCGCGGCATCCGCGCTGGCAGGTCGGCGAGCAGGTGCTGGCCAACGCAGGCTGGCAGGACTACGCGCTGTCGGATGGGCAGGACCTGATGCCACTGGACGATGCGGCGGCCCTGCGCGCCCGGCCCTCGCTGGCGCTGGGCGGCCTGGGCATGCCGGCCTTTACCGCCTGGGTCGGCCTGCTCGACATCGGCCAGCCCAAGGCGGGCGAAACCGTGGTTGTGGCCGCTGCGACGGGCGCAGTCGGCGCCGTGGTCGGGCAGATCGCCAGGCTCAGAGGCGCGCGCGTGGTGGGCATTGCCGGCGGTGCCGACAAGTGCCGCTACGCCGTCACGGAACTGGGCTTCGATGCCTGCCTGGATCGGCACGATCCGCAACTGGCCGAGCAGCTCGCGGCCGCCTGCCCGCGCGGAATCGATGTCTATTTCGAGAATGTCGGCGGCGCAGTGTTCGACGCCGTGCTGCCCTTGCTCAACATCGGCGCGCGCATACCGTTGTGCGGATTCATCGCGCATTACAACGATCAGCACGAAAGCAAGGCCCGCGACCGCCTCCCACAGCTGACGGCGGCTCTGCTGCAGAAGCGCATCCGCATGCAGGGCTTCATCATCCTCGATCACTACGCTGATCGCTTCGATGACTTCCGCCGCGACATGGGTGCGTGGCTTGCCAGCGGTCAGGTGAAACTGCGCGAGGATATTGTCGAGGGGCTGGAGAACGCTCCCGCTGCCTTCATCGGTCTGCTCGAAGGGCGCAACTTCGGCAAGACGGTGGTGCGCATTGCCGCTGCGTGAGGCCATGAAGCGGCATTCGTCGCACGAGAAGACAGCAGGGACGCGATCAGTCTGCTTGCATCAATTGAAGAACGACACACCGCCCGGCCGCCCCGGCAACGCGTAAGGTGGGTAACAGTAGTGAAAGTAGGGTGGGTTCGCGAAGCAACCCACCGCGAGCCTTGCCCGAGCATTGGCGGTGGGTTGTCGCTGCGCTCCGAACCCATACATGGACGCCCCCCGTTTGCACGACCAATCTTTTCGATGATGACGACTCACGGAGTCGATTGCAGCCATACATTCGGTCTTTGACGCAGCCCTTGCATGACTGCTGACGCATGATGATATTCGCGGGTCACAGCTCAATCACCCTATCGTGCTCAGGGCACATGGGCTCGGACGAGTTGTCATGACCCCGGTCTGACCTGTGGGTGCCATCATTTCAAGATTGCCCAGGCAATCGAGTGAGCTGCCTCCGTGTTGCGTTGATCGGTACTACGTTGTGCTCGACCGGGCCGACTACGCGCAAGCGCAGTTGGCTTGCGCGTAGTCGGCCCGGAACATTTCTCCTGTTCTGAGCATCGCCCAGATTCGTCGTGCGTTCTTGGCCGCAAGCGCGACTGCAGCAATGTTGTGCCCACGTCGCTTGGCAAGCTTCACGACCCAATCTTCTGCATGCGCCTCGCTCTGCATCAGATGCCGCAGCACCGCACGAGCGCCGTGAATCAGCAGCTTGCGCACATAGCCATTGCCCCGCTTGGTGATCCCCAATAACACTTGCTTGCCACCACTGCTGTGCTCACGCGGCGTCAGCCCCAGGCAGCTCGCGAACTTACGCCCATTCTCAAAACTGTCGCACCGGCCAAAGCTGGCCACCACGGCTGTTGCACTCAACAGCCCGACGCCAGGAATGCTCTCGATCAAGCGACTCGCGGCATTGCCTTTGTGCTGCTGACGGATTCGCAGCTCCAGCGCACGGATGCGCTCTTCGAGCTCATTCAATGCATGCATCAATTGCGCAATCAGCTCTTTGAGTGTCACCAGCTCTACACCTGCGCGAGCTTGCCACTGGGACACATCCTGCTTGAGTCGCTTAAAACCCAAGGGGATGACCTCGCCAAACTCGCTGAGCAAACCACGAACCTGATTGCCCAGTGCCACGCGTTGCTTCATCCACAAATCGCGCACGCGATGGAGCGCCTGCATCTGCTGGCCTTCCACGCCGCGAACGGCCACCGCGGGCACCGATTGCCGCGTTGTCGCCTCTGCTATCGCCGCAGCATCACGTGCATCGGTCTTGTTGCCCTGAACGAAGGGCTTCACATGTTGGGGCGCCATGAGTTTGATCTGGTGACCCAGGCTTGAGAGCGTTCTGGCCCAATGATGCGCACCGCCGCACGCCTCCATGCCAACAAGCACCGGTGGGAGTTGAGCAAAGTACGCAACGACTTCCCCGCGCCTCAGCTTCTTACTGCACACCTTGCGACCATGGCTGTTGATGCCGTGAGCCTGAAACACGCTCTTTGCCACATCCAGCCCAACTACCTTAAGCTCTTCCATGACGTCCCCTTCTGCTCAGTGGTTTCTCGACAACTCCACTTTGGCACTTCGATGCCGTCGCAGGTAGGGGGCGTCCATGTCATTACCCTACAAATTTCCTTTCGGCCGGCGCCTCATGCCATTTGCTTGGCTGCCCTCGGCCCGGCCCACCCTAAGCCTCCACAGCCAGCGCCTCGAACGCCGGAAAGAACTCGCGTTCTTCGAAGCGCACGTGCTGTTGCAGCAGGCGGGCAAAAGCCGGCAAGCGGTGCCAGGCGCCGGCTTCGATGCGTTGCAGGTAGTCGCGCAGGCTGCGGTGTTCCTCGTCCAGGCGCTGCACCAACGCGGGATGGTGCTGGGCCATGGCGGGCAGCAGACGGTCTTCTTCCACGCGGAAATGGGCCAGGAGCTCGGGCATGTCCTGCATCACCTGCGTGCGCAGCGCCTGCAAGGCCGCGGCCTCCCCGGCCTGGGCCAGGATGCGGCGGGCCAGGGACAGCGCGCCGTGGTGCTCACGCGACAAGGGGATCAGGTCCCCGCTGCGTTTCATCGCTGGCTCACCAATAGTTCTCGAACAGCATGCTGCCGGCCAGGCCACGGCGGCAGGGTTGGAAGCCGCGCGCGGTCAGCAGCTTGCGCATGTCGGCGGTGAAGTCGGGATTGCCGCAGACCATCACGCGGCTGTGCGCGGCGTCCAGCGCCAGCCCGGCCTCGGCCTGCAGGCTGCCCGCGTCCAGCAGCACGGGGATGCGCCCCTGCAAGGGCGTGGCGCCCGCCTCGCGCGTCACCACCGGCAGGTAGTGCAGGCGCCCCTCGGACGCGGCGGCCAGGCCGCGCAACTCATCGGCATAGGCCAGTTCGGCCGCGTGGCGCACGCCATGCACCAGCACCTGGCGCGGAAAGCGCTGCAAGGCCCCCGGGGTGCGCAGCAGCGACACATAGGGGCCCAGCCCGGCGCCGGTGGCGAGCATCCACAGGTCTTCGCCGGGGCTCAGTTGTCCGGCCAGGAAGAAGCCCAGTACGGCGGACTCCAGCGCAATCGGCGCCCCCTGCCCCAGCGTGGCAAGCTGGCTGGTGAAGGCGCCGCCCGGAATCAGCGTGATCAGGAATTCGAGCCCATCGTCGTCGGCCGCCGACACCACGGAGTACGGACGCCAGATGGTGGCACCCGCCGCACTCGCTCCCGTGTTCGCTGCGTCCGGCACCGGCAGCCCGAGGCGCGCGTAATGACCCGGCTGGAAGTGGAAGCCTGCGGGTCGCGTGATGCGCAGCGACCACAGACTGGGCGACCAGCAGTGCAGGTGTTCGATGCGTTCGACGGTGAAGCGCCGTTGCGTCGGCTCAGATTGCATGACCATGCCCACCCTCCCCGCCCAGCCGGCCGCGCCGACCGGCATACAGGCTCTCCAGCAACATCAGTACGAACACCAGGATCACCAGCGCATTGGCCAGCGCGCCCCACTGGCGCCACGCGAAGTCGCCGGGCCACAGGCTCGCCACGCGCAGCAGCAGGCCGCCGTGCAGCAGCGCGAGCGGCAGGTAGAAGCCGGCATGCCAGCGCATGCGTAGGCGCGTGAGCGCCGGCACAATGACCGGTGCATGGCCGAACACCATCGCGAAGACAAAGCCCAGCAACAGCGCATGCAGCGCCGCGTCACGCAGCACGCTGCCACCCGCCAGCCCGCCGACCAGACCCAGCACGGCGGCCAGCCCCAGCCACAGGTAGCCGGACAGCAGGCACACGGCCATGTAGCGGGTGAGCCCCTGGCTGCGCACGGTGCGGCGCGCGATGTCGTAGCGCAACAGCCAGCCGGTCAGCAACAGCAAGGCCAGGGCGTAAGCATGCAGCGCCCGCTCCCACCACAGCGCCGCACACGCGGCCAGCAGGAGCAAGGCGACAATGCCGGCGAACAGGCGGCGCGCATGCGCCGGCGTGGGAACGAAGCGCGACAGCTCCAGGCGCTCGCCGGCGATGGTGAGGATCAGGAAGGCCGCCCACAGCGGCACCACGGCAAGCAGGCTCGCGCCGCCGAGCCAGGCCAGATTGCCCAGCAGCCAGGCCAGCGCGCCGGCCGCGAGCGTCAGGTGATGCGCCGCCGGCTGACGCCACCACACGTCGAGGCAGGCCAGGCACATCGTGAGCGCGGCCAGACTCAAGCCCAGCGCGCCCAGCGAAGAGGCCGGCCAGAAGATCAGGGCCAGCGCGCCCAACCCGGAGCACAGCGGTGCCAGATAGGGCCAGCCACGCCCCAGCGCGACCGCGCGCTCCAGGCCGATCAGGCTGCCGAAGAAGCCACCCACCATCAGCGCGCCATGCACGCCGATCAAGCCGAGGAAATGCACGGGCACCGCCCAGCCCAGCCGCCCCAGGCCGGACAACACGCCCGCCAGCAAGGCCATCACCGCAGGCAGCACGAGCAGGATGCGCAGGCGCGGACTCATCTCCGGCTCAGCCTTCCCAACCCAGGTTGGCGCGCGCCTTGTCGCTCATGCAGGCGGGCGTCCAGGGCGGCTCCCACACTACCTGCAACTCGACGCTGCAATCCTCGGGCACGCGTGCGAGCAAAGTTTCTTCCACCTCGCAGGCGATGCTCTCGCCCATCGGGCAGGCCGGCGAGGTCATCGTCATATCGACCTGGATGCTCTGCCCGACCTGCTCCAGGCGGTAGATCAGGCCGAGGTCGACGATGTTGACGCCCACCTCGGGGTCATACACCCGGCGCAGGGCGTCGAGCAGCGCGGGGAAAACTTCACTGGTATGCAGACTCATTTTTAAGCTACATTTAAAATGTATCTTTAATGTAGTGCGGCTTCCTTTCAAAAGCAACAGCAGAAATACATCTTATGAAACTGACCGGCTTCACCGACTACACCCTGCGCGTACTGATGTACCTGGCGCTGAACCCGGATCGCCTGTCCACCATCCAGGGCATCGCCGAGGCCTACGGTATCTCCGAGAGTCACCTGATGAAGGTGGTGCATCACCTGGCCAAGAGCGGCGTGGTGGAATCGCTGCGCGGCAAGGGCGGTGGCATCCGCCTGGCGCTGCCGGCGGATGAGATCAGGATCGGTCGCGTGGTACGCGAAGCCGAGGGCGAGGGCCCCATCGTGGAGTGCTTCAGCGACCACGACACCTGCCGCATCACGCCCAACTGCAAGCTGGCCGGTGTGCTGAGCGAAGCCTTCGCGGCGCTCTACACCACGCTGGACCAGTACACCCTGGCCGACCTGGTGGCCCGGCCACAGCCCTTGATGCGCATGTTGCAGGTGGTGCGGGCCTAAGCGGCCTTCCCATCATCGTCATTCCCGCGAAAGCGGGAATCCAGTGACTTGTCGAACGCTGGTGGATTCCCGCTTTCGCGGGAATGACGGGGTCTACGAAGCCACCCCCATCCTCCGTACTGCGCCATCACAACTGGAACCCGGGGGATTCGCCGAGGCTTGCGCTAACCCGCGAAGCGGAAGCTGCGGATCGTCACCGGCAGGCGATGGATCAGGGCCTCCGGCGGCAGGGCCGCGGGCTCGATCAGCACCTGCAGGCGCGGGTTGCGCGGGTCGAGCGAGCCGGCCAGCTCTTCCGGCAGGCGGCGCGTGGAGGGCGCCGGCCCCAGCAGGCGGCCGCTCACGGTCACGCGATTGGGCAGCACGATGCGCACCGTCTCGCCGCTGTGGGTCAGGCGCAGGTCGCGCCCCTGCATGAACACCACGACCTGCGGCTTGCCATGGCGCAGCACCATCATCGGCTCGGCTTCCGCGACGCGCTGACCATTGCGCACCACGAGGTTGTCGACCGTGCCGTCGACCGGCGCACGCAGGTCCAGCCCGCGCAGGCGTGCTTCCAGCGTGGCCAGGCGGGCGCGCTGCTCGGCGCTGGGGCCGGTCGCCAGCGGTAGCACCGCCGCGTTGCGCAGATTGCGCGCCTGCACCGCCTGGATGCTCGCATTCACCGCCAGCTCCTCGCCCTCCACCGCGAGGACTTCACCGCGCGTGGCCGCGCCGCGCGCCGCCAGCTCACGCAGGGTCGCGCTGCGCTCGCGCAAGGCGACCTGACGTTGGCGCAACGCGACCAGCTCCTGACGGTCCGCCGCCAGCATCTGCTCCGGCTGGGTGGGGGCCGGCGGTGGCGCCACGCCCAGGGCGGCGCGCAAAGCCTGGTACTCCGCCCGCAAGGCTTCGTCTTCCAACTGCAGCAAGGCCGCGCCCTGCGCGACCTGGCTGCCATTGCCCACCTTGAGGCCGGCCACCACGCCGGCCTGCGGCGCATGGATCGCCACCTCCTCGAAGACCACGAAGCCGCGCGCCTCCACCCACAGCCATTCGTTGATGAAGTGCCAGGCGACCCAGATCGCCGGGCTGAGGGCGAGCAGCGTGATGAGAATCCAGCGCAGACGTGGTGGCACGCGCTTGGACTCCTGCGGCGGCAGACTGATGCCGGACTCGCGGCGGGGATCGGCGGCTTCGGGCACGCGGAAGCGGATCTTCATGGGGGAGCGCTCAGGTAGGTTTCCAGGCTCTGCACGGCGGTGCCGCGCAGCAGGCCCTGGGCGGTCAGGGACTGTAGCCCCTGCAGGTGGCGCAGCAGCGCAACACGGCCGGCGCGGAAGTGGCTTTCGTCCGGGCCCAGCTCGGGCTCGATGCTCTGCGCCAACCACAGCGGCTTGCCCGGCAGGGCGGCGGCAATGCGCTGGATGCGCGCGCGCGCGGAATTGGCCGAGCTTGTGTACAGCATCACCGCCACCTCGTCGGCTGCACGCGCGGGCTCGCAGGCGGCGCAGCGCCCCGCCGCGTCGGGCAGCAGGGCCCGCCAGTGAATGCTCAGGGTGATGCGCAGCGGGGTCAGCGCGCGCAGCTCGGCGACCCGCGCGGCGAGATTGCGCCATGCCAGCGCCATGCCTTTGGCATTGCGCTCGGCGGGCGCCAACTGGTCCGGTTCCAGGTCCAGGTGAAGCCCGTCGAAAGGCAGATCGGCAAGGCTGCGCACGATCTCGCCGAGGCTCGCCCCGCGCCCCTCGCGCAGCCAGTCCGGGTCGCCCAGCAGCAAGCCCACGCGCCGCCCCAGGCGTTGCTGCGCGCGGATATCTTCCGCCAGTTGCGCACGCGCGGCAGGCTCGGCCAGGGTACGCAATGCTTGTGCATTGAATGACAGCCAGATGTCGCTGGCGCCCAGTTCGTCGAGCGCCGCGCGCGCGGCCGCCGACGCGAGGCTGGGCTGACCACCCCAGGCGTACACCGCGAGCCGGGCGGCAGGCGCGGCGGAGCCGCCCGCCGCCGGGGCTGCGCAGGCATCCACCGGCGGTGCCTGCAGCGCGGCCCAGTGCAGCCAGGCGAGATCGGGCATGGCGCAGCCGGGCACTTCGTCAGTTATCACGACGCCCAGCGCCCAGGCGCGGGTCTGTGCGACAAGCAGGCCGTTGAGCGCGGCATAGTGGTTGTTGCGCGCACGGACCCAGCGCTCGATCGGGTCACCCGCCACGCCAGCAGCCAGGCGGGCGCGCTCGGCGGCCTCACGCAAGGCGGCGGCGCTGGCCAGCGCCGTGCTGCGGGCAAAGCGCAGCTCGGCCAACGCGCCCTCCTGCGTCTGCGCCAGGGCCGCATGCCATTGGCGCAAGGCCTCGTCCTGGGCTTGCAGCAGCAGGCGCGCACGCTGCACCCGCGCGCTCGTCTCACGCTGGCTGCCGCGCGCCACGCCACTGGCATCCAGCGGCAGCTCGAAACTGATGCCGGCATTGAAGCCGCTGGCGCGCCCGAGGTCGGAATCCTTGCGCGCGTTGGCCCCCACATAGGCATTGGCGCGCAGGCTGCTGCTGCCGGCGGCGCTCAGTTCCTGCTGCAGCTCGGCCAGGGCTTGCAGGGCGTCTTCAACATCCTGCCGCGCCGGCGTGGTGAGCGGACCGCCCGGCCCCTGCGCGACCTGGCCGGTGAAGTCCGCACGCCAGCGGCGCAGCGCCTGCGCCACGCGCGCCTGCTCGGCCTGGGCGGCAACCAGTTGTCGCTCGGCCTGGGCCAGGCCCAGCTCCAGGTCGCGCCGTTCGCCATCCAGCAAGAGGCGGGCGGCGACGCGTTGCGCCAGCACCTCGCGGATGCGCGCCGCATCCTGCAGGAAGCGGGCGGCCAGCGCCTGCTGCGCCTCGGCCCGGGCATGCGCGTAGTAGTCGTTACGCAAGTCCTGCAGCAGGCGCTGGCGCAGGGCCTCGCGCTGCACCCGGGCGAGCAGCGCGTCGATGGAGGCGTAGCCCACTTTCAGGCGCTCTTCGGCGGCTGCCGCCAGCAGCGGGTAGCGCACGCCCAGGCTGCCGATCAGGCTGGTGTAGTCGCGCGTGCCCCCACCGAACTGCGGCTCGTAGGCGCTGGCGCCGCCGAGGTTGCCGTACAGGCGGGCGCCGCTGGCCGCGCGTTCGCGCGCGAGCTGGGCCTCGGCCAGCTCGCCCTCGCTCAGCACGAGCGCGTAGTCGGGATGGGTGTCCAGACCTTCGGCGAACTCGCCCAGGCTCATCGGCGCGGCCTGTGCGCAGCCCTGGCCCAGCAGCAGGCCAGCACACAGCACAAACTTGAAGCATGCCTTTGCCATATCAGTAGCGCGTCTTCTTGAGCACCCACCAGGGTGCCATGGAGGAATCCAGATGCTGCCGCGTCACCAGCTCGGCCAGCGTGGCGAAGGCGTTCCACACCCGCGAGGCGAAGGTGAACAGCGGGAACAGCGGCACGTAGGCGAGATAAGGCCAGTCGGCGCGGCGCCGCTCGGAGAGCATCAGCAGGTAGCTCAGGAACAGCGCGCCGGTGAGCAGGGTGTAGAACACGTAGGTCAGGCCCAGCACTGCGAGCAGCATCGGCCAGGGCAGCGCCCACACCAGCCACAGCGTGGCGCCGATGATGATGAAGGGCATCACGAGCTGGAAGTAGACGCCGGTCCACATCAGCATGATGAAGTTGCGCCAGCCCAGCAGGCCGGGGCGCAGGCTGGACCAGTGCTTGCGGATGTAGAGGTAGAACAGGTCGCCGTCCCAGCGCAAGCGTTGCTTAAAGAAGACCTTCCAGCTCGTGGGCGCGTCGGTGTGCCCCATGGCCAGCGGCTGGTGCACGATGCGGTAGCGCTCGCGCGTGCCGAAGCGCTTCTTGATGCGCAGGGTCAGGTCCAGGTCCTCGGCGGTGCCGGCGTCCCAACCGCTGAGGCTATCGAGCAGGCGCGCGCGAAACGCACCGAAGGCACCGGAGATGTTGTTGACGGTGTTGAACTCAGTGAGCCCGGTGCGCGCAAACTGGATGGTCATCATGTACTCCAGCGCCTGCAGGCGCGCGACCAGGCTGTCGGCGGCATTGCGCACGCGCAGCGCGCCCGATACCGCAGCGACTTTCGGATCGGCAAAGGGGCGCGTGATGTGCCACACCATGTCGTTGTCGAAGGAGGTGTCGCCGTCCAGCGCCAGCACCACTTCGCCCGAGGCGAAGTGACGCCCGGCGTTAAGGCTGGAGACACGGCCGCCGCGCGTGCGCTTGGGCAGGACCTTGAGCACCCGGTTGGGGTAGCGCCGCATCTGCGGCAGCCATGCCAGGGCCGCTTCGTAGGTCGCGCGGTTCTGCACCGCGCCGTCGACCATGATCAGTATCTCGATGACACCCGGGTAGGTCTGCTCCAGCAGGGAGTGGATGGTCTTGCCGACATCGCGCCCCTCCGAGTAGCAGGTGACGACGCAGCTCACGCGCGGCCGCCAGGCCTCGGCCTCGCGCGACAGCGACGCCGGCCACAGGCAGCGCCGCAGCACGCCGAGCCAGCACAGCAGGTAGATCGGCAGCTCGAACAGCAGCACCAGGGGAAAGACGGTCAGCAGGATGTCGCCAAGGCTGCGCGCGTCAATCATCTGCTCAGGACTCGCTTTCTGTTTCCAGCCGCGAGGCCATCAGGCCCATGAGCTGGTTGGCTTCCAGCGGCCACTCTTCGGGACCGGGCAGGCTCGCCACCGCGGTGGAGAGCTGCAGCATGCTGGTCTCATCGGCCTGGCGCGAGGCGCGGCCCAGCGCGCGGATGCGCGACACCAGCAGGCGCGCGCCAGGCTCGTCGGTGTGCGGCGTGATCAGCCAGATGTGATCGTCATCGCCACGCGTGGTGAGGTCGGTATTGCGCAGGGTGGCGCGCAGGCGCTCGGCGAAACCATCCACCAGGGTCGCGGTGGTCGAGCGGCCGAGCGCGCCGACCAGGGCTTCGAGATTGCGCACGCGCAGGCCGATCACGCTAAAGAAATGGCTCTCCGGGTAGCGCTGCGCCAGCGCGATCTGCCAGTCGAGCAGGCGCTCGAACAGCGCCGGTGCGATGAAGTTGACCGTGTCCAGCCCCGACAGCACGGGCGACAGGTTGCCCTGGCGCGCCAGCAGCAGGCCGGCCCCACCCAGGCGATAGACTGGGATGGGGCGCACCGGCAGGCGTTCGGGCGAGCTGGTGGCGCCACAGGCCATGCACTGGCTGCGCACGTCGGCATCGACGAAAAGGTTCTTGCACTGGCGGCACTGCAACTGCTCCAGCGGGCGGTCGTAGTCGACGCCGATATGGCGCAACACGGTCGAGCACTTGGGGCACTCCAGGCGGTGCTGGCGCTGGAAGCTCTCCTGCTGGTCGACGTGACCGCAGGTGAAGCAATGCAGCAGGCGGGTACTGGCGATGTCGATGCTGGCGCAGGCCGGGCATACGTCGACGTGGTTGAGGTGCGCGCTGGAACACTGGTCGCACAGGCGCAGGCGGTCCAGCACCATGTCGGTGTCGAGGATGCGGCGCCGGCTCCAGCGCTCCAGCCACACGAAGGGGTCCTCGCCCTCGGCCAGCAAGGCTTCGACCAGCGGATAGCGGTAGTAGCCCGGCGCGGTCCAGTCCTTCAGCGGGTGCAGGCGCTGGCTGGGCCGGCAGGCCAGGTACTGCGCCACCGCCTCGCCGGGGGCCGCCGCCACATGGCTCAGGCGCGCCGCCTGGGCCAGGATCTCCTGCGCCAGCGCATCACGCGCGGCCACCTCCAGGCCCACGCCATCGAACAGCGCGGCGGCGCCCAGTGGTTCGGGCCCGGTCGGGCGCGCATGCAGGAACAGGGGGCGATGCGCCAGCGCGGCCTGGCTGCGCAGCACACGCGCCCAATCGTGCGCACGGGCCCAGTCCTGCGTGTCCAGCAACACGGCCGCCCCAGCGGCCTGTGCCAGCAAGGCGGCCAAGTCCTCGACCCGCGACGCGCCGCCAGGCAGGTCGCCCCCCGTTCGATCGCCCAGGCAAACCCACGGCAGACTCAATGCAGTTCCTTTCCCGTTACCCCGGCACCCCCGGGACAGCGCGGCATGATGCATGCGCCCCAGCCATCTGACCTTGATACAAGGCTAGCCCATCGCGCGGAGGCGGGAGCTTGCCGTTTTCCCCGGTGAATGTCCCAGCCAGACTGTGAACAATGATCACGCTGACGCTAACTTGCCAAACGGCCCCTTCCAGGAGTGAAATGCCGGGGCCCCCGCAGGATTCCATCCGCATGGACAGGAGAGACCAGACGATGACGGCCCGTCTGCATACGATCGCTGCCTGCCTGTGGCTGCTTGCCGGCCCTGCCACCGCAGCGGACGCCGGGCTACGCACCCTGGCGATGGACAGTTACCCCAAGTATTTCCATGAAGCGCGCAACCCGCAGGCCCCCATGCGCGGTCTATGCGTGGACATCTACCAGTTGCTGCAGCAGAAGACGGGCATCCACATCGGCGGTTATGAGGACTTCGCGTCCGGCAAGCGGGTGGAGACTGAGCTGGAGGCCGGGCGCATCGACCTTTTCTGTGGCTGGGTGCGCTCGCCCGAGCGCATGGCGAAGTTCCACCTGATCGACATTCCGCTGCTCGTACTGCGACCGGTACTGGTGCTGCGCGCCGACGACACGATTGCCATCCAGCGGCATGACGAGCTGCATCGGCTCGCCGACGAAGGCATCTTCCTGACCATCCCGGGAACCGAGCTGGAACGCACGCTGCGTACGCTGCCCGAGGCGCGCATCGACACCAGCGCAAGAAGCATCGAGGCCAACCTGCAGAAGCTGCTGCGCGGTGACGGGCGCTTTTTCTTCTACCACGACTTCGGAGCGATCCCGACCATCCAGCGCCTGGGCCTGCAGCGGCAGCTCAAGGTGCTGGTACTGAAGGAAGACCTGCCGCGTCCGCAGTACCTGTTCGCCTCCCGCCGCACCCCGCGGACGGAAGTCCTGCGCCTCGAACAGGCCCTGCAGGAGGCGCACCGCAGCGGCGAACTGGCACGCCTGCGGCAGCGTTACCTGAGCCCCTGAGGCCCTGGCCCCGCGTCAGTTCACCGCACCGATGAAATTCTGCAGCTCGGCCGTCTGCGGGTTGGCGAACAACTCGCGCGGATGACCACTCTCATGCACCCGGCCCTGGTACATGAAGACCAGCTTATCGCCGACCTCGCGCGCAAAACGCATCTCGTGGGTGACCATGATCAGCGTCATGCCCTCGGCGGCAAGCTGCTTCACGACCGCCAGCACTTCGTTGACGAGCTCCGGGTCCAGTGCCGAGGTGATCTCGTCGCACAGCAGCACCTTGGGTTGCATGGCGAGCGCGCGGGCGATCGCCACACGCTGCTGCTGGCCACCCGAGAGCTGGTCGGGGTAGGCATCGAACTTCTCGGCCAGCCCCACCTTGGTGAGCATGGCGCGCGCAATCGTCTCGCACTCGGCCTTGGGCGTCTTCTTGACCACCTGGGGGGCGAGCATCACGTTCTCGCCGGCCGTCAGATGCGGGAACAGGTTGAACTGCTGGAACACCATGCCGACCTTCTGGCGCAGTGCGCGCAGATCGGTCTGGCCGGCGTAGAGGCGTTCGCCGTCGATCTCGATGAGGCCGTCATCAAAGGTTTCCAGCCCGTTGATCGAGCGCAGCAACGTGCTCTTGCCCGAGCCGCTGCGGCCGATGATGGCGACCACCTCGCCCTGCTGGATACGCAGGTCGATGCCCTTGAGCACGTGGTTGGCGCCGAAGTGCTTGTGGAGCGCGTCAATGCGAACCAAGGCTTCCATGGAATTTCCTTTCGAGACGAGCCGCATACAGCGACAGCGGATAACAGAGGATGAAGTAGCCCAGGGCGACGAAGCCGAACACCATGAAGGGCTGGAAGGTGGCGTTGGCGAGCATGGAGCCGGTCTTGGTCAGCTCGGCGAAGCCGATGATCGAGGTCACCGCCGTGCCCTTGACGATCTGCACCGAGAAGCCGACCGTGGGCGCCACCGCGATGCGCAGCGCCTGCGGCAGGATCACGTGGCGCATCTGCTCGACCCATGTCATGGCGAGGCTCGCGGAGGCCTCCCACTGACCCTTCGGGATCGCCTCCACACAGCCACGCCAGATTTCCGCGAGATAGGCGCTGGAGAACAGCGTGAGGCCCATCGCGGCAGCCAGCCAGGGCGGGACATCCACGCCCAGCAAGGCGATGCCGAAGAAGACCATGAAGAGCTGCATCAGCAGCGGCGTGCCCTGGAAGAACTCGATGTACCAGCGCGCCGCGCGCTGCAGCCCGGGCGACTTGGCCATGCGCGCGGCCAGCACCAGCAAGCCGGCCGTGCCACCGAGCGCGAAGGCGGTGAGCGACAGGGCGATGGTCCACAAGGCACCGAAACCCAGGTTGCGCAGGATGTCCCACAGGGTGAAGTCCATCATCATGCTGCGGCCCTCCGCTTCACCACCAGCTTGTGCCCGATCTGCGCCAGCAGCGCACGCACGCCGATGGCCAGCAGCAGGTAGATCAGGGCGGTGACGATGTAGGTCTCGAAGGCGCGGAAGTTGCGCGACTGGATGAAGTTGGCCGCGAAGGTCAGCTCTTCGGCCGCGATCTGGGAACACACCGAGGTGCCCAGCATCACGATCACGATCTGGCTCGACAGCGCGGGCCACACCTTCTGCAAGGCCGGGCGCAGCACCACATGGCGGAAGATCTGCGCGCGCGTCATCGCAAGCGAACCGGCGGCCTCGATCTGGCCACGCGGGATGGCCTGGATGCCGGCGCGGATGATCTCGGTGGAGTACGCCCCGAGATTGATGACAACGGCAATCATCGCCGCCTGCAGCTCACCGAGCTTCACGCCCAATGAGGGCAGGCCGAAGAAGATGAAGAACAGTTGCACGATGAAGGGCGTATTGCGGATCAGCTCAACATAGAGCCCGAACACCTGCGCGAAGGGCTTGATGCGCCAGGCGCGCAAGACGCCGCCCAGGATGCCCAGGCCCACGCCCAGCACGGCACCGATGGCGGTCAGCAGCAGCGTATAGCCGACGCCCACCGCGAGCTGTGTGTGGTAAGCGGCGACGGCGGTGAAGTCGAATGAATAGGCCATAGACATCTTTCATGCATACCCGGCAATCTCAGCCCTTCTGCCAAAGGCAGGACAGGCGCTACCAAACATGCCAGCCGGGTCGCCCTCCCCTGACAAGGGGAGGGGTGGGGGGGTTGAAGGCCTGACTTACAGATCGGCCGGCAGCGGATTACGCAGCCACTTCTGGGCGATCTGGTTCAGCGAGCCATCCTTCTTCGACTTGGCGATGATCTCGTTCACCTTCGCCACCAGCGCGGCCTCACCCTTGTTCACGCCGACGAAGCAGGGCGAGTTCTTGATCAGGAACTTGGGCGTCAGCGGGCGCAGCTTGGTGCGTTCGTTGAGCGCAGCGGCCACCACGTTGCCGGTCGCAGCCAGTTGGGTCTGACCCGAGAGGTAGGCCGAGATGGTCGCGTTGTTGTCCTCGAAGCGCTTGATCGTGGCGGTGGGCGGCGCGATCTTCGTCAGCTCCAGGTCTTCCACCGAGCCGCGCGTGACCGCGATGGTCTTGCCCGCCAGGTCGGCCGGACCGGCGATCTTGGCGTCGGCCGGGCCGAACACGCCGTTGAAGAAGGGGGCGTAGGCGTCGGTGAAGTCGATCACCTTCTCGCGGTCCGGGTTCTTGCCCAGGCTGGAGATCACCAGGTCGGCCTTGCCGGTGGTCAGGAAGGGAATGCGGTTGGTGGAGGACACCGGGATCAGCTCCAGCTTGACGCCCATCTCCTTGGCGATCAGCGCCGCCGTGTCGATGTCATAACCCTGCGGCTTCATGTCGGAGCCGACCGTTCCGAAGGGCGGGAAGTCCTGCGGCACGGCCACGCGCAGCGTGCCGGCCTTCTTGATGTTGTCCAGCGCGTCGGCCAGCGCGGGCAGGCTGCTGCCCAGCAGGCCCAGGGCGAGAGCCGAGGTGGACAGGAAACGGATCATGGTGCGGCGATTCATGGGAAGACTCCTTCATGCAACTTGCCCGGTCGGGGCGTTTCGAAAGGGATGAGAACAGGGATGTCGATGCGTGCCGCGGCACGCACCAGGTGTTCGGCCATGGCGGCATGCGCGGCGGTGCCGTCGCGCGCCTCGATGGCGGCCAGCACGGCACGGTGTTCATCGGCCGGCGCCCAGATGCCCTCGGGATCGGCGAAGGGCAGACGCAGGCTGTAGGCGATGGGTTCTTCCAGCGAACGGATCGCGGAGGTCAGCAAGGGGTTGCCCGCGTAGTCAGCCAGGGCGAGGTGAAAATCGAGATCGGCCTCGGAGGCCGTGACCAGATCCAGCCCGTACAAGGCGGCCTCCAGGCGACGCTGCATCTCGCGCAGCGCCGCGATAGCCGCGGCATCCGCGCGCTGCGCGGCCAGCGCGGCAGCCGCCGGCTCCACGATGGCGCGGAACTCGAAGACCTGTTGCGCCGGCATGGCCAGCGGACCGGGCGGCACCTCGGTCGAACTGCGCGCACGCCCCGCGGTGACGAACACCCCCTTGCCCGGCTGCGCGCGCACCAGGCCCAGCGCCTCCAGCGTGGAGATCGCCTCGCGCAGTGCGGCACGGCTGATGCCCAGCGTGACCGACAGTTCGCGCTGACCGGGCAGCAGATCGCCGCAGCGGTAACGACCATCGTGGATCTGGCGCTGCAAGGTCTGGGCGGCAAAGCTGGAGAGGCGGGGCATGGCGCGGGCGCGGACGGTTCGGCAATGGAAGACGACAACTGGTCTGACCAGTTCGACCAGTTAAAGCACTGCCCGTGCCAGCGCGAAGCTCGCGCAACTTACCCAATGAATTCAGTGCCTTGAAAGAAGGCCCGGATGCCCACGCAGGGGCTGGGCGCACCACTGGCGCCCTCGCAGGGCTCGCTGCGCGCGCCGACGCCCCAGGACGGGGCGCCGCTCAGGAGGCGAGTCTTTGCACTGCGTCCCCGGCGCTGGAATGCCGCCCGCGACGGGCGCGCTTGCACTCGTACATGCGCTGGTCGGCCAGCTCCACCAACTCGTCGACCGCATTCCCCTCGGCCGGGGCATGAGCCCAACCGATGCTTGCCCGCAACGCCAGCGTCAGTCCTTCGTAGACCAGAGCCGGCGCCAGCGCCGCCTCGATGCGGGCCATCGCGCGGGCGACGCCTTCCACCGGCTCCACCGGCGCGAGGAGCAGCGCAAACTCGTCGCCGCCCAGGCGCGCCACCGTGTCGGACTGGCGCGCGCAGTCGCGCAGACGCCGCGCAAACTCGACCAGGGCGGCATCCCCGGCACGGTGCCCATAGCTGTCGTTGATCTGCTTGAGCCCATCCATGTCCAGCACCAGCACCGCGCACCCGACGCCGTCGCGACCGCCTTGCTGCAGGCGCGCACGCAAGCGGTCCATGAACAGCGAGCGGTTGGCCAGATCGGTCAGCGGATCATGCGTGGCGCGATGGAACAGTACGTCCATGTCATACCGTGCGGCATGGAACATGGCCGCCGCAACCAGGCCGGATAACTGCTCCAGCAAGGCGACGTGGTGATCGTCGAAGGCCGCGACACGCGTCGACATGGCCTTGAGCACGCCCACCGTCTCGGTGTCATGACGCAGCGGCAGCACGATCATCGAGCGGATGCCCACGCGCCGACAGGCTTCGCGATCCACCCGCGGGTCGGTCTCGCTGTCGTCACAACGACAGGCCTGGCCCAGTTGCACGCACAGGCCGGAGAGGCTGGTGGCGCGCTTGAGGCGCAGACCCAAGGCGCCACTCGCCACGCCCGAGGCGGCGCGATACACCATGTCCTCACCCTCGGCCAGCTCGATGACCGCGCCATCGGCTTCGACCAGGGCCAGCACACGCTCGGCGACGAGGCTCATGACGCCTCCGAGGTCGGCGCCCAGCCGCACGGTGTCGGTCTGGATGCGGATGATTTCCAACAGCTTGTCCTGCGCCAGCACAGCGGCCTCCAGAAAGGTCACGACGACCCGACTCGCGCAGTCATATTGCTGAAAATACAAATACTTTCCCGCCTGCCACGTTCCGCCGATCTATCACTTAAAGGATATGTCTTTCGGCATAAAAAGGAAGCGCTGAATGCCCTCATGCCCCGCCCCCGTACGCCAGGCGAGACCTATGTCACGCAACCGCCTCACCAGCTCAGCGGATTGACCCGGTAGTAGGCGCTCAGCTCCGCATATACCGCCGGCGAATGCTGCTGCAGTGCCTGTGGCTGCTCGAAGAACACCTCGCTGGCGACAGCGAAGAACTCCGCCGGATTGGTGGCGCCGTAATGGTTGAACAGGCCTTGCACCTGTCCCTGCGCCTCCTGCTGCAGGCGCGCGAAGGCTTCGGCGAAGACGCGCGACCAGCGCGCGTAGTCGGCGCGTCGGCCCAGGTAGGGCACGCCGCTGGCCTCGCCCTTCTCCTGGTCGAGCTGGTGCGCGAACTCGTGGATCACCACGTTGCGCCCATCGAAGGGCGCCGCCGCATCCTCCAGCGTGTCGTGCCAGGACAGGATCACCTGGCCGTTGCTCCACGACTCGCCGCTCAGCACCTGACGTTGCGATTGCAGCACGCCGGCTGCGTCGGGCCGTGCATGCTGCACCACGAAGGCGCCCGGATAGACCAGGATCTGGCGCAGTTGCGGGTAGTAGTCATGTCGCCGGTTGAGCAGCAACAGGCAGGCTTGGGCCGCGATGGTCACGCGCATCTCGTCATCCACCTCCAGCCCGGCGCAGCCGATGAACTCCTTCTCCGCCAGGAAGACCTGGATGTGGCGCTTCAACTGCAGTTGCAGGTCGACGGGCATGCGCTGGAAATACGGCATGCGGCGGCGCAGGATGTCACGCCATTCGGGAGGAAAGGGTCGCGCACGCAGGCGCTGCCGGCGCCAGCGCCGACGCAGTGGCCCGGAGGCCAGCCAGCCCATGAACAACAGGGCCAGCACGGTGAAGATCAGGAAGGACACGCGCCGGCACCTGCACGAGTGGATGATCCACCCTAGGTTGTCACGGCCGCCTCGATTTCAAGCCGGCTCAGCCGGCGCCCGTCGCGACCGGGCGGGCCGGGTCGCTGCACCATTCGCTCCACGAGCCGGGGTACAGCGCCGCCCCCGCCAGGCCGGCAATCTCCAGCGCCAGCAGGTTGTGACAGGCGGTGACGCCAGAGCCGCACTGCATGATGGCTGCGGCCGGCGCGTGTGCCCCCAGCACCGCGGACCATTCCTCGCGCAGTTGGGCGGCCGGCTTGAAGCGACCGTCGGCCGTGAGGTTGTCACGGAAGAAACGGTTGCATGCACCCGGGATATGCCCACCGACCGGGTCGAGGGTCTCGTTCTCGCCGCGGAAACGATCCGGCGCGCGCGCATCGACGATCAGGCGCTGGGCGCTGGCGAGGTTCGCCAGCACGCCGGCCGCATCCACCGTGGCGACACGCGGGGGCCGGCGCGGGAACACGCAGGCCGCGCGCGGCGTCGGCAGCGCCTGCGTCTGCGCGCCACCTGCGGCGAGCCAGGCCGGCCAGCCGCCGTCCAGCACCGCCACCGCCTCGTGCCCCAGCCAGCGCAGCATCCACCACAGGCGGGCGGCCATCATGCCGCCGGCCGCGTCATACACCACGACCTGGGTGGCGGCGTCGATGCCCAGCGCGCCCAGGCGGGCCGCGAACACCTCCGGGTCGGGCAGTGGATGGCGACCGTTGTGGCCGGTCTTAGGACCGGACAGATCCGCGTCGAGATGCAGGAAGAAAGCCCCCGGCACATGCCCCTCGGCATACGCGGCGCGACCGGCATCGACATTGCTCAACTCATGGCGCACGTCGATCACGCAGCAGGCCGGGTCATCCAGCAGGGCCTGCAGGGCGTGGCAGTCGATCAGGGTCGTGAACGGGCGGGCGGCGGAGCTGGGCATGCGGCAATCCTCGGACAGTCGGGAACTCGCGGCATCTTACCCCCTCTGACCCACGCACCCGCCGACACAAAACAGACGGCTTTATTACCGCTTGCTGACAAAGCTTTACGTTCGCCTTGCCAGAATGTGTCCGCCGATGCCCGCCCACTCCGCGCGCATCGCCCCCTCCTCCACCTGTCCCGCACCATGACGCCCGCCCGCAAGAAGCTCCTGTTCGCCAGCCTGACCCTGGCCCTCATCGCAGCGGCCTTCGCCGCCCATCAATTGTGGTTCGCCCGCCCCACGCCACCGCCCCTGGTCACCGCCAGCGTGGCGCGCGCCGACATCGAGGACAGCGTCATCGCCACCGGCAGCATCGAGGCCTTCCAGCAGGTCAGTGTCGGGGCACAGGCTTCGGGCCAGATCAAGTCGCTGAAGGTGGCACTGGGCGACACCGTCAAGCAGGGCCAGTTGATCGCCGAGATCGACTCGCTCACCCAGCAGAACGCGCTGCGCAAGGCCGAGGCCGAGCTGGCCAGCACGCAAGCCCAGTTGCGCGCCAAACAGGCCCTGCTCAAGCAGAACGAACTGGCGATGAAACGCCAGCAGCAGATGCTGGCCGCCGACGCCACCACGCAGGAGAACTACGAGGCAGCCGAAGCCAGCCTCGCCACCACGCGGGCCGACATTGCGGCACTGGAAGCGCAGATCGCGCAAGGCGGCATCGCCGTCGACACGGCGCGCGTGAACCTCGGCTACACGCGCATCACCGCGCCCATCGACGGCACCGTGGTCGCCATCGTGGCGAAGGAAGGGCAGACGGTGAATGCCAATCAGAGCGCGCCCACGATCATCAAGCTCGCGCAAATGGACAAGGTCACGATCAAGGCCGAGATCAGCGAGGCCGACGTGCCACGCGTCAAGCCAGGCCAGGCGGTGTACTTCAGCATCCTGGGCGAACCGGACCAGCGCTACACCACGACCATGCGCGCCATCGAGCCGGCCCCGACCTCGATTGCCAGCGAAAGCAGCACCACCACGAGCACGACGACCAGCACCTCGAGCACCGCGATCTACTACAACGGCCTGCTCGACGTACCCAACCCACGCGGCACGCTGCGCATCTCGATGACCACCCAGGTGCACATCGTGCTGGCCAGCGCGAAGAATGCGCTGAGCATCCCCTCGGCGGCCCTCGGCCCACGCGGACGCGATGGCCGCTACACAGTGCGCGTGCAGGCGGCGGACGGCCAGATCGCCCCGCGCCAGGTGCGCGTGGGCCTCAACAACAAGGTCAGCGCGGAAGTGCTGGAGGGCCTGCAGGAAGGCGAGCGCGTGGTGATCGGCGAAGGCAGCCGCGAGATCACGATGCCGACCAATCGCCGCCCCGGCCCGCCGATGTGAGGCCCGTAGCATGAGCGCCCTCCTCGAACTGCGCGGCCTCGCGCGCGACTATCCCGCCGGCGAAGGCAAGCTTCGTGTGCTGGACGATGTAAATCTCGACATCGGCGCCGGCGAGATGATCGCCATCGTCGGCCCCTCGGGCTCCGGCAAGTCCACGCTGATGAACATCCTGGGCTGCCTGGACCGCCCCAGCGAAGGCAGCTACCGCGTCGCCGGCCGCGAGACCGGCGCGCTGCAGCCCGACGAGCTGGCCGAACTGCGCCGCGAGCACTTCGGCTTCATCTTCCAGCGCTACCACCTGCTGCCCGACCTCGACGCGCTGGGCAACACCGAAGTCCCGGCCGTGTATGCCGGCAGCAAGCGCGAGGCGCGCCATGCGCGCGCCCGCGCCCTGCTCGAACGCCTCGGCATGGGCGAGCGGATGCACCACCGTCCGGGCCAGCTCTCCGGCGGCCAGCAGCAGCGGGTGTCGATCGCGCGCGCCCTCATGAACGGTGGCCAGGTGATCCTCGCCGACGAACCCACTGGCGCGCTCGACAGCCACAGCGGCGCCGAGGTCATGCGCCTGCTCAAGGAGCTGCATGCCGAAGGCCACACCATCATCATCGTGACGCACGACATGCAGGTCGCCCAGCATGCCGAGCGCATCATCGAGATCAGCGACGGCCGCATCGTGGCCGACCGCCGCAAGCCCGAGGCCGCCCCGCCGCCACCTCCGCGCCGCGCCGACAGCACGCCGGTGGCGACGCGCTGGGCCGGTCTGCGCGACCGCCTCGGCGAAGCCTTCAGCATGTCGGTGCTGGCGCTGGCCAGCCACCGCATGCGCAGCTTCCTGACCATGCTGGGCATCATCATCGGCATCGCCTCGGTGGTGTCGGTGGTGGCCCTGGGCCAGGGCACGCGGGAGCGCATTCTCAAAGACATCCGCGCGATGGGCACCAACACCATCGATGTGTATCCCGGCAGCGACTTCGGCGATCAGCGCGCCGGTGGCGTTCGCACGCTCATGCCGGCCGATGCGCAGGCCCTGGCGCAGCAAGGCTATGTGGACAGCGTGACGCCCATGGTCGCCAGCTCGATGACGGCGCGCCACGGCAACATCGCCGCCGCGGCGCAGGTCAGCGGCGTGGGCGAGCAGTACTTCCGCGTGCGCGGCCTGGAGATGGCCGAGGGGCACGGCTTCGACGCACAGAGCGAGCAGACGCTGGCGCAGGAGGCGGTGATCGACGACAACACCCGCAACAAGCTGTTCGCACCGCAGGACAGGGTCGTGGGCGAGATCATCCTGCTCGGCAAGGTGCCGGTGCGGGTGATCGGTGTCACCAAGAAGCGCGAGAGCGGCTTCGGCAACAACAACAATCTGAACATCTGGGTGCCCTACACCACCGCGATGGGCCGCATGACCGGCCAGAACTACCTGCGCAGCATCACCGTGCGGGTGCGCGACGGCGAGTCCACCTCGGCCGCCGAGCAAGGCATCCAGCGCTTGCTGGAGACACGCCATGGTCGCAAGGACTTCTTCACCTTCAACTCCGACAGCATCCGCCAGACCATCGAGAGCACCACGGCCGCCATGGCCATGCTGATCTCGCTGATCGCGGTGATCTCGCTGGTCGTGGGCGGCATCGGCGTGATGAACATCATGCTGGTGTCGGTGACCGAGCGCACCCGCGAGATCGGCGTGCGCATGGCGGTCGGCGCGCGCCAGGGCGACATCATGCAGCAGTTCCTGATCGAGGCCGTGCTGGTATGCCTGGCCGGTGGCGTGCTGGGCGTGCTGCTGGCTGGCGGCATCGGCTTCGTCGTCAAGGAGACGGTCAAGGATTTCAGCATGGTCTACTCGACCGGCTCCATCGTCGCCGCCTTCGTCTGCTCCACCCTGATCGGGCTCACCTTCGGCTTCATGCCGGCCCGCAACGCGGCACGCCTCGACCCGGTCGACGCGCTCGCCAGAGAATGAACATGGCATTTGCATTCAAACCCACTTTGACGCTGCTTGCCGCCATCACCCTGACGGCCTGCAGCAGCATGAACACGCCCTACCAGACCCCGGCCGCGCAAGTGCCGGCGCAATGGCGGGGCACCAGCGGCACACACACTGCGACGCCCCAGGCCGTTGACAACTGGTGGCAGGCCTTCCACGACCCGGCACTGGACGCGCTGGTGACGCAGGCGCTGGCGCGCAACAACGATCTCGCCAACGCCGCACTGAAGCTGCAGCGTGCCCGCTTGCAGGCCGGCCTGGCTGCCGATGCGCTGACGCCCCAGTTCAGTGGCAGCGTGGGCTACAGCGTGGAGAGCTCGCTGCGCGACGCCGGGCGCACCACGCGCGGCGCCAACGCCACGCTGGGCGCGAGCTGGGAGCTGGATCTGTGGAACAAGCTCGGCAACCAGCGCAACGCGGCCGAATGGGAGGCGCAGGCCAGCGCACAGGACAAGGAAAGCACCGCGCTGTCGCTGACCGGCAGCACCGCGCGCCTGTACTGGCAGTTGGGCTACCTCGCCCAGCGCATCCGCCAGAGCGAGGCCAGCGTGGCCTACGCGCAGCGCACGCTGGAACTGGTGCGCGCCCAACGCGCCGCTGGCGCGGCCACTGGCCTGGAGGTGCTGCAAGCTGAGCAGAACCTGGCCAGCCAGCAGGCCGGCCGCACCCAGTTGCTGCAGCAGCGGCAAGAGGCGCAGACCGCGCTGGCCCTGCTGTTCGACGGCGATTCGCCGGCCGCTGCCGCCCCGCAAGCCCTGCCCGAGCAAGCCCTGCCGGTGGTGGAGGCCGGCCTGCCGGCGAGCCTGCTGGGGCGCCGTCCCGACCTGCGCGCGGCCGAGCTGCGCCTGCGCAGCACGCTGGCCACGGCCGACGCCACGCGCGCCGCGCTCTACCCCAGCCTGAACCTGACCGGCAGCCTCGGCAGCAGCAGCGACAGCCTGCGCCAGATCCTGCTGAATCCGGCGACCAGCCTCGCCGCGACGCTGAGCCTGCCCTTCCTGCAGTGGAACGCACGCCAGCTCGACATCCAGGTCGCCCAGACCGACTACGAACTGGCCGTCACCAGCTTCCGGCAGACCTTGTACGCGGCGCTGGGCGACGTGGAGAACGCCTTGTCCGCGCGCAGCCAGTACACCGCCCAGGGCGAGGCGCTGCTGCGCTCGCTGGACGCCGCGCGCGAGGTGGAGCGCCTCACAGAGGTGCGCTACCGCGCCGGCGCCGTCACCCTGCAGACCTGGCTGGATGCGCAGGAGAAGCGCCGCGCGGCGGAGAACGCGCTGGCCGAGAACCGCTACAACCGCCTCTCCAACCACGTCTCGCTGGTCCTGGCGCTGGGCGGCGAACCGCGCCAGCCCTAGGCCCCCAGGGCATTCAACGATAAGGGGCGGCGAGACGCGTGAGCGTGCCGTCGCGCCGCATCGCCGCCAGGGCCTGGTCAAAGGCCTCGGCCAGCTTGCGCGTATCGCGGGCGCGCGTAAAAACGAGGTAGCTGACCGCAGTTTCGGCTGGCGGCCCGCTGACCATGACCTGATCCAGCCCGTTCAACTGGCGCAGGAAGCTGAGCCCAACAAGATGGCTGCAGATCACGGCATCGACGCGGCCGGCGAGCAGCATGCGGAAGATGTGCTCGTAGTCGTTGGCGTACTGCAGCTTGGTGAAGCGGCCACGTGCCAGCGCGGAATCAAAACGCGCGCCGTAGGAGGTGTTCCTGACCAGGCCGAGGCTTGCGTGCGCGAGCGACGCGAAATCTCCGTCGAAGCGCAGGCGTGAATCCTTGCGCACGAAGAAGACGTAGTCCTGGCTCAGCAGGGGCTCGCGCGGATACAGCATGGTCTGCTCCCGCTCCGCCGTGTGCTTGATGGTGAACAAGGCGTCCGCCTCCCCACTGGCCAGCATGCGCAAGGAACGCGACCAGGGGTAGAACTCGATGTCGATGGGTTGCCCCATGCGTGAGAAAACCTCGCGCACGATGGACGCGGCCAGGCCCTCGGCGCCGCCCGGCGCGTTGACGATGTAGGGCGGATATTCGAGCGTGACGAGGCGCAGCCGATCCTGCGCCAGGGCCGATACCGCCAGCATGCCGCAGGCAAGGAAGAACAACAGGCGGAACAAGCTTGCGAGAAGGGCCATGATCCATTCGCCGTGTCGCGGGTGGAGCGGGAAGGCTCTTCGCCCGAGCCTTGCTGTGGATTACCAGTCATCTCGCTATAGCCCACCCCAAGGGCGATGACAACATGTCTGCCAGGCGTGCCACGCACGCCTGGCCTGGCCGTGCGCTCAGCGCAGGCTGGAGTCGGCCAGTTGCTGGCGGCGGTAGCCGCCCTGGCGCACCGGCTGACCGCTCCAGGCTGCAGCCCACACCTGCACCTTCCCGCATCAGGCCACGGACTGGCATAGTCCGCCCTTTCGTTCTCCACCTCGACCCGCATGCGCTCCTCCACCGGCGCCCACTTCATCGCCCTGGACCATGTCCGCGCACTGGCCGCGTTCATGGTGTTCACCTGGCACTTCATTCATGCAGGTACAGGCTATCCCATTGCGTTCGGCGGCGCGCCTCGCGTGTTTCCGCTTGCTGTGCTGGATGAAGGGCATGTGGGCGTCGCACTGTTCATGACGCTCAGTGGCTACCTGTTCGCCAAACTGCTCGACGGGCGCCGCATCGCGTTCGGCGCCTTCCTGTGGAATCGCGCACTGCGTCTGCTACCGCTGCTTCTCGTGGTGATTCTGATCGTGGGTGTGCAGCGCTGGCAGGCTGGCGAAAGTCTGTCCCGCTACGCCTCCGACATGGCCAAGGGCATGCTGTTGCCAACCTGGCCGAACGGCGGTTGGTCGCTCACCGTTGAGGCGCATTTCTATCTTTTGCTTCCGCTGTTGCTATACCTGCAGCGACGCAGGCCCGTCCTCCTGCTGTCAATTGTTGCGGCAGCGCTGTCTCTGCGCACCGGGCTGTACCTGCAGCGTGGCGAGATTCAAAGCCTTTCTTACTGGACACTGATCGGCCGCATCGATCAGTTTTCCCTTGGGATCCTGATGTTTGCACTCAGGCATCACCTGACAGGCAAGCATCTCCAGATCAGCCTGCTGCTGACGATTTTCTGCCTCGGCTACTGGGTCTTCGATATGCGTGGCGGCTTTTACGGCATGCCCAGCTACCCGTCACCCGAACCTCTATGGATTCTCTTGCCAACACTGGAGGGGCTGGCGCTCGCCACGGCCATCGCCTGGTACGACAGCTCCTTCGTCTTCAGCAGGACCGGCTGGTCCGGCTTTGTGGGCAAGATCGGCGAGTACTCCTACTCGATCTACCTGCTGCACTTCTTCTTCGTCTTCGGCATGGCGCGTTTCGTTGACCAGCACATCATGGCACTGGGCAACTTCTATCTGGCCTGTGCCTGGGCGGCCGGGGGCTTCCTGTTGATGTTGCCGCTGGCCTGGGCCAGCTACCGCTTCATCGAAAGCCCCTTCCTGCGCCTTCGCCGCCCCTATCTCAAAGCGGCAACTCAGCCGGCTACGGCAATCAGATCCGCGATGCCAGTTCCAGACTAGCCAGCCAGCGACGCCACACCCGCAGCAGCCGGAAGCTCAGCGAAGGCTCCGGCGCCGGGCGCAGGCACAGCAGGCGAGCGCCCTTGCCGCCAGCCTGCAGGCCCAGGCAGGTTTCCTCTTCCATGCTCTGCTGCTCGCCAGCGCGCAGGGTCGCGCTCGGTGCGAACACGCGGCCAGCCATGCTCTGCAGCGGGTAGGCCAGGCTCAGCGAGCCCTCCAGGCAGACCAGGCGGGCACCGCGCGGCAAGCGCAGCGACAGGCCCTCGCCAGCCGACAGGCTTTGGGTGGAGGCAATTTCGGGACGCAGCATGATGAAACTCCAGCACAAGAATTCGATGGCTCCATGCTGAGCTTCCGTGCGTGGCCATAACAGACACAGCAACACACTTTGTGTACCGGATCAAAGCGGCGCTGTTCTGGTCTGTTACTGTCCAATTCAGCGAAATCTGTATCTGTTCTGCCGCTCATCCCCATTGGAAGATCGTTCATGGACCTTGCCACCGCCGAATCCCAGCCGCTGTACCTGCGCCTGGCCGATCACTACCAGGGCGCCATCGAGTCCGGCACGCTGTCGCCTGGCGACCGCATGCCCTCGGTGCGCAACCTGACCCGCCTGCATCATGTGAGCCTCAGCACCGCACTGCAGGCCTGCCGCTACCTGGAGGACAAGGGCTGGCTGGAGGCGCGGCCACGCGCCGGCTACTTCGTGCGGCGCCCGCGTCGCAACGTGCTGGCGCCGGCCAGCGAGCCGGACAGCGTGGTGGCGCCCGACCCGGCGCAGTACCTGGGCATCCATGAGCGGGTGTCGAGCTTCATCGTGCAGTGCGAGCAGCACAACCTGCGCCTGAACCTGGCCCAGGCCTTCGGCTCGCCCGACGCCTACCCGGCCGAGGCCTTGCGCCAGGCCGCCACGCGCGCCCTGCGCCTGCGCCCCGAGGTCTTGGTGAGCCCGGTGCCCACTCATGGCGACCCGGGATTCCGCGCCGTGCTGGCCCGCCGTGCGCTGGAAGGCGGTGGCATGCGCCTGACCGCCGAGGACATCGTGGTCACGCACGGCTGCACCGAGGCCATGAACCTCGCGCTGCGCGCGGTGACGCAACCGGGCGACGTGGTGGCGGTGGAGTCACCGGTCTTCTTCGGCCTGCTGCAGACCCTGCAGAGCCTGGGCCTGCGTGCGCTGGAGATTCCCACCAGCCCACGCAGTGGCCTGTCGGTCGACGCGCTGGAGCTAGCACTGCAGACGCAGGCCAGCCTCAAGGCGGTGGTGGTGATCCCGAACTTCCAGAATCCGCTCGGCAGCGTGATGCCAGACATGGAAAAGCAGCGCCTGCTGGCACTGTGCGAGCGCTACGACATCCCGCTGATCGAGGACGACACCTATGGCGCGCTGGGCGACGAGACGCCGCTGCGTGCGATCAAGTCCTGGGACGAGCGCGGCCAGGTGATCCACTGCGCCTCGCTGCACAAGACCCTGGCCCCCGGCATGCGCCTGGGCTGGGTGGCCGGTGGGCGCTGGCAGGCCCGCATTCGCATGCTCAAGTATGCGCAGAGCCGGCCCAATGCGACGCTGCCACAGCTCGCCCTGGCCGAGTTCATGGGCAGCGCGGCCTACGAACGCCACCTCACGCGCCTGCGCCGCCTGCTGCACACGCGACGCGAGCAGATGGCCGAATCCATCGCCAGCCACTTCCCGGCTGGCACACGCCTGTCATTGCCCGAGGGGGGCATGCTGCTGTGGATCCAGTTGCCCCCGCTGCGCCAGCCGCGCGTGTTGTTCGAGACCGCGCTGCGCGAGGGCATTCGCGTGGCGCCGGGCTGGATCTTCTCCAACAGCGACCGCTACGACAACTACGTGCGCATCAACTGCTGCCAGCCCTTCGGCGCGGAGACCGAGACCGCGATCAAGCGTCTCGCCGAGATCGCGCGCGGTCAGCTTGCCTGAGCGATCACCGTCGCCACGTGCTCAGCGCTGCGCGATGAAGAACAGGCGCGGGAAGGAGAACAGGCGGCCACCGTCCGCGCGCGGTGGATAGGCCTGGTCGATGGCCGTGCGATAGGCCGCCTCATAGGCCTCGCGCATCCCGGCCGGCAGCGCTTCGAGATAGGGGCGCAGGCCGGTGCCCTTGACCCACTCCACGATGGCCGCCGCATCGGCCATGACATGCTCATAGCGCGTACTCCAGATGTCGACATGGCCCGCCTGCGGCGCCAGCAGATCGTAATAGTCGCTGGCGCGCAGCACGCGCGGCCCTTGCCGCACCGCCTGCAACAACTCGGTCCACGGCCCCGGCAACTGGCGCATCCAGGCGTGGCTGGGCTCGTCGAAACTGTCCGGCATCTGCACGGCCAGCACGCCCCCCGGGGGCAGCAGGCCGAACAGGCGCGGCATCAACGCCGCGTGGTCCGGCAACCATTGCAGCGAGGCATTGGCGAAGATGAGGTCCGGCGCGCCATCCGGCACCCAGGCAGCAATGTCGGCTTCGACCCATTCCAGGTCGGGCATGTCCTGGCGCGCACGCACCAACATCTGGGGCGAGTTGTCTACGCCGACGACACGCGCCTGCGGCCAACGCTCGCGCAATAGCACGGTCGAATTGCCGGGGCCGCAGCCGAGATCCACCACGTGGCGTGGCGCGCCCAGCGGCACGCGTGCCAGCAGTTCGCGCGCCGGCCGCGTGCGCTCGTCGGCAAACTTGAGGTACTGCTTCTCGTCCCAGGTTGGCATGGCGCAGCCCTCCAGGCGGAAAGCGCCCAGCATACTCCGCCCCGCCATCGCCCCGCAGGCGTTCAGGGCGCTGGGAATTTGTCGCGCCAGTGACGCGCGATGTCGATGCGCCGCGCGACCCACACGCGGTCATGCCGCTCGATGTGGTCGAGGAAGTCGATCAGCGCCTTCATGCGCCCCGGCCGGCCGAGCAGGCGGCAGTGCATGCCGATGCTCATCATCTTCGGGCAGTCCTCGCCCTCGGCATACAACACATCGAAACTGTCGCGCAGGTAGGTGAAGAAGTCCTGCCCCTGCGAGTAACCCTGCGGCAGCGCGAAGCGCATGTCATTGACGTCCAGCGTGTAGGGCACGATGAGCTGCTGGGTCATGCTGCCGTCCGTTTTCCGCACGGGCATCCAGAACGGCAGGTCATCACCGTAGTAGTCGCTGTCGTAGAGGAAGCCGCCGTAGTCCGCCACCAGGCGGTGCGTGTTGGGCGAGTCGCGGCCGGTATACCAGCCCAGCGCGCGCTCGCCGGTCAGGCGCTCAATGATCTCCATGCCGATGCGCATGTGCTCGCGCTCGGTGGCCTCGTCGATGTTCTGGTAACTGATCCAGCGCCAGCCGTGGCAGGCGATCTCATGGCCCAGCGCCTTGAAGGCCGCGGTGAGCTCCGGATGACGCTGCAGCGCCATCGACACGCCGAACACAGTGAGCGGCAGGCCGCGCCGCTCGAACTCGCGCAGGATGCGCCACACGCCGGTGCGCGAGCCATATTCGTAAATACCTTCCATGGACATGTGGCGATCCGGGAAGGCCGGCGGGCTGAACATCTCGGACAGAAACTGCTCACTGCCGGCGTCACCATGCAGCACCGAGTTCTCGCCGCCCTCCTCGTAGTTCAGGACGAACTGCACCGCGATCTTCGCGCGACCGGGCCACTGGGCATGCGGTGGGTTGCGGCCGTAGCCGACGAGGTCGCGAGGGTAGTCATTCGTCATCATATTCACTCTCCGTTTCGCCGTGCTTTCCGACACTGTAGAGCCCCGGCAAACAGGCTTCCGCCCCTGGCTGCGCGCGTCGAATGCCACGGGATACCGGCCTGCGCAGGAGTGATGGGCGGCGGTGCCCCATCCAACGCCGTCGTCCCTGCGCAGAGCCTGCCCTCTACCTGATCGGGGGCAGGGACCCAGCGACTTTGCTTCATCCTACGCCCGAGCCGGTCTCACCAAACGACACTGGATTCCTGCTTTCGCAGGAATGACGGCAGCCGGCTACTTCACACCCGCATGAAACCAGGCCGCCAACGTCTCGCGCTCGGCATCAGTCATCTGCGTCACATTACCCAACGGCATGGTCTTGAGCTGCACCGAGCGCTCGTAGATGCGCTGGGCGTACTGCTTGATACGTGCCTCGTTGTCGAGCATCACGCCCATCTGTGCCACCGGCATCAGGGTCGGCTTCTCGGCATGGCAGGCCACGCAGCGCGCGTCCATGATCGCCTTGACCTCGGCCATCGACGGCGCCGGCTTGCCGGCCTCCACCTGGACCGGCTTGGGCGCGATCCAGACCAGGACACCGAGGATGATCGCCATCCCCGCAATCGGGAACTCCCAGCGATTGAGGCCCTTGTGGCGCAGGTTGAAGAAGTGGCGGATCAGCACCGCGCCCAGCATGATCAAGACCAGCACCAGCCAGTTCCAGGCATGGTTGTAGGTGCTGGCGTAGTGGTTGCTGATCATCGAGAACAGCACCGGCAGGGTCAGGTAGTTGTTGTGGTAGCTGCGCTGCTTGGCGCGCTTGCCCCAGATCGCCGGCACCTCGCCGCCCTCTTTCATGACCGCAACCTGGCGCCGCTGCGCCGGGATGATCCAGAAGAAGACGTTGGCGCTCATCGTGGTGGCGATCATCGCGCCGACGTGGATGTAGGCTGCACGACCCGACAGCAGGTGGCACAGCACGTAGGCGACGACGGCTACGAAGGCGACGTAGATCACGGCGAACAGCAACTGGCTGCGCTCGATCAGCAGGCGCGCAAGCTGATCGTAGACGACCCAACCGATGGCCAGGGTCGCCAGGCCGACGCCGACGGCCTGCCCCGGCGTGAGGCTGGAAACCGCGGGATCGACCATGTAGGTCGCGGCCTGGAAGTAGTACATCACCGAGATCAGCAGGAAGCCGGTGATCCAGGTGGTGTAGCTGGGCCAGAAGAAGAAGTGCAGGTCTTCGGGCAGGTGCTTGGGGGTGTTGGCGTACTTCTGCGGGTTGTAGAAACCGCCGCCGTGCATGGCCCACAGCTCACCGCCGACACCGTCTTCGATCAGCTTCGGGTCCTTGGGCGGCTTGAGGCTGTTATCCAGCCACACGAAATAGAACGAGGCGCCAATCCAGGCAATGCCCACGATCAGGTGCAGCCAGCGCAGCAGCATGCTGGCGGCATCGATGAGGTATGCGGTATCCAAGTGAAACTCCCTTATCGTCGATCCCGTTTTGGCGCCGGGATCGCACGACCCGACTCTAACGCCGATTTCGTCGTGCGCGCATGTGTGACGCCTTCCCTAGGGAGCGGCATCCATGTAGTTGGATATCTCGATCAGGTTCTGGTCCGGATCACGCAGATAGACCGACAGGATCGGCCCGCGAGCGCCGGTGCGCTTCACCGGCCCTTCGATGATCTGGATCTGGCAGGCTTCGAGATGTGTGATCACCTGCGCCAGCGGCGTACTCGTGATGAAGCACAGATCCGCCGACCCTGGCATGGGGTGTGCAGCCTTGGGCTCGAATTCCTTGCCATGCTGGTGCAGGTTGATCTTCTGCTGACCGAACTGCAGAGCCTTGCGCTGATCCCCGAAGGTGACCACCTGCATGCCCAGCACACGTTCGTAGAAAGCACAGGTCGCGGCCACGTCGGCCACCGTCAGAACCAGGTGATCGAGCGACGCAATTTGCATGTCAGCTCCCTCGGTAGGTGCTGTACGCCCACGGCGACACCAAGAGCGGCACATGGTAGTGCGCATTCGCATCGGCCACCCCGAAAGCCAGGGGCACCACGTCGAGAAATGGCGGCTCGGGCAGATCCAGGCCTTGTGCGCGGAAGTACGCGCCAACCTCGAATGCCAGCTCGTAACACCCCGGCAGGAGATCGTCTCCTGCCAGCAGGGGTGCGTCGCATCGGCCATCGGCATTGGTCGCGCCACTCAGGATGGGCGCACCTTCGCCGGCTCGGCGCAGGGCGAAACGCATGCCGGCGGCAGGCTTGCCGCTGGCGGTGTCGAGCACATGCGTGGTCAGCTTTCCCATTTCCGCTCCCTTGCGATCTTCATGCGTCCGATTATAGAGAGGGCGCACGCGCGTCACGCTGATAGCCAGTATCACCCTCGTCCATGCTGCGCAGGCGCGCGGCCAGTTCGGACGAAAGCCCGCTGTAGCCCGCTCCGTCCGGATCGGGCGCGCGACGCTCGCGCACCGCCAGCAAGGCCCGCGCAGCGGCCGACACATTGTCGATCACCGCGAAGGGCAGGCGTGTCGCCAGCGCCTCGCCCATGCCGGCCAGCGCCGCGCCACCGATCAGCACGGATTCGGCGGCCAACTGTTCGCGTGCCTCGCGTGCCGCCCGCTCCAACAAGTCCAGCGCACGTACTGGATCGGCCAGCAACTCCGCGCCGGATTCACGCAGCACGCGGATGCCAGCCAGTCGCTCACCGACGCCCGCGGCGGCGGCGCGCCGCTGCAGGATGGCGGGCCAGCGCTCGCCGCCGGTCACGATGGCGAAGCGCCCCCCGCGCGCGGCCTCCTGCATCGCGGCTTCGGCCAGGCCAATGACCGGCACGCCGCAGATCTCGCGCAAGGCCTCCAGCCCAGGGTCGCCAAAGCAACTCACCAGCACTGCGTCGATCTCCGCCGGCGCCTGCGCCCAGGCGTCCAGCGCAGCATGCGCAGCGATCGCGTAGGCCACCTCGGACGCGATATAGCTCGCGCCCAGCCTCGCGGTGGCGGGGATCAGCGTCCACCCGCGCAAGCGCGGTGCCAGATGCGCACACAAACGCTCGGTGACGGCGACGCTGGTATTGGGATTGAGGATCAGTGCGCGCATTCAGGCGTTCCGGAACATGTCCTCGACATCGGGGGCCCCCGCAGCCACTGGCGCGAAAGACAATTGCGCCAGCAGATGCTGCAGGTGCTTCTTCATCAAACGCATGGCGAGCTTGGCATCCCCCGCCTGCATCGCCCTCAGCAAGGCCTCATGCTCGTCGCACCCACAACCCTGTGCATGGGCATGCGGTTTCGGTGGCGCTTCATAAGTCATCAGGATCAGCGAGGTGCGCGACACCAGCTCGCGCAGCATCTTCTCCAGCGTGGCATTGCACGCGCCCTCCGCGATGGCCAGGTGAAACTCCCCCGAGAGGCGGATCGCCGCACGGCGATCTCCCGTGCGACGCGCGCTCTCCTCGTCGCGCAGCACGCGGGCCAGCGCCGCGACCTCACGCGCGCCGGCATGGGCCACGAAACTCTCCACCAGGGGTGGTTCGATCAGGATGCGCGCCTCGAATACCTCGCGCGCCTCCTGCGGTGTCGGGCAGGCGACGGTCGCGCCGCGATTGTGCGCCAGCACCACGATCTGCTCGGCCGCGAGACGCACCAGCACCTGGCGGATGCGCGTGCGCGACACACCGAAGGCGCGTCCCAGCTTCTCCTCGCCGAGCCGCGTGCCCGGCGCAAGCCGATGGTCCAGCACCGCCTCGACGATGCGCTCGTAAATATCGGCGTCGGTCAGCGTGGCGGCGTCGGCCAGGTCCGTGCTCATCCGCGTCCCTTGCGTGCGCGCCGCCGGCCCAGTGCGGCCAGGCCCAAGGCGAGGGCGACGACGAGAAAGGACACCACGGTGGTGAGCGTGCCCAGGGCGTAGATGGCTGGTGTGGTGACCGTGGTGGTCAGGCCCTGCAGTTCCAGCGGCAGCGTGTTGAGATCGCCGATTGCCTGCGAGGTGCGCGCGATCTCGTCCCATGAGAGCGTGAAGCCGAACATGCCCACCCCGATGACCGAGGGGCCGATCAGGGGCAGCACGACATGGCGGAAGGTCTGCCAGGGAGTGGCGCCCAAGTCGCGCGCGGCCTCTTCGTAGGCCACATTGAAGCGGTTGAAGACGGCGAACATGATCAGCAGGCCGAAAGGCAGGGTCCAGGTCAGTTGGGCACCGAGCGCCGAAGTATAGAGCCCCATGCTGGTACCGAAACTCTCCGCCAGCCCGCTCCAGCCCGCCCATTCGAAGGCACTGCGCAGGCCAGTGTCGAGCAGGCGGAAGGAGAGGCCGATGCCCAGCGAGACGATGATGGAGGGCATGATCAGGCTCGCCACCGTGATGTAGAACAGGCTGCCGCCGCCCTTGAGCGCCTTGCGGAAGGCGAGGCTGGCAGAGACCGCCAGCAGCACCGTCAACAGCGTCACCACCGCACCCAGTTTGAGCGAGCGGATGAAGGCGGCGCCGATGTCGATCACCCCAATGCCCTTGAACAACTCCTGGAACCAATGCAGGGACCAGCCGCGCATCGGGAAGGTCAGCCCGCCTTCCGGCCCTTGGAAGCTCAGCACGAAGATGGTGATCGTCGGGCCGTACAGGAACAGCAGGAACAGCGCGAAGAACAGGGCCAGCGCATAGAAGCCGAAGCTGCGTTGTTCATGCATGGTCATAGCTCCTTGCGGATGTCGACCAGGCGCGTCAGCGCCCAGATGATCATCAGCACCACGGCGAGCAGGATCACCGCGTTGGCCGCCGCCAGCGGGAACTGCAGGTAGCTCGTCTGCACCTGGATGACCTTGCCGACCGAAGCGATCTGCTGCCCGCCCATGACGCCGATGGTCACGAAGTCGCCCATCACGATGGTGATGACGAAGATGGAGCCGATGATGATGCCGGTACGGCACAGGGGAATGATCACGTTCCACAGGATCTGCCAGCTATTGGCGCCGGCATCGCGCGCCGCCTCGATCAAGGAACGGTCGATGCGCATCATGGAATTGAAGATGGGCACGATCATGAAGACGGTGAAGAGGTGCACGAAAGCCACCACGACGGAGAACGGCGAGAACAGCAACCATTCGACCGGCTGATTGACCAGCCCGATCCCCAGCAGACCGTCATTGACCAGGCCGTTGCGCCCCAGTAGCGGCACCCAGGAGATCATGCGGATCACGTTGGAGGTCCAGAACGGGATCGTGCACAACACGAACAACGCCGTCTGCATGCTCGTGCTGCGCACGTAGAACGCGAGGAAGTAGGCCACCGTGAAGCCGATCAGGAGCGTGAACAGCCAGGTCAGGAAACTGAACTTGAGCGTAGACAGGTAGGTCTTGAAGGTGACGCACATCTCCGTGGTGTTGGCGCAGCCTTCGAAGATGGCCAGGTAGTTCTTGCCGACGAAAGCCGGGATCAGCTCGTACTCGGTCGCATCCCAGAAACTCACCGCGACGATCAGCGCCAGCGGCAGCAGAAAGAACAGCAGGAAGACGAGCCCGTAGGGACCGGCTTGCAGCCAGGCGGGGGCAGAACGCGACAGGAGATTCTTTGGTGCGCTCATGCGCGGGTTTCCTCAAGCAGCGACGATCGCGTAGTCGCACAAATGGAGCGAAGCGGTCCTGGCAAGGTGCGGCGACACCGACAGTGCATTGGCACGGCAAGGAGCCGCAACGCCGCCAGGACCATTTTTGCGGCTACGCCGCGACGAACTCATTCCACTTGCGGACCATGTACTCGTTCTCGTCCATCACTGCGTTCCAGCAGGCGATGCCGCCCAGACGCTGCTCGTAGGAGCCGCCGTCGCGCACCGCCCCGGCCTTGGCCAGCAGCTCGCCATTCGGGGACTTGATGTCCTGCGTGGCCGCCTTGCCTTCCATCCAGTAAGCCCACTCGTAGGCTTCCATCTTGGCCTTGGCGGTCTCCAGCACGGCGCTGTAATAGCCCTGGCGGTTCAGGTAGGCACCGGCCCAACCGTCGAGGAACCAGTTGATGAATTCATACACGCCATCGGCCTTCTTGCCGCTGACCGTGCGCGGCACGCCGAAGCCAGCGGCCCACGCGCGATAACCTTCCTTGAGCGGCTGGAACACGCAGGGGATGCCCTTGGTGCGCACCGCGGTCACGGCCGGCGACCACATCGACTGGATCACCACCTCGCCCGAGGCCATGAGGTTCACGCTCTCGTTGAAGTCCTTCCACAGCGCGCGGAACTGGCCGGCCTTCTTGGCCTCGATCAGGGTCTTGATCGTGAGGTCGATCTCGGCCTTGGTCATGTTGCCCTTGTCGGCATACTTGTGGAGGCCCATGGCTTCGACCACCATCGCCGCATCCATGATGCCGATCGAGGGGATGTTCAGGATCGCGGCCTTGCCCTTGAACTCGGGGTTCAGCAGCTCCTTCCACGACTCGATGGGACGCTTGATCAGATCGGGGCGGATGCCCAGGGTGTCCGCGTTGTAGACGGTCGGGATCAGGGTCATGAACTGCGTCGGCGTGGCGGAGAACTTCTTCGAGCCAGGACCTTCGAGGAACATCACCTTCTTCGGCGCGGTGCCCTGGTCGCCAACCTTCTTGCCGCCGATCTCGCCCTTGGTGAACAGCGGCGTGATCTTGTCGGCGTTCTTGATGCGCTTGGCATCGATGGCCAGCAGGTTGCCGGTCGGGATGATCTTCTTGAGCGAGAAGTACTCGGTGTCGATCAGGTCGAAGGAGTTCGGAGCAGTCACCGCGCGCTTGGTCACTTCATCCGTGGTGACCGGGATGTACTGGATCTCGATACCGGTGTCAGCCTTGAATTTCTCGGCAATCGCCTTGTCCTGGTTCACCGCGGTGCCGAGGTAGCGCAGCACGATCTTCTCCTGCGCGTGGACAGCCGGGAACATGCCGGTCGCCAGGATGCCCGCCGTACCCTTGAGCAGGTTGCGGCGCATCGGGCTCGCTGCGGTGTCGGAAGCGTCGCCCTGCACGCCAGGTACGGTCTTGCCGGAATCTATCTCTGCCATCGTCATCTCCATTCAACAGGTGAGCGTACATGCCGGCCATGCCGGCGGTAAGAAAAGCAGTGGAGCCTGGAAACTGAACAATCAGCTCAGTACATGGGCATCCTCGGCCCGCCAGGACACATAGGCCGTCTCGCCAGCCTCCCAGGGCGCAGCGAAGAAGTCGGCTTCCGCGACGACGGCGGAAAATTCGGGAATCGCGTCGTGCGCCAGTTCCACCAGCACGTAGGTGCCCTGGTACTCGACTGCGGCGATGCGCGCCTCGACCTCGAAACCGGCGGCGGAACTGTGGCGCGACAGGCGCGTGCGATCCGCCCGCAGGGCGATCTTCTGCGCCTCCATCTGCAAGACGTTGTGGCCGCCCATGAAGCGCGCCACGAATTCGGTGGCCGGCGCGTTGAAGACCTGGTGCGGTGTGCCGACCTGCTCGATGCGCCCACCGTTCATGACCACGACCTGGTCGGCCAAAGCCATCGCCTCTTCCTGCGAGTGCGTCACATGCACGAAGCTGAAGCCCAGCTCGGCCTGCCAACGCTTGAGCTCGGCGCGCATGCGGATGCGCAGAAAGGGGTCCAGTGCGGACAGGGGCTCATCGAGCAGCAGAACACGCGGCTCGGTGATCAGTGCGCGCGCCAGCGCCACACGCTGCTGCTGTCCGCCAGAGAGTTCCGCCGGTTTGCGCTGCGCGTACTGCCCCATCGCCACACGCTCCAGCAGGGCCTGCGCACGCCCATGGCGCTCGGCCTTGGCCACGCCCTTCATCTTGAGACTGAAGGCCACGTTGTCCAGCACCGACAGATGCGGAAACAAGGCATAGCTCTGGAACATCATCGCGGTCCCGCGATCGGCCGCGGGCAGGATCGTGATGTTGCGGTCACCCAGCAGGATGTCGCCATCGCTGACCGTCTCGTGGCCCGCGATCATGCGCAGGGTGGAGGTCTTGCCGCAGCCCGAGGGCCCCAGCAGACAACAGTAGCTGCCCGAGGGAATCCTCAGATTGACGGCATCCACGGCCGTGACCTGACCATAGCGCTTGCTGACTTGAACGAGTTCCAGGCCGGATGACTGAAGTGCCATATGCATACCTCCACGAACCCAGGAAGCACGTGGTATGCCAGCACAGACAAACTCTCAAAACACCCTGAAATCAATACCTTGGCAAAATCTCCTCGCCAAGTTTTGCATACAATCCACAAACCAGAATGCACACAAAAAGTGCCTGGCGGGTCAATCCAGTGCATCTGCTCATACGCCTGACTCGAAAGGCGGTATACCGGCGGACGGCTTGTGTCGGCCCGGCGCCCTTCCTAAGCTCACAGCACGATCACGACGCGCCCCCGCCATGCCTTCCACGCTCACCCCGCCCGCCACGCTCCAGGCCTGCCAGCTCAGTGCCGCCACCCTGTCCGCTCTGAGCGAAGAGGATTTTGTCGCCGCGCTGGACGGCATCTTCGAACACTCGCCCTGGGTTGCCCGGCGCGCCTGGCAGAAGCGCCCCTTCGCCAGTCGCGACGCGCTGGCCGAGGCCTTGGTGGGAGAAATGATGGCGGCCGCCGAAAGTGAGCAACTGGCCCTGATCCGCGCCCACCCCGAGTTGGCGGGCAAGGCCGCCATCGCCGGGCAGCTCACGAAAGAATCAACCCAGGAACAGGGCGGCGCCGGCCTCGGCGCCTGCACGCCGGAGGAGTTCGCGCGCCTGCAGCAGCTCAACGCCGACTACGGCGCGCGCTTCGGCCACCCCTTCATCCTCGCGGTGCGTGGTTACACGCGGCAGCAGATCATCGAGACCTTTGCCAGCCGCCTGGGCAACGAACCACAGGAGGAAAGGATGGAATGCCTGCGCCAGATCGCACGCATCGCCCGCCTGCGCCTGGAAGACCGGCTCGCGCCCTGAGGCCGCCCCCGCAGGGCCCGCGACTCACACCACGCGCAATTCGCCCAGTGCGCGCCGCACCGGCTCGGCACGCGGCACCTGCACCTCGGTCGCCGCGCGGGCGAGCTTCACGATCTGCTCGCGGAACCAGCGGCATTCCTCGGCATGCTGTGTGCGGTCATGCCACAGCAGATAGAAGCTCATCTTGGGGAAGTCGATCGGCGAGCGCACGATGCTCAGCGGCTGGATGTCTGCGCAATGCTCGGCGAACATGCGCGGCCCGGTGAACAGCATGTCCGTCTGCAGCAAGACATAGGGCACCAGGTTGAAGTAAGGCACATAGGCCATGACCTTGCGCTTGAGACGCTCGCGCGCCAGATGCAGATCGATCACACCACGCCGGCCGACCGAGTACGGCGTCGGCGCCAGATGCTCGGCATCCAGGTATTGCTTGATGCTCAGCGGGCGTGCGGCGAGCGGATGGTCGGAGCGCATCAGGCACACCACCTCCTCCTCGAACAGCGTGGTGATCCGCAGTTGCTCCGGCGGCTGCGGCCAGTTGCCGATCACCACATCCAGCTCGCCGGACTCCAGCGCTTGCGCGAAGTCCTGATCCGGCCCCAGCGAGTGGAACACGATCTGCGACTGCGGCGCGAACTGGCGCATATGCGAGGTGATGCGCGCCAGCAGCGTGGCATGCAGGTAGTCCGGCGTCGCAATATTGAACACGCGACGCGTCAGTGCCGGGTCGAATCGCACCTGGCCATTGACGATGGATTCGATGCTGGCCAGCGCCTGCTTGACCGGCTCCAGCAGCGCCGCACCACGCTCGGTCGGCGTCATGCCGTCGCGCGAGCGCACCAACAGCGGGTCGCCAGTGATTTCACGCAAGCGACGCAGCGAAGTGCTGACCGCCGGCTGCGACTGATTCAGGCGGCGCGCGGCGCGCGACACACTGCACTCGGTCAGCAGCGCATGCAGCACGCGCAAAAGATGTACGTCGATGGATTCCCAGTTTCCGCCCAATGCCATAAGACCCCCTCGAATTCAGAACGGCCGCACCATGCCGGTGCACGGACGGCCCAATTCCACGGGTCATGCAACGGTCGTGCCATACCAGGCATGGGCACCCGATCAGAAACAAAAAGTCACGTCCTGGCCGTCGGACATAAAAAAACGGGAAGCCACTTCGTGGCTTCCCGTCCCCAATAGAGGAAATCCGTATCCGGATTTCCCTCCCCCTACTGAATGTTCCTGCTCCTCCCGGCGACACGCCCAGAGTCGATCTATTCCGTGTCCTGCACGCGGGCCGGTCCCCAGGACCGGCTGCCGCGCAGTGCTACCTACTTCTACCGCCGCTCGCCGGGGGCTGATGCCCCGGTCGGCGGCGCTTTATTTGCAAGCCTGGTGGCTGCTATGTCTCCAACATCCTCGCGGTGTGCCTTGGCGTCGTTTTTTGACGCGGAAGCAATTCCGAGTGCTGCGCATTCTGACAGATCATTTGCCCTTATGTAGGTATAAATCCCGCTGTTCCGCTTAAAACTTTTCTATGGTGCACTGCATGTAAGGGTTATCCCTAGGTTATGAATTCATGCGGGTTTGCGCCTTTAGTGCACAGCAGCAAAACTCAGGTCCAGACACTGCTCAGCATCTTCGCCGCCAGCACGACCAACAACCCTGCAAAGACACGCTTGAGCATCAGCACCGGCATGCGGTGCGCCATGCGCGCACCGATTGGCGCGGTGATCATGCTGGCCACGATCAGGCATACCAGGGCGGGCAGATACAGGTAGCCGATGCTGCCCGGCGGCAGCTCGGCCTGCCCCCAACCGTTCCACAGGTAGCCCAGCGTTCCGAATATGGCGATCGGCAAGCCCATTGCCGAAGCCGTGCCAATGGCCTGCTGGATGCGCACATTGCACCAGGTCAGCCAGGACACGGTTAGCGAGCCTCCGCCAATGGCCACCAGCGCCGACACGCAGCCGATCAGACCGCCCGCCAGGCTGACCCCGCGCCAGCTGGGCAACTCGCGTCCCGGCTTGGGCTTGAGGCCGAAAGCCATCTGTATTGCGATGACCAGGATGAACAGGCCGAAGAACAGCGCCAGTCCCCGCGTCGGCGCATACGCTGCGATGCGCGTGCCGACGAAGGTCCCCACCAGCACCCCTGGCACCACCATGCGCACGACCGGCCAGATGACGGCGCCATGCGCATGGTGGGTGCGCAGGCTGGAAATCGAGGTGAAGATGATGGTCGCCATCGAGGTGCCCAGCGCCAGATGCAGCAAGTGCGCGTGGGCGAAGCCCTGGGCGTCGAACAACATGGTCAGCACCGACACGATCAGGACGCCGCCGCCTATGCCCAGCAGCCCGGCGAGGTAGCCGGAAACAAGTCCCACGAGGAAGTACGCCAGCCACCACCCATCCGGGCTCAGGATCATTCAGATTCCTCCATCAGACGACACAGGAACTGCCACTCCTCGGGTGCCACCGGCGTGATCGACAGCCGGTTGGCCTTCTGCAGCACACGCATCTGCGCCAGCTCGGGCGCGGCCCGCATGACCGCCAGGTCGACGAACGCGGTCTTCCTGACGAGCTGGACATCGACGTTGAGCCAGCGGGGATTGTCGCGCGTGGACTTGGGATCGAAGAACCGGCTGGCGGCGTCGAACTGCGTTTCGTCCGGATAGGCGTGGGAGGCGATGCGCACGATGCCGGCAATCCCGGGTCGCGGGCAGGAGGAATGGTAGAAGAAAGCTTCGTCGCCGATGCGCATGACATCGCGCATGAAGTTGCGCGCCTGATAGTTGCGCACGCCATACCAGGCGACCGTCTGCTGCGGCAGGGCGGCCAGGTCATCAATGGAACAGTCGTCGGGTTCGGACTTCATCAGCCAGTGACGCATCGCTTTTCCTCCGCACAAAAACAAAACGCGGCTTGCGCCGCGTTTCGAATGGGGATCCCCCGCAGATGCCGCCAGACCGTCATCCTGAACCGAGGGTTCAGGGGGCTGCCGACTACCCGCATCAGGTGCGCCCGACGGAGGGGCGCGCGCAACAGCGGTCTTGCATCGGCGGCCATGTCACGTGGACATTGGTTCAAGGAGTATGTGGTCTCAACGAACACCGCAGGGGAAAACTTGCTGGACCTTGCGTGCGCCAACGCGCTCGCATGGTCCCGAAACCTGTCATCTAAAAGAGCTTCTCCTGGCGCGCCATCGCTTCTTCAACGCGCTCGGTCATGGCTGAAATCTTACGCCGGTAGGCCGGGATGTCCAAGCCTGCGCCGCGCTGGCTGCTGACGAATTCGTGCGCGATATCGAGCGCGGCCATCACCGCCAGTGTCTCACCTCCACTGGCAGTGCGGCCTGCAAGTTTTTGCAACTTTTCCGCCACCAGAGTCACGGCGGCTTCCAGGCTGTCGCGCTCGCCGGGCTTGACCGCCACGGTGAATTGTTTGCCCAGCAACTGGATGTCCAGCGTCTCGGTACCGCCGCTCATGACGCCTCCTCGCTGGCCGGCAGGCGGGCCAGCACACGCTCGACGCGTTGCACGGCGACGTCGACCTTGCTGGCCAGGCGCTGGTTCTCGGCTTCAAGCTGGGTCACCCGCTCCTGCAACTGGCGGTTCTCACCGCGCAAGCGTTGGTACTCGTCGAGCAGCTCGGCGAGGCGGGTTTCGAGCAGGGCGATTTCCTTGTCCATGTGAAGGATGGTAGAGGCGCCGCGCGCGCCGGGTCAAGCCGCGGGGCCTGCCGCAGATCGGGTATCATCGCGCCTCGCCTGAGGTGTCCCGTCCGCGTGTCGCGGCCGGGGTGAAACGGGAAGCCGGTCAGAATCCGGCGCTGCCCCCGCAACGGTAGGTGAGTCAAGCCTTGCATCCGCCACTGTGCTTCGCACGGGAAGGCGCAAGGTCGGCGCAAGCCGCTCACGAGCCCGGAGACCGGCCACAGTCGTTGCGTGCGCGTTGCGGTGGGCAATGTTGCGGTTCCGCCCGTCATTGCCGTCGGGCGCGACTGCCTCTGTCCATTCTCCCAACGCGCGGTTTCTATCCGAACGATCCGCGCGGGTGAGCGCGGAGGGAGTCCACATGAAGTACCCGCAGTATCCCCAATCCAATCATTTCATCCTGAAATCCGCCGGCCTCGTGCTTGCCCTGGGCGCCGCCTTCGCGGCACAGGCCGCCGAGCCCGAACTACCGGCCAGCGTGATTACCGCCGACCGCGTGGCGCGCAGCGCGGACGACACGCTGGTGCCCGTCAGCGTGATCACGCGCCAGGACATCGAGCGCCTGCAGGCACGCAGCATCGACGACCTGTTGCGCGGCCTGCCGGGCGTGAGCCTCAGCAACACAGGCGGGCGTGGCAAGCAGACCTCGCTGTTCCTGCGTGGCACCAATTCCGACCATGTGCTGGTACTGATCGACGGCATCAAGATCGGTTCGGCCACCTCGGGCACGGCCGCATTGCAGGACATTCCGGTCGACCAGATCGAGCGCATCGAACTGGTACGCGGGCCGCGTGCGAGCCTCTATGGTTCCGAGGCCATTGGTGGCGTGCTGCAGATCTTCACCCGCAAGGGCGGCGGCAAGCTCACCCCATCCTTCAGCCTGGGCGGCGGCAGCCACAACACCCTCAACGGTTCGGCCAACCTGGCCGGCGGCAGCGACAAGAGCTGGTTCAACCTGGGCGTCAGCGCTGAACGAACGAGCGGATTCAATGCCTGCTACGGCACGGGTGGCGGCTGTTTCGCCAATCAACCGGACAAGGACGCATATGACGAGCAGAGCTTCGCGCTGCGCGGCGGCTACCGTTTCGGCGCGAGCACCTCACTCGAACTACAAGCCCTCAGCGGCTATAGCCACAACGAGTTCGACGGCAACTTCCAGAATCAGGGCAAGACCCGCCTGCAGCTCTTCGGCGGCACCCTGCGCTTCGCCCCCACCTCCATGTGGAACAGCGAGCTGCGCCTGGGTCAGAGCCGCGACGACAACACCAACTACCTCGACGACAGCTTCGCTTCCCGCTTCAACACGACGCGCGACAGCCTGAGCTGGCAGAACGATCTGAGTTTCGCCGAAGGCCAGTTGCTGACCCTGGGCATCGACGCGCAGCGCGACAAGGTGGATAGCGACACGGCCTATACCGTCAGCTCGCGTGATAACAAGGCCATTTTCGGCCAGTACTCGGGCAGCTTCGGCGCAGCCGACCTGCAGTTCGCCCTGCGTGGCGACGACAACGAGCAGTTCGGCCAGCACACCACGGGCAGCCTGGGCGCCGGCTACAGCTTCTCGTCCGCACTGCGTCTCACCGCTGGCGTGGGCACCGCCTTCAAGGCCCCCAGCTTCAACCAGCTCTACTACCCTGGCTACGGCAATGCCGACCTCAAGCCGGAGCGTGCGCGCAACCTGGAACTGGGCTTGTCGGGACAGGCCGGCGAGTTCAAGTGGGGTGCCAATCTGTTCAGGATGCAGATCAACGACCTGATCGGCGGATACCCGCTGACCAACACCGCCAAGGCGCGCATCACGGGGCTGGAACTGACGGCCAGCCAGCGCATCCAGAACACCCAACTGGGCGCGGCACTGACCCTGCAGGACCCGGAAGACCGCTCCGACGGTTCGTCCAGCTACGGCAAGCAACTGGCGCGCCGCGCGCGGCAGATCGGGCGCCTCGACCTCGACCAGTACTTCGGCCGCTGGAGTCTGGGCGCCACGCTGAGCGGCCAGGGCACGCGCTATGACGATGCAGCCAACAAGGTGAAGCTGGGTGGCTACGCGCTGTTCGACCTGCGCGGCGAGTACAGTTTCGATGCGGCCTGGCGCCTGCAGGCACGGATCGAAAACCTGTTCGACAAGCGCTACGAGACCGCTGCGTACTACAACCAGCCCGGCTTCGGTGCCTATCTGACCCTGCGTTACGAACCGAAGTAAGCAGTACACGCCCGGCTGCAAGGCCGGGCGCCCCGCCCCCCATGGAGATTCACGATGAGCGAACAAAACCGCGATGCCAACCGGGAAGAACGCCACAAGGCGCGCATGGCACGCAAGAAAGAAATCATCGACGCCCACATCGCCGCCGCTGACACGGAACGCGGCCTGCTGCTGGTCAACACCGGCAACGGCAAGGGCAAGAGCAGCGCCGCTTTCGGTGTGCTGGCGCGCGCCCTGGGCCACGGCATGAACTGCGCCGTGGTGCAGTTCATCAAGAGCCGCTCCGACACCGGCGAAGAGGCCTTCTTCCGCGATCACCCGCGCGTCCGTTGGCATGTGATGGGCGATGGCTTCACCTGGGACACGCAGAATGACGCACAGGACAAGGCCACCGCGCGCCGCGCCTGGGAGCAGGTGCTCACCTACCTGCACGACCCGGCGATCGACCTGCTGATCATCGACGAATTCACCTACGCGCTCAGCTACCAGTGGCTGCCGGTGGAAGAAGTCGTCCACGAATTGGAAGGGCGCCCGCCGATGCAGCATGTGATCATCACCGGGCGGGCGGCGCACCAGGGTCTGATCGAGATCGCCGACACGGTGACCGAGATGCATCTGGTGAAACACGCCTATCACGCCGGCGTGAAAGCCATGCCCGGTGTCGAATGGTGAGTGCCGCGCCGGCATGAGCCTGAGCCTGGCCCTCGTGCTCGGCGTACTGCTCGACCGCGCCTTCGGCGAGCCGGCACGCTGGCATCCGCTGGTGGGATTCGGGCGTACCGCCGCCTGGCTGGAGCAGCGCCTCAATCGCGGCCGCGCACGTCTGCTGCGCGGCGCGCTGGGCTGGCTGCTGCTGGTGCTGCCACCCGCCTTGCTGATCGGCTTGTTGCGCGCCCAGGGGCCGGGCTGGCTGATCGACGCACTCGCGCTCTACCTCGCCCTCGGCGCACGCTCACTCGATGAGCATGCCAAGAGCATCGCCCGCCCCCTGCTGGATGGGAACCTGAGCGCCGCCCGCCAGCAGGTCTCGCGCATCGTCAGCCGCGACACCGCCACGATGGACGAGGAAGCGGTGGCCCGCGCCACCACCGAATCCGTGCTGGAGAACGGCAACGATGCGATCTTCGGCGCGCTCTTCTGGTGCGCAGTCGCGGGCGCGCCAGGCGTGGTGCTCTACCGCCTGGCCAACACGCTGGATGCGATGTGGGGCTATCGCACGGCGCGCTTCAATCTGTTCGGCCGCGTCGCCGCGCGCGCCGACGACCTGCTCAACTACCTGCCGGCCCGCCTCACCGCACTGAGCTACGCCCTGCTCGGCCACACCCGCAGCGCGCTGCATTGCTGGCGTCAGCAGGCCCCCGCCTGGACCAGCCCTAACGCCGGGCCGGTGATGGCGGCCGGGGCTGGCGCCCTGGGCCTGCGCCTGGGCGGCCCGGCCAGCTACGGCGGCGTGGCGGAAGCGCGCCCGCCGCTCGGTGCGGGCCAGCCGCCACGCGCCACCGACATCGCGCGCAGCACGCGCCTGATACGCCATAGCCTGTGGCTGTGGCTGGTCGTCTGCGCCCTACTTGAACTCTCGATACGCATTGCCACGCATCATGTCGTTTGACGTCACCCTGCTCCCCCCGCTTGCTCATGGCGGCCGCCTGCGTCGCGCCGCACAGGACTACCACATCCCCCTGCGTCACTGGCTGGACCTGTCCACCGGCATCAACCCGCTGGGCTGGCCCGTGCCCCCCGTACCCGAAGAAGTGTGGCGGCGCCTGCCTGAGGAGGAAGACGGTCTGTTGATGGCCAGCACCGCCTTCTTCGGCCACACCCGCTCGCTGCCTATCGCTGGCAGCCAGATGGCGATCCGCGCCCTGCCCCAGTTGCGCGCGGCCGGGCAAGTGGGCGTGCTGGGCAACACCTACGCAGAACACGCATACGCCTGGCATGCCGCAGGTCATCGGGTGCGCACGCTCCTGCTCGACGAGGTGGATGCCGCGCTCGACACACTGGACGCGCTGATCGTGGTGAATCCCGACAATCCGACCGGCAGCCTCATCGAACCCGCGATGCTGGCCCACTGGCACCACCGCCTGAGCCTGCGCGGCGCCTGGCTGATCGTGGATGAAGCCTTCATCGACGCCACACCGCGCGAGAGCATGGCCGCTGCCGCGGACGAACACCTCATCGTGCTGCGCTCCCTGGGCAAGTTCTGGGGCCTGGCCGGCGTGCGCGCCGGCTTCGTGCTGGCGGCCCCGCGCATACTCGATGCGCTGCGCGACTGGCTCGGGCCCTGGGCCATCAGCCACCCCGCCCGCTGGGTCGCCCAGCGCGCCCTGGCGGACCGCGCTTGGCAACAGACGGCAAGCGAACGCCTGAGCGCCGACAGCGCGCGCCTGGCCAAACTGCTGGCGGCACACGGCCTGCACTCGCCGTCCGGCACCGCCCTGTTCCGCTGGGTGCCCACCCCGCGTGCCGACGAACTGTTCGAGGCCTGCGCCCGCCGCGCCCTGCTGTTGCGTGCCTTCCCGCAAGGCCTGCGCATCGGTCTGCCCGGCACCGAAGCCGACTGGCAGAAGCTGGAGCAGGTGCTGGTCGAGGTGATGCGATGAGTGACACACATCCACGCGCACGCATGCTGATGGTCCAGGGCTGCACCTCCGACGCCGGCAAGAGCACCGTGGTCACCGCCCTCTGCCGCTGGCTCGCTGACCAGGGCCTGCGCGTGGCGCCCTTCAAGCCGCAGAACATGGCCTTGAATTCCGCCGTCACGGCGGATGGGGGAGAGATTGGCCGCGCCCAGGCCGCACAGGCCATGGCCTGCCGCATCCCGCCCACCACCGACATGAACCCGGTACTGCTCAAACCCAATACCGATGTCGGCGCGCAGGTCATCATCCAGGGCCGCGCCATCGGCAACATGGAGGCGCTGGACTACCACGCCTACAAGACCACCGCGCGCACTGCGGTGCTCGACTCCTTCGCCCGCCTCTGCGCCGCGCATGACTACGTCATTGTCGAGGGCGCTGGCTCGCCGGCCGAGATCAACCTGCGCACCAACGACATCGCCAACATGGGCTTCGCCGAAGCGGTCGACTGCCCGGTGATCCTGGTCGCCGATATCGACCGCGGCGGCGTGTTCGCGCACCTGGTCGGCACGCTGGAGCTGCTCTCCGAATCGGAGCAGGCACGCGTCAAGGGCTTCGTGATCAACCGCTTCCGTGGCGATCTGGCGCTGCTGCAGAGCGGGCTGGACTGGCTGGAGGCGCGCACCGGCAAGCCGGTGCTGGGCGTGCTGCCCTATCTGCACGGGCTGCAACTGGAGGCGGAGGATGCGATCGCGCCAGCATCGTCATTCCCGCGAAAGCGGGAATCCACTACCTGTCCGGAACAAGTGGATTCCCGCTTTCGCGGGAATGACGGCGAAGACCTGCGTGTCATCGTCCCGGTCACCCCGCGCATCTCCAACCACACCGACTTCGACGCGCTGCGCCTGCACCCGCAAGTCGATTTCCATTTCGTCGGGCCGGAGGAGTCGAGCTGGGCGCCGGGCCGCCGCAAGCCCGGCGAGGCCCCCTCGGGGGGCTGCCTGGCCAGCGGCCAGGCTGGGGGCACACACATTCCAGTGGCCGACCTCATCATTCTGCCCGGCTCCAAGGCGGTGCGCGCCGACCTTGCCTTCCTGCGCGCGCAGGGCTGGGATGCGGCCATCGCGCGCCATCTGCGCTACGGCGGCAAGCTGATCGGCATCTGCGGCGGCTTCCAGATGCTGGGGCGCGCCATCGCCGATCCGCTGGGGCTGGAGGGCGAACCGGGCAACATCGCCGGCCTGGGCTATCTCGACATGTACACCACACTGGAGGCGGAGAAGCAGTTGCGCAATGTCAGCGGCATGCTGCTGCCCGGAGGTGAAGAGATCCACGGCTACGAGATCCATGCCGGCGTAAGCGCCGGACCGGCGCTCGCGCGCCCCGCGACCCGCCTGACCGAGGGACCGGACGGTGCGCAATCGGAGGACGGGCAGATCCTTGGCAGCTATGTGCATGGTCTGTTCGATTCACCCGCCGCCTGCGACGCCCTGCTCGCCTGGGCCGGCCTGCGCGAGGCCCACGCGCCCGACATCATGGCGCTGCGCGAGGCCAGCATCGCGCGTCTGGCGGATACCATTGCGCAGCATATGGACACGGAGACGCTGATAGCGATCCTGGAGCGACGCGCATGAAGACCGGCACGCACTTCGTCATCATCCCGGCCCGATGACGCTCAAACCGCCCCCCCTCACCCTCGCCCTGCTGATCACCGCCCTCGGTGTGCCGCTGGCGCTCGTCCTGGGGTTGCTATCCGGCTCCGCCGGTTGGGGCTGGCCGAGTGCCGACATCTTCTGGCTGATCCGCCTGCCGCGCGTGCTCGCCGCCTTCGGCACCGGCGCGGCCCTGGCCCTGGCCGGCGCACTGATCCAGCTCGTCACCCGCAACCCGCTGGGCGAGCCCTATGTGCTGGGCGTCACCAGCGGCGCTTCGGTCGGCGCCATCCTCGCCCTGCTGTTGCTGCCGGCCGCCGTACCACTGGCGCCGGAGCTGGGCGCGGTGCTGGGCGCGCTGGCCAGCATGAGCCTGGTGTTCCTGCTCGCCTGGCGCAGCATGGGGCGCGGCCTCGCACTGAGCGCACACCCCGGCACGGTAGTCGTGCTGCTGGTGGGCGTGATGATCGGCGCCGCCTGCACCGCGATGATCTCCTTCATGCTGGCTGTCGCCAACGACCAGCAGTTGCGTAGCATCGTGTTCTGGCTGCTCGGCGACCTCAACGGCGCTACGCTGTGGTGGCCGGTGTGGCTCGCCACGCTCGCAGCCCTCGTCCTGACCTGGCCGCGCGCGCAGCAATTGGACTGGATGGCGCGCGGTGACGCCTGGGCCTGGACGCTCGGCGTGCCGGTCGCACAACGACGCAGGCTGGCCCTGTTCGCCGCCTGTCTCGCCACCGGCGCAGCGGTCGCCACCGCCGGCAGCGTCGGTTTCGTCGGCCTGGTGGCGCCTCACATCGTACGCCTCACCGGCCTGCGTAGCGCACGCCTGCTGCTGCCCTTCTCCGCCCTGTTCGGCGGCGTGTTCCTGGTGCTGGCCGACACCGCGGCGCGTACCCTGATCGCCCCCGCGCAGTTGCCCGTGGGGGTGATCTCGGCCGCCGTGGGCGTGCCGATCTTCCTCAGCATGCTGCTGCGGAGGCACGCATGAACACGCCCGCCCACCACGCCCTGCCCCTGCAGATCGACAGCCTCGCCCTGCACGCCGGAGGGCGCAGCAGCGGCCGTCTGCTGATCCAACGCCTGGACCTGCAGATCGACGCCGGCCAGCGCTGGGTGCTGCTGGGCCCCAACGGCGCCGGCAAGTCGACCCTGCTGCTGGCCCTGGCCGGTCTGCTGCCCCCGAATGCCGGCCGCATACGGCTCGACGGACGCGCACTGGCCGACTGGCCCGCCACCGGCCTGGCCACGCAACGCGCCTGGTGCCCGCAGTTCTGGCTCGACCCCTTCCCGGTCAGCGCCTGGGAAACGGTGGCCAGCGCCCTGATCGCCACCCACCCCGGGCTGGACGCCGACGCAGCCGAAAACAGTGCGCGTCACTGGCTGGCCGAGTTGGACGTCGCGACGCTGGCCGAACACGACGTGCGCAGCCTGTCCGGCGGCGAACGCCAGCGCGTCGCGATTGCCACCGCCTGCGCCCAACGCGCGCCCATCCTGCTGCTGGACGAACCGACCGCGCACCTCGACTGGTCGCACCAGGCGACCCTCGCCGCGTTGTTGAAGCGCTGGAGCGGTGCAGGCGGCAGCGTAATCGCCGCCCTGCACGACCTCAACCTCGCCTGGAGCTACGCCACCCACGCGCTGCTGCTGGACGGGCGCGGCGGTGCCCTCCACGGCCCACGCGAAGAGGTCCTGCAGCCGACGCATCTGGAGGCCGCCTACGGCGTGCCGGTCAGCATCCTGGAAGACGGTGCGGGGCGTTGGTTCCGCGTCGAACTGGAGAGAAAGACATGAGCATGCCGGTCGCCCTCGCACGCTTCGTAGGGTGGGTGAGCCGTCTGCGGCATACCCCGCCACAAGGCTTAACTGCCCCGCCCCCCCTTGTCAGGGGGGAGACCGCGCGAAGGCCTGCGCGACCTCCCTTCCCTGACAAGGGAAGGGAAGGGGATGGGTTGGGTCGCGGCGGCTTGTGGCGCATGCAGCTCACCCACCCTACGGCGATCCTTCTGTGTGTCTTTGCCGGTCTGGCCCACGCCGCCCCGGTCAAGGACGATGCCGGCCATACGTTGGACCTCGCGCGCCCGGCACAACGCGTGATCTCGCTCGCCCCCAGCCTGACGGAAATGCTCTACGCGGTCGGTGGCGGCGACACCCTGGTCGGCGCGGTGGAGTACAGCGACTACCCGCCTGCGGCGCGCGCCGTGCCCCGCATCGGCAGCAACCAGAAGCTGGACCTGGAACGCATCGCCACGCTGAAGCCCGATCTGGTGCTGGTGTGGTACCACGGCAACGCGCAACGCGAGGTGGCGACGCTCGCCGCGCTGGGCATCCCGATGTTCTACCTGGAGCCCAAGACCATCGCCGACATCCCCGGTGCCATGCAACGCATCGGCCAACTGATCGGCCGCAACAATGAGGCGGACACTGCCGTGCAGGCCTTCCGCACGCGTCACGCCGCACTGCGCGCACGCGACGCCCAGCGCCCGCCGCTGCGCGTGTTCTACCAGATCGCCGAACGCCCGCTGCTGACCATCAACGACCAGCAGATCATCTCCGACGTGCTGCGCCTGTGCGGCGGCGTCAATGTCTTCGGCCAGGAACGCATGCTGGTGCCGCAACTGTCCACCGAGAGCGTCGTGGCGAAGAACCCGGATGTCATGTTCGCCACGCGCATGGGTGACGACCCGACGCCGCTGCGCCGGCCAGACGACGCCAGCTTCGCCACCTGGCGCCGCTTCGCCAGCCTCAAGGCAGTGCGCACGGGTCAGCAGTGGCTGATCTCGGGCGATCTGATCAGCCGCCACGGGCCGCGCATCCTGGATGCGGCGGAATCGGTGTGCAGCGCGCTCGACGAGGCGAGGAAGACACGATGAAGTCTCGACTAAGCAACCCATCCCCGCCCCTTCCCTTGTCAGGGAAGGGCGATCGCTCAGCCCGCCGCCCACGCTCCCCCCTGACAAGGATGGCCGGCGAGGTTGAAGCCGCGCCGAGGCCACACGCATGAGCAGCCACCTCATCCTCGGCGGCGCCCGCTCCGGCAAGAGCGGCTACGCGCAGCGCCTGGCCGAGGCCCATGGCGGCGCGGTCGACTTCGTCGCCACGGCCGAAGTCCTCGACGCCGAGATGGCAAAGCGCATCGCCCGCCATCGCGCCGAGCGCCCGGCGCACTGGCAGCTCACCGAAGCGCCGGTGGAGCTGCCGGCCGCGCTGCGCAGCCTGTGCCAGCCCGGCCGCTGCGTGCTGGTCGACTGCCTCACGCTGTGGCTGTCCAACATCCTGTGCACACGGCCAGACGAACTGGAGACGCGCATCGACGCACTGTGCGCCGCCATCCAGGCCGCCCAGGGCTGCCTGCTCCTGGTCTCCAACGAAGTCGGTTGGAGCATCGTGCCGGAGAACGCCCTGGCACGCCGCTTCCGCGACGAGCAGGGGCGCCTCAACCAGCGCGTGGCCGCGCTCGCGCAAGACGTCACCCTGGTCGCCGCCGGCCTGCCGCTGAAGCTCAAGGAGGCACGCGCATGAGCACGCTACGCTGCTGGCAAGGCGACATCACCACGCTGGCAGTGGATGCCATCGTCAACGCCGCCAACGAAAGCCTGCTCGGCGGCGGTGGCGTGGATGGGGCGATCCATCGTGCGGCCGGCCCCGGCCTGCTGGAAGAGTGTCGCCTGCTCGGCGGCTGCCCCACCGGCGAAGCGCGCATCACGCGCGGCCATCGCCTGCCAGCACGCCACGTGATCCACACCGTCGGCCCGGTCTGGCACGGCGGCACGCGCGACGAAGCGGCCCTGCTCGCCGCCTGTTACCACGCCAGCCTGCAGCTCGCCGCCCAGCACGGCCTGCGCAGCCTCGCCTTCCCCTGCATCAGCACCGGCGTCTATCGTTTCCCGCCGGAGCAGGCCGCGCGCATCGCGGTCAGTGCCGTGCGCCAGAGCGCCCATACCTCATCGCTGCAGGAAGTGATCTTCTGCTGCTTCCTCGACAGCGACCTCACGCATTACCGCCACCTCCTCACACCATGAGCCTCGCATTCTCGATCCGCCGTCCCGACCCGCAACTGCGCGCCGCCCTGCAGGCCCGCCTCGATTCCCGCACCAAGCCGCCGGGCAGCCTCGGCCGGCTGGAGGCGCTCGCGCTGCAGGTCGGGCTGATCCAGCAAAGCCTGCGCCCCGCGTTGCATGCGCCGCGCATGGTGGTGTATGCCGGCGACCACGGCGCGGCGCGCGCCGGCGTGTCCGCCTTTCCGCCCGAGGTGACGGCGCAAATGGTCGCCAATTTCCGCGCCGGTGGCGCCGCCATCAACGTGCTGTCGCGCCAGGCCGGGCTCGCCATGAGCGTGGTCGATGCCGGCGTGGCCAGCCCCTGCTTCGGGCCTGAGCACAGCGACGTGGAGTTCATCGACGCCAAGATCGCGCCGGGCACGGCGAACTACCTGGAACAGGCCGCGATGAGCGCCGACCAGTGCGCGCAGGCCCTCGCGCGCGGCGCCGCCCAGCTACGCACCTGGCATGCCGCCGGCTGCAATGCGATCGGCTTCGGCGAGATGGGCATCGGCAACACCGCTTCGGCCAGCCTGCTGACCCATGCGCTGGCCGATCTGCCGCTGGACGAGGTCATCGGACGTGGCACCGGGCTCGACGATGCCGGCCTCGCCCGCAAGCGCGCCCTGCTGGCCCAGGCTGTCGCCCGCGTCGGTGGCCGCGCGCGCGCGCCGCTGGTGGTGCTGGCCGAGTTCGGCGGCTTCGAGATCGCGATGATGACCGGCGCTTACCTCGCCGCCGCCGAGGCCGGCATGCTGATCGTGGTCGACGGCTTCATTGCCACCAGCGCCCTGCTAGTCGCCCACGCCCTGCATCCCGAAGTGCTGGACTACTGCGTGTTCTCACACTGCTCGGCCGAACCGGGCCACCAGCGACAGCTCGCCTTCCTGGGCGTGCAGCCCTTGCTGGAACTGGACCTGCGCCTGGGCGAAGGCAGCGGCGCGGCGCTCGCCTTCCCGATCATCCGCGCGGCGCTCGCGCTGATGAATGACATGGCGGGCTTCGCGGATGCTGGGGTAAGCGAAAAGCAGTGAGCGAACTCCGCCGCTTCTTCCTCGCCCTGGGCTACTTCACCCGCCTGCCCGTGCCTGCCTGGGTGGGCTGGGCGCCGGATGAGCTGAATCGTGCGGCGCGCTATTTCCCGCTCGCCGGGCTGATCGTCGGCGCCCTGTCTGCGGCTGTGTTGTGGCTCGCACTGCAGGTGCTGCCGCCCGCGCTGGCGGTGCTGCTGTCGATGGCGGCGTCTTTGCGCCTGACCGGCGCCTTCCATGAGGACGGGCTGGCCGATTCGGCCGATGGACTGGGCGGCGGCTGGCAGCGCGAGGACGTGCTGCGCATCATGAAGGACTCGCGCATCGGCACTTACGGCGCCGCCACCCTGGTGCTCGCCCTGCTCGCCAAGTTCGCCGCCCTGCAGGCGCTGGGCCTGCAGGCTGTGTGGGCGCTGCTGGCCGTGCATCCGCTGTCGCGCCTGATGGCGCTGCTGATCATGTGGCGCCTGCCCTACGTGCGGGAGGACGACAGCAGCCGGGCCAAGCCGGTGGCGCAGGGCATCGGCCCCACCGAGGTCTTGATCGGCCTGCTGGGCGGGCTGCTGCCGCTGGGCCTGCTGCTCGCCGCCGGCCTGGTCGGCGCCGTACATGCGGGCCTCGCCCTGCTGCTGGCCGCGCTCGTCACACTGTGGTGGGCGCGCCTGCTGCGCCGCCGCCTGGCCGGCTACACCGGCGACTGCCTGGGCGCCGCGCAGCAACTGAGCGAACTGGCCGCCTACTGCGCGCTGTGTGCGACATGGTGACGCGCCGGCTGCACCTGCTGCGCCATACGCCGGCCGCCATCGCGCCGGGCATCTGCTACGGGCGGAGCGATCTGCCGCTGCAGACGCCGCCGACTGCGCATGCCGCAGCCTTGCGGGCGCAGTTGCCGGCTGGCCTGCCGATCTTCAGCAGCCCCTTGCAACGCTGCGCGCAACTGGCCAGCCTGCTGGGCGAAGCAGCGCTGGATGCACGCCTGATGGAGCTGGACTTCGGCGACTGGGAATTGCAGCCCTATGCCACGCTGCCGCGCGCGGCACTGGATGCCTGGGCCGCCGACCCCTGGGGCTTCTGTCCCCCGGGTGGCGAGAGCGGGGCCCAAATGGCGGCACGCGTGATCGCCTGCCTGGATGCGCTGCTGGCACGCCATGACGAGTTGATCATCGTGTCGCACGGCGGCCCGCTGCGCGCGATCACCGGCCATCTGCTGGGCCTGCCACGCGAAGCCTGGCTGGCGCAGGACATGCCGCTGGGCACCTGCGTGCGCCTGGACGGCGACGCGCAAAGCCGCTGGCAGCGCGCCTGAGCCCCCGCCGGCCTGCGGCCGCAGGCGGATTCACGCATAATCCGCGCAGTCTTTCCCGCACCACACACCATGCCCTTCGCCACGCCCGGTTATCTTGCCGATGCCATCGACCCGGCCCAGCTCCAGCGCGCGCTGATCATCAAGCTGCGCCACCACGGTGACGTGCTGCTGGCCTCACCGGTGCCGGCCGCGCTGAAGGCCGCCGCGCCACAGTGCGAGATCGACGCCCTGGTGTTTGCCGACACCGCCGCCATGCTCAGCGGGCACCCGGCGCTGGCGCAGTTGCACACCCTGGATCGCAATGCCAAGAAGCAAGGCCTGCTCGCGCAATGGCGTGCCGAGCGCGCGCTGTACCGGGCGCTCAAGGCGCGCGGCTATGACCTGATCGTGCACCTGACCGATCATCCGCGTGGTGCCTGGCTGAGCCGCTTGCTCAAGCCGCGCTGGGCGGTGGCACCGCAGCGCAAGGGCAACCCGGGCTGGTGGAAGAAGAGCTTCACCCATCTGTTCAAGACGGTCGGCGGTGGCCGTCGTCATACGGTGGAAATGCACCTGGATGCGCTGCGCCGCCTGGGCATCCAGCCCGCCGAGGCAGATCGTCGCCTGGTGCTGGTGGCCGGCACCGAGGCCGCGGCCTCGCTGCAGGCCAAGCTACGTTCCGCCGGCCTCGACGAGCGCCCCTTCATCCACTTTCACCCCGCCTCGCGCTGGTTCTTCAAATGCTGGCCGGTGGAGCGCAATGCCGCCCTGCTGGCCGCCCTGGTCGCGCGTGGCGAGACGGTGGTGCTGAGCGCGGCACCGGACGAGCGCGAACACAACATGATCGCCGCCATCCTGCGGCGCAGCGGTGTGGCGGGCAGCCCGCAACTGGTCGACCTCGCCGGCCAGCTCTCACTGAAGGAGATGGCGGCATTGAGCGCGCGCGCGCAGCTCTTCGTCGGCGTGGATTCGGCGCCGATGCACATCGCCGCGGCCGTCGGCACACCTTGCGTGGCCTTGTTCGGCCCCTCCGGCGACCGCGAATGGCACCCCTGGATGGTGCCGCAGCGCGTGATCACCAGCGAGCACCCCTGCCGCCCCTGCGGCATGGATGGCTGCGGCGGCGGCAAGCTGTCGGACTGTCTGGTGAGCATCCCGGAGCAGCGCGTGCTGGCCGCCATCGACGAGCTGCTGGGCGAGGACCCGCGCCGGTGAGCGCGCAGCCGGCCGCCACCCGGCCGATCCGCCTGGCCATCGTGCGCGCCCGCTACAACCCCTTCGGCGGCGCCGAGCGCTTCGTCGAGCGGGCACTCGCCGCGCTGGGCGAGACCGGCATCGAACTCACGCTGATCGCGCGCGAATGGGCCCAGGCCAGCGCCGCGCCGGGCGTGCGCCGGCTCATCTGCAAGCCCTTCCATCTCGGCCGGGTGTGGCGCGACGCAGGCTTCGCGCGCGCGGTGCGCCGCCTCATCGCCCGCGAGCAATTCGACCTGGTACAGAGCCACGAGCGCATTCCGGGTTGCGACATCTTCCGCGCGGGTGACGGCGTGCATGCCACCTGGCTGGCGCTGCGCGCGCGCAGCCTGTCGCCGTGGGCGCGCCTGGCGCAGGCCTGCTCGCCCTGGCATCGCTACACCTGCGCGGCAGAGGACGCGATGTTCCGCCACCCGCGCCTGCGGGCGGTGATCTGCAATTCCGACATGGTGCGGCGGGACATCGCCCGCCGCTGGCCGGCGCTGGAAGCGCGCCTGCACGTGCTGCACAACGGTGTGGACCTGGCGCGCTTTCACCCCGGCCTGCGCGACTCGCACCGCAGCCGCGTGCGCGCCGAACTGGGCACACCGCAGGACGCTCCGGTCGTGGCCTACGTCGGCTCCGGCTTCGCCCGCAAGGGGGTGCCGCAACTGTTCGCCGCCTTCGCCCGCCCCGAACTGGCCAAGGAACTGGCCGATGCCGAGCTGTGGATCATCGGCAAGGACCGCGCCGCCAAGGCGCTGCAGCGTCGCGCCGCCCGCCTCGGACTGGCTGGGCGGGTGCGCTTCCTCGGCCCGCAGCAGGACGTGGCGCCCTACCTCGGCGCGGCCGATCTGTTCGCCCTGCCCACCCTGTACGACCCGATGCCCAATGCCGCCATGGAAGCCCTCGCCTGCGGCCTGCCCCTGCTCAGCTCCACCGGCAGCGGAGCCTCGGAGCTGATCGCCGGGCGCGACTGCGGCGCCGTGGTGGAGGCACTGGACGTGGCGGCCATCGCACGCGAGACCGCCAGCCTCTTGCAGCAACTGCGCGACCCGGCACGCGCCGCCGTGCTACGCCAGGAAGCCCGCGACGCGGTGGCCGGACTGTCGGCCGAGCACATGGCGCAGGCGGCGGTCGTACTGTATCGCCGGCTGTTGAGCGGCGCCGGGCAAGCCCCCACGGGCCAAGGGCTATAATCGCCGCCGCCCGAGCCAACCCGTCCGCCCATGACCGCCAAGCGCCCGCTCCATATCGTCCACACCGAATCGTCCTGCGGCTGGGGCGGCCAGGAAATCCGCATCCTCGAAGAATCGCGCGGCATGCTCGCGCGCGGCCACCGCGTGACCCTGCTATGCCCGCGTGAATCGAACATCTACAAGCGCGCCGGCGACTGGGGCCTGCAGGCCGTCGCCCTGCCGATCCGCAAGAAGCGCCTGGGCGCGCTGCTGGCCTTGCGCACCTGGTTGAGCGAACACGCCAGCGACATCGACGTCATCAACACCCACAGCTCCACCGACAGTTGGCTCGCCGCGCTGGCCACGCTGAGCCTGCGCCAGCGCCTGCCCATCGTGCGCACGCGCCACATCTCGGCCGCCGTGGCGCCCAGCTTCGCCAACCGCTGGCTGTACGGCCGCGCCGCCAGTTATGTCGTCACCACCGGTGAGAAGCTGCGCCAGGAGCTGATCGACAACCTGGGCCTGGCCAAGGACCGCAGCGCCTCCATCCCGACCGGCATCGACACCGAACGCTTCGTGCCACGCAACCGCACTGCCGCGCGCGCCCAACTGGGGCTGGAGCAGGATGCGATCTGGATCGGCATCGTCGCCACGCTGCGCTCCTGGAAGGGCCACCGCTTCCTGCTCGACGCGCTGCGTACGCTATCCACGCCGCGCGTGCGCCTGGCCATCGTGGGCGACGGTCCGCAGCGCGAAGCCCTGCTGGCACACACCGTCGAACTCGGGCTGCAGGACCAGGTGGACTTCCCCGGCAACCAGCAGGACGTGGTGCCCTGGCTGCAGGCGATGGATGTCTTCGCCCTGCCCTCCTACGCCAACGAAGGCGTGTCGCAGGCGGTGATGCAGGCGATGGCGGTTGGCCTGCCGGTCGTGACCACCGACGTGGGCAGCATGACCGACGTGATCCGCGACGGCGAAACCGGCCTGATCGTCCCGCCCAAGGACCCGGTCGCGCTGGCCGAGGCGTTGCGCCGCCTCGTCAACGACCGCGAGTTCGCCCAGGTGCTCGGCGCGCGTGCGCGTGGCTTCGCGGTGGATCAGTGCGGCCTGGAACGCATGATCAAGCGCATGGAAAAGGTCTTCATGTTCGTCGCCGACGAGGCGGGGCGGTGAGCCGGAGCCTCAGCCGCCTGCTCCTGCTCGGCCTGCTGGCCCGCCAGACCCTGCGCGATCTGGGCCGTCGCGGCCCGGTCGCCTCGCCGCGTCGCATCCTCATCGTGCATCACCTGTTGCTGGGCGACACCCTGATGCTGGCCGCCCTGCTGGCCAAGCTGCGTCAGCAGCACCCGCAGGCCGAGATCCTGATGTGCTGCCCGCGCCCCATCCTGCCGCTGTATGCGCGCCAGCCCTGGGGGGTGCAGGCGGTCGCCTTTGACCCGCGCGATGCGGCCAGCCTGCGCACCCTGCATGCGCTGGCCCGCAGCAGCGACGGCTTCGACCTGGCCGTGGTGCCGGCGGAGAACCGGCTGTGCTGGCTGGCGCGTGCGCTCGGCGCGCGCCACATCGTGGCCTACGCCGGCGACCGCCCAGCGCACAAGAACTGGGGCGCGGACGAGCGGCGCCCCTGGCCCGCCACGCCGACCGCGCTGCCCGAGACCTTTGCCGGCCTCGTCGACGGCCCGCCACCGCCGCCCTATTCGCCCGCCCAGTGGCCGATGGAGGAAGGCGCGCCGTTCGCCCGCCCGGCCACGCCCTACGCGGTGCTGCACCTGGGCGCGAGCAGCCGCCTCAAGCTGTGGCCGCCGGCGCGCTGGACCGCGCTGGCCGACTGGCTGCAGGCGCAAGGCATCACGCCCGTGTGGAGCGCTGGCGCCAAGGAGACCGCGCTGGTCGCCGAGGTCGATCCGGCCGGTCGTTACACGAGCTACGCCGGCCAGCTCGACCTGCTGCAGATGGCCGCGCTGCTGCGTGGCGCGCGCCTGCTGGTCAGCCCGGACACCGGCATCGCCCATCTGAGCCGCGTGACTGCCACCCCCAGCGTGACCCTCTACGGTCCCGGCTCGGCGCTGCTGTGCGGTAGCAGCCCCTTCTTCGCCGCCTCGCCCAACCATGCGCTGTCGGCAGAGATCGCCTGCCGCGACCAACGCATCCTGTTCCGCCGCGAAGTCGCCTGGGTGCGCCGCTGCGGACGCGGCTTCGGCACGGCGCCGCAGCAGTGCGCCGAGGCGCGCTGCATGGCGGCGCTGACGCTGGATTCAGTACAAGAAGCCTGCCTCGCCCTGTTGCGCGAGGCGGCGCATGATTCAAGCCTTCCACACCCTGTGACCGGAGCCTCAACGTGAGCCTGATCCAAGCCGCCGACATCCTCGCCTTCCACGACCAGTGCGTGGCCGACCGCAACTGGGCCAAGCAGGGCCCGGCGCGTTTCGCCGAGGGGCTGTGGCAGTTCCTCGAACTGAACCACCGCTACAACAACCTGCTGTGGGACGAGGAAGACCTGGCGCGCCGCAAGGACGTGGCCGCCGAGGAGATCGCCGCCAACAAGCGCGCCATCGACGGCTTCAACCAGAAACGCAACGACGCCATCGAGCGCATGGACGAGGTGATCCTGTCCGCCCTGCCGTGCGCTACGCCAGGCAGCCGCCTGAACTCGGAGACCGCCGGCAGCATGATCGACCGCCTGTCCATCCTGTCGCTGAAAATCTTCCACATGGGTCTGCAGACCCAGCGCAACGAGGTCGCGGCGGAGCACATCACGACCTGCACCGCCAAGCTCGCCCGCCTGCGCGAACAGCGCGGCGACCTCGCCGGCTGCCTGGAGCAACTGCTCGCCGACTGCGCCGCCGGGCGTGCGCACTACAAGGTCTATCGCCAGTTCAAGATGTACAACGACGCGACGCTGAACCCCTGCCTGTACGGGGCGGCCAAGGCGTCCTGACACGATGCTCGCCACCCTCTGGTTCGCCCTCATCGAACGCCTGCGCCATCGCGCAGAGGTGTCGCTGCGGGCGTGGGTCAAACGACCGGCAAACGTGCGCCTGGGTGCGCGCTGCAAGGTGGATGCCTTTGCCAGCATCGACGCCGGTCACGGGCAGATCAGCATGGATGAGCGTTGCACCCTCAACCGCTATGCCATGCTGCAAGCGGGGCGGGGCGAGATCCGCCTGGGCCGCCAGGTGGAAATCAACAACCACGCCATCATCAACGGTGGGGGCGGGGTTCACATCGGTGACGACAGCCTGATCGGCCCTGGCGTGCGCATCATCTCCTACCAGCACGGCATCGCCGCCGGCACGCCGATCCGCAAGCAGCCCAACATCGACAAGCCCATCCGCATCGGCCGCGACGTCTGGATCGGTGCCAACGCGGTGGTGCTGGCCGGGGTGAGCATCGGCGATGGGGCGGTCATCGGCGCGGGTGCGGTGGTCACCCACGACGTGCCGGCCGGCGAGGTGTGGGCTGGGGTGCCGGCCCGTCACCTGCGCACGCGCTGACGCTCAGGCAAGCAATCTCTCCACGCAGCCCAGCACCTGGGCATCGCTCAGCTCGGCCACGGCCTTGGGCGCGTCCAGCCACAGCGCACGTGGGCCGACCGGCGCCCATTGCGAAGGCGGCGGCGACACATCCGTCTCGGCGAAGAAACCCAGCACGCTCCCCGGACTGGCCGCCGCAAAGTGCATCAGGCCGCTGTCCGGGAAGAGACTGGTGCGGCCGTTGAAGATCAGGCCCAGCGCGGGTTTCAGCGGGCCACGGAAGGGCAGCAGCCAGGGCAGCTTGGCGTCCAGCACGGGCTGGGCCGTATCGTCGTCGCCGGGATACTGCGGGTTGTCGCTCTTGCCTGGCGTCCACATGAACACGGTCTTGAGTCCCCATTGCTCATGGAAGTGGCGCGTCCAGCGGATGATCTGCTCGGTCGTGGGCTGTTTCTTGGCACGCCGCGCGCCCAGGCCCAGTGTGATGTAGCCGCCAGGCTGCAGGCCCTGCTCGGCCAGCCATTGTGCGGCAAAGCTCGCAGCCTCTTGCGGCAACTGGAAGCGCAGCGGGGGCAGTTCCGCCGGCAGGGGAATGCCCAGTGGCGTCAGCAGGTGGGCCATGCGGCGGGACTCGTGACAATCCGGTGGCACGCTCAGCGCGTCGCTGACCAGGCGCGTGGGGCAGCGCGCATCCACGTAGGACACCAGGCGCTTGCCGCCCAGCAGCACGCCACGCTTGGCCGCGCGATGCGAGGCCTCGCCATTGGCCACGATGATCCAGTCGTAACGATTGCGACGCAGCGCCAGGGTCTGGTGCAACTGCGCCCAGACCGCCGCCCAGTGGATGCACCCGCCTTCCTTGACGCGCTGGTAGCTCAGCACCGCATCCACGTCCGGGTTCCCATCCAGAATCCACGCGTTATAGGTGTTGGCCAGCACCTCGATACGCGCCTGCGGCAAGGCCTGGCGCAGGATGCTGAGCATGGGGGTGGTCAGCAGCATGTCGCCGAGTTTGTCGCGCTTGAGGATCAGGATTCGCATGGCCGTACCGGATGCAGGCTGGAGAGCGGCGGATTATCGCAGAGCGCGCCCACCGCCGGCCCTCGGCCAGATCACGTTCGCCCCCTTGTCAGGAAGCAGATTCGGCCCCTGCGCTATCATTGGCGACCTTTTTTCCGGGGTCTGCGCATGACTGCCTCCTCCCCACGCCTGCTCAACCAGATCGAGCTGGCCCTGTTGTGTCTGTTCGCCGTCTCGCTGCCGCTGTTCGAGGCGCCCAAGAACATCTTCGGCTTCCTGTTCATCGCCACCTGGTTCGGGCGCAGCCTCAGCCTGCGCAATTTCGGCCAGTTGCCGCGGCGCTGGCTGCTGGTACTCGGTGCACTATTCGTGGCCGCACTGGCGAGCTGCATCTTCACGCCCTTCCCTGCGAAGTGGCGTGAGTTGCACGACGTGTTCGGCTATCTGGTTCTGGCCCTGATCATCGGCGCCAGCCGCCTGAATGCACGCCAGCTCCACTGGCTGCTCGCCTGCCTGGTGCTGGCGGCCCTGGCCGGTGCAGTGCATGGGCTGATCGTCATGCCGCAGAACAAGGGCTGGCTGCAGCTCAACTCGGTCGGCCACGTCAACCATTCGGCCATGTACTTCGCCGGAGTAGTGCTGCTGGTCATTGCCGCCATGCTGCGCCCGCCGGCCGGGCCGGCCTGGCTCAAGTGGCTGCTCGCCGCCATGGTGCTGGCCAGCATCGGCTTCCTGGTGCTGTTTGCCAGCCGCGGCGCCATCGTGCCGGTCCTCATCGGCAGCGGCGTGCTGCTGACCTGCATCGGCCGCGCCCGCCTGCTGCGCCTGTGGCCGCTGGCGGCGCTGGGCGTCGTCGCCGCCGCCGCGGTGCTCAGCCTGCACCCGACCATGATCGCCAAGACGGTGGAGAACGTGCAGACCGGCAAGCTCTCGTCCTACCGCGTGGAGGGCGCGCACACCGCGATCGAGATCTTCCGCCGCTACCCGCTGACCGGGGTTGGCGCCGGCAATTTCTCGGCGGTGTCGCCGCAAGACGTACAGGGCTGGGTAGAGGCGCGCGGCGAGACCTTCGAGCCGGGGTACTACCTGTTCTCCAGCCACGCCCACACCTTGTACTTCAACACCCTGGCCGAGCGCGGGCTGCTGGGCATCCTCGCGCTGGCCGCACTGGGCTTCGCCTGGGCCCACGCGCTGGTGCGCCGGCACCCCCGTGCGGACGGCCCCTACACACACTGGCTGGCGTGGTCAGCCGGGGTGGCCGGTTTCATGGTGGTCTTCGTCGGCGGCTTCTTCAACACCATGCTGCACCATGAGCACGGCATGCTGGCCACGGTGTACCTGGGCCTGTTGCTGGGACAAGACGCACAGGCATGAAGTCGCCACGCATCCTGGTCATCCGCCGCGACAACATCGGCGACCTGGTGTGCACCCTGCCGCTGATCCAGGCCCTGCGTGCGCAGTTTCCGCAGGCCTGGCTGGGCGCCCTGGTGACCGCCTACAACGCCGAGGTGCTGCACGCCAACCCGGACCTGGATGCCGTGTTCCACTACCGCAAGGCCAAGCACCTGGGCCCCGGCGAGAGTGCGCTGGGCGCCATGCTCGACCGCCTGCGCCAGTTGTGGACGCTGCGCCGCCTGGGCATCGACACGGTGCTGCTGCCGGCCAGCGGCAGCCAGCACAGCGCACGCCGCATGGCCCGCCTGATCGGTGCCAAGCGCATCATCTGTGCTGACGAGATGGGCGCCGCTGCCACGCAGGGCCACGAGGCGCAGCGTGCCGGCAGCCTGCTCAAGGCATTGGGGGCGGCCACGCCCACCCTGCCCGCCGCTCGCCTATACCCCCGTGCCGAACTGCTCAGCCACATGCGCCAGGCCTTGCCGGGCGACGGCCCCGTGCTGGGCCTGCACATCAGCGCACGCAAGCCTTCGCAGCGCTGGCCAGCCGAACGCTTCATCGCGCTGATCCATCAATTGCATGCGGCCCAACCAGCGCTACGCTTTGCATTGTTCTGGGCCCCCGGTGCGGCAGACAACCCGCTGCACCCTGGCGATGACGCCAAGGCGCGCGAGATCATCGAGGCCTGCCAGGGCCTGCCGGTGTTCCCGCTCGCCACGCACGCGCTGGGCGAGCTGATCGCCGGCCTGTCACGGGTGGATCGCCTGGTCTGCTCCGACGGCGGACACATGCACCTGGCGGCCGCGCTGGGCAAGCCCATCGTGTGCCTGTTCGGCAAGTCGGATACGACGCGCTGGCATCCCTGGGGCGTGCCCTACCAATTGCTTCAGGCCACCGGCCTGGAAGTCAGCGATATCCGCGTCGATGAAGTCCGCCAGGCGCTCGACGCCTTGCCTGCGGCACATCACCCGACCTGACAGGCCAAGCCCTTGAGGTATTCCCCTTCCGGCACCGCAAGGCCGATGGGGTGGTCCGCCGCCGCCGACAGGCGATGGATGATGCGCGCGTCAACGCCGGCATCCGAGGCGGCGCCGGCGACGATGCTCTGGAACAGCTCCTGGCCGATGCCGCCGGAACAGGAATACGTCATCAGGATGCCGCCCGGGTTGAGCAGGCGGAAGCCGAGCAGGTTGATGTCCTTGTACGCACGTGCGGCGCGTTGCGCATGCGCGGCGGAGGGCGCGAACTTGGGCGGGTCGAGGACGATCAGGTCGAAGCGGCGGCCCTCGCTGCGCAGGCTGCGCAAGGCCTCGAACACATCGGCCTCCCACCACTCGGCGCGTGCTGCATCGAGCTGCGGGTTGAGTGCGAGATTGCGCTTGCCCCCCTCCAGCGCCGGACCGGAAGAGTCGATCGACAGCACGGAGCTGGCGCCGCCGGCCAGTGCCTGCAGGCTGAAGCCGCCGGTGTAGCAGAAGCAGTTGAGCACGCTGCGGCCGGCCGCAAGCTGGCCGGTCAGCAGGCGGTTGTCGCGCTGGTCGAGGTAGAAGCCGGTCTTGTGGCCGCCGACCACGTCGACCTCCATGCGCACCCCGTTCTCGACGATGCTGAGCGTGCCCGCCGGCATCTCGCCCCAGGCCAGCCCGCTGCGCGGCTCCAGCCCTTCCAGCTTGCGCACCTCGGAATCGGAGCGCTCGTAGACGGCGACACAGCCGGTGGCCTGCACCAGCCCGGCGATGATCGCCTCGCGCCATTTCTCGGCGCCCGCGCTGGTCAGTTGCAGCACCACGACCGGACCGAAACGGTCCGCGATGACGCCCGGCAGGCCGTCGGACTCGCCATGGATCAGCCGCACGCCGTCCTGCGCGCGCAGTTGCGGATGCGCCTGCCGACGCGCCACCGAAGCCGCCACCGTGCGCTTGAAGAAGGCATGGTCGATACTCGTGTCCGGCTCGAAGCACCACATGCGCGCGCGGATCTGCGAAGCCGGGCTGTAGGCCGCACGGCCCAGGCGGCGGCCGTCCGCCGCCACCACCTCGACCGTGTCGCCGGGGCGGGCGCGCCCGTCCAGGCGTGCGACCGAACCGGCGAAGATCCACGGATGCCGGCGCATGGCCGAGCGTTCCTTGCCAGGATTGAGGATGAGTTCAGCCATGGGGTGGCACCGGATTCTGCAAAGGGGCGAATGTTACTCCGGATGCGCGGAGCTGTTCGCCGCCACCGCGGCACAGCACGCCGCCTGCGCTGGAATACGTATAGGGGAAAACGGCAGAAGCCTGCAGAATCCGCCCGACACGCCGTTCTTGCCCCCACAAGGCCCCGACATGAGCGCAGGCAAGGTCCCCATCATCATCGACATCGAAGCCTCGGGCTTCGGCCGTGGCAGCTACCCGATCGAGGTCGGCTGCGCGCTGGCCGACGGCAGCAGTTTCTGCACGCTGATCCAGCCCGCACCCGAGTGGACGCAGTGGGACGAGTCCGCGGAGCGGGTTCATGGGATCTCCCGCGAAGCCTTGTACGAGCACGGCCGCCCTCCCGAGGAGGTGGTGCTGTTGCTCAACCAGCGCCTGCGCGGACAGGTGGTGTATTCGGATGCCTGGTACCACGACTACAGTTGGCTCAATGTGCTGTATGCCGTCACGGAGAGCTATCCCAGCTTCCGCCTGGAACACCTCGCCAGCCTGATGGACGAACAACACGCCAACCAGTGGAACGAAACACGCGCCACCATCCAGCGCGAACAGCGAAGCACACGCCACCGCGCCAGTGCGGATGCACGGATGCTGCAGTTGACCTGGCTGCGCCTCAACCACGGCACCTAGCGCAGCGTAGCCTCGCGCCTCACTCCTTTTTCTTTGCGCGCGGATGCGCCGCGTCATACACCTTGGCCAGGTGCTGGAAATCGAGATGGGTATAGACCTGGGTGCTGCTGATGCTGGCGTGCCCCAGCAGCTCCTGCACCGCACGCAGATCGCCCGAGGACTGCAGCATGTGCGAGGCGAAGCTGTGGCGCAGCATGTGGGGATGCACGTGCACCGGCACGCCGCGCATTTCGGCCCAGCGCGCCAGCCGACGGCGGATCATGCCGGCCGACAGGCGCGTGCCGAGGCGACTCACGAAGAGCGCCGGCTCTTCTGCCGCACTCAGCATCGGTCGCAGCGCGAGCCAGGCCGACAGGGCCTCCAGCGCCTTGGCGCCGACAGGCACACGGCGCATCTTGTTGCGCTTGCCCAGCACGGTCACTTCGCCCTGCTCGACCGAGTACGTTCCGCTGACATCCAGCGCCTCCAGTTCCGCCAGACGCAGCCCGGAGGAATAGAACAGCTCGAACATCGCGTGGTCCCGCAGCTCCAGCACATCATCCGGCTGGGCATCCAGCAAGGCCGCGGCCTGGTCGGGCGAGAGCGCCTTGGGCAGGTTCTTGGGCGCGCGCGGCGGGCGCACTGCCTGCACCGGGTTGTCCTCGGCCAGGCCCTTGCGCATCCACCAGCGGTACAGGCCGCGCCAGGCGGACAAGGTGCGCGCCAGCGAACGCGCGCCCAGCCCACCGGCATGCAGGCGGGCGGCAAAACGGCGGATGTCGGCGCTGCGCAGGCTGATCAGGGGGCGCCCCTGGGCCAGCTCGACGAGCTTCTCCAGGTCGCCGCGGTAATTGCGCAGGGTGTGCGGGGACAGGCGGCGCTGGGTGGCCAGCGCGTCCAGATAGGCCCTCAGTTCGGGCGGCAGTTCGGTGGGCTGCGGCGCAGGTTCAGTCATCGCGCGACCGCCCGGCGCTCAGCCGATCTGGCGCAGCAGCGAGGCCGACACAAGGTCGCCGATGCGCTCGACGTACAGCGTGCCCATGTCGGGGAAGAAACGCTGCGGGTCTTCCGAGCCCAGCACCAGCATGCCGAAGACCTGAGCATCACGGCGCAGCGGCATCATGACGATGGAGCGAAGATGCGGCGCCGCTTCGCCGAACCAGCCCAGCACCTCGGGATGCGCGGCCAGGCCGCAATAGGGGCGGCTCAGGTCGGCGGCGAAAAAGCGCATGTCCTCGGTCACTTCGATGAACTCTGCGCTATCGCGCTTGAGGATGCTGTTCCACACGCGCAGCGCCACATGCGGCACGGCGAAGTCTTCCTGGACATGCGTGTAGATCGCCTGCGCCACCGACTCGAAGCCCTCCGCACGCAGCAAGGCCAGCGCCAGCCGATGCACCTTTTCCGAGATCGCATCGTTCTCCTCGCCGAAGCCGACCAACTCGGCCAGTTTGGCCTGCACCTGTTGCAGCTTGTCGCGCAGCGCGTGCAGCTGGCGCTCGGTCAGCGAGATGGCCTGACCGCCAGTGGGATGCGGCACCGACAGGTCAGCCAGCAGCTCGGCGTTCTCGTCGAAGAAACTGGGGTTGTCGCGCAGGAATTGGACGACGTCTTGTGGGTTCATGGCGGGGCCGTGGGTCAAATGGAAGGAAGTTCGATCTCGCCGTCGAAGACGGAAACGGCCGGACCAGTCATCTGCACCGGCATGCCGGGGCCGGCCCAGGCGATGGTGAGCTCGCCGCCGCGCGTCGCTACGCGTACCGGCGAAGTCAGCAGATTGCGCTGGATACCCGCCACCACGGCGGCGCAGGCGCCGGTGCCGCAGGCCAGGGTCTCGCCCGAGCCACGCTCGAACACGCGCAGGCGGATGGCGTGCTCGTCCAGCACCTGCAGGAAGCCGGCATTCACGCGCGCCGGGAAGCGCACATGATGTTCGATCAAGGGCCCTTGCTCGGTCACCGGTGCCGCATCGACGTCGGCCACCACCTGCACCGCGTGCGGGTTGCCCATGGAGACGGCGGTGATCGCCAGCGTCGTGCCATCCGGCAGCTCCAGCGGCTGCACCACGGCGGCGGAATCGGACACAAAGGGCACGCGCGCCGGCTCGAACACCGGCACGCCCATATCGACCGTGACCAGGCCACCTTCGGCCAGGCGCGGCGTGATCACGCCGGACTTGGTCTCGACGCGGATCTCGGCCTTGGTGGTCAGTTGCTTGTCGACGACGAAGCGCACGAAGCAGCGCGCACCATTGCCGCACTGCTCGACCTCGCTGCCGTCGGCATTGAAGATGCGGTAACGGAAGTCGACGCCGGCCTGGTGCGGCCGCTCGACGATCAGGATCTGGTCGCAGCCCACGCCGAAGCGGCGGTCAGCCAGGTGGCGCGCCTGCCCCGGGCTCAGTTCGACGGCCTGGTTGATCGCGTCGATGACGACGAAGTCATTGCCCAGGCCCTGCATTTTGGTGAAGCGGAGTTTCATCGGTGGATTATCGCAGGTCAGACCAGCAACTGCACCGCGTCACGCCACACGCAGCGATCCATCACCACCTGGATGCCCGCAGCCTGCGCGCGCAACGCCTCGGCCGGATTGACCACGCCGTCCTGCAGCCACAGGCGTGGCGCACCGATCAGGATGCAGTCATCGACGATGGGCGTGATCTGGTCAGCCGCGCGGAACACATCGACCAGGTCGACTGGAAACGGGATGTCACGCAGCGAGGCGTAGGCCGGCTCTCCCAGCACTTCGGTCACCAGGGGCCGCACCGGCACGATCCTCCAGCCGAACTGGCGCTGCATGGCGGCCGCCACACGATGACTGGGCCGCGCCGGGTTGGGCGACAGGCCCACCACGGCCACCGTACGCACCTTGCGCAGCAGCTCGGCAATGTCGCCCTCGGACGGGTTGCGGAAGCTCATCTCAATACACCTTGGCCTCGCCCTCGGGGCGGGTCTTGAAGCGTTTGTGCACCCAGTAGTACTGGTCTGGCTGCAGGGCCACCTCGGCCTCGATGAAGGCGTTCATGCGCGCCGTGTCCGCCACCACATCCTCGGTCGGGTAATCGGCCCAGGGCTCGCGGAACTCTGCCAGGTAGCCCTGCCCCCAGGGCTTCTGCCGCACCACCAGCGGGATCACCGTCGCCTTGGCCAGCCGTGCGATGCGCGGCACGGCCGGGATGGTGGCGGCCGGCACGCCGAAGAAGGGTACGAAGACGGACTCCTTGGGGCCGAAATCCATGTCCGGCAGGATGCCCATCGGAATCCCGCCACGCATCGCCTTGACCGCCGCGCGCACGCCTTCCTGGCGCGACACCAGCACCTGCTTGCCGAAGCGGGTACGGCCGTGGAGCAGCATCTTCTCCAGCAGCTTGTCGTTCTGTGCCGAATACATGGTGACCAGGTCGATCTCCAGGTTCAGGCGCGTGCCGGCCATGTCCAGGCCGACAAAGTGTGGCAGCAGGATGATGATTTCATGCCCCGCGTCGCGCAGCGCCTGCAGCTTCTCCAGTCCGCGCATCTCGACCAGGCGGCGGATGCGCGCCGGCGAGCTCCACCAGATGATGCCGCGCTCCAGCATGGAGCGGATCACCGCCACCACCACCCGTTTCGCCAACTGGCGACGCTCCGCCTCCGACAAGGCGGGGAAACACAGGCGCAGATTGGTCAGCACCACGCGCCGGCGCGAGCCCACCAGGAAGTACAACACCCGGCCCAAGACCCAGCCGCACGCGGCCTGAACAGGCAAGGGCAACCAGTGCAGCAACCAGATGAAAGCGAGAACAAGGCGGGTCAGCATGGCGGACAAGACAGACGAAAGGACGAATTATCCGGCATGGGCTTGCCATGGCGGCAAGCTGCAAGGATAATTTTGTCCATGACCGCCGAGTTAAAGACAACTTGCAGGGCGGGCGTCGCCGGAAACGGAACGCAAAAATACTGCTAAAGCGTCGACCGCTCGAAACCCCGGAGTCGGCCGCGCCGACGATATCCGGGGTTTTTCTTTTGGAGCGCAATCATGGCCAATGAATATCTCTTCTCCTCCGAGTCGGTCTCGGAAGGTCACCCCGACAAGGTCGCCGACCAGATCTCGGACTCCATCCTCGACGCCATCCTGGCCGTCGATCCGCGCGGCCGCGTGGCCTGCGAGACGCTGGTGTCGACCGGCCTGGTAGTGATCTCGGGCGAAATCACAACGACCGGCCACATCAACTACCGCGAGATCGCGCAGGACACCGTGCGCCGCATCGGCTACGACAGTTCGGACATCGGCTTCGACTACAAGAGCTGCGCCATCCTGACCGCCATCAACCGCCAGTCGCCGGACATCGCGCAAGGCGTGAACGAAGGCGAAGGCCTGGACCTGGAACAGGGCGCCGGCGACCAGGGCCTGATGTTCGGCTACGCCTGCAACGAGACGCCCAGCCTGATGCCGCTGCCGATCTACTACGCGCACCGCATCATGCAGCGCCAGGCCGAAGTGCGTAAGGACGGCCGCCTGCCCTGGCTGCGCCCGGACGCCAAGAGCCAGCTGACGGTCAAGTACGTCGACGGCAAGCCGGTGGCGATCGACACCGTGGTGGTGTCGACGCAGCACAGCCCCGAGGTGTCGCACGCTCAACTCTCCGAAGCCGTGATCGAAGAGATCATCAAGCCGGTGCTGCCCAAGGAACTGCTGACGGGCAACGTGAAGTACCTGATCAACCCGACCGGCCGCTTCGTCGTCGGCGGCCCGCACGGCGACTGCGGCCTGACCGGTCGCAAGATCATCGTCGACACCTACGGCGGCATGGGCCGTCACGGTGGCGGCGCCTTCTCCGGCAAGGACCCGTCCAAGGTCGACCGCTCCGCCGCCTACGCCGGCCGCTACGTGGCCAAGAACATCGTCGCCGCCGGTCTAGCCGAGCGCATCGAGGTGCAGGTGGCCTATGCCATCGGCGTGGCGCGCCCGGTGTCGCTGAACGTCAACACCTTCGGCACGGGCAAGGTCAGCGACGACAAGATCGTGGCGCTGATCGAAAAGCACTTCGACCTGCGTCCCAAGGGCATCATCCAGTCGCTCAACCTGCTGCGTCCGATCTACACCAAGACCGCCGCCTACGGCCACTTCGGCCGCGACGAACCGGAGTTCACGTGGGAGGCCACGGACAAGGCGGCTGCGCTGCGTGCAGACGCCGGTCTCTGATTCCGGGCTGTCTTGTGTCACGAAGGGCCGCGCAAGCGGCCCCTTTCATTTCTGGCCCAGGGGATACGTCTCGTCGTTCCTGCGAAAGCAGGAACCCAGCGACTTTAGCGGCACCACCCCACCCGGGATCTCCACGAGAAACACTGGATTCCTGCTGTCGCAGGAATGACGGACTAGGCCAGGCATTCAACATGCGGAGATAGCCGCGCCCGCACACGCAGCGAACTTGGGAGGTTTACGACAATCGCACTCCCGCCTGCGGCAAGCAGGACAATGCCTACCCGCGCGCTTTGCTGCCAGACCCCATGCGGCAGGGGTTTCCGGCCGGCTCGCCGGAGTGGCACCGTCCTTGCTGAATCGTACTGAAGCCTGCGCATCCGGCGCCGGCGGATGTACGACGAGGCCCGCATGGACAGCGCAACGCTCAAGATCGACAACCCGGATTCGCTTGCCGAGCAACTGGCAGAGCTGGAGTCGGCCGAGGACTTCCTCGACTTCTTCGCCATCCCCTACTCGCCAGCCGTGGTGCGCACGAATCGCCTGCACATCCTGCAGCGTTTCCACGACTACCTGCGCGGCGACGAGACGCCCGAGCACGCTCGCTGGCGTGCCGCGCTGTTGCGGGCCTACACCGACTTCGAACATTCCGACGCGCTGACCGAGGGGGTGTTCCGCGTCTTCAAGCGCGCGCGCGGCATCGCCACGGTGCCGCTCAGCGCCATCGGGCGGAGGAGCACATGAAGCCCCTCTACGACATCGGCGACGAGCTGCGGGTGATCCGCAACCTGCGCGACGACGGCAGTTTTCCCGGCGCGGAACGCGGCGAGTTGCTGGTACGACGCGGCAGCGTAGGTACCGTGCTCGACATCGGCAGCTTTCTCGGCGAGCAGGTCATCTACTCGCTGCACTTCCTCGACACCGGCCGTCTCGTGGGTTGCCGTGAGGAAGAGGTGATCCCCGCCACCGCCACCTGGATTCCCACGCGTTTCGAGACGCGCGAGCGCGTCATCTGCACCCGCGACCTGGCCGTCGATGGCGAGATCCGCGTGCCGGCGGGCGGCAGCGGCGAGATTCTCAAGGTCCTGCGCGACACCGAGTGGGGCGTCGTCTACCACGTGCATTTCGATGGCCTGCCGGGGCATCCTCTGATCGTGCGCGAAGCCGCGCTGGAACCCTCCCCGGTGGCCAAGGAGGAGGTGCAGCATGCCTGAGCACGCCGCCCGCGCCAGCTCGGCCACGAGCAGCATGCTGCAGCCCACGCCCTATCTCACGCTCAAGCACGCCCAGGCACAGTTCGGGCTGTTGCCCGCCGCACTGGACACGACCCAGCTCGCTCGCGTGCACCGCATCGTGGCCGAGCAACAGCGCATCGAGGCACGCGTGCTGACGACGCCCGAGGCCGCCCGCGTGATCATCTCGCGCGCCGCCGTGGAAGCCGCACTCGACACCATCCGCGCGCGCTACGCCACCGAGCTGGAGTTCGTGCGTGCGCTCGGCACCCAGGGGCTCAACCTCCCTGCGCTGCGCGAGGAGATCGCGCGCGAACTGCATGTCGAGGCGGTACTGGAGATCGTCTCGGCCACCGCGACACCCGTGTCGGCGCTGGAAGTGGAAATCTTCTTCCACCTGAACGCGACACGCCTGGCCAAACCTGAGCGGCGGCGGGTGCGCCACCTGCTGATCACGGTGAATGAGGCCTACTCCGAGAACACGCGCCAGGCCGCATATGCCCGCGTAGAACGCCTGAGGGCTGATTGCGGCGGCGAGGCACAGCGCTTCACCACGCTCGCCACGCGTCACTCCGAATGCCCCAGCGCCACCGCCGGCGGGCTGATCGGCGAGGTTCCGTCCGGCCAGCTCTTCCCGACGCTGGACGCGCAGTTGTTCCGCATGCAGGCAGGTGAGATCTCGCCCGTCGTGGAGTCTCCGATGGGGCTGCACCTGTTGCTATGCGAAGCCATCCTGCCGGCCAGCGAACCGCGCCTGGCCGAACTGCGCGACCGCATCCGCACGCAGATGATGGAGACACGCCGCGCGCGCTTGCAGCGCCACTGGCTGCAGGCCTTGATGGCATAAGGCTGGGCACCCGCCCCTCGGCGGGAATGACGAAAGCTTCATCCGGTAGCAAGACAGGAGCCGGCCATGCCCATGTCCGGGCGGGATGATTCCCGAACCGGGCACGGACATGGCCGTTCCATGCGCTCGTGTCGGCGCCCCCGCGGGCGCCCCTATTCGTCCTGCTCCAGCTCGAAGCCGGGCCGGCGCGGCACGCTCTGCGGATCGCAGACAATGGGACGATAGATCTCGATACGATCTCCCTCGCGCGGCACCGCATCCAGCTTGGCCGGCTTGCCGAAGATGCCCACGCGCTGCGTGGCGAGATCAATGTGCGGATACTTCTGCAGGATGCCCGAGCGCTCGATCACCTCGCGCACGCTGGCTTCCTCGGACACCTCGACGTGCAGCCAGGCTTGCACGCCGGGTTCGGTATAGGCCACAGCCACTTTCATCATCATCTCCTGAACAGGATGGGATCAAGCCGAGCAGTGCATGGCCTGTGCCGCAGCCTTGCCATCCCGGCTCAGACGCCGTTCCAGGATGCGCTTGCCAGCCAGCAACATGCCCAGCACCAGGAAGCCCCCGGGCGGCAGGATCATCATCAGCACGCCGCCATAGTCGGGCATCACCTTCGTCTCCAGAAAGGCAAAGTGCGGGCCCAGCAGCAGACTGGCCTGGGCGAACAGCGTGCCGCTGCCCAGCAGCTCGCGGGTGAGCCCCATGAGCGTCAGCGCGAAGGTGAAACCCAGCCCCATCGCCAGCCCATCCACGGCGGAGGCCAGCACCCCGTTCTTCGACGCGAAGGCCTCGGCGCGACCGAGGATCGCGCAGTTCACCACGATCAGCGCGATGAACAGGCCCAGCACCTTGTACAACTCGTGCAGCCAGGCATTCAAGGCCATGTCGGTCAGGGTCACCAGGGTGGCAATGACCACGATGAAGACGGGAATGCGCACCTGATCGGCCACCCATTTACGGATGGACGAGATCAGCATGTTCGACAGCACCAGCACCGCCGTGGTCGCCAGGCCCATGCCCAGGCCATTGGTGCCGGAGGTGGTCACCGCCATCGCCGGGCACATCGCCAGCAACTGCGCGAACACCACGTTCTGATCCCACAAACCGTCACGCAGGATGCGGCCAGGCGCAGCCCCGCTCGTCGAGTTCTCGCTCATTGCGCTGCTCCCGTCGCTTGTGCCGGCCCGGCGATCTCCGCGCGGTGCGCGGCATAGAACTGCAGGCCCTCCTTCACCGCCTTGACCACCGCGCGCGGGGTGATCGTGGCGCCGGCGAACTGGTCGAACTCGCCGCCATCCTTCTTCACACCCCAGCGCGCCAGTGGCAGGCTGTCCAGGGACTTCTTCTCGAAACCGTGGATCCAGTCAGCCTTGGCCGGCTCGATCTTGTCGCCCAGGCCCGGCGTCTCGGCATGCTTGAGCACGCGCACCCCGGTCACCGTGCCCGTCGCATCGACGCCGATCAGCACCACGATGTCGCCGGCATATCCGCGTGCGCTGTGCTGGAATACCGCCGCGCTGAACACGCCAGCCTTGCGGCCACGATAGACCGTGACGCGGCGCCCCCGCTCGGCCACCTCAAGTGTGTCCTGCAGCAGATCGTTGTCGGCCAGTCCCGGTGGTAGCACTTGTTGCAGCGAGGACTGCAGGTCCGCCTGCGCGGCGCGCTCGATGGCAGGCCCGGTCAGCGCTGCAGCGCTGATCAGCGCCGCACTGGTCAGCATGCAGGCCGCGCCAAGCAGGCCGCCGTGGTAAGGGATGCGCTCGCGCAGCACCTCCCGCCTCCAGGTGGTACTCATGGCTTCTCCTGGCGCAGATCCAGCGGCTCGCCACGGCGATCGCGGCCGTAGATGCGCGGCTGCAACAAACGGTCGATGGCTGGGGTCAGCGCGTTCATCAACAGTACGGCGAAGGCCACGCCCTCCGGATAGCCGCCATAAGTCCGGATCAACCAGGTCAGGAGGCCGCAGCCGGCCCCGAACACGAGCTGGCCCATGCGCGTGGAGGGCGAGGTGACGTAATCGGTCGCGATGAAGAAGGCCCCCAACACCGCCGCGCCAGACAGCAGGTGTGCCCCCGCATCGAGGTAGCGCGCCGGATTGACGCCATGCGCGATGGCCGCCGGCAGCGCAATGCCCGCCAGCATGGCGAGCGGGATATGCCAGGAGATGAGGCCCATCGCCAGCATCGCCCCCCCCCCCGCGGCGATCAGCAGGACGCCGGTTTCGCCCAGACTGCCCGGCCGCATGCCGGTAACCGACAGTGGCAGGCCAGCGGCGAAGGTGTGCAGCAGATCCACGCCACGCGCCAGCTCGGTCTTCGCCTGGCCGAGCAGGGAGGCGCTGGTGTAGGCGTCCGGCATGCTGCCGGCGAAGCTGATGTGCAGGCCCTCGGCCAGACCTGGCGCGGCCAGCCCCACCTGGCCCAACGGGGCGACCCATTGGGTCATCGCCACCGGGAAGGACACCAGCAGCGCCACCCGCGCCACCATGGCCGGGTTGAACAGGTTGCAGCCCAGCCCGCCGAACAGTTGCTTGCCGATGGCGGTGGCGAACAGACCACCCACCAGACCGATCCACCACGGCGCCCAGGGTGGCAGCGACATCGCCAGCAGCCACCCGGTCAGCATGGCCGAACCATCGAGCAGGGCCGCGCGCATCGGCTTGCCCTGCACCTGCAGGCACAAGGCCTCGCCCAGCAGGGCCGCGGCCACGGTGATGAGCCACAGATTGAAGGCCGGCCAACCGAAGTACCAGAAGCCGCACAAGGTCGCCGGCAACAGCGCCAGCATCACCTTGCCCATCACCTTGCCGACGCTGCCCAGTTGGCTGGCGTGCGGCGACGCGGCCACTGCCGGCAGACCATGGACACCCGTGTTCATGCGTACCCCTTCACGCTCGTTCTCCTGATCATTCCGCCGCCGATGCCGGACTGGCGGCCTTCTGCGCGGCGCGCTCCGCCTTGCGCCGCGCCGCTGCCTCGGCGCGCTCGCGCGCCTCACGCTCCAGCCGGGCCTGCCGCGCCTGCGCCAGGCCCTTGGTGAATTCCATGCGCTTCTTCTGCTGCGCGCGCGACCAGACCTCACCCTTGGCGTGATAGAACGCATGCACCAGCGGCAGATGCGAAGGGCATACGTAGGCGCAGGAACCGCAGGCGAGGCAGTCGTCCAGCTTCAGCGATTCGGCCGCCGCATAGTCACCACTGCGCACCCGCGCCGCGATTTCCAGCGGCAGCAGTCCCATCGGGCAGGCCGACACGCAACTTCCGCAGCGGATGCAGGGGCTGGGGTCCGGGCGCGCGATCTCCTGCGCGGTCAGCGCGAGGATGCCGCCGCAAGCCTTGACCGTCGGCACCTGCGCATGTGGCAAGGCCAGCCCCATCATCGGTCCGCCCATCACCAGGCGCGCGGGGCTCTCCTTGAGGCCGACGAAGGCCAGCAGGTCCTCCACCATCACACCGATGGGCGCCAACACATTGCCTGGCGCGGCCACTGCGCCGCCATTCACGGTCACGATGCGGCGATACAGGCCTTCGCCATGACGCAGCGCGCGATGGATCGCCGCGCAGGTGCTGACGTTGTTGACCAGCACGCCGATGGTGGCGGTGCGCGCGCCGGCCGGTACTTCCTTGCCGGTCAGCACCTGCACCAGTTGGCGGTCCGAACCCATGGGGTAGCGCGCCGGTACCGGGCGGATCTGGATCGCGGCATACGGCTCGGCCGCCACGCGCATCGCCGCGATGGCCTCGGGCTTGTTGTCCTCGATCCCCACCAGGGCCTCGCGGGCCCCCGTCGCATGCATCAGGATGCGTACTCCGTCGATGACCTCGTCGGCGCGTGCGCGCATCACGCTGTCGTCACTCGACAGATAGGGCTCGCACTCGCCGCCATTGATGATCAGTGTCTGCACCGCATGCTTGCGCCCGAGCTGCGCCTTCGGCGCGGACGGGAAGGTGGCGCCCCCGAGGCCCACCACGCCGGCCGCGGCGATGCGACGGGCCACCTCGTCCGCGTCCAGCGCGAAGGGGTCAGGCTGGACCTCGGCCGCCACCGCCTCGTCCAGCCCGTCACATTCGATGCCGATGGCATCGAATGGCAGACCCGACGGATGCGGCGCGGTGATCGGGCCAATGGCCGTCACCACGCCCGAGCTGGGCGCGTGCACCGGCGCGGAGACGTTCCCTTGCGCGACGCCGATGCGCTGGCCGCGCAGCACACGATCACCGACGCTCACCACCGGCTTGGCGGGCGCGCCGACATGCTGCAGCAAGGGCACCGCGAGACGTGCGGGAATCGGCATCACGCGCAGCGGCACATCGGCAGCCGGTCGCTTGTGGTCGTCGTGCGGATGCACGCCCCAGCGCACACCCATGATCTTGTCGAAAATGCCCATGGCGGGTCTCCGTTCAGGCAAAGGCAGGACGTGCCCAGTTCCAGTCGCGCAGGCTCTGTGGCAGGGGCTGCAGCGCGATGGCACCGGTCGGGCAGTCATCCACGCAGGCCGCGCAGCCGGTGCAGGCCTCATGCAGCACGCCATGGATCTGCTTGGCTGCGCCGACGATGGCATCGGTGGTGCAGCCCTTCATGCATTTACCGCAGCCGATGCAGATGTCTTCCTGCACATGCGCGACCTGCGGTCCGCTCTCTACACCATCCAGACTCAGCGTCACGCCCAGCTTCTCGGCGATCGCACGCGCCAGGGCCGCGCCACCGCCGGGGCAGGCCGTCACCGCGACCTCGCCATTGACCATCGCCTCGGCGGCTGCAGTGCAGCCTGCCAGTCCGCATTGACCGCAATTGGTGCCGGGCATCAGCGCAGCGATCTCCACCGCCATGCTGTCGGCTTCCACGGCGAAGACACGTGCCGCATAACCCAGCAGCAGGCCCAGGGTCAGTCCCAGGATGCTCAGACTCAGAATGCCGCTCATGCTCACTGTCCTTTCCGCTCAAGAGAAGTTGAGGCCGGAGAAGCCCATGAAGGCCAGCGCCAACAGCGAGGCCAGCACGAAGGTCACGGGCACGCCGTCGAAGGCCTCCGGCACACGCGCCAGGGCCAGGCGCTCGCGCAGACCGGCGAACATCACCATGACCAGGGTGAAGCCCAGTGCGGAGCCGAAGCCATACACGAGCGAGCGCACCAGGCCATTGCCCTCCTGCACGTTGAGCAAGGCGACCCCCAGCACCGCGCAGTTGGTGGTGATCAGCGGCAGGTAGATGCCCAAGGCGCGGTACAGCGCCGGCATCGTCTTTTTGATCACCGCCTCGATGAACTGCACGGTGGCCGCAATGACCAGGATGAAGGTGAGGATGCGCAGCGAGGTGAGCCCCAGTGGCGCCAGCAGGTAGTGATCGAGCGCCCAGGCAGCGCCGGAAGCCACGGTGATCACGAAGGTGGTGGCCATGCCCATGCCCAGCGCGCTATCCATATTGCGCGACACACCCATGAAGGGGCACAGCCCCAGGAACTTCATCATCACCACGTTGTTCACCAGCGCGGTGCCCACCAGCAGGATCAGGTACTCACCCATGTCTCGTCGAACCTCCTGTCGCCTTTGGTGCAGGGAGCATGCCAATCACGACAATGCATGCCCCGCCCAGGTGCGGAAACACTGACTGGCTCGGTGATCCGGGCGCTCGACAGGGAGTGCGAGGGGCCGTCGACCGGGGCGAGCGGGCTGTCGCAGACCCGACAAGCAAGCATCGAGATGTGGCAAATGCTCCCCGCGCACCCGCCCCGTTGACCTACCTCAAGCGCGCACGCCAAGGCCTTGCCGGCATCGCCGCACAGGCATGATTGCTGCGTCATGACGGACTGAATCACTGTCGGAAGAAGCCATGCCCAGCACCCGGAAGAACTCCCGTGCACGCACAGCCAACGAAGCCGCGCCCGGCGCGCAAGCTGCGCCCGCCCCCATGCCGGAAAATGCCATGGGCATTCCGCCCGCCTTGTTCCAGGCGGCCGTCGAGCAAGCCGACATCGGCATCATGATCACCGACGCGATGGCGCGCATCGGATATGTGAACCCGGCCTTCACGCGCACCACCGGCTACTCCGCCGCCGACGCGCTGGGCGAGAAGCCCTCGATCCTCTCGAATCGCGTGACCCCGCCCGAGGTCTACCAAGCGATGTGGAAACAGATCACCGGCAAGCAAGCCTGGCACGGCCGCCTGGTCAACCGCCGCCAGGACGGCACGCCCTACCTGGCCGACCTGACCGTGACCCCGGTGCTCGACGAGGCCGGCAAGCTCGCGCACTTCCTCGGGCTGCACCGCGACGTGACCGAGCTGCACCAGCTCGAATGCACAGTGCGCAACCAGAAGGCGCTGATCGAATCGGTGGTCGACAGTGCGCCGCTGGTGCTCGCGCTGCTCAACATGGAAGACCGTGTGGTGCTGGACAACCAGGCCTACAAGGCACTGATGGCCGACCTGGGCATGCAGGAGCCGGCGGGCATCATCCTGGACGCGATCCGCAAGGAGCTGGGCAGCGGCTTCGGCCCCTTCCGCCCTGGCGCCCATGCCTTCACCGAACGCCAGATCCGCCTCGACCGGCCACACTGGCGCGCGCCGCGCTGGTTCGCCTGCTCCGCCGTGTGGGTGCATAACGACCACGCCACGGCCGATGCCTTCTACAGCGGTGGCGGAGACCCCTTCCTGCTGCTGGTGGCCAAGGACGTGAGCCGCCAGCTCATGGAGCAGGAGCGCGCACGCGTCGCCGCCCTGCAGGCGCTGATGTCCGAAGAGACGCGCCGGCAGGAGCTGCGTGAAGGCCTTGCTGCCGCCGTGTACCAGATGGAGGGGCCGCTCAACGTGCTGAACTCCGTGCTCACGCTGATGGGCCGGCGCGGCTGCGACCCGGCCCAGACCGCCATGATGGAAGCATTGCAGGCCGGGCAGACCGCGCTGGAGACGCTGCGCGCCGCGATTCCCCCCGCGCTGCCGGAAGCGGCCACCGCGGTGAACCTGAACGAAGCAGTGCGCGATGTGCTGGACCTGTCGGCCGGCCGCTTCCTGCATACCGGGGTGGCTGCCGAGTGGGCGCCGCAAACCGTGCTGCCCGCCCTGCCCGGCATGCCCACGCGCCTGCGCACCATGCTCAAGGCGCTGGTCGACAATGCCATCGACGCCATGAACAGCAAGGGCTGGACGCGCCGCGAACTGGCCATCCGCACGGCGAGCCGCGACGACTGCGTGGTGATCCAGGTCGAGGACAGCGGCCCGGGCCTTGCCCCTGATCTTCGCCTCAAGGCATTCGAGCCCTTCTTCACCACCAAGAAGGGCCAGGGCAACCATCTGGGAACCGGGCTCACCGCGGCTCAACAGGTGGCCGTCGATCATGGCGGTGGTATCGAACTCGTGGACGCCCCACAAGGAGGCTGCATTGCAATCGTCACTCTCCCCCTGCGCCGGCACGCCGAGTGGGACGCACAGACCCACCGCGCGGGTCATGCAGCCTGAACCCGCCCCCCACACCGCAGTACGGAAGGTTTCGCCCATGGCAACGGATGCGGAAAGCGTCCTTCTCCGGATGCAACTGGAGACGCTCTATCAGGTCAGCGTGGCGCTGTCGCGCACGCTGGACGTCAAACAGGCCCCACAGGAAGTGCTGCGCACCCTGGAAGAAGCGGCGGGCCTCACCCGCGGCATGATCAGCGTGCTCGATCCGGACAGCGGCGACCTCGTCGTCAACACGGTGCAAGGCGTGGACGAAGGTGACTTCGACCCCAGCCGCGAACCGGTGCGCTACCGCGCCGGCGAGGGTGTGATGGGGCTCATCCTGGAGGAAGGCAAGACCGTCGCGCTACCCGCCATCCAGGGTGACCCGCGCTTCCTCAATCGGCTTGGCATCTACGAGCGGCGCCTCCCCTTCATCGCCGCCCCCATTCACGTCGGCGGCAGCCTGCAGGGCGTACTCGCAGTGCAGCCCAACCGCCTGGAAGACGGCCTGCTGGAGCGCCGCGCGCGCTTCGTCGAGATGGTCGCCAACCTGATCGGCCAGTCGCTCAAGCTCTCGCTCGACGTCGCGCAGGAGAAACGCAACATCGCCGAGGAGCGCGACACCCTGCGCCGCACCGTGCGCGCCCAGCACGGCTTCGACAACATCGTCGGCCACTCGTCCGCGATGCGCCGCATCTTCGAGCAGGTACGCATGGTCTGCCGCTGGAACACCACCGTGCTGATCCGCGGCGAGACCGGCACCGGCAAGGAACTGATCGCCAACGCGATCCACTACAACTCGCCGCGCGCGCGCGGCCCCTATGTGCGCCTCAACTGTGCCTCGCTGCCCGAAAACCTGCTGGAGTCCGAACTCTTCGGTTCCGAGAAAGGGGCCTACACCGGTGCGGTATCGACCCGCAAAGGCCGCTTCGAGCTGGCCGACGGCGGCACCATCTTCCTCGACGAGATCGGCGAGATTTCACCCGCCTTCCAGGCCAAGCTGCTGCGCGTGCTGCAGGAAGGCGAGCTGGAGCGCGTGGGCGGCGCCCGCACCATCAAGATCGACGTGCGGGTGATCGCCGCCACCCACCGCGACCTTGAAGACGCAGTGGATGAAGGCCGCTTCCGCGAAGACCTCTACTTCCGCCTCAACGTGATGCCGATCACCCTGCCCGCGCTGCGCGAGCGCCTGGAAGACGTACCCGAGATCGCGCGCCACCTGATCACCCGCATCGCGCACAACCAGGGGCGTCCGCTGGACCTCAGCGAGGCTGCCATCACCCGCCTCACCCAATACAGTTGGCCCGGCAATGTGCGCGAGCTGGAGAACTGCCTGGAGCGCGCCGCCGTGATGTCGGAGAACGGCCACATCGACGCCGACCTGATCCGCATCGACCGCCACCGCGAAACCGCCGCCATGGGTGGCCCGCGCGTCGACCTCGACGACCCCACGCTGGACGAACGCACCCGCGTCATCGCTGCGCTGGAACAGGCCGGCTGGGTCCAGGCCAAGGCTGCACGCCTGCTCAACATGACACCGCGCCAGATCGCTTATCGCATCCAGACCCTGGCCATCGAGGTGCGGCAGATCTGAGTTCTGGGCGCCAGGGACGAATAGGCGCGCGGCACGCGGCGCCGCAAGCGAGCTCAAACCCCAGCCCGTCGTCCCTGCGCAGGCAGGGACCCAGCGGCTTTGCTTGTTCGTGCGATCAGGCCACGCAACGAACGACACTGGATTCCTGCTTTCGCAGGAATGACGGACATGGCGCGTCCGACTTCCGCCCCCGCCTGTGGCCTTCCTCACACGCCGCGCTGTCGCCAAGCCGACAAGTTCTCCGGGGCCTTTTGCGCAAGTCGTTGTTTTGAATGAGCCAACGCCAGCCGGCACAGGCTTTGCGGATTCACCGGCAGATACCTGAATCACGCGGAGCCCCCCATGCCTGCCTCGCTCACCGGAACGCCATTGTCATCCACGGGCTGCAGCGCCAGCCGCTGCGGCGCTGACGCCAGCCAGACGGCGGCGCTGCCGGACAGCCTCCGCCAGCGGGTGGAGGACCACCCCTGCTACTCCGAGGAGGCCCACCGCCACTTCGCCCGCATGCATATCGCGGTGGCACCGGCCTGCAACATCCAGTGCAACTACTGCAACCGCAAGTTCGACTGCTCCAACGAATCGCGTCCTGGCGTGGTCTCGGAAGTGCTCACCGTCGAGCAGGCGGTCAAGAAGACCCTGGTCGTGGCCGACGCCATCCCGCAGCTCAGCGTGGTGGGCATCGCCGGACCCGGCGACGCCCTGGCCAATCCACAGCGCAGCTTCGACACCTTTCGCGAGCTGAAGCAGCGCGCGCCAGACCTGCGCCTGTGCCTGTCCACCAACGGGCTGATGCTGCCGCAGTACGTCGACGAGATCGTCGCGCTGGGCATCGATCACGTGACCATCACGATCAACTGCCTGGACCCGGACATCGGCGCGCAGATCTACCCCAGGATCATCTGGAACAAGCGTCGCGTGAGCGGCCGCGAAGGCGTCGCCATCCTTATCGAGCAGCAGCAGCGCGGGCTGGAGATGCTGGTCGCGCGCGGCGTGTTGGTGAAGGTGAACTCGGTGCTGATCCCTGGCATCAACGATCAGCACTTGGCCGAGCTGTCGCGCGTGGTGCGTGCCAAGGGCGCCTTCCTGCACAACGTGATGCCGCTGATCTCCGACCCTGCGCACGGCACGCATTTCGGCCTCAACGGCCAGCGCGGGCCGACTCAGCAGGAACTGCGCGCGGTGCAGGAGCAATGCGCCGGCGAGATGCGCTTGATGACGCACTGCCAGCAATGCCGGGCGGATGCCGTCGGCATGCTTGGCGAGGACCGCAGCGCCGACTTCACACTGGAGCGCATCGCCGAGATCGAAGTGGATGAGGTCGCGGCCCTGCAGCGCCGCGTCGCCCTGCGGGAGGCGATTTCCGCCGACCTGGCACGCCGCCGCAGCCAAGCACCCGCCCAGGTCCACACCATCCAATTGCCGCGCCCGCTGCCCCAGGGCCGCCGGGTACGCATGGCGGTGGCCAGCCGTGACGGTGCGATGATCGACCAGCACTTCGGTCATGTCGAAGCCTTCCACATCTACGACGTCGATGCCCATGGCATTCAGATCGTCGAGCAGCGCAGCACGGCGCCCTACTGCACCGGCCCCGCCGACTGCGACGAGGCTCCGGCCGAAGACAAGTTCGCGCGCAGCCTGCGCGCCCTGGCCGACTGCGAGGTGATGCTGTGCGCGCGCGTCGGCATCGACCCCTGGCACAAACTGGAGGCCGCCGGCATCCAGCCTGATTGTGAGCACGCGATGGAGTTCGTCCCGGACGCCCTGCGTGCGGTTTGGAATGGCCTGCTGAAGGCCGGACGACTGCGGCACCCGGATTCGCACCAGCGCCGCGCGTGATGCGGCCGCATCGCGTGTAGCGCCGGCGCGAGCCGACATCCGGGGGCCGCAGCTTGCGCCCCGCAGGCCCCGCGAGAGGAGCGGGAGATGGAAACGGTCGTGGAAGACGCAGGCCTGCAGGCCCCTGCACGGCACATGCCGGACAGAGGGCTCGCCACGCCCTCCTCGCCCATCGCCACGTCTCCGCACGAAGCACTGCGCAACCGCGCCCGCGGTGCCCTGCTGGGCCTGGCCTTGGGCGATGCGCTGGGCGCTACGGTCGAGTTCCTGACCCCCTCCGAGATCCGCGCCAAATGGGGCGTGCATGACCGCATCCGCGGTGCCGGCTGGTTGCGCCTCAAGCCAGGCCAGGTCACCGACGACACCACCATGGCCTTCGCGCTGGCCGACGCCCTGCTCGCCCGCGAGCAGGCCGACGCCACGGACTTCGCCCGCGCCTTCGACGCCTGGATGCGCGCCAAGCCCATCGACATCGGCAACACCGTGCGGCGCGGCATCGTGCGCTTCCGCCACAGTGGCGAGCCCTGCGTGCCGCCCTCCAGCGACGCCGGCAACGGCGCCACCATGCGCAGCGCCCCGGTCGCCCTGCGCCTGCTGGGTGCCGCGCCCGAACGCATCCGCCAGGCCACGCTGGACCAGGCCCGCGTGACCCACCACAACCCGCTCACCGATGCCGCCACGCTGGCCATCGTCGCCATGATCCAGGCCGCCGTGAAGGGGGAAGGCATCAAGGGCGTCATGCGCGAAGCCCATCACCTGGTAGCCGCACAACCCGAATTCCGCTTCCGCGGCCGCCGCGCACACAATCCCACCGGCTACATCGTCGACAGCATGCGCACGCTGCTACAGGCGATGGACATCAACGACGACTTCGAGTCCGCCCTGATCGACGTAGTCAATCGCGGCGGCGACGCCGATACCACCGGCGCCATCCTCGGCAGCGTCATGGGTGCGCTGTGCGGCCTCTCCGGCCTGCCGCCACGCTGGCTGCGCGCGCTCGACGCGATCGTCTGCACGCGTGCCATCTGGTATGCCGACATGCTGATCGAGCGCGCGCCAATATGGCGGATGTAGGCGCCGTCTCGCCACTCAAGCCTTGCATGAAGGCTGCCATGGCCGCACCACGTTCAAACAAGCGCGGGGACCGCACACAGGCGAGCGGCCACTTTCTGAGCCAGCGTGAAGGCTAGGGTCTGTTCACATTTACCGCACCGGATTGGGTGGTTCGCTGCGGTCGTTCCAGCCAGGCGCCGCGAGGAAGCCAAGGGTGGTGCCCTTGGCGACGAGCGCAACGCAGCTGGACGGCCGCAGCGAACCACCCGAAGGGCTGGGGGTGAGGTTTGCCAAGATCAGCCCGCATCTCGGCGTTGCCACTCCTGGCAAGGCTGGCGGCATTGCGTCGTCAGGGGTGGAAACTCAGCGCCTTGATCTGCGCGCCATTCACCCTCAGCGCAACCGGCGGGGTATTTGTGAACAGACCCTAGGCGAAAGGTTTCGTCTGTGTGGCAAGGTCTGCGCCTCAAGAGCAAAAACGGATCGGCCTTCGACTCGGGAGCAGGCAGAGCTAGCGGCCCGCCAGCAGCAGTTTGATATCCGCCATCAGCCGTTCCGGCGTTTCGCCGTGGCGCACGAACAGGCGGGTGCGACCCTTGGGGTCGAACAGGTAGGTGCCGGCCGTGTGGTCGATGTTGTAGTTGCCGGAGGCCACGTCGCCCACCTTCTGGTAGAACACCTTGAAGGCCTTGGCCACCTCTGCGGTCTGCTCGGGCGTGCCGGCAAGACCGATGAAGGTCGGATTGAAAGCCTTCACATACGCGCCCAGTTGCTGCGGATTGTCGCGTTCGGGATCGACCGATACGAACACCGCCTGCACACGCTCGCCGTCCGGGCCCAGGCGCTTGATCACGTCGGCCAACAAGGCCAGGCTGGTGGGACACACGTCAGGGCAATGGGTGAAACCGAAGAACACGGCCACCACCTTGCCCTCGAAGTCCTTCATGGTGCGCAGCTTGCCGTCGGCATCGGGCAGCTTGAGTGCCGCACCGTAGTCGGCGCCGGTGATATCGACGTTGTTGAACTGGGGCTTGTCGTCGCGCACGCAGGCGACCAGCGACGAGGCGGCAGCGACGAGGAACAGGCGGCGAGAAAGCATGGCGGAGTTTGGCGAACGGGCTGGCGCGATTCTACGCGCCCGCCACGCTACTTGAGATAGTGATCCGCCAGCAGGGCCGCGAACAGCAGCGACAGGTACAGGATCGAGTAGCGGAAGGTACGCCGCGCCAGTTCGTCGCTGTAGCGCCGCAACAGACCCAGGGCATAGGCCACGAAGATCGCGTTGAGCACCAGCGCCGCCACGAGGTAGAGCCAGCCGCTCATGCCGATGGCAAAAGGCAGCAGGGTCACGGCGCACAGGATCAGCGTATAGAGCAGCACCTGCAGGCGGGTGAACTCGGCGCCGTGGGTGACCGGCAACATGGGCAGGCCGGCACGTGCGTAGTCGGCCGTGCGGTACAGCGCCAGCGCCCAGAAATGCGGCGGCGTCCACGCGAAGATGATGAGGAACAACAGGCAGGCGTCGGCACTGACCTCGCCGGTGACTGCGGCCCAGCCCAGCACCGGCGGCATCGCGCCGGAGGCGCCGCCGATGACGATGTTCTGTGGCGTATAGGGCTTCAGCAACAGGGTGTAGATCACCGCGTAGCCGACGAAGGTGGCCAGCGTCAGCCACATGGTCAAGGGGTTCACCGCGTGGAACAGCAGGGACAGACCGGCCCCGCCCAGCACGCCGGAGATCAGCACGGTCTCCTGCCCTGACAGCACCCCGCGCGGCAAGGGGCGCGCGCGCGTGCGCGCCATCTGCGCGTCGATGCGCTGCTCGATGAGGCAGTTGATGGCCGCCGCCGCGGCGGCTACCAGAGCGATGCCCAGAGTGGCAGCCAGCACCGTCAGCAAGGGAGGCAGGCCCTCGGGCACGCCGAGGAACATGCCGATCACCGCGCAGAACACGATCAGTGAGTTGACGCGCAGCTTGGTCAGGGCGACGTAGGCCTGCAAGCGTTCACGCAGGGTGGCAACTTCAAGTGGCAAGGCGCGCATGGCCCGTCTCCCCGGCAAGCACCGCGGCCGGACGCGCGCGGTAGTTGGTCCATACCATCAGCATCACCAGCAAGGCGGCGCCGGCGTTGTGCCCGACCGCCAGCGGAATGGGCAGCATCATCAACACGTTGGCGATACCCAGTGCGATCTGCAGCATCACGCCTGCAATCAGGGCCCAACCATTGACGCGCAAGCCCGGCTGGCGCGTCAGGAACAGGCCAAGCCAGAGCAGGTAGCCACCAATCAGCAGGGCGCCCAGGCGATGCGCCCAATGAATGGCGACCAGCGCCGCGGCGGACAATGCCTCGCCCGTCGTGCTCATCCCGAGTTCGCGCCACAGGCTGAAACCGCTGCGGAAATCCATCTCGGCCGGTACCCAGGCGCCGTGACAGGTCGGAAAGTCGATGCAGGCCAGCGCCACGTAGTTGGTCGACACCCAACCGCCCAGCGCGATCTGCACGAACAACAATGCCAGTCCCAGGCGCAGCGCCCAGGCCTGCCGTAGCTCGACCTTGCCGATTTGCCATTCGCGCAGGGCCAGCCAGCACACCAGGCCCAGCAGGCCCATGCCCAACAGCAGGTGGGTGGTCACGACGACGGGCATCAGGCGCATGGTCACGGTCCACGCGCCGAAAGCACCTTGCAGGCAGACCAGCGCAAACAAGGCCAACGGCAGGACATGACGCTCGCGGCGACGCCACGCCAGGTAGGCGATGGCCATGATCAGCAGGCCGATGCCACTGGCCAGATAGCGATGGATCATCTCCTTCCAGGCCTTGGCCAGCGACACCGGGCCGCCCGGGTTGGCCGTGTGCTCGGCGATGATCTCTTCGGCGGCGTGATGCGGGGTCAGTTCGCCGTAGCAACCGGGCCAGTCGGGGCAGCCGAGGCCTGCATCCGACAGGCGCACATAGGCGCCGAACACCACCACCACGGCGGTCAGCAGAAAAAGCGCGAGGGACAGTCGGCGGATCATGGCTTCACCCCGCCTGCACGTATTTCAGCAAGCGCTGCAGATCCTTGATCATGCGCTTGGCATCCGGCTCGGCGGGGAAGCGCAGGATCAGCTTGCCATGCGGATCGACCAGGCCGATGCTGCGCTCGCCCAACTCGGCCAGGCGGGTATCGGCGGACTGCAGCACGAGGCCGGGATGCTCGGCCAGCAAGGCCGCATCAGCCGCACCGGCACCGGACTGCAGCCACAGGCGCGCCACGCGGTCCGATTCCTTGGCCTGGGCGGTACGCACCTGGCGCGTCACCCAGAGCTGCTGGCGACACACATCATCGCAACGGACGTCGGCGCCCACCACCAGCACCCATTTGCCGCGCAGGGCGGGGTCTGCCTCCGCAGGCGTCCAGAACGGCACTGGCTGCGCCAGCAGCTCGCCGTAATTGGCACGCCGCTCCGGCTTGAGCACATAGAAGGTGAAATAGCTCGCCACCACCGGCGCGAGACACACCAGGAACAGCAGCAACATGGTGCGCCGCCCGCTGCGGCGCATCGCCGGCGTGCCTCCTGGCGGACTCATGCCCGCGACTTCCTGTACCTGCGCCATCCGAACCACAGCATCAACCCCGTCGTCACACCTGCAAACGAAAACCACTGGAAGGCATAGCCCAGATGCTTGCCTGCCCCGAAATCCGGTCGCGGCCAGTCGCGCACCAGGCCATCGGCGGCCGCGCTTTCCTGCTGCACATACACCGCCGCAACGGCACCGCTGACCTGCTCCTTGAAGCGCAACGGATCAACACGCTGCCAGATGCCCGGCTCCGCCACCGCCTCACCGAGCGAGAAGCCCCCGCTGGCCGGCTCCACCACCCTGCCGACAACTTCCACCACACCAGTGGGCGTATTGACCACCGGCAAACGGCGTCGATCCGGCACCGCCAACCAGCCGCGATCCACCATCACCGCACCGCCGTCATCCACGAGGCGCAAGGGCGTCAGCACATGGAATCCGGGACGCCCCTGGTAGCTGCGGTTGTCGAGAAAGACCGTGCCAGCCGCCTGCCATTCGCCACGCATCACCACGCGCTGCGGCACGGTCAGCTCTGCACAGTCGGCCACCGCCTGCGGCTGCGCCGCAGCGTCGTATTCCGCCTGCGCCAGGAGCTTCTGATCCTGCCGGCGCAACTGCCAGAAACCGTTGTTGATGAACAGGGCCGCCGCCATCACGCCAATCGCATACGGTAACCAGCCAGGGCGCGCCACGATCACTGCTCCATCCTGCAAAGCTGCACTACACTCAAGCCTCCACCCACCGCACCGAGACCAGCATGCGCTACGTCGTCATCCTGTTACTGCTCGCCATCCCGGTCACGCTGGCTTCTGGCTTGCGTGCGCTCCTCAAGGACAAGAGCAGCAGTGACCGCGCCGCGCGCGCACTGACCTGGCGTATCGGCTTGTCGCTGCTGCTCTTCTTGTTGATCCTGCTGATCTACCGCATGGGCTGGGTATCGGGCCACCTGTTCCAGTGAGCCCCAGCCCCGCTCACAAGATATAGACGAACACGAACAGCAGCAGCCACACGTAATCCACGAAGTGCCAGTACCACGCCGCCGCCTCGAAGGCGAAGTGGCGCTCCGGCGTGAAATGGCCGGACAGTGAGCGGAACAGCATGACGATCAGCATGATGGCGCCGACGGTCACATGCAGGCCGTGGAAGCCGGTCATCATGAAGAAGGTCGAACCATAGATGCCAGTCGAGAGCTTCAGGCCCTCGTGATAGGCGTGGATGTACTCCTGCACCTGGCAGCCCAGGAAGACGATGCCAAGCAGGATGGTCAGCGCCAGGAACAAATTGAACTGACCGCGCTCGCCACGCCGGATGCACCAGTGCGCCCAGGTCAGCGTGGCGGCCGAGGCCAGCAGCAGCGCGGTGTTGATGGCCGGCAGCCAGTCCAGGGTCATGACGCCCAGGAACAGACCCACCAGCACCACGGTCAGCACCAGGACCAGTTGCAACTGACCACGCTTGCCATGCTCCAGCGGCTTGTGGGCATAGGTCAGCGCGGCACCCGCGGCAATCATCAGGGTCAGGGCCAGCGTCGCCTTGCCGGGCCAAGTCATGTCGAGGTACTTAATGTCGGTGAAGTGCGGGCCGGTCGTCGGCCACACCGCCTCGAAGGCCGGCCAGAACAGCTTGTGCAGGTCATCACCCAGTTGCGGCACGCCGATCGTACGCACATAGAACAGGGTGCCGAAGAAGGCAGCGAAGAACATCACCTCGGAGAAGATGAACCAGCCCATGCTCCAGCGATAGGACTTGTCGACGTTGTTGCCGTACTTGCCGGTCTCCGACTCCTTGATGACCTGGCCGAACCAGCCGAACAGCATGTAGAGCAGAAAGGCAAAGCCAATCGCCACCATCCACGGCCCGGCCTCCAGGCTGTTGACCCAGAAGGCTGCACCGCCGCCCATCAGCAGCAGGGCGAAGGCACCGAAGATGGGATAGGCCGAGGGGTCCGGCACGAAGTATTTTTCAAAGGTCTGGCTCATGTCTCTCACTACTCCCTTGATTGCTCACTGGACCGCTGCATTGGCGATGACCAGGCGCACCACCATTACGATGGTGAGCACGAAAACGACGCCGCCGATCACCCCGGCGACGATCAGGTGAACGGGCTTGAGGCGTGCCGCATCCTGCTGGTAGCCGCTACGCCGCCGCAGGCCCACGAAGGACCACAGCACAGCGCTGACCGTGGCGAGAAAGCCTGGTGCCCTTTCCTTGTCCGTAGACATCAGGAGCCTCCCACCGCGCCCTGCACCTCGAAGAAGGTGTAGGACAGGGTGATGGTGTTCTGGTCTGCCGGCAGCGCACCGTCGATCATGAATACCACCGGCATCACCCGCTTCTCGTTGGCTGCCAGGGTCTGCTGCCGGAAGCAGAAGCACTCCAGCTTCTTGAAGTGCTGCTCGGCGAGCTTGGGGCCGTAGCTGGGAATGGCCTGGCCGGTCACCGGACGATCCAGCGTGTTCTCGACCTCGTAGTCCACGCGCACCATCTGGCCGGGGTGGACGGTAATGCTCGATTGCAGTGGGCGGAACTTCCAGCCCAACGCATGCAGGTTGGCATCGAACTCGACCACCACCTCGCGAGAGGCGTCCACCTGGCTGTTGCTGACCTCGTCGGGCTGCAGCAGGTTGCGGATGCCCGAAACCTCGCAGATCTTTTCGTAGAAGGGCACCAGCGCGAAGCCGAAGCCGAACATGCCCACTGCGGCGATCAGCAGGCGCACCAGCAGGCGGCGGTTTTCCAGTGCCTGGCTCATTGCCCGAAGACTCCGATCTTGATGATGATGGCCACAAAGAAGCCCGCAGCCAGCGCGGCCAGGATCAACAGGGTGCGCAGATTGCGGCGCTGTCCGTGGCTGCTCATCGCAAGGCTCAGCGCACGACCGGCGGTTCCTCGAAGGTGTGGTAGGGCGCCGGCGAGGGCACCGTCCACTCGAGGCCTTCGGCACCTTCCCAGGGCTTGGCGGGCGCCGGCTCGCCACCCTTCACACACTTGATCACCACATAGGCAAACAGCAGTTGCGACAGGCCGAAACCGAAGGCACCGATGGTCGCGATCTCGTTGAAGTCGGTGAATACCGGGTTGTAGTCCGGCACGCGGCGCTGCATCCCGGCCAGGCCGAGGAAGTGCATCGGGAAGAAAGTGATGTTGAAGAAGATCATCGACAGCCAGAAGTGGCGCTTGCCGAGCTTCTCGTCATACATGTGACCGGTCCACTTCGGCAGCCAGTAGTAGGCACCGGCGAACAGCGAGAACAGCGAGCCGGCCACCAGCACATAGTGGAAGTGGGCGACCACGAAGTAGCTGTCCTGGTACTGGATGTCGACCGGCGCAATGGCGCACATGAGGCCGGTGAAGCCGCCCATCGTGAACACGAAGATGAAGCCCACGGCGAACAGCATGGGCGTCTCGAAGGTCATCGAGCCCTTCCACATCGTGGCGATCCAGTTGAACACCTTCACCCCGGTGGGCACCGCGATCAGCATGGTCGCGTACATGAAGAACAACTGCGTCGCCGCCGGGAAGCCTGTCGTGAACATGTGGTGCGCCCACACGACGAAGGACAGGATGGCGATCGAAGCCGTGGCATAAACCATCGAGGCGTAACCGAACAGCGGCTTGCGGGCGAAGGTCGGGATGATCTGCGACACGATGCCGAAGGCCGGCAGGATCATGATGTAGACCTCGGGGTGGCCGAAGAACCAGAACACGTGCTGGTACAGCACCGGGTCGCCGCCGCCGGCCGCATTGAAGAAGCTGGTACCGAAGTGGCGATCGGTCAGCATCATCGTCACCGCGCCGGCCAGCACCGGCATCACGGCGATCAGCAGGTAGGCGGTGATCAGCCAGGTCCAGCAGAACAGCGGCATCTTCATCAGCGTCATGCCGGGTGCGCGCATGTTCAGGATGGTCACCACGATGTTGATCGCGCCCATGATGGAGCTGGCGCCCATGATGTGGATGGCGAAGATCGCCATGTCCATGCCCATGCCCATCTGCAGCGAAAGCGGCGCATACAGCGTCCAGCCCGCAGCCGTCGCACCGCCCGGCACAAAGAAGGAACCGATCAAAAGGATCGCCGCCGGCGGCAGCAGCCAGAAGGACCACAGGTTCATGCGCGCGAAGGCCATGTCGCTGCAGCCCACCATCAGCGGCACCATCCAGTTCGCGAAGCCGACGAAGGCCGGCATGATCGCGCCGAACACCATGACGAGACCGTGCATGGTGGTGAGCTGGTTGAAGAATTCGGGCTGCACCACCTGCATGCCGGGCATGAACAACTCGGTACGCAGCGTCAGCGCCATCACGCCCCCGGAGAGGAACATGATGAAGCTGAAGATCAGGTACATGTTCCCGATGTCCTTATGGTTGGTCGTGGTGAGCCAACGCATCAGGCCGCTCGGGCCGTGGTGATGGTGATCGTCGTGGTGGGCGTGGGCGGGGTCGTGACTGACTGCGCTCATTTAGGGCTCCGTTCCTGTTCTTGGCGTGCGGGCGGACTCAGCCGGCCGTCTTGTTGGCAGTGGCACCGGCCGCCTTGTCGGCGGGCGCTGGCGCGGCGGCGGCCTTCTTCTGATCGGCTACCCAGGCGGCATACTTTTCGGCCGACACAACCTCCACCACCACGGGCATGAAACCGTGCTCCTTGCCGCACAGCTCGGCACACACCCCACGGTAGGAGCCCTCCTTCTCGGCCTTGAACCAGGTGTCGCGGATGAAACCGGGAATCGCATCCTGCTTCACGCCCAGTGCCGGCACCCACCAGGCGTGGATTACGTCCTGCGCGGTGGTCAGCACGCGGACCTTCTTGCCCACCGGCACGACCAGCGGCTTGTCGACTTCCAGCAGATAGTTGTCGCCCTTCCACTCGCCACGGTCAATCTGGGCGCGCGGTGTCGACAGCGTTGAATAGAACTGGATGCCCTCGCCCTCGCCCTTGATGTAGTCGTAGCCCCACTTCCACTGGTAGCCGGTGACCTTCACGGTGATGTCGGGGTTCGAGGTGTCTTTCTGCGCCAGCACCACCTTGGTGGCGGGCCAGGCCATGCCGAGCAGGATCAGCACGGGGATCACGGTCCACGCGATCTCCACGCCCAGATGCTCATGGAACTGCGCCGCCACATGCCCCTTGGACTTGCGGTGGGCGTAGATGGACCAGAACATGAAGCCGAACACCACCACGAAGATCACGACGCAGATCCAGAACATGAGCATGTGCAGGCTCATGATGCTTTCCGCGAGGTGGGTGACGGGTTGCTGCAGGTTGTAACGGCTGTTCTCAGCCTGGGCGCTCGCGGCGAACATCCCCCCAGCCGCGATCAATGCATGTGCTGCCTTGTTATTCATGTCTCCTGCCTTTTGGTGGCCTGATCCTGACCGCCCACGGGCCGGGCACGGATCGCACTCAAGACACGCGGCGCGACGACGGGACGCACCGCAGCTTATCGGCGCGAATGTTGCCACAGGGGGAGAAACCGCAGCAAGAAATATTGACGCAGATCAAAGCTGCGCGCGTCTTTCGCGCGAAACCGATAGTCTGGATCAATGCAGGCGAAGGGCTTGCGCCTGCCGGCCGCTTCAGGAACGTTGCGCGAGCGCCTCCAGCAACTTGTCGTGCACGCCGCCGAAGCCACCGTTACTCATCACCAGCACCTGGTCGCCATAGCGCGCCTCGGCGGCGATCGCCGCCACCAGATCCGGCAAAGTGTCAAAGCAGGCCGCGCGCTCGCCCATCGCACCGAACACCTCGCCCGCGTCCCAGCCCAGATTGGCGGCGTAGACGAAGCTCTTGTCGGCATCGACCAGGCTGTCGGGCAGGCGCGACTTCATGACGCCCAGCTTCATGGTGTTGGAGCGCGGCTCCAACACCGCCAGGATGCGCCGCTGCGGGCCGACCCGCCGGCGCAGCCCGGCCACCGTGGTGGCAATCGCCGTCGGGTGGTGCGCGAAGTCGTCGAACACGGTCACGCCGCGCACGGTGCCGCGCGGCTCCAGTCGGCGCTTGATGCCGACGAAGCCCTCCAGCGCCTCGGCCGCCCGCCCCGGCGACACCCCCACATGACGCGCCGCGGCCATCGCCGCCAAGGCATTGAAGCGGTTGTGCGCACCCGCCAGCGGCAGCTTGCAACTGGACACCTCACGCCCGTCCAGCAGAAAGGCCACGTTGTCGCGCTCGTCGAGGTCCTCGTACTGCCAGCCTGCCGCCGCACCGAACCACTCCAACTCGCTCCAGCAACCGCGCGCGATCACGCGCCGCAGGCTCTCCTCGCCGCCGTTGGCGACGATGCGGCCGGTGCGCGGCACGGTACGCACCAGGTGGTGGAACTGGGTTTCGATCGCCGCCAGATCAGGGAAGATGTCGGCATGATCGAACTCCAGGTTGTTGAGGACGGCGGTACGCGGACGGTAGTGCACGAACTTGGAGCGCTTGTCGCAGAAGGCCGTGTCGTACTCGTCCGCCTCGATCACGAAGAACGGGGTGTCCGTCAGGCGTGCCGACACGCCGAAGTTGCCCGGCACGCCGCCGATCAGGAAACCCGGATTCAGGCCGGCATCCTCCAGAATCCACGCCAGCAAGGACGAGGTCGTGGTCTTGCCATGCGTGCCGGCTACCGCCAGCACCCACTTGCCCTGCAGAATGTTGTCCGCCAGCCATTGCGGCCCGGAGGTGTAGGGCAGGCCGCGATCAAGAATGGCCTCCAGCAAAGGATTGCCGCGCGACACCGCATTGCCGACGACATACAGATCAGGTGCCAGCGCGAGCTGCTCAGCCGACCAGCCCTCGATCAGGGCGATCCCCTGCTCTTCGAGTTGTGTGCTCATCGGCGGATAGACGTTGGCATCGCAGCCGGTGACGGTGTGGCCCGCAGCGCGCGCCAGCAGGGCGATGCCGCCCATGAAGGTGCCGCAGATACCCAGGATGTGAATATGCATTATTGGAAACTCGGGGAATGCGTCGGACCGCCCTTGGGCGCCGCTGTGTAGAATAGGTTCCGATTCTATCCGTAGAGCGAGCCCCGCATGCCAGCCCGCCACAGCTTCCCCACGCGCCAGGACAGCCTGCGCCGCAAGATCGCCGCGGTCGCCGCCCGTCTGATGGCTGAAGAGGGCATCACCGACTACGGTTTCGCCAAGCGAAAAGCGGCCCGCCAGCTCGGCATCGGCGAAGGCGAAGCGCTGCCGACCAATGCCGAAGTCGAGGAAGAGCGTCAGACCTACCACAAGCTCTACCGCGACGAAGAAGACGAAGCACGGCTGCACGAAATGCGCCTGGTCGCCGTCGAGGCGATGCGGGCGCTGGCACCCTTCACCCCCTTCCTGACCGGCACGGTGCTCGACGGCACGGCCGGCGCCTACTCCGAGGTGGAGCTGGAGATCTTTGCCGACAGCGCCAAGGACGTCGAGATCTTCATGATCAACGAGGGCATCCGCTACGAACACCGCGAATCGCGGCGCAGTGGCCACGACGCGCCCGAGGCCGTGCTCAGCTTTGACTGGGAGGACGTGCCCTTCAAGCTGTCGATCTACGACCGGGTGGCCCAGCGCACCCCACGCCGCAGCGGCGGACGCCAACTGGAGCGCATCGGTATCGACAGTTTGCTGAACATCATTGAAGAGGAGGACGCCGGTGAATCCGGTTTCGTCACCCAGCCCTGAGCGCCGCCGCCTGCTGATTGCCTCGGTCGCCAGCCTGGCCCTGGCAGGGGGCGCCGCCACGGCCTACCTGCTGCGCAATGGCCGCGACATACCCTCCACCGCCCACGCCGGCGCAGCCCGCCTGATGCAACTGGAGTTGCCGGATGCCCAAGGCAAGCCGGTGGCTTTCGCGCAATGGCGCGGCAAGCCCTTGCTGGTGAACTTCTGGGCCACCTGGTGCCCGCCCTGTCGCGAAGAGATGCCTATGCTCGACCGCCTCTCTGACGAGTTCCGCGAAGTGCAGTTTGTCGGCATCAGCGTCGATCGTGCAGAAGCCGTGCAGACTTTCATGCGCGAAACACCGGTACGTTTCCCTCTGCCGGTCAGCGGTCTGGAGATCAGTCAGCTCGCCGGCGAACTGGGCAACGCCGCCATGGCCCTGCCCTTCACCGTGTTCCTGACGCGCGACGGCAAGGTGGCGCAGATCAAGCTCGGCGCCTTGAAGGAAGCCGAATTGCGCACCACCCTCGCCCGCCTCTCGGCGGCGCCGCTGGCCGCAAGTTCGGCGAAGTAATGGACAACTTGCAGCTAGTTGCGGCAAACTGCGCGCCATGAAGAGTTCCACCAGCACCGCTCGCGGCACCCGAAAGGCCGCCGGCAGCAAGGCTGACGCGCCTTCCAAGGCACGCATCCTGGTCCTGCACGGCCCCAATCTGAACCTGCTGGGCACCCGCGAACCGGAAATCTATGGACGCACCACCCTGGCCGATATCCACGCCAGCATGGAAGCGCGCGCTCGCGCCGCCAAAGTGCAACTGGAATCGTTCCAGAGCAACCACGAGGGCGAGCTGATCGACCGCGTGCAGGCGGCGCGCACCGAGGGGGTGGAGTTCGTCATCATCAACCCGGGTGGTTACAGCCACACCAGCGTGGCGCTGCGCGATGCGTTCGCGGCGGTCAAGATTCCCTTCGTGGAGGTTCATCTGTCGAACATCCACACGCGCGAATCTTTCCGGCACCACTCGTACTTCTCCGACATTGCCGTCGGGGTGATCTGCGGTCTCGGCGCCGAGGGCTACATGCTGGCCCTCGAGTTCGTGCTTGGCCGCCTCGCGCAAACCGCCTCGTCGCGCTAAGCCAACATCAATAAGGGGCGGCCTGCCGCCCCCGTTTCGTTTTCAGGGAGTGAGACATGGATCTGCGAAAGCTCAAGAAACTCATCGACCTCGTACAGGAATCCGGCATCGCCGAACTGGAGGTCACCGAGGGCGAGGAAAAGGTGCGTATCGCCAAGCACACCTCGGCCCCGGCCATGAGCAGCGCGCCGGTCACCTACGTCGCTGCACCGCAGGCCGCCGCTCCGGCCGCCGCCCCGGTCGTCGAAGCCGCCCCCAGCCTGCCGGCCGGCCATGTAGTGAAGTCGCCCATGGTCGGCACTTTCTACCGCTCCTCGGCGCCCGGCGCCGAGCCCTTCGTCAAGGAAGGTCAGTCGGTCTCCAGCGGCGACACGCTGTGCCTGATCGAAGCCATGAAACTCATGAACGAGATCGAGTCCGACGCCACTGGCGTGGTCAAGGCGATCCTCGTCGAGAACGGTCAGCCGGTCGAGTACGGCCAGCCCCTGTTCGTCATCGGGTAATCAGTGACACGTGGCAGTGCGCGGTGACGCCCAGGCGGCCGCTCACGCATCACGATCACGTCTCACGAGGTTCCTATGTTTGAAAAAGTCCTGATCGCCAACCGCGGTGAAATCGCGCTGCGCATCCTGCGCGCCTGCCGCGAACTGGGCATCCGCACGGTGGCCGTGCATTCCGAGGCCGACAGCGAGGCCAAGTACGTCAAGCTGGCCGACGAATCCGTATGCATCGGCCCGGCCCCCAGTGGCCAGAGCTATCTGAACGTACCCGCCATCATCGCTGCAGCCGAGGTGACCGACGCCGAGGCCATCCACCCGGGTTACGGTTTCCTGTCAGAGAACGCGGACTTCGCCGAGCGCGTCGAATCCTCCGGCTTCACCTTCATCGGCCCGCGCCCGGAAACGATCCGCCTGATGGGTGACAAGGTCTCGGCCAAGCAGGCCATGATCGAAGCCGGCGTGCCCTGCGTGCCAGGCTCCGGTGGCGCCCTGCCCGACGACCCGAAGGAAATCGTCAAGATCGCACGCAGCATCGGCTATCCCGTCATCATCAAGGCGGCCGGCGGCGGTGGCGGGCGCGGCATGCGCGTGGTGCACACCGAGGCCGCGCTGCTGGCTGCGGTGACCACGACCCGTACCGAGGCCGGCGCAGCCTTCAACAACTCCACCGTGTACATGGAGAAGTTCCTGGAGAACCCGCGTCACGTGGAGATCCAGGTACTGGCCGACCAGCACGGCAATGCGGTCTACCTGGGCGAACGCGACTGCTCGATGCAGCGCCGCCACCAGAAGGTCATCGAGGAAGCGCCTGCCCCTGGCATCGACCGCAAGGTGCTCGCCAAGGTCGGCGAGTCCTGCGTGGCTGCCTGCAAGCGCATCAACTACCGCGGGGCGGGCACCTTCGAGTTTCTGTACGAGAACGGCGAGTTCTTCTTCATCGAGATGAACACCCGCGTGCAGGTCGAACACCCGGTGACCGAGATGATCACCGGCATCGACATCGTGCAGGAACAGATCCGCATCGCCCACATGGAACCGCTGCGCTTCAAGCAGAAGGACGTAGTGCTGCGCGGCCACGCGATGGAGTGCCGCATCAACGCGGAAGACCCGTTCAAGTTCACGCCCTCGCCGGGCAAGATCCTGACCTGGCATACGCCGGGCGGCCCTGGCATCCGCGTCGACTCGCACGTGTTCTCCGGCTACACCGTGCCGCCCAACTACGACTCGATGATCGGCAAGGTCATCGCTTACGGCGACACGCGCGAGCAGGCCATGCGCCGCCTGCGCATCGCACTGTCAGAGATGGTCGTCGACGGCATCAAGACCAACATCCCGCTGCACCAGGAACTGCTGCTGGATGCCAATTTCGCGCAGGGCGGCACCAGCATCCACTACCTGGAGCACAAGCTCGCCGCCAAGTAAGGACACGCCATGTGGCTTTCCGTGACCCTGCAAGCCGACGCCCGCCGCGCCGAAGCGCTCTCCGAGGCGCTGATGGATGTCGGCGCCCTGTCGGTCAGCATCGAGGATGCGGACGCCGGCACCGAGCGTGAGACGCCCCAGTTCGGCGAGCCCGGGCATATCAACGAGCGGCTGTGGGACCACAGCCGCGTCATCGCGCTGTTCGACGCGCAGGTAGAGCTGGCGGTCATGCTGGCTCAGGCCGCGGGCGCGGCCGGGCTGGACGAAGTGCCACCCTTCACCATCGAAGAGGTGGCCGAACAGAACTGGGTGCAGCTCACCCAGTCTCAGTTTGACCCGATCCAGATCGACGCCCGCATCTGGATCGTACCCTCCTGGCATGCCGCACCGGATCCGGCCGCGATCAACATCGAGATGGACCCCGGCATGGCCTTCGGCACCGGCTCCCACCCGACCACCCGCCTGTGCCTGCAGTGGCTCAGCCGCGAAGTGCAAGCGGGCTGGAGCATGCTCGATTACGGCTGCGGCTCGGGCATCCTGGGCATCGTGGCGGCCCGCCTGGGGGCTGCACCTGTACTGGGTGTGGACATCGACCCACACGCCGTCGAAGCCAGCCGTGCCAACGCCGAGCGCAATGGCGTGCAGGCCGAATGGCGTGACAGCGGCCAGCCGATCGCGGGACAATTCGACATGGTCGTTGCCAACATCCTCACCAATCCGCTGTGTGTGCTGGCCCCCGCCATCGCTTCCCATGTGAAGCCAGGCGGCCTGCTGGCACTCTCCGGCGTCCTGGCGACGCAGGCCGAGCAGGTCATCCGCGCCTATGCGCCCTACATCGCGTTGGTCGTGGGCGACGAACATGAAGGCTGGATCCGCCTGGAGGGCCGGCGCGCATGCTGACCACGCGTTGCCCTTCGTGCAACACGGTCTTCCGCATCCGCGCGGAACAACTCAACCAACGCGGCGGCCGCGTGCGCTGCGGCCACTGCCACACCGCCTTCCTGGCCCTCTCCACCCTGGAGGAGATGCCGGACGATACGGAGCTGCCCAAGCCCGGCAGCATGGCACCGCCCGCCGCGCCGGCGCCGGCAACCACGCCGGTTGCGCCCCCGCCGCCCCCGCCGCCCCTATCGCCACCACCGACTGCATCCGCGCCCGTCGCACCGCCCGTGGTCGCGCCGATTGCGCCGGTCACGCCGGTTGCGCCGCCCACCCCGGCAACGGCCCCCGTCATCAGCGCGGCGCCCGCCTCGATAGATAGCGAAGCGCAGCGCTTCGCCGCGCGCACCCAGATCACTGAACCGGTCATCGACATCATCGACGGCCGCATCGAGCCCAGCCTGCCGGAGGAGTTCCGCGCGCCGGAGTTCGAGATCCGGCTCGACGACGACGAGCCGCCCGAGCCCCTGGAGCCGCGAGAGATCGCTTCGCCTGCCGCCGTCCCGGAGGCCTCTGCGGAAGAGCACATCCAGCTCACCGGCATGCATCCGGAACTGGACGAGGAAGAGACCGACCCTGGCGAGCCCACCGAACCGACGCCTGACCCCGTCCCGCAGAACGTGCTGCACGGCGAGGGCAGCCAGGAGGCGCTGGCCAGTGTGCTGGAGCAGATGTCGGACGAGGACAATGCGCGCCGACGCGAAGACGTGGCGGGGCCGGCCACCGTGTATCTCGACGACGAGGTCCTGGTGCCGCCCAAACGCCAAGGTGGCGCCCGCTGGTGGGGCGGCGCGGCCCTGCTCCTGCTGCTGGGGCTGGTGCAGGCGGCCTTCCTGTTCCGCACCGAGCTGACGAGCCAGTTCCCCGACCTGCGCGCTCCTTTCGAGCAGACCTGCGCCGCACTGGGCTGCGAGGTGCCCTACCCGACCCGCGCCGAGGACATCTCGGTCGAGGCGACCGACCTGAATCCGGACGCCAGCCGGGGCGGGCACTACACCCTGGTGGTGACGCTGCGCAACCGGGCGCGCTTCATGCAAAGCTGGCCGCATCTTGAACTGACCCTGACCGACCGTTTCGACCGCGCCATCCTGCGCCGCGTGCTCACGCCTGCTGAGTGGTTGCCCGCAGGCATGGCACAGAGCCCGGCTTTCAGCCCGCTGGGTGAGGTCACGGCGCAGGTCGGCTTTGCCACTGAGCTGCCCGCGGCAGGCTACCGGCTATACGCGTTCTACCCTTGAATCAGGGCGGGGCAGGTCTCTTGAAAAGTGACCGCCTCTCCCGATCTGCCCCAGGCCCTGCCGGCACCCCGCCAGCCGGGCCACCCCTCAACTAGGAGAGTATTCATGGCAAGCGTCACCCTTGGCGGCAACCCGGTCGAAGTCGCCGGTTCCATTCCCGCTCCCGGCAGCACCGCCCCCGGCTTCAAGCTGGTCGGCGCCGATCTGGCCGATGTTTCGCTGGCGGATTTCGCCGGCAAGCGCAAGGTTCTGAACATCGTCCCCAGCCTGGACACCCCGGTGTGCCAGACCTCTACGCGCAAGTTCAACGAACAGGCTGGCAGCCTGCCCGACACTGTGGTGCTGGTGATCTCGGCCGATCTGCCCTTCGCCGCCAAGCGCTTTTGTGAGACCGAAGGCCTGCAGAACGTGAAGACCCTGTCCACGCTGCGCGGCGGCGAGTTCAAGCGCGCCTACGGCGTCGACCTGGCCTCCGGCCCGCTGGCCGGCCTCACCGCCCGCGCGGTGGTAGTGCTGGACGCGCAGGACAAGGTCTTGCACAGCGAGCTGGTGCCGGAGATCAAGTCCGAGCCCAACTATGACGCAGCGCTGGCCGCACTGAAGTAAGCCCGCGCGCCGACCGTGCCCCCGGCACGGTCGGCGTCACCGGCCCGTAACATCCGCTGTCGATACTGCGCCGCGCCCCATCCCCGGAAAGCCTGCATGTCCGCGCACGACGAAAGCCCCTTCAAGGGCAAGACCGGCCTCACCCGCGTCTGGAACGCCTTCAACTACTCCCTGGAAGGCCTGCGTGCCGCCTACTCGCACGAGGACGCCTTCCGCCAGGAAGTGCTGCTGGCCCTGGTGCTGATCCCGATCGCCCTCTTCAGCCCGACCACCGGCGTGGAAAAGGCCCTGCTGATCGGTAGCGTGCTGCTGGTGCTGATCGTGGAGTTGGTCAACTCCGCCGTCGAAGCCACGGTGGACCGCATCTCGCTGGAACACCACCGCCTCGCCAAGCGCGCCAAGGACATCGGCAGCGCCTCGGTGTTGCTCACCCTGATCAATCTGGCGGTCGTGTGGGCATGCGTGTTCCTGCTGTAAGTCTTCGCACCTGACACATCCCTGTCACGGGCGCGTCATGTGCCTGTCGCATGCGCACGCGAGCATGCGCGCATGGAACCCGACCGCCTGCTCGTGCAGAACCTCGCCACGGCGCACCGCCAGTTGCGCATCGCCATCGTCACCGAGACCTATCCGCCCGAGGTCAATGGCGTGGCCATGACCACCGGACGCATCGTCGACGGCCTGCTGGCCCTGGGCCACGAGGTGCAATTGATCCGCCCGCGCCAGCATGCGGGCGACCAGCCGGCGCAGGAGGAAGGGTTCGACGAGCTACTGTCGCAGGGCATCCCCATCCCCAAGTACAACCATCTCAAGATGGGGCTGCCGGCACGCCACGCGCTGATCCGCGCCTGGTCGGCGCGCCGCCCGGACGTGATCCAGGTCGTCACCGAAGGGCCGCTCGGCTGGTCCGCTGTGTCGGCGGCGCGCAAGCTCAAGCTGCCGGTCATCACCGAGTTCCACACCAACTTCCACACCTACAGCCGCTACTACGGCATGGGCTGGCTCAAGCAGCCGGTGGCCGCCTACCTGCGGCGCTTCCACAACAAGGGTGACCTTGCCCTGGTGCCCACCGAGGCGTTGTGCCGCGAACTGCTGGGCGACGGTTACCAGCGGGTGGAGGTGGTGGCGCGCGGCGTCGACACCCGCCTGTTCGCGCCCGAGCGTCGCAGCGAGGCCTTGCGCCGCGAATGGGGCGTCGCGCCGGACGCCCTGGTCTGCACCATCGTCAGCCGCATGGCGCCGGAGAAGAACCTGGAGCTGGGCATCCGCGCCTTCGAGGCAATCCACCAGGCGCGCCCGGATGCGCGCCTGCTGTTCGTCGGCGATGGTCCGGCGCGCGCCGCGCTGCAAGCCAAGTACCCGCAGCACCTGTTCGCCGGCATGCGCATGGGCGAGGACCTGGCGGCACACTACGCCAGCGCCGACTGCTTCCTGTTCCCCAGCCTCACCGAAACCTTCGGCAACGTCATCACCGAGGCTCTGGCCAGCGGCCTGCCGGTGCTGTGCTTCGACTACGCGGCCGGCGCCGAGCTGGTGCGCCCAGGGCATAACGGCCTGCTCGCCCCATTCGAGGACGCCGACGCCTTTGTCGCGCTGGCGGCGCGCATGGGACGCGAGCCCGGCCTGCTGGCGCAACTGCGGGAAGCCGCGCGCGCCAGCGTGCTGGGGGTGGACTGGCAAGCCATCGTGGCGCGCCTGGTGGCAGTACAGCAAGGCGTGATCCAGCGCCACGCAGTGCGTTTGGATAAACGCGGCGCCCTTGCCCTGCAGGGCGACTGAAGGCGCCGCAGGACACGCAAGCGCGTAGAATCGGCCGGTTTGCAATCAACCGGGTTCCCGACATGTCCGTCCTCATCTGCGGCTCGATGGCCTTTGACACCATCATGGTGTTCCGCGACCAGTTCAAGCGCCACATCCTGGCCGAGCAACTGCACATTCTGAATGTCTCCTTCCTCGTCCCCGAGATGCGCCGCGAGTTCGGCGGCTGCGCCGGCAACATCGCCTACAGCCTGGCCCTGCTGGGTGGCGCGCCGCGCATCCTGGCCACCGTCGGCGAGGACGGCGGCCCCTACCGCGACCGCCTGGCCGCGCTGGGCATCGACCAGAGCTTCGTGCGCACCGTGGATGGCAGCTACACCGCCCAGGCCTTCATCACCACCGATCTCGACGACAACCAGATCACCGCCTTCCACCCGGGCGCGATGAGCTACTCGCACCACAACCACGTGAGCGATGCAGCGCAAGGGGTACGCCTGGGCATCGTGGCGCCGGACGGCCGCGAAGGCATGCTGCAGCACGTGGCGGAGTTCGCCGCAGCCGGCATCCCCTTCGTGTTCGATCCGGGCCAGGCCCTGCCCATCCTGACGGGTGAAGATCTGGTGAGCTGCATCGACAAGGCCAACTGGTGCACGGTCAACGATTACGAGCTGCAACTCGTTGTAGACAAGACGGGCCTGACCGTGGAGCAGATCGCGGAACGTCTGGGCGCACTGGTGGTCACATTGGGCGCCCAGGGCTCACGCATCTACAGCGGCGGCCAAGTGGTCGACGTGCCCTGCGTGCCGGCCGAAACGGTCGCCGACCCGACCGGCTGCGGCGACGCCTACCGCGGTGGCCTGCTGTACGGGCTGGATCAAGGCTGGGACATCGTGCGCGCCGCCAAGCTGGCCTCGGTCATGGGGGCGATCAAGATCGCCCATCGCGGCGGGCAGAACTACCAGCCCAGCCGGGAAGCCATCGCACAACGTTTCGCCGAGGCCTATGGCGAAACCCTGTAAGGAAGGACAAACATGAATAAACCTCTGTACCTCGCCCTGGGCCTGACGGCCCTGCTGGGCCTGGGTGGCTGCGCCAGCAGCCTGTCGGGCGACACCTATTCGCGCGACGAAGCCCTGCGCACCATGACCTACATGGACGGCACCATCACCGCCGTGCGCAAGGTACGCCTGGAAGGCACCAAGAGCTATGTCGGCACGGGAGCGGGCGCCATCATCGGCGGCATCGCCGGCAGCGGACTGGGCGACGGCAAGGGCTCGCAGGTGGCCGCAGTGGCCGGTGCGGTACTGGGTGGTCTGGCGGGCTCGGCCGCCGAAGAAGGCCTGACCCGCGAGGATGCGTGGGAGATCACGCTCAAGATGGACAACGGTGAGAACCGCATCGTGGTGCAGGAGGCCGGTAACGACAACTTTGTACTCGGCCAGCATGTGCGCCTGGTCCAGGGCAATGGCAAGACCCGTGTGGTGCCCGCCGACAGCAGCGTCCCGCCGAAGAAGTGACACGCCCATCCCCTGTCACCGCGACGAAACAGTGACGTAACTCCCCTGCAACGCAGCCTGCCCAGAATCGCCCTGAACTTCACAAGGAGTACTGGGCATGCTGCGTACCGAATCGCAACTGACCGGCATCCGCGCACGAAATCTTTTCGTCGGACTGGCCGCGTCGGAATCGGAAATCCTCGAAGCGCAGAAACTGCGCTACCGCGTCTTCGCCGACGAGATGGGCGCCCGCCTGCCGACACGTACGCCGGGCGTGGACCGCGATCACTTCGACCCCTACTGCCAACACCTGATCGTGCGCGATGAAGACAAGGGCCGCATCGTCGGCACCTACCGCATCATCACGCCGGAAGCGGCACGCCGGGGCGGCTACTACTCGGAGACCGAGTTCGACCTGACGCGCTTCCACCACCTGCGCCCCAGCCTGGTCGAGTTGGGCCGCTCCTGCATCGACGCCGACTACCGCACCGGTGCAGTCATCACCCTGCTGTGGGCCGGCCTCGCCAAGTTCATGCTGGAGAACGGCTACCAATACCTGATGGGCTGCGCCAGCATCGGCATGGGCGACGGCGGCCACAACGCGGCCAACATCTTCCGCTCACTGCAGGGCGAATACATGGCCTCGCCCGAGTACCACGTGTTCCCGCGCCACCCGCTGCCGGTGGACAAACTGGCCAGCGACTCGCCGGTCGACATCCCGCCCCTGCTCAAGGGCTACCTGCGCGCCGGCGCCCAGGTTTGCGGCGCGCCGGCCTGGGACCCCGACTTCAACACGGCCGACCTGCTGATCCTGTTGCCGATGTCACGCATCGACCCGCGCTACGCCCGCCACTTCGTCGAGCGCCAATCCTGAACGCACCGCTCGAACCCGCCCTGCGGAACTCCCCGCAGGGCGCGGGCTATACTGGCCGGCCCGAAGTCTCCACTGGGCCCGCCGTGTCGTCCCGTTTCACCGCCGAATGCCGCGCCGCCTGGCGCCTGCTGCGCCTTGCCGGCCACCTGCTGGGCGGCCTCTACACCGTGCGCTTCCGCTTTCCCGGCTGGAGCGAAACCCGCCGCCGTGCGGTCAAGCGAGCCTGGTCGCAGCGTCTGCTGGAGGTGCTGGGCGTACGCCTGCAAGCCGCCGCGATGACGCTGCCCGAGCCCGCACTGATCGTCTGCAACCATATTTCCTGGTTGGACATCTTCGTCATCAATGCGCTCACCGAGACGCACTTCGTATGCAAGGACGAGGTGCGCGACTGGCCGGTGATCGGCTGGCTGGTGGAGCACACCGGCACCATCTTCATCGCGCGCGGCAGCCGGGCGGCCGCGGCGCGCACCGCGCAGACCCTGGTCGAGACCATGCAGGGCGGCGAACGCGTGGTGGTGTTCCCGGAAGGGACGACCACCGACGGCCACGGCCTGCTGCCCTTCAAGAGCGCACTGTTCCAGTCGGCGGTGGATGCGGCAGCGCCAGTGGCGCCCGCCGTGCTGCGCTACCTCGACGCACATGGCCAGCCCGACCGTGCGCCAGCCTACGACGGGGACATCACGTTCTGGGCCTGCCTGCGCAACATCGTGCGGGCGCCGCAGCTGCACGCCGAAGTACGCCTGCTGGCCCCGCTGTCGGCCGAACTGGGCCGACGCGAACTGTCAGAGCTGAGTTGGCAGCAAATCGCTGATGGCCTGGGCCTGCGGCACGCACTGCAGGCACGCGCGAGCCCGGATCTCACTCCCTAGCGCCGGCGTGCGCAGGGAGGCCGTCATCCCGGCCTCTGGTCGGCCTTCGACCTAATCCCAGCCGCTCGGCGGCGAGGCCTCAGGGCAATCCACCTGGAATACCGCACCGTCGTCCAGACGGTAGGCCGTCAGTTGCCCGCCCCACACACAGCCCGAGTCCAGGGCCACGACCTGGCCCATGTCGCGGAAGCCCAGCGCGGACCAATGCCCGCAGACGATTCGATGGCTACGCCAGGCCGCCTCGGGCGCGGCATACCAGGGTACGGCGCCCGCCGGCGCCTTTTCCGGTGGCCCCTTGGTCTTGACGTCGACCCCGCCGGCGGGCGTCAGGAAGCGCATGCGCGCCATCGCATTCACGACCACGCGCAAGCGGTCCCAACCGGTGAGATCGTCTTCCCAGTGCACCGGCTTGGCGCCCCACAGATTGAGCAGGAATTCCTTCCATTGCGGCCCGCGTAGCTGAGCCTCCACTTCGCCGGCCAAGGCCAGGGCCTGGTCGATGCTCCATTGCGGCAGCAGCCCCGCATGCACCATCGCCCAGCCACCCTCCACATGCAGGAAGGGGCGGAAACGCAACCACTCGATCAACTCATCGGCATCCGGAGCGTCCAGCACATCGTGCAGGGTGTCGCCCTCACTCGGCCGCGGCGGCATGCCGGCAGCCAGGGCCAGCAAATAGAAGTCGTGGTTGCCCAGCACCGCCGTGCAGCGCGGTCCGAGCTTGCGCAGAAAGCGCAACACCTCGGCCGATTGCGGGCCGCGGTTGACGAGGTCGCCCACCACCCACAGGCGGTCTTGCGGGTTGAAACCACTTTGTTCAAGCAACGCAAGCAAGGGGTTCAGGCACCCCTGCAGGTCACCGATGGCCCAGATGCTTCCGCCAGACTCAAGCACGGCTCTTGGCAAGGCTGACGACCTGAAGATCCGCACGCGGGCTGGCGGGCGCGTACTCCGGTACCCACCTGCGCAGTTCGCGCTTGACCTCACCCGGCGTGCGCACCTGCCCGGCCCGCAGCCAGGCAATGACCTCATCCACCAGGGCGGGATCCACATCGCGCGCCTTGGCGATACGCAGCTTGGGGTGATGGGTCTGGCGGGTCAGCTCGGAATCGGCAAGCAGTTCCTCGTAGAGCTTCTCGCCCGGACGCAGGCCGGTGAACTCGATGGGAATCTCGTGCTCAGTCGCCCCGGACAGGCGAATCATGTCGCGCGCGAGATCGACGATCCGGACCGGCTTGCCCATGTCCATCACGAAGATGTCACCGCCCTCGCCCATCGCCCCGGCCTGCAGCACCAGTTGGGCCGCCTCGGGAATGGACATGAAGTAGCGCGTGATCTCGGGATGGGTCACGGTCACCGGCCCGCCACGCGCGATCTGCTCGCGGAACTTGGGCACCACGCTGCCCACGCTGCCCAGCACATTGCCGAAACGCACACATTCGAAGCGGGTATGCGGGCTGCCGCGCTGGGCCGCCAGGCACACCATTTCGGCCAGACGCTTGCTGGCCCCCATCACATTGGTCGGATTCACCGCTTTGTCGGTGGAGATCAGCACCATGCGATCGACCCCGCTGGCCAAGGCGGCCTGCGCCACGCACCAGGTCCCCAGTACGTTGTTGCGCACGGCCTGCCAGGCATTGGCCTCTTCCATCAAGGGCACGTGCTTGTAGGCCGCGGCATGGAACACGACGCCGGGCACGAAACGCCGGAACACGTCCTGCAGCCAGGCGGCATCGCGCACATCGCCCGCCACCGGAATCACCTGCACCTGCGGGAAATGCGCGGCGAACTCCTCGGTCAGCCGGTACAGCGCGTACTCGTTGAGTTCGTAGGCCACCAGGGAGGCAGGCTGGAAACGCGCGATCTGGCGGCACAACTCGGAACCGATCGAGCCCCCGGCACCGGTCACCAGGATGGTCCGCCCGGTCAGCATGTGGCCCACGTTGCCGGTGTCGATCTGGACCGGCTCGCGCCCCAGCAGGTCCTCGACATCCACCTCGCGCAGGCTGGGTGTGGCGTCGCCAGGGCGGATCATGCCTTCCAGGCCGGGCAGCACCATCGCCTTGACCCCCGCCTGCACGCAGGCCGTCATGGCGCGCTTGTGCACCTGCGGCCCGGCCGAGGGCATGGCGATGATGGCATGGCGGACCTTCATCTGTTCCGCCACGCGCCCCAGGTCCGCCAACCCGCCGAGGATGCGGAAGCCCAGCAGTTCGCGCCCTTTCTTGCTGGGGTCGTCATCCAGCACCCCCACCAGCCGCCATTCGGCGCTGCGGCACAGCTCGCGCGCCATCTGCATGCCGGCAGCTCCGGCGCCGAGCAGGATCACCGGCTTGCCTGCCGCCACCAGCGCCCCCCAGCGCTGGTGCTCCTTCCACGCCCGGTAAGCCACGCGCGCGCCGCCCATGACGACGATCAGCAGGAAGGGGTGGAGGATGAAGACCGAGCGCGGCACCGCCGGTGTCGCCCGGAACAGGAAGACCAGCAGCATGGTCAGGATGGCAGCGCTCACCACCGCACGCACGATACGGATCAAGTCGGGCAGGCTGGCGAAGATCCAGATGCCCTTGTACAGACCGAGCAACCAGAACATCAGCGCATGCACCGGCAAAACCCACAGCGCCGCCTGCAGGCCGGACGCCGCGAACTCCTCTGGCACAGCGAAATTGAATCGCAAGGCGTAACTGAAGGCCCAACACCCGAGTACGGCCAGCACATCGAAGGCCAGTACGAGCATCGCGCGCAGAGAAAACTGCCCTGTATCAAGCCGGGACGGAAGCATGCGCATCTTGATACCTCTCCCAACGCTTATCTATCAGCCGCGCCAACACGGCATAGATGCACAGCAGCAACAGGCAAGCCAGCCAAGCATGATCAGCCTTGCGCAAGCCAAGCGCCAGCGCCCCAATAAGCGCCGACCAAATCATCCAAGCCGCGGCCACCCAACGATGACTCAACCCCATACGGATCAGACGTTGATAGTAATGCTCGCGATGTGGCCGCCAGAAGGCGTCACCACGCAGGATCCGCTTGGCCAACGTCAGACTGGCATCCATCAGGAATGCAGAAAATACCCACAAAGGAAACCATGCAGGCCAAACACCGTTGATCGTACCAATCAGTCCCAAGGCCCCAGCCAAGAAACCCATTGGCACCGATCCGCAGTCTCCCAAGAAGATACGCGCTGGACTCCAGTTAAACAGCAAGAAACCTAGCGCCGCCCCCGCCACCGCCCAGGCTAACAGAGCGATGACATCACCAGGAGCCGCCAGTGCAAAGGTCGAAAAACCCACCAGAGCCATGCCACCAGCCATGCCATCTGAGCCGTCCATGAAATTGTAGAGGTTCGTTGACCATGTCAATAGCAACAGTACGAGTATTACGTACGCAGCCCCCCCACCCCCAACTACAATGATCAGGCCAGCACTCGCCGTCAATTGAGCTATCAGGCGCGGCACAACACCCAGCCCACAGCGGTCATCCCAAATACACAGCCCTCCCAAGGCGAGTGCTATGGCGCCCGCCCACAGAGGCTGTCCCGTCACACCTATTAGCGCCGACACTACAGCCACGGCCAGCAATACCCCCACTCCGCCCGAGCGGGGCGTCGTGGTTGTATGCATTGAACGCTCATTCGGCTTGTCAAGTGCAACACTAGCCAGCCCGCTACTCAAAAGCACAAGGATGATGACCGCACTCAGTGCAGCAGATGCAACAAAGGCTATGACTGCGAACATGTCGATTGCCAATCAGCTCACTCCAGAACCGTAGGATGAAACACGAAGGATCAACCGGCAGCACCTGCCGCAACGAGATCTGCTATCCCAGTATATAAATCGACCCGTGGCGACCACCCAAGTTCTCTCTGGATCTTATCGGACGAATACCAGGCGGAATCAAGTAAGCGAGAAACTACCTGACTAGAAAAAGGCATCACACGAGAGGTCAGCCTCTCTGCAATGTCGCCAGCATATCCAGCCGTGCGTAGTATGGATTCCGGCAGGTAGTAGCGGGGCCGGGGCATCCCCAGCGCCGCCCTCATCGCCAAGTAGATTCCTCGCCCTGACGGCGCCTCGGGATGCGCCACGATGTAACAGCCCTTGGCATCCGTTTGCATGCTCGCCAGCAGAATCGCATCGGTGACATCGTCAATATGCACGAGCGAGCGATGATTGTGCGTTTCCGGTAGTGCAGGAAAATGACCGGCACGCACCATGCGCAGCATCCGCTCGAGATTTCCCTTTCCTCCTGGCCCATAGACCATCGCCAATCGCAAGGATACGACAGAAAGGTTGGAGCGTTCCGCCAGTTCGGCAAGCCCAATTTCCGCCTGTCGTTTGGCCAGAGCATAACTGCCGTCGAATGGCCCCTGGAAGCTCTCGTCTGCACGATCACCTCCAGACATGCCACCTGCCTTCACACTGGAACAGAACACGAAACGGCGGACGCCAGCCTGTTCCGCGAATTGCGCCAGCCGGAGCGTAGCCTCGCAATTGATGCGGAAATTGGCCCGCTCGATTTCTGCAGCCCCCCCTTTGAACGCGTGAGCGACACCAGCACAATGTACGACCACATCACAATCTGCCACGGCAGCTCGCAGCAGTTCCTCATCGTCGAGCGCTCCAAGCACAACATCCTCGCCGTACAACGGCGTCCGGCTCAGCTTGCGGACAGCCAGCGCTTCACGTTCCAGGTACGCGCATACACGAGCTCCAATGAAGCCACTCGCTCCAGTCACCAGAACCCGGTTTGGCATAAACGTCCCTTGGGAAGCCAACGCCTGCTCTACCAGGCGCGCCATCCGTAGCGATTGAAGAACTTACACATGGAGTTGACGAACATAATGATATGTCGCACGCCTTTTCTGGCCGCACCACCGCCATGATGGACGATAGAAATCGACTTGGCGGCGGCTAGGCGCGCACGCAGAGAAGCCCGGCGGCTGATATCGAAATCCTCGAAATAGAGGAAAAAGTTCGGATCGAAACCGTGGACCTCACGAAATACGCTGCCGCGAAAGAACATGAAGCAACCGCTCACCAGTGGAGGATCGAACACAGCCTCCTGATCCACCATATCGCCGAATTCATAGCGACTGAGTCGTTCGGCAAAGCGAGAGCGTATCCAATCGGCAGCGAAGGCACGCAGAAACAGATCCAATACGGTGGGATACCGTTTGCACAGATTCAGGGCCCGACCCGCATCATCCTGTCCATAGGCGCACAATAATCCAACGTCGGAGTGGTCGGCCATGAAACGGACTGCATGCACGAGGCAATCCGATTTCAACTCGACATCTGGATTGAGGACCAAGTGGTAGTCACCCACATGAGGCAGCGCGAAGTTGTGCCCTGCTCCGTAGCCAACATTGCCATGACCACGCACGAGAATCACCGGAAGATCGCCAGCATCGTCCAGATAAGCGGGCATCTGCGGTTCGTTGTCGTTATCGACGAAAACGATCTGCAGCGCTGCGGAAGGCACAGCCTCAGACAGCAAGGCAAAGGCAACGCGCAAGCTCGATATCGTAGCCTGTAGTTTGGCTACATCCGAACGAAACACTACGATACTGACAGACAGTTTCATGCTTATCTAATTCGCCCGCCTCTATCGAGCACTCCGTGGACTATGCCCAGCAACATCATGCCGCAATGTCTAGCTCGTGGAGCTGTCATCAGCGAATAGAAGAAAAACTTCAGCACGAGTCGGTAGCCATCGACAAGTTTCCACATCAAGGGCAAACCATGCCACAGATACATCCGGACGGCATTACGAAAGTGATAATAATGGCGCAACGGCGAATGGACAGGATATCGTTTCCCCAAGAACAAAACGGGCTCGTCACCTAGCTGATGATGCATGAACGCACCGCAGTGGCCGAAAGACTGGTAACCGCGCATTCCAGCCCGCAGCCCCCACTCAATGTCCACGTAGTCGATGAACAGGCTATCGTCCATGCCACCAACCGCTTCAATTGCATCGACGGGGATGAGGCAGCCTGAGGAGATCAAATAATCGACAGACTGGACATCCTGCGCACCGAAGCACTGGCCTCGCACCACCCTAAAATTTTCTATTCGAATGAACGGTATGTCGTTGTGCTGGCGCGAATCTAGGTAACGCGGGCCAACCGCCGCCACCTTAATACCGCTTTCGACGAGACGCACGGCTGCAGCATACAGAGCAGCAACCATACCTTCTGCTGGTACGCTGTCCTGATCGAACAGCACAACATGCGTCGCACCGCCCTCCATCGCCCGCCGAATACCGATATTCTGCGCTGCTGCGATACCAAGATTGTCACCGAGTGCGACGAAATCAACCTGCGACTGACCAACCCAATCTCGAACCGACTCGTCGGAACCGTTATCGACCACCACCGTTCGCCCAACCTGGGATTGCAAGGCCGCTACCAAACGCGCCAGCTCCGAACGATCAGGGTGGAAAGTGACGATCACGGCCCAGACGGAAGGCGTCATGCAAGTGCCCCCAGTACGCGTTCGATGCACGCCCGCTGCGACTCCCAGCCATACTTGGTCCTAACTGCTTCACGTGCCAAGCAGGCCATCCGCGCATAGTCGAACTCTTCCATCATGACTGCAGTGAGCCAGCGTTCCCACTCATGATCGTGGCAAAGATATCCCGATTCGCCATGCGAGATAGAGCCGGCGTAGGTAAAACTGCGTGAAGCAATGCTGTTTGTTCCCACTGCAGCCGCCTCAAAGAACTTCAATTCCGATTTACAGTTAGTAAAATCGTTGTTCTGCAGCGGCATTAGGTTGAAATCCACCACACTGATCAAACGCTGCAGGTTGACGTAGTCGTGAAAAGGGTATTTGACGACTCGATCACCATATTTCTGCAGCTCTGGAGGTATAGAAATAAAACCAACCACAGCCACCCTTGCCTGCTCAAAATTCGCCAGCAAACGCCCTAGCGCAGGAACGACCAGGGCGAAGTCACGATTGTGCGAAGGCGAGCCGCTGAAATAACCAAAACAGACATCTCGAGTGCGGCGGAAACCGCTACGCGACTTGTGGTCGAAGATGCAGTCTGAGATCGCCAACTGCTCCCGGTTCATGAAATTAGGAATGATGAATACGTCGAGCCCTGAATGGCGGCGTATTTTCTCACCCAGATAAGCATTGGTGGTAATTGCAGCATCGCACAGAGCAAGAACCTGTCCGATTCGCGAGGAATAGGCGAACCAGTCGTCCCATACCCTGGGGTTGTCCAGATCTTGGTTCAGCGTATCGAGAATGAGATGGGCATAATTGACATCAAAAACCATGTCATCGACGTCGAATACCACTTTTTTCCCGCGCAGACGGAAAGCATTGATCAGCCGTGCCACCCGATGATCGTAACGAACGCGACAGATCACCAGCAGGTCAGCCGCCTTGGCAATTTCCTCCGCGTACTCAATGTCATCAAGGAAGAAATACGCGGCCGACCAGTCCTTACCGTCTGGCGCTTCATTGAGCACCTGCGCCATATTGTAGACGCGATAACGAAAAGTACTGTTGTCGGCCTTCTCGTAGAAATAGGCCACCCGCCGCACTCGATTGGTCAGCATCCGGAACCGGGATGGCAGGTCTTGCGCCCATGGCTCAAGATAGTCGGCAGGGCTGACAAACGCCTCAAACAAATCGAGCCTCCAGGACCTCAATCACCGAATCGAAAGCCTGTGTCCAGTTTGCCGCAAGCTTACTCGGCACGTCCTGCAGAGGAGGCGCATCGCCCACAGCAGTGAACTTCTTCAGCACCCCCGTTAGCGCCTGGGCGAGGGCATCCACTTCAGGCTCGGCGGTAATAATGCGGTTTGAATAGTTGCTCAGATCGCCCTTACAGCCCCAGGTGTTGGTGACCACGTAACCGCCACTGACTGCAATATCGAAAGGAGGATAGCTGGGGTGCGGAGTCGCCATCAGGCATAAGCCGACATCGACCAAGCCAACCAACTCGGCATACTGTCCCCAACTAAGCCCCTGCCTGATCTGAGGGCTCGTCCCATCTGAAAAGCGAAGTTCAGGGATGTCTTTGCCGACAAACACGATCTCCCATTCCCGCGTGTTCAGAGAACCATCGCGAACACACTTGTCGAGCACATCGATACCCAGGAAGAAGAGATTGCGCAGATTGTTGGGCCGCGCATAGAAAACCAAGCGACGACGTGCACCGGCTTGGCGTGGCCTACGGTGGAACAGTTCTCGCGAAAATGCGGGCTCGAAGGAGAGGCCGTCGGTCTCCAGACGCTCAAGGCCAGACTCGCAGAGATGTCGCATCAACAGGGAAGTATTGACCAGTGTCCTGAGGCCGGGTGTCCGCATGACTTGCTCGCAACGCAACTGCTCGTCACCGGCCGCATAAAACATGCGTTCATCTTCCTGCAGCAAATAAGTAACGCGCTCCAAGGGTATGGCGGCGAGGGTAGCGGCCGTAGTCCACCAAGACGTCGTAACGAAGCGATCGTTATCTCGCAGTCCCAGTTGATACCTCTTGTCGTAATAAGGCGCGAAGATGCATTCGATGGCGCCATCGAACCTAACTGCATTGGCTTGCAAAAGTGCCCCCACCGCGCTCGCATCGGCCCTGTCGGTGCGTGTGACGATGCGTAACGACGACTGAGTGCGCTGAGCAAGAAGCGCCCCCAGGATCAGCGCTGTCCCGACTCCTCCGAACAGGCTGCTCGCCCCCACACTATCGGTAACGATGTTGATGCGACGCCCCTCACCGGGGTCTGGAAACACCCGCAATGGTGCAAGCGCTGGAAACCGATTGTTGATCAGTTCGCTTGCAGACTGGACACTCGAGGCCTTTCTAACCGCGGCGTCCTGCCCTGGGCTCTCGCCCCGTCCGGTCAGCTTACGGAACAACAATGCGCCCGTTGCGCGACCACCATACTGGTCGTAATAACAAAGTACACGGTAGAGCGCATCAATACATTTTCTGATCACAATATCATTTCCAAACTAATTCTCAAGCGCGGCGGAAGCCAAACTTTCGCAGAACGCATTGCACCAGGACCCACGCCCGATATGGCCAAAGGGAACGAAGATGCTGATTTTCTATCACGAGCTCCCGGATCTCTTTGGCCTGTTTTTCAATGGTCTGGGTCTGCTCACCACAATGGCGCTCGAATTGCGTGATGCGCCAGGCCAATTGGTAGCGCGAGGAAATCTGCTCAAAGAATGCCTGACAAGTTGCACTCTCCTCGGGCTTCGTGGAGCTTGCGACAAGCGCGCGCAGCGCTTCAGGAAAACCGGTACCGACCAAGACGACCCCAAGGCCCGAGGAATGCGGAAACTCGAACCAGGGATAGCGGGCCTTCAATTCCTCCCAGAACTGATAGACACCAAAGCCGTCCGCGCGCACCGTGATGTCATGAAAGAGGACTACCGCCCGCTCAGACAAAACAGGAAGCCAAGTCTCGAAGTCATGCCGCACTGCCTCGTAGGTATGCAAACCGTCAATATGGAGAAGGTCCACCTCACCGGCCGAGAAGCGCTTTCTCGCATCGTCGAATGTCTCACGCAAGAGAGTCGAAAATGCACTGTAGTCTCGCTCGTTGCGCGCGCGCACTGACTCATACACATGCTCGGCATAAGAGCCAGCATGCGCGTCACCCTCCCATGTATCCACCGCGAAGCATTTGGACCCCACCCCCAAAGCCTTGACCGCCTCGCACATGGCGAAGTACGAGTGCCCAAAGTGCGCCCCCAGCTCTACGATGCGCTGTGGCCGAAGCACATCAACCAGCCAGGTTGCAAATGCGACATGCCCAAACCAAGCACTCGGCTGCGCAGGCAGCTCCACATTGAGCAACAGACCCGCGGGCGTGGAGAACGGCAAGCTGCTAGAATCGTTTGTCATACGACTACTACTCTCTGTGAGGTGCTTCAGCGAAAGAAGACGCGGTTCATCGGCAAACCGACGAGCCCGTGAGAAACGGACGACGACACCGACTTGAATACGAGTGCATCGTGCACCCAGTGATGCTGGACGTGATCTTCCTGAGTGCCCTCAGCAATCGCCACGGTAATGCTGTAGTCACCAGGGGGAAGAATCGGCATGACAAATTCGAAGCAGGCGCTGAAATCGCTCCCCGCCGCAAATTCGACCCTGCTGGAAAGATGCGACAGAAACGTGTTGTCTCCGAACAGGTACTGCCCTAAGCGATCCCGCACCAAGAAGCCCACGATAGGGCTCACGATATTTTGTACTGCCAGGCATTCGACAGCGAGCGTCACCGTCTCGCCCCCCACCGCGGCTGATAACGGCAGCCCGCATTCATCCTCGATCTGGACGTTGCGGATCAACGCCCCCTCCAGTCCTGTGGCCTGAGAGTCCGGATCAAACTCAAAAATCTCAATATCATTGCGATACTTGGAGTAATTGAGAAAGTCCAGGCGCATGTCGCGTTTGCGCAAAGCTTGCCCCGATGGCTGCGTAAGCACATTGCCAACCTTCGCGTCCGGTGGCCCTGCGGGCTTGTCGCCCGGCTCCACGCTATCTGCCGAGGCCAGACTGTTCATGGAAACCAGTTGCTCAGTCAGGTAAGCATCGGAAATCTCCTTCGCCGGCCCGATGCCCCGCACCGCTCCACGATCCAGCCAAATGGCGCGGCTGCACAATCCAAGCACTGCAGAAGTGTCATGACTGACAAACAACACCGTTCCGTGCTTCATAAAAGCGCGCAAGAACCGCATGCACTTCTGCACAAAGAAGGCGTCACCAACAGCCAATGCCTCATCGACAACCAAGATGTCTGCATCTACGTGGGCGATAACAGCGAAGGCCAGGCGGACGTACATACCGCTGGAATATGTTTTTACAGGCTGATCGATATGTTCGCCGATATCTGCGAACTTCACGATTCGCTCGAAACGCTCTTCGATCTGTGTCTTCGACAACCCGTAGATAGCCGCACTCAACGCGACATTCTCGCGGCCAGTGAACTCTGGATTGAAGCCCGCGCCCAATTCAAGCAGCGCAGCCACCTTGCCATGAATCGCAATTTCGCCCTCGTCGGGATGCAAAGTCCCGCAGATCATCTGCAACAGGGTGGACTTGCCAGACCCATTCTTGCCGATGATGCCGACCGTCTCCCCTTTGGCAATAGAAAACGTCACGGATCGAAGCGCCCAGAACTCCGAGTAGGCCTTGCGCAAAGGCCTTCCAGTCAAGCGAGTACGTAATACCCTCAGGCAATGCAGGATGATGTCGGCGGGACGGCGAAAGATGTGATAACACTTGCCAAGATTCCTGACCTCGATCGCGGCCTGGGTGCCTACCGAAGTATTCTCAGACGACATTTGCAAACCACTTTCGGGTGCGCTGGAACCAGGCATAGCCCAACCAAGCGAATAGCAGACTCCCCACCATGCTGATGCTCCAAGCCTGCCAACGTAGTCCATAACCGTAAGTCAGGACGCCCCGAATCTCCTCGATGACGTACCCAAGAGGATTGAGCAACATGAGAGGCTGCAGAGCAGCCGGTAGCGCGGATACTGGGTAGAACAGCGGTGACATGAACATCAGGATCGAACACGCCACTCCAACAACCTGACCTAAATCCCGGATAAAGACGCCTACTGAAGACAACAGCCACACGCAACCAAGTACAGCTACCACAAGAGGCAGCAAGGCGAGGGGCAGCAGCAACACCGTAAGCGGCAACGAGTGATTCACCACAAGCTGCAACGCCAGTAACAAGCAGAAGCCAATGCCGGCATTGACCAGAGCCCCCGCCACACACACAGGGGCAAGAATATGCAGGGGAAATACCACTTTCTTTACGTAGGTGGCATGCGACACCACCAACAAAGGTGCTTTGTTAACGGCCTCTGAAAAAATGTTAAATACCAGCAGCCCGGTGTAGAGCAGCACCGAGTACTGAATCATCGAAATTTCGCCCCCTACACTTCCCCAGCGCGGCTTGAAGACAAAACCGAACACGAAGGTATAAACCGACAACATTAGCAGCGGGTACAGCACTGCCCAGGCGACGCCGAAGAACGATCCGCGATAGCGCCCAACAACTTCACGCAAAGTGAGTTCGAAAATCAGGCGCCGATGCGCGACCAGCGAATGAAGGAGGTCCCGCGGATGAATGCTGAGTGTCTTGTGTGGATTCATTGCATCTACCGAGCGCATCGAAACCTGAGCCTGAATGGAGCGCCCAATCAGTAAGAGGGGGTGCGTGCGCTCCTTAACCCAAGCACACGGCACCGTCTCGATGGCAGGCGGGACTATACCGCATCCCTCTTCGACTCCACACATGCGCCCGCACCGAGCATGCTGCATTCGCCGCCGCCGGGCACCCAAGGCTCAGTCTGGGTAAGTCAGGGGCCGAGGGCGGCCTGGCGCACGGACAAGGACTCAGCAGTCTCGGCACGAGGGTCGCCGGACACCGAACGTCCGCTGACCCTTGAGTAGAGCTCAAAATAGCGCCGGCCCACATCATCCGCGTGGAAGAACTCCAGGCACCGCTTGCGCGCGGCCAGCCCCATTTTTCTCGCCTCTTCCGGATGTTCGACTAACAACATCATGGCATTCGCTAGCGAAACCGGATCGCCGGGCGGAACAACGAGCCCGGTCTGACGATGAACATTGACGAACGAAGTCCCTGTGCCAATTTCGGTAGAAATCAGGGGTCGCCCAGAGATGGCCCCCTCTAGGAGCGTCACACCGAAGGCCTCCGCCCGCAAATGCGAAGGAAATACCACCCCACAAGCTACGGAAAGCAACGCAAACTTATCCTCATTGCTGATGTGACCGAGGAAATGCACGTTCGGCGCCCCTTCAGCGAGACGTTTGAGCCTATCACGTTCCGGCCCATCCCCCGCGATCACGACTTGAGTACCACTGATGCGTGCCGCAGCAATCAGGAACTCAAGCCCCTTGTAGTACCGCAACACACCAACGAAAAGGAAGAATGGCATAGCGAAGCGCCTTGACCAACGCGCCTTGAGCACCTCGTCCCCAGGCGGAATGGCGTCGGGATCTATGCCAAGAGGAATAACTTCGATCGGCTTGCGAAGCTTGGTCAGAAACGGACTGGTAAGCGCGTAGACCTGGGAGGTCGCCACGACCGCCTTGGCTTTCGAGAAGAAACGCTGCCGCAAGGGCGCATAGAGTAGCTCGATGGACCTCTGTCGAACGATATCCGAATGATAAGTAATGATATAGGGTTTGCCAGCGGCACCAGTAAGCGCAAGCAAATCCCCAAACGGCCACGGATAGTGGAAGTTGATAACGTCATAATTATCAGCAAGACGTCTAAACGAGAGCAGCGTGCGTGGAGACGCCATGTCGCACGAAGCAATCTCCAGGATGCTTCTCGCCTGGTAGATACTCCCTTCTGACGTATGAATGCGCTCGGGCAGCGGGCGCTTCGCCAAGGCAAATACGTCACACTCCGCGCCAGCACGCCACAACCCTCGTGACTGCTGCAGGATCGCCTCCTGCAACCCCCCTTGTGTCTCGGGGTAATAAGTGCGGTAGACCTGCAGTACACGCAAGGGACGGTCCGTCAGCACGGAATCAGACGATCTATTCGCCATATGCGGAACCCGAAAAGGGGATCTCAAGATTGAAGTTATGAAAGCGACCGAAACACCGCCATCGTTTCACACGCTGTCCGATCCCAGGAAAACTGTGCCGCACGTACCGGTCCTGCAGCCGCGGCCTCTCGGCACCAATCATCATCCTCAAGGGCTCGCTCTAATGCATTGGTCAATGCTGGCACATCCAAAGGGTGGTGCATAGCAGCAACCTCTCCGACCACCTCGGGAAGTGAAGACGTGTTGGAGCACACCACAGGCACCCCTGACGCCATAGCCTCCAGCGCGGGCAGGCCGAAGCCCTCATACAGTGATGGGAAAGCGAAAACCCGCGCGCCCGAGAATATGACAGGCAGATCGCCAGAAGAAACATAGCCCAAGTATCGCGCCCATCCGGCAGCTCGGGCACGCGCGAGACGTTCATGTAGGTCAGCGCCGCCCCACCCGTCGAAACCGATGATCACGAGTGGATAATTTCCACGCAACCCCAGCGGAATTCGCTCGTATGCATCCAACAAGGAAATCAGATTCTTACGGGGCTCAACCGTACCGACGAAGAGCGCATAGCCGCGCGGACGAAGCCCATGCGCTGAGAGAACGTTCTGCATCTCCAAAACGGCCCGAGGCCGAAACACTGGATCACATGCCAAGGGCACCACTCGGAGCCGGGCCTCAGACAAACCAAATTCCGCAATGATCTCCTGCCGGACATACTCGGAATCGCAGATCAATACGCTGCTACGCTCAATGGCCAAGGGAAGCTCCTTGCGCATGTAGCGCACCCGCTCCGCCGGATGACACTCGGGATGTCGGAAGATAGACAAATCATGGAATGTCGACACGCAGGGTCCTGCATGAGGCGGCACGTAATAATTCGGCCCATGGAAGATATAGTCAGCATGATTCTTAAGGAGACGGCGCTTTAGGCGAGACGACACAGCACGATAAATTTCGACCGTCATGTCGCTCTTCAGCAAGAGGGGCGTCAGCGAGCGCGGGCAACCGCCTCCACCAGGCGGTGAATCAAGGGCTGGCAGATCCGCATACAAACGATGTCCCATCAAGTAACGCACCGAGCTGAACTCGTCCGCCTGGCGGAAGCGCCGAGCCAACTCGAATGCGTAGCGACCAATGCCCGTCAGGGGCGGGCGAATCGCATCCGCCCCAAAGATCAACTTCATCGAGGCGCGTGGTACATCCAAGCCAATGTCTCTTCCAAGGGAGGTACGGACCAATCACCGATGACGCTACGCAACTTATCTGCGTTGCCGCACAGGGAACGCACCTCGTTGGCGCGAACGAAAGCGGGATTCGTCCTGACTGCAATCTGATACCCAGCCAGATTTTCTGACAACGAGATCAAATCACGCAGAGAAGTCAGGCGCCCGGAACACACATTGAATGCCTCACCCACTGGGGCCGCCTCAATGAGGCGACGATATGCATTCACCACGGCGCGAACGTCGTTGAAGTCGCGAAAGACATCCAGGCTCCCCAACTCAATCTCCCGGGCGCCGCGGCGAAAATGCGAGATGATCTTGGGAATCAAGAAACTCTCGCTTTGGCCTATTCCAGTGTAATTAAAAGGCCGCGCGATGACGATGGGCAGTTTCTCCGTCCACAACCGCGCCATGTACTCCATTGCCAGCTTGCTGACCGCATAATCATTAGCCGGAGATGGAGCCACGGTCTCGGAAATCACCCCGGCGGTTGAATTTCCATAGATGTTGGCGCTACTCGCCAACAGCACACAATCCAGAGCCTTTGCCTCCGCCGCCAGCGCTTCAAGCAGATTGCGCGTGCCCACTAGGTTCACGTCATAAAACGCCTTGGCGTTTCCATGCCCCACAAAGGCCACGCCTGCTAGGTGGATGACCGCCTGCGGTTGAACCTCCGCCACCATTTCCCGCAAACCCTGGCTGTCATCCAGATCAAGCACCCGGTGCCGCGGAAAATTAGAAGGCCGGCCACCAAACCCGTGGACTTCCCATCCCGCCACCTCCAGCTCACGAGCCATGTAATACCCCGTGAAACCATCAAGGCCCGTCACCAACGCACGCTGCAGTGTCATGCTCAGAATGAGAAACCAGTTTCGTTACGGCGCAGATCGGCCTGAACCATCATGAGGCACAATTCTTCCAAAGTCGTTTTGGGCTCCCAGCCCAGCTTCTCCTTGGCCTTGGCCGGATTGCCAATCAGCAGATCAACCTCGGCCGGGCGATAAAACTTAGGATTCACACGCACCAGCGTCTTGCCCGTCCTGCGGCAAACGCCTTTCTCATTCTCCGCCGCGCCACTCCAATCCAGTTCAACGTCCACTGCCTTGAATGCCATGGACACGAAATCTCGCACCGTCTCGGTTCGATTGGTGGCCAGCACATAAGTATCCGGTTCATCCACCTGCAGCATGCGCCACATTCCATCGACGTATTCCTTGGCGAAACCCCAGTCGCGCTTGGCGTCCATATTTCCCAGTTCCAGCAGATCAAGTTTACCGAGCTTGATCTTGGCCACCGAGTCGGTGATCTTACGCGTAACGAACTCGCGGCCGCGCAGCGGGGACTCGTGATTGAACAGAATTCCCGAGCAGCCAAAGATATCGTAGGACTCCCGGTAATTCACCGTCATCCAGTGTGCATATAGCTTCGCCACCCCATAAGGGCTGCGCGGATAGAAAGGCGTGGATTCAACTTGCGGAATTGCCTGTACCTTGCCGAACATCTCGGACGTGGATGCCTGGTAGAAGCGGGTCTTCGGATTGACGATACGAATCGCCTCCAGCAGATTCACTGCGCCCACACCAGTGATCTCGGCAGTCGTAATCGGCTGCTCGAACGAGACACCAACAAAGCTCTGTGCGGCGAGGTTGTAAACCTCGGTTGCGCCCGTCGTTTGCAGCAAGCGAATACTGGAAGACAAATCAGTCAGGTCATACTCGACCAGATGAAGGTTGGGGTGCTTGTGAACGCCCAACTCCTCCATTCGCCAGAAATTCACTGAACTTGTGCGGCGGAAGGTGCCATAAACCCTATAACCCTTCTCCAACAATAGTTCACTCAAATACGCGCCGTCCTGGCCTGTAACCCCCGTCACAACCGCGATTCTCACAACCCGCCCCTCCCAAGATACATAATATATACATCACATAAACAACAATATGCGATCACGAGTTCGCTCTCATCAAAAAGTTCGGCGCAAACACACAATTCAATGATGCCACGCAATCTATGATTTTTTCCACAAGCTAATCGTAGCGAAAGAAAGCTTTTTACCGATCCAGTTTGACCAAAACAACCTGTCAAAATAGAACAGAGTTCTCACAACAAAAGCCCCACCCCTGTTCAAACCAGGAAACGCATCAGGGTTATAATAAAGAACATAGGCCAACAAACCAGGAAATACCTCATCAACCTTAACCAATCCGGCATCAGAGAACATTCGATTCAAATCTTCGTAGTTAAAGCCCTGCTCGGTGTCGTCATCAAAAAAAGAATTATTAGCGTAAATTTTCCGCCGCACCCACCTAGAAATAAAATTATTATGGGTCGGCTCAAAACTCAAGAACAATCCACCGGGTAAAATCGCAGAATTCAAATTTCTCACAACCTCACCGGCCCGGGAGTAGACGTGATGAAGCCCACCAATCAACACAACCAGATCAAACAAATCGCCATCAGGCTTATATGCCGTAACATCGCCCCAACGAATATCCAGACCCGGATTCGCACGCCGGGCGATTTCAACCATATTTTCACTGTAGTCAAAACCAGAGTACTTCAATCCGGCGATAAAGTACTTGGAAACTATTTCATGCCCTTCAGCCATGCCGCACATAGGCTCGAGAACACTGGTGGCATTTGTAAATTCGGATCTATTTCTTGAGGCGAACGACTCCCATATCAGATGCTTAAGCAAAAGGTGATTTGGGTTTTTCCTGGCCGAGTAATAAGCATCCGCAATTCCGTTAAAATGCTCTCGCTGCTTCTCAATAAGATCATTCATTTACAAAAACCTATTTATCTACAGTTATCAAAACGATACCTGAAAGAACCAAAACCACGCCAACAATATGAACAACTGAAATTGGCTCTGAAAGTAAAAAATAGCCTGCAAGAATACTACCCACCATTATAGCGCCGGAGGCAACAGGAAAAGCGACAGAAAGCGGCATCAGCCTAAGCACCACCATCCATAGCAACGCCCCAAATGCATAAAGAAAAAAGCCAAACAAAAATGAATACGATTTCCACGTAGCAGCAGCCTTAATTAGATAGAGCCCGCAGCAGCTCACAAATACATACAAAACAAACAATAATAATCTCATCTGCGTCTAGCCCACATAGAAAACACATCCACCGCGCCAGCAAAAGTTGGCACCGACGCTACTCCGTGGGAAATAGTTTTAATAACACCCCCACGCCAACCAACAAAGACACTGGCGAAGAAAATCAATCTGGAGTCAGTACGCTATCTACCAGATACCTGGGCCTTGACTTTACCTCCATATATATCTTACCAACATACTCTCCGACGATTCCTATTGATAGCATCAGCGCACCGCCAAGCAAGTAAAGCGGAACGGTAACAGACGCCCATCCGGGCAATGCTCTCCCCAAGCACACAACACCCAATGCGTAGAGCGCTAACAACGATGAAGCAATTGACACCACAGCGCCAAGCCAAGTGATAATCCTTAACGGAACTATCGAAAATGAAGTTACGCCATTCCAAGCCAATGCAAACATCTTGCGGAGTGTATATTTACTCTTCCCAGCCATTCTCGGATTGAGATCGTAGGAAACCGTCGAAATCTTACTGTGAAGCAACGGTTGAAGTCCTCGCAAAAACACGAGTTTTTCTGGAAAAAGCGAGAGGCTGTGCAAAACCTTAGAAGACATCAGCCGACAGTCGGCATGATTTTCAAACAAATCGACGCCCATTGCGCGCATGGACTTATAGAAAATTTTTGCTGTCACATTTTTGAATACTGAATCAGAGTCTCGCGTTCTCTTGACCCCTAAAACAATCTCTGAACCTTCCTTGAAATCATCAATCATTCTTGGTATGGCAGACAAATCATCTTGTAGATCCGCATCAATACTGATCGCGGCGTCGCACTTTCCAGTTACATATGCAAGCCCTGCCAAAAGTGCATTCTGATGGCCTGCATTTCGTGCGAGACGCAACCCTCGAATATAACCGCACCCTCCTTGAACCGATGCCTGGATAATATTCCAAGTATCGTCAGATGATCCGTCATCTACAAATAGCACGAAACTTCGCTTATCGCACTTTCCGGACTCGGCGAGATCATCCAGCAAAGAGATGAGCTTTGACGCGGAGGTCTTTAACACATCCTGCTCATTAAAACATGGAGCAACAATTGCCAGAACAACCCCAGAGTTATTCGCGTTCATCCCTATTCCTTAAAACAACAAAGACTTCTCTTTGCTCGGACTATACTTAAGCGTGGGCTATCGCCACAAAACAGGATGCGATAACCACTTACTCAGTTTTGTTCTACAAATACCCATTCACATTCTTCAATCATCAATCACTGATTGCGTGGTTCTCTTCACCATCCATTACTGCGCATCTGGTTGGAAAAAGGCATATCAACGCCACTAACATAACCAGTGAAACCACGGCAGCCAATACTCCAGTCAAGAACGAATTGGGTACGTAGTTCATTTCTACCGTACTCAGCCCCTTGCCAATGGGTACAGCGCGGATTGCGTGATTAACGCGAAGTACATCTGCCGACCGCTGATTTACCCATGCCCGCCATCCTGGATACCAAGTATCCGCCACGACAAGAAACGCTTCTGTCGATGAGTTTGTCAAAACCTTCATTGAGTTCGGCGATTCGCTTTCGATGACCGCCACCCCTTTGCACTTGTCATCGCCCAGAACAGCGCCACCGCTGTCACCAATTAGCAACGCACTCTCGTCCAGAGAAACTGTGCTGGCATTCCTGTAGTGAATCGCTGTCAGTAGCGCGTTTTCGTCCTTTAAGAAGGAAAGATTGCAAACTACCCGCACTCGAGGTAGAACAAATAAATTCTCGAATACAACTTCATCTCCATACGCCTTGACGTACCTCCATCTTGTCTTATCAAGATTCAGGCTCTCTAGCTCGTTTGTTCTAACGCTGATGTATTTAACTGAAAGAATGTCAAAGCCTCGACTCGTTAACTGTAACGGCTCTCTCCTTGTCCAACCCCCGTTTGTAACGCCCGACAATTCCGACATGGGTCTGTTAATCAGAGGGCCATACCAACCTAATGCCCTCAAGCCGAACTGTCGGCTCTGGTCTGGCTCAAAGACGTGTGACTGCCATCCATCCATGCCAAGTACACGGAAATTTCTACCAATCTGGCCACTGAAGTCGCGAGCCCATTCCGGCTCAACAAGCTTTTCCTGATTTCCAGGAGCATAGATGAACCAGGGAAATTGATAGCCGACAAAGGCGCATTGAGGTAGAAGCAATGCTGCAACCAACAAGAGCTTAACCGGTCCGCCAACATTAACCCGGGCTATAAAAACGGTACAGATTACAACCAGCAAAGAAAACATGACTGCAACGACCACTGGCTTGTGGAGCAAACCCAAACCTTCGCGTTGAACCAGCGAGCTCGGTGCAAACACAACAACACCGATTGAGATAAGTGTAAGAAATACAAACAGGACTATTCCCTTGACTATAGAGGTGGCATTTTTGCCGTCTAGTACAGACTGAAGGCCGTACGCAGATAGAACACTCAAGCCCAGACTTACCTCAAGCAAGTGACGGGATGGTGCCCGGAACTTGTTTAACAAAGGCGTACTTTGTGTAATCCAACCGAAGGGCTGTATTGCGTCCCCAAAGGAAAAGCAGATTGCAACAACAACAACAACCAACCAGAATTTTATATGGGCCGAGTCTTTAACTTTGGCAAATGATGCTATAAAAGATAGAAGGACGACAGCTGTAGGGATATAGAACAGTGTTTCACCGGCATAGACAGGCTTGATATATTCCTGAGCAAACCAACCATGCGGTGTAGACCCAAATACCAGAGGCAAGAACAACCCCGGCAGTTCTTTGATTGAAAGTGAATACTCAAACAGTTTGGTTGCATCCATGGTCTCTCTGAAAGTGTAAGAAACCAACTCGGACATCGGCAGCAGCATGGGGAATGCCATTCCAATGCCACAAGCCAGGGCAACCAGAACCGCAGCCAAGGCGCGGAGGTTTTTCAGTTCAATGGCAATGAAAATGCCATATGTCACAGTAAGAATTAATGCATACAGTACGACCTGCAGATGGCCGGCGAGGAACGCCATTGCCGTCGCCAAAGCCACTGAAAGCAAGCCAAGTTGTACAGGGCCCCTCGCTCTTGACAAAGACAGCTCTACTCCATACAAAAGCCACGGAAGCCAGACGACGCTGTGGATCATCGAGGTATGTGCCAAGTGCGTCATCATCCAGCCGCCCAAGACAAAAACAAGTGCCCCAAAACAGGCTACGCCTGATTGGTGCCGGCGAAGCAGGAATAAATACGCCCCTACATAGCCTATTAGGTACGCGGACAACACAAACAGGCTGAAGGAGGCGCCGATTGCGTGCATGATCAAACGAACCGGGTAGATTGGCATCGACACCACGTCCGCGATAATTGGCCAGCCCGCCGCCCAGTCACCCGACCAAAGCGAGAATCCCTGACCGTAGGCGGCAAACTGCCCATCCGAGCCGAACGTCTTGTCAAGCAAAAATATTGGCGAGAAGTACGCTATCACCAAAAGGGCGCCGAAAATTGGCCAGAGCACTCTATTGTTACTATTCATGATCTGTTTCTCTATTATTTCTCAACGTACAAATGACTGGCATCTATCACTTTTGAATTGCGACATAGAACCCTCGTACCAGAAGATCCTCTTCTTTGCAGCGAAGCTTTGACGAGGCAGCCATTCGGTTCAGATGTTTCTCATCAGCAGCATTCACACATCCGGACCATGAATCAATCTTAAAATTCGCTACACCGGCCATTTCCAATACCTCGACAAATCGCCTTTTGTATTCACTGCAGGGCACCCGATTCAGCCCATATATGAAGTCTGAGACTTCCCACTCGGCGGCGCCGGCCTTACGCATGTTGGCAACGAATTCATCCGTGTCTTGCAACAGATGCGCCCAAGGTTCCTTGACATAGTGGCTGAAATGATTCCCGGTATCCGCAGTCCAGACTGGATCAAATGTGATATAAGCCAGTCCTCCAGTTTTGAGCACTCGCAGTACTTCGCGCAGCGCCTGGAAAGGGTCCGGAATATGTTCAAACGCATTGTTTGACAACACCACGTCGAACAAACCATCCCGATACGGCAGGTCCATGGCGTCGTTTGCATGAAACTCAATGCGGGACAAATCCAGCGAACGCCCATTCCGTTCAAATTTTTCCTTCAGGAGCTTGGGAAACTGCCCACCGTACTGCACCTGCACATCAACTATATCGGTGACAATGGTTTTCCTTGCAGAGCCTGATATCAATCCTCCGAGCACACCACCCGCGCCACCAATTTCAAGGACCAACGCGCCTGCAATATCTATCGGTAGTCCCGCGCGACGAATGCGATCTAGCATTGCTGATATAACAGCGTCCTTCTCAGAGAAGTCATCCTGCTCCGTATAGGTCATTCCATTGAACCCTGTTCAAATTATCAAAACTGGTGAAGTCCGCTGACAACTGTTCTATAAGGGTCTGATTTTCATTTCGTCGATATGCGATTGCGCCGAGTAAATACAATTCGTCGAGGCACCTTGCATATTATGCAATTGTGAATTTGTCCATTGGTAAGGCCGGTATCCAAATCCATCCAGATAGGCAGTAACAGAGATATAGTCGTTGTTTTCGATTAGGAACACAGGCCGGGTCTTCTGGATCGAATTAGCAATGCCACGCAAGACTCCGCGCCTTTCTCATCTATTTTTACTACATCAGCATCAAATTCCAATTCGTCGCCAGGCACAAACTCGCAAGTCACAGATTCAAATCGCGGCTCACCGCCATAAGAGCGCAATCTATCTTTTACCCAAGGCTTGTCGAACTGCGTCAAATCCATTGATGCTTCTTGGAAAAATGGCTGGCCGCACACGAACGAAATTCACAACTCAACCTTCTCGACCTTGTCTGATAGTCCAATCATTGAGAATCTAAGCCGATCGACTCCAACCACATTCTGGGTTTCCGTCAGCAAGCTTTCGTACAAGGTATTTGACTCAAACGAATTCACAACCCCGTCAGGGCATACCATCAGAAAAGAAAGCACTGACTGCCCCAATTGGCACCGCAATCAACGAACCTGGCGCCCTTTCCAGCAAAACAACTGAAAAAGTTGAAATCTTCCTCATGCGGAACATTTCTTTTTTTCAGACTAATTATTTCCTGCGTAAAAGAGTCATAATTTTGGTGCTTTACCATAATTTACGATCCTTTAATCAGGGAAGTGCTCTCGCAATAATCAACAAAATTCCCGCACACAGTTTGCCATGCAAAGTTATCTACCAGTTTCCGTCCTTCTTCAGCCAGACGTAAACATAGATCCGGGGTGTTTAAAACTCGGTTGATCGCCTCCGCAAGCCCCGATTCTGTGACCAACAGCGAATTTACTTCGTGTTCTGCCATATCGTGGAATGCTGCGCAGTCCCTGTTGGCTATTACAGGCTTTCCAGCCCGCCACGCCTCCAGAAGTACAATGCCAAAACTCTCGCTACTGCTCATATTGCAAAGTGCGAGACAAGATAGCAGCGCCCCCCTGACCACATTGCGCGGCTGCCGGCCGAGATAAACTGCATTGGGGCTGTCGATCAGTTCACCATCATCATCTGGCCCGATCAGTACAGTCTGCAGACTCACTCCTTGCAGATTGAGTCGTTCGACGGCGTCGATGATCTGCCGATAGCCTTTTGCCCCAGCCTTCCTGCCCAGGACGAGAACAAAGGGCCGGGGAGAGCGGTGCACTTCCCGGAATGCATCCTGGTCCTGCGATGTAAAGAGCTCGTTTGTATCGCAGCCAGCGGGCAGGTAACGCACATTGCACGCCTTTTCTGCCAGAAAGTCACAAGCAGCCTTTGGTACCGCCAGCACGAGACTGGCATTGCGCGCACTCTCCAACCAGTCCGGGAAATGGTAGAAGTCGTCATCCAGATGGGCGTGGGGGATGAGGATGGAAGGGATGTTGTGCTTTTTCGCCTCTTCTAGCGCCACCACTGCAGGGCGAAATACATTGTTGTGCGTCACCACCAGGTCGTACTCCGCCACATGGTCTGCAATGTATTGCTCCATGCTCTGGCTCCATGGCCCTCTTCCATCCGTGAGGCGAATGTCCTGTTGTACTCGCGACATTTGTGCTGCCCGGTCCAGCAGGCGGAAACTCCGTTCTGCCGACAGCGTAGGTAAATATTGCTGCAACAGCGTTGGCCGGGTCAGGTCCATCACCTCCCCATCAAGGCTCAGGCTGGAAAGCCTGAACCCCAAGGGTCGCGGGTCGGCAGAGCTTCGTTGGCACGACGTCACCCAACGCAACTCGCCCGCCTCAGCCTGAAACGATAGTGTGAATCCTTCCGTCAGTGGCCAGGGGCCGCCTACGACGCGATCTCCGTTATAGGCGGTCGCCACCACGGAGTGATGGGCATAGCCACTAATGTCAATCCTGACGGGTTTGCTGAGATGGACCGCACACTCTGTAAAGGCCCATCGTGCCGCTCCGATACTTTCTCCCTCAGGGTAGCCCCAGCCCCAGGTAAGGCCACTGGCGACGTAGCACTCTCGCAGTTGCTGATCAATCGATTGCTCAAATACGACCTGAGATGCCCAAACCTTGCGCAACTGATCTTCGGTAGTCCTTTGATCAGGGGCTTGCGCAGGAAAACGTGCGAAACGCACATTGGGGATATCTACCGGCACAGCCAATTCAGCATCGAAACTGTAGGTTTCGCTGAAACGCAGATGATTGTGGATGCCGCTGACTTCGGGGGCCACCACGTCAACATCGAACTGGCCGCTGTTCCCTAGTGCGCTCACGAACTTTTCGATATTGGTTTCTGCGCCACCAAGCGCGGGAAAAACGTAGCGATAGGCTACATAGAGAACCCGCTTCCTCTTCTTTTCCAGAGCTTGAAGCGTTTCAACAAAACGCTCGGCAATGCCGCGCATGGCCAGTTCGCTGGCGAACAGTTCACGCCGAACCACTCTGGCCGCAGCCGAATACAAATGCTCCTGGCGCAATACTGATCGCACTGCTGCAACAAAATTCTCTGGCGACGCAAGCTGCACATGCGGTTGTACACTTTCCGGGTAACCTCGCAGTCCAAATTCGGTTGTGACGACAAACAGGCCATTACCCAGGTAATCGGCTAGCTTCACATTCGACCCACTGCCCGACAGCACGGGGTTGAGCGCCAGCCTACAAGACTGCATCACCGCGCTCTTGGTTACCTCGTCCACCACCCCCCAAACACGAACGTTGCGCGGTGCCTTCGGAATACCACTGCACACTGAGCCCAATAGATGAAATTGCACTTCTGGCAAAGCAGGCGCCAGGCTATCAACGATGAACTGGGCAGCCTCTACGTTCGGCATGTGTGCGGAACCAAGGAATACGACCGCCTGCCCCCCGATCTGGTCACCCAATTCCCTCCTGGCCTGATCGACGGCCTCGCCCGCGGCCGGCAAGACCGCGCCATTGCGCACCACGATTACCGGGCCCGCCCCACGCTTGCCCTTGACCAAGCTCGTTGCGTCCTCAGAAGACACTGCGATGGTTGCCGCGGAATACTCAACCGCTTGCCTTTCGATGCTTTCCACCTCGGCAAGTAGTTCTGCTCTGAGCGGGTGCCATTCCAATAGCTTTCGCTTAAGCTCGGATTCGTTGTTTTGCGAGGAGTAAACAAAACGGTCGCCCCAGGCCAAAGGCAAACCGGCCATGTAGCAGTGCTCGGCCACGATGCATCGCGCGGATTGCCGAAGGACACGATAGACAACATGAAGCCAAGGATTCTTGGTGCAATGTCGGCTCGCCACGATGTCATCAGCAGACACATGAAACTGGCTATTCACACGCGCCAAGTCGGCAATGTGATCAGATGTTTTGGGAACATTGATGACTGTAATGCGGGCATCATAACGCCTGGCCTTCAGCGTCCCATCATCCGAAAAACTGATAAATACAACGGGACTCCAGTCACGCACGGCATCGTAGAGACCACGGGTGCGCGTACCGCCGCCGCCAATACCCGAGAAGGAATCGTAGTCGTTTAGCGCCAGCACAAATCGCCGAGGATCGCTGTTTTTCCTAGCATTCACCAACGCTTCCACACGCTCAGCCACGGGCTCTGCAATGGCCGACCAGGTATAGCGCTCAAGTGCGAGCTTCTGGCCAGCCTGTGCAACCTCAGCCAACCCGGCAGGTGCGCTTGCGCATTGGCGCAATAGTTGCTCAAACTGCTCAAGAGGTGCGTCGAGATAATCCCGGCCCGCCTCCGCCTGTATGCCACGCATGCCGAAGCTGGTAGAAATCACCGGCAAGGCATGAGCGAAATACTCCAGAACCTTTACGTTGGAGCCACTACCCGCGGCCATTGGGTTCAGCGCAAGCGTGGCGCCACTCAAAAGGTTTAGCTTGGCATCGTCGTTAACGACGCCATGTCGATGCACATTGGGTGCATAGTGCCCGTCCGGCAAACAGCTGCCGATGATGTCGAATACAACCTCCGGCAGAGCCGGCGCCAGCGTGTTAACAATAAAATCCGCGGCCGCAACATTTGGCGGATGCCCGCTGCCCATGAAAACAGCGCGGAACGCTTTTTCTGGACAAACAGCACTCCTTGTCGCGGCGACAGGCGTCATTCCGTTCGGCGCGTAAAGGTCGTCGAAACGTGCGCCCGGGGCTATGTCTCGAAACGAAGCAAGGTCGCCTGAGTTGCAGTAAAGAACCAGATCGGAGAATTCGAGCACCCGCTGTTCGGCTTGACGGACTAGATCCCAGATAGGACGCCCTTTGTCTCCAGGGTGAAGTTGAACATAAAGCTCCGATTCACAGTTGTAAGAGTTGTAAATGCGCGGTTTCCCGTCTGTTCCGGAAAACAAATCACACTCAGCCGTAAAGGGGTCGTCGAAGAAAATGACCTCTGCCCTCTCGTACTCTTCCAAATAAGCTTGATGCAATCGAGTTGGCAGCTTTCCACAGGCAGCGATGGCAGGCCCAGACAAGTCGCCACCACCGGAATACTCCTCCAGCGCCATATACTGCCGAACGAAATGCTCATCCTTGGGGATGCGCCGCTCAACAAAATTCACCCCATGTACGACCACCTCCTCGTCCACCTCTACATGCGTCGATGTAAGCAGCGTAATGCGGTGCCAACGACTGAGCTCCCGGTAAAAGTTATACAGACGGGAAACGCCACCATTTGAAGCGGGAACAAAAGCCGGAAAAAAGCACAGCGCGAGAATACGTTTCACAGGGACCTCGGCTGAGAACTGAAATACGCTTCCAGGGGCGTCCGTTGTTCGGCATTAATCCCGAATGACGCCCCCTCGGAAAATGCAGGAGCTGTACCAAGGCGGGCCAAAACAGCAGCCGAGACATCCCCAGCGCTATCCGCTGAAGACTGCCTTGCATATACAGATATCGCCCTCTTTTCCCTAAGCCGGGCATGCATGCCTGGAAAGTTTTTCAGTAGACCCCGCGCCAACCGCTTCAACCCAGGCTTTGTGTTCAAGAATTCCACTGCCTCATTAAAAATTCCAGAGCCAATAGATTGCACTTTTTTTGTTGTTAAATTGGGAGCTTCAGTAGCTTTGTTAAAAAGGCCCATACGCAGGGCTTGCACAAATCGCTTTGTTCCACGCAAAGGCTTGGTCAGTTGCCAGGAGGTACTCGCGTGCAGATCCAGCACCCGCTGATGCCAGTAGTGGATTTCGCCGGACTTCTGGTCACGCTCTGCAGCCAGGCTAGACTGCACCGCCTCACTGACCTGGAGTGCCTGACTGACCTGATCGTAAAGCCCTGATACGCGCGCAAGCTCTTCCTCCCTCTCGCTCGCCAGTTGCCTCTGGTAGTGGTTGTCGGTGAGCGCTGCAGCCAATTGCTGTTCAAGGTCCGTCAGCCGGGTTTGCAGCTCGGCTTCGCGCCCGTCAAAGCGCGCCTGCTGCGCTTGCATGGCCACCTGAGCTTGCAACATCTCGGCCCGAGCAGCCCCCAGCGAGTTGGTCAGCTCGAGTATTCCTGCCTCGGCCCTGGCTGCCTGCTGCTCGGCTTGCGACCGACGCACGGCAGCGGAAGCCAGACGCTCTTCAAAGTGGGCCTGCTGCATCTGCACCGTCGTCTGCGCTTGTACCAGCTCGGCCCGGACAGCCCCCAGCGAGTTTGTCAGCTCGAGTATTCCGGCCTCGGCCCTGGCAGCCTGCTGCTCGGCTTGCGATGCGCGCGCACTTGCAGCGCTCACGCGCTCTTCAAGCCGTGCCTGAAGCACCCGGGCATCAGAGCCAGCTTGAGTGAACTCACTTTCCATCTGACGCAGTTGCTCGCGATGCCTTTGGACCTCCAGTTCGGCCTGTTGTAGCGCATGCCGGGCAGCGCAGAGTTCCTGCTCGATAGCCGTCTGGCGCTGATGCGCCAGACGCGAACGCTCCGCAACGGAGGTTTCGAAACGCTTGGCAAGCTCCCTCGCCCTGCTTCCCTGCTCACCCAGGCGACCGGAAGCCTCCCCGGAAAAATCGGACTCCCAGAGCAAAGGTTGGTGCTGATCACGGACGGACTGAATCCGTTCTAGATCGCTCAGCCGCCAGCCGCCTTCGAGCAAGCAGGCGTGCACCTTGGCCTCTTGCGCGGCAAACCAAGCACGCTCAGTTTCGGAATACATGGCTTGCGGAGAAGCGCAATCGGAAAAATCCACCCCCGAAATGCCTAGGCGCTGGAGAGCAGCCAGGGTTTCAGTACGGTAAGCAGCGGAGTCGCTAAGTTGATCAATATTCAGCTTCAGCTCTGCATGCTGCAGACCCTCTTGCAGCGCAAGGCACCAGAGCAGATAAAACAACTGATAGCTGTGGTCGGTACCCAGAGGCTTTTCGCCATAGAAGGCGAACGCCGCCGCAAGATCCTCCTCCGGGCCAGCGTATTTAGATAGGCCAAGTGACGCCGCCAACAGCTTTGCCGCTTTGGGAGCGGTATGGGCTTGAACGATGAGGCTGCTAGTCAGGTCAAAATATGGATTAACTTTGTAGGACCACCATTGATCCCATGGGTTTCGCCATAAATAGAGATGAGTGCCGCCCAGACCGCTTTTGATCGCAGCAATGCGGCCAGAAGTGCGACACTCCTGAAACACGGGCCGACGAGGGGCGGCTTCTATCAGGGACTGCCAGTAGGCTTTATTGAAGCTGTCATCGCACGCTGCAAAGTAGTCGTTGTAGATAATCCCGGCAGAAATGGTGTCTTTCCAGGCAGGCCAGACCTCTTTCAACTCTTTGAAATAGGCTCCTTCAAGTGGCGGATGACGCAGCAGCACCACCTTATCATCACCATGATCTGCATCTAGCCCCAAGGGATTTTCACGGCAGTAGTACGCAAGTTCGTGCAGGGGCTCTTGGTAACACCAAAACCCCGCCGAACTTCTTCGAAAAGCACTGAACACATAAGTACTACCCGACCGAAAAAGTGAATGGATAAATACGGGCTCAGAATTTACATTATTCATCATAACCATTCAGCCAAAAGTCAGGCGCGCAGATAAATCAACAATACCTAGCTCTGCTGTCGAAGTCGCACCCGGAATAACTTTGATGATTGCAGAGTCGACTCGCCGGGAAAGAAACTCCACCCCTTCAACCCCACTAGCCCTTACCCCGCAATTAAGATAATAAACTCCAGGCGCAAGGAAATTAGATAATGAAAACTCCACCTCAACAGCCATGCCTGCACTGAAATGGCCGGTATCGGCAACAAGCCGAGTGGAGTCCACCCCATAAACAGAGACCCCCTCTACCGTTTTTAGCATCATTGCAAAAATCGGGCTCTGGACATTCTCATCAAAACGCACGCGGTAACACCACTTAAAAGAACTTCCAGATTCAATTACATTAATTCGCCGACCGGCTGAATCAGTCAGACTACAGGCCTCAATCCTCGCCTTTCCGCTGCCATAAACATTTTCACAACTAACTACAATTGATGGATCAAATCTGGGCGCATCTACCGCCAACAACCTGGACTCAATCGAATCATCTTGTTGAGCCACGGCAGGCGCCCCAAAAATGTAGCGCTCGTATTCATCACACACTATTTTTGCGACCCCAACACTGGCCATTGAGCCATTCTTTAAAAAAATCGCCCTATCACAGAGCTTCTTGACCGTCTCAATATCGTGACTTACAAACAATAGGGTTGTGCCCTCGGAGCGGAAAGACTCAATCCGTTGAAAGCACTTGCGCTGAAACGCTGCATCACCAACCGACAAGGCCTCGTCAACAATCAGAATCTCGGGGCGCTTCGCTGTGGCCACAGCAAAAGCAAGGCGAATTTGCATCCCGCTTGAATAAACACGCACAGGTTGATCGATGTAATCACCGATGCCTGAAAACGCCTCAATCTCGGGCATCAGGGTATGGATTTCCTCGATGCTCATACCCTGAAGCTGGCCAGCCATGATGACGTTTTGCCGGCCGGTGAAATCTGGGTGAAAGCCCATGCCTAACTCAAGCAAAGCCGCGACGCGGCCTGAAACGTCGACACTCCCTGTAGTGGGCTGGGTAGTGCCGGTGATCATTTTGAGCAGGGTGCTCTTGCCGGCGCCGTTGACGCCGACAATGCCTACTGACTCTCCGGGGGCAATTTCAAATGAAACGTCTTGCAGCACCCATTTAAGGGTGTGCAGGGGCTTCTGCTGATCGGGGATCAGCCATTCGATCAAGCGCCCCCAGCGGCTGGGATATTGCTTATAAGCCTTGCCCAGATTTTTTACGACGATACTACCCATCAGAGCTCATCCACCATTTCGCCCGCATGCCTGCGGAACAGATATAAGCCGAGCACACAAGACAGGACGGCGAGTAGACAGACCGGCCAGAGGCGAACCCAGTCGGGAACAGCACCGTGAACGAATATTTTCTGGAAACCCTGCATCAGCGGATACATGGGGTTTAGTTCCAGCACAGATCTGATTTCCTCGGGCACACCGGCCGGGGCGTAGACGATAGGCGTAAGCCAGAACCAGAAGGTAAGGAAGATGCCAAAGAAGTGGCCAACGTCGCGAAAAAATACGTTCAGCACGCCAAGAATGATACCCAGGCCGATAGCAAACAGTGCAAGCAGCAACAGGAGGGGGATCGCCGCCAGGACAGCTACGCCTGGGAAGCTGCCAGAGATCACGAGAAACGCAAGAAACAGCGCGAAGATGATGCCGAAGTTGATGCCAGCCCCCAATACGATGATGACTGGCAGGCACATGCGTGGAAACGCTAGTTTCTTGAGCATGTTGGCGTTGTTGATGAATACGTTCAGCGCCCTGCTGACAACTTCGGCAAAGAAGCCCCAAGTGAAAATTCCCGCACACAGGTAAATGCTGTAGCCGAAGGTGTTGTCGACACCCGGCAGCTTGGCTTTCATTACCTCGGCAAAGATCACGGTATAAACCAGAATCATTGCCAGGGGGTTCAGCACGGTCCACGCCGCCCCGAGCATGGAATTGCGGTAATTCGATTGAAAATCCCGCTTGACGCTACCAAGGATGAAGCCCCGGTAGGCCCACAAGGCACGCAGCATCTGGCTCATTTGCAGCGGCCGTAGTTGTCTTCAAACCGCACGATATCGTCCTCCCCCAGGTAGGAACCGGACTGGACCTCGATGATCTCCAGCGGCACCTTGCCCGGGTTGGCCAGGCGGTGGGTGGTGCCCAGCGGGATGTAGGTCGATTGGTTCTCGCTGAGCAGCATCACCTTGTCGCCATTGGTGACTTCGGCCGTGCCGCTCACGACGATCCAGTGCTCAGCGCGGTGGTGGTGCATCTGCAGGCTCAGCTTGGCGCCCGGATTGACGACGATGCGCTTGACCTGGAAGCGCGGGCCGGCGTCGATGCTGTCGTACCAGCCCCAGGGACGGTAGACCTTGCGGTGGGTCTGGGCGAGCGTCTTGCCCTCGGCCTTGATGCGGGCGACGATTTTCTTGACGTCCTGCGCGCGGGCCTTGTCGGCAACCATGATGGCGTCGGGGGTTTCGACGACAACCAGATCCTTGACGCCGACAGTGGCGACCAGACGGCTTTCAGCGAAGACGATGGAGTCACGCGTGTCTTCGAGCATGACTTCGCCTCGCGTGGCGTTGCCGGCTTCATCCTTGGGGCTGACCTGCCACAGGGCGTCCCAGGCGCCGACGTCGCTCCAGCCGGCGTCCATGGGGACGACGACGCCTTGGCCGAGTTCAGGGTGTTCGTTGAGCGGCTCCATGACGGCGTAGTCGATGGAGTCGGCCGGGCAGGCGGTGAAGGCGGCTTTGTCGACGCGCACGAAGTCGATGTCGCGCTTGGCTGCGCCGACCGCTTTTTCGCAGGCTTCGGCCATGGCGGGCTTGAGGGCGCGCAGGGCTTTGAGCCAGACGCTGGCTTTCATCATGAAGATGCCGGCGTTCCACAGGTACTGGCCGCTGGCGACGTATTGGGCGGCGCGCGGGGCGTCGGGCTTTTCGACGAAGGCGGCCACCTTGCAGGCGCTACCACTGAGGGTGTCACCCTTGCGGATGTAGCCGTAACCGGTCTCGGGCCGGTCGGGGACGATGCCGAAGGTGACCAGTGCACCGGCCTGGGCTTGCTGCAGGCCTTCGGCGATGGCGGCCTGGAAGGCGTCGCTGCGGGTGACGATCTGGTCGGCCGGCATCACCAGCAGGATGGGGTCGGCGCCGTTGGCGGCCGCGACCAGGGCGGCCAGTTGCATGGCGGGGGCGGTGTTGCGGCCCACCGGTTCGAGCACGATGCGCTCACTGGGCTTGCCGGCCTGGCGCATCTGCTCGGCCACGATGAAGCGGTATTCCTCGTTGGTCACGACGATGGGCGCGGCGACTTCGGCGGCGGCAAAACCGTTGAGGCGGCAGGCGGTGATCTGCAGCAGCGATTCGTTGCTGGTCAGCGGCAGCAACTGCTTGGGGTAGGTCTCGCGCGACGCGGGCCACAGGCGCGTGCCGGAGCCGCCGGACAGGATCACGGGTATAAGCGACATTTCAGAGGTGTAACGGGTTAAGCGTTCAAAACACAGCGGAGTCCAGAATGGACTTGAGATATTGACCATAGCCGCTCTTGCCTAGTCGGCCCGCCAGAGCTTCGAGTTGCTGAGCATCAATCCAGCCATTTCGCCAGCAAATCTCCTCTGGACAGCAGACCTTTAGCCCCTGACGCTTTTCCAGCGTTTGAATGAACTGTCCTGCCTCGATCAAGCTGTCATGGGTACCTGTGTCGAGCCACGCATCGCCTCGCCCCAGCATCTGAACATCAAGCTGGTTCTTTTCGAGATAGATCCGGTTGAGGTCGGTGATTTCGAGTTCGCCACGTGCGGAGGGCTTCAGGTTTTTCGCGAAATCGACGACTTGATTGTCGTAAAAGTACAAACCGGTGACGGCATATCGGCTCTTCGGGGCCTTGGGTTTTTCTTCGAGGCTGATGGCCCGTCCGCCTTTGTCGAACTCCACCACGCCGTAACGTTCTGGGTCTGACACCGGGTAGGCAAATACGCTGGCGCCTTCCGTGCGCGTATCTGCGGCCTTCAGTCGAGCGGCCAGATCATGGCCGTAGAAGATGTTGTCTCCAAGCACCAAGGCCGAGGGATGATCCCCGACGAAATCGGCGCCGATGATGAACGCTTGGGCCAGTCCGTCCGGGCTGGGCTGAACAGCGTATTCAAAGTTCACACCCCAGGCCTTGCCATCGCCCAGCAACTGCTGGAATCGTGGCGTGTCTTGCGGGGTGGAGATGATCAGAATGTCACGGATGCCCGCCAGCAATAAAACGCTGAGCGGGTAATAAATCATGGGTTTGTCGTAGACAGGTACCAGTTGCTTGGAGACGGCCAGCGTGATCGGGTGCAGGCGAGTGCCGGAGCCACCGGCCAGGATGATGCCCTTACGATTCTTCATTGGGATTCCAAAGTAAAAGTCGGTAAATTTTACACGTGGCGACCCAGCCGCTCAGCGGAAGTTTCTTGACTGCCCACAAGGGCAAGAGAAGTGGTGCCAGCGGCCAGGCCGAAGCCTGGGGTCAAGCTTTTGGCGGGGGCAGGATTTCGTCCAGCATCCTGGCGACGCCGGTCTGCCATGGCGGCATGACCAATCCAAACCGATCACACAGTTTGGCAGTGCTCAATCGGGAATTCTGGGGGCGTTTTGCGGGCGTGGGATACGCGCTTGTCGGGATCGGATTGAGTTGCTGTAGCTTGAGATCCACGCCACGCTTGCGGGCGTACTCGAACACAAACCGGGCGTATTCGAACCAGTTGGTCTCGCCAGCGGCGACAAGGTGATAGAGGCCGTAGGGGAAATCAGGGTTGGGGGCCGAGGACTGGCCCGCAGCGCTGTCAAGATAGCGCTTGATGGCATGAGCGGTCACGTCGGCAAGGAGTTCCGCGCCGGTCGGGGCGCCGACCTGGTCGTTGATGACGTTGAGCGTCTCGCGCTCGCTCGCCAGCTTGAGCATGGTCTTGGCGAAGTTACCGCCACGTGCCGCGTAAACCCAACTGGTACGGAAGATCAGGTGCTTGCACTCGGTCAGTGCAATGAGCTTTTCGCCGTCCAGCTTCGTCTGGCCGTAGACGCTCAGGGGCCCGGTCGGTGCGTCCTCGCTGCGGGCATCCGCCCCAGAACCATCAAACACGTAATCGGTGGAGTAGTGAACCAGCAGTGCGCCCAGCTTGTGTGCCTCGGTGGCCAGTACGTTGGGGGCGAGCGCATTGATGGTGCGCGCCAGCTCGGGTTCGCTCTCCGCCTTGTCGACGGCGGTGTGGGCTGCCGCATTGACGATCACGTCCGGCTGCACGGCACGCACGGTCTGCGCCAGGCCGTTCAGGTTGGTGAAGTCGCCGCAGAAGTCCTGGCTGTCGAAGTCGAGCGCGATGAGTTCGCCGAGCGGAGCCAGTGAACGTTGGAGTTCCCAGCCAACCTGACCGCCCTTTCCGAGCAACAAGATTTTCATGCGGCCGCTCCACGTTCAGCGTAATTCTTGTCCAACCACTCACGATAGGCGCCACTCTGTACGTTGGCCACCCATTCCTGGTTGGCGAGGTACCACTCGACGGTTTTGCGGATGCCGGTTTCGAATGTTTCGGCAGGGCGCCAGCCGAGTTCGCGTTCGATCTTGCGCGCATCAATCGCGTAGCGGCGGTCGTGGCCAGGACGATCTGTGACGTACTTGATCAAGCGTGCGTAGCTACCAGCCGGATCGGGCTTGAGTTCGTCGAGCAGCTTGATCAGCGTATTGACGATCTCGATGTTGGGCTTTTCGTTCCAACCCCCTACGTTATAGACCTCGCCCACTCTGCCTTTGGCAAGGATCGCGCGGATCGCGCTGCAGTGATCGGTCACATACAGCCAGTCGCGGATCTGCTGGCCGTCACCATAGATGGGTAGCGGCTTGCCGGCCAGCGCGTTGGCGATCATCAGCGGGATCAGCTTCTCGGGGAAGTGATAAGGGCCGTAGTTGTTGGAGCAGTTGCTGGTGGTGACCGGCAGGCCGTAGGTGTGGTGCCAGGCACGCACGAGGTGATCGGATGCCGCCTTGCTGGCCGAGTACGGGCTGTTGGGCTCGTACGGGTTGGTCTCGGTGAAGGGCGGGTCGCTGGGTTTGAGCGAGCCATAGACCTCGTCGGTGCTGACGTGGTGGAAGCGGAACGCTGCCTTGGCCTCGCCTTCCAGGCCGCTCCAGTAGCCGCGCGCGGCTTCCAGCAGGGTGAAAGTACCGTCGATGTTGGTGCGCAGGAACTCGCCCGGGCCATGGATGCTGCGATCCACATGCGATTCGGCAGCGAAGTGCACGATGGCGCGCGGTTTGTGCTCGGCGAGCAAGCGGTCGATCAGTGCACGATCGCAGATGTCGCCCTGCACGAAGGTATGGCGCGCGTCACCTTGCAGACTCTTGAGGTTCTCTAGGTTACCGGCATAGGTCAGCTTGTCGAGGTTGATGACCGGCTCATCGCTTTCGCGCAGCCAGTCCAGAACAAAGTTGCTGCCGATGAAGCCGGCACCGCCGGTGACGAGGATGCTCATGTGCGTGTCTCAGTGAAGAAGTTGATCGAGTTGGGCCACGATGCGCACCGCGGCCTGGCCGTCCCACAGTGCTGGACGCCGTCCCTGCTTGCCTTGACCCGCAATAACCTTGCCCGCTTCGCGCAGGATGGCCTCCGGGTCCGTGCCCACCAGGGTGTTGGTACCTTCCTCGCAGGTCACCGGGCGCTCGGTGTTCTCGCGCAGGGTCAGGCAGGGGATGCCCAGCGCGGTGGTCTCTTCCTGCAGGCCGCCGCTGTCAGTGCAGATCAGCGCGGCATCCTTCCACAGGTTGAGGAACTCCATGTAGGAGAGCGGTTGCGTCAGGTGGATGTGCGGGCCCAGGTCGAGGCCGAACTTCGCCAAGTTGCCCCGCGTGCGCGGGTGCACCGGGAAGACCAAGGGTAGGTCCTGAGCAATGGTGGTCAGCGCGCCGGCGAGGCCGCGCAGGGTGGCCTCTTCATCGACGTTGCTGGGGCGATGAAGGGTGACCACGCCGTAACGGCCGAGGTGGCGCTTGATGGCTTCGGATTCGTAACCACCGGTGTCGGCACGGGAAAGTTGCTCGGCCTGATACAACAGGTTGTCGACCATGACGTGGCCGACGTTGAAGACGACGGACTCAGGCTTGCCTTCGTGCAGGAGGTTGGCGACGCCTGCGGGTTCGGTGCAGAAGAACCAGTCGGAGATGCTGTCAGTCACCAGGCGGTTGATTTCTTCAGGCATCGCCATGTCGCCGCTGCGCAGGCCGGCCTCGACGTGGGCGACCGGGATGTGCAGCTTCTTGGCGACGATGGAGCAGGCAAGCGTCGAGTTGACGTCACCCACCACCAGCACGCAGTCGGGCTTGGCGCCCTCGGCGAGGCAGATCTTCTCGTAGGCCACCATGATCTTGGCGGTCTGCTCGGCATGGCTGCCGCCGCCGCATTCGAGGTGGTGGTCCGGCGCCGGGATGCCCAGCTCCTCGAAGAAGACATCGCTCATCGCGTGGTCGTAATGCTGGCCGGTATGCACGATGCGGTAGGCGAAGCGATCAGCCCGGGCCTGCAGCGCACGCACGATGGGCGCGATCTTCATGAAGTTCGGGCGGGCGCCCGCGATCAGATGGATCAGCCTCTGGCTCATGGCGGCTCCGCTCAGACTTTGTAGTAGTCGCGATACCAGGCGACGAAGCGCGCCACACCATCTTCGACGCTGGTAGCCGGTACGAAGCCGGTCCACGCATTGAGCTCGTCAGTGTCGGCGAAGGTCGCCGGCACGTCGCCGTCCTGGATCGGCAGGAAGTTCTTCTTGATCTCCTGCCCCAGGCTGCGCTCGATGGCGGAGATGAAGTTCATCAGCTCGACCGGGTTGTTGTTGCCAATGTTGAAGACGCGGAACGGCGCCTTGCTGTGGCCCGGGTCGGGTTTGTCCGAATCGAACGCCGGGTCGGGCTCGGCGACGCGATCCATGGTGCGGATCACGCCTTCCACGATGTCGTCGATGTAGGTGAAATCGCGCCGCATCTTGCCATGGTTGAACACGTCGATGGGCTTGCCTTCCAGCGCCGCCTTGGTGAACAGGAACAAGGCCATGTCCGGCCGACCCCAGGGCCCGTAGACCGTGAAGAAGCGCAGGCCGGTGGTGGGCAGGCCGTAGAGATGGCTGTAGGTGTGCGCCATCAGCTCATTGGCCTTCTTGGTCGCAGCGTACAGGCTGATCGGATGATCCACCGGGTCGCGCTCGGAGAAAGGCATCTTGGTGTTGCCGCCATAGACGCTGGAGCTGGAGGCATAGACCAGGTGCTGCACCTTGTTGTGGCGGCAGCCTTCCAGGATGTTCATGAAGCCGACCAGATTGCTGTCGACATAGGCATGCGGGTTCTGCAGCGAGTAGCGCACCCCGGCCTGGGCCGCGAGGTGGATGACGCGGTCGAATTTCTCGTCGGCGAACAGACGCTCCATGCCCGCGCGGTCGGCCACGTCCAGTTGCACGAAGCGAAAACCGGCCTGCGGCGTCAGCCGCGCCAGGCGGTCGCGCTTGAGTTGCGGGTCGTAGTAGTCATTGAGGTTGTCGATGCCGACGACCGTGTCGCCGCGGGCGAGCAGGCGCAGGCTGGCATGGCTGCCAATGAAGCCGGCAGCGCCGGTGACGAGGATCTTCATGCTGTTGGGGCCGTGGAAAGTCGCAAAGGATTGGAATGCTGCGGGCGCAATCTTACAGGAGCACGGCCCCGCCTCAGGCGCCCGGGTGGGCACGCCGCCGGGCTTGCAACTCCAGCACCTTGGCGTATTTGGAAAAACTGTTGAAACAGCCAATCAGGATATGGATCAGGCCGGGTAAACCGTCCAGGCAGCCGCCGCGCAATACGTAAAACTTGATGAAGCGGAACAGCGGGCTCAACAGCAGCTTGGTCGCCCCGATACTCGCGCCCTCTGCCACCAGCGCCTCGGCGGCCAGGGTGGTGTAACGGTTCTGCTTGGCGAGGTAGGCCTCGATGGTTTCTTCCGAGTGGTGCAGCAGATCGCCGGCCAGCATGCCCACTGCGTCGAGCGTGATCACCTTCTCGTGCACCACCTCGTCGGTCCACCGCGCACGACGGCGGTCGAACAGGCGCAGCGACAGGTCCGGATAGCCCTCGCCATGACGTAGGTAGCGCCCCAGGAAACGGTTGCAGCGCGCGAACTGGTAGGCCCCGAAGGCGGGCGCCGCCAGCGCCGCAAGGATGCTGCCACGCAGGCGCTCGGACACGATCTCGTCGGAATCCACGCACAGCACCCAGTCGTGGGTGGCCTGGTCCACCGCGAACTGCTTCTGCGGGCCGAAGCCGCGCCAGGGCTCGTGGATCACCCGTGCGCCGACAGCGGCAGCCACCTCCTGCGTACCATCCGTGCTGCCCGAATCCACCACCACGATCTCGTCGCAGAAAGACAGCGAGGCCAGGGTCGCGGGCAGGCTGCCGGCACAGTTGAGGGTGATCAGCACGGCGGAGACCGGCTGGCGATGCGCTGAAGTCTGGGTGGACATGGTGTGGCCGACGGGTGAAGGCCGGCAGGATGGCTATAATCGGCCACCATTTTACGCGAGCAGGCCGATCTGGCCGGTCCTGCGCACCTTTTCCCGCCCGCGATGCGCTCAATCCTGCTGGTCAAGACCTCCTCGATGGGGGACGTGATCCACAATCTGCCGGTCGTCAGCGACCTGCGCCGTCACTGGCCCAAGCTGGCCATCGACTGGGTGGTGGAAGAGGGTTTCGCCGAACTGCCCGCCCTGCACCCAGGGGTACGCGACGTGTTACCCGTCGCCATCCGGCGCTGGCGCCGCAGCCTCGGGCAGCGCGCCACCTGGCGTGAGATGGCAGCCTTCCGCCACCGCCTGCAGGCCACCTGCTACGACCTGGTGATCGACACCCAGGGCCTGGTCAAGAGTGCCGCCCTCACCTGGCTGGCCGACGGTCTGCGCTGCGGCTACGCCCGCGAGGTCGCGCGCGAACCGCTGGCGGCCCTGGCCTACCACTGCCACTACCTCATTCCGCGCAACGCCCACGCGGTGGAGCGCAACCGCTGGCTGGCCGCCGCCGCCGCCGACTACGCACCGGACCTGCCCCTGCGCTATGGCCTGCGCCAGGACCTGGCACGGCCGGACTGGGCGCCACCCGGCGATTTCGTGACCCTGCTCACCGCCACCAGCCGCGACGACAAGCTGTGGCCCGAAGCAGACTGGGTCGCCCTGGGCCAGGCCCTGCATGCCCGCGGCCTGCGCGCCCTGCTGCCCGCCGGCAGCATGGTGGAACGCGCACGCGCCGAACGCATCGCGGCACAGATTCCCGCCGCCACGCTCGCCCCGCCGGCCCGCCTGGCCGAGCTGGCCGGCGCCATGCAGGTGGCACGCGGCGTGATCGGCGTGGACACCGGGCTCACCCACCTCGCCGCCGCGCTGGAGCGGCCGGTGATCGCCCTCTTCGTGGCCACCGAACCCGGTCTGACCGGCGTGTACGGCGATACGCGGGCGAAGAACCTCGGCGGACCGGGCGCCGCACCGCGCCCGGCCGATGTGCTGGCCCTGGCGGAGCGCCTGTTCGCATGAGGCGCACGCTCTACACCCTGCTGTGGCACCTGATCCTGCCGCTGGTGCTTCTGCGCCTCCTGTGGCGAGCGCGCAAACAACCCGACTACCTGCGCCATGTGGGCGAACGCTTCGGCGCCGCACCGCGCCCCCTGCACTCCCCCTACATCTGGGTACACGCCGTCTCGGTGGGCGAGACGCGCGCCGCGCAGCCGCTGATCCGTGCCCTGCTGGACCGCTACCCGCACCACGACATCCTGCTGACCCACATGACGCCCACCGGCCGCGCCACCGGGCAGGAACTCTTCGCCAAGGAACTGCGCGTCCACCAGAGCTATCTGCCCTACGAGCTGCCCTGGGCGATCGCCCGCTTCCTGCGCCGCGCACGGCCCGAGATGGGCATCGTCATGGAAACCGAGATCTGGCCCAATCTGCTCGCCGCCTGCGCTCGGCGCCGCGTCCCCATTGCGCTGACCAACGCACGCCTGTCGGAGCGCTCGGCGCGTGGCTACCGCCGCCTCGGCCGCCTGGCCAGCGACGCCGTGGCCGGCTTCGCCATGGTCGGCGCACAGACCGAGCCGGATGCTGCACGGCTGCGCCAACTCGGCGCCCGCTACGTAACGGTGACCGGCAACCTCAAGTTCGACATGGCGGTACCCGAGTCCATGCTGAACCTGGGCCTGCAGTTCCGCGACGGCTGCGCGGGACGGCCGGTGATCGTCTTCGGCTGTTCGCGCGAGGGCGAGGAGGAGGCCTTCCTGCAGGCCTTCGCGCGCCAGGCCGGCCCGGCCGTGCTGCTGGTGCTGGTGCCGCGCCATCCGCAGCGTTTCGAGGACGTGGAAGACATGGTGCGCCGCCTGGGCCTGCGCATCGCCTGCCGCAGCCAGGGCCTGCCGATCTCCGCCGACACCCAGGTCTGGCTGGGCGACAGCATGGGCGAGCTGTTCGCCTACTACGCCATGGCCGACGTCGCCATCATCGGCGGCAGTTGGCAGCCACTCGGGGGGCACAACCTGATCGAGGCCTGCGCGGTCGGCGCGCCGGTGATCGTCGGCCCGCACACCTTCAACTTCGCCGAAGCCAGCGACAAGGCCATCGCCGCCGGCGCGGCCCTGCGCTGCCAGAATGCGGATGAAGCCTTGCGCGAGGCCATCATGCTGCTCGCCGATGAGGCGCTGCGCAGCCGCATGGGCCAGGCTGCGCGCCAGTTCGCCACCACCCATCGCGGCGCCACCGCGCGCACCATGGCCGAGCTGGAAGTACTGCTACCAGTGGACGAGAGCACGGTCGTGCCGCCCACGGACCACGGTTTGCTGAGCCTTTGAAAAACGAAGGGGCCCCGCGGGGCCCCTTCTTCTTCCCGGCCGCCGCGCCGCCTCAGCGCTGCAGCAGTTCGTTGACCGAGCGCACATCCTCGATCGACAGCGCGCCGGCCGCCGACTTCAGGCGGAACTGCGCCAGGATCGCGTCGTAGCGCGCCTTGGCGAGCTTCTGGTAAGTGTCGGCCAGTTGGGTCTGCGCGTTCAGCACGTCGATGTTGATACGCACGCCCACTTCATAACCCAGCTTGTTCGATTCCAGCGAGCTGCGCCCCGACACCATCGCCGCCTCGTAGCCGCGCACCTGGGCCAGGCCATTGGTCACCCCCAGGTAGGCCTGGCGCGAAGCTTGCGCGGCGTTGCGGGTGGCCGTCTCCAGATCGGACTTGGCCTTGTCCGACAAGGCCAGCGCCTCGCGCACCCGCGACTGGGTGGCCCCGCCCTGGAACACCGGCACCGTCAGTTGCAGGCCGATGGCCTTGGCGTTGGAGTCGGACACCGTGCCGGCGGTCCCGCTGCTGCCCGAGTAGTTGTGGCCATAGCTGGCCACCATGTCCAGCGTCGGCAGGTGGCCGGCACGCGCGCGCTCCACTTCCTTCTGCGCCAGTTCGGTGGTGAGGCGCTGCGCCTGCACCAGCGGATTGTTCTGCTCGGACGCGCGCACCCACTCGTTCATGTCGGCCGGTTGCGGCCCCATCACGTTGACGCCCTCGCGCAGACGGGCCAGGGTTTCGGGCTCCTTGCCGATGAGGATGCGCAGCGCATGGCGCTTGACTGCGAGGTCGCTGTCGGCGGCGATCTCCTGTGCCACCACCAGGTCGTAGCGGGACTGCGCCTCGTTCACGTCGGTCACCGTCACGGTGCCCACTTCAAAGCTCTTCTTGGCCAGTTGCAGTTGTTCCTCGGTCGCCACCTTGAGCGCCCGCACCGCGCCCAGCGAATCCTCGGCCAGCAAGACGTCGAAATAGGCCTGCGCGGTGCGCACGATGAGGTCGGACTTGGCTGCCTCGAACTGGGCCTCCGCGATGCCCACCTGCAGGCTGCCCTGCTGCGCCGACACCCAGTTCTGCCAGCGGAACAAGGGCTGGGTCAGCTGCAGTTGCCAGTTGTTGGTGTTGTAGTTCGGCTCGCGCTGCAGGGGCTGCTCGATCTCGGCCTGGTTGTAGGTCGTCGCCCCGGTGAAGTTCACATTGGGCAGCAGGCCGGCACGCGCCTGCGGGTATTTCTCCTGCCCGGCGGCGAGCTGGGCGCGCGCCGCGGCGAACTGCGAGTCGTTGCGCTGCGCGTCGAGATAGACGTCCATCAGGCTCGCGCCCTGCGCGGCCAGGCTGAACAGACTACCGATGATGACTGCCAATTGCCTCTTCATTTTATGGTTCGTTCCTTTGGCAAAAACTTCGGCGCAAGCCTGTGTGAAACCTGTTCAATATCTCGGCAGTTTCGGATCAACCTGTAGCGACCAGGCATCGACACCGCCAGTGAGGTTATGGACCTGGCTGAAGCCGCGCTGCGCCAGGAACCCCGCCACCTGCATGCTGCGCATGCCGTGGTGACAGATGCACACCACCGGTTGGTCCGGGTCCAGTTCGCTGCTGCGCGCCGGCACCATGCCCATCGGCATGTGGGTGGCGCCTGTGATCGCGCAATGCTCGAACTCCCAGGCCTCGCGCACGTCCAGCAACACGGGCTGGGGCCGACTCTGATCGGCGAGCCAGGCGGCAAGTTCCGGGGCGGAAACCGTCTTGATCATGATCCGCGCGTCAGAAGGCGAAGCTGGGTTTTCGCATCGCACGCAACGCCGGCACCACGGTCTCGAACAAGTCTGTGGCGGCGTACTGCCCCTCGCCCACACAGCGCACCAGGCGCGCCTGCATCACCGGCGCCTGGCCGACGAAGGCGAACAGGCGGCCACCGACCTTCAATTGCGCCAACAGGGCGGCAGGCACCTCGTCCACCGCACCGGACAGCACGATGGCGTCGAAGGGTGCGCGCTCGGGCAGACCCAGCAGGCCGTCGCCCTCCTGCACGATAGCGTTGTCGACCCCGGCGGCGGCCAGGTTGTCGGCGGCCAGGCGCGCCAGGGCGGGCTCGATCTCGACCGACCGCACCCATTCGGCACGCGCCGCCATCAGCGCCGCCATGTAGCCGGAGCCGGCACCCACTTCCAGCACGCTCTCGCCGTTGCGCAGCGCCAACGCCTGCAGTACACGCGCCTCGACCTTGGGCGACAGCATGCACTGGCCCTGGCCAATGGGCAGCTCGACATCGGCGAAAGCCAGGTCCTGCTGGGCTGCGGCGACGAACTGCTCGCGCCGGACCAGCATCAGGGTGTCGAGCACCTCGGTGTCGAGTACGTTCCATGGCCGGATCTGCTGTTCGACCATGTTGAAGCGGGCTTTATCGAAATCCATCTCGGAATCCTCTCGCGGGGGGCGTCAATTCAATCGCGCGATTCTACCTGCTAAGCCCTTCCGTCTGTACGCGATACCAGGCCGCATACAGCGCAGGCAGGAACAGCAGGGTCAACAAGGTCGCCACCGCCAGCCCACCCATGATGGCCACCGCCATCGGGCCGAAGAAGGCCGAGCGCGCCAGCGGGATCATCGCCAGGATGGCCGCCGCCGCCGTCAGCATGATCGGCCGGAAGCGCCGCACCGTGGCCTCCACGATGGCCTGCGCACGCGGCAGCCCGGCGCGTTCGTCCTGATCGATCTGGTCGATCAGAATCACCGAGTTGCGCATGATCATGCCTGACAGCGCGATGGTGCCCAGCATGGCGACGAAGCCGAAAGGCTTGTTGAAGGCCAGCAGCGCCAGGGTGACCCCGACCATGCCCAGCGGCGCGGTCAGCAGAACCATGCTCACCCGCGAGAAGTTCTGCAACTGCAGCATCAGCACCGTCAGCACCACCAGCAGGAACAGGGGCACCCCCGCCGCGACCGACTTGCCGCCCTTGGCGCTCTCCTCCACCGCACCACCGATGGCCAGGTGATAGCCCAGCGGCAGGCTCGCCTCGACCTCGGCGATCTGCGGCGCCAGTTGGGCCACCACCTGTGCCGGTTGCATCGTGCCGTAGAGGTTGGCGCGCACGGTGACCGTGGGCACCCGGTTGCGTCGCCACACCAGGCCGGGCTCGAAGGTGGATTCGATGGTGGCGATCTGGGTCAGCGGCACGCCGCGGCCGGTGCCGGTCGGGATCATGATCTCGCTGAACCAGGACAGCGAGGACTCGCGCCGCGCCGCGCGCAGGTGGACCTCGATGGTCTCGATGCCCTCGCGGAACTGGGTCGCCGAGGCACCGTTGAGCGCGGTGGCGAGATAGGTCTGCACGTCCTGCCGCGACAGGCCGTTGATGCGTGCCTTCTCGGTATCGACATGCACCCGCACGACCTTGGACTGCTCGTCCCAGTCCTTCTGCACATTGGAGAGCTGCGGACTGCCGCGCATCACCTCGGCCACGCGGTCGGCGATGCGCTGGATCTGCTCATGATCCGGCCCGCTCACCCGGTACTGCACCGGAAAGCCTACCGGCGGGCCGTTCTCCAAGCGGTTCAGCGAGGCACGCAACTCGGGGAAGTCGTTCTGGAACAGCGCAATCAGTTTGCTGCGCAAGACCTCGCGCTCCGCCTGGCCCTTGGTCAGGATCACGAACTGGCCGAAGTTGGCCTGCGGCAACTGCTGGTCCAGCGGCAGGTAGAAGCGCGGACTGCCGGTGCCGATGTAGGCCACGTAGTTCTCAATGCCCTCCTCCTTGGCCAGGAAGTCCTCGATGCGCTTGATGCTGCGGTCCACCGCCTCATAGCTGGCGCCCTGCTGCAGACGCAGGTCGATCAACAGTTCGGGCCGCACCGAGTCAGGAAAGAACTGCTGCGGCACGAAGCGGAAACCCCAGATCGACACGCCGAAAGCCAGCAGGGTGGCACCGATCACCAGCCAGCGGCGCCGTACGCACCACGCCACCAGCACGCGGAAACGGCGATAGAAACCGGTGTGGTAGATGGCGTGCTCACTGTGCACGGCGGGCGCATCCTCTTCCACCGCGCCCTTGCGTTTGATCAGCCGGGCCAGCAGCGAAGGCTTGGCCGCATGCTTCGACAGATCGGGCAACAGGTAGTAGCCGAGGTAAGGCACGAACAGCACCGCCGCCACCCACGACACCAGCAGCGCGATCACCGTGACCTGGAAGATCGAGCGGGTGTACTCGCCGGTGGACGACATCGCGGTGGCGATGGGCAGGAACCCGGCCGCCGTGACCAGGGTGCCGGAGAGCATGGGCATCGCCGTCGAGGTGTAGGCGAAGCTGGCGGCGCGCGCGCGCTCCCAGCCCTGCTCCATCTTGGTCGCCATCATCTCGACCGCGATGATGGCGTCATCCACCAGCAGACCCAGGGCGAGGATCAGCGCACCGAGCGAGATCTTGTGCAGGCCGATGTTGAACTCGAACATGAACAGGAAGGTGATTGCCAGCACCACCGGAATGGAGATCGCCACCACGATGCCGGTGCGCAGGCCCAGCGAGAGCAGGCTCACCGCCAGCACGATGATCACCGCCTCGCTCAGCGAACGCACGAAGTCCTGCACCGATTCGGCCACCGCCCTTGGCTGGTCGGCCACGCGCGCCAGCTTCACGCCGACCGGCAGTTGCTGCTCGATCTTGTGGATCGCCGTGTCCAGATGGCGCCCCAACGCGATGATGTCGCCCCCCTCGCGCATCGACACGCCGATGCCCAGGGCCTCGCGGCCCATGAAGCGCATCGAGTCGGCCGGCGGGTCGACGTAGCCACGCTTGACCTCGGCCACGTCGCCCAGGCGCAGGGTGCGGCCACCGGCGCGGATGGCCAGCGCGCGGATCGCGTCGAGATCGTGGAACTCACCGCCGGGCCGCACGTAGATGCGTTCGTCATGCAGCTCGAAGTAACCGGCCGCCCCCTTGCTGTTCTGCTCGGCGATCGCGGCGGCCAGGGTGCGCGGATCGATGCCCAGGTTGGCCATGCGCACCGGCGAGAACTCGACGTAGATGCGCTGTTCCTGCTCGCCGAAGAACTGCACCTTGGCGACGTCCGGCACGTTGAGCAGCTCGCCGCGGATCGCCTCGGCATAGCGCTTGAGGTCGGTGTAGCTCATGCCCTCGCCGGTCAGCGCGAAGATGTTGCCGAAGGTGTCGCCGAACTCGTCGTTGAAATAAGGGCCATTCACCCCTTGCGGCAGGCTGCCGCGAATGTCGCCGATCTTCTTGCGCACCTGGTACCAGATTTCCGGCATGCGCGAGGAGTTGAGCGAGTCGCGCGCCAGCACGATCACGGTGGAGTCGCCGGGGCGCGAGAAGCTGCGCAGCGTCTCGATCTCGTTCATCTCGCGCAGCTTCTTCTCAATCTTGTCGGTGACCTGCTCCTCCACCTCTCGCGCCGAGGCGCCCGGCCACTTGGTGTTCACCACCATGACCTTGAAGGTGAAGGGCGGGTCCTCGCTCTGCCCCAGCTTGGTGTAAGCCCCCAGGCCGATCAGGGTCAGCACCAGCATCGCGAACAGCACGAGCTGCGGGTGACGAAGCCCCCAGGCGGAAAGGTTGAAGGCGGTGGACTGCTGTGGTGCGCTCATCGTGCCTCCGGGCCTAGCGGCTGACGTCCAGCGCCACCGGCGCGGCCTGCTCGACGGGGCGCAGCTTCATGCCCGGCACCACCGTATGGGCACCGACCGTGACCACCTTGTCGCCGGCCTTCAGGCCGCTGCGGATGGTGACCGTCTGGTCGCGCCAGCCGGCCAGCTCCACCGCACGCTGGGTGGCCGCACCGTCCGCGCCGACCACCCACACATAGGCGGCATCCTGCTTGCGCACCACGGCCGGCAGCGGCAGGGTGACGCCAGCATTGCCGGCGGTCTGAGGGAAGGCCACGCCGGCGGTCGCACCCAGACTCAGCGCGCCCTCGGGCTGCGCCACGGCGACCCGCACGGCATAGGTGCGGGTGGTGCTGTCGGCACTGGCGGCCACTTCGCGCACCTTGCCGGGCAAGGTCTTGTCCTGTGCGCTCCAGGGCCGCACGAAGGCCGGCATGCCGACCTGCACCTCGCTCACGCGACTCTCCGGCACCCAGATCAGCACCTCGATCTCGCGCGGGTCAGCCAGGCGCACCACCGCCTGCCCGGCGCCGACCACCTGCCCCGCATCCGCAGGGGTCGCCGTGATCACCCCATCCATGCTGGCGTTGAGCTGCGCGTAGTCGAGCTGGTTGCGGCTCACCCCCTGCTGCGCACGCGCCTGCTCCAGACGCGAACGCGCGGCCTCGAACTGGGTGCGCCGGCTGTCCAGCACGCTGGCGCTGATGAACTTCTGCTCCACCATGCGCTGCGCGCGCTCGAGCTCGGCCTGGGCCAGCTTGAGGTCGGCCTCGGCAGCGGCCACCTGCGCCGCCGCCGCATCCGCCGACAGGCGCACGTCCTGCGGATCGAGACGCGCCAGCACCTGCCCCTTGCTCACGCGCTGCCCCAGCGCGACCGGGCGCTCGACGATCTTGCCGCCGATGCGGAAGCCCAGGTCCACCTCATGGCGCGCCCGCACTTCGCCGGAGTAGGCGCGCAAGCCCGCCTCCACGCCCTCCTGCACCGTCACCACCACGGCCGGGCGCGGCCCTTCCGAGACCGTCTCGGACTTGCCACAGGCGACCACGCTCAGGGCGCACAGGCTCCACAGGATTGTCTTGTTCATGCATGTTCTCCATCGGGGGACGCGGCGGGCCGCAGGCCGTTCAGCGCGAGGTCGACATGGGTGGCCACATAGGCCTCCCAGTCGATGCCCTGCGGTTCGCAGGGCGAGAAGGATTGGCGCCAGATGCCGCCCATGATCAGCGGCGCCAGCAAGACCTGGCACATCAGTTCGGGATCGACAGGGCGGAACACACCCTGCGACATGCCACGCTCCAGCACGCGGATGAACAACTGACGACCGCGCACCACCACCTGATCGAAATAGAACTGGGCAATCACCGGGAAATTGCGTGCCTCGGCGATCATCAGCTTCGGGATGCCCGCCAGGCGCGTGCCCCCCACCGTGCGCCACCAGCCCACCATGAGGTCGCGCAGGACTTCGTCCGCCCGGCAGTCGCAACTGGCCACCAGCGCCTCGCCCTCGTCAATGAGAGGCAGGATGGATTCCTCGATGACCGCCTTGAAAAGGGCTTCCTTGCCCTCGTAGTAGAGGTACAGGGTGCCCTTGGAAACGCCGGCGCGCGCCGCGATCTCCTCCAGCCTTGCCGCCGCATAGCCGCGTTCGACGAACACGCTGAGCGCCGCATCGAGCAACTCGGCGGGTCGCTCGGCCTTGCGCCGCCGCCGCACGCCATCGGGATCGACCATCATGCCTCCATTCAATACTGACTGACCGGTCAGTCAGTATTGCAGGCCGATCCGCCTTTGTCACCCCACACTTATCGTGCGGGGCGCGTCCGGGCGCTTACCAGACGTAGCCGACGCCGGCCAGCAGGTACAGCTCGCCGTCGTGACCCACGATGGGGCTGTTGGCAATGCTGCGGTCGTAGTACTCGTAGCTGGCCGACAGGGTGGCCAGCCAGTGGCGGTTGAAGCGGTAGGAGGTGATCAGCGAGGCGCCGAGCGAGGTGGCATTGCCAACCTCGTGCGCGGGGCGGCCAGGCGCCGTCTCGTCGCTGCCTACCCCGCCGAAGTAGTAGTTGGCCAGCTTGCTGGAGCGCCAGTAGACGCCCACCCCGGGCATCACCAGCAGACGCCCGCGCACCACCGGGAAATCGGCCCACAGCATGGCCTCCTGCCCCTGGCTGGTACCGGTGACATCAGTCACCAGGCGGGTGGTGAACAGGGCGTAGGGGGTGATGTAGCTGGCGCCGAGGCCGGCCTCGAACTCGCCGCCGCGCTTCTTCATGCCGGCCAACTCGGCCGGGTCGTCCGGGTCCAGGTTGCCGAAGCGGTAGCGACCGAACAGGAAGCTGGAGAAGTTGCCTTCCTTGTAGAAGTAGTAGCGCGCACGGTCGCCCAGGTAGATGAACTGCTGGCCGAAATACACCGCACCGGGGATCAGGTAAGCGGAGGAGTCCTGCGCCTGGTAACGCGCGTCGCCGCCGATGGCGACCGCCCCCAGCACCAGCCCGGCCGGCACCGGCGAATCGTCGGCCGGCGTGGTGAACACGCTGAGGGAGCCCAGGTCGAGGTCGGCCTGCGCCGGCAGGTTGAATCCCAGGCCCATCCAGGCCGCCAGCAGCGCCCGCCGGAATCCGGACTTGAACATATCGCCCCCTGTCATGAGTTATCGCCCGCGCAGGCCTCGCCGCACCTGCCGTGCAGTATAAGCGGCTGGCATGACGGAATCCCGCACGGCATACCGAGGGGCAGGGATGGACACGATTCAGTTTCCCGCCGCCCCGGCCGATACTGAAGCTGCAGTCCCGCCTTCAGGAGGAGAGCAGCATGTGGTTCGACAGCCTCAGTTTCCGCACCAAGCTCGGCATCAACTTCGCGGTCTGCAGCGGCAGTCTGCTGGTCGCCCTGCTGCTGTGCGTCTACAAGATCGGCGCCATCGACAATGAAGTCGAGCGCCTGGTCGACAACTCCGTGCCCTCGCTGGAGTCGGCCTCCAAGATCTCGCAGTACCGTCTGCGCTATCGCGTGCGCAGCCTCGAATACATGCTGGCCGAGAGCGACGGCGAGCGCGCCAAGCTGGCCGACTCGCTGGCCGACCTCGACAAGCGCCTGGCGGCCGAGATCGATACCCAGCGCAAGCTGATCGATGACGCCCAGGACCAAGGCCTGGTCGAGGCCGTGGTGAGCACTTCGGCGGCCTACCGCGAAGCCGTGGAGCAAGCCGTTGCGGCCGCCAAGGCGGGCAATCTCGAAGAGGCAAAGCGCCTGCAGAAGAGCGTATGGGTGGAGCGCGCCAACAAGACCCGCGATGCCACCGATGCGCTGGAGAAGCACAAGAGCGAAGTGGCCCAGGCACGCGCCGGACGCGCCGGTGCCCTCGGCCAGACCGCGCGCACCAGCGCCTACGTCGGCCTGGTGCTGGCCAGCGTGATCGCGCTGTGCTTCTCGTGGTGGTTCGCCCAGGGCCAGTCACGCCGTCTCAGCCGCGCCGCCGAGGCCACGCGTCGCATCGCCGAGGGCGACCTGCGCACCGAGGTGCCGCCGGCCAGCACCGACGAGCTGGGCCAGTTGCTGCAGGCCATGCGCCTCATGCGCGACGCCCTGCGTGGCTCGGTGGGCGACACCAAGCAGCAGGCCTCCCAGCTCGCCGACGCGGCCCGCCAGTTGAAGGACAGCGTGGCGCAGATGGCCACCAGCAGCGACACGCAGAGCCGCGCCTCCTCGGCCATCGCGGCCAGCGTGGAGGAGCTGACGGTGTCGATCAACCACGTCTCGGACAACACCAACGACGCCAGCAAGCTGGCCCACAACGCCGACGAGCATGCGGCCGCCGGTGTCGGCACCATCGAGCATGTGGTGCAGGAGATCCATCGCCTGGCCGGCGTGGTGAGCGCGGCGGCCGAGCGCATCGGCCTGCTGGAGCAGGAGTCGGCCAAGATCTCGAGCATCGTGGTCACGATCAAGGACATCGCCGACCAGACCAATCTGCTGGCGCTCAACGCGGCCATCGAGGCGGCACGTGCCGGTGAGCAGGGGCGCGGCTTCGCGGTGGTGGCCGACGAGGTGCGCAAGCTGTCGGAACGCACCGCGCATTCCACCGCCGAGATCACGCAGATGATCGACACCATCCAGCACTCCACGCGCGAAGCCGTGGCGGGCATCCAGGCCGGTGTGTCCTCGGTCGACCGCGGCGTGGAACTCGCGCAATCAGCCGGCTCCACCGTGGAAGACATCCGCAACGTGGCGCGCCAGGTGGCCGAGCTGGTCAGCCATATCGCCGACGGCCTGCGCGAGCAGTCCACCGCCTCCACCGACGTCGCCAACAAGATCGAGCAGATCGCGGTGCATGCCGAGGAGATAAACGCCAGCACCGGCAACACGGCGCAGGCAGCACAGACCCTGGACGACATCGCCCGCCACATGCTGGGCACGGTGGAGCGCTTCCGCCTCTGAGGGCGGCCCCACCGCAGGGCGGACCCGCCACGGCCCGCCCCTGCCGCTGCCAGGCCCGTTCACGCTGGCACCACAGGGCGCCCGGTTTGCGTCACATCAAGACGACACACCCTGCCACGGTGCATTCGCCCACAAAAACACTTCCGGGCGTACAATGAAAACCATTCTCATTTGCACAGCAGGTGTTTGCCATGCAACTCAGCACCCTCGGGAAGGGCATCCAGGCCGTCATCGCGGCCGTTCATGATCACGGCCCGCAAGATCTGATCGCACGTCGTCTGCGCGACCTCGGCTTCGTCGCGGGCGAGCCCGTCTCGGTGGTGGCGCATGGCCCCCTGGGGGGCGAGCCGATGGTGGTGCAGATCGGTTTCACGCGCTTCGCCCTGCGCCGCGCCGAAGCGGCGCGCGTGATGCTGGTGCAACCGGCGCCACAGGGAGCCTGAGCACAAGATGGAAGCCAGCTCCACCCTGCGCATTGCCCTGGTCGGCAATCCCAACTGCGGCAAGACCGCGCTGTTCAACCTGCTGACCGGCAGCAAGCAGAAGGTCGCCAACTACGCCGGCGTCACCGTCGAACGCAAGGAGGGCCGCTGCGTGCTGCCCTCCGGCCGCACGCTGCAATTGCTGGACCTGCCCGGCGCCTACAGCCTGGATGCCACCAGCCCGGACGAGGCGATCACGCGCGACGTGTGCATGGGCAGGCTGGACGGCGAGGCCCGCCCCGACCTGCTGCTGTGCGTGGCCGACGCCACCAACCTGCGCCTGCACCTGCGCTTCGTGCTCGAACTCAAACGCCTGGGCCTGCCCATGGTGCTGGCCCTCAACGTGGTCGATGCGGCGCGCCGCCGTGGCATCGTGATCGACCGCGCCAAGCTCTCCGCTGCGCTGGGCATCCCGGTCGTCGAGACGGTCGCGGTGCGCCGCGACGGCGCTGGCGAACTGGTCGCCCAACTGGATGGCGTGCTGCCTGCCGCACCCGAGGCGCCGGCTGCCGAGGCCGACCTGCATCTGGCGGTGCGCGACATCCTGGCCGCGGCGGTGACCATGCCGCGCCCGACCTCGGCCATCGACGACAAGCTGGACCGCTGGGCCCTGCACCCGGTGTTCGGCCTGGTGATCCTGGCGCTGACCCTGTTCCTCGTGTTCCAGGCCGTGTTCGCCTGGGCCGCGCCGTTCCAGGACGCGATCGAAGCCGGCATGGGCTGGCTCGGTGAGACGGTGGGCGGCGCGCTGCCCGAAGGCCCGCTGCAAAGTCTGCTGGTCGACGGCGTGATTGCTGGCATCGGTGGCGTGGTGGTGTTCCTGCCGCAGATCCTGCTGCTGTTCCTGTTCATCCTGATGCTGGAGGAATCCGGCTACCTGCCGCGCGCAGCCTTCCTGCTCGACCGCTTCATGGTCGGTGCCGGCTTGTCCGGGCGCAGCTTCATTCCGCTATTGTCGAGCTTCGCCTGCGCCGTGCCCGGCATCATGGCCACGCGCAGCATCCAGGACCCGCGCGACCGCCTGGCCACCATCATGGTCGCGCCGCTGATGACCTGCTCGGCACGCCTGCCGGTCTATGCACTGCTGATCGGCGCCTTCGTGCCGGAACAGACGGTGGCCGGTTTCCTCGACCTGCGCGGCATCGCGCTGTTCGTGCTGTATGCCGCCGGGGTCGTCAGTGCGCTGGTGGTGGCCTATGTGATCAAGCGCTTCGCCAAGGTGCAGGCACATCACTCCCTGCTGCTGGAGCTGCCCTCCTACCGCCTGCCCAACCCGCGCGACATCGCGCTGGGCCTGTGGGAGCGCGCCGGCATCTTCATGCGCCGCGTGGGCGGCATCATCCTGGTGCTGACCGTCCTACTGTGGTTCCTGTCGACCTACCCGACGCCGCCGGCCGACTGGACCGGCCCCGCCATCGACTACAGCTTCGCCGGCCGTATCGGCCATGCGCTGGCCGTGGTGTTCGAGCCAGTGGGATTCACCTGGCAGATCTGCGTCGCACTGATCCCCGGCATGGCCGCCCGCGAAGTCGCGGTCAGTGGCCTGGCCACGGTCTATGCAGTGGCCGGCGGCGACGAAGCGGGCGACGCGCTGATCCCGGTGCTGGCCGCGCAATGGTCGGCGGCCACCGGTTTCGCCCTGCTCGCCTGGTACATCTTCGCGCCGCAATGCATCTCCACGCTAGCCATCGTCAAGCGCGAGACCAACTCCTGGAAGATGACCGCGATCTCCTTCGTCTACCTGGCCGTGCTGGCCTGGCTGGCCGCCTTTGTGACTTATCGTGTCGCGAGCGCCCTGCTATGAGCCTGTACGCCCTGCTCGAACCGCTGATCCTGGCCCTGGTGCTCGCCGCATGCTGCATCGCATGCCTGCGACGCTTCGCCCCGGGGCTGTGGCAGCGCTTCAGCAACAAGTCGTCACCCGCCGCCGCCAAGGCCGACTGCAACAGCGGTTGTAGCAGTTGCCGCAGTTGTGGCAGCAGCGGCGAAGTCAGTACGCGCAAGATCGAACTGCATATCCGCTAGGGCAAACAAGCCTTGCCTGACGCAACGCAGCAATGCGCTGTAGGCATTCGTCCTACAGCGCGCTGAGCCTCTCCTCCACTCAAGCGAAGCCCCCGGGAAACCGTTACCCCGGTCAAGGGCGCGGGGAGTCCGTCGCGCCCACCTGACGAGAGCACCGCATCATGCAAGTTTGGAACGGAGTCGCCATGTACGCCCCGCTGCCGCCGGCGCATTACGCCATCCCCGGCACGCAGCACTGCATCTTCCGCCTCATGCAGCAGCAAGGCGACACGCAGGCCTGGAACCTCTACTGGCTGACCCAGCCGGGCACCGACCACATGCTCAACGCGCAGCCCACCTGGTACCACCATTACCAGTCGCTGAGCAGCGAGCAGACCGAAGCCTTCTACGAAGCGCTGGACACCGTGGTGCTGAACCGCCTGACCCTGGCCACCCTGGTCTCGCGCCCACCGCGCGAAGCCATGCGCCTGCTGGAGCAGGCCGATCTCGCACGCTGCCGCTTCTACCGCCTGTTCGGTGGAGAGGACTGGCGACACATCATGCTGGGCCGCCTGTTCCTCGCCGCCCGCCGCGAGGGCGGCAAGCCCGCACCGCGCCAGCGCGACGCCGAAGTGGTGTGGCTGGGCAGCCGCCGCTACGGCCGCTCGCCAGGTACCGGCACGCATAACTGAGCCGGCGGGAAGTCACCCCCAACGCAACCGGCGGGGTGAATGTGAACAGGCCCTTACCCCTCCCAACCTCCCCTTGTCAGGGGAGGCGTTCGATCGGGCGTGCGCAGACGCCCTCCCCTGACAAGGGGAGGAATGAGGAGGGGTTTGAAGCGCCCGCCCGCACGGCATCGCTCCCGCCCCCCTGTAGAATGCGCCGACCACTGTCCGGGCGACGCATCACATGACATTTCCCTTTGCGGCGTCGGCGCTGCCGGCCCGCCTGGCACGCCACCACCGCCTCGCCGCCATCCTTCTGCTGGGTTTCGCCTCCGGCCTGCCCCTGGCGCTGACGGGTCAGGCCATGCAGGCCTGGCTCACCGTGGACGGGGTGGACATCGTGACCATCGGTTTCCTCGGCCTGGTGGGTCTGCCCTACACCTTCAAATTCCTGTGGGCGCCCTTGATGGACCGCTTCGAGCCGCCCTGGCTGGGGCGGCGGCGCGGCTGGCTGCTGCTCACCCAACTGGGGCTGGCGGCCCTGTTGTTCTTCATGGCCGGCCTCAGCCCGCACGCCACACCGGGCCTGTTCGCCGCCAGCGCAGTGCTGGTGGCCTTCCTGTCGGCCTCGCAGGATGTGGTGGTCGACGCCTACCGCACCGACGTGCTGAGCGACCGCAGCGAGCATGGCCTGGGCGCCTCGGTGCATGTGTTCGGCTATCGCCTGGCGATGATCCTGTCGGGCGGCATCGCGCTGATCTGGGCCGACCAGTGGGACTGGCCCACGGTCTATCGCAGCATGGCCGCCATCATGCTGGGCATCGCCGTGCTCGGCGCGTTGCTCACCCCGCGCGTGGCGGCCGAACTCAAGCCGGTGGCGACGCAGGCGGGGCAGGATCTGCGCGGCTTCGTCGCCATGCTCGCGGCGGTCTTCGTCGGTTACTGGATCGCCCGCGGCGCACTGCAAATGCTGGGCTTCGATCCGGCCGACAAGAACAAATGGGTGGAGCTGTTGTTCGTACTGGCCGAGATCGGCGTGGCCCTGCCGCTGGCCGCCTGGGCCGCGCGCGTGGCGCGCTTCGAGACCTTCAACCAGTCGCTGACGAGCTACTTCGTGTTGCCGGGCGCCGCCGCCTTCCTGCTGCTGATCGTGCTCTACAAGCTTGGTGACGCCTTCGCCGGCAGCCTCACCACCCCCTTCCTGATCAAGGGCATGGGCTTCACCCAGGCCGAGGTCGGCATCGCCAACAAGATCATCGGCATCTGGCTGACCATCTTCGGCGCCTTCGTCGGCGGCCTGCTGATGTTGCGCCTGAAGCTCTATCGCGCCCTGTTGCTGTTCGGCGTGCTGCAACTGGTGTCCAACCTCGGTTTCTACGCACTGGCCAGCCTCGGCAAAGGGGCCTGGGGGGCAATCATGGTGCCGCCCTTCGACTGGCACATCGTGGCGCTGAAGGAAGCCGCCTCGCTGGACTGGCTGCTGCTGGCCGTGATCGCCGGCGAGAACATCAGCGGCGGCATGGGCACGGTGGCCTTCGTGGGCCTGCTGATGGCCCTGTGCAACAGCCGCTTCACCGCCACCCACTACGCCCTGCTGTCGGCCTTCGCTGCCGTCGGCCGCATCTATGTGAGCCCGCTCGCCGGCGTGTTGTCCGAGAGCCTGGGCTGGCCCCTGTTCTTCGTTCTCTCCATCCTGCTGGCCGTGCCCGGCGTGGCGATGGTGTGGTGGATGCGTCACAGCATCCGCGCCCTGATCCAGCCCACGGCCCCCCAACCGGACGCCGATTGATGCCCAGTTCCACCATCGCCCAGAGCCTGATCGACGCTGCGCGCCTGCTCTCCCAGCAGGTCGACGCGATGCGCTTCGGCGCCCCCATCTCGCATGTCTACAACCCGCTGGATTACGCCTGGGCGCCGCACGAGCACTACCTGCGCCGTTTCGGCAACAGCCGCAAGCGGGTGATCTTCGTCGGCATGAATCCCGGCCCCTTCGGCATGGTGCAGGTCGGCGTGCCCTTCGGTGAGGTCGCCGCAGTGCGCGACTGGATGGGCATCACGGATGAAGTGAAGGTGCCGCCCGTGCAAAACCCCAAGCGCCCCATCGAGGGCTTTGCCTGCGCCCGCTCCGAGGTCAGCGGGCGCCGCCTGTGGGGTCTGTTCGCGGAGCGCTTCGGCACGGCGGATGCCTTCTTCGCCGAACACTTCGTGGCCAACTACTGTCCGCTGGCCTTCTTCGAGGAAGGCCGCAACGCGACGCCGGACAAGCTGCCGGTGGCGGAGCAGGCCCCCTTGCTGGCCGTCTGCGATGCGCATCTGCGCAAGATGGTGGAGGTGATGCAGCCGGAATGGGTGATCGGCATCGGCGCCTGGGCCGAGGATCGCTCACGCCAGGCCTGCGCTGGCCTACCGACGAAATTCGGCCGCGTGCTGCACCCCAGCCCGGCCAGCCCGGCGGCCAACCGCGGCTGGTCCGAAGCGGCAACCAAGCAGTTGCTGGCGCAAGGCGTGTGGGCCGCATGAGTACGCGCGGCGCAGTCTTCATCGCGACCAGCCTGGATGGTTTCATCGCACGCACGGATGGTGCGATCGACTGGCTGCCGACCGGCGACCCGCAGCATCCTGACGAAGACTTCGGCTATGCCGCTTTCATGGCCGGCATCAACGTGCTGGTGATGGGGCGCAAGAGCTTCCAGACCGTGCTCGGCTTCGGCGCACAGTGGCCGCAGGACTGGCCCTACGGCAACACACCCGTGGTCGTGCTCAGCACCAGCCTGCATGACGAAGACATTCCCGCTGGGCTACGGCAGCATGTGGAGGTCCACCCCGGCCCCGTGCCGGCCCTGCTGGACATGCTGAGCCAGCGCGGTCATGCCAAGGCCTATGTGGATGGCGGACAGACGATCCAGGCTTTCCTGCGCGAGGACGCGATCGACGAGCTCACCCTGACGCGCGTGCCCGTGCTGTTGGGTCAAGGCATTCCGTTGTTCGGCAGCCTGCCGATGGATCGGCATTTGATTCACCAGGAGACGCGGAGCTTTGCTAATGGGCTGGTACAGAGCCGTTACCGCGTGCACCGCGGCGCTTAAACGACCACCGGCTCCTGCTCCAGCACCACGCCGAACTTCTCGCGTACCGACTCGCGTACGGCCTCGGCCAGACGCAGCACGTCGCCACCGGTGGCGCCACCGCGATTGACCAGCACCAACGCCTGTCGCTCGTACATCGCGACCGGCCCCAGCGCGCGCCCCTTCCAACCGGCCTGCTCGATCAGCCAGCCCGCCGCCACCTTCATGCTTCCGTCATCCTGCGGATAGTGCGGCAGTTCGGGGAAACGCGTGTGCAGCGCGGTGTACTGCTCGACGGTCAGCACCGGGTTCTTGAAGAAGCTGCCGGCATTGCCGATCTTGTCCGGGTCAGGCAGCTTGCGGCGGCGGATCGCCACCACCGCGTCCGACACCTGCAGCGGCGTGGGCGCGGTAAGGCCTTGCTCGGCCAGCTCCTTCTGCACATCGCCGTAACCGGTGTTCGGCTGCCAGTGTTTGGGCAGTTTGAAGCTCACTGCGGTGATGATGAAGCGCCCCGCCGCCTCGTGCTTGAACACGCTGTCGCGGTAGCCGAAGTGGCAGCCTGCGTTGTCGAAACTGATGACGCGACCGGAGATCAGGTCCACCGCTTCCAGGCCCAGGAACAGGCTGGCCAGTTCCACGCCATAGGCGCCGATATTCTGGATCGGCGCAGCCCCCACCGTACCGGGGATCAGCGACAGGTTCTCCAGCCCGCCCCAGCCGTGCTCCAGCGTCCAGCGCACGAAGTCGTGCCAGTTCTCGCCGGCGCCGGCGCGCACGACATAGTGGCTGTCGTCCTCGCCCACCAGTTCGCGCCCCTTGATGCGCATATGGAGCACCATGCCCTCGACATCCCCGCGCAACACCACGTTGGAGCCGCCCCCCAGCACCACGACCCGCTTGTCCTTGAGGTAGTCATCGCGCACCAGGCGCAGCAGCAGGCCCACCGAGCCGACTTCGACGTACTGGCGCGCCTTGGCCGGCAGGTGCAGGGTGTTGAGGTCGTACAGCGGAACGTCGTCGAGGATCAGTGGTTTCATGCAAATGCGGTCCGATCAGGTGGCGGCACTATACGCCCGCGCCGCGGCCGCGGCGCGGCGGACACGACGAACGTTGCGCCACTTCAATACCACTTCAGTCGTAGCGATCCTCGCTCGCGACGTGCTCGCTCTCGGCCAGCGCCAGCGCGCGCCATTGCTGCATCAGCGGGTGCGCCAGGAGGGCCTGCAGATAGGCGCCCGCCGCGCCTTCGGGCTGCACCGCGTAGGTGGCGAACCGGAAGGCCACCGGGCCGAACATGCAGTCGGCAATGGACCATTGACCGAACAGCCAGGGCCCATCCGAACCGAATCGGGCACGGCAGTCGTTCCAGATCGCGGTGAGACGGGCGATGTCTTCGAGCACTTCGGGCGTGCGGCCCTTGCCCGCGTAGTCCTTGCGGATGTTCATCGGCATGTTGATGCGCAGCTCGCGGAAACCGCTGTGCATCTCGGCGCTGACGCTGCGTGCCACCGCCCGCGCGCTGCGCTCGACCGGCCACAGCGCCGGCTGCTTCTCGGCCAGGTACTCGCAGATGGCCAGCGAGTCCCACACGATCAGGCCAGCGTCATGCAGGCAGGGCACGCGCCCTGAAGGGCTGTGCTGCTGCAGTTGCGCCTTGCTGTCCGGCCGGTACAGCGGCACGCGCACGACCTCGCAGGCCGGCTCTACGCTCAGCGCGGCCAGCCAGGCGCGCAGTGACCAGGACGAATAGTTGTAATTGCCCACCACCAGGCGCATGGCGCAGCCCTCCACGGGAAAAGGATCAATAGCGCGGTGCCAGCCAGCCCGGCGCCACCGCCTCCAGCGGCGTAGGCGTGCGGCCGAAGGGCAGCGGCGCCCCCTCAGTGACATTGGGCACCTGCAGCGAGAGCAGGTTGTCGCGGCTCATCAATGGCCCCGGCAGACGCTCCAGCACGGCCGCCTGCAGGCCGGCCAGCGACGGTGGCAGGGCGATCACGCCGCGACAACGACGCCGCACCTGGGCGACATACTGCACCAGTTCGCGCAAGGTATAGACCTTGGAGCCCGCCAGCGCATAGGTCTGCCCCGCGGCTTCGCGATGCGTCACACAGTCGAGCACGGCTTGCGCCACGTCGCCGACGAACACCGGCTGCATGCGCGCTTCCGCCCCGCCCAGGGGCAGGACGGGAAAGACCCCGAGCAGATCGGCAAACAGGTTGAGGAACCGGTCCTCCCGCCCGAACACGACCGACGGTCGCAGGATGGTCCAGGGCGTCTGCGCGGCGCGCACGACGGCCTCGCCCGCCGCCTTGGAGCGCAGATACTCCGACGGGGCATCGGGCGCCGCACCGAGTGCGCTGACGTGGATGAGGCGCGGGATGCCCAGCGCATCACAGGCCGCCACCAGCTCGCGTGGCAGGCGCACATGCGCGGCCTCGAAGGCTGGCCCCCAGGGCTCACCACGCCGCGAGTGCAGCACGCCGATGAGGTTGACCACCACGTCCACGCCCTGCAGCAGGCCCGGCAGACAGCCGGCATCATTGACGTCGGCCTCCACTACCTCGGCCAGCGGCAGGAGCAGCAGATGGCGGGCGCGCTCGCGGCGCCGCGTGGGAACGCGCACGGCATACCCTGCGGCCACCAGACGCGCCGCGACATGGCGGCCGAGAAAGCCGCTGCCGCCGATCAAGAGGACTCGGTTCATGGCAACACTCCTATGGACTGAAACGAAGTTCAGGGCAGGTTTTCCGCCACCTGTTCGGCACCACCGGGCTGGATGGTGCCCAGACGGCTGGTCAGCGAAGGCGCTTTGCCATCGAACAAGGTGGCATAGGCGACAGCATTGGCCATCACCTTCTTCACATAGTCGCGCGTCTCGGTGAAGGGAATCGTCTCAGCATAGATGGCGCCCTCCATCGGCCGTGCGTCGCGCCAGCGCCGGGCTCGCCCGGGCCCCGCGTTATAGGCGGCGGAGGCCACCACCTGGCTGTTGCCGAGCGACTCGTACACCATGCGCAGGTAAGCGGTGCCGATCTTCACATTGGTCGTCACCTGCGACAGGGCGGCGGCACTGTAGTCATCCATGTCGATCTTCCTGGCCACGTACTTGCCGGTGGCCGGCATCACCTGCATCAGGCCCTGCGCGCCCGCCGAGGAGCGGATCGCCGGCACGAAGCGGCTCTCCTGCCGCACCAGGCCATATACCCAGGCGAGGTCAAGGCCGTTGGCGCGCGCCTGCGGCGCGAAATTGTCGTAGAACGGGGCGAGATAGCGCAGGCCGTAGTCATGTTGCTGGCGGGTGCGGTCCGCCGCCGCGATGGCCCGGTCGTAGAAGCCTTGCTGGCGCATGGTCTCCGCCAGTGCCAGCAGGCTGCGATCGTCCGCCGCCCGCAACAACCAGCTCCATTCACGCAGGGCCTCGGTGCGCAGATCCAGTTGCAGCAAGGCGACCGTGCGCCGCAGACCCGGCAGCTCCCGCACCGCGGCCAGTTCTGCAGCGCTGACCGGCGCCCCCCCACGCGGGAAGCTGAAACGGCGTCCCAGTGCCTCGGTGGCGAGCATGCCGTAGAAATGTGCTTCTCCGGCGATGCGCTGGTACTGCGCGGCAGCCTCGTCCTTGCGCCCCTGTGCGGCAAGCGCACGCCCCTGCCAGTAGACCCAGTCCGGCTGATTACGCTGGGCCTCGCCCATGGCCTCGATGGCCTCGCGCAGTGCGCCCCAATCGCCGGCGCGCAGCGCGGCGCGGGCCTGCCAGGCACGCTGTTCCTCGCCCATCGGGATGCCTCCGGCTTGGCGGAACCAGCCCAGGGCATCACCTTGTTGGGACTGCGCGGCAAGCCAGCCGAACTGGCCCGCGACATAGGCCCGGTCCAGGCTGGGGAAGTGTTCGTCGAGCACGCGCCAACGTGCCTGGGCGGCAGCCAGATCGCTGCGCGCGAGGCGGGTCAGCGCGGTCACGATGGCTTCGCGACTGGCCGCCGTGGCGGTGTTGCGGCCGGCGGGGCTGGCGAGGAAACGACTCGGATTGTCGAAGGCGGCGGCCAGCGCAGGTGAATCGAGCGACTGGCGGGCCCAGCCTGCGGCCATGCGCGCGGCGCTCAGGCGACGGTTCTCGATGAGGCGACGCACCCGCCATACCACGTCCTCCTGACTCACCCGCCCACCGACGACCAGAGCTTCGAGAATCGGCTGGCAGGGCTCGGGCACGTCCAGCAGGGTCAGCCATTGCGCCTGCAGGGCAGCCAGCAGGTTCACATCGGTCAGGCTGCGCGCCGCCATGTAGTGACATTGCAGTTCCTGGTCAGGCTGCAGCAGGCGCGGGTATTCCTCGGCGAACAGGGGCCATTGGCTTTCGCGTGCCAGGCGCTTGAGCCATTCGCCGCGCAGCTTCTCGGCCAGCCAGGTGCCATCCTGTGCCATCAGGTAGCCGCGCACATCCTCAGGCGGCAGAGGTTCGGTGATGCGGACCACGCGCGCGGCGAGCCACCAGTAGGCGACGTAGGGTTCCAGCACGTGATCGGTGGGCAGCGCAGCCATCGCGCCCAGGCGCGGAATGTCGGCGCGCGAAGCGGCCTCGCGCGCGCTCAGGATGCGCTCGTCCGCCCCCTGCGCATACACCGGGGAGACTTGCCCAGCCAGCAGCCCAAGAAGCGCCGCCACCGCCGCGCACAAGCCCAAACGCATCACGTACCATCCTCGCCACAAATCGTCGAAAAGCATATCACGTGCATCCGGACAACCCAGCCGACCGCGCCGCCTTGCGTCGCGCCCTGATCGGGCGTCGCGAAGCCCTGTCGCCGCACGAGCATGCGCGGCTGAGCGCGGCCGTACGCGCGCATCTGGCGGACTTGCTGACGCGCCTGGCGCCGGCCTGCATCGGCTTCTGCTGGCCCTGGCGCGCCGAGGCGGACCTGCTGCCCCTGTTGCGCACCTGGCTGGCCGCCGACGCCACGCGCCGCGCCGCCCTGCCAGTGGTGGAGACCGCGCAAGCCCCCTTGCGGTTCCGCGCCTGGACGCCAGATGTGCCGCTGGCGCCTGACCGCTACGGCATCCCCACGCCCACGAGCGGCGAATGGCTGCAGCCAGAACTGCTGCTGATCCCGGTCAATGGCTTCGACGCGCGTGGTTTCCGCCTTGGCTATGGCGGCGGATACTTCGACCGCAGTCTGGCCGCTGCGCGCCCGCAACTGGGCAGCGTGGGTGTGGGCTTCGAGCTGGCGCGCCTGGATGCCTTGCCGGCCGAAGCGCATGACCAGCCCCTGGACTGGATCGTCACCGAGAAGGGAGTGTTCCATGCCGAATCGCGGCCCGAGGTTCAGCGATAAGCCGCCCACGCCGGCGGAGTTCAACCAGATGCGCGAGACGGTCGGCTGGGGCCCCATCCTGCCGATCCGCCATGCCGCGACCGCGCTCGACCATTCGCTGTTCTGTGTCAGCGTGTATGTCGGCAAGGAGTTGGTGGGCATGGGCCGGGTGATCGGTGACGCCGGTTACGTCTTCCTGCTGCAAGAGATCGTGGTGCTGCAGGAGCACCGTGGTCAGGGCATCGGCAGCCGCATCGTACAGCGCCTGCTGGAGCGCATCGACGAGCTGGGGCTGGAGCGTGCCTACATCGTGCTGATGTCTTCGCAAGGGCATGAGAGCTTCTACGAGCGTTTCGGCTTCGAGCGCCGCCCCAGCGAGCATCGCGGCGCCGGCATGAGCCAGGTGCGCATGCAGGTCCAGCCAAACGGCTGACACATCCGGCGCGGCATAATCCGCGGCATGGACCCGCTCAGCTCGATCGACCTCTACTGCGAACGCACTGACCCGGCCTTCTGGTCGGAACCTGTCAATGCGCTGACCAACCTCGGCTTCCTGCTCGCCGCGTGGCTGCTGTGGCGCACGCCGGGTCACGGTCAGACGCGCCGCGAGGTGCGTCTGCTGGCCACGCTGCTGGGGCTGATCGGCCTCGGCAGCGGCCTGTTCCACACGTTCGGCACGGTCTGGGGCAGTTGGCTGGACGTGGGCTTCATCGCGCTCTTCATCCTCGTCTTCATCCACCGTTTCGTGGCCTGCCTGGCAGGCGCAGGCTGGCGCTGGGGCGGCCTCGCCGTGTTCGTCTTCCTGGTGGCCGACCGCCTGTGGGCGCGCGTTGGCTCGCTAGGCCTCAACGGCTCCGAACCTTACCTGCTGCCGTGGGCGGTACTGATCGGTTTCGCGCTTTGGAGCCGTATGCGGATGCTGGCGGCGAGCTCCCGTCTGTTCGGCGCGGCGGCGCTGTTTGCGCTGTCCTTCACGCTGCGCGCGATCGACCAGCGCCTGTGCGATGTCTGGCCGCTGGGTACGCATTTCGGCTGGCATCTGTGCAACGCGGGCGTGCTGTACCTGTGCGTACGTGGGCTGCAGGCTGGGCTGGACACGCTCAGCGCGCGCTCTCCCGGCACCATAGCGCCTCGAAGTTCACATTGAGCAAGGCGTTGTCACGCGGCAGCACGGCCACCACCTTGTAGCCGGCATCGGCGGCGGCATCGCGCCGCACTGGTTCCATATGGCGCAGCCCCTTGGCGCTGATCAGCACAGCCACCACCGGCAGGTTCACCGACTCGGCGTTACGCGACCAGACAACACCGGTCTCGCCGTTGGCCAGCTTGACGAAGGTACCTGGCGGGTACATGCCCACTTCCTTGATGAGCAGCCCCGGGAAGGGGTTATCCGCGCCCTGCCCGCGCTCCACATAAAGCTTCTTGGCGGCATCCGGCGCAGACAATGGCTTGCGGTAGGCGCGCGGGCTGACATGGGCGGAAAACACGTCGCAGGTGTGGATCAGCAAGGCCAGCACGCTGGGCTGGGGCGCTTGCCGCGGATAGCCGCCGCCGCCCGGCGCCTCGTGGTGTTCCAGCACGGCGCGCAGCCACTCCTGGTCCGCCACGCCATAGCTTTGCAGCAGGCGGGCACCGGCCATGGGGTGCTGGTTGATCTGCGCCCGCTGGTCGACGGTGAGCGGGGTCTTCTGGTGCGCCAGCAACTGCTGCAAGTCGACCATGCCGATGTTCTCGGTCAGCGCGGCACAGCACAGGCTCAGGCGGGTGGCCTCGTCGAACTCGCCGCGCCGCGCGATCAGCTCGCACAGCACGGCGACGTGCAGGCTGTGGGCCAGCGGATAGCGCCGATAGTCGAGCAGCATGATCGCGGCCAGCGCGAAATCAGGGCGCTTGCTGCACAGGTCCATGACCTGCCTGGCCAGTTCCTGCACCTGCAGGGCAAAGCCCCCCTCCTTGGGCGGCTCGGAGAACAGGAAGCCCAGGTGGCCCTGGATGCCCTTCCACACCGACAGCGGATCATAGGCCCGGCGCGCCGCGCTGCTCTCGAACTCCAGGTGGGCGCGGTACTCCTCGGCATCGACATACATGCCGCGTTCGAGCAACTGGTCGATCTGGGTATCGCGCTGGATTACATAGCCCTTGCGCAGCAGCAGTTGGCCGCTGCGGTCCACGACGTTCCAGGGCAGCGGCTCGTTGACCTGCAACTGGTTGGGGCGCAGTCGATGCAGTTCAGCCATACGGGGTCTCCCGCGAACGGGCTTGTCGCCCTTATGGCCAGACTAACGACCGGCAAGTCGCCGAAATGAAGGGCGTGCGCTACGACTTTCGTTCTGCTGCAGCGCGGCAGACTCGCTTATTTAACAAAGACTTGCAGATGAATTGGTACGACAATCAAACCGTCGCTCCTTGCGGGCCGCGCAGCAAGTGCTCCAGCAACTCGCGCACCGAGCGGATTTCGTTGCCGAAGGGCAGGCGTCCCTTGCCCCGGAAGAACAGGCCGTTGGCCAGGTCGCCCGACTGGGCCGCGGCCAGATGCTTGTCGATGCAGAACTGACCGGCCTTGGGCTGGGCATCGCGCAGGCCGCACTGGATCAGGCAGTCGAAGTTCTGCGAGCAGTTGCGTTGCGCGGTGTTGCAGGCGGCGGCCTGCTGCAGCTTGCCTTCGCGCGCCAGGTAGCGGGCCAGCCAGGGGGTGCGTACCGCGCGCGCCGGCAAGCCGGCCACGCTCATGAAATCCACCACGTCGGCCGGGCCGGCCTCGGCCAGCACCCGCTTGAATTCGGGCGAAGCATCGCTCTCTTCGGTCACGGCAAACGCGGTGCCCAGTTGCACCCCGGAGGCGCCCATGCCGATCAGTTCGTTGATGCGCGCATGGCTGTCGATGCCGCCAGCCGGGATCAAGGGTACTTCGCCGCGACGGAGGCCCAGGTCCTCCAAGGCCTTGAGGCACTCAGGCAGCACCCGCTCCATGTCGAAGCGCTGGTTGCCGATCTCGTCGATGCGCGGTGCGCCAAGGTGGCCGCCGGCCCAGCCCGGATGCTCCAGCACGATGGCGTCGGGCAGGATGCCGCGGCGCATCCAGCGCTTGACCACCAGGGCTACGCCGCGCGCGTCCGACAGGATGGGGATCAGTGCCACCTCCTTGAACTCCGCCACCAGCTCCGGCAGGTCCAGCGGCAGGCCGGCGCCCATCACGATGGCGTTGGCGCCGGACTTGCAGGCCTGGCGCACATAGTCGGTGTACTGCGTCACTGCGCGCATGACGTTGACGGCCACAATGCCGGCGCCCTTGGCCATGTCCAGCGCGGCCTTGATCTCGCGATCCAGCGCCTCCAGGTTGGCCTGCTCGATCAGCTCGCGCGCCTTGCCGGCGGTGCGCTCCATCAGGTCGGCGTGCAGGCGGCGCAGATCGACGCTGGCGATGGTGCCGATGCCGCCCAGCGAGGCCATGGTGCCCGCCAGGCGATGGGCCGAAATGCCGACCCCCATGCCCCCCTGGACCACGGGCAGAAGAGTGCGTCCGCGCAGGACGAGATTGGGCAGGGCGTGCTGGATCATGCTGGGCTCGATAGCAAACGACAATGACAGGACCGACCATTGTCCGCTCCGCCCAATCGCAAGCCTTGATTCACCGCAAGCCCGCCGTCCCGCGCGGGGTGGCGGCCGACGAGGGGTGGCTGCGCGCAGCTCAGCCGAGAAACAACTTGTAGGCCGGGTTGTGTGTCTCTTCGATGCTGTCGTAGCCCAGCCCGTCAAGAAAGGCCTGGAAGGCGTCGCGCTCGGCCTGCGGCACCTGCATGCCGACCAGCACACGGCCATGGTCGGCACCATGGTTGCGGTAGTGGAACAGGCTGATGTTCCAGCCCGAGCGCAGGTTGTTCAGAAAGCGCAGCAACGCACCCGGGCGCTCGGGGAAGATGAAGCGGTAGAGCAGCTCGTTGTCGGCCATCGGCGCGTGGCCGCCGACCATGTGACGCAGGTGACTCTTGGCCATCTCGTCGTCGGTCAGGTCCAGCGCCGGCAAGCCCTGCTCGGCCAGACGCGCCATCAGGGTGGCGACCTCACTGCGATCACGGATCGCCACGCCGACGAATACATGCGCCTGCGCGCCGTCGGCCAGGCGATAGTTGAACTCGGTCACGCTGCGTCCGTCGAGCAGGCTGCAGAAGGCGCGGAAGCTGCCCGGCCGCTCCGGAATGCTGACCGCCAGGATGGCCTCGCGCTGCTCGCCCACTTCGGCGCGCTCGGCGACGAAGCGCAGGCGGTCGAAGTTCATGTTGGCACCGCTGGCCACTGCCACCACGCTGAGCCCCGCGGCCTGCTCGCGCGCCAGCCAGGCCTTGGTGCCAGCCACCGCGAGCGCTCCGGCCGGCTCCAGGATGGAGCGCGTGTCCTCGAACACATCCTTGATCGCGGCACAGATCGCGTCGTTGTCGACGCGAATGATCTCGTCGACGTACTGCTGGCACAGACGGAAAGTCTCCTCGCCCACCAGCTTGACTGCCGCGCCATCGGCGAACAGGCCCACATGTTCCAGCCTGACGCGCGCGCCCTTCGCCAGCGATTGCGCCATGGCGTCGGCATCCACGGCTTCGACGCCGACGATGCGTGTCGCCGGCCGCAGGCGCTTGATGTAGGCCGCCACACCGGCAATCAGGCCACCCCCGCCGACGCAGCAGAACACCACGTCGAGCGGGCGCGGATGCTGCCGCAGGATCTCCATCCCGATGGTGCCCTGGCCGGCAATGACATCCGGGTCGTCGTAGGGATGGACGAAGGTCAGACCTTGCTCGGCCTCCAGTTGCCGCGCATGGGCGTAGGCCTCGTCGAAGGATTCACCGGCCAGCACCACCTCGGCGTCGCGCGCACGCACCGCCTCGATCTTGATCGCCGGCGTGGTCTGCGGCATCACGATGACTGCCCGCACGCCCATCTTCTGCGCCGCCAGGGCCACGCCCTGGGCATGGTTGCCGGCCGAAGCGCAGATCACGCCACGCGCGAGCTGCTCCGGCGCGAGCCGGGCCATCTTGTTGTAGGCGCCGCGCAGCTTGAACGAGAACACCGGCTGCAGGTCTTCGCGCTTGAGGTGGATGCGGTTGCCGGTGCGCCGCGAGAGATTGCTGGCGAAATCGAGCGGAGACTCGATGGCTACGTCATACACCTGGGCATTCAGGATGCGTTCGAGATAGTCGGTGGAAGCGGCGTTCATGGCGGATACAACGGGGTGCGGCCCTGCAGTATCCGATCCTCAGTCGCCTGCAGCAAGCGCCTGCAAGGCCTGCGGCGTCCACGCCATGCGAAGGGTGGCAGCGGCACCACCGTCGGGCGTGTCCTTTATCGTCTCTTCCACGCAGCGCCCGCCGAGGTATTCATAGAACGCGCGGGCCTTGGGGTTGGCCGCATAGACCCACAGAAACATCCCACTCTCCGGCCGCTGCTCACATGCCCATTGGGCAGCGCGTCGCATCAGGGCGCGGCCGAGCCCTTGTCCATGCAGGTGCGGGGCTGCATGCAGGTTGTCCAGCAGCACGCCGCATTGCGGGTCAGCATCCAGCTCCACGCAGGCAAAGCCACACAGGCTGCCGTCCTGTTCAAGCAGCCAGACTGTCCGCCGCGGATCGGGGAGCGCCAGTCGCTCACGCCACACGGCCAGTCGCTCGGCTTCGATCGGCCCGCCCAGGTAGGCCGCCGTCATCACCGGGCGGTAGGTAGCGCGCCAGCTTGCAACATGCAGTTGGGCCACCGCTTCGGCATCGGCCAGCGTGGCCTGACGCCATTGATATCCATCCATGCTTCATGTCCTCCGGTCAGCAAGGATAGCTGCCGGCACAAAAAAGGGGCGCCCAATGGGCGCCCCTCAAAGAATCCGCGAAGCGGACCCTGATCACGATCAGTAGTGGTAGGCGGATTCGCCGTGGCTGGTGACGTCCAGACCTTCGCGCTCTTCCTCTTCCGCCACCCGCAGACCGACGAACATGTCGACCAGCTTGTAGGAGATGAAGGCAACCACGCCGGACCAGATGATGGTCGTCACGACGGCCTTGATCTGGATCCACACTTGCGCGGCGATCGAGTAGTCGGGCACGACGGCGTTGGTCACGTAGTCCCACACGCCCTGGCCACCCAGCGCCGGATCGGCGAACACGCCGGTCAGGATGGCACCGAGGATACCGCCCACACCGTGCACACCGAACACGTCCAGCGCGTCGTCCGCACCCAGCATGCGCTTGAGGCCATTGACGCCCCACAGGCAGATCACGCCAGCCAGCAGGCCGATGATCAGCGCGCCGCCCACGCCGACGAAACCGGCGGCCGGGGTGATCGCGACGAGGCCGGCGACGGCACCCGAGGCAGCACCCAGCATGGAGGGCTTGCCCTTGACCATCCACTCGGCGAACAGCCAGGACAGCGTGGCGGCAGCGGTGGCGGCCCAGGTATTGACGAAGGCCAGGGCGGCGATACCGTTGGCTTCCAGCGCGGAGCCGGCGTTGAAGCCGAACCAGCCGAACCACAGCAGGGAGGCACCGATCATGGTCAGCGTCAGGCTGTGCGGAGCCATCGATTCCTTGCCGAAGCCGATGCGCTTGCCGATCAGGAAGGCGCCGATCAGGCCGGCCATGGCGGCGTTGATGTGCACCACGGTGCCGCCGGCGAAGTCCAGCGCACCCATCTGGAACAGCCAGCCTGCGGTGGCACCGGCAGCCGCACCCGCTTCAGCACTGGTGTAGGCATCGGGACCGGCCCAGTACCAGACCATGTGGCAGATCGGCAGGTAGCTGAAGGTGAACCACAGGATGGAGAACAGCAACACGGCCGAGAACTTGATGCGCTCGGCAAAGGCACCCAGGATCAGCGCCACGGTGATCGCGGCGAAAGCGCCCTGGAAGGCCACGTAGATGAACTCACTGAGGTACACCGACTTGCTCCAGGTGGCAGCTACCGACTCGATGGTCACACCCTTCAGGAACAGCTTGCTGAAGCTGCCAATAAAGGCACCACCTTCGGTGAAGGCCAGGGAGTAGCCGTACACGACCCACAGCACCGTGATCAGCGAGAACACGGCGAAGCACTGGATCAGCACGGACAGGGCGTTCTTGGTGCGCACCAGGCCACCGTAGAACAGGGCCAGGCCCGGCACCGTCATCAGGATGACGAAGGCGGTGGCGACGATGATCCAGGCGTTGTCCGCCTTGCTGGGCGTCGGCGCAGCGGCCGGGGCAGCTTCGGCAGGTGCGGCGGCTTCGGCAGCCGCAGCAGGCGCAGCCTCAGCGGCTGCGGGAGCCGACGCCACGGCTTCAGCGACGGGCGCGCTGGCATCCTGGGCGAAGGCACCGCCAGACAGCGTGACGGCAAAAGCCGTCAGCACGATGGCGAGAAACTTTTTCATTTTGGAGACTCCCTTTTCCTCTTAGAGTGCGTCGGAACCGGTTTCACCGGTGCGGATACGGATGGCCTGCAGCAGATCGAACACGAAGATCTTGCCGTCGCCGATCTTGCCAGTGTTGGCGGCCTTCTCGATCGCCTCGATCACCTGGTCGAGCAGCTCGTCGGCCACCGCCACCTCGATCTTCACCTTGGGCAGGAAATCGACAACGTATTCCGCGCCACGGTACAGCTCGGTGTGGCCCTTCTGGCGGCCGAAGCCCTTGACCTCGGTCACGGTGACGCCCTGCACGCCGATGGCAGACAGTGCTTCACGGACTTCGTCGAGCTTGAACGGCTTGATGATCGCAGTCACGAATTTCATGTTGGCTCCTTGTGATGGCGCGGCTTTCGCCGCGCCGGCTTCTGCGGTTAGAAAGTCTTGCCGACGGTCAGCACCACGGCAGCCTTGCCGAGGTTCTTGCCGTAAGCGTTGTGATAGAAGTCACCCGGCTCGCCCTTGGCGGTCGTGTCGATGTAGGCCAGGCCCCAGGTCACGCCAGCGTAGTCGGCGGTGACGCCCAGCTTCCAGTCGTTGTACGAGGCGGCGCTGAAGTCCTTGACCGACTGGCGGCCGAAGTGGGCCACGATGTTCACGCCCTCGACCACCGGGAAGGCGGCGCTCAGGTCGTAGTAGGCGCTGCCCTTGGTCTCTTCACCGTCCGGGTTCTTGGCGCCGAACAGGTTGGACAGCGAGTAGGAGTACTTGAAGGTGAACCATTGCCAGCCGACGGAACCGTACAGCTCGGTCGTGTTGGGGCTGGTCCAGCCATCGGGGTAGGTGCCCGGGTAGTAGTAGTACAGCGCGCCGAGGTCGAAGTTCACCGGGCCGGCCGAGAACTTGTAGCCGCCGTAGAAATCCCACTCCAGCGAATTGCTGACCGTACCGGCGCCGCCATCCGACAGCCAGGAGACATTGGAGCCCCAGGTTCCCACGTAGAAGCCGCTGGCATGGGCGTAGTCCGCGCCGCCCTGCAGGGCCGGCTTGCGGTTGGTCTGGGCGATGCCGCGGTAGATGTATTCCGAGGCGAGCGTGATGTTGCCGGTGAAGGTATGCGGTGAGGCAGGCTCGGCGGCCATCACGGAGGACACACCCAGGACGGACAGGGACAGGGCCAGGAGGGTTTTGCGCATGAAAGTGACTCCAGAGAGCATGGTTGGAAAAACGCAGGACCCTTAAAGCGGATTCCGTGCCAGCTTTTCAAAGCCATGGACTCCCCTCTCTTTTACATGTTCGCCAGATGACGGCGCTCAACAATGGTGCATCCCACCCCCCTCTTCACCGGCCCGCCTGCACCAAGCGCGTGCAGAAGCCACGCCCGGACCTGCCCAAATGGCCGCAAACCCCTGTGCTAGACTCGTTTCAAGCCTTCTTATGCCCAAGGAACAAGCATGCTGCCCAATCCCAAGCTCTTCGACGAAGTGGCCTCCAAGTTCTCCGAGCTGCTGGCCAACAGCCCCGCGCGCGATATCGAGAAGAACGCCAAGGCCTTTTTTGGCAGCGCGCTGGCGCGCCTTGATCTGGTGACGCGCGAAGAGTTTGAGCTGCAGCGCGAACTGCTGGCCCGTACCCGCGAGCGCCTGGATCAACTGGAGGCGCGCGTCGCCGAGCTGGAAGCCGGCGCCAAACCACGCGGCTGAGGCCGCCCCTACCGCCAAGCGGGCAGGGCATGGAGCGGGTACAGGCGGCCTCGCTACACTGCGCCGCATGTCTCTCGCTCTCGTCCACAGCCGTGCCCAGAACGGCATGCAGGCCCCGCCGGTCACGGTGGAGGTCCACCTCGGCAACGGCCTGCCTGCCATCTCCGTCGTCGGCCTGCCCGATACCGAGGTCAAGGAAGCACGCGACCGCGTGCGTGCCGCACTGGCGACGAGCCAGTTCGAATTTCCCCAGAAACGGATCACCGTCAACCTCGCGCCGGCCGACCTGCCCAAGGAGAGCGGCCGCTTCGACCTGCCCATTGCAATTGGCATCGTCGCTGCCAGCGGTCAGGTCAAAAGCCAAGAGCTGGCGCACTACGAGTTCGCCGGCGAACTGTCGCTATCGGGCGAACTACGCCCGATCCGCGGCGCGCTCGCCATGGCCTGTCAGGCCGCCGCCGCGGGGCGCAGCCTGATCCTGCCTGCCGCCAATGCGGCGGAGGCCGCACTGGCCCGCGACGCCACCATCCTGCCCGCACGCAGCCTGCTGGAGGTGGTGGCCCACCTCAACGGACACGCCCAGCTTCCCCTCGCCCCGCGCACCGAAGCGGTGCCCAGCGAAGGACATTACCCCGACCTCGCCGAAGTACGCGGCCAGGCCCAGGCCAAGCGCATGCTGGAGATCGCCGCCGCCGGCGCACACTCGCTCTTGATGTACGGCCCGCCCGGCACCGGCAAGTCGATGCTGGCCAGCCGCCTGCCCGGCCTACTCCCGCCGATGGACGAAAACGAAGCGCTGCAGGCCGCCGCCATCCAGTCGCTGGACGGCAGCTTCCGCCCCGAGCACTTCTATCGCCGCGCCTTCCGCAGCCCTCACCACAGCGCATCGGCACCGGCCCTGGTTGGCGGCGGTGTTAGAAATAAGATTATTCTTAACTAGATAAAATTAAACTTAACTACAGAGAATTATTCTTAACTGAATCTGAGGTGCCACTTGGTCTTCGGCTCCGGGGGGCCTACACTGCGCCCCTTCTTCCGCCGGGAGCGGACGCATCAAGGACTGAAGGCCCGATTTCGCGGAACGCATCATGGACGAACTCGAACGCTGCCGCCTTATCTCGAAAATCTTCTCACCACCGACGCTTCAGGATGTCGCCAGCCGCAGCTCAGCACTGCGTCAAGCACGCGCTCTTGAGCGGCTGGGGGTGGTAACCACGCGCGAGGGAGCAACAGTCGGAGACCTATTCGATCAGTCGCTGAAGGTGCTTCAGGCCGGATACCGATGCGAATATGTGTACAAGGCAGCCATCACTGATCGCATCGTCTTTGGTCGTCACAGTCCCCGTACTTCCAGTCTCGCCATAGAGCTGAGAATCGCTAACTCGATTGTTGATGCAGCTGTTTTCAATGGGACGTCGACCGCTTACGAGATCAAGACGGAATACGACACCCCACGCAGGTTGACCTCGCAAACACTCGACTACCTGAAGGCATTTGCGCGAGTCTATGTCGTCACCCATCCGTCACTCGTGAGCAGGTATGAGCGATTCATTGACGAACGTGTTGGCATACTTGCATTGAGCGAACGTAACTCGCTAACCGAAGTACGCCGTCCAGTGACGGACTCCGCTTGCGTCTGCCCGGCTACCGTTTTCCAGATGCTGCGCCGAGCTGAGTACATGGCCGCTGTTGAAAAATACTTTGGCCCTCAACCCGACCTGCCCAACGGCCTCGTGAGCGACCATCACCGAGAACTCTTTCTGCAGCTGTCCAGCCACCAGGTGCATGAGACTTTGGTCAATGCCATGAGGGCGCGGACAACGGATAAGAAAAGTGCGGAGTTCCTTAGAGCACTTCCCAAGAGCCTCCGGGCAGTCGGCTACGCAACACCTTTGTCTACGCCCAAAAGGGCACGCTTGATCTCTGCACTTGCAATGCCATTGTCGTGACGCCTAGATTCTCCCTGCACAAAAAAACTACAGGGGGAACATATGTATTTTCCGTACCTATACGGGCGCCGTTCTGAATTCCTGGCTCTGCGGGCGATGCTGCATGACCATCGCCCCATCGATCGGCTGCTGCCGGTCATTGAGCCAGTGAACCGCAGCATTGCTCCTTTAAAGACTTGCGTGGAAGCATTCAGCAACGCCGGGCAGCGGCTGGCCGTTGTGGCTAATCCACATCGGCATCAGTTAAAACAGGCAGGCGATGCTACCGCCTGGCGAAGAGAATTCGATGCCCTTGCCGCTAAACACGCCGAGTGCGTCATTCCTGTTTTCTGCTGCTCATCCACCTCGACCCATGCCCAAGTGGAGAGCTTCATCAAGCGCTATAAAGCGAATCGCGTCGCCGTCGCGTATTCAAGCCCCAAGCTCTCCGGCACCGAGCTGAAAGCTCTGAGCAAGACGCCTTCAGTTGAGTTCCATATAGTCCTGAACTCCAGTATGTCGGACGAGGCCATTGCTGTGCTTCCCGCGGCCAAGCGTGTGGACATCCACGACCATTTCAACAAGCAAGCACGCAACTCCGATTACTCTGGCTCCGAATTCTTCACAAATCGCCATCGCACATACTCTCCTACCTGGAAGGGCCTGGGAGACTTCGTATGCCTCGGATCGGCGTTTTCCTCGGGCGGAACAACGCCGGCGGTAGTGGCCATACACGCAGGTTACAAGGATCGCTCCAAAGACATATGGATTGAGCATTTCACCTCAGACAGCGGAGCGCTCAGCATCGAAAGCAAGTTCCTGCAGGCAGCACAGAAATTCGTTACCGCCAGTGCAAGCAGACCAAAGGAATTTGGGCAGAACTTCGCGATTGACGCATATGCCAAACTGGTCGCGGATAGGCACTACCCAGGACTTGCAACTAACAAAGTGCTACAGATTGAACACCACCTCTGCGTCATGCTTGACGTGTTAAGTGGGGCACTTTGAGCAGCTCGCGCAGCTGTCTTGGCACGAGGTCCTTTGAACTTAGGCCCTCGTGTGACGTGCAATAGTTGGAATAACCAGCACGGCGTGCTGCACGTCGTCACATGGGGAGGTGTGTTCGGTGCGCTTATGGAGCGGACGGACGCTGCTCGGACGCCAAGGTGCCCTCGGAGCAAGGTTGGGCCACGCATATTCATGTCGTCCCGGCGTCGCAGTGAATAAGCGCGATTCGGTTTTTAGCACAGACCCATTCTGGTATGCGGCCTGCACGGCGCTTGGTTTGTCGTGCATCCCTCAGCATCAGTAGGTTGTAGCATCGAGGTCACGCATCAAGCTCGTGGTGTCCTAGCGAGCAGGAGGATCGCATGAGCAGTACCGCTTTCGAGTCTGGACCACTCACCTATACGTTCTATTACGACGAATCCAACAATGCGCGCAAACTTTCGATTAACGCGCACGAAGATAGCTACAACGTCGATAACGATGAAAGCAAGACGGCGCCTGCAAATTTCATTCTCGGCGGTGTTGCTCACCGAGGGGATGCTTCTAGCTCTGACCTACAGGCGCTGTGGTCGTGCTTACGACTCCCGCCTTCAGCACCGGAGCTTAAGTTTAATCAAATCGGCAGGGGCTCCTTTGACAAGGTACTGAAATCCCCTCGTATTGAGCCGCTGCTGACATGGTTACTCGAAAGTGATCTTTACCTTCACTACTTCAATCTGAATCTGCAGTACTGGTCGTTCGTCGATATCATCGACGACTGCATCACACACTGCATCGGGAAGGGTTTGTTCGGATTTTTGAATGAGAATCCCAGAGCACAATCCGACTATTACAAAGACGCCCTGCACCGGTTAATACGCACCAGGAAAGCCGAGTTCTTGGCCATCGCTAAACGTCACTCTTACCCGTCGCTCGAAGGGAAAGAGGCTTCGTTTGTCTCCGCGCTACGAGTATTAGCAGGTAATTACCTGGAACAACTTATTGGCCAGCCGGCGAAGTCGTCGCTTATTGAAATTCAATCCGCCGGCAGTTTGTGCGCACTCCTTGAGTGCAGCACTGACATACGCAGGATGCTGCTGACGGAAGAACACCACCCAAATGTACTGATCGACGGGTTTTCGACGTTCTACCACCACCGAGCTGGCTTTCTTCAGGACTCATTGCACATTTTTGATGACGAGTACCAAGTTGAAGCAGACCTCCGGCAAGCTTCCAACATGGGCGCCTTGCCAAAGACCTCATGGCGCTTCGTGAAGTCTTCCTCCACCCCGCTTATCCAGATATCGGACGCGCTGATGGGGCTGTATGCACGTTACTTCGATTTCATCGAGAAATGCAGCCAGCAAGAGCTCGGCCTTTTTAGGGCAAGCCTTACTTCGGAACAACAGAGAAGCCTCGGTCTGATGAAGGCCCTAATCGAGAAGACCGACCAAGAATGTCCTCCCATGCTGTTTTACGTGATGTCGCCGGAGGAGCATTGGAAACATGCGAACTTCCTCTTTCCAGAGAAGGTGAAAGAGCTTGAGGCCTCGCGGTAAGGAGCCCAATTGTCTTGTTCCCTGATCGGGGGGAGCTCGGCCAAGTTATACCGACCACCTTCAGGCTCCGTGTCGCGCAGCCTTCTCGTGATGGGAAAAGCCGCAAATGGCGAAAAACACCTTCAGATCTCTCTTCTTGTGTTCGCTTCCTTCCACGCAAGCCAACCGGCACGATTCGCCTGCGCGTCGCACAAGGCATGGTGCCAGCCACCTTGCGTGGCCTGAAAGTCACGGGCTGCCGTCTGGAAAGACTTCGAGTGGAGCAAGTGCACCAGTTCGTAACGCCTAAGAGACAAGTTCGGCGGCAACCCTTTGCCGAATGCATCCCAAAGCAAGTCCTTGTCATGGCGCGAGTCGCTCGCGACCTGGACGTAGGACGGCAACGTAGCGAACCAAGCCCACAGCCGAGCCTGCAGTTCATCTCGGGTGCAGATGGCTCCCGGATGCTTGCCTAAATACGGCAGCACCGTGCCCTTCACGAACTCGCTCTCCCAATCACGCCGGTAATCACTACGCTCTGCGTAGAAGAGGTGCTGGCCGTCCTCGGACACCATGCCGATACTGATCAACTCGCAGTTAATGAGGTCGGTGAACTCGGTATCGAGGAAGATCAACATGCGTTCGCTACGTGATTGTCATGGCTAAAAAAATGGCGGATGCTCGGCGCTCGGTGGAACACGCCAATTCTGCGCGACGTGATCGCCGATGCGCAAACAACTACCCCGCAAAGGATGGCCGCGCTGCACGGCAAAGCACCCAGCTCTCGCGCGCACAAACCCGGACATCACGAGCAGAACGGATGCACCCGTTCAGCCCCCGATTCACGACTTGATTCTCTGACCAACCTAGGCCAACCTATCCACTCTCGAAGACGTTCCCGTTCGAGTAAGCAGCACCACGCGACACTCACACACCTCATGTTCTCCAACGCGGCCAACCGTTGCAGTCCCTGCACGAAACCGACCTCCCTGGTCTGGTTCAGCTGCCGCGCGTTCGCTCATTCCAAGCGAACCTCCCTGCGAATAACCCGAAGCGTCGGCTGAATTTCAGCCCAGACCAGTACTGTGCCCGGTCAACGGGCCGGCTATCGCGGCCACACGCCGCTGTTCGCATCGGAACGGAGGAAATGCATCATGAGTCGCAATCTCGACGAGCTGCTCTGCCAGCGCTACCCCTGGATCTTTGCGGACCGGCACGCTTCGATGGAGACGACATGCATGGCTTGGGGGTTTGACTGTGGGGACGGTTGGTTCGCGCTGATCGATGAGCTATGCGCGCGCTTGCAGCACATGACCGACCATGAGGGCGCGCCACAAGTTGTAGCCGTTCAGGTCAAGGAGAAATTCGGTAGCCTAGAGTTTTACGTACGGAGCGCCACCGATGCCCAGTTTGCATTGATCGATGAGATCGCCGGGCGCTCGCTCTCCATCTGTGAGGAATGTGGCAGACCGGGGAAATTTTTGGTCGCAGGGGGCTGGTATCAAGTCCGCTGTCCTGAACATGCCCTGTGAGGTTCCATATCAGTGGTTGTGCCCAAAGCAACCCAAGACGCATGCAGGAAGACTAGATGGCCCGCTATGGAAGCATGTCGGCAGAGCCCGACGGTTGATGGCTTGCGGCGCGACGACTGTTGTCGGCCAGGAGCGGACGGCCAATCCTGCAAACCTCAAGCAGGCGCTCTTAGCACCGGATGCGTTGACTACTGCGTGCTTTCATGCTGCGCAATCCTTTCGCTAATTACCGGCCTACAACACTGAACCAACGAAGACTCGTGGCGAAAGAAGGCTACTCTTAAGGTGAGTGACAAGCCTTCATACAGCGCCAGCCTCCTTGAAAAAGCACTGCTTATCAGCTAACCTAAGGAGCCGGTTGCAGGCTCAAGGGCTTGTGGCCAGAGTGAAGAATGGCAGCCACTGCTCAGCGGAAGCGCCATTTCCTGCTCCGTTCGCTGCAATTAGGAGAACCTCAGATGAAAACAGCTACATTCCCATCCGTAGTTGCTGCACGCGCCGCTGCTAGTAAACGACTTGATTACTACCGGTCGATGATGGGAACCGGTTCTTCCTCATCCACAGGCAGTTCAGCCAGTAACGCAGCCAAAGCTGCCAAACCCAAACAAAAGTGATACTTCTCGTGACATATTAAGGCCACCGAAAGGTGGCCTTAATCGCTTCAGGCCGAGGGATGCGTGCTATACAACCAAGCGGACAAGGAAAGAGTGCAGCCTGAAACACAAAGCGGAAAGGGGCGCTCTGAGTTTCGTCGCGATTATGGTCGATTGCTACACAGCCCGTCTTTTAGGCGCCTTCAAGGCAAAACTCAGCTCTTTCCCGGGCATGAATCCGACTTCTTTCGGAATCGACTAACTCACTCCCTCGAAGTAGCTCAAGTTGCCAAAGGGATTGCTCTACAACTGAATGCTGACCACGATTGCTTTCATGCTTGTCCAATAGATACTGACCTCGTCGAGTTGGCGGCACTGGCTCACGACTTGGGCCACCCCCCTTTTGGTCACAATGGAGAAAAAGCTCTTGACGAGTGCATGAAAGCATATGGAGGATTTGAAGGAAACGCACAAACCCTCCACCTACTCGCCCGTGTAGAAAAGAAAGTTTTTAGAAAGGTTGACGACGACGACGATTCAGCAGAATGCGGCTTTACGTCTCGCGGTGAAGATCGTCGTCTCGGGCTGAACTTGACCTTCAGGTCATTAGCCTCAGTTCTGAAGTACGATAAAGAAATTCCCGCCTTCAGAGAGGCAAACGCGCCACTTGCTAAAGGGTATTACTCCGCCGAGGCAGAGCTTGTTGCTGCTATCAAGAAGAATGTAGGCACTCCAGAAAATTCGAGCGGTGGCTTTAAGACTATCGAATGCCAGATAATGGACTTGGCTGACGACATCGCATATTCAACCTACGACCTTGAGGATGCGATGAAAGGCGGGTTCTCCCATCCTCTGGCGTTGCTATGCAACTTGGCTGACCAAGAATTAATAGAACGAGTTCACGGGAAAGTTGTCGACGCCATTCCCAATACCACCGAGCAGGATGTGTTCCATGCCCTCCAAGGAATATTTGATATTTGGTCGGATGTAACGCCTTCCCCGACAGCAGTTGAAGCATTCAACGTATCAACCATGTTCGCGAGCCAAGGTTATTTTAGATCTGGATTTACTTCGGACCTTGTTGGGAGAGCGCTGGCAGGACTTACGCTTGACACCTCGATGACTCCTGGCCAAGAAATCCGATTCGCAAAGGTTGGACTGTCAGAAGATACGCGGTTAGCAATCGAGGCATTGAAACACCTTAACTACGAGCTGATGATCATGTCACCGCGACTCAAAGTGGTAGAGTATCGAGGATATGAGCTGGTTTCAACCATCTTTCGCGCGTTGGACGATGAGAGCGGGCACTTATTGCTCCCCGAAGACTATCGGAAGATGTATCTTCGAGCGAAAGACGACGTGGATAAGAAAAGATTAATCTGCGATTTTGTGGCGGGAATGACGGATCGATACGCGGTGGAGTTTTACAGCCGCCTCAAGGATTCCAGCACATCGATCTTCAAGCCCCTTTAGTACAAGCCGCCCCAGGGGCGGCTTTTTCATGGTTGTACCCGTCAAAGGCCGAATCTTGTTTGTAATACTTCGGCCCCAAACAACGGTGGCAATTCTGCTTGACGCCCCATGCCTATGGGGCCGCTTCTAAAACACGGGACCGTGGCCTTCGGGTCGGAGGCATCCGTCATTTCATGCAACGACTGGCCGCTTCGGCCGGACCCCTACAATTTCCGCACGCTGCCGAGTGGCGGCTTCTCAATAGTTTACTGCCGCCAACAGCGGACAAGGCGCGACGTCCGGATTTGCGTCGATGCAGACCTTTGGTGTGAGTCATCGAGGGTCCGCTTCGGCCGAATATCTGCCGCCAATCGAACATTGCACATAGCCCCGCTGTCCTGGGCATCTCACCACAAACCGCTAACCCTCGGTGCGCTAAACCTTGGCTTAGCTCAATGCTGGTTTACCCTTTCGCATGCGATCTTCGAAGTCAAAGGTCGATCTCTGGCCTCATCGTGCGGCGGCGAACAGTGGCAAACAACAGTAGCAATGGATTTTTGATTGGAACCAACTTCACCGGCGATCTCTCGGATCTGCTGGCTGCGATCGCGTCTGACCGCGACACTCCACTGCTTCCTCCGACGGACCAAGCCGCAGCAGCCAAGTCAGCCAACGAGCCGTTGAACGCACCACTTGCATCCTTGCCTCTCAAGGGACGCCTCAAGGAATGGTGGCTGGCCGAACAGGACTCACCCAAGGCGATCCTGGATCCCGAGCGAATCCTGACCGGGGTGATACGAACCTGGGATGGCAAGACCAGCCGCGTCGCAGCGGTAGATCCGAACAGCCAGCGTGTTCAAACCTTTTCGGGCAACGTGTACGAGTTGGGCGTGCCGGAGACGTCCTTTGCCGCCCACGGTCGTCATGTCCTGCGGCGCATGGGCTTCTAGTCGTCACGCCCGAAACTCGTCACCTCTTCGCCACAACGTTCTTCCATGGCTTGCATGATTCCTCGCTGAACGTTGCGAAGGATTCTGTCAGTCCGCGCGATGACCCTCGGAGGCATCGACGGGTCCTCCCTCAGCGCAGTCCATGCGTCACGCACCTTGTCGTACCCGAAGGCCAGGACCGCATCGAGAATCACCTGAAAGCGTGCCGAGCTCAAGGCGAGTCCGATCAACACTGTTTCGCCGGCTCGCCTGTTCGACCAAGCCAGCTCAGGGTGCTGAACGCGAAACCACTCGATTCCGCGTAGCTCGTGAGGTGTGGAAATCTCCGGATGCGTTGCAGGGCTCATCATCCTGGTTCGGTTTCGAGTGTTGGTCTGATCTCAGCCGAAGTGTCGTCCAAAAACTGCGACGATGGAAAGGGCCAGGCAGTACCACGGAGAACCGCTCGTTCTTGACGGATAGCGCACTCTGACCTTGTTCAGTGTCGAGGCGCTCGCCGCTCACGTATGCTGTCGTATTGAGCATTGCGCACCCGCCTCCGGCTAGGGCTCATTCCCATGCGATCGACCATCGAAATCTTCCGCCATGGTCAGTGGATTCCTGCCGCTGAGTTCACGCCGCTGAACTCCGCCCCATTCCGCTCGACCTTCGAATATCGACTGGACTACGTCTTCAGCGACGATCCCGTCCCGCTTTCACTCGCACTGCCGGTGTCCACGGAACGCCTGGGGCTGGATGAAGAGGGCGAAGCGCCGCTGTGCCCCGCCTTCCTGCTGGACCTGGTCCCCCAGGGCGTCGGAAACATGCGGCTCCTGCGACATTTGCAGTTGCCCCGTGAAGCCCCCAAGGAACTGATCCTCGCGCAACACGGCGCCTTCAATCCGATCGGCAATCTGCGCATCGACACGGCAGTGGCTTTCTATGAGCGCGAGCGTCCCGCTGCAGCGGGAAACGTACCGACAGAGGGGTTCGAACTCAAGGAGGTGCTAGCGCGCCGACACGATTTCCTGGATGCGTTTTGGCTGCAGGCGGGCATCACGGGCGTGCAAGGCGCCGCTCCAAAATTCCTGCTCACCCAGGATCACGAAGGACGCTGGTTCCCAGACGCCGCCCTCCCAGATGAACGCGCCTCCAAGCACTGGCTGGTGAAGCTTCCGCGCGGAAAGCATGAGACTGACCTCGCGGTGCTACGGAACGAAGCGGCCTACCTACGCGTGGCAGCACGCTGCGGCCTACGCACAGCCGGCGAGCCGATGTTCATCGATGACATGTTGTTCGTGCCGCGCTTCGATCGCCAGGTGGGCCCACAAGGTCTGGAGCGACTCCATCAGGAAAGCCTGTCCTCACTCGCGGGTATCCGAGGCTTCGGCATCAACCCCTCGCTGTTCGAGTTGGTGGAGGCCTGCTACCCCTACATGACCAACCCAGCCGAGGAGGTGGCCGAGTTCATCAAACGGGACATCCTGAATCTTGTCATGAAGAACACTGACAACCATGCACGGAACACAGCCGTGCAACGCCTGCCAGATGGTTGCGTACAACTCACGCCGCTATTCGACTTTGCGCCGATGTATCTCGATCAGGAGATGATCGTCCGGAGCTGCAAGTGGCAGCGGCCCGGTGAGCGGGAGTTGGCAGACTGGAACGTGATTCTAGAGGGGTTGAAGATCAACGAGGGCGACAAGTGTCAGGTTGCCCGTGAGCTGCGGAATTTTGCAGATCCGCTTGGCCTCCTCGATAAAGCTATGAAGGAGTGTGGCGTCGACGACCACATCATTGAGCTTTGTGCGCCGACGATTGATTTGGCCTGCCAGCGTTTGGCGGCTGCGCCGTTCAAATAACCTTACCCCAAAAGATTACATTCCGCCAATTCCGCTCACTACACACCCCATGACTGCAGAGTAACGAGACGGATTTCGCTCTCCATAATCTTCGCTTTCGCCGCTGACATGCCACACGGCCGCACCTTCGATTGTCATTGCCACAAGAAGATTCACTGCAAAGAAGATTTTTGGCCCGAGCGGCAATAACACGGGTCTGGCTTCACGCGCGATTCCTTCCACTAACGAATGAAGCGAGAAATATGTCTCTAGGGGAGACAATACTTCGTAATATGCGACCCGCCCCTTTCTGGTATCAATCAGATGCTTGTTGTGTTTGATCACCTCATCTAAGTACGCCGACTCAGGCGATCGCGGGACATATATCCAGCTATATCGAGGCTCTAGGTACTCAACTGCGCCTAGGGCCTTGCCTTTTTCATAGCCCAATCCCACCACCACATCTAGAGGGGCGCTTGCCCCTTCGGACGTCCAGCCGGAAAAGGCAGGATGAACCGGGCAGATGGTTCGATTAGGCGTAGCCCAAACCGCAGGTGAAGCGGCGTAGGTCGCGAGGCTGTATGCGATGCGTAACTCCACTGGTAACGTTTGTGCGATTTTACTTATCGCCGCAAAGGCTTCGGCGATTGTCGTCCTCGATAAACATGAGACGTCAATCAGGACTTTGATGCGATCACCATGGCATTTCCCAGCTCCCAGTGCAGCAGTCGTCAGTTCATCAAACATGGCTCCTGTCGGCTTCTGTACGGCCACACCACTTTCCAGAGGAGGCCATCGCAGCTCTGTTATGTTGTTGTCCTCCCCCAAGGACCGCAAGAAATAGCGATGGCGTCGCTTTTTTCCTGAGCTCAGTACCGCAATATCAGGCACCCCTCCTAGATCGCTTAGGGTGGGAGTGGCTGAAATAAGAGTTTGAGAAAATTCGGAAACCACTAGTCCCATGACAGTGTCCCCTGCGCAGGAGCAGCTTCCTGTTCGGAAATCGGAGCGGCCTTGGACAATACGGTTCTCAAACTAACTTCCTTTGACATTTTCAGAGGAAGTTTGAACTCGGGGGCAAGAAGGTATGCAAGCCGAAAGCGCTTCTTCCGGAGCGAAGAGTATCCACCTAAACCGTCGGGCTTCTCGTAGCAAACTACGGCACCGTGATTGATTGCGAGCCTCAGGGCATTCTCTACGTCTTCTTCGATATCCGCGTCCACCACAAAAGACAAAGGTGGATCCTCAACGAAGGTGTCGAGCACCAATCGATTGTGGAAGTACGTGCCAATCTTTTCGAGGGTATCGAACACTGGGAGCGAAGCCCCTAAACCACGGAACTGCCCCGTCGCAGATGCACGCAAGATTTCTGCGAACGCTTGGGACAGCCCTGAGAGTTGTTCTTGCTGAGTGACAACCGATACGGGAAGCTTTACCCGGTCATGCGCTGCGCGGTCAGAGGGCAAATTCGCAGTGATGGCATTGATGATCCCAATTAACCAGCGTGGATTGCCTTCGCTTATTGCGCAAATGGCGGCCCATCCGCTATACCCTGATTTGAAGGGCTTGCGACCTCTTTTCTTTCCCGGCTTCCATCCCTTGTAGGCATTTCTAAACGCTACTACCGGAGCGATCTTACGAATCGTGTTTCCGTTAGGAGCCGCAGGTGATGGATCGAGGCTCCTGGGGTCAATTTCTTTCTTTCTGAGAAAGTACGCGAACGTCTCATCTTTATCAGCCAGTTGCAAGAACTCTTTCTCCCAAAGCGCGCCCCGTCCATACGAGGACGGGACGGCAGAGCCCTCTCCCATTTCATCTACAATCGCATAGCCAGTAATACCAAATACATCTTCTGGCGAAGCGTCGGCTGGAATGTTTTCCCATGTCGACTTACGGGATGCAAAAATCTGATTGCAGAACTCTTGAGACTCCGTCTTTTTCAGATACCACAGTTCTACCTGTTTGTAGTCGTTATAGTGAGTGGGGCTTGTTGCTTCATTGAGGTCGAGCAGGGTATGAGGGCCGCACGGAGCTAGCGCAACCTTGAAGAGCACTTTTCCTGGAGATGCACGTAACGCAGTTAGCACCTCCACTTGAAGATGTACTGGTGCAACTTCAAACTCATCAAGCAACAATCCCCACAGGCCTTCCTCCTCACCGATGACGGTGTTAAAGAGCGAGACGGCCGCACTAACCGATTCGACCAGCGGAAGGCCAATATAGGGCATCCGAGAAGAAATTTCGGTCGGCTTCACCCCAGGCGTGGCTGCAATCAAATTGGCCTGCTGCTTTATGTCGAGAAGTCGGAGGCCTAAGGCATTGGCCAACCCCTGCAGGGAAAGTGATCGCGTCGTCAGCTTCCATAGTTCAGCGATTTCCTGAATTGCGCGCTCGAACTTCTCCGCCGGACACTGAGCTAGGCGAAAATTTGGCTCGCCTCCTTGTATGGAGGAAGTATTCAAACGCCCTTGCATAGCCATGACAGTTGATTGCAAGACGTTGGTCACGAAGGCTGATGCGGAAATTAGATTCGTCGTGCCTTCATCAAACGAGGTCGACAACGACCTTACCATTTCGCCCCATGCAATATCGGACGGCACATAGATGCCGGTGTATGAAATGCCCTTTCGGTAATCACTGGCCTCCGGCCCATCCCATGCTCTGAGCGCCTCAACAGTCAGCATCTTCATCAGCGTTGTTTTGCCACTCCCGCGGGGACCGATGAGCAGTGCATTCCACTTTCCGGCAAGTAGCGCAAACTTGTTGGACGGGACGAAGGTTGACGCCACTTCCCGGAAGGTCATGGCTTTTGCATTGAAGGGATCTAAAAAATTCGTACTCACAATGCGCCCTTCGCGAGAAGCAGCCAGTTCTTCTTCCTGGGATCGGGCTCCACGACGATTCCGTGGTTGCGCCGAAGTGATGCCTCGATGAGAGGATAGTCGGAAGGAATGATGTACCTGAGATCAGGCATATCATCCTTCAAGTCATCCCACCGAATTGGCAGTCTGTTAGCGGTCAAGGTTGCGATCTCTGCAGCGATCTCTCCAGGCGATCGCCGGTATCCGAACCCACAGCCATCGAAAATTCCACCGTCCTTTCGGTCGGCTGGCTGGTAACCGCTACCGCTGAACCAGTCCCACGCCCGGACTTGACCCCGCAAGTCCTCCCCCATGGACTCCAGCTCTACTATGTAAAACTGGTTCCTGAACCCACTACCTGTCTCCGTAAGCGTGGCGCCGAGGCTAGCGGCGGAAAAAATTACCGGTGAGCGCCCCCCTCCCAAGGCATAAGCCACATGTCCGTGATGCTTATGGCCGTGAAGAACTAGCCAAGCTCCGTGCTCTTCAAGCACCCCCAGCATTTCTCCGCCTCCGGAGATGAAATCGTAATTGTTCTGGTTGAAGTAGCCATGTGAGCTCGGAGGATGGTGGCATACCAGCATGTTGAGCCTAGGCTCGCCAGACTCCTTTAGGGCGCCACTCAGGGCCCTCTTTACGGACTGAGGGAAAGCCCCCTTCTCGTAGTCACAGCTGTCTTGTGTGTGCTCACAACAGCTGTCTAGGATGACAAGGCGATACTTCGGAGTGGAGATCAGAACTACGCCGCTTCCAAAGTATTTTGTTCGCAGGTCGTCGGCCTTCAAACCCGTCACGCCGGCTTGATCCACCAACGGATAGGGCGGCTCCAGGTTTTTCAGGTTCTCGTTCAGCCCGCGAGAGTTGCCCAAAGACCGGACCACATTTTCCATGACCTCCCTAGCTTGGCTACGAGACCTCACATCATGGTTACCCGTTGTGCATGCAAGCACTTCCGCCCCCATCAACTGCGCCAACTCGTTGAGGTATCTCCAGCCGATATCTAGGGCAGGCAGGTCCCCTCCAGAGCTGAGATCTCCGACGCAAATGACTAGATCCGCCTTCAGATCCCCGCCGGCGGAGACCAACTCCTTTAGTGACGCCCAAGGGTGCTGTTGCGCATGCGGCGGGACAAATTTTCCCTCCGCATCAAATTTCAGGTGCGAGATTTTGGCCAGATCATGGTTGACCTGTACAAAGTGCGGATCTCCAATGACAGCAATCCGAAGCACACTTTTTTGTGATGAAGGAACGGCCCCGTCGATCGGCATCGAATTACTGATCTGGTCTGTCGAAGACCCAATCATAATTCGAAACGAGTATTTCTTTGGCACTGCGCCGCGCGGACGTGAAACCAGCAACGTTGCGGGCTACGTTCAGTTTTTTAACACGCCACCCGGAGAGCCGTTGCACCATGCGGCGCGATGGCGAGTAGGAAAGCAGCACCTTTGCTCCACGGTCCGAGGCAGCAATGACAGCATCAACCAACCGGTCTTCATCGTTTTCTCTGAACGTACCCATGCCGTACTCACCTCGATCTCGCTTTCCATCCAAGCTGTACGGCGGATCGAGGTACAGGAAATCCCCAGCGCCAGCCTGGGAAACAACGGATTCGAAGTCCCCGCAGAACAGTGCTGCGTTGGCTAGCTTCTCCGAGAACGCAAAGAAGACTTCAAGGTCCGGCACAAAGAGATGGCCTTTCCCTCTTGCAACATTGAACTGGCCCTGCCTGTTTGTGCGGTAAACACCATTGAAGCAAAATCGATTGAGGTACACAAACCGAGCAGCCCGATCGAGCTTGCCCATGCGGGACGAGTCCAGGGCGCGCAGCTCATAGTAGTAGTCGGGCGCCACGCTCATCGCCGCCACCTTGGCCCAAACCCGCTTCGGATGCCTTTTGACCGTCTCGTAAGTTTCAATGAGATCCGGATTGATGTCACCCAGCAGTGCCGGCGTATCGGCCAAGCGCAGATACAAGACGGCCGAGCCGGCAAAGGGCTCGACGTACCTGTCATAGCCAACCGGGGTCGCCGCCACGAGCGTTGGAAGAAGCTTCTTCTTGCTGCCCGCCCAGCGCAGAATTGGCATGGTCATCTTGCACCTTTCTATCCCTTGTTACGCCGCTTTGCAAATTCCTTCACTTCCAATTATAGTCTTACCAAAGATTATGTAAATAATTTTTGATAATGACAACCCTTACTGACGTCTGTGTTGCGTGGATAGACTCGCAACCTCACTTGGCCCCCGCGACTCGCACGAGCTATCGAGGCGAAGTTGACCGCTTTGCTCAGTACATGGCCGCCAAGTTCGAACTTCTCACCACGGAATCTCTGTGCTCAGACCACTGGGAGAGCTATATCGTCGCCATCCGACGTCCGCGTAAGTTGATAAACACACGGCGCCGGAGCGTTCTCGCAAACTCCAGCGCCGTACAGGCAATGCGGATCTGCCGCCACTTCCTTATCTGGTGTGCGGAACACGGGCACATAGACTGGTGGCCACCTAGGATTGTCGCGCCGGCCAAGACTAAGGCAACGGATAAAAAAACTGGTTTGGGCGATATGCCTCTGGCACTTCGCCGTGCTCTATCAGGGGTCCAGCAGCCTTCATCTCTGGAGGATGCTCGCGCATTGATCGCAATCAATCTCGCATACTGGGGCGCGCTGGACGTTGCGAGCCTCTCGACTCTAAAGGCAAAGCACGTGCTGGCCTCAAGGAAGTCAAGGCTGAGATTGCAACTCGATGCGCGCGAAGTCCACCTACCTCCTCATGTACTGCAACTATGGCTTCAGTATCAGAACTTTCGGAAGGAAATTAGCGGAAGGAGTGTCGGCAAGGATTCACCGCTTCTTAGCCACCTGGACGCGAATTCAGCAGTTCGCCCGTGGTCGATTTGGTCAATGGTGAAAGCATGGCAGAAGAAGAACGGGATCGCGGAACCCTTCACTCCTCGACTGTTGCGCTCCGCATTTTTAGCTGCCGCCGAATCAACGGAAAGCTTCGGGTTGGCGGCAACAGCTGCCCATGCGGGCAACGCAGTGTGCAGGGTGAAAGCCGCGGATGACGATATCGGAAGGCAGATGCGGAGAATTCAGCATCTTCAACGTGAACGACTGGCGGCTCAGTAACGTCCGTCGCAACTGAGGTCACATTCCATCTCGCGCTCCCTCGCCGAAAGTGTCGCCCCTTCGGAGGCAGTCCAAACCCATATCAGGGATCTAGGAAACCGAGCACGTACATTTAGCAGACGCCTAGCGAAGCACTCGCAGTACAGTCCAACGCATTCCTTGATGTGACCGACACCTGCCACTAGCGACTGTTAGCACACTCTGGGAGAAGGTGAATGTGTGCCGAACTGGTGTAGTCAGATCACAACGGTTTGGCAACGTCATTCCTGAACAGATTGGTTGGATTCCGTTCGTCTTACACATCAACATGACTTCATGGCTCCAGCTGAAACAATCACCTCTGCACCTGACCTCGCCAATCCTCCCCAGTGGGCAATGGGCGGTGTGCTGGCACGGGCACATTACTTACCCAAACCGAGATCATCGGTACAGCCAGCCATCGATTGAGTTGCTGTTTGAGTCTATAACGCCTGAAGGAGACAGCTCGCCACGACGCCGAATGGTCCGCTTGATTCCCATAGGCTTTCTCGGCCAGCTCCCTCTCGGATCCATCTGGTCAGACGGAAAACTGCTCGGCACCACCACCTCAGAAGTGGTGAGCATCACGATCGATGTTTCACCCGAGTCGTGCAAGCTACTGAAGGCCGGCAGTCCAGCACCCCCCGAAGATCCGCAATCGGGCCATCTCCTGCCATTCGACGCATTCGACAAACATCGCGGCCACACAGGAGCCTACTGCGCCGTTGTTCGCAGCACCGACGACAGTAGTGACATTGTCATACCTTGCGTAGAGCTGTTTCGCACGTACTTTGGATCTTCATCGAGCCTACTGAGCCGAGTCGTAGCCGGTGCGAAGGAAGACAAGTTCTACGTGAGCCGAGGCGTTGGTGACGATGGCGCATCCTTTGTTCGACTCGCACCAGGCCTAGCCAAGGCATCAGGTGCGGACGTAGCCCGAATTGCATTCGACCCCATCGCAGCGCGAGCGGCCTACGGAGTTGCAAAACACCTGGTCGCACAGAGTGTGAAGGGCGAAAAGCCATACATCCTCATGTCATTCCCGTTCGAAGGTCAAACCACCCTTCAAGTCTCAGGCGAGTGGATCACCGCGAATGGGCAGAGAAGATTGCTCGTCCACCAAATCCATAGCTGCTCACACCCTTTCCCGTTTAAGGCCTTAAGAGTGCAAACCTCGCGCCCCTTGAAGCAAGAGGCAACCACCGACGAATCGCCCGGACAAAAGGGGAAGGACGCCAAGCGCATGATACGCAAGAACACCAGCAAGGAGTTCGTAACCGAGGAGCCACGGAAGCGAGCCTGGCCTAGCGCAGTCGCCGCCATTGATCGTCAGCGCTTCCCAGACCTTGCAGACAAGCAGACGGATTACGTTGGTGAACGAACTGTAGCGGTGAAAGAAGACGTGCTCCACGGCAAACCCACTGAAACGGCACGGAGCGTAGGCGAAGAGGGCGAAGGAGTCTCATCCGGTCCCACCCATGTAGAAATTGAGACAGGTGAGTCTCGCCCAAACCCACCCGCCTTCCGGCTTCAGTACATTCGCACCGCACTCATAGAAAGCCTCGCGGCTGAGGGGAATGCCGCCCACGTCACCTGGCTTAAGATGAAAGATGAGAAGGTCTCGCAGACAATCGGGATTGCCACTTGGATCGATCGTAGGGTGGTCGTGTTTATCAGGCTCAAGTCCACCAGAGGAATCATCCGGTCTACCGCCAGAAAGCGAGACGAACCCTTCGATTTGACGCTCAAGCGGATTGTGGCCGACGACTACGCTTACCATGCATTTGTCACGCCGGCGGACGACGTTATCAGCAAGCTGAAAGCAGCGCTCGCCGCAGCTGACTCATTGCAGAACTGTGTGGAACGCGAGAAGTTGATTGCAAGTTACGATACGGACGAGTCGTAAAGCTGGCACTACCAATGTCCCCGCTCAAGAAATTGCCTCTGAAACGAGAGTCATCTACGGCGAGGAGAGCTGCAGCCATTAACTGCGTATCCCACTAACCGTGACTTCTATCGACTCTCGGCTTCATCAGCCGCACGCTTGAAACGCCCAAGACGCACCTCAGGCAAAGGGTCGGCATCAGCAGCATCCAGCCAACGTTGCGCCCCTGGAACATCGGCCTTTGTGGCGCAAATCATGGTGTAAGCCAACTGGAACATCTTGAATCTAAGGTTGGGTAGCACCTCATCAGGCATAGCGTCCGCAGACCGCTGCCTATCGTAGGCAAGCCTGCTTATTAGAGTCTCCATCGCAATGTTCAGCAGGGTTAGAGATGTTTGGTCAAAGTGGCGGCGCCATACGGAAGATGGCAGATGCGACAACACATCCATTGCTTGATCCATGCACGTCGGACTTTGAGCGAACACGCAAGCCACAAGCGTGTCAAACAACATCTTTGCGGCCGCATGGAACCGAGAATCCTCTTCGGTGAGCAAGCGGTAACTTGCATGCGCAGCCCGCCAACGTGTTTTCTCATTACCCTCTACAAGTCCCCCAATGAGCGACTTCAGATCACCCTCAAGAGCCTGCGCAGAACGCAGGTCATTGCGAATTAGCACCAGGCCCAGGTGATAACGTGGAATTCTGAAAGCCAGAATCCGGTTATTTAGCATCTCGATCTTGCTTAGAAGCACCCTAACGCGCGCAGAGCGCGGTCGTTCTGCGAGCAGATTGACACATTCCACGAGTATGTCGTCGAGATACCGGATGGATTTGAATACTTCGTCGTGCACTTGCGGGTCCGCCAGATCGAGAACCAAATCCTCCAACTGCGCATCAAGCCACTCGTTTACCACGTTGAGAAGTTTTCCGATCTGAAGCAGGGTCGGGTTCGCTTTGGTGATCGCGTATCTGATCGCACCCAGTGTGGTTTCCAAGCCACCAATGTCATAGCTACGTCCTGTCCCCAACGTCAAGCTCATGTAGCCCCCAGAGTTCAAGGGACGCAAGGGCCGCGCCAGTATTCGGTCCAGCATCAATGATGACGCGTTGAGTTTTGGGCAGGGCCAAGAAAGCGTTGCCGAAGGATAGTACCCGGGGATGGTAGGCCACTGGCGAGGCTCCATATTTTCCCAGAGCAACTCGCCAACCTCAGACTGGTCGGCGTCATCAAGGATGCCCTTATCGCAAAGATCCATGAGATGTCGCCAAATTTGCTGGGAGTCCTTTGCATTGGGCTGCCCACGCAGTTGCTGAATCAATCGTTGAGTGATTTGGCGCCACTCGGCACTCGATTGCTGACCAGAGTCTGGATCCCAGTGCTCCATGAGGCTTTTCAGATTCAACCATTGGGAAACTTTGTGCTCTCCCGCTTGGGAAGCATAAGTGACAGGCGGTAACGTCAAGCTAACCGCCTGAAGCATCAAGGCTGATTGGGCCTGTCCTGGTAATGCCTCCAGTATGCGCCCTAGGGCCATAGTCAGCGGTGCCCACAACGCTGACTCCGCGCGCACGGCGGTGGTGCGGTGCAACTCAAGCAGCTGCGCACCCCACCGCTCAAGAACATCCTCGCTTTCTACGCGAATCACCAAGCGGCTTAGAACTTTTAGCAAAAAAGGAATACGTGACAGTGGACGAGTGGGAACTCTCGCTCCGTCGAACTCAGCACAGATTTGCCTCACAAATTCCGCACACAGTTCTGTTGCCGACTCTGCGTTAAAGTAGGCAATCTCATGACGCGCAAGCCAGCCGGAGCGATGCGGCGGCAAGGAACGGTCTCTTGGTTCTAGTGCTTTTTCACGATGTACGCGAAGCAACAAACCGATGGATCGTTCTGGCGTGTCAGCAAACCGCGACCACCAAGCTGCCTGCAACATCTGCTCAACAAAAAACAAAACATTCCTTGTCTGCGGAAGAAGTCCCGTGCGCTCAACCAGTTCAAGCCACGACAGACTGGCCGCGATCTTGTCTTGCAGCTCACGCGGCAGCGCCAGACGGAAGCGCGATGAGTTGGCTCCTAGATCGAAGCCGTTCAATTGGCTGTCGTCCGGTTGCAGGGGCAGGGCTTCCGCATTTAGCTCAGCCTTGAGTGCCTCAAGCTCTTGATCCGCTGAGTATCCCCGGGCGCCCAGCACATTCAGCCGGAGCTCAAAGTCTTCACCGCATTCCTTGTCTTCTCCGGCTTCTGGTTGTGTCGGCGGGAACAGCCTGGAATAACGGGATTCGAACTCCAACGCACGCTGGACGTTACGCGCTATGAGGCAAGCCCAAGCCTCCTTTGAAATTAATGCAGGATCTTCGGGGCGCGAACGCTGTTGTCGACGAAGCACCTGGATAGCCTGTTCGAGTACTTGCAAGGCGCCGACTGTCTCACCGATCTCCGCCAGCAAAGATCCTCGAAGTACTTGAACATACGCATCCGACCCTTTTGGGCGCCAGGCCGAGATCTGTTGAAGCGCGCTTGGTTGGTCACAGCTTTGCAGGAGCCGCAGAATGTGCTCGTAGACCAAACGGTCTTGAACGACAATGTCATCCTTCGCAAGAGATTGTAGTCGCGCCCGAATTTCCTCATAGGCTGGCGTGCGATGCCCCTGCCGAGCCCAGGTCAGCAGTGCGAGTCCTGCGCCAATCAGTGTGCTTGGCACTGTCGTTGAACCGGCGGCGCCTACTGCGGAGGACAGAAACACTTCTTCGTCCGGAGTCATCTGGACAGGAGCTTCTACGCTATAAGCCAAAAACGCCGCACGACCTAGTTCTGCGACGTCATCGCTCCATGGCTTCAGCATCACGTTCTGCGCCCAGCCGTAAAGCTCCACAACTGACAGAATTACGGATGACGGCCGCTGTGCAAGCACGCCGAGGAGGGTCTTGTTGTGCAGCCAGCCATCTAGCCATTCGGCGGTTCTAGAGAATCTGACCCTTATCTTGTGTGGCGCCACAAGCCAGCCTGGGTACGACTGACGATATGCACTGATCAACGGCAGGTGCTTCATGAAACTGGCGAACTGATGCTCGCTGTCGGCACCTTGCTGCCAGTGCGCCTGTTGGGGGAGCGAATAATCTCCCCAGTCCAGAGGCGAATCGGCCAGCGGTCTGGCCAACTCGGAGAAAAGCGCATGGTAGCGTGCTTGATAGTCGCTTACCTCCACGCCATCAGGGGTCGGCAAAACTACAGGCACTACGCCACGCGCCTCGTAGAGCTTACGCTCACCAAGCGTCGGTTCTTGTGCGAGGAATAAGTAGACCGGCAGTGCGTGCTTATCGAGCATGTCACGAACCCAGCCGAGCCAATGCAGAAAATTTGGATCATCACCGGAGAAGCCAATGAGGCAGAAAATGTTCTCCAACAAGGATTGACGTACCAGGTTTACGAAGGGCGCGAAGCGTTCGGGATAGGTTCGATACTCCTCTTCAGTCAGGATAAAGGGGCGGTGTGACGGAAACGAGCCGTGTAGCTTCACGATTCGCCGGCGTCCCAACACCTTCGACTGCGGGATGTCCTCGCGGGCACACACGGTGAAGTACGACGCATCAAACAGACGCTCTGCGGCCCGCTCCAACAATGTGTCGTAGTTGGTGGTGAAAACCTCCGACCATGGGAGCTCCAGCAGCAAGGTGTGCAGCCGCCCGGGAGTCACTTGGTCATCAGGAACGCACCGCTTAATAAGCTGTTCCAGATGTATCGGGGAAAAGACGCTTGCATACTGCTCAGCCAATTGCGACGCCGCGGCCGGGGTAAATCCCTCAGGTGGCCGTTCTGGATCGAGCTCGGTAGCCAATGCCTCTGACAGCTGACGCCAAGTAGCAAGGTTATGCCCGCCTTCAGCATTTCGGCTGAAGCCCGCTCCCACCATCACGGCTGCATTGCGATTGGCAAGCGCCTTGCGAATAGCCAGGAAGTGCACTTGGGCTTCGGTCTTAAATGTTCCGATTGTCATCGCCTTAGGGTCCTCTCCCTTTCCGTACTCCGGGCCTATCGCTTGACAGTGGCATTTGGGTGACACCACAGCCAGCAAGGTGGTCAACGCTGTCCGCTACAAATAGTAGCGTCATCACCGCTGACGTCTGAACTCCCAGGGAGGAGTCTGCGCTGGATTCGCCCATAGACCACGCCTAGACTCACGCGCCTGCATCTCTGCGCGAGCATATGTTTGCCGATCATCTGATACCTGCTCATGCGCATACTGCTTGTAGTGCCAAGCGAGTCCTGCACGCACCTGCATCAGGTTTGCATCCTCCCCATCGACCAGCACTTTGCCCACTTCCCGACGATATCGATCCGTCTTGTACGTCTCCACGACAACCGACTTCTGGAACACGAGCTGGGAGAGACTCTGTTTGGACGCGGCACCGAACGCCTGTCCTTTCTCCGGCGCGTCGATGCCCGCGAGCCTCACGCGGTGCCGCACGTTTGCGTGATCAAGAACCGTGATCGTGTCTCCGTCGGCAATCCCGACAACCTTGCCGGTATACGTCTCGGCAAAAGCGAGCCAACCCCAGGTCGCAAGCATCCACACGGCCAGTGTCTTAAGCAACGTTCGCATGACCAATTCCATAGGCCTCCAGACTCACCAGCGTGAGCCCCTTTCGAGGTAGACCTGCCAAGTCCAAAGCTCGCCGAAAACGAGCAACCCATGCCGGGCGATCAATCCCTTCTCCAAACACTCCCAGAAAGAATGCGTTGGTCTTCTCAGCACGCTTCCCCAGAAGGCCGGGTCGCACATCGCGCATGTACGACAACAGCAACCAACGACGACGCCTGTCGTTCGGCCCATCCGCCTTCACGTCCTTCGCAGACTGCACTGCCTCCGAGGTTGTCAGCCCCACCACTCGATCAACAGACCAACCCGTGATCGCAAGCAACTCAAACATCACTCGGTCTCTCTCCAAGATCAATCGCCGCATCGATCCCTTCTCCAAAGATCTGATCTTCACCGTCAGCGCCTCCAGCAGTTGCCGAACCTCGGGTGCCTCCATCGGTCGCGCGCCTGCACGTCGCCAAGCATCACTGGCCTGCCTGTCTGTGTAGGCCCCCATCAGTCGGTTCAGCGTCTTCACGGAGGGTTGCTCACCTCGTGCGACCAGGTAGTCAGCCGCATGAGCAACTTCAGCAGCAGAACGACTCGTCCACTTTCCGTTCAGTTGTGTTTCCAGCACCTCATGGAACCAGTAGGGTGCTTCGTCAAAGTCTCGTAGCAGTTGCGTCCGCTTGACCTTCGCTGTCGCGCACAGCCGTACGAATCTATCTGGCCACTCAGACAGCAACCATATCGATGCCAACAGCATGGAGTGCCTGGCTTTGACGTCCAGCGCGTCTATGAGATGCGCTTCACTCGGCGGGGGCAACGGAATCTCTTTCCGGATCTCGGCTAGGAGCCTCGACCGAACGACGCTTCGATGCCCATGCACCAGTAGCTCAGCAACCTCATACAGGACGTCCAGGAAGAGGTGTCCGTAAGAGTGGAGCTGATCCACGGCCACCGCCACTCCATCGTTCGCAAACGTTAGCAGCGAGCGAAGGGAAACTATTGGCTTCCACTCAAAGCAATCTGGCTGGATTGCCGGCGCCCTCCGCAGATCAGCGCTGCAGCACCAACAGTGAACGGCTCCTTCATGAAGCAACGGCCGTCCTCTACCTATGTCGCTCCGGAAGAACACCACTGGAGCCCCGCACGCGTGACATCGATCATGCAACAGGCAACCGTGGTCAGGGCATATAGTCGCCAAGGAAAGCCGCCAGAGTCGTCTGTAGTAGGGCTCGGCATCGAAGAAAAGACAGAGTGGGCAGAACTGCTGTCCGTATCCACGTCGCGTTCGATGGTAGATGCCAAGTGGAAGTATCCACTTGTTGTTTCCCTTTTCGTTGTGATGCTCGAACAGCAGGCCTTCGTACGACTTTAGTGTTGTCGCATAGACCTTTGCTTCACTCAGCCCCGTCGATGACGCAAGTCGATTCAAGAGCGTTGTTGGTGCACACCGATCAATGTCGCGATTCCATATCTGAGTTTTCTTACCCAGCGCGGCTTCGGAGAATGAATGCACTCTCAGACCATGTGCATGCGCCAATCGATACAGCCACGAGCTCAGCAACTCGTCCGGCTTGGGACGCAGGTGAATCGTCCATAGCAGTGCAGTCTCCGTCTTCATGCCTCCACGAACGACCCATCGGCTTAGTATGCGCATCAGCCACTCAGCTGCGGTACGACTCCGAGTTAAGACTGAACAACATTACCTGTCAGTACAGATCCTCTTCCACCGTCGATACGTTCAGGATCGGCCATCGCGCGCCAGAAGCGAAGTCCGGATGACGCGGCTCGCCCTCGGGCAACCCGTGCAAATCTCTGATCGCATCAATCCTGCGAAGGCATCGCGCTGCAACGTCAGAAGGCCCCCCGTCGGAGCACATCGCCAGGAGACTTCGCCGCAGTTCAACGACGGGCGAAGGCAAAACCTCGAAGGCCCCCGCCCAATCTCTCGATGGGACACGCTTAGTCACAACATGCTCGACAACGCGAGAATTCGCGAAACCTTGGTGTGCAATCAGCTCGGCTTGTACCAGCAGCAGGAGCCCCGGTACGTCGGGACACTCGGATACCGCTTCTGCAAGAAGCGCCAAACCCGGTGTTACAGGACCATCTGCCAGCAGCGCATAGACCTGTGTGCGAACTTCTGCGTGCGCCTCTAATAGCCTAGACAGTTCGCGTGCGAGAAGCCGACGGTCGGACTCTGTCCTAGAAAAAACACCTCGCGCAGCAAGGCAGATCAATTGATGGGCAATATCCAGAGAGTCTAATGCTTGCCGAAAGACTACACGGTGCCAGCCGTGATAACCATAAAACTCTGGGGCCAGCTCTGCCAATCTCAACAGACAGAGCCCCCCCTCTTTGCTGCTTAAGGCCTCGCATGCCAGCAGAACATCGTCCCATATACGTCGATGCTTGAATGGGTCGGGCAGTGTGGTCAGCAACTCTAAGCCCAGCAGCGGCTTCTCCGTGAAAGGCAAGAGTTGGAGCCAACGTCTAAGTTCGGATCCGTCGTCCAGAATGAAAGCCGGCGATTGCGCACCCGCTGCCTCCTGCGTTTCAGTGATGCCGCGAGTAACCTCATCGAGCGAGATAGTCTCGCCAGAGAGACAAAGGTTCATCAGCAATGTGTAGCGATCACGTCGTGGCGCGAGTGCAAGAAGTTGTGTAACCACATCGCGCCAGCCACCATGAGGCAGCCGAACAGCTATTGAGCCAAGAGCAACGGCAAGCCGCTGCTCATCTTCGCCGGCCTCTTCGAGCAACCTCACAACTACCGCAAAAACAGCGTCGGCCTCCTCACACGTTTCATTTGGTTTGGCAAGGAGCATTGCCCGTCGCATAGCCACGCCTGCGAACCCAGATCGGCCGAATAAGCGAGGCTCGATAGGTTGTGGCTCGTTTGCGAGCCTCCACCATTCGACCAATACACCGACGGCCTCTTCCCCAAAGTGCTGATCGGCAAGATAGTCATACAGGACAGACCGCGTGATCGATGGCTCTAAGGCGCGAAAGGCGCGTGCGTACTCATGCGTATGAAGCGTTCTCGCCTCATCTGTTGCATCGCCGGGACTCCATCTCTTAGCCTCCGCCTCCATTCGGAACGCTCTAAAGCGTTGAAGCTCATCATCGAGCAATGTCCGAAGCACCGGCAATAGTCGGCCAGACGGAGCGCAGGCAGCGAGAAGTGCCAAGCTCGCCGTTTGCTCTCGGGTTGCATCACCGGAGGCCAGCATTCGCGATGCCCATTGTTCAACTAGATCGACAACGGCATCGCGTACGCCATCGTTGAAGGGCCGATCATGAGTCGATGACTGGTGTCCACGACATTGCACTAACACCCGCGCCATCAGCGCCATCTCAGAAACCAATGCCTGCGAGGACCGTGCCTTGATGGCCTCAAGGACACTGAGGGCAGGTGCAAGTGCCAACCTTCCTTTTAAGCCATGGAATAGATTGTTAACCTCCTCATTCCACACCTCCCCAACCTTACGTCTTGGTGCAAGGTCAAAAAGTTTGTCCAGAAGGACCGCTGCCGAATGCGGTCCAAGTACCGACGCGGCAATAGACGCACGCTCGCAGTACTTTCCAGCATTCTCCTGTGCGATCTCCAGAAGCAGTTCATCATCAATCACTAAACCTGCACTGGACACGAGCTGCGCTGTGTGATGGAAGAGTGATCGCCCTTTGAGAACACGCTCTATGAGGGCGCTGACTACAACGGAGGGATATTGCACCCAAAGCTCGTCGACGAGCGACCCAACTTCTCGTTCATCGGACCCGATCTCGATCGTAGATAACAAATCGAACACTGGTCGCTCTAGCGCTTCATCATGCACAGCACGAGCGATGCGGTGGAGTTTGTCGCTGTTTGTTTCCTTTTCAGCTATTCGCAGCCGGGCCTGGATAAGGAGTTCACGACACTGAGGGTCCGCAATGTCTTCGTCATCGAGAAGTCGTCGCTGCACGATTCGATCAAGCATACTGCCCGGGGCGGTCCTTAGCATTTGGGCAACATGATGATCCGCACGCCGAAACGAAAGGATACTGATTACGGACATCTGTACATCGGGCTTGGGGTCCACCTGTGCAAGGGTCGTCGCGAGTTGGAGTCCATCAACGTCTCCGTGCGAAGCCATCTCACACAGCAGTATTTTTCGCGGCTCGTCCGGAAGTGCACTGATCAAACTCTCCGCGTCCTGTCCGAATACTGACGGCCGAAGCCGCCGACAGTTGCGTAGGGCCCCAAGACTTGTTTGCTCATCCGCATGCGTTACAAGCGGCCAGATCAAGTCAAGGAACTCCGGTCGACCAGACGTGAGCATGAACCGCAACGCGCGGTCGATCATGCCAGGGGAGTGCCACGCTCTAACGAAGCGCTGTACATCGTTCGCAACAAAAGCCCAGGTTTCCTCTGGAAGCCGATAGACCATTTCGGCTGCGAGCATCGGGTCAACTTCGAGCGCGGCCAGGACAGACCGTCCACAGGCCAATGCAAGCACGCTATCCGAGCTGCTCGCAGTCCGCTCAATCGCAAACAGGATCGCCTCTTCCCAAGCAGGTATATTAAAAATCTCCGCTTGCAGGACATTCAATTCAGTTGGATCGTCGTACGCCCTTCGGATACGGTCCTGGACCACATGTGACGCATACCACTCCTGAAATTGCTGATGCTGGAACGAGTAGCCCGGAGTGTCCCCTGCTCGTAATAAAACGTGATTGCTAACCAGTGTCTCAAGCGCACTGTGCGGCTGGGGCGGTTCCGTCACTTGCCCTTCTGCTAACAGCATCCGTCCCGTCTCAACGACTGATCGACGCGCATCCGCCTCAGAAAGTGCAACCGCAGATACGGACGTTGCTCTGACAGCCAAATCGCACAGGTAGCGATGATGCATGCCGGCCAACGCAGCATGTAATACTTCGGCGTGCTCAGGCACAGTCTCATTTGCCTCCACGAAGCGGCGTAGGAGCTCTTCCTTCGTTGCCGGAAATGCAGAACCGCGGGGAAGTGACAAGAGCACCGTCAGATAAAGGGGAGTCGAGACCAGTTCGCGAACGCCTGGTGTACGCCACGCTTCATCCACAACACGAACGGCTGCCTCCCCATTCATCTCGCGCGCTATTGCTTCCTGCTGTCGAGAGTTGAGAGGAAGAAGATCGGCACGCAGAGCCTCGATGGGAACATCAAGCGACTGTCGGCGCGTCGAGATGATTAAGCCTAGATTAGGGAGCTCAGCCTTTAAGGACACTAACTGGACACGGGCTCGTTGGCGTGCAGCCGCATCAAGTTCATTCCAGCCATCCAACAAGAGAACCACGCCGGGCCTTGCTGCTGCTTTGCGCAGAATATCTTCTGATACCCCGCGAAAAGACGGTCGGTGCAGAATAGATGCCAGCAAGTCCTTTCCGTCCGTTGCCCAATCCCCAAGCGGGATGAACATTGGCACTCCTGCTCCTTCTGTAAGCATTCCCTCCGCAACCTGAAGCAGCACCGTCGTCTTCCCCATGCCTGGAGGTGCGACCAATACCAGGTCGTCATGCGAAACAACAACTTTCGCCAAAGACCTTGTCGTTATCGACTCGTCGTCCCCCTCAATGATTAGTGCGAGCTCAACTGACGAGGCTGGCCATCGCGCCGTTCGGCGAAAAACCTCCATGTCGGCAGCCGCTGCGGCTCGAAGATTTACGACATCGTGACTTATTCTGGACTCAGATAAAGCAGAGCTTGAAAAAACGCGCTGTCGAGACTCCCTTTCTGCCTCCTTCTTCCAGGTACGGAGGAGTTCAGTCGTGAACGTTGGATCGGATGAGTCGATCACTGTCCCATGGGTTCGGCACATCCAAATTCCATTGGTTACCGAGCGCCGTTCTTCCTGAGACATCGTTGCGTCGTAGCGCGGACCGCCGGGTGCGGCGGCACAGATATGGGCAGCAGTGCCCACACTTATGCGTCCTACATCATCCGCAGTAGAGCCCTCAGTTGGTGTGCGGCAACCAGGGAAGCTACATAACCATCCTGCGCGCTGTCCGATCTGGCGCCTGGTGCCCTCCGTGAAATCGTCCCGGTTCTTCGCCACTTACTCTTCACCTGTTATTAGTGCCCCATTCTGGGCTAAGCGTATGTGGCAATGCGCCTCATGACCAAGCCCGCGCACCAAGCGCTTCGGGAGCGGGTTCTGACCCGAGAGCCTTGGTTCGCCAACACGCAAACGATGTACGGCGAGCAACATCAACTTTATCCAGTCTACAAGTTCGGAATTGCCGTATGCCGCTTGCTGGAAGGCACATACCCCGACTTCGCGATCGACTCTCGATCGATGCACTCCTTCCCATTCTTAATCGACCACGTGGCCGCAGCTGTCAGCAGCAGGCTCAGCTCGCCAATCAGCCCCTCGCACTTGCTGTGAATCTCCGCCGCAAAAAGCCTGTCCTGCAAGTTTGATGGCTCCGCGAGCGGGAGTACCCTCTCGAACGAGGCGAGGAGGCGCCTGAAGCCTTCGTTTGCCTCCCAACGAGGGAGGTACTGCGGCTCGAATCGGTTCTTCAGCTGTGGATCACTCTGAAGGACACTCAGCGCGTCTTTTGTTCCTAGCGCGACTATCGGAAGTTTCGCCTCGTTGGAGATCACTCGGATCGCGTTGAGCACCTGCTTCTGTGCCGTTACCGCGCCGGCAAGGAGGTTGTTGATCTCGTCGATGGCCAGAACCTGTGGCTGAACACGCTTAAGGACCTCGATGACCTGCCGCTGCTTCTCAGACGTTTTGGTGCGAGGATTGAAAGGCACCATCAGCTTGTCCAGGATGTTCTCGTACAGGCCGGCCTCGTCGGGACGTGTGAGCTGCGGCACCAGAAGAACCGGTACGTACGCGACCTCTCCCTCTACATTGGGGTCCGACGGATACCTCCGCACGAACTCGTTCACGAGGCTGGATTTGCCGTTGTTGCTGCTCGCCACAACCAACATACATGGCGGGCGCATCGAGCGCGGCCGACCTATCCATGACTTAAGCTTCTCAAGGATTTCCATGGCGGCGGGATACGGGATCCATCGATCCTTCGCCAAGAACTCAAGGCGATCCTTGCTTTGATCCAGCACCACCTCGGCGGCGCTCTCATGGAGATGACTCAGTGCGCTCATGAATCCACCCAAATGTCATCAAACGGCTGAACGTCGTCGGCGCCGGAGTCTTGCGGCTGGTCTGGAGTCACAACAGCCTTGGGGGGTTTTGTCTCCGTCACTTTTTTCTTTCTCGCCCGCTCGTTTTCTGTACGTCGCTGCTGCTGGCGCCGCGCTTTCTTGGTCTTTTCAGTCGCTCGCTCATGGATCTCGCGCGTCTCTGCGATCCCCTCGAAGATGAGCTGCTGATTGATGCTCGACAGTCCTTTTTCCTGCAGGCGCTCCCTGGCCGCACGCGCTTCCCACCTACTGACCCGCGGAAGCGTGAGGTCCCGATATGGTATGACAAAGTAATCGTTAAGTTCCGGATCGAGAAAGTAGATCTCGCTGATGTCTCGATAGTCGACGCGGAAGATGAACTGCCTGCCCTTCTTGGGGTTCTTTGGGTCGGGCGCCTTCACCCATCGCCGCAGTGCATCGTGGTAGTACTCGACGTAGTCGATCACCACTCCGTTCTGCTGGATACTTCTTTCCTCGAACGGCAAGAAATCCAGTCGCAGGCGCTCCGGGTCGCGGATCGGCGCAGGCAGGCCAATGCCTGGTGCGTCATCTCCACCAAGCAAGCCCTCTTGGTACTTCTGGATCGGAGTCGTGCGGATGCCGTGATGCAACTTCTGGTGATACATCTTGACGACGAAAATCGTGAAGGCTTCTTCAAACTCCCTCATCGTCATGACCGCGCGCTTCTCGGAGTCATAGTCGAACTTCTTGGCCACGCTTGAGAAGACCGTCCCACGATGAAGCTGCACCCACCTCATGACGTTCCGGAAGTAGCGCTCAACGTGTCCGCCATAGTGCGGCTGGCCCTTTGGGCGATTCTGCAGCGTGATGCCGTACTGCTCGCAGGCACGCTGCAGCATGGAGCCTCGAAACTCCTTGGCATTGTCTGCATGGATCATCCGCGGAATGCCCCAGCACGGCCATGAGTCAGTGATCCCGAACTGGGCCAACCACTCTTCCTTAGGGAGCATTGCGTGCGACAGGCACGCTCCAGTCGAAAACGCTCCAGGTGGATCTAGTGAGATGTAGAACCCCAGAACCATCCGACTGAACACGTCGATCGCCAGCGTGATGTAGCCGCGTCCGATGGGTTTGCGATCAACTTCGTCAACGAAGATGATGTCCAACGGAGAGTGGTCGATCTGCACTACCGCAAGCGGGTAGTCTGCCCCCGGGAAACTTCCGAACAGCGGCATGTAGGTCTCTCGCGCCACCTTGTGTCCGTACCTTTTTGCCACGACCTCCCTCGGCGGCAAAGCGTTGATCCGCGCCTTTACCGTCAGAGGGTCGGGGGGGCGAAGCCCCTTCTTTGCACACACCGTCTGAATCCACCCCACCAGGGCGGCCAGATCTGGACGCTCCTGGACCAGGTACTCCGTCTTGATTGCTTCCTGCACGATCTGCTCGACTTCGGGATGCAGCCGAGTTCGCCCCTTGTCACTGCGACCGGCACGCACGAGGGACAGCAGTTCTCCGCCGCTCCGCTGGTATGCCCTGATCCAGGCATACAGCGTCACAGTCGACTTGCCGGCCTGCTGGGCCACCTCCAGGACGTCTTTCGACGTTCGCTTGGCCCCGAGCTCCAGGAGTGGCTTGATCAACGCTAGGCGCTCTTTTGCGCGAGCCCAAGCACCTTCCGGGACCACCGCAAGGTCGACGCGGCTACGCGCTCGCTCGTTCGCCTGCGGAGGGGGCAGAGTTGAGACCTCTGAGGCGTGGATGGTTGCCAGCCGGTTTCCATCTAGGAGCCGGAGAAGCAGCGTGTCCGCGGATACCGGTTTGACGATCACCCAGCGCTTCCCTTCAGCAAAGACGATCTTGCCGGGGAACAGGAAACGTTCAGCGATCATCTCTCGCCCCGAATGCTGGACCAATGGAGAGGGCTGCCTTGTTGGTCAAGGGGCGATCAAGGGACGTCCGGAGTCGGAACTCGCTGACCATCGTCCAGATTGCAGGCAGGCAGACCAACCGCTCCGCCGGTGCAGGCGCCAATGCATCCAATACGTTGGCCACGGTGCAACCCTCGTGGTCCGCCACGTAGGTGCCGATCCTGATCTCTAGGTCAGGATCGATGTCGCGGCCGCGGAAGCCGAGCAGAAACTTGGCACTCTCCAGCCGCGGCGTGCGGATGGTCACATCGGTGACGACCTCGAAGTCCCACCCCCGCTCCTGGGCGTAGTTGGCCGCCGCAGCGAACTTGGCTTTGAACTCCTCGCGCTTCTCTTGCAGCTCCGTCTCGTACTTGACCTCACAGAGCCGAGTTGGTGCAACGGGCGCCCCGGATGCACCAATACGGTAAGTGACCAGGTAATCCGGGGTGTAGGGAAAGGTCCTGCCTCGCCACCCGACATACGACACGCAGACCGGCTGGGACACCACGGTATCCACGTCTGGATCGAATGCGCATACAGTGACGAAGTCGCGCTCAAGGGCCGACTCAAAGCCGGCAGCCTGGAAGGCGTGCTGGCCCGTGATGCTCCGGGTGCTGATGGGGATTGGTCGCACTGACACGGCGGTCACCCGGTCAATAAAATTAAACTTAAATGGTATGCGTTCTAGGCTTCTCCGCCGGAAAAACTGCCCAAACAGATGCGGATGATCAAGGAAATGCGATCGTGCCGACCACTCTACGCCTGTCGCCGAAAGCCTTGTGCCGCAAGGCATTTAAGTTTATTTCTATCGAAAAACCGCCGTCAGTTAAGAATAATTTTATTTCCTACAGGCGGCACCGACCCGCGTCCCGGCGAAATCAGCCTGGCCCACCAGGGCGTGCTGTTTCTCGACGAGTTGCCGGAGTTCGACCGCCGCGTGCTGGAGGCCCTGCGCGAACCGCTGGAAACGGGCGTCATCACCGTCTCTCGCGCGGCGCGGCGGGTCGACTTCCCGGCCCGCTTCCAGCTCGTCGCCGCGATGAACCCCTGCCCCTGCGGCCTGCTGGGCCACCCGACCCGCCCCTGCCGCTGCACGCCGGACCAGGTGGCGCGCTACCGCGCCAAGCTGTCGGGCCCCTTCCTAGACCGCATCGACCTCGCACTGGAGGTCGGCGTGCCCGACCTCGCCAGCTTCGACGACAGCCCGGCGGGCGAGACCAGCGCCCAGGTCCGCCAGCGCGTGATCCGGGCACGCCAGTTGCAGATGGCGCGCCAGGGCATGCCCAATGCACATCTCGATGCCGCCGGCATCGACCGCCATGGGGCATGCGCCGACGCTGCGCGCGCGCTGCTACGCCAGTTCATCGAGCGCCTGGGCCTGTCGGCCCGCGCCTACCACCGCACATTGAAAGTGGCGCGCAGCATCGCCGACCTGGCGGGCAGTGCCGATATCGCCAACGCCCATGTCGCGGAGGCCATCCAGTACCGACGGGGCCTGCCCGACACACAGCGGGCATGAAGCACGGTTAAGCTTGCGCGACCGCCGCACCCGCCCTAGAAAACGAACCGGAGAGAAGCATGCACGCACCAAGCCCGAACGCCGTCGCCCGAATGCGCACCACAATGCAGCGTGGCGCGGCACTGAAGATTGCCCTGATCGGCCTGGCCGTCGTGGCCCTGCTGTTCCTGCTTTATCTATGGCTGATGCTGAGCTGGTCCTACTCCACCGGCGAGCGCGCCGGCTATGTGCAAAAGCTTTCGCACAAGGGCTGGCTGTGCAAGACCTGGGAGGGCGAACTCTCGCTGATCACGCTGCCCGGCCAGCAGGCCGAGAAGTTCCATTTCTCGGTGCGCGACGAGGCCGTGGTGGACAAGATCAATCTGTTGATGGGACAGCGGGTCTCGCTGCAATACGCCCAGCATATGGGCCTGCCCACCGACTGCTTCGGCGAGACGAATTACTTCATTACCGACGTGCGAAAACTGGAGGGTGAGGCGGGAAAACTCTGAGTGATTTTCGCAAGCCGAACATACAGGTTTACGAATACGGAACCGCCGCGGAATTGATGCCGCGCAATCTACTTTCTTCTGTAACATCCGCTTCGCTAGTCAGGTCAATATTCGGCCTGAATTTCGCTTAGCGTGCCCGGCGGGCCGAATCCTTTGGCCCCATCCCATTCATTCGGAGGAAGTTGATGAACAAGTCCGTGATCGCACTCGCTCTTATCGTGGCCGGCATCGGCAGCGTCAGTGCCCAGGAAGTGGTCGTGAAGATCGGTCACGTCGGTCCGCTGACCGGCAACATCGCCCACCTCGGCAAGGACAACGAGAACGGCGCACGCCTGGCCATCGAGGACTACAACGCCAAGGGCGTGACCATCGGCGGCAAGAAGGTGAAGTTCGAACTGGTCGGTGAAGACGACCAGGCCGACCCCAAGACCGGCAACATCGTGGCGCAACGCCTGGTCGACGCCGGCGTCAAGGGCGTGGTGGGTCACCTGAACTCGGGCACCACCATCCCCGCCTCGCGCATCTACAACCAGGCCGGCATCCCGATGATCTCGCCGTCCGCCACCAACCCGACGCTGACCCAGCAAGGCTTCGCCACCGTGTTCCGCACCATGGCGAACGACGTCCAGCAAGGCTCGGTGATCGGCAAGTACGCCGCCACCAAGCTGGGCAAGAAGGTCGCCATCATCGACGACCGCACCGCCTACGGCCAGGGTCTGGCAGATGAGGTCGACAAGGGCGTCAAGGCCAATGGCGGCACCGTGACCTCGCGCGAATTCACCAACAACCAGGCCACCGACTTCAACGCCATCCTCACCAAGATCAAGGCGCAGAAGCCCGACGTGATCGCCTACACCGGCATGGACGCCCAGGGCGGCCCGATGCTCAAGCAGATCAAGCAACTGGGTATCGACGCCAAGTTCGTGACCGGCGACGGCGGCTGCACGCCCGAGCTGATCAAGCTGGCCGGCGACGCCGTCAGCGACAAGGCCTACTGCACCCAAGCCGGCCTGCCGCTGGACCAGATCGCCGACAAGACCTTCGGCGAGCGCTTCAAGAAGCGCTTCGGCGCCGAAGTGCAGATCTATGCGCCGTACGCCTACGATGCCGCCGCCGCCATCATCGAAGCGATGAAGGCTGCTGGCTCGGTGGAGCCGTCCAAGTACCTGCCCGCGCTCAAGAAGGTCAACTTCAAGGGCGTGACTGGCACGGTCGCCTTTGACGACAAGGGCGACACCAAGTTCGGCGCCATCACCATGTACCAGTTCAAGGGCGGCAAGTGGGAAGCCCTCAAGTAATCGCTTGAGAGCACACTCTGGAAATCAGGGCGCAGCAGTACGGGCGCCCTGATTTTTTGCAGATTTATGTAAATCTTGATTTGGCCCAATCCTCACGCTCACAAGGCTAAAGGACAATCGGCCGAACGCTTTTTGATAGCTACCGCGAATCGTCAAATATGGAAACCTTGCTCCAACAGATCGTAAACGGTCTCGTCGTTGGCAGCGTCTATGCCCTTGTCGCCCTGGGCTACACGATGGTCTACGGCATCCTGGGACTGATCAACTTCGCCCACGGCGACGTGCTCATGGTCGGCGCACTGGTTGCGCTGCAGACCATCCTCTTCGTGCAGAAGACCTGGCCTGAACTGGGCCCGCTGCTGACCCTGCTGATCGGCCTCGGCGTCTCCGTGCCGGTGTGTGCCTTGCTCGGCTACACCATCGAGCGCACTGCCTACCGCCGCCTGCGCAATGCGCCACGCCTGGCCCCGCTGATCACCGCGATCGGTGTGTCCTTCCTGCTGCAGACCCTGGCCATGATCATCTGGGGGCGCAATTACCACAGCTACCCGCAACTGATTTCGACCGCGCCGCTGCAACCCATCGAAGGCGTGTTCATCACGCCGGCCCAGGTCATCATCCTGGTCATGTCGGCTCTGCTGATGGTCGGTCTGATCCTGCTGGTCAACAAGACCAAGCTCGGCCGCGCCATGCGCGCCACGGCGGAGAATCACCGCGTGGCTGGCCTGATGGGCGTGGATACCAACAAGATCATTGCGACCACCTTCATCATCGGTTCGGCCCTGGCCGCGATAGCCGGTGTCATGTTCTCGTCCAACTACGGCATCGCGCACTACGCGATGGGCTTCATGCCGGGCCTCAAGGCCTTCACCGCTGCGGTGCTGGGTGGCATCGGCAACCTCGGTGGCGCCATGGTCGGTGGCATCGTGCTGGGCCTGGTGGAATCCATCGGCGCCGGTTACATCGAGGACATCTCCTTTGGCTTCCTCAATTCCAGCTACCAGGACATCTTCGCCTTCATCATCCTCGGCGTCGTGCTGATCTTCCGCCCCACCGGCCTGCTCGGCGAACGCGTGGCGGACCGCGCTTGAGGACATCCGCATCATGAAAGAACTCGCTCAAGCCATTCCCTTCTTCGGCACGCGCAATCCACGTGTCGCGCAATGGATCCTGATCGCCATCATCATCGCCGCGCCCCTGGTGGCCGGCATGTTCGGCCGCTCATGGATCCGCATCCTCGACTTCGCCCTGCTCTACATCATGCTGGCGATCGGCCTCAACCTGGTGGTCGGCTTCGCCGGCCTGCTGGACCTGGGCTACATCGCCTTCTACGCAGTCGGCGCCTACACCTGGGCCTTCCTGGCCAGCCCACACTTCGGCCTGCACCTGCCTTTCTACGTCGTGCTCCCGCTGGGCGCCGCCTTTGCTGCACTGGCGGGCTTGATCCTCGGTGCACCGGTGCTACGGCTGCGGGGCGACTACCTCGCCATCGTGACCCTGGGCTTCGGGGAGATCGTGCGCATCTTCATGAACAACCTGAACCACCCGATCAACATCACGAACGGGCCCCAGGGCATCAACATGCTGGACTCGCTGAGCGTGTTCGGCTGGGACATCTCGCGCAACATCCAGATCACCGAGACGGTGTCGGTGCATAGCCTGGTGCTGTACTACTACATGTTCCTGCTGTTCGTGATCGGCTCGGTGATCCTGGTGCAACGCCTGCAGGTCTCGCGCATCGGCCGTGCCTGGGCCGCCATCCGCGACGACGACCTGGCCGCCAAGGCCATCGGCATCAACCTGCGCAACCTCAAGCTGCTCGCCTTCGCCATGGGCGCCACCTTCGGCGGCGTGGCCGGTGGCCTGTTCGGCGCGTTCCAGGGCTTCGTCTCGCCCGAGTCCTTCTCGCTGATGGAGTCCATCGCCATCCTGACCATGATCGTGTTTGGCGGCATGGGCAACCTGGGTGGCGTGATCGTCGGCGCGCTGGCCCTGTCCTTCCTGCCCGAGGTGCTGCGCGACGTCGCCATCCCGCTGCAGCAAAGCCTCTTCGGCAAGGTGCTGCTGGACCCCGAGGTGCTGCGCATGCTGCTCCTCTCGCTGGCCATGATCCTGATGATGCTGCTGCGTCCCGCCGGCCTGCTGCCGGCCCACTCGCGCTACTCCAGGCCGGAGCTGGTGCTGGGCAAGGAGGGCGCGCAATGAGCATCACCCTTCTCGAAGCCCGCGGCGTCGGCAAGCGCTTCGGCGGCCTGCAGGCGCTCACCGATGTCTCGCTGACCATCCGCAAGGGTGAGATCTACGGCCTGATCGGCCCCAACGGCGCCGGCAAGACCACCTTCTTCAACGTGTTGACGGGTGCCTACATCCCGGAAGACGGCGAGTTCGTCTTCGCCGGCTCGGAACTGCCCAAGGGTGCGCCGCATCTGGTGGTGGAGCGCGGCATCGCGCGCACCTTCCAGAACATCCGCCTGTTCCGCGAGCTGACGGCGCTGGAGAACGTGATGGCCGGCCATCACATCCGCACCCACGCCAACCTGATCGACATCCTGTTCCAGACCAAGCATGCGAAGGAAGAGGAGAAGCTGGTCACCGAGCGCGCCTACGAACTGCTCAAGTACGTCGGCATCGAGCGTTTCGCCAACACCGTGTCGAAGAATCTCTCCTACGGCGACCAACGCCGCCTGGAGATCGCCCGCGCCCTGGCCACCGAGCCGCAACTGCTCGCCCTGGACGAACCGGCGGCAGGCATGAACGCAACCGAGACCGCGCAACTGCGGACCCTCATCGAAACCATCCGGACTGACGGTGTGACCGTGCTGTTGATCGAACACGACGTGAAACTGGTGATGGGTCTGTGCGACCGTGTCGCCGTGCTGGATTTCGGCAAGAAGATCGCCGAGGACGTGCCTGCCGTGGTGCAGAAGAACCAGGCCGTGATCGAAGCCTATCTGGGAGGCGCCCACCATGGCTGATCCCATCCTGCAACTGAAGGGGCTCGAAGTCGCCTACGGCCAGATCAAGGCGGTCAAGGGCATCGACCTGCAGCTCATGCCGGGCGAGCTGGTATGCCTGATCGGTGCCAACGGCGCCGGCAAGACCACCACGCTCAACACCATCGCCGGTTCACTCAAGGTCAGCGGAGGCGACCTCGTCTACAACGGCGAACGCATCAACGACCTGCCCTCCCACCTGCGCCTGCGCAAGGGCTTGGCCCTGGTGCCGGAGGGTCGCGGCATCTTCACCCGTCTGACGGTGGAAGAGAACCTGCACATGGGCGCCTACATCCGTAACGACAAGGCCGAGATCGAGGCCGATCTGGAACGCGTCTACCAGATGCTGCCGCGGGTGAAGGAACGCCTGCACCAGGTGGCCGGCACGCTGTCGGGCGGTGAGCAGCAGATGGTGGCCATCGGCCGCGCACTGCTGTCGCGCCCCAAGCTGCTGCTGCTCGACGAGCCCTCCATGGGTCTCGCCCCGCTGGTGGTGGAGAAGATCTTCGAGGTCGTGAAATCGGTCGCCGCGCAAGGCGTCACCGTGCTACTGGTGGAACAGAACGCCAACCTGGCGCTCGAATTCGCCCAGCGCGGCTACGTCATGGACGGCGGCCGGATCACCCTGACCGGCAGCGGTGAGGAACTGCTGAAGAACCCGGAAGTGCGCGCCGCCTACCTCGGCGAATAAAGACTCCAGCGACGACACCGGCCTCATCTCGCCGGACACGCTTGGCTCGGTCCCTGCGGCCATGTCCGTCACCCTCCGGTGGCGGCATGGCCGCAGGCTTTTACGCACCCGCATCCACCCCTACACTGGCGACATGCGCCCCGCCCGCCCCCTGCTCTCTGCCGTGTTCTCGGCACTGTCGCGCCATGCCGCTCTGCTGGCCTGCGCGCTCGGCCTGCTCGGCAGCCCTGCCGCCATCGCCCAGTCTGCCGTCACGCCCGCCCTGAACGCCCTGAGCGAAAGCCTGCTGCAGGGCGAACTCGCCCGCCTCGTCCCTGCCGCCGACAACCCGCGTCTGTACTTTCTGGGCGTCGCGGCCCATGACGCCTCGCCCGCCTTCATGGGTGACACCGCGCTGGCCGCGCAGCGCCTGCGCGAACTCGTCGCCGCGCCGGTCATCCTGCAACTGGCCAATCCGCCCGCCGACAAGGCGCTGGTCGCCCCGCTCGCCACCAGCGAGAGCGTGCAGCGCGCACTCGCCAGCATCGGTGAGGTGGTCCGCCCCCAAGACCTGGTCGTCGTTCTGATCAGCACACACGGCACCGACCGGCTCCTCGCCGTACAGGCCGAGGGCAAGGAACTGCCTCCCCTCTCCGCCCGCGCCCTGGCCCGCCTGCTGCGACCGCTGCGCGACACGCCGACAGTGCTGATCCTCTCGGCCTGCTATTCAGGCTCCCTGATTCCCGCCCTGCGGGCCGACAAGCGCGTGATCCTGACTGCCGCCGCGGCCGACCGCTCATCGTTCGGCTGCGGCACGGACGACAACAACACCTTCTTCGTCGACGAGTTGTTGCGCTATGGCTTCAACCCCGAGGAGAGCCTGCAGCAGAGCTTTGCACGGGCACGCCGCCAGGTCGCCGAACGCGAGAAGCGCATGGAACTTGCTCCCCCTTCCGAACCTCAGTTCCACGTCGGTCGCGACATGCGCGACTTCGTGGCCCAACCGCTACGCAACTGGTTACCGGCCACGCCGGCACTGCTCAACCGCTAGGACATCCGCATGAACATCGACCTTCCCAGCCACCAGCTCTCCATGACCGTGCTGATGACGCCCGACATGGCCAACTTCTCCGGCAACGTCCACGGCGGCGCCGTGCTCAAGCTGCTAGACCAGGTGGCCTATGCCTGCGCGAGCCGCTACGCCGGCAGCTACGTCGTCACCCTGTCGGTGGACCAGGTCATGTTCCGCCAACCGATCCACGTCGGCGAGCTGGTCACCTTCCTCGCTTCGGTGAACTACACCGGCAACACCTCGATGGAGATCGGCATCAAGGTCGTCACCGAAGACATCCGCAGCAAGATCGTGCGCCACGCCAACAGTTGCTTCTTCACCATGGTGGCGGTGGATGACGCGTTCAAGCCGGTGCAGGTGCCGCCGCTCGCGCCCAGCACGCCGGACGAACAGCGCCGCTGCGCCGCCGCCAAGGTGCGCCGCCAGTTGCGCCAGGAAATGGAACAGCGCCAGAAGGCGATCAACGAGCAGTTCAAGGCGCAGGCCGCGCAGTAAGCGCAGGCTTGAGCACGGCATCGAGAAACTTCAGGAAGGCGCGTAGCGGCGCCGACTGCTGGCGCCCACCGGGATACAGCGCGATCACCATCGGGCCGGGGCGTTTCCAGTCGGGCAGTACGCGGATCAGCTTGCCCTCCTCGATCTGCGGTCGCAGCAGGAAGTCGAAGTCCTCGTAGATGCCCAGCCCGGCCAGCGCGCAGGTCAGCCCGGCACGCGCGTTGTCGACCGCCAGGTCGCCATCGGCCGGCACGGTGATCTGCTCACGCCCCTTGCCCAGCACGTAGTCGATCGGTTTGCCGGCATCCGCATCGAAGAAGTCGATGGTGCGATGGCGACGCAAGTCGTTGGGATGGCGCGGCGTGCCGTTGCGCGCCAGATAGGCCGGGCTGGCCGCCATCACGAAGTTAACCTGGCCGAAACGACGGTAGCGGTAGGCCGAATCCTTATCGCGCGACAGGCGCACGGCCACGTCGATGCCTTCCTCGGCGAGATCCGGGTTGCGCTCCGACATCGACAGGCGCATCGAGAGATCGGGGTAGGCGCGCAGGAATTCCGGCAGGCGCGGCAGCACCAGCGTATTGGCCAGCGACTCCGTCATCTGCACATGCAGATGCCCCGCCACCCGGCCGGCGCGACGGGTGAATTCCTCGCTCAGCTCCTGCAGGCCGCTGACCAGCACCGAGGCGCGCTTGACCAGGCGCTCGCCGTCGGCCGTCAGCGACACGTGACGCGTGGTGCGCGTCAGCAAGGCCACCCCCAGGGCTTTCTCCAAGGCCTGCACCTGGGTCGTGACGGTCGAACGCGCCAGCCCCAGGCGCTTGGCCGCGGCCGCGAAGGAGCCCAGCTCCGCCACCAGCAGAAAGGTTTTCAGCTCGACGAAATGTTCCATCAGCCCCACTCCCTGTGCGCTCAGCGTAGTTTGTTCAATATATCCGAACAATCATTTAGCCGCATCCGAGCAGTGGGCGGACTACACTTCGATTGCCTAAACAGCCACTTACAGGTGACCCCATGTCCAGCCGCACTTTCAGCGGGGCAAACGCAAGGCGCCTGGTTGATTCCACTCTCCTTGCGTTGATGCCCCTGTCGTCCCGCCTCCCGGCCATGCCGGACGGCGACGTGATGCATCCCGAGCCATCGCCCGCTCGCTTCTGACGCACCTCGGCCGCCCCGCTTGCGGGCGGCAGTACGACACCACAGATCAATTGCCCGTCACACGGTCAAAGCAGCTGCTTTGCCTGGTGTCTGGCACAAGGAGAACAGTATGAAAACCGCCCTGCATGCCGGCTTCGCCGACCACAGCACAAGCCTCAAGAACCACCTCGTCGAGACCGCGCTGGCGCTCGCCACCGCACTCGCACCGTACGCCATCGCGGCTCTCGCGATATTCATCTACCACGAACAATTTGGCGTGTAAGACACATTCCTACACCCACCCTGAGAGCCCGGCCCTGCCGGGCTTTCTGCTATCCAGCCCGCGCCAGAGGGAGGCCGGAACACCTGGCGCCCGTCCGGCCCCGCCTCCCGGTCGCCAACCCGGCCCACCGCAAGTCCCTCTTCCAAACCACCTTCGAGCGCTCGCCATTCCCGTGGATTCGCGGCCGGCAGGGCCCAGGCCAACAACTGTGCGCGCACGCTGGGCGGCAGACCGGCCAGGCTTTGCATCTCTCGTCGGAGCCAGCCTTCATGTCCGAGGTGCACACGCAGCAGCGGCGCCAACTCGATGTCCTCGCACAGCATATGTTCGATGTAGTCGGCCAGGAAGACGGCCAGGCGGCGCTGCAGGCGCAGGGCCGACGCTTCGCGCGTCGTCGTCGGTGCGATACGCAGCCTGGCCAGATCACCCGCCAGCATGAGGCAGGCCTCGCGCTGCTGTGCGTGGTCCGCCATCACCGCACGCTGGACGCCATCACCCTCGATGGCGGCATCGTGCAAGACCTGGTCCTCGCAGCACAGATGCGCCTCCAGGTGAGCCAGCAGGATTTCCAGTTCGCCGAGCACGATGCCGGCCTGACTCGCATCAGCCCAGTCGCACCGCCCCGACAGTTCAAGCACCCAGGCCAGGCGGGCACGCAGCCCCTTGCGCAGGACGGCGTGCAGGCCGGCCGGACCGACTTCTCCCATGTCTTTCTCCTCATCGAGACGCGTCAGTCGCGCTCGATCTTGATGTCGTGCTCGCGCTCGACCTGGTCGTAGTAATCGTTGAGACGTCGCCCCGGCTGATCCGGAAAACGCTCTGGCAGCACTTCCAGCTCGCGCACCCGGTCGACGCGGAAGTGGCGGAAGTCATTCCGCAGGCAACACCAGCCGGCCAAGGTCCACACATACCCCCAGAAGAACAACCCCAGCGGCCACAGTTCGCGCTCGGAGGGCGTGCCGTCCTCGCGCGTGTAGGCGATGCGCACGATGTTGCGACGGCGCACTGCATGGCGGAACTCGCCCAGCCAGGCCGGCGCCTCTTCGCGGCGTGGCGGGATGAATAGCCGCGCCAGCTCCGCCTCGCGCTTCAACAGGGTCGGCAGCACGTTGTGGATCTTCGCCATCGCAGCCGTAGCGGCGCGCGCCAGTTCCGGGTCGGCCCAGGCCTTGACCATGCGCGAACCGATCATCAAGGCCTCGATCTCGTTGCTGTCGAACAGCAGCGGCGGCAAGTCCATCTTGTGCCGCAGCCGGTAGCCCACGCCAGCCTCGCCCTCGATCGGCACGCCGGACAGCGTGAGATCGCTGATGTCGCGGTACAGCGTGCGCAACGACACCTGCAACTGCTCCGCCAGCCAGGCACCGGTGGACAGGTGCCGGCTGCGCAGCAACTCGACGAGACGGAACAGCCGGTCGGCACGCCGCATCTCAGCACCCGCCCTGCGCGCGCTTGCGCTCGGCGCTGAACACCCACCAGGGTTGAGCCGGCTCGCCGGCCAGAAAGCGGGTGATCGAGACGAAGGTATCGAGCACGCAGGGATCCTGGCGCTGCCCGGTCAGCCGCTCCAGCCGCTGGAACAGGTCCAGCGGACTGACGCCCGCCAGGTCGGCCGGCCGCTGATAGCCCATCAGGCGCAGATCGGCCGCCATGGCCGGGCCGACGTTGGGCAGGTCAGTCAGCTTGTCGAGACGGCTACGGTCGACCTTGGCAGGATGCATGGCGGCTCTGGGGCTGTAACAAAATGGGGGCGCTGCGACGCGGTTCTGGCTTCTGTTGCCGCGTCTCAGTGCAGGGAGTGGAGGCCGATGATATTGCCATCCAAGTCGCTGAACAGCGCGAAGTAGCCGATGTCCTCGCGGATCAGCGTCTTCGGCACCACCACCTGCCCACCGGCCGCCGGCACGCGCGCCAAGGCCGGAGCCAGGTCGTCGCCCGGATTCAGGTAGATGCGCACACCATCGGCATGCGGCCGGCATTCCGGGTGCTGACACAGGCAGCCGCCGACGCCTTCGCCCTGCGAGTAGGGGAACATGGCCATCGGCATGTCGGGGAAGCTGGTTTCCTGGTGCAGCGCGCAGGCCAGGACCTGCTCGTAGAAGCGCGTGGCGCGGGCCAGGTCGGTGGTGGGAATCTCGAACCAGTTGATCGCATTCATGACTGTCTCCTGCGGGTTGAAGGAGCCGTCACGATACGAGGGGGCTGCTGACAGCGTGGTGTCAGCAGACTTGCCGGCGCGCGCGCCGGCCTGGGCGCAAAATCAGGCGCAGCGCAGCTTGGGATCGACGGTTTCGCGTGCGTCCTGCCCGTGCTTCGTCGGCTGTGGGTGTGCTTCGGAACCAGCAGGCGCCACCCGTTTGGCAGCAGGTGCCGAGGTTGCCGTGAGCAACAGGGCCAGCATCAGGATGCCGGGGGATGCGGTGCGTGCCGCGGAATTTGCCATCTCGCTCTCCAGTGCTTGTCTGCAGGGCCGTCTTGAGGGCGGCCTATGACCATTGTGGTAGAGCGTTTTCGGCTTCGCCAGGCGAATTGCTGCAGCGAAGCCTGCGCAAGATCAAACGCGCAATGCCGGTTTTCCCTGATCGCAGTGCAGCATTAAACCTCGCCGATCTCTTCCAACTCGGCCTGCACGTCCAGCCAGCGCAGCTCGGCCTCCTCGATCCAGCCAGCCAGCTCGGCCTGGCGCTTGAGAAAAGCCTGCAATTGCGCACTGTCGCCACCTTGGTACAAGGCAGGGTCGGCCAGGCGCTGGTCGAGCAGCTTCTTCTCGCCTTGCCAGGCGGCGAGCTTCTTGTCGATCTGCTCGACTTCCTTGAGCAAGGGGCGACGACGCGCCAGCTTGGCCTGCCGCTCGGCCGCCGCATCAGCACGCGCCTGGATGCGTGCCGCCTTGTCCTGCCCGGCATCGGTGCTGGCCGCCTGCGCCGCCGCCTGGGCGCGCCGGCCGTCCAGCCATACGAGGTAATCGTCCAGGTCACCATCGAAGGGCTGGGCCTGTCCATCCGCCACCAGCAGGAAGTCGTCGCACACGGTGCGCAGCAAGGCGCGGTCGTGGCTCACCAGCACCATGCTGCCCTCGAACTCGGCCAGCGCCTTGGTCAGCGCCTGGCGCATATCCAGGTCGAGGTGGTTGGTCGGCTCGTCGAGCAGCAGCAGGTTGGGCCGGCGGCGGATCAGCAGGGCCAGCGCGAGGCGCGACTTCTCGCCACCGGAGAAAGGGCCGATGGCGGCATCCGCCATGGCACCGCGGAAGTCGAAGCCGCCCAGGTAGTCGCGCAGGTCCTGCTCGCGCGTCTGCGGTTCCTGGCGCACCAGATGCTGCAAGGGCGACTCATCCGGCCGCAGTTGTTCCAGTTGGTGCTGCGCGAAGTAACCGATGGCCAGCCCCTTGCCGGTCAGGAAAGTGCCCGCCTGCGGCGTCAGCTCACCAGCCAGCAGCTTGATGAGCGTGGACTTGCCGGCGCCGTTGGGGCCCAGCAGCCCCAGGCGCGCACCGGGGCGCAGCTCCAGCTTCACGCCGGACAGGATGTTGCGCTCGCCATAGCCCAGGGCCAGCTCGCGGATCGTCACCATCGGGTCGGAGGCGCGCTCGGGGTCGAGGAAGGCGAAGTCGAAAGGGGTGTCGACGTGCGCCGCCGCGATGCGCTCCATGCGCGCCAGCGCCTTGATCCGGCTCTGTGCCTGGCGCGCCTTGGTGGCCTGGGCGCGGAAGCGGTCGATGTATTTCTGCAGGTGCGCCGCCTCGCGCTGCTGCTTCTCGAACATGGCCTGTTGCTGCGCCAGTTGCGCCGCATGCTGGTCTTCGAAGCCGGAGTAGTTGCCGGTGTAGAACGTGAGCTTCTGGCGGTCGATGTGCGCGATGTGGGTGACGCAGGCATCGAGGAAGTCGCGGTCGTGCGAGATCAGCAACAGCGTGCCGCGATAGCCGGTGAGCCACTTCTCCAGCCACACGACCGCATCGAGATCCAGGTGGTTGGTCGGTTCATCAAGCAACAGCAGGTCGGAGCGGCACATCAGCGCCTGCGCGAGGTTCAGGCGCATGCGCCAGCCGCCCGAGAAATCCGACACCGGCCGCGTGAAGTCGGCGTCGCCGAAGCCCAGACCGTGCAGCAAGGTGGCAGCGCGCGCATTGGCCGCATAGCCGTCGATCTCCTGCAGGCGCGCATGCAGCTCACCGACGCGGTGGCCATCGTGCGCCGTCTCGGCCGCCGCCAGCTCGTCCTGCACGCGGCGCAGTTCGGCATCGCCGTCGAGCACGTAATCCAGCGCGGAACGGGCCAACGCTGGCGTCTCCTGCGCCACATGGGCGATCACCCAGGCCGGGGGAATCTCCAGGTCGCCCTGGTCCTGGTGCAGCTCGCCGCGCAGCAAGGCGAACAGACTGGACTTGCCACTGCCGTTGGCACCGACCACGCCGACGCGCCAGCCGGGATGCAGTTGCAGGGAGAGGCCATCAATGAGGACGCGGGCACCGCGCGAGAGGGAAAGCGAACGGAACTGGATCACGGGGGTCGGAAGCTGGGAGAATACGGGTCCGATACAAACGCTCGGGGCAGGCGCGCCATTCTAGCCGCCCCGGACCAGCCCGCACCCTTCTGCCATGCGTCTTCTCCTGCTGTCGCTGCTCCTGCCCGCTCTTGCCTGCGCTCAAACCCGCTCGGTGGCCGACCAGTTGCGCGCGCCCTGGGAGGCGCAGCAACGCCAGGCGGCCACGCTGCGCGAGGAGGCCTCGCGCATTCGCGACGCCGCCGGCCTGCGCCGCGAGCATGAGGAATACGCCTGCAACGGACGCATCCTTTACTACCGCTGCATGGACGGCGCGCGCGACAACTACTTGGAGCAGGTGAGCCGCGCCCGCACGATGGAGGCCGATGCACATCGCCTCGACAGCGAGGCCAAGCGCCAGTTGCTGGTGATCCGCAATGCCGAGCTGAGCGGCACGCCGGTCCCGCCAGCCAGTGGCAGCGGGCCGGCGGCCACGCCAGAGCTGCGCCAGCCGCGCCCCACGGCCGAGCCCCTGGCGCCGCCGCTCCCCGTGGTGCAACCCAAGCCCACCGGCAGCCCGGCGACCGAACGCGCCGCCGAGGAGGCGGCACGCCAGGCACGCCAGCAGGAACGCGAGCGCGAGGCGGCCGAGCGCGCCGCCAAGGCGCGCGAGGATGCCGCCCGCTACGACGCGCGGATGCGCGAGGTCGAGCAGAAGAAGGCGCAGCGCGCCAGCGAACCGAACGCACAACCGGCCGCGAGCGACACGGCGCTGCCGCCCCCGCCCGCCCCCAGCGACGCACTACCCCCGCCCCCGCCACCTGCGCCCTGAGGCGCGGGCTCAGTCGAGCGAGGCCAGCAAGCGCTTGATCGGCGCCGGTAGGCCAAGACCCGCGCGCTCGGCGGCATCCGCCCAGCGCCAGCCCGTCTCCTGCGCCAAGGTGGGTAGGCCTGGCAGCTCGCACCGCAGCGGCTCGATATCCAGCGTGAAATGGGTAAACACGTGGCGCAAGGCCGGCAGGGCCGTCGTCGCCGTCGCCGGGTCGAAGCCCAGGCGCGCCAAGCCTTGCGCGACCGACTCGGTCTCGTCCAGCTCCGGCAGGCTGAAGAGCCCGCCCCAAATCCCGCTGGCCGGGCGCTGCTGCAGCAGGATCGCGCCGCCATGGCGCAGCACCAGCACCCGCACGCGGCGTAGTGGTGCCGCCTTGCGCGGGCGCGGCGTGGGCAGTTCCGCTGTGCGGCCCTCCTGCCGCGCCACGCAGTCCGCCGCCACCGGGCAGTCGCCACAGCGCGGCTTGCTGCGCGTACAGACCATGGCGCCCAAGTCCATCATGCCCTGGGTGTAGACATCAATGCCGAGGTCCGGCAGCAGGCTCTCCGCCACCTCCCACAAGCAATTCTCCACCTTCTTCTCGCTGGGATGGCCCTCGATGCCGCGATGGCGCGCCAGCACGCGCTTGACGTTTCCATCCAGGATCGCGCCACGCTCGCCGAAGCAGAAGGCCGCAATGCTGGCCGCCGAAGAGCGCCCGATGCCGGGCAGCGTGACCAGCCCCGCCGCGCTGCGTGGAAAGGCGCCGCCATGTTGCGCCATCACCGTCTGCGCCGCGCGGTGCAGGTTGCGCGCCCGGGCGTAGTAGCCCAGCCCGGCCCACAGGGCCAGCACTTCGTCCAGCGGCGCCTCGGCCAAAGCACGTACATCCGGAAAGCGTTCGAGGAAGCGCCGGTAGTACGGGATCACCGTGTCCACCTGCGTCTGCTGCAGCATGATCTCGGCCAGCCAGGCGCGATAAGGCTCGCGCGAAGCCTGCCAGGGCAGCGTATGGCGGCCGTGCTGGCGTTGCCAGGCAATCAGGCGATGGGCAAAGCTGTCTTGGCCGCTGCGGGCCGGCTCGGGGGGGCGTGTCGTCATGGCGCGCAGTGTACCGAAGCCACCCCGCCGCACGGCGGGCCGATCAAGTCTCGCCAGGCACCTGCCGCAAAAGGGATAATGCGCAACCGCGCGCCTTTATGGCGCTGAAAGCCCCCGAATGAAAAAAAACGATCAACTCATCGACCCTGCCGCCCTGCGCCGCGCGCTGGGCATGTTCGCCACCGGTATCGCGGTGGTCACGACCGTCGGCCCCGAGGGCAAGCCAGTGGGCCTGACCGTCAATTCCTTCAACTCGGTCTCGCTGGAGCCGCCCCTGGTACTGTGGAGCCTGGCCCGCAGCAACTCGGCCTTCGCCATCTTCGAGAGCTGCAGCCATTACGCGGTCAACATCCTGGCCGACGATCAGCAGGCGCTGTCCAACCATTTCGCCAGCAAGGTGCATGACCGTTTCAAGGACCTGGACTGGCACGAGGGCCTGGGCGGCGCTCCCTTGCTGGAAGGCTGCTGCGCCCACTTCGAGGTACGCAACACCACCCGCGTGCCGGGCGGCGACCACCTGGTCTTCATCGGCGAAGTCGAGCGCTTCGGCTGGCACAAGCGCGAGCCACTGATCTACTTCGGCGGACATTACCGCCAGCTTGCCGGGGCCTGACCCGCCGGTTTCAGTGAACTCAGCCCGCGCGCAGCAAGGCAGGCGGCGCAAAGCGATTCAACAGCGCGGCAAGAGCCGCCAGGGCGGCACGGCGCACATCCGGCAGGTGGCGTGCGTACACCGCGCAGTACTCCAGATGCGGCTCGCCGCCGCGCACCCGCTTGAAGCTGCCGGCGCCGGAGCTGTAATGCAAGCGGCATTTCTTCTCACGCGCCTCGTGCAAGAGCAAGGCCATGAGACGGCGATACAGCCCCAGCTCCGCCGGCAGCGTGGTGTCGTAGCCGATCAGCGGCGTGGTGAGCCAGCCCTGACGCGCGTACACGCCCAGCACGCCAGCGATGCGCCCGGCGTGGCGCAGGGCGAACAGGTTGAGGAAGCGCGCCTCGTGGCACAAGGCAAAGAACGCCGGCGTGAAGTCCGGATTCAGCACCGAGTGCTTGTCGATGAACAGGCTGCGGAAGCAGCGGCGCAGGTCGTCGAGATCCTGCGTGCTCACCTGGCCGGGATTCAGCAGTTCCACGCCGGCGCTGGCCAGCAGGCGCTGATCTTTCTTGACGTGGTTGTGGCGCCACAGCGCCGGCTGCGAGGGGTCGGCGAGATACACCAGGCGGGCAGGCAGGAGCAGGTAGCCAAGGTCCTGCAGGGTCGCGGGGAGACCCGGATTCACTGCCTCGCACACATTGCGCAGCATCAGCGGCCGCGCCGGATGCGCCAGCACCAGGTTCTCCGTCAGGCTGCGCCAGGCCGGCGCGTCCTGCTGCGGGTGGAGGTTGGTCGAGATCAGCCAGTTATTGACAATGGCCGCGCGGTCCAGGCCGGCCACCGCGATCAGCGCCGCCAGCGGCGACGCTGCAAACCCCAGGCCGAGCCCGCCCAGGCCCTGCCAGCGCGGCGGCAGGCGCCGCCTCGCCTCACCCACCGCATAGCGGTGCCAGGCCGAGCGCGGGCTGGCGACATAGCTCTCGTCGCCCGCACTGCCCTCCAGCAGGCTGACCGGCAACGCGGCACCACCCAGCTCCACCACCTCGATGCGACAGCGCGCATTGCCCACCCAGTGCGCGCCCCCCAGGCGCAGCGCGTCATTGAGCCATACGCCGTCGGCGATGCGGGCATCAGGATGGGTGGGGGCGTTCATGGCGCCAGCCTGTCCTCCAGCACGCGGCCGCGGGGTATCCCCGGCCGCTCACACCTTGGTATAGCAGTGCATGCCGCCGTAGATCGCCGAGCGATCCAAGGCGTACAGCTCGGCGTTGCGCGCCGGATCGGTGCGCCACTGGCCCAGGATGTCCTGCGGCAGCAGCAGTTCCAGCGGCGAGGCGCTGCCGCCGCTGCGGAACACCACGCGGGCGCCATGCGCGGCGGTGCGCGTAACCTCGCGCCACAGCTCGGTGATCTGCTGCGCGTCCATCCAGTCCTGTGCGTCGAGGAACAGGTAGGCGTCGAGCGATTCGCGCGGCTGGTCGCGCAGGAACTCGGTCAGCGTCATGTGATGCGCATGCAGTTGATCCAGCCCGCTGCGGATGGCCTCGTAGTGCTGCGCCTGCAGGTACATCGGCAGCGCCTCCTGGCGCGAGGTGTCATAGCGCCGCGCGAAGGCCTGGCCGGCGAAACAGTTGTCGCGGATCGGGTAGTCACAGGCGAGGCGCCGCATGCGCTCGACCAGCAGCGCATGCATGCCGTCTGCCGCATCGCGCTTGAGCGCCTCGAACTGGGCCGGCGGAATGCCCAGGCTGTACAGCGCCATCGGCCGGTTCGCCAGCCAGCGCAGGAAAGCATTGTTGAGCGCAGGCGCGACGTGGCGCTCGTACAGCGCGCGCTGCTCCTCCAGCGTCTGCGCCTCGGCCATGCGAGCGAGATTGCCGCCGAACAGGCGTACCAGCACATGGCCCATGGCGATGAAGTCGCCCAACAGACCATGGCGGTAGAAATGACGCGCGAAGTAATGATGACGCGGGCGTCCGTTGAGCGCCCGTCCGTCCCAGTAGGCACGCGTCTCCACGTCGAGATGCGGCGCGAGATGGCGCTGGTAGCGCAGTGGGTTGTCGGCCTGCGCCGCATCGCCCAGGAAGGCCAGCACCTCCTCGTAGGACGGCAGGTGGCGCAGGGCCGCAGCCTTGAGCTTGAGGGTGGCCAGGTGCGCCGCGTTGAGGTCCACCGCATGCACCGCGCCAGGCTGTGCGGCGAGGTAGGCCAGCGCATTGCAGCCACCGGACGAGATGGTCAGAATGTGCGCACCCGGCTTGAGCTGCAGCGCAGCGAGATCGGCCACCGGGTCTTCCCAGATCTGGGCATAGACCAGGCGGTTGAACCAGTGCGCGAACAAGCGGTCGGCCAGGCCTTTGCGCCCGGTGGTGGTGGAATTGATGACTGCGTTGTCGATCAGCGCCTTGGTGTTCATTGCCATGCAAACCGGGGTCGGACAGGAAGCGCGATATTCGGTCGCCCGCAGGTCAGCGCCATGACGAATCCATTTCAGCTACGTGACACTCTGAACACATGAAGCAGGACAACTCACTCAGTGCAGTACGCATCGACAAGTGGCTGTGGGCCGCGCGTTTCTTCAAGACGCGCACCCTGGCCTCCGACGCGGTGGACGGCGGCAAGGTGCAGATCAATGGCTTGCGCGCAAAGCCGGCCAAGGAGGTGAAGCCTGGCGACGAGGTCGTGCTGTCACACCACGATGGCGAATGGGTGCTCAGGGTGACCGGCCTGGCCGACAAACGCGGCCCGGCCAGCGTGGCACGCACGCTCTACGAGGAAACCCCGGAGAGCCAGGCGAAGCGGCAGGCCCAGGCTGACCTGCGCCGTTTCGCCCGCGAACCCAGCGACGACATCCACGGCCGCCCGACCAAGCGCGACCGTCGCGTCATCGACCGCTGGCGGCAGGGCTGAAGGCCGCAGGGCCTCGCCGTCTCGCATTTGGGCCAAATACACCCCTCGGGTAGAATGGATGCCCCGCAACTCTGCGCCGCCCGCGACAAACGGCCCGGCGCAACACCATGGAAATAGCTTTACTGCTGGCGCTGATCCTCCTCAATGGCCTGTTCGCGATGTCGGAGATCGCGCTGGTCACCGCGCGCAAGGCGCGGCTACAGAAGTTCATCGATGATGGAGACAGCGCCGCCGCCGCCGCCGTGAAGCTGGGCGAGGACCCGACGCGCTTCATGTCGACCATCCAGATCGGCATCACCTCGATCAGCATCCTCAACGGTATCGTCGGCGAGGCCGCGCTGGCCGAACCGCTGGCCCAGCACCTGATCCACCTGGGCCTAATCGACCCCTATGCGTCCTACAGCGCCACCGCCCTGGTGGTCTTACTGGTCACCTATTTCTCCATCGTACTGGGCGAACTGGTACCCAAGCGCCTGGGCCAGAGCCAACCCGAGCTGGTGGCGCGCATCGTGGCGCGGCCGATCACCCTGCTGGCCTCGGCCACCCGTCCCTTTGTGCGTCTGCTGTCCGGCTCCACCAACGCGCTGCTGCGCCTGATGGGGGTCAAGGAGCACAGCGCCTTCAACGTCACCGAAGAAGAAATCCATGCGGTGCTGGCCGAAGGCACCAGCGCGGGCGTGATCGAATCGCACGAGCATGCGATGGTGCGCAACGTGTTCCGTCTCGATGACCGCCAGATCGGCTCGCTGATGGTGCCGCGCAGCGACGTGGTGTACCTCGACCTGAACCAGAGCTTCGAGGAGAACCTGCAGCGCATCGAATCCTCCGACTTCCCGCGCTTCCCGGTCGCCCGCGGCAGCCTGGACCAGATCGAGGGGGTGTTGATGGTGCGCAAGCTGCTGGCGCGCATGGCACGTGGCGGCGAACCAGACCTCACGCTCGATCTGCAGGCGCCGCTGTTCGTGCCGGAGACGCTGACCGGCATGGAACTGCTCGACAGCTTCCGTTCCTCGGACGTGCACATGGCCTTCGTGATCGACGAATACGGCGAGGTGCTGGGCATCGTGACCCTGCAGGACCTGATTGAAGCGATCACCGGCGAGTTCAAGCCGCGCGACCCAGAGTCTTCATGGGCGGTGCAGCGCGCCGACGGCAGTTGGCTGCTCGACGGCCACATTCCGGTGCCCGAGCTGAAGGACCACCTGGGCCTGGACAGCGTGCCGGAGGAAGAGCGCGGCCGCTACCACACCCTCAGCGGCATGCTGATGCTGCTGACCGGACGCCTGCCGCGCACCGCCGATACGGTGGAGTGGGAGGATTGGCGCTTCGAGATCGTCGACATGGACGGCAAGACCATCGACAAGGTGCTGGCCTCGCGCCTGCCCGAGAACGACGATGTCGAGGGTCGCGTCAGCGCGGCCTGAGCCGGGTCGGCGCCGCGGCCGCGGTCACGCGGCCGTCAGCGTCAGCAGGATGTCGGCATACCAGGCGCAGTTGAGCCCCAGGGCCTCGTCCAGCACATGGTCACGCGCCACGTCCAGGCGTGCCGAGTGGATGCCCAGCAGGGTCCACGGCAAGGCGTCACCTCCGGGCCGCCGCATCACCACGGCGGCACCACTGGTGCCACGGTGCGTACGCGCATCGGTCAGGAAATAGCCCTGCCCCTCGAAACGCAGGCCGAAGGACGAGGCCAGCACGGCCTGTCGCACCACCGGCATATGGTGCAGCGAATCATGGAAGCCCAGCGGGAAGCCCACCACCAGTAGCGAACTGCCGACTTCCACCTGGCTGGCCGCCGCGGGCAGGTCGTCTGGCCCAAAGGCATACAGCACGGCCGTGCGCGGCAGTGCTGCGCGTTCGATCTCCAGCACCGCGACGTCAATATCACCGGCCCGATCCTGGCCCTGTCGCCACAACGCGCGCCCCTGCCGATAGAGCGGAATGGAGAAGCCGGTGGAACGCGCCATGTTGGCCGCGTCATTGTGCAGTTCGATCTCGATACGGTCGGGGAAGTGGCGACTCGGCTCGTCGAAGAGCACGTGCCGGCTGGTGACGAGGAACAGGCGCTCGCCACGCGCGAAGAAGAATCCACTGGCATTCGTCAGGGCACGCGACTGGGCAAAGCTGCAGACGCGCGCCGCGGTCAGCAGCAGGGTTTCGATCATTTAGCGGCGAGGCCATCCATGATCGGCTCTGGCGCATCGATAAGCTCGCGGCCATAGTTCTCGGCAGCCCGGCGCGCATCGCCGACGCTATCGAAGTTGTTCCAACTGGGCAGGGCGACGACGCGCTTTTGCTGGCTGTCGACATGGGTGAGCTGGACCGAGGCCTGGTAGCGCTTGTCCAGGGGCGCCTGGCGGGCGCGCCCCTCGGCGGGACGCACGAGGTAGACGAGCGCTTCAATGGAAAACCCTTTGTAGGGGTAACGTGCTGCTTGCATGGTGGATCCCTTGGGGCCCGCGTGGAACACGGGCCAAGAAGGCGTGGAATGGAGTGGCTTGGCGGGGCGCGGAGGCACCCGGCGGGGGCGACGGCGGACACGCTACTGCGCGTCGGAAGAATGACGCGGCAGGCCGGTGAGTATGTGTGGCCAGTCGACAAGCGTCGACGGGAACCCTGGCATGGTGAGCCCATGACGCAGGCTTGGCAAGCACGATTCCCGCTGCGGCGGACGCGCAGCCGGGCGCGTCGCCTGAATACCCCATGCCGCACCGTTGTCGACGAGTGCGGAAGCGCCGCATCGGGAACGATGCGCGGAAACGTACCGCCCGCTCAGGCCAGCGCGCCGCGCTTGTTGGCCTCGGTAATCGTCCACAGATGGACGGTGGCGTTGCCGATGCGTTCGCTGCGCTGCGGCGGCCAGTCGCCCATGGCAAAAGAGTGCGACACGACGCGTGCGCCGACGCGCAACTGGCTCCACAACTGCGGCCGCAAGCGCAGGTTCACCTCGTCGAGCAGGTATAGCGTCACCGCATCGGCATCGCGGAAGTTGGCCTTGAAGATGTCGCCCTGGATGAACTTCACACGCTCGCTGACCCCGGCCTCCTTGGCGTTCTGGTTGGCCTCGCGGATGCGCTCCGGATCGAGGTCGATCCCCACGCCGCGCGCGCCGCGCTCGGCCGCCGCAGCGATCACGATGCGCCCGTCGCCACAGCCCAGGTCATAGAGCATCTCACCCTTGCTCACCGCCACCATGTCCAGCATGGCACCCACCACCTCGCGAGGGGTCGGCACGTAGGGCACGTCCAGGTTGTTATTGGGCCCGAACTGGGCCAGGGCAGGCCCACAGCCCAGCGCCAGCAAGGAGGCGCCGGTCGCCTCCAGAAAATGACGTCGGCCGGGCTGCGGTGCAAGCGCTGGCAGGTGCTTCGTCGGTTCACGCATGGTGCTCTCCTTGTCGTCGGGTGGGCTCAGGGGACGGCCCGCGCGGGAGCGGGTCGCATGAAGAACAGCAAAATGCAGCCGATGGCCAGCACGCCGACGCCGATCCAGGCCGCATTGAATCCACCCAGGCGCTGGCTGTAGACGAAGGACAGGCTGGACCACAGCATGTAAGCGCACACCGCGCAGAATGCCGCCGGCATCACGGGATAGAGCGGCACGCGGAAGGGGCGCGGCGTCTCCGGCTCACGCCGCCGCAACACGAACAGCGACAGACCGCTGAGCAGGAAGAACAGCCAGAACACCGGCGAGGTGAACTCGACCATGGCGCGGAAGCCGCTACCGCTGGCCGCACCGACGAGGATCAGCGCGAGCGCCGCCAGACATTGCACGCGCAGCGCATTGGCCGGCGCCCCGCGTACCTCGTCCCACTTGCCCAGGCCCCCCAGTTGCGGCCAGTCCAGCCCCGCCGCGTAGCCGGTACGGGCGCCCACGATCATGGTGGCGTTGATCGAGGTCAGCGCGGCCAGCGCCACCAGCAGGGCGATCAGGGTCGCGCCGGTTTCGCCAAAAGCCGCCCCCAGCAGGTCGGCCGCGATGGCCTGACTGGCCGCCATGCCGGCCAGCCCTAGACCGTGCCAGTAGGCCCAGTTCACCAGTAGATAGAGCGCGGTGATGAGGAGAATGGAGCACACCAGCGCACGCAGCATGTTGTGGCGTGGCGGCTTGATCTCGGCGCTGATGTAGGCGGCCTCGTTCCAGCCGCCATAAGTCAGCAGCACGAACACCATGGCCAGCCCGAAGGCCGATGCGTCCGGCGCGCCAGTGGCCGCCGCCGGCGCGCTGGCTGGGCCCGGCAGGTAGACGGCGGCCAGCACGATCAGCAGAAGTCCGCCGATCTCCAGCAGCGTGAGCAGCAACTGGGCACGCCCACTGCTGCGGATGCCGCGCAGATTGGCCCAGTTCAGCAGCAGCACGGCCAGGGCGGCATAGACGGCGGAGGACCAGGCGCCCGGCAGGGGGAGCGGCAGCACGGCGGCCAGGTAGTCACCACACACAAAAGCCAGCAGCGCGATGGAGCCGGTGGTGATGACGGAGAAGCGGGCCCAGGCAAACACCAGGGCCAAGGGACGGCCGAAGGCCCGCCCCAGGAAGTGATAGTCGCCACCGGCGTGGGGGTAGGCGGTGGCCAGTTCAGCGTAGCACAAGGCCCCCACCAGCGAGATCGCACCGCCCAGCAGCCAGGCCGCAAACATCCAGCCAGGGCTGCCACTCATGCCGGCAACCAGGGCTGGCGCCTTGAAGATGCCGGCGCCGATGACGATGCCGACGATGATGGCGATGGCGACCGGCAGTTCCAGCACGGCGCGCGGACCCGACGCGATGCGCGGCTCGGAGGATGCGGGCAAGGGGGCGGATGGCATGAGTCACTCTCCACGGTGGGCACGCGAAGGGAACTGCACGGATCGCAAACAGACCTGCCGGGCCGTCGCCAAGTTCCCGCGACGCCCACCAGAAGACTCCATCGGTATAGCTCGCCCCCACGGCGATTGCCGCCCCAAGCGCATGGGCGACGCGACGCCTATGCTTCAAACAGGCGGTGGCACGGCCCCGCCGGCAGCAGCAAGGAGCCGCACATGAAGATCCCCCACCCCGCCACCGAGATTCCCCAGCCCGATGATTCGCGTTACGCGGTCGAGGCGCCGCAGGTGATCGGCGACTTCGGCCAGGACGACGCTTTCAGCACGGAAAGTCACCCCGAAGGCTTGCGCTATGGCGAGAAGAAACGCCCGCCCGGCGTCGAGTTCTACGGCACCCTGGGCATTCCGGCCGACAAGACCGAAGACAAGCCGCCGCTCTCGGTCGGTCCGGACGGTGCCTGAACCGCCGCCCCGACCCGCAGGGGACGCAGGCCGGTCAGGCAAGGCCCTGCGGGCTGCGATGCGTCCGTTTGCCGGTCACTCCTTGAACGGAAGCCACTCCATGACAGTGCCGTCCGACATGAGGCTCATCTGCAGCTTGCCCTCGGCGAGGGTGTAACCGCGCACCAACGTGAGGCTCATCGTGACCTGATCGTCCATTGCGGGCGGCGGGCACAGTGCCCGCGTACCCGCGACCGGCCCGAACATCAGCAGGCCCGAGTTAGGACTGTCAGCACTCGCCTGCCACTTGGCGCTGCCACGGTTGCAGTCCAGGCGCAGCGTGGCCTTGCCTTCCGGCCCGAGGGTGAGGGTGAACTTGCCTGGGTCGACCAGCTTGGTCGACGAGGAGCGGATGGCGTGAAGAGTCCAGGAGGTGCCCGTCAGGGCCTCGCTCGCCTTCTGGTCGGCCAGAAAGCCCATGCAGCCAGAGAGAGAGACCGCGAGCGTGGCGGCGAGAACGGGATACAGACGCTTGATGATGCGCATGGTGTGGGATGTCCGGAGTTCGGTGGCGGCCCTCGGCGGCGGCCATTCCGGATGCGTATGCTACAGGAGGCCTCTCCCCCTCGTGCTGCGGCCGGACAACAGGTGACCACACCGCTCGCCTCAAAAAAAACCGGCCCCGCAGGGCCGGTCCAGGAGGTCGCGCGAGGAGAACGCGCGCAAGGGAGCCAGAAGCGCTGCGCGATCAGGCGCGCATCGCCGATTCGATCTGCCGCAGCGTGTTGGGGTCGTCGATGGTGGTCAGGTCGCCCGGATCGCGGCCCTCGCACAAGGCCTGGATCGAGCGGCGCAAGACCTTGCCGCTGCGCGTCTTGGGCAGGGCGGTGACGATATGCACCCGGGCCGGCCGCGCCACCGCGCCGAGCTGCTTGTCGACCAGGGCCATGATCTCCTTCTCCAGCGCGGCGCGCTTGTCGGCCGTGTCGCCTGCCGCCGTGTCCTTGAGCACCGCGAAGGCCACCGCCACCTGGCCCTTCAACTGGTCGGCCACGCCCACCACCGCCACCTCGGCGACCGCCTTGTGACTGGACACCGACTCCTCGATCTCGCGTGTGCCCAGGCGATGGCCCGCCACGTTGATCACGTCGTCGGTGCGGCCGAGGATGAAGGTATAGCCATCGTCATCGCGGATGCCCCAGTCGAAGGTGGAATACAACATCTTGTTGGGCACCGAGTTGAAATAGGTGTTCACGAAGCGCGCATCGTCGCGCCACACCGTCTGCATGCAGCCCGGCGGCAGCGGCGGCACGATGGCGACCACGCCCTTCTCGTTGGGGCCGACTTCCTCGCCCGTCTCGGTGTTGAGCAGTCGCACGTCATACCCGTACATCGGCATGCCGGGGCTGCCGAACTTGGTGGGCGTCTTCTCCACGCCGTGCGCCACGGTCAGGATCGGCCAGCCCGTCTCGGTCTGCCAGTAGTTGTCGACGATGGGTTTGCCGAGCCCTTCCGAGATCCACTTGGCGGTCGGCTCGTCCAGCGGCTCGCCGGCCAGGAACAGGGTGCGCAGCGAGGAGGTGTCGTACTTGGTCAGGAAGGCGCTGTCATGCTTCTTGAGCACGCGGATCGCCGTCGGCGCCGAGAACATCACCGTCACCTTGTACTGCTCGACCAGGCGCCACAGGATGCCGGCATCCGGACACACCGGCGTGCCCTCGTACAGCAGGGTCGCCATGCCGGCCAGCAGCGGGCCGTAGATGATGTAGCTGTGGCCCACCACCCAGCCGATGTCGCTGCTGGAGAAATAGGTCTCGCCGGGCTTGCCGCAGTAGATGTATTTCATCGAGGCCGCCAGCGCGACGGCATAGCCACCAACATCGCGCTGCACGCCCTTCGGCTTGCCGGTGGTGCCCGAGGTGTAGAGCGTGTAGCTCACCTCGTTGGATTCCAGCCAGGTCACCGGCACCTCGGCATTGATGTGCTGCAGGCGCAGCGGCGCATAGTCCACGTCACGCCCCGGCACGCGGCTCATCTCGGCCAGCTTGCGGTCGACCAGCAGCACATGGTTCGGCTTGTGCTCGGCGATCTCGATGGCTTCGTCCAGTGCCGGCTTGTAGGGCACGACCTTGCCGCCGCGCGAGCCACCGTCGGCCGACACCACCAGCTTGGGCGCCGCATCGTCGATGCGTGAAGCAAGGCTGTGCGCGGCAAAGCCGCCGAACACCACTGAGTGGATGGCGCCGATGCGCGCACAGGCATACATCGCGAACACCGCCTCGGGAATCATCGGCATGTAGATGACCACACGGTCACCACGATCCACGCCCAGGCGCTGGAAGATCGCCGCCATGCGCATGACTTCCTTGTGCAGCTCGCGGAAGCTGTAGGTCTTCTCCACGTTCGTCTCGGTGGAGACGTAGATCAGTGCCGGCTTGTCGGCCTGCTTCTCCAGGTGACGATCGATCGCGTTGTAGCAGAGATTGGTCTCACCGCCGACGAACCAGCGCGCGAACGGCGGCTTGCTGTAGTCGAGCACCTTGGTGAAAGGCTTGTGCCAGTGGATGAGGCTCGCCTGCTCGCCCCAGAAACCTTCGCGGTCCGTGATGGACCACTGGTGAAACTCGCTCAGTTTCATGGTCTTGTCTCCTCTCTGTCGGGGCGTAGGACGCCCGTCATTCCCGCGCAAGCGGGAATCCACGTGCCTCATAGGTGGGTTCGTCTCGCGAAAGTGGGTTCCCGCTGTTGCGGGAACGACGCTTAGATCACGTACATGTCGACGTACTCGTTTACCGCCATCGCCTCCAGCTTGGCCTGATCCAGCGAGACGGCGAGGATCGCGTCCTGCTGCTTCTTCGGGAAGCGGCGTGCGAGGTTGGTGCGGAACTTGGCCTCCAGCAGCGGGATGCCATCGGTGCGGCGGCGCTTGTGGCCAATGGGGTACTCACATACGACTTCCTCGAACTTGCTGCCGTCATAGAACTCGACCGTCAGCGCATTGGCGATGCTGCGCTTCTCGGGGTCGTGGTAGTCGGCGGTGAATTGCGGGTCTTCGACACAGACGATCTTCTCGCGCAGCTCGTCGATGCGCGGGTCGTGCGCCACGCTGTCCTCGTAGTCACCCGCGGTGAGGCGGCCGAACAGGATGGGCACGGCCACCATGTACTGCACGCAGTGGTCGCGGTCGGCCGGATTGTTCAGCGGCCCCTTCTTGTCGATGATGCGGATGCAGGCCTCATGCGTGCGGATGGTGATCTTCTTGATGTCCGAGGCACTCTTGTTGGCCGCCTTGAGGCGCGCGTTGATCGTCATCGCGCACTCCACCGCGGTCTGGCTGTGGAACTCGGCCGGGAAGCTGATCTTGAACAGCACGTTCTCCATCACATAGCTGCCGTAGGGGCGCTGGAACTTGAAGGGCTGGCCCTTGAACAATACGTCGTAGAAGCCCCAGGTCTTGGCGCTCAGCACGGACGGGTAGCCCATCTCACCGGTCTTGGCGATCAGCGCCAGGCGCACCGCACGGCTGGTCGCATCGCCCGCGGCCCAGCTCTTGCGCGAGCCGGTATTGGGGGTGTGGCGATAGGTGCGCAGGCTTTGCCCGTCGACCCAGGCCAGCGACACCGCGTTGATGATTTCCTCGCGATTCAGGCCTAGCATCTGCGCCACCACGGCGGTGGAGGCCACCTTCACCAGCACCACGTGGTCCAGGCCCACCTTGTTGAAGCTGTTCTCCAGCGCGATGCAGCCCTGGATCTCGTGCGCCTTGATCATGCCGGTCAGCACCTCGCGCATCGTCAGTGGCTTCTTGCCGGCGGCGATGGCGTTACGCGACAGCCAGTCGGCCGTGGCGAGGATGCCGCCAAGGTTGTCCGAGGGGTGGCCCCACTCGGCCGCGAGCCACGTGTCATTGAAATCCAGCCAGCGGATCATCGTGCCGATGTTGAACGCGGCCTGGATCGGGTCGAGCTGGAACTGCGTACCGGGCACCTTGGCGCCATTGGGCACCACGGTACCGGGCACCACCGGCCCCATCAGCTTGGTGCAGGCGGGATACTCCAGCGCCTCCAGGCCACAGCCCAGCGTGTCGATCAGGCAGTTGCGCGCGGTCTCATAGGCCAGCGCGCTGCTGATCTGGTAGTTCATCACGTAGTCGACGATGTCGACCAGCACTTGATCGGGTTCGGGGCGGACGTTGGAGATGTGGGCGGACATGGGTTCCTCTGGATTCGGGAGTGGGGAGTGGAGAGTCAGGTCGGCGGCGGGATCGGCCCCCGGCTCGGCAAGCGCTCAAGTGCGCTTCCTGGCCACCTTCTTCAAGCGCAGGGTCGACCAGGTATTGACACTCAACGCGAGCAACAAGGTGACGACGAGGGCGGCGATCTGCGAGTCGGACATGGTTTCCTCTGAAATCGGGAGTCGGAGTCGGGAGTCGTGAGCGGGGCGGGTTATTCGACTCCCCACTCCCGACTCCCCGGATTTTCAGCGACGCTCTTCGATGGGCACGAACTTCAGGTTCTCCGGCCCGACGTAGTTGGCGCTAGGGCGGATGATCTTGTTGTCGATGCGCTGCTCGATCACATGCGCAGCCCAGCCGGTGGTGCGCGCGATCACGAACAGCGGCGTGAACATCGCGGTCGGCACACCCATCATGTGGTAGCTCACCGCGCTGAACCAGTCGAGGTTCGGGAACATGCGCTTGGCATCCCACATGGTCGATTCGATGCGCTCGGCGATGCCGAACATCTTCATGTCGTGCGCCGCGATGGAGAGGCGGCGCGCCACTTCCTTGATGACCTTGTTGCGCGGATCGGCAATCGTGTAGACCGGGTGGCCGAAGCCGATCACCACTTCCTTGTTCTCGATGCGACGGCGGATCTCGGCCTCAGCTTCGTCCGGCGTGTCGAAGCGCTTCTGGATCTCGAAAGCGACCTCGTTGGCGCCGCCGTGCTTGGGGCCGCGCAAGGCACCGATGGCACCGGCCACGGCGGAGTACATGTCGGAGCCCGTGCCGGCGATCACGCGCGCGGCAAAGGTGGAGGCGTTGAACTCATGCTCGGCATACAGGTTCAGCGAGGTGTGCATCGAGCGCTTCCACAGTCCGCTCGGCTCGCGGCCATGCAGCAGGCGCAGGAAGTGGCCGGCGATGGTGTCGTCCTCGGTTTCGGTGTCGATGCGGCGGCCGGCATGGCTGAAGTGGTACCAGTACAGCAGCATCGAACCCAGGCAGGCGATCAGGCGGTCGGCGATGTCGCGTGCGCCGGCGGCGTGGTGGTCGTCCTTCTCGGGCAGCAGGCAGCCCAGGGTCGACACCCCGGTACGCATCACGTCCATCGGATGCGTCGAGGCCGGCAACTGCTCCAGCACCGTGCGGATTGCCGAAGGCAGCCCCCGCAGCATCATCAGCTTGTTCTTGTAGGCGGCCAGCTCCGCGGTGGTCGGCAGCTTGCCGTGGATGAGCAGGAAGGCGATCTCCTCGAACTCGGTGGCCTCGGCCACGTCGAGAATGTCGTAGCCGCGGTAATGCAGGTCGTTGCCACTGCGGCCGACCGTGCACAGCGCGGTATTGCCGGCGGCCACGCCGGACAGCGCGACGGACTTCTTGGGTTTCACGGCGGATACGGTTTCGCTGGCGCTGGCTGCTTCTGCACTCATCTCTCTGTCTCCTCTCACGGGAATCTGGGTCGGGGATGCCGTCGTTCTGTTTTACGCCGGCGGAATTACGCGGAACTGACTCGTTGCGGTGACACTCGCGGTAAAGGCCCCGTCATTCCCGCGTAGTGGGGTAAGCAGGCATTTCGGCGAATGCCGAAAGCTCGCAAAACGGGAATCCACTGTGCCTCGATGCCACTCGGGTCGATGCAGTGGATCCCCGCTTTCGCGGGGATGACGGCGTCGTGGGTGTTCATGCCTTGCCCTGCTGGAACAGCGCGTCGAGCCGCGCCTCGTAGTCCCAGTAGCCGATGGCGTCGTACAGCTCCTTGCGTGTCTGCATGCTGTCGACCACGTTCTTCTGCGTGCCCTCGCGGCGCAGCGTCTGGTAGACGTTCTGCGCGGCCTTGTTCATGGCGCGGAAGGCTGACAAGGGATACAGCGCGATGGCCACGCCCACGCTGCCCAGCTCTTCGCGGGTGTACAGCGGCGTGGCACCGAACTCGGTGATGTTGGCCAGCACCGGCACCTTCACCGCATCGACGAAGCGCGCGTATTGCGACAGCTCGGTCATGGCTTCGGGAAAGATGCCGTCGGCACCGGCCTCGACGCAGGCCACGGCACGCTCGATGGCGGCCTCCATGCCCTCCACGGCCAGCGCATCGGTGCGCGCCATGATGAAGAAGCCCGGATCGGTGCGCGCATCGACGGCCGCCTTGATGCGGTCGACCATCTCCTGCTTGCTGACGATCTCCTTGTTGGGGCGATGCCCGCAGCGCTTGGCGCCGACCTGGTCCTCGATATGCATCGCCGCGGCGCCGGCCTTGATCAGCGACCTGGTGGTGCGCGCCACATTGAAGGCCGAGGCACCAAAGCCGGTGTCCACATCGACCAGCAGCGGCAGCTCGCACACATCGGTGATGCGGCGCACGTCGATCAGCACGTCCTCCAGCCCGGTGATGCCGAGGTCGGGCAGGCCCAGCGAGCCTGCCGCGACCCCGCCACCGGACAGATAGATCGCCTTGTAGCCGGCGTTACGTGCGAGCAGGGCATGGTTAGCGTTGATCGCACCGGGCACCTGCAGGGGCTTCTCTGCGGCCAGCGCTTCTCTGAACTTCTGGCCGGGGCTGGGAGTGGTCATGGCACATCCTCGTCTGTCGCGCTTGCCCTTTCTTAGAAGGGACGCAGCGTGGGGTCAGGGGCGTCGGCCAGGCTGCATTCGGCCGATGCACTGCAAGCGCAAGCCATGTGCCACCCATTCCTGTACTCAGGGTAAGACCTAGCCCTGGCCCCGACCCCGCCTCGGCCCACTCGCCGGAATCCCGCGCTGTCAAAGGCTGTTCAGCCCTCCCGCACAGTCCTCGCCAGGCGCTCGCGTCCTGCACTCGCGTCGCGGCGCAAGTTTCATGTCAGCAACACTTGTTTCAATCCTGAAACATGAATGCATCCACCCACACCACCTCGGTAGCGCGCAAACCCCGCATCTGCGTGCTGAGCTTCTCCCGCCTGTCGCGGCTGGTGGAGTCGGTGGCGGCCGATTACGCCGCACGCATCGAGCTGGTGGTCGAGAACCGCCGCTTCGGCGACGCGGTGGCCCAGGCGCAGGCATTGATCGAGCGCGGCGACGTGGACGTCTTCATCAGCGCTGGCGCCAACGGCGCACTGCTGCGCCGCCAGCTCGACTACCCCGTGGTGCTGCTGGGCACCAGCGGCTTCGACATCATGGGCGCGCTGGTGCAGGCCGCACGCCTGGGCTCACGCATTGGCTTGATCACCTACGAGGCCGTCAGTGCGGAGCTGAGCGAGCTGTCGGAACTGCTCACGATCGAACTTCAACTGCGCCGCTATACCAACGAACACGATGTGGAGGAGCAGGTCGTCGACCTGCATGCGCGTGGCGTGGAAGTGGTGATCGGCCCCAGCCTTGTGGTCGAGACGGCCGAGCGTTGCGGCATGGAGGCGGTGTTCCTGTACTCGCCGGAGTCCGCCCGCCGCGCGCTGGACGAAGCCATCGAGGTGGCTCGCGTGCGTGCGGTGGAACGCACCCGCCGGCAACAACTCGCCGCCGTGCTGGGCAAGCTGCGCGAAGGCGTGCTGGCGGTCGAGCGCAATGGCCAGGTGTGGTTCGCCAACCCCGCCATGGGCGAGCTGCTGGAGAGCCCCGCTGCCAGCCTGCAAGGCCAGCCGCTGGCAAGCCTGCTGCCCGAGCTGGACCTGGCGCCGGTGTTCGCGCCCGGCGGCGGCGCGATGACCGGCAAGGTGTTCTTCGTCGGCCCCCGCCGCCTGATCGCCAACATCGCCCCCATCGACGACGGCGATATGCGCGGCATGGCCGTTCTCACGGTGCAGGATGCCAGCGCCGTCGAGCGCGCCGGGCGCGATCTGCGCATGCATGCCGCGCGCAGCAGCCACAGCCCGCGCGCGCGCCACACGCTGGACGACCTGGTCGGCGGCTCCGCCGCCATGCAGGCGCTGCGCACCCTGGCGCTGCGCTTCGCCGCCATCGACCTCTCATTGCTGATCTTCGGCGAATCCGGCACCGGCAAGGAACTCATCGCGCAGGGCATTCACAGCGCCAGCCCGCGCAATCGCGAGGCCTTCGTCGCCATCAACTGCGCCGCCATGCCGGAGAACCTGCTGGAGTCCGAACTCTTCGGTTACGAGGAAGGCGCCTTCACCGGCGCCATCAAGGGCGGCAAGGCCGGCCTGCTGGAGACGGCGCATCGCGGCACGGTATTCCTCGACGAAGTCGGCGACATGCCATCGACATTGCAGGTCAGGCTGCTGCGCGTGCTGCAGGAACGCGAAGTGCTGCGCGTCGGCGGCCGCGAGCCGACCCCCATCGACGTGCGCATCATCGCCGCCACCCACCGCGACCTGCAGGCCTGTGTCGCCGCAGGCAGCTTCCGCCAGGACCTCTACTACCGCCTCAACGGCCTGCGCCTGTCGGTGCCCGCGCTGCGCGAACGCAGCGCGGACCTGCCCGGCCTGATCGAGGCCATCGTCGCGCGGCGCAGTCACAAGAGCGGCCTGCCACCGCCCCCACCCGTGCTGCTCACGCGATTCCTTGCCGCCGCGCGGCATTACTCCTGGCCCGGCAATGTGCGCGAGCTGGAGAACATGGTCGAGCGCCTGATGGCGGTGGGCGCGGCTGACAGCGAAGACGCTGCCCTGGTCGAGTTGCTGTTCCCGGAGCTCGGCACCCAAGCGGCACGCCCGGCCTCCGCCAGCAAGCTGCGCGACACCGTGCACCAGGCCGAACGCAGCCGCATGGAAACCGCCTTGAAAGAGGCCGACGGCAACATGCAGCGCGCCGCCGAAGCACTGGGCATCAGCCGCACCACGCTGTGGCGCCGCCTCAGGGAGCGTGCGGCGCAGTGACGCCCATTCGCGGCGACGCATCGAGGTAATCCCGCATGCGAGCCACCCGCAGGACGGGGCCGGCTTGCCATTTCTTGCGCCAAGTCAGAAACCCGGAACTCATGTTCCCGTCCGAGGCACACCTGCCGGGCAGCCAGCCAGCCCTTACCTATATTTACAGCGCATTTGCCGGTAAGCGGAGTTCCACTGGGAGACGAACATGTCGGTAAAACTGAACGCACAACTGCTGACCATCACCGCTGCAACTCTGGCGGCCTGCTCAACCGCACCCGACCCCGTGCAGCCCAATACCCTGGTTGCCATCAAGGCCAGCGTAGCCCCCGACCTGAAGGCCGGCGCGGCTGATCCGGTGTGGAACCAGGCCCGACCACTCTCGGTCCCGCTCAACGGTGGCGCGAACTTCGGTGGCACGGGCGAGACCACGGCCACGCTGAAGGCCGCCTACTATGGCGACACCCTGTACATGCTGGTTCAGTACAAGGACCCGACCGACTCCAGGCGCCGCGGACCGTACCAAAAGCAGGCCGACGGCTCGTGGAAGAAGCTCACCGATCCGGCCGACAAGGGCGGCGATGAGAACATCTACTACGAAGACAAGTGGGCCATGCTCTGGCCCATCAACAACTCGGTGAAGGGCTTCGAGCGCAGCGGCTGCACAGTCATGTGTCATGAAGGCCAGGGCAAGCCATTCGGCAACAAGTACACGCGCAACGAAGGCGAAGTGGCGGACATGTGGCACATGAAGGGAGGCCGTACCGCGCCTTTGGGTTTCGTTGACGATCAGTACACCGATCACACCCGTTACGACGCAAAGAGCAGCCCGAGCGCGGGGCGCAAGAGCGATCCCGGTACGCCGGAATATGCGAACTTCCCGCTCGAGAACGGCAAACCGAAGTTCATGAACCGCGACGGCAAGCCAGCGAATGCGGGCGGCACTTACTACATCAAGGCAGGAGATGAAGTGGCTTTTGACGACAGCCGCTTCAAGGCCGGCGACGAGGTGGCGTCGTACCGGATCTTCCCACTGGTCTCGGACCGCGGGGACATCCGCGTCAACTACAGCTGGAGCAACGGCATGTCGACTTCGGTGATCAGCCGCAAACTCGTCACCGGCAGCCGTTTCGATGTGCAGTTCGAGAATCTGGCGGGACGCTATGACTTCGGCTTCGCCGCCTTCGACAACGCACAGGTGCGCCATGCCACGGGAGACGACGCCCTAAGCCTGATCTTTGCCAAGTAATCGCAGGCCTGGCACGGCGGGGCCGCCACGAACGAGACCGCTATCTCACTGCGGCACCAAGATCCATGGCGTCGGCAGCCCCGCCAGCGCGACACCTTTCTGCAGGCTGGAAACCGCCGCACCACCGCCCTCACGGCAAATGATGGCGCGGCTGAGACGCCGGCCTCTCTCGTTCCCCGGCCCACCATTTGTCATCTCCCACACGCGGGGACAACGCATCCTGCCGGCACGCAGCGATACCGGCACGCGCCCTGTGGTCTAAAAACACGACCACCCGCCTGTGCTTCCCGACTCCCGCCAAGCAGAATCCTTGGAGTAGCCTACGTCTCCTCCTCCGACCGGAGCCCCACACCATGCACCCTGTTGCCCTTTACTGCACCGTCATTCTTGGCCTGCTGGTCTTCGGCCTCGGCCTGGGCGTCTCGATTGCCCGCTTCCGCTACCGCGTGAGCTGCGGCAGCCCGGAGGCCCCAGACCACCCGCTGACCTGCCTGGTGCGCGCCCATGGCAATACGGTGGAATTCGCCCCCTTCCTTGCCCTCCTGTTCATCCTGATCGGCCAGCAGGCGCCCACGACCTGGCAGCTCGCGCTGATGATCGGCGCCACCGCGAGCCGGGTGTTGCTGGTGGCGGGCCTGGCTTTGCTGCGTGGGCTCAAGCGCCCCAACCCGCTGCGCTTCGCCGGCGCGCTGGGCACCTATCTGTGCGGTCTGGGGCTCACGCTGTCGCTGCTGGTCTAGGGTCTGCCACTGTCACCACGTCGGCTTGCCAGCCCCGGGCAGGCCATAGCAGACTGCGCCGACACCTTCATCGGAGCCCGCCCGGCCATGACCGCCACGCCCACCATCCCCGATCTCGACGCGCTGCGCAGCGCGCTGCAGGCGCGCTTCCCGCTGATCTGCATCGAAACACATGAAGAGCCGCGCGCCGCTGCCTTGCTGGAGAAGCTCGCGCAGGAGGGCGATCTGCCGCTCTACACCTGGAGCGTGGCCGACGGGCTGATCCAGCAGAACTTCCGCTACAGCGGCGCCCGCGCCAGCGACAGCTTCCAGACAGTCGAGGGCTGGAAGCCGCAGCATGTGCCCCAGGCTGAATCGCGCAGGCGCGAAGTCGAGGACACGATCGAGCTGCAGGAGGCCCTGCACTTCATCGACAAGGAAGGACCGCCCGGTTTGTACCTGCTGTTCGACCCGCACCCCTTCCTGGAGCAGGCTGCGGTGCAGCGCCTGCTGCGCGAGGTGGCCTTTGCCCACCACGACCGTGCGCGCACCCTGGTGCTGATCGGTCCGCGCCTGGAGCTGCCCTCCGAGATCGCACGCCATGCCCTGTTCCATGAACTCGCGCTGCCGGATGTCGCACGCATCAAGAAAATCTTCCAGGAGGAACTGGAACTCTTCGCCACCTCGCGCGAGGGGCGCAAGGTCGGCGGCGAGCAGGCCATCGCGAATCGCCTGGTGCAGCAGCTCGCCGGGCTGTGCGAAGAAGACGTGCGGCGCCTGCTGCGTCTGTCGATCCGCGACGACGCGATGATCACCGAGCGCGACCTGCGCCGCGTCATGGATGCCAAGCGCAGCATGCAAGCGCAGAGCGCGCTGGCGATCGAGTACGTCGAAGGCGACATGGCGCATGTCGGCGGCATGCCCAACCTGAAACACTGGCTGCAGTTGCGCGCCGCCTCCTTCGCTGGCGAGGCCGACGGCCTGCCGACGCCGCGTGGCGTGCTGCTGCTGGGCGTGCAGGGCGGCGGCAAATCGCTCGCCGCACGCACCATCGCGGCAAGCTGGAAAGTGCCACTGGCCCGGCTGGACGTCGGCAGCCTCTACGACAAGTACCACGGCGAGACCGAGCGCAACCTGCGTGCCGCGCTCGCCGCCGCCGAAGCGCTATCACCCTGTGTGCTGTGGATCGACGAGATCGAGAAGGCCATGGCCCAGGGCTCGGCCGAATCCGACGGCGGGGTCGGTCGCCGCGTGCTGGGCACCCTGCTCACCTGGATGGCCGAGCGTGCCAGCCGCGTCTTCATCGCCGCCACCGCCAACGACGTGCGGGCGCTCCCCGCCGAACTGCTGCGCAAGGGCCGCTTCGACGAGATCTTCTTCGTCGACCTGCCCGACGAGGCCACGCGACAAGACATCTTCCGCATCCACCTCAGTCGCCGCCAGCAGAATCCCCTGGCCTTCGACCTCGCCCGTCTGGCCAGCGCCAGCCAGGGCTTCACCGGCGCCGAGATCGAACAGGCCGTCATCGCCGCCAGCTTCGAAGCGCACGCCAAGAAGCAAGCGCTGGACGACACCCTGCTGCTCACCGAGATCGGCCGCACCCGGCCACTCTCCGTGCTGATGGCCGAGCAGGTGCAGGCCCTACGGCAGTGGGCTGGCGAGCGGGCTGTGATGGCGTGAGGAGTAAGCCAATTTATTACTTGCGATCTCAGATAGAGAAGACACAGCCCTTCCTTGTCACACATGCCAAATCTAAAAGCACGATTTCTCTAAGGAGTCGCTAGAATTCTTAAAGCATTAGTATCGAAAGGAAAATCATATGACATTCATCGTATCCATTCGCCAAACCACGCTAATCACCAGTTGCACCGCTACATTCGGTATTTTCGGGTGCGCAGCATTTGCGCCCCCGACCGCTCAGGAAATCGCCGCAATGAGCGCCGTAGATATATGCCAGCAGATCGGAGTTTCCCAGTACAAAAGTGATGCCGAAACATATCTCTTAGCATCTAAAGAGGCGGCAAAACGCATGGAAGCTAAAGAGGTGTCAGTAGTAGACTGCCAAGCTCTCACTCAGATGGGATACACACGCGCCCAACGAGCACAGCGTGCTGCCAATGAAGCAGCAAACAGTGCTCGCTCCCTAAATCGGTCGACAACTACAGACTGTTCGCAAACGATATCCGGCGGTTTGTCTTGCACCACATGGTAGAAGGTACGCAATTTACGAAGTGCGCTGTGCCGAACGGTATCGTTCAACAATCCATGGGGTTTACCTGACACTCTGCTGCTGACCGGGATCGGCCGCACCCGGCCACTCTCCGTGCTGATGGCCGAGCAGGCTCAGGCCCTGCGCCAGTGGGCAAGCAAGCGGACAGTTAGCGCAAGGATAAGCGGATGAATATGCGCACTCCTGCCATGGAAAGCTACACGCGTCAGAGCACAGGAATACCTAACACCCGCCCACTCACGGAGGCGTCATGAAGAGAAACGCGGCTGCTGTCATCGCCCTGCTTCTGGGAATAACAACTGGGTGCACCACCTCACCGATATCGAGCACCGCTGCCAAACCCGTTCCCAAGGAACGCATCTTTGCACTGGATGCGCCCGGCGATGGTCTGATCAAGGTCACAGTCACCCGGGATGCGGGTTTGCTTGGCAGCGGTTGTTATGTCGGGCTTGCTCTTGCGGGCCAGTTCGTCGCACGGTTTGATCCAGAGGAAAGCGCCGCCTTCTTTGTTAAACCCGGGACAATCCAGATGTCCGCTGTTCCCGATCCTCACGGTAAAGCACTGTGTGCTGCTGGATGGGATCCCGTCATAGAAACTCACACAGTATCCGCGGATCAGAACAACCTTTTCCGGATCAGTCTCGGCATGTACAGGCGCCCCAGAGTCATACCTGCACCTTACTAATTGGCTAGCCGCGGAGCCCCCGCGCGGCGAAGACGCCCGCACCGATTGCCCATTCTCGCTTCACACAAACAGCGCGGAACACCCGGCGAGACAGTGAGTCAAAGCCTGCACTGTCCCCTGGAGATCGCATCATGCAACGCCTCATCTGGATCGGTTTTGCCCTCCTGTCCACGCTGTGGACGCTGCTGACACTCGCTGCACACGCGCTCAGTGAATGGGCGCTACAGGCGGTGGCGAGCAGCTCACTGGGTGATCTGGCGGCCCGCGCGGCCGAATCCCCCGCAGCACAATGGCTCACCCCCTGGATCGGCGTAGACGCCGTGGTCGCCCTGCAGAACAGCATGTTGGCTCTGGCCGGCTGGCTGCACGACGGCCTGCCGGCACTGGGCGCCCTCGACGCCTGGATCGGCCCGCTGATCTGGATCGCCTGGGGGATGGGCATGATCCTGTTGCTGGGCGGCGCCCTGCTCGCTCGCTGGGCACTCAAGGGCACAGCGGACCTGAGCGCGCTGCGGCAGCGACAACACGCTTGATCCCAGGCGCAGCAGCGCCTCTGCATATCATCTTGCGCCAGATAAAAAGCAAGGTTTTCGGGCGCAAGACCACAACGCTGCATCAATACGATCCTGGTCAATTCCGGAACACCGAAGTGGCGCCGTGGAGCGGCGCCACTCGCGGTAAACCTCTATTCGGGCTAGCATTCGCGCCCACCGAGTTCGGAATCAAGCAAGGATCACATCGTGAGTGAACTGACTCCCCTGAGAAACCTCAGCGAACAGACCGTGTTCCGCCAGGGCGACGTGTTCGTCCTGTTCGGCGAGCTGTTCGGCCGTGGCTACGCCAATGGCCTGGTCAATGAAGCACGCGCCGCCGGCATGCAGATCGTGGGCATGACCGTGGGCCGCCGCGAGGCCGATGGCACGCTGCGCAAGCTGAATGACGAGGAGCTGGCCGCTGCCGAAGCCAACCTGGGCGGCAAGATCATCAACGTGCCGATGATGGCGGGCTTCGACATGGACGCGCCGGCCGGCACGCCCACCGTGACCGCGCTGGTCAACGAGATGGGCCTGAAGACCTGGCAGGAAGACAAGCTGGACTGGGCGCATGTGAACGTCTGCCGCGAGCTGGGCGTGGCGCGCTTCAAGTCCGCCGTCGCCGAGGCCATGGGCCAGCTCGACGCGCTGATCCCGGCTGGCGCCAATGTGTTCTTCGCCCACACCATGGCCGGCGGCCTGGTCAAGGCCAAGGTCTTCCTGGCTATCGCGAACCGCATCTACAAGGGCCGTGGCGAGCGCTTCATGTCCTCGCGCGCACTGCTGGATTCGGACCTCGGCAAGCTCAACCTGATGAACTTCGACGAGGTCACGGCCAACACCTTCGGCTACCTGATCGAGGGCTCGACGGCGATCCGCTCGCGCGTCGAAGCGGCCGGCGGACAGGTGCGCTACACCGCCTACGGCTACCACGGCACCGAGATCCTGATCGGTGGCGAGTACCACTGGCAGACCTACACCAATTACACCCAGGGCTACGCCAAGAAGCGCCTGGAAGACATCGCCACGGCCGCCTGGGCCAAGGGGGTCAAGGCGACGGTGTTCAACTGCCCCGAGATCCGTACCAACTCCTCCGACATCTTCGTCGGCGTGGAGCTGTCGCTGGTGCCGCTGCTGAATGCATTGAAGCGCGAAGGCTGCGGTGCCTGGGGCGAGGCGCAGTGGGCCGCCTGCCAGGCCTTGCTGCAGGAGGGCAGCTCGCTGGCCGCCATCCTCGAACAACTGGACACCTACAACCAGGATCCGGTGATGGTGCGCTTCCGCGATTTCGCGGCCTGGCCCATGGACAACACCACCGAGCTGGCCGACCGCATGATCGGCACCTCGGAGTCGGTCACCAGCCAGCACAAGGATCACAAGGCACTGATCACCGATCACCTGTCCGCCCTGGTGATCGAGGCCACCGGCCCGCTGATGTTCAACGAGGCCGGCAACCCGTCCGGCCCGGTGCTGTGGCTGTCGCATGACGTGATCGCCAAGCAACTGGCGAAGCTGCACGGCTGAAGCCTGGGCCTGCGCAAAAAAAGAAGCCGGCATCAGCCGGCTTCTTTTTTGCCTGAACGCGTGCAGCGCTTGATCAGTAGTCCATGTCCGCATGCGCGGGGGCTGCGGCCTTGGTCTCCTGCGGCGCTTCGGCCACGGTGGCGTCGGTGGTGAGGATCAGGCTGGCTACCGAGGCGGCGTTCTGCAGCGCGAAGCGCGTCACCTTGGTCGGGTCGATCACGCCCATCTCGACCAGATCGCCGTACTGGCCGGTCGCGGCGTTGTAGCCGTGGTTGCCCTTGCCTTCGAGCACCTTGCTGACGACCACCGAGGGTTCGTCGCCGGCGTTCGCCGCGATGGCACGCAGCGGCTCTTCCAGCGCGCGCAGCACGATCTTGATGCCGGCGTCCTGGTCCGGGTTGTCGCCCTTGAGCGAGCCGATGGAGGCACGCGCACGCAGCAGGGCCACGCCGCCGCCAGGCACGATGCCCTCTTCCACCGCCGCACGCGTGGCATGCAGGGCGTCGTCGACGCGGTCCTTCTTCTCCTTCATCTCGACCTCGGTGGCGGCACCCACTTTGATCACGGCCACCCCGCCGGCCAGCTTGGCGACGCGCTCCTGCAGCTTCTCGCGGTCGTAGTCGCTGGTGCTGGTCTCGACCTGCGCACGGATGTTCTTCACGCGTGCATCGATCTTGGCCTTCTCGCCGGCGCCGTCGATGATCGTGGTGTTCTCCTTCTCGATCTCGACGCGCTTGGCGCGGCCCAGGTCTTCCAGCGTGGCCTTCTCCAGTTGCTTGCCGGTCTCTTCCGAGATGACGGTGCCACCGGTAAGGATGGCGATGTCTTCCAGCATGGCCTTGCGTCGATCGCCAAAGCCCGGTGCCTTGACGGCGGCCACCTTGAGGATGCCGCGCATGCTGTTGACCACCAGCGTCGCCAGCGCCTCGCCCTCAATGTCTTCGGCGATGATCAGCAAGGGCTTGCCGGCCTTGGCAACGCTTTCCAGCACCGGCAACAGATCGCGGATGTTGCTGATCTTCTTGTCATGGATGAGGATCAGCGGATCGTCCAGCACGGCCGTCTGCTTGTCGGGGTTGTTGATGAAATAGGGGCTGACGTAACCGCGGTCGAACTGCATGCCCTCGACGACTTCCAGCTCGTTGTCCAGGCTCTTGCCGTCCTCGACGGTGATCACGCCTTCCTTGCCGACCTTGTCCATCGCATCCGCGATGATCTTGCCGATGGATTCGTCGGAGTTGGCCGACAACGCGGCGACCTGCGCGGTCTCCTTGCTGTTCTTGATCGGCTTGGAGAGCGCCTGCAGCTCCTTGACCACCGCGCTCACCGCCTTGTCGATGCCGCGCTTCAGGTCCATCGGATTCATGCCGGCAGCCACGTACTTCATGCCTTCCTGCACGATGGCCTGGGCCAGCACGGTAGCGGTGGTGGTGCCGTCACCGGCCACGTCGGCGGTCTTGGAGGCGACCTCCTTGACCATCTGCGCGCCCATGTTCTCGAACTTGTCCTTCAGCTCGATCTCCTTGGCGACCGACACCCCGTCCTTGGTGATGTGGGGGGCGCCGAAGCTGCGGGCGAGCACCACGTTGCGCCCCTTCGGGCCGAGGGTGACCTTCACCGCGTTGGCGAGGATGTTCACGCCGGTGACGATGCGTTCACGGGCGTTGTCGTGAAAGCGTACTTCCTTGGCAGCCATGTTTCTGACTCCTGTACTTCGGGTTCAATGGGGAGGGGATTACGCGGCCTTGAGGCGGGCGTCGCTCGCGCCTTCGATGACGCCCAGCACGTCATCCTCGCGCAGCACCAGGTACTCCTGGTCGTCGAGCTTGACGGTCTGGCCGCCGTACTTGCCGAACAGCACCATGTCGCCCACCTTGAGCTGGGGCGCCGCCAGGCTGCCATCGTTGAGGCGCTTGCCCGGCCCAACGGCGAGCACCTCGCCCTGTTCGGGCTTCTCGGAGGCCGTATCGGGGATGAAGATTCCGGATGCGGTCTGGCGTGCCTTCTCGACCCGCTTGACGATGATCCGGTCGTGCAGAGGACGAATATGCATATCGATCTCCTGTGCGATTCAGATGAACGGAAACGGATGGAGACCGTGCCTGCGAGGCCGCAGGCTGCACGGTCTCGTCAGTCCTGCTGACTGACGGAGGACGAGATAGGGACGGGTCTGGTGGATTTCAAGAGGGCACCAGCGGCCTCCCGGAAGCCCTCACGCAAGCAGCCCGCCGCACCTGCGCAAAAGCGGAATTCAGGCCACGCGGGCCTGCGTCAGCAACCAGTCGTGCAGGTCACGCATCGCGCGCGTATGCGGACGGGACTTCAGCCAGGTCAGCCAGTACTGACCGGTCGACACAGTGATGGCAAAGGGCTGCACCAGCAGCCCTTCGCGCAAGGGGCGCTCGAACATCGAGACCGGCAGCAAGGCCACGCCCAGGCCCTGCATCGCCACCTCGGCCATGGCCAGCGAGGAGTCGAACACCGGGCCATGGATCAAGGGATCGGGCAGCCCGGCCGACGCAAACCAGCGCGCCCACTCGTCTGCGCGATAGGAACGCAGCAGTTCGCAGCCGAGCAGGTCGGCAGGCGTAGCCAGGGCTGCCGCCAGACGTGGCGCGCACAGCGGTGCCATGTCCGCCGCCACCAGTTTCTCCGCCCCCATGCCACGCCATGCGCCATCGCCGAAGCGGATGGCGAAATCCAGCCCTTCCGCCGTGAGATCGACGCGATTGTTGTGGGTGAAGACGCGCAGGTCGATGAAGGGATGGGCCTGGCGGAACGCCGCCAGGCGCGGCATCAGCCAGCCGACGGCAAAGGTGCCGACCACAGCCAGATTGAGCACCTCACGCACGCGCCCGCCCTCGAACTGCTGCACCACCGAGGCGAGGCGCCCGAACGCATCGCTCAGGGCCGGCAGCAAGGCCTGCCCCTCATCGGTCAGCACCAGCCCGCGCGGCAGGCGCCGGAACAGCTTCATGCCCAGTCGCGCCTCCAGGTTCTTGACCTGCTGGCTCACCGCGGCCTGCGTCACCTTGAGTTCCTGCGCCGCCAGGGTGAAGCTCAGATGGCGTGCCGAGGCCTCGAAGGCGCGCAAGGCGTTGAGGGGAATGTTCATGTGCGCATTATCCGCCACAAGAAATAGATTTTCTTATGGCAAACGCTCGAAATCATCGTTTGAAACCCGGCCTCACGCCGCCTTAGGATGCCGCCGTCCCAGCCTGACGGAGCCACTTCCATGAACCGCCGCCACTTCCTGATCATCAACAGCCTCAGCCTGGCACTTGGGCCAATCCTGGCACACGCCGCGCAGCCGCACCGGCTGCACGCCATCTGCCGCGAGCTGGAGCGCGAAAGCGGGGGGCGCCTCGGCGTCTATCTGCATGACGGGCGCGCAGGTGCGACACATGAGCAAGAATTCCTTAACCGCGGGGAAGAACGCTTTCCCATGTGCAGTGTCTTCAAATGGCTGCTGGCCGCCGCCGTGCTGCGCCGGGTGGAGGCCGGGCAGGACAGCCTGGAGCGCAAGCTGCGCTTCAGCCGCCAGGACTTGCTGGACTACTCCCCGGCAACCGAAGCCCATGCCGACGGCCCCGGCATGAGCCTCGCCCAGTTGTGCGAAGGCGCCGTGGCCGACAGTGACAACACCGCAGCCAACCTGCTGCTCGATGCACTGGGCGGGCTGCCCGCGTTCAATGCCTTCCTGCGCGCCCAGGGCGACCAGGTGACCCGCCTCGACCGCCCGGAGCCGATGCTCAACGAGGCCCGCCCGGGCGACCCACGCGACACCAGCACGCCACGGGCGATGGGGGCGAACCTGCGTCGCCTGTTGCTGGGCGACGGACTCAGCTCCGCCTCGCGTCAGCAGTTGAAGGACTGGATGCTCGCCACCCGCACCAGTGGCGCGCGCCTGCGCGCCGGGCTGAACGAGGGCTGGAAGCTGGCCGACAAGACCGGCACCGGAGACAACGGCACCGCCAATGACGTAGGCATCTACTGGACGCCTACGGGCGAGCCGATCGTGCTGTGCGTCTTCCTGACCGCCGCGCGCAGCGACCGCGCCGCGCAGTCGGCGGCGATTGCCGCCATCGGCCGGGCCGCCCGCGCGTCGGCCTAGTAGATCAGTCGATTGACCCGCCCCAACCGATACACCGTGCGTGTCGCCTTGCCGCCCTTGCAAGCGAGCGGCACCACCGGGCAGGGAGGCGCGCGGCGCCCCTCTCCGTCCAGCGTGTCGTCGCCCTCGCGCGCCTCCCACACACCGCCCGAGACCGGGCGGAACTGCCAGCACACATAGCCGCGCTCGGCCGCAAGGTGCATCAGGTCGCGGCGGTCAGGCGCCTCCTCGATCAAGGCTTCGGCGTCATGCAGCGGCGGAAAATCACCGAAGGCCTGGCGGCATTCCAGTGCCTCGCGCTGGCTGGCGCCTATGGTGTTGCAGGCACGCTTCTCGTCGCGCTCCAGGTTCCAGGCGCCGAGTTGCCATGCGGCATCGAGCACCGCGCGCTCGACCGTGGCCAGGTCGTGCCAGCGCTCGGCCAGTTGCAGGGCCGAGGCGGGCACCGGCACCGGTTCGCGCGGCGGGCCGGATGCACGGCGTGGTCCGGCGGGGCGGAAGCCATGCCAGTGCAGCATCAGCAGCAGGGGTGTGTCGGCGCAGGGGATGGCGCTGAGGCTCACCGCGAACAAGGGCAGGCCCATGTGGCGGATCTGGGTGGCGACCGTGTCGAAGATGCTCATCGAGACCTCGGAAAAGCAGGGCATCGAAACGGAAAACTAGAAAAATTTGCGGCGTCCGGCAAGAGGGGAAGTGCCGGACGCCGCCTGCGCGACCGATCAGCCGTGCAGTTGCTCCGGCCGCGCCGCGTCGATCAGCGGCTGGGCCTGGTAGGGCAGGAGCTTGAAGACCTCCTTGCGATCCGACACCTGCAACGCGTAGGCGTCTTCCTTGACGAGCTTGCTCAGGCGGTACTCCCGCGCCGCGCCCGACTTGCGCGCCACGCTGAGGCTCAACACCGGGGCGCTCAGGTTGAAGTCGGGCTGCGCCTCGCTGCCCAGCACAGCATCGAAGGAGAGATTGACGAGCTGCTCGGCCAGGCGATCCGCCCCCGCCGGCTTGAGGGACTGGCCTGGTGCCAGCCCCTCGGCCTGCCAGGTCGCCGCCTGGGCCGGAGCGGAGGCCTCGGTTGCGGGGGCCGGCGGCTGCGCCTTGAGGGTGAGCCCGCCGCTCTGGATGCTCGCGATGTCGTCCCGCGTCAGCTTCAGTAAGCCCTTGTCCACCCAGCCCACGGCGTCGGCCCGCAAGTCATAGGAGGCGAAGGCCTCCTCGAAGATGGCGTCCTGTCCCTCCACGCGCAGATGGCTGCGGTTACGGCTGCCCGGGGTCCCGATGTAGACGGTGGCCAGCACGGTATCGCCGCGGTAGAGACGCACCCGCCGCTCGAAGCGCCCGTCTTCGACCTTGAAGCGCTGCCGCGCCTCCTGGCTGGTGGCGACCGGCGTGCCGCCCTCCAGCTTGCCCAGACGCTCCAGCAGCAGCTTCACGCCATCGGCCGAAGCAGGCATGCCGAAGTAGTCCGGCAGGCGCCATTGACCGTCCTGGCGGACGAGCTTGAGCGTGCTGTCTGCGGTGGCGATCTCGATACGGTCCAGCCCGGCGTCAGCGACAGGCAACTCGGGGCGTGCGCCCCCTCCTCCGCCCTGCGGCCAGAAGTGCAGGGCCGCGCCCAGCAGCACCTGGGCCCCGAGCAGCACGGCGAGGACGAAGATGATGCGACGGTTCATGCGTGTGCCTCCTTGAGGATCAGTTCATAGCGTTTCTCGCGCGCCACGCGCAGGCCGCGACGCGCCAGCCAGACCAGGGCCAGCCCGCCCAGCGCCAGCATGTAGTTGAGCCCCTCCCAGAACTGCTGCTGCTCGGCCTCCAGCGGTTCCAGTGTGCGTGCGAACTGGGTGCGGCCGCGCAGCGCGAGCAGCGAGGGGTCTTCCAGCGACCAGTCGACCACGTTCTGTAGGAAGGACAGCGGCGCGCCATAGAACGTGCCCATGCCGCTGGACAGGATGCCCAGGGTCATGTCGCTGGCGAAGTTGTTGGCGCCGATCAGCACCAGCCGCGCATTCTCGGGCGAGCGCTCGATCACGCCGGTGTCGCCCGTCCCCGCCTGGGCAGCCGGTGCGCTGGCGTCGGCGGCCGGCGCATTCCTGCCCTTGAAGAAGGACTCGAAACTCCCCTCCAGCGCCACCGCCAGGGTGGCCGATTCCGGCTTGTCGCCGGGCGCGAAGCCACTCCGCGGATGACGCTCGAAGTCCGGCATCACCGCCCGGCCGTCAGCCAGCCAGGCCTGCTCGCTGCTGCGCGCCAGGATGGTGAGCCTGCGGCCGGTCTGCTTGTCCTGCTCGACGCGGATCGGCGAAGGCCAGGCGAAGGTGAGCTGCTGCAGGTTGGCGGTGATCGGCGAATCGGCCGACAAGCCCTCACCCGCGCGCACGTCGACGAAGGGCGGATAGGCCAGCATGCGCATCTCGCGGATCGGAATGCCACCGACATAGCGCATCACGGGCACCGGGAAGGCGGCGTTCTGCGGGTCCATGACGAGCTTCTGATCCATCGACAGGCCATAGTGCTTGAGCCAGTCCTCCAGGTTGGAGCGCTGCTCCAGCGCCGCGATGGAATCGGTGACCTGGGTGTTGAACGGCGAGCTGAGCATCACCACGCTGCCGCCCTGCATCAGGAACTGGTCCACCGCGAAGACCTGGCGCTCCTTAAGCGCGGTGGGCGAGAGCAGCATCAGCAGGTCGGCCTCGGCCGGCACCTTGCCATTGGCCAGGTCGGTGTCGACGAGGCGCAGGTTCTCGCCCAGCACCTTGCGCAGGTTGGCGTAGCCCTCGCCCTCGGCGCCGACCACGGCCACCGTCTTGAGCGCACCACTGCCCATGCGTTGCAGACCGGCGACGATGGCGGCGCGCAGCTTGTCGCGCCCCGGCTCGGCGGGCAGGGCCACCGGCTGCATGCCGCCCTTGCCTTCGAGGGTGAGATAGAACCAGAAGGGACGCGGGTCGGTCAGGCTGGCGATCTGCGGCCGGAAGCCGTGGCGCTGCGTCAGCTCGCGCCCGACCTGGCCGCCCTCGGCATCCGGATCGACGAAGGCTGTCTTGAGCTTGCCGCCCGACTCCTGCCGCAACTCCGCCAGCACCGCATCGAGGTCGGCGCGCAGGCTCTGCAGCGGCTGTGGCAGGCGCTCATCAGGCGACAGGTAGCCCTTGAAGGTGACCGTGTCGCCGATCGCCGCAAAGGGTGAAGCACCCGACTGGTAGCCGGCGATCACCTTGCGCACCGCCCGCGTGATGGCGTACTCGGGGTCGCGCAGGGCCACGTCGAACTCGGTGTCGCCACGCCCCTTGACCTCGATGAGATCACGGAAGCCCAGGCGCTCGAACTGGTCGCCGTAGGACACCACCAGATCGAAGTAGCTGCTCACCACGCTCGCCTGGTACTTGCTCGCCACCTGGAAGGGCACCGGCTGCACGCCGTACTTGGCGGCGGCCTCCTCTTCCTTGGCCTTGTCCTCCTGCGGATTGACGAACTCGACCTTGACCTGCCCGCCGCCGGCCACCGCGTATTCCTCCAGCAGGTCGCGCAGTTGCGGCACCAGCGGGGCAAGCAGCGGATGGGTCTGGGCCGAGAAATAGCCGCGGATCACCAGCGGCTCGCGCGCCCGGCCCAGCGCATCGCGGGTCGCTTGCGACAGGGAATAGCGATGGTCATACGTGATGTCGGCGCGCGCCCAGCCAACCGGCGCCAGCCACAAGTTGGCGGCGAGGAAGTTGGCGGCGGCCAGCCCGAAGATCCAGCCATAGGCGCGATGCTGTGCATTGCCCGGATTGCCGGCCCAGCGGATGCGCTCCAGCGTGAACAGGCTGAGACTCAGGAACAGACCGACCAGCGAGACGTAGTAGTACAGGTCGCGCAAGTCCAGCACGCCGCGCGTGATCGACTCGAAGCGCGAGCCGGTGCCGATCAGCGACAGCCATTCGGCCGCGCGCGTCCCGACCAGCCGGGTGGCCGCCTCCGAGCCCAGCAGGTAGAACACGCCACACACCACGCAGCTCAGGATCAGCGCGACCACCGCATTGTCGGTGCGGGCACTCATGGTCTGGCCGATGGCCAGATAGGCCGCGGCGAGGAACAGGGTGGCGATGTAGCCCCCGATGACCGGCCCCCAGTCCAATGGGCCGAGGAAGGCGACCGTGATCGGCAGGGGCACGGTCAGCGCCAGTGCGATGGCGACCAGGGCGAGACCGGCGAAGAACTTGCCCAGCACCAGCGCCAACGTGCTGACCGGCGCGGTGAGCAGGCTCTCCAGGGTGCCGGCACGACGCTCCTCCGACCAACTGCGCATGGTGATCGCACCGACCAGGAAGATCAGCAGCAGCGGCAGCCACTTGAACAGCGGGCGCACGTCCGCGATGTTGCGGGCGAAGAAGGTCTCGAACCAGAAGAAGACGAACAGCGTGACCAGCAGGAACGCGCCCAGGAACAGGAAGGCGGCAGGCGAGGCGAAGAAGCCGCCCAGCTCCTTGCGTGCGACGGTCACGGCCTGATGCGGGGTCTCACGCATGGGCCACCTCCTGCTCTGCCACAGCGGGCTTGGTCACCTCCGTATCTGGCCGGTCGGCATCGCCACCAGCGGCCGATGCAGCCGGCGTGTGCGCGGTGACTTCCGCGAACACGGTTTCCAGGTCGCGCCGCTCGGTCTGCAGGCCATGCAGCGGCAGGCCCGCGCGCTGCACTGCCGCGGCCAGCGCAGGCGCGAGCGCGGGGTCGGCCTCGACGGCGAACTGACTCAGGCCATCACGCTCGGACAGCAGGCTCACCGCCCGCACGCCCGCCACGCCGGCCAATGCGGCGCGCGCATCGCCTGCCACGCTGAGCAGCAGACGGCCACCGGCCTGCAGCGCATCGAGACGGGAATCGAGCACGAGCCGGCCTCGATTCATGATCAGCACACGCTCGCACACGGCCTGCACCTCCTGCAGGATGTGCGAGGACACGATCACCGTGGACTCGCTGGCCAGCTCACGGATCAGCCCCCGCATGTCGCGGATCTGCTGCGGGTCCAGGCCGTTGGTGGGTTCATCCAGGATCACGATGGCCGGCCGATGCAGGATCGCCTGCGCCACTCCCACGCGCTGCCGGTAGCCGCGCGACAAGGTGCTGATCGGCGCACGCGCCTTCTCCACCAGACGCGCCCGCGCAATGGCACGGGCGATGGCGGCGTCGCGCTGCGCCAGCGGCACCTGATGCAGCGCCGCCTGGTAATCGAGATAGTCGATCACGTTCATCTCGGGCCACACCGGGCAGTTCTCCGGCAGGTAGCCGATGCGCGCCTGCACCGTGCGGCGCGTGTCGCGACCGAGCAGCAGGCCGTCGATGCGCACCTCGCCGGCCGTGGGCTCCAGGAAGCCCGTGATCATCTTCATCACCGTGGTCTTGCCGGCGCCGTTGTGGCCCAGCAGACCCACGACCTCACCGCGCCCGATGCGGAAGGACACGTCCTCCACCGCGAGCAGATCGCCATAGCGGCGCGTCAGGTTGTGCACCTGAATCATTGCAGTCATTGTCGTCGCCTCACTTGTCTTGTCGGGTGAGCGACGGGTCGTTCGCGCATGCCGCCGACCCGTCGGTCACGGAATGTCGAAGCGCACCCAGGCTGCAATGCGCTTCGGCGCGTTTCGACCGGCGCCGCGCGGGCGGGTTCCCGCCAGCCAACGCAGACAATCGACGCGCTCGCGCAGCGAAATATGGGCAGGCGAAACGGATTTCAAGTCCCCGGCGAATCACCCTGCCGGGCAAGGAAAAGACCCACCGGAGGAAGCGACGTCATGCTCTCCAGCAGCGAGGATCAGGGAGTGTATGTAGCGCCAAATCAAGCGCTTTCAAATATGCTCTTGGGTTTGCCGACCCCCTCGCGGAGACACCTACAATGCACACCCGATCCGCCCCCGACATCATCCTGTTCGGCGGCACTGGCGACCTGGTCATGCGCAAGCTGATCCCGGCGCTGTTCCACCTCCACAGCAGCGCCCTGCTCGACACCGGCAGCCGCATCCTGGGCGTCGCCCGCGAAGCCCTGGGGCGCGATGAATTCCGCCGCCTGGTCGCCGACAAGGCCGAGCCCTTCCTGCACGACGGGCACGCCGCAAGCGAATGGCAAGACTTCCTGCAACGCCTCGACTACGTCGGCTGCGATGTGCGTGACGCAGCGAGCTTCAGCGCACTGGGCGCCAAGCTGCTGGGCGGGGGCGCGCGCCTGTTCTACCTGTCGACCACGCCGGCCCTGTTCTCGCCGATCTGCGCCAACCTCAAGAGCAGCGGGCTGATCCTCGACGACAGCCGGGTGATCGTGGAAAAACCGCTGGGCCACGACCTCGCCTCCTCGCAGGCGATCAACGACGAGATCGGCGCCTGTTTCCGCGAAGACCAGATCTTTCGCATCGACCACTACCTGGGCAAGGAACCGGTGCAGAACCTGCTGGCCCTGCGCTTCGGCAACAGCCTGTTCGAACCGCTATGGCGCCGCGAGTGGGTCAGTGACGTGCAGATCACGGTGGCCGAAACCATCGGCGTGGGCTCGCGCGGCGAGTTCTACAACAGCACCGGCGCGCTGCGCGACATGATCCAGAACCACATCCTGCAACTGCTGTGCATCGTGGCGATGGAGCCGCCGGCCTCCATCTCACCCGATGCAGTGCGCGACGAGAAGCTCAAGGTGCTGCGCTCGCTACGCCCCATCGTCGGCGAGCGCATCGCCACCCACACGGTGCGCGGCCAGTATCGCGCCGGCGCGGTGGACGGCCTGCCGGTGCCGGGCTACCTGGACGAGCCGGGCATTCCTGCCGACAGCCACACCGAGACCTTCGTCGCGATCAAGGCCGAAATCGACTCCTGGCGCTGGGCCGGCGTGCCCTTCTACCTGCGCACCGGAAAGCGCATGCAGGACAAGCTGGCGGAGATCGTCATCAACTTCCGTCAGATGCCGCACTCCATCTTCGGCCGAGGTGCGATGGGACGCTTCGCCAACCGCCTGGTGATCCAGATGCAGCCGAATGAAACGGTGCTGCTGCACATGATGGCCAAGCAGCCCGGCGATGTGATGCGCCTGGAGCCGGTGAAGCTGGACCTGGATTTCCGCGAGGCCTTCCGCAGCCAACGCCTGGAAGCCTATGCCCGCCTGCTGATGGATGCCTTGCGCGGCAATCTGACGCTGTTCGTGCGACGCGACGAGCAGGAGGCCGCGTGGCGCTGGGTGGAGCCGGTCATGGATGCCTGGGCCAACGCCAGCGAAGCACCGCGCACCTACAACGCCGGCACCTGGGGGCCGGCCGCCGCCAGTGCACTGCTGGCGCGTGACGGCCTGTGCTGGCACGAGGAGATCGCGCACTGAAGGACTGGCACCCTCAGCACGTCACCGGAACTGGGCTACGCCCCCGGTGACGCCGCCCAAGCTCTTCAGGCCCGCCGCACGGTGTCGCGCACGATCAGTTCCAGCCCGGGCAAGTCGCGTTCCGGTGTGGCATGGCCCAGCATGCGCAGCAGCGTGGCGCCGCAGTAGAAGCCCATCTCGAACAGCGGCTGGCGCACCGTGGTGAGCGGTGGCGTGAGGTAGGCCGACACCGGCAGGTCGTCGAAGCCCACCAGCGAGATGTCGTCCGGCACGCGGATGCCGCGCCGATGCAGCACCATGCGCGCACCGATGGCCGTCTGGTCGTTGGCGGCAAACACCGCGGTGAAGGCCTGCTGCGAATCGAGCAATCGCGTCATCGCGAGCACCCCGCCGTTCTCGGTGAAGTCGCCCGGCTGCACCAGCACCTCGTCGTAGTCGACCCCGGCCTCCTGCAAGGCGCGGCAGTAGCCGGCGAAACGCCGCTGCGCATCGAGCTGGTCGCGCGCGCCGGAGATGTAGGCGATGCGCCGATGTCCCATGCTCAGCAGGTGGCGCGTGGCGAGGTAGCCACCGTATTCCTGGTCGAAGTAGACCGAGCGCACGTTGTGCGCCTGCACTTCGCGGCCGGCCATCACGATCGGCTGGCGCTGGGCCAACTCGCGCACCGTAGCGTCCTCCAGGCGGCCGGTGATGATGACGATGCCGTCGACGCGACGCGCCATCAGCAGGCGGATGCGCTCCTCTTCCTCGACCGCGTTCCAGTGCCCGCTGACGATGATGGGTGCATAGCCTGAGCCGCTCAATGCATCTTCCACGCCGCGCATGACGCGGGTGAAGAACGGGCTTTCGATGTCCTGCGTCACCACCCCGACCGTCATGGTGGTGCCCATCTTGAGGCTGCGCGCAAAAAGGTTCGGCTTGAAGTCCAGTGCGCGAATGGCGGCCTCGACCGCGTCGCGCTTCTCGGCCGAGACGCGGGCCGAGCCATTGAGGATGCGCGACACCGTGCTGACCGACACCTTGGCCAGGCGCGCCACATCCAGCACGGTCACGTTCTGCGCATCTTCCGGCGCGGCCTGGGCGTCGTCAGCCTGGCCGACGGCCTGCTCGGCATCCCCTGCGGCATGCATATCGTTCATTTCAGTGCGTTTGGGAAGGCCCGATGATACTTGAGCACCCTGGTGCTCAGGCCGTCGTGCCTGGTCAGCGCCCTGCCTGACACGACGCCCCCGGCTTCACAACTCGAGCGGTGCGGTACAGCCCGCCACATAGTCGTCCATGGCCTTGCCCTTGTAGCGGCGCGCGTTGGCTTCACGCTTGCAGGCCTGCATCTTCTCGTTGGGCACGACCGAGGTGCCCGCCGAATCGGGCTGACGGGACGCGCATTTCACGACGAAATCGCGGCGCTTGTCGCCTTGCAGGCGCAGCGCGCTGGCCGCCCGCTTGCAGCCTTCCAGCTTCTCACCTGGCACCGACGCCAGGGTCATGCGGGCGTCGACACGCTTGTCCAGGCAATCGGACAGGTACTTGTCGAACTCCGCCCCTTTCAAACGACGTGCATTCGCTTCGGCCTCGCACGCGCTGCGATGCTCGTCGACGACCTGGGCGTAAGCCGGGGCGGACAACCCGGCGAGACAGGCCAGAACCAGCAGGCCCCGCGCTGAAATGCTTTTCATCGTCATCTCCTCTGTGGTGGGTTCGGCACAGCCTGTCTGTGCCTTTTTGATTGAAAACGTTTTCAATCTTTTCCGCAGTCTAAGCGGCACAGCAGGAAACCGCAAGAGGCCTTGTCGATGCCAACGACATGCCTCCACCGATGACACACTTAGCGGGAGCCTGGGCTCGCCGACACAGCTCATCACCAGAAGAACAGAAGTTAAGCGCATGATAAAAATACATTTTTTACATAGACGCGCGCCACTCCGCCCGACAGACCCCCATAGGGACTTTCCCGAACAAGACACAATCCTCGTTGACAAGCCCGCTAGTGCAGACTGAAATGCGCTCAATAAAACGAAGTCGTGATCACGCCAAAATGTGAAAACGATTTCACACAAAGAGCCCAGCAGTAGAGACCCACCCCACGCAGCCATGGCTGCGGACATGTTCGCAGGTCGCGTCTCGACCCAGGCTCCTCGCGCTCAAGCAGCGCCGCAAGCAATCCCCGCCAGAGGCGAGGGACGGCGGGCGGCAACCGGCGTCGGACTGTCCGCTTGGACTCGGCTGCGCGTGCCCCTGGGCGCGTGACCGTCTCCAAACGTGATAACGTTTTCACAAAAACGAGGAGATAAGGAATCATGCAACGCGCGCTGCGCCCCATCATCTGCGCCCTGGGCCTGGCCCTGTCGGCCACTGCCTTCGCCCAGACGACGACCGTGACGGTCGCCTCCTTCCCCGACCTGGATCGCGCCGCCAAGGCAGCGATCCCGCTCTACAAGAAGCTGCATCCCAACGTCGAGATCAAGCTGGTGAGCCTGGCCTACGGCGACCACCACACGGCCATGACGACGGCGCTGGCCACCGGCGCCAACCTGCCGGACGTGATGGCGGTCGACTTCGGCTTCATCGGCAAGTTCGCCGAATCCGGCGGCCTGGAAGACCTCAGCAAGGCGCCCTACAACGCAGCCCAGTACCGCGCCCAGATCGCACGCTTCAGCTTCCCGCAGGCGCAGAACGCGGCGGGCGGACTCGCCGCGATGCCCACCGACATCGGCCCCGGCACGCTGTTCTACCGCAAGGACATGCTGGACAAGGCCGGTGTGTCGGAGAGCGATCTGGTCAAGAGCTGGGAGAGCTACATCGAGTCGGGCAAGAAGATCAAGGCGGCGACCGGCGCCTACCTGATCCCGAGCGCCGTCGACATCAAGGACATCGTCATCCGCAGCGGGCTCAAGGACGGCGAAGGCATCTACTTCGACAAGCAGGGCAAGCCGCAGGTGGACAGCGCGCGCTTCCAGCGTGCCTTCGAGCTGGCCAAGGCGGTGCGCAGCAACGGCCTGGACGGCAACATCAACGCCTGGAGCAACGAGTGGAGCGAGGCCTACAAGCGCGACAAGTTCGCCACCCAGGCCTTCGGCGCCTGGTTCGCCGGCCACCTGAACAACTGGCTGAATCCGGAAGGCAAGGGCAAGTGGCGGGCGGCCCAGTTGCCGGGCGGCGCCTACGCCTCCTGGGGCGGCTCCTTCTACGCCATCCCGGCCAAGGCGCAGAACAAGGCGGCGGCCTGGGAGTTCATCAAGTTCCTCACCCTCAACAAGGACATGCAGCTTGAGGCCTTCCGCAAACTGGATGCCTTCCCCTCGCTGATCGCCGCGCAGAACGACGCCTTCCTGGACGAACCGGTGGCCTACCTGGGTGACCAGAAGGCACGTCGTCTGTGGAAGGACGCCGCCGACAAGATCGCCGCCATCGACGTCGACAAGTACGACGTGGTGGCCAAGGAGATCGTCGATTCCGAGCTCGACAACGTCCTGATGAAGAACAAGGACATCAAGCAGGCCCTGGCGGATGCCAAGGCCCAGATTGAGCGTCGCGCCCGTCGTTGATGGCGAGCTGAAACCCTCCCCCTGACCTGCGGCCGGTACCGCCCCGCCTCATGGCGGTACCGGCCCACACGGGACGCCCGGCTTCCGGTACAAGGCAAGCATCGTCCAAGTACCCGTACGCATGCCTGATGCATGCCGAAGGAGGCGTCCGTGCAAGGAAAACGAACCGTGTCCTCGATCCAACACATGGCTACCGAACAGGATGTCATCCCGGCGCGCGTGAGCAGCCAGAGCTGGCGCCGCTACTTCCGCATGCGCGACTGGGCGCCCTACCTGTTCATCAGCCCCTTCTTCATCCTGTTCCTGGTGTTCGGGCTGTTCCCCTTGCTGTTCTCGATCTTCGTGTCCTTCCACCAATGGGACCCGACCTCGGGCCTGGCCGGCATGAAGTGGATCGGTCTGGAGAACTACCTCTACCTGATCACGAAGGACGACTGGTTCCACAAGTCTCTCTACAACACCGGCTGGATCGCGATTGCCTCCGGTCTGCCGCAGCACCTGGTGGCGCTGCCGCTGGCCTTCTTCCTGCAGACGGCCTTCGGGCGCCTCCGCAACACCTTCGTGGGCATCTACTTCCTGCCCTTCATCACCTCGACGGTGGCGATCTCGCTGGTGTTCACCGCCCTGTTCTCGCGCGAGTTCGGCGTCATCAACAGCATCCTGCATGCTGCCTCTCAGGTGCCCCTGCTGGGTGCTCTGTTCCCCGCCGAGAACATCGACTGGGCGCAACCCCAGTATTCCAAAACGATGATCTCCTTCGTCGTGTGGTGGCGCTACGTGGGCTTCAACACGGTGCTGTACCTGTCGGCCATGCAGACCATCCCGAAGGATCTGTACGAAGCCGCCACCATGGACGGCGCGACGCGCTGGCAACAGTTCCGCCACATCACGCTGCCGATGCTCAAGCCGATGATCTACTTCGCGGTCACGCTGACCATCATCGGCAACCTGCAACTCTTCGAGGAGCCCTTCGTGCTGACCGCCGCTTCGGCGGGCGACGGGCGTATGTCCGGCTCGGGCGGTATCGACCAGGCGGGCAAGACGGCAGCCATGCATGTCTTCACCACCGCCTTCGGCGAGAGCGACTTCGGCACCGCCTCGGCCGTGGCCTGGTTGCTGTTCATCCTCATCGCGCTCATCACCTGGGCCAACAACCGCCTGTTCGGCAAGAAGGACTGAGGCCCTCATGAGTCACGCCACTCACAGCCTGTACGCCCGCGCCCCGCTCTCCAACGCTGCCGCCTACGCCACGGTTGGCTTCGGCGCGCTGGTCATGCTGATCCCCTTCTACTTCATGTTCATCTTCGCCACCCACACGGATCGCGAAATCCTGTCGGTGCCACCTCCCCTGTTGCCGGGCACGGCCTTTCTCGACAACCTGGGCATCCTGCTGCAGCGCGTGCCCTACTTCTGGCACAACATCGGCTGGAGCGTGTACATCGCGCTGGCCACCACGCTGCTGAACCTCTTCTTATGCTCGTTGGCGGGTTATGCCTTCGCCATGTACGAGTTCCGCTATAAGGAGAAGCTGTTCGCGGTGGTCATGGCCACGCTGCTGCTGCCGGCCTTCATCAACATGATCCCCACCGTGCTGATCATGAGCACCCTGGGCTGGATGAACGAGCCGCGCGCACTGTTTGTGCCGGCTGCCTGCGGTGCGCTAGGCGTGTTCATGATGCGGCAGTACATCGGCTCGGCCATCCCGCGCGAACTGATCGACGCCGCGCGCATCGACGGCTGCGGCGAGTTCGGCATCTACCTGCGCATCGTGCTGCCCTTGATCGGCCCGGCGATGGGCACGTTGGGCCTGGTGACCTTCATCACCTCGTGGAACAACTTCATGGGTCCGCTGGTGGTGATGAACGACATGGCGCACTTCACCGTACCGCTCGCCCTGCGCTCCATGCAGGGCACCGGGCAGACGCCCTGGGGTGCCATCTGCGCGGGATCGGCCATCTCTGTGCTGCCCCTGATGCTGATGTTCGTCGTCGCCTCGCGCCGCCTGATCGAAGGGCTCACCGCGGGCGCCGTGAAATCCTGACCCTCCTCCAGAATATGACATCAACAACACGCACAATGAACAGTCTCAACTTCCCTTCCGACTTCACCTGGGGTGTCGCCACCAGTGCCTTCCAGATCGAGGGCGCCGCGCGCGAAGACGGCCGTGGCCTCTCCATCTGGGACACTTTCTCGCACACGCCCGGCAAGGTGTTCAACGGCGACACCGGCGACGTGGCCTGCGACCACTACCACCGCTGGCGCGAAGACCTCGACCTGATCGCCGGCCTGGGCGTCAACGCCTACCGCTTCTCGGTGGCCTGGCCGCGCGTGCAACCAAATGGCGCCGGCGCGTGGAACGAACAAGGCCTGGCATTTTACGAACGCCTGGTTGACCGCCTGCTGGAGCTGGGCATCGCGCCCCACCTCACGCTGTACCACTGGGACTTGCCACAAGCACTGCAGGACCAGGGCGGCTGGGCCGCGCGCGACACCTGCGCACGCTTTGCCGACTATGCCGAATTCATCGCGCGGCGCCTGGGCGACCGCGTCGCCAGTATCGCCACCCACAACGAACCCTGGTGCACGGCCATCAAGGGTAACCTGCTGGGCGAGTTCGCCCCCGGCATCCGCGACGAGGCCACCGCGCTGCAGGTGGCGCACCACCTGCTGCTATCGCACGGCATGGCGCTGCAGGCCATGCGCGCGGCCGGCTGCAAGACACCGCTGGGCATCGTGCTGAACCAGTCGCCCGCCCATCCGGCCAGCTCCTCACCGGAGGATGTCGCGGCCGCAGAACGTGCCTATGGCGACTTCGTGCGCTGGTACGCCGACCCCATCTTCCTCGGCCGCTATCCCGACAAGACCCACTACACCCGTTTGCCGCGCATTCATGAAAACGATTTCATGACGATAGGCCAGCCCCTCGATTTCCTCGGCATCAATTACTACACGCGCATCTGGGCCTCCGCAGCCCAGCCGCCGGTGCCCGCGCCGGGCCCTCAGGGTTTCAACGACATGGGCTGGGAGACCTATCCCGAAGGCCTCACCGAACTGCTGCTGGGGCTCAAGCGCGACTACACGCTGCCGCCGATCTTCATCACCGAGAACGGCATGGCTTGCGCCGACAGGCTACAGGGCGGGCGGGTGGCGGATGCCGAGCGCATCGCCTACCTGCAAGGCCATCTCGCGGCCGTCGAGCGCGCCCGCGCCGCCGGCGTCGATGTGCGCGGCTACTTCTACTGGAGCCTGTTCGACAACTTCGAGTGGGAATGGGGCTACGCCAAGCGTTTCGGCATCGTGCATGTCGACTACGCCACGCAAGTCCGCACCCTCAAGGACAGCGCGCTCTGGTACCGCGAGTTCATCCGGCAACAGGCCGGTCAATCCAAGGAGCGCACCGCATGACCACCCTGACCCTGCGCCAGGTCCGCAAGACCTATCCGGATGGCACCGAAGTCCTGCACGGCATCGACCTGCAGATCGCGCGCGGCGAGTTCGCCGTCTTCGTCGGCCCATCAGGCTGCGGCAAGTCCACGCTGCTGCGCATGATCGCCGGGCTGGAGGACATCAGCTCGGGCGACATCCTGATCGGCGACACGCGCATCAATGACATCCCACCCGCCCAGCGTGGCGTGGCCATGGTGTTCCAGAGCTACGCGCTGTACCCGCACATGACGGTGGCCGAGAACATGGGCTTCGCCCTCAAGCTGGCCGGCGAGGACAAGGCCAAGGTCAAGACGGCCGTGGGCCGCGCCGCCGAGATCCTGCAGATCACCCACCTGCTGGAACGCAAGCCCAAGGCCTTGTCCGGCGGGCAGCGGCAGCGCGTGGCGATCGGCCGCGCCATCGTGCGCAAGCCGCGCGTGTTCCTGTTCGATGAGCCGCTGTCCAACCTCGACGCCGCGCTGCGCGTGCAGATGCGCATCGAGCTGACCAAGCTGCACCGCGAGCTGGGCACCACGATGATCTACGTGACCCACGACCAGGTCGAAGCGATGACCATGGGCGACCGCATCGCGGTCTTCCACAACGGTTACGTGGAACAGTTCGGCCGCCCGCTGGACCTCTACGACACCCCGGGCAACCAGTTCGTCGCCGGCTTCCTCGGCTCGCCGCGCATGAACTTCCTGCGCTGCGAAGACATCCGCCGCGAAGACGCCGGTCTCAAGCTCGGCTTCGACCATGCCGGCGCGATCCAGGTGCCGGGCGTCAGCCTCGACACCGCCAGCGGGCCGCTGACCCTCGGCGTGCGTCCCGAGCACATCACGGTCGCCCCTGCCGGCGAGGGCCTGGCCGCGCGCGTCGACCTGATCGAGCACCTGGGCGACGCAGTGATTCTTTACGCCCGCCTGCAGGGCTCCAACCAGCCACTGACCATCCGCCTGCCAGGCGAACGTACCGAGCTCGTCTCCGGCAATGACATTGGAATCATCCCAAAAACCGGCCGCACGCTGCTGTTCGATGCGGGTGGCCAGGCCCTGTCGGCAGCCCCCAGCCACTGAGCACGCCGACGCCCCAATCACTGCTGTTCCCAGGACTCGCCCACGCGACGACCTGACTCACACCCACAGAGGAGACTGAGATGAAGAGAAGCACCTTGTTGATTGCGCTGACGCTGGCCGGCACGAGCGGCGCCAGCCACGCCGCCACTGTCGACTTTTCCGGCTACTTCCGCGCCGGCACCGGCATCAACACCAGTGGTGGCACGATGACCTGCTTCAAGCTGCCCGGTGCCGACACCAAGTGGCGCCTCGGCAACGAATGCGACTACGTGATCGAGCCCAACTTCAACGCGACGCTGGCCACGCTGGCGGACAAATCGGAGTGGCATGTGCACTTCATGCCCTCGGTCTACCGCGCCTGGGGCACGCAGGAAAACGGCACCGATGAGCTGATGACACGCTACGGCCAGGTCTATGCCTACGGCAGCAACATCCCGCAACTGGCCGGCGGTACCGTGTGGGCCGGCCGCCGCTTCTACAACCGCCTGCAACTGGGCATCAACGACCAGTTCCTGGAGAACAACGATGGTGACGGCGCCGGCCTGGAGAACATGAACCTGGGCTTCGGCAAGCTGAGCCTCGCCTTCATGATGAATCCGCGCGTGCAGGACACCAATGACAACCGCTACGCCTTCCCCTTCCGCCTGACCAATATCCGCACCTTCGGCGAGGGCAACGAGCTGGCGATCTACACCAACTTCGAACGCCAGTCGAAATCCCACGACCAGGTCACCCAGACCGACCCGGTCGATCAACCCAACGGCAACGCGCTGGGCCTGTACCACACCACCCAGGGCACCCTGGGCGGCAGCACCACCGTGGGTTTCCGCTACGACAAGAACGAAGTCGCACGCGGCGGCATCGGCCAGAAGAACACCCGTATCGTGGTGCAGCAGACCGGTGCCGTGCAGAGCATGAAGACCTACTGGGACGCGATTGCCGAGTACCGCGTGCGCGACTTCTTCAACGCCGGCTACGACGAGAAGTGGGCCTCCATCGGCGCCCGCACCGACACCCATATTTCGGGCCCGTTCCGCTTCCTGGTCGAGGCGGGCTACGACCAGGTGAAGCCCTCCAACGGCGAGAAGCGCACCATGACCAAGCTGACGCTGGCCACCGCCATCTCGGGCGGCCCGGATGCCGGCTCGCGCCCGACCATCCGCCTGTTCTACACCCACGCCTGGTGGAACGAAGCCGCGCGCGTGGCGCTCAACGCCGAGCCGCAGACCCAGCAGGTCTTCGGCAACGCGAAGAGTGGCTCCAGCATCGGCATCCAGGCCGAGGCCTGGTGGTAAACCTCCGTTTGTAAGTGTTGTACCGGGTGGGCGGCAGATGGCACGCCTGTCGCCCACCCGCCCAGACAGGGCCCCACAATGACAAAGAGATTTCTCGTTCCGGCGCTTGGCCTGATGGCAATCACGAACCCCGCGATGGCCAACATCTTCGAGCTGCGCGCCGTCTACCCACTGGAGGAAACGGTCTATCTGGACGCCGGTGGCGTCGAGGTGCCGCTGGTGATCCGCCTCAAGGCCATGGGCTCGGCCGGCATCTCCACCCCCATGTGCGACGCCGTGATCGACTTCGGCGACCGCACGCCCCCGCAGGCACTGCGCCTGGGAGAAGACGGCCGCGTGCAATCAGAAGTCCGCCACCGCTACGCGGCAACGGGCGAGTACACCATCAGCCTGCGCGGCGCGAGCACCCGCAGCCCATGCGAGGGCAGCATCAAGGGCACACTGAACGTGCGTCCGGCGAGCGAGCGCCCCAGCACGCCGCAGCCCGTGCCGGTCAACGCCCAGGCCGCCGCTGCAGCCCTGCCCACCGTGACCCTGGAGACCCGTCCCACCAGCACAGCAGAGACCTGCCCGCCGGGCTGGTTCCTGGTGCCCGGCTCGATGGCAGGCGGGCGATTCACTTGTCATCTCGCTCCGGTCAAGCCCTTCAACTGCCCGGCTGGCACCCGCCACTTCGACAACGGCAACACCGTCGGCTGCCGCTGACCCTTCCCACCATGGACCACAGTCATCCGCCTCTTCCCGTCCTCCCACCGCTGCTGGAAGACGCCCTCGTCGGCGACATCGGCGGCACCCACGCACGCTTCGCACGGCTCGACGTCCACGGTCAGGTGCACCACGCGACGACCCTGCGCTGTGCCGACTACGCGGGCCCCGAAGCCGCGCTGCGCGACTACATCGCGCGCAGCCCAGGCGGCCCACCACGTGCAGCCGCCCTGGGCGTTGCCACGCCGATCACCGGCGATGCAATCGGCATGACCAACAACCACTGGCGCTTCTCGATCAGGAGCGTGCAGGAGCGACTTGGCCTGAGCCGCCTGCTGGTCATCAACGACTTCAGCGCACTCGCGCTGGCCTTGCCGCGCCTGGGCGAGACGGAGCGCCGGCAGATCGGAGGCGGCACGGCAATGGCGGGCAGCGCCATCGGGGTGATCGGGCCTGGCACCGGCCTCGGGGTGTCCGGCCTGTTGTGGGAGTCAGGGCGCTACCAGGTGCTGGCTGGCGAGGGTGGGCACGTCACGCTGGCTGCGCAGACAGCGGAGGAATGGGCCGTCATCGCACGCCTGGCTGCCGAGTTTCCCCACGTTTCAGCCGAACGCGTGTTATCCGGGCCGGGACTCGTCAGCCTGCACGGCGCGCTCGCGGCAGTGCGCGATTGGCCGGCAGAAGCCGTCAGCGCCGAGCACATCACGCGACAGGCTCTGACTGGTGGTGACCGCCTATGCACCGACGCCCTGGACATGTTCTGCGCGCTGCTCGGCACCCAGGCCGCCAACCTGGCGCTGACCCTGGGGGCGCGCGGCGGCATCTACATCGGCGGTGGCATCGTGCCGCGCCTGGGCGACTACTTCGCACGCTCGCCCTTCCGCGCGCGCTTCGAGCAGAAGGGCCGCTTCTCGGCCTATCTCAGCACCATCCCCAGTTTCGTCGTCACCGGCGCCCAGGCCGCCCTGGTCGGTGCCGGCGTCGCCCTGCACCAGGCCCTGAGCGGCCTCACGCGGGACGACAGGCAAGCAGGCCGCATCCTGTAGCGAGCGCATGGAGAGCCACGCCGGGCTCTCCTCCTTCACGGCTCGTCCGACCAACCTCCCGGACGAGCCGTTTTTTTCCCCAGGCACCCCGGACGATCCGCGCGCTTGTCATGCGCCGGCTGCTAGGATCGGCATCCCGCCTTCGCCCGCGCGCCGCCACCATGTCAGAGCCCACCATCCCCCGCCGCGAGACCTTCGCCTTCTGGCTCAAGCTGGGCTTCATCAGCTTCGGCGGGCCGGCGGGGCAGATCGCGCTGATGCACGACGAGCTGGTGACGCGCCGGCGCTGGATCTCGGAGCAGCGCTTCCTGCATGCCCTGAACTACTGCATGTTGCTGCCCGGCCCCGAGGCGCAGCAGCTCGCCACCTACCTCGGCTGGCTGATGCACCGGACCTGGGGCGGCATCGTTGCCGGCGCGCTGTTCGTGCTGCCCTCGCTGCTGATCCTGATCGCCCTGTCCTGGCTGTACATGGCCTTCGGCCACACCACCCTAGTGGCCGGCCTGTTCTACGGCATCAAGCCGGCGGTGGTGGCGATCGTACTGCACGCGGCCTGGCGCATCGGTTCGCGCACGCTCAAGAATGGCGTACTGTGGGCGATCGCGGCCGCCGCCTTCGTGGCGATCTTCGCGCTGCACCTGCCCTTCCCCGCCATCGTGGCCGGCGCAGCCCTGATCGGCGCCATTGGCGGGCGGCTCGCGCCAAAGTATTTCGCCGCCGGCAACGCTCATGGCTCAGTTCACAAGGAATCCGCCCCCGCCCTGATCGACGACGCCACCCCGCCTCCGCCGCATGCGCGATTCAACCGTCGCCGCCTCGCCACCGTGCTGGCCAGCGGTGCCGCCCTGTGGCTGCTGCCCATGGGCCTGATGACGCTGGTCCTGGGCTGGGCGCATACGCTGACCCAGATGGGCTGGTTCTTCAGCAAGGCAGCCCTGCTGACCTTCGGCGGGGCCTATGCCGTGTTGCCCTATGTCTACCAGGGCGCGGTGGGCCACTACGGCTGGCTGGGGGCGACGCAGATGATGGACGGCCTGGCTCTGGGCGAGACCACGCCCGGCCCGCTGATCATGATCGTGTCATTCGTCGGCTTCGTCGGCGGCTGGAACGAAGCCACGCAGGCCGCCAGCGGCGCCTTCCTGTCCGGCCCCGGCATCCTGTTCATGGCGCTCATGGGGGCGTGTGTGGCGACCTGGTTCACCTTCCTGCCCTCCTTCATCTTCATCCTGGCCGGCGGGCCGCTGGTGGAATCCACCCACGGGGAGCTGCGCTTCACCGCGCCGCTGACCGCGATCACCGCAGCGGTGGTCGGGGTGATCCTGAACCTCGCCCTGTTCTTCGTGTGGCATGTGCTGTGGCCGCAGGAGCAATGGGGCCAGCCGGACTGGCTGGCCATGGGCCTCTCGGCGGCCGCCGCACTGGCCCTGTTCCGCTTCAAGGCGAACGTGATCTGGGTGATCGCGGGCTGCGCGCTGGCCGGGCTGGTGCTGTCCCTCGCGCGCTGAGTCAGAACAGTTCGACATCCTCGCCGCCGCTGCGGCCACGCAACACGGCAGCGATGCTTTCCAGCCCGTCATCAACGCGCGCGCCATTCATGAGGGTCGCAAGAATGCTCTCCACGTGCGCATGCAGGGTGTCGGCGATCCTGGCCTCGGTCGACCGGTCAGTCGCCAGCCAGGAATAGGTGTCCTCGACGTCCTCAGTGAGCATGTGCAGGGTCAGTCTGACCTTGGCCACCATGCGCTGGTACTCACCGCGCACCTGCTCCATGCTGATCAGCGCCTGCCCGAGCGCCACCTGCATCTGGTCCGCGCGCGCCGCCGACTCGCGCCGCATCGACACGTTCTCGACCAGGGCCTCGGTGGTCTCGCACAGCATCACCATGTTGTTGCGCATACGCTCGCCCTGGAGCGCGTCCTCCGGCATGTTGGACACGACCACCGATACCTTGTCGAAGTTCAGCGCCAGGCGCTGCTTGAACTGGAACACGTCGCCCATGGCGCGGGACTGTTCCAGTACCGCGCGCTCCAGACCAGTCGCCTCACCATGTGCGCTGAGCATGGTGGCCCCTTCCTCATGGCGCAGTGCGACGCAGACGTCAGCCCCCAGCCGTCGGGCTGCCTCGATGAACTTCTGCCCCAGCACCTCGTAGCTACGGCTGGCCAGGGCTGCGCGGGTGAAATCCAGCAGGACGCCGCTTGCTCCGATGGACTGCTGGGAATGCTTCGCCGCATCGCGCAGCGAGGCCTCCTCCGCCTGGAGGCGCAGGCGCTCGCGATGCTGGCCGATGGCCAGCGCGGCCTTGCGCAGCAGGATCTCGGCCGACACGGGTTTGACGATGATGTCCGTGCCGCCCGCATCGTAGGCCTTGAGGTGCTCCTCCATCTCGTCGTGCGCGGTCACGAAAATGATGGGCAGATCGAAATGCGCCAGCAGACGACGGCAGGTGTCGAACCCGTTGAGGCCAGGCATCGACACATCCAGCAGCACCAGGTCGGGCCGCCGTCCCATGCACAGGCTCAGCGCCTCGTCACCGGAGGCCGCCGTCTCCACGGAGTACCGCTTCTCCAGGATGGCCTTGTGGATGGCCCGGGTCGTCGCCTGATCATCCACCACCAGGATATGGGCACACTCCGGTGCCTCTTGGGCCGCCTTTTGCGCTTGGTTCATGCTTGGCTCCACGCAGTCACTCCGAGGGGAGTACAGCATACCTGTCGGCAAGCACCGACTAGCCTTAAGTCATAGCTTTTCACACGGATCAGGCAAGGGCATGGCGCAGCCGCGCGCACAGTTCCTCGGGTGTGCTGGAGATGATCTCCTCCGGAATGCCGAACTTGCCGGTCAAGCGCTCGTGCCCCTCGAAACCGTAAGACACAATCAGCGGATGAAGCCCTGCGCCCAGCGCGGCGGCGTAATCCTTGTGCTCGTCGCCGCAGGCGAAGGCACGCGCCGGGTTGATGCCCAGGCTGGCGCGCGCCAGACGGAAATGCTCGGTCTTGGCCTCGCCCAGCGGCAGGCAGGCAAAGTAGGCGAAGGCGTCGAGGTCGATGTCGTGGCGCGCGAAGAGCTGCCGCATCGTCGCATCGGGTTCGTTGGAGACGTTCCGTGTGACCAGCGCGAGGCGAATGCCCGGCACCACCAGCAGTTCGCGGATCAGCTCGGCCACCCCGGGGTACAAGGCGGCCTCCTCGCGGTAGATGCGCGTCAGTGTCGCCAGCAGCTCGGCCCGGCTCTGCTTGCCGAACTGTCGCCGCAGGTTGCCCGGCAGTTCGCGCAGCCCGCCGAAATACTTGAACAGACGGCGACGCTTCTGGAAGCGATCAAGATCGCCGATGTCCATGCCATGGCTGGCAAAGGTACGCTCGATCGCGGCAAAGGCGTCGATGATGGTGCCGTCGGCGTCGAAGACGACCAGCTTGTCCTTGTTGTGGTACATGCCACTCCCTCGCGCGCCGGTCTGACGCCGGCGACGCGGAGAGAGTGTGTGCAGGCTTTGTTGCGCTTATGTGGCAGCGCCTATTTCTGCGGCGTCGACGGATGCATGATTTCCGGCGCCACCCCTTCCTCACGCGTGCCAATCGACTGCATCACCGGCGGCAGTGCGTGGGCGATGCCCTTGTGGCAGTCGATGCAGGTCATGCCGCTGGAGAAACCCTGCTGGTGCATGGCCGAGGATCGACGGTTCTGCTCCGAATAATCGAAGTAGTCGTAGTTATGGCAGTTGCGGCACTCCTGCGAGTTGTTCGCCTTCATGCGCGCCCACTCGTGTTCGGCCAGTTGCAGGCGCTTGGCATTGAACTTCTCGGGCGTGTCGATGGAGCCCAGTGCCTTGTGCAGCAACTCGTTGGAGGCCTGGATCTTGCGGATGATCTTGGGCACCCACTCCTTGGGCACATGACAGTCGGGGCAGGTCGCGCGCACCCCGGTGCGGTTGGTGTAGTGCACCGTGGTCTGGTACTCGCGGAACACGTTCTCCTCCATCTCGTGGCAGGAGATGCAGAAGGCCTCGCGGTTGGTCCACTCCATCGCGGTGTTGAAGGCGCCCCAGAACAGGATGCCGCCGATGAAGGCCACGCTCAGCACGCCCAGCCCCACCTGCCACTGGCGCTTCAACAGGCCCTGGATGCAGCCCTTGATGCCCGGTTTGCTGTCGCTCATGTCGTTCTCCTTGTTGTTGTCGGCAGGCGGCAGTTCAACGCATGCCGCGGGCGGGCTGGAAGTTGTTCTCCACCAGCGGCTTAGCATCGGTCTGCGACACATGGCACTGAGTACAGAAGTAGCGCCGCGGCGAGATGTTGGAGAGCTCGGAGTTCTCACGGGTGCGGAAGTGGGTCACGCTGACCTTGGTCGCACCGGTCTCGCGGGTGCGGCTCCAGGCGTGGCAGTCCATGCACTTGTTGAAGTTGGCGGTGATGTTGTAGCCCTTGATCGTGTGCGGGATCAGCGGCGGTTGCTGGACGAAGTCGCGCGGCAGCGGCGGCTGGTCGCGCTCGTTGCGGAAGTTGTCCGATTCGGCCTCCGGCCCCTGGATCGGTACGCCACGCAGCGCGTAGGACTTGATCCCGGCGGTCGGGTCCGGCGCCTTGTCGGCGGCGGACTGCGCGAAAGCGGGTGCCAGCATCAGGCAGGTGGTGAGAATCAGCATCAGTCTTTTCATTTTTCGCTCCTGTCGAATCGGGTTCCCGCTTCAAATACATGCTTGCTGCATACGTCGATACAGCGCCCGCAGTTGGTACAGGCGCCATCCAGGATCACCGCGTGGGACTGGCCCACGCCCTTCAAGGCGGGGCGGATCACCTGCGGCTCCGGGCACACGGCAAAACAGTCCATGCAGTCGTTGCAGGCCGCGCGCTTGGGCGCCGCCACGCGCAGCAGGCCGACACGGCCAAGCTGCGCATAGAACGCCCCCATCGGGCAGAGATGGCCACACCAGCCGCGCTGCGCCACCAGCAGGTCGTAGACGAAGATCGCCGCGATCACGACCCAGCCCGCGCCCAACCCGAAGATCAGGCCGCGCTGCAGCAGCGAGACCGGATTGACCCATTCCCACACCAGGCTGCCGGTCAGCGCGGCGGCCAGCAAAACACCCAGCAACAACCAGCGCCGCGTCGCCTCGTGTGGCGCCCGCCCGCCCTTGAGGCCGAGGCGCCGACGCAGCCAGGCGGCCGCATCCGTGACCACGTTCACCGGGCAGACCCAGCTACAGAACACGCGCCCACCGACGAGCAGGTAGAAGGCCAGCACCAGCGCCACGCCGATGAAGGCCTCGGCCACCGGCCACTGGCGCGCCGCGAGCGATTGCGCCAGCACGAAGGGGTCGGTCAGCGGCACGATTCCGAACAACTTGCTGGAGGCCAGATTGCCCTTGGCGAACCACCAGCCGAACCAGGGGCCAAGCAGGAACAGCATCATCACGGCGACCTGGGACAGGCGTCGCAACAGCAGCCACTTGTGCGCGGCCAGCCAGCCCTTGGCGAGGATGGCTTCGTGACCGGGGCGCAAAGACTCAGCCATGGCCGCCCCCTCTCTCTCCGTCGTCCCTGCTCAGGCAGGGACCCAGCGACTTTGCTTTTTCGGTCGTGCCTGCCGGTTCGTGCAAAAGACACTGGGTCCCTGCCTGCGCAGGGACGACACGGTGAGTGACCAGGGGAAGCCCCCTCATCATGGCTGCGCCTCCGGCGCCGACATTTCATCCAGCCCGCGCACCGGCAGCTTGATCTGCTCGCCGATCAGCGAACCGCCAGCCTTGTCCTTCTCTTCCCAGCCCTTGCGGTAGTGCTCGGCTGGCGCGCCCTGGGCGAGCTTGCGCGGCAACACCTTGATCGCCGGCTCGGGCAGCACACAGGATTTCTCGCATTTGCCGCAGCCGGTGCAGGCGTCCGAGTGCACGGTGGGCAGTAGCAAGGCGTGCCGCGTGGTGATCTGGCCCGGCGCCAGCTCGGCCCCCTCTGCCCGCCCGCTCGGCCCGCTCTCTTCGCGCGGATTGCGGAAGAATTCCAGCGTGATGGCCTTGTCGATGACCGGACACACGCGATAGCACACATCGCAGCGCAGTCCGAGGAAGTTGAGGCAGTGCTCCTGGTCGATCAGCACCGCGAGCCCCATGCGCGATTCGGTGATGTCGGTCAGCCCATGGTCCAGCGCGCCGGTGGGGCAGGCCTTCACGCACGGAATGTCCTCGCACATCTCGCAGGGCACTTCACGCGCCTCGAAGTAAGGCGTGCCGGCCACCACGCCGCTGCCCAGCACGCCCAGCTTGAGGGTGTCCCAGGGACAGTCGCGCACGCACAGGCCGCAGCGCACGCAGGCGCCGAGGAAGGCGTCTTCCGCCAGCGCACCGGGCGGGCGGATGGCCTGCGCCGGCCGCGCCTTGGCCGACTCGGCGTAAAGCCCGACGCCCCCCGCCACCGCGCAGGCGCCACCGAGGGCGGCCGCACTGTTGGCGAGGAAGTTGCGTCTGGACGGACTGGGTGCGCGTTCGCTCATGGCGAGCTCTGCGGGGGCAGGCACTCAGGCACCAGGCTGCGGCACCACCCTTCCCCCTTCTCCTGTCACGCCTTCAGAACCTTGACCGCGCACTTCTTGAAGTCGGTCTCCTTGGAGATCGGACAGGTCGCGTCCAGCGTGAGCTTGTTGACCAGGCGCCCCTCGTCGAAGAAGGGCACGAAGATCAGGCCCACCGGCGGCTTGTTGCGGCCGCGCGTTTCGACGCGCGCGGTGATCTCGCCGCGCCGCGAGGCGACCTTGATCAGCATGCCGCGCTGCAGGTGGCGCTTCTTGGCGTCGTCCGGATGCATGAATACCACCGCCTCCGGCACCGACTTGTGCAACTCGGCCACGCGCCGCGTCATGCTGCCGGTATGCCAGTGCTCCAGCACGCGACCGGTGCACAGCCACAGGTCGTACTCCTTGTCCGGCATCTCGGGCGGGTCCTGGTAGGGCAGCGCGAAGATGACCGCCTTGCCGTCCTTGTGCCCATAGAACTTCACCCCTTCGCCCTTCTTGACGTAGGGGTCGTAGCCTTCGCGGAAGCGCCACAGCGTCTCCTTGCCATCCACCACCGGCCAGCGCAGTCCGCGCGCCTTGTGATAGACCTCGAAGGCCGCCAGGTCGTGGCCGTGGCCGCGGCCGAAGATCGCGTACTCCTCGAACAGCCCCTTCTGCAGGTAGAAGCCAAAGGCCTTCGACTCGTCGTTCATGTAGCCGTCGATGGCGTGCGCATTGACCTTGGCAACATCGGCCAGCGGGTACTTGTTGACCACCTTGTTGGCGTACAGCACGTCGTACAGCGTCTTGCCCTTGTACTCCGGCTTCTTGGCCAGCAGTTCGGCCGGCCACACTTCTTCCATCTTGAAACGCTTGGAGAACTCGACGTACTGCCACAGGTCCGAACGCGCATCGCCCGGTGCCTTGACCTGCTGGCGCCAGAACTGGGTGCGCCGCTCGGCATTGCCGAAGGCCCCTTCCTTCTCGGTCCACATCGCGGAAGGCAGGATCAGGTCGGCGGCCAGCGCCGACACCGTGGGGTAGACATCCGACACCACCACGAAGGCGGCCGGGTTGCGCCAGCCCGGGTAAATCTCGCCGTTCACGTTGGGCCCGGCCTGCATGTTGTTGGTGGTGCTGGTCCAGTAGCACTTGACCTTGCCATCCTTCAGCGCGCGGCTCTGCGCCACCGCGTGCAGACCGATGTTGGCCGGCAGCGTGCCCTCGGGCAGTTGCCAGATTTCCTCGGTGTGCTTGCGATGTTCGGGATTGGTCACGACCATGTCGGCCGGCAGGCGGTGGGCGAAGGTGCCCACTTCGCGCGCGGTGCCACAGGCGCTGGGCTGACCGGTCAGCGAGAAGGGGCTGTTGCCAGGTTCGCTGATCTTGCCGGTCAAGAGGTGAACGTTGTAGATCATGTTGTTCACCCAGGTGCCGCGCGTGTGCTGGTTGAAACCCATGGTCCAGAAGGAGACGACCTTCTTCTTCGGGTCGGCATACAGCTCGGCCATCTTCTTCAGGCGCTCGGCAGGGACGCCAGAGAGCTTGGCGGTTTTTTCCAGCGTGTACTCGGAGACGTACTTGGCGAACTCCTCGAAGCTCATCGGCGTGGACTTGCCGGTGTCGCCCTTGGGCTTGCCGTCGGCGCCCGGATAGCCGTTGTTGCTGGCGTTCTTCTCCAGGTCATGCGTGGGGCGCAGGCCGAAGCCGATGTCGGTCTCGCCCTTCTTGAAGTTCACATGCTTGGCGACGAAGTCCTTGTTGACCTTGCCACTCTGGATGATGTGATTGCAGATGTAGTTCAGGATCGCCAGGTCGGTGTTCGGCACGAACACCATGCCGTTGTCGGCAAGGTCGAAGCTGCGATGCTCGAAGGTCGACAACACATGCACCTGGCATCCCGGGTGCGACAGGCGGCGGTCGGTCACGCGGCTCCACAGCACCGGGTGCATCTCGGCCATGTTGGAGCCCCACAGCACGAAGGCATCGGTCGCCTCGATGTCGTCGTAGCAGCCCATCGGCTCGTCGATGCCGAAAGTGCGCATGAAGCCGGCCACGGCCGAAGCCATGCAGTGACGTGCGTTGGGGTCGAGGTTGTTGGTGCGAAAGCCGGCCTTGTACAGCTTGGCCGCGGCATAGCCTTCCCAGATGGTCCATTGACCCGAACCGAACATGGCCAGTGAGTTGGGGCCGCTCTCCTTGAGCGCCGCCTTCCACTTCTCGGCCATGATGTCGAAGGCCTTGTCCCAGGAGATCGGCGCGAACTCGCCGTTCTTGTCGTACTGGCCGTTCTTCATGCGCAGCAGCGGCTGCGTGAGGCGGTCAGCGCCGTACATGATCTTCGACAGGAAGTAGCCCTTGATGCAGTTGAGCCCGCGATTGACCGGCGCATCCGGGTCGCCCTGGGTGGCCACCACGCGGCCGTTCTGCACCCCGACCAGCACCGAGCAGCCGGTGCCGCAGAAGCGGCAGGGCGCCTTGTCCCAGCGCACCTCGTTCGGATTGCCCGCCGCTGCGCCGGCTGGCTTGTCGGCGGCGAGCGCCACGACCGGCGCGCCACTGGCGGTGGCGACGGCGGCCGCTACGGCCTGGCTCTTGATGAAGTCGCGTCGTGACATGCTCATGCTCTGCTCTCCTCGCGGCGTGAACGACTGAAGGCCGCGGCCAGTTCGGGCGCGGTCGTCTCTTCGTCGGTGTATTCGTAGGCCAGGGTGACGCCCAGCACCTTGGGGGCGGTGGACACGGCCAGGATGGAATCGCTGACGGCATAGCCCTCGCCGTCTTCGATCGTGAGGATCAGGCGGCCGCCGTCCTCGGTCGCGCCATGCAACTCGACGCCAGGAATCGCCGCCAGCGTTCGGCTGACGATCTCACGCTCCTCCGGCTTGATGCGGACCAGCAGACTGGTGACCTTCATGCCCCCTCCTTTTTGTGCACCATGTTGGTCAAGCTTAGACGCCAGGCCCGCCCCAATAAAGGACAGCCAGCCTATCCATGCACCAACCCTGTGCTCGTCATGGGATTGGACTTTCCAGACCCCTTCGCCGGCCTTGATTCGAATCAAGTTACGCAAATGACATGGCCGCACCAAAGCGGAGCCTGCGTCAGATCAAGCGCAAGGGGCCGCCTGAGCGCCGCCGCGCACCGCATCTGATGCGTGCGGCCCGCCGCCCAAGCGCCCCGGCGACACAAGCAGGCCTTCGTATGTTTAAATGCGAACCATTCTTATTGCTAAAGTTGTAGGGCTCCCCCCTCTTTCCGTCTGCCGAATGGATGTCCCGTGCTGGAGCGTTATCACCGCGAGTTGCTGAGCTTCCTGAGCCGCCAGGTCAATGACCGCGAGCTGGCGGCCGACCTCACCCAGGAGAGCTTCCTGCGCGTGCTCAGCGCACAGGGCAGCGGGCAGGCGATCCTCGACCTGCGCGCCCTGCTCTACCGCACCGCGCGCAACCTCGTCGTCGACCAGTACCGGCGCGACGCAGTGCGCCAGCACGAGGCCCTGGATGCGGTGCCGGAAGCACAACACCCCCCGGCGCCCAGTCATCTGCAACCGGAGGAAGCACTGGCCGCACAGCAGGTCATCCGAGCCTACGTGGCCGCCATCGAGGCGCTGCCACCGCGCTGCCGCGAGGCCTTCGTGCTGCACGTCTTCGACGAGTTGAGCCAGGCCCAGGTCGCGCAGCGCATGGGCATCTCGGTCAGCATGGTGGAGAAACACGTGGTACGCGGCATGCTGGCCTGCAAGCAGTGCCGGCGCAGTCTGGCCGCTGACGGGCCCACCGACGCCCCGCCATGATCCGCTCTCCCAAGGACTGCCGGACGACAGGTGAGGATGCCTGCGCCCTCGTGCGTCTACCCCACAAGAGCACGCCTGCCATCCCCTCATGAACCTGCGCCCATCCGCCTCTGCCCCGGACATCGACGACGAAGCCCGCGACTTCGAGGCCTTCGCCCAGACCCAGGACCCGCTGGACCTCGCCGCGGCCACCTGGGCGCTGCGCCGGCGCAATGGTCTGGACGCGGTTGGCGAGGCGGAACTGGCGGACTGGCTGCGCGCCGATCCCCGGCATGGCGAGGCGCTGGAGGACATGGCACGCGACCTGGACGAACTGCAGCAGGTGCCGGACGACCAGATCGCCTCGCTGAAAGCCGGCCTGGCCGCGCCGCCGCGCCCGGCCGAGAGCGTGCGCCAGGCGCCCCGCTCACTCGTACGCTGGTGGCAAGGGCTGCAACTGAACTGGCTGCCGCAGGCTGCCCTGGCCGCCACGGTGTGCGTGCTGTGTGGCACGGTCTGGCTGGGCTGGCAGCACTGGCAACAGCAGCCGGTCTTCGCCCAGGCCTACGCGAGCGCGCGCGGCCAGCAGTTGAACGTCGTCCTGCCGGATGCGCCGCAGCAGGGCAGCACCCTGCAGCTCGACACTGCCAGCCGGGCCGAGGTGAGCCTCTACCGCGACCGCCGCGAAGTGCGCCTGAGCGAAGGCCAGGCAATGTTCGTGGTGCACCCGGACGCGAGCCGCCCCTTCCATGTGTGGGCCGGCGGGCTGCGCATCACCGTGGTGGGCACCCGCTTCTCGGTGCGCCACAGCGCGCGCGGGCAGGGTGCCGGGCAGACCGTGGTGGAGGTGGAAGAAGGCCGGGTGCGCGTAGCGCCGGCCCAGCCGGGGCAGGCGACCGTGGAGCTCGTGGCCGGCCAGCGCGTGGCGGCCGACGGACGCGGCGGACTGGGCGCCATTGCCACGCTGTCGCCGGCTGCCGTGGCGCCCTGGCGCAGCGGCCGGGTGAGCTTCGACCAAACACCGTTGGCGGACGCGATCGCCGAGTTCGAGCGCTACGGCCCGACCGGCCTGGTGGTGCGCGACCCGGCGGTGGCTGCGATGCCGGTGGGCGGCAGCTATTCCCTGCAGCAACACCGGCAGTTCGCCCAGGCCCTGCCGCACATGCTGCCGGTACGTCTGGTGCGGCACGACGGCCTGACCGAGGTGGTCGCGCGGGAGGCCGAAAACTAAATAGTAAAAATTCTCATTTGCGATATGAGGATTCAGCGGGGCTGATCCGTCTTCATCGGCAGGAGGGCTTGCGGCGTGGCGCCGGAGCCCGGCAGTCAACCCACCGATGCAGGAGTTTCACCCATGCGCACCGCGCAGCATAAGAAGCGTTTCACCCCTACTCCCCTGGCCCTGGCGGCCGCCCTCAGTGTCGCCCTGGCCGCCGGCCAGGTCGCCCCGGCCCATGCCCAGACGGCCACGCCGGCCGCCGTGTCGATCAACATCCCGGCCCAGGGTCTCGGCCCCGCACTCAACGAACTGGCGCGCCAGGCCAATCTGCAACTGAGCTTCCCGGCCGAGTTGGTGGCCGGCAAGACGGCACCGGCCGTGAGCGGCCAGCTCACCGCGCGCCAGGCGCTCGACCGCCTGCTCGCCGGCAGCGAGCTGGAAGCCAGCCTGGAGGGCAGCGCGGTGCTGGTGAAGAAGGCTGCGCCACGCGCCGCGACCGAGGAGCAGATGCTGCCTGCGGTGGTAGTGACCGGCCTGCGCGACAACCGCGTCTCCAAGGGCGCGACCGGCCTGCCGATGGCGATCAAGGAAACGCCGCAGAGCATCACCACGCTGCAGGCCGAGGAGCTGCGCGACTACGGCGTGACGGGCAGCAACAAGGCGCTGCAGATGGTCACCGGCATCAACGTCGAGCAGTACGAGACCAATCGCGCCACCTTCAACTCGCGCGGCTTCGAGATCCAGCTCACCCAGGTCGACGGCCTGGGCATGACCAATAGCTGGGGCACCGTGGTCGGCCAGCAGGACACCTTCCTGTTCGAGAAGATCGAGGTGATCCGTGGCGCCAACGGTTTGCTGACCGGGGTGGGCAACTCCTCCGGCACCATCAACTACGTGCGCAAGCGCCCGACCAACAAGGATGAAGGCACGGTCGAACTGAAGCTGGGCGCGCACGACATGAAGCGCGCCGCGCTCGACTACAACAAGGTGTTCACCGAAGACGGCTCGGTGGCCGGTCGTTTCGTGGTGGTGCACCAGGACACCGACTCGTGGATCCGCGACCTCAAGGACCGCAACACCTCGCTCTACGGCGTGATCGACAGCCAGATCGGCAACAGCGGTGTGCTGACCCTGGGCCTCACCCACCAGGACAACCAGCAGAAGTCGCCGATGTGGGGCTCGCTGACCCTCAACTACCTGAGCGGCGGCCAGGCCGAGTTCGACACCTCGTCCTCCACCTCGCAGGACTGGACCTACTGGGACACCAAGGCCACCACCGCCTTCGCCGAGTACACCCACTACCTGAATGACAACTGGGAAGCCAAGTTCACCTACAACAAGCGTCATGCCGAGGAACAGACCCGCCTGCTCTACGCCTACTCGCTGACGGGCGGCCTCAATGACGACAACACCGGCCTGGTCGGCTGGCCTTATGGCAGCTTCACCACCACCGAGAGCGACCTCCTCGACGCCAACCTCAGCGGCTCGTTCAACCTGTTCGGCCGCAAGCACGAGCTGATCACCGGGCTGAGCCATTCGGTCGAGGAGACCGAGACCGACGTCTACAACTTCAGCTCGTCCTACATGCTGCTGCCGCTGCCGGCCTTCCCCTATGGCGGCAACGTCTACCCGGAACCGGACTGGGGCCCGCGCACCCCGAACGACGGCGGCAAGCAGTCCCTGACCCGCCTCTACGCCGCCTCGCGCCTGGCGCTCACCGACGAGCTGCGCGCCATCGTGGGCCTCAACGCGGTCAAGTTGTCGCGCGAGGGCAGCTCGCGCTACGGCGCCGCCACCACGACCACGAACTACCCTGACACCCGCGAGTCCAGCCCCTACTTCGGCCTCACCTACGCCTTCACGCCCAATGTGCTGGGCTACGCGTCCTACTCGGAGATCTTCCAGAACCAGGATCAGACCGACTACAACGGCGCCTACCTGGACCCCATGAAGGGCGTCAACAACGAGCTGGGCGTCAAGGCCGACTGGCTGAGCAAACGTCTGCTGACCACCTTCGCCGTGTTCAGCGCCAAGCAGGAAGGGCTCGCCACCTACGACGGCATGACCAGCGGCGGCCAGTACGCCTACGTGCCGAAGGACGTGGAGTCCACCGGCTTCGAGTTCGAGGTGCAAGGCAAGCTCAGCGCCGACACCAACCTGGCGCTCGGCTTCACCCGCCTGAAGCTGACCGGCCCGGACGGCAAGGACATCTACGAATGGGTGCCGCGCACCCTGGCCAAGCTGCGCGTGGACAGCCGCGTGCCGATCCTGCCCGGCCTGCGCCTGGGGGTCGCCACGCGCTGGCAATCGGATGTGCATAAGGAGGGCGGCGCCCGCCAGGACGCCTTCTTCGTCGCCGACGCCTTCGCCAGCTACCAGATCACCAAGGACCTGTCGGCCCGCCTGAACCTGGTCAACCTGTTCGACCAGAAATACGTGACCGGCCTCGCCTACGGCGCCGTCTACGGTGAGCCGCGCAGCGCCTACCTCACGCTGGAGTACAAGCTTTGAGGACCAAAGGCTGAGTACGGGAGTGGGGAGTCGAACACGCCAGCGTCATTCCTGCGCAAGCAGGGACGACCGAGTCGGGCGCGTGCGAACTCCCCTCGCCCCAGCGGGGAGAGGGGCGGGGGGAGAGGGGCCATCCACCCGACTCACCCGCCCGTCATTCCTGCGAAGAGCCCGCCCTCGACCCGATCGGGGGCAGGCATCCAGCGTCTTGTGCCGACCCCGACCCGACCGACAGAACAAGCCAAGTCACTGGGTCCCTGCCTGCGCAGGGACGACGGAGTCGGCCACACGACGCAGCCCTGCGCCCCCTACCGAACACCCCGCCCCACGAGATAGCCAAACGACATGACCGCCATTCTTTCCCGCCCCCCATTCCAGAGACTGAGTCTCGCCCTGCGCATCCTCCTCGTCGTCCTAGGCGGCTGGGGGTTCTCGTGGGGCTTCGTTGCCTTCGGCACCACCGCCCTGGTGGGCCTGGGCGTCGAGTTCCATGACGCCGAGACGGCCCTGCTGATGCTGGGCCTGCTGGTCTTCCTGGGCCTCTTCCTGTGGTCCTTCACCACCCGCAGCGTGCTGCGCGTGGGCGTCGTGCTGCTCGGCGGCGCGGTGCTGTTCAACGCAGCGGCATTCCTGCTGCAGCGCGCGATCCTGTCCTGAGGAGTCCCGCCATGTACCCGAGTTTCCGCCAATCCATGGCCTGGCTGCACACCTGGTTCGGCCTTGCGCTGGGCTATGTGCTGATGGCCTGTTTCTTCTTCGGCGCACTGTCGGTGTTCGACCGCGAGATCGACCGCTGGGCGCTGCCCGACACGCGCTTCGCGCCGCAGCCCATGCCGTCCTTCGACAAGATCCTGCTGCCGGCCTTCCAGCGCCTCGAAGCGGACCCCGCCGACTATGCCGCCAACATGCCGGTGCTGCACGACCCGGCCAAGGGCCCGCAGACCCCGCGCCTGGCGTTGCCGGCCGACGAGTACTGGGCCTACACCACCCACCGCGACCCGGTGCTGGCCATCGGCGCGGGCTTCCGCGTGCCGCTGCCCAAGGACGAAGCCGGGCACAACCACATCCACGGCAACGCCACCCTCGACCCGCGCACCGGCGCAGCGGTGCGTGCCGACCAGCTCAAGATCGGCAGCCAGTGGTTCTACCCGATGCACTACAGCCTGAACTGGCAGTGGAAGAACATGGGCATCTTCACTGTGGGGCTCGCCGGCCTGGTGATGCTCGTCGCTCTGGTCACCGGCGTGATCATGCATCGCAAGTTCTTCCGCGAGTTCTTCACCTTCCGCCCGCAGAAACAGACCCAGCGCAGCCTGCTCGACCTGCACAACCTCACCGGCGTCGTCGCGCTGCCCTTCCACTTCTTTTTCGCCTTCACCGGCCTCCTGATCTTCGCTGGCTTCTACTACTTCCCGGTGTCGCAGTTCCAGCTCAAGCCGCTGCACGACCAGCACGAAGTCATCGAGGCACGCGAGACCGGCCTGCCGCACGCACGCGCCGGCATCGCCGCGCCGCTGGCCTCGGTCGACGCGATGATGATCGAGGCCAAGCGCCGCTGGGCCGCGCGCGACATGGCCGGCGAAGTGGGCTTCCTGCAACTGCATCACTTCGGCGACGCGAATGGCTATGTGAGCATCTACCGCGCCGGCAGCGATCGTGTGGCCCTGGTGGGCGAAGCCATCCACTTCAAGGCCAGCACCGGCGAAGTGCTGCGCGAAGACCCGCCGCGCAACCCGGTGCAAGGGCTCAACGAGTTCCTGACCGGCCTGCACCTGCAGCACTTCGAGCACTGGACCCTGCGTTGGCTCTACGTGCTGGGCGGCCTGCTGGGCTGCGCCTGCATCGCCACCGGCTTCCTGTTCTTCGTCGAGAAGCGCAAGCAACAACACGCCCAGGCCGGCAGCGCGGGCAGCCGCGTGGTCGACGCGCTGGCCGTCGGCTGCGTGACCGGCATGGTGATCGCTACCCTCGGCATCCTGGTCGCCAACCGCCTGCTACCGGCAGACCTGGCGGGCAAGGGCGAGTGGGAGCAGCAGGTCTTCTGGGGCCTGTGGGCGCTCGCCTTCGTGCACGCCGCGCTGCGCGGCGCGCCGGTGGCGCGCGGGGGCATCAACCCGGCCTGGCGCGAGCAATGCTGGGCCATCACCGCGCTGGCCCTGGCCGCCGTAGTGCTCAATGCGCTCACCACCGGCGACCATCTGCTGAAGACGATCATCTTTGAACCCTACTGGGCCGTCGCCGGCGTGGACCTCAGCCTGCTGGCCTGCGCGGGCCTCGCCGCCTTGGCCGCACGCCAGCTCGCCCGGCGTGCGCGCCGCGCCAGCCCCGCCGCCCGCGGCGAAGCCGACACGGAGGTGGCCCATGCCTGACGCGCTCTGGCTCATCCTCGCCGCCCTGCTGAGCCTGGCCGGCATGGCCTGGCTGGCCCTGGCCATGACGGTGCACTGGGAGCAGGTCATGCCGCGCCCGGCGGCTAGACGCCCACGCCGCCTGCTGCGCGGTGCGGGCGCCTGTGCCCTGGCCCTCGCAGCCGCCGCCAGCCTGCTGGCCGACCGCCCCTCGATGGCGATCCTCGTCTGGTTCATGCTGCTTGCCGCCAGCGCGCTGGCGGTGGCGCTGACCCTGGCCTGGCGCCCTGCCTTGCTGCGCGGCCTGTGGCCTGGTCGTTCAGACGCCGGACAGGCCTGAATCGCCGCACCCACTGCTCGTCGAACCCCTCCCGACCTCCCCTTACGAAGGGGAGGCGTCTCCCGTGCGCAAGCCAGCCACATTTCGCCCACACAGCCCTGCCGCCCCACGAGAGAGCGAAGCCCCCGCCCAGGCGCGACCGGACGCCCTCCCCTTCGTAAGGGGAGGGATGGGGAGGGGTTCGCTTTGCGCACAACAAATCACCCACAGGCCCCGCGCAGGCATGGGCGGCCAAGGGCAGTACACTCAGTCCCCAGCCCTCAGCACTCAGTCCTGCTTGTTATGAACTGCCGCCCCCGCTGCGCCGCCTGCTGCATCGCGCCGTCCATCTCATCGCCCATCCCTGGCATGCCCAAGGGCAAGCCGGCCGGAGTGCCCTGCGTCCAGCTCGATGCAGACCTGCGCTGCAAGATCTTCGGCTCGCCCGAGCGGCCGGCCGTCTGCGGCGGCCTGCAGCCTTCGGAGGAGATGTGTGGCGATACGCGCGAGCAGGCCTTGCGCTGGCTGGGCTATGTGGAGCGCGTGACTGCCGCCGATCCCGCAGCGCAACAAATTGCGCCTGAGTGACGCAAGCACCCATACGCTTTCAGGGATAATCGGGTTTTCCCCATCCGCCCGCCCTGCCCCATGGATCTCGCCCTGCTCCTCAAAGCCGCCATCCTTGGCGTCGTCGAAGGCCTCACCGAATTCCTGCCGATCTCTTCCACCGGCCACCTGATTCTTGCGGGCGCCTTGCTCGACTTCACCGGCGACAAGGCCAAGCTGTTCGAGATCGTGATCCAGTCCGCCGCGATCATGGCGGTGGTGTGGGAATACCGGCAGCGCCTGGGCCACGCGGTGCTCAGCGCCACACGTGAGGAAGCTTCGCGCCGCCTGCTGGTGAACGTGGCCATCGCCTTCCTGCCGCTGGCGGTGCTGGGCCTGATCTTCGGCAAGTGGCTCAAGGCCCACCTGTTCAACGCGCCGGTGGTGGCGGCGGCCTTCATCCTGGGCGGGGTGATCATCCTGTGGGCCGAGCGCAAGAACCACCACGAGCGCGTCGCCACGGTGGATGACATGAGCTGGCTGGACGCGCTGAAGGTCGGCATCGCCCAGGCCTTCGCGCTGATTCCGGGCACCTCGCGCAGCGGCGCCACGATCATCGGCGGCATGCTGTTCGGCCTGTCACGCAAGGCCGCCACCGAATTCACCTTCTTCCTCGCCATTCCCACGCTGGGCCTGGCCTCGGTATACTCGCTCTACAAAGAGCGCGCGCTGCTCTCGGTCGATGACCTCGGCATGTGGGTGGTCGGCATGCTGGCTTCCTTCATCTCGGCCTTCGTCTGCGTGCGCTGGCTGATCCGCTTCGTCTCCACCCACAGCTTCAAGGTCTTCGCCTGGTATCGCATCGCCTTCGGCCTGATCGTGCTGCTCACCTGGCAGATGGGCTGGGTGCAGTGGGTGGAGCACTAAGAAGCCGTAACAAAATGGTTCTGACGTTGTTGCGCCTCCTTGCCGTACCACGTGTACGCCTACTCAGAACCGTCACGCTTCGCTTCACTCCATTGTGTTACGGCTTCTAGGCACCGGCTCCGCTTCCAGCAGCAGGCGGATACCCACCAAGGTGTAGCGCGTCTGTGGCGTATTCCAGTTGCGGAAGCCGCAGCGTGCGTAGAGCGGCCAGGTGTGCCACGAGCCGCCACGCCGCACCCGCGCATTGCCGTCCACCGGCCCGCGCGGATCATCGAGTGGCGACTGCGCGTAGTAGTCCTCGCCGTACCAGTCGGCAGTCCATTCCCACACATTGCCATGCATGTCGTACAGGCCCCAGGCATTGGGCTGGAACTGTTCGACCGGCGCGGTGAAGAGGTGGCCGTCGTCGGTCTGCAGCGCAAAGCCCGTCCACTTGGGCCACTCCAGCGCGGTGCGCAGGTCGAACACATTGCCCACCGCGGCCAGCCCGGCCGGGTCGTCGCCGTTCTGGTAGCGCGTTGTGGCGCCGGCGCGGCAGGCGTACTCCCATTCGGCCTCGCTCGGCAGGCGGTAGCGCCGCCCCTCCTGCCGGCTCAGCCACGCCGCCAGGGCCTGGGCATCGTGCCAGGTGACGTTCACCACCGGATGATCCTCGCCCTGCGCAAACCCCGGGTTCAGCCATGAGTACTTCGGATCGCGCCCCTCGAAAGCGTCGCCGCGCGCACTCTGCGCCGGATCGTAGGCGCGATTGAAGCCATAGCCACCCGTGCCGTCCGCGATGGACTCCGGCACATGGCCGGAGGCAGCCAGGAAGCGCCGGAACTCGCCGACCGTGACTTCATGTCGCGCCAGATAGAAAGGCTGCGTGATGCGCACGCGATGCCGCGGTTGCTCATCCGCCAGCCCGGCCAGGCGCTCGCTGGGATAGCCCGGAAAGTCACGCGCAAACCCCGTCGCCGTCTCCCCGCCCCCCATCTCGAAACTGCCGGCGGAAATCAACACGAAGGGCATGCCCAGGGAGTTCACGAAAGGCGCTGCCGGCCGATCCTCCGCAGCCGCGCCAGCCCCTGCCGAACAGGCCAAACCCACCACCAGCACCACACCGAACCCTGTGTTCCGCATGCCCCCTCCCCTCGCCCTGCGCTGCGGCGGATGTCGCTTGCCCAATGTCAAATACGCCCGCTCGCTTGCTGCAATGCGCGGGTGACAGCGCAACCCTTCTGGCATACTCCGCGCCGCGAATTTACAAGTTTTTGCACAACCATAACATTCATACCCGGGGATCTCTCACATGCACTTCAAACCTGTTTCCTTTGGCGCCCTGCTCCTGGCTGGCCTGTTGAGTGCCTGCGGCGGTGGTGGCGGTGGTGGCGATAGCAGCACCACGACAACGACCACAACGACGCAGCCCACGACCTGCGGCAATCCCAGCCCGAGTGCCAGCACCGCCGACTTCTCCCTGTCGACCGTGAACCTGACGGTGAACGGCGCGGCAGGCGTGGCCACCAACCCGAGCCAGACCGTCACGATGAGCGTGAGCAACCCGGCCGCCACAACCATCCTCATCCAGCAGACGGTGAGCTGGCTCAAGATCGTGAGCAATCTTGCCGGCGGCTACGCCACGGTCAGCGGCGACGGCTCAGCGCTGGTGCCCGGCACCTACTGCACCACCGTCAACGTCGCCCTGCTCAATGCCAGCAACACCATCCTGTCCTCACGTGACGTGGCGGTGAAGTTCGTCGTCGGCGCCGCACCGGCACTGGCCACCACGCCTGCCTGGAACAGCTACAACGGCAACCTCGAACCCAACGCCACTGGCGCTCTCACGCTGTCGTCCGGCTCCACCGGGACATTCGCCCAGATCGGCGGCAACATCCCCGACCCCAGTGGGAACGGCACGATCTACTTCATGGATTACCTGAGCCCGACCGGCACCGGCCTGCTGCGCATGGACTCCAGCGCCGTCGCGCTGAACCGTACGCTGATCCGCGACAACAACTTCCTCAACACCACGCCGAGCTATCCGCGCTACATGACCTACCTGATGCGCGTCGCCCCCGTGGCCGGTGTCACCTACGACAGCAACACGCGCCTGGCCGATCTCGAACTCGCCTTCGCCGATAGCCGCGTCACGCTCTCCCTGCGGGGTGACGCCAACAGCGGCAACGTGCGCATCAGCTCGCTGGAGCAAACCGGCGGCGATCACTCCAAGCAATTGGACATGAGCCAGCCGCACATCTTCCAGGTCGCGGTCGCCATGACCAGCCCCTACGCGGGCACGGTCACGGTGTATGCCGATGGCAACGACACCCCGATCCTCGGCCCGCTCACGACCGCCAACATGCAGCGCACCTACGTCACCGGCCAGGACTACGTGCAGTTCGGCGACAACCGCCCGCAAAGCCTGATCAGCGACCTGGACTGGATGGCCTGGACCACGCAAGGCGCTTACATGCCCTCGCAGATCGTAGGCAAGCTGCCCAGCGGCCTGGGTGTGACGACCGGCTACTGAGCATCCAGCCGGCAGTCGTTCAGCAAAGGGCGCGGCCTCGGCCGCGCCCTTTTTCTTTGCGGAATCCGCATACGCCTCTTTGACGCAGCGCGTCATCCTGGGCTCGCTTTGCGGGCACAATGACGGCCTGCTTCTTGCCCACCCGTCGTACCCGCGCAGCATGATCCTCTACCTCCACGGCTTTCGCTCCGGCCCACAATCCTTCAAGGCGCGCCAACTCCAGGCGCACATGGCGCAGTTGGGTCTGGCCGATCACTTCTGGTGCGAACAGCTCGCCTGGGGGCCGCAGGCCGCGATAGCGCAGGTCTCGCAGATCATCGAGGCCACGCTCGCACGCGGCGCGCGCCCCACCCTGGTCGGCAGTTCGCTGGGCGGTTTCTATGCCACGCACCTGGCCGAGCGTTACGGGCTCAAGGCCGTCGTGGTGAATCCCAGCGTGGTGTCGCATCTGACCTTGGAACCCTGGCTGGGGACACAGACCCAGCTCTACACCGGCGAGAGCTTCGAGTTGACCACCCAGCATCTGGACGAACTACGCGCGCTGGAAGTGCCGCACATCGCCGAGCCCCGCCACTACTGGCTGCTGGTGGAGACCGGCGACGAGGTGCTGAACTACCGCCACGCCGTCGAGAAATACCTCGGCGCACACCAGACCATCCTCAAGGGCGGCGACCACAGCTTCACGCGCTGGGCCGACTACCTGCCGGACGTGGTGCGCTTCGCCGGCCTGCGCCGGCATGAGCACTGAGCGCTGGCGATGAGCGCACCCGACCGTCGCGGCCTGCTCAGCGCACTGGGCGCCTTCTGCATCTGGGGACTGTCGCCGCTGTTCTTCAAGGCGCTGGCCTCGCTTGGCGCCTTCGAGGTGGTGGCGCACCGCGTGCTGTGGTCGGTGGTCCTGCTGCTGCCCTTGATCGGGCTCACCCAGGGCTTCGGCCAAATCCGCCGGGCGTTTGGCGACGCACGCCTGGCCGGCCTGCTGGTCGTCACCATGCTGCTGGCAGGCAGCAACTGGCTGATCTACGTGTGGGCCATCATGGCCGGGCGCACGGTGGAGGCAAGCCTGGGCTACTTCATCAACCCACTGGTCAACGTGGCTCTGGGCGCGATCTTCCTGCACGAACGCCTGCGCCCGATGCAGAAGCTGGCCGTGGGGCTGGCCGCACTCGGGGTCGCCACGCGCATCTGGGCTATCGGCCACCTGCCCTGGGTGGCCCTTGCACTGGCCGTGACCTTCGCGGTGTACGGCCTGCTGCGCAAACGCGCGCCGGTCGACTCGCTCAACGGTCTATGCGTCGAGACGCTGGTCGCCCTGCCCATCGCCCTGGCCTACCTGGGTTGGGAGCTGTCGCGCGACGAGCTGCGCGCCCTGCACGGCGGCGCCTGGATGTTCCTGCTGCTGCCGGCGGCCGGACTCATCACCACGATCCCGCTGTGGCTGTTCACCGAGGGGGCACGCCGTCTGCCGCTGTCGCTGCTGGGCCTGGTGCAGTACCTCGCGCCGACGCTGCAGTTCCTGATCGCGGTGTGGGTCTTCCACGAGCCCTTCGGCGCCAGCCAGTTGCTGAGCTTCGGCCTGATCTGGACCGCGCTGGCGGTGTTCTCCTGGGATTTGCTGCGCAGCACGCGCGCCGAGATGAAGGCTTAGGCACGACCGGGCGCCCCCCTCCCCGTCGTCCCTGCGCAGAGCCTGCCCTCGACCTGATCGGGGGCAGGGACCCAGCGACTTTGCTTCCCCCGGCCAGCCACCCCTGAAAGACACTGGATTCCTGCCTTCGCAGGAATGACGGACGCGGCGCGTCGGACTCCCGACTCCCGACTCCCGACTCCCGACTCCCCAATCAGTACAAGCGCGCGGGCTTCATATCCTTGAAGTCACGCCAGTCCTGCGTCACCTGATCCGCGTAGTCGAAGGCGAAGCGGCGCAGCTCGGTCTGGCTCTGGCGCAGGTCCTGACGCGCGAAGGCACTGAGCGTGGCAGGCTTTGGCAGCGCATGGGCATGCGCCAACGCTGCGCCCGCCTGGGCGGCTACCTGGGTCAGCTTCTTGGGCGTGTCCAGCTCATCGACATCGAAATCCTCCTGCAGCACCGGCCGCTCGCGCAGCACGTAATCCACGCCCTCCAGTCGCAACACGCCGGCCAGGGGGTCGGGCTGGCTCAACTGGGCGCGCAGCGCGGCCACCACCCGGGCCGCCTCGCCCGCCGGCGCGACAGCACCGGCTTGGGCCAGGCGCGAGGCCGGGGCGGCAGCCTGCTTGAGCTCCAGGATCACATCATCATCCGGCCCCAGCGTGCCACCCTCCACCAGCACCCAGTAGCGCAGCCGGCCCAGGCTACCGACGCCCGAGCCCAGCTTCTGGCGCACGTCCTTCACGCGGAAGAACGCTGCAGGCCGCGCCATCCCTTTGGCATAGTCCGCCACGGCCTTGCGCAGCGCAGCCTCCCGCGCCGGAGCCAGCTCGCGCAGGAGTTCGTCGTCGCGGAAACGGCGCTGCCCATCCTTGACCCGGCTCGTCTTGTTCAGCCACTTGGCGCGCGACTGGCTGGCCGCCTCGTCAAGGCACGCCCGCACTTCGCCCTGCGCCACCGCCTCGTCGAGATGGAAGGCCCGCACCGATTCGCCCCTGGTAAAGGCGACCAGACGCGTCAGATAGGCCTCGACCAATGCGTCCAGCGCCGCCGCGATGTCCGCCTCATCCAGTTTGGCCCCGCGCCCCACCAGCACCAGGCTGGTCGCCAGGCGGCGCAGGTCCCACGCGGCCGGACCTTCTGCAGCCTCGTCGAAATCACTGAGGGCGAAGATCACACGGCCACCGCCATCGGCAAAGCAGCCGAAGTTGGCCAGGTGCGCGTCGCCGTTGAGCTGCACGCGCTGATTGAAGGTGACGGCAGGCGGCAGCCTTGCCATGTCACGGTAGAACAGCGGTGCGGTACCGCGCAGGAAGGTGAAGGCGGTCCGGTCCGCCCGCATCTTGTCCATCTTGGTCGCCAGCTCTTCGGGGGCCTGCGCGGCCCACGGGTGATGGTCGGCGTAAAGCATGGCTTGCAGCCAGTCGGCGCGCGCAAGCAATGCGGTCGGCGGGCGGGCCCAGGCAAAACCCAGCGCGCCGCCCAAGGCGACGCACCACAGCAGCAGACGGCGTGGATGAAACATGGTTTCCCTCCCGGGGAGCGCGGGGGTGAGCCGGTATAATCCGGCGTTTTCCGCGCCAGCCTCCCCCAAGATCATGAATGTGCTGTTCGAAGAGGACGGGTCTTTCAAGACCGGTTCGATCCTCGCTGATAACGACAGCTCGCTGCAAGTCGAGACTTCCACCGGCAAGCGCGTCAAGCTCAAATCCGCCAACATCTTGCTGCGCTTCCCCAGCCCGGCCGCCGGCGAACTGCTGCCGCGCGCCGAGGCCGAGGCCGCCGCGCTGGAAATCGACTTCCTGTGGGAAATGTGTGGTGATGACGAGTTCGGTTTCGCCGAATTCGCCGCCGATTACTACGGTCACACCCCTTCGGCCATCGAGTCCACCGCCCTGCTGGTCAAACTGTTCGGCTCGCCGATCCACTTCCACCGCAAGGGTCGTGGCCGTTTCCGCAAGGCGCCGCCAGACATCCTGGCCGCCGCGCTGGCCGCACAGGAAAAGAAGCGCCTGCAGCAGGAGGCCATCGCGCGTATGAAAGACGAGCTGCTGGGCGGCACGCTGCCGGCCGAGTTCGCCCCCATCCTGCCGCAACTGATGTACCGGCCGGACCGCAACCGCCTGGAGACCAAGGCACTGGAAGCGGCCTGCGAAGCCTCCGGCCTGTCGGTCGCCAAGCTCATGCTCAAGGCCGGCGCCATCGCCTCCACGCACGATTTCCACCTCGGCCGTTTCCTCTTCGAGTACTTCCCGCAGGGCACCGGCTTCGGCGAACCGACCATCCCGAGCGCGCCGGACGATCTGCCGCTGGCCGCCGTCGAGGCCTTCTCCATCGACGACGCCACCACCACCGAGATCGACGACGCCCTGTCGCTGACGCCGCGCACCGGCGGCGGGTGGACCGTGGGCATCCACATCGCCGCGCCGGGCCTGGGCATCCGCCCCGGCGACGCGCTCGACACCATCGCCCGCGAGCGCCTGTCGACGGTCTACATGCCCGGCAACAAGATCACCATGCTGCCCGACGCACTGGTGGAAGCCTTCACGCTGGGCGCCGGCCAGGCCCGCCCCGCGCTGTCGCTGTACGTCGAGGTCAATGCCGACTACAGCATCGCCGGTCATCGCTCCACCATCGAGCGCGTGCCGGTGGTGGCCAACCTGCGCCACCACGACATCGAGCCGGTGTTCAACGAGGAAACCCTGGCCAACGCTTTTGCCGGCACGCCCGACTTCGCCTACAAGCGCGAGCTGGTCACCCTGTGGGAATTCGCCACCGTGCTGGAAGCCGGCCGCGGCAAACCCTCGGCCAACCAGAACATGCTCGACTTCAACTACTACGTGGATTGGGACGAGCAGACCGCCGACGGCCCCGGCCGCATCCGCATCGAGCGCCGCAAGCGCGGCTCGCCGCTCGACAAGCTGGTCGCCGAACTGATGATCCTGGCCAACTCCACCTGGGGCAAGCTGCTGCACGAAGCCGGCATTCCTGCCATCTACCGTGCCCAGACCGGTGGCCGGGTGCGCATGACCACCGCCGCCGCACCGCACGACGGCCTGGGCGTCGACTGCTACGCCTGGTCCTCCAGCCCGCTGCGCCGCTACGTCGACCTCGCCAACCAGTGGCAGCTCATCGCCCACCTCACGGGCGAAGCGGCCCCCTTCCCGCCTGGCTCCGCCGCCCTGGCCGCGGCCATGAACGACTTCGACCAGACCTACAACGCCTACGCCGACTTCCAGCGCGGCATGGAGCGCTACTGGTGCCTGCGCTGGCTGCGCCAGGAAGGCCGCAAGACCGTCTCCGCCCGCGTGCTGCGCGAGAACATCGTGCGTCTCGAAGACGTCCCCTTCGTGTTCAAGCTGCATTCCCTGCCCAAGCTGAACAACGGCGAACGCGTCGAGCTGACCATCGACCACAGCGACCTGCTCGAAGTCGAGCTGCGCGCCAAGTACCTGGCCACCCTGCCGCCGCTGGCCAACGCCGAGAGCGAGGCCGACAGCGAGCTGGACGAGGGCTTGGAGGACAGCCTGAACGGAGCGGAGAATGGAGCCAGCGGCGGGACGGACGGCGCCGAAGGCAGCCCGCCCGCCGCGTAAAATCCCAGCCGACATGAACGCCCGCAGCGCCCCCGCCCGCCCCCGCCACGCCAGCAAGTCCGCCGCCCTGCCGCCCGTCGCACGCACCCGCGCCGGGCGCTGGGTCTTCGTGCACGCGCTGGGCATCGGCGTGGGCGTCTCCATCTGGTCGCACGGCCTGCTCGCCAGCCTGGGTTTCATCACCCCGCCGCCCGAGCCGCGCAAGCGCGACGACGAAGGCCTGCGCGTGGTGCTGGTCAACGCCAAGCACGCCCTGCCGCCCAAAGACGCCAAGCTGCTGGCCCAGACCAACCTCGCCGGCGGCGGCACCACCGAGGAAAAGAACCTCCCCACCTCGCCGCTGCCGCCCGAGAGCCGCGAACAGAGCGGCGACGCCCTGCTCGAAGCCAAGCAGAAGCAGGTGCAGCAGCTCGAAGCCCTGCAGCGCGAGCTGATGACCCAGGCCCGCAGCAATGCCGCCGTCGAACTGGCGCGCAGCCGACCCGACCAGCAGGAACACCCGGAAGCCAGCAACGGCAGCGAGATGACCGAGCAGCAGCGCGCCATCGCACGCCAGCAGGCCATCGTCGAAAAGAAACTGCAGGAATACGCGCAACGCCCGCGCAAGCAGTTCATCGGCCCCACGACCAAGGAATACCGCTTCGCCATCTACGTCGACGAATGGCGCCAGCGCATGGAAAAGGTCGGCACCCTGCACTACCCCAAAGAAGCGCTCAACCGCCCCTACTCCCTGCTGGTCTCCATCGAGATCAAAGCCGACGGCAGCGTCAGCAGCGTGGACATCCCGCGCTCATCGGGCAACAAGAAGATCGACGACACCGCGCGCCGCATCATCCAGCTCGCCTCGCCCTTCGCCCCCTTCCCCAAGGACATCCGGCGCGACACCGACGTGCTGGTCGTCACCCGGACCTGGACCTTCTCGGGCGAGCAGTTGCGCGCGGAGCAGTAGGCCCTTCACGCACAAAAGCAAAGGGCGGCCAAGGCCGCCCTTTTTCTTGCCGGAAACGACTGACTTGGCTTACTTCGCGGCCGGTTCGCTGGCAGCGGCGCTGGCTTCGGGGGCCGGCATGGCTTCGCTGGCGGCGGGGGCCGGGGCAGCTTCGGGAGCGCTGGCTTCCGGGGCGGCAGCCGGAGCGGCCGGGGCGGGAGCGGGTTCCTCGGTCTTGCTACAGGCGGCAACGGCGGTGGCGATCAGGGCGGCAAGCAGAACGTTTTGAATACGCGGCATCATCAATCTCCTATTTGACAGCGGCCGACATGGCCGACTGTTGTTCAACGCAGCAATGGGCCTAAAGGTTTACATCAATTCCCGGACAATGTTTTCCCTCAGCTGGAGCAGCTGACTTCGAGGCCGCTGGCCCAGTCGGGCGGCAGGGCGGCGTAGTGAGCGCATTCGGGGCGCTCGTCGAAGGGGCGGCGCAGGCAGTCGAGCACGCGGGCGATTTCGCTGAAGTCGCCTTGGCGGGCGGCGCGGATGGCGCCTTCGGCCATCCAGTTGCGCAGCACGTAGGCGGGGTTGCAGGCGCGCATGGCGGCCTGGCGTTCGGCGTCGTAGCGGCCTTCGGCGGCCAGCCGGGCGCGCCATTTGCGCAGGAAGGCATCGCCCGCCTCGCGGTCGACGAAATGGTCGCGCAGCGGGGCGTCGGCCTCGGGGCCGGCGTAGGTGCCGGGCAGGCGGCTCAGGTTGCGGAAGAACAGGGTGTGGTCCAGGCGCTGTGCCTGCAGCAGCACGTAGGCTTCGCCGATGAAGTCTTCGTCGTTGTCGCGGGCTTCGGCCAGGCCCAGCTTGGCGCGCACGAGGCCGGCAAAGCGCTGCTCGAAGGCGGGGATGTAGGCCTGTTCGACGATGTCGCGCACGGCATCCGGATGACCGATCAGCGGGCGCAGCGCGTCGCCCAGGGCGAGCAGGTTCCACATGCCGATGCGTGGCTGCATGCGGAAGGCGTAGCGCCCGCCGTGGTCGGAGTGGTTGCAGATGTGGCTGGCGTCGAAGGCTTCCATGAAGCCGAAGGGGCCGTAGTCGAGCGTGAGGCCGAGGATGGACATGTTGTCGGTGTTCATCACGCCGTGCATGAAACCGACCGCCTGCCACTGCGCCATCAGCTCGCCGGTGCGGCGGGCCACGTCGGCGAGCAGGGCCTCGTAGGGCTTGGCTTCGTCGCGCAGGGCGGGGCGGAAGCGGTCGATCACGTAGTCGGCCAGTTGCTGCAGCTCGGTCTCGCGGTCCAGCGAGTTCCAGTGCTCGAAGGAGCCGAAGCGCACGAAGCTCTCGGCCATGCGCGTCACCACGGCGGCGGTCTCGACGGTCTCGCGCTGCACCGGCGCGGGCGAGCCGATGAGGGCCAGGGCGCGCGTGGTGGGGATGCCCAGCGCGGCCATGGCTTCGCTGCAGAGGAATTCGCGGATCGAGGAGCGCAGCACGGCGCGGCCATCGGCGAAGCGCGAATACGGAGTCTGCCCGGCGCCCTTGAGCTGCAGCTCCCACACGCCCTGCGGCCCGGCGACGGCGCCCAGCAGGTGCGCGCGGCCATCGCCCAACTGGCCCGCCCACACGCCGAACTGGTGGCCGGAGTACACCGCGGCCAGCGGCTCGCTGCCCGGCAGCAGGCGATTGCCGGCCAGGTATTCGGCCAGTTCGGGACGCTGCAGCTCGGCCGGGTCCAGCCCGATCAGGGCGGCGGCATCCGCGCTGATGGCGATGGTGTGCACCTGGGGCAGCGGCGTGGGGTTGAGCCGGGTATAGAAAGCCGGCGGCAGACGCGCGAAGTGGTTGTCGAAGGGCAGGCTTTCGAGCGCGTGGCCGGTACGCAGGGCGTCGCGCTGCAGAGGGGGAATGGGGGCATCCATGTCGGGGGCTGTCTGTTTTGTCGGGTGGCTGGGGCGGTGCACGGGGAGAAGCAAGAGTCGGACGCACGGCGGCCAGACCTTCCTCCGCTTGAGAGTCTACGCCCCTGCCATGGGTTCCGGCCGGGTCGCGATGCGACGCGTCAAGCCTGAGTCGTTTGTCATGAAACTGCCGCAAAAGCTTAGTCTGGCGTTCAAAGACCTGAAGCAGGGGCGGCCTAGAGTCGGCGTCTTTGTTCGCCTCATCAGGAGCCTGCTTCACCATGCAACACCCTATGCAGCATCGACCCACCGCCCTCGCCGCCGCCCTTTTCTCCGCCTTCCTGCTCGGCGCCTGCGGCAGCGGCAGCGACAGCAACGACACCGCCGCCACGACCAGCGCGCCCACCCCGCCAGCCGCCCTGGGCTTCGTCGACAGCGCGGAGCCGCCGGCCGGCGTGCTCGCCTACGTCGACACCGGCGCGAGCAACCAGCGCAACAATCCCTGCCAGGTCACGCTGGACACCAATGCCGGCGTGCGCGTGCTGAAGGGCTTCCTCGACGTGTGGGAGCCACTGACCCGCAAGGTCGATGCCGGTGTCACCCTGGCCGCCGCCAATGGCTGCGCGGCAGTCACCGCCTCCACCTGGTCCGGCGTGCCGGGCACCGCGCCGGATGGCACGGTCACCAGCAGCGCGCTGCATCAGGCCAACATCGACTATGTGAAGAACGTGACCCAGAGCCGCACGACGGCTCAAGCCCTGGCGGCCTACATGGACGACCGGCGCGCCAAGGGCTTCTCGGTCAGCGATGGCATGGGCCCGCTCACCAGCATCTGGCGCAGTGGCACCGGCCAGACCAGCAGCATCGTGGCGCCGGCCGACCCGAATGCCGCCGTGAGCCCCGCCGTCAATGACAGTGGCAACAATCTCGGCGACAAGACCAACTCAGCACTGGCCCAGGCCGTCACCTTCATCGACAGCGGCAACATCGTCGATGGTTCCACCGAGCCGGCCAAGCGCTTCTACAAGTACGCCCGCCCCTATCGCTGGAGCACCGACGTCATCGTCGTGCCCTCGCTGGAATCGGCCAAGAGCAGCACGCCGGCCACCGATGGCGGCTTCCCCTCGGGCCACACGGCCGAGGCCTGGCGCGACGCGCTGCCCATGGCCTACCTGTTCCCGCAGCGCTACCAGGAGCTGATCACCCGCGCGATGGAGATGGGCGAGAGCCGCATCCTGGCTGGCATGCACTCGCCGCTGGACGTGATGGGCGGGCGCATCCAGGCCACCGCCGTGGTCGCCTACAGCCTCAACAAGACCACCATGGACAAGGCCGCCACCTACAAGCAGGTGCAGGACTACCTGATGGCGCAGACCGGCACGGGCGATTTCAATGCCCTGCTCGCCAAGGCACGCACGCCGGTGACGACCGATACGAGCAACGTCAATTACGACCGCTTCGGCGACTACGCCGCGAACAAGCTCTACTTCACCCAGCGCCTGAGCTACAAGCTGCCGCAGATTGCCGCCCACGCCGGCCGCGCACCGAACGTGCCCAAGGGTGCCGAGGTGCTGCTGGAAACCCGTCAGCCCTACCTCACCGCAGCACAACGTCGCGTGGTGCTGAAGACCACCCAGATCGACTCCGGCAATCCGCTGGCCAACGATGAGGAGGGCTGGGGTCGCCTGAACCTGTTCGCCGCGGCCGACGGCTATGGCGCCTTCAACGGCGACGTGACGATCGCCATGGACGGCAGCCAGGGCGGCTTCCACGCCGAAGACAGCTTCCGCAACGACATCGGCGGCGCCGGCCGCCTGGTGAAGCAGGGCTCGGGCACGCTGAATCTGAGCGGCGCCAACACCTGGAGCGGCGGCACCCTGGTCGAGGCGGGCACGCTGGCCGGGCAATCCGCCACGGCATTTGGCAAGGGCGACGTGTATGTCAGCGGCGGTACGCTGCGGGTCGCTGCGAGTTCCTCGCTCACCATTGCCAGCCGCTACACCCAGCTCGCCGCCGGCACGCTGGAGCTGGTGATCGGCAACGGCACGCAAGGCCGCCTGAATGTGAGCGGGCTCGCCACGCTGGGGGGCCGGCTGAACCTCAAGCTGGCCAACGGCTACAAGCCCGCCATCGGCAGCACCCTGGACCTGATCGTCAGCGGCAGCCAGTCCGGCAGCTTCTCCAGCGTGACGCTGGAAGGCTACCGGGTCACGCCGATCTACACCGCGACGGGCGTGCAAGTGCGCATCGACGGCTGATCCAGGCCTCGTCTCAGCAAAAAGGCCGGCGCTTGCGCCGGCCTTTTTGCATGGCGAGGGTCGGTCACTCAGAGCAGCACGGCCACGCCCAGCACCGCGAACACCGCCGCGCACACCATGTGCACCTTGCGGATCGGCACACGCCGCGTGATCGCATCGCCGAGGAAGACCACCGGCACGTTCGCCAGCATCATGCCCAGCGTGGTGCCGATGACCACCCAGCTCAGTGCCTGGTACTTGGCGGCCAGCGCGACGGTGGCGATCTGCGTCTTGTCGCCCATCTCGGCGAGGAAGAAGGCCACCAGCGTGGCGCCGAAGACGCCGAAGCGGTGAGCGCCCGGCTGCTCGTCATCGTCGAGCTTGTCCGGAATCAGAATCCAGATCGCCATCGCGATGAAGGAGGCGCCGAGAATCCAGCGCAGCACATCGGGGCCCAGCAAGGTGGTGATCCACTCACCCACCGCCGCCGCACCGGCGTGATTGAGCAAGGTGGCCACCAGGATGCCGGCGCAGATGGCCCAAGGCTGACGGAAACGGGCGGCGAGGACGAGCGAGAGCAGCTGCGTCTTGTCACCCATTTCAGCGAGGGCAACGATACCGGTCGAGACGAGAAAAGCTTCCATGAAAAGGGCAGTGGCGGGCCGATGGCAGATGAACCGATGACTGCACCAGCCCATCGACCCGCGTCGATGCTGGCACAGCCAAAGGTCTCGCCAAACCGGAACGGGCTTCCGGATCCGCCGCACCATGTTCCCGACCGATGAGGTCGTGGAGCAAGTCTGTTGATGCGGCGCCTGCGTACGCAGGAGGCTACTCCCCAATGACGGCGCGCAGTCTAACTGATTTGCTCAGAGCTGCGCCACGAGGAATCGCAAAACCTCGTCGCGCATGCCCGGCGTCTCGCAATGGCCCACCGGCTCCACATGCAGGCGCCAGGCCTGCGGTGCGCCTGCTGCGGCGTAGTGTGCGCGGCACCACACCCCCTCCCCGGCCCTCCCCTTGTCAGGGGAGGGAGTCGTACTCGCCCAATGGATTTGCTCCTCCCCTGACAAGGGGAGGTCGGGAGGGGTTCGCGCGACCGCGCGGTGCGCAAAAACCCGCGCTAGAGGTGCTCTGCCAGAAAACGCAAAACCTCGTCGCGCATGCCCTGCGTCTCGCGGTGGCCCACCGGCTCCACATGCAGGCGCCAGGCCTGCGGTGCGCCCGCAGCGGTGTACTGCGCGCGCAGTTGCGCGTCGATGTGCGCATAGCCCGGCGTCTTGGGATCTTCGCTGCCGACGCAGGCCAGGTGCGGGCGCGGTGCGATCAAGGCCAGGATGTCGGTGGAGTTGCACAGGCGCAGCAGGCCCGGCACGTAGTAGTAGAAGTTGTGCTCGGAGAGCTTCTTCTGCGCCAGCAGCGCAGCGTAGTCGGTGAGCCCGCACTGCTCGGCACAGAGCTTGATGCGCGGATCCATCGCGGCCAGCCACCAGGCCATGCTGCTGCCCATGCTCATGCCCACGCTGGCGAGGCGCGTGGCATCCACGTCCGGGCGCGTGGCGAGGTAATCCACCGCGCGCAGCGCGTCGTACAGCATCAGCCCCCACAGCGTGCGGCCCTGCCACAGGCAGGCCTTCACCATGTCGTGCTCGCTGGTGTGGCTGCGCGCGCCGAAGCACCAGGCGTCGATGCACAGCGCGGCGAAGCCGGCGCGGGTGAGGCTGTGCGCCCAGCTCTCCGCTACCTCGGTGTGGCGATGCCCCTCGGTCAGCTCGTCGCAGCCCTGGGCGTAGTGGCCGCCATGCGTGTGGTGGTACAGCACCGTGGGCAGCGGGCCGGCCGCGTCCCGCGGTGCGACGAAGCGCGCACTGACCGGCTCCAGCCCGTTGATGTCCAGGCGCAGATGCTCCAGGCGGTAGCCTTCGCGCTGCTCGGTGCCGAGGCATTCGACCGCGAGCGGGCGGTCGCGCGCGGGCAGCTCGCCCATCAAGCCCCACAGCGCTTCGCGCAGGGCTTCGCTCATGCAGCCGTTTTCCGGCCTGGGGCGCGATATGCCCAGATCATCATCGCCACCCCCGCCAGCACCATGGGCAGCGACAGCCACTGCCCCATCGAGAAGTTGAAGGCCAGCAGGCCCAGGAAAGAATCCGGCTCGCGGCCGAATTCGGCGATGAAGCGGAAGGCGCCATAGCCGATCAGGAACAGCGCGGACACCGCGCCGACCGGACGCGGTTTGCGCGAGAACAGCCACAGGATCAGGAACAGGCTCAAGCCCTCCAGCGCGAACTGGTAGAGCTGCGAGGCATGGCGCGGCAGGCCGCCGTACTGCGCGATCATCTGCATCAGTTCCGGGTTGCCCGCGGCCTGCGCGATGTCGACCTCGCGCGCCTGTGGGAAGAGCATGGCCCACCAGGCCTCGGGGCTGGTCACACGGCCCCACAGCTCGCCATTGATGAAGTTGCCGATGCGCCCGGCGGCCAAGCCGGTGGGCACCAGCGGGCCGACGAAGTCACCCACCTGCAGGAAGCTGCGCCCGCTCTTGCGACCGAATAGCCACAGCGCAATGAGCACGCCCAGGAAGCCGCCGTGAAAGCTCATGCCACCCTGCCACACCTGCAGGATCTCTAGCGGGTGCAGCAGGTAGTACATCGGCTTGTAGAAGATCACATAGCCCAGGCGCCCGCCCAGCACCACGCCCAGCACGCCCCAGAACAAGAGGTCGTCGAGGTCCTTGTAGCTCCAGCCGAGGTCCGGCCGCGTCTTGGCGCGGTAGCGGCCAAGCAGCAGGAACAGGGCGAAGGCGATCAGGTACATCAGGCCATACCAGCGCACGGCCAGCGGCCCGAGGTGGATGGCGACGGCGTCGAACTGCGGATGGATCAGCATGGGATGCGCTTCGGGACGACAGGCAAGGCGGCGATTGTCGCACAGCGTCATGACGCCCTCGCACGCCGGGTGGGCTTGACATCGCACTTCATTTCCATGATTCTAGAAACATGGAAACAAAAGACGCCGTCGCCCTGCTGGGCGCCCTCGCCCAGGACTCCCGCCTCGCCATCTTCCGCCTGCTGGTGCAGCAGGGGCCGGCCGGGCTGGCCGTCGGCCGCATCGGGGAACAGTTGGGCATCCCGCCGGCCACCTTGTCCTTCCACCTCAAGGGCCTGACCCAGGCCGGCCTGGTCGAAGCCCGCCAGGACGGCCGCTTCATCTACCACTCGGCGAATTTCGCGCGCATGAACGATCTGCTCGCCTACCTCACCGAGAACTGCTGCGCCGGCGAGCCCTGCGGCGTCAGTCCCGCCCCCTGCTGCCCGGAGAACGCCCCATGAAACGCTTCCACGTCCACGTCGCTGTCGACGACCTCGCGCACAGCCTGCGCTTCTATTCCGCTCTGTTCGGCACCGAGCCCGCCGTGGTGAAGCCGGACTACGCCAAGTGGATGCTGGACGACCCGCGCATCAACTTCGCGATATCTCAGCGTGGCGCTGCGGTGGGCGTCGACCACCTGGGCATCCAGGTCGACAGCGCGGAGGAACTGGCCGCGCTGCAGGCGCAGTTCCAGGCCGCCGACGCGGCGGCGGTCAGCGAACCCGGTACGGCCTGCTGCTATGCAGAGTCCGACAAGCACTGGGCGCGCGACCCCGCCGGCATCGCCTGGGAGGCCTATCACACGCTGGCCACCATCCCGACCTTCAATCGCGGCGAAGGCGTGGCCGAGGCCAGCGCCTGTTGCAGTCCGAAGGTACAGCCGGTGAGCCTCAAGCTCACCCCGAAGAACAGTTGCGCGCCCGGCAGCGGCTGTTGCTGAGTCAGGAGACCGCCATGCAGGACAAGATCTACAACGTGCTGTTTCTGTGCACCGGCAACTCGGCGCGCTCGATCCTCGCCGAGGGGCTCATGAACCACTTGGGCAAGGGGCGCTTTCAGGCGTACTCGGCGGGCAGTCATCCAGCGGGCCGTGTGAACCCGCATGCCCTGGCCGTGCTGGCGCACTATCGCCTGCCCACCGAGGGTTATCGCAGCAAGAACTGGGATGAGTTCGCCCACCCCGATGCGCCGCTCATGGACTTCGTGCTGACCGTCTGCGACAACGCGGCTGGCGAGGTGTGCCCGGTGTGGCCAGGCCAGCCGATGACGGCGCATTGGGGCGTGCCCGATCCGGCTGTGGTCGAAGGTTCCGACGAAGAGAAGATGCGTGCCTTCACCGACACTGCGCTCGTCTTGCGACGTCGCATCGAACTGCTGACCTCCCTGCCGCTGGCCAAGCTGGACCGCCTGGCGATCCAGCGCGAAGTAAAGAACATCGGACAACAACCCTGACCCCCACCTCCATGACCACCCACGTCCTCATCCTGTGCACCCACAACTCCGCCCGCAGCGTGCTGTCCGAAGGCATGCTCAACCACCTCGCGCAGAAGCTCGGCAAGGATGTGCGCGCGCACAGCGCCGGCAGCGCGCCGAGTGGCCGCATCAATCCCTTCGCCATCGAGGCCCTGCAGAACGCCGGCGTCGACACCTCGGCCTATCGCAGCAAGAGCTGGGATGAATTCACGCGGCCGGATGCGCCGCAGATGCGCATCGTCATCACCGTGTGCGACAACGCGGCCAACGAGGTGTGCCCGATCTGGCCCGGCAGCCCGGTCAAGATGCACTGGGGCTACCCCGATCCGTCGAATGCCGAGGGCGGTGAAGACGGCAAGCGCCGCGCCTTCGAGCTGACGCGTCAGGCCATCGGCTATCGCATGCTGCAGTTGCTGGCTCTGCCGCTCGACGCCATGAGCAACGCCGAGCTGCAGGCGGCGCTGAACGACATTGCCCGGTCCTGACGCCATGAGCACCGACACGCAATCCATGAGCGTCTTCGAGCGCTACCTGACCGTCTGGGTCTTCCTGTGCATCGTCGCCGGCGTGCTGCTGGGCCAGGCCTTCCCGCCGTTCTTTCAGGCCATCGGCAAGCTGGAGCTGGCCAAGGTCAACCTGCCGGTGGGCCTCTTGATCTGGGTGATGATCATCCCGATGCTGATCAAGGTCGACTTCGGCGCTTTGCATGAAGTGCGCAAGCATGCCAAAGGCATTGGCGTGACCCTGTTCGTCAACTGGCTGGTCAAGCCCTTCTCGATGGCCTTCCTCGGCTGGTTGTTCATCCGCGAGCTGTTTGCCCCCTGGCTTCCGGCGGATCAGATCGACAGCTACATCGCCGGCCTGATCCTGCTCGCCGCCGCGCCCTGTACCGCGATGGTTTTCGTGTGGAGCCGGCTCACCAACGGCGATCCGTTGTTCACGCTGAGTCAGGTCGCGCTCAACGACAGCATCATGGTGTTCGCCTTCGCGCCGCTGGTGGCCTTGCTGCTGGGCGTGGCGAGCATCAGCGTACCGTGGGACACGCTGCTCACCTCGGTCGTGCTGTACATCGTGATCCCGGTGATCCTGGCGCAACTGTGGCGACGCCGCCTGCTCGCCAAGGGACAGGCCGCCTTCGACGCGGCGCTGGCGAAGATCGGCCCGTGGTCGATCAGCGCGCTGCTGGCCACCCTGGTGTTGCTGTTCGCCTTCCAGGGCGATGCGATCCTCAGCCAACCGCTGGTCATCGCCCTGCTGGCCGTGCCCATCCTGATCCAGGTGTTCTTCAACTCGGCGTTGGCCTACTGGCTCAACCGCAAGCTGGGCGAAGCGCACAACGTGGCCTGCCCCTCGGCCTTGATCGGCGCGAGCAATTTCTTCGAGCTGGCGGTGGCGGCAGCGATCAGCCTGTTCGGCTTCGAGTCCGGCGCCGCACTCGCCACCGTGGTCGGCGTGCTGATCGAAGTGCCGGTGATGCTGCTGGTAGTACGCGTGGTCAACGCCAGCAAAGGCTGGTACGAATGCCGTCCGGCGCACAACTGATGGCGGATACATACTGAGCCGGAGAGTCCGGACCGCCACCATGCCCGCTGCCGATACCGCCACCGCTGCCGTCCCCTGCCTGCTCAAGGCCTGGGACGCGCACGAGCGGGCGCTGCGTGGTTGGCTGATCCATCAGTTGCATGACCGCGCCCAGGCAGAGGATCTGCTGCAGGACGTTTTCCTCAAGGCCATGCGACAAGGGCCACGCTTCTGTGCGCTGGACAACGCGCGCGCCTGGCTCTTCGAGGTGGCACGCAACACGCTCACCGATCAGCTGCGTCGCCAGCGCGACAGCGTGGCCCTGCCCGACGAGCTGTATGCGGAGGACGACGCGCCGCCCCCTGTCGACGGACTGGCGCAATGCCTGCCACGCGTGCTGGCGGAACTCTCGCCGGAAGACCGCGACGCCATCCAGCGCTGCGACCTGGAGGGCCTGAGCCAAGCGGAGTACGCGCGCCTGCTGGGCATCAGTCTGCCAGGCGCCAAATCGCGCGTGCAACGCGCGCGCCAGCGCCTCAAGGCGCAGCTCGCGGCCGCCTGCCAGGTGCGCTATGACAAGGCTGGCCGCGTATGCTGCTTCGTGCCACGCCCACCATCTGATTCGAGTGAGCCGGGCCACAAACGCTGAGTCAGGTCGTCAGCTTCAGATGCATGCCGCCCACCCGCTGCTGCAAGGTGGCGCGGAAGCCATCCTCGTCTGCGGCCATGGGACGCACTGGCACCAGATCCATCACCTGCGCAGGCGACAGATCGCTGTCGAACAGCACGTCCACCGCGCCATGCAGCATGCTGCGCAGCGCCTGACGCGCCAGCTCCGGTGACATGCCGAAACCCTCTGCCAGACGCCGTAAGGCCTCGAACTGGAACCAGAAATACGTGGGCCCCATGGCGCTCACCACGGCACAGGCTTCGATCAACTCATCGGTCACCACGGGCACCTCACCCAGCGGGGCAAGCAGTGTCAGCAGTGCATGGCGTGCGTCTTCTGGCAGGCCCGGGCCAAAGGCAATCGGGTTGAAACCTTTCCCAATCCAGGCCGGGGCATTCGGGTTAAGCCGTGCGAGACGGGCAAACCCACCCAGCTTCTGCTGCAGGGTCGGCAAGCGCAACCTAGGTGCCAGCGATACCCACACCGATTGCGCCTTCAGATGCGGAACCATCTGCGGCAGCATCTCGGCCATGACAGGAGGATGCAACCCCAGGAAGACCAGATCCTGCCCCAGCACATCACTCAGCGACGCAGATTGCACAGCGGGAAAGATCGCCCGCAGGCTCGCAACAGCCTCCGCCGACTCATCGAATACCACAACCGGTGGCAAGCTGGCACCACTTCGCTGCCAGGCATTCAACATGATGCGGGTCACCCGTCCGGCCCCCACAAATCCAATGGATTGAAACATTGCGATATCTCCACTTCGACACGACAAGACCCTGCGCTCATGCCAAACCGGGCTGGCATGAGCCCCCACGTCACCCCTTCAGACCAGCCAGGCTTCCACCTCCGCCACCGTGGGCAGCTTGCCGGTGGATACCAGTCGCCCATCCAGGGCCACGCCTGGCGTACTCATCACGCCAGCAGCGGCAATCGCCGCGTAGTCGCTGACCTTCTCCAGCTCGACCGGCACGCCACGTGCCGTCAGCACCCGCTGCACGACTTCCGCCGTCTGTTGGCAACGTGCGCAACCGGGACCATAGACCGTCACTTTCATCATCACTCTCCTCACAAGACAAGATTGAAGACGTAACCCACCAACAGGATCCCGCTCGCCACCACGCCCGCAAAGGTGGCTATCAGGCGCGGTTTGAGGGCGCGGCGCAGGATGATCATTTCGGGGGCAGAGAGCGCGATCACGCTCATCATGAAGGCGAGCACCGTGCCCAGCGCAGCGCCCTTGGCCAGCAGCGCCTGCACCACCGGGATGATGCCAGCGGCATTGGTGTAGAGCGGCACACCGATCAGCACCGCCAGCGGAACCGACCACCAGGCCTCACGTCCCATCAGCGCGGCCATGAAGTCCTGCGGCACGTAACCATGGATGCCAGCGCCCAGCGCAATGCCCACCAGCACGTAAGGCCAGACCTTGCCGACAATCTCGCGCACATGGCGCCAGCCCAGCACGCAGCGTTCATCCCAGCGCAGATCCTGTTCAGGCGCTCGCGCCTCGCCACGTGCAATCTGCTGCACCCAGTCTTCGAGATGCGCCTCCATGCGCAACTGCCCGATCACAAAGCCGGACGCGATGGCCACCGCCAGGCCCAGCACGAGGTACAGCGCCGCAACCTGCCAGCCAAACAGACCGAACAGCAGGGCCAGCGCCACCTCGTTAACCATTGGCGCCGAGATGAGAAAGGAGAAGGTCACCCCAAGCGGCACGCCCGCCGACAGGAAGCCGATGAAGAGCGGCACGGCGGAGCAGGAGCAGAAAGGCGTCACGATGCCGAGGAGGGCCGCCAGCACATTGCCCACGCCGGCCCGGCGGCCAGCCAGCAGCGCCCGCGTGCGCTCCGGCGCAAAATAGCTCTGCACCATACCCATGACGAAGACGACGGCCACCAGCAGCAACAGGACCTTGGGCGTGTCGTAGAGGAAAAACTGCAGCGCCGCGCCGGCCCCCGTCGTGGGGGCCAGACCCAGCAGACCGACCGCCCAGCGCGCGGCCGTCTCCAGTTGTGCGTAGCCAGCCCACCACAGCAGGGCCGCTGCCCCCAGCCCCCATGACCACCGCCAGCTTGCCGCAGCGATCCGTCCACCTGCCATTTGCATGATTGCCCTCACTGCACGTCCGTTCATGCAGGGAAGACGCAGCAGGGTGAAAAAGGATGCAGCCCTCGCTTGGAGCTGCAGCGGCGCAGCTCAGATTGGCGAGGCTACAGGGTGCTGCCGAACTCGACCGGCGTCTTGATATAGAAGAGCTTCACCTGGGCCTGGCGCAGGTGCTGCAGCAGGCGCTCGGCCTCCTCCGCCGTCACCGCGAAGGTGATCTCCACCGGCTGGTCGGCCAACTCGAAGAACCGCGCCGCATGCAGCTTGCCGTGGCGGCCGAAACCCTCGCTGGCGGCGATCAGGGTGCCGCCCCCGAGGCCCAGGCGGCGGGCCTCCTGCAGCAGCCACTCGGCCAGCGGTTCGCCGTGCAGCCGGCGGTCCTGCTCAGTGAAGAAGCTCAACTGGAAGCCTTGCATGCTCACCCCCTGATCCAAGCATAGCTGGCCAGCCCCAGCAGGGTCATGGCCAGCGAGCCCAGCACGTGCAGCGCGATGGCGCCGCCGGCCACCACCAGGCGCCCCTGCTGCAGCAGGGTGGTGACCTCGGCGGAAAAGGTGGAGAAGGTCGTCAGCCCGCCGAGGAAGCCGGTGATCACGAACAGGCGCCACTCCGGCGCCAGGCCCGCGTGCTGTGAGAAGAAGGCGATGGCCAGCCCGATGAGGTAACCGCCGATCAGGTTGGCCGCCACCGTGCCCGGCGGGATGGCGGGAAACAGCGCGTTGAGCGAAGTCCCCAGCAGCCAGCGCAGGATGGCCCCCAGCGAGGCGCCGGCGCTGATGGCGAGAAGGGAGTGGAACATGCGGGCTCCGGGGCTGCGGCAAAGCCGCAAGCATACCGTCGCGCACGGTCTCAGGAGGCGGGTTTCTTGGTGCTGGCTGGCTTTTTGGCCGGCGCCTTCTTCGGCGTGGATTTCTTGACGGGTGCCTTCTTGGCCGGCAGTTCGCACGCACTCAGCTCACGCGGGTCCCAGCCCGAGCCCGCCGCTGGATTGCTCAGCGTGGCAAGCAGATTGGCCCGCAGACTGCCGTGGCTACCGAAAGAAAAATTTCCTTGATAGGCGATGTCCTCGATCTGCCAGCGCCGCTTGTTGATGTGGCGAAGCTTGTACTCGTCGCGCCAGCTCTGCGTCACGCCACTCGCATCGCTGTACTCGAAGGCAATCTCCACGCTGGCGGTGTCGCCCTGCTGCCGGGGCGTGCCCAGGCTGAAGCGGGTGGGAATCTCGAAGTGGCTGGAATAGAGGTCGCCCTCGACGAAGGGCGGCTTCTGCTCAGGCAAGGCCTGGGCATGCTGATCGCGGTAGCGCTGCGCGGCGCCCAGCAGGCACACCAGGTCGGGGCTGAGGTAGGGCGACAGGTGCAGCAGCTCGGCGCCCGAGGGCGCGCCGGTCGACGCATCCTGCAGACGCAGCGTGAGAAAGTCCTGCGTGGTCTGCTGCGGACTGGTCTGCGCGCTGGCCGGGGCGGCCAGCAGCAGGCCGGCCAGCACGGCGACCAGACGATTGACTGTTGCCATGCAGAGCGACTCCATTGCCGGCAATGAAAGGCGCGAGTGTAGCGCGTGTCCAGCGTCCTGCCGATCGTCGGGGATGTGCCATACCACATGGACAAAGCTTGACGCTGCGGGGAGGCGTGAGCCAGATTGATCGGGCGAGCACGCAGCAATCGGTACGCAACAGATACCGAGGCTCGCCCGGCGGCACGCCCGTGCCGCACGCCAAAAACACTCTTGGAGACTGTCGTGAATCAAAAATCCCTGGCGCTCATCGCGCTCATGGCGGGCCTGGCTTCGTCCGCCGCCTCGGCGGCCAACCGGCCGGCCGGCTACGTCACCATCTGTACCGAGAACAAGACCTGCTCGGTCGCTAGCTCCACCAGCGTCGCCTTTGGCCGCGCCGACAAGTTCACCTTCAAGACCCTGGTCGGCAGCTTCGTCTGCTCGGAAGCCACCTTCGGCGCCGGCAGCAAGGTCTCCGGCGGGGTCAATGAATGCTCGGTGCCGAGCGGCAGTTCGAGCAGCTCATCCAGTTCCTCCTCGTCCAGCTCGTCCTCATCGAGCTCTTCCTCCAGCAGCTCGTCGTCAAGTTCGTCGTCTTCGAGCTCATCCTCGTCCAGCAGCTCGTCGTCGAGCAGCTCGTCCAGCTCCTCCTCCAGTTCCTCTTCCAGCTCTTCTTCCAGCTCTTCTTCAGGCGGCAGTTCGTCCAGTTCCTCGGGCGGGGCAACGCCGGGTCTGGTGGGCTTCGCGGCGGTCGCAGCCAATGGGCTGAGCACCACCACCGGCGGTGCCGGCGGGCCGAGCGTGGTGGTGTCGACCTACGCCGACTTCGTGGCGGCGGTGGCCGACCACAGCCCGCGCATCGTGCAGGTGTCCGGCACGATCACCAATGGCGGCACGACCGAGATGGTGCCGGTTGGCTCGAACAAGACCATTGTGGGCCTGGGCAGCAATGCCACGCTGTCCGGCTTCGGCCTCAACGTGAGCGGCTGGCGCGCCGAGCATGTCGCACAGTTCAAGGACCAGCAATGCGAGGTGGCCTATGAAGGCAAGTTCCCGTACTCCTCGAACGTGATCATCCGCAACCTCACCTTCGTCAACGCGGGCGACGACAACATCAATGTGCAGTGCTGGTCGCACCATGTGTGGATCGATCACAACACCTTCCACAAGCCGGGTGACGGTTCGGTCGACATCAAGCGCGGTTCGGACTGGATTACCGTGTCGTGGAACAAGTTCATCGACACCGACAAGACCATGCTGCTGTCGCACGACAACGATGCGCAACAGCAGGACACCGGCAAGCTGCACGTGAGCTATCACCACAACTGGTTCAGCGGCTCGCGCCAGCGTATCCCGCGCGTGCGCTTCGGTCAGGCCCACTTCTACAACAACTGGTGTGACAACCCGACCAGCAGCAACAACTACATGATCGGGGTCGGCATGTCGGCCAACATCTATGCCGATGGCAACTACGTCAACTGCGGCGGCGAGACCACCCAGGACATGGGCGACGCCGGTCCGCTGGCCAAGCTGACCTGGGACGCCAGCAACCTGATCGTGCTGGGCAAGGGCGTGGAGTTCGTCACCGGCAACGCCTTCAACCCGCGCAGCTTCTACAACTACACGCTGGACCCGGCGGCCAGCATCCCGACCATCCTCCAGCAAGGGGCCGGGGCCGGCAAGATCGTGCCCTGAGCACTGTAGTTGCCTGAATCGGGGGCGCCCGCCGCGGCGCCCCTCCCTTCCCTTGCATCGCCGGCGCTGGCCTTCGCCATGAAGCGCTGCGCCGGCGTCATCCAGGAGTAAAGCATGCGTTACTACAGTCTCGCCTTCGGCGTGCTGGCCTTGTTCGCCTCCGCGGCGTCCCAGGCCGCCAACCGCCCGGCCGGTTACGTCACCCTCTGCACCGAGAACAAGACCTGCTCGGTCGTCGCCAACACCAACGTGGCCTTCGGTCGCGCCGACAAGTTCACCTACAAAGTGCTGTCCGGCAGCTTCGTCTGCTCGGAAGCCACCTTCGGCGCTGGCAGCAAAATCGCCGGCGGAGTCAACGAATGCTCGGCACCCTCGGGCAGCGGTTCGTCGTCGAGCTCGTCGTCCAGCTCCTCGTCATCGAGCTCCTCGTCGAGCAGCTCGTCCTCCAGCTCTTCTTCCAGCTCCTCATCGTCGAGCAGTGGCGGCTATTCCTACATGGGCCCACCCTACGGGCTGACGGGGTACACCGAATGTGCGCGCTGGGGCGGAACCTGCTCCTTCACCGGCAGCCGGGAAGTGGTGGCGGGCGGCCTGATCCGCGTAGGCAGCAGCTCCCTGTACACCACGTTCAACTTCGGCAGCACCCCTCGCCCCTTTAGCAACGGAGTCGTGTGCAACGAGTTGAACTTCCCCGAATTTTCAAACAACGGCTACCGTGAACAGTTCCGCTGCTTCGTCAAGGATGCGCCCCCCATCGGCGGCAACGCGCCCGGCGTCAGCGGCTTCGCCTCACTCGATCGGAACGGCCGCAACGGCACCAACGGTGGCACTGGCGGCAGCACGGTCACGGTGAGTACGTTCGCCGCGCTGCGCGATGCGATCGCCGACAACACGCCGCGCATCGTCTACGTATCGGGTTCGATCACGGCCGAGGGTGGCGTGAAGATGCTCAGCGTGGGTTCCAACAAGTCCATCCTGGGCCTGGGCAGCACGGCGAAGCTGGTCGGCTTCGGCCTCGATGTGAGTGGCTGGACGCCGGCAGTTCGTGCGGCAAATGGCGGCGGCGAATGCACACCGGACAAGGCCGGCAACTTCACGCCGGTATCCAACGTGATCATCCGCAACCTGACCTTCCAGGCACCGACGGACGATGGCGTGCAGGTCTCCTGCTACTCGCACCACGTGTGGGTGGACCACAACACCTTCACCAAGGGCAGCGACGGCTCGGTCGACATCAAGCGCGGCTCGGACTGGGTGACGGTATCGTGGAACCGCTTCGACGGCACGGTGAAGACCATGCTGCTGGGCCATGACGACAGCAACGGCGCGCAGGACACGGGCAAGCTGCACGTGACCTACCACCACAACTTCATGAACGCGACCGACCAGCGCAACCCGCGCGTGCGCTTCGGCCAAGCCCACGTCTACAACAACTACGTGCTGAACACCGGCGACTACATGATCGGCAAGGGCGTCGGCTGCTCGATCTACGCCGATGCCAACTACGTGGATGGCGCCGACGCGGTGACCGACGACTACGGTGGCAGCGACCTGACCTGGACGGCCGACAACATCGTCGTCAACGTCGGGCCCAGCGACCAGGCCGTCGCCAACGGCAAGGGCTTCGATCCGCGTGGCTACTACAGCTACACGCCGGACGCCGCAGCCAGCATCCCGGTCGTGGTCGGCCAGGGCGCAGGGGCCGGCAAGATCGTGCCCTGATCGCCGGCGGGCGCGGCTGGGTCAAGCCGGCCGCGCCCCGACCTCCACCCCTCACGGGGACGATGCGCCATGCGGCGCCCGCGCCCCGCCTCTCGCCAGGAGACATCATGAATCGCTTCAGCATCGCCCTGGGTGTACTCGGCCTCGCCCTCAGCACAGGCGCGCAGGCCGCCAACCGGCCAGCCGGCTACGTCACCATCTGCACCGAGAACAAGACCTGCTCGGTCAGCACCAGCACCAACGTGGCCTTCGGTCGCGCCGACAAATTCACCTACAAAGTTCTGTCCGGCAGCTTCGTCTGTTCGGAGGCCACCTTCGGCGCCGGCAGCAAGATCGCCGGCGGCGTCAATGAATGCTCGGTGCCCGGCGGCAGCTCCTCGTCCAGCTCGTCCTCATCGAGTTCGTCTTCGAGTTCGTCGTCGAGCTCATCGTCCAGCTCCTCCAGCAGCTCTTCGTCGAGCAGCTCGTCCAGTAGTTCGTCGAGTTCGTCCAGCTCCTCTTCGAGCTCCTCGTCCTCCAGCAGTTCTTCTTCCAGCTCTTCGTCATCGGGCGGCTCCTCGTCGAGCTCCTCGGGCGGCAATGCGCCGGGCGTCAACGGCTTCGCCTCGCTTAACCGCGACGGCCGTGCCGGTACCAATGGCGGCGCCGGCGGCAGCACGGTCACGGTGAGCAGTTTCACCGCCTTGCGCGATGCCATCGCCGACCATGCCCCGCGCGTCGTCTACGTGTCCGGCACGATCAATGCGGAAGCTGGCGTGAAGATGCTCAACGTGGGATCCAACAAGTCCATCCTGGGCGTGGGCACGACGGCCCGCCTGGTCGGCTTCGGGCTGGACGTGAGCGGGTGGACGCCCGCCGTGCGCGCCGCCAACGGCAACACGGAGTGCACGCCGGACAAGGCCAGCAACTTCACCCACGTGTCCAACGTAATCATCCGCAACCTGACATTCGACAACTATGCGGACGATGGCGTGCAGGTTTCCTGCTACTCGCACCACGTGTGGATTGACCACAACACCTTCCTCTCCGGGACGGATGGTGCGGCCGACGTGAAGCGCGGCTCGGACTGGGTGACGATCTCGTGGAACCGTTTCGTGGGCACCGACAAGAGCATGCTGCTGGGCCACAGCGACGACAACGCGCTGCAGGACCGCGGCAAGCTGCACGTGACCTACCACCACAACTGGCTGGAACGCAGTATCTCGCGCCACCCACGGGTGCGCTTCGGCCAGGCCCACGTTTACAACAACTACGCCAACCAGGTGCAGAGCTACATCGTGGGCCTCGGTGACGAGTGTGACATCCATGCCGATGGCAACTACATCGACTATGTGAACGTGGTCGGCAAGGGCTTCGGCGGCAGCGTGTTCACCTGGGATGCCACCAACTACGCGGTGGAGGTGGATGACCCCATCGTGCAGACCGGCACCGCCTTCAACCCGCGCAGCTACTACGACTACGTGCTCGATCCGGCGACCAGCATCCCCGGCATCGTGAGCCAGGGCGCCGGTGCAGGCAAGATCGTGCCCTGACCCGCCTGCCCGTAAGTAAAAGAGCGCCCCGCGGGGCGCTCTTTCGTTTCACGCCGACCGGCCTCAGTTGAGGATCAGTTGCGGCTTGTTGCTGCCATTCTCACGACTATTGAGGGTGGTGTACTTGCCCGCGCTCTCCTGCAGCACGAAGGAAGCCACGCCGTCGGCCTGGGCCTTGACGTAAGCCGTGACGTCGATCTCGTAGTACTTGGCGGTGGTATTCATCGCCACACCCGCGATCAGGCTGCCCGGCGCCGGCCGGTTGCTCCAGTTCAAGGAGCCCTGGGCCCAAGCATCGGCCACCTGGTAGGCATTGAGCGTGGTGGCAGCGCTGGCGCTGCCATACACGCGCAGCTTGGCGGTGGTGATGCTCGGCGCGCCGGCCAGCGAGAACTTGACGAAGGCATAGCGGTTCTTGCCCGCATCGGTCTTCAGCACCAGGCTGGTGTCGTTGCCGTAGTTCGTGCCGGCATTGCTCTCGTGCACATAGGCGTCTTCGCTGGCCGTCAGCGTCACCGTGCCACCCCCCGAGCTGCTGGAAGACGAGCTGCTGGAGCTACTGCTCGACGAAGAGCTGCTCGAACTGGAGCTGGAACTCGATCCACCGGATGACGAGCTGCTGCTGGAGCTGCTCGATGAGCTGCTAGACGAGGAGGAGCTTGACGAAGACGACGAACTGGACGAACTGCTCGACGAGGACGAGCCGCCGCAACTGCTGGTCGCCGAGCCGCTGCCCAGCAGCGACGTGCCACTGAAGCTCAGGCAGCTATCCACGCCCTTGTTCGGCGACAGGTTGAAGTACACCTCCTCGTTGCTGCCCCAGGTGGAGATGAAGGTTCCGGTCGGCTTCTGCAGGTGCGTCCAGGCGCTGCCGTCCCAGCCCATCTGGTAGATGGTGGTGGCGGTCGCGTAGGGCGTGTAGCTCATGTACAGGCCGCCCTTGGTCTTCTGCTTGGACAGCATGTTGTTGAACAGCACGTTCTGCGGGCCGGTCGCACCGGACCACTTGGAGGCATGCGGTCCCGCCCCCCACCAGATCGGGAACCAGGTGCCCTCCAGCATGTCCTGCCCGCCTTCGCCCTCCCCCCAACTGCTGTGTTCGAAGGGGATGGCGATGGTGTTGCGCTGGATCAGGTTGCGCCGCTCCCAGCCACCGTGCAGGTTCATGTCCACCGACAGCGTGTTGCTATCGACTACGTTGTTGGTGGCGGACCACTGCAGGGTCAGGTGACGCACGCGGTCGATCGTGTTGCCGATGATCTTGCTGTCATACAGCTTGGAGCCACGGAAGTAGCCATGACCGCCCTTGCCCTTGTTCCAGGCGCCGAAGATCACGTTGTTGCTGAACTCCATGTGGCGCGCAAACTCGGTCACGATGGGGTGCGAACCGGTCATGTAGGTGCGCACACCCTTGACCCAGCCGTCCTGCGCCCACTTGAACAGGATGCCGTGCAACGCGTACTCCGGCGCCATGTTCTTGTACTTGAGGCCGACGCCGTTGGGATTGGTCGTGGCGTCGTAGTCATTGGCGTTCACGGTGCTCGCGTAGGGCGTGTGCGAGAGCTCCTGCGTGAAGTAGAAGTCCTCGAAGCCGACGCCCTTCACCGCCGCCACCTTCATCACCTTGCTGTAATAGGTGGTGTTGGATGTCCCCCCTTGGTCGGAAGGCAACTGGCCGCCGTTGCTGTAGGGGATGTCGAACTCCAGCGGCTTGTCCAGCGTCAGCACGTCACCGCTGCGCGCCGTCACGCGGAACATCTGCGACTGCATGTGGGTGTTGTAGCGATAGGCCTGCGGCGCCTGCATCTGGTCGTAGAAGGCCACCGTGGTGGTCGCCCCGACATACACCGTGTCGCCCACGGCGAAGCCGCTGCCCTTGCCGGACTCCACGGTGACCGTGTTGCCGCCCCTCACCCCGCCGCCACCCGAGGCCACCTTGACGCCAGACAGCCAGTGGAAGTTGATGCTGCCCTCGTAGGTCTGGTCGTTGGCGTGCTTGTTGCGTTCCTCCACGCGGAAGGCCGCGTAACCAGGCCACAACTTGCCGTCGATGACCGGCAGGCCGTTGTCATTGGCATAGGTCGCGGCCGGCTTGAAGACGAAGCGCGTGCCCGTGGTCGCCGAGTTGCCGGCGCCGCGCAGGGTGATCCAGCTCGCATCCACGCGGATCTGCTTGTTGATGTTGATGACCCCGGCCGGAAAGCTGAGGATCGCGCGGTTGCTCTCGCTCACCACCGCCCCATTGACCGTGAGCGTGCCGGCGCGGATCTGGTCGATCACCGCCTGGATCGCCGCCGTGTCGTCGATCCCATCATTGGCGGTGACGCCGTAGGACGTCATGGCCAACACTGTGCCGCCAGTCGGCAAGGCCTGGCCTCCCTTGTAACCCGCTGCGCTCCAGTCTGGCAGCGAGGGATGCACCCCCGCCTGCGCCGCACCCAGCCACAGGACGGCAGCCAACGCCGCCGATGCGGAAACCCGCTTGTGTTGTGTATTCACCTGTTCCTCCTTTGATCTCATGTCTTTGTGATCGGCGCCGAGCGCCCACTCCCCGGTCATTCAGACTGCCGCGCGAAGCGGCCTGGCATTGCCGTAGTCGCATGCAGGGGAGCCATTTCAAAGTAAACGATTACCCTCTTGAATACAAAGCTTTTTATCCGGTGACTCGACGAATGGACTGCGTGCGCCGCACAAGAAAGGCAATCGTTTAACTTGTCGCTCGCGTGCGGGCCTGGGCGCGCCGGCATGTTGCACATGCACAGCATGCGCGACCCCGGTGTGCACTTTCCGACCGAGGATCGGCACGGCGGGAAGACGTCGATTTTGCTTACCCGATGAGCTGTTCTTGCCCGACCCGACTCTGTCGGAAAGCACACATTCCGCCGCACACAGCACGATACAGTCCGCACACGCGGAACCCTCCGCCACGCCGAAAGCGCGCCACAGCAAGGATCTTCAACATGGCACGCGGCTTGCTTACCTCCTCCTGAGGGGGTTCCGCATGAACACGGCTTTCATCATCAACGACACGACCTTGCGCGACGGCGAACAGACCGCCGGGGTGGCGTTCACCACGGCGGAGAAGTGCGCCATTGCCCAGGCGCTGGCCAATGCCGGCGTGGTCGAGATGGAAGTGGGCATCCCCGCGATGGGCGAGGGCGAGATCGAGGTCATCAACGCGATCGCCGCGCTGGGCCTGCCGAGCCGCCTGATGGTGTGGGGTCGCATGGTGGAGCGCGACGTGCGCGCCGCGCTGCGCTGTCATGCCGACATCGCGCACCTGTCGATCCCCGTCTCCGACATTCATCTCGAGGCGAAGCTGCGGCGCGACCGCAGTTGGGTGCTGGCACAGATCGGCCCGCATGTGGCGATGGCGCGCGATGCCGGCCTGGATGTCAGCGTCGGCATGGAAGACGCCTCGCGCGCCGACGCCGACTTCCTGTGCCGTGTGGCCGAGGCCGCGCAGACTGCTGGCGCACGCCGCGTGCGCTACGCCGACACCCTGGGCATTCTCGACCCCTTCGCCACGCACACCGCGATCGCGACGCTGCGCCGCGCGGTGGACATCGAGATCGAGATCCACGCCCACAACGATCTCGGGCTAGCCACTGCCAACACGCTGGCCGCCTTCCGTGCCGGCGCGACGCATGCCAACACCACGGTCAACGGGCTGGGCGAGCGCGCCGGCAACGCGCCGCTGGAAGAAGTGGTGATGGCGATGCGCCACGTCCATGGCGTGGAATGCGGCATCGACTCGCAACTCCTGCTGCCGACCTCGCGCCTCGTGGCCATGGCCTCGGGCCGGCCGGTGGCGGCCAACAAGAGCATCGTCGGCGAGGCGGTGTTCACCCATGAATCCGGCATACACGTGGATGGCCTCATGAAGGACCAGCGCAACTACCAGGGCTTCGATCCGGCAGAACTCGGGCGCAGCCATCAACTGGTGCTCGGCAAGCATTCCGGCTCGCACGCGGTGCTTGCTGCCTATGCCCGCCTCGGCCTGCATCCCGGACCGCTGCAGACGGCACAGATCATCGAGCGCATCCGCGACTACGCGATGCAGACCAAGCGCGAGCCGGACGCCGCCGTGCTGACCCGCTTCTACCTCGAAGCCTCGCGCCACAGCATGGAGGCGGCATGAAAGCCGAACAAGCCATCATCGAGGAGCTGACCCGCGATGTGCCGCCCGCACCGCGCGGCCTCTTGCGCATGCTGCGCGAGGATGTGGCCTGCGTATTCCAGCGCGATCCCGCCGCGCGCAGCACGCTGGAGCTGCTGACCATCTACCCCGGCATCCAGGCCCTGGTGTTGCATCGGCTCGCGCACACCCTGTGGCAGCGCGGCTGGCGCTACCTGCCGCGCCTGATTTCCTTCTTCGGCCGGCTGATCACCAACGTGGACATCCATCCGGGCGCCACCATCGGCCGCCGCTTTTTCATCGACCACGGCGCCGGTGTCGTCATCGGCGAGACCGCCGAGATCGGCGACGACGTGACGCTGTACCACGGCGTCACCCTGGGTGGCACGACCTGGAACCCCGGCAAGCGCCACCCCACCCTGGGCCACGGCGTGGTCGTCGGTGCCGGCGCCAAGATCCTCGGCGCGATCACCGTGGGCGACCGGGCCCGCGTGGCCGCCAATTCCGTTGTCATCGAGGACGTGACGCCCGGCATGACCGTCGTCGGCATCCCCGGCCGCATGGTGCTGCCCAAGAGCAAGCGCCGCATCACCAGCAGCGGCATCGACCTCGACCACCACCAGATGCCCGACCCGGTGGGCAAGGCCATCAGTTGCCTGCTGGAACGCATCGCCGACCTGGAGAAGGAAGTCCTCAGCCTGCGTGGCGAGCGCGCGCCGGCTCCCGGGGCCTGTCACGACTGCGACGACACCTGCTCGCAGCCCACTTTCGACGGCAGCACACAGGCTGCCAAAGGAGCACACCATGGATGAACTGACCCAGCGCCTCGCCCAGTTGTCGTCGGCCGAGGACTTCCTGAACTTCTTCGCCATCCCCTTCGACCAGGGTGTGGTGAATGTGAGCCGCCTGCACATCCTCAAGCGCTTCTATCAGTACCTGCGGCGCGACGAGGAGATCACCCGCCTGGCCGACGGCGCGCTGTACGCGCGTTACCGCCAGTTGCTGGTGGAAGCCTACGAGGACTTCGTGAAGTCCACGCCGGCCCAGGAGCGCGTCTTCAAGGTCTTCCAGGAAGCCGACGGCAAGAAGACGGTGACCCTGGACAGCCTGCGTTCCAGCCTGCCCTCGGCCGCGTAAGCACGGCGCGGCACGATGGACGAGAGCGACCGTTTTCTCGCCAACGTGATCGTGTTGGAGGAAGAGGCAGCCAAGCACTACACGCGCCTGGCGCAGGTCGCGCTCGACGCCGGCGACGACGAGCTGGAAGGCTTCTTCCAGAGCCTGGCCGAGACTTCACGCCTGGACGCGCAGGAAGCCCGCGCCGACGGCGTGATGCGCAGCGACGCGACCCTCAGCGTGCCACCGATCGGCGACTGCCTGCTGGCGATGCCAAAGAACGCGGTGCGCGCCGGCACGGCCCGCCTGCTGGGCGTGCATTGTGCGATGTCCTGCGCGCTGAGCCTGGTACGGCGCAGTCACGCCTACTACGCCGGCGTGGCCGCGGCCGCCCCCGATACCACGCTGCGCCAGATGGCCGCCAGCTTCGCGCGCGAACGCGCCGCCCACATCGCCGCCATGGAGGCCTGGGTGGTCCGCCTCACGCACTGAATGACACGAACATAGCCGGCCAAGCGCTCAGCCGATCACTCACCGCAGCGCGCGCCGGCACCCTGACTTCCCTTCCCCCCGGAGAAGCATCATGCCCAAGCCCCTCAAACACGTCTTCGTCTGCTCCCAGGCCCGCCCGCCGGGTCATCCACGCGGCTCCTGCCAGCAAAAGGGCGGCAGCGAAGTGCTGCAAGCCTTCTGGGCCGAACTGCAGAAACGCAATTGCTGGGACAAGGTGGCGATCACCTACTCCGGCTGTCTGGGGCCCTGTGACAACGGCACCAATGTGCTGGTCTATCCGGACAGCGTGCTCTACAACGGCGTCACCGCAGCCGACGTGGTCGAGATCTTCGACTCGCACCTGCTGGGCGGCGAGCCGGTGGCGCGCCTCAAGGCGCCGGAGAGTCTCTGGTGAACCTGTTCACCGGCGAATCCTCCGACGAGTTTTTCGGCGGCGAGGTGCCGCCGCTGGTACGCCGCCTGCTCGACGAAGCGCGCGGCACCCAGCCGAACGAGATGGAGGCCTTGCTGTGGACAGCACATGCCAGCGCGCCAGACTGCCTGCCGGTCTACTACCTGCTGTACAAGTTCCACGCCAGCAAGCGCCAGTTCGACCAGGCGGAGAAGGCGGCCACGCGCGGCATCGCGGCCGCCGCGCGGCTGGCCGGGCTGCCCGCGGACTGGCGCGAGGTGGGCGCCGGCCATGCCGACTTCGCGGCGACCGGCCCGGCGCGCTTCTGGCTGTTCAGCCTCAAGGCCCTGGCATTCATCTACCTGCGCTCACGACGCAGCGAGGCAGCGCGCGAGCTGATCACCAAGCTCGGTGAGCTGGACCCCGATCACGGCCTGGGCGGCGAAGTCATCGCGGCCCTGCTGGAAGGCGCCGAACGCAAGCAGTGAGCCCGCCGCCCATGCGACCGGCCCGGCCATCCGCATCAAGCTGCAGGCACCAGACTCACCGCCACATCGCGTGGTTTGGCGAAATACGCCGCGCTGCTGACCAGGATGTCGGCACCTGCACGAGCCCAGGCCTCGGCGTTGTCCACGTTCACCCCGCCAGCCACGGCGAGCAGCGGATGGCCGCCGACCGGCACGCGTGCGCGCAGGCGTGCAAGGATCTCGGGCGTGAGCTTCTCGAGTTGCAACACATCGGCCCCTGCTTCAATCCAGGCCAGCGCTTCGGTTTCACCATCCACCTCCACCGCCACCGGCCGCTCGGGCCAGGCGGCACGCAGGCGCTGCACCATCTCGGCCGGCGTGTACTCGGGCAAAAAGGCACGATGCTCGCGGAACACCAGCACGGTCTCCGACAGGCTCAGGCGATGCGGCGTGGCACCAGCGCACAACACAGCCTTGACGGCCGCCGTCTTGGTACCGGGGAAGTGCTTGCGGGTGCACACCAGTCGCGTGGCGGGGTTGCCACGCGCCGCCGCCTCGCGCATCTCGACCACCGCGCTGGCGATGCCGGACAGGTATTCCATCAGGGTCTGCGCGGTCTTCCACACACGGTGCAAGGCACCCGCCTCGCCCGCCAGCGTGAGGATCAACTCGCCCGCCTGCAGGTGGCTGCCCGAGGGGCGCAGTTCGCCGACCTGGTGCAGGCCGCGCAGCTCGCCCATGCGCGCCGCCTCCTCGCTACCGCACAGGCACATGGCATAACGCGCGCGGAATTCCATGCGTCCCGCCATGCCGGGAATGCCCAAGGCCTGGGTAGTGGCGTCACCGCAGGGGGCGTCGGCCTGCAACAGGGCTTCAATATCGGGATCGGGCAAGCGGTAGGGATTCATGACTCTCCAGGCGGGCATCGTTCTTGCTGATGTCGATGTATATCTGACTTTATAGCGAAATCACACAAAGGCCACACAACATGGAACGTTTTGTCGAAAGCTGGCGCACGCGACTGCCGGTGGAGCTGCTGGACATGGTGGTCGCGCCGAGCCACATCGAATCCTTTCATGACGACAGCGTACCCGCATCGAAATGGCGCGGCTATGACGTGCAGGGGCAATTGTGTTACTACCACCACACCTACACGCTGTGGGATGAACGCATCGACGCCGAGGACGAGACCTACCTGCGCCAGATCGAGGCCGAATCGCTGGAGGCCTGGCGTTGTGCCGACGGCATGTGGCTGCGCCGCCTGCAGCGCATGGGGACGCCCGGGCACTGCAATCGCAAGGACCACGACCGCGGTTTCGAGCTGGTGCATGCGCGCGAAATCCCGCGCTTGTAGGCGCCGTCACAAGCTGCAACACGCAGCGATAGCCGGCCACTTCGGAATCTGCCTACACTGCAAGCAATCGTCGCTCGACGACATGGGTGCAAGAGGATGGCTGCATGGGTATGCAAGATGGACTGGTCGACACGCTGTATCGCTACACCCAGGCCATCTCGGTCGCACTGGGGCATCGTGACCATGAGACCCGCCTGCACTCCGAGCGCGTGAGCGCGCTGTCGATGGCGCTCGGTGAGCGCTGCGGCCTGTCAGCGCACGAACTGGGCATCCTGCACATCTGCGCCTCGCTGCACGACGTGGGCAAGATCGGCATCCGCGACGCGATTCTCTCCAAGCCAGGCCCGTTCAGCGAAGCCGAGCGGCGCGAGATGAACCGCCACTCCGAGATCGGTGAGGACATCATCCTCGCCACCGGCATCGACGGCTCGGCCGAGGCGGCGCGCGCGATCCGCCACCATCATGAGCATTTCGACGGCAGCGGTTACCCCGACCGACTGGCTGGCGAAGCGATTCCGCTGGCGTCACGCATCATCAGCCTGACCGACAGCTACGACGCCATGGCGGTGACCCGCGCCTACCATCGACAGCGCAGCCATGACGAGATCATGCAGGTGCTGACCCAGGAGCTGGGCAGCAAGCATGACCCCGAGCTGTTTCCGCTGTTCTGCGAGGTCATTGCGCACAGCCCGCTGCGCGCGACCTGAATCACGCAGAGCAGTCAGGCCGATGCGGCGGGCTATGGCGCCGTGCCGCCCCAGCTCACGATCACCCGCGCCAGGCGCCCGGGCAGGGGCGTCAGCGCACCCTTGCCCGGTGCCACGGCACGAAAGTAAAAAGCCTGCGCGGCCGCCGCGCCAGCGAAGAAATCGGTACGACCTTCACGCGCGCCGGAGACATCGAGGCAGCGCCCACCGAGTTGGCACAACTGCACCCGCAGCGCGACACCCGGCGCGCCATAGTCCCAGCGATAGACGAGCTGCGTGATGCGCGCGCCGCCCGGGGGCCGCGCGCCCACCACGGGCAGCAGGGTCTCCACCGCGAGTTGACGGCGCGTGATCGTACTCATCACCGCCTCGCTGCTGTAGGCATGGGCAGCGACCTCCCCGGCCCGTGACTCCTCGGCCCTAGTGGTCCCGGCCAGCGCGGCCACGCCAAGCCCGCCGGCACAAGCGCCGATCCACGCCAGTACACGCCTCATCCCCGCCCTCCACTACCAAGCAGGCATCCATCTTGCAGTGACACTGGCAAGACCCGCGTCCAGGAGGACAGACGATGCCTTTGTTCGACTTCCATTGTCAGGATTGTGACAAGACCACCGAACTGCTGGTTCGCGCGAGCGACACGCCGACCTGCCCGGCCTGCGGCAGCAGCAAGCTCGAAAAACTGGTGTCCTTGCCGGCCGCGCCCGGCAAGAGCAAGGAGATCATCCGCCGCGCCCGCGCCGCCGCCGCGAAGGAAGGCCACTTCAGCAATTTCTCGGCCGGCGAGCGCAAGAAGATTCTCAGCACCTGAACAGCTTCAAGCCTCGCGCGAGGCGATGCGCTGCCACAGGGCGCCGGCCAGGCCTGCGACCGCGCAGCCCAGCAGCGTGTCGAGTACGCGGAACTCGATCGAGAACACGGCGCCGCTCCCCGTGAGACCCAGCAAACCCAGCAGCATGAACAGCAGCAGGGTGTTGTTGAAGACCAGCCAGGGCATGCCACTGACCAGTGCCAGGGGCAGCGCCGCAAGACACAGGCTGGCCACCCCGCCATACACCGCCGGAGAGCCCGCCACGAGGAACAGCAGATAGGCCAGCAGGGCCGCCGCCAGCACGCCGCACAGGCGCTGCCACAACAGGACCAGGGTGCGCCCATGGTCTGGCCGCAGCACGAACAGTGTGGCAGTGCCCGCCACCGCCGGGCTCAGCAGCGCCAGTTGCAGGGCCAGCGCCATGCTGGTTGCCACCGCGCCCGCCAGCAGCAGACCAAAACCCAGGCCGATGAAGCGCCCGCCGCGACCAGCGCGCCAGTCGGCCCGCCAGGACGGCGCCTGCGCCACGGGAAAGGGATTGTGCAGGGCGGGCGCCAACAGCAGGCTCAGCAGCATGGCCCACGCCGCGCCAGCCAGGGCATAGGGCAACAGGGACATGGGCAACAGCATCGGCAGCTTGCCAACCAGGTAGCCCAGGCCCAGATTGCGCAGCTTGATCTCCAGCACGATGCCGGCGTTGAACGCCGCCCCCAGCGCGCTGAAACCCAGCAACAAACCAGCCCACCACAGCAGGGGCGAGACCGCGCTGGCAGCATAGCCGGCGACCGCGCCCAGGGTGACGGTCAGCACGCCGAGGAGCATGTGCTCCAGGCGATGCCAGCGATTCCGTCCGGTGTCCATGAGCAAGGCGATGAACACGCCCAGACCAAACAAGGCTGCAGCGGACGAGGCCCCGTGCCCGCACAGCCACAGCAGGGGCGGCACGAAGACGAGCAGCGCCAGCCACGCGCGGCTGCGCTGCCAGGGACGAACTGCGGGTATCAGGGAAGCGAACAGAGGGTGCGCCATGCCGCGCACTGTGAAGCAGGACGGGTGGAAAGGCCAGCGCGTCCTCAGTCCTCCGCACCAGGATTTTTCACACCTCCGACCCGAAGCACAGTTTGTAGTCAGCGCATACGCCGCAACTGGGCGCTTTGCAGATGCGGATTTCGGCGCGTTCGCAGAGCTGCTTGTAGAGGAACTTCTTCCACTTCATGTCCTGCCGGTTGCGCACCGCGATACCGTTGAAGAAACCGTAGAAGAGATCGGACAGGACCTGACGCGAAGGCAGGTTCATGTCCTGCCACAGGTGGTCCTCTCCGAGGCAGGCGGTGGCGATGGCATGGGCCAGCCAGGTGCTGTCCTCGTCTTCCACTGTCCGGTGTTCGACAAGCATGTCGACGAGATCCGACAACTCCAGGGCTTCCTCGAAGCCAGCGGGGTTGCTCAGGGTGTCCCATGCACAGGGCAGGTGCAGTTCCGCACCGGGAAAGTGAGTGGCCAGCAGGCGCCGGACCGCCCCCGCCTCCAGCCCGAACAAGGGCAGGTAGCCAAACCCACGGCGCGCCCAGCTACCCGCCAGCACGCCGGCCAACGCGATGCTGACGCCGTAGGCCGGACGGGCCGCCCGCCCCATCAGTGCATCGCGCAAGGCCTCGACCGAGGGGGGCGCGGAACGGCCGGGCAGGCGCTCGAAGGAGAGCGGGCCGGGCAGGGCCTCGCTCAGGGAATAGGCATGTGCAGGTGTCGCCATGGCTGTCTCCCGTAGTTGCGGCATGGGTGCACTCAAGCATCAAGCGTTCCCGCCGACGCTGAGCACCACCCGTGGCCTCAAACCGCTACACGTTTGCCGGGGCGTGCGTGTAGCACTTCTTGGGGCAGACCTTGGAGCAGGCCTGGCAGCCGATGCAGTTGTCGTGGCGCGCAATGGTCATGACCTTCTTCTCGTACTCATCGTCGTCATCCCCTTCGGGATCGACGGTGATCAGCTCACCGTCTTCGGTCATGCCTGCCAGCGCCAGCACGTCGTTGGCGCACACCTTGACGCAGCGCGCGCAGCCGATGCATTTCTCCTGATCCAGCTCGGCCACGAAGTGTGGGGTCCAGACTTGGCCGCTGGGCAGGGTGATGGAATAGACACTCATTGTTGTGACTCCACGAAAAACGCCACACCGGCATGGGGGCAATGTCCCGGCATCCGGCCGGACTCCGGTGCTGGCGTTCCGGAATCCGGCCGGCCCCGGAAGGACCCGGCGCTGGCGGTACTACGACAAGCAGGTGACCACGGCGACCCAATGAGGAGGGGGAGGCCGCCGCGGTCGAAAAACGGGACCGTGTCGCACTCAGGCGGTCGCGGCGGCGAGTTCCTTGCGCGCCGCCATCAGCGACTTGTGCGCGTCATAGGCAATCTGCGCCACCTCCAGGATCTTTTCCCAGTTGGTCGGCAACTCCTCGGACAAGTCATGCAGATCCATCTTGGCCTGCGTGGCCTGGGCGTTGAGCTTCTTCACTTTCGTCTTGAGGGTGTCGAGGTCTTCCACTTCTCTTCTCCATCTAAGCTTGCATCCGCCTGCGCGGATACGCGACTGACGCGTGGGCACACCGTGCCCACCCTACAACTCCCCTCCCCCGAGAACGGGGGAGGGGCTGGGGGAGAGGGCGACCGGAAATCTCACGCGTCGCCTCTCCCTCTCCCAGCCCTGCGGGCCACCCTCTCCCGCATGCGGGAGAGGGGAATACAGTGGCTCCGCCGATTAGCCGTAAGTCGCGACTTCCCGGTACTTCTCGACCATGCCGACACCTTCATCGACGTACTTGCCGCCGGCCTCGGCCAGCTTGGCGAGGGTGGGGAAGCCGAAGCGGTGGGCGTCACGCAACTGCTTGTTCACCGCGATCAGGCGGCCGGCGATCAGTACCTGGCGGCCGAAGCCCTCGTGCGACATCTTCATCATCGGGGTCACCATGACCTTGGTGGCACGCTCGATGGCGAGGCCCACCGCGCTGAAGAAGATCTCGATGCGCCACAGCGTCTCGGGGTCGGGGTCGCCCATGATGGGCAGCGCGCGGCGCGCCTCGGCGGTCAGGATGTAGGGCTCCAGCAACTGGGCATCGCTCTTGCGGTCCCAGGTGCCGTGCGTGTCCTGCGCACGCCATTGCTTGACCAGCTCTTTCATGAAGGGCGTGTCCAGCGCGGCCGCATCTTCGGCCGTCAGTTCCAGTGTTTCAGCCACGATTCCGCTCCTTGTTCATGTGTGCTCTCTTCTGCTCTCTCAAACTTCGTCTTCGAAATCCAGCTCGCGCGCCTCGTCCTTGGTCAGGGCCTTGCGCAACCAGGGGGGCGGTGTACCTTTGAGCACCTCCTGCAGCTTCTCCAGGATGTCCAGGATGGGCTCGGGCTGGCTTACCTTGATCGGGTGAATCTTGCTGGCGACCACGCGCGCCGCGGCCGAACCACCGATGGCCGCGACATACACGATGGCTACGTCGGCGATCGCCTCCAGCTTGGGGGCCAGCTTGTCCTCGTCACCGTCTTCATCGAGCTTGCCGCCGAAGTCGAAGGTTTCGAGATAGCTGTAGCCGTCCTTGCTGACGTCATACACCGCGATGTGCTTGGCCCAGCCGAAGTGGGCGTCGACCCGCTGCTTGTCCTGTGTGGCAAAGGCGATCTTCATGATCTGCTCCTAGGAAAATTGAATTTCCGACTGTTCGGTCGGGGCGCTGCCGCCACAACCGCATCCGGTTCCACAGCCGCTCTCGCCCTTGGCGGCAGCCAGGCTTTCGGCCGGCAGCGGCCAGTCCTGCGGAATGGCGACATGTTCGGCTTCGAGGAAGGTGTTGGCCCACAGGGTGATCAGCTCGCGCGTGCCGCGATAACCCACCAGGCAGACATGCGAGGCCCCCAGGCGGTCGAACATCGGCAGGCCGGTGCGCAGCAGCGGGATGCCCAGGCGCGCCGCACCCTGACGGCCGTGCGAATGGGTCACGAAGACCTCGGCACCCGTGGCCTTGGCGCGCGTCTCCAGGTCTTCCAGGTCGCCGATCAGCACCTCTTCACACGGCATGCCCGCCAGTACGGCGGATTGCGTGGTGGTCACGGCAGCCGTGACCTGGGCGCCCATCTCGTAGGCCGTCATTCCAAGCGCATACAGCAGATCGGGCTCGGCGCCGATGGCGAACTTCTTGCCGCCAACCCAGAAGTGGGCGTCGAGCATGGCGTCCTGTAACTGGCCGCGCTGGCGACGGTACTTGGTGGCGACGGGCTGGCCGGACACTTCGGTGAGATAAGCCATGAGCTCGTCCACCGCACCCAGACCAGTGAGCCGGTCGAACACGCGGAATGGCACGCCGGCCTTGTCTTCCAGTGCGGTAGCCGCGGCCGTCATCTGGGTACCGACCGCAATCGTGGCGATCGAGGCGCCCATGCTCTTGAGCTCGGCCAGCGTGGTACCGCCCAGCGTGGTCGGCGTGAAGTTCTCAGGGATGTGGCCGTCGAGCGAGCCGGAGATGTCCGGCAGCACGATGGCCTTGAGGCCGAAGGAGGCGATGATCTCGCGCAGCTCGTCGATGTCCGCCGGGGTCAGATGACTGCCCGGCAGCAGATTGACCTGCTTGGTCTCCTTGAGTGCCGAGGGCTGGGCGAAGGCCTCGACCAGCGCCAGCACCGCACGCCCCCAGCCATCTTCCAGCGCGCCCACGTAGTCCGGCGTCGACACGTAGACGATCTGCGTGCCTTCCAGCGTCTCGTCGTGCTTGGCGCGGATGCGCTTCAAATAACCATCAACATCGTCGCCCTTGGTCTCGGTGAGCCCGGTCGAGGCAATCGCAATGACAGAGGGGTTCGCCCGCTTCTTGATGTTGAGTACCGCCTGCTCGATGTTCTCGAAGCCACCGAGGATGGTGCTGACCTCGTTCATCGCAGTGGTCTGCAGCGGGATCGCCTCCTTGAAGTGGCGCACCAGCAGCACCAGGCCGAAGGAGGTGCAGCCCTGCGATCCGTGCATCATGGGCATGCAGTTGTCCAGGCCCATGAAGGCGTAGCAGGCCCCCAGCGGCTGGCTCATCTTGAGCGGATTGACCGCGCAGGCTTTCTTGGATTCGAGGACGCTAGCCACGGCGGCCTCCCCTGCCTGCGTGAAACCCCTCCCACCCTCCCCTTGTCAGGGGAGGAGCACACCAAGACGCGCCACCGTACGCCCCCCTGACAAGGGGGGTCGGGGGGGTTGCTCTGCTGCGACACAAGAGGAACAGCTCCTGAGCTGCGCGCAGGTACAGAAAACCCAAACTGGCCACCGCGAGGCAATAGCCAATGGCAAAAGCGAAACCAATATCGGTATCCATCACCGCCTCCCTCACGCCGCCTGCTCGATCGCAGGCGCGACCGCCACTTCCCACGGCGCCGGCCGCCGTACCTGTTCCCAGATCGGGTTGTAGAGCGCCTTGTCGATCTCTTCGACCAGCTTCACCATGCCTTCGTAACCGGCATAGGCGTGGTGCCGCTCCTGGTTGATGTCGAGCCAGGGCATCTTGGCCTTGAGCGCGATGAACTGGCTGCGCCCGCCAGAGAGCATGATGTCTGCCTGCGCGTCCTTGAGCATCTTGTACATCTCGCGCGGGGTCATGTCGTCGATCATGTGGGCGTCCTGACCCATCAACTCCATGATCTTTTCCTTGTCTTCCTTGGTCGACTTCTTGACGCTGGTGCCGACCACTTCGAGCCCGGCTTCCTGCAGCGCGGCGACCACCGACCAGCTCTTCACCCCGCCGGTAATGAGCAGCACCTTCTTGCCTTCGAGGCGCGGGCGGTAGCTCGCAATCCGCTCCCAGGCGCGCTTCTCCTCGATGGCGATCAGCGCCTCGGTGCGCTCACGCAGATCTTCCGGCGCGCCCTTCTGGATCAGCAGGCGGGCGATCTCGCGCAGGGTCTCGCTCATGTCGCCGATGCCGTAGAAGCTGCCCTCGAAGAAGGGGATGTCGTAGCGCTCTTCCATCTTGCGCGCGATGTTGATCATCGACTTCGAGCACACCATCATCGAAGCCTTGGCGCGATGGCTGTAGGCCACCTCCTTGTAGCGCCCGTCGCCCGAGATGCACGATAGGATGCGCACCCCCAAGGCATCGAGCAGCGGCTTGATCTGCCACAGCTCACCGGACAGGTTGTACTCGCCGATGATGTTGATGTCGTAGGGCGTGGTGTACTCCGGCTCTTCGGTGCCGATCACGTAATCGAGCAGCGCTTCGGCGCCGAGCTTGTTGCCGAGATTCTTGGGGCCGACGAAGCCGGGCGAGTTCACCGGGATCACCGGCGTGCCGAACTTCTCGGTGGCCTTCTTGCACACCGCCTCGATGTCGTCGCCGATCAGCGCGGTCACGCAGGTCTGGTAGACGAAGACGGCCGGCGGGTTGTACTTCTCCACGATTTCCTTGACCGACTTGAACAGACGCTTCTCGCCGCCGTAGATGACGTCGAGTTCGTTAATGTCGGTGGTGAAGCCCGTGCGGTACAGCGTGGCACCGCTGGAGAAGGAGGTGCGGTTGTCCCAGGAGTTGCCCTCGCAGGCGATGGGCCCATGCACGAGGTGCGCCACATCGACGATGGGCTGCAGCGCGATCTTGGCGCCGTCGAACGCGCAACCACCCGCGGCCGCACCGGGCGAGAGCTGCTTGGTGCAGCCCTTCTTCTTTTCCTTGGCGGATTTGTTCTGGTTGTGCTCGCAGGCCGGTTCTTCGAACACGTCCTGGATCTTGGCGGAAACTCGCGCATCCATGATTCACCATCCTCTCTGTCGCGCTGGCACCCTGCATCAGCAGGATTGGTGCCACTCGCTGCGATGCCGCATGGCGGCTTGGTTTCCGGGTTTGCTCACGACACCCCGTGGCAGCTTTGTCGGGGCGGGTTTGTCGGGATTGGAGGGGCTCAACCCGACGTGAGGAAGCGCTAGAAAAATGGAGTGGAGCGAAGCGAAACGGTTCTGGCTAGGCGCGCCGACGAAGACAGTACAAGTGGTACGGCAAGGAGGCGCAACAACGCCAGAACCATTTTTCTAGCGCTTCCTACTCGATGCCTTCCATCTTGGCGCGATAGAACATCGCCTCGCGCAAGCGACGGTCGATGGCCTGCGGTGAGAGGTCGATGGCGCGCTTCTCGGCGAACATCGCGTCCTGCGCCTTGGTCGCCTCTTCCGCGGTCAGCGGCAGGCGGCCAGCCATGTGGGTGGCGCCGGGCAGCGCCTGCAGAATCGCCTGACGGTTCGGGTGCTCCGCCACCTGGATCAATTCCTTCGCTTCGAAGCGGCCGTCCAGACAGATCGCGCCGTCGATCACTTCCACGCGGCGGCCATCCTGGGTGCTCTTGATGAATGTCGTAGCCATATCGTTCTCCTGGGGGGCTGAGGACGGAACGAACAGCACCTAGCAGCTAGCGTGCCGCTCGGCTGCGACGCCTCGCCCAGCCGCCCATGCGCGGCGACAAGGCGGGCCCGCTGCGCACACGCGCATTCGCCGCAGCGCGACAAACGCGACACGCCTCCAACAAAGACGACGGAGCGATGACGCACCCACCTCGCAGCCATGCGGCTTCCCGCGAAGCGGAACGAAGCTTGCTGAACGCCTCTGGCAAAGACGAGCGCCTGCCCCCAAGGCGTCTCGCAGACAGAGAGGTGCCCCATGCAGATTGGTGTGGATAGCCAGCGCGCGGTCGAGAACCGGCGCGTGTTCGTCATCGACAACGACGATGTGGTCAGCGCGGGCCTGCAGTTCATGCTGGCCGACGAGATGGAGACGCATGTCTTCGCCACCCCCGATGAAGCCATTGCCAAGGCGGCCGGCTGGCCGCCCGAGCTGGCCCTGCTGGGCGCCAGCGTGCTGGAAGCGGAAGGGGCCGGCGTGGTGACGCGCCTGCGTGAAGCGCTGCCGGAGCTGCGCATCCTGATCGTCTGCTTCGACGCCGACGAACCGGTGGTGAAAGAGGCCTTGGCGCTGGGCGCCAACAGCACCCTGCTGCGGCCACTGAAGCTGGAGAACGTGCGCCGCAAGGTCGACACCCAACTGGGCCGCCGCGCCTCGCTCGCCATTCCGGTGGTCGTGCGCTGATGAGCCGTGAAGCCGTGCTGTTCGCCAATGAAGCCTTCTACCGCGCCTTTGCCGACCGCGACCTGGCGGCCATGGACGCGGTGTGGCTTGGCGAAGGTTCGGTGGCCTGCATCCACCCCGGCTGGCCGGCGCTGCATGAACGCGGCGAGATCATGCAGACCTGGGCGCGCATCTTCGCCAACCCGGAAAACCACCCGCCGACCGAAGTGCGCGGCCTGCGCTGCGTGATGATGGGCGACGCCGCCTTCGTCATCTGCTACGAGGTCTTCGGCGAGGGCGCACTGATCGCCACCAACCTGTTCCGTCGCGTCGGTGCGCGCTGGCTGATGGTCCACCACCAGGCCAGCCCGACCAGCAGCTTGCCGCAGGCCAGTGACGATGAAGACGCGGAAGAGCGCGTACTGAACTGAGGGCGCACACGATGAAGCTGATGATCGAACGCAAGTACGCCGAGGCGCTGATCGCGCGCTTCCCCGACCTGCAGCCCCTGGCCGAGCAACTGCGTTTTTCGGAGCGGGTGGAGATCGGCGTCCAGCAGCTTTCGGGCGAAGCCCTGGGTGCCCTCGGGCAGCTCTACAGCGAGGGCGGCCCGGCCCTGCAGGCGCGCGCCACCCACCTGGCCACCTTGCGCGCGGCGCTGGCCGACGAAGGCCCGCGCTTTGCCGCCGGCGAGCTGGAGGCTGTGGTCCCCGCCATAGCCCGCTACCTCGCACGCGACGCACTGCGCGGCTGGCTGTTCTCGGCCAACCAGACCACGCGCCCCCTGCCCTATGTCGTCACCCGCCTGGACTACACCCCGCCCTCGAACGACGAAACCGGCAAGGTCTTCATCGAACTCAAGGCCAATGCCAAGGCCACGCTGGCGACCCAGGTGATCCGCATCTACGCGAGTGACGCCGCCGGCAAGACGGTGGGCGAGCTGTTTCTCGCCAAGGGCTTCCTGAAGGAAACGCCTGCGCTGATCGCCGAGTATGACCGCATGGTCGAGCGCTACTACGAGTGGCGCGGTCGCTACGGCGAACAGTTCTCCGGTCAGGGCATCGGCTTCTACGCCGAAGACCCCAACGCCTCGCACCGCGACACCGACTGGTCGCGCAAGGACCAGATCGTGCTCTCCGCCAGCGGCGGAAAGGCCCGTCTGGTCAATGACGAAGGCATTCTCAGCTCGCGCACGCTGACGCTGGACGCCCCGGGCGACATCCTCGGCCCCTACCTGCGCCGGGCCGCCAAGAGCAACCGCTACGAAAACGAAGACGAGGTCGCGGCCGAACAGGCGGCGCTGCCCGCCGGCCTGTTCTCGCAACTGCCGATCCACCCCTTCGTGCTGATGTTCCACCTCGATCTGCACCACTACCTGTGGGTGCACGTCGAGGACATTGAGCCCTATGCCTACCAGCCCGACCTGAAGCAGAAGCTGGTGCTGCCCCCCGAGCAGACTGACCTGATCGACATCCTCACCGCCGAGATGGACGTGCTGATGGACGACATCGTGGCCGGCAAGTCGGGCGGCACCACGGTGCTGTGTGCCGGGCCACCCGGCGTGGGCAAGACCCTCACCGCCGAGGTGTACTCCGAGATCATCCGCCGCCCCTTGTACCGCGTGCACTCGGGTCAGCTCGGGCTCAACGTGGCCGCGATGGAAGGCGCGTTGAAGGATGTGCTGACCCGCGCGCAGCGCTGGGGCGCGGTGATGCTGATCGACGAGGCCGACGTGTACATCAAGCGGCGCGATGACGACATGACCATGAACGCGGTGGTCGGCGTCTTCCTGCGCGTGCTGGAGTACTTCAACGGCCTGCTGTTCCTGACCACCAACCGCGTCGACGACATCGACGAGGCCATCGTGTCGCGCTGCATCGCACTCATCAAATACGTGCCGCCGGACGAAGCCGCGCGCGCGCGCATCTGGCGCGTGATGGCCGACCAGTTCGGCCTGGCGCTGGACGACAGCCTGCTCGCCACCCTGGCCACGCTGTTCCCGCAGTCCAGCGGGCGCGACATCAAGGGGCTGGCCAAGCTCGTCGCCAAGTACTGCCAACACAAACACTGCGCACCCACGCTGGAGGTGTTCCGGCGCTGCGCCATCTTCCGCGGCCTCGACCAGGACGCGGCCGGACTTTCAGAACCCCTCGCGGCCTAAGGCCGCCCAACTTCAGGAGAACACATCATGGCCCGCATCGGCATCTTCTTCGGCACCAACAGCGGCAGCACGCGCAAGATCGCCAAGCAGATCAAGAAGCGCTTCGACGACGACACCATGGCCGACCCGGTCAACATCAACAAGGCCACGGTGGAAGACCTGCTCAAGTACGACTACCTGATCGTCGGCACCCCCACCCTGGGCGACGGCCTGCTGCCTGGCATCGAAGCCGAGTGCGACGAAGAGAGCTGGGCCGAGGCGATCGAGAAGTTCAAGGGCGCGAGCTTCGCCGGCAAGACGGTGGCCATCTTCGGCCTCGGCGACCAGGAAACCTACGCCCATGAATTCGTCGACGGCATGATCCACCTCTACGACTTCTTCAAGGGCGCCGGCGCCAAGATCGTTGGCGCCTGGCCCACCGACGGCTACAGCTTCGACGTGTCGCAAGCCGTCATCGACGGCAAGTTCGTCGGCCTGGCGCTGGACAACGACACCCAGCCTGACCAGAACGCCGAACGCCTGGACGGCTGGCTCAAGCTGATTGCGCCAGAGTTCGGCCTGGTGCTGGACCCCGCCTAAGAAGCCGTAACAAAATGGTTCTGACGTTGTTGCGCCTCCTTGCCGTACTACCTGTACTGTCTGCGTCGGCGCGCCTAGCCAGAACCGTTTCGCTACGCTTCACTCCATTTTGTTACGGCTTCTAAGTCACATCAGTATCGTGACGGTCGGCCCCGCCGGCCGTCACCCACCACCATGACCTGGACCACCCTCTGCAAGAAATCCCTGCTCTCCCCCGGCGAGGCCGTGCCCTGTCGCGCCGACGGGCAGGAGATCATCATCCTGTGGCCAGAGGGCGGCCGCCCACGCGCCTTCGACGCACGCTGCCCGCACGAGGATGTGTCGCTCAACAAAGGTATCTTTAACGGCAACACCCTGATCTGCGCGGCGCACGGCTGGGTATTCGATGGGCATACTGGGGAAGGGCTTTCCCCGACCGGCTGCGAGCTTGCCGAGTACCCAATCCGGGTGAATGGGGAGATGCTGGAGGTGGAGCTGGACGAGACGTAGGGCGGAAATCCGCAGGAGGTTCCGCCATGGGCCTTCAACGAAGGCAAGATGCCACCTGACGGTGGCCAGCGGAACCGCTTTGCGTTCCGCCCTACGCGCTGGACAGTGAGGACGAACAGTAGGGAGCTCAGAAGTCCGGTAGGGTGGGCTCGGCGAGCCCACGCGCTTAGAAACACGCCCGATCACATTCCGCGTGGGCACACCGTGCCCATTACCCTACGTATAACAGCCGAGCCTCGCTCAGCCTCAAGCCGCAACCAGCAGTAGTTGAACCAGCCGTGCTTGCTCCATGACTGCCGGCGACTGCAGCGCCATCACTCTTCGCCTTGCGTCAGCAGACGCACCAGCGGGGTGTTGATGAAATAGATGTGCTTGCCCTGCGCGAACTCCTGCACGATACCTTCCGCCGCAAGTTGCTTCAGATACTTGGCCGCCGTCTGGCGCGTCACGCCCAGATCGTGCTGCACGAATTCGATGCGCGTATAGGGATGGCGGAACAGGTTGTTCAATAGATCCTGCGAGTACAGCTTCGGCAACTGTTGCCGGAAACGCTGCTTGGTGCTGGCCATCAGTTCCCGCATGCCCTCCACCAGTACCACCGTGGCCTGCGCCGTTTCTGCCACCGCCTGCAGCATGAACATCAGCCACTCCTGCCAGCGTCCCTCGTCACGCACGGCCTGCAGCAGACGGTAATAGTCCGTCTTGTGCTTATTGATGAAGCGCGACAGGTACAGCACCGGCGCTTCCAACAAGCCCGCCTTGCTCAGGTAGAGCACGCACACGATCCGCCCAATCCGGCCGTTGCCATCGCTGAAGGGATGGATGCTTTCGAACTGGTGATGGATCAGCGCCATCTTCAGCAGAGCATCCAGTCCATCGTCCTCGGTGTTGATGAAGCGCTCCAGCGCATCCATGTGCTGCAGGATGCTGGCCGTTTCTTGAGGGGGCACGAATACGGTCTGCCCCGTTCTGTCGTTCTTGAGCACGGTACCGGGTGCCTGACGAAACGTTTCCGCACTGTTTTTCAGCATCTGGAACAGACCGATCAACAGGCTATTGGTCAGCAAACCCTGCTGCTTGCGCATCTGTTCATAGCCATACATCAGGGCTTCGCGATAACGCGATACCTCCTTGGCCGCCGGCGACACCCATGGCGCGACCAGTTGCGAGTCCGCCTGGAACAGTTCGTCCTGCGTGGTGACAAAGCTCTCGATCTCCGAGCTGGCCTTGGCCTCCTGCAGCGACAAGGTGCTCACCAGAATCCCCTGATTCGGGATGCTCTTGGCACACCCCTTCAGCTCCGCTAGGTGCCGATGTGCCAGCGCGAGTGCCTTCAGCAGCGGCGGCGCATCGAAGTCGATGCCGGAGGGTGGCAGGTCCGGTATGACATAGCTCGGTTTTAACATGAGCGACTTGTCGTGTTAAAGAAAACGCCTATTTTTAACACAACAACCGCGGTAAGTTAAAAGATCAGCGTTTCGTACACGGTACGCGTGGGCACACCGTGCCCACCCAAAGAATGACTGCCAGCCAAGCCTCGCGCCGCCTCAAGCCGCCGCCTGTTCCCGCATGCGACGAGCTTCTTCGAGCAGGAATTTCTGGTAGTCGTCCAGGTCGCCGTCGTAGGGCTCGACGCTGCCGCGGGTGACCAGCCAGAACTCGTCGCACACGGCGCGCAGCAGGGCGCGGTCGTGGCTGACCAGCATCACCGTGCCTTCGAACTCGTTGAGCGCCACGCCCAGTGCTTCGCGGGTGGCGAGGTCGAGGTGGTTGGTGGGTTCGTCGAGCAGCAGCAGGTTGGGGCGTTGCCACACGATCATGCACAGCACCAGGCGTGCCTTCTCGCCGCCACTCATGGTGCCGACGGCCTGGTGCACCATGTCGCCGCTGAAGTTGAAGGTGCCGAGGAAGGTGCGCAGAGATTGCTCGGTGCCGCTCTGGCCCGGTGCGCGCAGGTGGTACGGAGTGTCCTTGGCCAGGCGAGTCATGTGCAGCAGCGGTGACGCCGCCGGGTCGAGCACGTCCAGTTCTTGCTGCGCGAAGTAGCCGATGTTGAGGCCCTTGCCTTCACTGACTTCACCGGCGATGGGCGCCAGCGCATGCGCCACGGTCTTGACCAGCGTGGACTTGCCCTGGCCGTTGGCGCCGAGGATGCCGATCCGCTGCCCTGCCAGCACCGAGCGGTTGATGCCGCGCACGATCACCGTGGGCGGCGTGCCCTCCGGCGCGTCGGCCGGCGGCGGGTAGCCGAAGCTCGCATCCAGCATCGAGAGCATCGGGTTCGGGACATTGAGCGGCTCCTTGAATTCGAAGTTGAACTCCGCGTCGGCCAGCACCGGGGCGATCTTCTCCATGCGCTCCAGCGCCTTGACCCGGCTCTGCGCCTGCTTGGCCTTGGAGGCCTTGGCTTTGAAACGGTCGATGAACTTCTGCAGGTGGGCGATCTTGTCGGCCTGCTTGGCCATGGCGGCCTGCTGCAGCACGAGCTGCTCGGCGCGCATGTCTTCGAACTTGCTGTAGTTGCCGCCGTAGCGCACGAGCTTGGCGTTGTCGACGTGCACCGTCACCTGGGTCACCGCGTCGAGGAACTCGCGGTCGTGGCTGATCACCACCAGGGTGCCGGGGTAGCGCTTGAGCCAGGCTTCCAGCCAGACCAGTGCGTCGAGGTCCAGGTGGTTGGTGGGCTCGTCGAGCAGGAGCAGATCGGACGGGCACATCAGTGCGCGCGCCAGTTGCAGGCGCATGCGCCAGCCGCCCGAGAAACTGTTGACCGGCTCGGCGAGCTGGGCGCTCGAAAAGCCCAGCCCCAGAATCAACGCCTGCGCGCGCGACGCCGCGTCATGCTCACCCACGTCGTGCAGGTCCATGTAGGCATGTGCCATGCGCATGCCATCGTCGCTGGCCTCGGCAGCCGCCACCTCGGCCCGCGCCGCCATCAGCACGGTATCGCCCTCGATCACGAAATCGGTCGCGCTCTGCTCGGTCTCCGGCATGTCTTGCGCGACCTGCCCCATGCGCCAGGCGGCAGGAATGGAGAATTCGCCGCTGTCCTCATGCAGCGTGCCGTTCAGGAGACCGAAGAAGGAGGACTTGCCAGCGCCATTGCGACCCACCAGGCCAATCTTCTCGCCCGGGGTGAAGGTGACGGATGCGCGGTCGAGCACGACCTTGACGCCACGGCGCAAGGTGACATTACGGACGGAAATCATGGGGGATCACTTCCAGGGGGAGCGGCATGATAGCCGTCCGGGCATGAAGGACGTGTTTAATTTGGTCTCTTGGCCAAGGTGCTTCGCCGGGCTCCCCGCCCAGCACCATGCCGGGTACGAGAAGCGATGGGGTGTCGCCGAACCCACCCGACAGACCGGCCTCAGCCGAAAGCGGGAGAGTGCGCGGTCAGGCGCTTGATCTGCTCGAAGCCCTCCGCCATCTCGGCTGGACTCAGCTCGTGCACGCTCGCCGCCGCGAAGAGATCTTCCCCGCCCAGGTAGCGGGCTTCGGCCTCGGGCTCGGAGAGCGCGATGCGCAGGCTGTGGTTGAGCTCGTAGTTGGCCCAGCCAAGCCCCGCGTCGCGCAAAGCGGACTGCAAGGCGTTCTGCACCAGGCTGCGTGCGTCGCGATGGGCCACCGAGTAGGGCACGCTGTCAGCGCGGCCGGCTGCTGCCTGCACGCAGGCGCGCCTGGAGTGGGAGGCATGTCCACGACAGGCCAATGGGCGCACCGGGTAGATGACACAGGCGCCGCGCTCGATGAAGGGGCAGCGGTGACGCAAGGCCACGCGCTCGCCCTCATCGAGATCACGCGTCAGGCCATCGGCTTCGAGCAAACGCCGGACGAGGCGCACGCATACGTCGGGGGACTCGCGCTCGCGCAAGTGGCGGGCGACGCGCAACACTTCGGGCGCGGTGGCAGTGACACGCAGGCTGCAACAAGTGGCGCAGCCTTTGTGACAGGCCAGCGGTGCGGCACCGTGGCAGGTGGCAGCGACGCGCGCCTCAAACTGTGAATCGGCGTGGTCGAACAGGGTTTCGGACAGACGTCCGCTGGACAGGTCTCGCTGCAAGGTCGCAGAAAATGCAGCGTAGCGATCCTTGAAGAAGTGCAGGGTGTCGCGGCGTGCCGGTTCATCCATACGGCATTCTTCCCTGAGCTGGGTCCTGGGCGACGGCCGATCCCGCTCAGCCCATGTGTCGGTTGTGGAAACTGTACTTGTCGAGCGAAGCAATCGCCTCCGCTTCGCTGAACGGCGCGTCGAACTGCCACACTTCATGGTGCGCCCCGTTCGATAGCAGCGGTTCGCAGTACGACAACACGTGCACCGTCTGCCCGCTCTTGGGGGAGACGTAGCAATAGTGCTGCACGCTGCTGCGCCCCTTCACCCCCAGCGGCCAGCTCACCATGGGAAGCTCTTCCAGCGCCAGGCCTGCGTCCTGCATGACGGAAGCGAAGCTCTTGGGACCAAGAATGTCGTGACTGATCAGCATGGCTCACCTCCTGCCTCGGAATCACACCTGTTTGCCCATGCCGGCGCAGGGGACTGGAGAATCCATCGCTCACGGGCACGCATTCATCACCACTGCGCAACGATTTTCAACGTCACTGGATTCCCGCTTTCGCGGGAATGACGGCAAGTACCCGCGGCCGTGATCTCAGCAATCCAGGCCGTAACGAGCGCTCTTTACCGGACCGGGGACTTACCCTCTCCCGGCCTTCGGCCACCCTCTCCCGCCTGCGGGAGAGGGGTTCAATCAAGCCTACTTTCACCCGCACAAACGCCCCGATAAGCAGTCGCCGTTGCGAGCGACACGAGGTCGAAGCGAGGAGCGGAGCTGTACCGGGAGGTCAGAGCGCACCGGAACTTCGAAATCTGACCACGCAGCCACAACAATTTACGTACTGCGTCTTTCACTCATCCAACCCTCCGATAAGGCAGTCGCCGTCGCGAGCGGCCCGTGGTCAAGGCTAGCCAGACTGGAGACTTACCCTCTCCCGGTCTGCTGCCACCCTCTCCCCCCTGCCGGCGGGGGTTCCAACAAGCCTTCTTTTAACCTACACAAACGCTCCGATAAGGCAGTCGCCGTAGCGAGCGGCCCGAGGTCGATCTGAGGAGCGGAGCTGTACTGGAGTACAGCGAGCACCGGAGGATCGAGATCGGGCCGCGCAGTAGGCGAATGCCTTATCGGATGATGTCGTAGGAGTAATCGGTCTTACCCGGGATGATGGTGTTGACGTCGAGAGACTCGAAGAACTCATCCAGCAGGTCGACCAGCACACGCATGCCGCCTTCATAACCCCAGATGGGGCGCAGGTGGTAGTGGTGACGATCGAAGATCGGGAACACCAGGCGGATCAGAGGGGTGCCGGTATCGCGCTCCAGGTACTTGCCGTAGGTGTTGCCGACCAGGAAGTCGACCGGCTCTGTGTAGAGCAGCGAACGCATGTGCCACAGGTCGCGCTTCGGGTAGACCTTGCAGTTCTTGCCGAATTGCGAGGCGTCGAAGACCTGCTGAACCTTGGCAGCCCATTCCTTCTCGCCGTTGGTGGCCAGCACGTGCGCCGGCTCGGCACCCAGCTCCAGCAGGAACTCGGTCAGGCCCAGCAGGAAGTCGGGGTCGCCGTAGAGGGCGAAGCGCTTGCCGTGCAGGTGGGCCTGGGAGTCGGCCATGGCGTCGACCAGCAGACCGCGCTCACGCTCCAGCGTTGCCGGGATCGGCTTGCCGGTGAGGCGCGAGATTTCCATCAGGAAACGGTCGGTACCGGCCACGCCGATCGGGCTGTTCAACACCACGACTTCCTGACCATGCTCGGCGATGAACTTGGCGGTCTTCTCGCACGAGTATTCCTGGAAGATGATGGTCGCCTTGGCATTCAGCGCCTTCTCGACGGTTTCCTTGGTGGTGCCGCCTTCATACATGCGGAACTCGCCGTCGGTGGGCGTGGCCCAGGTTTCGGACGGGTCGCAGATGATGTTGTACTCGACACCGAAGAGATCCATGATGCGCTTGATCTCTTTCATGTTGCCGACGACGAAACCGTCGAAGCCACCGATGAAGTTGATGGCTTCACCCGGCACGCGTGTGAGCTTCGGCGCGGTGTCGGCCTTGCCATCCCAGAAGTGGCGCAGCACGCCCAGCAGCGCGTTGTCGTAGCCGGTGATGTGGCTGCCGACGAAGGCCGGGGTGTGGGCGAAAGGCACGTCGTACTCGGCCGGCACACTGCCCTTTTCCTTGGCGGTCTTGATGAAGGCGTTCAAGTCGTCACCGATCACCTCGGCCATGCAGGTGGTGGAGACGGCGATCATCTCGGGCTTGTACAGGTTGTAGCTGTTGGCCAGGCCGTCGATCATGTTGTTCAGGCCACCGAACACGGCTGCGTCTTCGGTCATCGAGGAGCTGACGCAGGAGGTCGGCTCCTTGAAGTGGCGCGAGAAGTGCGAGCGGTAGTACGCCACACAGCCTTGCGAGCCATGAACGAACGACAGGGTCTTGTGGAAGCCGTTGGCGACGAACACGGCACCCAGCGGCTGGCAGGCCTTCGCCGGGTTGACCGTGAGGTTCTCGCGGGCGAAGTTCTTTTCCTTGTAATCCTCGGTCTTCGTCCATTGGACGATTTCCTGGATCTTGGCATCGGGGTGATTGAACTCGAATTCCTTCTTCTTGTTCGCGAGCATTTCCTGGTACTCAGGCTCGCGGAAGAGCATTTCGTGGTCAATGACCTTGTCGGCTGATTGGGGCATGGTGATTCTCCTGAATGCTAGGTGGGTAAGGAGTGAGGAGTGAGGGCTGGCGTGACTCAGCCCCCCACTCCGGACCTGGTTACTTTTTCCAGGGGGCCTTCGACAGACCCCAGATCGGCGCGTTGATGGCCATGTCCATGTCGCGCGCGAAGATGGCGAAGCCGTCGTAGCCGTGGTACGGGCCGGAGTAATCCCAGCTGTGCATCTGACGGAAGGGCACGCCCATCTTCTGGAACACGTACTTTTCCTTGATGCCGGAACCGACCAGATCAGGCTTGATCTTCTCGACGAACTTCTCGAACTCGTAACCGGTCACGTCGTCGTAGATCAGCGTGCCGTCCTTCACGTAGTGCGTGGTGCGCTGGTAGTCGTCGTTGTGGCCGAACTCGTAGCCAGTGCCGACCACTTCCATGCCCAGGTCTTCATAGGCACCGATCACGTGGCGCGGACGCAGACCGCCCACGAACAGCATGACCTTCTTGCCTTCCAGACGCGGACGGTACTTGTCGATGACGGCCTGCATCAGCGGCTTGTACTTGGCGATGACCTTCTCGGCATTGGCCTTGATGGTGTCGTCGAAGTGCGCGGCGATCTCGCGCAGGGACGCTTCGATCTTGGACGGGCCGAAGAAGTTGTACTCGACCCAGGGAATGCCGTACTTCTCTTCCATGTGCCGGCTGATGTAGTTCATCGAGCGGTAACAGTGCAGCACGTTGAGCTTGGCCTTCGGGGTGTTCTCCAGCTCGGCGATGGTGCCGTCGCCGGACCACTGGGCGATCACGCGCAGGCCCATCTCTTCGAGCAGGATACGGCTGGACCAGGCGTCGCCACCGATGTTGTAGTCGCCGATGATGGCCACGTCATACGGGGTGGAGACGAAGTCCGGACGCTTGTTCGGGTCGGTCTTGTCGAACACCCAGTCACGCACGGCGTCGTTGGCGATGTGGTGGCCCAGCGACTGGGACACGCCACGGAAGCCTTCACAGCGCACCGGCACGATGGTGTGACCGTTGTATTCCTTGCTCTTCTTCTTCGACACGGCCTCGATGTCGTCACCGATCAGGCCGATCGGGCATTCCGACTGCACCGTGATGCCCTTGTTCAGGGGGAAGAGCTGCTGGATTTCGTCCATGATGGCTTCCAGCTTCTTGTCGCCGCCGAAGACGATGTCCTTCTCCTGGAAGTCGGAGGTGAATTGCATCGTCACGAAGGTATCCACACCGGTCACACCGATGTAGTAGTTGCGGCGTGCCGCCCAGGAGTACTGACCACAGCCGACCGGACCGTGCGAGATGTGGATCATGTCCTTGATCGGACCCCACACCACGCCCTTGGAACCGGCGTAGGCGCAGCCACGGATCGTCATCACACCGGGCAGCGACTTGATGTTGGACTTGACGCCACAATCGGGCTTGCCTTCTTCATGCACGTTGAGGTGCTTGGCGCGCTTCTTGGCGGTCTTTTCCGGGTAGGCCTTCAGCACCTCATCGATGAGTGCTGCGTTCTGGGCCTTCTTGTCGTCGATTGTCATGCTCATGTTGGAGTACTCCTTGCGTTTTCGAGAGCGGAGGGAGGAGAGCCGGCTGGCTGGTGAGGCGAGAGCCAGTGCTCCGGCTCTCGACCCTCGACTCTCGCGTCTTAAGCGGCTGCGGCGGCCTTGCCGACTTGAGATTCGTCGATCTGCTGCATGATGCCGTGCTCCATCAGCAGGTCTTCCAGCTCGTCCATGGTGATCGGCGTCGGGATGACACCGTTACCCTTGTTGGCGTGGACCTTCTCTGCGAGCGTGCGGTACTGACCGGCCTGGGCCGAATCCGGGGCGTACTCGATGACCGTCATGCGGCGCAGCTCAGCGTGTTGCACGATGTTGTCGCGCGGCACGAAGTGGATCAGTTGCGTACCCAGCTTCTTCGCCAGCGACTCGGCCAGTTCGTATTCCTTGTCGGTCTTGCGCTCGTTGCAGACCAGGCCACCCAGACGCACGCCACCGGAGTTGGCGTACTTCAGAATGCCCTTGGAGATGTTGTTGGCGGCGTACATGGCCATCATTTCGCCAGACATGACGATGTAGATTTCCTGCGCCTTGTTCTCGCGGATCGGCATGGCGAAGCCACCGCACACCACGTCACCCAGCACGTCGTAGGAGACGTAGTCGACACCTTCGTAGGCGCCGTTCTCTTCCAGGAAGTTGATGGAAGTGATCACGCCACGACCGGCGCAGCCGACGCCGGGTTCCGGGCCACCGGATTCCACGCAGCGGATGTCGCGGAAACCGACCTTCATGACGTCTTCGATTTCCAGGTCTTCCACCGAGCCGGCTTCAGCGGCCAGCGACAGGATGGTGTCCTGTGCCTTGGCGTGCAGGATCAGGCGGGTGGAGTCGGCCTTGGGGTCGCAGCCGACGATGAGGATCTTCTGACCCAATTCGGCCAGCGCGGCCAGGGTGTTTTGGGAGGTGGTGGACTTGCCGATACCACCCTTGCCGTAGAAGGCGATCTGACGAAGGTCTGACATGTGAATCTCCTGAATCAATGAGCAGTTAAGTTGCCGCGAACGCTGGTGTTGGGGAGCCAGCGACCAAAATCGCGATTTACCGTGCCCCGGATGCAGCCCCTCGTGCTTTTGTAGCTCTTCGAAGTTAGCGACTCGTCGGCGAGACATGGTCGGTGCAGGCCACATTCAGCAACTGGCGTGCCACACCCGGCGGATATTCCGGAAAGCCTTGCCAGAAGGCGGTTTCAGGAAAAGCGGACGAAACTATCGGGGCGATAGTCCGCGTCCGACAATCCCGACAATCGCATCCGCCACCTGTCCCATACGGCACTACTCCGACAGTCCGCCCACGGCCCTGCGACAAACACGCCAAACCCTCTATTGGCGGGGCTCCGCGCGCAATCGCGCGGGGCGGGTACGACACTTGCTGTTCAGGGTGTGAAGCAGGCCGGGAACCCTCGGCCGCTTCGAGCAGGGAAAACGCGCGCCACCCCTCCCCACACGTTGGGGAGGCCGTGGCAAGCCCCCGCCCTAAAGACAGAGAGAACCCGCAGGAGAGCACGCAAGAAATGGACGCCAGCCAGAACCTTGCGCCCTCGGTGGCTTCAGCCACCGCGTCGCGCAACCCGCATTTCGAACGCATCGGCGGAGTCGAGGCGATCACGCGGCTGGTCGAGCGCTTCTATCACCACATGAGCACGCAGCCCGAGGCGGCCGGCATCCGCGCGATGCATCCGGCCGACCTCGGGCCGGTGCAACGCATCCTGGTCAATTTCCTCACCGAGTGGATGGGCGGTCCGCAGGCCTACTCGGTGGAGCGTGGGCACCCCCGCCTGCGGCGCAAGCACCTGCCTTTCCCCATCGGGGCGGCCGAGCGCGATGCCTGGATGCTGTGCATGCGCATGGCATTAGAAGAGGTCGTGCCGGACGCGACCCTCAAATCCCAACTGGAGCAAGCCTTCTTCAAAACCGCGGATTTCATTCGCAACGACAAGGATCATCACCATGAGCACCATCGCTAACACTGTCTTTGCCCCCCTTGAAGCCGAAGGACGCCTGCTCAACGCGGTGTTCAAGGGCGCCACCCCCACCGCCGGCCGCATCGGTTTCCGCGGCGACATCGCCATCGAGTTCCAGCAGCAGATGGCCGACGAGAAGCGTCCGCCCGAGAAGTGCTGCGAGCAGGTCATCGCCGCGGCCAACGAGGGCGAACCGCACTTCAGCTTCTTCGCCGGCTTCCTGCTGTCCTTCGGCTACATCAAGCTGCTCGCCGAGACCCTGGGCGAGAGCATCGGACCCAACACCAAGCTGATCCTGTACTGCGACAACATCGACCTGTCGAAGAAGTTCGTCATCGACTACGCGGGTGCGACCTTCTACATCCTGCCGATCGACGAAGCCACCGTGTACAACGAGCTGCTGGAGATCTTCTATCTGGACAAGACCGACCTGAAGAAGCTCGACACCGGCGGCAAGACGGACGCGGTGGTCAGCGCGGGTCTCAAGTTCAAGGGCGACAACAAGTACATCAAGAGTACCTACGAGGAACTCGTCGCCACCATGGGTCCGGTGCGTAATCCCTACGAAAACCGCCCTGTGTAAGCGCCTGTTCAAGATCTGTTCGTTGTCGATGAACAACTCGCGGCGCGATTCGGCACTGGGACCAAACCCCTCCCGACCTCCCCTTGTCAGGGGAGGAGCCACCCAAACCGGGCGAGCACAACGCCCTCCCCTGACAAGGGGAGGGTTGGGGAGGGGTTCGAGCGCCATACAGAATCATGAACAGCTTCCAAACATGGAACGCCGTCATTCCTGCGAAGGCAGGAATCCAGCGTCTTTCAAAGTCACTGGGTTCCCGCCTTCGCGGGAACGACGATGAGCCGAGGGAATGGCACATGTCCGCTGCACTGCTCGACCGCCCCGCCTCACCCACTGACGGCAACCCGCCGCTGTCGCTGCTCGACCGCGCGCTGGGGGCGTATCTTGGGCTCGCCATAGGCGATGCACTGGGGGCGACGGTGGAGTTCATGACGCCACGCGAGATCATGGCCACTTACGGCACCCACCGCCAGGTGATCGGCGGGGGCTGGCTCAAGCTCAAGCCCGGGCAGGTGACCGACGACACCACCATGGCGCTCGCGCTGGGAGATGCCATCGTCAAGACGCGCGGCTGGGACCTGCGCGAGGTGGCCGAGCGGTACGTCGGCTGGATGCGCGGCATGCCGGTCGATTGCGGCCACACCTGCCGGCGCGGCATCCGTCGCTACATGATGGACGGTTCGCTGGAGGCGCAGTTCAACGAGGGCGATGCTGGCAACGGCGCGGTCATGCGCAACCTGCCAGTGGTGCTGGGCTTCCTCGATGATGAGCAGGCGCTCGTGGCGCACAGCCTGGCACAGGGCCGCATCACCCATGCCCACCCGCTGTCGGACCTCGCCAACGTGGCACTCGCACGCATGACGTCAGCGCTGCTGCGCGGCGAGCCGATGAGCACGGTGCGCGCCATCGCCGACGAGCTGTTCGAGGCCGAGCCCAAGTTCTCGATCAGCCGCTACCGCGGGCGTGCCACCGGCTACGTCGTCGACACCGTGCAGACCGTGTTGCACCACTTCTTCAGTCATGAAGATTTCGAGAGCTGCCTGATCGCGGTGGTCAATCGCGGCGACGATGCCGATACCACCGGCGCACTGGCCGGCATGCTGGCTGGCGCACGCTTCGGCACGCGCGCCTTCCCGCGCCAGTGGATCCGTCGCATCGACCCCGACGTGCGCCACCGCATCGAGATACAAACGCGACAACTCCTGTCGCTACACAGCAATATCGGAGGGCGCCGCTGATGGCACGCATCGTGTTCTACGAGAAACCCGGCTGTGGCGGCAACGCCAAGCAGCGCGCCTGGCTGGAGGCCAACGGCCACGCCCTGGAGGTGCGCGACCTGGGCACCTGGCCGTGGACGCGCGAAAGCCTGCTTGCCTTCCTGGCCCCGCTGCCGGTGCCCGACTGGTTCAACCGTGCCGCCCGCAAGCTGCGCAGCAGCGAGATCGTGCCCGAGCGGCTGGATGCCGACGCCGCGCTGGCCTTGCTGCTGGAGGAGCCCCTGCTGATCCGCCGCCCGCTGATGGAGCTGGAGGATGGCAGCCGCCTGGTCGGCTTCGACGAAGCCATGCTCGATGCGCAACTCGGTCGGCGCAGTACGGCGCGCCCACCCCGCGAGGGTTGTGCCCACCCGGCCACGCCTTGCGCGCCGCCCGCCGCGCCGTGATCAGTCCGGCGTCATGTCGGGATGCAGGATCAGCTCCGGCGGCATTCCGGCCTGCAGGTGGTCGACGCTCACACTGCCCAGCGGCGAGTAACCGTCGTCGCCTTCGATCAATACCGTGGCATCGCGTGGTGCATCGCGCAGGACGGCAAGCAGTTGTTCCACAGTCATCGCAGCTCTCCCTTCAATCGCTCCCTGTACAAGCGGACACAAGCAACATGGATACCACGCTGACGCGGCGTTACTTCCTCTCCTACAGCGGCGTGAAGCTGCCCCTGCAACTGATGGAAGAGTTGGAGGAAGGCGCCCTGCGCAACCGCAACACCTGGTTCGTTGCCGAGTACGACCTGCGCGCGCGCCTGTGCCGCATCGAGAAGCGCGTGTATGGCGAGATCGAGATGACGCACGACTATGTGTACGCCGACGACGGCCGGCTCATGCGCGCCACCATCCAGATCGGCGACGACGATCCACAAGTGCTGGAGCTGGCCTGAGATGGCGATGCGCTTCTACATGGCGCCCGGCTCGTGCAGCACCGGCATCCACATCCTGCTGGAAGAGCTGGAGCTGCCCTTCGAGGCCTGGATCGTGAACATGCCGGCGGGCGATCACCGCAAAGCCGAGTATCTGGCGCTCAACCCCAAGGGCACGATCCCCACGCTGGCGCTGGATGACGGCCAGGTGCTGACCGACTACCTGGCGATCTCGTGCTGGCTGGCCTGGCGCCACCCGCGGCGCAAGCTGCTGCCGGAAGACCCGCTGCAGGCGGCGCGCACCATCGGCCTGCTGGCCTATGCCGTGGGCCACTGTCACGGCCAGGGCTACACCCGCATCTTCACGCCCGAGGCCTATGTCGCTCCCGGTTTGCCAAACGATGCCGTGCAAGCACGCGGGCACGAGATCGTCGGCGAAGCGCTGGCCCTGCTTGCCGCCCAGCTCGACCCGGAGGGCTACGCCATTGGCGGCTTCAGCATCGCCGACCCGGCCCTGTTCTACCTCTGCTTCTGGGCCGACAAGCTGGGCCTCACCCTGCCCGCACGGCTGGCTGCGCACTACGCGCTGATGCGCGAGCGCCCGGTGGTGCAACGCGTGCTGCGCGAGGAAGGCTATCGATGACCCCGCCCACCGCCCATCTGCGCTACAGCTACGCGCGTTTCGCCCTGGCCAAGGACTTCGCCTTCCGCATGTGGTGCGACTTCGCGCTGGAGCGCCACGCAGGGGCGCCGGTCGACCTGTCCGGGGCCTGCAAGTACGGCTCGCTGTTCATGCAGCAATTGTTCGGCGGTGAGATCGAGGGCCACTATCAGCACCAGTACAACCGCATCGGCGGCCGCATCGTCGACCTCAGCCACGACGCGGCCGATGTGGGCGCGATGCGTGAGCCCTACCTGCATGACCCGGAGTACTTCGACATTCCGGAACAGCGCGCGGCACAGCAATCCTGTCTGCCGCGCGTCACACGCTGGACCAGCGCCTTCCTGGCGGAGATGGAAGCCGAAGCCTGTGTGCGCGAGGCCCTCAAGGCTGGCACCCAGGCCCACGGCTGAGCGGGCTCAGCCGCCCGCGTCCGGCGGCACCGCTTCATCCTCGCCCTCGGCCCTGTCATCCATACCCAGACGACCGACGAAGGGCAGGCGCAGGGCCGGCCGGTTCAGATCCACCCCCAGGTGCAGGCCCAGCAGGTTGAGTTCGACGCCCTCCTCCACGCCCACCGAGAGCCCCAGCAGGCCACCCAGCGAGAAGTGCAGGCCACGCCCGGTGGACGACAGCCCCAGCGGGCTGGACCACGAGCGGTAGTCCTTGCCGATGGCATTGGCTGGCAGGTCCAGGCCCAGTGCTGGCACCTCGCGCCCGATGTGGGCGATGAAGGTATTGCTGTTGGGCCCCGGCCAGGCGCGGTAGGTGTCGGCATAGGGGTAGCCGGACACCGCCGTCTCGATGGCGGGGATCATGGCCGCCGCGGCCGCACCGCGATGATCCACCAGCAGGCGCGGCTGTGCGCCGAACCACAAGCCGTCAGGCACGGCGTAGTCCTGCCGCACCACCCGGCTGCCGCCCCAGCCGATCACGTCGTAGCGGGTGTAGGCCACCTCGCCCGCGCGTTTGAAGATCAGCCAGCTATGCACCGCCACCACGCCACGCCAGCCGTAGGTCGGCGCCGCGTACACTTGCACGATGGCGACGTCCTTCGTCTGCTGCGGGTCCGGCGCGATCCCGGCCGAATGGCGCGGCAGCGCATACCAGCCACGGCCGCGCAACTCGCCACGCTCGTCGAGCGCCCGCGCCAGGCTCAGGCTGAAGGCCAGGGCACTGCCCAACAACACACCGAATATGACCAGTCTCAGGTATTTCATCCGCCCCACCCACTTCGCCCACATGCCTGAACCCGCAGGATAAGCATATCCAGTGCCGCTGCCCACTGGCCGCAGACGGCACCCCCGCTTGGCGCCCGCCGCCCCGCTCAAGCACAATGCCCGACCGACCGCCGCACACACCGCCACGCCAGCCATGACGACCGATCTCGAAAAAGCCCGCGAACTCTTCTTGCAGGGCGTCGCCCGTTTCGAAGCCGGCGAACTGGACGCAGCGCGTGAGGCCTTCTCCGCGGCCCTAACCCATGCACCGGGCCGCCCTTCGGTGCTGGGCAACCTGGGCATCACGCTCTACCGCCTGGGCCGCCCCGAGGACGCCCTGCCCTTGCTGCAGCAGGCTACCGTGGCAGATCCCGACTACGCCGATGCCTGGACCTGCCTGGGCCTGGCGCTGACCGAGCTGGCCCGCTGGCAGGAGGCCGCCGACGCGCTACGCCGGGCCAGCGCGCTGTCGCCAAACCAGGCCGAGCTGCAGGTCCGCCTGGGCCAATGCCTGCTGCGTTTGGGCCAGGCGCCCGAGGCCATGCAGGCCTTCGAGCGCGCCATCAAGATCGACCCGCAACACGCCCATGCCTGGACCCTGCGCGGCAACCTGTTGCGCGAAGCGCTGCAGTTCGAAGCCGCCGCCGCCTGCTTCGAGCAGGCCCTGGCCTGCGGCGCCGACCCCGAGCTGAGCCGCTACTACCTCGCCTCGGTGCGCGGCAGCGCCACGCCGCATCCGCCGCGCAGCTATGTCGAAGCCCTGTTCGACGAATACGCCGAGGAATTCCAGTCGCATGTCGTGGACCAGTTGCGCTACCAGGGCTACAAGTTCCTGCTGCAACCCCTGCTGCTCGGGCAGCGCCGTTTCCGGCATGCGCTCGACCTGGGCTGTGGCACCGGCCTGTGCGGGCCGCAGTTGCAGCCCCTGGTCGAGGTACTCGACGGCGTCGACATCTCGCAGGCCATGCTCGCCCAGGCACGCCAACTGGGCATCTACCGCGAGCTGATCCACGCCGACATCGCCGAGTACCTCGCCACGGCGGATGGCCACCCGGACCTGGTGCTCGCCGCCGATGTGTTCATCTACGTGGGCGAACTGGACGCGGTGTTCCGCGAGGTGCGCCGCCTGCTCGCCCCCGGCGGCTGCTTCGCCTTCACCGTCGAGGAACCGACCGAGGCGGTGGAATGGCAACTGCTGCCCAGCCTGCGCTATGCGCACGCGGAGTCGTACATCCGCCGCCTCGCCGACGCGCACGGCTTCACGGTGGAACGCATGGCACGCGCACCGATCCGCTACGACCAGGACCAACCGCTGCCCGGCCTGTACTTCTACCTCGGCTAGCGTCCCGCTCACTCCATTGTCATGCCTGAAATCCTGGGGTAACAGCGTGCCCCTAGAGTGAGGCTCATCGGCTCGCCCCTTCAGTGGGCGGCATGCATTCGACGAGGCCTCACCATGGATAGAAGACAGTTCCTGCATCGCTCCGGCTTTCTGACCCTGTCCGTCGCCTTGGGCGGCCTGACCGGCTGCGGCGGCGATGGCGCGAGCAGCGAAACAAGCGCACCCGACACCCTGCCGCCGCTGGCCACCGGAGCGGCCTGGAAATTCCCGCAGAGCCTTGCCGCGGGCGACCCGACGGCAGATGGCGTGGTGCTGTGGACGCGGGTCGTGCCCAGCACGGCCGACGATGTGCTTACCGCCAGCGAGGCTGGCGACTTCAGCATCCGGCTGGTCGTGAGCGCCAGCGACAACGCAGCGCTGCTGGGCAGCAACCAGAGCCTGGGCGGCCCCCTCGCAGTGGATGCGCGCATCCCGGTGCTGGCGCGTTGGGACCACACCGTGCGCAACAAGGTAACCGGGCTGCTGCCCGCCACCACGTACTACTACCAGTTCATCGCCGGCGAGCAGCGGTCGCGTGTCGGGCGTTTCCGCACGGCACCCGCCGTCGATGCGGACGTCGACTCCCTGCGCTTTGCCTTCATCACCTGCCAGGACTGGACCGTGAATCACTGGGCCGGTTTCGAGGAGATCGCGCAGAACGAATCGCTCGACCTGATCGTGCACCTTGGCGACTACATCTACGAAACCGTGGGCGAGAGCTTCCAGAGCGGCGCGGTGGAATTGCGTCACGGCCAGCTTGTATTCCCGGTAGGGCAGTACAAGTCCGGCAACAGCGGGGCCCGCTACGCGAGCGAACTGGCGGACTACCGCTACCTTTACAAGCGCTACCGCAGCGACCCGCGCCTGCAGGCCGTGCATGAGCGCTTCGCCTTCATTGCGATCTGGGACGATCACGAGTTCTCCGACGACTGCTGGCAGGACTGCGAGACCTACAGCAACGGCAGCTACGATGCGCTCAGCGGTGCCGGCGACAACGCCCACCAGACGCCGCGCCGGCGCGGCGCCAACCAGGCCTGGTTCGAGTTCATGCCGGCCGATGTGCGCTTCGACGACAGCGTGAGCGGCTTCGACACGGTGCGCCTGTACCGCGACCTGAAGTTCGGCCGGCTCGCCCACTTCGTGGTGACGGACGAACGCCTGTACCGTGCCGATCACATCATCCCGGAAGCGGCGGTCGGCGCCTCGACCGGCTCGCGCTACTTCGTGCCACAAAGCGCGCGCGACAGCATCGAAGCCCAGAAGATGCTCGCCGCCCAGGCGCGCGACGCCAATCCGCTGAGCCCCGTCTCGATACTGGGCGACACCCAGCGCCAATGGTGGAAGGACACCCTCAAGTCCTCGACCTCGACCTGGAAGCTGTGGTGCAACGAGGTCTCCCTGCTGCGCATGGGGCTCAACGGCACGGACGCCATTGCCACGCTGCTGGCCCTCAACGCGGTGAGCAGCCTGGCCACCAGCATCGGCGGCACGGCAGGCAGCACGGGTGGAAACATCCCGGTCGCCGGTGCGATCGTCGCTGCGGTCACGGCCGGCGCCAGCAACAGCACCGCTGCCGCCGCGGGCACGGCCATCGCGACGGCCAGCGCAAGCAACGGCAACTTGTTGTCCGCCGCTACGGGTGCAGGCCTCAGCGCGCCCCAGGCCGGCATCGCGGTTGCCGCCTTCAACGCCGCCACAGCCGTAGCTGGCGCCACTGCGCAGACGGCAGCCGCCGCCCAGACCATCGCGTTTGGCTATATCAAGCCCGACATCCAGGCCAAGGGTGCGGCCTCCAGCTTCGTCCAGGCCAGCGGCCAGGCCACCGCGCTGGCGCCCTACTTCAGCAAGTTCCTGCTCAACTGCGACCAGTGGGATGGCTACAACGCCGAGCGCAAGGATCTGCTCGGCCACCTCAAGACCCAGGGCATCCGCAACGTGGTGGCGCTCACCGGCGACCTGCACTCCTTCCACGCCGGCACAGTGCATGACGACTACGACGCCAGCGGCCAGGGCAGCCCGGTGATGGTGGATCTCGTCACCGCCGGCATCAGCTCCGACTCATTTTTCAGCTACTTCGCCGAAGCCACCCAGGGTTCTGCCCTCTCGACCCTGGTGTTCTACCCGCTCAGCATTCCAGTGAGTGGCCTGGGCACGCTCGACATCCAGTTCAACCTGTTCGACTTCACCCTCGCCCGCCAAGCCCCAAGCCTCGATGAGCTGGCGGAGCAGGCACGCGTGCGCGTGCGCGGCGGGCTTGCCGCGCTGGGCCTGCCGGAAGCCAACCTGGACACCACCACCAACGCCGTGCTCGCCGGGCTCAAGGCAGACACGGCCTTCTCGCAAACCCTGCTCGGGCTGGCGACCCAGTTGGCCGGGCTCGCGAGCAACCCCTGGATCAAGTACATCAGCACCGATGCACAGGGCTACGCGGTCGTGAGCCTGAGCAAGACGGCCCTCACCTGCACCTTCCGCCAGCTCAACCGCCTGGTCGGCAGCGCAGCGCCCACGTCAGCACGCATTGCGCGCAACGTGACGCTGAGCGTGCCCGCAGGCTCGGCCAGCGTGAGCGTGGTGTCCTAGGGGAGCAGTCGCACCGCCAATCAGGCTCATGTCAGTGGCCGCGCGGCAGACGCCGCCCGGCCAGCCTGGGCTTGATCTCGCTCCGGCCGCCGCGGCACCCGCGCGCTAGCATGTGTACCTTCCGCATTTGCACCTTGAAGAGCACACCATGGCCGCCTCTCTCCCCACCCGCATCGGCACCCCGCTGAGCCCCTCCGCCGCCCGCGTCATGCTGCTGGGCGCCGGCGAACTCGGCAAGGAAGTCATCATCGCGCTGCAGCGCCTGGGCGTCGAAGTCATTGCGGTCGACCGCTACGCGAACGCCCCCGGCATGCAAGTGGCGCATCGCGCGCATGTGATCGACATGACCGACGCGCACGCACTGCGCGCGCTGATCGAAGCCGAGCGTCCGCAACTTATCGTGCCGGAGATCGAAGCACTCGCCACCAGCGTGCTGGCCGAGGTCGAGCACGCGGGGCTGGCCGAAGTGATTCCCAACGCGCGTGCGATCCAGCTCACCATGAACCGCGAAGGCATCCGTCGCCTTGCCGCCGAAGAGCTGGGCCTGCCCACCTCGGCCTATGCCTTCGCCTCCTCGCAGGCGGAACTGCAGGCCGCCATCGACGCCGGCATCGGCTACCCCTGCTTCGTGAAGCCGGTGATGTCCTCCTCCGGCAAAGGGCAATCTCTGCTGCGAGGCCCACAGGACGTGGCGCCCGCGTGGGAACACGCACTGGCCGCCGGCCGCGTGCGCGACACGCGCGTGATCGTCGAGTCGCTGATCGACTTCGACTACGAGATCACCCAGCTCGCGGTGCGTGCGCCCGCCGCCGACGGCGCGCTGCACACCCATCTGTGCGAACCCATCGGCCATGTGCAAGTGAAGGGCGACTACGTCGAATCCTGGCAGCCGCAGCCCATGTCCCCCCTGGCCCGCCAGCGCGCGCGCGACATCGCGCTGCGCGTCACCGAGGCGCTGGGCGGACGCGGGGTGTTTGGCGTCGAGCTGTTCGTGAAGGGCGACGAAGTCTGGTTCTCCGAGGTCAGCCCGCGCCCGCACGACACCGGCCTGGTCACCCTGGCGACCCAGCGCCTGTCCGAATTCGAGCTGCATGCGCGCGCCATCCTGGGCCTGCCCGTCGACACCACCCAGCGCCGCCCCGGCGCCTCGGCCGTGATCTACGGCGGCGTCGATGCCATCGGCATCGCCTACGAGGGCGTGGCCGACGCGCTGGCCGTGCCCGAATCCGAGCTGCGCCTGTTCGGCAAGCCGGAGAGCTTCGTCAAGCGCCGCATGGGCGTGGCCGTGGCCTGCGCGGACGACATCGACGAGGCGCGCAGCCGGGCGAAGCTGGCAGCCGGAAAGGTGAAACCCACCCAGATCTAGCCGTGCAGCCGTCACGGCCCGGACATGGCAACATCGGGGCCCCACCAGTCAAACCACAAGACAAACCATGAAAGCCTGGCGTCGCCTCCACTCTGAAGACCTCGTCCGTGACCGCTGGCTGGCCGTTCGCGCGGACCGTTGCGAGCTGCCGAATGGTGTCGTCCTCGATCCCTACTACGTGGTCGAGGAGAACGACTGGGTCCACGTCTTCGCCCAGGACGAACACGGCCAGGTCCTGGTCATCCGGCAGTACCGCTACGCCGCGGATACCGTCTGCGTAGAGCTGCCCGGCGGGGTCGTCGACGCGGGCGAAGCCGCGCTCGTGGCCGCTCAGCGCGAGTTGCTGGAAGAGACGGGCTATGTGGCGCAGGCGTGGCGACCGGTCGCCACGCTGTTCGCCAATCCGGCCAGGCAGACAAATCGCCTGCATGTCTTTCTCGCCCTCGGCTTGACCCGCCAGGGCGACCAGAAGCTCGATGCCTCGGAGGACATTGCCGTATCGTTCGCCTCGGTTGCGCAGATCAGGGAGATGATCGCGAAGTCCGAGTTCTCCCAGTCCTTGCACGTCGCGTCGTTCTACCTGGCGCTGGACGCCTGCCAGCAAAGCCCAGGCATAGACTGATAGCGCTGCGCGCAGGTAACACCCACCCCTCCGCGCCCACTTGCTCTTGCAGTCTCAACACCCTGCCACCGGAGCCCTCATGTCCCTGCTCGACAACGTCATCTGGCATGCACTCAGCGGCCGCCAGGCACAGTTCGCCACGGGCGGCGACACGGCGCGTCGCTATGCGCGCGGCTTCTCGCCCATCCTCGGTTTCGCCGATCCGCTGGCGCCTGACTTCGCGGCACTGACGCCGCATTGCGAGCTGGACGAGCATTTCTACTGCGCCGAATGGCTGGGCGCCGTGCCGGCGGACTGGCAGGTCGAAGCCGAGTCCAGCATGTTCCGCATGGTGTGGGCGGGCACCCTGCCAGAGGGCGATGCCGCGCCGGACGCGCAACCGCTGGGCGCCGAGCATGCCGCGCAGGCACTCGAACTCGCGCTGCTCACCAAGCCCGGGCCCTTCGGCCTGCGCACCCTGGAGCTGGGGGACTACTTCGGCTACTTCGAGGACGGCCAGCTCATCGCGATGGCCGGCGAGCGCATGCAGGCGGGCGACTTCCGCGAGATCAGCGGGGTATGCACCCACCCGGCAGCCCAAGGGCGCGGCCTGGCACGACGCCTCATGCTGAAGCTGCTGCAACGCCAGGTGCAACGCGGGGAACAACCCTTCCTGCACGTGATGCACGACAACGCCGGCGCGCGTGGCCTGTACGAGCGCCTGGGCTTCGTGATCTATCGCGAGGTGCCGGTGCGGGTGATGGCGCGGCGCTGAACCAACACCCAGCGCCAACGCCGGGCGACGCGTTCATCGCCGCAGGAAGTCCCCGTTCACGGTACGCAGCCGCACCGCCTCGATCGCCGGGCCAAACACTTCGCGCGTTCCCTCCTCCTCACGCAGCAGGAAGCGCAGGGCCTCGATCTTCCACCGCCCATCGACACGCCGGAACACGAATTCGTACTGGCCGCGCACCTGCCAGAACAGCCCGGCCACGAAGTGATCGGCACTGACGCGCGCGCCGACGGCGGCGGTCTCGCCGCGCAGGTCGACACCGACCTCGTCGATGTCATGGAAGGTGAGGTCGAAGCCGGGCAGCACCCCCGCCCACTCGCGCATCAAGGTGGCCGCGTCCTTGCTCTCAGGCGGCTGACCGGAGAGGGACTGGTAATCCACGTACACGCGCGGCGCGAACAAGGCCTCCAGATGCGTGAACAGGCTGGCATCGGCAAAGGCACCAAAGTTGCGGACGGCGGCCTTCAGCGCCGCGATGTCCCGCCGGGACGCAGAATTTTCTGACTGACTCACGCAAGATCTCCTGATGACTCGAAAGAGGCGCGCAGGTGAGCCTCGACATGACGCAGAGCCGACCCGACCGCGTCGGCGCGATCGTAGAAATCGAACTGGCTGAATCCCTCCAGCCAGACCAGACTGGCACGCGATCCGAGTCGCTCGGCGAAGCGCTCCGCACCGTGCGGGATCGCCGCGGTGCGCGAGTGCACGATGCAGGTAGGCACGCTCAAGCGATCCGCCGCCGCGATGCCGTCGAAGCTCAACCAAGGCTCCCACGAGCGAAGGTCAAACTGATTGTCATACTGCGGAATGAGCCCGCGCGCCGGTTCGGTGTAGTACGGAGCCTGGTACATCAAGGCTGCAGGGTTGGTCATGCTGGCCGCCTCGATCACCGTCTCGCCCCCGTTCTCGGCTGTGCGCGACTTGGCGATCAACGCGGCCACGCCTTGCGCGCCACCGTACACCTCATCCACGATTCCGGCGTCATGCAACCAGGGCGCCACCAGGCACACCGCCCGTGGCACCGGGCTGGCCGCCGCCGCATGGCTCATGTAGCCCGCCGAGGCGCAGATGCCCAGGCCCGCGATGCGCTGCGCGTCGACCGCCTCGTGACCCACCAGGAAATCGAAAGCCGCCACGATGTCCGCCGTCTTGCGCGTCGGGTCTTCCAGATAGCGCGGCGTACCGGGCGACTCGCCCCACCCACGGAAGTCGAAGCACAAGGCCGCGTAACCACGCCGGGCCAATGCCTGCGCGTAGGTAGCAGGCATCTGCTCCTTCACGCTGGTCCACGACCCGGTGACCACGACTCCTGGGCTCGGCGCCGGCCGGGCAGGGTGGTAGAGCAACCCCTGCAGCAGATTACCGCCGCTGACAAAACTCACTCTCTCAGGCGTCATGTCATCGCTCCGATACGGGTTGGATGAACGCGTCACGCCTGCCTTGTCGGCGGCGCCGGCGGCAGGGTCGCGAATTGCAGGGCAGTGTCTGGAATGTGGTCCCACGCTGCGGCCTGACTGACGAAGACATCGGCGCTGGGAACATAGTGGCTCGTGTCATCCAGGGTGCCAGCCCGCACCGAGATCAGCCCCGGCATGGATTCGGCAACGGCGAAAAGCTGTGATCCACAGGTGGGGCAGAAACCTCTCCGCACCTTGGCCCCGCTGCCACCGATGCTCTCGTAATAGCGGACGCTCCCCTCGATGTAGAGCGCGGCAACGGGAACGAAGAAGACCGGGGCATAAGCACTCCCCGAGCTGCGTTGGCAATCCCGGCAGTGGCAATTTCCGGTGATCACAGGTTCGGCGGCGGCGTGGTATTTCACCGCGCCACACAGACAAGAGCCGGTCATGAGAGTGTTCACGTCATTTCTCCTGGGGCAAGAAGAGCGCTCTGATCCAGCGCGATCGCATGGCCAGGCCGGTGCGTCTGGCTGCGCGGTGTTCATCGACCACGTACTCAATCACTTGCTGGAAACCTGGCGTGGCGCCCACGCAGAGGCGCCACGCCGCCAGCATCACGGGGTGACGGGTGCAATCTTGTAGATCGTGTTATCACCGGGCACAGACAGATAGAACGTCTTCCGGCTGGCATCGAACGCCAGGCTGACGCTGAATTGAATGGTGGATATCGGGTTCGTCGTCATGGCCAGCGTCTTCACCGTTCCGTCCAGCGCCACCTCGCGGATACGCTTGTTGCCCTTGTCATAGACGTACAGGAATCCGTTCGCCCCATAGGTAATGGCCTCGGGCTCCTTGAAAGAGGCCGCCGTGCCCTTTCCGTCCGCCGCCCCACTCGTCGCCGAGCCGGCCAGCGTCGTCATCACACCCGCAGGGGTCACTTTCAGGATTTTGGATATGTTATCGGCCAGATAGAGGTTGCCCGCCGGGTCGATTGCGATCCCATAGGCCTCGAATGCCAGTTGAACGAACTGAGAAACCACGCCAGATGGCGTCACCTTATCGATGGCCGTCGTGCTGAAGTTGTAATAGAAAAGGTTGCCCGAGGCATCGTAAGCCACGGCTCTCGGCTGGGCGTTAGCCCCCGGCAGCGTGGTGACCACGCCTGCAGGTGTCACGATACGCAAGCGCTTGTTGCCGAAGTCGCCCACAGCGAAATTTCCAGTCAGCGGATTCAGCGCGATACCCCAGGGCATGTCGAACAACGCAGCGCTACCGGTCCCATCCGCCAAACCGTTGGTTGGGTTCCCTCCGGCCACGGCACTCACCGTGCCATCGGTCGCGATCTTCCGAATGGTGTTCCCTCCGAAGTCTGCAGCGTAGAGGTTCCCGCTGGCATCCAGGGCCAAGCCTGCGGCATCGACATACTGCTTCCATGCGGGCAGCGTGGTCACCGCGAAGGTCTCCGTCAGGCCACCCGAGGAACTGCTGGATGAAGAACTGCCGCCTGATGATGAACTGCTGGATGAAGAGCCCCCGCCCGACGACGAGCTGCTGGACGACGCGCCGCCAGACGATGAACCGCTGCTCGATGCAGCGCCTCCGCTGGAGGAGGAACTGCTACTGGAAGCCTGGCCTCCGGAGGATGAGCTGCTGCTGGAGCTCGATGTCGTGGGGGCTGTTTCGTCGTCATTTCCACTCCCGCCACAGGCCATCAGCCCGATGCTCATGATCAGGGCTGATGCCCACAGCATTGTCTTTCTCTTGTACATCCGTGACTCCTGGTTCGATGTTTGGCGGGTCCGACAGGCCCCGCAAGAAAATGGTCTGGTTCAGCGCGCGGCCGCCAACTTGTCGCAACTGATCTCGAAGGTCTTCGCGATTTCGCTGGTGATCGACTGGTTGCCCGCCCAGCGATTGACATTGACGATGGCCGCCATGCACTTGGCACCCGCCTTGTAGAGCCCCAGCGCCGAGGTGTTGTGCTTCTCCAGCTGCCCCAGCGCGTTGCGGTTCTCCCACCACAGGTCGCCGGTCAGGAAGAACTTGTCGTACTTCTGGCCCGAGACCTTGGTGGCGGAGTCGGCCGCTTTCTTCTCGGCGGCGACGTCGATCAGCGCGCCACGAGAGGGAATGGTGTTGAACGAGGGGTCGCCCGCCGCCTGACGCGCCTTGAAGGCATCGAGCTGCGCCTTGTACTTGCTCACACCGCCCTCAACTGCGGCAGTCAGCGGTGCGCGCGCGAGGATGGTGGTGGTGAAGTTGTTCATGTCGCGCGTGTAGATGCGGAACTCGTTAGGCCAGGTGCCGGCGCGTCCGCCGCCGACCAGGCGCAGCCAACCATCCACCGACAGCGGGCGCAGTTCGCCCGGCGCCATTTCGATCACGATCTCGGTGGCCTTCAGCTCCACATCCGTGGGCAGGAAGTTCTCCTCCAGCGTGGCCGGCACATCGTCAGGGTGATCGACGGGGGTGATCTGGATGCCCAGCGCCTTGCGGTTGGCGAACTGGTGGGTGCCCGTGAGGTTCCAGGTGAAGACGTACTGCTCCACGGCCTTGGGCAGCTTGAGGTAGAGGTAGACGGGCTCACCATCCTTGACCGTAGTGACACGGTTGGCCCGTGCGTCCGCCAGCGAGGACGGTTTCACCTTGGTGATCACCAGCTCGGCGCCCGCCATCTGCGCTTTGGCAGAGGCGGAAGGATCGGGGGCTTCGGCGCCCACCGATTCCGCCTTCCGGGTGGCGGTGTCCGCCCCGGAACGCAGGGCACCACTAACCTTGTCCAGCAGACCGGCCGCCGTGGCCGGCCCGGCCAGAAGCGATGCCACACACACAAGGGCCGCGCCCCATCTCGTCAACGTCATGTCATCTACCCGCAGCAATAGTCCATACGCAGGCAGGATGGCCTTGCGTCACGCCGACTATCTCAGGGCAAGCCACGCGGGCGCTTCCACAATCCGCTGGAGATGTACATAATCGTCTGCCTGCCTGACAAAATGCAGGATGCATGACGAGGTACCCCCAATGAAATTCCGCCCCGGGGAAAAGTTCGAGTTCGACATCGGACCCGTCCCCAGCTTCGTAAAGCCTCACCAACGCACCCAGATCCTCGGGGCGGACCACTTCATGGTCGGACGCTGGTGCATGGGCAGCAATCCCGAGGGGCACAGCAACCCGGGCCTGAACCATCACCTGATCGCCGTCTGCCTGGCGGAGCGCGGGGCCCGCTTCGAGCTGGAGACGGATCGGCGCTATACCGGACAACTCCGCTTCGGCGACATGAGCGTGCTCCCGGCACATGTCCCCAGCCGCAATCGCTGGACGGGGCCCAGCAATACGCTCTCCCTGCACCTTCCCGTAGCCCTGTGGGAGGAGGTGGCGGACGCGCACCGCATCCAGCCCGATCTGTTACGGCCCGGTCTGCCTGGTTCAGATGCGGCGATCAGCCGCCTCAGCGTGTTGTTGGCGGAAGAGCTGGAGCGCCCCTATCGCAACCTGATGTATTGCGAATCACTGGCGCTGGGCGCGTTCGCCAAGATGGCCGAGCGCCTGGGCGGCCCCGGTATCACGCATTGCGATGCCCTGGTCGATGCGCGTCTGCGGCGCGTGTCGGACTATATCGAGGCCCACCTGGAAGATGCGCTGAGCATTTCGGATCTCGCTGCAGTGGCGGGGCTCTCTCGCTCGCATTTCATCCAGGCTTTTCGCGATGCATTCGAGCAGACGCCGCATCAGTACGTGCTCTTGCGCCGCATCGAGCACGCCAAGCGACGCCTGCGCATGGACCGCGAGAGCATCACCGAGATCGCCACCAGCCTCGGCTTCTCGTCGCACGCGCATTTCTCGGGCATGTTCAAGCGCGTCACCGGTCTCAGCCCGACTGACTACCGATTGCACCGCGAAACCCGCTAGGCAGGCGACACGGACGTCAGCGCCTAACTTGTACAGACACGAGGATTGACACAGGGGAAAGCAACAGGTCCGGGATGTGGGTCTTCGTATGCCCCGGGACCGTAGTGGTATGACTATGGCGTAGCGTGGCGCGACGCCGGTACGGCTCAGGCGTGTTGCACGCCGTTGTGCACACGAGCCAGCACGCGGCCCTCGGACCAGGCAAAGGCCTTGCCCGGCTCGCTGGCAGTCAGCGATTGCTCGCTGCGCATGCGGTCGACCAGCATCACGAGCACGCTTTCGATGGGCGCGTTCGGGTTGTTGGCCGGGTCCTCGAAGCGGTCCAGCGAAATCTCCGGACCTTCCTCGTCGTCTTCGAGCATCTGCACGATGAAGACCTCTTCCTTGCCTGCATGACCATGCAGGGTGGCGCGGAAGCGGTCACCGCCGTAGAAGAACTCTCGTACCATTTCTGCTTTCTCCTCTGTGTTAAAGAACGGGTGAAACACGTCGTGCCCAGGATGTAAAACAGGGCACGACTTCATGCTAGGCAGCGCTTCGCCTGCAGGCAAACCGCAACGTAGCAGGATTCGATCCAGCTCAATGCCGGCCACGCCGGGCCACACATCGACGCAAACCCAAACCCCTCCCAGCCTCCCCTTACGAAGGGGAACTGCACATCAGTGGGGCGGCGCGTCCTGCCCCCTCCCCTGACAAGGAGAGGGCCGGGGAAGGGTTCGTATGCCCACGCATAGCCACCAGGCTCACGGCGCCGCGAAGGCAAACAGCTCCGGCTGGTTGTGGCGATAGGTGCGCAGCCACATCAGGGTGGCCGGTACCAGCGACAACACCGCGAACCAGATGGCCTCGTCACCTTCCGTACCGCCCTTGGGCAACTGGTGCGACACCGCGCGCCAGTTGTCCCAGCCCAGTTCGGGCATGGCGTCATGCAGGCCATCGGGCAACTGGTTGAGGCTGTCGGCCAGCAGGTTCAACAGGCGCGTCACTTCGCTACGGGTCAGGCGAGAGCGCAGGAACTCCTCTTTCTCCAGGCCATCGCACAGGACGAGGATGGCCCCGCCGGCCTCCTCAATGTTGGCCAGCGTCGCCGCGCTGAACAGCGTTTGATACTTGGATTCCAAACCGTTCCTCTCTCTGGCCGCGTGGCGGGCGGGGCGACGGCGCTGCCGCCCCGCTTGCGTCACTCAGGCGCCAATGCGATTGACGAAGTTGAGCGGACCTTCCTGCTTGCCGACGACGCTGCACTTCTGGCACTTCCAGTTCACGTCGAACAGTTGCTCGGAGCAACTGTCGAGATAGGTCTGGCGGCAGCCGGTGGCGCCACATGCGGTGCAGCGGAAAAGCTGGCCGTTGCACTTGGCGGCCTGGCCGCCCTTGCGATAGCCGGTGCACAACTGGCGGTCGGCCTTGATTGCGTCGTAACTCATATTGGATCTCTCTGTCTGGGGGGGAGTCGCGGGGGCGGTAGCGGGTGTCGAGCGTCCGCGCTGCTCTCGGCGCAGCCAGGACGTCGCACCCTTTGGGTTGTCTTTGTCGATCGTCGTGCCGTGTTCAGACGAAACTCAGGATTTCGACTGTCACGTCCTCTTCGCCAAGTTGGGCCTGGCAGGCCAGGCGCGACTTGGAGCCAACGCCGACGATGCCGTCGAGCTTCTCGTGCTCGCCGCGCTGGGTCTTGGACAGGCTCTTGCGGCCTTCCTGCACGAACACGTGGCTGGTTTCGCAGCCACCTTGTCCGCCGCAGGTGCAGCCGAGGCTGCCGCCCGCCGCCACGATGGCGGCCAGCAGAGTGGTACCCGGCGCGGCCTCGATGGTGGTGCCGGCGGGCAGGATGGTGAGCTTGGGCATGATGAACTCCGTATGGTTTAGGCAGGTTGGGATTCGGTCGAAAGCGCGATGAGGCGATCGGTGAAGTCGGCCAGCGGCATGTCGATGCGGGTGACCTTCTGCTCCGACAGGAACAGCTTCTCCATGCGCGTCGGCTCATCGGGCAGCACGGCCCAATGCAAGCCGGAGGAGCGCTTCATGATCTGGCGCGCGAAGCTACGCGTGAGCTGGTCGTTGAAGCGGCAGCCAAGGAACAGGAAGTTGCGCCCGCTGCGCAGCGCCTGCACCTCGGCGGGGATCGGCGTCTGGATGTCGATCTCGGTCAGCACCTCGACGTAGTCGGAGTCCGACACCAGGTAGTTGGCTGCCGGGCTGCTGCTGCCGATGGGCTTGTAGAGCAGGGTCTTCCACTCCGGCGCGCGGTCGGGCACGGCATTGCCATGGCCGTCGTACCAGCCGGTCCAGGTGCCGAAATGTTCGCTCTGCGACAGGCCCTGCACCTCGCCCCACTTGATGCCGGCCGCCTGCAGCGCGGCCGCCATGGCTTCGTCATACCAGGAGTCGACGATCAGCGGCAGGCCTTGCTGGGCCAGCCACAGGTGGAAGGCCGAGGGCTGCGGCGGGGCCAGGAAGGCGGCGTTCATCTGGTCGACCAGGGTCTTGCGGTGCTTGAAGTTCTCGATGAACTGCGCAGCCTGCGTCAGCTTGTTGCGGATCTTGTGCGGCACCGTGATCTTGGCTGTCAGCAGCGCCACCAGAGCCTCCGGCGAGGCGGGCACGGCGTAGTCGGGCGCCAGCGACAGCACGCCCGGCCCGAGATAGGGCACGAGGGTGCCTGCGCGCAGGCTGTCTTCGAGTTGGGCGGGGAGGGTCATGGCAATTCCTTGTTGGTTTCGAAGTCCGTGCCTGAACGGGGAATACCAACCCCTCCCAACCTCCCCTTGTCAGGGGAGGAGCAGCCCGGCACGCACAGCGTGTGCGCCCCCCTGACAAGGGGGGATGGGGGGGTTGAATGGCGAAGCATGTTCATGGCGATCAGTAGATCGGCACGCCGGCACCGATGTTGGTGGCGGCATCCTTGAGGGTGCTGATGACGAAGCGCACCTGGTCCGGCTCGATGAAGCTGTGCAGCGGCAGGGCCAGCGAGCGGTCGGCGATGCGTTCGGTGTTCTTGAGCTGCCCCATGCCATAGCCATAGCTGCTCATGTAGTGGAAGTGCTGGTAGAGCGGGCGCGAGTAGGCCGCCGCCTCGACCGCCTCGTCGTCGAGATCTTCGATCAGCTTGGCGCGTGCACTCGCCGTGAAGCGCTTGCCGAGGTGCACCACGTAGAGCATCCAGTGCACCTCGTTCACGCCGTCGGCGATGTAGGGCGGCTTGATGCCCTCGAAGGTCTGCATCTGTTCGTGGTACCAGGTCTCGACCTGCTTGCGCCGCGCCAGGATTTCGTAGATGCGCTCCATCTGGGCGATGCCGATGGCCGCCGCCACGTCGCCCATGTTGGCGGCCATCGGCACGCGGCTGCCGACCGACACGGACTGACGGTCGCTGAGCGAATGGGCGCGCAGGTAACGCAGTTCGGAGGCGAGCTGTGCATCATCGGTCAGCACCATGCCGCCCTCGCCGCAACTGACGGCGAGCGGCTGCGACAGGTCGAAGATCGCCATGTCGCCGAAGCTGCCCACGAGGTCGTCGTAGTAGCGCGAAGCGATGGCTTCCGAGGAGTCTTCGATCAAGGCCAGTTTGTGCTGATCGGCCAAGGCGCGGAACGCGCGCCAGTCGGCCGGATGGCCGTTGCAGTTGTTGACCAGGATGGCGCGCGTGCGCGGCGTGATCGCCTTCTCGGCCGACTCGGCCGACAGCGCGCCACTCCAGTAGTCGATGTCGGCCAAGACCGGCGTGGCTCCCACGTGCGCAATGGCATGCGCGAGGTGATGCCAACTGTAGGCGCTGGCGATGACCTCGTCGCCGGGGCCGATACCCAGCGCGCGCAAAGCAAGCCAGGCGCCGGCCATGCCGCTGGATACCGCCACCGCGTACTTGCGCTCGTGGAAGTCGGCGAACACCGCCTCGAAGGCCTCGACCAGCGGACCGTTGGAGAGACGACCCGACTCCAGCGCGTGCGCGATGAGCTGTTGCTCACGCTCGCCGGTGTCGGCCATCGAAAGAGGGATCCAGTCGCTATCCATGGCAGGCTCCTAGGGGTTGTGGCGCAGAGGCAATGCGTAGGCCCGTACGCGCCCTCTCCCGGTGCTTCGCACCACCCTCTCCCGCAAGCGGGCGAGGGGAAGCACGGCACCCCTCTCCCAGACGCAGGGCAGAAGCACCAACAGCTCCCCTCTCCCGCAAGCGGGAGAGGGGTTGGGGGAGAGGGCAAGAAGAGGCCATCACGCCACCCTCACATGTGCTGCGTCAGCACGATGCCGCGCGCGAACTGCGGATTGCGTGTGACCGACCAGCAATGGCCGTCGCTCTCCATCAGGAAAAGGTCGCGGTCACCGATGCGCAGCGCCGGCTCCTCGCCGCGCATGTCGAAGGCATCGACCACCGACACGCGCATGTCGGGAATGAGCTGGCGCACGGCGCTGACCGCCTCGCGCAAGGTGACGGCGGACAGCGTGATGCGTGCCACCTGGGTCAGTTGTTCGGCGTTGATGCCCATCACTCGGCTCCTCCTACGCGTTTGGCCTCGACCGTGATCGGCAGCTTGGTATCGGCCGCCATCTCGGGCAGCGCCATCTCCCAGCCATTGCCGAGCGTGACCATGCCGCCCCACATCTCGGGGCGCTGCATCGAGACGATGGGCTCTTCCAGGTCCTTCTTAGGCACGTACAGCGATAACTCGCCCTTGGCGTTCTTGCGGATCATGACTTTCATGGTGGGCTGGCTCCCCGTTGGTTGATGCGTCAGCCGACGGCTGCCGCCGGCTGGTCCGCAGGCGAGACCAGTGCGCGCAGCACGTCGACAAGTCTGGAAAGATGCTCGGCCGTGGTGTCACAGCCCAGCGAGAGTCGGATCGCGCCCAGCGCCAGGGCGGCATCCACCCCCATCGCCAGCAGCACGTGAGACGGATCGGACCCACCCGAAGAGCAGGCCGCGCCGGAGGAGGCGCAGATGCCGGCGCGCTCCAGGCGGTCGAGAATCTTGTCGGCCGACAAGCCCTGCAGCGTGAGACACACGGTGTTCGGCAGGCGCGCTGCGCCCGCACCGTGGATGCGGCAACCGGGCAGACCCAGCAAGGACTGCTCCAGGCGCTCACGCAGCGTGGTCTCGCGCAGTGCCTCGGCCTCCAGCGTGGCCATCGCATGGCGCGCGGCCGCAGCGAAGCCGACGATGCCGGGCAGGTTCTCGGTGCCGCCGCGCCGCGCGCGCTCCTGCTGGCCGGCGAGCAGCGTGGGCCAGGTCAGTCCCTTGCGGATCACCAGGGCCCCCACGCCCTTGGGACCATGGAACTTATGCGCGGAGAGCGACAGCAGGTCGGCGCCCCAGGCGGCAAAGTCCACCTTGAGCTTGCCGGCGATCTGGGTCGCATCGACATGGAAGGGGATGCCGCGCGCACGCACCCGTTCGCCGATCTCGGCAATCGGCTGCAGCACGCCGGTCTCGTTGTTGGCCGCCATCACCGACACCAGGGCAGCATCCTGCTGCAGGGCTGCGTCGAGCGCTTCCAGGCGCACACGACCCTCGCCGTCCACCTCCAGCAGCACCACCTCGACGCCCTCCTGGCGCAGGCGCAAGGCGGACTTGAGATAGCCTGCATGCTCGATGGCGGAGAGGATGATGCGGCGAGGCATCGCCGGCCGATGCAGCGCACCGTGCAACACATGGTGATTGGATTCGGTCGCCCCGCTGGTGAACACCAGCTCCACCTGCTGCGCACCGACCAGGGCTGACACGTCAGCACGTGCCGCGGCCAGCAGGCGCTTGGCCTCCTGCCCCAAGGCGTGCTTGGACGACGGGTTGCCCCAGCAGTCCTGCATCGCCGCGCTCATCGCCGCGACGACCTCGGGCAAGGGGCGGGTGGTGGCGTTGTTGTCGAGGTAGATCATGGCCAGAACTCCCTCTCGTCGTCCGCGCACAGCATGGCCATGGCATCGTCGAAGCGCGCACTCTCCAGGCGCAGCAGCCACTGCTCGCGCGACTCGTCGCGCACATAGAGCTGCCACTTGCCGTTGGCACGCGTCAGCCGCGCAATGTCGATCACGCCACCGCTGGGGTCCACGTTGCGTGAGCAGCAGGGGCTGGTGATCAGCCAACCGTCTTCGGTGGTGGTCACCTCGGGGCGCACATAGCGGTAGCGCTTGCGCTCATCGAGTGCGCGCATCACGCGCCGGCGCGTCAGTTCGCGCTCCCCCACCACGGCGGGGAAGGGCGTGATCCTGGTTCCATGACGACGGACGGCTGACATGGCGTGCTCCGCGCCTCACAGCGGCGCGATCTCCTCTTCCATGACGCCCACCACGCAAGGGCGGGCCCCCGGCACCACCTCGCCGTTGAGAACGCCGAACTCGACCATGTAGACCGGCAGGTTGGCCTCTTCGTGATGACCGATCTGGACGATCTCGCCGGCCGTGCCCTCGGCCACCAGCAAAGCATCCTGCGGCACCTCGGGGTAACTGCCATCGTTGAACAGGTCGATCAGCGCGGTCACGCGCTGTCCCCACTGAAACTTGGGTTCGCGGAGATCAAACATGTTCGCTTCCTTCTTGTTGCGTGGCCACGCGGCCGCTGGTGCCGCTCCCGTCGCCGGGGCGGATGTCCTTGAGCGCCGCGATCTTGTCGGCGCCCAGCGCCTCCTTCACGTGATCGGGCAGGTTGTCGAGCGACAGCAGCTCACGCCCGCGCATGCCGACTCGGTTGCCGGTGTCGATGAACTCGACGGCGTAGATGTAGTACTGCTGCAGAAAGGTGTTGATGCTCTGGATGAAACCCACGTCACCCTTGCGGGCGAGGACTTCACCGATGTCCTTGCCGCAGTACGTGCCGTCATTGCGGATGGTGTAGCGCGAGACCACGCGCTCGCCGTAGTTGAAGATCGGCGGTGCGGTGAGTTCGACGGTATCGCTGTCGCGGCTGATGTCACCCATGGCTGGCTCCCTGCTGCTGCGTTGAATGCGGGCGTGCGAACGGACGCACGCCGTCCCGATCCTGTGCTTCGTCGAGGATGCGCAGACGCGTCTGAGCGGCTTCACGCACCTCGCTCTCCTCGTCTTCCTGCGCCATGCGCTGCAGGAGCGCGCGCGGGGCGCGTTGCGTCACTTCCCAGCGCACCTCCCAGGCAGGGTCGCGCGCCATGCGTTCGAGCTGCGCTTCGGGCAGGTGCTGCACCACCTCGCGCCGCACCAGCACCTCGGGGTCGTCGCACAGGCGCAGCAGGGCCGGCATGCCCAGGCGGCGCGCCGCCTCCAGCCGCACCTCCCACTCCCGGTCGAGCAGCATGCGCGGCAGCAAGGCCTCGGGCAGGCGACGCGCCACCAGCTTGCGCACGTAGTAGTCCTCGTCCTCGGCCATGGCGAGCAGCTCGGTGCCCTCCAGCCGCATCGCGACGCGGATGCGCACTTCGCGATGCGGATCGCGGCGCAGGCGCACCGCCTGGTTCAGCGGCAGACGCACGGCGACCGACAGGCGCACCGTCTCGTCCTCGTCCTCGATCAGGGGCTGCAGGCGGAAGACATCGGCGTGCCGACATGCGATGGCACGCACTTCGAAATACGGGTGTTCCAGGTAGTTGTTGCCCAGTGCGGGGTTCCACTTGAAGAAGCGGTCGATGCGCTTGGCATAGCGGTCATGCACGCATGAATGGCCACGCGAGCAACGGGCGCCCGAGGTGCGCACCGGACAGGGGCCGCAATCGAGCGGACCGCCTTGCCAGTCGACCGGCGGGATGTCGGATTCGTCCGCATGCCAGGCCACGCTCATGCCGTCACCTCCGCCTTGGGTTCGTCTTCGTAGTCGGCGTCCTCGCGGCCGATGCGCGCGATCACGTCGCGCAGCACGCGATGGCCCACCTGGTTGGCGGGGTCCAGCTCGTCGAGCTTGGCAACCACCGCCTGACCGAGTTCGATCTCGCCCAGGCGCAAGGACAGGTAGGCATAGCCCTTGAGGGTGAAGAGGTAGAAGCGCGGCAGCGGCTCCAGCGCGGTGAAGCGCGCATCCGCCACCGCCTCGCGCCAATCCGCCGGCAGGTGCAAGGCAACGCTGGCCATGTCGAGCGCACGCAGCGCGATGTCGCGCGCTTCGCGCAAGCGGTTGCCGTAGAAGTGGAAGCGGTACAGCGCGATCAGCGTGGCCGGGTGGCGCGGCGCCATGTCGTGTGCCGCCTCCAGCATGCCTTCGGCCTCATGCACCCGATGGCGGATCGCACCCGCCTGGGCGATCAGGCGTTCGGCCTCCGCCGGCAGGCCGGCGCCGAGCACGGCATCGTCCATGCCGAAGGACTCGACCATCTTCTCGCTGCCGCTTGCCGGGTCGCCGTGCATGACATGCCCTTTCCGCTCGCCTCTGCCGCCTCAGGAACGACGGATCGCGTCGAGCGACACCGTCGCCAGGGCCGGCGCGCTCCCGTGGGCATGGGCATGCCCGTGGTGATCGGCCGGGCCGCTGCTGCTGCACGCGCAGGGCGCCTGGTTCGGGTTGATGAAGGTCAGCCCGCTCTTGGTCGGGGTGTCGGCGAAGTCGATCGTCACGCCTTCCAGCAGCAGGCGCGATTCAGCGGGCAGGAACAGCCGGACGCCCGCCACGTCGACCACCGCATCGCCAGACAGCGGCGCGGCTTCGACGGAGAACTCGGAGTTGAAGCCGGAACAGCCACCCGCGCTCACCAGCAGGCGGAAGCCTGCACCGGCGGGCTGGCCCGAGAATCGGACCATGCGCGAGATGAACTTGTTGGCGGCGGGGGTCAGGGTGACGTTGGTCATGATGGCCTCAGGCGGTTTCCAGGGGAAGGATGCAGTCGTCGATGGGACACACGGCCACGCATTGCGGCGTGTCGTAATGCCCTTCGCATTCGGTGCATTTGTCGGGGTCGATCACGAAGAGATTCTTCACTTCGCTGATCGCGTCATTGGGGCACTCAGGTTCGCAGGCTGAACAGCCAGTGCACTGGTTGGCTACGATTTTCAGAGACATGGGGCTCTCCTTTGCTTCTGAAAGGCCGCCGCGTGGGGGCGACGCGGCGGCGGTCAAACACACTTCACTTCATCTATGCCATACGCACATCAGGCGGCGGCGGTGTAGGCACCCTGGCGGATCGAGGCGTCACCGCGGTCGGCATGCACGATCTCGCCCTTGGCGATGCGCGCGCGGTAGTCGGCAAACCAGGACAGCGCAGCCTTCTCGATGAACTCATCGACGTAGCCATCCACCGGCTCGATGCCCGCGGACTTCAGCTCGTCCTTGGGGCAGGCGCCGATCTTGGCCACCAGCACCGCGTGGCAATCGTTGATCGCGCGCACCACCGAAGGCAGTTGCTCGTCGTCGCCGAAGCCGCCCTGGCAGTACTGGTCGACCCGGCGATGACCGACGAACAGCGCTTCCTGGCTCGACACCTCGAAGATCTGGAACTCGGTGACATGACCGAAGTGTTCGTTGACCCGGCCACCACCCTTGGTGGCGACAGCGACCAGCACCTTCATGCCGTCGTCGACTTCGGCACCGCCGCTGGCGGCCAGGGCTTCGAGCTTGGCGGCATGCTGCGCCTGGCGCTCGGCCTCGACCTTGTCCTGGTAGCCACGGCGGCGATCCAGGTCATAGACCACTTCCATCTCTTCGATCTTGTCGAGCGTGAATTCGGCGCTGCGGTCTTCACCCAGCAAGCCCACCGCATCGGCGCGGCACTGGCGGCAGTGGCGCATCAGGTTGGCCCCGCCCATGCAGGCGTCCTGCACGGCCTTGAGTTCCTGTGCGGTCGGTCCGCGCTGGCCGTTGAGGCCGAAGTAGGTGCCGTGCTCGGGTTCGGAGATCAGCGGCATGATGTTGTGCAGGAAGGCGCCACGGGCCTTCACCGCCTTGTTCACCTCGATCATGTGTTCGTCATTGATGCCCGGGATCAGCACCGAGTTGATCTTGGTGAGCACGCCACGCGCGGTCAGCATCTCGAGCCCCTTCATCTGCTGCTCGTGCAGGATGCGGGCGGCTTCCACGCCGGTGACGCGCTTGTGGTTCCAGAAGATCCACGGATAGATCTTGGCGCCGATCTCGGGGTCGACCATGTTGATGGTGATGGTCACGTGGTCGATGTTGTACTTGCAGATTTCGTCCACCAGCTCGGGCAGGGCGAGGCCATTGGTGGACATGCACAGCTTGATGTCCGGTGCCTGCTCCGCGAGCATGCGGAAGGTATCGAAGGTCTTCTTGGGGTTGGCGAGCGAGTCACCCGGGCCGGCGATGCCCAGCACCGTCATCTGCGGGATCTCGCTGGCCACCGCCAGCACTTTCTTGACGGCCTGCTCGGGCGTGAGCTTCTGGCTCACCACGCCGGGGCGCGATTCATTGGAGCAGTCGTACTTGCGATTGCAGTAGTTGCACTGGATGTTGCAGGCGGGGGCGACCGCAACGTGCATGCGCGCATAGTGGTGATGCGCCTCTTCGGAGTAACAGGGGTGGTTCTTCACCTTGTCCCAGATGTGTCCCGGCATGTCGTCGGGACCGCCGGACGAGCCACAACTGGCCTTGCCCTCGCCGCCATGCGTGCCACAACCACCGCCGCTTGCCGGCAGGTCGGCCGCGGCCACGGCATGGCCACTGGATTTGAGATCGGCGATATTGATGTAGCTCGCTGCGCTTTGCATGACGTACTCCTTGGTCTTCTTTGGAGGAGGCACTCCGTGGGGCTGGCAGGGAGAAATAGCCAGTTCCATGCCAAGGCGTTTTGTCTTTAAAATACAAAGACTTGTAGCGTTTGTGCGGCAGCACACACGATGGACGGAAAACGACGCTTGCGACAAACGGGACAGGGCGAAGGGGAGTCGGGAGTCGGATCGGTCGGACGGGTGCTTGAACGAAAGACACTTGAGCGGCCAGATACACGAAGCCCCGCACCTGATCCAGGTCGCGGGGCTTCGCAGGGACGATGCGCGCCGGGCGGCGCGCTGAGGCTCAGGCCGTCTCGGCCATGCGGTCGAGCAGGATCTCGTTGGCGGTCAGCGCGAACTCGCGCCACAGCCCGGCCAACTCGCGCCGGATGGCCTGCAGGTAGGCTGGATCGGGGCGGTGCTCGTCGGGGAAGTTGGAGATCGCGCAGGAGGTAGCGTTGTGCTTCTGCACCGCGCTCAGGAAGGTGTCGGAAAAGCCGAGGAAGGCCGACAGCACGGCTGGCGTCAGCGAGCAACGCCCCTGCTCCACGCGTGCCTGGCTGAGGTCGAAGCGCAGCTCCTGCAGGTAGTGCAGCGATTGCGCGTAGACAGTGCCGACCACCTCCACCACCACGCGCTGCGTCATGCCCTCGCTGTGCTGTGCCGACAGTGCGCGGGTGATGCTATTCACATACTGCGGCAGGGCCGCCGCGCGCAGGCGACCGACCAGATCGGTGAAAGCCTGCAGGCTGGACTGGTTGATCGGGTTGCTCATGCTCTGATCCTCGCCGGTGCGCGCGGCGCCGGCCGTGTCGTTTGAAATCGTGCGCCACAGGCGGGCCGCCGCGTCCAGCGCCCCTTCCAGGTAACCACTTCCCTGCATGGCCGTCTCGCTGCCGCCGAACAGCAGGCGCCCTTCCCACAGCGGCTGTGCCAGCGCGACCACGCCTTCTTCCGGGTGTGCGCCGGGGTCTGCCGCGTCACGCGCCGCGCAGGTAAAGCGCTCCTGCGCCCAATCCATGAGGTGTAACTCACCCTCTGAGGCAGGCGGACCATATAGCTGGGCGAGCTGGCTGTGCACCATCATTTCGTGGGCGGCGCGGAAGGCGCTACGAACGGAAGGCGGCAAGGCCGAGAACCCTCCCAGCGCGGCGCCCGGCACGCCGTCCTCGGAAGCATCGAAGACTTCACCCAGCACCGCCTGCGCATGGGTGACGAAGGCATTGCCGGCCAGGCCGTCAGCACGCCAGAAGGCCTGCGGGAAACGCGACAAGGCCTTGCACTGGGCCGCCATCCAGGTCGGGGTGCCATCGAGCAGCGCACGCACACCGGCCTCCAGCGCCGGCTCGCAGGCAACGCGCTCGCTCACCAGACGCGGCGGCAGGGCCAGCACCACGCGCCGGGCCAGGATCACCACCGTCTCGGCGCCGGTCCAGCAATGCGCCTCGACATGGTCGCCGCGGTCACACAGGCGCGTCAGCTCGTAGCCCAGGCGGATGCGCTCGACCGCCAGGCGCTGCTGGAGAGCCTCCACCAAGGCCCCCATGCCTCCGGCCACGCGCCGCGCGCCGTTGTGCACACCAGTCTGTGGCAGGGGCTCCGGGCTGCCGTCGCCCTTTGACAGGTGCAGCACCGTGCCAATGTCATACTGGTCAAAACTCGTCAGCCCGAGGTCTTCCACCAGACGCGCCATGCGCGGCTGGGTACTCGGCCAGAACCAGGTCGGGCCCAGATCGACGGCCGGCAAGTCCGGCGTGGCGGGCACCGTCTGCACACGGCCGCCCAGGCGGGCGCGTGCCTCGACCAGCAGCCACTCGTGGCCGGCGAACTGCAACTTGCTGGCGAGGCTGAGGCCGCACACGCCACCGCCAACGATCAGGGTATCGAGCATGGGAGTGCTCCTTGCAAGAGGGATCGTGGCGGCACTTGCAAGCTTGGTGCCACGCCGCTTGCCAGCAGGCTTGGTGCATCCCACACACCGTAAGCGACTTCGTCCATGCGTCTGGTTTGTCGCATTCCGCACAGCGCGCACAGCGGTTCCCACGCACGCGGCACGCCACGCGCGACGCCAGCAGCCACGGCTTGGGCGCGCCGCGTACAAGTCTTGCTAGAGCCTCCTGGCCTCACCCCCAATCCCACCGAGACAGGAGCCCGTCATGGACCTCATCTACAAGACCCGTGTGTTCAGCCAGGGTGGCCGCAACGGCCGCGTGCAGAGCGAGGATGGGCTGCTCAAGCTGCAGCTCGCCCAGCCGGCCGAGATGGGTGGCCAGAAGCCGGGGGTCAATCCGGAACAGTTGTTCGCGGCGGCCTACGCGGCCTGCTTCGAGAACTCGCTGCGCCACATCATCCGCGCCGACCGCCTGCCGGTGAAGGGCTGCATGGTCGAGGCCGAGGTCTCGCTGTACAAGAATTTCGAAGAGGCCTACCGTTTCTCGCTCTCCTTCGCCGCCATCCTGCACGGCATCGACCAAGGCACGGCCGACTCGCTGGTGGAGCGCGCGCTCAAGGTCTGCCCCTACACCGACGCCACGAAGAACAACGTCAGCGTCAAGGCGGTCGCCGTGCTGGAAGCACCCGAAACCGCCTGAACCCCGCACCAGGACCACCATGCAGGAAACCTTGCCCAGCGAACATCCGCAGCACGGCCCGCCCCCCGCCGACCAGGTGCGCGCCTACCACCAGCGCACCAAGCACCGCTTCGAGCGCTATGCGGCCGGCCCCGAGACCCTGGACTGGGACGCGCAGCCCGCACCCTTCCGTCATTTCGAGGGCGCGCCGCGCATCCTGCTGCCGCTGGCCGATCCGCAGCAGTCCGGCCCCCTGGGCGCAGCCCTGGCCCGCCCCTTCGCCACCCTCGGCGCGCGTCACCCGGCCGTCCCGCCCGGCCTGCCGGCGCTGGGCGCCCTGCTCCACCTCGCGCTGGGCATCACCGCGTGGAAGCGCTACGGCCCCGACCGCTGGGCGGTGCGCGCCAACCCCTCCAGCGGCAACCTGCATCCGAGCGAGGCCTACCTGATCGCCTGCGGCCTGCCCGATCTGCCAGACGGGGTGTATCACTACGAGCCCGAGGCCCATGCGCTGGAGTGCCGTGCGCGTTTCCTCACGCCTGGCCTGGCACCCGGGCTGCATATCGCGCTCGCGTCGGTGATGTGGCGCGAGGCCTGGAAGTACGGCGAGCGCGCCTTCCGCTACTGCCAGCTCGACACCGGCCATGCCCTGGGCACGCTACGCTATGCCGCAGGCATGCTTGGATGGACGCTCACCGCCCAGACCCAGGTCGACACCGCCACGCTGGCCTGGCTGACCGGCCTGGACCGCCTGCAGGACTTTCCGGCGCGGCGCCAGCGCGAGACCGAACTGGAAGAGGCCGAGCTGCTGCTGAGCCTGGGTTGCGACGGCCTCGCGCCCACCCCGCCCGATCTGCGCGCGCTGCGTGGCGCAGCCGCCAGCGCGGTGTGGATGGGCACGGCCAGCGCGATCGACCCGCACCCGATGTATCGCTGGCCGGTGATCGGCGAAATCGCCCAGCTCACCCGCAGCGACGCCCATGCGCAGGCACCGCATCGCCAGATCGGGCTGGACCTGCCGCCCGCCTTGGCGCCCGACAGCGGCTCACCGGCCTTCCGCCAGCTCGCGCTGACGCGGCGCAGCGCGCAACACTTCGACCCGGCGCATCGCATGTCACGCGACGCCTTCCTGCACCTGCTGGGCCGCCTGCTGCCCGGCCCCACCCTGCCCTGGGACGTGATGCCCAGTCCCTGGGCGCTGGACCTCGTGCTGTTCATCCACCGCGTCGACGCGCTCGCCCCCGGCGTCTACCTGCTCGCACGCAGTGGCGCCACCAGCCCACTGCTCAGACGCCTGGCGCGGCAGCACACCCTGCCAGCCGTGACGGACCTGCCGCCCGGCCTCGACCTGCGCTGCGTGGCGCAGCTCGAACCGCCGGCGCTGCAACGCCTGGCGCGCAGCCTGCATTGCCACCAGGACATCGCCGCGCATGCGTGCTTCGCGCTGGGCATGGTGGCGGAATTCGACGCCGCGCTGGCCACCACGCCGGCGGCCTACCGCGACCTGCATCGCCAGGCCGGCCTGCTGGGCCAGGTGCTGTATCTCGAAGCGGAGGCCCAAGGCCTGCGTGGCACTGGCATCGGCTGCTTCTTCGATGACGCCGTGCACGAACTGCTGGGCCTGGAAGACAGCGCCTGCCAGACCCTCTATCACTTCACCGTCGGCAAGCCGCGCGAAGACGCGCGCATCGAACACCTGGCCGCGTATGCCGAGAGACAGGCCGCGTTGCCACAGGAGATCGCCCCATGAACAGCCCCACCCCGCAAACCTGGCGCCGTGTGCCGGCCGATGAGGCCGCCACGCTGATCCAGCGCCTGCGCCGCGAGGGCCAGCCGCTGGCCCTCTTCGACACGCGCGACCGCATGAGCTTTGAGCGCGGCCACATCGAGGGTGCCCAGTTCCTCAGCGACGCCGGCTTCGGCGCCACCATGGCCACCCTGCCACGCAGCACACCCGTTGTGCTCTACTGCTTTCGCGGCAACGCCAGCCAGACCTGGGCCGGCATGTTCGCCGACTTCCGCTACAGCGAGGTCTACAGCGTGGATGGCGGACACGATGCCCTTGCCGCCGCACTGGCACGCCTGCAGGGTGCCGGCCAGCCACGCGCCACGCTGAGCGCGGGGCTGCATGCCTTCCTGGCAGCGAATGCCTACCCGGACGACGAGCTCGACGCCGCCGGCGAGCACGGCCTCACCCCGCTGATGCGCGCCGCGTGGCGTGGCGAACTCGCCCTGCTGCAGGAACTCATCGCCCTGGGTGCCGACGTGAACCGCCGCAATGCCGATGGCAACAACGCGCTCTGGCTCGCCTGCGTGGCGCACAGCGCGGACTGCGTGCGCGCCCTCGCGCAAGCCGGCATCGCGCTCGACAACCGCAACGACACCGGCGCCACCACGCTGATGTACTGCGCCTCCAGCGGCAAGCACGAGATGCTGGCGCTGCTGCTGGAACTCGGCGCCGATCCGCTGCTGCGCAACTTCGACGATGCGCGCGCGGTGGATCTATGCGCGACGGTGGAATGCCTCAGGCTGCTGCGGCATACGGCGGAGTGATCAGAGCGGTTTGCCGTTGACCGAGACGCTGCTCACCTCTTGTGCGAATGAATCACCCGTGACTTTCAGGACGATCCCCGACCCCCGGTGATACCAGATCACAATCCGATTGCCGTTGGAGACGTACTCCCATTTGCAGGCAGGAAGCTCACCTGCGGGCACGACAACGCTCTCTTCACCCAGGAAGGTGATCTCGTCCTGAAAGGCTTTGACGGTCTCCTTGCCCGTCTTCGACGACAGCGTCGAGACGGAGTAAGTCAGCGTCTCCTTCTGTCCGACGGACAAGGAAAGCATCTTCGATCTGAGCGGTGAGGGTGAGTACTTCAGCGTCTCCGAGTAAGGCGTCGTGTCCGAGAATGTCGTCGTGAAGCCAAAGCCCAGTCTGTCCAGGCCGTCAAAAGCAATGTAGGACTTGCTGAGAGCCGTATAAGCGGCGTAACCGATGGAGATGTAGGTGTCCGTCATAGCGTGCTCATCCACCAGCGCGCCCGCAAAACTCACGTTCCTGGACACCACCGTTGTGGCGGTACCGGCACCGTCCTTCACGCCGCCTGCGCGATATATGACGTAGTCCCGCTTGTACGAATCGCCATGGGCAAAGTAGGACGGATCGATGCAATTGGCGGCGGTATGCACCGTACCGCCCGAGCCGGAGCTGCTCGACGTGGAAGAGTCGGAACTCCCTGAATCCCCACCGCCGCAACCGGACAACAGGAACACAAGGATCGCAGTGCCTGCGATCTTGATGGTACGGCCTGAATACATGCGCTCCTCCCGAGCCGTGTGTTCGTCGTGCGAGGCGACGATGTTTGTTATGGATACTTGTTCGAAGACCAGGGGCAGAGACGGAAGACCTGCAAACCCGTGTCTTGTTGCCAGAATCCGACAGGCCGGGAGCATACAACGAGCTGAAAGGCGCGCAGTTTGACGAGTATCGTTGAATCGACGTGGCCTAGCCACGCGGTTTCGGGTTTCGGGTCGCGGGCTGCCTGCCTGCGTAGGCATGAGGGACAAATCCGTAGGATGGATGGAGGCCGCAGGCCGGTACCCATGCGGGGATCACATGAAGATGGGTATCGCTACGCTCCACCCATCCTACGGACAGCCTCTCGTCATTCCCGCGCAGGCGGGAAATCCAGTGACTTTGAGGCTGCCCCGCTGCGTCACGGGCTGCGCCGCCTACATCCCCTCCAACCGACACCCCTGCTCGATCAGATGGGCGATGGAGTGGATCTCGCAGTCCAGTCCGGTTTCTTCCAGCACGCTCTCGGCGCTGATCGGGCTGTTCCAGGTGTATTGCCAGATGCTGCCTTCACCGGCGTGCTCGAACCAGACGCCTTCCGGCTTCTGGTGGAAGTAGCCCAGCACGTAACCCACGCCGGCGAGGCGGCGGCCGCTGCGGCCGGTCTCTTCCTCGTAGCAGCGGTAACCCTCGGCGTCCCACTCGGCGATGATGCCCCACTCCACGTCGACATCCGTGACCCGCGCGTAGCAGGCGGCCGGAGAGTGCTCGCCGTTGGCGGCGGGCACGGCCAGCTCCTCGGCCAGCATGGCTTGCATGAGGCCGCGCAGGCTGGCCGGCGGCGCGTCGCGCAGCGGCCCCTGGGCCTGCACGCATTCTTCCGCAGCGTCGAAGCCGAACAGGTGCACGCCCGCGGCGTCTTCCACCGCCTGCACGCTGGTGATCTTGGTCATGTCGCTCTCCTGGAGGCTTGGCTTGTCTGCTTACTAGCAAGTTCCGCTCCGCTGGAATGGCTCCTGCTCCAGCAGGCTCAGCGGCCCGATCCGCCCAACAGAGACGACAACCCGACATGACAGGAGAGCGCGACATGACAATCCCGACAGGTTTCTTCATCGACTGGAATGGCCAGGCCCGCAGCACGACGGACGCCGGTGGCGGCTTCGTGGTGGAGGTCGATCTGGTGGCAAAGTACGTGGCCTTGTCCACGCCCAGTGGTACGCTGATGCATGAAGCCACGTTCTACCGCAGCCTGGAGGACATCGCGAAGAAAGGCATCAGCGCCGAGCTGGTGCCCGGCTCGCATCCCTGGGGCATGAAGAACGAATGGTAGGCAGCCGCCACCCACCCAACCGAGACGCCCCATGAGCACGATCACCCTCACGGAAGAGAACTTCCAATCCACCGTCGATACCAGCGACATCCTGATCCTCGACTTCAAGGCCGCCTGGTGCGGCCCCTGCAAGAGCTTCGCGCCGATCTTCGCGGCCGCCGCCGAGAAGCACACGGACATCACCTTCGGCGTGATCGACACCGACGAGCAGATGGGTCTCGCGCAGGCCTTTGGCATCCGCTCGGTGCCCACGCTGATGGTGCTGCGCGAGAAGGTGCTGGTCTATCGCGAGTCCGGCGCGCTGCCGGCGGGCGCCTTCGAACAGTTGATCCAGCAGGTGCGCGACCTGGACATGGCCCAGGTGCATGCCGAGGTGGCCAAGCAGACCCAGGCTTGAGCCTCGCGGGGGGGCCGAAGAACCCCTCCCGACCTCCCCTTCAGAAGGGGAGGCGCAAGGCAGTCGCGCCACATCGAGCAGCCTCCCCGCGCAACGGGGCGGGTGGGAATGGGGTTCAGCCTCGATAGAGGCTGCTCGCCCGATCCCAACAAAAAGCCCGCCTGACGGCGGGCTGCTGCCGGGGCAAAGCCTCGTTCAGGCGGCCAGCTTGTCGATCAGCATGCGCGCCTCGGTGGCGGCATTGCTAGCCGACAGGCCACTGCCGTAGTGCACCGCCCACACCAGCTTGTTGAGGGAGCCGAGGATCTCCTCGACCTGCGTCGCGCTGACGTAGCTGCCGGACAGATCCTCCGGCTGGTCACACACATAGTTGCCGCCGGCGGCGGTGAAGTTTACGGTCTTGATGCTCATGGTATAGGCCTCTCGCTTGGGGTTGCATGACACGCCCAGCCAAGCCGGGGGCTGCGTCGGCCAGGCACGATCCGGCGCCGGCGCCCCCTGTCGCGGAGACTGCCGACACCACGTGTCGGATTGCCGACAGCCCGCCCCGCTGGATGTCGGGATTGGCGACGGAATCCGGCCCGCCGGAGCGTGATGCAGTTTCCATTCCTGCGCCGCGCGCGCGCTCAGGCCCGCATTTGCCACACCAGGCAACGGTTGTTGGCAGGCATCTCACGGTCTTCCAGCAAGTGCAGACCGGCCGCACTCGCCAGCGCGTCGACGGCCTCGAAATCACGGATGCCCTGCTGCGCGCCGCGTGCCTTGAGCCACTGGTCGAACTCGGCATTGCTCGGGCTGGTGTAACGCCCGCCGTAGTTGAACGGGCCGTAGATGACGACGCGCGCCGCCTCCTCCAGCACCGCCGGCAGGGCGGCGAAGAAGGCCTCCACCTCGGCCCAGCCCATGATGTGCAGGGTATTGGCGGAGAACAGGCCGTCATACCTGGCGCACGGCCAGGCCCCGGCAACATCGAGCTCCAGTGGCGGTGGGGTGTTGGGCAGGGCGGCCTCGTCCAGCCAGGCCTGGATGCCCGCCAGGTTCTCGGCGCGGTCGGAGCACTGCCAGCGCAACTGCGGCAGGGCGGCGGCGAAATGGATGGCGTGCTGGCCGGTGCCGCTGCCGATCTCCAGCACCTGGCGGCAGTCGGCAAAATGCGCGGCCAGCACGGCGAGGATCACCTCGCGGTTGCGTTCACAGGAAGGCGCGTGGGGTTTGTCGGCCGGCGTGGCGCCGCTCATGGTTTGATGCGTGCGTACATCCATACGTCGCGTGGCAGCTCCGATACGTTGGGGTGCACACAGTAACGCAGCAGGCGCCCTTCGCGCTGCATGCCGATCTTTTCCAGCACATGCGCGGAGGCCGCGTTGTCGAGATCGCACACCGCCTCCAGGCGATGGATCGCCGGCATGTCGATCACGCTGACGGCGACCGTTTCCAGGGCCTCGCTGGCGAGCCCGCGGCCCCACACGCGGCGGGCCATCAGGAAACCCAGGCGCGCCTGGTGGCCCTGCGGCAGCACCTGGATCAAGCCGACCGGGGCCAGTTCGTACTCGACCACCCAGGTCCAGCCGGCGCCACGGATCCAGCGATGGATGTCATAGCTGATCTGGTCGCGCGTCTCGCGTTCGCTGGTATGGGTCTTCCAGCCCAGGTAGCGGGTGACCAGCGGATCGCCCGACAACTCGCGATGGATCACCGGCACATCCTGCGGCAGCGGCTTGCGCAGCACGCAACGATCGGTGAGCAGGCGACCGGTGACGCCCAGTGGTGAGCCCGATGGTGAACCCATGGCCGTCCTCAGAACCGCCGCACTTCGATGTTGTACTTCTGCAGCGCGTAGCCCATCTGGCGCGCCGTGATGTTGAGCAGGCGTGCCGCCTTGGCCTGCACCCAGCCGCATTGCTCCATGGCCCAGATCAGGCGCTCGCGTTCGCCGCTCGGCTTCTCGCTGCTCACCCGTGGCGGCGCGGCCACCGCCACATCGCTGCTGGCTGGCTCGGACGCCGGCTCACGCGACGCTGGGCTCACCGTCGCCGGCGGCGCCACCGGCACGGCGACCGGCGCCACCGCATCGTCCTTCTCCACGAAGTGCAGCACCTGGGTCAGGCAACGGTTGTGCGCACAGGGGAAGTCGGCCGCCTCGATGTGGTCACTGTGCGCCATGGTCGCCACGCGCTCGATGCAGTTCTCCAGCTCGCGCACATTGCCCGGCCAGTAGCAATGCTGCATCACGTCCTGCGCCTGCTCGGTCAGCTCGATGCGGCGGTCGTTCTCGCTGTTGAAGCGACTCAGGAAGTGGGCCGCCAGTGCCGGGATGTCGTCGCGCCGCTCGCGCAGCGCGGGCAGGAAGATGCTCACGACATTGATGCGGAAGTAGAGATCGGCGCGGAAGGTTCCGGCCGCGACCATCTTCTCCAGGTTGCGGTTGGTCGCGCACACCAGGCGCACGTCGACCTTGATGGAGCGCGTGCCCCCGACCCGCTCAAACTCGCGCTCCTGCAGCACGCGCAGCAGCTTGGTCTGGAAGGCCGCCGACACGTCGCCGATCTCGTCGAGGAACAGGGTGCCGCCGTCGGCCAGTTCGAAGCGTCCCTTGCGCTCGCCGGCCGCGCCGGTGAAGGCGCCCTTCTCGTGGCCGAACAGCTCCGACTCCAGCAGGGATTCGGACAGCGCGGCACAGTTGACCTTGACGAAGGGCTTGCCCTTGCGTGGCGACAGCTCATGGATGGCGCGCGCAATCACTTCCTTGCCGGTGCCGCTCTCGCCGCGCAACAGCACGGTGGAGCGCGCCGGCGCGACCTGGTGCACCTCGGCGAACACTTCCTGCATGCGGCGCGAGGTGCCGACCACCTTGTCGAGCTTGAAACGGCTGCGCGTGGGCTCCCGGCGGATGCGCTTGGTCTGCGTCATCAGACGCTCGCGCTCCTCGGTGACCAGGCTGCGCAGCACCACGGTCTGCGACACCAGGTTGGCCACCATGGTCAGCAAGCGCACATCATGGGCGAAGCCGCCGGCACGCGCGGGGCGGTCGATGGCCAGCACGCCCAGGGTGTCGCTGCCGCTCTTGAGCGGCACGCCGACGAAGGCGATGGTCTCGGCCTCCTGCTGCGAACGCGAGTCGGCGCGGTTCAGATACAGCGGCTCGGCCGAGATGTCGGGCACGACCACCGGTGAGCCGCCCGAGTAGATGCGCCCGATGATGCCCTCGCCGGCCTGGTAGCGCGCGCGCTGGTGCTCGTCGCGCGTCAGCCCGACCGAGGCTGCCAGCTCCAGGCCGTCGCCCTCGGCATCCACCAGCGCGATCATCGCGCGGCGGAAGTCCAGGTGGTGTTGGAGGACATTGAGCGACTCTCTCAGGGTCTTGCCCAGGTCGAGGGAGGCACTCAGGATTTTGCTGATCTCGTAAACGGTGACCAGCTCGACATTCGCACGTGCGTTCAAATCGATTCCTGCCGGGGCCATGACGGAACCCTCCGCAAATCCCACTCACCGTCAGGCCTGCCATGCAGCCGGCGGGGGGACCGGGATGGCGAAGTAACACAGCCTACGGGGTGACCTGAAGCAAACCGCATACCATTCACCGCGTGACCGGCATGCTCCTCCAAAACCCAATGCTGGTGCGTCTCTCCGCCCGGCCAGGGGGTCCGCTGGCAGCCCCGGAAGGCACGCCTTCGGGGCAGATCGACCCCGCTCTTGCACGTTGCCGGCGCAGACCGGCATGACCGCGCGGCGACGTCATGAATCCGACAATTCACGACAGAGTTCACCGCGCACAAGCCACAGCGCACCCGCCTGCCGCCACCAACGTGACAGATCGCACCTGGCACGCCCCTTGCAATGGATGGAAGACAGACGCAGGAGGCACGCCAATGAACACACAACAGGTCCGCATCATCGCGGTACGCGAGCGCAGCGTGCTGATCTCCACCGATACGGCGGCCTGCGGCGGCTGTCGCAGCCAGGCAAGCTGCGGCACCGGCAGTACGCAGGAAGTGGCGGTACCACCCGAGCTCGCCGCACGCCTGCGCGGCATGCACAGCGCTGAACTGGCCGCCCAGGAAGGCGTCGCGCTGCGTGCCGCCGCCATCGCCTATCTTCCGCCCTTGGCCGGCCTGCTCACGGGTCTGCTCGTCGGCGCCACGCAGGGTGATGCTGCCGCCCTGATTGGGGCAGCAGCAGGCTTCATGGCAGGGATGATCGTGATGCGACGCCTGACCGAGCGGCAACGCAGCCGCCTGAGCTTGACACTGAACCTTCCCGGCGGCTGCGGCCATTCCTGAATTCAGCTCCCCACCAGGCAGTCGGCCAGCAGACAGGCAAGGTGACGACTGTCGCGCGCCACGCCATCGCGAATCTGGTGACGGCAACTGCTGCCATTGGCGACGACCTGGCTTTCCGCCGGCACCGCGCGCAGCGCCGGGAACAAGGCCAGCTCGCCCATTCGCAGCGAGATGTCGTAGTGCTCGGCGGCGTAGCCGAAACCGCCGGCCATGCCGCAGCAGCTCGATTCGATGAACTCAACCTGCAGGCCCGGCACCAGGCCCAGGACCTTGCGCACCGACTTCATCGCACCGAAGGCCTTCTGGTGGCAATGGCCATGTACCCACACCGACTGGCCACCCACATCGCGAAATGCCAGGTTCAGGCGCTTGGCGTCGTGCTCACGCGCGAGGAACTCCTCCAGTAGCAAGGCCGACTTGGCGACGACAGCCACTTCTTCGCCCAGGCCCAGCGCGTGGTACTCGTCGCGCAGCATCAGCAGGCAGGAGGGTTCCAGGCCGATGATGGGCATGCCGCGCCGGGCCAGCGGCGCGGCGGCGGCAAGCAGGCGCGCCGCCTCCGCGCGCGCCCGCTCGATCATGCCGGCGGAATACCAGCTCCGGCCACAGCACAGGGGCTGTGCAGAGGCCGCCCCCAGCAGATGCACACGGTAGCCGCCAGCGAGCAGGAGCTTCAGGGCGGCCTCCGCGTTGGCGGTATCGATCTGGTTGTTGAAGGTGTCGACGAAGAGGGCCACCTCGCGCCCCTGCTCCGCCCCCAGCACCGCCGGCCGGTCGGCGAGGAAGCTACGCGCGGCCACCACCGGCAGCGAGCGCCGCGCCGCGATGCCAGTCACCCGCTGCATCAACCGTGCCAGCCAGGGCTGCCCATTGCGCAGGCGTAGCAGCCCGCGCGCCGCACGCAGACGGCCGATCCATTCCGGCACGCTGGCCAGCAGGCGCTCGCGCCACGGGATACGGCCCAGCGCCAGCCAGCGCTGCGCCAGGGTCTCGCTGCGCAAGGCGGACATGTCAGTGCCATTGGGGCACTCGCGCTTGCAGCCCTTGCAGGCCACGCACAGCGCCATGGCCTCGGTCAGCTCGGGCCCGACGAAGGGCTGCGCGCCATATTCGCCATCGAGTGCGGCACGCAGCGTGGCGGCGCGGTGGCGCGTGGAGTGCCTCTCGTCGCGGGTGACGCGGTAGCTGGGGCACATCACCCCTTTCTCATCGCGCTGGCATTGGCGATTGCCGATGCATACCGCAGCCGCCTTGCCGAAACCGCCGCCGGATGCCGGGATCTGGGCATAGGCGTCGCCCGCGCCGTAGCTGTCGTAGGCAGACCAGTCGAGGGATGTCTTCATGATGCGGACCCGCTGAGGGCGGGTGATGTGAGGAAAACCGCGCGGGCGAAAAAACGTATCGGCTACTCGCGCGCGTGGTTGCGGGTGTGCAGGGGCAGCTCGATGCTCACATCGGCCTCGCCCAGGCGCGCGCAGCAGGCCAGGCGTGAAGTCGCATCCAGGCCCCAGGCGTTGTCGAGCTGATCTTCCTCCTCGTCCTCGGCCGCACTCAGCGAGGCACCGCCTTTGCGTACATAGACGTGGCAGGTCGAGCAGGCGGCGACCTTCTCGCAGGCATGCTCGATCTCGATGCCCGCCGACAGCAGCGCGTCGCACAGGGTCGTGCCAGCGCTGGCCTCGATGCGGGCGCCGGTCGGGCACAGGTCGGGATGAGGGGCGACGAGAATGGTGCTCATGCCGACAGCTCCGTCAGCTTCTGGCCCGACAGGGCGCGCCGGATGCTCGCATCCATGCGCCGCTCGGCAAAGGTGGTGGTGGCCTTGTTGAGCGCATCGGTCACCGCCTTCAGGCGGGCCGGGTCGCTGCCGCTCTCCAGCTCTTCGGACAAGGCATACATGGCCTGCTGCACAAGGGTGTACTCGTCATGGCTCAACAGCTCGTGGCCGTCTTCCTGCAAGGCCACCTCGGTCGCGTCGAGCAGGCGGCGCGCATCGACCTGGGCCTCGCGCAGCATGCGTGCGGCCATGTCGGAGTCGGCCTTGCCATAGGCATCGAGCAGCATGTTGGCGACCTGCTCGTCGTCCAGCCCATAGGAGGGCTTGACCTGGATCTGTGCCTCGACGCCCGAGGTCATCTCGCGCGCGGCTACCGACAGCAGACCATCGGCGTCGATCTGGAATGTCACGCGGATGCGCGCCGCGCCGGCCACCATCGGCGGAATGCCGCGCAGCTCGAAACGCGCCAGCGAGCGACAGTCGCTGACCAGCTCGCGCTCACCCTGCAGCACATGGATCGCCATCGCGGTCTGGCCATCCTTGAAGGTGGTGAACTCCTGCGCGCGCGCCGTGGGAATCGTGGAGTTGCGCGGGATCACCTTCTCCACCAGGCCGCCCATGGTTTCCAGGCCCAGCGACAGCGGGCACACGTCGAGCAGCAGCCAGTCGTCACCCTCGCCGGTGCCGCGATTGCCGGCCAGGATGTTGGCCTGCATGGCGGCGCCGAGGGCCACCACTTCGTCCGGGTTCAGGTTGGTCAGCGGTTCGCGGCCGAACAGCTTGCCGACGGCTTCACGCACCTGGGGCATGCGCGTAGAGCCCCCGACCATGACCACGCCCGCGACCTCTTGCGGCGAGATGCCGGCATCGCGCAAAGCCTTGCGCACCGGCGCCAGGCTGCGTGACACGAGGTCTTTGGTCATTGCTTCGAAAGCCTCGCGGCTCAATTCGAAGCTGAAAGCGCGCCCATCGGCAGTCTGCCCGGCAAGCACGGTCGCAGGTGCGCTCGACAGCGCCTCCTTGGCGGCTCGTGCCTGCGCCAGCATCATGCGCGTGTCGTTGGGGGAGGGCGCTGCGAGCGCAAGGTTCTGCCGCAGCCAGTCGGCGATGCGGTGGTCGAAATCGTCGCCACCCAGCGCGGCGTCGCCCGAAGTCGCGAGGACTTCGAACACACCGCGTGAGAGACGCAGGATGGAGATGTCGAAGGTGCCCCCGCCCAGGTCGTAGATGGCGAAGGTGCCTTCGGAAGCGTTGTCCAGGCCGTAAGCGATGGCCGCGGCAGTGGGTTCGTTGAGCAGGCGCAGTACGTTGAGGCCGGCCAGGCGTGCGGCGTCCTTGGTGGCCTGGCGCTGTGCGTCGTCGAAGTAGGCAGGCACGGTGATCACCGCGCCGACCAGCTCGCCGCCCAGGGAGGCTTCGGCGCGCTCGCGCAGGCTCCTCAGTATCTCGGCCGAGACCTCGACCGGCGACTTGGCACCGGCCCGCGTGTTGAGGCTGACCATGCCCGGCGTGTCGAGCAGCTCGTAGGGCGTGGCGCCGGGCTCGGCGATGTCGGCCAGGCGGCGCCCCATGAAGCGCTTGACCGACACGATGGTATTGCGCGGGTCGGCGATCTGTTCGGCCTGCGCCGCATGACCGACGATCACCGCCTCCTCGTGGTAGCGCACCACCGAGGGCAGCAGCAGATTGCCCTGCTCGTCCGGCAGCACCTTCGTCATCCCGCTCGCCACCGTGGCCACCAGGGAATTGGTGGTACCCAGGTCGATGCCGACAGCGAGGCGATGCTGGTGCGGCGCGGCGCTCAGTCCCGGTTCGGCGATCTGCAAGAGGGCCATGCTCAACTCCTGAACTAGCTTGTCATGCCTCCGTAGGGTGGGTTCGCCCGGAGGGCAACCCACCACCTGTTACGGCACGAAGGACGGTGGGTTGTCGCTGCGCGCCGAACCCACCCTACACCTACACCGCTTCGTCATGCCCGCCTGCGCGGGAACGACGTCACACCGCGAAGCTCTCCCCGCAGCCGCAAGCAGCCTTGGCATTCGGGTTGTTGAACTTGAAGCCTTCGTTGAGGCCTTCGCGCACGAAGTCCAGCTCCGTGCCGTCGAGGATCACGTGGCTCTTCGGGTCGATGACGATGGTCACGCCATGGCTCTCGAACAACTGGTCCTCGGCGTTGGGCGCATCGACGAACTCCAGCGCATAGGCCAGACCGGAGCAGCCGCTGGTCTTGACCGCAAGGCGCAGGCCGACGCCCCCGCCGCGCTTGATGAGGCTCTTTTGCACATGGCGTGCGGCGCGTTCGCTGACGGTGATCATGATCTCTACCTCACACGGAGAAGGAGCTGCCGCAACCGCAGGTCGAGGTCGCGTTCGGATTGCGGATCACGAAGCGCGAGCCTTCCAGGCCGTCCTCGAAGTCGATCTCGGCGCCCATCAGGTACTGCAGGCTCATCGCGTCGACGACCATCTTCACGCCGCCCTTCTCGATGGTCATGTCGTCTTCCTTGTCTTCAGCCTCGAAGGCGAAGCCGTACTGGAAGCCGGAGCAGCCGCCGCCGCTGACATAGACGCGCAGCTTCAGCGCGGGGTTGCCTTCGTCGGCGATCAACTCGGCCACCTTGGAGGCGGCGGAGTCGGTGAAGTTGACGGGCGACGGGATTTCAACAGGTGCGTTCATGATGATGTCCTTTCAGCGCAGGCTCAGGCGGCCTTGTCGACGATGACTTCGGGGCAGGCGACATCGCCCGTCTGCTTGGCGCGGTAGTCCGCCACCGCGGCCTTGATGGCGTCCTCGGCCAGGATGGAGCAGTGGATCTTGACCGGCGGCAGCGCCAGTTCTTCGGCGATCTCGGTGTTCTTTATGGCGAGCGCCTCGTCCAGGGTCTTGCCCTTGACCCACTCGGTCACCAGCGAGCTCGACGCGATGGCCGAACCGCAGCCGTAGGTCTTGAACTTGGCGTCCTCGATCACGCCATCCGCGCCGACCTTGATCTGCAGTTTCATCACGTCGCCGCAGGCCGGTGCGCCGACCATGCCGGTGCCGACATCTTCGTCGGTGGTCGACATCGAGCCGACGTTGCGCGGGTTGTCGTAGTGGTCGAGGACCTTGTCGCTGTATGCCATGGTGGTTCTCCGGGTTCTGTCAGGGGGCGGGGGCTGCCTTCAGTGGGCGGCCCATTGGATGGTGGAGAGGTCGATGCCGGCGCAATGCATGTCCCACAGCGGCGACAGCTCGCGCAGCTTGCCGACGGCGGCACCGACCTTGGCGATCACCGCGTCCACCTCGTCCTGCGTGGTGAAGCGGCCGATCGAGAAGCGGATCGAGCTGTGCGCCAGTTCGTCGGGACGGCCCAGTGCGCGCAATACGTAGGAGGGTTCCAGGCTGGCCGAGGTACAGGCCGAACCCGAGGACACCGCGATGTCCTTGATGCCCATGAGCAGCGACTCGCCTTCGACGAAGTTGAAGCTCACGTTCAGGTTGTGCGGCACACGTTGTTCCATGTCGCCGTTGATGAACACCTGGTCCAGCGCCAGCAGGCCGGCGGCCAGCCGGTCACGCAGCCAGCGGATGCGCTCGTTTTCGGTGCCCATGCTCTCGCGGGCCAGCCAGTAGGCCTCACCCATGCCGACGATCTGGTGCGTCGGCAGCGTGCCGGAGCGCATGCCACGCTCGTGGCCACCGCCGTGGATCTGCGCCTCGATGCGCACGCGCGGCTTGCGGCACACGTACAGCGCGCCAACGCCCTTGGGCCCGTAGGTCTTGTGGGCGGACAGCGACATCAGGTCGATCGGCAGGTTGTCGAGGTCGATGTCGACCTTGCCGGTAGCCTGCGCCGCATCGACATGGAAGATCACGCCCTTGTCGCGGCACAGCGCGCCGAGCTTGGCGACGTCCTGGATCACGCCGATCTCGTTGTTCACGAACATGACCGAGGCGAGGATGGTGTCGGGGCGCAAGGCGGCGGCGAAGGCGTCGAAGTCGAGCAAGCCGTTGTCCTGCACGTCGAGGTAGGTGACCTCGAAACCCTCGCGCTCCAGCTCGCGGCAGGTGTCGAGCACCGCCTTGTGTTCGGTCTTGACGGTGACGATGTGCTTGCCACGCGCGGCGTGGAACTTGGCCACCCCCTTGATGGCGAGATTGTTCGATTCGGTCGCACCCGAGGTCCACACGATCTCGCGCGGGTCGGCGCCGATCAGCGCAGCCACTTGCTCACGCGCGATCTCCACCACCTCTTCCGCGGCCCAGCCGTAAGCATGCGAGCGGCTGGCCGGATTGCCGAAGTTGTCGTAGAGCCAGGGCATCATCTTCGCCACGACACGCGGGTCCACCGGGGTGGTGGCGGAGTAATCCAGGTAGATGGGGCGCGGGGTCATGCTGTCTCTCCTGCAGGCGAAGCAATTGGGGGCAGGAGAGCTACAGCAACTTGCGTTCCAGCTCGCAAATCATTTTTAAATCAGGCAGATAGCACCCACGTGTCAGGGTTTGACGCAGGGCTTGCGACAGCCCCTGTCGCATTTGTCGGCTTGCTGACGCGGGGCAGCACACACCAGCCCCATGTCCACCCCGGCAGATTTCCTGACGGCTCATCGCCCGCGCGCGTGTACATGTCGCACCGCGCCATCCGCGCCGAAACAACGCCAGAACAGCTCCGACAAGCGCGACAAACGGCCCTCGCACGGCCCTGCAGAATTGGCGCTATCCGATTGAATAAAAAAGCAAAAACAGGTCTGGCACGCGACATGCATTTTGCCCCTCAAACGGAGGTAGCCATGCGTGAGATCTTGCTGACCATCATCGCCATCGTGCTCGTCAATAACGTGGTGCTGGTGAAGTTCCTGGGCCTGTGTCCCTTCATGGGCGTGTCGACCAAGGTCGACAGCGCGGTGGGCATGGGGCTGGCCACCACTTTCGTCATGACTCTGTCATCGGCTGCGGCGTGGGCCATCGAACACTGGCTGCTGCTCGCCTTCGACCTCGCCTATCTGCGCATCCTCACCTACATCGTGGTGATCGCCGCCGTGGTGCAGTTTGTCGAGATGGTCATCAAGAAGACGGCGCCGGACCTGCACCGCGTGCTGGGCATCTACCTGCCGCTGATCACCACCAACTGCGCGGTGCTGGGCATCCCCCTGCTCAATGCCCAGGGCAATGCAGGCCTGGTCATGAGCGTGCTGAGCGGCTTCGCCTCGGGCCTGGGCTTCGTGATGGTGATGGTCTTGTTCGCCGGCATGCGCGAGCGCCTGACCCTGTCCCGCGTGCCGGCCACCTTCAGCGGCACGCCGATCGCCTACATCACCGCCAGCCTGCTGGCGCTGGCCTTCATGGGCTTCGCCGGTCTCGTGCCGGCGGGCGCGCATTGATTCAGATTCAAGGAGAGAACCCCATGCTCACCGCCGTCATCAGTCTTGCCGCCATCAGTTCCGGCCTGGGCATCGCGCTGGGCTTCGCCTCGCGCAAGTTCCACGTCGAGGGCAACAGCCTGGTGGCCGAGGTGGAAGCCATGCTGCCCGCGGCCAATTGCGGCCAATGTGGTTTCCCCGGCTGCAACGGTGCCGCCGAGGCCATCGTCGCCGGCGAGGCCTCGCCCACCTGCTGCCCGCCCGGTGGCAAGGTGGTCGCCCAGGCCATCGCCGATCACCTGGGAATCACGCTCGAAGCCGGCGAGGAGAGCGTGCCGATCATCGCGCGCATCCAGGAGCACCTGTGCATTGGCTGCACCAAGTGCATGAAGCTGTGCCCCTCCGACGCGATCATCGGCTCCACCAAGCAACTGCACGCGGTCATGGACGAGGCCTGCACCGGCTGCAACCAGTGCGCCGAGAAATGCCCGACCGAGGCGATCCAGATGCTGCCGGTCGCGCAGAACATCCATAACTGGGTGATGCCGCAACCCGGCCGCATGTCCTGAGGAAGCCGTCATGCCCACCATCGTCATCCCGCCCCTGCGCCGCCTGCTCCAACGCTGGGGCGTGCACCCCGACAGCCACAAGTACCCTGCCGCCAGCCTCGACATCGAGGACGCCGGCCTGCCACCGCTGCTACGCCTGCCGCTAGCGCAGCACGTCGGCGCACCGGCCAAGGTGATCGTGGAGGTCGGCGAGCGCGTGCTGCGCGGCCAGTTGATCGCCGAGACCGGCGGCAAGATCTCGGCCCCGCTGCATGCGCCGACCTCGGGCACCATCGTCGCCATCGGCGAAGCGGTGATCCCGCACCCCTCCGGCCTGGGCGACATGGCGATCCACCTTCAGCCCGATGGCCTGGACGAGTGGGTGACACTGAAGCCCGAGCTGTACCCCATCAACCTGGATGCCCGCGTCATCGCCGAGCGGGTGGAAGACGCCGGCATCGTGGGCATGGGCGGGGCGAGTTTCCCCTCTGCCGTGAAGCTTGCGCTGGGCCATCGCAACAAGGTGACGACGCTGATCCTCAACGGCAGCGAGTGCGAGCCCTACCTCTCCTGCGACGACCGCCTGATGCAGGAGTGCGCGCCGGACATCGTGCAGGGCGCGCGCCTGATCCTCAAGGCCACCGGCGCGACGCGCGTGCTGGTGGGCATCGAGGACAACAAGCCCGAGGCCATCCTGGCGATGAAGCTCGCGGCCAAGTCCTTCCCCGAGGTGCACGTCATCAAGATTCCGAGCCGTTACCCGATGGGAGCGGATCGGCAACTGATCAAGATGCTCACCGGCATCGAGGCGCCCGCCGACGGCCGCGCGGCCGACGTGGGCGTGGTGGTGCACAACGTGGGCACGGCCTACGCGGTCTATCGCGCGCTGCGTTACGGCGAGCCGCTGACCGAGCGCGTCGTCACCGTGGCCGGCGGCGCCGTCGCCAAGCCGCGCAACCTGCGGGTACGACTCGGTACGCCGATGTCCTACCTGTTCGAACGCTGCAGCGGGCTCAAGCAGCCGCCGGCGCGTGTCGTCGCTGGCGGCCCGATGATGGGGATCGGCGTGCAGGACCTGGAGACCCCGGTGGTCAAGGGCACCAGCGGCGTGCTGGCGCTGTCGGCCGCCGAGGTCGGTGAACGCGAGGAAAGCGCCTGCATCCGCTGCGGCAGTTGCGTGAGCGTGTGCCCGGTCGGCCTGATGCCGCTGGAGATGGCTGCGCGCATCCATGCCAATGCACTGGGCGAGGCGGAAGCGATCGGGCTGGGCGACTGCCTGACCTGCGGCGCCTGCGGCTTCATCTGCCCCTCGCGCATTCCGCTGGTGCAGTACTTCCAGCATGCCAAGGGCGAGCTGAGCTTGCGCGAACGCGAGAAGAAGCGCCTCGACAACATCAAGGAACTGACCGAGGCCAAGGCCGCGCGCCACGAACGCGAGGCGCGCGAGAAGGCCGAGATGCACGCCCGCCGCAAGGCCGAGCGCGAACGCGCCCAGGCGACGGAGGCGGCAGCCAAGGCGACGAGTGCCGAAGCTGGCAAGCAGGAGGCAGAAGCATGAACGGCATGATTCACGCGTCGCCGCATGCGGTTACGAACCGCAGCACCAGCCAGATCATGGGCCTCGTGCTGCTGGCCCTGGCCCCGGCCGTGCTGGCCGGCTTCTGGCAGTTCGGCTGGCCGGCCTTCCTGCTGTGGGCCAGTTGCGCCCTCACCTGCCTGGTCTGCGAAGCGCTGTGCCTGCACTGGGCCGGCAAGCGCGTGCTGCCGGTGCTGTGGGATGGCTCCGCCTTGCTCACCGCCACCCTGCTCGCCATGTCGCTGCCACCCTTCCTGCCGGTCTGGCTGGGCATCGCCGGCAGCATGCTCGCCATCGTGCTGGCCAAGCAGGTGTTCGGCGGGCTGGGCTGTAACCTGTTCAACCCGGCAATGGTCGGGCGCACGATCCTGCTGGTCTCCTTCCCGGTGCAGATGACGCAATGGGTCGCGCCGGAACACCTGCAGCACGGCATGACCTTCGCCCAGGGCCTGGCCATAAGCCTTGGGCAGGCAACGATTCCCGACGCAGTGAGCAGTGCCTCGCTGTTGGGGCATGTGAAGACCGAAGTGGGGCGCGGCGTCGAATTGCTGAGCGCCCTCAGCCCCTTCGCCAATGACGATGCCCTGCTCGGCGCGCGCGCCGGTAGCCTGGGCGAAACCTCGTCGCTGCTGATCCTGCTTGGCGGCCTGTTCCTGGTCGCCAAACGCATCATCGGCCTGCGCATTCCGCTGGGCTTCCTGTTGGGCGTGGCGGTGCCGGCCGTGATCGCGCATCACGCCGCACCGCAGAGTTTTCTGCCCGCCACCACTCACCTGCTGTCGGGCGGCGTCATGCTGGGCGCCTTCTTCATCGCGACCGACTACGTCACCTCGCCCAGCTCACCGGCCGGGCAGTGGCTGTTCGCCCTCGGCTGCGGCGTGCTGAGCTGGCTGATCCGCACCTGGGGCGGCTATCCGGAGGGCGTCGGCTTTGCCGTACTGATCATGAATGCCACCACCCCCTTGCTGGACATGTGGACCCGCCCGCGCATCTTCGGTCGCAGTCTCAGCGGCAAGTCGCTGCCCGCCCAACGTGTCGAGGAGGCCCTCAAATGAGCCAGGTCATCAAGCTCGATGCCATCTGGTACCAGGGCGTCTCGCTCGGCGTGGTGGGCGTGACGATCACCGCCGCGCTGGCGCTGGCCTATCAGAGCACCCGCGAGAACATCAACGCCGCCATCGAGGCGGATACCCGCCAGACCTTGGAACAAGTGCTGCCGCCAGGCTTCGCCGACAACAACCTGCTCAAGGACACGCTCCAGATTCCAGATGCCAAGGGCCAGCCCGTCACCGTCTATCGCGCCCGCAAGGCCGGGGTGGTGCGCGCAGTGCTGTTCGAGCAGGTCGGCAAGGGCTATGCCGGCAACATCAAGCTGATCATGGCGGTGGATGCGCAAGGCGTGATCCAGGGCGTGCGCGTCACCCAGCATGCCGAAACCCCAGGGCTGGGCGACAAGATCGAGGCCGCCAAGAGCCCCTGGATCGATTCGTTCCGAGGCAAGTCTGCCCAGCAACCCGACACCAAGGGCTGGGCCGTCAAGAAGGATGGTGGCGTATTCGACCAGTTCGCCGGCGCCACCATCACCCCGCGCGCCGTCGTCGGCGCGGTGAAGCAGGGCCTGGATTTCTTTGCCCACAACCGCCAAGCCCTGCTGGACAGCAGCACTGAAGGAGCCCCGCAATGAGCAAGGACACCCCCACCGTCACCAGCCCCGACGCGCGCGCCATCATGCGCGACGGCCTGTGGGACAACAATGTCGTGCTGGGCCAGATGCTGGGCATGTGCCCCACCATGGCGGTCACCAGTTCTGCCACCAATGGCCTGGGCATGGGCCTGGCCACCCTGGTCGTGCTGGCCTTGTCCAACGCGCTGATCTCCAGCCTGCGCAACTGGGTCAGCCCGACCGTGCGCATCCCCATCTTCATCGCCCTGATCGCCGGGCTGGTCACCCTGGTGGACATGTGCCTCAACGCCTGGATGCACGATCTCTACAAGGTGCTGGGCATCTTCATCGCGCTGATCGTGGTGAACTGCGCGGTGCTCGGCCGCGCCGAAGCCTTCGCCTCGCGCAATCCGGTGCTCTCCTCCACGCTGGACGGCATTGCCATGGGCCTGGGCTTCACCGTCGCCCTGGTCATCATGGGCGGCATCCGCGAGATTCTCGGTGCCGGCACCCTGTTCGCCAACGCCCACCTGCTGCTGGGCGAGCACTTCGCCTTCCTGGAAATGCGCATCCTGCCGGAGACCGCGAGCACGCTGTTCATGATCCTGCCCCCCGGCGGCTTCCTCACCGTCGGCCTGCTGATCGCCGCCCGCCGCCGTATCCAGGCCTGGTTCGAAGCCGTCCCCGCCCCCGCGCCGGCCAGCGGCGCCCACGCCCACTGAAGGAGGGCGCGCCATGCAGATCGCCGTCGCCTACGCCAACAGCTTCAAGAAATACTGGCTCAAACTCGAAGTGCCGGACGACTGCACCGTCGCCCAGGGTCTCGAACAGTCCGGCATTCTCACCACCTGCCCCGAAATCCAACTCGAAAAGCAGAAGGTCGGCATCTTCGGCAAGGTGGTCAAGCTCGACGCCCCGCTCAAGCCCGGCGACCGTATCGAGATCTACCGCGCCATCATCTGCGATCCCAAGAAAGTCCCGCGCCGCAATCAGGGGGATGACGAGGACGAGGACGATTGATCCGGACGCCCGGCCTTCAGCTACGGTCTCTTGCCCGAAATCGGCATGGAAGACCGCCGCGCGGACGGATGGCAGCAACACGCGCCAAATCACCGAATTCAATAAATTCACCAATCCGTGATTCATTGCGCAGCAATATGCACACGGAGCGCGTAGCCTCGAATCGCTATGAACTGTGCATATAGGAGAAGCGCGATGAACGCCTTCCGGAAAGGCCGTGCGGCTCTGTGGATTCTTTGCCTGGCCCTGTTCTCCTGCGGAGGCGGTGGTGGAGGCGGCGATGGCAGCAGCAGCCCCAGCAATACCCCGAGCAGCAGCAACCTGGCACCCGTGGCCAATGCCGGCCAGCCCCAGAATGCCGTCAACGGCGGCACCGTCACGCTCGACGCCAGCGCCAGCGCCGACGCCAACGGCGACGCCCTGCAGTACCTGTGGACCACGGTCAGCAAGCCGGCTGGCAGCACCGCCACCCTGTCCAGCAGCACCGCACTCCGCCCCAGCTTCGTGGCCGACCTGCCCGGCAGCTACGTCTACATGCTCATCGTCAGCGACGGCCGCCTGAGCAGCAGTGCAACCGTCACCATCACCGTCGTCAGCCCGCAGACCAACGTGGCCCCGGTGGCGAATGCCGGCAGCATCCAGGGCGTTCTGGTCGGCAGCAGCGTCACCCTGGACGGCAGCGCCAGCTCTGATGCCAATGGCGACACGCTCAGCTACACCTGGTCCCTGCTCAACAGGCCGCTGAACAGCAACGCCAGTCTGTCCAGCACCCAGGTTGCCAAACCCGTTTTCACCGCCGATCTAGCCGGCACCTATGTCGCCCAGTTGATCGTCAGCGATGGCAGCCTGAGCAGCGCGCCGGTGACGGTGAACATCACCGCCGTCGCACCGGACAGCACCGCCCCGGTGGCTACGCCTGACAGCGCCACCAGCTACCAGGCAGCGCTCACCGGCATCGACGTCGTCGCCAACGACAGCGACGACTCCGGGCTCACGCCCAGCCTGACCGGCCAGCTCAGCAATCCGAGCAATGGCAGCTTCATCGCCAACGCCGGGAAGATTGACTTCACGCCCACCACCGGCTTCACCGGCACGGCCAGCGTCAGCTACGAAATCCAGGACGCCAGCGGCAACAAGGCCTGGGGCCAGCTCACGGTCACCGTCAAGCTTCCGCTCGTAGTCACCCACGCGCAGGTTTCGGCGCAGGGCAGCAACGTGGTCGCCCTGACGGTGAATGTCAGCAAGGATGCGCAGGTCAACTGCACCTACCGGCTGGCCACGGCCCCCGCCCCCAGCCTGGCCGATGTGCAGAACGGCAACGTCTGCGCCGCCAGCAGCACAGGTACCGCCCTCTTCCTGTTCGGCGGCTTCAGCCCCGGCACCGCGTACGTGTTCTACGTGCTGGCGCGTGGCAATGACGGGAGCGACTGGCAGAGCAGCATCACCACCCTGCCCATCACCATGCCGAACTGAGCGCCGAACGCCTGCTGATGCAATAGGCGTAGTTCATCACAGCACCCCCGCCAGTTGCGCGGGGGATGAATGGCCCGCGGATCAAGGCAGCACAGGCTGCAGTGCTGGCAGCGGGCCGTCACGAGGACGGCATCAGCCTCCTGTCAGCGCGCGACCCGGCACCTGCATCAAGCCTCGGGCGTAGGGGCGAAGCCGTAGTACGAGCCGTATGCCGAGGGCGCAGGTGCATAGGCGGCAATCTTGATTGCATCCGCCAGCGTCACCTTGTCGGTAAACCCATCGACGCCACCTGCGCCCAGCCAGCGCTGTTCGACCTCCTGCTCACTCAGGCCCGCGATGTCGAGGTTGCGGTCCAGGCGTTCGGTGCGGAATTCGAAGGCGCTGTCATGCGCGATGAACAAAGTGTGGGCACACGCCGTGATGCGCGTCTCGTCATCGGGGTCAGCGCCCATGACGCGCGTGCCGCAAAAAGGGCAATGCACCGGCGTGTAGTAGAAGGTCTTGAGTTCGGTGCGCTGGATAGTGTGATTCATGTGCTCTTCCTTGCTGAAGTGAATGGCGTGCTGTGCTGGCCATTGCGGGGAGTCTCATCGAGCAGCGGAAGCATCCGACGGCGCGCTCTGACGGGGGAAGCCCGTCTCGGACGCGACAGCAATCGCTGGACAACTGAAACCGGTGACGGGTGGAGTCGGGCCGAGAGGCCAGGCATGCGAGGCGACCAAACCGCCAGAAAATGAGACAGGCAGCCGGTCAGCGAAAAGAAGAAGGCCCATCCTTGCGGATGGGCCTTCTGTCTTGGAATCCTGTGGTGGCCTGGGGCGGAATCGAACCACCGACACGCGGATTTTCAATCCGCTGCTCTACCAACTGAGCTACCAGGCCGGGAAAGACCAGCATTATAGCAGAGACTTTCAGGGTTAGCCAAACCCGCTTCTGTCGTTAGGTCCGGCACCCCTCAAATCACGGCGCGGGCGGCCGTAAACCACTGATGGCGCAGCCCCGCGCCTGCCGCCTGAGCCCCTTCATGAACCCGGAAAGCACTGACCATTTCGTCCTGCCGGAGCAGCTTTGCATCGGTCTGTACATCTTCATCGACCTGCCCTGGTTCAGTCACCCCTTCAGTTTCAACCAGTTCAAGATCAAGTCGGCCGATCAGATCGCGACGCTGCGCGGGCTGGGCGTCAAACGCTTCCGCTACGACCCGGCACGCAGCGATCTGCCGGCGCAGGCCCTGGGGAGCAGCGGAGGCGGTGAAGTCGAGGCTCAGGCCGAGCCGGTGCCGGCGGCGCCCACCCCGCAGGATCCGCAGGCAGCGGCGGCACAGGCCCGGGCGCGCCACCTGCGGGCGCGCCAGGAGCGCATCGGTCACGTGGAAAAGGCCTTCGCCAAGGCCGCCGCGATCATGCGCAACATCAACCGCAACCTGGTGTCGCGGCCGGCTGACTGCATCGCCGAGGTGAGCGAACTGGTGCACCAGATGACCAGCGCCTTCCTCGACGCACCGGAGGTCACGCTGCATGTGATGGGCGAGAAGGCGGGCGGCGAGGACGCCTACTTCCATGGGCTCAACTGTTCGGTGCTGTCGATGATGCTGGCCAAGGGCCTGGGCATGGCCCGCGAGGACTGCCGCCTGTTGGGCCTGGGCGCCTTGTTCCACGACATCGGTCTGATGGACATTCCGGACAAGGTGTTGAAGAAGACGGGCGACTTCACGCATGCCGAGATCGAACTGCGCAAGATGCACTGCGAGTACGGGCTGCGCATCGCCAAGAAGGTGGGCCTGCCCGAAGCCGCGCAGTTCGTGATCTACCAGCACCATGAGCTGGTCGACGGCAGTGGTTATCCGCGCGGGCTCAAGGGCAGTGCGATCCATCAGTTGGCGCGCATCGTGGGGCTGGTCAATCACTACGACAACCTGTGCAATCCGGTGGACGTGAGCAAGGCGCTGACGCCGCACGAAGCGCTGTCGCTGATGTTTGCCAAGATGCGCGACAAGTTCGACGGCCAGGCGCTGCAGTTGATGATCCGCTCGCTGGGTGTGTATCCGCCGGGCAGCATCGTGAAGCTGTCGAACGAGGCGCTGGCGGTGGTGCAGTCGGTCAACCCGGAAAAACCCTTGCGGCCCTGGGTGGTGGTGTACGACGAGGCCATCCCGAAGGAAGAGGCGCTGATGGTCGACCTGGAACAGGAACCGGAACTGCACATCGCCAAGGCGATCCGCCCCAACCTGCTGCCAGCAGCAGTCTATGAATATCTCAGCCCGCGCAAGCGGGTGACCTACTACTTCGATGCCGACGCGCGCGGGGGGCAGCCGTGAGCAGTCCCGAGTCGCTGCTGCTGGGTCAGGCCAGCGAGATCCTGCTGCTGGTCGACGCCACCAGCCTGGAGATCCGCGCGGCCAGCCCGGCCGCGCTGGCGGAGCTGGGCTACACCCAGGACGCGCTGCTGGGACGGCCGATCACCGACATCGAATGCGCCCTGTCCGATGTGTTCTTCTGGGAGGACGTGCGCCAGGGCGGCAACCCCAAGGTCGACTGGATCGAGGGCCTGTACCAGCGCGCGGACGGCAGCACGCTGGCGGTCAGCAAGCGGGTACGCCGGATCGACGAAGGGGCCGGCTGGCTGGTGGTGAGCGCACACGGCATCGAAGGCGAGAAACGCGCCGAGGAAGAGCTGGCGCACATGACCTCGCAACTGCGCGCGACGCTCGAGGCCACGGTGGATGGCATCCTGCTGCTCGACCGGCACGGCCGCATCGCCAACATGAACCGGCGCTTTGCCGAACTGTGGCGGGTGCCGCAGGATATCCTGGTCGAACACGAGGATCGTCTGCTCAAGCAGTTCCTGATCTCCCGCCTCGCGCCAGATGATCCCTTTGCCGAACACTTGTCGCGGATAGCCTCCGACAGCGAGAGCGAAAACTTCGACACCCTCTACCTCGCCGACGGGCGCGTGTTCGAGTGCAAGTCGCGCCCGGCCCGCCATGCCGAACAAGTCATCGGCCGCGTGTTCTCCTTCACCGACGTGACCGAACGCCACGCCGCCGAACAGGCGATGATTGCCGCACGCGACGCCGCCACTGCGGCCAGCCGTGCCAAGGGCGATTTTCTCGCCATGATGTCGCACGAGATACGCACCCCCATGAACGGCATCCTGGGCGTCGCGGAACTGCTGGGCGACACGCCGCTGAACCCGGAGCAGGCCGACTATGTGCGCACCATGCGCTCCTCCTGCGAAGCCTTGCTGGGCATCATCAACGACATCCTCGATTACTCGAAGATCGAGGCGCGCAAGCTCGAACTCGAATGCGTGAGCTTCAGTCTGCCCGCCATGCTGGATGACATCGGCAAGTTGTTCAGGGTGCGCACGCGCGAACAGGGGCTCGGCTACGACTGCCTGATCGGCAGCAGCGTACCGGCGGAGCTGATGGGCGACCCGGTGCGCCTGCGCCAGATCCTGGTCAACCTGGTCGGCAACGCGATCAAATTCACCGAGCGCGGCAGCATCGAGATCACGGTGCGCGAACTCGGCCGTGAGGAAGACCGGGTGCGGCTGCGCTTCGGCGTGCGCGACAGCGGCATCGGCATCCCGGCCGACAAGCTGGAACACATCTTCACCCCCTTCGAGCAGGCCGACATGTCGACCACGCGGCGCTTCGGCGGCACCGGCCTGGGGCTGTCCATCTGCCGCATGCTCACCGAGCGGATGGGCGGCGAGATCGGCGTCGACAGCAGTGCCGGGAAAGGCTCCGAGTTCTGGTTCAGCATTCCGCTGCGCATGTGCCAGGACAGCCAGGCCACGCCAGCCCAGTCCGCCACACCGACGGTCAGCCTGGCGCCGCAGACGCGGGTGCTGGTGGTGGAGGACAACCCGGTCAACCTGATGGTCATCACGCGCCTGCTGTCCAAGCTGGGAGTCAGCACGCCCAGCACCGCGCACACCGGCATCGAAGCCCTGCAGGCGCACGAAGGTGGCAGCTTCGACCTCATTCTCATGGATACCCGCATGCCGGAGATGGATGGCCTCGTCGCCACGCGCCGCCTGCGCGAGCAAGGCATCAAGACCTACATCATCGGGGTCAGCGCCGATGCCTCGCTGGACGACCGCAGCAGTGCGCTGGCCACCGGCATGGACGACTACCTCACCAAACCGGTCTCGCTGGAAGCCTTGAACCGCGCGCTGACGCTCTGGCAGACACGGGCAAGCGGCTGAGTTCAGCCCTCGCTGCGGATGCCCGTCACGCGGCGCAGGCGGAAGCGCTCCCAGCTCGCCTGGGTGTGCGTGTCGGGCCGCCACAGGGACACCAGCCACACCGCCAGGAAACCGAGCGGGATAGACACCAGCCCGGGGTTCATCAGAGGGAAAGGCGGCGCCTGCCAGCCCATGTTGGGCGACAGCAGGATCAGCAGGCCGGCGCTGCCGGTACCCACCACCATGCCGGCCACCACCCCGGCCGTGCTGCAGCGCCGCCAGTACAGCGACAGCAACAACGCCGGCAGATTGCTGGAGGCTGCCACCGCAAAGGCCAGCCCGACCCAGTGCGCCACGTTGTGATGACGCCCGCCCAGCGACAAGAGCACCGCCACCACGCCCGCCACCACCACCACCACGCGATGTACCCGACGCTCGCCGCGTCCGCTGCCGGCCCCGCCGTGCACGCCCCAGGCGTAGGCGTCGTGCGCCACCGCATCAGCCGCCGACAACAACAGGCCCGACACCACCGCAACAATGGTGGTCAGCGCCACCGCTGCGGTCAGCGCCAGCAACAATTGCCCGCTGGTGGTATGTGGGCCGCCGCCCAAGTGCTGCGCCAGCAAGGGTACGGCCAGGTTGGCCCCGGGGTCGAAGGCCAGCACCGTCGCCGGCCCCAGGTAGGCGGCGGCGGCCAGCCCCAGCACGATGGTCAGCAGGTAGAACAGCATGATGATGCTCATGGCATAGGTTACGGACTGCCGCGCCTCGCCCGGCGTGGGCACGGCGAAGAAGCGCATCAGGATGTGCGGCAACCCGGCGGTGCCCAGCACCAGCGCCAGGCACAGCGAGAAGCGGTCGAGCGCCAGCGGGAAATACAGGCCGGGCTGAAGGAAGGCCGTCGCCTCGCTGCCGCCGCGCAACACCGTGACATGGGCGGCCACGTCGGCGCTGGCGCGCACCTGGTCGAGCAGCGCCGGCAGTGAGAAGCCCAGCGGCCACAGCGCCAGCACCGCCAGCACCAGGGTCACCCCGACCAGCATGACAGCCTTGACCACTTGCACATAGGTGATCGTGGCGGTCCCGGCGAGCAGCACATAGCCCACCGTGAGGCCGCCGATCAGCCAGGCACAAGCCTCGTGCGACAGGCCGGTCAGCAGGTGGAGCACCAGGCTGCCGCCGAGCATCTGGGCCGACAGGTACAACAGCGTCACCACCAGGGCGGACAGGGCGGTCGCGCTGCGCACCGCGCGCGAGGGATGGCGCACCGCGAGGATGTCGGCCAGCGTGTACTGCCCCAGGTTGCGACAGGGCTCGGCCACCAGCAGCAAGACCACCACATAGGCCGCCAGGAAACCCACCGAGTACAGCAGGCCATCGAAGCCGTAAGCGGCGATCAGGCCCACCACGCCCAGGAAGGAGGCGGCCGACAGGTAGTCGCCGGCAATCGCCCAACCGTTCTGGTGCGCCGATATCGCGTGGCCGGCGGTGTAGAACTCGGCCACCGCGCGCAGACGCCGCGCGGCGAACCAGATGATCGCCAGGGTCAGCAACAGGAAGACGGCGGTCACCTCCAGCGCCAACACGCGCGCCTGCGTCTCCTGGGCCTGCGCCGCGACAGGCAGGGCTGGCAGCAACACGCGCAGCGGAATGAGGAGCGGGCGCGCCATGTCAGCGCCTCCCTTCCATGCGCCAGACATCCTGTTGCAGTTCGGCCGCGACGCAGTCGAAGTCGTTCTCCGCCACCCGTCCGTACAGATAGGCCACCAGGCCGCACAGCAGGAACACCAGCAGCACCAGGGCGAGGCCCAGGTTCAGCCCAAGGGGCAGCGCCTGGGCCAGCCAGGCCGGCGCCCAACTGACCAGCACCGCAAGGACGGCAAAGCCCCCCAGGGCAAGCGCCAGCAGCAGCGCAACGATGCGCTTCTTGCGCTCGGCCAGTTGCCAGTAGCGCATGTCCTTTTCGATCTGCATGCCCCCTCCTCCGCGTTTGGTTCAGGCTGCCCGCACGATGGTCACCGAACAAGGCGCCTCGACCGCGATGCGCTCCGACACCGTCGGCAACAGCTTGCGCGCGATCAGGTCAGGCGGCGGCGCGCCGATCAGGATGTGGTCGACGCGGTTATTGCGCGCGTAGTCGACGATCGCCTCCGCCGCATCGTTGCCCTCCAGCACCTGGAAGGTGGCACGGCTCGCCTCCATCGCCAGCCCGGCCGCCCAGTGGCGCAATTCCACCAGCATGCGCATGTGTTCGCGCGGCGCGCTGCGCTCCTCTTCCGCCTGCCCCATCACCGGCTGTGGCCGTGCCACCGAGACGAAGGCCAGCCGCGCCGAAGGCTCGGCCCGCGCCTGCCGTTCCGCCTCGCGGCGCAGTGCCACCTGCTCGCGCTCGTTGGTATGCGACAACGCCACCGCGACCATGATGATGGGCGCTTCGTGAAAGGTCTGGCTGGGTGCACTGACATGCAGGGGCTCGTAGCCGATGCCGAACAGCCAGCGGCGGAAGCGCGTCCACAAGCCGGGCCGCTGCATGCGCCGGCCGCGACTGGTGATCACCACGTCGGGCAAATGCTGCAGCTCGAAAGCGAGCTGGTGGGCCGAGCTGTAGCGCCGGTTGGGGTCGACTTCGAGGCAGTGCAGGATGATCTCCTGCAGCGCTTCGGGAATGTCGGGCCGCTGCGCGCGCGGCGGATGCGGCGTCACCCGCAGGCGGCGGCGCATCCCGTTGGGAGACTGCGGTGCACCATAGGGCAGGCGCCCGGTGGCGAACTCGTAGAGCATCACGCCGAGGGCGAAGATGTCGCTGCGTGGATCGGAGCGCACGCCCAGCACCTGCTCCGGCGCGATGTAGGGCGCCGAGCCCATGGGGCGGCGGAACTCCTCGGCCAGCAGGTCCGGCAGGTGGGCGTGATGCGCCAGGCCGAGGTCGATCAGCACCATGCTGCCGTCGGGCCGCTCGATGATGTTGGAGGGCTTGAGGTCGAGGTGGGTGACCTCGCAGGCGTGCAGCGCGAACACTGCTTCGGCGATGGCCGCGCCGACCCGGTACACCTCCTCGATCGGCCACGGCCCGCGCTCGACGCGCGTGGACAGCGGCTGCCCTTCGATGTGGTCCATCACCAGGTACGGTTGCTGCGCGAGGTCGCCGCTGGCATGCAGGCGCGGCACCGGACCACGACCGTCCAGCGCGGCCATGACCATCTGCTCGACCTCGTAGCCGACCACCGTGGCGCCGCTTTCACCGTGGCCCAGGCGCGGCACTTTCATGACCAGGGGGCCGGGAATGTCGGGGTGACTCACGGAGTAGATCACCGCCATGCCGCCGGCATGGATGCGCGCGGTGATGGTGAAGCCGTCGATCTGCTGACCCGGACTCAGCTCGGCTGCGCTCATTCGAGCCCCTCGACATGCCGTGCGAAGCGTTCCGACAGCCCGGCTGCGCGGATCTTGGCAGCGGTGGCGGCGTGGTCGTAGGCCACGCGATGAAAGCACAGGGTCGCCCGCGTCTGGTCGAACAGGGCGTAGCGCGCGCCCACCGTGCGATCACGCGGCTGGCCACAGGAACCGACGATGGCCAGCCAGCGCCGATGGCGCGGCACCGGGATCGGGATCGCCTCGGTCGGGTGGAAGGGCAGCAGGCGCCCATCACGCCCGGAGTAGTACAGGGTCGGGTCGTGCACATGGCCACCGAACACCCAGGTGGTGCCGGCGGCCTCCAGGCTCGCCCGCGCAGCCTTGCCGTCGCTGACATAGAGCCAGTCCTGCGGGCGCGCGGCAGAAGCATGGACCCAGGTCACCTCGCCTTCGCGCACCACGTGCGGCAGGCCGGCCAGCCAGTCCATCTGGTCGGGCTTGAGGCGCGCGCGCGTCCACAGGATGGCCGCCTCGGCCTCGTCGTTCATGCTGGAAGGGTCACGCCCGCAGGCCGAGGCATCGTGGTTGCCGAGCACGGCCACCGCCCCGTCGGCCACCAGGCTGCGGCAGCGCTCGATCACCGCCTCGGGATCAGGGCCATAGCCCACCAGATCGCCGAGCAGGATGATGCGCTGCGCGCCCTGCTGCCCGGCATGGGCCAGCACCGCGTCGAGGGCTTCGATGTTGCTGTGGATATCGGCGATCAGCGCAAGCTTCAAGGTCCAGGACCCGTCTGGTTGAAGCCGCGAGCCTGCAACAAGTGGCTCGAAGTGGCAGGCGGCGCAGGTTGCGCCGCCCGGTCAGCACTTTACTTGCTGATGAACTTGCTCACCAGCCACAGCGCGAGGCCGACGACCACGACCCCGCCGACAAGGAGGAAGAACTGGCCGCCGCTGAGGTTCATCTCGCCCACCGCGCCGGTGCCGGAATCACCGGAGGCCAGGGCCAGTTGGGACGCGGTGCCCAGCACGAACGCGAGGGATGTCTTGAGGTTGCGCATGATGGTTTGTCTCCGTTATGGGTGGGGGATTCTGGCAGCGCGCCGCGTGGGCAGCGCGCTGCCGGAATCCGCTCCGCCGGGGGCAGCGGAGCGGGAACCGGGTCAGGCGTGGATGTCGCGGTTCTTGGTCTCGGGCAGGAACAGCGTGCCGATGACCGCCGTCACCACCGCGATGGTGATCGGGTACCACAGACCGTAGTACACATCACCGGTCGCCGCCACCATGGCGAAAGCGGTCGCCGGCAGGAAGCCGCCGAACCAGCCGTTGCCGATGTGGTAGGGCAGCGACATCGAGGTGTAGCGGATGCGTGCCGGGAACAACTCGACCAGCCAGGCAGCGATCGGGCCGTACACCATGGTCACGTAGATCACCAGGATGGTCAGCAGCAACCACACCATCAGCTTGTCGACCTTGGCCGGGTCGGCCTTGGCCGGGTAGCCGGCGTCCTTGAGGCCGTCACCCAGTGCCTTGTTGAAGGCGTCGCTCTTGCTCTTGGCATCGGCCGCGGCCAGGCCGGCCCCTTCATACGACTCGACCACCTTGTCGCCGATCTTGATCTGGGTGACCGCACCGGGTGCACCCGCCACCGTGGAGTAGCTCACCGAACGCTTGGCCAGCGCGCTCTTGGCGATGTCGCAGGAGCTCACGAATTTGGCCTTGCCGACCGGGTCGAACTGGAAGGAGCAGGTTGCCGGATCGGCCACCACAGTCACCGGGCTGGTCGCCAGGGCCTTGGCCAGGTCGGGGTTGCCGGCAACGGTGAGCGCCTTGAAGATCGGGAAGTAGGTCAGTGCGGCAATGATGCAACCGGCCATGATGATGGGCTTGCGACCGATCTTGTCCGACAGCGAACCGAACACGATGAAGAAAGGCGTCGCCGCGGCCAGCGAAGCAGCGATCAGCAGGTTCGCCGTGGTGGCGTCGATCTTCAGGGTCTGGGTCAGGAAGAACAGCGCGTAGAACTGCCCCGTGTACCACACGACGGCCTGGCCGGCGGTGGCGCCCAGCAGGGCCAGGATCACGATCTTGAGGTTGTCCCAACGGGCGAAGGATTCGGTCAGTGGCGCCTTGGAGGACTTGCCTTCCGCCTTCATCTTCTGGAACACCGGCGATTCGTTCAACTGCATACGGATGTAGACCGAGATGGCCAGCAACAGCACCGACAGCAGGAAGGGGATACGCCAGCCCCAGGCATCGAAGGCCTCCGGCGTCATCGCGGTGCGACAACCCAGGATCACCAGCAGCGACAGGAACAGGCCCAGCGTGGCGGTGGTCTGGATCCACGCGGTGAACGCACCGACCTTGCCCTTGGGCGCATGCTCGGCCACGTAGGTGGCGGCCCCGCCGTACTCGCCGCCGAGTGCCAGGCCCTGCAGCATGCGCAGGACCACGAGGATGATCGGCGCCGCGATGCCGATGGTGGCATAGCCGGGCAGGAAGCCCACCGCCGCCGTCGACACGCCCATGATCAGGATGGTCACCAGGAAGGTGTACTTGCGACCGATCAGGTCACCGAGACGGCCGAACACGACCGCGCCGAAGGGACGCACCGCAAAACCGGCGGCGAAGAACAGCAGGGCCAGGATGAAGCCCGTGGTCTCGTTGACCCCCGACAGGAAGTGCTTGGCGATGAAGGCCGCCAGCGAACCGAACAGATAGAAGTCGTACCACTCGAAGACCGTGCCGAGAGAGGATGCAAAGATCACCTTCTTCTCTTCGGCCGTGATGCCTGTAGTGCGCGGGGCTGAACCCGGCGCCGTGATGCCATCCGCCATGATTGTCTCTCCTCCGTTGCTGGGAAGCCCGACATCACCTTGTGGCTCTGCGGGCAGGCTGACCTTAGGAGCGGAGACTTACACTGAGCTTACGCAGTTTCCTGTGCAGCGCAGCAGCGACGGCGGGGCTTCCGGCGGCCCCGCCGGGCACCATCACTTGGCCTGGCGGCGCTCGGCCAGTGCCTTGGCGGTGAAGCTGCGCACCTGTTCGCGCGTCACATAGCCCTGGCCGGCCGTGTCGATGGCGTCGAACTGCTCATGCACACGCGGCATGCCGGCTTTGGCCTCGGCCCGCGTGAGCTGGCCGTTGCCGTCCGTGTCGGCCGCCGCGAAACGCTTGGCCAGCGCATCGTCCAGCTTCTGCAGCCGCTCGGCCGAAGGCGCGGCCAGGCCCGGCAGTGCCAGCGTCAGACAGGTCGTCGCAACGATCACGCGCAGTAGGTTCTGCATGCTCATGGGCTTCTCCTCGCGTTCAACGGCTGGGGCAGGCGATCGCATTGCCCGCGCTGTCGGCGCAGCTCGTGCTGCGGGTCAGGCCGGTCTCGCTGTTGTAGGCCTGGGTATGGGTCAGCGTGTTGCCGCTGCTGGCACTGGTGGCGGTGCTCACGCGCGACTGATCGACCGTACCGTCGGCGCTGCGCGTTGCCGTGCCCTCGCTCGCCAGGGTGCCGCGCGCGCCACTGCTGCGAAAGCCGCTGGCATGGCTCGCGCTGCCATCGGCGGCAAGCAGGGTCTGGCCTGCGCGCGCCGCCGTGGCGCCCTGTGGCCCACGATAGGCCCCGCCGCTCTTGAGGCTCGCATTGCCGACGCCATCACCGCTCAGCGCACGGCCGCGGGCGTACTCGCCGCCATTCGGCCCGCGCAGTGCAGCCACCCGCGCGGCCTGCCCGCCGCCCGTGGCGTCGCGTGCGACCTGGCGCCCATACAGGGCGCCGGCCGACAAGGCGGGCGTTGCCGCCAGCAAGGCAAACAGGGCCAGTCCAAGACTCAGGGACGAGGCCCGGATCAGTGAAGGGGAAGGGATGTCCATGTGCAACTCCTCGCAAATAAGTGGTCTGCCCCCGCCCGCTGCGAAGGCATGCACCCACTCTAGGCAGGCGCCATGCACCATGGGTTTCAAGACGTGGGCAGATTGGTATGCAGACATTGCAGCCCACGCCTCCTGTAACCGTTTGCAATCACTTTGCCGGCGGCAGGCGGCGACCAGGGACGACGCGGGGCTACACTGCGCCCATCTACTTTCCGCCCACCCCGGCACCGATGTCCGCCATCCGCGTCCTCGCCCTCGACGACGACCCCGAGCTGCGCGCCCTGCTGCAGCGTTACCTCACGGCCCAGGGCCTGGAGGTGCGCACCGTCGACGACGCCGCGCAACTGGAGCGCCTGCTCGCCCGTGAGCGTTTCGACGTGCTGGTGCTGGACCTCATGCTGCCCGGCGAAGACGGCCTGTCACTGTGCCGCCGCCTGCGCGCCCAGGGAGAGCAGGTGCCGATCATCATGCTGACCGCGCGCGGCGACCCGGTCGACCGCATCCTGGGCCTGGAGATGGGCGCCGATGACTACCTGCCCAAGCCCTTCACGCCACGCGAACTGGTAGCCCGCATCCAGGCCATCGCTCGCCGCCAGGCCATGCTCGGCGCCACCCCGGCGGCAGCGACGCAGGACGGGCAGAGGCTGCGCTTCGGCCCCTTCGAGTTGCTGCCAACCCAGCGCCGTCTGCGCCGCGACGGTGCCGACATCGCCATCAGCTCGGGGGAACTGGCTATGCTCACGGCATTGGCGCAGCACCCCAACCGGCCGCTCGGCCGTGACCGCCTGCGCGCCCTGGCCTTCGGCCGCGACTACGCGGCCAGCGACCGCGCGGTGGACGTGCAGATCCTGCGCCTGCGCCGCCTCATCGAGGACGATCCGGCGCAGCCACGCTACATCCAGACGGTATGGGGCGTGGGCTACGTCTTCGTGCCGGCCGGCCAGGCCACCCCATGAGGCTGCTGCCGCGCAGCCTGTTCGGGCGTAACCTGCTGCTGATCGTCGGCCTGCTGGCGCTGAGCCAGCTCGTCTCGGCGCTGCTCTTGCGGCAACTGGTGATCGTGCCGCGCATCGAGCAGGCCGCCCAGGTCAGTGCCACCACGCTGGCCGCGCTGCACAGCGCACTGGAGGCACTGCCGCGCGACCACCGCCCGGCCCTGGTGAGCCGCCTCAACGCGCTGGGCAGCCTGCGCATCGCTGCCGGCGCCGAGCCCCCGGCGGCGGCGGCGAGGCCGCCACGCCCGCTGCTACGCACCTATCTGAGCCGTCTCGACGCACTATTGCCGGACCAGGAGGCGCGCGTCGAATGGCGCGCCGAGGAAGACTTCCGCCTGTGGGCCCGCCTCGCCCTGCGCGACGGCCAGCACTACTGGGTGGGCATCGCACTGCCACGCCTCGATGGCAGCGGCCTGCCCGGCTTGTGGGTGTGGCTCAGCGCCGCCTGCAGCGCGCTCGCCCTGCTGGGCGCCTGGCTGATCCAGCGGCGCATCAACCGCCCCTTGCAGGAGCTGATCCGCACCAGCGAGCGCCTGGGCCAGGGCCCACCCCAGCCGCCGGCCCTGGCGGAGGACGGGCCGGACGAGATCGCCGCGGTGAGCCGCAGCTTCAACCGCATGATGCAGCGCCTGGACAGCACCGAGCGCGAGCGCGCGGTGATGCTGGCCGGGGTGTCGCACGACCTGCGCTCGCCGCTGGCCAAGCTGCGCCTGGCGGTGGAAATCATCGAGGGTGGCGACCCGGCGCTACAGGCCGGCATGGTGCGCAACATCGAGCACATGGACGCGATCATCGGCCAGTTTCTCGCCTTCGCGCGCGCCGACGAAACCGAACCCGTCGCTGCCTGCAACCTTGCCGGGCTGGTGCGCGCCACGCTGGAAACGCTGGGCGCCAGCGCGCAGTTCACCCTCGACCTGGCGCCCCTGGCACCGCAATCGCTGCGCCCGCTGGCCATGCAGCGACTGCTTGCCAACCTGGTGGAGAACGCGCTGCGCCACGGCGCCGCGCCCTACGAGATCGCCCAGCGCGCCGAGCAGGACTGCCTGCATCTGAGCGTATGTGACCGCGGCCCCGGCCTGGGCGAGGGCGACCCGGCGCGCCTCAAGCAGGCCTTCACGCGCGGCGACGCGGCACGCCACGGCCCCCCTGGCGCCGGCCTCGGCCTGGCCATCGCGGAGCGCGTGGCGAACCTGCACGGCGGCCGGCTGGACCTGCTGCCACGCCCCGGCGGCGGCTGTGAAGCGCGCCTCAGCCTGCCCCTGAACCCGGCATAGCCTCGGCTTCGTCGGACGCCACTGGCGCGCGCCGCAGACGCACCGTGACGCACACGCCGCGCCCACCCTCGCCTTCGTCCAGGCGCACGCTGCCGCCGTGCAGCTCGGCCACCTCGCGCACGATGGCCAGGCCCAGGCCGCTGCCCTCGGCGCCGCTACCCAGCACACGGAAGAAGCGCTCGAACACCTGCTCGCGCGCCTCCAGCGGTACCCCTGGCCCGTTGTCGCGCACCATCAGCACGACCCATTCCGGATCGTTGTCGTCGGCGTACACACCGACCGTGACGCGCCCACCGGCCGGGGTGTACTTCACCGCGTTGTCGACCAGGTTGGTCAGCAACTCGTCGAGCAGCACCGCCGCGCCATCCAGCCACACCGGTTCCGTCCCGCCCTCCACGCCCAGGTCCAGACCCTTGGCCAGGGCCACCGGCACATGGTCGGCCAGCACCTCGCGCACCAGTTCGCGCAGGTCCAGGCGCTCGAACACATAGAGCTTCTCCGAGCTGGCCTCGGCACGCGCCAGCGCCAGCAACTGGTTGGTCAGGCGCACCGCGCGCTCAGCCCCGGCATGCACCCGCCGCATGGCCGCGCGCATCTGCTCCGGGTCCGGCTCGTGCAGCGCCAGCTCGGCCTGCATCTTGAGCCCCGCCAGCGGAGTGCGCATCTGGTGTGCAGCATCGGCAATGAAGCGCTGCTGCGCCTGCAGGTTGTCCTCCAGGCGCACCATCATGTCGTTGAAGGCGATGATCAGCGGCCGCACCTCCTCCGGTGCACTGTCCGGCGGAATCGGTGCGAGGTCGCCCGGACGGCGCTCGCGGATCGTGTCCTGCAGGCGGCGCAGCGGCGCGATACCACGCGACAGGCCGAACCACACCAGCACCACCGCGATCGGGATGATCAGGAACTGCGGCAGCAGCACGCCGGACACGATGCGCGTCGACAGGCTGCTGCGCTTGTGGCGCGTCTCCGCCACCTGCACCACGCCATAACGCTGCGGCTGCCCCTCGTCCAGCACCACCGGCAGGTAGGCCACGCGGATGTCATCACCCTGGATCTCGGCATCGCGGAACTGCACCTCACGCGAACGCAGCGGCGTGCCCTGCGCCAGCCCGGGAATCTCCAGATCACCGGCGAGCAGGTCGCCGTCCGGTGAGACGATCTGGAAGTACACCGTGTCCTCGGTGTCTGAACGCAGCACGCGACTGGCCGAGGGCGGCAGGTCCACCGTCATCTGACCCTGGCTGACGCGCACCTGGCGCGACAGAGCCTTGACCTGGTCGGCCAGTGCCTTGTCATACGGCAGGTTGGCGATGCGCGAAGCCACGTCGTAGGTCAGCACGATGGAGATGGGCCACAGGAACAGCAGCGGCGCTAGCATCCAGTCGAGGATTTCGCCGAATAGCGAATAGGTGCCCCGGCGCCGGCGCGGCCTGGCGGGAGACGGCGGCGCGGGTGGCCGGGCGCGCGGCCTACGCAGGCGCATCCGTGGGCATGCCCGGCTTCTCCAGGCAGTAACCGAGGCCGCGCACGGTGGTGATGCGCAGGCCGCTGGCCTCGATCTTCTTGCGCAGGCGATGCACGTAGACCTCGATCGCGTTGAGCGAGACTTCCTCGCCCCAGCCGCACAGGTGGTCCAGCATGTTCTCCTTGCTGACCAGGCGGCCGGCGCGCAGCAGCAGCACCTCCAGCACGCCGATCTCGCGCGCCGACAGCTCCACCAGTTGGCCGTTGATGGTCACCGAGTGGTCGACCTGGTCGTAGCTCAGCGGCCCCAGCGTGATGCTGCGCCCCTGGCCGGTGCCGCGCCGGGTCAGTGCGCGCACGCGCGCCTCCAGCTCGGGCAGGGCGAAAGGTTTGGTCAGGTAATCGTCGGCGCCGGCGTCCAGCCCGCGAACACGGTCTTCGACGCCGTCGCGCGCGGTCAGGATCAGCACCGGGCAGGTGGCCTTGCGCGCGCGCAGGCGTTGCAACACCTCGATGCCGGAGAGCTTCGGCAAACCAAGGTCGAGCACCACCAGGTCATAGGTTTGGGAGGCCAGGGCGGCATCCGCCGCGTTGCCGGTGGCCGCGTGGTCCACCGCGTAACCGGCACGCTTGAGCGCGCGCACCAGGGCGTCGGCGATCAGTTCGTCATCCTCGGCGAGCAGTATGCGCATGGCTTCGCTCCGCGTGGATCAAGGGGTCAGGCAGTCTAGCATGCGCTTATCGCGCTCCCGCTGCGGGGCTTCCCTATAATCAGGGCTTCCTCTCCGCAGAGCCGCCCCGCCATGGAACCCTACTTCAAACACCACGTCTTCTTCTGCTGCAACCAGCGCGAAGCCCCCGATACCTGCTGCAACGATCACGGCGCCTCCCGCCTGCAGGCCTATGCCAAGGACCGCATCGCCCAGCTCGGGCTCAAGGGCCGCGGCAAGGTGCGCATCAACAAGGCCGGCTGCCTGGACCGCTGCGACGACGGCCCGGTGCTGGTCGTCTACCCGGAAGGCGTGTGGTACACCTTCGTCGATGAATCCGACATCGACGAGATCATCCGCGAGCATCTGCAGCACGGCCGCATCGTGGAGCGCCTGAAGCTATGAGAGCCCCGGCCAGCGAATCCTTCCTGATCCCCGGCCCGGCCGGCAACATCGAGCTGGTCGTCGACTCGGCGGACAATCCGCGCGGCATCGCCCTCGTCACCCATCCGCACCCGCTGTTCGGTGGCGCCAACACCAACAAGGTCGCGCACACCCTGGCCCGCACCCTGCGCGACCTGGGCTACTGCGCGCTGCGCCCCAACTTCCGCGGCGTCGGCAAGAGCGAGGGCAAGCACGACCACGGCCAGGGCGAGACCGAGGACATGCTGGCGGTGCTCGACTGGGCGCACCAGCACTGGAACCTGGATCAGTACCGGCCGACCATCCTCGCCGGCTTCTCCTTCGGCGCCTTCGTCCAGACGCGCGTGGCGCGCCACCTGGCCGAGCGCGGCACGCCGGCCAAGCGCATCATTCTGGTCGGCACCGCTGCCGGCTTCATCGAGGGCGCGCGCCAGTACGACACCGAGGCCGTCGGCCCCGACACCTTGGTCATCCACGGCTCCAAGGACGAGACCGTGCCGCTGGCCAACGTGTTCGCCTGGGCCGAGCCGCTGGACGTGCCGGTGGTGGTGGTGCCGGGCGCGGACCACTTCTTCCACGGTCGCCTGCACTGCCTGCGCGACATCATCAACCGCTCGTCCTGCGAGTGCTCGTAAAGGAAGCCAAGGCATGAAGCTCATCGGTTCGACCACCAGCCCCTACGTACGCAAGCTGCGCGTTGCCCTGCTCGAAAAGAAACTGCCCTTCGAGTTCGTGATCGACTCGCCGTGGGAGGCGGGCAATCACGTCAACGACTACAACCCGCTGGGCAAGGTGCCGGCGATGGTGACCGACGCGGGTGAAGTGCTGTTCGACTCCAACGTGCTGGTGGCCTATGTCGAGACCCTGGGCGCCGCGCCCGCGCTGCTGCCAGCCGACCCGCGCGCGGCCATCGCGGTGCGCCAGACCGCCGCCCTGGCAGACGGTGTCACCGATGCCGCCGTGGCTTTGTTGTTGGAGAGCCGGCGCGCACCGGAGAAGCAGGACGAGGGCTGGATTGCGCGTCAGCGCGGCAAGCTCGCGCGCGGTCTGGATGCGCTGGAGACCGGCCTGGATGGCCGCAACTACTTCCACGGCGAGGCGCTCAGCATCGCCGACATCGCCACGGTGTGCGGCCTGGCCTGGATCGACTTCCGCCAGATCGACCCGCAGTGGCGTAGCGGCCGACCGCGGCTGGCCGGACTGGTCGAGCGTCTGGCCGCCCGCCCCAGTTTCCAGCAGACCGTGCCGGTCCTGTGATGCCATGCGCATCCCTCGCCCACTCCACTTCGTTCTGCTCGCCCTGACGGCCAGCCTGCTGGCCGCGCCAGCACGCAGCGAGGACCTCAGTGCACAGAAAGCGGCCGACATCCGCACCTTGTTCGAACTGACCGGCGTGGCACGCATGGCCGACCAGATCCTCGCCTCGACCATGCAGCAACTCGGACCAATGCTGCGTAACTGCAAGGACTGCACCGAACGCACCGCGCAGATCGCCGAACGCGAGATCCGCCAGCTCTTCCGCGAACGCTTCGATGGCCCCGGAGGCCTGATCGAACGACAGACCGAGATTTACCATCGTCATTTCAGTCACGCGGAAATCCGCGAGATCCTCGCGTTCTACCACACCCCGATAGGCAAAAAACTGGCCTACAACCTGCCCGCACTCACGGCAGAGGGTGTGCAAAGCGGGCGTGACTGGGCACAGTCCCTGGCGCCGGAGCTGCAGCGCCGCATCCGCGCCGCGATCGAGCTGGACAAGATGATCGCCCCGCCGACCGCCGCGCCCGAGGCCAAGTAGCGATGCCTCTCCGCGTCGTCGACCTGCACAAGTCCTACGGCAACCTGGAGGTGGTACGCGGCGTGAGCTTCACGCTGCAGCCGGGTGAATGCTTCGCCCTGCTGGGCCCCAACGGCGCCGGCAAGACCACCACGCTGCGCTGCGTACTGGGGCACACCGCGCCCGATGCCGGCAGCATCACCCTGTGCGGTGAGCCGGTACCGGACCGCGCCCGCCATGCGCGCACCCGCGTCGGCGTGGTGCCACAGGCGGACAGCCTGGACCCGGACTTCACGGTCAGCGAGAACCTGATCGTGTTCGGCCGTTACTTCGGCATGAGTGACGCGGCCGCCCGCGCCCGCGTGCCGGAGCTGCTCGCCTTCGCCGGCCTGGAAGCCAAGGCAGACGCCAAGGTCACTGCCCTGTCCGGCGGCATGAAACGGCGCCTGACCATGGCGCGCGCGCTGGTCGCCGACCCCGAGCTGCTGATCATGGACGAGCCCACCACCGGGCTGGACCCGCAGGCGCGCCACCTCATCTGGGACCGCCTCAAGGGTCTCATCGCACAGGGCAAGACGGTGCTGCTGACCACCCACTTCATGGACGAGGCCGAGCGCCTGGCGCACCGCATCGCGATCCTCGACGGTGGCCGCATCATAGCCCTGGGCACCCCACGCGAAGTCATCGCGGAACACATCGAGCCACATGTCGTCGAAGTCTTCGGCGAATGGCTGGCGGCAGGCGGCGGTGCAGCGGCCTGGGCCCAGGCACATGCCGGCCAATATGCCAGCCGCTTCGAGATCAGCGGCGAGACGGCCTTCTGCTATCTGCAGGATGCACACGCCCTGCTGGCTCACCTGGAACAACAGAACGGCCTGCGCTATCTGCACCGCCCGGCCAACCTCGAAGACGTCTTCCTCAAACTCACCGGACGCGAACTGCGCGATCAATGACGACTCTGCTCACCCCCATCGAGGCGCGCCTGCTGGGCGTGCTGGTCGAAAAACAACACACCGTTCCCGACAGCTACCCGCTGTCACTCAACGCACTGGTCACCGGCTGCAACCAGAAGACCAGCCGAGAACCGGTGATGGACATCCCGGAAGCCGAGGCCCTGGCCGCGCTGGACGAGCTGCGCGGCCGCAGCTTCGTGATCGAAAGCTCGGGCAGCCGCGTCGCGCGCTATGCCCACAACATGGAGCGCGTGCTGCAACTGCCACCGCAATCGGTGGCCCTGCTCGCCACCCTGATGCTGCGCGGACCGCAGACCGCGGCCGAGCTGCGCAGCAACAGCGAGCGCCTGTACAAGTTCGCCGACGTGTCCTCGGTCGAAGCCTTCCTGGAGGAGCTCGCAGCGCGCGCCGCAGGTGCCCTGGTCGTGCTGCTGCCGCGCGCACCAGGCGCGCGCGAGGCACGCTGGGCCCACCTGCTGTGTGGCGAGCCGCAGATTCCGCTGGCATCGGCACGCGAGAGCAGCGGCGGCGGCAGCGAGCTGGCCGTGCTGCGCGAGGAGGTGATCCAGTTGCGTGCCGAGCTGGCCGCGCAGCGCGCCCTGCTCACCCGGGTGTGCAACGAGCTGGGCATCACGCCGGACTAGCCGCGATGCGCGAGGCCGGACTCGTCTCGCGCAGCGGCGGCCTCGTCTACCACCTGCGCGCCAACCAGTACCGCGGCGAGCTATGGCGCCCCTTCCGCGAAGCGGTGGCCGGCTGGCTGGCCGCCTGGCCGGCGCCGCGCGAGCAACTCGTGCTGGTCGGCCCGAGCGGTGGCTACAGCCTGCCTGCCAGCTTCCTGCGGGCATTCGGGCGCATCATGGTGATCGAACCCGATCCGCTGGCGCGCTGGATGCTGCGCAGCCGTTTTCGCGCGCTGGACTTCGAGTTCGCCGAACTGGACTGCTTCGCCGACGCGCAGGGACCAGCCCGTCTGGCCGCCGCTTTTCCGCAGGCGAGCATCCTGTTCTGCAATGTGATCGGACAGTTGCTGGAATTCGCGCCGGCCGGCTGGCGCGCGGCACTGCCGAGCGCCCTCGCCCATCACCACTGGGCCAGCTACCACGACGTGATCTCCACGTCTCGCGCGCCGGCACGCCAGCAAGCCTGCGCGGCGGCACCCACCGACAGCCTGGAGGCCGTTCTGGCGTACTTCTGGGATGGCGGAGAGCTGGAACTGCACGACCACCAGACCTTTGCCCTGAGCGGGCAGGCGGGTCGCTACATGGTGTGGGCGCTGACGCCGACGCGCCACCATCTGATCGAGTGGCAGGCGCAGCAGCCCGTCTGACAAACGCCTACTTGGGCGGCTGGAAGATCGGTGACTCGGTGAGGGTGGGAAACACCGGCAAGGGCGGCAGGTCCAGATCCGACTCGACCATGCCTTCGTCGCGCAGGGCCTGGATCAGGATTTCCGGATCCCCGATGCGCGCCAGCATAGGCTGCAGGCTGGACCACGGCGTCTTGCCGTCAATCAGGATCAGCGCGGTGCGCAAACGCAACGGCAAGCCATGGGCGCGGGTGAGCATTTCCTCGCGCCCCTTGGCGGTCTTGCTGAAGGTTTCGACATCGAACATGGCACTCCCCTGTCGGACTGACACTGACATGCTAGGAGATACACAAATCTGCAACACGGACCGAAAGGGCGGCCTGCCCCTACAGGCAGCCTAGCAGAGACAGGCGGCAGATTCCGACCACTTCACGGTCGGTTTTCTGACATGGAAGGCGGGGCCGGCCATCGGAAAAACACCCGACCGGTGGCCGCTTATTCCACTGGAATCCCGCGCCTGCGGGATTCAGGGCAGTTCGCGGTCGATCGTGAGTTTCAGGCTGCCGGCGGTGGGCGACACGGCGGCCGACAAACCTTCCAGGTCGCCCTTGGCGGCGGTCGGCTGGCCGGACTTGGACACCCGCGCGCCGATCACCACCTGCTCGGGCAGCGGCGCCGGATTCATGCGCACGGCCTGGGCCAGGTCCAGCTCGACCGGCAGGTCCTTCACGCTGAGGCGGATCGCCGCCAGCGGCGCCCCGCCAGCTGCCGGGCGCACGAACACGAACACCGGGTCGGTCGGTGCCGCCTTGGCGGCCAATGCGCCATCCAGCGACAAGGCGAGACGGATGCGCAAACCGCTGTCGGCCGTCGCCACGGTCGGCTGCACGGCCGGCGCCAGGCCAGCGCGCTCGCGCGCCTCGCCCACCATGGCCTGCACCTGCTGGGCGAACTCGCTGCCCGGCTCGGCATGCGCCAGGATGCGCTGCCAGGTGGCGGCCGCTTGAGCGTACTGGCCGCGTTCGAACTGCAGGGTGCCGTGCAGGGCCAGCGCCTTGGCGTTGTCGGGGTCGAGCTGCAAGGCCTTCTGAATCAGCTTCTCGGGCTCACCGGCCAGCTTGCGGTCGGTGGCCGACGCCAGCGCGTCAGCCCAGTCGGCATAGAGCTGGGCGTCGTCCGGCAGCTTCTTGGCGAGTTTTTCGAGCAGTTTGACGGCCTCGGCGTGGCGCTCCAGCACCATGTAGGAACGCGCCAGCATGCGCGCCCCCTCGACGTTGTCGGGATCGGCCTCGACCTTGGCCGCCAGCGAGGCGACCATCTGCTCGATCTGGGCCATGCCCGCCTGCGGCGCCTGCGCCTCGCGCTGCGCCGGGTCCAGCGCGAGCGGGTTGCCCAGCATCAGGTACAGCACCAGGCTGGCCACCGGCAGCACGACCGCCAGGCCCACGGCCCAGCCATAGGCCGGTGCGGGCGGGCGCAGGCTGTCCGGCGCAGCGTGTTCGGCCAGCGCGCGCTGCTCCAGCTCGGCGAGGGTCTGCGCATAGGCCGCGTCGTCCAGGCGGCCGGCGGCGTGCTCGGCGCTCGCCTCGGCGCGCTGCTCGCGCAGGATGCGCAGGGCCGGGCTGTCGCTCTCGGCGCCCAGGGCGCGCGGCTTGCGCAGCAAGGGCCACAGCAGGACGGCGGTCACCACCACCAGCAACAGGATGGCTGCGATCAGGAATCCGTTCATGCCTTGTTCTCTTGGTTGTCGGCGCTCTCGCCATCCAGCAGCGCACGCGCGGCGGCGCGCTGCGCCTCGTCCAGGCCCATCTGCGCGGCCTGGGTACGCCGCCGCAGGGTCCAGGCGAAGGCGCCCAGGCCCGCTAGCAGCAGGGTCGCGGGGCCGGCCCACAGCAGCAGGGTGCTGGCCTTGAAGGGTGGCTCGTAGAGCACGAAGTCGCCGTAGCGCTGCACCATGTAGTCGCTGATCTCGCTGTCGCTGCGCCCCGCCAGCAACATCTCGCGCACCTGGCGCTTGAGGTCCACCGCCAACTCGGCCTGCGATTCGGCGATCGACTGGTTCTGGCACACGAGGCAGCGCAGGTGCTCAGTCAGGCTGGCGAAACGCTTCTCCAGCAGCGGGTCTTGCTGGGCAGCAGCCGTGCCACCAAGACAGGCCACCAGCAGCAGCGCCAGCAGGCCGCCACGCAGGGATGCATGCGTCATCATGAAGCGCCTTTCAGCTCGCGGATGCGCGGCATGAACACCTCGTCCAGCACCTGGTCGGTAACCGGGCCGATGTGCTTGTAGCGAATGCGCCCGCTGCCGTCGATGAGGAAGGTCTCGGGTACGCCGTACACGCCGTAGTCGATGCCCACGCGACCATCTGCGTCGACGATGGACAACGCGTACGGGTCACCCCAGTCGCGCAGCCAGGCCTGGGCGTCGGGGCCCTTGTCCTTGTAGTTGAGCCCGATCAGGGGCACGACCTTGCGCTGGGCGAACTTGACCAGCGCCGGGTGTTCCTCGCGGCAGGCCACGCACCACGAGGCCCACACATTGAGCAGCCACACCTGGCCCTGCATGTCGGCCAGCTTCAACTGCTTGTCGGGTGTGGCGAGCACCGGCAGGGTAAAGTCAGGCGCCGGCTTGTCGATCAGCGGCGAGGGAATCTCGCGTGGGTCACGCGTCAGGCCGATGGCGAGGAAGACCACCAGCAGCAGGAACAGCGCGAGAGGGATCAGGGCTTTGGCTTTCATCCTGTCCTCACGCCTGCTGCGCGCCGGCCGGCGCTTGTGCTTCACGCACCGCCTGGCGGCGGTAGCGCGCATCCAGCGCAGCGCAGATGCCGCCCAGGGCCATCAGGATGCAGCCCAGCCAGATCCAACTGATGAAGGGCTTGTAGTAGAGCCGCACGATCCAGGTGTCGGGCCCGGTCGGCTCGCCCAACGACACGTAGACGTCGCGGAACAGGCCGTTGTCGAGATCGGCCTCGGTCATCGGCATCTGGCGCGCGGTGTAGATGCGCTTCTCGGGATGCAGGTTGCCGATGACAACGCCATTTCGGGCGAGCTGGATGTCGCCACGCGCGGCGTTGAAGTTGGGCCCCTGGCGCTCGGTCACGCCGCGCAGGGTGAAGTCGTAGCCGGCCAGTTGGGTGCTCTGGCCGAACTGCAGCGGCACGTCCACGTTCTGTTCCAGGCTCTTGACCATGGTCACGCCAATGATGAACACGCCGATCCCGAGGTGCGCCAGCCACATGCCCCACCAGGCGCCGGGGATCGCCGCGAAGCGGCTGCCGACAAGACGGTCACGCAGTTGTAGCGCGCTGCCGAGCAGCACCCAGGCGGCCAGCGTGAGGCCCAGCATGCTGCGCCAGCTATGCACCCCCAGCGCCAAGCAGACGCCCACGCCGATCACCACCGCCAGCCCCAGCACGGGCAGCAGGCGGCGCAGCAGCGGTGGCAGCGCGTGGCCCTTCCAGCGCAGGAAGGGGGCGGCCACCATCAGCAACACGACCGGCGTCATCAGCGGGAAGAACACCGCTTCGAAGTAAGGCGGGCCGACCGACAGCTTGCCCAGGTTCAAGGCGTCGAGCAGCAGCGGGTACAGCGTACCCAGCAGCACGGTGGCGCATACCACGGCCAGCAGCACGTTGTTGATGAGCAGCAGGGTGTCGCGCGACACCGCCTCGAACTGGCCGCCACCAAGCAGCTTGGGCGCGCGCCACGCGTACAGCAGCAGCGAGCCGCCGATCACCAGCACCAGCAGCGCGAGGATGAACACGCCGCGCCGGGGGTCGCTGGCGAAGGCGTGCACACTGGTCAGCACGCCAGAGCGCACGAGGAAGGTGCCGAGCAGCGAGAGCGAGAAAGCGGCGATCGCCAGCAGCACGGTCCAGCTCTTGAAAGCGCCCCGCTTCTCGGTGACCGACAGCGAATGGACCAGCGCGGTACCGACCAGCCAGGGCATGAAGCTCGCGTTCTCCACCGGGTCCCAGAACCACCAGCCACCCCAGCCCAGCTCGTAGTAGGCCCAACCCGAACCGAGCGCGATGCCGGCGGTCAGGAACACCCAGGCGGCCAGCGTCCAGGGCCGCGACCAGCGCGCCCAGGCCGCATCGAGCCGGCCCGAGATCAGCGCCGCGATGGCAAAGGCGAAAGCCACCGAGAAGCCCACGTAACCCATGTACAGCAGCGGCGGGTGGATGATCATGCCGGGGTCCTGCAGCAGCGGGTTCAGGTCCTGCCCCTCGACGGCCGCCGGCAGCAGGCGCTCGAAGGGGTTGGATGTCAGCAGCATGAAGGCGAGGAAGCCCACGGTGACCAGGCCCAGCACGGCCAGCACGCGAGCCACGAAGACTTCCGGCAGATTGCGCGCGAGCGACACGGCCGCAGTCCACAAGGTGAGCATCAGCCCCCACAGCAGCAAGGAGCCTTCATGACTGCCCCACACCGCCGTGATACGGTAGATCAGCGGTGTCGCGGTGTTGGAGTGCGAGGCGACGTAGAGCACCGAGAAATCATTGTCGATGAAGCTCTGCGTCAGACACAGGAAGGACAACAGCACCAGCCCGAACAACAGGCGCGCGGCCGGCCGTGCCAGCGCCACCAGGGCGGCCTGCCCGCGCTGGGCGCCGACCATGGGCAGCACGCCCAGCAGCAGCGCGACGAGGAAGGACAGGATGAGGGCGAAGTGGCCGAGTTCGGGGGTCATGGAAGCCTCTATTCCTTGAGCGAGCGCGCCGTGCTGTGTGCCTTGTCGATGGCATCCTGGGCTTCGGGCGGCATGTAGTTCTCGTCGTGCTTGGCCAGCACCTCGGTGGCGACGAAGCTGCCGTCGGCGGCGATATGCCCCTGGCAGACCGCCCCCTTGCCCTCCTTGAAGAGGTCGGGCAGCGGCCCCTTGTAGACGACCGGGATGACCTTGGCGGTGTCGGTGATCTGGAAGCGCACGGTCAGGCCGTCGGCCTCGCGCTTGATCGAGTCCGCCACCACCATGCCACCGATGCGGAAGTGCCGCCCCTGCGGCACCTTGCCCTCGGCCACCTCGCTGGGCGTATGGAAGAAGACCAGATTTTCCTGGAAGGCATTGAGGACCAGGCCAACCGCGGCGGCCAGCAGCAGCACGGCGGAACCGATCCAGAGGAAGCGTTTGTGGCGGGCTTTCATCGTTCGTCTTCGAGTTGTTGCAGGCGACGCAGGCGCGCCAGGGTCTGCTTACGACGCCGCGACAGCAGCACGAGTTCCAGCGCCAGCAGTGCGAAGCTCACGCCATAGGAGCCCCAGACGAAGAAGCCGCGCCCGCCCATGGCGAGGAAATCGGCCATCGAGTGCCATTGCATCATTGCCCCTCCGCGATCACGGCGCGCGCCCAGTCAGTATGGCGCTCGCGCTCCAGCATCAGCGCACGGGCGCGCCACAGGGCCACGGCGATGCTGTAGGCCCAGGCCGCCAAGGCCATCAGCAACATGCCGGCGAACATGGTCATGGCCATGCTGGGCGCCTTGGTCAGGCTCACCGAGGAGCCCTGGTGCAGGGTGTTCCACCACTTCACCGAGAAATAGATGATCGGCACGTTGACCGCGCCGACCAGGGCGATGATGGCGCCCGCGCGGTCGGCCCGGCGCGGGTCTTCGATGGCGTGGGTCAGCGCGATGAAGCCGAAGTACAGGAACTGCAACAGCAGTTGCGAGGTGAGCCGTGCATCCCATACCCAGTAGGTGCCCCAGGTCGGGCGCCCCCACAGCGCACCGGTCCACAGCGCGATGAAGCACATGATGGCGCCGGTCGGTGCCAGCGCCCGCATCATGTAGAAGGACAGGCGCGTACCCAGCCCGAGGCCGATGGCGGCCCAGAAGGCCATCACGAGGTAGATGAACATGCTCATCCAGGCCGCCGGCACATGGATGAAGATGACGCGATACACCTCGCCCTGGGTGGCGTCGGTCGGCGCCACGAAGAAGCCGGTGTAGAGCCCGGCGAGCGCCAGCACGGCCGCGCCGGCGGCAAACCACGGGGCGAGCCGCCCGGCCAGCGGGTAGAAGGTCTGCGGCGAGGAGAAATGGAAGAGGTTCATGCCTGGAGCGGGAGCGGGGAGCAGATGAGCCAGAAAACGAGCCGGTCCCGGATGATACGCAATGTCCTTCGCCCCATCACCTTGACGCGCTTCAAGAAAAAACGCGCGTCACTCGCTGGCCAGGCGCAGAGCGGCGGCGCAGGCGAAGGGTGAAAGCGCCAGCGCCGCCAGCAGACCGGCCCCCATCAGCAGCAGGTGGGCCTTGAGCCCGAGCTGGGCGGTCCAGGCATCCACGCTGCCGGCGCCGAATACCAGCACCGGCACCATCAAGGGCAGCACCAGCAGGGCCAGCAGTGAGCCGGCGCCGCGCAGGCCCAGGGTCAGCGCCGCGCCGATCGCACCGATCAGCGACAGCACCGGCGTGCCCAGCAGCAGGGCCAGGGCCAGCACCGCCATGGCACCGGGCTCCAGCCCGTACATCAGGGCCAGCACCGGCGACACGATCACCAGTGGCAGGCCGGTGGCCAGCCAGTGGGCGAGTATCTTGGCCGACACCCAGACCACGGCGGGCTCGGGTGACAGCAGCAGTTGCTCCAGCACGCCAGTATCGAAGTCTTGGCTGAACATGCGCGGCAACGCCAGCAGGGTGGCCAGCAGGGCGGCCACCCACACCACGCCGGGGCCGATCGCGCGCAACTGGTTGGGGTCAGCACCGACGCCAAAGGGAAACAGACTGGCCACGATCACGAAGAAAGACAGGGCCACCAGCAGGTCGGCACGCGAGCGCCAGGCCAGCAGCAGGTCGCGCCGCAGAACGGCCAGGAAGGTCTTCATGCGGCGCTCATCCTACATACTCCGCTAGGTCCAGCACCCGCGTCGGGCGGCGCAGGGTGACGTCCTGGTGGGTGGTGAAGATGGCCAGGCCGCCGCGCTCGGCATGCGCCGCCAGGCACTCGGCCAGCTCGCCGACCGCCGCCACGTCAAGCGCGGTGAAGGGTTCGTCGAGCAGCCAAAGCACGGGCGCTTCGCGCAGGAACAGGCGGGCCAGCAGCACACGCCGCCGTTGCCCCTGCGACAGGAGTTTGCAGGGTAGGTCGAGCTGGCGCGCCAGGCCGATCCGACGCAGAGCACTGACCGCCTCGTCGCGCGCGACTGTCCGGCCCGCTGCCGCACAGGCAAAGCGCAGGTTCTCGACGGGATCAAGCAGGTCATTGAGGGCCGGCGCATGACCCAGGTACAGCAACTCGGCGTGATAGGCCTCGCGCTGGGCGCGGATGGATTCGCCGCGCCAACGGATGTGCCCCACCTCGACCGCCGCCAGCCCGGCCAGTTGCCTCAGCAGACTGGTCTTGCCCGTGCCATTGGCACCCTGCACCCGCAGCAACTCGCCGGCGACGAGGGCGAAGCCCAGGCGGCGGAACAGCAGGCGTTCGCCGCGCTGGCAGGCAAGTTGGTCGATTTCAAGCATGGGGAGGGATTGAACCACATTTGCCACGGGGCGGCCGGACGGCGCGCCACCGCACGTTTGCACAATTCTCCTCAATCCTTGCACGCGGCCTCCATGCTGGCTGCAAAGTGGGCCGGAATAGTGGGGCTCCGTTGCCGGCCCTGTGGTCGGTGCCTGCCCGGAGCCCGCCATGCCCCACTTTGCCCGCCTCCCCCTCGCCCTGCTGTCGTGTGCGCTCGGCGCTTGCGCCCCCGCCAGTCTGACCCTGCCGACCAAGCCGCCGGTTCCCCAGCCCAGCCCCTTCGCCACGGTGGAGGGCAATGGCTCGATCTTCCGCGCCGGCTCATCCATGCTGCTGTTCGAGGACCTCTCCGCCTACCGCGTGGGCGACGTGCTGACGGTGGAGATCGCCGAGTCCATGAGCAGCAGCTCCAAGCAGGACATCAAGTCCTCCAGTGAAAGCAGCATGAAGTCGACCGGCACTGGCGCCACCGACGACATGAGCAGTCTGCTCAAGACCCTGTTCAACCTGGACCTGAGCAACACCACGACGAGCAAGGCGAACAGCAAGGACGAGATCACCACCAGCCAGTCCCTCAACGGCAACATCACCGTCTCGGTGATCGACGCGCGCCCCAGCGGCATGCTCACGGTGGCGGGCGAGAAGCGCATCCGCAGCGGCGGCTCGCAGACCACGCTACGCTTCTCGGGCCTGGTCAATCGCCGCGACATCCGCCAGGGCAATGTAGTGTCTTCCAAGAAGGTGGCCGACGCGCGCATCGAGCGCATCGGCGAGGGCGCAGTCACCGACCCTGGCACGCTCAACTGGCTGGGCAGGCTGTTCCAGTCCGTGATGGATATCTGAGCCGGCCAACCCACTGCGCGCGCGCCGCTATTGCCCGCCGGCCAGCAAGGTGTCGAGCATCGGCTCGATCTTGGCCGAGGTACTGGCCCACTTGTCGAAGCCCAGGCCGCGCACGCCGTAAGTCGCCGCCGCCAGCAACTGGCCATCGCGACGCAAGGTGAGGCGCGCGAAGCTCATGTAAGGCAGGGCCTCGACGCTGGCCAGGCGGGTGTCCCAGTCGCGCGTGGCCTCGTAGTTGAGTACCGCATCGCAACCATAGGGCGCGGTACCCGGAGCATAGACACGGGAGGCCACGCCGCGTCGCAGCAGACCGCTCTGCACCGCGGGCAGGAACTCGGCCACGGTGACCTGCACGTTGAGTTCGACGCATACGTTCTTGACCGCCAGGCGCGGCAGGGACTGCGGTGCTTGCCGATCGGCCAGGGCCGAGGCCTCCATGCTGGCCGAGATGATCACGTCGGCCGCCTCGCGCACCGAAATGCGGGGGCCGACCAGGGAGCAGCCCGCCAGCCCCAGCACGATGAATGCCATCGGAATCACGCGGGCGGCGGACCCAGAACATGAATTTACACAACCGCCAGAAAACATAACGCCCCCCAATGCTCGACACCCACCCCGCAGTTGCTAGCATCCGGGGCGACGCTCAGATGCTCGAAGACATCTGACCGCAATTACGACGCAATGTGTGCCGGGGCGGAGCCCGGCACGGCAAGTTCCCTCTTGCGTGCATCGTCCTTGCACACTGTGCAGTCGCTGCGCCGGACCGGACCGCGCCCTTCGCCAGCCTGGGAAAGCATGAGAAGCACCGTCTGCCTCGCCATCCTCTTCATCGTGACGGCCGGCCTCCACCACGAGGCCATCGAATGGCATGCCGTCACGCCTGCCCCCGACGGACTGATCGGGCGCTGGGCGCTCGCAGCCCTGCCTGCCGCGTGGCTGACGGCCTGCGTCGGACTGTGCCTGCGCCACGCCCATCGGCGGCGGGACAGGCTGGCCGACCTGGCACACGAGATGCGCGCCGTACTGGCACTCATGCAAGGCGAACTCGCCGCCGCACAAGATGGCCTGCAACGCGTCAACACAGACTTCCTGCCACGCCTGCAGAACGACATCCATCTGCTCGACCAGTTGACGCGCGGCCTCGCCCGTGACGATGCCGCGCGCGCCTTCGGCCAGCCCGGCCGACGCGTGCCCATCGAGTTGCAGGACTGCATCCGCCAGGTGGCCGAACGTTTCCGGCACACCATGGCGCAGCAGCGCCTGGGCTGGCAGCTCGCCTACGATACCGACTGCCGGCTGCACGCCGACCCCGTTGCCCTGGCCCAACTGTTCGGCAACCTCATGAGCAACACCCTTCGCCATGCCGGTCCCGGCAATGTCCTGCAGGTGCGTGTGCGCCGCATCGGCGGCAGCCTGCTCGTGCGCTGGGAGGATTCCGGCCCCGGCGTGGCGGACGGCGCGCTGCCGAGGCTCGGCCAGCGCGGCTTCCGCGCCCACCCGGAGCGGCCGGGAAGCGGGCGCGGGCTGGCAATCGCGCACGACATCGTCGCGGCACATGGGGGGACGCTGCATTTCTCGCGTGGCGAGCATGGCGGCCTGTGCGTCGAGATCCGCCTGCCGGAGGGCCTGGCTTCATGACGGGAGAACCGATCCTGATCGTGGAGGACGAGCCCCGGCTGGCGGAACTGCTGGGCGCGTACCTGAGCGCCGAAGGCTACCCCTGGGTGTGGCAGGCGCGCGGCGACACCGCGCTGGACTGGCTGGGCCGCCACACGGCGGCCCTGATGCTGCTCGACGTGGTACTACCCGGGCGCAACGGGCTGGAGGTGTGCAAGCAGGTGCGCCAGTCCTCCGATCTGCCGATCATCATGCTGAGCGGGCGCGCCGATGAGGTGGACCGGCTGATCGGCCTGGAACTGGGGGCCGACGACTACGTCTGCAAGCCCTTCAGCCCACGCGAAGTGGTGTCACGCGTCAAGGGCGTGCTGCGCCGCTGTCGCCCCACCCCCGCTACGCCCAGCCCCCTGCATCTGGACGACGCGGCCTACCGCGCGAGCCTCGACGGACGGGATCTCGGGCTCACCGTGGTGGAGTACCAGTTGCTGCGCCAACTGGCCGCGCGACGTGGCCAGTTGTTCACGCGCAGCCAGTTGATCGCCGGCATGTATGCCGACCACCGCGTGGTCTGCGAGCGCACGGTGGACAGCCACATCAAGAAGATCCGCCGCAAGATCGACGCCATCGACCCGCAGGCCAACCTGATCCAGGCGGTCTACGGCATGGGTTACCGCTGCAACTAGGACGGGCTTACTTCACGGTATAGCCACGCCCTTCCAGGCAGGCCGCCTTGGCTTTCTGGTAGGCCGCATTGCCTTGCTGCTGTTGCGTGCTGACGGCCTGTTGCTGTTGCGCCGCCTGCTGCTCCTGCGCGCGTGCCTGCTGCCGACGCTGCGAGCGCTGGGCTGCGCCGCCGGCCACCATGCCGACTGCCGCGCCCTTGCCCACATCCTCGTCGGCAATGCCGGCCACCACCGCCCCCGCAGCCGCACCGCGCACGCGCCCCCCGCTAGGGGCAGGGGCTGGCGCAGGGGCCGGCGCCGGGGCGGCCGCCACCGGCTTGGCCGGGTCGACGCCGGTCTGGCCAACCGCCCAGTTGTGGCATTCGTAATCGTCCTGCTTCTGCTGTTCGGCCGACTGGCCCTTGGCCGGGTAGACGTACTGCGCCGCAGCCTGGCCCGTCAGGCCCAGCCCCAGCACGAGAGCCGACAGGAAGAATGGAAGTCTGCGCATAAATCACCCCTCATCCAGTAATTGAGTTTTTTGTGGACTACCTGCTGAGCTTAGCGCAGCCAGAGACCGCTCAGCCTTCAACAAGAAAAAAGCCGCCCGACCCTGCGGGCCGGACGGCTCATCTTTCACTGCCAGGCAGATCGACTCAGAGCTTGCCAGCCCCTGCATTGGCCTGCACATGGGCCTTCACCTCGGCCGCCGGCAGCGGGGCCTTCGGGTAGGTCGGCGTGAAGCCGGCGTCCTCGATCTTGGCCTTGGGGTCGGCCGCCTTGCGCGCCGCCACCAGGTCAGCCGGCTTGCCGTTCACCATGCTGCCCTTGTCGGTGAACTTGGTCCCGCCCTGCTGGATGAAAGCGAACTCGGCGCCACCGTTCTTGATCTCGAAGACGTTGTTCTCCGAGAAGATCGAGCCTTCCCTGCCCACCGCCAGCGCACCACGGAAGATGTTGTGCTTGGGCGCGAGCTTGAGGATAGCCTGGTGGTTCTCGTAGCCGTTCAGCTTGGGATCGCTGTTTCCTGCGGCATCGCCGATGAACACGTTGTTGTAGCTGCTGATCTTGCCGTAGCGCACGCGCGGCAGACGCTGGCCGCTGTTCTCGAACCAGTTGTGGCGATAGGTGGCGTTGAGCTTGCCGGCATCGGAAGTCAGGCTGTCGCTGCCCCCGATGAGCGAGGTCTTGTCGTGATCCTTGAACACGTTGTAGCTCAGGGTCACGAAGTCGCCGCCATTGGTGATGTCGACCAGACCATCGTGATGCTGCACCTTCTGCTCGACCTGGTTGTGCGGGAAGGGATAGACCGGCGGGAACTTGCTGTCCGGACGGTCACCATCGTTGAAGGTGCAATGGTCGATCCACACACGCTTGCCGCCGTTGACCGAGATGTTGTCGTACTCGGAATTCCAGCGGCCGCCGGGGCACAGTTGCGGGCCCTTGGTGGCGTCCACATAGGCTTCCTGGCAGCCCGGGTAGCTGCTGTCGACGCGCCAGGAATCGCCCGGATCCCAGGCCGGGAAATAGTCGAAGGCATCCTGGAACTCGATGTTGCGGATGATTACGTTCTCGGTGCCGGCACCGATCATGAGGTTGCCCTTGACGATCTTGGCATCCTTGCCCACGCCGATGATCGAGGTGTTGGAGCTGACGTTGATGACAATGCGCTTCTTCTGCTTTTCAGCAGAGCGATCGCGCGCCTCTTCCAGCGGGCCGGTCAGCTTGCGTACCGGGCGACCCTTGTCCAGCTTCTGATTCCAGGTGGCTGGTGCATAGGCCTTCACATAGGCGTCGAAGTTGTAGCCGGGCTCGGCGTAGTCCTTCTCGAAGAGTTCCTTGTTGTTGTCGTCGACGGACAGATTGATCGTGCCCTTGACGTAGATGATCTTGGGCACATTGCCGACGCTCAGCGCCTTGACCAGTTCGGCACGATTGCTGACGGTATAGATGTTGGCCGCCGCTGCCTTGGCGCCGCCATCGACACCGCCGCCCACAGCACCCCAGCCATCATTGGCCGCCAGCACCTGCCGACCAAGTTCCGAGCCCGCAGCGGGCGACTTGCTGTCGCCGCTCCCGGCACATCCCGCCAGCAGGACGCCGGCAGCCATCAGTGACACGGTCACAACCTTCAATTCCATAGCCTTCTCCTCGATCATGCTCTTTTAACAAGTGCCCTGCTGGGCCCAAGCCTGCACTGAATTTGTATCAATCCATCGGATGGTAGCGCAGCCTGCGCGATATCGTGCACCCGCCCTGCAGATGCTGCGCGAATAAAGCCCGCACATTGCGCCGCATCATCTTGCAGCCGCCCCACCCGCCGCAGTCGCGGCCCCCTCCTGCGCCCGCCCCGTGCCACGCAAGCGCGTCAGACGCTGCAGCAGGTCGAACCAGAATGGCGCACCGAACAGGGCCGAGCTGGCAGTCACGAGCCAGCCGCAGATCATCAACGCCCACGCCGCCAGCGTGTCGGGCACGCCCTGCCAGCCGACCGGCAACTGGTTCAAGGCCACGATCACATCGCTCATCCGGCTCGGGGTGTCGGCCAGCGGCAAGGCCGCCACCAGGGCAGGATGGACCCACAGGCTGCGGAACAACTGCAGGGCGTCGATGTTGAACAGGGCGGCGACCAGCAGGGCCACGCCGAAGCTGATCGCCTGGGTGCGCCGCTTGTAGGCGCCGGACACGCGCTCCATGCCGGCATCGAACCAGTCGGCAATCGCCTGCTGCAGGCCGGAGATGTCGCCAGCGGCACGCTGGTACATGCCCAGCAACAGGCGCTTGAGCTGCGGGTCGCTGACCGTGTCGAGGCGTGCGCGCAAGGCGGCTGCCTCGCCCGAGGCGCCTTGCAGGGTTTCGATCAGGGCCAGGGCAAAGCCACGCGAGGGGATGTAGGACGGCAGATGGCGCAACTCACCTTCGCTGCGCGCCTGACCGCTGTCGCGCGGATTGACCAGGGCATGGTTGTAGAGCTCGCGCGCCAGCCCATCGAAAGCCGGATCGTTGAGCAACTGCTTGATGCCGTCGAGCAGGGCGTGGGCGCGCAAGCGCAGCAGCGAAGCGATCGCCTCGTTGATGGCGCTCGCCAGCAAGGACACGGAGGCAAAGCAGAAGCTCATGCCGATGGCGACTTCGAGGACGGTGCTGTTGAACATCGTGCACTCCGAGGGTCAGTGCGTATCCACTTTCGCCGCGCCGGAGAGGGCGCCGTGGCAACGGGCAGACCCTGGCATCGAGCGGCCTGCGACGAACCGGCAATCTACCCCAATCTAAGCGTTTCGTGCCGCGCGGAAGAAATGCGGCCCGCACACGGCGCATGACGAAGACGTCCTACAATACGCGCCCGTTCCCGCGCACCGCCTGAACGCTCAGACGCGTGCGCCGCACTCCAGGAGTCCATCGCATGACCGACCGCTACGCCATCATCGGCAACCCCATCGCCCAGGCCAAGTCCCCTGCCCTGCAGATGGCCTTTGCGCGCCAGACCGGGCAGGACATGGAGTACGGCGCCATCCTCGGTGAGCTCGATGGCTTCAAGGACGCGGTGCGTCAGTTCCAGCGCGAGGGCGGGAAAGGCATGAACATCACCATGCCCTTCAAGCTGGAGGCTTTCGCGCTGGCCGACGAATTGACCGAGCGCGGCCGCGCGGCCGGCGCCATCAACATGTTCACGCTGCGTGCCGACGGCACGATCCTCGGCGACAACACCGACGGTTTTGGCATCACCCGCGACATCACCCACAACCTGGGGCGCAGCTTCGGCGGCAAGCGGGTGCTGGTGCTGGGCGCCGGCGGGGCCGTGCGCGGCGCGCTGCTGCCCTTCCTGGCCGAGCAGCCGGCCGAGATCTTCATCGCCAACCGCACGGCCAGCAAGGCGGTGGAACTGGCGCAGCAGTTCGGCAGCTACGCCAAGGGCTGCAAGCTGGCTGCAGGCGGTTTCGCTGACATCAGCGGCCGCTTCGACCTCATCATCAACGGCTCTGCCTCCAGCATGACCGGCGAAGTCCCCCCGCTGCCGGTGGGCGTGTGGGATGGCGACAGCCTGGCCTACGACATGGCCTACAAGAAAGAGCCGACCGCCTTCGTGCTCGCGGCGCGCGCAGCCGGCGTGAGCCTCGCGGCGGACGGCCTGGGCATGGTGGTGGAGCAAGGCGCGGAATGCTTCTGCCTGTGGCGCGGCATCCGCCCGGACACCGCGCCGGTGATCCGCGAACTGCGCAACGCCTGAGCGGCGGCGGCGCAAAAAAACGGCGGCCATACAGGCCGCCGTTATTCTTTGAAGCGTACCGGGCTAGTTGCAGCTCAGGCTGTAGGCGCTGATGTTGACCGTGGCCGAGGACTCGGTGCGGAACATCAGGAAAGACCCGCCGCTGAAACCCGCCGTGCTCAGGTTGATCGGGTAGCTCGCCTGGCCCGCGACGATACTGCTGGCCACCACGTCGACCACGCGCGACAGCGTGCCATGCGGCGAGTTCGCACCGCCGGTGGTGTTGTTGTCGACCGTCACCTGGAACTTGCCCGTGCCCGTGCCCGCGCTGTCGAAGGTGATGGCCAGCGTGCACGCCTTGCCCACGATGTCGAAGATCCCGCCCGGCGACGTCGATGCGGTCGTCGCAGTCGTCGCCAGCGCGCCGATCGTAAAGCGCGCACCGGCCAGCGTGACCACGCCGTTGGTGACAGTCGGGCTGCCGCCGGCCTTCACATACATCGCCGTGCTGGTACCCGGCAGGCTGGCGTAAGCGGCGGTGAAGAGCGTGCTGGTGCTCGCGCTGTCGAAGTTGTCGCTGTAGCTGGCCGTCAAGCCACCCGAGGAACTCCCGCCCCCCGACGAACTGCTCGATGAGCCCCCCGAGGAGGAGCTCGACGAGCCGCCCGAAGAGCTGCTCGAACTGCTGGAACCGCCACCCGACGAAGAGCTGGACGAGGACGAGCCACCGCTCGACGAACCGCTGCTGCAGCCGCTCGCCGACGCGCCCAGCTTGCCTGCCCCCGCCGTCTGCGGAATGCTGCACTGGAGATTGAGCGGCGCAGCCTCAGCCACATAGCCGTAAGGCGGCGTCCAGTTGGCCGTGCTGGCATAGCCGCAGGCCGCCATCGTGGCCGACACGTCCTGCCCGGCCGGCAGGTATTTCACACTCTTGAGCCAGGTGTTGCTCTGGCGGAAGGCGACGCTGCTGCCGTGATCGGAGGTGATCTTGTTGCAGGCCTCCGTCTCCTTGGTGGGCTCCACGTTCCACAGGGTACTCTCCATCAGGACGTCGCCCTTGTAGCCCATGCCCACGCCGGATTCGAACTTCTGCACCGTGGTGGCCTCACGGTCCGCCTCGACATAGGTGTTGAGGATGTGCACCTGACCCCAACGCACCCGCGGGATGCGCGCACCGGTGTCCTTGTAGAAGTTGTCACGCAGGGTCACATGAAAGCGGTTTTCGTCACTCCATTGACGACCCGAGTCGCTGTTGGAGATCAGCGTCGTCTTGGCGTGGTCGCGGAACTGCGAGTTGCTCACCGTCACGTAGTCGGAGCCGCGCACGATATCGAGCGCGCCGTCATGACGCGTGCCGCCACCGTTGTTCTTGACCACTACCTCGTTGTACTGACCGTCGGTGACCGTGACGTGATCGATCCACACGTTCTGCGCCATCGCCAGCACGACGCCGTCATAGTAGGCATCCGCGCTGCCTTCCGGCTGCACATCCCAGTTGGTCTGGATCCACAGGTTGCGCATGATCACGTTGCGCGTCCAGCCGGGATAGCTCTCCTGGCTGCCGCCACCGTTGATCCAGCACTTGTAGTCGGCCTCACCGCAGGCGCCTTCGACCTCCTTGCCGATCTCGATCTGCGCAGAGATCAGGCGGGCGGGCGAACCATCCGGCGCATTGATGCCGACGAAGGTGGTGTTGGACGGGATGACGATGGAAGAGCCCTTCTGGTCGTCCCAGCTCGTCCACTCGCGGAACACGCCATCGTCATCCACGCGCATGTCGATGTTGCCGTACACGCGGATGATCTTGGGTTCGTTCTTCGCTTCCTTGAGCGCATCGAAGATGCACTTCTTGGTGCCGCAGGTGTAGATGCGGTTGGCCGCGGCCGACGCCCCGCCCGTCACGACCAGGGGGACATGATTGCCAACGACACCGTTGCCACGGTAGTAGCTGTGCCAGCCGTTCACCGGCGCGTGCTCGCGCTCAAACGTCAGCACACCACCACTCGGATCGCTGGCGATGACCGGGTAGGCCGTGGGCGTGCCCGGCGCAGGTGTCGCAACACTCACATGACCCGCTGTGTTGATGGGGTCGTTTGCCGCGCGATAGGAACGCACGCCCATGGTGGCAAAGCCGGTCCAGCCATTGAGCGGTGAGGCAGTTGTGTTGGTCAGCGTCTTCGCATCAATGCCGGCAACCGCCCCACCCGAGGAGCTGCTCGACGAACTGCCCGAGGAAGAGCCGCTGGACGATGAGCTGCTAGAGCTGCTCACGCCCCCGCTGCTGGAGCTAGACGAAGAGCTGCTCGACGAGGAGCTGCTGGACGAACTCGAACTGCTCGACGACGACGTACCCGTCGTGGTGTTGTATTCAAACAGCCGGTTCGGCGGGAACACTGTGGCCGCGCCACTCCAGGTCACGGTCTGCGAATCGGTCGGATTGAAGGGCCGGTTGGTCGTGGCCGCCGGCCCCCATGGCGCGACAGAGTTGAAGAACGGGCCCAGCGTCGAATCCCGCACCACCAAGGAACCGTTGGGGACCGACACCCCGCCCGCAAGCAGCGTGTAGCCGCCACTGCTGTCATCCCAGGCACGCCCCAGGCGCAGCGTGCTTACGTCGACCAGCGCCGGGTTGTCGGTCGTGAAGAGCGTGTTGATCGCCAGGAAGCCGTAGGGATAGACCTGCGGATGCGAAGGCGCGAAGACATAGCCACTGCTAGTGCGCGCGGTCAGCGACTTCACGACCGAGCGGTCCAGCACCAGCACCGCGCGGCCGAAGATGAAATCGACATCACCTTCGATGTAGCTGTTGACCACGTAGACCCGGGCCATCGTGCCGGTACTCGTCGACTTCGGCTGGAAGGTGTCCTGGTGGCCCAGCAGACGCACATTGTCGAGGATCACCTGGTCGCCGGTGGTCGTCAGCGCGACCGCCTGCAGGCCGCTGGTGGCCGTGCTCTCGTCGAAGTCGTTGGCGATCGTCAGGTTCTTGGCCTGGAAGCCGTTGGCATAGGCGAGGAAGGTCGAGCTGCCGCTGGTGCCGTAGGTCGTCGCGCCACTACGCCCCTCGCAAGCATTGAGCACGTCACTCGCCACCTTGGCCGTCCCGTTGGCCTTGTTGTTGACGATGACAACGGAGGAGGCATCGCTGCTCAGGCCATACAACGTGATCGGCGGCGCATTCTTGATGCACACCTGCTCGCGATAGATGCCCGGCTTGATCTGCATATACACACGCGCCGTGCCGCCCGCAGCAATGGCCGCGCTCACCGCGGCCTGCACCGTGGTGTGGGTGCCGCTGCCATCCGCCGCGATCACGTAGCTCGGCACGAAGCTCGACACATCACCGATGCCATTGGCCAGCGGGTTCCAGTTGTCGGTCACCAAGGCCTCGATCGGACCAGCCTTGGACAGCATGTTGAGCGGGGTGTAGGCCGCCGCCTCTGCCGCCGTCAGAATGGGGCGCTGAATGACGACGCCACCACTTGAACTCGACGAGGAACTGCTCCCACCCGAGCTGGAGGACGACGAGGACGAGCTGGTCGTGCCGCCGCCGGAGCTGGTCGAGGAACTGCTGGAACCGCCGGACGAAGAGCTGGAAGAGGACGAGCTGCTGCCGCCCTCGTACGCATAGGTCTCGAACTCCTGGATCGCAACCGGCGCCGAGGCGCCCAGCACCACCAGACAGATCTTGTTGGTCGTGACCGCGCCAGGCAGGATGATCGTGGCTTCGCTGCCGATCTTGTTGCCGATCGCCAGCACGCCCTTGGAACTACCACCGTTCCAGTCCTCCAGGCTCCACGCGGTGAGCACGTCGCCCTGCTCGCGCAGGATCACCTTGCCCAGGGTCTTGGCACCCGAACTCCACTTCACGCAGATGCGCTCATTGGCATTGGCCGTGGCCGGCGTCCAGGTGGTCACCAGATTGCCGTCGATCACGTTGGCATAGGACGCGCCCGTACCCTTGCTGGTCCCGTCGGCCCCTGCGCCGATGGACAGATTCGTCCCGCCCGAGCCGGAGCTGCTGGAGGCCGCCCCGCCCGAAGAGCTGGACGAGGTGGAAGAGCCGGACGAACTGGAGGAACTGCTGGAGGACGAGGAGCTCGACGAGCTGCCCGGCACCTTGCCACCATCCGACAGCACGCGGATCTTGCCCACGCCCGCATTGGCCAGCACGCTGGTCTTCACCAGCAGCGCCGGCTTCAGCTTGTAGGTGTAGGGCACAGTCCAGGTCACGACATCCGGGATGCCGGCGCACGCGCCCAGCGCCTTGCCATTGAGCAAGGAGCCGCTGTCCTTGAAGTTGCCGGCGGCCGGCGTGTTCATGTTGACGACCACGTCGTTGCAGCTTGCCGCACCGTCGATCGTGAACAGGTTGTTCTGCGACAGGATCTTCGCCGCCTTGCCCACCCCCACGCTGTAGAGGTGCGGGTAGACCGGGTGCGACTTGCTGCCCACGTACAGGTTGTTGAACAGGTGAATCTGACCGAAGCGCACGCGCGGCGCGCGCTGTGTGATGTTGCTCCACAGGTTGTCGCGGAAGGTGATGGTCAGGTGACCCTCGTCGATGGTCGAGCTGTCCGAGGAGCCGATCAGGTTGTTCTTGTCGTGCAGCTCGAAGATGCTGTTCGAGACGGTCACGAAATCCGAGCCGTTCTTGATGTCCAGCGAACCGTCGTGGCATTCGCGCACCTTGCCGTTTTCGATCGGCAAGGTGTCATTGGTGACCGGGGAGTCGGTGAAATGAACGTGGTCGATCCACACGTTCTTGGTGCCCTGCACGGTCACGCCGTCGAATTCGGAGTTCCAGGCACCGGTGGGGCCATCGCTCGGGTCCCACACAGGCCGCACATCGCAGGGATTGACGATCTTCAGGTTGCGGATGATGACCTGCTGGATGTTGCTGACCATCACGTAGCCATTGATGATCTGCGCGTTGTTGCCGACGCCGACCAGGGTCGTGTTGGCGGTCAGGCGGATCAGCGCGCGCGCCTTCTGGTCATTGAAGTCGGCGTAGGGCGTGCCCTCGCTCATGTCGATGCTGCCAAGCACGCGGATGATCTTCGGCAGCGTGCCGGCCTCGGCAATCGCGGCAAGCAACTGCGTGCGGTTGGACACGTTGTAGATGTTCGCCGTGGCGGCATTGGCGCCGCCCACGGTGCCGCCGTTCTGGCCGGCCCAACCATCGGTCGGGGCCACCTCGAACGAGGCGTCGGGCGCTGCGGTCTGTGCCACCGCCAGCCAGGCCGCCACGGGGGCCGCCACCAGCAGAAGACCTTTCAGGACTCGCTTGTTCATTCTCACTCCTCCAGCAAGTGACGCGCAGCGCCGGCCCACACGAGAGGGCCGGCACACTGCGCAGGAAGGGGATCAGGGATCAGGCGCGGCCGCGACGGGCCAGTTGCAGGCCCAGCAGGGCCAGCGCCAGCAGCGACAGGGCCGCCGGCTCGGGCACCGTGCCTACCTGGGCGAAGCCGATCTGGGCGGTGAATGTCGAGTAGAGGCCAGACCAAGCGATGCCGCTGAGGTCCAAGCTGACAGTCTGGGCGTCGATCACGCTCAGGATGCCGCCCAGGTCGCTGGAGCTGAAGCTCGCGATGGACGCGCCCAGGCCGGCGAAGCTCAGGCTCACCGCCTGCGAGCCGGCCACCATGGGCGCCAGGGGATCAACCAGGTTGGAGACCTGCACCAGGCCCGTCTCATCGACCAGGATCCAGTAGAGCTGGTAAGGCGAGCCATCCGGCAACACGGAGAAACTGCCGTCGGATTCGGTCACCGCGGTGATCAGGCCCGCGGGTGAACTGGTGATCAGGCTGCTGTTCTCGCTGACATCACCGCCAACCATCACGGCACTCTGCCCGGATTGCAGGCCGGACACGGCATAGCCGCCAGTCACGACCGCATTGCTCAGGGGGGCGGCCAGCAAGGCCTGGGAAAGGAGCGCCCCGAACAGGAACGCGAACCACTGTGCTTGCTTGAACATCTGTGTCTCCTCCACTTCGTTTTTGTACTGCGCGCCCATCGGCCCGGTAGGCCGGCTCCGCAGGTACTGCTGCGCGTCGAATGGCGCGAGGCTTCCGTGAGCAAATTGCGAACCAAGCCTGAAAACAAGCGAAAAACCGTGTCATTGATCACTGTTTGAAACGCGATCTGTAAAATATGCCGACAACTTTCCTGCCCGATAAACCACCCCCGCTCCCCCGACTTACGCACAGAACACCTTGCGCGCAGGCCTTTTCAAACGGGCCGAAACGCCCTGCTTCGCCTTTAAACGCCCTTGCTCAGTGCATAGATTCAGGACACTTTGTATTAGAACAATGGACAATACTGTCGCCCAACCCCCTTGTCCCGGCAGGGAACGCATTGCGTGCCCCTCGTCAAAGGTGTACAAGGCCTTTCCCCGCTGTACGCCTACACCTTACGGAAGTTCATGAATCAAGCGCGCCGCTCGGCCCCCCCCCGCCGCTCCCCCGATGCCGCCCGGTCCCTGCCGCCCCTCCCCCCCGATTCGCTAGCCCTGGCGCTCACAGCCGCCGCCCAGGCCATCGCTTGGGTCCGCTCCGGCAGCGCCCTGAATGACGGCCTGGCCAGCCTGTGGGCGCGTTATCCCGAACTGGACAGCGGCGGCCGCGGCGCGGTGCAGGACATGGTGTACGGCACGCTGCGTGACTACGGCCGCGCCGACTGTCTGCTGGGCCGATTGCTCCAGCAGCCGCTGACCGAACCCACTATCGACGGCCTGCTGCGGGTCGCCCTGCATCGTCTGGAACACCGGCCAGACACCGCCCACACGGTGGTCGACCAGGCGGTCGAAGCGGCTGCGCGCATCGCCCGCGGCGGCCTCAAGGGGCTCGTCAACGGCGTGCTGCGCAATGCCCTGCGCCAATGGGACAGCCTGCTGGCCGCCTGTGCGCGTGACGAGCAGGCACAGTGGCGCCACCCTGCCTGGTGGATCGCGGCGCTGCGCCAGCAGCGCCCGCAGGACTGGCAGGCGATTCTGGCGGCGGGCAACACCCATCCGCCGATGAGCCTGCGCATCAACCCGCGCCGCAGCTCGCTGGCCCAGGCCCAGGCAGCGCTGACCGCCGCCGGCATCGCCACGCACGCACTGGGGCCAACAGCTCTTCAATTGGAAAAGCCGGTGTCCGTCGCCAGCCTGCCTGGCTACGCCGAAGGCCTGCTGTCGGTGCAGGACTGGGGGGCACAACAAGCGGCAGCACTCCTCGATCTGCAGGACGGCCAGCGCGTGCTGGATGCCTGCGCGGCGCCCGGCGGCAAGACCACCCATATGTTGGAATGCGCACGCCTGGATCTGCTTGCGCTGGATCTGGACCCGCAGCGTGCCGCCCGCGTCGAGGGCCAGCTCGCCCGCCTGGGCCTGCACGCCGAAGTGCGCGCGGCCGATTGCCGCCAGCCGGCCGGATGGTGGGACGACCGCCCCTTCGACCGCATCCTGGCCGATGTACCCTGTTCGGCATCGGGTGTCGCGCGCCGCCACCCGGACATCAAGTGGCTGCGCCAGGCTGGCGATGTTGCAAGTTTCGCAAGCACCCAGCGCGAAATCCTGGACCGCCTATGGCCACTACTGGCGCCGGGCGGGAAAATGCTTTATCTCACTTGTTCGGTCTTTGCCGAGGAAAACAGCTTGCAGATCGCGCGCTTTGTCGCCGCCCACGCTGAATGCGAGCGCCTTCCCTTGCCCGACGGCCAGCTCGAACAGCAGCTCTTCCCCAATGCCGAGCATGACGGCTTCTACTTCGCGCTCCTTCGCAAGCGGCCTGCCTGACTGGCGCCGCCTGCTCGCCCTGTGCTGCCTGCTGTGGCTGGGCTGGCAGACGCCGGCGCGAGCCGAGGAGAGCGCAATCGAGCTGCAGTACTTCGAGATCGTCGCGACCGACAGCCAGTACCTGGTCAACGCCAGTGCCCGCCTGAAGGGCAACCAGCGCCTGGAAGACCTGATCGAGGCCGGCGTCAGCATCCCCTTCGTCATCGAGTTCGTGCTGACGCGCCCACGCTGGTATTGGACGGATGAAGTGATGGTGCAGCGCAGCCTGGACATGCGCCTGTCCTTCCACGCCCTGACACGCCAGTACCGGGTGACGGTGGGCTCCCTGCACCGCAGCTTCCCCAACTACGAAGATGCCCTGGCTGCCATCTTCTCGGTGCGCAACTGGACGGTCAGCGACCTCGCCCGCCTGCGCCGTGGTGAATCCTATGGCGCAGCACTGCGCATGCGACTGGACGTCGCCCAGCTCCCCAAACCCTTCCAGGTCGCCAGCATCGGCAACCGCGACTTCGACATCAACACCGGCTGGGTGAAGTGGACCTTCCTCGCCGCCGCCGATTGAGGCTGTCGCCATGCGCCGCCTGATCCTGATCATCTCGGCTTTCGGCGCCATCCTGCTGTTCCTGCTCGCCTCGGCGGGCACCCAGAACACCTTGTTCGCCCAGAACTACCGCCTGCTGATGGGGCTCAACGGCGCCATCGCGCTGGCCCTGCTGGTGCTGGTCGCAATCCAGTTGCGCAGCCTGTGGCGCGAGTACCGCCAGCGCCAGTTCGGCTCCCGCCTCAAGCTCAAGCTGATGGGCGTGTTCCTGATCCTGGCCATCGTGCCGGGCAGCATCATCTACCTGGTGTCGGTCCAGTTCGCCGTGCGGTCCATCGAACCCTGGCACAACGACCGCGTCGATAGCGCGCTGCAGGAAGGTCTCAGCCTTGGCCGCGCCGCGCTCGACACCCTGCTCGACCAACTTGCCGAGCGCAGCCACAACGTGGCGCTGGAGCTCAGCGAGGGCGGCGAACTGCCCAGCCTGCGCGCACTCTCACGGGCCCGCGAGCAGCTCTCGGCGGATTCGATCACCCTGCTCTCGGTCACGGGCCGTGTGTTGCTCTCCAGTGGTGAGATGAGCCACGGCCTGATGCCCGACGTGCCCTCCTCGGGCCAGTTGCGCCAAGCCCGCCAGGCGCGTGGCAGCAAGGCGGTGGAAAGCGATGGTGCAAACCGCCTGGTAATGCGTGTGGTGGTGCCACTGCCGACACGCCAGTTGAGCGCCGACCCCCTGCTGCTGCAAGTGACCTCACTGGTGCCGGACGAACTGGCACGCAGTGCCGAAGCCATTCAGGAGCTGCACAGCACCTATCAGGAGCTGCTGCTGGCGCGTCAGGGGCTCAAGCGGATCACCATCGTCACCCTGACCCTGGCCTTGCTGCTGGCGATGTTCGCCGCCATGGCCTTCGCTTTCCTGCTCGCCCGCTCGCTGACCGCACCGCTGCTGATCCTGGCCGAGGGCACCCAGGCCGTGGCCGCGGGGGACTTCACCCCACGCCAGGCGCTGCCCGCACGCGACGAGCTGGGCGTGCTGACGCAGAGCTTCAACCGCATGACCCACCAGTTGCAGGAAGCGCGGGCCCAGGCCGAGCGCAGCCGCGCGGCGGTGGATGCGGCACGGACCTATCTGGAAGGCGTGCTGACCAATCTGTCGGCCGGCGTGCTGGCCTTCTCGGCCGACGGCCACCTGCGCGCGGCCAACCGCGGCGCGATGACCGGCCTGCGCGACGAACTCAAGGGCTACGAGCAGACCACCCTGGCCGAATGGCCTGCCCACACGGTCTTCCGCGACGCCGTACTGCGCGGCTTTGAGCAGCATGAGGGCGACTGGCACGAGCAGATCGAGATCCACCACCCGGACGACAGCGTGCAGACCCTGCTGCTCCACGGCGCGCGCCTGCCGGAGCAGGGCGGCGGCGGCTACGTGGTGGTGTTCGACGACATCTCGGCGCTCATCTCGGCGCAGCGCAACGCAGCCTGGGCCGAGGTCGCGCGACGCCTGGCGCACGAGATCAAGAACCCGCTGACACCGATCCAGCTCGCCGCCGAGCGCCTCGAACACAAGCTCGCCAGCCAACTCGGTGAGAGCGAGCGCGCCATGCTGTCGCGCTCGATCCACACCATCGTCAACCAGGTCGAGGCGATGAAGACCCTGGTCAACAGTTTCCGCGACTACGCCCGCCTGCCACCGCCCACGCTCAGCCCGGTCGATCTCAATGCCCTGATCCGCGAAGTGCTGGTGCTGTACGAGAGCAGTCGCGCCACCATCAACGCCGAGTTGGGCGCGGGCCTGCCGCCGGTGCTGGCCGATTCCAGCCAGTTGCGCCAGGTCATCCATAACCTGCTGCAGAACGCGCAGGACGCGGTTGCCGAGCAGGATCCGGCCCATATCAGCCTCACCACCCACCATGACGGCCGCCGCATCGAACTGGCAGTGCGCGACAACGGCCCGGGCTTCCCCCCTGGCATGCTCAACCGCGCCTTCGAGCCCTATGTCACCACCAAGACGCGCGGCTCGGGCCTCGGACTCGCCATCGTGAAGAAGATCGTGGAAGAACACCGCGGGGAGATCCTCCTCGCCAACCTCGCTGGCGGCGGCGCCGAGATCCGCCTGCGCCTGCCACCGGCGATCACCCACGCTGGATGATGTGTATCCGGCGCAACATCCTTAGCATTTTTCCAACAGTCTGCTAGTCTCGCGGCCATGGCGAAGATCCTGGTTGTTGACGACGAAATGGGTATTCGCGAGCTGTTGTCGGAAATCCTCAGCGACGAGGGCCACACCGTGCAGCTCGCCGAGAACGCAGCGAGCGCCCGCGCGGCGCGCCAGGCGGCACGGCCCGACCTCGTCCTGCTCGACATCTGGATGCCCGACACCGACGGCGTCACCCTGCTCAAGGAATGGGCCGCCAACGGCCAGCTGAGCATGCCGGTGATCATGATGTCCGGCCATGGCACCATCGACACTGCGGTGGAAGCCATCCGCTTCGGCGCGCTCGACTTCCTGGAAAAACCGATCGCCCTGCAGAAGCTGCTCGCCACGGTCAAGCGCGGCCTCTCCAAGCAGCAACCCAAGAGCCGCGCCCACCTCACGCTCGCCACCTTCACCCGCTCACCCGCGCTGCGCGACCTCAAGAAGCGCCTCGACCAGATCATGAGCCGCAGCCGTACCCTGCTGCTGCGCGTCAACCGCGGGTCCATCGCCGAACTGTGCGCGCGCAGCCTGCAACGCGCCGAAGGGCATTGGCTGGACCTCGGTGCCATGACCGTGCCGCTCGAACTGCAATCGCTGGAGACTGCACGGGGCGGCATCCTGTACGCCGACAACCTGCGCGCGCTGACCCGCCCCCAGCAAAAGAATCTGGCCTTCGCCCTGGAGCGCCTCGAACGCTACGATCTGCATCTGGTGTGCGCCTGCGACGTGCTACCCGACCAGTTGCTGGCCGAGGGCTGGGACGCCAGCGTGCTGCGCCGCCTGTTCGAGGTCGCACTGGTGCCGCCTTCGCTCAACGACATCCGCGACGACATCCCGGAGCTGGCCACACAGATCGTGCTGCACCTGGCCGACAGCGGTGACATCCCGCCGCGCAGCCTCAGCACCGGCGCCCTCAACGCCCTGCGCAACACCACTTGGCAGGGCGGCATCGCCGAGCTGAAGGCCACCATCCGTTCGCTGGCGCTGAGTGCCCTCGATGAGGAAATCGACGCCGACGCAGTGACCGCCCTCACCCGCCAGAGCAACCATCTGGCCGACGCCCTGCCACTGGATCTGCCGCTGCGCGAGGCGCGCGAAACCTTTGAACGCATCTACTTCGAGCACCACCTGCAGCTCGAGGACGGCAACATCACGCGCCTGGCCGACAAGACCGGCCTCGAACGCACCCACCTCTATCGCAAGCTCAAGCAACTGGGTATCGCCCTGGGACGCCGCGGCGACACGCCATGATCAGTCGTCTACGTCTGCATGCCTTGGTTTGCGCCACGGCTTGCGCAGTCGCAGCCGGCAATTCAGCTGCCGCGCTCCGCTTCACCGCCGAATACAGCCTGTCGGTCACCACGAGCAAGCAGGAGCCGGCACAGGCCTCCCTCACGACCAAAGCCCTGAGGGGCAGCCTGTCGATGCTTGGTGGCAGTGTAGAAGCCGGCAAGCTCACGGACGAAGTGTCGATCGACGGCGAGCGCTACAAGATCACCGCGCAGGGCAACGCCTCCACTGCCCTGCGCACACTCGTCCCCAGCGCCAGCCTGAGCCGCAGCAGCGAAGGTCGCTTCGGCGGTGGCTATCCGGCTTCCAGCCGTTTCATCGAAAAGCGCGGCAGCAAGGAGCCTGTCACGGTCCAGATCGACTACCGGGCACGCACTGCCACCTATTGGCGCGGCAAGGAGCAACGCAAGGTCGAGCAATTGCAGTATCGCCTAGCCGATGCGGCCTCGCTGGCCTACGTGTTCTTCCGCCAACCGCCCGCGCGTGGCAGCGTCACGATCGCCGCCACCGACGGACTGTCCACCCGCCTGCTGGTCATGGATCCGCGCGACGACCAGGTGGAAGTCGGCGGGCGCAAGATCGCGGCCACCCACTGGACGCGCCGGCCCAGTACCGACGGCGGCAGCTTCGAGCTGTGGGTGCGCAAGGAGGATGGCTTCCCGCTGCGCCTGCGCCTGGGTCTGTCGGAGAAGTACGGCATCGCCCTGCACCAGCAGCTCAAGCAACTGCCGGCCCTGGCCGAGCGCTGACCCGTCACAGATTTCTACGCTCACTCGTACGGATCCACGGCATCATGCGCCGCCCACTGGCGGCGGAGACTCCATGCGTCGGTTGGCGGGCGGCGGCTGCCCGCCTGCGGCGTAGAGTCCCTGCAGGTGCCACCTTGCAGGCGTGACGGCGGGCACGATTGTGCGCCGCATCAAGCCCTATAATCCTATCGCCAGCTTCGCACCGGACATACACCTCGTGGACACGACCCGCCTCTCCCGCCCCGAACTCTCGGGCCACGCCCAGCGCCTGCAGAAACACCTCCTGCGCATGGTCGGCCAGGCCATCGTCGACTATTCCATGATCGAGGATGGCGACGTGGTCATGGTGTGCTGTTCCGGCGGCAAGGACTCCTACTCCCTGTTGAGCCTGTTGCTCGAACTGAAGCGCCGCGCGCCGATCGACTTCAAGCTCATCGCGATGAATCTCGACCAGCGCCAGCCGGGTTTCCCGGAAGACGTGCTGCCACGCTACTTCGAATCCATCGGCGTCGACTTCCATATCGAGACCCAGGACACCTACTCCATCGTCAAGGAGAAGATTCCCGAGGGCAAGACAACCTGCTCGCTGTGCTCGCGCCTGCGTCGCGGCATCATCTACCGCTGCGCGCGTGAGCTGGGCGCCACCAAGATCGCCCTGGGCCACCACCGCGAAGACATCATCGAAACCATGTTCCTGAACATGTTCTTCGGCGGCAAGCTCAAGGGCATGCCCCCGAAGCTGCTCAGCGACGACGGCCAGCACATGGTGATCCGCCCGCTGGCTTATTGCGCCGAGAAGGATCTGGAAAAGTTCGCGCGTGCCATGGCCTACCCGATCATCCCCTGCAATCTGTGCGGCTCGCAGGAGAATGCCCAGCGCAAACAGATCAAGGCCATGCTGCAGACGTGGGATGCAACGCACCCGGAGCGCCTGCGCTCGATCTTCACTGCCCTTCAGAACGTAGTGCCCAGCCACCTCGCGGATGGCAATCTGTTCGACTACAAGGGGCTGACCCGCGAGGCCACCCTAAAGGAAGGGGACATTGTGTTCGATGAAGCAGAGGTATGTGCTTCACCCGAACCGGCCGCCGCGGTGCACTGGATGAGCCGGGATAAAGACAATGTACTGATTGAGTCGGAGCCGCTTTGAACACCATGAGTCCCCCGGCCGCCACCTGCGTGCTGGTCGCCGAACTGACCGGCGCCGAGGCCTTAACCCAGAAGCTGGGCGTACGCGAGGCGGAACGCGCCATCGAGCGTGGCCGCGCACGCGCCGCACGCGCGGTCGAAGCCTATGCCGGCCACACCCTGGTCACCGAAGGCCAGCGCCTGGTGGTCGGCTTCTCGCGTTGCGACAACGCCGTGCTGGCCGCCAACGACATGCGCGAACGCGTCAGCCAGTTGCCCCCGGTATCCGGCATCTCGCTGGCCCTGCGCATCGGCGTGCATGCCGGCCCGACCGACGCCGACAGCACCACGGGCTACGCCGGCCAGTTGCTGGCCGCAGCCGGGCGCGACCAGATCCTGATCAGCAGCGAGGCCGCCGAGCAACTGTCGGAAGCGATCCGCAACCAGATCACGACACAGCAGGCACTGTCAGTGGACAGCAAGGCCGTGTATGAGCTACGCGAAGATGTGTCGGGCATGCGTGCCAGCCAGCACAACACGCCCTTCTTCAGCCGCTCGCAGACCAACTTCAGCGATGTGGTTGTCGCGGCCGATGCCGGCCCGCCCTCCGTCGCGCCGATCTCCAGCGCCCCGCGTACCCGCCTGATGCTGCGCCACCAGAGCGCCAGTTACATCGTGTCGCAGACCCACCCGGTCATGCTGGCCGGGCGCGAGGAAGGCAACGACCTGGTCATCGCCGACCGGCGTGCGTCGCGTCACCATGCCCGCATCGAGTTCCGCAATGGCACCTACATGCTGATCGACACCAGCACCAATGGCACCTACCTGGTCGACGATCATGGGCTGGAGGTGATCCTCAAGCGCAGCGAATGTCAGCTGCCCGAACGCGGGCGCATCGGCTTCGGTTACTCACCACAAGAGATCGGCGTCGAGGCCGCACTGTTCGACATCGGGAACAAGTAAGAGAAGCGATACTTCAGACGACAAACAACAAAGCCGCGTACTCCGCGGCTTCGTTGTTTGTCGCTGTGCCTGGTCCTCAGTGTTCGAAGGGGTCTTCCTGATCCAGGGCCAGGCGCTGCCGCTCCACAAACTCCTGCGTGGAGTCGATGCCGCGCAACTGCAGGATGGTGTTGCGCACCGCAGCCTCCAGCAGCACCGCCAGGTTGCGCCCGGCCGCCACCGGCAGCACCGTGCGGCGCACCGGCACGCCCAGGATGTCCTGGTCCTCGTCGTCCAGCGGCAGGCGCAAGGGCTCGTCGTCGCGCGCACCGCGCCGCTGCAGGTGGACGATCAGCTTGAGCTTCATCTTGCGGCGACAGGCCGTCTCGCCAAAGATAGTGCGGATGTTGAGAATGCCCAGCCCGCGCACCTCAAGAAAGTCCTTGAGCATTTCGGGGCAGCGCCCCTCCAGCACGCCGGAAGCGACGCGCGAGATCTCCACCACGTCGTCTGCCACCAGGCCATGGCCACGCGAGATCAGTTCCAGCGCTAATTCGGACTTGCCGGCACCGGAATCACCGGTGATCAGCACCCCGACGCCCAGCACGTCCATGAACACGCCATGCAGGGAAACGCGCTCCGCCAGCTTGCGCGACAGGTAGGCGCGCAGCACGTCGATGACGCGGGCGGATTCCAGTGGCGAGGCCAGCAAGGGCACGCCCACGTCCTCACAGTTGCGCCGGATGATGTCGGGCACTTCGCAATCGTCGGCCACGATCACGCCCGGCGGCGATGACGCAAGGATGCCCAGCAGGTGATGCTCCAGCTTGTCACGCGCCTGGCGGCGTGCCCACGCGAACTCCGCCTCGCCCATGACTTGCAGGCGATTGGGGTGGATCAGGTTGAGGTGGCCCACCAGGTCAGCCGGCCACACCTTGTTGTCGGTGACGGTGAGATAGCTGTCGAGCCGGCCTGCGATGTGGCGCAGGCGCAGGGCCGTCCGGTTGGCCTCAAACAGCTGGGCGATGCTCGTGCGTCGCATGGGGATCCCATCCGGCGAAGAGAGTGGCGACCGTCGCCACATCCTGCGCGTCTGCCAGACTCTCGCGGAACGCACGGTCACTGAACATCTGCGCCAGTTCGGACAAGAGCTGCAGATGGCTTTCGTTGGCCTGTTCCGGCACCAACATGATGAACACGAGATCGACCGGTTTATTGTCCGGCGCGTCGAATTCGATCGGCAGCGCCAGTTGGACGAAGGCCCCCACGGCCTCCTTGAGCCCCTTGATGCGGCCGTGCGGGATCGCGATGCCCTGGCCCAGCCCGGTGGAGCCCAGCTTCTCGCGTTGCATGAGGGCGTCGAACACGACCTTGCGCGACAGGCTGTGGCTGGCCTCGAACAAGGCGCCGGCCTGCTGGAATACACCCGCCTTGTCGCCAGCAGTGCAGGCAACCAGGATGTTGGCGGAGGGCAGGATGCGAGAGATCAGGTTCATGCTGGGGTAGGCATCGGGCCGACTGCGCCCGCCACGACTGGAAATTCGCCGGCGCGGATCTGCCGCCCTCGGGGCGGCAGATCCGGCTGCAGTTCGACAGGATTATATGTCCGAGTGCAGCACCGCCGTGTGCAGTGTGTTACGAGCCGATCGCCTGTTGCTTGATGCCGGCGTGGCCATGGTCAGCAGTCTTTTCCTTGTGCTTGAGGACTTGGCGGTCGAGCTTGTCCACCATGGCGTCGATAGCCGCGTAGAGGTCGTCATTGTCGCATTCGACATGGATGTCCTTGCCCCGCACATGCAGGGTCACTTCGGCCTTCTGCCGAAGCTTTTCCACCGAGAGGATGACATGCGTCGCCGTGACGTGATCGAAGTGGCGGATCACGCGATCGAGCTTGCTGGTGACGTATTCGCGCAAGGCGGCGGTCACTTCGACATGATGGCCCGTGATGTTGAGGTTCATACCGTACTCCTCTGGTTAGATCGACTTGCGCTGACTGACCGGCGGGATATTCAGCGACTCACGGTACTTGGCGATCGTCCGTCGCGCCACCACGATACCCTGCTGGCCCAACACTTCGGCAATACGGGCGTCGGACAAGGGTTTCCTTGGATCCTCCCCGCCCACCATCTGGCGAATCAGCGCGCGAATCGCCGTGGCTGAGCAGGCACCGCCTGTATCGGTGGATACGTGACTGCCGAAGAAGTACTTCAGTTCAAAAATGCCGCGTGCCGTCGCCATGTACTTCTGCGTGGTCACGCGTGAGACGGTGGATTCGTGCAGTTCGAGTTCTTCCGCGATTTCCCTCAGGGTCAGTGGTCGCATGGCGACTTCACCGTAGTCGAAGAACTGGCGTTGGCGATCGACGATGGCTTGCGAGACCCGCAGAATCGTGTCGAAACGCTGCTGCACGTTCTTGATCAGCCACTTCGCCTCCTGCAACTGCGCGGACAGCGAAGCACTGGCACCACGGTTGTTATGGAGTATATCGGCATAGACACGGTGAATCCTGAGCTTCGGCATCGCCTCCGGATTGAGGCTGGCCGTCCAGTTGCCGCGATACTTCTTCACGATCACGTCGGGCACGATGTAGCGTGCATCGAGCGCCGCGAACTGGGCCCCTGGGCGCGGATTGAGACTGCAGATGAGCTCCTGGGCGGCACGCAGCGCGTCGTCGCTGCAGCCCAGGCGGCGCTTGATCTTCTGAAAGTCGCGCGCGGCCAGTTGCTCAAGGAGTCCATCGACGATGCCCAGCGCCAGCTCGCGGCTGGGCGTGACGGGTAGATTGCGTAGCTGAAGGGTCAGACATTCCTGCAGGTTGCGCGCGCCGACACCGGCCGGGTCCAGGTTCTGCACGTGATGCAGGGCGATCCCCAGCTCTTCCACCTCCACCTCCCACTCCTCGGGAATGAGGGGCAGCAGGTCTTCGAAGCTCTGCTGCAGGTAGCCATCGTCCTCCAGTGCTTCGACCATGAAGCGCACCAGGGCGCGATCACGGTCCGACAAGGGCATCAGGGAGACTTGCGCACTGAGGTGATCATGCAGGCTGGTGGTGGCGGCCTGGAATTCCTGGAAATCCGACTCGTCGTCGTCATCGTTGCCACGCCCGCTGCCGGCCTCGCTGCGCCATTCGGCGGCTTCGCCCAGGTCGTCGTCGGAGGCCGAGTCGTAGGCCTCGTTGATGGTGTCCGGCATCTCGACCGTGGAGGGCGGCTCAAAATCCTCCTCCCCGTTGGCCTTGCGTTCGGCCGAGGCGTAGTCCGCCTCGGTGGCTTCCGCCGTCGTCGTCACCTCGGGGGCGGCCACGACTTCGCCCGCCTCATCCTCCGCCCCATCACGCTCCAGCATCGGGTTGTCGAGCAGCATGCGCTCGATTTCCTGGTTCAGCTCCAGCGTGGAGAGCTGCAACAGCTTGATGGACTGTTGCAGCTGAGGGGTCAGCGCGAGTTGTTGCGAGAGGCGGAGCTGGAGGGAAGGCTTCATGGACAGGGTTGCAGCCAGGCGCGCTCAGAGACGGAAATGTTCGCCCAGGTAGATCTGGCGTACCTGGTCATTGTGCACAATCTCGTTCGGCTTGCCACCGGCCAGCACCTCACCGGCATTGATGATGAAGGCATGGTCGCAGATGCCGAGCGTCTCGCGCACGTTGTGATCGGTGATCAGCACGCCGATACCGCGCTGTTTGAGGAAGTTGATGATCTTCTGGATTTCCAGCACGGCAATCGGGTCGACGCCGGCAAAGGGCTCATCGAGCAGGATCAGCTTGGGTTGGGTGGCGAGCGCACGGGCGATCTCGCAGCGGCGACGCTCGCCGCCCGACAGCGCAATCGCCTGGGTGTCGCGCAGGTGGCCGATGTTCAGCTCATCGAGCAGCTCGTCCAGGCGCTCCTGCATCACCGCCTTGGGCAGCTTCTGCAGCTCCAGCACGGCCAGGATGTTCTCCGCCACGGTGAGCTTGCGGAACACCGAGTTCTCTTGCGGCAGGTAGGACAAGCCCATGCGCGCACGCTTGTGGATCGGCAGGTGCCCAAGCTCGGTGGCGTCCAGTTGCACGCTGCCGCCATCGGCGCGGACCAGGCCGACGATCATGTAGAAGCAGGTGGTCTTGCCGGCGCCATTGGGCCCCAGCAGGCCGACCACCTCGCCGCTGCCGACCTGGAACGACACATCCTTGACCACCGTGCGCGCTTTGTAGCGTTTGCGCAGGCCGGACACCCTAAGCAGACTCATCGAACGGTTCTTTCAAAATCCTGCGTATCACTTCCGACGAAAAACCACGCGACTGCAGGAAGCGTGCCTGCTTCGCCCATTCTTTCGCGTCCTGCGGCGCCTGCGTGAACTTTTTCGCCCACACGCCACGCGCACGACTCAATTCATCTCCTGCCAGACCGGCCAGCGCCTCGCCGGCCAGCTCGGCGCTGACGCCACGCTCGGCCAGCTCGCGCCGGATGCGTCCGCTGCCGAAACGCTCGCCACGCGCACGCACGAAGCTCTCGGCAAAACGCTCATCCGACTGCAGCCCGGTTTCCACCATGCGCTGCACGACCGCCTCCACATCCTCGCCTTCCGCCGCCTTCGCCTTGAGCTTGCGTCGCAGCTCATGCTGCGAATGCTCGCGCGTGGCAAGCATTCGCAGGGCCTGCGATTTGAGCGAAGCGGCCGGCGCTTTCTTCATCACGGCTTATTCGGCCGCCACGACTCCCATGGCGGCCACACCCACGGCTTCGCGAATCTTGTTCTCGATCTCGCGCGCAGTCTCGGGGTGTTCGCGCAGGAATTCGCGCGCATTGTCCTTGCCCTGGCCGATCTTCTCACCCTGGTAGGCATACCAGGCCCCCGACTTGTCGACGAACTTGTGATCGACGCCCATGTCGACGATCTCACCTTCGCGCGAAATGCCTTCGCCGTAGAGGATGTCGAAGTGGGCTTCCTTGAACGGCGGCGCGACCTTGTTCTTGACGACCTTGACCTTGGTCTCGGAGCCAATGACTTCCTCGCCCTTCTTGATCGTGCCAGTGCGGCGGATGTCCAGGCGCACCGAGGCGTAGAACTTCAGCGCGTTGCCGCCCGTCGTGGTTTCGGGATTGCCGAACATCACGCCGATCTTCATGCGGATCTGGTTGATGAAGATGACCAGCGTATTGGTGCGCTTGATGTTGGCGGTGAGCTTGCGCAGCGCCTGGCTCATCAGGCGGGCCTGCAGGCCGGGCAACTGGTCGCCCATCTCGCCTTCGATTTCGGCCTTGGGCGTCAGTGCGGCAACCGAGTCGATCACCAGGATGTCGACGCCGCCGGAGCGCACCAGCATGTCGGCGATCTCCAGCGCCTGCTCGCCGGTGTCCGGCTGGGAGATCAGCAGATCCTCGACCTTGACGCCCAGCTTGCCGGCGTAGCTCACGTCCAGTGCATGCTCAGCGTCGATAAAAGCGGCCGTGCCCCCGATCTTCTGCATCTCGGCGATGACTTGCAGGGTCAGCGTGGTCTTGCCGGAGGACTCCGGTCCGTAGATCTCGACGACGCGGCCGCGCGGCAGGCCGCCGATGCCCAGCGCGATATCCAGCCCCAGGGAGCCGGTCGATACGGCCTGGATGTTCTCCTCCAGCTTGCCGTCGCCCATCCGCATGATGGAGCCCTTGCCGAACTGTTTCTCGATCTGCGAAAGCGCTGCAGCAAGCGCCTTGGCCTTGTTGTCGTCCATGAAAAACCTCGCAAAATGGTCGTGGGAATTATGGCACAGAGCTTGCAACGGAAAGCATCCGGAGCGCCGTGCCTTGCGCAGTGCAACAGCCGATTTGTTTTATCCCGGCCGTCGATGACTGAGTAAATATACAGTATCAATCGCAATGCCCGTGAGCAAACCTGTTCGCCGATTCGCGCATGTGTTTGCAACTGAGAACAATTTTGCGCTTGGCAGCGGTAAAGCGATGAACCATGATGCGGGCCCGGCATCCAACTGCCGTTCAAACCTCCCTGGCCAAGGCGCGAGCGCGGACAACGCCCTCGCGGGATACATGCACTACCGCCCCCTCGCGGCCCTGCTGTGTGCAGGGTTTGCTTTGCTTGCCTGCAAACCCCAAGAAGACACGCTGCCTCTCACGAACAAGGCGGAGGGAACTGCCCCGGCTGCACCCCGGACCGGTGACACCCGCAGCGGGCGGCCACAGAACGTCACCACCACGCAAACCCGCAGCGAGACGGTGCCGCTGATGCTAGAGGCCCAGGGCAGCGTGCTGTCGCTGGACGAGGTGGACCTGCGGCCACAGAAGAACGGCACGATCCGCGAGGTGCTGGTGCGCGAAGGCAGCGAAGTGCGCCGCGGGCAACTGCTGTTCACGCTGGACGACCGCGAAGACGTGGCCAACGTGGAAAAGGCCGCCGCCGCGGTAGCCGGCGCGGAAGCCGCCCTGTCGGTGGCGCGGCGCGACCTGAATCGCACCCAGGAGCTTTCCAACCAGAGCTTCGTCTCCTCCTCCGCGCTGGATACCCAGAAGAACAAGGTGGAAGTGGCCGAGGCGCAGTTGGTGCAGGCCAAGGCGGCACTGGACCAGGCCAAGGTAAGCCTGTCCTACAGCCGCATTTCGGCGCCCTTCGACGGTCGCGCCGGGCGTGTGGATGTGCGCCCTGGCGCCCTGGTCAACGCCAGCTCGACGCAGACTGCGCTGGTGCGCATCACCCGCATGCACCCGATCGGGGTGACCTTCACGCTGCCCGAGAACAATCTGCAGGCGCTGCTGGCGGCGCAGCGCAAGGGCCCGGTGAAAGTGACCGCCACACTCGACGAGCAGCGCGAGATCCAGGGCGAAGTGAGCTTCATCGACAGCAGCGTGGACCGCAACTCCGGCACCATCCTGCTCAAGGCGCGCATGGACAACAGCGCGCGCCTGGTGTGGCCGGGTCAGTACGTCACGGTCAAAGTCGCGGCAGGCGTCATCGACAAGGCGACGGTGCTGCCGGCGCAAGCCGTCATCAACGGTCCTGACGGCCGTCTGGTCTACATCGTGAAGGACGATGCCACGGTCGAGGCCCGGCCGGTCGAGCTGCTGCGCATCGTCGACCAGAAGGCGGTGCTCAAGGGCATCGAGCCCGGGCTCAAGGTGGTGCTGGAAGGCGGCCAGAACCTGCGCCCTGGGGCCAAGGTGGCGGAGGCCGCCGACAAACCGGCGGGCGGACGCAAGCGCGACGGCGGCGCCCAGGACAAGAAGACCCAGGCGGCCGCGCAATGAAGATCGCCGAACTGAGCATCCACCGCCCGGTCGCCACCACCTTGTTGTGGCTGGCCGTGATGATCGGCGGCGTCGCTGCCTGGTTCAAACTCCCCATCTCCGCGCTGCCGTCCTTCAATCAGCCCATCATCCAGGTCAGCGCCAACCTGGCCGGGGCCAGCCCCGAGACCATGGCCTCCTCGGTGGCCACCGTGCTGGAACGTCAGTTCTCGACGATCTCCGGCCTCAAGATGATGACTTCGTCATCCACCCAGGGCAGCACCAACCTGACGCTGGAGTTCCTGCCCTCGCGCGACATCGACGCCGCCTCGGTGGACGTGCAGGCAGCCATCATGCGCGCGCAGCGCCAACTGCCGGAAGACATGACGAATCCACCGAGCTACCGCAAGGTCAACCCGGCGGACGACCCGATCCTGTTCATCACGCTGGACTCGCCCTCGCTGTCGCTGGACCAGCTCAACGACTACGCCGACAACCTGATCTCGCCCACGCTGTCGACACTGGACGGCGTAGCCCAGGTCACCATCAACGGCCAGAAGCGCTATGCCGTTCGCATCACGGTCGACCCGGCCAAGCTGGCGGCACGCGACATCTCGATCGGCGAGCTGTCCACCGCACTCGGCGCGGCCAACGCCAACACGCCGATGGGCACGCTGGAAGGCCAGCGCCAGACCCTGATGATCACCGCCAACGACCAGCTCAACGACGCGGCGGACTTTGCCCGCCTCATCGTGGCGATCAAGAACGGCCAGCCGGTGCGCCTGAATGAAGTGGCCGAAGTCATCGACAGCGTGGAGAACATCAAGAGCGCGAGCTGGGTCAACGGCAAGCGCGGCATCAACCTGCAGGTGCTGCGCCAGCCCAATGCCAACACGGTGGCGGTGGTCGACGCGGTGCGCGCGGCCATCCCCAGGCTCAAGGCGCAACTGCCGGCCTCGGTCGACATCAACATCCTCAACGACCGTTCGCTGTCGATCCGCGAGTCGATCCATGATGTGAACCTCACCATGCTGCTGACCGTGGGCCTGGTGCTGCTGGTGATCCTGATGTTCCTGCGCCGGCTGTCCGCCACGCTGATTCCCTCGGTGTCGCTGCCGGCCTCGCTGCTGGGCACCTTCGGCATCATGCTGTGGGCCGGCTACAGCCTCAACAACATCTCGCTGATGGGGCTGACCATCGCCATCGGCCTGGTGGTGGACGATGCCATCGTGGTGCTGGAGAACATCGTCCGGCATATCGAAGCAGGGGTGAAACCCTTTCCCGCCGCGGTACGCGGCGTGCGCGAAGTGGGCTTCACGGTGATCTCGATCTCGGTCTCGCTGATCGCGGTGTTCATCCCGATCTTCTTCATGCCGGGTGTCATCGGTCTGATGTTCCACGAGTTCGCCGTTGTCGTCTCGCTGTCCATCGCCGTCTCCGCCGTAGCTGCGCTGACCATCATCCCGATGCTGTCGGCCCGTTTCATCAAGCACGATCCACATCACGCCCAGCACAAACCGGGTTTCCTGGGCGCCTTGTTCGAACGCGGCTTCGACGCCGTGCTGAACATCTACACCCACAGCCTCGCGTGGACCCTTCACCGCCGTGCCCTGATGTTGCTGCTGGCCCTGGCCACCTGTGTCGGGACCGTGTGGCTGTACCTGGCCATGCCCAAGGGCTTCTTCCCCGACGAAGACATCAGCCAGGTGCGCGCGCCGGTGACGCCGGCACAGGACATGTCCTGGCAGGCCACGCGCGAGCTGGTGCTGAAGTACGAGGATCGCATCCGGCGCAACCCGGCCGTGCAGGACGTGGTTGCCAACATGAACAGCACCGGCAACCGCGGCTTCATCTTCATCACACTCAAGCCCAAGGGTGAGCGTGGCGACATGAAGCAGGTGCTGGAAAGTCTGCGCCGCGACACCGGCGACATCGCTGGTGGGCAGATTTCCTTCTCGGCAATCCAGAACCTGCGTATCGGCGGGGTCAATGCGAATGCGCGCTACCAATATTCGCTGCAATCTGTCGACTACGATCTGGCCGCGCAGCAGGCCGAGCGCATGCAGCGCGCTCTGCGCGAGTCACCCCTGCTCAAGGACATCAACTCCAACGCCGAGCGGCGCGCGGTGCAGGCCAAGCTGATCATCGACCGCGACCAGGCCCTGGCCCTGGGCGTGGACATGCAGAGTCTGCGCAACGTGCTCAACGCCTCCTTCGGCGAACGCCAGGTGGCCACCATCTACGCAGCGCAGGACAACTTCCCGGTGATCCTGCAATGGGCCGACGCGTACCGCGCCGACGAGAGCGGCCTGGAGTTCCTGCGCGTGCGCTCCAAGAACGGCCAGTTGGTGCCGGTCACCGCCTTCGCGCGCATCGAGCGCGCCGCCGTCAACAACTCGGTCAATCACCAGGGGCAGGCCGGTGCGGTCACCCTGTCCTTCAACCTCGCGCCGGGCGTGACCCTGTCGCAGGCCATCGAGGAGGTGCGGCGCATCCGCAGCGGACTCGACATGCCCTCCAACGTGTTCGGCGAGTTCATCGGCGACGCCGCGGTGTACCAGGAGTCGCAGACCAGCCAGTTGTGGCTGATCCTGCTCGCCATCGCGGTCATCTATGTGGTGCTGGGCGTGCTGTACGAGAGTTGGGTGCACCCGATCACCATCCTCGCCGGCATTCCCTCGGCCGCCGTGGGGGCGCTGCTGTCGCTGCAGATCGTGGGGCTGGAGCTGACCTTCATTGCGATGGTGGGCATCCTGCTGCTGATCGGCATCGTGAAGAAGAACGCGATCATGATGATCGACTTCGCCCTGGAGGCGCAGCGCAAGGAACACCTAGCGCCGCACGCGGCGATCCAGGCCGCCGCCCGCCTGCGCTTCCGCCCGATCATGATGACCACCCTGGCGGCCATCATGGGGGCGCTGCCGATCGCGCTGGGCCTGGGCGCGGGCGCCGAACTGCGTCAACCGATGGGGGTGGCCATCGTCGGCGGCCTGATCCTGTCGCAGCTCATCACGCTGTACATCACGCCGTCGCTGTATCTCTCGTTCGACTGGTTGCAGCACAGGCTGGGGCTGGTGGAGCACAAACCCGCCGAGAAGAAGGCGGACAAGAAGACGCAGCCGCTCCGCGAGAGTCACGACACGGCACCGGCACGCGCGGCGACGCCCGCCAATCAGGAAAGCGCGGTCACCGAACCGGGGTGACGCGCCGCGCAGCAGCACGCGCCAGGGCGGCATGCCGTATCCTTGGCGCATGAGTGCCACCCAGTATTCCACCCAGTTGAATGCGCTGTTCGGCAGCGCGCGCATCGACGAGGCACTGGCCACCGCCCGCGCCTGGTGCGCCGCCGAGCCTGGCGCCGTGATGGCCTGGCAATACCGCGGCAACGCGGAGCTGTGGCTGGGCCGGCCCGAGGCCGCCGAGGCCTGCTACCGCGAGGCCTTGCGCCTCGCCCCCGGCGAGCCGCGCAGCGAGGCCAACCTGGCGCTCGCACTGCTTGGCCAGGGGCGTTTCGCCGAGGCCTGGCCACTGTATGAAACCCGCTACGACCCGCGCCTCGTGGCCCACGACCAGGTGCGCTTCACCCTGCCGGGCGAGCGCCAATGGCGCGGCGAGCCGCTGGCCGGGCGCCGCCTGCTGCTGGTGCGCGAACAGGGCTTCGGCGACCTGATCCAGTTCATCCGCTATGCCGCCGAGCTGAAGACGCACGGCGCCGGCGAAGTCGTCCTGTGGGCGCCGAGCACGCTGGCCACGCTGGCCGCAGGCGCCCCCGGCGTCAACCGTGTCGTCACGCAGGAACCCCACGCGACCGACTACGACCTGTGGACGCCGCTGCTGTCGCTCCCGCTTTTGTTGGGCAGCGCCGGCGTACCGCCGCCCCCCGCCCTGCCCTACCTGCAGGCCGATCCGGCACGCATCGCGCACTGGGCCGGCCAGCTCGACGCCTGGGCCGGCGGCAAGCGCCGTATCGGTTTCGCGTGGGCCGGCAGCGCCGGCAATGCCATCAACATCCTGCGCTCGCTGCCCATCGCTCAGTTGCTCGACCTGCTGGCCCGCCGCCCCGCCTCGCTGGCCGTCTCGCTGCAACTCGGAGAACCGGGCATGCAGGAACTGGCCGCCCAATGCCAGCGTGGCATGGTGCCGCTGCTCGATCTGCTGACGGACTTCGGCGAAACGGCCGCCGTCATGCACACGCTCGATCTGATCATCACCGTGGATACCGCCGTCGCGCATCTGGCCGGTGCGCTGGGCCGTCCGACCTGGGTGCTGCTGCCCGTCGCCGCCGACTGGCGCTGGCGCCTGCAGGATGGCGCCAACCCCTGGTACCCGACCCTGCGTCACTTCCGCCAGACCACGCCCGGCGACTGGGCGCCGGTGGTCGACGAAATCGTGGCCGCGCTCCACACCTGGATGTCCGCATGAAACTGCTGTTCGCTCCCGCCGCCCTCGACGCCACTGGCCTGTGCCTCGGCTTCATCGACGAAGACCTGATCGTGGACCAAGCCGGCAAGCTGCCACCCGCAACGGCCCTGGCGGGCCTACCCGGGACCACGACCCTGCACATCGCGGAATGGGAGGGGCAGGCCTGCCTCACCCGTCAATGGCCAGCCGGCACGCCGCTGCCGGAAGACCTGTCAGCCCTCAGCCTGCGCCTGGCGCACGACACCCTGCCGGAGCCGCTCTATCGACTCGCGACCCGCGCCAAGCTGCTCCACACCTGGGACCGCCAGCACCGCTTCTGCGGCGCCTGCGGCAGCCCCACCGAGATGCAGGCGCACGAACCGGCGCGACGCTGCCCGGCCTGCGGTCTGCTGAGCTTCCCGCGCCTGTCGCCGGCCATCATGGTGCTGATCCACCGCGGCGATGAAGTGCTGCTGGCGCGCTCGCCTCACTTCAAGTCCGGCGTTTTCAGCGCGCTGGCTGGCTTCGTGGATGCCGGCGAGAGCGCCGAGGACTGCGTGCACCGCGAAGTCATGGAAGAGGTCGGCCTGCGGGTGACGAACCTGCGCTGGTTCAGCAGCCAGAGCTGGCCCTTCCCGCACTCGCTGATGCTGGCCTTCCACGCCGACTACGCGGGCGGCGAGATCGTGCTGCAACCGGACGAGATCGAGGAGGCGCGCTGGGTGTCGAAACAGGCCCTGCGCGCGGACAGTGCGGACATCCTGCTGCCCCGCCCGGTCAGCATCGCCTGGCGCCTGATCCGGAGTGCCCTCGATTGACTGCGCCGCCGGCTGCGTCATCATGGCAGCTTCGCCCTGCCTGAGCGCCGCCATGGAATGGTTCGTCCCCTTTGACCTCGCCCCGCGCCGCGCGCTCGCCGTGTGGCGACGCAACCTCAAGGTGTGGAGCCGCCTGGCCGTGCCCTCGCTGCTGGGCAACCTGGCCGATCCGCTGATCTACCTCGCCGGCCTGGGCCTGGGTCTGGGCGCCTTGCTGGGTGAGGTTGCCGGCGTGCCCTACGTGGCCTTCCTTGCCACCGGCACGGTGGCCTTCTCGACCATGAACGGCGCCACCTTCGAGACGCTGTACTCTGGCTTCGCGCGCATGCACCAGCAGAAGACCTGGGAGGCGATCATGAATGCACCGGTGTCGCTGGACGACGTGATGCTGGGCGAGCTGGCCTGGGCCGCCACCAAGTCCTGTTTCTCGGGCACCGCCATCGTGCTGGTGATCACCGCCTTCGGCCTGACCAGCCTGCCGCAGGCGCTGCTGGCGATCCCGTTGATCCTGCTGATCGGCTTCGCTTTCGCCTGCCTGGCCATGATCGCCACCGCACTGGCGCCCGGCTACGACTTCTTCATGTACTACTTCACCCTGTTCGTGAGCCCCATGGCCATGCTCGGCGGCGTGTTCTTCCCCACCGAACAATTGCCCGAGATCGTGCGCCAGGCCACCGCCTGGCTGCCGCTGGTGCATGCGGTCGAGTTGCTGCGCCCCACGCTGCTGGGCGGCCCGGTGCCCGGCTTTCTGCTGCACGTGGGCGTGTTGCTGGGCTATGCCGCCGCCGGCCTGGTGCTCGCCCGCGCCCTGATGCGCCGACGCCTGCTGCGCTGAACCCGAGCGCTGCGCTTCAGCCGGCACCGGCCGGCGCCGATAACACTAAAGACATAGCCTTCGCCGTCCGGGAATGACCCAGCCAACCGCCACGTCGCCGCAGGACCCGATTGCCTGGTTGCTCGACGACCGCGGGCAAGGCCTGGTGCGCATCACGCTGCTGTTCACGATCGCGCTGGCACTCACCCTGACCATGCTGGCCGCCTTCCTCAGCGGCAACCCGGCCTTCCTGTGGCGCACCCCCTTGTTCTTCTGCGAACTGTGCTACAGCGCGCTGGGCCTGTATTACCTGCGACACCATCAGCAGCGCGCGGTGACCGTGGTGCTGTGGGGCCTGCTGCTGAGCGTGCTGATCCAGTGCAGCTGGGCCGCCGGCGTGCACTCCGCCGCCGGGGTCGTGATCCCCGCGCTGCTGGTGGTGGGCTGCTTCGTCCTGCCGCGCCGCCAGGTCATCGTGATGGCCGCACTAAGCCTGCTCTGGCTGTGCGTGCTGGCGACCCTGCACCAGCAACTGTATGCCGCGCCCGTGACGCGCAGCACGCCGACCGGCTTCCTGATGGCCTACCTGTTCGCCATTCCGCTCAGCACCAGCGCCGCCCTGCTGATCGGGCGCGCCCTGCTGGGCCAGGTGGAGCGCACGCGCCAGGCCAATGCAGCTCTGGCCGACAAGCTGGCCGAGCTGCAGCAATCACATGACATGTTCGCCCGCATGTTCCAGCTCGTGCCGGTGCCGCTTGCCATCGCGACCCAGAGCGAGGGCCGCCACCTGACGGTTAACGATGCGTGGTTGCAGACTTTCCGCCTGCAGCGCGATCAGGTGATCGGCCTCACCGGGGTGGAGATTGGCTTGTGGCCGGACCCCGTCGCGCGCCAGGCCTGGGCCGATACTATTGCAGCCGGACACGGCGCGGTCGTCAGCAGCATGGTCCGCCTGCGCGACGCCGCAGGTGGCCTGCACGACATGATGATCAGCGCGCTGACGATCCAGCATGCTGGCCAGGAGTGCCTGCTGAGCGCCAATGTCGACCTCACCGAGCGCCTGCGCGCCGAGGCCGAGGTCCGCCGCCTCAACGCCCGGCTGGCACAACAGGTCAGCGAGTTGCAGCGTTCGCAACTGAAATTCTCCACGCTGTTTACGCTGAACCCGGTCGCGATCAGCGTGACCCTGCTGGAGGATGGCAGCTACTACGACGTCAACCCAGCCTGGGAGAAGGCCACTGGCTACTCGCGCAGCGAGGCCCTGGGCCAGACCTCCACCGCCCTGGGCGTATGGATCAGCGAAGCCGAACGCGCGCACTGGGTCGAGGCACTGGCCCGCCAGAAGCACCTGCCCGACTTCCAGGCGCGCTTCCGCATGCGCAGCGGCGAGATCCGCTCCTACCTGATCGACGCCCAGCTCGTCGAGTATGACAACCGCCCCTGCATCATCGCGGCCTTCGTCGACATCACCGAGCGCCTGCGCATCGAAGCCGAGCTGCGCGAGCTCAACGCGCGCATGGAGGTGCACGTGCAGGAGCGCAGCCAGCGCCTGTCGGAGACGGTCGCCACCCTGCAGCGCGCGCAGGAGGAACTGGTGCATGCCGAGAAGCTGGCCTCGCTGGGCTCACTGGTGGCCGGCGTGGCACACGAGTTGAACACGCCGATCGGCAACGCAGTGCTGATCACCTCCACCCTCAACGACAAGCTGCGTGGCCTGCGCGCCGAGGTGCAGGCCGATCGCCTGCGCCGCTCGACGCTGGAGGAATTCCTCGATGACACCGGCCAGGCCGGCAGCCTGCTCGAAAATTCGCTGTGGCGCGCGCGCGAACTGATCCGCAGCTTCAAGCAGGTGGCCATCGACCAGACCTCGGAACGACGCCGCCCCTGTGGTCTCAACGAACTGGTGCGCGACGTCTGCGACACCCTGCGCCCCAGCCTGCGCAACCCACGCTGGCAACTGGAGCTGGAGTTGGGCGAGGAGATCGCGCTCGACAGCTACCCCGGCCCGCTCGGCCAGGTGCTCACCAACCTGATCCAGAATGCCTTCTTCCATGGCCTCAGCGAAGACCAGCCCGGCTGCGTACGGGTGACGGTGCGCCCGCAGGCGGGAGAGCAGGTCGAGATCAGCGTGCACGACGATGGGCGTGGCATCCCCCCCGAGCACATCGGCCACATCTTCGACCCCTTCTTCACCACCCGCCTGGGCCATGGCGGCTCCGGCCTGGGCCTCAACATCGTGTATGGCATCGTCACCAAGCTGCTGGGCGGGCGCATCCAGGTCAGCTCCGAGCCGGGCCAGGGCACCTGCTTCACCCTGAACCTGCCGCGCCACGCGCCCGACGCACCCTGACCGCCGCCCCACGACGTGGGCGCGGCTTGTCCGGCGCGGCGCCGCGCCGGCACAATGCGGGCAGTCATCCGTGGAGAGCCCCGATGCGCCCTGAAACCGTCCTGCTGGTCCTCACCAACACCCCCGACCTGGAGGTGGCGCGCAAGCTCGCACGCCAGGTGGTGGAACATCGGCTCGCCGCCTGTGTCAACATCCTCGCCCCCTGCCAGTCGATCTACGGCTGGGAGGGCGGCGTGGAAGACGCCACCGAGGTGCCCCTGCTGATCAAGACCACCGCCGCGCGCTACGGCATGCTGGAAGAGGCAATCCGCAGCCTGCACCCGTACGAAGTGCCGGAGATCATCGCGCTGCCGGTCAGCCATGGCCTGCCCGCCTACCTCGGCTGGGTCGAACAGGAAGTCAACAACAAGGATTGAACTGGCGCCTGTCGGGTGCCTCCAACTGCATGCCATCGACACTCAACCTGCCCTGGCTGCGCCAAATGCTGGCGCCGCTGCTCCTGCTGTGCAGCCTGCTCGCCCCCCTGCCCACGCTGGCCAACGAGCCCCTGCCGCCGCGCGAGGCCTTCCGCCTCTCCCTCAGCCGCCCCGACGCACAGACCCTGGTGGTGCGCTACCGCATCGCGCCGGGCTACTACCTGTACCAGGCCAAGTTCGCCTTCCGCAGCGACACGCCTGGCGTCAGCCTGGGCCAGCCCGCCTTCCCGACTGGCGAAGCGCATGAGGATGCGTTCTTCGGCAAGCAGACCGTCTTCCGCGACGAGATCGAGATCCATCTGCCACTCAGCGCCGCGCCGGCCGATGCGCTGAGCCTGGCCGTCAGCTCGCAGGGCTGTGCCGACCTGGGGGTGTGCTACCCGCCCGACGAGCAGGTGCTGAGTGTCGCCGTCGGCGCCACGGTGGGCGACACCACCGGCGGCGGCGGACTGCTCGCCGGCCTGCTGGGCAAGCGCCCGGCCAGCAGCACGCCGGGCCAGGACGCGAGCCCGCAGATGGATCGCCCGGCCGAGGACGCCGGGCGCGCCGAGGACAACGCCAGCGACGGCAGCCAGTTCGCCGGCCTGCTGCGCGACGGCAACCTCGCCTGGATCGCCCTGTCCTTCCTCGGCCTGGGCCTGCTGATGAGCTTCACGCCCTGCGTGCTGCCGATGCTGCCCATCCTCTCCGGCATCATCGTCGGGCATGGCGAAGGCATCTCGCGCGGCCGCGCCGCGGCCCTGTGCACCGCCTATGTCATGGGCATGGCCGTCACCTACACTGCGGCGGGCGTGGGCGCCGGCCTGTCCGGCACGCTGTTGTCGACCGCGCTGCAGAACGTGTGGGTGCTGGGCGCCTTCGCCCTGGTCTTCGTGATCCTGGCCCTGGCCATGTTCGGCGCCTTCGAGTTGCAACTGCCCAGCGCGCTGCAGTCGCGCCTGTCTACCCTGGTCACCCGCCCCGGCGGTTCGCTGTGGCGCCTGGCCCTGATGGGTGCGCTGTCGGCGCTGATCGTGGGCCCCTGCATGGCAGCACCGCTGGCCGGTGCGCTGCTCTACATCGCGCAGAGCGGCGATGCGGCGATCGGCGGACTGGCCCTGTTCAGCATGGCGCTGGGCATGGGCGTGCCGGTGCTGCTGGTGGGGGTGGCCTCGCGCCACTGGCTGCCCAAGCCGGGCCCGTGGATGGAGGGCGTCAAGCGCAGCTTCGGGGTGATTCTGCTAGGTACCGCGATCTGGCTGGTGGCGCCGGTGCTGCCGCCGCTCGCCGGCATGCTGGCCTGGGCCGCACTGCTGGTGGCCAGCGGGGTGATGCTGCGCGCGCTCGATGCGCTGCCGCCGCGCGCCCACCGTCATCAACGCCTGGGCAAGGCGCTGGGCGTGCTGTGCCTGCTCGCCGGCGCAGCCGTGCTGGCCGGCGGGCTGGCCGGCGGCCATGACCCGCTGCGCCCGCTGGCCCCCTTCACCGGCGCGGTGGCGGGCGAGCCGGCGCGCTTCGAGCGCATCCGCAGCAGCGCCGAGCTGGACGCGCGCATCGCAGCCAGCAGCAAGCCGGTGATCCTCGACTTCTATGCCGACTGGTGTGTCTCCTGCCGCGAGATGGAACACAGCACCTTCCGCGATCCGGCCGTCGTCGCACGCCTGCAGCGCTTCACCCTGCTGCAGGCCGACGTGACCGCCAACACGCCGGAAGACCGCGAGCTGCTGCGCCGCTTCGGGCTCTATGGCCCGCCCGGCATCCTCTTCTTCACGCCCCAGGGAGCCGAGCAGCGCGCCCTGCGGGTGATCGGCTTCCAGGACGGCGAACGCTTCCTGCGCCAACTCGACCGGGCCCTGCCATGAACGACAGCCTGCACGACGACATCCAGCGCCTGGGCGTGAGCGCGCGCTACAGCGACGCGGTCATCCACAACGGCCAGGTCTTCGCGGTCGAAGTCCCCGCCAGCGAGGACGGCGACATCACCCACCAGACCACCAGCCTGCTGGCGCTGCTGGAGGCCACGCTGGCGCGTGCGGGTAGCAGCAAGGCGCGCCTTCTGATGGCCACGATCTACCTCACGGACATGAATGACTACGCCGCGATGAACGCGGTGTGGGACGCCTGGCTGCCGCCCGGCACAGCGCCGGCGCGCGCCTGCGTGAAGGTCGCCGGCCTCGCCCGGCCGGGCTGGCGGGTGGAGATCGCGGTCACCGCCGCGCGCTGAATCGCCTCAGGCACGATAGCGCCAGATCTTCTCCAGTTGCACGCTGACCATGGACTTCTCGGCCGGGATCACGCCCACGATCTGGTAGGCCGGGTCGGCCGTATCGCGCCGGATCGGGTCGGCGCAGCGCAGGCCCTTGGCGTTGATGAGCGTCATCGCGATCGGCGTCTTGGCGCCCGCGCCACGCTGGAAGACGACGCCCACATCGCCATTGGCGAGCTTGACCTGGGTGCCCGGTGGGTAGAGACCCGTCTCCTTGACCAGCAGCGCACCGAAGGGGTTGCTCTTGCCCCCGCCGCTGGCCACGAAGACCTGGCGCGCCGCCTCGCTGCCGTTGAGCTGCGGGCGGTAGCCACGCGGGGCGAGCATGGCGGTGAACATGTCGCAGACCTGGATCAGTTGCGACAGTTCGCCCAGTGCCGACACCTTGCGCGGGTAGCCGGTACCGTCGCTGCGTTCATGGTGCTCCAGCACCGCGCGCAGCCATTCACGGTCCGTCACTCCGCATTCCATCAACATGCGCGCACCCGCGACAGGATGATCATCAATGAGGCTGCGTTGCTCGGGGCTCATGCCACCACGGTGGTTGCGCAATTGCTGCTGCAACTCGTGCATGCCCACGTTCATGCTCAGCGCTGCGCACAGCAGGCTGAAGCGACGGTCCTCGTCCCACCCTGCCTGCTGGGCAATGATGTCGGCCATCACCGCAGTAAAGAAGGCATGCGCCGCCGGGTAGTTGCGTTGCTCGCTCAACTGCATGGCGGCCAGCGCGGTGTCGGGGCTGCGCTCGGCGAGCCAGGAGATACGCTCGGCCTGCTCGCCCAGCAGCCCCTCCAGGCTGCCATCGACCGGCAACTCGTCGAGCAGCAGGGCGAGGTTGGCCTGCACCGAGGCGATGATGTGGAAGGGATCGTAGGGCGGCTCGCGGCCTTCCAGTGAGGCCTGGTACTCGATGGAATCGACGTACATGCCGCGCTCGACCAGTTGCTCCACCTGGTCGTCCAGCGCCACCACATAGCCCTTGCGCAGCAGCAGCGTGCCGCCGCGATCGAACACATCCCACCTCAGGGCTTCGCCGAGGGCGATCTGGCTCGCTTGCAGTTTATGGAACTCGCGCATGAGGTCCGCCTTTCCTTCCTCGCGCGGGGCGCGCTGTTCTCAGTCTAGCCGGCGCCCCTCACGGACGCTCGTCGTGGCGCCACAGGCGCTCGAAGTTCAGGCCTACCAGGGCCTTGTCCTGCGCGATCACGCTCACGATCTGCCACTGCGGGTCGTCCGTGCTGCGCCGGATCGGCTCCACGCAGGGCTGCCCCTTGGCATTGATGAGGCTCATGACCACGGGGGTCTTGGCACTGGCGCCACGCTTGAACACGGTACCGATCTCACCGTTGGCGAGCTTGACGATGGTGCCCGGCGGATAGATGCCGACCTCCTTGACCAGCAATGCGCCAAAGGGATTGCCCTTGTCGCCGTTCATGCCCACAAAGACCTGGCGCGTGGCCTCGCTGCCGGCCACCGGGCGGCGGTAGGTGCGCGGGCTCAGCTTGGCCGTGAACACATCGCAGGCATGCAGCAGCAGCGCCACCTCGCTGGGGTTCTTCACCTTGCGCGGGTAACCCGAGCCGTCCGGCTTCTCGTGATGCTCCAGTACCGCGCGCAGCCATTCGTCATCCTGCACGCCGCAACCGATCAGCAGCTTGGCGCCCGCCATCGGATGCTCGTCGATGGTCTTGCGCTGCACCTGGCTCAAGGGATCACGCTGGTTGCGCAGGGCCAGTTGCAGCTTGAGCATGCCTACGTTCATGCTCAGCCCGGCGCACACGAGACTCAGGCGCCGCGCTTCGTCCCAGCCGGCACGACGCGCCACCATATCGGCCAGCACGGCGGTGAAGAAGCTGTGCGCGATCGGGTAGTTGCGCTGCTCGACCAGTTGCATCGCGGCCAGCGCCATGTCGGGGCTGCGCGCAGCGAGCAGCATCACAGCACGCGCCTGCGTCGTCATGTCCTGTTGCAGGCTGCCGTCCTGCGGCAAGGCTTCAAGCAGGTAGGCCAGGTGCGCCTGCACCGACTCCATGATGTAGAACGGGTCGTAAGGCGGCGGACGCCCTTCCTGGCTGGCACGGAACTCGGCCGCGTCGACATACATGCCGCGCTCCAGCAACTCCTCCGCCTGGTCCGGGTCGCGTACCACGTAACCTTTGCGCAGCAGCAGGTTGCCGGCACGATCGAAAACGTCCCAGCGCAAGGCTTCGCCGAGCTGAATCTGCTCTGGCTTGAGCCGATGAAACTCCCGCATGTCCCGGCGCCCCCTGGCTTGTTTTGCCTTGGATAGCGGCAGGGGCGCAGCAGAATCGAGTCAGGACATGCCCGTGCAAACGTAAAACCTGGTGTCGCCTCAGCCCGCGCTGCGCGAGGCGGTAAAGATGCCGCCAATGATCAAGGCCATGCCCAGGAAGTGATAGGCCTGCGGCGCCTCGCCCAGGAACAGCGCCGACAGCAAGGGGGTAGCCACCGGCATCAGGTGGATGAACAGGCCCGAGACCGCGCCGCCGACCTGCGCCACCGCACGGTTCCAGAACACGTAGCCGAGGAAGGCCGGGAAGATGCCGGTGTAGGCAATGCCCGCCAGGGCCGCCGGGCTGGCGTGGATGACCCGCCCTTGCGCCAGCTCCCAGACATAGAAGGGCGTCAGACCCAGGATGCCGATGCCGGTGAGCAGCAACAGCAGGGCCATGGGATGCAGGCCCGCCGGGCGGAAACGCAGCAACACCGTGTACCCGGCCCACACGAACACCGACACCATGATCCACAGGTCGCCCGGGTTGAAGCTCAGCGCCGCCAGCCGCGCCAGTTCGCCATGCGCCACGATCACCACGACGCCGGCCAGCGACACGCCCACGCCCAGCAGCTCATGCCCCGTCAGGCGCTTGCCGAAGAAGGCCACCGACAGGCCGATGATCACAATAGGGATGAAGGAATTGAGCAGCACCCCGTTGGTGGCCGTGGTGAACTGCAGCCCGAGGTAGGCCAGGGTGTTGTAGCCGGTGATGCCCAGCAGCCCGAGCAGCACGAGGATGCGCCAGTGCGCGCGCAGCGCCGGCAGACATTGCGCGCGATGCGGCCAGGCGAAGGGCAGCACGCAGGCAAACGCGATGACCCAGCGCCAGAAGGCCAGCGCCACCGGCGGCACATCGCCACGGAAGCCGCGCCCGACGACCCAGTTGCCGGACCAGAACAATACGGTCAGGGTCAGCAGCAGGTAGGGGTTGGCGAGGCGCGCGGCCCAGCCGGAGGGTGGATTCTGCTCGGACATGGGCGGATGATAACGGGATTCATGCGTCACCCTGCCGCCCACTCCCTCCCTCACGCCCGCCCCGACTTCTGGCGCCACCCGGCCTTGCCCTTCGTCGAGAGCCGCCGCGCGCGTGACAGCCAGGCCTGCTACGCCGATCACACTCACGATGCGCTGTCGCTGGGCCTGATCGACGGCGGCCACAGCGTCTCCCGTCTGGAAGGCCGCAGCCAGGCGCTCCACCGAGGTCATGTCATCAGCATCCCGGCGGGCATGGTGCATGCCTGCAATCCGCTGCCTGACGGGCACTGGTCCTACCGCATGCTCTACCTTGACCCCACCTGGGTGAGGACGGTGCTGGCCGAAAGCGGACGCGCGGACAATGCCCTAGCGGCACCGTGGGTGACGGATGCGGCCGATTGCTTCCTGCGGCTGCGCGAGGCCGATGACGCCTTGCGCCGAGGCGAGGATGTGGCCGGCGCCGAGGCGAGGCTGATCGACAGCCTGCTGCATGTCGCGGACCACGCGCAGCCGCCGCCCTCCCCATCCGCCTGGCCACGCCTGCAGGGCACAGCCTTGAAACGTGCGCTCGAACTGCTGGATGCGCACTGTCACGAAACACTCCCGCTGGCCACCATCGCGCAAGTCGCCGGGCTCAGCCGGGCCCATCTGCTGCGCGCCTTCCGCGATGCCATGGGCATGACGCCGCACGCCTGGCAGCTCGATCGCCGCGTCCACCACGCCAAGCCCTTGCTGCGGGCCGGCCTGCCGCTGGCCGAGGTGGCCCTGCGGCTCGGCTTCGCCGACCAGAGCCATTTCCAGCGCGTCTTCAAGCAACGCGTGGCGGCCACGCCGCTGGAGTACCTGGGCCGCCGCTGAACGAGGGCGCGGCGCACTTTTGTTCAATACAGGCCGCCACCACCCGCGGGATGCTGCGCTCCCAGCTTCACGGAGCCGCGCATGCCCTTCGATCCCGCCCAGTTCGCCCTCGTCGCCCTGGCCCACTTCCTTGCCCTGCTGAGCCCCGGGCCGGATTTCTTCCTGATCCTGCGTAGCGCACTGCTACGCGGTTTCCGCCTCGCCGCCGCGGTCTGCCTGGGCATCGCCCTGGCCAATGGCGCCTACATCCTGCTCGCCATCACCGGTGTCGGGCTCTTGCAACAGAACGCCGACCTGTTCCGCTGGATCAGTGTCGCCGGCGCACTGTATCTGGCCTGGCTCGGCTGGTTGTGCCTGCGGCACAGTGGCCAGGCGACACCACCTGACGCGGAGGCACCAGCGGCCCTGCCCGCCGCCCGCGGGCGCGCCCTGCTGACCGGCTTCCTGTGCGGCATCCTGAACCCGAAGAATTCGCTGTTCTACGCCAGCCTGTACGCCCTGCTCGGCAAGTCCTCGCCCCCGCCCGCACTGCAGGCCTTCTATGGCGCCTGGATGTTCGGCGTGGTGCTGCTGTGGGACCTCGGCGTCGCCGCGCTGTGCCGTCAGCCCTGGCTCACGCAGCGCCTGCTGCGCCATGCCGGTCGCATCGAGCGCGCGACCGGACTGGTGCTGTGGGGTATCGCCGGCAGCGTGATCATCGGCGTGATGCGCTGATTGAAACGACGAGGGGGCCGCAAGCGGCCCCCTCGTCTCTCTGGCAAACCAGGCTTACTTGCGCAGCAGACCCTTGAGCATCTCGATCATCTGGTCGATCTCTTCACGCGTGGTGGTCAGCGCGGGCATGAAGCGCAGCAGGTTGGGGCGCGGCGAGTTGAGCAGCACACCCACCGGGTTCAGGTCGCGACCGGCATCGACGATGGCCGGACCGCGCTCGTCCGCCAGCACCAGCGCGCGCAGCATGCCCACACCGCGCTCGCCGCCGAGCTTGAACTCTTCCGACAGCGCCAGCAGCTTGTGCGACAGGTACTCGCCCTTGGCCGCCACCTCGGCCATGAAGCCCTCGGCCAGCAAGGTCTCCAGCACCGCGATACCGACCGCCGTCATCAGCGGATTGCCGTTGTAGGTGCCGCCCTGGTCGCCGGCTTCGAACACGCAGATCTCTTCGCGCGCCAGCAGCGCTGACAACGGCACGCCGCCACCGATGCCCTTGCCCAAGGTCATGATGTCCGGCTTGACGCCGCTATGCTGGTAGCCGAAGAGCTTGCCGGTGCGGCCATAGCCGGTCTGCACCTCGTCGACGATCAGCAGGATGCCCTTGTCCTGCGTCAGCTTGCGCAGGCCCTGCATGAATTCCACGCTGGCCGGGATCACGCCACCCTCGCCCTGCACCGGCTCCAACATCACCGCCACCGTCTTGTCGGTGATCAGGGCGGCGACCGAGTCGAGATCGTTGATCGTGGCCTTGGGGAAGCCCGGCACCTGCGGGGCGTAGATCGTGTCCCAACCCGGCTTGCCGGAGGCCGACATGGTGGCCAGCGTGCGGCCATGGAAGCTGTTGACCATGGTGATGATCTCGTAGGCGCCGTTCTTGTTCTTCTTGCCCCATTTGCGCGCGAGCTTGATGGCGCCCTCGTTGGCTTCGGCGCCGGAGTTGGCGAAGAACACGCGATCGAAATCGGAGTGGTCCGTCAGCATGCGCGCGAGCTTCATCGCCGGTGCGTTGTAGAAGGCCGGGCTGGGGTTCAGCAGCTTGGCCGACTGCTCGGCCAGCGCGCGGCTGATCTGCGGCGGGCAGTGGCCCAGGCAGTTCACTGCCCAGCCCTGCACGAAGTCCAGGTATCGCTTGCCATTGTGGTCGGTCAGCCACGAACCTTCGCCGGAGGCGAAGACGAGTTCGGGCCGAGGGGTGATCCACATCAGCGATTGGCTGTCGGCAAGCGGGTTGTTCATTGCAGGGCTCCTGGAAGCGAGGTGTTGCGGTAATGAAAACGGCGGGAAAAAACAAAAAGGCCACGGGTTTGCCGCGGCCTTGGTACTCGGAATCCTTCAGTCAAATTCGCTGCGGTTTCGATCACCCGTGACACGACGGCGCGGCCAATGCAAGGCGGCGTCGGCGCAGGGACAGGAGGCGACCGGAGAACAGGATGGCGAGCGAAGACATGCGGCGAGTATGCCAAGGGCCGCGCCCGCGATGCAAGCGTGAAAAGATGAAACCTGGTGGCGATTCCGCCTCGACGCATGCCGCGAGGCGTGCTCGTATGGTAGCTTGACAAACCGTTCAGACGAAGCCGTAAACGTCTGACAACAAAGCCTCTTTCATCGTACAAGTCGCATGTCCCACGAACTGCTGGTCCTTCTCCCGATCTCCTTCATCGCTGGCGCGATCAACGCGGCGGTCGGCGGCGGCGGCCTCATCGGCATCCCCGCGCTGTACAGCACGCTGACCAGCTTCTCGCCGGCGCAGATCATGGGCGTGGACAAGTTCTCCTCGGTCATGGGGCACATGATGTCGGTGCGCCAGTACGCGGCCAAGATGGATCTGCCCTGGCGTCTGATCCTGCCTACCGCGCTGACTGCTTTCGCCGGCTCCTACACCGGCGTGCGCATGCTGGAGCTGATGCCCACGCAGTGGATGCGCCCGGTGATCATCGTGGTCATCACGATCATGCTGATCTACACCTGGTTCAAGCCGCAGTTCGGCGCCCAGGACACCAGCCGCCAACCGACGCGCGCCGATCTCTACAAGGGCGCCGCGCTGGGCATGGCCCTGGGCTTCTATGACGGTTTCATCGGGCCGGGAACGGGGAGCTTCCTGCTGTTCCTGTTCGTGCGCTTCTTCCACTTCGACTTCCTGCGCGCCACCGCCTGCGCCAAGGTGGTGAACACCGGGACCAATGCCGCCACGCTGGTGTTCCTGATTCCCGCTGGCCTGGTGGATTACCGCCTTGCGGTGCCGCTGGGCATCGCCGCGATCTGCGGCTCGATCCTCGGCTCACACCTGGCGATGAGGGGCGGCAACCAGTGGATTCGCCGCCTATTCCTGCTGCTCGCCGTGACCTTGCTGATCAAGCTGAGTTGGGAAACGCTCAAGCCTTTCCTGTAGACGACAGGACATGCACGGTCAGCCACACGGTGCGTGGCGCCGTGCCTGCCACGCGGTGACGGCAATGCGCCGGGATCAACAGGCTGTCGCCCGGTGCCAGGGTCTGTTCGCCGTCCTCGAAACCCAGCACGGCTCCACCCTGCACCAGCATGACCCATTCGTCATGCGGCTGGTCGTACCAGAAGTCGAGCGGACTTGAATGCCCGTCGGAGACGATGCGCTCAATGCGCAGCGCCGGCGATTCGAACAGGATCTGGAAGTGTTCCTCCTCGCCGGGCGTGGGCAGAGTGGCGAGGAGGTTGAAGAGCTCAGGCGTCATGCGGCGGAACCGCTGCGCGTTCCGCCCTACTTGAGGCGGGCAAGCAGGCCGTCGAGCTGGTCGAGGCTGGCGAAGTCGATGGTGATGGCGCCGGCCCCCTTCTTGTTGGCCTTGATCTTCACGGTCGCGCCGAGCTTGTCGGACAGGTCTTCTTCCAGGCGCAGCAGGTCGGTGCTGGCCTCGGCACGCTTGGCCGTCTTTGCATCCTTGGGGTTCAGGCGGCTGTTGACCAGCTTTTCAGTGTCGCGCACAGACAGGCGCTTGGCGACCACCTGGTTGGCCACCAGGATCTGCTCGGCCGGCGCCAGCGCCAGCAAGGCACGGGCATGACCCATCTCGATGTCGCCGACCATCAGCATCTCGCGCACCGAATCCTGCAGTTGCAGCAGGCGCAGCAGGTTGGAGGTGGCCGGGCGCGAGCGGCCCAGCGCATCGGCCGCCTGCTGGTGCGTCATGCCGAATTCGTCAATCAGGCGCTGGATGCCCAGCGCCTCTTCCAGTGGATTCAGATCCTCGCGCTGGATGTTCTCGATCAGCGACATGGCCAGCGCAGCTTCGTCCGGAATCTCCCGGATGATCACCGGCACCTCGGTCAGCTCGGCGATCTGCGCCGCGCGCCAGCGGCGCTCGCCCGCGATGATCTCGTGGCGTCCGCCACCGATGGGCCGCACCGTGATCGGCTGCATCAGGCCCTGCGCCTTGATCGAGGCCGCCAGTTCCTCCAGCGAACCGGCATCCATGCGCGTACGCGGCTGGTACTTGCCGGGCTGCAGCTCACCGACCGGCAGCGTCGTCAGGTTGCCGGCGTTGTCCGACGGCAGGGTGTCGCCGCCCAGCAGGGCTTCGAGGCCACGACCGAGGCCTTTCTTGATCTTGGGTGGGTTCATGGTGCTTAAATCGTCTTGATCCGCTCGATCATCTCGGCGGCGAATTGCAGGTAAGCCTGGGAGCCCTTGGCGGCCTTGTCGAACACCACGCCGGGCAAGCCGTGGCTGGGCGCCTCGGCGAGGCGCACGTTACGCGGGATGACCGCCTTGAACACCTTGTCGCCGAAGTGCTGTTCGAGCTGCGCCGAGACCTGCTGGCTCAGCGTGCTGCGGGTGTCGAACATGACCCGCAGCAGGCCGATGATCTTGAGGTCGCGGTTGAGCTTGGCGTGCACCTGCTTGATGGTGTTCACCAGGTCGGACAAGCCTTCCAGCGCGAAGTATTCGCACTGCATCGGGATGATCACACCATGCGCCGAGCACAGACCGTTGAGCGTGAGCATCGACAGCGAGGGTGGGCAGTCGATCAGCACGAAGTCGTACTCGGCATCCACCGTGGCCAGTTCGTCCTTGAGGCGCTTCTCGCGGTTCTCGATCTCGACCAGTTCCACCTCGGCCCCGGCCAGCTCGCGATTGGCGGCCAGCACGTCGTAGCCGGCCTCCTCGGCACGCGCACGCGACTCCTTCAGCGGCTTCAGCCCCACCAGCACCTGGTAGACGGTGGAGGGCACGGTGCGCTTGTCCACCCCCGAGCCCATGGTGGCATTGCCCTGCGGGTCGAGGTCGACGAGCAGCACGCGTTGGCCGTGGGCGGCCAGCGCGGCAGCGAGATTGACGGTGGTGGTGGTCTTGCCAACCCCACCTTTCTGGTTGGCAACGGCGAATATGCGGGCCATCTCAGCCTCTAGGCGTCAGTTTTCTGGAGAATGATCAGATGTCGCTCGGCGTCCAGCCCCGGCACAGCCAGCGGGATGGATTCGGCCACCCTTACCCCGGCGGGCAGCCGCGCGATCTCGTCGGAAGGATACACGCCTTTCATGGCCAGCCAGTGACCCCCGTCAGCCAGCAGATGCCCGGTCCAGTTCACGAAATCGGCAAGTTCGGCGAAGGCCCGCGAGCTGATCGCCGGGAACGGCGGCAGGTCCAGTTTCTCGACCCGCGCATGGTGCACGGTCACGTTCTTCAGCCCCAATGAGCCGGCAGCCTGACGCATGAACACGCACTTCTTGTCGACCGTATCGACCAGATGCACCTCCAGCTCAGGCCGGCAGATCGCCAGCACGATGCCGGGCAGCCCGGCACCGGCGCCGATGTCGGCCAGACGATCCACGGTCACATGGGGCAACAGGGTCAGCGAATCCGCAATGTGCAGGTCGATGGCCTGCGCCTCGTCGCGGATGGCCGTCAAGTTGTAGACCTTGTTCCACTTGAGGATGAGCCCGACATAGGCCAGCAGGCGCGCGCGCGTCTCCGCATCCAGGGCGAGGCCCAGGGCAGCAAGATGGGTGTCGAGGCGTTGGGCGGCGTTCAAGATCGGTTTCCAGGCTCACGGTCGGCAAGGAGCGGCATTTTACCGGCTCAGCCCGCTTCATCCATGCCGCGATAGCCCGGCTGCGCCGCCACCCGCGACAGCCAGGCCTGGATCGCCGGGTAGGGCGCGAGATCGAAGTCGCCCTGGTGCGCCACGTGGGTGTAGGCGTACAGCGCGATATCCGCGATGGAATAGGTCTCGCCGACGAAGAAGGCGCGCGTGACCAAGTGCTGCTCCATCACGTCCAGCGCGCGATACCCACCCGGCATCCTGTCCTGCAAAGCCTGCGCTTTTTCGGGCGGACGACCGAGGTAGCGCACGATGTAGCGCGCAGTAGCGATAAAGGGCTCGTGACTGTACTGCTCGAAGAACATCCACTGCAGCACCTGCGCGCGCAGCAGGCGATCCGTGGGCAGCAGCGGCGAGCCTTCAGCCAAGTAATGCAGGATCGCGCCGGACTCGAACAGACACGTCCCGTCCGGCAGTTCCAGCACCGGGATCTTGCCGTTGGGGTTCTTGCGCAGGAAGTCTGGCGTGTGGGTTTCCTGCTTCAGGATGTCGACGTGCTGCCAGCGGTAGGCCAGGCTCAACTGGTCCAGCACGAGGCGGATCTTGAAACAGTTGCCGGACTGGATGTCGCCGTAGACCGTGTAGCTCATGCGTTCTCTCCCCCGGCGAAGACGACCGAGAAACGCTGGATGTCGGTACGTGCCTGCCAGCCCAGGTGGGCCCAGAAGGCTTGCGCATCGGCATTCGTCACCAGCACGTCGCAGTGCGACTTGGCGATGCCTTCGCGCGCCAGCGCCGCGAGACAGGCCTCGACCAGCGCACGCGCAATGCCCCGGCCGCGCTGCGCGGGTAGCACCAGCAGATGTTGCAGGTAGCCGCGGCGGCCATCATGGCCGGCCATCAGACAGCCCACGATTTCACCGGCCACCTCGGCCACGAAGCTCAGGCCGGGATTACGCACGAGGTAACGTGTCGTGGCCTCAAGCCCATCCGCATCGCGCACGACCACGCCCGGCGTGGCCTGCATCAGCGCGAGCAGGCGCGGATGATCCCCCACCCGCATCAGCCGCAGGCTGAAGGGCGTGCTCATGCCGCCTGGTTGTCTGCCTTGGCCAGCAGCTCACGCCGCTTCAACCAGATCAACAGAATGCCGATGGCGGCCGGCGTCAGGCCCTGGATGCGCGAGGCCTGGCCGATGGTTTCGGGTTTGTGCAGGTTGAGCTTCTGCTGCACTTCCTTCGACAGGCCACGGATCTCGGTGTAGTCGAAGTCGGCCGGCAGGCGGGTGTTCTCCTGCGTGGCGGCGCGCGCCACTTCGTCCTGCTGGCGGTCGATGTAGCCCTGGTACTTGGACGAGATCTCGACCTGTTCGACGACCTGGGGATCGCTCAGCGCATCTTCCGGCGCACCGGTCAGCGACATGAGATCGGCATAGCCCACGTTGGGCCGGCGCAGCAGGTTGAAGTAGTTGTATTCGCGCTCCAGCGTCTGGCCGAAGACGCGCTGCATCTCCTCACCCGTGAGCTGTTGCGGGCGCGCCCACACGGTCTTGAGGCGCTCAACCTCGCGCTCGATGGCGTCCCGCTTGCGGCAGAAGGCGTCCCAGCGGCGGTCGTCGACCAGACCCAGGCGACGGCCATGCTCGGTCAGGCGCAGATCAGCATTGTCCTCGCGCAGCTGCAGACGGTATTCGGCACGCGAGGTGAACATGCGATAGGGCTCGGACACACCACGCGTGATGAGGTCGTCGACCAGCACGCCCAGATAGGCCTCGTCGCGGCGCGGACACCAGGCGTCCTTGCCCTGTGCCTGAAGCGCGGCATTCGCGCCGGCCAGCAGGCCTTGCGCGGCGGCTTCTTCATAGCCGGTGGTGCCGTTGATCTGCCCGGCAAAGAACAGGCCGGCGATGGTCTTGGTCTCCAGCGAGCTCTTCAGGTTGCGCGGGTCGAAGTAGTCGTACTCGATGGCGTAGCCGGGGCGCAGGATGTGCGCGTTCTCCATGCCGCGGATCGAATGCACGATGGCCAGCTGTACATCAAAGGGCAACGAGGTCGAAATGCCGTTCGGGTAGAACTCGTGCGTGGTCAGCCCTTCCGGTTCGAGGAAGATGTTGTGGCTGTCCTTGTCGGCGAAGCGGTGGATCTTGTCTTCGATCGACGGGCAGTAGCGCGGGCCCACGCCTTCGATGACGCCGCAGTACATCGGCGAGCGGTCGAGGTTGGCGCGGATGATGTCGTGCGTCCGGGTGTTGGTATGGGTGATCCAGCAGGGCAGTTGCTTCGGATGCTGGTCGCGCGAGCCGAGGAAGCTGAACACCGGCTCGGGATCGTCGCCGGGCTGCTCCTGCATCACCGAGAAGTCAATCGTTTTTCCGTCTATTCGCGGCGGCGTGCCGGTTTTGAGACGACCGACCGGGAGGTTCATCTCGCGCAGACGCTGCGACAGCGTGATCGCCGGGGGGTCACCCGCGCGGCCGGCCGAGTGGTTCTGCAGGCCGATGTGCACCAGGCCATTGAGGAAGGTGCCGGCCGTCAGCACCACGGTCTGGCCGCGGAAGCAGATGCCGGTCTGCGTGACCACGCCCGCCACGCGCTCGCCTTCGAGAAGGATGTCGTCGACCGCCTGCTGGAACAGCGTCAGGTTCGGCTGGTTCTCCAGACGACGACGGATTGCCGCCTTGTACAGAATGCGGTCCGCCTGCGCGCGCGTCGCACGCACCGCGGGGCCCTTGCTGGAGTTCAGCGTACGGAACTGGATGCCGCCTTCATCGGTGGCCTCCGCCATGGCGCCACCCAGTGCATCCACTTCCTTGACCAGGTGCCCCTTGCCGATGCCGCCGATCGAGGGGTTACAGCTCATCTGCCCCAGGGTCTCGATGTTGTGGGTGAGCAGCAGTGTCTTCACGCCGGTACGCGCCGCCGCCAGCGCCGCTTCGGTGCCGGCATGACCGCCGCCGACGACGATGACGTCGAAGCGTTCGGGAAAAGTGGTGGCAATGCTGGGCATGGAAAGACTCGGACTTGCGACAAAGGACGAACAATAAGGGCTTGCAGCAATAAATCCTAGGCGAAACAGTGACTTGTCACAGGAATTATTGCCTGGCCGTGCCGCCAGCACACGCGACTGGCGCTGAAAACAAAAAACCCAAGCGCGCAGGCTTGGGTTTGGAAACGGGTGGTGGAGAGGAGGAGGATCGAACTCCCGACCTTCGCATTGCGAACGCGACGCTCTCCCAGCTGAGCTACCCCCCCACGCGTGAGGCATGGATTTTAGTCTGACCTACCAGCTTTGCCAAGCCCGCTTCAGGCCACCCCTGCCTGCAGCAAGGCGTTGCACAGTTGGCGGTCGTTGTGGCGGATGTGGTCGTGCAGCCAGTCGGTCACGAACTGCAGGGTCTGCGACACGCCCGAGACCTCGATCGCGGCGTACAGACGCTTGAGCTCGGAAAGAGCGTCATGGTGGTCGCGCAGGTGGTGTTCGCGCGCCTCTTTGGCCAGCACATGCATGCTGGCCTCCTCGTTGCGGAAATGCGTGCCGGCGAGTTGGATGAAATGGTCCAGCAAGGCCTGGATGGTGGCGATGTCTTCCGCCGACGAGAAGGCGGCGACCATACGGTTGATGCCGTCGAGCAGGCCGCGGTGCTCGGCGTCGATGGCGGCCACGCCGCATTCGAGGTCACGCGTCCAGTTCAGCATCAGGGGCGACAGGCCCGAGGACACGCTGGCGATCTCGCGCGTGTAGCGCGAGGTGCCCTTGCGTTGCCGCTTGGCGTCGTACATGGCGGCATCGGCGGCCACCATCAGGGCATGCATGTCGCTGCCGTGCTCGGGCCAAGCCGCGATGCCGATGCTGGCGCCCAGCGCCAGCCGTGCATCACCCACGCGCAGGCCGCCGCTGAGCGCCTGGTGGATGTGTTCGGCCACCACCAGGCCAGTGTTGCAGCCATCGACCTCGTGCAGGATGAGGGCGAACTCGTCGCCGCCGAGGCGGGCCACGGTGTCAGTCTCGCGCACAATGTTGCGCAGCAGGTCGGCGACTTCGCGCAGCGTGGCGTCGCCCAGGTCGTGGCCGAAGCTGTCGTTGATGTCCTTGAAACCGTCGAGATCCACGCACAGCAGTGCGAAGGTGCTGCGGTGGCGCTTGCTCCAGCGCAGCGCCTGATTGAGGCGGTCGAGGAACAGCGCGCGGTTGGGCAGGCCGGTGAGGCTGTCGTGGAAGGCAAGCCGGTTCAGCGCCTGGCTCGCCCCGGCCTGGTTGGCCACGCTGCGCAGCACGACCATCAGGTGCGCCACCCCGCCCACGTCTACGCAGCTCAGTTGCGCATCCAGTTCGACGACGCAGCCTTCGGCGTGGACTGCCACCAAACAGGCGGACAGTGCGCGTGCCTCGCCAGCCTGCACGCGCTGGCGCTGCGCCTCGAAATGCTGCAACGAGCCCACGGTCATGATGCTATCCAGGGCCAGCGGCGCACCGTCGGGGTGGGTCGTCAAACCCAGGAGTTCGCAGGCCGCGGCGTTGGCATAGACCACTTGCTGCCGGTCGCACAGCAGAATGCCGCAGGTCGCCTGGGCCACCATGGCAAGCGCGATATCGGGGGACAGGAGCGGCAGGGGCATCGAAACAGCCCGGAGGCGGGCCGGGGAACCAGGAGGAGGCGCGTACAAGCGCGCGCGGGCTGTCAGACTAATTCAAGCAGGATCAGCGACCTTGACTTACAACAACTGCAAACTGGCATCCGGACTATCCACAAAACCAGATAATCCTGCTTCCCGCTCCCGGCAGAATGCTGCGCTGCTCCGCCTGACCTCTTATTCATGACGACCTTGACCACCGGCCCCGACGCCCGGGCCGAATTCCTCGCCGGCGCACGCGCCGAAGCGCCCTTGCTGCTGGGGGTCATCCCCTTCGGACTCATCTTCGGGGTGCTGGGCCTGGCAGCCGGCCTGCCAGGCTGGGCCGTGGTACTCAGTTCCTCGCTGATCTTCGGCGGCTCCTCGCAGGTGGTGTTCGCGCAACTGTGGGGCGCAACCACGCCGCCAGCCGTGATCACCACCACGGTAGGCGTGGTGAACCTGCGCCATGCGCTTTACAGCGCGACCATCGCGGGCTACCTCAAGGCCCTGCCCTGGCGCTGGAAGCTGCTGCTGGCCTATCTGCTGACCGACGAGGCCTTCGTGGCGGCCATGCCGCGCTTCCGCGACGGCCCGGCGACGCCGCAGCGCCACTGGTTCCTGTTCGGCACCGGATTCACGCTGTGGGCGGGCTGGCAGCTCTCCACGCTGGGCGGGGTAGTGCTGGGCGCGGCCATCCCGACCGGCTGGGGCCTGGATTTCTCGATCGCCCTGACCTTCATCGCCTTGCTGGTACTGTCCATCCAGCGCCGCAGCGAACTGCTGGGCGCCCTGGTCGCTGCCGGTGTGGCCTTGTTGGCCTTCGGCCTGCCGCACAAGCTGTGGATCCTGCTTGCCGCCGCCTGTGGCATGGGTGCCGGTGTGCTGCTGCGCCGCTTCGACAAGCGGGAGGCCGCATGAGCACCACGACCCTGCTGCTGAGCATGGCCGCCTGCGGCCTGGTCACTTTCCTGATCCGCCTGTCCTTCATCGCGGGCGGGCGCTGGCTGCCCAGCGGACCGCGCTTCCAGGCCCTGCTGCGCTACGTGCCGCCGGCCGTGCTGGCGGCGCTGATCGCGCCGGAGGTGCTCATGCGCAGCGGCGAACTGGCCATCAACGCGGACAATCCGCGCCTGTGGGCGGCACTGGCCGCGATCCTCGTCGCGCTGCTGTCCCGCAATGTGCTGGCTACCATCGCGGCCGGCATGCTGACGCTGTGGGGCGTGCAGTTGTTGACCTGAGGGCAGGCCACCGCCAGGGCGCGCGAATCCGTGCGAGGATGTGACGCCCCTTGCTCCTCACGCCCCCAATGAATTTCCATTATCAGCTCCGCCGCCCGACCCTGCCGGTCACGCACAAGCCGCCGCTGCTCGTGCTGCTGCACGGCAAGGGCGCCAACGAAGACGACCTGTTCGCCCTGGCCCCGCATTTCGATGCGCGCTTCATGATCCTCAGCATCCGCGCACCGCACGAGATGGCGCCGGGTTACTACCGCTGGTACGAACGCACCGAGGACGCGCAAGGCAACTCGATCTTCGACGTGGACGAAGTGGAAGCCAGCCGCGTATTCCTGACCCAGGCGATCAACGATGCGCACATGGCACTGAGCACCGATCCGCGTCAGACCTATCTGTTCGGCTTCAGCCAGGGCGGCGCGATGGCGCTGGCCATGGCCTTCAGCGCCCCGCAACACCTGCGCGCGGCGGTGTCGATTGCCGGCCGCCTGCTGCCCAGCCTGCTGCCGCTCGCCACCTCACGCGAAGCGATGCGCAACATGAGCCTGTTCATCCAGCACGGCACCGATGACGATGTCGTACCGCTGCTCGAATCGGCGACGGCCGTCGGCTTCTTCGCCGAGCGCTGCGTCAAGCTCGGTGCCAAGGAATACCCGGCCGGCCACACCATCACGCCGGGCATGCTGCGCGACGCGCTGGCCTTCCTGCGCGTGCAGTTGGATGACTCCTTGCGGGACGACTCGCTGCGCGGCGAGCCCTGATCGCGGCCACTTGATTGGAATGCGCATCTTGCCCGGCCGGCCTTCCTGAAGCAGGAGGCCAGTGCTATCGTGGCCCGCAGCGATAACAACAACATCTGCAGTACCCCGACGGTCTTCACCCATACGAGGCAAGACACATGCAACGTCGGACCTTCATGCTCTCCCTCCTGTCGCCGGCCGCCCTCGCGGCCCTCCCCGGCCAGGCCCAGCAAGCCGCCCAGGCGAACGCCCCCGCGGCTCCGCAGACCCTGCGTGCCAGCGTGCTGGACGCCATGAAGCGCGCCGCCGCCCACATGGACGAGCAGGTCTCCTTCCGTGGCGGCTACGTGTGGGCCTACCTGCCAGACCTGAGCCTCACCTGGGGCGAGATGGAAGCCAAGCGCAGCATGTGCTGGATCCAGCCGCCCGGCACGCCGACGGTGGCGCACGCCTTCCTCGACGCCTACCACGCCACCGGCGACGAGCAGTTCTATCGCGCGGCCGAACGCAGCGGGCTCGCGCTGATCGAGGCGCAGCATCCCAGCGGGGGCTGGAACTACATCCACGACTTCGCCGGCGAGGACTCACTCCGGCACTGGTACGAGACGATCGGCGCCAACGGCTGGCGACTGGAAGAGTTCCAGCACTACTACGGCAATGCCACATTCGACGACGCCGGCACGGCCGTGTCCTCCCAGTTCCTGCTGCGCATGTACCTGGAGAAGCGCGACCCGCGCTTCCTGGCGCCGCTCAACAAGGCCATCGACTTCGTGGTCGGCGCGCAGTTCAAGAGCGGCATCGCGCGCGGCGGCTGGCCGCAGCGCTACCCGGCCCATGCCGGCGCGGTGAGCCGCATGGCAACACCCCCGGGGCTGCCCCCGGGCGCCAGCGCCGGCATGGAGGACGGCGACTACACCAGCATGGTGACTTTCAATGACGATGTCGCGGGCGAGAACATCAAGTTCCTGCTGATGTGCATCGCCAGCCTGGGCGAGACGCGCCTGATCGACAACGTGCACGCCGCCATGGAATGCATGCGCGTGATGCAGCAGCCCGCGCCACAAGCCGGCTGGGGACTGCAGCATCTGGCCCAGGCTCGCGACGGGCGCCCCGCCGGCGCCCCGGCCGCCGCGCGCAGCTACGAGCCGCGTGCGCTCGCCACCCACACCACACAGACCAACGTTGAGCAGTTGTTCAACTACTTCCGCCTGACCGGCGACCGCAAATACCTCGCCCGCGTGCCGGAAGCGATCGCCTGGCTCAAGAGCTGCACGCTCAGCCCGCAGATGGTTGCGGAGAACCCCTTGCTGAGGGGCCGCACCCATCCCACCTTCGTCGAGCTGGGCACGAACAGGCCGCGCTTCGTGCACCGCTACGGCTCCAACATCCGCAATGGTGCCTACTACGTCGACCATGATCATCGCGACACACTGAGCCACTACTCGGCCGGACGCCGCATCGACATCGAGCGCCTGCAACGCACTTATGACAGCCTGATGGGAATGAGCGAGACCGAACTGCGCGAACGCGTTGCCGCCTCTCCGCTACGGCACGCGGGCGCGCTGCCGCTCCCCCGGTACTTCTCGATTCGCGAGGTCGACTTCGGCGACTTGTTCGCCGGCGCGACGATGCCCACACCGGTGATCGACGAAGCGGCAGCAGCGGCCCTGGTGGTGGACCTGGGCAGCAAGAACCATTGGCTGAGCCCGCTCAATGCGGTGACCAACCCGTTCCGTGGTGCCGGCCCGACGACGCCCTACGCTGGCAAGGCCTGCATGAGCAAGCATGTCGGCGACATTCACGACACCTCGCCCTACGACCCGGCCGATCCGCCCGCCATCGCGCCCTATGTGCCGCGCGAACGGCCCCTGGGCATCAGCACCGCACACTATGTCGCCAACATGGGCAAGCTGATCGCCTTCCTGTCGCCCACCCCCTGAGCACGGGGCGCATGGCGTCAGCGGCGGCGGCGCGCCAACAGCCGCTCCGGGTGGGCGCAACACGCCGTGCGCTGGTCGCGGGCATGCGCCCTGCGGTTGGCTGCGCACCAGCGCGCGAAAGCCTGCCGCCATAGACGCAAGCGCAGGCGCCAGCTCACGGCATCGCCTCCTCGCCCGCCAGGTCGTCTAGGATCGGGCAGTCGGGCCGGCTGTCGCCCGCGCAGCAGTGCGTCAGGTGTTGCAGCGTATCGACCATGCCTTGCAACTGAGTAATCTTTTCCTGCAAGGCATGCACATGCTCCGCCGCGATGCGTTTCACGGCCGCACTGGAACGGCTGCGGTCCTGCCACAGCGCCAGCAGCTCGGCAATCTCCTGCATCGAGAAACCCAGGTTGCGCGCGCGTCGGATGAACCGCAGCGTATGGATGTGGGCCGGCGCATAGACGCGATAGTTGGCCGCCGTACGCGGCACCTCGCCCAGTAGGCCAAGGGACTCGTAATGCCGCACCATCTTGACCGACACGCCGCTGGCCGCCGCCGCAGCGCCGATGTCGACGAGGCCCGCCTGGAGGGCTTCATGGTGCTCTACGGATTGCAGATGCTGCATTGGCAGGCTCCTTTCAAATCAAGGTCGCGCGGTGTGCGCACCCGGTTTGTCCCGTCATTCCCGCGAAGGCGGGAATCCAGAGACTTTGAATATCGTGCAATGCCCGCACACGGGCCGAAAGACACTGGATGTCTGCCTTCGCAGGCATGACGGCGTAGTTCACCGGCGCCCCCGGCGCTTCTGCCGCTGCGCGCTGCGCTCCATATCGCGCAACATGCCGGCGAAGTCGAGATCCAAGCGCTCGTCGAGCTGTTTGGCGCCGCGCACCAGCGTGCCCCAGGCCGGCGGATGGGCCGGATTGTTGAAGGCATAGACGATTCGGTTGCCTTCGCTCATGACTTCCAGCACCACGCAGCGCGCGTGGAACACCTCGGCGATCAGCGCCAGGTGTGTCTCGGCCGTTGGGCCGTGCCCCGAGATGTTGGCCACCAGCACGCCATTCGGCTTGAGGTGCCCGCGCAGATTGGCGTAGAAGGTCTCGCTGCACAGTTGCGGCGCGAGGCCGTCTTCATCGTAGGCGTCGAGCAGGATGGCGTCCGCACCCTCGCCTGGCTGCGCGAAATAGTCGGCTGCGTCAGCCTGCAGCACGCGCAGGCGCGCATCGTCGGGCGGGATGCAGAACCAGTCTCGGCTGGCGATGACAAAGGCATCAAGCTCCAGTGCCGTGATGCGCGTGCGGCCAAGCTGGCGATAGCAGTACTTGGCCAACGAGCCGCCGCCCAGGCCGACGATCAGCACATGCTTGGGCAGCGCGTTGAACAGCAGGAAACCCATCATGCGCTGGGTGTAGACAGCGCTCAGCACGTCGGGCCGCGCGATCTCCATCTCGCTCTGGATCAGCTTGGCGTTGAAGTAGAGACGCCGCGTCCTGCCATCGTCGAGGATGTAGGGCCGCGGGTAGATGCCGTCGGCGAGCTGGTGCGCGAGACGGCGGCGGTCCGCGTCCGGCGATTCGCGCAGACGCAGCACGCCGGCCTCCTGCAGGCAATGAGCGGGGATACTGATCCAGCCGGGAAGGTCAGGGGCAATCTGTGACATGGCAGCAATGATAGTAGGGCGGAACTCCGCAGGAGGTTCCGCCAGCCGCCCGCTGGGCGGCAATCCGCGGTCCGCAGGGCGCGTGGCGGAACCGCTGCGCGTTCCGCCCTATCTGGCCTTTCCTTTCCAGCGCCGTAGCAACAGCGCGTTGCTCACCACGCTGACACTGGACAAGGCCATCGCCGCGCCGGCGATGACCGGGCTCAGGTAGCCGGCCGCCGCCAAAGGGATGCCGATCACGTTGTAGATGAAGGCCCAGAACAGGTTCTGGCGAATCTTCGTCCAGGTGCGACGAGAAATGTCGATGGCATCCGCCACCAGGCGTGGATCGCTGCGCATCAGGGTGATGCCGGCGGTGTGCATGGCCACGTCGCTGCCACTCCCCATGGCGATGCCCACGTCGGCGGCAGCCAGCGCCGGCGCGTCGTTGATGCCATCGCCGACCATTGCCACCGCGCCATGCGCACGACGCAGCGCCTCGATGTGCGCGGCCTTGTCACCGGGCAGGACCTCGGCCTCCACCGTGTCGATGCCCACCGTCCGTGCGATGCCACGCGCGCTGGCGGCGTGGTCGCCGGTCAGCATGACGGTATGGATGCCCAGCGCATGCAGGCCGGCGATGGCCTCGGCCGCCTCGGGCCGTATGACATCACCGAAGGCCAGCAGGCCCAGCAGACGCGGCACCGGCGTGGTCTCGGCGATCCACGACACGGTGCGGCCCGCGTCGCGATGCGCATCAGCATGCGGCTGCAACTCGTTCAGCGCGACGCCCAACTCATCCATCCAGCGTGCGCTGCCAATCACGATCTCGCGCCCATCGACGTGCGCGCGGATGCCGCGCCCGGCTTCGGCGCGGGTATCACTGACCTCGGGCAGCGCCAGTTGCTGCGCCTGCGCGGCGGCGACCACGGCGGTGGCCAGCGGATGCTCGCTGCCGGCCTGGATCGCAGCACTCAGCGCCAGCAGCGCGCGCGTGTCGCCCGCCGGGCCGGCCGCTACGATGGCCGCCAGCTCCGGCTTGCCACGCGTCAGCGTGCCGGTCTTGTCGAAGGCCACGGCACGCAGGCCGTGCGCCACTTCCAGCGCCTCCGCGTCGCGGATCAGGATGCCCTGGCGGGCGGCAACCCCGGTGCCGGCCATGATGGCGGTAGGGGTGGCCAGGCCCAGCGCACAGGGACAGGCGATCACCAGCACGGCCACCGCGTGGATGATGGCCTGGGACCAGTCGCCCACAGCGAAACCCCAGCCCAACAGCGTGAGCAACGCGATGCCCAGCACCACCGGCACGAACACGGCGGCCACGCGGTCGACGAGGCGCTGGATCGGCGCCTTGGCCGCCTGCGCGTGCTCGACCATGGCGATGATGCGCGCCAGTTGTGATTGCGCGCCGACCGCGGTGACCCGCACGGTCAGCAAGCCCTCGCCATTGACCGCGCCACCGATGACTGCGTCATCCACGCCGCGCGCCACCGGCAGGCTTTCGCCGGTGATCAGCGACTCATCGACCTGGCTTGCCCCCTCGACGATGCGTCCGTCCACCGGAATGTGTTCGCCCGGGCGGATGCGCACCAGCTCATCCACGCGCACACTGCTGATGGCGATCTCGATTTCCTGTCCGTCGCGCAGCACGCTGGCGGTAGCCGGCCGCAGCGCCTGCAGCGCGCGAATCGCAGCGGCAGTCTGGCGCTTGGCGCGCGACTCCAGCCATTTGCCCAACAGCACCAGGGTGATGACGGCGGCCGAGGCTTCGAAATAGAGATGATGGGCGTGGCCTGCCCCCATCTGCCACACGGAGAGACCGTAGGCAGCGCTGGTCCCGAGCGCGACCAACAGGTCCATGTTGCCGCTGCCGGCACGCACAGCCTTCCAGCCAGCGCGGTAGAAACGCGCGCCGGCAAGGAACTGCACCGGCGTGGCAAGCAGGAGTTGCAACCAGGCCGGCAGCATCCAGCCACTGCCCCACAGCTCGCCCAACATGGGCAGCACCAACGGCAAAGTGAGCACGCCGGCGAAGATCAGCATGGCTTGCTCACGCGACACGCGCGGCTCAACCGGCGCCGCCGCGTCGGGCAGGATCTCGCTCGCCTCGAAGCCGGTCTTCTGCACGGCGAGGATCAGCGCAGGCAGGTCGTCCACCACGCTCGTGATGTGTGCTTTCTCGGTGGCCAGGTTCACCGCCACCGACTGCACGCCCGGCACGGCCGCCAGCGCGCGCTCGACGCGCGCCACGCAACTGGCGCAGGTCATGCCGCCGATGGCGAGATCCCACTCGCTGACCGGCACCGCGAAACCGGCCCGCTCCACCGCTTGCACCACGGCAGCCACCGAAGCCTCTGGTGCAAGGCTCAGGCTGGCGCGCTCGGTGGCGAGACTGACGCTCGCCGCCCGCACCCCGGGCACGGTGCGCAGCATGCGCTCCAGGCGGCTGGAGCAGGAGGCGCAGGTCATGCCCGTGACTGGCAGGTGCAAGGGGCGAGTGGTGTGGGTATACAGGGCGGCAATCATGTTGGCGGCTCCAGGAACAATCGATGACTGCAGCGTGAACCCTTCCATGATGGCAGGGTCAAGGCCAAACTGCATCCAGTCGCCCCCCAGACTCGCTCCCCTTACGCCCACCACGACATCCGCATAAAACGCTTTACCGCAGGAGGATTGCAAAGCTTTGTGTCGACGGGCTTTCAGCCCTGCAGGCATGACTTCGCCATAAACCGCGACAGCCAAGGGGTCTTCACGGCTCCATCCAGTGCATTGATGGACTCATTAGCAAGGCATATAGGGTTAACCCTAGGCCTCCATGGCAGCATTCGTTCCACCGGCGGCCGTGAAGCGCAATTTGCCTGCTTCACCTGGTCGCGCATCCCACGACATTCCGGAGTCCGACCATGAACAAGCTGTTCCACATTCTCCTCGCCCTCACCCTGGGCCTCGGGTCCGCCCATGCGGCCGAGCTGAAGGGCTGGGTACGCCAGTCCGACGCCTATCCCAACCACCAGGGTCTGAAGCTCTTCTTCAACCAGGTCAAGACCGCCAGCAACGGCAAGTTCGATGGTGGCACGGTACTGGGCGCGGACAAGATCAATTCGCAGAAGGCCGGCTTCGAGGCTTACAAGAAGGGCGAGCTGGACGTGGCCGTGCTGTCCAACGCCTCGCTGATGCAGGCCGTGCCGGAGGTCGAGGTGTTGTCCCTGCCCTTCATGTTCCGCGACTCGGCGCACATGCTGCAGACCCTGGACGGCGAGATCGGCAAGGGCATCGAGAAGAGCCTCGCCGCCAAGGGCGTGATCGTGCTGGCCTGGTACGACGGCGGCGCGCGTAACTTCTACACCAAGACCAAGCCGGCGCGTTTCCCCAGCGACTTCCAGGGCATGAAGGTGCGTGTCGCAGCGGTCAACGGCTACGTCAAGAGCATGGTGTCGGCGCTCAGCGCGGAAGCCGTGCCCCTGCCCTACGAGCAAGTGGTCGGCGCGCTGGAGAGCGGCGCCATCGACGCGGCCGAGAACGACATCATCTCCTACGAGCTGGAAGGCCATTACAAGCAGGCCAAGCACTACTTCTTCAGCAATCACTCGGTGCAACCCGAGGCGCTGGCCGTGTCCGCCCAGCTGTGGGCCAAGCTGTCGCCGGCCGAACGCCAGATGTTCGTGAGCGCAGCCCGCGAGTCGGCCAAGTTCCAGCGTGAAACCTGGGAAACCAAGCGCGTCGCACTGAAGGCCAAGCTAGAGAAGGAAGGCGTGAAGTTCTACGAGCTGAAGAACTCTACCGGTTTCGTGTCGCGCATGAAGTCGGTGTACGACCCGGTGCTGAAGAACCAGGACGCGTCCAGCCTGATGTTCAACATCATGACGCTGCGTAGCTGATCACGCTGAACACCGCAGAGAAAAACGGGCAGCCTGGGCTGCCCGTTTTTCATTTCAGGAGGCGTGATTCAGGAGCGCCCCATACGCTTCTTCCACGCCGGGTATTCCTTGTACAGCACATCATTGGCCCAGGTGCCATACCAGTGGTAGCCAGTGCGCCGCTCATGGTGCACATCGGCGTAGGTCGCCGCCCGCTTGCCGTCACGGTTGGCCAGCACGATGCTGTTGTCCTTGAGGTCGTAGAAGCGGCCCCATAGCGGCGGCGCACTCGGGTCCTGCACCAGGCGACGATCCGTCGTGGCGGTGTGGTACTCGTACTTGATCGGCTGCGCGATAGGGAAGGTCTCGACCTTCCAGCCGGTGAGCTTGGACCGTTCAAACCACGCCATCACGCCGTCGATGGAGCGGATCACCTCCGGCGATGGATTCGGGATGCTCATCAGGTAGCGCGACACCTCAACCGACTCCCACACGATCATCGAAGGCAACTCGAAAGTGCGGCCCTGTGCGGGCTGCAGCGTATCCGGATGGTATTGGCCGGCCCACCCCAGCGGCTGGCCGTTCTGCACGATCTGCAACTGCAGCACGCAGGCGTCGCCCTTTTCGCGCGCGGCCTTGGCGCGAGCGCGGTCAGCCGCGCTCAGCGAAGCGAAGGGCGGGGTGCCGTTCTCCATCTTGCGCAGCATGCGCAGCACGCCCGAGGTCACCTCGTCGGCCATCGTAATGTAGGGGTGGTAGGGCTCGCTGCCCGGCACCGTATGCGGCCAGCCACCACACTTCTTGTGCTGCATCGACAGCGTGTAGTCGTAGCCCTTCATGGCAGCGGCGCGGTAGCGCGCGTCCTGTGTCTGGTCATAGACCGCGAACAGATACTCGACCTGCGAGTAGACGTTGCGGTTGTCGAAGCTGCCCTTGGGATCGGATTTCTCCTTCGTGACCTGTGCGATCTCCTCGGCGTTGAGGATGCGCGTTGGGTCACGGTTCTCGATCCAGGCCCCGCTGACGCGCTGGTACAGCAGCACGTTATCGGCGATCTGCACGATCTGTTCTGGCGTGTACTTCGCGTAATTAGCACCGTGCCGGTTGCGCCAGTGGTTGATGGCGTCGTCGAAACCGTCCAGCGGGATCGCCGTGTAGGCAGCCGGCTTGGCGGCCTGCGTGGCAGGCTGATTGGCACAGCCCAGGATGAACAGCGGGGACAGCAAGAAAGGTAAGACCAGGTGTCGCATTACAGCTCCTTGTACGACGGTGAGTCGAGCCGCGAGTATGGGAAAGGGGCGCCCCCGTCTCTTGTACAAACCCGCCATGTGCGACCGCCGACTTGCCAATGACATGATGTTTAACAAAAAGGGCGACCTCTCGGTCGCCCCTTGCGGAGTGCTTGCCCGCGTTTGCCTCAACGCCCCATGCGCTTCTTCCACGCCGGGTACTCCTCGTACAGCACCTTGTTGGGCCACACGCCGTACCAGGCGTAACCGGTGCGCCGCTCGTGGTGGATCTGGCTGTAGTCCTTGACGCGGATGCCATCGCGGTTGGCCAGCACGATGCTGTTGTCCTTCACATCGTAGAAGCGGCCCCACAGCGGCGGCGCGCTCGCGTCCTGCACCAGGCGGCGATCGGTGGTGGCGGTGTGGAACTCGTACTTCACCGGCTGATCGAGCTTGATCGTCTCGATCTTCCAGCCCACCAGCTTCGAGCGCTCGAACCAGTCCATCACGCCCTCGATGGCGGCGATCACCTCGGGCGAAGGATTCGGGATGCCCATGAGGTAGCGCGCCATCTCCACCGACTCCTGCGACACCATGGCGGGCAGCTCGAAGCTGCGGCCCTGCGCGGGTTGCAGGGAGTCCGGATCGTACTGGCCGGCCCAGCCAGCAAGCTTGCCACCCTGCCGGATCTGCAGGGCCAGCACGCAGGCGTCGCCCTTCTTGCGCGCCTCGGCGGCGGCGGCGCGGTCGGCCGCATCCACGCTCTTGAAGGGGGCGTCCGCCTGCTCCACCTTGCGCAGCATGCGCAGCACGCCCGAGGTCACCTCGTCGGCCATCGTGATGTAGGGGTGATAAGGCTGGTCGCCCGGCACCGTATGCGGCCAGCCGCCGCACTTCTTGTGCTGCATGGTGAGCGTGTAGCGCAGGCCCTTCAGCGCGGCCTCGCGGTAGACCTGCTCGCCGGTCTGGTCGTAGGCGGCGAACAGGTACTCGACCTGCGAGTAGACGTTGCGGTTGTCGAAGCTGCCCTTGGCCGTCGCCTTCTCAGTCTGCGCCGCAGCCACGTCGGCCTCGCCGAGGATGCGCGCCGGATCACGGTTCTCGATCCAGCCACCGTTGTCGCGCTGGTACAGCAACACATTGTTGGCGATCTCTACGACCTGGTCGGGCCGATAGCGCGGGTAGTCCTTGCCGTGGCGGTCCTGCCAGTGCTTGATGCCATCCGAGAACAGGTCGAGCGGAATGGCTTGGTAGGTCTTGCCCGGCTGCGCCTTGGGCAGGGGCTGGACAGCGGGTTGGCTGGCGCAGGCCGCCAGCAGGGCTGCGACCAGGATGGCCAAGGATGCGTGATGGCGCACGATGTCTCCTTCTTTCTTGTATGGAAGATCGGAAGGGGATGATACGCCTCCTCGTGTATGCCGCTTGTACGAATGCGTCCTTTGCGGAGGACGCACCCGGAGCGATCGCTACAAGGCCTGCACCACGGCCGCTTCGAACTTGCCGTCGCGATAGTCCTGCAGGGTCTGCATGATGTCGCGTTCGCTATTCATCACGAAGGGACCGTACTGCGCAATCGGTTCGTCGAGCGGCTTGCCGGCGACCACGATCAAGCGCGCGTCGATGGCCGCTTCCACCACGATGCCATCGGCATCGGCGTTGTTGTGCAGTACGGCCATGTGCCGATCCGGCACCGGCGTGCCGGCGACATTCACCTCGCCGCGATAGGTGTAGGTGAAGGCGTTGTGCCCGGGAGGCAGCGGAATCGCCACGCGGCGCCCAGCCGGCACATGCACGTCCAGGTACACCGGTTCGGTGTCGGGGCGCTGCACCGCGCCCAGCACGCCATGGCTCTCGCCCACCAGCACACGCACCGTGGTGCCGTCGGCCAGCGCGAATTCGGGGACGCGCTCGCTCGGGATATCGCTGTAGCTCGGCGCGATCATCTTGTTCTTGGCCGGCAGGTTGATCCACAACTGGAAGCCTTCCATCAGGCCTTCCTCCTGCTCCGGCAATTCGGAGTGGATCAGGCCGCTGCCCGCGGTCATCCACTGCACTCCGCCCGGCCCGAGCAAGCCGCTGTTGCCGGCGCTGTCGTGATGGCGCATGCGGCCGGCCAGCATGTAGGTCATGGTTTCGAAGCCACGATGCGGGTGGTCGGGGAAGCCACCGATGTAATCGTCCGGATTCTCGTTGCGGAAGGCATCGAGCATCAGGAAGGGGTCGAGCCGGCGCTGCAGGTTCTGCGTCAGCACGCGGGTCAGCTTGACGCCGGCGCCGTCGGAAGTGGCACGCCCTTGCACCAGGCGCTCCACGGTGCGCGAACGCGTCACGATGGCGGGGTCGCGGAGGATGGGCGTACTCATGTCATGTTCCTTTCTGTCGGAAAACAGGTCGCGGGCTTGCGTGCCCGCGACCGGTCCAGGGCGGCTGGCTCAGACGGCCAGCGCCTCGATGTCCTGCTTGGCCTGGGCAACCGCCTTGGCGACAGCTTCTTCGCCCATGCCCAGCCCCTCGGCGTAGATGAACTCCACGTCGGTCAGGCCCAGGAAGCCCAGCACGGCGCGCAGATAGGGCACCTGGGTGTCATTCGGGCTGCCCTTGAAGAGGCCGCCGCGCGACAACGCCACGTACACCTTCTTGCCCTTCAACAGGCCTTCGGGACCATTCTCGGTATAGCGGAAAGTCACGCGGGCACGGGCGATGGCGTCGATCCACGACTTCAGTTGCACGGTCACGCCGAAGTTGTACATCGGTGCGCCGATCACCACCACGTCGGCAGCCTGGATCTCGGCAATGGCCGCATCGTGCTGCGCCACGATCGCTGCTTGCGCGTCGCTGCGCTCGGATTCGGCGGTGAACAGGGCGCCCAGGGCGGCCTCGTCGATCACCGGCAGCGGGTGGCGGGCCAGGTCGCGCAGCGTATGCGTCGCATCGGGGTGCGCGTCGAGCAGGCGGCTGACGATGTCGTTGGCGAGCTGGGTCGAGATGGAGCCTTCGCTGCGGGCGCTGGCATTGACTTGAAGGATGTTCATGTGGGTTCTCCGTGTCGGGTGGGGAAGCAGTGATGACACTCTAGTTGTGCCGGCTTCGCACCAGAAGCCAAATGGGCGCACATCATTGTTTCGCCTGTGGAACAATATTCCCACTTGAAATCCGGAGCCCCGCCATGGACCTCGATGCCAACAGCCTCGCCCTCTTCGCCCGCGTGGCCGAACTGGGCAGTTTTTCGCGTGCCGCCGAGCGCAGCGAGCTGCCCAAGTCCACCGTGTCGCGCCGTATCGCCGAGCTGGAGACGCAATTGGGCGAGCGCCTGTTCGCGCGCAGCACGCGCAAACTGTCACTGACCGACTTCGGCCAGGGCCTGCTGGAACATGCCCGTCGCTTGGCCGAGGAATGCGAAGCCGCAGCGGCCTTCGCCGAGTTCCGCCAGAGCACGCCGCGCGGCCGGTTGCGCGTGTCGATGCCGGCCGGCCTGGCCGAGCTGGCGCTGAGCCCGATGCTGCGTGAGTTCATGCAGCGCTACCCGGACCTGCGGCTGGAGATCGACATGTCGCCGCGCCGCGTCGACCTGGTGGCGGAGAACTACGACCTGGCGATCCGCATCGCCAACCAGTTGCCGGACGACGCCACCCTGGTCGCGCGCCGCATGGCCACGCTCAGCAACAGCCTGTTCGCCAGCCCAGACTACCTGGCCCATCGCGGCCCGCCGCTGCACCCGGCAGACCTCATGAACTACCGCGCGCTGCACCTGATCGGCTCGGCCGGCACCGCCCTGCCATGGGTGCTGACACGCGGTGAGGAGCGCTGGGAAGGCCTGCCGCCCGGCCCGCTGGGCGCCAACTCGGTGGAACTGCTGCGCCAGCTCGCCACCGAGGGCCAGGGCATCGTCGCCCTGTCGCGCACCTACGCCTGCCAGATGATCCAGAGCGGCGCCCTGGTCGCGGTGCTGCCGGACTGGAGCCTGCCACCGATGACGGTCTGGGCTGTCACCCCAGGACGCCGCCTGCTGCCCAGCGGCACGCGCGTCTTCATCGAGGCGGTGTCGGCCGCGCTCGACGCCACCGCGGCTACGGTGGAGGGAAAAATAGGTATGCGATGAAGATCGCCGCCAGCACGCCCGCGAGATCGGCGAGCAGGCAACACACCAGTGTGTGGCGCGTATTGCGCACCGCCACCGAACCGAAGTAGACGGCGATGATGTAGAAGGTCGTGTCGGCCGCGCCCTGGAACATGCAGGCGAGCCGCCCGGCAAAACTGTCGGGCCCCAGGGTCTGCATGGCGTCGATCATCATGGCGCGTGCCCCGCTGCCCGACAGCGGCTTCATCAACGCAGTCGGCAGGGCCGGCACCACGTCGGTCGCCAGACCCAGCGCACTGAGCCCTGCCGCCACGCCCTGCATCAGCAAGTCCATCGCGCCACTGGCGCGGAATACCGCGATGCCGACCAGGATGGCTACCAGGTAGGGCACCACCATCACCGCGGTACCAAAACCCTCCTTGGCGCCTTCGATGAAAACCTCGAAAGCCGGCAGCCGACGCCAGGTGGCCCACAACATGAAAGTGACCACCAGACCCAGCAGCACCAGGCCACTGACCAGCGCACTTGCAAGGCCCATCTGCTCGGCACTCAGGCGCGCGAAGAACCACAGCGTGCCCAGCACGGCGGTGCTGAGCCCGGCCAGCCAGGCAATGACGACCGGGTGGCGCAGATTGACGCGCTGGAAGCAGCTCACCGCGAGCAGTCCCGCCAGCGTGCTGCAGAAGGTAGCGAGCAGGATGGGCAGAAACACATCGGCCGGGTTGGCCGCGCCGAGCTGCGCGCGGTAAGTCATGATGCTGACGGGGATCAGCGTGAGCCCGCTGGCATTCAGCGTGATGAACAGGACCTGCGCGTCCGAGGCACGCGCTTTGTCGGGATTCAGCGCCTGCAGTTCCTGCATCGCCTTGAGGCCCATCGGCGTCGCCGCGTTATCCAGGCCCAGCATGTTGGCGCTGATGTTCATCAGCATCGCGCCGGCCGCCGGATGCCCCGCCGGCACCTCCGGGAACAGGCGGCGGAACAGCGGCGCCACCAGGCGTGCCAGCCAGTCGACCGCCCCCGCCTTCTCGCCCAGCTTCATGATGCCGAGCCAGAACGTGAGCACCCCGGTCAGGCCCAGTCCGATCTCGAAAGCCGTCTTCGCCGACGTGAAGCTCTCCTGCACCACCTTGCCGAACACCGTCGGGTCACCCAGCACCAGCCACTGGATGAGGCAGGCCACGAAAGCCACGACGAAGAAGGACAGCCAGATCAGGTTGAGCGCCATGGGCGCAGTCTACCGGCAGCGGCTTGCACACGAGGGGAATGACGCAGATGGCGCACCCGGCTGGGATCGAACCAGCAACCCCTGCCTTCGGAGGGCAGTACTCTATCCATTGAGCTACGGGTGCGCGGTGGGCGCCGGGCGAAGGCCGGCGCAGGAAGGCCGCCATGTTACTGCATGGCAGCAGCAGCGTCCATGGCGCGGGTCGCGCGGAAGCCTTGCCTCTGGCTATAATCGCCGCTTCCCAACGCCCCCCAAGAGTTCAACGAGGATTCCATGGCCAAGCCCGCCCGCACCATTGCCCTGCCGATCGCAGCCCTCCTCGCCGCCAGCCTGCTCGCGGCCTGCAGCAAGAAGGACCCGGTGCCGGAAGAGGAAACCGCCCGCCTGATCCAGCCGGTGGCCAAGATCGAGCTGGCCGGCGCCGCACCGGCCGGCAGCGCCGAGCCGCGCAGCGGCGAACAGGTGGTGCAGGCCGTATGTGGGGCCTGTCACAACACGGGCGCCGCCGGTGCCCCCAAGACCGGTGACAAGGGCGCCTGGGGCGCGCGCATCGCGACCGGCTACGACGCGCTGCTGAAGTCGGTCGTCAATGGCAAGGGCGCGATGCCGCCCAAGGGTGGCGCGTCCGACGCGCAGGACATCGAGCTTGCCCGCGCCGTGGTCTTCCTGGCCAACCAGGCCGGCGCCAGCTTCAAGGAGCCGGCGGCGCCGGCCAAGTAAGCCGCGCCCATGGTGTAAAAAAAGGCGGCCGCGGCCGCCTTTGTCACGTCTACAGCACGCGCTGCACTGCGCGCCGCCAGGTGGCCAGGCGTGCCTGCGCCTCGTCACGCCCCATCTGCGGTTCGAACACCCTGGCACGCTGCCAGATCGCGCCCAGCGTCGCCAGGTCCGGCCATACGCCTGCTGCCAGCCCCGCCAGACAGGCCGCACCCAGCGCGGTGGTCTCGCTGACGCGCGGGCGCACCACCGGCACCCCCAGCAGATCGGCCTGCATCTGCATCAGCAGGTCGTTGGTCGAGGCGCCGCCATCCACGCGCAACTCGCTCAGCGCCTGGGCGCTGTCGGACTGCATCGCGACGAACAGTTCGGCTGTCTGCAAGGCAATCGCCTCCAGCGCTGCGCGTGCAATGTGCGCGGCATGGCTGCCGCGCGTCAGGCCTAGGATGGCGCCGCGCGCCTCGGCATTCCAGTACGGCGCGCCCAGCCCGGTGAAGGCCGGCACGACGTGCACGCCACCGCTGTCTGGCACGCTCGCTGCGAGTGCCTCGATGTCGGCAGCCTGGCGGATGAGGCTGAGGCCATCGCGCAGCCACTGCACCAGGGCGCCGGCCACGAAGACCGAGCCTTCCAGGGCATAGGCCGGGGCCCCCGCCAGTTGTGCGGCCGGCGTGGTGAGCAGGCCGTGCGCGCTGGCACAGGCGGAACTGCCGGTGTGCACGAGGGCGAAGCAGCCTGTGCCGTAGGTGTTCTTGGCCAGACCGGGGCGATGACAAGCCTGGCCGAACAGCGCCGCCTGCTGATCGCCGGCCAGCCCGCCGATAGGCACCTCGGCGCCCAGCCAGTCGGCCCGCGCCAGGCCCAGGATGCCGCTGGACGGCACGACCCGCGGCAGCACCGCGCGCGGGATGCCCAGCACCTGCAGCAACTCGTCGTCCCACTCGCCGCGATGGATGTCGAACAGCAGCGTGCGCGCCGCATTGCTGGGGTCGGTGACGTGCAGCGCGCCGCCGGTGAGCTGCCACACCAGCCAGCTATCCACCGTGCCGAAGGCCAGCTCGCCGGCCTCGGCACGGGCACGCGCGCCCTCCACATGGTCGAGCAGCCAGCGCAGCTTGGTGCCCGAGAAATAAGGGTCCAACAACAGGCCGGTGCGCTGGCGGAACAAGGGCTCCAAGCCATCGGCGCGCAGCTGCGCGCACAGCTCGGCCGTGCGCCGGTCCTGCCACACGATCGCGCGGTGCAGCGGGCGACCACTGCTGCGCTCCCACAGCAGCGTGGTTTCGCGCTGGTTGGCGAGGCCCAGCGCGGCCAGGTCGCCCGCCGCGATGCCGGCCCGGGCCAGGGCTTCGCGCGCGGTGTCGAGCTGGCTGCGCCAGATCTCTTCGGGATCGTGCTCGACCCAGCCGGGCTGCGGGTAATGCTGCGCCAGTTCGCGCTGCGCCTGGGCCAGGCTGTTGCCGGCTGCGTCGAACACGATGGCGCGCGAACTGGTGGTGCCCTGGTCAAGAGCCAGCAGGTAAGCCATGGAATGCCCCCTTGGAAGCGGAGTGTGGCGAAGCATACAAGCGCTGCCAGTGGCCTCGGGTAGAATCGCGGCGTCGTCGATCTAGAGGTTTTCCCTTATGAATCAGCCCCTCACCACCCTGCTGGAGCGCAACCGCGCCTGGTCCGAGGGCGTACGCGCCACCGACCCGGATTTCTTCCAGCGCCTCGCCGCGCAGCAGGTGCCGCAGTACATGTGGATCGGCTGCGCCGACAGCCGCGTGCCCGCCAACGAGATCCTGGGACTCGCGCCGGGCGAGGTGTTCGTGCATCGCAACGTGGCCAACGTGGTCGTGCATACCGACCTGAACTGCCTGTCGGTGCTGCAGTACGCCGTCGATGTGCTGAAGGTGCGCGACATCCTGGTCGTTGGCCACTATGGTTGCGGCGGCGTCAACGCCGCGCTCAATGACGTACGCGTAGGCCTCGCGGACAACTGGCTGCGCCATGTGAAGGACGTGCGCGACCGCTATCGGCGGACCCTCGCCGGCATTGACGACGCGGCCGCGCGCGGCAACAAGCTGTGCGAGTTGAACGTGGTGGAGCAGGTGCTCAACGTGTGCGAGACCACGGTACTGCAGGACGCCTGGGAGCGCGGCCAGGAAGTGCGCGTGCATGGCTGGATCTACGGTCTGTCGGACGGCATCCTGAGTGACCTGGAGATGAGCGTGGCAGGCGGCACAGAGTTGCTGGACGGCTACACCTCGGCAGTGGAGAAGCTGTTGCGCTGAGGCCGCGTCTCTCCCCGGCATGGGCAAAAAAAGAGGGCCGCATATGCGGCCCTTTGCTTGCGCTAAGGAGAGAGAGATGTCACACGCATGCTTCGATACGGGCGCGGCGGAAAAGTTCCGTCGCACCCGCCAGGTCAATTCACCCGCAACACGATGAACTGGCGCTGGTCGCCACGTTGCACCAGCAGCGGTACGCGATTGCCGGCTGCCTCGACCTGACTGCGGAATTGCTCGACCGAGGTGATGCGCTGGTTGTTGATGGCCAGGATCAGGTCGCCCGGCTGCAGGCCGGCACGTGCGGCCACGCCGCTGACCTCTTCCACCACCAGGCCGGTGGACACGCCCGCACGGCGTGCCTCCTGCGGGCTCAGCGGACGCGCCACCAGACCCAGCTTGCCGGCGGCCTTGCCCTCGGGCTCGGCACTACCGGCCTCGGCCCGCTCACTGGCCTGCTCACCCAGCTTCACGCTGACGTCCTTGGCCGCCTTGTCGCGCCAGATGCGCAGCTTGACCGTCTCGCCAGGGCGACGCTCGCCGATGATGCGCGGCAGATCGCCCGACTCGTCGACCTTGCTTCCATCCACCTGCTGGATCACGTCACCCGGCTGCAGACCGGCCTTGTCTGCCGGGCCGCCCGGCTCGACCGAGCTGACCAGCGCGCCGGCCGGCTTGTCGAGGCCGAAGCTCTGCGCCAGGTCCTTGTCCATGCCCTGGATCACCACACCCAGCTTGCCGCGCGAGACCTTGCCGAACTTCTGCAACTGGTCCTTGACCTTCATCGCCACGTCGATCGGGATGGCGAAGGAGATGCCCATGAAGCCGCCGGAGCGCGAGTAGATCTGCGAGTTGATGCCGATCACCTCGCCATTCAGGTTGAACAGCGGGCCGCCCGAGTTGCCGGGATTGATCGCCACATCGGTCTGGATGAAGGGCACGAAGGTCTCGTCCGGCAGACGACGCGCCTTGGCCGAGATGATGCCGGCCGTCACCGTGCTGTCGAAGCCGAAGGGCGAGCCCACCGCGACCACCCATTCGCCCACCTTGGCGCGCTCGGCGTCGCCGATGCGCAGCGTCGGCAGGTTGTTGGCGTCGATCTTGATCAGCGCCACGTCGGTACGTGTGTCGGTACCGATGACCTTGGCCTTGAACTCCCGCTTGTCGGTCAGGCGCACGGTCACATCCTTGGCGTCCTTCACCACGTGCGCATTGGTCAGCACGTAGCCATCGGGACTCACGATGAAGCCGCTGCCCACGCCCTGCTGAATGCGCTCCTGGCTGCGCCCCGGCGCGCCGCCGGGCACGCCCGGCATGCCGAAGCGGCGGAAGAACTCATAGAAGGGATCGTTCTCGTTGAACTGCACCTTCTCCACGCTGGTGACGGCGATGTTCACCACGGCCGGGCCGACCTGCTCGACCAGCGCGCTGAAATCCGGCAGCCCGGCACGCAGGGCCGCGCCCGTCGCAGCCGGCGCGGGGGCAGGCGCCACCGCCGGTGCCTGCGCCAGCGGCGCCGACGCGGCATGGGACTCGGCCATGCCGCTTTCCTTGAGGCAGCCGGTGAATGCAACAGCCGCCACGCTGGCGACCAGGGCCGTTCTTGCGAGAGACCCGAACATAAATGACCTCCAGGTTGGGTTACGCCAGCAAACTGGCTGAGATAGGGCGAAATCGGTGTAGGCACAGACCATCGCCTGCCCGGCGCTGTTCCACGACCTAACAATCACTTACAACAATGTGCGGCCGGCTGCCGACGCTTCAAGAGGGCCACGCCATACGCCACCGTGTGGCATGAAACATCAATTCGACCTAAATCAAACATGCTTGTCGATAGCGCCATACAATCAATTGCTCCAGAATCCTGCCGACAGGATGCCCGCCATGACTCTCACCGATCTGCGATACATCGTTGCCCTGGCGCAGGAACGCCACTTCGGGCATGCCGCCGAGAAGTGCCATGTCAGCCAGCCCACGCTATCGGTGGCCGTCAAGAAGCTGGAAGAACAACTGGGCGTGATGCTGTTCGAGCGCAGCGCCGCCGACGTCAAGGTCACCGAGATCGGCCGCCTGATCGTCGAGCAGGCCGAACGCGTGCTGCGCGAGGCCTCGCAGATCCGCGACATCGCCGAGGCCGGCAAGGACCCCTTCTCCGGTCCGCTGCGCCTGGGCGTGATCTACACCATCGCCCCTTACCTGCTGCCGGCCCTGATTCCCATCATCACCGAGCGCGCGCCGCGCATGCCGCTGATGATCCAGGAAAACTACACCGCGCGACTGGCCGACTCGCTCAAGAAGGGCGAGATCGACGTGGCCATCCTGGCCCTGCCCTTCAATGAGCCGGGCATCGTGACCCAAGCCATCTACGACGAGCCTTTCCGCGTGCTGCTGCCCGCCGCCCATGCCTGGAACAAGGACGAGCGCCCCATCACCGCCGAGCGTCTGCAGGAAGAACCCCTGCTGCTGCTGGGCGCCGGCAACTGCTTCCGCGACCAGGTGCTGGAGGCCTGCCCGCGCTGCGCCCATGGCACCGGCCTTCAAAAGACCCTGGAAGGCAGCTCGCTCGAAACCATCCGCCACATGGTCGCCACCGGCCTGGGCGTCACCGTGCTGCCCAGCACCGCCGCGGACCCCCTGGCCACCAGCCAGGACCTGGTCAAGGTACGGCGCTTCGCCACCCCCGAACCCTACCGCCGCGTCGCCCTGGCCTGGCGGGTCACCTATCCGCGCACCCGGGTGATCGACCTGCTGCGCCTGGCCATCCGCGACAGCAAGCTGGCTGGCATCCAGCCGGTCAGGGATTGACACTAAGGGATTGAAACAAGAGCGTTTTAATTGCCGGTTTATCTGGCGATAAAAACATTCTAATTAGCGCCCCCTCGGCCAGCACGAGCCACCTTCCCTATGCAACCTGCCTCGCCAATACGCCAAAATCATGTCGTAAGCGGCTGATTAATAAAAATAAACAGGCTGCGACACAACCCTCGCCGGACATTGAATGCGCACATTTCTTGTGTTGTGCGTAGCAGCATTTATGGCCTCATCAAACACTGCAATTGGCCTGCATTCAATCGGTTCAATAGGATTCAAGTGCGCCTAGACGCAAAACGATCCCCTGAACCTGAATATTGAGAGGCCATCATGACCCCGTCCTTTGATCTGTTCGACTTTGGTGCCAGCCGTCGCGCCTACCTCAGCACCTCCGACCTGGAACGTGCCTGCTACCTGTCCGCGATGACCGGCGTGTCGGTGGAAACCTTCACCGCCAGCGCCGACATGAACCACGCGCTGGATGTGGACAGCAACCAGTTCCTGCTTGCCCAGATCGGGTCCCGCTGATGATTTGTCAGCGCGGCTGCCGCCGCGAAGGTGTTCCATCCCGGCCGGGGAGTCCCCTCCCCGGCGCCCTTTCCGGGAACGCCTGAACACGGCGCGACAATCGCATCATTTCGAGTTGTGTTTTTGTTGCAGCACACAGCCATCTTGCACTCGCGAGAATACACGGCGAGATTTATCAATAAAAATCATAAACTTGCAAAATCAACCACGTTATTCCGAACGTGGAAAACCCCAATGCCTGTACCCCGATCCACGCCATATCCTGAAATCAGGACGGGCGATTGCTTCGCCTGACCGGAACACACGGAGGTGAATCATGGGCAGAAATCTCAACTTCGGACAGGCTTCCCGCAAGCCCCCTGTCGAGCACGTGCCTTACGTCGATGACGCAGGGCTCGAGTCGGCGGGCCTGCTGGAAGAGGTACGCAACGCCTCGCATGGCGAGCACGGGCCACAGACCCTGATCCTGTCGCGCCGCGAACTGGATCGCGCGAAGGAAGAAGAGTTGCTGCGCATCGGGCTGATCGGCCCGACCATGTAAGCCCCACGGCGCTGCGCGCCCGCGCAGCGCCTCCCGTGCCGGGTCCGGCTACGGCACCACGCGGCCCTCCCTCAAAGGCCGCGCCCCTTTGCTCCCGCTGCTCCACGCGCCCCGTCGGCCACGCCACAACGGCAGTCACGCCCGCGGTTATACTGGCGCGCACTTTTATTGAGCGAGGAATCTCCATGCGTGGGACTTCGGCCGGCCATGCCCGGCAAGGCGGCAGCACGCTGGCTGGCGTCATGCTGGGCTTGCTGATCGGCGTGGTCATCGCCGTCGGTGTGGCGCTGTACATCAATTTCGGCCCCAAACCCTTCGTCAAGGGCGAAGGTACGCCGGCACCCGCCAGCTCGGCGCCCAGCGCCAGCGCCCCGGTGGCCTTGCCCGGCAAACCCGGCGACAAGCCGCTGGACAAGCCACAGCAGCAGTACGAGTTCTATCAGATCCTGCCCGGTGGCGATTCGGCGCCCGCACCCCAACCCGCACCTGCGGAACCGCCGGCCGCCAACAAGGTCTATCTGCAGGCCGGCGCCTTCCAGGACCCCGCTGACGCCGACAACCTCAAGGCCCGCCTGTCCTTGATGGGTATCGAGGCCGGCGTACAGAAGGTCGATATTGCTGGCAAGGGTGTCTTTCACCGTGTGCGCGCAGGCCCTTTCGCCTCCCAGCAAGAAGCCGACGCGACCCGCGCCCGCCTGGCGCAGGAGGGCATCGAATCCACCGTCGTTCGCAACAAGCCGCAGGCAGCGGCCCCGAATAACTGATTTCCGGAGACTTTCAATGGATCGTCGCACCAGCCTCAAGTACCTCGCCGCCGGCCTCGCACTCGCCGGTACACCGCTCGCCTCGCTCGCCGCGCTTGAGGCCGGACGTGATTTCACCCTGGTCTCGCCGCCACAACCCGGTGGCGTGAATGGCCAGATCGAGGTGCTGGAGTTCTTCTCCTATGGCTGCCCGCACTGCCATGAGTTTGATCCGCTGCTGACCAACTGGCGCAAGACTCTGCCCGCCGACGTGGTATTCCGCCGCGTGCCGGTGAGCTTCGGCCGCCCGCAGTGGGCCGCCCTGGGCCGCCTGTACCTCACGCTGGCCGCGCTGGGCCTGGCCGACAAGCTCGACCCGGCGGTGTTCGAGGCCATCCACAACCAGCGCGTCGCGCTGCACGACGAGGCCAAGCGCAACGAGTGGCTAGCCAAGCAGGGTGTGGACGTGGCTAAGTTCAACAACACCTGGAAGTCCTTCGGCGTGGAGTCGCAGGCCAAGCGTGCCGAACAGCAGTCGGAGGCCTTCAAGGTGGCCGGCGTACCAGCCTTGGCCATCGACGGCCGTTATTTCGCTGGCGGCAACGAAGGCTTCCCGGCCTTGCTGCGCAACACGGATGCGCTGATCGCACAGGTCCGCAAGGACAAGGCCAAGGCCAAGAAGTGAGCGGCGCGCCCACGCGCGTCTTCCTGACCGGTGCCTCCAGTGGCATCGGCGCCGCCCTGGCTCGCCACTACGCGGACCAGGGCGCAGAGCTGGGCTTGGTCGCGCGCCGCGGCGAATCGCTGGCGGCGCTGATCGCCACGCTGCCGGGCGGCGCGGCGCGACACTTGGCCCTGCCCGCCAGCGTGACCGATGCCCCCGCGCTGCAGGCAGCCGCCCAGCATTTCCTCACCCGCTTCGGCGCCCCCGATATCGTGATCGCCAATGCCGGCATTTCCGTCGGCACGCTGACCGAGGAGCTGGATGACCTGGCCGCCTTTGAAGCCGTGCTGCAGACCAATGTGCTGGGCATGGTGCGAACCTTCCAGCCCTTCGTGCAGGCCATGCGGGTCCGTGGCAAGGGCACCCTAGTCGGCATCTCCTCGGTAGCCGGCGTACGTGGCCTGCCGGGTGCCGGTGCCTACAGCGCCTCCAAGGCGGCGGCGAGCCGTTACCTGGAGAGCTTGCGGGTGGAGTTGCGCGGCAGCGGCGTGCGCGTGGTCGACATCCGCCCCGGCTACATCGCCACCCCGATGACTTCCGTCAATCCCTACCCGATGCCCTTCATCCTGCCGGCCGACGAGGCCGCACGCCGCTTTGCACGCAGCATCGCGGCGGGCTGCTCGCAGGCCACGATCCCGTGGCAGATGGGTGTGGTGGCACGCCTGCTTGGGCTGCTGCCCAACGCCCTGTACGACCGCCTTTTTGCGCACGCGCAGCGCAAGCCGCGCGGCCTGCCGCTATGATCGGCGCATGACATCTGCTTCTCCTGCGCCGGCGCTCGGCGGTATCTATCTGCGCCTGGTGCTGACCACCGCCTTCTGGGGCGGCACCTTCATCGCGGGACGTTACCTGGCGCAGGACATGCCGCATTTCAGCGCGGCCACCCTGCGCTTCCTGTTCGCCCTGCTGGGCCTGCTGGTGTTCCAGCGCCTGTCCGGCCCCACCACCCGGATCACGCTGACCCGGCGCCAGCACCTGGCCATCTTCGCGCTGGGCGCGACCGGCATCTTCGCCTACAACGCCGGCTTCTTCGCCAGCCTGGGCCTGATCCCGGCGAGTCGCGTGTCCCTGATGGTGGCGGCCAGTCCGATCCTCACCTTGATCGCCGTGCAAGTGATCGAACGCGGACGCTGGTCGGCCCGGCTTGCCGGCGGGGTGGCCCTGTCTTTCGTCGGCGTGTTGTTGATCGTCTCGCATGGCGAGCCGGCAAGCCTGCTGCACGGCGCGCTGGGGCTGGGCGAACTGTATTTCTTCGGTGCCGTGGTGGCCTGGGTGGCCTACACCCTGGTGATCCGCTATTTCCTGCAGGGTGTGCCAGCACTGACGATGACCTTGGGCGCGGCGGCCTGGGGGGCACTGCTGCTGGCCCTGCCCGCCCTTGGCGAACTGGCGGCCGGCTTGGTGCGCTGGCCTTCGCCCGGGCAGTGGGCTGCGCTGGCTTATCTCGGCCTGTTCGGCACCACCCTGGCCTTCGTCTGGTACAACCGCGCGGTGGGCGTCATCGGCGCCGCCCGCGCCACCCAATTCACCAACCTCGTGCCAGTGTTCGGCGTGCTGCTGAGCGTGCTGTTGCTGGGGGAATCGCTGGCCCTATCGGGCGTGGCGGGTGGCTTGATGGTGATCGGCGGCGTGCTGCTGGCGAATCGCCCACGTCGCTGAGCCGCGCCTTACTTCCGACGGAACAGCAAGTCCCACACGCCATGCCCCAGGCGCAGCCCGCGCGCCTCAAACTTGGTCTCGGGCCGCCAGGCCGGACGCGGCGCGTAGTCGGCCGCCGTGTTCTCCAGCAGCGGCTCGGCACTCAGCACTTCCAACATGTGCTGGGCGTAGTCCTCCCAGTCGGTGGCGCAATGCAGGTAGCCGCCGGGTGCCAGGCGGCTGGCCAGTTGTGCAACGAAGGCCGGCTGCAGGATGCGCCGCTTGTGATGCCGCTTCTTGGGCCAGGGATCGGGGAAATAGACGTGGATACCGGCCAGCGAGTCGGGTGCGATCATGTCGCGCACCACCTCGGTGGCGTCGTGCTGCATCACGCGCAGATTGCTCAGCCCCTGCTCCTCGATCAGCTTGCACAGATTGCCCACGCCGGGCCCGTGCACCTCGATGCCGATGAAGTCGGTATCGGGCCGCGCCGCCGCGATCTGTGCCGTGGTGATGCCCATGCCGCAGCCGATCTCCAGCACCACCGGAGCACGACGGCCGAAACAGGCGGCATAGTCCAGCGCGCCCGCCACATAGGGGATGCCATAGCGTGGCAGCAGCTCGTCAATGGCCCGTTTCTGCCCGTCGGACATGCGCCCCTGGCGCAGCACGAAGCTGCGGATGGGCTGGCGCGACAGGCGGGGGGCCGGGGTCGGCTCGGCGGGCGAAGCGTCGTCGGTCTGGTGTGCGGACATGGCGGCGGACAGGGCAAAAGCGAGAGGGCCGCCATTGTGCCGCGTCCGCTGCCCCAATGACAGGTAAAGCACTGCAAAACCTGGCTGTCCGCCCTTGTTCACCCGAACGGGACTGCTAAGATCGAAGCACCGTCTGCCTTACACCCCGGCATGCCTCGCGCCCTCCAGATCCTGCCGCTTCTCGCCTCAACGCTGGTCTTGGCCGCCTGCAGCCAGCCGGCGCCCGCCCGCGAGGGCCCGCCGCGCCGGGTGATCGTCGAATTCAGCCAGGCGCGCCAACTGGCGGCTGCCCGCACCCTGGCCGAGCTGGCCCAGGCCAGCGGCGCGCGCGTCGAATATGGCAATGCCATCTCGACCCGTTCGGCGGCCTACCTGCTCCACTGCAACACAGCCGATCCACAATGCGCGGACGCGCTGGCGCGCCTGTCACGCCACGCTGGCGTGGCCCACGCCGAGTTCGACCAGCAGGTCACCGTATCACCCGATCGCCAGGAGAAGCTTCCTTGATGCACCGTCTGTTCCTGCGCAGCGCCCTTGCCGCCGCCTGCGCCTTGCCCGCGCTGGCAGCCCATACCCAAACCGTTTCCAGCAGCAGCCTCGAAGGGCGCGTGATCGTGCGCTTCAAGGCCGACACCGCCCAGGCGCGCATCGCCAGCGCCTCGGACCGCATGCAGGTACTCTCGCGCGGCGCTGGCCTCGGCCTGGTCGGTCGTGCCCATATCGCCGAGGACACGCAGGTGGTGACTGCCGCCGGTCTCAGCTCGGCCGAGCTGGCACAGCGGCTGGCGGCGCTTCCCAATGTCGCGTCGGTCGAGGTGGACCAGAAGATGCGCATCCGCGCGCTGCCCAATGACCCGAAGTTCACCCCGGACCAGTGGTACCTGCAAGGCACACAGCCGGCCGCGATCAATGCCCAGAGCGCGTGGGATCAGACCACCGGCGTGGCCAGCGTGGTGGTGGCAGTGATCGACACCGGGGTGCGCGGCGACCATGAGGAACTCGCTGGCGGCAAGCTGCTGCCGGGCTACGACTTCGTGAGCTGCGACACGGCCACTTCCTGCGCCACCGCCAACGATGGCGATGGGCGCGACGCCGACCCATCGGACCCCGGCGATTGGTACTACTACACAAACAACCAGAACCAACAGGTGCTGGAGCCCAGTTCTTGGCATGGCACCCGCGTGTCCAGCTTGATCGCCGCCAACACCAACAATGCTGCCGGCATCGCGGGTGTCGCCTGGGCCAGCCGCATCCTGCCGCTGCGCGCTCTTGGCGTGGAGGGTGGATACATTTCCGACATCGCCGCGGCAATGCGCTGGGCCGTCGGCCTCAACGTACCGGGCGCGCCTGACAACCCGAACCCGGCCCGGGTCATCAATATGAGCCTGGGCGGCGACGACACTTGCTCCGCCACCTACCAGAGCGCCATCACCGAGGTCATTGCGACAGGCGCGCTGATCGTCGCCGCCGCCGGCAACGAACCCAATGCGGTCGACCAGCCCGCCAACTGCCCTGGCGTGCTGGCCGTGGCCGGTGTGCGGCATACCGGCACCAAGGTCGGTTACAGCAGCTTCGGCCCCGAGGCCGACATCGCCGCGCCGGCCGGCAACTGCGTCGTCGTCGCGGATGGCCAGCCATGCATCTACCCCATCACCTCGGCCGTCAACCTTGGCACCACGGTACCGGCCGCCAACGGTTATACGACCAACATCTACCCGAATGTGCCCCTCGGCACCAGCTTCGCCGCGCCGCAAGCCGCTGGCGTGGCCGCCTTGATGCTGGCCGTCAATCCAGCGCTGACGCCGGCCAAGCTGATCGAGCGCATCAAAACCTCGGCGCGGGCCTTCCCCACGGAAACGGGTCTGCCCACCTGCCCGGCGACCAATGCGGGCGGCCAATGCAATTGCACCACCACTACCTGCGGCGCCGGCCTGCTGGACGCACCTGGGGCGGTCACCCAGGCGCTGCGGCCGGTGGCCAGCCTGAGCTACAGTGGCACCAACGCGGTGGGCTTCACACTGAGCCTCAGCGGCAGCGCCTCAAGCGCAGTCGGCGGCGCCAGCATCAGCACTTACCAATGGTCGGTATCAGGCGTCAACGCCACCCTGTCCAATGCCAGTGCCCCCACGGCCAGCCTGGCGCTGCAGTCCACCGGCACGGTCTATCTGACGCTGACGGTCACCGACAGCAACGGCCGCAGCGACAGCACCCTGCAGGCCATTACCGTGTGGGCCGACCAGCAGAGCGCGGCGAGCAGCAGCTCTTCTTCTGGCGGGAGCAGCAGCTCCACCAGTTCCTCCAGCGGGGGCGGCGGGGGCAGCCTGGGCCTGTTGAGCCTGTTGGCTGCGCTGGGCGTGGCCGGCGTGCTGCGCCGGCTCGCTCACACGTAACGCGTCGGATCGGCCAGGCCGGCAGCCTCGAAGCCGGCCCGGCGCAGGCGACAGGCGTCGCACTGGCCGCAGGCGCGGCCGGCGTCGTCTGCCTGGTAGCAGGACACCGTCATCGCGTAGTCCACGCCCAGCGCCGTCCCGCGTTGCACGATCTGCGCCTTGGAGAGCTGGATCAGCGGGGCATGGATGCTGAGCTTCAAGCCTTCCACGCCGGTCTTAGTGGCGAGGTTCGCCATGCGCTCGAAGGCCTCGACAAACTCGGGCCGGCAATCCGGGTAGCCCGAGTAATCCACCGCGTTGACGCCGACGAAGATGGCATTGGCCTGCAGGACCTCGGCCCAGCCCAGGGCCAGCGACAGCATCACGGTATTGCGCGCCGGGACATAGGTGATCGGAATGCCGGACTGCAGCCCGTCGGTGGGCACGGCCAGGTTCGCATCGGTCAGCGCCGAGCCACCGAACTGGCCAAGGTCGACATGCGCCAGGCGATGCTCGCGCGCGCCCAGAGCTCGCGCGACTCGCTCCGCCGCAGCCAGCTCGGCTGCGTGGCGCTGACCATATGCAACGGACAAGGCATAGGTCTCGAAACCCTGGTCGCGGGCGATGGCAAGACAAGTAGCGGAATCGAGGCCGCCCGAGAGCAGGACGACGGCACGCGGCTGGGTCATGTTCATTCCTTGCGAGAAGATGCGGAATTATCGCGCGCCTGCACGGGCGGGCGACGGATGAGGCGTATTCGGCCTACACCCCGGGGCGATTGCCCCAGATGACTTTGTGCAGTTGCACCTGCATGCGCACCGGCAGGCGGTCGCGCAGGATCCATTCGGCCAGCACCTGCGGCGCAAGGCTGCCCTGTACCGGGGAAAACAGCACCGGGCAGCGCTCGGCCAGGCGATGCGCCTGCAATTGTTCGCGTGCCCACTGGTAGTCGGCCTCGTCGGCCAGCACCAGCTTCAGCTCGTCATGCGGTGTCAGGTGCGCGAGGTTGGACCACAGGTTGCGCGCCACCTCGGCCGAGCCGGGCGCCTTCAGGTCCATGATCTTCGACACGCGCGGGTCGACGTCCGATACGTCCAGCGCACCGCTGGTCTCCAGCGACACCGAGTAGCCGGCCTCGCACAGCTCGCGCAAGAACGCGAGGCAGGCCTTCTGTGCCAGCGGCTCGCCACCGGTGACACAGACGTAAGGCGTGCCATGGCCGGCGATCTCGACCAGCAGGGCGTCGAAATCACGCCACTCGCCGCCAGTGAAGGAATAGGTGGTGTCGCACCAGGAGCAGCGCAGGGGGCAACCGGTCAGGCGCACGAACACGGTGGGCAGGCCCACACGGCTAGACTCACCCTGCACGGAAAAGAAGACTTCGGTGATGCGCAGGCGCCGGTCCTGCGCGGCAACAGCGGTACTCACTTCTTGCCGAGTCGCGGCTTGGCGCTCTTGGCGGCTTCGCTGGTGGGATAGGTGGCGACCAGTTGTTCCAGCGTGCTGCGCGCGCCCTTCACTTCCTTCAGGGCCTCCTGCGCATCGGCCAGCCCCAGCATGGCATCCGGCGCCATCGGATCGGTCGGCCAGTCGGTGAACATCTTGGTGAAGAAATCCTTGGCCGTGGCGGGGTCACGCGCCTTCAGGTGTGCCATGCCGGCCCAGAAATGGGCACCGGGCAAAAAACTGCTCTTCGGATGCGCCTTGATGAAGCTGCGGAAGCCGAAAGCCGCATCAATCGGGCGGTTGGCACGCAGCGCGTTGATCGCCGCCTCGTACTCGCGGGCCTCGGCCGCGGCATCCACCGGCGGCGCGGCCTCGACCGCCTTCTGGCCCTCGCCCTCCAGCTTGCGCAGGCGATTGTCGAGGTCGACGTAAAAATCCTTCTGGCGTTTCTGCGTCTGCTCCATGTCGTTGACCAGCACTTCGACCTGGCCACGCAGCTTTGCCAGCTCCACGCGCAACTGCTCGATCTTCTCGTTGGTCAGCACCAGGTTGCGCGGCAGCGACTCAACCTTGGCATCGAACTCCTTGAGGCGCACATCCACATCGTTGCGCAATGCTTCGATGCGGCGACGGGCCTCCTCATCGTCAAACAGTGCGGCATGGGCCGGCGCGACGAGAGAAAGCAACAGGAGAGGAGCGAACAGGCGGGAAGACTTCATGGGGGACTCTCTTCGGGAGAACCCACGCCGGGGCGGACCGGACGGCCCGCCCCTTGCGTCAGGTGCTTACTGACTGGTCAGCGCGACCAGCAGGCGATCAGTATTCGCCCTTGTACAGGATGTCGGCACGACGGTTTTGAGCGTAGGAGTCTTCGTCCTTGCCCGCAGCCTTCGGCTTTTCTTCACCCAGGCTGACGGTCTCGATCTGGTCGGCACCGGCACCCAGCGTGGTCATGACTTGCTTGACCGCGTCGGCACGCTTCTGACCCAGGGCCAGGTTGTACTCACGCGAGCCACGCTCGTCGGTGTTGCCCTGGATCAGGACCTTGGCGCGAGCGTCAGCCTTCTGGGCCTTCAGCAGCTTGGCATGGGCTTCCACCACCGAGATGTCGTCCAGCTTCACTTCGTACTTGTCATAGTCGAAGTACACGCTGCGCTTGGACAGGATGTTCTTGGGGTCCTTCAGACCGGCGAAGGGATCAGCCTTGGGCGCGGGCGCAGGGGCCGGCTTGGCGGCGGCAGCGGCCGGCGCAGCGGCGGCCGGAGCAGCCGGAGCGGCCTCCTGGGTCGGCGTGGTGCTGCAGGCAGACAGCAGAGCGAGAGACAGGGCGGCGAGAGGCAGTGCAAGTTTCATGGTGAGCTCCTGAGCGTTTGAGACTTTTATTTGAGATACGGTCCCCAGGCCGGTTCGCGCACGTCGCTGGCCGGCTGGGAAAGGCGGTACTTCGTCCTGCCGTCGGTGGATACTACCGACAATACGCCCCGGCCGCCTACTTCCGTTGCGTAAAGAATATAGCGCCCGTTCGGCGCGAAATGCGGGGATTCGTCGAGTGCCGTGTCGGTCAGCACCTGGGTCTGCTGGGTGGCAAGATCCATCACGGCGACCTGGAATCCGAGATCGCCGCGCGTCACATAACTGAGCATCTTGCCGTTGGGCGAGATATGCGGGCTCACATTGTAGGACCCGCTGAACGTGACACGTTGCGCCTCGCCGCCCTGCGCCGGGATGCGATAGGTCTGCGGGCTGCTGCCACGGTCCGATGTGAAGTAGATGTACTGGCCGTCAGGCGAGAACACCGGCTCGGTGTTGATGCTGGTAGAGGATTCGGTCAGGCGGCGCAGACCGCTGCCATCCGCATTGATGAGGTAGATCTGCGACAAGCCGTCCTTGGTCAGCACGATGGCAAGCTGGTTGCCGTCGGGTGCCCAGGCCGGCGCCGAATTGGAGCCGCGGTAGTTGGCCAGCACCTGCACCCGGCCAGTCGCCAGATGCAGGATGTACAGCACCGGCTTCTTGAGCTGGAAGCCGACATAGGCGATGCGCGAACCGTCCGGCGACCAGGTCGGCGAGATCAGGGGTTCGTTGGAGCGCACGGTGGTAATGCGGTTCAGCCCATCGGAGTCGGCGATGACCAGGGCGTACTGCGAGCCGGTCTTCTCGACATAGGCGATGCGGGTGAAGAACACCCCCTTCTCGCCGGTCAGGCGCTCATACACTTCATCGGCGATGCGATGCGCGGCGGCGCGGTAGTCGCTAGGCGGGAAGGAGAACACGAAACCCGCCAGGCTGGCCTGTTTGGCCACGTCCCACAGGCGGAAGGCTGCCTCGATACGGCCATTGGGGTTGCGCGTGACGCTGCCGGTGAGCAGGGCGTCGGCACCGCGCGTGCGCCAGTTGGCGAAGTCCACGCTGGCCTTGTCGGAGATCGGCAGCGGCCCGGTCTCGATGCGGCGGAACAGACCGCTGCGTTCGAGATCGGCGCGCACGATGTCAGTCAGCGAACGCTCCAGCACCGACTCGCCTTCGAAGGAGGCGATGGCGACGGGAATGAGATTGCTGCCGGAACCGGCAATCTCGATGGTCAACTGCGCCGGGACGGTCGCGGGCAGAAGTGTGGCCAGGGCGGCACACAGGAGCAGGAAGCGTCGAAAATGCATGGCGGGCAATTATATGTTGGAGATTCCAGCAAAGGGATGATCTGGATCGGTTTTCGGCGGATTGGTTCAATACGCCGGATCGTAGGGGTCGAAGACGAGCCGCAACTGGCGTTGGAAGACGCGCGGATCAGCCGGCAGCGGCAGGCGTGCCGTCTTGCGGATGGCCCGCTCCACCGCTTCGTCCACGGCTTGCACGCCGGAGCTGGTGACCAGCCGGATCGGCTCCAGTATCTCGCCCGAGGGCAGCAACTGGATCGCGAACTCTGGCTTGGGACGCCCGCTCACGCCACCTGGGCGCACGATGTTGGCGCGGATCGCGTTCTGGATCTGCGCCTCCCAGGCGCGCACCGCATTGGGCGATCCGCCACCACCCTGGGTCGCGGCACGCGCCGCATCGGCCTTGGCCAATGCCTCCATGCGCGCATCGGCGGAGGCCTGATTGAGCAACTGGCTCATGCGGTCCGACGGCGGCGCCTTGGCCGCCGGGGCGGAGGCGGCCTGCGGCGGCTTCTCTAGTGGCTTCGGCTCAGGTTTCGGCTCAACCTTGGGCGGCGGTTTCTTCTCGGGCTTGGGCTCCTTGAGCGCGATATCCGGCTTCACCGGGGGCTTTTCCTCCGGCTTGGGCGGCTCGATCCGAGGCTCAGGCCTGGGCTGGGGGCTCGGCTCTTCACGCGGCTGCGGCGCAGCCATCGGCGGCAGGCTGCCAACCAGATCCACCATCACCGGCGCTGGCGCACGTCGCTGCCATTGCACGCCATAGAACAACACGAGCGCCAGCAGCAGGTGCATGGCCAGAGCCAGCCCGGCGGACAGCCATTTACCTGACTCAGGCGGGGGAAGCGCCGGATTCACCACAACCTCACTTCGCCGCCGGCTGGACCAACAGGCCCACGCGGGCGACCTGATTGCGTTGCAGCAGGTCCATGACCTGCATGACGGAGTCGTAACGCACGTTCTTGTCGGCGGCGATCACCACCGCCTGCTCGGGATTACGTTCCTGCGCGGCCTTGATGCGCGCCACCAGATCGTCTTTGCTGACGCTCTGCGGATCGCCCCCTTTGCTGCGGTCACGGAAGGCCAGGCCGTCGCCCGAACGCACGATGACTTCCAGCGGATCAGTCTTGGACTGCGAGGTCTTGGCCACGCTGGGCAGATCCACCGTACCGCTGGGAATCATCGGCGCGGTGACCATGAAGATGACCAGCAACACCAGCATCACGTCGATGTAGGGCACGACGTTGATCTGGTTCATGAGGCGGCGTTGACGCATGGCTTATCTCAACTGGCGCTGCAGGATGTTGGAGAACTCTTCCATGAAGCTCTCGTAGCGGATCGACAGGCGATCAATGTCGTGCGCATAACGGTTGTAGGCCACGACGGCCGGAATGGCGGCAAACAGGCCAATGGCGGTGGCCACCAGGGCCTCGGCGATACCCGGGGCGACGTGCGCGAGAGTGGCCGAGCTGACGTTCGATAGACCGCGGAACGCGTTCATGATTCCCCACACCGTGCCGAACAGACCCACATACGGGCTGACCGAGCCCACCGAGGCGAGAAAGGCCAGATGGGCCTCCAGATCGTCGATCTCACGCTGGTAGGTGGCGCGCATGGCGCGTCGCGCACCGTCAATCATGTCGGAGGCTTCCAGGTTGGGCTGCACGCGCAGCTTGGAGAATTCGCGATAGCCGGCTTCGAAGATGCGCGCCAGCGGCCCGGACGTCTCGCGATTCTGTGCCGCCAGGCGGTGCAGGTTGGCCAGATCGCCGCCGCTCCAGAAAAGGTGCTCGAACTCCGCGGTCTTGCTGCGGGCATCGCGGATGGCGAACCCCTTGCGGAAGATCCAGTACCAGGACATGAGGGAGACGCCCACCAGCAAGGCCATGATGAACTTGACCACAAGGCTCGCGTTGGCGATGAGACTGATGATTGACAGGTCTTCGGTGATGTTCATGCAAAGGCTTTCAGGAAGCGACTTTCAGTTGAGTGCGGAGACATTCGGGCAGGCGCGTCGGGCGGCGGACAGACCAGTCAACGCAGGCGACCGTGACGACGGCCGACAACATGACAATTTCTTCACGCAGGATCTGCTGTTCGAAGATTATGCTGGCACGTCCCGTGCTTTTTATGCGAGACAAGACAGTCAGCTCGTCATCGAGTTCCGCACCGCGCAGGTAATCGGCCTCGACGCGGGTCACCACGAACGCGATGCGCTCGCGCGCCATCAGCTCACGCTGGTCCAGGCCCAGGCTGCGCAGCCATTCGGTGCGGGCGCGCTCGCAGAAGCGCAGGTAGTTGGCGTAATACACGACACCTGCCGCATCGGTATCCTCGTAATACACGCGGACCGGCCAGCGATGCGCTATCGTGTCGGGAAGGCTGTCTGACATGTGTGGATTGTAACGCGGGGCGCCCGGCTTATCGGGGCTTCCCCGTACGGAAGCTCAACCGGGCGCCGGATGGCGCCGATAAGCTTCAAGAAGGCCACAGAGGCTTGCCGACGTATGGGCGCCTGGCACTGTCCAAGCGCCACAGACTGCGGCAGAATGCCGGCCTCTGTCGTAAACGTCACTGATGAGGAATGCCCATGGCGCTGACCGAAGCCAAGCTGCTGGCGATGCCCGAATCGGAGTACATGAACGCGGCGCAGCTCGCTTTCTTCCGCGAACGCCTGCTGTCCATGCGAGATGAATTGCAGCGCAAGGTTGATGAGACCGTCGAGCACATGCGCGAACAGGAAGCGGTGGCCGATCCGGCCGACCGGGCCACAGTGGAAGAGGAGCATGCGCTCGAACTGCGCACGCGCGACCGCGAACGCAAGCTGCTCAAGAAGATCGACCAGGCGCTGCAGCGCATCGCCGATGAGTCCTACGGCTACTGTGAGGAGACCGGCGAACCGATCGGCCTGGCGCGCCTGCTGGCCCGCCCCACGGCGACGCTGTCGGTCGAAGCACAGGCACGCCGCGAACGCATGCAGAAGATGTACGCGGACTGAGCATCCGCCCAGGCTGACCGGAGGATGCCGGTCAGCCAGCGCGACAAGCGCCCGGAGTTTTCATCCCTACCCCCAGCCGACAGGCAAGCTTTATGGTCATGTCCTTTTTCGGGAAGAAGCAAGGCAACGGCGCCAATGCCGGGGATGCCGCGCGCCCGGACAAGGGCGACAAGAGCGACATGACCACCACCCTGGGCTTCACCCAACTGGGAGACGTGGGTCGTGGCCTGGCGGCGGCGGCCGGCAAGATCCAGGTTTCCGAAGCCCAGCACGAAGACAACGCGGCCGTCGAGGAGGCCGCGATCCTGTATGCGAACGCCAGCGACGACGGTGCGCGCGCCATCCTGGAAGCCACCATCGACAGTGCTGACGGCAAGGCCGGCGACTTCCTGTGGCGCATGCTGCTGGATCTGCTGCGCCTGATGGGCGATAAGGCCGCCTTCGACGCCCGCTCCGAAGTGTTTGCCCGCCAGTTCGAGATCTCGCCGCCGATGTGGGACCAGGACGAGGCGGTGGCGACCACCGAAAAACGCGAGGCCGCGCCGGCCGTCAATCTGTCGGGCAACCTCTCCGGCGGCGCCCGTACCCAGTTCGAGCAACTGGTACGCATCGGCGCCAAGACGGGCAAGCTGCGCGTCGACTTCTCGCGCCTGCGCGGCATCGACGAAGAAGGCGTGACCCTGCTGGCCGACACCTTCGCCGGCCTCAAGAAGAGCAAGGTGAAGCTGGCCCTGGTGGGCGGCGCGCATGCCTACGGCCTGCTGGAAGCCCGCCTCAAGGTGGGCGAGAAGGAAAACCGTCCATGCTGGGCCCTGGCCCTGGAGTTGCTGCAGCACATGGGCGACCAGGACCGCTTCGAGCAGGTCGCGGTGGACTTCGCGATCACCTTCGAGGAATCGCCGCCTTCCTGGGAACCTCCCGAACCGGTGAACCTCACCGATACCGCCGGGCTGACCGAGAGCAAGCCCAGCCTGATGCCGCCGACCGATCGCTTCGTCTTCGACGGGGTCGTCGCGGGCAGCCAGCCTGAAGAATTCCGCAAGCTGGCCGCCTATGCCTCGCAGCGCCAGATCGTCGACATCGACGCCCACAAGCTGCGTCGTATGGAGTTCGTCGCGGCCGGTTCGCTGTTCAACCTGGTGGCGCAGTTCCAGGCCCAGGGCAAGCTGGCAGTGATCCATGGCCCGAACGCGCTGGTCGAGGCCCTGCTGAAGGTCATGGGCATCGATCAGATCGCTCAGATCGAGCGCCGCAAAAGTTGACGCGTTGGGCTGCTGCGCGGCCCGATCTCGACAAGTATCCGCGTCAAGCTACTGCTCGACCTGATCTTGCGGTTCCGGTGCTCAGCGTACGTCCGTACGCTTCCACTCCTCGTCACAAGCTCACGCCGCTCGCTACACTTGCCACGGCAATTTCCCCTTCGGCCGAATCTCGGGCCTTGTCTTTTCCTGCTCCGGCCGCATGTTCTGCTGAGTACTTTCGAGGAGTCCTCATGGAGCAATATCACGGCACCACCATCCTGTCGGTGCGGCGCGGCAACAGCGTGGCGCTGGGCGGGGATGGGCAGGTTACGCTGGGCAATATCGTGGTCAAGGCCTCGGCGCGGAAGGTGCGCCGGTTGTATCAGGGCAATATCCTGGCTGGCTTCGCGGGGGGTACGGCAGACGCATTCACACTGTTCGAACGCTTCGAGTCCAAGCTGGAGAAGCACCAGGGCAACCTGCTGCGCAGCGCCGTCGAGCTGGCCAAGGACTGGCGCACCGACCGCATGCTGCGCCGCCTGGAGGCGATGCTGGCCGTGGCGGACCGCGAACACTCGCTGATCATCACCGGCAACGGCGACGTGCTGGAGCCCGAACAGGGCATCGTCGCCATCGGCAGTGGTGGCGCCTATGCCCAGGCCGCCGCGCGTGCGCTGCTGGAGAACACCGAGCTGGCGCCGGCCGACATCGTCAAGAGGGCGCTCGGCATCGCCGGCGACCTGTGCATCTACACCAACCACTCGCACACCATCGAGACGCTGGACTGAGCGCCTCGCCCGCAGTAAGGATCAATCGCATGAACATGACTCCGCCCGAGATCGTCTCGGAACTGGACAAGCACATCGTCGGCCAGGACCGCGCCAAGCGCGCCGTGGCCGTAGCCCTGCGCAACCGCTGGCGACGCGCCCAGGTGGCCGAGCCGCTGCGTCACGAGATCACCCCCAAGAACATCCTGATGATCGGCCCGACCGGTGTCGGCAAGACCGAGATTGCGCGTCGCCTGGCGCGCCTGGCCAACGCGCCCTTCATCAAGATCGAAGCCACCAAGTTCACCGAAGTGGGCTATGTGGGGCGAGATGTGGATACGATCATCCGCGATCTGGTCGACATCGCGATCAAGGAAGGCCGCCAGGTCGCGATGCGCCGCGTACGCGACCGCGCGCAGGACGCTGCCGAGGAACGCGTGCTGGACGTGTTGCTGCCTGCAGCCCGCCCGGTCGGCTTCGAGCCGACGCCCGCGACGACGGACGATAACGGGACGCGCCAGAAATTCCGCAAGAAGCTGCGTGAGGGCGAACTCGATGACAAGGAGATCGAGATCGAAGTGTCTCAATCGCCCTCTTCGATGGAAATTTTCGCGCCGCCCGGCATGGAAGAGCTGTCGAGCCAGTTGCAGGGCATGTTCCAGAACCTGCACCAAGGCCGCCGCCACACCCGCAAGCTGCGCATTGCGGAAGCGCTGAAGCTGCTCGCCGACGAGGAGGCAGGCAGGCTCGTCAATGACGAGGAAGTGAAAGCCCAGGCTGTCGCCGCCGTGGAGCAGAACGGCATCGTATTCCTGGACGAAATAGACAAGATAGCGACAAGATCGGAAGTGGGCGGAGCCGATGTGTCGCGCCAGGGCGTGCAGCGCGACCTGCTGCCGCTGGTCGAGGGCACGACGGTGTCGACCAAGTTCGGCATGATCAAGACCGACCACATCCTGTTCATCGCCAGCGGCGCCTTCCACCTGTCCAAACCCAGCGACCTGATTCCGGAGTTGCAGGGGCGCTTCCCCATCCGCGTGGAACTGGAGTCGCTCTCGGTGCAGGACTTCGAGCGCATCCTGACCAGCACCGATGCCTGCCTCACACGCCAGTACGAAGCCCTGCTGGCAACCGATGGGGTGACCGTGCACTTCCAGCCGGATGGCATCCGCCGTCTCGCGGAAATCGCCTTCCAGGTCAACGAAAAGACCGAGAACATCGGGGCGCGCCGTCTCTACACCGTGATGGAGAAGCTGCTGGAGCAGGTGGCCTTTACCGCCGGACAGCCGGGACTGAGCCAAGTCAGCGTGGATGCCGCCTACGTAGACGAACGCCTGGCCGTGCTGGCGGGCAGCGAGGATCTGGCGCGCTACATTTTGTGAGGTTTGCCGCGACGACCCGATTCCGACCTTGAACTCGGGCCTGCGCCTGCCACAATGAAAACGTGGCAAGCGCCACCCCGGTAACGGGAAAGTGCATCGGCGGCATCGGCCGCCGTGGTGCGGATGACAACGGACATTGTTCGATCTGCACCGATTACTGCCAACCCTTGTTCACGGCCCCTCGCTTAGGCAGTGAGGGCGTGAGTGGACAATCCAGCGGCCTCCATCGACAGATGGGGGCCGCTTGCTTTTGACTTGCCCTTGTCATGCCTGCGACACACTTTTTTGCACTGCAGCATCGCTCATCATCTCGGCTTGACCCTTTGGCGCCAAGTATGTAAAGGTAAACCCCAGATGCCGATATATTGCATCGCAGCATCATGCAGCATGAGGTGGCAGCAATGGGTATTCCGGCTTATCTGGAGTCTCTGCGGGGCGCGCGCAAGACGAGCGGCAAGGGCAAGGCGGCCTTCGCCCTCGGCGGGCTGGCCGGTGGCAACGCCTTCGGTGCCGGCTTCCTGGCGGCGGCCCGCCAACTGGACATCCGCCCCAGTGCGATCAGTTGCACCTCGGGGATGATCGTGTGGGCGGCCCACTATCTGGCCGGCCACGAATTGCGTGAAACCCTGCGCGAGCATCTGGCGCAGATGCCCAAGGCGCCCGACGGTGCCCTGCCCTTCTCCAACCAATGGATGCTGGCCAAGGGCCTGCCCGGCGTGTTCCGTCCGGCGACGTCGGAGTACTGGGAGCGCTGGGCCGGTCTGTCGCCTCTCGCGGCTCCCAAGCAATGGGCCGATCTGCTGCTGCCCGCACAAACCTGGGTCCCGACACGCTCGCCTGACTTCTTCGAGTGGATCGCGCAAACCCTGGCTGCGGCGGACATCCCGGTCTTGCTCAACGCCTTCTGCCCGCCCAGCGGACAGGAAATCCTGTTCATCAACCCGGCGGCCTGCGAACACCTCGCGGTCGACTGGGACACCCAGACCCCCACCCTGCGCTATCTGCCAATCACCGCCGAAGGGGTGGAGGCGGCGCTGCATCTTTACAGCTATGGCTACGAGCGCACCTACTTCGGCCTCAATCTGGTCGATGGCGCCTACCACCGGCAGTTCATCCTCAACGAATTGTGCGACCTCGCGCCGGCCGCCCGGCCCGAGGTGCTGTGGGTGGTGCGGCCGCAGAACTCGCGCTGGATCGGCGACATGCCGACCAACTACTTCGAGCAGCGCGACATGGAGACCGAGATCGGCATGAACAGCTCCTACAGCATGCAGGTCGCGCGCATCACCCTGATCAACCGGCTGCTACGCGAGGGCAAACTGCGCGGCGAGGACTGCAGCCCGATCCAGGTGGAACCCTTCCAGTACGTCGGCTCGCGCGGTTACTTCGACTACTTCATCGAGAGCGAGGAGGTATTCGACATGGCCTATCATCGCGCCCTCGACCAATTTCACGCCCACCTCGCCCGCAGCGAGGGCTGACGAATCCCGGGCTTGTCCGACAAGTTCGCGTCACGCGGACTGCACTGACTAGAATGTCAGTCTCACTCCTCCGGATCATCCCGCCGTGCTGGAACGGATCATCTCTGTGTTGTTCCCGGTCTTCGCCATCACGGCGGTCGGATGGTTTGTCGCGCGCCGTGCGCGGCCGGACATGTCGCATGCCAACCGGCTGACCATGGACGTCTTCATGCCCGCCTTGGTGTTCGGCGCCCTGTCCGGCAAGGAGTACCAGGTTGGCGCGCACCTGCCAGCGGCCTGGGCCATGCTGGCCGTCACCGTGGCGATCGGTCTGCTCGGCTGGGCGCTGGCACGCGCCACGCGCAGTGAAGCGCGTACCCTGGTGCCGCCGATGATGTTCGGCAACTCGGCCAACCTCGGCATCCCGGTGGCATTACTAGCTTTCGGCCAGGAATCGCTGCAGGTCGCCATCGTGCTGTTCATGGTCTCATCGCTAGTGCACTTCTCCTTCGGCGCCTGGTTGCTCGACCACAAACTGCAGGTGGCCCAGATCTGGCGCGTACCGACGGTGCTGGCCTGCCTCGCCGGCATCCTGTTTTCCCTGATGGGCTGGCAACTGTGGCAGCCGCTGCACATCGGCATCCGCATGCTGGGCGACATCGCCATCCCGCTGATGCTGTTCTCGTTGGGCGTGCGCCTGACCGACGTGGACTTCTCGGCCTGGCGCATCGGCCTGATCGGTGGCATCGCCCGCCCGGCATTAGGTATGCTTTTGTCCTGGCTGGCGGTATGGGCGTTCGGTCTCAGCGGGCTTGATGCTGCACTGCTTATCCTCTACGGCGCGATGCCGCCGGCCGTGCTGAACTACATCTTCGCCGAGCGCTATCACCAGGAGCCGCACAAGGTGGCCTCCATCGTGCTGCTCGGCAACCTGCTGTCGGTGCTGTTCCTGCCGCTGGCCCTGGCCCTGACGCTGCACTGAGGCATGCTGATCCGCATTCTGGAAGTCGTTTTCCCGGTCTTCTTCCTGACCGCATTGGGTTGGTGGGTCGCGCGGCGCTCTCGGCCGGATTTCGGCGCCCTGAACCGCCTGACCATGGATGTGTTCACCCCCGCCCTGGTGTTCGGCGCACTGGCCGGCAAAGACTTTCACATCGTGCGCTACTGGCCGCTGGTACTGGGCATGCTGCTCGCCACCATAGCCTGCATGGCAATGGCATGGGCTCTGGCACGTGCGCTGCGCCAGGCACCGCAGACTTGGGTGCCACCGATGAGCTTCGGCAACTCCGGCAACCTGGGCTTGTCGATCAGCGTGCTGGCGTTTGGCGAAGCGGTGCTGCCGGCGGCCATCGTGCTGTTCATGATCTCCAGCGTGCTGCACTTCTCGATCGGCACGCTGATGCTTGACCGTCAGGTGCGACTGGGCGGCCTGTGGCGCGTACCCATCGTGTTCGCGATGCTGGCCGGCCTGCTCGTGTCCATCTTGCAACTGCCAGTATGGCCGCCTGCGGTGACGGCCTTCAGCATGCTGGGGCAAATCGCCATCCCGCTCAACATCCTGGCTCTGGGCGTACGCCTGGCCGACATGGAGTTCGGCGGCTGGCGTGACGGCGTGCTGGGTGGCCTCGCGCGCCCAGTAATCGGCATGCTCAGCGGCTGGGTCGTGGCGCACCTGCTGGGGCTGGATCACACCTGGTCGGCGTTGATGATCCTGTTCGGTGCGATGCCCTCGGCCGTCATGAACTTCATCATGGCCGAACGCTATCGGCAGGAGCCCGGCCGCGTCGCAGCCATCGTGCTGATCGGCAACCTGTTCGCGGTAGTCGTGCTGCCGCTGGCACTGGCCTGGGTGTTGCCTCCACCCTGACCGACGCCCTTCGTCGGTCACTTTGGGTTGCTGTCCTCCAGGTGCGCACGCGCTGCGTTGTTCGCAGCATCGCATCACGAGGAGCAATGCCCAATATGAGACCAGCCCTGTTCGTCCTTTCGCTGTGCCTTGCGGCGCCGGCCATCGCGGCTGACGTCGGCGTATCCATCAGCGTCGGACAACCCGGCTTCTACGGCCGCATCGACATCGGTGACTATCCGCCGCCGCGCGTGGTGTATGCCGAGCCGGTGATCATCCACCGCCCGCCACCGCGCGTTGTCTACGAACCGGTCTATCTGCACGTCCCGCCGCATCATGCGCGCGACTGGCGTCGCCACTGTGGGCACTATGGCTACTGCGGACGTCCCGTCTACTTCGTGCAGGACAACTGGTACCGCGACGTCTACGTGCCGCATCACACACATCGGGCGCCACCACCACACCACGGACATGCGCGTCACGACCACGACGACCATCGTCGCGACTACCCGCGCGAGCGCGGCCATGATCGCGATTGAGCAAAACTAGATAGGGACGAAGGCGCATGATTTCAAGGACTTGAAAGCGTGCAGCAGCGATCCCAGATACGGGGGGCAGGTGCTCGAATGTGAGGCCTGCCCCTTTTCTTATCGCTTGCTTTCATGAGGATACAGACCATGCGTACTTTCGACTTCACTCCGCTCTATCGCTCCGCCATCGGTTTCGATCGCCTGGCCCAACTGGCCGAAGCCGCACTGCGTAACGATCAGCCGAGCTACCCACCGTACAACATCGAACTCGTCGCCGAAGACAAGTACCGCATCAGCATGGCGGTGGCCGGTTTCACTCGCGAGGAACTGGACATCGAGTTCGAGAAGGACACCCTCAAGGTGACCGGGCGCAAGGCGAACGAGACTGAGCCGCGCACCTGGCTGCATCGTGGCATCGCGGCGCGCGACTTCGAACAACGCTTCCAGCTCGCCGACCATGTGAAGGTGGTCGCCGCGTCGCTGGAGAATGGTCTGCTCAACATCGAGCTGGTGCGCGAAGTGCCCGAGGCGCAGAAGCCGCGCAAGATCCTGATCGGTGGTGATGCCAGCCCGCAACTGCTGGAGCGCCAGGCCGCCTGATCGCAGGCGCGGCGTAGCCGGAAGCCCTCGCCAGGGATGGCGGGGGCTTTTTCGTTTCACGGCAAGGCTTGAGCCTGCTCATGGCCGATCAAAGCCAGCTTGCGCTCAGCCTGCCAGCGGTACTCACCGCTCTCGCCACTCTCGCGGATCACCCGATGACAGGGGATCAGCAGCGCGATGCGGTTGGCGGCGACTGCCGAGCCGACGGCGCGGGCAGCCTTGGGTTGGCCGATGGCGCGGGCGAGGTCGGCGTAACACACCACGCTGCCGGCGGGTACGCGCAGCAGCGCCTCCCAGACCTTGAGCTGGAAGTTGGTGCCGCGCAGCAGCAGGCGTAGCGGGCTGCGGCCACTGGCGAGCAGGGCAAGTTGCGGTGCGATCTTTTCTGCGACGCGAGGGTCGTGCTGCAGGTTTGCGGCTGGCCATTCGGCGCGCAGCAGGGCCACGGCCGCCGTATCGTCCATGTCATCCGCATGGAAGGCCAGATGGCAGATGCCGCGTTCGGTGTTGCCTACGATGAAGCGGCCGAAAGCCGAATCGGCGCAGCCGTAATGAATCTTCACCCCGCCACCCTGGGCGCGCACTTCGCCGGGCGACAGCGCCTCGCAATTCACCATCAGGTCGTGTAGCCGGCCACTGCCGGACAGGCCACTGTCCAGCGCCGCGCTCAGCACGTCGGCATTAGCGCGCAGCAGTGCGCGTGCGTGCTGCTTGGTCAGGTATTGCAGGAAACGCTTGGGCGACACGCCGGCCCAGTCGGCGAACACCCGCTGAAGATGGAAGGGGCTGAGCCCCAGATGCGCCGCGAGTTCGTCCAGCTCCGGCTGCTGCTGGCGGTGCGCCTGCAGATAACGGATCGCTGCGGCCACCGTGGCGTACTGGTCGTTCATGACTGGCGTGATCCGATCAGGCCGTTGGCCAGCGCGGTGCCGAACAGCACGATGGCGCCACCGAGCAGCATGCTGAGCGTGATGGGTTCGGCCAGGAACAGGTGACCCCACAACACGCCGAACACCGGGATCAGGAAGGTGACGGTGAGCGTGCGTGCCGGGCCGATCTCGGCCACCAGCTTGAAATAGATCAGGTAGGCCCAGCCGGTGCACAGCACGGCCAGCGCGAGCACGGCCAGCCAGTCGCCCGTGGCCGGCGTGGCGCGCGCGGGGATCAGCAGGGCCAGCGGCAGCACGGTCAGCGCGGCCGTCCACATGCTGCCGTGAGCTTGTGCAAAAGCGCTGATGCCGCTGGCGTACTTCTTCGCATAGCTGGTGGCCAGGGCGTAGCACAGCGGCGCACACAGCGCGGCCAGGGTAGCGACCCAGCCCTGCTCGCCATGCACGCCGGCATTGCCGCCCACGATCAGCAGCACACCTGCGAAACCGAGCGCGAGACCCAGCATGGCCATCGGCTTGAGCGGCGTGCGCAGCCACAGCGCGGCAACGAGTGCGCCGAAGATCGGCGTGGCGGCATTGATGATGGACAGCAGGGACGCATTGAGCGTCTGCGCCGCGTAGGCGTAGAGCAGGAAGGGCAGGCCCGAGTTGAACACGCCCATGAAGAAGTAATGCCGCACATTGCCGCGCAGCGCCAGCCCGCGCTTGAACCACAGTGCCACGCCAAGCAGGAACAGCGCGGCCAGGCCCACGCGCAGCACGATCAGCTTGCCCGGACCGAACACCGGCACGCCGATGCGCATGAACAGGAAGGAGGCGCCCCAAATGGCGGCGAGCAGGATGAGCTGAGAGAGATTGCTACGGGACATGGCGCGGCCGGGGCGGGCACAGATGCAAACGGGATTGCATTGTCTCGCCCTGCCTGAACCGGCGCCACCCGATTCTTGCGATGTCGGTTATCAGCGCATAGCCGCACTTCCCGCAATGCGGTGCTGCAGGCTCAGTGACTGATCATCCACGGGCGCTTGGTAGGGAAGGTCTTGCTGCCATCCGCAGCCTTGACCGTGCTCTTGCTGGGTTTGCCGCAGCCACAGTTGGGGCCGTGCACATGCTGCGAGGCCAGCTTGGGTTCGTGCCGGGCGCGTTCGTTGGTTGCGTGGGCCTGGCGGACACCGCTGTCCATCAGCGCATAGGAGGGCAGGCTGACCAGTCGCGAGGCCTGGGTGCCGCAGTCCGGGCAATGCGCCGGTTCATCACGACGCGCGATGCTGCGCATGACTTCGAAGCTGCCACAGTGGGGGCATTCAAAATCGTAGAGAGGCATGGGAGGCTCCTGGCGGTGTGGTGGGGCGTGTGCCCTCTCCCGGCGCGGTGCGCCACCCTCTCCCACAGGCGGGAGAGGGGAGGAGAGGACGGACTGGGCGCGTGGGGCTACAGGTCCGGCGAGATCGGCATCTGGATCGAGCCATCGAGATGCTTCACCGGCCCGGCTGCCGTCGGATTCACGTCGAACTCGAAGATGTCGGTCGGCAGCCACAGCGTGGCGCAGGCATTCGGAATATCCACCACGCCGCTGATATGACCCTGAACCGGCGCCGTACCGAGGATCGAGTAAGCCTGCGCCTTGGAGTAGCCGAACTTGGTCAGGTATTCGATGGCGTTCAGGCAGGCCTGACGATAGGCCACGTGCACATCCAGGTAGTGCTGCTTGCCCTGCTCGTCGACCGAGATGCCTTCGAAGATCAGGTAGTCGTCATACTTGGGCGTGATCGGGCTGGGCTTGAAGATCGGGTTCTTGATGCCGTACTTGGCCATGCCGCCCTTGATCAGCGACACCTTCATGTGTACCCAGCCGGCCATTTCGATGGCGCCGCAGAAGGTGATCTCGCCATCACCCTGCGAGAAGTGCAGGTCGCCCACCGACAGGCCGGCGCCATCCACATAGACCGGGAAGAAGATCTTCGAGCCGCGCGACAGATCCTTGATGTCGCAGTTGCCGCCATGTTCGCGCGGCGGCACGGTGCGTGCGCCCTCGGCCGCGATCTTCGCCTGCACGTCGCCCGTGGCCTTGCCGGCATGCGCCGTCTTGGCGAAGGGCGCATTGGCCAGCGGCGGCACACGTGTCGGATTGGTGGCGATGAAGTCGACCTCGCGTTCGTTCCACGTGTCCAGCATCTTCTGGTCGGGCAGGCAGCCGATCAGGCCGGGGTGGATCAGGCCGGCATAGCGGACGCCGGGCACGTGGCGGCTCTTGGTGAACATGCCCTCGAAATCCCAGATCGACTTTTGCGCCAGCGGGAAGTGTTCGGTCAGGAAGCCGCCACCATTCTTCTTCGAGAAGAAGCCGTTGAAGCCCCACAGGCTGTCCTGCTTGGCGCCGATGTCGAGCAGCTCGACCACCAGCAGATCGCCCGGCTCGGCACCCTTCACCCCGACGGGGCCGGACAGGAAGTGCACCGTGGTCAGATCAACATCGCGCACGTCGTCCGCGCTGTCGTTGTTCTTGATGTAACCGCCGGTCCAGTCGTAGGTCTCCAGCACGAAGTCGTCACCCGGATTGACCCAGCATGCCATCGGGATGTCCGGGTGCCAGCGGTTGTGCACCAGTTCATTGTCGTACGGGGATTGTTGAAGGTCGACCTTGATGAGCGTTTCAGGCATGGCACACCTCTCCTTGCTTGCAGGTTTGTCTGATGGATTGCGTCGGCTCTAGACCGACAGGAACTGCTTGATGCGCGCGACGTCGGTAGACGCGCGCGGACTCTCATGCACGAGGCGACCGCCTTCGATGACGAACAGGCGGTCAGCCACGTCCATGGCGAAGGACAGCACCTGCTCGGAGACGACGATGGTGATCTCGCGCAGTTTGCGGATCTCGTTGAGCGCCTTCGCGATGTCTTTGATGATCGAGGGCTGGATGCCCTCGGTGGGCTCGTCGAGCAGCAGCACCTTGGGGTCGGTGACCAGCGCGCGCGCGATGGCGAGCTGTTGCTGCTGTCCGCCCGAGAGGTTGCCGCCCTTGCGGCGGCGCATCTCCCACAGCACCGGGAAGAGCGCGTAGATCTCATCCGGCACCTTCTTGACGCGGGCGTTCTCCAGGCCGGTCTGGATGTTCTCTTCCACCGTGAGGGTGGGGAAGATCATGCGACCCTGCGGCACGTAGGCAATACCCTTGGCCACGCGACGGAAGCTCTCGTCGCGCGTCACGTCCTGCCCTGCCACTTCGATCTTGCCCGCCTTGGTCGGCAGCACCCCCATCAGCGACTTGAACAGCGTGGTCTTGCCCATGCCGTTGCGGCCCATGATGGCCACGGTCTCGTTCTTGTTGGCGGCGAAGGAGACACCGTGCAGTGCCTCGCTCTGGCCATAGCTCACGAACAGGTCGGATACGTTCAGCATTGCTTCTCTCCGGTTGGACGGGGAGGCGTGCTCCCCCAGCCCCTCTCCCGCCTGCGGGCGAGGGCAGCGAGGCCTAGTGCCCCAGATACACGTCGATGACCTTGGGATCGCTCTGCACCTTCTCCATCGAGCCCTCGGCGAGGATCTTTCCCTGGTGCATCACGGTGACCTTGTGGGCGATCTGCTTCACGAACTCCATGTCGTGTTCGATCACGATCATCGAGCGGTTCTGGCAGATGCGCTTGAGCAGCTCGGCAGTCAGCTCGCGCTCGCGCACGCTCATGCCGGCGATGGGTTCGTCCAGCATCAGCAGCTCCGGCTCCTGCATCAGCAGCATGCCGATCTCCAGCCACTGCTTCTGGCCGTGCGAGAGCAGGCCCGCCTCGGTCTGCAGCATGTCGGCCAGGCCGATCTCCTCGGCCACGGCCTCGACCCGGCCGCGCACCTCGTCGGTGCACTTGAAGCCCAGCGCACCGAACACGCTGCGGCCGCGCGGGAAGGAGACCTCCAGGTTCTGGAACACACTGAGGTTCTCGTAGATCGAGGGCGTCTGGAACTTGCGCCCGATGCCGCTGCGCACGATCTTGTGCTCGGGCAGGCGCGTCATCTCCTCGTTCTTGAACTTGATGCTGCCGCCGCTGGCCTTGGTCTTGCCGCAGATCAGGTCGAGCAGCGTGGTCTTGCCGGCACCGTTCGGGCCGATGATCACGCGCAGCTCGCCACGGTCGACGTACAGCGTCAGTGCGTCGATGGCCTTGAAACCGTCGAATGACACCGTCAAGTCTTCGACCGCCAGTACGAAATCGGTATTGCTCATCGTGTTCTCCCGTTCTGGATGGGGCGATCAGGCGGACTGGCCCTGCACGCTGCCCGGCAACTTGGGGCTGGCGGGCGCGACCGCGCGGCGGAGCAGTCCGCCTTCAGGCTTGGCCGCATCGGCGCTGGCGAGCGGGCCGTGCGACTCGCCGGGCGTGGCATTGCCGGGCAGATCGGGCTTGCGCGTACGGGCCTGCCGGCGCCGTGCCAGCCAGGGCTTCACATGGCTCTCGTAGAGGCCGGCCAGGCCGTTGGGGAAGGCCATCACCACGCCGATGAACAGGCCCGCCATCAGGAACAGCCAGAGGTCGGGGAAACTCTCGGAGAAGTAGGTCTTGCCGAAGTTCACCAGCAAAGTGCCGTAGACCGCGCCCACCAGGCTCATGCGCCCGCCCACTGCGGCAAAGATGACCATTTCGATCGAGGGCACGATGCCGACGAAGCTGGGCGACATGAAGCCGACCTGCAGCGTGAACATCGCCCCACCGATGGCCGACAGCGCCGCGCCGAGGCAGAAGGCGAATACCTTGAACATCGACACGTCATAGCCGGAGAAGCGCACCCGGTCTTCCTTGTCGCGCATCGCCAGCAGCAGGGTGCCGAGCTTGCTCTTCTGCACCCACATGCAGCCCCAGATGCAGGCCAGCAGCAGGCCGGCATTGAGGAAGTACAGGATGTACTTGGCACTGTCCGTGCGGATGTCCCAACCCATCAGGGTCTTGAGGTCGGTGATGCCGTTGACGCCCCCGGTGTAGCCCTGCTGGCCGATGATCAGCACCGACAGGATCAGCGCCACCGCCTGCGTGATGATGGCGAAGTACACCCCGCCCACGCGCCGCTTGAACATGGCGTAGCTGATGATGAAGGCGAGCAGCGTGGGCACCAGGATCACCGCCAGCAGCGTGAAGCTGAAGCTGTGGAAGGGCTGCCACCAGACGGGCAGCGCGGTGAGCTGGTTCCAGTCCATGAAGTCGGGGATGCCCGGCGTCGACTGGATCTTGGTGCTTTCCGGGTCGGACGCCTCCAGCTTCAGGAACATGGCCATGGCATAGCCGCCGAGGCCGAAGAACACGCCCTGTCCCAGGCTCAGCACGCCGCCGTATCCCCACAGCATCACCAGGCCGATGGCGACGAAGCCATAGGTCAGGTACTTGCCGACGAGGTTGAGGCGGAACAGGTCCAGGGTGACAGGCATCACCACCAGCAGGACGAGAGCGAGCAGCAGCAGGCTGCCGAGTCCGCGTTGGTCGATCCAGTTCTTGATTGCATTCATGTTTGCTTCTCCGGGGGCGTTCGGGGTGTCAGCGGCGGACCTTGGAGGCAAACAGCCCCTGCGGCCGGATCATCAGAATGCTCACGATCATCAGCAGGGTGAGCACCTTGGCCATCGAGCCGGTCATGAAGAACTCGCTGATCGACTGCATCTGGGCGATGCCAAAGGCCGAGGCCACGGTGCCGAGCAGGCTGGCCGCACCACCGAAGGTGACCACCAGGAAGGCATCCACGATGTACAGCGAGCCGCTGGTAGGCCCGGTGGACCCAATGGTGGTGAAGGCGGCCCCGGCCACCCCCGCGATGCCGCAGCCGATGGCGAAGGTGAGGCGGTCCGTCTTCTTCGTGTTGATGCCGGTGGCATTGGCCATGACACGATTGGCCACCGTGGCACGGACCCGCAGGCCCCAGCGCGACCTGTACAGGGCAAGCAGCACGCTGCAGGTGACCAGTGTCGTGAGGCCCAGCACGAAGAGCCCGTTGATCGGGATGTCCAACCCTTCCTTGGGTGCCCAGGAGCCCATCAGCCAGTCCGGCAGGGTGGGGCTCACTTCCTTCGGACCGAAGGAGGAGCGGAACACCTGCTGCAGACCCAGCGACAGGCCCCAGGTGGCCAGCAGGGTATCCAGCGGACGTTTGTAAAGGTGGCGGATCAGCCCCCATTCCACCAGCCAGCCGGCAAGGAAGGCGATGGCGAATGCCGCCAGGATGGCGACCAGGAAGTAGCCCTGCGCGAACTTGGGCAGGTAGTTCTCGGTGGTCCACGAGAAGAGGTAGACCGTGTAGGCCCCGATGGCCATGAACTCGCCGTGGGCCATGTTGATCACGCCCATCTGGCCGAAGATGATCGCCAGCCCCAGCCCCATGAGCAGCAGCACGGCGAACAGGCTGAGGCCGGCAAAGCCCTGCATCAGCCCGATGTTGAGCATATCGGTGAGCGACATGACGGACCTCCTGTCCTGAAGGGGAAAAAGTCCGCGCGGCGGCAAACGTCGCACACCCGCCGCGCGGTCCGACTCACGGACAAGCGAACTATTGGTAGCCCTTGGGGAAGGGGTTGGGCTCGATCAGGTTGGGCGACTCCGCGATCATCTTGAACTGGCCGTCGGCGGTCATCTGGCCGATGCGCGCCTTGCTCCACAGGTGGTGGTTGGCGTGGATCTTCACGTAGCCCTCGGGCGCTTCCTTGAACTCGATGCCCGGCGAAGCGGCGGCGACCTTGTCGATGTCGAAGCTGCCCGCCTTCTCGACCGTGGCCTTCCACAGCCAGGGGCCGAGGTAGGCGGCCTGCGTCACGTCACCGATCACCGCCTTGGGTCCGTACTTGGCCTTGAAGGCCTCGACGAATTTCTTGTTGTTGGGATTGTCCAGCGACTGGAAATACTTCATGCAGGCGTAGAAGCCGTTGCAGTTCTCGCCGCCGATGCCCAGCAGCTCGTCCTCGGTGACCGAAATGGTCAGCAGGAACTGCTTGTCCGCCGTGATGCCGGCCGCCTTGAGCTGCTTGTAGAAGGACACGTTGGAGCCGCCCACGACGACGGCATAGATGCAGTCCGGCTTGGCGACCTTGATCTTGTTGATCAGCGAGTTGAAGTTGGTGTGGCCCAGCGGGTAGTACTCCTCGCCCACCACCTTGCCCTTGAGCACGTTCTCGATGTGCTTGCGCGCGATCTTGTTGGAGGTGCGCGGCCAGATGTAGTCGGAACCGATGAGGAAGAAGCTCTTGGCTTTCTTCTCCTTGTTGGCCCAGTCGAGGCCCCACAGGATCTGCTGGGTCGCCTCCTGGCCGGTGTAGATGACGTTCTTGGACTGCTCCAGGCCCTCGTAGAAGGTGGGGTAGTAGAGCATCCCGTTCTCTTTCTCGAACACCGGCAGCACCGCCTTGCGCGAGGCGGAAGTCCAGCAGCCGAACACCGCCGCAACGCGGTCGTTGATCAGCAGCTTCTTCGACTTCTCGGCGAAAGTGGGCCAGTCGGAGGCGCCGTCTTCCTTGATCACGCGGATCTTGCGGCCCAGCACGCCACCCATCGCGTTGATCTGGTCGATGGCGAGCTGCTCGGCCTGGATCGAGCCGGTCTCGGAGATCGCCATAGTGCCGGTGGCCGAGTGCAACTGGCCGACGACGACCTCGGTGTCGGTCACTGCCAGCTTGGTGGTGTTGACCTGCGCGGTCGGCAGGGTGGCGCCGAAGCTCAGGCTGGGCAGGCCCATCAGGGGCAGGGCGCCCAGGCCTTGCAGCAGGCGGCGGCGATGCAGGGATACCGGATCGATGGCGGGATCGTTCTGGTCGTGGTCACTCATGATGGTCTCTCCAGGTGAACGCGGGTGTCGTGCAACGCCCGCCTCGGCACGGCGCCGCCGGCTGCGTTGTTGGAGTCATCTTGGGTGGCCGGCCTGCGTAGCCGGAATACGTTGTTTGACGTACTGCGGGTACGCCGCCCGCTGCGCAGAATCCCTGCCACACACTGCACGCAAGCCGGCATGCCGCTTGCGTGCGTTTGGCGTTGCCGAGGGGATCACAGAGCAGAGGTTCGGATGGATCAGGCCGTTGCACGGACACAGCCCGTCCAGCGCATCATCAAGGTGCGGCGCGACTACAACCGCTGGGTGTCGGACGAGACGCTGGAGGACTACGCGTTGCGCTTCACGCCACGCAGCTTCCGCAAGTGGAGCCCGTTCCGCGTCGCCAATACCGCTTTTGGTGCAGTGTCCTTCCTCGCGCTGGAAGCCATTGGTGCAGCGATCACCCTCTCCTACGGCTTCACCAACGCGATGTGGGCCATCGCCGTGGTGTGCGTGGTCATCTTCCTGACCGGGCTGCCGATCGCCTACCGCGCCGCTCGCCACGGGCTGGACATGGACCTGCTGGCACGCGGCGCGGGCTTCGGCTATCTCGGCTCGACCATCACCTCGCTGATCTACGCCAGCTTCACCTTCATCTTCTTCGCGCTGGAGGCGGCCATCATGGCGCAGGCCTTCGAGCTGTGGTTCGACATGCCGCGCTCGCTGGGCTACCTGCTCTCCGCGCTGATCGTGATCCCGCTGGTCACCCATGGCATCACCCTCATCTCGCGCCTGCAGTTGTGGACGCAGCCCTTGTGGTTGCTGTTGCTGGCGCTGCCCTTCATCGCGGTGGCGATCAAAGACCCGCAGGCCTTCGTCGCCTTCGCCTCGCTCAATGGCCATGCCAGTGGCGGCGACGAGTTCTCCTGGGCCGCCTTTGGCGCAGCGGCCACGGTAGCCGCCTCGCTGATCGCGCAGATCGGCGAGCAGGTCGACTTCCTGCGTTTCATGCCAGAGCCCGAACCGGGTCGCAAGGCGCGCTGGTGGCTGGCGGTGATCGTCGCCGGCCCGGGCTGGATCGTGCTGGGCGGGCTCAAGATGGTGGGCGGCGCCTTCCTGGCCTTCCTGGTCCTGCAGTACGAACTGCCGCTGTCGCGCGCGCTGGAGCCGACGCAGATGTACCTCGCCGGCTTCCGCGAGGTGGTGGGCAACAACGCCTGGGCGATCTTCCTGACCGGCCTGTTCGTGATCGTGTCGCAGGTGAAGATCAACATCACCAACGCCTATGCCGGCTCGCTCGCCTGGTCCAACTTCTTCGCCCGGCTCACCCACAGCCACCCTGGGCGCGTGGTGTGGCTGGCCTTCAACGTGCTGATCGCCATCCTGCTGATGGTGATGGGCGTGTTCGAGGCCATCGAGCAGGTGCTGGGGCTGTACGCGCACCTGGCCGTGGCCTGGGTCGGCGCGGTGGTGGCCGATCTGGTGATCAGCAAGCCACTGGGTCTATCGCCCAGGCAGATCGAGTTCCGTCGCGCCTATCTCTACGACATCAATCCATCCGGCTTCGGTGCCATGCTGCTGGCATCCCTGCTGTCGGTGGCGACCTATGGCGGACTGTTCGGCGAAGCCTTGCGCCCCGCCTCGGCGGGCATCGCACTGCTCGTCTCCTTGCTGGCGGCCCCCGCCATTGCCTGGGCCACACGCCTGCGCTACACCATCGCACGCACGCCGGTGGACTTCGGCCCGCGTCATCGCGTCATGCGCTGCGCGATCTGCCGCAACAAGTTCGAGGCGGAGGACATGGCGCACTGCCCGGCCTACGGCGGGGCGATCTGCTCGCTGTGCTGCACCCTGGACGCACGCTGTGGCGACCGCTGCAAGACCGGCGCGCGCGCTCACGAGCAGCTCGCCGACCTGCTGGCCGGCATGCTGCCCCATCGTATCTCGCTCTCCATGGCGCGCCGCGTCGGCCAGTACGCCATGGTGCTCACCGGCATGGTGTGCGTGTTCGGCGCCATGCTATGGCTGCTCTACGCGCAGGAACTGCTACATGCCGGGGGCCCGGTCTCGCCCGATCTGGCCGCCCTGTTCTGGAAGGTCTTCGCCGGCTTGCTGCTGCTCACGGCCGTGGCGGCCTGGTGGCTGGTGCTGGCGAGCGAGAGCCGGGTCGTGGCACAGCAGGAGTCGGACCGGCAGAACCAGCTCCTGCAGCGCGAGATCGACGCCCACCGGCAGACCGACGCCGAGCTGCAGAAGGCCAAAGAGCTGGCCGAGAGCGCCAACCTCGCCAAGAGCCGTTTCGTGACCGGCATGAGCCATGAGATGCGCGCACCGCTCAACAGCATCCTGGGCTACTCGCAGGTCCTGCTGCGCCAGCAGTCACTGAGCGGCAGCCTGCGCGACGCGGTCGGCACCATCCACCGCAGCGGCGAGCACCTGGCCAGCCTGGTCGACGGGCTGCTGGAACTGTCGCGTATCGAGGCCGGCAAACTGCGCCTGGAACAGGAAGCACTGCATCTCGAAGACTTCTTCACCGAGATCGTGCGCATGTTCCGCCCCCTCGCCGAAGCGACCGGGCTGTCATTCCACTACGAGGTCAGCGGTCACCTGCCACGCCATGTGCATGCCGACCCCAAGCGGCTGCGCCAGATCCTGATCAACCTGCTGGGCAACGCAATCAAGTTCACCGAGCGCGGGCAGGTCTGTCTGCGCGTGCGCTACCGCCGCGAGATCGCCCACATCGAGGTGATCGACACTGGCGTGGGCATCGACGCGGAAGACCACGAGCGCATCTTCCAGCCCTTCGAGCGCGGCCCCGGACGCGTCGGTGCCGAGGGCACCGGCCTCGGGCTCACCATCACCCGCATGCTGGTCGACCTCATGGGCGGCGACATCCAGATCCACAGCCGGCGCGGCGAAGGCAGCCGCTTCGTCGTGCGCCTCTACCTGCCGACCCTGGCCGACGTGCCCACCAGCGCGCTCAGCGCACCGGTGGCGGGCTACCTCGGACCACGCCAGCGCATCCTGATCGTGGATGACGAGGCGGCGCACCGCGGCGTGCTGCGTGCCATGCTGCAACCGCTCGGCTTCGAGATCGACGAAGCCGCCAGCGGCGAGGCCTGCCTCGCCCAGGTCGCCAGGCAAGCGCCGGACCTGGTACTGCTGGACATCAGCCTGCGCGACACCACCGGCTGGAAGGTCTGCCAGCAGTTACGCGCCGGCGGCCACACGGACCTGGCCATCGTGATGGTGTCGGCCAACGCGCATGAGAACACCGAACAGCGACGCGGCCACAGCGGCTGCAACGGCTTCGTCGCCAAGCCGGTCACCGAACACGACTTGCTGGAACAGGTACGCCAGGCGCTGGGCCTCGAATGGCACTACGCCGACCGGCCACCCACCGCGCGCATCATCCCGCCCGGTCCGGACGTGTTACGCGAGCTGCTGGCCCTGGCCGCCGGCGGCTACCCGCGCGCCTTGCGCGCACGGCTGGACGAGTTGGCAGAGGACAGCCCCGACCTGCTCCCCTGGATCAACCGTTGCCTGCCCTTGATCGGACGTGACGACGATGCCCTGACCCACCGCCTCAGCCAGGACTTACAAGACGATGTGCTCACCTGATACCCCCTGCGACGTGCTGCTCGTCGACGACAACAGCGACGCCCTGAACCTGCTGGCCTCTGAGCTGGGCCATGCGGGCTTGCACATCCATGCGGCGGAGTCGGGCGAGCAGGCACTGGCCCATCTCGACGGGCATCTTCCAGGCGCCATCCTGCTCGACGTGATGATGCCCGGGCTGGATGGCTTCGAGACCTGCCGCCGCATCCGCGATATCAGCGAGGATGTACCTGTCATCTTCATGACGGGACTGGGCGAGACCGAGCACATCGTGCGCGGCTTCGAGGTGGGCGGCAACGACTACGTCACCAAGCCCGTTTCGCCGCCCGAGGTGGTCGCCCGCCTGCAGGCGCACACCCGCACCGCGCGCCTGGTGCGCGCCACGCGCGAGGCGGTCAATGCCACTGGCACCGCCATGCTTGCGATTGATGACAAAGGCATTCTTCTGTGGCGCAATGAGGCCGTGCGTAGGCTGGTCGCGACACTGGCCCCGTCCCTCGCACTGCTGGAGAACCACCCCCTCCCCCCCGACCTGCAAGCACTGGTCACGCATGACAGCAGCCCAGAACCGGCGCAGATCCGCCTCGCTGGCGGCGCACTGCAGGCGCGCCGCGCCACCGATGCGGCGCAGCCCGTCACCGTGTTCGCCCTCAGCCAGGTGAGCAGCAGTACGCCCGGGTGGAGCCCCCCGCAGCTCACCGCACGCGAGAGCGAGGTCCTGCTGTGGGTCGCCCGCGGCAAGACCAACCGGGACATCGCCGAAATCCTCGGCATGAGCCCGCGCACGGTGAACAAGCACCTGGAACACATCTTCGAGAAGCTGGGCGTGGAAACACGCACGGCCGCCGCAGCTGCCGCGGCGCGTGCGCTCGGCCGCGTCTGAAGAGCGACGACGCGACGCACCCGGTTCTGCTGCATAATGCGCGGCACCCCCGGCACGCCCCTGCCATGACACGCCACACCCAGCGCCCCTTCGTCACCTGGATCGCGATCCTCGCGGTCCTGCTGCATGCCCTGCTGCCCTACGCCCATGCGGCGCAGGCGCCGGCCGGCGTGATGACGACGCTGTGCTCGCCGGACGGCAACAACCGGCTGATCTTCATCCCGGCCGGCGAGGGCGAGATCGGCGATCCGCCGGTCATGCAGCCGGTCAAGTGCCCGTTGTGCCTGGCCGGTGCCCACTACGCGCTGGCCGAAGTGCCGTCGCTCGGGTTCACCCCCGCCGAGACCCTGCGTCATGTCCTGACGGCCATCGGCATCGCCGACCCGCAAGGCACCCCCAGCGGCATCCACTTCTCCTCCCGCGCGCCGCCGCGCGCCCTCTGATCGTCCGTCCATAAGCCACACCGCGCCGCAAGCTGAATAGGCGCGGCCTGCCGTCGCATGTCCGCCATGCGAGGGCGACGATGAACAGAGCGCACAGACATGAAACAGATCCTGAGCGGGATGGCGCTGGCCGTCCTGTCCACCACGGCCGTCCAGGCCCACGTCACGCTGGAACAACAGAGCGCCACCGCCGGCAGCACCTACAAGGCGGTCCTCCGCGTCGGCCACGGTTGCGCGGGCTCGCCCACCACCGCCCTCACCGTCTTCCTGCCGGAGGGTTTCGTCGGTTTCAAACCGATGCCCAAGGCGGGCTGGCAACTGGAGGTGAAGACCGAGAAGCTGGCTCAGCCGTACGAATCGCACGGCAAGTCGATCACCGAGCGCGTCGCCAGCGTGAGCTGGCGTGGCGGCCGCCTGCTCGACGGCGAGTACGACGAGTTCGTACTGCGCGGCAGCCTGCCCGCCACCCCGGGCAAGCGCTGGATCCGCGTGCTGCAGCACTGTGAGAAGGGCCAGAACGACTGGGCCGAAGTGCCCGTCGAAGGCCAGCCTCGCCCTGCCTTCCCGCCCGCCGCGCTGGATATCCAGCCCGCCGCCCCCCAACACTCTCACCATTGATCAACCAACAGGAGCTCAAAATGCCCACCCATTTCATTTCCCGCCTGCTGACCAGTCTTGCGCTGTGCGTGATCGCCACCAGTGCCCAGGCTCACGACTACACCCTCGGCAAGATCAAGATCGGCCACCCCTGGTCGCGTGCGACCGCACCGGGCGCGCCGGCGGCCGGCGGTTTCCTGAAGCTGGAGAACGGCGGCGAGGCCGACCGCCTGGTCTCGGCCAGCGCCGAGGTGGCGCAGTCCGTCGAACTGCACAGCATGAGCATGGAAGGAAACGTCATGCAGATGCGCAAGCTCGGCAAGGGCATCGAGCTGCCCGCCGGCAAGACGGTCGAACTCAAGCCGGGCGGCCTGCACGTCATGTTCATCGGTCTCAAGGCCCCGCTGAAGGAAGGCGAGCAGTTCCCGCTCAAGCTCAAGTTCGAGAAGGCCGGTGAAGTGACCGTCGACGTCAAGGTCGAAGCCATGGGCGCTGTCGCCGCGCCGAGCACTCAGGCCCACGAGCACAAGCACTGAGCCGCCCTCGTCCGCACCGCGCCGATCATCCCACGTCAGGGCGATCGGCGCGGTGCGGCCTTACAGCCGACAGGCTGCCACGCGGTTGACGTCGATGCGCGTACCGCCCCGACTGTAGGCCCACACCACATCCCCCGCCGGGGTGGTGCTCATGTCCTGGAAGTTGTCGATGGCAAGATTGGTCGCCACCGGTCCTTCCAGCACGGCACCGGTGCTCGCGTCCGCCACCGCCAGGCTGAGTTTGCCACCCGACTTCCAGCCCAGCAGCAGCTTGTTGCTGCCGTAAGCCGCCAGATGGGGACGGAAGGGATAACCGCTATCCAGGCCAGTGGCTTGTGTGATGGCGATCTGTTGTGTGAAGGCGCTGCCGGTATCGGGCAGGCGTGCCAGTTGCAGGTTGAGGCTGCCGCCACTGGACTGGATGTAGCTCATCCAGAACCCACCCAAAGTGGGCACCAGGCCGCCCAGCGCGCGCTGCGCCGGATCGCTGCCGTCCAGCCACTGCAGCGTGCTTACCGCGCCGGTGGGTGAGGCCAGCCGTGCCAGTCGCATCGCATTCGGGTAGGCATCACCATGGCAGGCCGCGCCCCAGCGCGTGCCGTTGTAAGCCACACGCACCGACCAACTGTGGCTGCAGCCCCAGTCCCAGCCACCGGAGAGAAGACTGCCATTGGCGGCATCGACGAACTTGAAGGTGTCGCCCGCGTGGATGTCGACCTCACCGGCCACGTTGGGGCGTTCGGTGGACATCGCCGAGCGGTAGTACACGCCGATGCGGCTGCCATCGGTAGCGAGTCTGGCGGTATGGCCATACCACCAGATGAACTGGGCGCCTGCGCTATCCACATTGCCTTTCTTGGTCAGCGTGGTCCGCGTCAGGGGGTTGCCATTGGCATCCAGACGCACCAGGTCCATCTTGCCGCAGACGTTGTTGTTGGGTGTGCTGGCCCCCTTGCAGTACTTCGCGGAATAGATGTCGGGGTCATCCGCCACCACGGCCAGCGCCAGCGTGTTGCCGGTGGCCAGGGCGGCATGCACCTCCAGCCCGCCCAGGTCCGGCCAGCCCGCCGTCAGCTTGTCGCTGGCATCCAGCGTGGCGAGACGGATGCTCTTCGCACTGCTGTCGGTCCAGGCCAGCACGCTGCTCCCATCACTGCGTGGCGCGATGATGGCCGGCGTGTATTCATCATTCACCGCCGCGTTGCCGCTCACGCTGAGGCTGGTGGTCCGCAGGCGCTGCGCCAGAGAGTCGCACCCCGCGGTACCGCCCGAGGAGGAAGAGCTGGAGGAGCCCGACGAACTCGACGAGCCGGATGAACTGGATGACGACGCGCCCGCCCCACCGGACGACGAGCCGGAAGAGGAGGAGGATGAGGTGGAAGAGCTGGACGATGAGCTCGACGAACTGCCGCTGCCCGGCGTCGCCCCCGACGATGCGCCCGCTGGCGTGGGGCTTCCGGAGGTATCGCCACCGCCACCACAGGCGACGAGGCTCAAGGAAAGGAGGGCAATAAGTGAAAGCGGGTGGCGGGGCGACATCACGTTCTCCAGAGGCATGCGCTTCGATGTGCGCAGTGTTGCCTTTGCTCACGCGTCGGCACGCGCCAGTCGTCGGCCCAGCCTGCCATGCAGAAGCTCGTCGCCATTCAGCCGCCATCCCGGCACGCCGGGCGGGCAGGCCGCGACCGGAAGCACGCGTCCGCGCGACCTGATACCCGGCGCATTTCCACGCCAAGCGCGCGGAACCTCACACCTCGCTGCCGCTCCAAGCCGCAGCCGACGCCACAGGCCGCGCGAGTCGTAGCAGAATGCGCCTGCAGCCCGGACTACTCTCCGAACATACCTATCCTCCACACCATGATTTCCAGACTGTTCTCGTTCTTCTGCCAGCGGCCGCGTCTTGCCCTGCTGGCCTTCGGCCTGCTGTGCTACGGCGCAGTCGGCAGCGCCGTCCTGCTCGGCTGGCTGTTCGACATGGAGGTCTGCGCGATGTGCTGGTACCAGCGCCTGTCCTTCCTGTTCGCCGGCACCGGTTTCCTGCTCGCCGCGGCCTGGCCGCGTGGCGCCGTGGTTACCCAGCGCCTGGGTGCGCTGGGCCTGCTGTCCGCCCTGGCCAGCTCGGCCCGTCAGAGCTACCTGCTGATCAACCCGGCAGCCGCCGACGGCACTTGCGGCGCCGGTCTGGGTTATTACTGGAAGATCGGCGCCTACGAAAAGTTCTTCCGCTCCGGCCTGCTCGGCGGCTCGGATTGCGCCGAGAACCAGCCCCTGATCCTCGGGCTCTACCTGCCGCAGTGGAGCCTGCTGGCGGTGATCACCATCATCGTGCTGTATCTGGTGTGGCAGTTCCGTCGCCGCTACTACCACTGAGCGCCACCCACATCGACGACGCCGGCTGCATGCCGGCCGGCACCTGATGCGGCAGGCCGTTCTGTGCCTGCAAACGCTCCTTGATCTCCTGCGCGATGGCGGCTTCGACCGCCTCGCGCTCTTCCCCCGGCAAGCTCGCCAATGATTCCTCGGTGAGCCCCATCTCCTTCAGTATCTGTTCCCGCAGACGCTCGATGGGCGATTTACGGATGGTCTCGCGAAACTCAGCCAGGACCTGTTCATAGACCGAGGGCGTGTGGGCCGCCTCGGCCTTGCTCACGCGCTCTTCCGACGCCGCAGTGCCCCGCATACCCTGTTGCGCACGCGCCAGCTCGGCCTGGAACGACGGCGCGCCCGCCACAGCCCGCCCGGAAACAGTGCTCGCTTCGAGGTCCCGCATGGTGAGTGCATTGAGTTTCATGACCCGATCCTCCGCAGTGGTATGGCCTTGGATGGCAAAAACCATACCCGCCCGCCGGCCAGGCACGGCGCCCGCCTCACCCCGCTCCGGCAGCGCTTGCCGGCAAGGATCGCCGGCAAGCCCGCACCGCCCGGCAAACACCTCCTCACAATGACAAGAGGATGCCTGGCAAACCAGCCAGAGCTTTGACCCTCCTTGCGCTCCGGTTATTGCCTTCCTAGTATCAAAAGCACGGGCCGGCGCAACGTAGCGCCGGCTCGCCACGCGCCCGCCGGTGAATCACAACAAGATGCGGACGCGCAGCCAGGACGACACCGCTCCGACTAAGTGGCGGTTCGCCCAGCCAACGGCAGGGAGACCGGAATGCAGCAGGCATGGCGTGTTCTTGGGCGGTACCTGATGATCGCGGGCCTCGCGCTGGGCATGGCCCAGGCCATGGCGGCCGACGCCAAGCCGGCCGGGCTGGTGCTCAATGACGACGAGAAATGCACCGGCTGCCACGACGAGGCGGATGACGCCAAGCCGACCATGCTGGATCGCCACCCCTCGGTGCTGGCAATAGGCAAGACCCGCCACGGCACCCGCGCCGATGCCCGTACCCCGAACTGCACCCAGTGCCATGGCGAGAGCGACGCCCACCGGCGCTATCGCGGCAGCGGAGACCCGCCCAAGCCCGACATCTGGTTCAGCCAGAAGACCAACACCCCGGTCGAGACGCGCGACCAGTCCTGCCTCGGCTGCCACAAGGGGGGCAACCGCATCGGCTGGCATATGAGCGCGCACAGCGCGCAGGACGTGGGCTGCGCCTCCTGCCACCGCGTGCACGCCAAGCAGGACAAGGTGCGTGAGCGCCAGACACAGGCCGAGGTCTGCTTCACCTGTCACAAGGAGCAGCGCAGCCAGGTCAGCAAGCCCTCGCACCACCCCATCGTGGAAGGCAAGATGAGCTGCTCCTCCTGCCACAACGTGCATGGCGACAACCCCAAGCAACTGGTCAAGGCGAGCACCAACGACACCTGTTTCACCTGCCACATGGAGAAGCGCGGCCCCTTCGTGCACAACCACCAACCGGTGACCGAAGACTGCGGCATCTGCCACCAGCCGCACGGCACGACCACCGCCGGCCTGCTCAAGGCGCGCGTACCCTTCCTGTGCCAGGAGTGCCACTCGCATGACAGTCACCCGGGTCAGGCGGCCAGCCTACCCAACGCGCCGAGCAACTCCACCGCCCTGCTGGGCACGGTGGCGCGCGGTTGCCTGAACTGCCACACCAACATCCACGGCGGCAACAGCACCGTGAACAGCGCCACTTCCGGCCGCTTCCGTCGCTGAGAGGAGGGATGACACCGTGGATCGCAGACATCATCGCCCCTTGCGCCGCACGGCGCTCTCCGCCGCGCTGCTGACCGCGCTGGGTACGGCCAGTGCCGAAGACGCCGAGGTCGCCGCGCTCACCAAACCGGAAAGCTGGGTCTCCGTGGGCGGCGGCAACTGGTCGGCCGGGCGGCCGCAACAAGGCATCTACGACGGCATGGGCGACAAGGGCTTCTACGGCCTGCTCGATGCCGACATCCGCACGCGCGACGACGAAACCGGCACCTGGCTCAACTTCACCGGTACCAACATCGGGCTCGACACCCGCGAGCTGCGCGGCGAGTACCTGCGCCAGGGGCGCTTTGGCGCCTTCTTCGAATACAGCAAGACGCCGCGCGACAACCCCTACACCATCAACACACGGCTGCAAGGCATCGGCAGTACCAACCTGGTGACCGGCACCAATCTGGGCGCCGCGCCGCTGCAGGAGGTGGAACTGGGCACGGTACGCGAGATGTTCCGCCTGGGCGGCCACACCAACCTGATGCCGGGCCTGAACCTGAAGCTGGACTTCAAGAATGAAGAGAAGACCGGCACCCGCCAGACCGGCTGGGGCAGCGCCGCGCTGTTCTCGGTGGAGCCGATCGACAGCACCACCCAGCAGCTCGACGCGATCCTCGACTACAGCGGCGAGCGTTTCCAGGTCGCCGGCGGCTACTCGGGCAGCCGTTACGACAACAACAACCCGCAGGTCCTGCAGCGCCTGTTCGGCGTCACGGGCGGCACCAACGCGAGCTTCAACGCGGTCACGCCGCTATCGCAGCCGCTCAGCAACACCGCCCACCAGCTCTTCACCGATGGTGGCTACAGCTTCAACCAGAACACCCGCGGCACCTTCAAGGCCGCCTACACACTGGCCAGGCAGGACGAGAACCTGCCCTCCTCCACCCTCACCGGCGCCAACGCGCCCTTCGTGGGCGCCCCGGCCAAGCTGGACGGCGAGGTGCGCACCACCCTGCTGCAACTGGGCCTCAGCTCACGCCCCCTGCCCAAGCTCAACGTGGTGGCCAACCTGCGCTACTACGACCTGGACGACCGCACACCGCTGGCCGGCTTCGTCGGCAACAACACCACGCGCGTGGCGACGGTCTACAACACGCCGCAGTCCTACACCACCAACTCCGGCAAGCTGGAGGCAACCTACCGCCTGCCGCAGCACTTCAACCTCACCGGTGGCGTCGATTACTCGGCGCAGAACCGCTCGGCCCCCACCGCTGGCACGGTCTATGTTCCCTACCGGCAGCAGATGGACGAGCTGACCTACCGCGCCCAGGTGCGCCGCTCGATGGGCGAGAGCCTCAACGGCAGCGTGGCCTACTTCCACAGCAAGCGCGGCGGTGGTGGCCTCACGGCGGCCGACGGCACCAACCCGTACTCGAATCAGGTCAATCCGATCCACGTGGCCGACCGCAACCGCGACAAGTGGCGCCTGCAATTCGACTGGGAGGCGATGGAGCACCTGGCGCTGCAGTTCCGCTTCGACCATGCGCGTGACACCTACCCGGACAACGGCCGCCCCTACGGCCCCAGGGACGGCACAGCCCAGGTCTATGCGCTGGACGCCAGCTATGCGTTCAGCGAAGACTGGGTGCTCGCCGCCTGGTATGCACGCGACATCAACAAGACCCGCCAGACGAGCTTCCGACAGGCCAGCACGGGCTCGGCCAACGCCGTCATCGACAGTCAGACGCGCGACGCCGGCGACTCGGTGGGCATGTCGCTGCGCGCGCAGGTCACCCCGCGCATCAGCGGCAGCCTGGGCATCGACTGGTATCGCACCGGCACTTCCTACGCGCAGGACTTCGCGCTGAGTGGCGCCGGCAACACTTATCCCAACAACACGGGCGGGCCGCTGGCTGACATCAACACCAACCTGCTGCGCTTCAAGTTCGACACCACCTATGCCATGAGCAAGTCGTCCGACCTGCGCTTCGACCTCGTGTTCGAGCGCTGGCACACCGACGACTGGACCTGGGAACTGGCCAACGGCGCGCCCTTCTCCTACTACTCCGGCACCCAGGCCTGTACCGGCTGTACTGGCGCGGGCTATACCGGGGTGGTGGACGGCACCACGGTGACGGCCAAGGACAAGCAGATCTCCACCTTCATTGGCCTGCGCTACATCTACAAGTTCCAGTGAGCCCGCGCCACGATTCATGCCCGCCCCGACGATGACCCGCCTGTTGCACCTGATCACCGCCGGGGCCTTGGCCGTGCTGGCCAGTGCGGCGAACGCGCAGACCGGCCCCAGCCCGGAAGCCATCGAGAAGGCGCGGCTCGCCAACGAGAAGTGCTTCGCCTGCCATTCGGAAGAAGGCGTCAAGCATCCGCCGGTGGAGGGCCTGGACCTCAAGAAGCTGCGCGAGACGGTGCGCGAGCGCGCCAGCTTCCTGGCCTCGGACCACGGCCGGCTGGCCTGCACCAAGTGCCACAACGAGGGCTACGACGAGCACCCGCACGCCGCCGACGCGCGCGACATGACCAGCACCTGCAGCGACTGCCATGCGCGCAAGGCCGACCTGATCCAGGCCCAGTTCGACAAATCGGTGCATGCCAAGAACATGGCCGACACCTTCACCTGCACCACCTGCCACGACCCGCACCTGATGCGCGTGGCCGCCAAGCTGGGCGATCCCGGCAAGATCGTGGCGCAGGACAACCGGGTATGCCTGGGCTGCCACGACTCCGACCAGACCTTCGCCCGTTTCGCCCCGGAGAAGAAGACACGCCCACTGATCGACGAGATCCATGCCTGGCTGCCCAATACGCGTCTGCACTGGCAGGCGGTGCGCTGCGTCGAGTGCCATACGCCGCTCAGCCAGGACATGCTGTCGCACGAGATCCTCGACAAGGACAAGGCGGAACGCAAATGCACCACCTGCCACTCGGCCGACAGCGCCTTGAACCTGCGCCTGTACCGCCATCTCGCCAGCGAGGAGCAGAACCGCTTCGGCTTCCTCAACAGCGTGATCCTCGGCAAGTCCTACGTGGTCGGCGCGACGCGCAACGTGGTGCTGGACAACATCCTGATCGTGCTCGGCGCACTGACCCTGCTCGGCGTGCTGGGGCACGGCCTGCTGCGCTTCGTGGCCTGGCGCCTGCGACGGAGGAATCGCCATGAGTGAGCGCATCTACCTGCTGCCGCTGTGGATCCGCCTGTGGCACTGGAGCAATGCCCTGCTGATCCTGACCCTGGGGGCCACCGGCCTGAGCCTGCACTTCGCCCGCCCCGAAGGCGCGCTGATCGAGTTCTCGCTGGCGGTGCGCATCCACAACGTGGCCGGCGTGCTGCTCGCCTGCCTCTATACCTTCTTCGTGATCGCCAACGCGGTGAGCGGCAACTGGTGGCAGTACGTACCCAAGCCACCCGGCATCCTGGCGCGCTGCTGGGCGCAGACGCGCTACTACTGCTGGGGCGTGTTCAAGGGCGAGCCGGAGCCCTTCCCGGTCACGCGCGAGGTCAACTTCAACGCGCTGCAGGCGCTGATCTACTGGCTGATCATGTACATCGTGATGCCGCTGGTCATTCTCAGCGGCCTCGTCTACCTCTATCCGCAGCTCGCGCCAGACAAGCTGTTCGGCCTCGACGGCCTGCTCCCGGTCGCCCTGCTGCACTACCTGTCGGCCGTCGTGATCCTGCTCTTCGCCATCGCCCACATCTACCTCGGTAGCATGGGCCTGCGCGTGAGCAGCCTCTACAAAACCATGATCACCGGCTGGCACGAACACTGAGCTTTCCAGTCCCCACCCCGGAGAACGCCATGTCCAAGCCCACCACGCCCCTGCGCCTCATCACCTCCCTCCTGGGCCTCACCGGCCTGCTCGCCAGCGCGCCCGGCCACGCCGCCGACGCGGCCGCCGCCGAAGCCCTGGCCAAGAAAGAGGGCTGCCTCAAGTGCCACGCCATCGACAAGAAGAAGGAGGCCAAGTCCTTCCAGGAGATCGCGACCAAGTACAAGGGCAAGGCCGATGCCGACGCCAAGATACTGGAGCAGCTCACCACCAGCCCCAAGGTCAAGTTTGAGGACGGCACCGAGGAAGAGCACAAGGCGCTCAAGACCAAGAACAAGGCGGAGATCGACAACCTCATCGCGTGGATCCGCTCGCACGCCAAGTAAGCCCCCTGACCGCCGCCGGCCCAAGTGAGGGCCGGCGCACCTGATGCGCGTCTTTACGCAATCCTTACGCCGACCCCCGGCGTCTTGACGTCGACTTTACGGCCCCCCTCCTAGAGTTCGAAGCAGGAGAGCACGTCCGCTCTCCCCTGCTGGAGAACTCACCATGTCCGAAACCCTGGTCCTGACGCTGCTGGCGATGCTGATCGTCAGCGCCGTCCTGCTCGTGGCCGGCTGTCGCCGCCTGGAGGCCCGCAAATGAGCCTGCTCTACTGGGGCGCGGCGCTCGTCGCCGTGCTTGTCTTCGCTTACCTCCTGAGTGCGCTGTTCAACGCGGAGGACATGTCGTGAACCACTCCGCCATCCTGCAGGTGGGTCTCTACCTGCTGATCCTGTTCGCCATGGCCTGGCCGCTGGGGCGTTACCTTGCCGCGCTGTTCGATGGCAGCCTCGCACTGCGCCGGCCACGCCTGGCCGCCGCTGCAGGCCGGCTCTATCGCCTGCTGGGCGTGCGCCCGGACGCCGACATGCCGTGGTGGCGCTACGCCGTCGCGCTGCTGGTGTTCAACATCATCGGCCTCGTCTTCCTGTACGCCTTGCAGCGCCTGCAGGCCGTGCTGCCGCTCAACCCGGCAGGCATGGCAGCAGTGGAGCCGGGCTCGGCTTTCAACACCGCGGTGAGCTTCGTCACCAACACCAACTGGCAGGGCTACAGCGGTGAAGCGACGATGAGCCATCTGACCCAGATGCTGGGCCTGGCGGTGCAGAACTTCCTCTCCGCCGCCACCGGCATCGCCGTGGCAGTGGCGCTGATCCGTGGCTTCGCACGCCGCTCGGTGGCCGGCATCGGTCACGCCTGGGTGGACCTCACGCGCGCCACGCTGGGCGTACTGCTGCCGCTGTCGACCGTGATTGCGCTGTTCCTGGTCAGCCAGGGCGTGGTGCAGAACTTCGCCGCCCCGCAGGAAGTCACGCTGCTGCAGCCGGTGGAGTACAGCCAGCCGAAGCTGGGCGAAGACGGCAAGCCACTGGTGGATGCCAACGGTCAGGTCGTGACCGAGACGCTCAGCGCCACCACGCAATCCCTGCCCATGGGGCCGGTCGCCTCGCAGGAGGCGATCAAGATGCTGGGCACCAACGGTGGCGGCTTCTTCAACGCCAATTCGGCGCATCCCTATGAGAACCCGACGCCGCTCTCCAATCTGGTACAGATGCTCGCCATCTTCCTGATCCCAGCCGCGCTGTGCTTCGCCTTCGGTCACATGGTGGGCGATATCCGCCAGGGCGTGGCGGTGCTGGCCGCGATGACGGTGATCTTCCTCGCCATGGTGGCGGTGACGGTATGGGCCGAAGGCCAGGCCAACCCGCTGCTGACCGCGCTGGGCATGGAAGGCGCGGGTGGCAACCTGGAAGGCAAGGAAGTTCGCTTCGGCAGCCTGCAATCGGCGCTGTTCGCGGTCATCACCACGGCCGCCTCCTGTGGCGCGGTCAACGCCATGCATGACAGCTTCATGCCGCTGGGTGGACTGGTTCCGATGTGGCTGATCCAGCTCGGCGAAGTGGTGTTCGGCGGCGTCGGCGCGGGTCTCTACGGCATGCTGCTGTTCGCTATCGAAGCGGTGTTCCTGGCCGGCCTGATGATCGGCCGCACGCCGGAGTACCTGGGCAAGAAGATCGAGTCGTATGAGATGAAGATGGTGTCCCTCGCCATCCTCGCCACCCCGCTGCTGATCCTCGGCGGCACGGCGATCGCCGTGGTCACGCCGGCGGCCGTCGCGAGCATGGCGAATCCGGCTGCGCACGGCTTCTCGGAAGTGCTGTACGCCTTCTCCTCGGCGGCCAACAACAACGGTTCGGCCTTCGCCGGGCTGTCGGCCAACACCCCCTTCTTCAACAGCATGCTGGGTCTGGCCATGTGGTTCGGCCGCTTCACCGTGATCGTGCCGGTACTGGCCATCGCCGGCCACTTGGCGGCCAAGCCGCGCCTGATCGAATCGGCCGGCACCTTCCCCACGCACGGCCCGCTGTTCGTCGTGCTGCTGGTCGGCACCGTGCTGCTGGTCGGTGCCCTGACCTACCTGCCTGCCCTGGCGCTCGGCCCGATCGTCGAGCACCTGCAACTGTTCCACTGAGCGCGACATGAACACCTGACTCACTCATCGTCATCCCCGCGAACGCGGGGATCCACTTCTACGTGCCGATCGCTGGGAAAGTGGATTCCCGCTTGCGCGGGAATGACGAGTCAGATGGCTGAATCGAAAGGTATATGACATGAGCAATCCAAACATACTGCCACTGTTCGACCCCAGGCTGGTCAAGCCGGCCCTGGTCGAATCCCTGCGCAAGCTGTCGCCGCGTGCGCAGTGGCGTAACCCGGTGATGTTCGTCGTGTGGCTGGGCAGCCTGCTGACCCTGCTGCTGGCGATCGGCGTCACCCTCGGCAAAGTGCCCGCCAGCGAAGGCTCGGCCGGCTTCGTGTGGGCCGTCAGCCTGTGGCTGTGGTTCACCGTGCTGTTCGCCAACTTCGCCGAGGCGCTGGCCGAAGGGCGCGGCAAGGCCCAGGCGGAAGCCCTGCGCGGCCTGCGCCGCAGCACCTGGGCCAAGGTTCTGAAGGAACCGAAGCATGGCGCGCAATGGCTGCCGCGCGAGTCGAACGAGCTGCGCGCCGGCGACGTGGTGCTGGCGATTGCCGGCGACACCATCCCCGGCGACGGCGAGGTGATCGAGGGCGTGGCCTCGGTGGATGAGTCCGCCATCACCGGCGAGTCGGCGCCGGTGATCCGCGAGGCGGGCGGCGATTTCTGCTCGGTGACGGGCGGTACCCGCGTGCTATCGGACTGGCTGGTGATCCGCATCGGTAGCAATCCGGGGGACGCCTTCCTCGACCGCATGATCGCCATGGTGGAATCCGCCAAGCGCGGCCGCACGCCCAACGAGATCGCCCTGACCATCCTGCTGGTGGCGATGACCCTGGTCTTCCTGTTCGCCTGCGTGAGCCTGCTGCCCTTCTCGCTCTACAGCGTTGCAGCGACCGGCCAGGGGGCACCGATTGCCCTCACCGCGCTGGTGGCCCTGCTGGTGTGCCTGATCCCCACCACCATCGCCGGCCTGCTGTCGGCCATCGGCGTGGCCGGCATGAGCCGCATGATGCAGGCCAATGTCATCGCCACCTCGGGACGCGCGGTGGAGGCCGCCGGCGACGTGGACGTGCTGCTGCTCGACAAGACCGGCACCATCACCCTGGGCAACCGCCAGGCCAGCGCCTTCATCCCGGCACCGGGCCTCACCGAACGCACGCTGGCCGATGCGGCGCAACTGGCTTCGCTGGCCGACGAGACCCCCGAGGGACGCAGCATCGTGGTACTGGCGAAGGACAAGTTCAACCTGCGCGGCCGCGAGTTGAATGACGCCGTCTTCGTGCCCTTCACGGCCCAGACGCGCATGAGCGGCGTGGACATCACGGGCAGCGATGCCCAGCAACACGGCAAGCGCCACATCCGCAAGGGCGCCGCGGAGTCGGTGCGCGCATGGGTGGAAGAACAGGGCGGGCGCTTCCCCGACGCAGTGGCGCGCGCCGTGGAAGATGTCGCCAAGCGCGGTAGCACCCCGCTGGTCGTCGCCGATGGCATCGAAGTCGTGGGCGTGGTCGAGCTCAAGGACATCGTCAAGGGTGGCATCCGCGAGCGCTTCGCCGCGCTGCGCCGCATGGGCATCAAGACCGTCATGATCACCGGCGACAACAAGCTCACCGCAGCCGCCATCGCGGCCGAGGCCGGCGTCGACGACTACCTCGCCGAGGCACGACCCGAGGACAAGCTCAAGCTGATCCGCGACTACCAGGCCCGCGGCCATCTGGTCGCGATGACCGGCGACGGCACCAACGACGCCCCGGCGCTGGCCCAGGCCAACGTCGCGGTGGCGATGAACTCCGGCACGCAGGCCGCCAAGGAGGCCGGCAACATGGTCGACCTCGATTCCAACCCGACCAAGCTGATCGAGATCGTCGAGACCGGCAAGCAGATGCTGATGACGCGCGGCGCGCTGACCACCTTCTCGGTCGCCAACGACGTGGCCAAGTATTTTGCCATCCTGCCGGCAGTGTTCGTGGCGACTTATCCGCAGCTCGGCGCGCTGAACCTGATGCAGTTGGGCAGCCCCATCTCGGCCATCCTGTCGGCGGTGATCTTCAATGCCCTGATCATCGTGGTGCTGATCCCGCTGGCCCTGCGCGGCGTGCGCTACCGCCCGCTCGGCGCCGCCATCCTGCTGCGCCGTAACCTGCTGATCTACGGCCTGGGTGGCGTGCTGCTGCCCTTCCCCTGCATCAAGCTGATCGACATGCTTCTGACATCAATGGGAGTTGCCTGATGAACACCGCCATTCAACCCACCTCCACCTGGCGCACCCTGCTCGCCGAGCTGCGTCCGGCCCTGCAGGTCTTCCTGTTCCTCACCCTGCTGACCGGCATCGCCTACCCGCTGCTGCTCAGCGGCCTCGCGCAAGGTCTGTTCCCGCACCAGGCCAACGGCAGCCTGGTCCTGCGCGAAGGCCAGCCGGTCGGCTCCAGCCTGATCGGCCAGCCCTTCAGCGACGCGAAATACCTGTGGGGCCGCCCCTCCGCCACCGGACCGATGCCCTACAACGCGCTGGCCTCCAGCGGCTCCAACCTGGGCCCGCTGAACCCGGCACTGAGTGAGGCGGTGAAGGGCCGCATCGAGGCCTTGCGCGCCGCCCACCCGGGGCAGACCGGCGCGGTGCCGCAGGACCTGGTCACCGCCTCGGCCTCCGGCCTGGACCCGCACATCTCGCCCGCCGCCGCGCAGTGGCAGGCGCAACGCATCGCCGACGCACGCGGCCTGCCGCTGGCCCGCGTGCAAGAGCTGATCGCGGCGCACACCGAGGCCCCCAGCCTGGGCCTGCTGGGCGAAGCGCGCGTCAACGTGCTGGCGGTCAACCTGGCGCTGGATGCCACACGCTGAGCGTCGCGCCGCCGGTGCCGCCCGGCCAGGGCCACTCCGGCGGCGCGTTCTGGGGCACACTGCCGACGTTCCTGACTGTCAGCGAGGGCGAGGGTGAAAGCGAGCTATGACTTCGTGGAGGGCGAACTGCGGGCCTGCACCGCCGCGACTGCCCCGGTGCGCGTCTATGCCGCGCCCAGCGCCATCGAGCGCGAGGAGCTGATGGCCTTCCTCGGCCTCGACGCCTACGACCTGAACGCCGCGCTCGACCCGGACGAAGTGCCGCGCCTGGAGATCAGCCACGACATCACCACCCTGATCTGGAAACGCCCCTGCAACGTCTCGGTGACCGAGCAACTGCGCTTCGAGGTCGCTTCGGCCGCGGTCTTCCTGCGCGGCGACACCCTGGTCATGGTCACCGGCGACGCCCACCTGCCCTTCGACGAGCGCGAGTTCCGCGCCATGGTCGATGTGCGCGACCTGCTGCTGCGCCTGCAACTGCACACGGTGCATCACTACCTGGGGCACCTGCGCGTCATCAAGCAGCTCACCAGCGAACTGGGCAACAAGCTCAGCGGCTCGATGGAAAACCGCTACTACCTGCAGATGCTGGCCCTGTCCGAAAGCCTGATCTATTACGTCGACGGCATCGAGGGCAACATGGCCGTGCTGAGCAAGCTGCGCAGTGCCTGCCAGCGCCTCGGCCTGTCGCCCGAGCAGGTGGAGGCGCTGCACGACATCAGCCTCGACACCCAGCAGTGCGCACGCCAGGCGGGCATCTACAGCAGCGTGCTGTCGGGCCTCATGGACGCCCGCGGCACCATCATCAACAACAACGTCAACACCCTGCTCAAGAAGCTGACCCTGATCAGCGTGATCTTCCTGCCGCTGAACCTGCTCGCCAGCATCGGTGGCATGTCCGAGTTCAGTGCGTGGACCAGCGGCCTCGACTGGCGCCTGTCCTACGGCGGCGTGCTGCTGGGCATGGCCCTGCTGGCCTGGCTGCTGTGGGTGGTGCTGCAGCGCCTGGTGGAGCAGCGCAGCAGCCTGCGCCCACCGCTCCGCCCCGCGGCCCGCCTGCGCCAGTACTGGCGGGCCTTCTGGCAGCGCCGCCTGTCTAGCTGAACCCGCATGGACCCGGACACGCGCCCCGACCCCGACCGCCTGCTCGCCGCGCTGGAACGCGAGGAAGCACGTGCCGCCCGTGGCCGCCTGAAGATCTTCTTCGGCGCCTGCGCCGGCGTCGGCAAGACCTACGCCATGCTCAGCGCCGCCCGCCAGCGCCTGCAGGAGGGCAACGACGTGCTGATCGGCGTGGTCGAGACGCACGGCCGCGAGGACACTGCCGAACTGCTCGACGGCCTGCCCCAACTGGCGCGGCGCGAGATCGCCTATCGCGGCCGCACGCTGACGGAATTCGATCTCGACGCGGCGTTGGCGCGCCGCCCCGCGCTGATCGTCGTCGATGAGCTGGCCCACACCAACGTCGAGGGCAGTCGCCACCGCAAGCGCTGGCAGGACGTGGAGGAATTGCTGGCGGCCGGCATCGAGGTGTGGACCGCGCTCAACGTGCAGCACCTGGAGAGCCTCAACGACGTGGTGGGCGGCATCACCGGCATCCGCGTCGCCGAGACGGTGCCGGACCGCGTGTTCGAGCAGGCCGACGAAGTGGCGCTGATCGACCTGCCGCCCGAAGAGCTGCAGGCGCGCCTCAAGGCCGGCAAGGTCTATCTCGGCGAAGCCGCCGCACGCGCCGCCGACAACTTCTTCCGCACCGGCAACCTGATCGCCCTGCGCGAGCTGGCCCTGCGCCGCACCGCCGATCGCGTCGATGCGCAGATGCGCGCCTGGCGCGCCGAGCGCGCGATCCAGCACGTGTGGCAGACGCGCAACCGGCTGATCGTGTGCGTCGGTCCCGGCCCCGGCAGCGACACCCTGGTGCGCCATGCCGCGCGCATGGCCTCGCACCTGCAGGCGGAGTGGATCGCGCTGGCGGTGGAAACACCGGACATGGCGGGCGCCAGCGCCGAGCTGCGCGAGCCGTGTCAGCGTGCCCTCAAGCTCGCCGCCTCGCTGGGTGCCGAGGTGTGCACCCTGTCGGCGGCGGACGCGGCCGAGGCCATCCTGCGCTTCGCGGTCAACCGCAACGCCGGCAAGCTGCTGCTCGGGCGGGCGCGACGCAATGCCTGGCAGCGCCTGCTCCACCCCTCCCTGCTGGACCGTCTGGCCGCGCACGAACACGAGCTGGAACTGGTGGTGGTGGGGCTCGCCGCGCCCCCCGCGCCGCCGCCCCCCTCGCGCCGCCTGCCCCTGCAATGGGCCGGCTACGTGTGGGCGGTGGCGGCCTGCGCGCTCACCACCGTGCTGGCCGGTCTGCTGCTGTCGGTGTTCGACCTGGCCAACGTGGTGATGGTGTTCCTGCTCGCGGTGCTGGGGGTCGCCCTGAAGTTCGGCCGTGGTCCCGGCGCGCTGGCCGCCTGCCTGGCGGTCGCCGCCTTCGACTTCTTCTTCGTGCCGCCGCGCCTGACCTTCACCGTCAACGACACCCAGTACTTCTTCACCTTCGCCCTGATGCTGATCGTCGCCCTGGTGATTGGCCAGCTCGCCGCCCGTCTCAAGTTCGAGGCGGTCACCGCCACCACGCGCGAGCACCGCTCGATGCAGCAGGCCGAACTGTCGCGCGCCCTGTCGGCCGCGCTGTCGACCGAGCAGATCGTGACCGTCGCCACCCAACGCCTGGCCGGCATGTTCGATACCTCCGTCATCATCTTCCTGCCGGACGGCGAAGGCCGCCTGCACCCACCGGCCAGCCACGATCACAGCATCGAGGCGCTGGGCGACCTCGCCGTCGCGCAATGGGTGTTCGACCACGAACAGGCGGCCGGACACGGCACCCAGACCCTGCCCGCGGCGGCGGCACGCTACTTCCCGCTGCGTGCGCCGATGCGGGTACGCGGCGTGCTGAGCCTGGCCGGCGCCGGCCTGGCCCGTCTCGACGAACCGGAACTGGCGCGCATGCTGGACAGTTGCGTGGCGCAGATCGCCCAGGCCCTGGAGCGCGTGCACTACATCGAGGTGGCGCAGGACGCGCTGGTCACGATGGAGTCCGAGCGCCTGCGCAACTCCCTGCTGGCCGCCGTGTCGCACGACCTGCGCACCCCGCTGACCGGCCTGGTGGGCATGGCCGACACCCTCGCCACGCGCGCGGCGCGCGATCCGGGCGAGCAGCAGCTCCTGCACGACATGCGCGACACCGCGCACCGCCTGGTGGCGCTGGTCACCAACCTGCTCGACATGGCGCGCCTGCAGACCGGGCATGTCAAACTGCACCGCGACTGGTGCGCCATCGAGGAAACCATCGAGACCGCCACCCGCCAGCTCGCCGGCGCACTCGCCGGTCATCACCTGCGCACCCGACTCGCGCCCGACCTGCCCTTGTGCGAGTTTGACCCGGTGCTGATCGAGCGCGTGCTGGCCAACCTGCTCGACAACGCGGCCAAGTACACCCCGCCAGGCAGCCACATCGAGATCGCCGCCGAGGCAGGCGACGGGCTGCTGCGGGTGCGGGTGGAGGATGACGGCCCCGGTCTGCCGCCCGGCGACGCCAGCCGCCTGTTCGACAAGTTCGCGCGTGGCAGCCACGAATCGGTGCAGCCCGGTGTCGGGCTGGGGCTGGCCATCTGCCGCGCCATCGTCGAAGCCCACGGGGGCCGCATCGAGGCGCACAATCGCGGCGCTGGCGGCGCCTGCTTCAGCTTCAGCCTGCCGCTGGGCCACGCGCCCGACAGCCCACTTCCGGAGGCCGCATGAACCCGCATCGTGTGCTCGTCATCGAAGATGATCCCGTCATCCGCCGCTTCGTGCGCAGCGCGCTCGAAGCCGAGGGCTGCAGCGTGTTCGAGGCCGACACCGCGGCACGCGGCCTGGTCGAGGCCGGCACGCGCCAGCCGGCGCTGCTGATCCTCGACCTCGGCCTGCCCGACCGCGACGGCCGCGAGCTGATCCAGGACCTGCGCCACTGGTCGCAGGTGCCGGTGATCGTGCTGTCGGCGCGCAGCCAGGAGGAGGAAAAGGTCGCCGCGCTGGATGCCGGCGCCGACGACTACCTGGTCAAACCCTTCGGCGTGCCCGAGCTGCTCGCCCGCGTGCGGGCACAACTGCGCCGCGGCGCCAGCCTCGGCGAGGAAGCGCAGCCCGTGTTCAACTTCGGCGAAGTCAGCGTGAACATGCTGGAGCGCCGCATCACCCGCGGTGGTGAAGAGCTGCACCTGACCCCCATCGAGTACCGCCTGCTGCTGGCCCTGATCCGCGGCCAGGGCCGCGTGCTGACCCACCGCCAACTGATGCTCGACGCCTGGGGCCCCGGCTACGCCGAGCGCACCCACTATCTGCGCATCTACATGAAACAGTTGCGCGAGAAACTGGAACGCGATCCCGCCCAGCCCGAACACCTGCTGACCGAGACAGGCGTGGGCTACCGCCTGCAACACTAAGCACGTGTCGTATCGGCTACGATAGACGGGCCCGCCCCCGGGCTCACCACGCAGCACCGTCATGCCAGAGAATTCAGTCCCGATGCAGCCCGACGCGGGCGTCTACAAGACTCTTCTTGAGTCGACCAAGGCCATCCCCTGGAAGATCGACTGGCAAAGCTTGCGCTTCGCCTACATCGGCCCGCAGATCGAGCCCCTGCTGGGCTGGCCGGCCGATAGCTGGCTCACGGCCGAGGACTGGGCCACGCGCATCCACCCCGAGGATCGCGAGCGCGTGTTCAACTTCTGCGTCGCCCAATCGCAGGCCGGCGTGGACCATGAGGCGGACTACCGCGCGCTCAAGGCCGACGGCGACTACGTGTGGATCCGCGACGTGGTGCACGTCATCCGCAACGAGGCGGGCGAGACGGAATCCCTGGTCGGCTTCATGTTCGACATCAGCGAGCGCAAGCAGACCGAAGAGGCCTTGCTGCTCCTGCAGCGCGAGCTGGAAGAGTTGTCCTTCAAGGACGGGCTCACCGGCGTGGCGAACCGCCGCATGTTCGACTCCATCCTGGAAGTGGAATGGACCCAAGCACGCCGCAATGCGCGCCCGCTCTCGCTGCTGATGATCGACATCGACCACTTCAAGCAGTACAACGATCACTACGGCCATATCGAGGGCGACGAGTGTCTCAAGCGCGTCGCCCGTGTGCTGAGCGGCGCTGCGACACGCTCACGCGATTTCTTCGCACGCTACGGCGGCGAAGAGTTCATCCTGGTACTGCCGGAGACAGACGCCAGCGCCGCGCACAAGATCGCCGAGCGCTGCCGCTGCCTGATCTTCAAGGAACAGATCGCCCACGGCGCTAGCGGCGCCGGTGCGGTGCTGAGCATCAGCATCGGCGTGGGCAGCGTGATCCCGGCACACCACGAGCAGGCGCTCGACTTCGTGACACGCGTGGACCAGCGCCTCTATGCCGCCAAGCAGGCCGGGCGCAATCGCATCGCGGGCGGCGACTAGGGCCGCTCACCGTCACCACCCGCCAGTCAGGGTCGCTCAGCGCACCGCCAGTTTTGGGGCCAGCCCTGCGGCCTGCGCAGCCACGCCCTCCCAACCACCACCCAGCGCCCGGATCAGGTTGACCGCCGTGCGTGCGCGTTCGCCATCGAGCTGCAGGGCGATGCGCTGCTGATCCAGCACGCTGCGGTCCGCGTCGATGACATCCAGATAACTCACAAGCCCCTCGCGGTACTGCGTCTGCGACAGTTGCGAGGCGCGCGTCGAGGCGGTCACGGCCTCGTCCTGCGCGCGCATCTGCGCATCCAGGATGCGCAGCCCGGCCAGGTTGTCCTCCACTTCGCGGAAAGCCACCAGCACGCTCTGGCGGTAGTTCGACACCTCTTCCTCATAGGCGGCACGCGCACGCTCCAGGCCGGCCTGACGCCGGCCACCGTCGAAGATCGGCAGGTTCAGCATGGTGCCGGCCAGCGGGCCGAGCAGGAAGCTGCGGCTGGACCACTGGAAGAGATCGCCCAGCTCGGCTGACTCGTAACCGGCCGTGCCGGTCAGCACCAGATTCGGGAAGAAGGCCGACTTCGCCACCCCGATGCGCGCATTGGCCGCCGCCATCGCACGTTCGGCCGCCGCGATGTCGGGGCGCCGCTCCAGCAGCGCCGAGGGCAGGCCTGCCGGCACCGTCAGCGTGATGCGCGTCAGCGGCTGCGGAGCCAGGCCGAACTCGGCTGGCGTCTTGCCCAGCAGAATGGCCAGCGCGTGTTCGGCATTGGCACGACGACGCGCGACGCCTTCGGATTGCGAGCGCGCCGAGGCCACCTCGGTGCGCACGCGCGCCAGGTCCAGCTCGCTGATGTCACCCGCATCGAAGCGCTTCTGCACCAGCGCCAGCGTCTGCTCGCGCAGCGCCACGGTACGTGCCAGCAGGGCCTGCTCGGCATCCAGCTCGCGCAGCAGGAAGTAGGTGTTGGCCACGTCAGCCTGCAAGGCCAGGCGCAGCGAGTGGAACAAGGCCTCGCTCTGCTGCGTGCTGGCCGTCGCCGCATCGACGCTGGAGGCCACGCGGCCGAACAGGTCCACCTCGTAGGAAATGCCGGCCTGCGCGCGCCACAGCGTGCTGTAGCCAGTCTCGGCATCGGGCGGCAGGCCTTGCGAGGCCGGCGAAGGCCGCTGGCGCGTGGCACCGAAGCCGACACCCACCTGCGGCGCGCGGTCGGCCTGCGCCGAACGCTGCAGCGTCCGCGACTGGGCCAGCCGCGCGGCGGCGGCCTTGAGGTTCTGGTTGGCGTCCAGTGCCTGCACTTCCAGCGCGTCCAGCGTGGCATCGCCAAAGGCACGCCACCACTCGCCACGCGCCTGCGCCTCGGCCGGTTGCGCGGTCTTCCAGCCCTCGGCCGGCGCAGCTTCCTTGAAGGCGGCAGGCGTCGTCGCCGCAGGCCGCTCGTAGGTCGGCGCCAGCGAGCAGCCGGCCAGGATCAGCGCGGGGCCGAGGACACTCAACAGAGGGCGCCAGTTGTTCAATCCGCCGTTCTTCGTTTCGTCCTTGCTCGCAGCGTCGTTGTTGGCAGCGTCATTTCCGCCTGCGCGGGCATGACGCTCAAGTGCGTGTGTGTGATTCATGTTCATGGTCCTTCGAGTCTCAGTGCTGTACCTGCGCCACCGTCAGCGGCGCCGTGTGCTTGCTCGCCGAGTGCAACGCGTGGCGCTTGTTCAGGGTGCGCAACACGACGTAGAACACCGGCGTCAGGAACAGGCCGAACAGCGTCACGCCCAGCATGCCGAAGAACACCGCGACCCCCATGGCATAGCGCATCTCGGCACCGGGGCCGAAGGAGGCGAGCAGCGGCACCACGCCCATGACGAAGGCGATCGAGGTCATCAGGATCGGGCGCAGGCGCAGGCGGCTGGCGTCGATGGCGGCCTGCAGCGGCGTTGCGCCCTGCATCTCCAGCTCGCGGGCGAACTCCACGATGAGGATCGCGTTCTTCGCCGACAGCCCCACCAGCACCATCAGGCCGATCTGGGTGAAGATGTTGTTGTCGCCTTGCGTCAGCCACACCCCGGTCAGCGCCGCGAGAATGCTCATCGGCACGATCATGAGGATGGCCAGCGGCAGCGTGAGGCTCTCGTACTGCGCGGCGAGCACCAGGAACACCAACAGCACGCTGATCGGGAACACCCATACGCCCGCGTTGCCGGCCAGGATCTTCTGGTAGGTCAGATCGGTCCATTCGAACTTGATGCCGCGCGGCAGGGTCTGCGCCGCCACCCGCTCGGCGGCCTTCTGCGCCTGGTCGGAGGAGTAGCCTGGCGCCGGCCCGCCGTTGATGTCGGCCGCCGTGTAGCCGTTGTAACGCACCACCATCTCGGGGCCATAGGTCGGCGCCAGCTTCACCAGCGAGGACAGCGGCACCATCTCGCCGTCGCGATTGCGCGTCTTCAGTTGCAGGATGTCCTCGGGGTGCGCGCGGAACGGCGCATCGGCCTGGGCCCGCACCTGATAGACGCGACCGAAGCGGTTGAAGTCGTTCACGTACAGCGAGCCGAGGTAGATCTGCATGGTGTCAAACACATCGGTGACCGGCACGCCCAATTGCTTGGCCTTGACCCGGTCGAGGTCGACGTTCAGTTGCGGCACGTTGATCTGGTAGCTGGAGAAGGCCGGGCTCAGTTCCGGTGCCTTGGCCGCCGCCGCCAGGAAGGCTTGCGTTGCCTTGTCGAGTTCGGCATAGCCCAGCGCGCCGCGGTCCTCGATCTGCATCTTGAAACCGCCCAAGGTGCCCAGCCCCATCACCGGCGGTGGCGGGAAGACGGCGATGAAGGCGTCCTGGATCGCCGCGTACTTCTGGTTCAGCGTGGCCGCGATGGCGTTCGCGGTCAGTTCCTTGCCCTTGCGTTCCTCATGCGGTTTCAGCGTGGCAAACACGATGCCGGCGCTGGAGCTGTTGGTGAAGCCGTTGATCGACAGGCCCGGGAAGGCCACCGCGCTCTCCACCCCGGGTTGCTGCATGGCGATCTCGCCCATGCGGCGGATCACCGCTTCGGTGCGGTCCAGCGAGGCGCCGCTGGGCAATTGCGCGAAGCTGATCAGGTACTGCTTGTCCTGCGCCGGCACGAAACCGCCCGGCACGATCCACGAGATGCCCACGGTAGCCGCCAGCAGCAAGGCATAGACCCCCATCGCCGCGGTCTTGCGCTGGATGACGCCGCCGATGCTGCGCGAGTAGCCATCGGCCGCGCGGTTGAAGAAGCGGTTGAAGGCAGCGAAAAAGCGCCCGAAGACGCGGTTCATGCCCCGCGTGAGCCAGTCCGGTTCCGCGTCATGCCCCTTGAGCAGCACGGCGGCCAGCGCCGGCGACAGGGTCAGCGAATTGAAGGCGGAGATCACCGTCGAGATGGCGATGGTGACCGCGAACTGCTTGTAGAACTGGCCCGACAGGCCGGTCATGAAGGCCAGCGGCACGAACACCGCGATCAGGGTCAGCGCGATGGCGATGATCGGCCCGCTGACCTCCTGCATGGCGCGATAGGTCGCCTCGCGTGGCGTCAGGCCGGCGGCGATGTTGCGCTCCACGTTCTCGACCACGACGATGGCATCATCGACCACGATGCCGATGGCCAGCACCATGCCGAACAGGCTCAGCGCGTTGATCGAGTAGCCCAGACCCAGCAGCAGCGAGAAGGTGCCGACGATGGACACCGGCACGGCCAGCAAGGGGATGATGGACGCGCGCCAGGTCTGCAGGAACACGATCACCACCAGCACCACCAGCGCCACGGCTTCGAGCAGCGTATGCACGACAGCCTTGATGCTGGCGCGCACGAACTGCGTCGGGTCGTACACGATGCGATGCTCGACCGAGGGCGGGAAGTCAGCGGCCAGCTCGGCCATCACCTTGCGCACATCATCCGAGATCTGCAGCGCGTTGGCCCCCGGCGACTGCATGATGCCGATGCCGATGGCGGGCTTGTTGTCGAGCAGCGAGCGCAGGCCATACTCGGACGCCGCCAGCTCGACGCGCGCCACGTCAGCCAGGCGCGTGACGCCGCCATCGGATGAAGTCTTGAGGATGATGTCGCCGAACTGCTCCTCGGTCTGCAGGCGACCCTGCGCATTGACCGACAACTGCAGCGGCACGTCGGCGGGGCTCGGCGAAGCGCCAATCACGCCGGCCGCGACCTGCACGTTCTGCTCGCGGATCGCGGCCACCACGTCGCTGGCGGTCAGCCCGCGCTGGGCGACCTTCTGCGGGTCCAGCCAGACACGCATGGAGTAATTGCCACCGCCCCACATCACGACCTCGCCGACACCGGGAATGCGCGACAGGCGATCCTTGACGTTGATGAGCGCGTAGTTGCGCAGATAGGTCAGGTCGTAGCGGTCGTCCGGCGACAGCAGGTGCACCACCAGGGTCAGCGTGGGGGAGCTCTTGGTCGTCGTCACGCCGAGGCGCTGCACGTCCTCCGGCAGGCGTGGCAAGGCTTGCGCGACGCGGTTCTGGACCAGTTGCTGCGCCTTGTCCGGGTCCATGCCGAGGTTGAAGTGCACGGTCACCGCGAGGTTGCCGTCGCTATTGGCCTGCGACTGCATGTACAGCATGTTCTCCACGCCGTTGATGGATTCCTCCAACGGCGAGGCGACGGTCTCGGCGATGACCTTGGGATTCGCGCCAGGGTACTGCGCGCGCACCACCACCGAGGGCGGCACGACCTCGGGATACTCCGAGATCGGTAACTGGAACATGGCCAGCACGCCGGCCAGCAGGATGATCACCGACAGCACGCCCGCGAAGATGGGGCGGTCGATGAAGAACTTGGAGATATTCATGGGGGGCTCCCTGATTGTTCTTGTCGTGGGCTCAGCTACGCGCCAGCTCGCGCTTGGCCGGAGTCGCCGCCGCCGCCGCCGAGGCAGCCTCGGGCGGCGTGGGGACGGTCTGGCCGGACGGCTTGCGGGCAGCGCTCAACGCGGCGCTCTGCATGGGCACCTCCTGCGGCGCCACGAGCACGCCGGGACGCGTGCGCTGCAGGCCGTTGACGACCACCCGCTCGCCCGCCTTCAGGCCGCTGTCGACGATGCGCAGACCATCCTGCACCGCGCCCAGCTTCACCTCACGGTAGGCGGTGTGGTTGTCCGCCGCGACGACCAGCACGAAGCGGCGGTCCTGGTCGGTGGCGACAGCCTTCTCGTCGATCAGCACGGCCTCGCGCTCAGTGCTGCCACCCAACTGGATGCGCGCATACAGGCCCGGCAGCAAGATGCCATCGGGATTGTCGAACACAGCGCGCACGCGGATCGTGCCGGACGAGGTGTCGAGCCGGTTGTCCACCGAGCTGATGCGGCCTTCGCGCGGGAAGCCATCCTCGTTGGCGAGCCCCAGGAACACCGGCACGCTCTTGCCCTTGCCGGTACGCCCCGGATTGATGTGCTTGAGGAAGCTCTGCTCGTCGACGTCGAAGGCGGCGTACATCTGCGCCACCGACACCAGCGTGGTCAGCGGCGGCGTGGCGGCGCCGGCGCCGACCACGTTGCCGACCGTCACCTCGGCACGCGAGACCTGGCCCGACACCGGCGCGGTGATGCGCGTGTAGCCCAGGTTCAGGCGCGCCGACTCAACGGCCGCACGCGCCGCCTGCAGGTTGGCCGCCGCTTCGCGCGCGGCGTTCTGCTTGCTGTCGTGATCGCGTCGCGCGACGGCGTTGTCGGACAGCAGGCGCTGACTGCGCGCCAGCTCGGACTCGGTGAAGGCCGCCCGCGCCTCGGCCGCGGCCAGGTTGGCGCGCGCCTGGTCCAACGCGGCTTCGTAGGGACGCGGGTCGATCGTGAACAACACCTCGCCCTTCTTCACCAGGCTGCCGTCGCGGAAATGTACGGCGACGATTTCACCGGCAACCTGCGGCCGGATCTCGACGCGGTCCACCGCCTCGATGCGGCCGGAATAGTGCTGCCAGTCGATGATCTTGCGGGCCACGACGGTGGCGACATCGACGCTGGTCGCCGGCACTTCGGCGGGTTTCTCGTCGGCCCTGGCCGCGGGAATCTCGAAGGCGCCGAGCGCGGCTGCGAGACCGATGAGACTGGCCACCGTGATGGCCAGGCCGAACTGGGTACGGGACGTGGATGACATGGGGACACTCCTTGGGATTGTTTTCGGGGGCTGCGGCGCGCGGGCGGACGGCTCGACTACCTGGCTTTCGGGCACAGGGCCCGTGGTGGCCGGCCCGCGCGTGCTGCAGTGCAAACTTGGCTGGTTTGCATCTTGGACGTTGGCTTGCAACGAATAAATACTGTAATTTCGGTAACACTATTCCGCTGCAACAAACAATCGGCGTATAGTCCGGCCATCGTGGCCCACAGGCCGCAACAGGCCGGTGGGCCTTCAGGGGGAGCAGGACATGGATCGTTTCCAGGCAATGCAGGTGTTCACCCGCGTGGTGGACGCCAACAGCTTCAGCGCGGCGGCAGACAGCCTCGGCCTGCCGCGCGCGACCGTCACCACCACCATCCAGAACCTGGAGAAGCGCCTCAAGGTGCGCCTGTTGAACCGCACCACGCGCAAGCTGAGCCTCACGCCGGACGGCGCGGCCTACTACGAGCGCTGCGTGCGCATCCTCGACGACCTGGAAGACACCGAGGCCTCCTTCATCGACGCGGCGCGCGGCCCGCGCGGGCGGCTGCGCGTGGACGTGCCCCCCACGATCGGCCGCCTGATCCTGATTCCCGAGCTGCACGACTTCCATGAGCGCTACCCGGACCTGGAACTGGTGATCGGCATGAGCGACCGCCCCGTCGACATGGTGCGCGAGGCCGTGGACTGCGTGATCCGCATCGGCGAGCTGAAGGATTCGTCGATGGTCGCGCGACGCATCGGCACCTTCCAGGGCGTCTCCTGCGCCTCGCCCGCCTACCTCGAACAGCACGGCATCCCGACCTCTCTCGAAGACCTGCAGGAGCATCACCACGTGGTGCACTACTTCTCCAGCCGCACCGGGCGCACCATCGCCTGGGACTTCGTCATCGACGGCCAGATGCAGGAGGTGGAGATGCGCGGCAAGGTCTCGGTCAACGACGGCGACGCCTACATCGCTTGCGGGCTGCAGGGTCTGGGCCTGATCCAGCCGCCGCGCTTCATGGTCTACCGCGAACTGGAAGCCGGCACCCTGGTCGAGGTGCTGCCCCACCTGAAACCCTCACCGATGCCGATCTCGGCCGTATACCTGGCCAATCGCCATCTCTCGCCCAAGGTGCGCGTGTTCGTCGACTGGGTGGCCGAGCTGTTCCAGGGCTGTCCGCTGCTCAGCGGCTGCCATGCCGAAGGCGGGCCTTGCCAGTTCGCCGGCCAACCCGGTGGCCACACGCTGCGCGCGCTGCTGGAGCAGCACAACATGGCCGAAGGCGCCTTCTGAAAGAAGCCGCTCAGGTACCATGCGGGCTCCTCCCGCCCTCCTCGCACGCACCCATGAAGCACCCGGAAGCCCACACCTTCGTCCTCACCGCCGACTACATCGAACTCGACAAGCTGCTCAAACTGCTGGCGATCGCCAGCTCTGGCGGCGCGGCGAAAGCGATGGTGGCCGAGGGCATGGTCACGGTGGATGGCGAGCTGGAGACGCGCAAGACGCGCAAACTCTACGCCGGCAGCGTGGTGCGCGTGCAAGGCGAGGAAATCCACGTCCTGCCCGCGGCCTGATCTCGCCGGGGCTCGTCCGATGCCGCTCGACATCACCCGCCTCGGCCAGGTCTTCACGCCACCCGCCGTAGTGGACCTGATGCTGTCCCTGCGCCGCAACACCGGGCGCACGCTGGAACCCTCCTGCGGCGACGGCGCCTTCTTCTCGCGCATCCCCGACTGCGTGGGCATCGAGTTCGACCGCCGCGTCGCCCCGCCCGGTGCGCGCGTCATGGACTTCTTCGCCTACCCCGAGCGCGAGCGCTTCGCCACCATCATCGGCAACCCGCCCTACGTGCGCTTCCAGGACATCCGCCCGGCCACCCGCCAGCGCCTGGACATGACGCACTTCGATGGACGCAGCAACCTCTACCTGTTCTTTATCGAGAAATGCATCCGCCATCTCGAACCGGGCGGCGAACTGATCTTCATCACCCCGCGTGACTTCATCAAGGCCACCGGCGCACGCAAGCTCAACCGCCTGATCTTCGACACCGGCAGCATCACCGACTTCATCGACCTGGGCGACGCGCGCATCTTCGAAGGCGCGCTGCCCAACTGCGCGATCTTCCGCTTCGAGAAGGGGCGCACCGACCGCGCCATGCACGACGGCCGCCGCTTCGACTGTCACGACGGCCAGCTCGTCTTCATCGACGGCCGCTACAGCGTGCCCTTCGCCAGCCTGTTCGCGGTCAAGGTCGGCGCCGTGTCGGGCGCCGACGAGATCTTCACCCACCCCGAGGGCAACCGCGAATTCGTCTGCTCGCGCACCGTGGACACCGGCGAGCTGCGCCGCATGATCCACAACATCCCCCACCCGCACCTGCTGCAGCACAAGGACGCCCTGCTCGCGCGCCGCGTGCGAAAGTTCAGCGAGCGCAACTGGTGGAAATGGGGGCGCGAGCATCACAAGTCCGACGCCCCGCGCATCTACGTCAACGGCAAGACGCGCCAGGCGAAACCCTTCTTCGTGCACGACTGCCCCGACTACGACGGTGCCGTGCTGGCCATCTTCCCGCATGACGCAAGCATCGACGTGCGCCACGCCGCGCAACTGCTCAACGAAGTGAACTGGGCCGAGCTGGGCTTCGTCTGCGACGGCCGCTACCTGTTCACACAGCGCTCACTGGAGACCTGCCTGCTGCCGGAGGATTTTCCGGCGCGGCTGGGCGTCACGACACCCTGAGCGCCTGCACGCGTCCGGACGGAAGCGTAGCCCGGATGCAGCAAAGCGGAATCCGGGAATATCTATTTCCCGCAGCCTCCGGATTCCGGCTTCGCCTACATCCGGGCTACTTACTCTCCGCGTCTATTCCAACATCAGTCCTGAAACGCGAGTGCATTTGACACCGCGCTCGGGCTGTCATTGACTAGTTACTCGCTGAAAGTAAGGCATAACAACTCCACGAGACTGCTCGCCCACGGTGAACAACATCTGGATACTCATGGATTTATAAAGAACGGCTCGTTTTGAGCTGGGGAAAATCAAACGAACAGTGCTCATATCTAGTGGGCAGATCACTAGTGGATAAGGTTTGACACACTCGTCAAGGAAGAACGCGGGCTCAATTTGCGAACATGCGAAGCATAGGCTCGACCATTCCACTGCAGTTGTTGCGTGCGATACCTCTTTCAACTCGATCCCATAGTCAGCCTGCAACGTTGCTTGAATGCAGCGACACAGCGCCTCGCTCACTTGGTAAATCCACCAGAAATGGACGAGCATGTCCCGAGAAAACGAGAAGGCTGTTTCTAGATGGCCGTGCTTTTCATGTAGCTTTCTGTTCGGTCCAATCGTTTCTGCGCAGTGTGGACCGTCAAGAAAGTAACCCATTACCACCGAGCCCTCAGTGTTTCCACACACAGCCCGCAGTTGAGCACTCGCGTGCTTCATCTCGTTAACAATGATCCCTACATGCCTATTGCGGTAGCCTTGGTGTATCAGTTCATGGAAAGCGCGGAAGCCTGGGAGCTTGACGGCAAAAAGGAAGTCGCTATGTGTGCGGTACTCTTTATCGGTTGGTTTGCGCAAGGCTCGTAGAACCTCATGAGCTACATCGATATGCTCATTGAGGCGGTAGAGTAAGGCCTCATACCTTTCAAGCGTCTCTGCATAGTGCTTGAGTTCAGTCTTGAACATAACTTCGATGCGGAGCTTATCCAGTAGCGGAAAGACCTTAAGCCAAGCAGTCTGGATTCGATGCAGCGAAGTTTGATACGCCGAAAGCGGATGCTTTAGCCCATGCGCTGCATGGTGCAGAAGATCGGGCGGAATCGCCCGGATCAGATTCTCGGCCCTAGGCCGAAGCGAGCCATTCGCCGCAACGCTTCTGAATATTTCCATTTCATTCTTGTGCTGTTGTTACCGCTCAGTATTCTGCACGTAACACCAAGAGCAGAAGACGCTGGACTAGCTCCCAACCTGCGGCGGCATCGAATACGCACTCGGCAGCCGAGGATTGGCGCACCTAAACACTCTCCACGCCATCCGTACCCAAGCGCAGCCAGTGCGCTCCGCTGTGCTGCGCGCTCAAGGGCTGCCAGTGCAACTCACCCGGCGCCGCCTGCGGCACGCAGTACCACCAGCGCGACAGCTCCGGCTCATCGACCCAGCCGAACAACAACGGCCGTGCGTCGAGGCTCGCTTCGAGCAGCGTGAGCTGCAGCAGGGCTGTCCAGTCCGCGTGATAGTGGAAGCTGGCGTCGCCGCGCCAAGCGAGCTGGCGTGCCAGCAAGGCCAGGGCCTGCGCCGGCAGGCTCTGCAGGAAGCTGAAGGGCATCAGGGCTTCGCCGGCTCGACTCTGCGCGGCCAGCGCCTCCATGGCGTTCGCCGCACCCGTGCCGCTGCCCAGGCGCAGCAGGGCATTGGCGGGCAGCGTATGCCCCTCCATGCAGTCCAGCGCGCCGGACAGTACCCGTTCGGCATAGCCACCGATGCGGCGCAGGCTGACGCCGGGTCGTGCGGCAAGACGCTCGCGCCAGTCCGGCGGTAGGGTGTCTGGGCTGCGCGCGACGATTCGCCAGGCCAGCGTCATGCAGCCTCCCGGTCTTCGAGGATGGCTGCGGCATGGCCGCCGCCGAAGCCGAGGATCAGCACCAGGGTGTAGCGCGCCGCGATGCGTCGTGCGGCGCTCAGGCGCAAGCCCAGCGCGGGGTCGGGCTCGACCGTCTCGATGGGCAAGGACTCCGCTTCCTGTGCCGCGCACAGCAGCGCGATCTCGGCCGCGCCAGCGGCGCCCAGGCAATGGCCCAGAACGGGCTTCAAGGACAGCAGCGGCGGCAGCGTCGGAAAGATTGCGTGCAGGGCACGCGCCTCGGTCGCGTCGTTGGCCGGGCTGCCCGAGGCCTGCACCTTGATGAGGCCGATCTGCTCCGGCGTCAGCCCGGCCTGTGCCAGCGCCTGCCGGCAGGCCTGTTCGACGGCCACTTGGGTGGCGCCGCCGGGATCACTGCCGTCGACGACATTGGCCAGCGCGCGCAGTTGCCAGCGCGCCGCGCTCGAACCCACGCGCAACACGGCCACGGCCTCGCCCAGCAGCATGCCGTCGCGTGCCGCACCAAAGGGCTGTGCCAGCGTGGCGGTGAGCATCTGCATGGCATGGAAGCCGGCCGGGCCGAGGCGCGCGTCCAGCTCCACGCCCAGCACAACGACTTCCCGTGCCTGCCCGCTGGTGATAAGACGCTGTGCCGTGAGCAGTGCGTTCATGCTGCTGGTGCAGGCAGTGTCGATGCTGAAGATCGGCCCTTGCCAGTCCAGCCAGTCGCGCAACTGCGTGGTGAAGCGCAACGGCAGGAAGGGTTCGCCAGCGGCCACCGCCGCACTGCCATCGCGCGAGGACGAGGCCAGCAGCAGCGTCGCATCCCGGTCAGTGCAGCCGGCTTCGGCCAGTGCGGCTTCGATAGCGCGTCTTGCGGTCTGTGCCCAAGCTTCCCCGGCCGCAGCCGCATGCAGTGCGCGGTAAGGACGCTGCGTGCCATCCGCGAAGCGGAGTTGGGCCGGCGGCGGCGTGCCATCGCGCAGGGCGGCGCAGGCCTGCCCCAGATCCATGCCCAGCGCCGACACCAGGCCACGCCCCAAGATGGCAAGCGACGCGCTCATGCCTTGGTCAGCGCCGCCTGCAGGTAGCCCAGCAGATCGCCCAGCGAGGCCAGCGCGCGGCGCGTCTCCTTGCTGTCGGCCATGCGCAGACCGTACTGCTTCTGGATCGCCATCGAGATCTGCAGCGCATCCAGTGAATCCAGCGCGAGGCGCGCCTCGGCGCCGAACAAGGGCTCGTCGTCGCGCAGCCCACCCTCGGGCTCGGTCTTTTCCGTGGCTTCCAGAAGCAAGGCCTTGAGGGATGCGAGTGACAGGGAAGAGGTCATGGTGTGGATCAAGGAAACGGAGGCTGCGCCGAACATTTCTCTATTTTGTCATTCCCGCGCAAGCGGGAAACCACTTCAACGCGCAATGCAGCATCCAGGGGGCATGTGGATTCCCGCGTGCGCGGGAATGACGAATCTGTTCGGTGTTGCCTCAACGCATGCGGCGGTTGAACAACAGCACGGCCAGCCCCAGCATCAGCGCAGCGAAGACGATCAGCGGCAGCAGGCGTGGCGCCAGCAGCGCTGGCGTGGCACCGCGCACCAGCACGTCGAGCAGGCCTTCCAGCGCCCAGTTCATCGGCGACCAGGCGGCGATGCGTTGCATGCTCTCCGGCATCACGAAGGTGGGCACCATGATGCCGCCCAGCGCGGCCATCACCACGTTGGCCAGCGGGCCGATGGCATTGGCATGGGTATGGCTGCGTGCGAGGCAGGACAAGAGCAGCGCGAAGCTGACGGCGGCCAGCGCGATGGCCAGCACCGCCAGGGCCAGTGCAGCGAAGTCCACGCCGGCGAAGGACAGCGCCTCGCCGCCCAGTTGGGGCATCAGCCAGCGGCCCACGGCCAGCATCAGCACCGCCTGCAGACAATTGACCAGCAGGTAGGGCAAGGCCTTGGACAGGATCATGAGGTGGCGCGGCACGCCCAGGCTGGCCAGACGCGCCAGCGTGCCATCGGCGCGCTCCTGCACGAACAGGCTGCCCATCGCCGCCACCACGAAGAACATGCCGAACACCAGCCAGGCCGGCACGCTGTGCTGCACCGAGCTGAGCCGTACCCTGCCCTGCAGGCGTTCGGCCACCACCATGGCCTCGCCCTTCTTCATCGCATCCAGGGGCATGCCGGTCATGCGCTCGATGATGGTCTGCACGCCCTGCGCCGCCACCATCGCGCGCAGCTCGGCGAGGCTGCTGTTGTACAGCGCGCTGTCCATGCCCGGCTCGGCCACCAGGCGCACCAGTGGCTGCTCGGCCACGCGGGTGTTCTTGAGCGCCGTGCCGAAGCCCTCTTCGATGACCAGGGCATACTTGATGTGGCCGCGCGCCAGCGCATCGCGCCAGTCGGCCGGCGGCGGCTGCGGCTGGCCGCGCCGCTTGCTCCACAGCGCGATCAGGTTGTCGGCCGCCTCGCTGTGCTCGCCCATCACCGCCACCCAGTGCTGCTCGGCCAGCGGTGGCGCGTAGACGTTCTTCAGCGCCAGCGACATCACGACAATGAACACCAGCGGCATGATGAACAACGCACCGAAACCATGCAGGTCGCGCGTCAGGCACAGCAGTTCCTTCCACATCAGGGCGCGCAGCATCAGTCGTCCCTCAAGGAGCGGTGGGTGAGCTGCATGAAGAGCTGCTCCAGGTTGCGGTGGCCATAGCTGGCGCGCAGCACGCGCACACCGGCCGCCTCCAGCGCCATCAGCGCCGCGCCGGGCTGGGCGTCGCGATGCAGGGCCAGCGACCATTCACCATGTGACAGCGTAGGCTCGCCAAAGGGCGACAACAGGTCGCGCAGCACCGCGACGTCGAGCCCATCGCAGCGCAGTTGCAGGCGATGCGCGCCCTCGGCCAGCAGCGCGGCAAGCGAACCTTCGCGCAGCACGCGGCCATGGTCCATGATCACCACGCGGTCCGCCACGGCCTCGATCTCTTCCATGTAGTGCGAGGTGTAGACCACGGCCGTGCCCTGGCGCGCGAGCTGGCGTACCGCGTCCAGCAGGAAGGCGCGCGTCTGCGGATCGACGCCCACCGTGGGCTCGTCGAACAACAGCAGTTGCGGCTCGGCCAGCAAGGCCAGGGCGAAGTTGAGACGCCGCTTGAGGCCGCCTGACAAGGCCTGGGCGCGTGTGCCGGCGAATTCTTCGAGGCGGGCGAAGGCGAGGCAGGCCTCGATGCGCTCAGCACGCAGCGCACCGTGCAGGCCGGCCACCCCGGCGAAGCAGGCCAGGTTCTCGCGCACCGTCAGCAGCGGGTAGAAGGCGAAGTCCTGCGGTGCCACCGCGATGCGCGTGGGATGCGCGCGGCGCAGCGTCGCCAGCGGCTGGCCGTCGATCTCGATGCGCCCCTGCGTCACCGGCAGGCCACCGGTGAGGTGCGCGATCAGGGTGCTCTTGCCGGCACCATTGGGCCCCAGCAATCCCAGAATGCTGCCGCGCGCGGCCTGCAGCGAGACGCCGTCCAGCGCCGGCCGTGCCGCGCCGGCATAGCGATGGGCCAGATCGTGGACGGCCAGCATCAGGCGGCCGCCTGCTTGAGGGCGCGGAAGAAGGCCTCCTCCGCCACCGATTGCTCGCGCAGCAGATCGGCAATGAGGGCGGGCTGCAGCGGCTCGCGGCCACGGATCATGCGCGCGGCGCGCAGGGCCAGCATGCGCCAGCCGTCGCCGATGCCGGTCAGGCGCTCGGCCAGCTCGGTCAGCGCGGGGCGTGCGGTCAGCGTGGCCGCCTCCTGCAGGAAGGCGGCGTAGAGAAAGCGGAAGCCGGCGCCGCCGGTGCCGATCTCCTCCTGCATGCGCACCAGGTGCCCGATGAAGGCCGCGCCTTTCTCATTGGCCGGCAGGCGTTCGATCTTGCGCGCCAAGAGACGCATGCCGCGCACGCCGACGATGGGCAGCGGTGCCAGCATGCCGCGCGCCGTCTTGCGGATTGCACGCAGTACATCTGCGCCACGCGGCGTACTGCGTGCCACCGCCTCGGGGTAGTACAGCAGGCCCTTGGGTGCCAGCAGGCCTTTGGCGAAGCGCGCGCGCGCCAGGTCGGCGGCGGCGCAGCGCACCGGCTCTTCGAACACCGGGTCACTGATCAGGTAGTCGTCACCGTCCTTGCCATACACGAGCAGGTTGTGCGCGTTGAAGTGGAAGCGCATGTCGGGCGGGAAGTAAGGCAGCCAGAACACCGAGGTCTGCAGGCCCACCACGCGCCCTTCGGCCAGCAGCGCATCGAGCCGCGCCTGACCGGCCTGCGGCGTGCGGAAGGTCTCGAAGGGGCAGCGCGCCGCCATCGGCACCGCCAGCCCCTTGATGATGGCGCGCGGCGGCATGCGGTAGGCAATCAGCGGCAGGCCGGTCAGGCGCACGAAGGGCAGGTAGGCGAAGGACAGTGCGGCCGACAGGCCGAAAGCCATGGCCTCGCTCATGGCGGCGCCGTGATGGCTCAGCAGGCTGGCCATGACACCGCTTTCGCAGTGCGCGGCGTGGCGGTGCTGGAATGCGTTTGGCATGGCAGCACTCATGGCAGGTTTCGCAAAGCTTCGACGCTGATGCCCAGCGCGTCGGCGTAGCGCGCCAGCAGGCGCGGCGACAGGCGCGCGAACACGGCCGGCCGCAGGTGGCGGCGCACCCGCCAGCGCCACAGGCCGGAGCATTGCGCCAGCAACGCCTCGTCCATGCGGCGCGCATACATCCAGTAGGCCAGCGGCGAGGCTTCGCCACGCTGCACGCGCTCACGCGCGGCTTGCGCCTGCGCATCGAGTGCAGCCACGGCCTGCAAGGTGACGATCTCCTCGACCTCCCAGCCGGTCGAAGGCGCAGCCACCAGGCGCCCATCGGCATTGCGGGCGTACACCGCCTTGCGATGGCCGCCCAGCGTGCGGTTGCCCTCCTGCGGCACACCCTCGACGTCCATCAGACGACCTCCATGTGGATGAAGCCCCAGGAGAAGCGACCGCTCTCCGGCACGTAGCCCAGCACGCGCTGGCCACGCTGCAGACGGCCGCTGCGCAGCAACGCATCGAGCATGATGTAGAACGAGGCCGAACCGGTGTTGCCGCAGGTATCGAGATTGGTGAACCAGCGCTCACGCGGCAGGGCGAAGCCCATGTCGGCGATGGCCGCCGCCATCGGCTCGGCAAAGTAATAGGACGACAGGTGGGGCAGGAACCAGTCGATCTGCTCGGCACGCAGGCCGCGCTTGTCCATCAGGCGCTGCAGCGGGCGCAACAGCGTGGCCGGGCCGATCTCCTCATTCAGCAGGCGCACGTCCTGCTTCACGGCGAAGACGGAACGCGCGTTCCACTGCGCCGGCGGAATCTGCGCCCAGCCGGTCAGCGAGTCGTCACCATTCTTGTCGGCACCGGCGTACATGCAGGCCGGCAACTCATTGGCGGCCGAGCCCATCTCGATCCAGTCCACGCGCAGCGACAACGCGCCGCGTGGGCGGTCTTCCAGCAGCACGGCACCGGCGCCGTCGGACAGCATCCAGCGCAGGAAGTCTTTCTCGAAAGCGAGTTCCGGCTGCGTCTCCAGCAAGGCCACGCGTGCCGCGATTTCGGGTTCGAAGCACTCCGCGCGCATCACCGCCGAAGCCAGTTCGGAAGCCGCCGCCACGGCGCGCCGCGCCTCGCCAGCGCGCACGTTGAGCCAGGCATGCTTGAGCGCGGCCAGGCCGGACAGGCAGATGCCCGCGCAACTCACCACCTCCAGCCCCGGCCAGCCCAGCTCGCCATGCACCATCACCGCGTGGCTGGGCATCAACTGGTCGGGCAGCGAGGTGCCCACGGCCAGGCAGTCGACCTGCCCCGTCACATCCAGGCCGCGGATCGCCTGCGCCGCCAGTTGTGCATTGCTCATCGCGAGGCGGCCGGTGGCCGGGTCGATGGCGTAGTGGCGCGAGCGGATGCCGTTGCGTTTGAGAACCAGGCGCCGCGCCCGTGAGGGCTGGCCACCGACCATGCCCAGCACGCTCTCGATGTGTTCGTTGTCGACCGGCGCGAAGGGCAGGAAAGCGGAACTGGCGTTGAGGAATACTTCAGAAGTCATAGTGCTGCATGCGTTCCCGGCCGCAGCCGGAAGGAAGTTCGTGTTCGGTCTTGAGGCGTGCCAGGCGGCCGCTCAGCAGGGGGCGCAGCAAGGCCTGCAGCAGCAGGCTCAGCGGCACCAGCGTGAGGATGGCGCAAACCAGGAAAGTCACATAGACGAGCAACAAGGGTTGGCGCATTGGCGCCCCCGGCCCGCCCGCCGCGCGCAGCAGGTGGCCCCACAGGTAGAAGCTGCGCGTACCGGCTTTCTCGCTGAACCACAGGCGGGGGTCGACGGTGACAGCCTGCAGGCCGCCCAGCAAGGGTGCGTCAGCTTGCTCGGCATCGGCTGCCAGGGCATCGCGCAGGGCCAGGCCGAAGCGCCGCGCGTCGCGCGTCTGCGCCTCGTTCACGCCGGCCGGCGGCAGGCCCAGGAAGGCATCGCGCCGCCCCGTCAGCAGCCAGCGCGGGGTAGTGATGAAGGTGGCCAAGGCGGGCGCCGGATCGGTGAACACCACATTGTCGAGCAGGCGCGCGCCCAGCGCATCGAGCAGGCCGCGCATCTTCTGCTGCGCCATCAGCCACATGTTGCGGCAGGCGATGACGGTAACCACCGGCTTGCCGCGCAGCAGGCGTGCCGCCACCGGGTGCTTGAGGAAGGCCACGACCGGCTGCGAGGGCGCCAGGAACCACACCTGATAGGGCAGGATCACGAGGTCGAACTCCTCGTCGCCGCGCAGGCCCAGCGGCGCCAGCGGCGGCGGCAGCATGTGCGCCGATTCGGGAAAGGCGTCGAGGAAGCGGAAGAAGGACCACGGGAACGGAAACGCCGGCTCGGGCCGCAAGGCCTCGACATGCAGGGCCACCCCGGCCTCGCGCAAGGGCGCCAGGATCTGCGCCACGACGGCGTCGAGCTGGCCGGTCTGCGAGTACTGCAGCACCAGCACGCGCTTGGGCGTGGCGGCAGGAGCCGGCAGTGTGGCCTGTTCCATGATGGGTCGAGAAGCCTGAGACAGGCCGTCCAGTGATTGGCGAAGGCGCGATTCTACCGTGCCCGCCCCACCCTGCCGCGCCCGTGCGAGCTGCACCAAAGAGCGGGGAAACCCTTGCCTGACGCGGCATTGCCGTGGCCCTCTGGCGGCCCGCCTGGAGGCGCTGGAGCCTGACCTAAGGGCAACCGGCTGCACCGACATGGCGGGGCCACGGGCGCCAAACTACTATTCGGTGACCCAAAGACCCGGATACGAGGCGAACCCCGATGCAGGCGCCCGACACCAGCCCCAGCCCCAGTCCCAACGCCTATCCCGGCGCCAGCAGCCGGCCCCGGCGGCGGCGTGTGCGTGCGCCCCGCCCGTCCCTGGTCGGTCTGCTGCTCACCCTGTGCGTACTCGCCGCCGCGACCCTGCTGGCCCTGCTGCAGACGCCGCACCCGGACATGCACCGCCCGCTCGCAAGCTGGGACCTGGCGCGCCTCGACTGGTGGGCCTGGCCGCTGGAGCGCAACGCCTTCCGCCGCAGCGTGGTGCGCGGCAACCTGCGCGACGTGTTCGCCCTGCCGGGCGAGCCGCAACGACTGTGGGTGGTCGGCGAAGGCGGCCTGATCCTGCACTCCACCGACGGCGGCATGAACTGGGAGCAGCAGCGCCCGCGCCCGCCCGCCACGCCGCGTGCCGCCACGGCCGGCGCGTTCTCGCTGATCGCCAGTGCACACGCCGCCGAGCCCCCGCTCGACCCCAAGCTCGCCGCCCAGCGCGAGTGGGAGGCGCAGCAGGCGGTGCAGCAGAAGGCTCCGCCGCTCGCCGGGAACATCGAAGGCGGTGGCCGCGCAGGGGGCACCCTCCCCGTCGACAAGACACCCGCCAGCCCTCCGCCCGAAGCCAGCGCCCCCGCCGCGCAGCCGGCGACCGCCGATCCCGGCCAGACCCTGCTGCACCGCGTGCAATTCGTCGACGCCCAACGCGGCTGGGCCGTGGGGGAGTCCGGCACCCTGCTCGCCAGCGAGAACGGCGGGCGCGACTGGGCCCTGCAGGCCAGCGGCACCCGTAGCGCGCTGCGTGGCCTGCACTTCCTGCCCAGCGGCCTGGTCGGCTGGGCCGTGGGCGACGCAGGCGTGATCCGCCGCACCCAGGACGGCGGGCGCAGTTGGAGCGCGCAGGACGGCGGCACGCGCGCCGATCTTCACGCGGTGCATTTCCTCGACGACGGCCAGAACGGCTGGATCGCCGGCGCCAACGGCCTGCTGCTGTTCACCCGCGACGGCGGCACGCGCTGGCAGGCAGGCCTGATCGCCAGCCGCGCGCCGACCGGCGATGTGCATGACATCCGCGCCCTGCGCGACGGCCGCCGCGTGCTGGCCGTGGGTGCAGACGGCGTGCTGCTCGCCTCGCAGGATGGCGGCGCCAACTGGGCACGCCGCCTCGCCGCCCCGGCCCTCGATGCCGGCGCCCCCGGGAACGACGGCCCCGCCCGCCCCGCCGCCACGCTGTACCGCCTCGCAGTGGGGACGGATGAGCAGCAGGTGTGGGTGGCCGGCAGCGACGGCCAGGTGCTGTTCAGCAGCGACGGTGGTGGCCAATGGCAGCGTCATCAGACGCCGGAACGCGGTGCCGACCTGCAGGGCATCGCGACCGATGGCGCGGGCAGGGCCTGGGTGGTCGGCGATGGCGGCAGCCTGCTGCTGGGCGAGGCGCAGGGGCAGCGCTGGACCGGCCTGGCCGCCGGCGTGCGCGCCGCCCTGCTCGACGCCAGCTTCATCGCCGACGGCCAGCGCGGCTGGGCTGTGGGCCCGGCCGGCAGCATCCTCGCCACGCGCGACGGTGGCGACACCTGGGAGGTGCAGGCCAGCGGCAGCCAGGGCAACCTGCTGGGGGTGCACTTCCTGGCGGGTGGCCTGCGCGGCTGGGCTGTGGGCGAGGACGGTCTGATCCTGCACACGGCCGATGGTGGCGACACCTGGCGAGCGCAGCAGAGCGACAGCCGCGTCACGCTGCGCAGCGTGTACTTCCTGCCCAACGGGCGCAACGGCTGGATCACGGGCGACGATGGCGAGCTGTTGGCGAGCAGCGATGGTGGCGACACCTGGCGGCGCAGCCCGCCGGCCACCCGCCAGGCGATGCAGCGCATCCACTTCGCCGAGGACGGGCAGCGCGGCTGGATGCTGGGCGGCAGTCTGTTCGCCAGCCTCAGCCTGGGTACGCAAGATCCGCAACTGCTGCTCACGCAGGATGGCGGGCGCGTGTGGCGCGGCGTACGCGTGCCGGCCAGCGGCGCACTGCAGTCCATCACCGTGGCGGCGGATGGGCGCCGCGTCTGGGCCGTGGGCCTGCCCGGCATCCTGCTCGTCAGCAACGATGGCGGTGAGAACTGGCGCGCCGAGAAGCTGGACGGCAGACCCTGGCTGTTCGACGTGTTCGCCAGCAACGACGGCCAGCGCGTATGGGCCGCCGGCAGCGAAGGCACCCTGCTCGCCACGCGCAACGGCGGGAGCACCTGGACCACGCAGCAGACCGGCACCCGCAACTGGTTGCGTCATGTCAGCTTCAATCCCGACGGCGAACGAGGCCGGGCGCTCGGCGCCTATGCCACGATCATCACCACCGACAACGGCGGCAACCAGTGGAAGGCGGCGGCACAGTACCGGCGCTACCTCGCGCCCTGGTACTACCTGCTGCTGGTGGGCGGTCTGCTGGTGCTGGTGCTGCAGTTGCGTCAGGCCTGGCGCCGCGCCAGCACGCCGCTGGAGAGCGACCTGCAGGCGGCACGCGCCGCGCTGGCCGCCGAAGAGGGGGAGAACGCCACCGACCTGGCCGACCACGGCGTGGCCGTGGCACTGGCCTCGGACCAACCGGTCAACGCGCTGGACAAGGATCGCCTGGGTTATGCCGCGGCCATCGAGGCGCTGCGCGATTTCCTGCGCAACGAGGCGACCGAGCCGCGCATCACGATGGCGATCTCCGGCCCCTGGGGCAGCGGCAAGTCCTCCATGATGCGCATGCTGCAGAGCGAGCTGGAGCGCATCGGCTTCCGCACCGCCTGGTTCAACGCCTGGCACCACCAGCAGGAAGGGCGCCCAATGGCGGCCCTGTTCAACACCATCCGCCGCCAGGCCGTGCCCTCCCTCTTCCGCCGCCCGGTGGCCGCGCTGCGCGTGCGCAGCCGCCTCATCTGGGGGCGCGGCCCGTTCTACAAGCTGGTGTCGGTGGGTATCCCGCTGCTGGTGCTGCTGGCCCTGGGCGACATGACGCACGAGCCCAACCCGGGCGACCGCCTGCTGCAATGGGCCAAGCACCACCTGCTGCAGATGGACCGCACCGTGCTTACCGACAAGAGCATCCAGCAGTTGCGCCCGGCGGTGTCGGCCTGCGGCAAGGGCCGCCCCGCCACGACCGGCGCGCAGTCGGCCCCGGCCGCGCCGGTCGAGGCCATCCGCTGCGAGGTGTTCGACTACATGGAGCGCGCACTGGTGTGGGAGTCGGCCGACAAGAGCGCAGCCACGCGCTCGCACTGCGCCGATCCGCGCCCGGTCAGCGAGGAGCTGCGCTGCGTGTTCAACCGCCCGGAGCAGATGCTGGCGACGATCGAGAAGCATGCCGGCGTCGTGAAGCTGTGGCCCAGCGAGCGGCGCGCCATCCTCAAGGCGGCCGAGAGGCTGGAACCGACGCCACTGTTCCCCGGACTGGAGCACTTCCTGCTCCCGCTGTTCGGGGTGCTGGCCCTGCTGTTCACCAAGGGCATCTCGGTCTATGGCCTGCAGTTGCTCAAGCCCCTGCAGGCCTTGCTGATCACCAGCGACAAGAGCGATGGCAGCGGCAAGGAACCGACCGGTTCGATCGAACATTACCGGCGCGAGTTCGCGCTGCTGACCGATGCCCTGGACGGCCGCCTGGTCGTCTTCGTCGACGACCTGGACCGTTGCGACCCGGCCACCGTCAACAGCCTCATGGAGATGACCAACTACCTGGTCGACGTGGGGCGTTGTTTCATCGTGCTGGGCATGGCCATGGACCATGTGAAGGCCTGCATCCAGCCGCGCACCGCGGTCGCCTCGCAGGACCAGTACGCCACCGAGTACCTGCGCAAGCTGGTGCACATCGAACTGCCGGTGCCGGTGGCGGGCACCCACGCCACCCTGAGCCTGCTCGGTGAGGTCGAGGCGGCAGCCCCACCCCCCCTGCCCACCGCACAGCCCTGGCACCAACGCCTGCTGGGCTCGCTGCAGGCCATCGGCGACTGCGTGCTGCCACACCTCAAGCTCCCCGCCTGGGGCTTCTTGCTAGCCGCACTGGTGAGCGGCGCAATCTGGTTGGGTATCGCACTGAACCAGTTGCGCCAGGCGCCGCCGCTACCCATCCCGGCGCCACAAGCCACACCGGCCGCGACGCCGACGCAGGCAGCGCCCGATGCCACGCCGATCCCCCCACCGGACACCGGCCGTGTCCGCCCCGCGCTGCCGACCGCACAGGCTGACGTCGGCGTGAACCAGCCGGCACCGTTCCGCCTGTCCTGGCCCTGGTTCGCCGTCGGCGGCCTGCTGCTGGCCCTGCTCGCCATGTCGCCACGCATCCTGCGCGAGCGCCTGACTCTGGCCCTGGGCGGCGTGCTGCGCACGCAGGATTCGGATCATTTCCGCGCCGCGCTGCAACTGTGGCACGAAGCGGTGCGCCTGCACGACGCCACCCCGCGCGGCATCAAGCGCTTCTTCAACCGTGCGCGCCTGTTTGCGATGTATGAGCAGCAGGACCTTGAGCGCATGCGCGCCGCCGGTGTCGCCGCCGAAGACATCGATGAAGCCCACGTGGTCGCGCTGGCGGCGATCCACCACGTCTCGCCGGAGCTGCTGGGCATGCTGCCGGAATGCGAACCGAACGCGGCGGAAGCAGACTGGGCGCGCCTGAGCCACACACGCTGGGCGGCACGCACGCAGGAGCAGGGGCCGAGCCTGCTGAACCCGCTGTTCAACGCGATGCAGGCCCACCAGGCGCGCTTCGGCGTGCCTCCGCGCGCCGCCATCGAACGCTTCATCCAGCGCGTGGAGCGCATCCAGGTGCGCTGAGCACCGCTTGCGCCAGCGCAAGCGTATGGTCAGGCGCTGCGTGCAGGCTGGTGGATTCCTGAGCACGCTGGGAAGAAACCACGCCATGCACCTGCGCCACCGCCTCGTCACGGGACTGTTGCTGGTCCTGATCAGCCTGCCGCTCCTGGCCATGGAACACGCCGAGGACGAACGCCTGGCGCGCCTCGCGCGCGACAGCAGCTCATCCCTGGCCGGCCCACGCGTGACCCTGTGGTATCCCGCTCGCCTGTTTACGACGAGCGAAGCGCAGGCCTTCCTCGACCAACTGGACACCGCGCTCAAGGAGATCGAGCAGCGCCTGCAGCGATCGCTGGACGCCGCGCATTACCAGGAGCGACCGATCGAGGTATTCCTCACCCCGCAAGGCGGCGTATCGCACGTCTATGGCAGTTATCAGCAGCCCCGCTACGACAGACCCTGGATCTTCCTGCTGCCGCGCATGGTCAAGGACCAGCGCTCGCCTTACTCGCACGAGATGACCCATCTCGTGGCCTGGCGCTTCCAGGCCCACTCGCTGCGCGAAGGCCTGGCCTGCTGGATGCAGGTCACCCTGGCCGAAGCCGGCAAGGGGCTCAACACGCCGGTGCACGGTTTCACCAACCGCACCGAGGCAGACCGTCTGAGCGCCAACGCCCTGCGCGGCAGCGCAGGCCCGGCGTTACTGGCAGCCATGGGCAGCGACGGCCTGCCCGAACGCAGCCTGACCGCCCCCGGCGGACAGGAGCGGTCCGACTATTACGCGCTGAGCTATTCCTTCGTCGCTTTCCTGATCGAGCGGCTGGGTCTGGCGGATTTCATGAAACTGTACGAGGCACCCAGCCTGCGCGACCCGGCTGCACTGGCCGGTGTCGACATTGCCCAGCTCCGCCAGCAGTGGCTGGCCCACCTGGGCCTGGCGCCCTGAGCCCGGCGACGCTCACCGGCACCAGACGCGTCAGAGGCTGTTCATGATCTTTCGTACGCCATTGAAAAGCCGGACTTCAACCCCTCCCGACCTCCACTCTCGCCCCTGCATGGGCTCGCGGCTGCACTCCGTGTTCCCCGCTTCGCCCCCTTGTCACGGAGGAGGAGCACTCCCAATCGGGCCGGCTTGACCTCCCTCCCCTGTCAAGGGGAGGGCTGGGGAGGGGTTTCCATGACAAACGAAAGATCGTAGACGGCTTCTCAGGGCTCGCGCGAGGCCGCCTCCGCCTGCCGCAGTTGCCCCTTGATACGCGCACACATCCAGGCGCTGCCCACCAGGGGTAGCAGGCTCAGCGCCAGCCCCCCGTCCCAGCCGCGATAGTGCGCCCACGCCCCCAATGCCGCGCACAGCACGGTGATCCCGCGCCAGCGCAGCAGGTACCCCCGGCCATGGGCGCACAACCAGGCCGCGGCCTGCTCGCCCTGCTGGCGCATCAGGCGGTCCGGGATCATCAGGTCAATCCACCGCTGCACATCGCTCTCCTGCCGCACGACTCCCACCTGCCGGCCCGCATTGACTGCGCCGGCGGCCTTGCATCCATCATGCCCAAGCCCCCAGGATCGGCCTCCTCCGCTGCCCAGGTGGACTGTCGTCCCTCGCCGGACCCGGGCAGCGACAAGGCACAAATGAAAACGGACACCCACGGGTGTCCGTTGTCGTGCGGGCAGCGTATTCCTTATCGCGGCAGCACGCTGTCGCCCATCAGGAAGGCGTCGACCTCGCGCGCGGCCTGACGGCCTTCGCGAATCGCCCACACCACCAGCGACTGGCCACGGCGCGTATCGCCTGCGGCGAACACCTTGGGCACGTTGGTCGCGTAGCACCCCGCCCCGTCGGTGGTGGCCTTGGCGTTGCCGCGCGCATCCTTGTCGACACCGAAGCCCTCGAGCAGGCCTGCCACCGGGTTGGTAAAGCCCATCGCCAGGAACACGGCCTCGGCCGGCAGCACGCGCTCGGAGCCCGGCACTTCGGACATCTTCATCTGGCCGGTCTTGTCGTCCTTCTTCCACTCGACCTGGGCCGTGACCACCGACTTGAGCTTGCCGTTCTCGCCGCGGAACTCCTTGGTCGTGACGGACCATTCACGGTCACAGCCCTCCTCGTGCGAGGAAGACGTGCGCAGCTTGATCGGCCAGTACGGCCACACCAGCGACTTGTTCTCCTGCTCGGGCGGCTGCGGCATCAGCTCGAACTGCAGCACGCTCTTGGCGCCCTGGCGGTTGGAAGTGCCCACGCAGTCGGAGCCGGTGTCGCCACCACCGATGACGACGACATTCTTGCCGGTGACCTTGATCTGGTCCTTCAGCTTGTCGCCCGCATTGACCTTGTTCTGCTGCGGCAGGAATTCCATGGCGTAGTAGACGCCTTCCAGCTCGCGCCCCGGAATCGGCAGATCGCGCGGCACTTCGGAACCGCCCGACAGCACGACGGCATCGAAGTCCTTGAGGATCTGCTTGGGCGAGACCTTTTCCTTGGCATCGCTGCCGACGCCCTTGGGCAGGTCGGCGTCCCCGATGTAGACCGAGGTCTTGAACACCACGCCTTCGGCTTCCAGTTGCTTGGCGCGACGGTCGATCAGGCCCTTGTCGAGCTTGAAGTCGGGAATGCCATAGCGCAGCAGGCCGCCGATGCGATCGCGCTTCTCGAACACGGTCACGTCGTGGCCGGCGCGCGCCAGTTGCTGCGCGGCGGCCAGGCCGGCCGGGCCGGAACCGACGACGGCAACCTTCTTGCCGGTCTTCTTGGCCGCCGGCTGCGGCTTGACCCAGCCGTTCTCCCAAGCCTTGTCGATGATCGCATGTTCGATCGACTTGATGCCCACGGGCGCGGCGTTGATGCCCAGGGTACAGGCAGCTTCGCAGGGGGCCGGGCAGATGCGGCCGGTGAACTCGGGGAAGTTGTTCGTCGAGTGCAGCACGGCGATGGCTTCCTGCCACTTCTGCTTGTACACCAGGTCATTCCAGTCCGGAATGATGTTGTTGACCGGGCAGCCGTTGTTGCAGAACGGAATGCCGCAGTCCATGCAGCGCGCGCCCTGGATCTTGGCCTGGTCGTCGCTCAGCGCGAGCACGAACTCCTTGTAATGCTTCTTGCGCGCCTCGGGCGCCTCGTAGCCCTCGTCCTGGCGCTCGAACTCAAGAAAGCCGGTTACTTTTCCCATTTTTCAATCTTCCTCAATCTGTCTCTATCGCTCGGACCGGCTCAGGCGCTGACCTTGTCGGCCTTGGCGCGTGCGGCGACGGCCAGTTCCTTGAGCGCGCGACGGTATTCCTTCGGCATGACCTTGACGAAGGCGCGGCGGGACTCTTCCCAGTTCTCCAGCAGGGCCTTGGCACGCAGGCTGCCGGTGTAGCGGAAGTGCGCCTCGATCTGACGCTTGAGGATCACCTCGTCCGCCTCGCCGACGCCACCGCGCTTGACGGCATGCCATACGTCGCGGTCCATCTTCTCGCCCTGCTCGCCCGCGGCCAGCACCGGCTCCAGGTCAACCTGCGCCGTGTTGCACTTGCCGGCGAACTGACCGGCCGGGTCATACACGTAGGCCACGCCACCGGACATGCCGGCAGCGAAGTTGCGACCGGTGTCACCCAGCACGATGACCGTGCCGCCCGTCATGTATTCGCAGCCGTGGTCGCCCACGCCCTCGACGACGGCCATGGCGCCCGAGTTACGCACCGCGAAGCGTTCGCCACCGACGCCGTTAAAGAAGGCCTCGCCGGCAATGGCGCCGAACAGCACGGTGTTGCCGACGATGATGTGTTCCGGGCCGAAGCCACGGAAGTCGTTGGGGCAGCGCACGATGACGCGACCACCGGACAGGCCCTTGCCGACGTAGTCGTTACCCTCACCCACCAGGTCCAGCGTGACGCCGTGTGCCAGGAAGGCGCCGAAGCTCTGGCCGGCGGTGCCGGTCAGTTGCACATGGATGGTGTCGTCGGGCAGGCCTTCGAAGCCGTACTTCTTGGCGACTTCGCCGGACAGCATGGCGCCAACCGTGCGGTTGATGTTCTTCACCGGCTGGATGAACGAGACGCGCTCGCCCTTGTCCAGCGCCGGCTTGGCCTTGGCGATGAGCTGGTGATCCAGGGCCTTGTCCAGGCCGTGGTCCTGCGTCGCGGTCACGCGCAACGGCGAGTCGACCTGCGGCACGTGGAAGATCTTGCTGAAGTCCAGGCCCTTGGCCTTCCAGTGAGCGATGGCCTTCTTCTTGTCCAGCAGTTCGGCGCGCCCGATGAGGTCCTCGAACTTGCGCACGCCCAACTGGGCCATGATCTCGCGCACTTCCTCGGCGATGAAGAAGAAGAAGTTCACCACGTGCTCGGGCTGACCGGAGAAACGGGCGCGCAACACCGGGTCTTGCGTGGCGACGCCGACCGGGCAGGTGTTGAGATGGCACTTGCGCATCATGATGCAGCCCTCGACCACCAGCGGCGCGGTGGCGAAGCCCATTTCGTCGGCCCCCAGCAGGGCGGCGATGACGACGTCGCGGCCGGTCTTCATCTGGCCGTCGGCCTGCACGATGATGCGGTCACGCAGACCGTTGATCATCAGGGTCTGCTGCGTCTCGGCGAGACCCAGCTCCCACGGCGAACCGGCGTGCTTGATCGAGGACAGCGGCGAAGCGCCGGTGCCACCGTCATGGCCGGCGATCACGACGTGATCGGCCTTGCACTTGGCCACACCCGCGGCCACCGTGCCGACGCCCACTTCGGACACCAGCTTGACCGAGATGTCAGCTTTCGGATTGACGTTCTTCAGGTCGTGGATCAGTTGCGCCAGATCCTCGATCGAGTAGATGTCGTGGTGCGGCGGCGGCGAAATCAGGCCCACGCCAGGCACCGAGAAGCGGAGCTGGCCGATGTACTCGGACACCTTGCCGCCGGGCAGCTGGCCGCCTTCACCGGGCTTGGCGCCCTGCGCCATCTTGATCTGGATCTGGTCGGCCGAGGTCAGGTACTCGGTCGTGACGCCGAAGCGGCCCGACGCGACCTGCTTGATCTTGGAGCGCAGGGAGTCGCCTTCCTGCAGCACCACGTCGCGCTCGATGCGATCCTTGCCGATGATGCCGGCCAGGGTCTCGCCCTTCTTGATGAAGATGCCCTTCATCTCGTTCTTGTAGCGCGCCGGGTCTTCGCCGCCCTCACCGGTGTTCGACTTGCCGCCGATGCGGTTCATGGCGATGGCCAGCGTGGAGTGCGCCTCGGTCGAGATCGAGCCGAGCGACATGGCGCCGGTGGCGAAGCGCTTGACGATCTCCTTGGCGGGCTCCACCTCGTCGATGGAGATAGCCTTGGCCGGATCGAACTTGAACTCGAACAGACCGCGCAGCGTCATGTGACGCACGCTCTGGTCGTTGATGATCTGGGCGTACTCCTTGTACGACTGGAAGGAGCCCGCGCGCGTCGAGTGCTGCAGCTTGGCGATGGCATCCGGCGTCCACATGTGCTCTTCGCCGCGGATGCGGAAGGCATACTCGCCACCGGCATCCAGGTTGTCGGCCAGCACCGGATCGGCACCGAAAGCATCGTTGTGCAGGCGCAGCGCTTCCTCGGCCACCTCGAAGATACCGATGCCCTGCACATTCGACGGCGTGCCGGCGAAGTACTTGTCGATCAGCTCGCGGTTCAGCCCGATGGCTTCGAAGATCTGCGCGCCGCAGTAGGACATGTAGGTCGAGATGCCCATCTTGGACATGACCTTGTTGAGCCCCTTGCCGACCGCCTTGATGTAGTTGTAGATCGCCTTCTCGGGACCGATGTCCGCCGGCAGGCCCTTGGCCATGTCACGCAGGGTTTCCATCGCCAGGTACGGATGGACGGCTTCCGCGCCGTAGCCGGCGAGCAGGGCGAAGTGGTGCACTTCGCGCGCCGAGCCGGTTTCCACCACCAGGCCGGTGGAGGTGCGCAGGCCCTTCTTCACCAGGTGCTGATGGATGGCCGAAGTGGCCAACAGCGCCGGGATGGCAACGTTCTGCGCGTCGATCTTGCGGTCCGACACGATCAGGATGTTGTAGCCCGAACGCACCGCATCCTCGGCCTGCGCGCACAGCGAGGCGATGCGGGCTTCGATGCCTTCCTTGCCCCAGGCCACCGGGTAACAGATGTCCAGTTCGAAGGACTTGAACTTGTTGTCGGTGTAGGTCTCGATGTGACGGATCTTCGCCATGTCCTTGAAGTCCAGCACGGGCTGGGACACTTCGAGGCGCATCGGCGGGTTGATGTTGTTCAGGTCCAGCAGGTTCGGCTTGGGGCCGATGAAGGACACGGTCGACATCACCAGCGCTTCGCGGATGGGGTCGATCGGCGGGTTCGTGACCTGAGCGAACAACTGCTTGAAGTAGTTGTAGAGCGGCTTGTGCTTGTTGGACATGACCGCCAGCGGCGAGTCGTTGCCCATCGAACCGACGGCCTCTTCGCCGGCCTGTGCCATCGGCGCCATCAGGAACTTGATGTCTTCCTGCGTGTAGCCGAAGGCCTGTTGGCGATCCAGCAGCGAGGCGGCAGCCTCGACCTGCGGCTCGGGACCATCCACCTCATCCAGCTTGACCTGGATGCGGCTGATCCACTCGCGGTAGGGCTTGGCGTTGGCCAGCGAATCCTTGAGTTCCTTGTCGTCGATGATGCGACCGGCTTCCATGTCAATCAGGAACATCTTGCCGGGCTGCAGACGCCACTTCTTGACGATCTTGCTCTCCGGCACGGGCAGCACGCCGGCTTCGGACGCCATGATGACGAGGTCATCGTCGGTCACGATGTAGCGCGCCGGGCGCAGGCCGTTGCGGTCCAGCGTGGCGCCGATCTGGCGGCCGTCGGTGAAGGCGATGGCGGCGGGGCCGTCCCACGGCTCCATCATGGCGGCGTGGTACTCGTAGAACGCGCGACGGTTCTCGTCCATCAGCGTGTGCTGTTCCCAGGCTTCCGGGATCATCATCATCGCGGCCTGGGCGATGGGGTAGCCCGCCATCGTGAGCAGCTCGATGCAGTTGTCGAAGGTGGCCGTGTCGGACTGGCCTTCGTAGGCGATCGGGAACAGCTTCTTGAGGTCGTCCGCAATGACGGCCGACTTCATCACGCCTTCACGCGCACGCAGCCAGTTGAAGTTGCCCTTGACCGTGTTGATTTCGCCGTTGTGGGCGACCATGCGGTACGGGTGGGCAAGCGGCCACTCGGGGAAGGTGTTGGTCGAGAAGCGCTGGTGCACCAGGGCAAGCGCCGAGACGCAGCGCGGATCGGCCAGATCCTTGTAATAGACGCCGACCTGGTTGGCCAGCAGCAGACCCTTGTAGATGACGGTGCGGGCCGACATCGAGGGCACGTAGTATTCCTTGCCATGCTTCAGCTTCAGTTGCTGGATGGCATGGCTGGCGATCTTGCGGATGACATACAGCTTGCGCTCCAGCGCCTCGGTCACCATGATGTCTGCGCCGCGACCGATGAAAATCTGACGGATCACCGGCTCCTTGGCGCGCACACGCGGCGACATCGGCATGTCGCAGTCGACCGGCACGTCGCGCCAGCCCAGCACCACCTGACCTTCGGCGCGCACCGCACGCTCCAGCTCCTGTTCACAGGCCAGGCGCGAGGCGTGTTCCTTCGGCAGGAAGATCATGCCGACGCCATACTCGCCGGCGGGCGGCAGCTTCACGCCCTGCTTGGCCAGCTCTTCACGGTAGAAGGCATCGGGAATCTGGATCAGGATGCCGGCCCCGTCGCCCATCAGCGCATCGGCGCCCACGGCGCCGCGGTGGTCGATGTTCTCGAGGATCTTCAGGCCGCCCTGGACGATCTCGTGGCTCTTCTTGCCCTTGATGTGGGCAACGAAGCCCACGCCACAGGCGTCATGTTCGTTGGCTGGGTCGTACAGCCCCTGGCGTTCTTGCATGGTCACACTCCGGAAACCGGGCTCGCGCTTTGCGCTGCACGACAGGTGCAGACAGTACCCGCGCGACCGTAAGGGTTTGAACTATAGGCCTCGCCAGGCAAGCGCTTCAAGCACAATAAAAAGGGGTCAGAGTATATTTATAGGCGCGCACCATAGCCGGGCATTTAAAATTGGGGACAGACTAAAATCGTGCATAAAATCAGGTGCCTGCATCGCAATGCAGCATGCCTCAGGCACTTGCACCGCAATCGCCCCGCCCGTCCGCGTGACTGGGAGCAGTCAGGGGGCGCTCTGCAAGGCGCCGATCAGGCGCAGGCTGCTGGCCAGGGTCCGTTGCTGGTAGGGGGCCGGGCTGTCGTGCAGGTACTGGGCGTCCGGCACTCCGCCGAGTGCCAGGCTGCCCAGGATCGCGGCTTGCGGCCAGAACGACGGGCTGGAGATGCTGCTCGCGCCGGGTACGCCAGCCGCAGCCGTCACGAAGTTGCTGTGCTGCTGCACGACCACACTGCCGCTGTTGAGGCCACCCGCGATCAAGGCCGGCGCATTGGTGCCCGCGAACAGGTTGGCCGTCAGACGCAGCGCCTGCGTCGCAGCGTTGGCGTTGATGAAGGCGCCACCCGGATACGTGCTGACGACCGTGTTGTGGATCAGGTCGAGGGTATTCGTCGGCCACACGCCGAGGCCTTCAGCGCCATAGGCGAGGGCATTCGAATTGTCGGCCAAGGGGCCTTTGTGGAACAGATTGCCGCGCAGGACGACCGCCCCGCCATTGGGAAAATCATTCAGGTAGCTGGACGTGCCCGAGGGCCCGTCCATGAAGTAGCTGTTTTCGATCAATGACACCCTGGCACGGCTCTTCAGGTTGTGCCCGATCTTCGCCTCGTGGAAGAAGCTGGCGCGCACGGTCAGCGAATCCACGCGCCCGATGTACAGATTGTGTGAATACCCATCGCCGTAGCCGTTGCGCGCGAACTCCGAGCGCTCGATCACGATGACGCCACCGCTGTTGCCCGCGAGGATGCCATTCTCGTTGTCGTAGAAGCCGCTGTCGCGCACCGTGAGGTTCACGCCGGGTTCGACGCGGATGCCGGCACCGTTCTTGTCCGGCACCTTGGCGTCATGGAAGGCGACGCTCTCAACTACGAGGTTCGCCCCCGCCGCGATCCAGATGCCCTTGCCTGCAGCACTCTTGCCTGCCGCGAACAGGCGGGCACGGCCACCGACACCACAGATCGTCAGATTGGCGGCCGTCCAGGTCGCGACATCGCCACTGTAGTCACCTGCTGCGATGCGGATGGTGTCCCCCGGCTGCGCCACGGCGGCCGCCTGGCTTGGCAGGGCGTAGGTCTTGCCAGGGCCAACCTCCAGTACGCGCCCCGGCGGTGTCGCACAGGCCGGCACCGCGCCCCCGCTGCTCGAACTGGCGCCGCCACCCGAACCGGAACCGCCTGATCCGGTGTTTCCCGAAGCCCCCTCCCCTCCCGCACCGCCGCCTCCGCCACAGGCACTGCCCCCCAGGCCGATCAGCACGCACAACAGCAAGCCGTTTAAGGAAGGAGTCGGCATATCAGACCTCGTTATATGGGTGGAAGCAGGGCCGTCCCGTGCACAGCCGGGCGCCCACTTCAGACTAGCGCAGACCCGCCCGTTCGTTCCGCCTCACGCGCCGGACGCCGCTCCTGCAAGGCGGCGCGGTCGCCCTTTGGCCAGCGGCGTGGTTCGACGATTAGGGGCCGCCTCTCCTTGCCCGGGCAGATCGCCCAGCCCCCAGCCCCGATGCCCCGCATAGCGGATGGCTGCAATCTGGTCCGCCCCGGGGCCGGTTTCGAGCAGACCCTTGTAGGCGGCCTGCCGCTCGAAGGGCGTGTTGCCCAGCGCCCAGAACAAGGCGTGGTCGGTTACCAACGGGTCGCGTTCCAAGCCCAGGTGATGGCGGCAACTCGACCACGGGTACAAGGACGGCTCGGCCACCAGACCCGCGCGCACCGGATTCAGCTCGGCATAAGCGTAGCAGGCCAGCAGGAAGTGCTCCGGGGCCAGTACCGTCGACCGGAAGCGCCCCTCCCACAGCGTCCCGGTGCGTTTGTGGCGGTCGTTGAACCAGCGCACATAACGACGCCCCAGGCGTTGCATGAGATTGCCCACCCCCTTGTCGTCACCTGGCGTGAGCAGCAGGTGAACGTGGTCCGGCATCAGCACATAGGCATGCAAGGCCACGCCGGCTTCGCGCGCCGCTTCGCGCAGGTGCTGACGGTATTGCTGGAAGTCGGCCTCGTCTGCGAACACGGGCATGCGGTTGTTGCCTCGCTGCAAGACCAGTTGCGGCAAGCCAGGCAGATAAAGACGCGGCAAGCGGCTCACGGCATGCCTCAGGCTTCGCCGATGGCGAACAGGCGCCGGTGCTCCTTCATCGCGTAGCGATCCGTCATGCCCGCGACATAGTCGGCGATGGCGCGCGGCTTGTCTTCGCGCGCCATCGCCTGGTATTGCGGTGGCAACAGACGCAAATCATCCATGAAGGCCTGGAAGAGTTCGCAGATGATGCGACGCGCCTTGCTCATCTCTCTCAATACCTTGTAGTGCCAATAGAGGTTTTCTCGCAGGAAGCGCTGCAACTGCTGCAACTCCTTCTGCGTCGAGTCGGAGAAAGCCACCAAGGGCGGCGCGTTGCGTACATCCTCGATTGTCTGCACGCGCACGTCCGCAATATTGCCCCGGGTCCGCTCAATCAGATCCAGTGCAAACTCGTTGATCATGCGGCGCACCGTCTCGTGCACGAGACGCCGGTCCTCCAGTTGCGGGTACCGCGCGCGCACACTGTCCGCATGGCGCGCAAAGGCAGGGACTTCCTGAAGCTGGCCAAGTGTGATCAGACCCGCACGCAAACCGTCGTCCACATCGTGATTGTTGTAGGCGATGGCGTCCGCGAGATTGCACAACTGCGCTTCCAGCGACGGCTGCTTGTTCTCAAGGAAGCGCCGCCCCAACTCACCCAGCTTTTCGGCATTCTTGCGCGAGCAATGCTTGAGGATGCCTTCTCGCGTCTCATAGCTCAGGTTGAGCCCATCAAACTCCGCGTAGCGGGCTTCCAGGACATCGACAATGCGCAGTGACTGCAGGTTGTGCTCAAAGCCCCCGTGCTCCTTCATGCATTCGTTCAGGGCGTCCTGCCCGGCATGACCAAATGGGGTATGTCCCAGGTCGTGCGACAGCGAGATTGCCTCGACGAGGTCTTCGTTGAGACCCAGTGCGCGCGCCAGCGAACGGCCGATCTGGGCGACCTCGATGCTGTGTGTGAGACGAGTGCGGAACAGGTCGCCTTCATGATTCACGAAGACCTGCGTCTTGTATTCGAGCCGCCGGAACGCCGTGGAATGGATCACCCGATCACGATCGCGCTGAAACTCGCTGCGCGTGCCCGGCGAGGCCTCGGCAAACTGGCGTCCCCTGCTGTTACGGGACGATACAGCGTAGTCGGCCAGAGTTTGCTCGCTCATGCAGCCCTCACATAGAGAGAATGGCGGAGCAGCGAACCTGCCGGCCAAGGGATGCGAGCCAGGAGCATTCGGGCACGACCGGCCAGGAACATGACACACCGCGGCAGCAGAACCCGCACTATTTCCTCCAGGCACCTATGCGCAGCAGGCTTCAATACTCGCCGCAATCTGGGCTTCGCTCGCGCCATCGTGGATGATGGCGTGACCGATATGCTGCAACAGGATCAGGCGCAACTTGCCGGCCTGTACCTTCTTGTCATGCCGCATCAGCTCAACGTAGCGCGCCGCACCCAGCTTGGGCCCTGTGACCGGCAAACCGGCCGCCTGCAACACGCAGCGCACACGCATGACCTCGATGTCGCTAATCAGCCCCAGGCGGGCGGAGAGATCGGCCGCCATCACAGTGCCCGCCGCCACTGCCTCACCATGCAGCCATTCGCCATAGCCCAACCCCGTTTCGATCGCATGGCCGAAGGTGTGGCCTAGGTTCAGCGTGGCACGTTCACCCTGTTCGGTTTCATCCGCCGCCACCACTTCGGCCTTGTTGATGCAGCTACGCTCCACCGCATAGGCCAAAGCCTCGGGGTCACCCGCCAGCAAGGCCGGCAGGTGCTGCTCGATCCACTCCAGGAAAGGGAGGTCGCGGATGAAGCCATACTTGATAACCTCCGCCAGCCCCGCCTTCAACTCGCGCGCCGGCAAGGTCTTCAGCGTGTCGGTATCTGCGATCACCAGGCGCGGCTGGTAGAAGGCGCCAATCATGTTCTTGCCCAGCGGATGGTTCACCGCCGTCTTGCCACCGACCGAGGAATCCACCTGCGACAGCAGCGTGGTCGGCACCTGGATGAAGGGCACACCGCGCTGGTAACAGGCCGCCGCGAAGCCGGTCATGTCGCCGATCACACCCCCTCCTAGTGCGATCAGGGTGGTGGAGCGCTCTGCGCGTGCGCTGAGCAGTTCAGTGAAGATCTGATTGAGCGTTTCCCAGCTCTTGAAGGCCTCACCGTCCGGCAACACGATCGTCGTGGCCTGGACGCCCAGCGCCTCCAGCGCGCCCAGCAAGGTCTGCAGATGCAGCGGCGCCACCACCTCATTGGTGACGACGGCCACCCGCTTGGTCTTCAGATGCGGCGCGAAGAGTTCACCGCGGCCCAACAGGCCAGCGCCGATATGGATGGGGTAACTGCGCTCGGCAAGGCTTACGTCGACAGTTCGCATACTCTTTCCCACTCGCGCAGGATGCGCACCACCGCCGCCTGCGAATTGCTGCGCGCGCCATCCACGATGAAATGCGCCACTTCACGGTACAAGGGATCACGCTGTTCACGCAGTGCCGTCAGACGAGCCACCGGGTCCTCGACCTGCAACAGCGGACGGTTGCTGTCATGCCGTGTGCGTTCATGAAGCAAGGCGACTGGCACATCGAGATAGACCACCCAGCCTGTCCGGCGAAGGACGCCCCGGGTCGCTTCGTTGAGGACCGCCCCCCCGCCCGTTGCGAGAACCAGGCCGGACTCGGCAGACAACTCGGCAATCACCTGCGCCTCGCGCCGCCGGAAACCCGCCTCGCCCTCCAGCTCGAAGATCACCGGAATGCGCACGCCGGTACGCGCTTCGATCTCGTGGTCGGCGTCAACGAAACGTCGGCCCATGCGCCGGGCAAGCATCCGACCGATGGTCGTCTTGCCCGAGCCCATGAGGCCGACTAGGTAGATGTTGAGAGGTGCGTCAGTCACCTCAGAATTCTAACAGCGAGCATCCTACCGCTCGCACCGACTATAGTGGGTTGTTGCAACCAGCCTGCGTTCCGAAGGGAGACAGCTCGAAAGATGGAGAACTTGCGGCATCCTGAAGTTCAGCACTACTGCCCGGAAGAAGGAAAACTGCAGAGCCCACACTATTTTTTCCATAGACATTGGCTGTTGCTTTGAGCTCCACATTGACCCAAGTTGCATAGTTTCTAAAGTAATCAACCCAAAACTCAGCGAATCCGCCGTCATTAGTAGTAACCGTCACTTGCGTCGCGTTTGTTGCATTGTCAGGAGGACGAACCGTTACCGCACCATTGGGTTCATATTTCCCATCACCATCCAGATCCCCGATTTCGCCTGTGTCAATAACACCATTGTTATTGCCATCCTCAGCCAAACAATTGGCATTCTCAAGCTTGCCCCACGGAGTACCAGTTAGCCCTGTGAGTAGCCACCTGCCTTTGTAAAATCTCGTACCGACTACCGAAATAGTTACAACTTGGTTCTTGATTGGACTGCCGTTGCTATCAGTGACAGATGCTCCATAAATCTTACGATAGCGTGGAGGGCCTTCTACCAATACCACCTTGTTGTCCGTCCCAAGAACAATGTTGACGCCAAGACCTGAGACCGTCAGGGCTGCGGTACTTGTGATGCTACCAGCAACTGTCGCCGTAACTTGAACTGAATCCTTGCCACTCAAGCTAGAGTCAGCGATGAAGACGGAAGTTGCTACACCATTATCGTCAGTGGTTGCTGAACTCGGATTCACTTGGCCGCCAGTGTTTGGTACTGCAAAGGAAACTGTCTGACCCGACACAGGATTTCCATTTGCGTCCCGCACAACCGCGGTCAACGCGCTATTTGCTCCGATGGAGACAGTGGAAGGGGAACCCTGCAGAGAGATGGACGCAGGAACAGTCGCAATAAACTGCAAAGCCATGCTAGTTTGCGCCGAAACCCCTCCCCCTGATGCCTGTGCAGTAATCGTTGCAGCTCCGGCACTAATCGACTTCACATAGGCCGTAGCTGAACCAGCAGCCAAGGCTATCGTCGCGGAGGTTGTGGAACCTGCACATGCGCTAGTTGCGTGCACAGTCCCACGCGATGACGTAAAAGTAACACTTGTTGGCGCGAACCCAGACGTGCTTACAGTTACTGGCTGGCATACGCCCAGAACGACCGGCGTTCCCGCTGCGGGACTTGTGAATGCAAAATTGACAGCACTAATACCAATAGATATCTGTTTGGTAGCTCCCATAGCACTGGCTGTCAAAACATCAGTCCCCGCATTCGTAGGGGTATAGGTGAAAGACGCGGACCCTGTGGTTGCATCAGTTGTTACAGTCGGCAACGCATTTCCCAACGAAGAAGCCAAGCTAACAACTCCCGACACGGGCTTATTTGCAGCGTCTTTCAATGTCACGGTTATGCTGACAGGCTTGTTTACCACCCCAGCGGTATCGCCACCAAAAGCCAAGGACGTGCCCTGCACGACAATAGTGTTTGTTGCCGTAACTCCGCCACCCAGCGCAGCAGTCAACGTCACTGTTCGATTTGCTTTATTGTCGTTTGAGTCAAACTCGACCTCTAGTACGCCCGTCTTAGCTGTAGTGCCCGTACTGGCAGATAGAGTCCCAGAGCTGGCCGAAAGCGAAACGACCTGGCCCTCAACAGCGCCATTTTTGTCGTCTTTTACTGTCGCGCGGACCTTGACGATGGACGAACCGTCGGTCTGAAGACTTGGTGCAGAAACAGACAATGCCAGAGAATAATTTTGAATCACGCCGCCAGAACTACTTGAAGACGACGAGCCACCACACCCACCAGGAGCTAAACAGGGAGAGCCACTTGAACCGCCCCCCCCCCCACACGCAGAGAGGGCAGCTATAAAAATCAAGCCAATTAAACTCTTGCTGACATCCATCTTAATACTCCAGTTATCGGGCCAGTGACTGATCCGTCACGATCTTCGGGGTGATCAGTACAAGAAGTTCTTTCTTGACATCCTTACGTTCCGTCTCGCGGAACAGCGCCCCAACATAGGGAATGTCACCCAGCAGCGGGATCTTAGTCACATTGTTGCTGATTTCCTGCTGGTAAATCCCGCCGAGCACCACGGTGCCGCCATTCTCGACCAGGACTTCAGTCTGCACATGCTTTGTGTCAATCGCGATGCCAGACCCAGTCGAGATTTGTACGTTGGGCGAATCCTTGTTCACATCCAGGGTCAGGAATACCCGGCCATCCGGTGTGATCTGCGGCTTGACCTTAAGCGACAGGTTGGCCTTGCGGAAGGCTACCGAGGTTGCGCCAGAACTCGTCGCTTGCTGGTACGGGATTTCCACGCCTTGTTCGATCACGGCTTCGATCTGGTCGGCCGTCATGACTCGCGGACGGGACACGATCTTGCCCTTGCCGTCTGCCTCAAGCGCCGAGACTTCGAGATCAAGGAATCGTGTCGCTGCGCTGTTCCACAACGCAAAGGAGATAGCGCCCGCTTGCTTGCCGTTGATAGAGGGGGCAGCCAGATTGACCTGACTCGCGTCGCGGAAGAAGTCCGGCTTGGTTTCGATCTGTCCCGCGTAGTAGCCCGTAGAACCCAGGCCCGCGCCAAAGCTGGTGCGCGGAATGGTGCGGCCATTTTCATCCACACCCTGGGTCGTTCCGCTCACGCTGCCAAACGCCCAGCGAATACCCAGATTCTTCGCAAAAGAGTCATCCGCTTCGACGATCTGGGCCTCGATCAGCACCTGGCGCGCCGGCACGTCGATTTCGGCAATCATCTTCCGCAGCGCTTCCAGGCGGTCAGACACATCGGTCACAAAGACCTTGTTGGAGCGTTCGTCGATCACGACGGTGCCACGCTTGGACAACACGGTCTGGTCCCTGTTCTTGAGAAACTCGGAGATCGACTTGGCCTTGTGGTAGTTGATCTGGAAGCTTTCAGTGCGCAGGGGCTCAAGGTCCGCGATCTGGGTCTTGGACTCCAGTTCCAGCTTTTCGCGGGCGACCAGCTCGTCACGTGGCGCGATCCAGATGACGTTGCCGTTCTTGCGCAGGTCGAGCCCACGCGCCTGCAGGATGATTTCCAGCGCCTGGTCCCACGGCACGTCCTTCAAACGCAGGGTCAGGGAACCTTGCACGGAATCGCTGGTGATGATGTTGAAGTTGGTGAAGTCGGCAATGACCTGCAGGACCGAGCGCACATCGATATTCTGGAAGTTCAGCGAGAGTTTTTCGCCCGCGTACTTCTCGACACGCGCGCCGCCCGCGCCTTGCACCAGCTTGCGGGGGTCTTCCTGGACCGGCTTGACCTCCAGCACGAACTGGCTGTCGCTCTGGTAGGCATTGTGTTCCCACAGGCCCTTGGGCGAGATCACCATGCGTACGACGTTGCCCTGCTGGGTGGTGGTGACAGTGTTCACTGGCGTGGCGAAGTCCACCACATCAAGGCGTTGGCGCAGATTTTCCGGCGCCGTGGTCTTGAGGAAGTCCACGATCAGGTCCGAGCCCTGCTGGCGGATGTCGATGCCAGTATTGGCATCCGACAGGTCGACCACGACGCGGCCTTCGCCCGCGCGCCCCCGGCGGAAGGTGATGTTGCGCAACGAATGCTGGTCCGGCCCACCTTTCTGTTCCGCGAAACGGGCCGTCGTCGTTGCTTCGGCCGTCTTAGCCGGCGCGGTAGCCAGAGTGATCGTGACCTCGCGACCGTCGATCTTCGTGTCGTAGGTCACAGGACGATTGAGGTTCAGCACCAGGCGCGTGCGGTCAGCAACCTGCACGATGTTGGCACTACGCACATCGCCTTCGTTGATGCTCTGCGCCGTTTTGCCCGTGGCGTTGCCTACGCCAGGAAAATCAATAGCAATGCGTGCGGGATTGGATACGCTAAAGCTCCCGAGCTGCCCCTCCAGTGGTTTGGACAGAGTGACCTTGACCACCACACTACCGCCCTGCTGAGAGGAGGTAATCGCTTCAATGCCATTCTTGGCTGCAACAGGCGCCGCAGGCGTGGGGGTCTGCGCGGCAACCCACGGGACTGCCAAACCAAAACCCAGCGCTACAAACAGCGAGAAGAAACGCGTTCCAATATTCACTTTTTTGCCTCCTGCTCTTGCAGCTGCATGGTGCCGACGCGCTCGTTCCAGTCCCCGTTGGCGTCTTCGATCAGTTCCTTGAGGGAGATATCGCTCTCGGAAATCTTGGTCACTACTCCGAAATTCTGGCCCAGGTAGTTGCCTACCCTGACTTGATGCAGGGTCTTGTCTGCCAAGACCAAGCCAACAGGCTTGCCACTCATGTACATCATGCCGACCATCTTGAGTGTCTCCAGTGGGTAGGCCTCGAGAGGCTCGCGTCGACGGTTGGTGTCGGGTCGGTTGGCCCCCCGCCCTGCGCGCTTGTCAGGCTCCAGCTTGATGGCCTGAAAAGGATCGAAGGACACGCCCTCCATGTCGAAATCAATGACAGGGAAGGTCTTGACTTCAGGGAGTGCCGGGATGCGACCACGCAATCCTGCACTTTGCTGGTCCATCCACTCCTTGATGTCCTTGTGCTCGTCCGTCCCGCAGGCAGCGAGACCGGCACAGGTCAGCAGGATCAAGAACAGCTTTTGTTTCACGGGCTTCCTCGCTCTCGCAAACTATTTCTTGGCGTCCTTGGCCGCTTTTTCACGCCGCTGCTTGGCCACTTCTTCCTCGTCCAAGTAGCGATACGTGACGGCCTGGGCATCCATCTTCAGTGAGCCATCCTTTTCCTGCGCGATGCTCATGTTGCCCAAGGTCACAATCCGGGGCAGCTTGGCCACATCGCTGGCAAAGGTGCCCAAGTCGGCATAGCTGCCCGTCACCCGCAAGGCGATGGGAAGCTCCGCATAGAATTCACGGATGTTCTCGGCGCCCGGTTTCCATAGCTCGAACTGCAGCCCCCTGCCCCGGCCCGCCTGGTTCACGTCCATCAGCAGCGATTCCATCTCGGAACGATTGGGAAGCTGCTTCAGCAAGGCGCCGAACTGACGGTCGATCTCCGCCAACTGCTTCTTGTACTCGTCAAGATTGACGGCCTGCCGCTTCTTGTTGAGCCAATCATCCTTCAAACGCTGCTCTTCCTGCTGTTTCTGCTCGAGTTCAGTCAGCTGGTCATTCCATACAAACCACCACGCCGCAGCCAAACCCGCCACGAGAATGGCGGCAAGCACGACGATGCGAGGCACGACGGGCCACAGGCCAGGATCGTTTGGATCAAGCTGACGGAAGTCTTCCGCGACACGCTTAAAATTGATGCTGGGCGTTTTCACGATGGCTTGTTCTCCGCAGGCTTGCCGTCACCCGTCGTCTCGACTGGCGCGCGCTCGATCTGGATCGTGAGGTTGAACTCACTCACACGGCGCTTATTTACATCGGCCGCCTTGATTTCGATGAGATTGGGCTTCTCCAGCACGGGAGAGGAATCGAGATTACGCATGTACTGGGACACACGCGCATTGGATTGGGCGTAACCGATGAGCTGAAGCGACAAGCCGGTCTGTTTGATCGTCTTGATGTAGACGCCCTCGGGCGTCTGCTTCGCCAGCTCGTTGAACACGCGCACGGTCTCGGCCCGGTTTGCCTGCAAGGACTCAATGACCTGCTTACGCGACAGCAGCGCCTGGGTCTGCTCCCGCAATCGCTTGATCTCGGCAATCTCTTTGTCGAGACTGGCGATCTCGCGCTTGATGTAGTCGTTGTTGGAGTCCTGCGCCTCGATCTGGCGTTGGACCAGGGTATAGCCGACGAAGGCAATGACGATGGCCGACAGGAGCATCAGGCCAGCCAGGGTATAGAACTGCTGGCGCCTGAGTTTGCGAGCTTCTTCGCGATGCGGGAGGAGGTTGATGCGAATCATGCGTCGAACCTCCGCATGGCGAGCCCGCACGCCACCATCAGGGCCGGGGCTTCAGTTGCCAGGTTGCGCGGCCGCACGCGTTGCGACAGGGCCATGCCTTGGAACGGATTGGCGACCTGGGTGGTGACCTGAGTCCGGCTGGCGACGATTTGATCCAGCCCGGGCACGACGGCACACCCACCGGCCAGCACGATCATGTCGACCTGGTTGAACTGGGTCGAAGTGAAGAAAAACTGCAGGGCACGCGACACTTCCAGCCCGAGACTGTCCATGAAGGGCTTGAGGAGATCATGCTCATAGTTCTCGGGCAGACTGTTGGCGCGCTTGGCTGCCTCGGCCTCTTCGGCACTCATGCCGTAGTTGCGCATGATGTCCTGCGTCAGCTGGTAGCCGCCAAAGGCCTGCTCGCGCGAATAGAGGACCGTTTCGTCGCGGAAGATCGTGACCTTCATCGCATTGGCACCGACATCGACCAGGGCCACGACCTTGCCCTTGCCTCCATCCGGCAGGCGGCTGCAGATCAAGCCGAAGGCCGACTGCGCAGCGAAGGACTCGACGTCCATTACCAGGGCCTTGAGTCCGGCGGACTCGGCGGCGGCCACGCGATCCTCAACTTTCTCCTTGCGTGAGGCGGCGATCATGACTTCGACTTCGTCAGCCCCATTGCCAACCGGGCCCAGCACCTGGAAGTCGAGGTTCACTTCTTCAATGGCGAAGGGAATGTACTGGTTGGCTTCCGATTCGACCTGCACTTCCATGTCCAGCTCACGCAGGCCGGCCGGCAGGTTGATCTTCTTGGTAATGACAGCGGAGGACGGCAGAGCCAGCGCAACACTGCGCGTACTGGTCCCAAGGCGCTTCCAGGCCTTGCGGATAGCGTCCGCCACGCCGTCCAGACTGGCGATATTGCCGTCGGTGACGGCATCCCGGGGCAGCGGCTCGATCGCGTAGCGCTCCAGCCGGTACTGGTTGGAACCGGCCTCGGTAAGCTCGACCATCTTGACCGCCGAGGAGGAAATATCCAGACCGACCAACGGTCGGCCTTTTCCCCCGAACAAGGCAGCGAAATCAATCACGAGTAGCCGTCCTTTGAAAGTTGTTTTAAATCAGCGACTTATGCGCAATAACAACAAATTACTTTAAATCCTAGCAGTAAGGTGAAGAATCTGTAAAGCAAATCGGCGCCGAGCGGTAGGCGGGGCTACTCAGCGGAGGCCCAACATATAATCGTCTGCAGACTAGATAGGCCAAATATGCGTTCACGTTTCTTCCTGCTCCTGCTTGCTTCCGTTTTCGGCCTCGCCCTGGCGGGCCTCGCCATCGCCGCCGTGGCGATCGCCTTCGCCTGGCCTCAGTTGCCCGACCTGGCCGCACTGACGGAGTACAAGCCCCGCATTCCACTTCGCATCTATACGGAGGACGGTGCGCTGATCGGCGAGTACGGCGAAGAGCGGCGCAGTTTCGTGGCCTTCAAGGACGTGCCGGAATCCCTCAAACATGCCGTGCTCGCCGCGGAAGACGACCGCTTCTTCGAGCATGGCGGGGTCGATTTTGCCGGCCTCACCCGGGCCACGGTGCTCAATGTGCTGGGCGGCGGTCGTCGGCAGGGCGGCAGCACGATCACGATGCAGGTCGCACGCAATTTCTACCTCACGCGCGAAAAGTCCTACGCGCGCAAGCTCTACGAAATCCTGCTGGCGATCAAGATTGAAAAGAGCTTGAGCAAAGCGCAGATCCTGGAGCTTTATCTCAACCAGATTTACCTCGGCCAGCGCGCCTATGGTTTCGGTGCGGCAGCCCAAATTTATTACGGCAAGCAATTGAAGGACTTGACCGTTGCCGAGACCGCCATGCTGGCCGGCCTGCCCAAGGCACCCTCGGCCTACAACCCGGTGGTCAACCCGGAGCGTGCGCAGCTACGTCAGCACTATGTGCTACGGCGCATGCAGGAACTGGGTTTCCTGGCCGACGAAGCGGCCCAGAAGGCATTGAAGGAGCCGCTCAAGCTGGCGATCGGCAAGGGTCAGGCCGGCACTCAGCCACTAATCACGGTGCATGCCGAGTTCGCAGCCGAGATGGCACGCCAGATGGCATATGAGCAGTTCAAGGAAGAGGCCTATACGCGTGGCATCACCGTCATCACCACCTTGCGCGCGGCAGAGCAGGAGGCGGCATACGAATCGCTGCGGCGCGGCCTGATCGACTATGAACGACGCCACGGTTACCGCGGCGCGGAGGCCTACGTCGATCTGAAGGCGATCAAGGACGAGCAGGACGACGCGCTGGAGGATCTGATCGAGCCCTATCTCGACCAGGGCGAGTTGCGCGCGGCCATTGCGCTGCGTGTCTCGACCAAGGAAATCCGGGCCTACCTGCGCTCGGGCGAGGCGGTCACGGTGAGCGGCGAAGGGCTGCGCTTCGCGCTGCCGATGATTGCCGAGAACGCACCGGCACAGAAACGCGTGCGGCCGGGCGCGGTGATCCGCTTGATCAAGAACGCGAAGGGCTGGGCGGTGGCACAACCCCCGGAGGTGGAAGGCGCCTTCATCGCGCTGGATGCCAACAATGGCGGGGTGCGCGCCCTGGTGGGCGGTTTCGATTTCAACCGCAACAAGTTCAACCATGTCACCCAGGCCTGGCGCCAGCCCGGCTCCAGTTTCAAGCCCTTCATCTTCTCGGCGGCGGTGGAGAAAGGTTATACGCCGGGCAGCATCATGGATGATGCGCCGATCACCTTCTCTGCCGGCGAGACCGGCAGCCAGGAATGGTCGCCGCAAAACTACGACGGCAAGTACGATGGACCGATGAGCCTGCGCACCGCGCTGGCGAAATCCAAGAACCTGGTTGCCGTTCGTCTGCTCGCCGCGATCGGCCCCAAGTACGCGCAGGACTATGTGTCTACCCGCTTCGGTTTCGATGCCGACAAGCACCCGCCCTACCTGACGATGGCGCTTGGCGCCGGTGCCGTGACGCCCTGGCAGATGGCTTCGGCCTACGCGGTGTTCGCCAACGGGGGCTATCGTATCCAGCCCTTCCTGGTGAAGGAGATGCGCGACGAACGCGGGCAGGTTGTGGCGCGCGTCGAGCCGGTGGTGGCCGGCCAACAGGCCGAGCGCGTACTGGACCCGCGCAATGCCTATCTGATGGACATCATGATGCGCGACGTGGTGCGCCGGGGTACCGGCGCCAAGGCGCTATCGCTGGGGCGTGGCGACCTGGCGGGCAAGACCGGGACGACCAACGAATACCTGGACGCCTGGTTCTGCGGCTACAAACCGGGCCTGGTGGGCGTGGCCTGGGTAGGCTTCGACCAGCCGCGCAAGCTGGGGTCCAACGAGACCGGCGGCGCGCTGGCACTACCGGTGTGGATCGGTTACATGGAGCGCGCGCTCAAGGGCGTGCCCGAATCCCCCAGCCCCATGCCTGAGGGTCTGCTGACCGTGCAACGCGATGGCGGCGAGCCCGACTTCATGTACCAGGAACATCTGCCGGCCGAGCAGTCCGCGCCGGAGGCCCTGCCCGGCAACGACTCAGACTAGGCGGACCGGCACGCCCGCCTGCTCCGACACCACGCGCGACAACAGGACGCTCAGCGCCTCGCCGTCGCGCGTGTTGAGCCAGGCGCCATCCTGCGGTTTGAAGTGGAAACCGCCGGCGCGCGCCGCCACCCAGATCTCGCGTGCGGCCTGGTGGCGGTTGATGATGATCTTGCTGCCGTTGTCGAACTCGATCTCGAGAATACCGCCCGGCTTGGGCTCCAGGTCGGCATCCACGCCGGCCGCCGCGAAGGCGGACTCCAGCACACGCTCCAGACGCACCATCTCGGCGTCGGCCAGATCAAGAAACGCTTTCTCGTCCATGAAGGGGGAACTCCTTTGCTACCATGCTCGTTTTTCCGCACATGACCCGCGCCATGCGCTTCATTCTGCCGGCCTGCCTGTGCCTGCTCGTCCTCTCTGCCTGCGGCATCAAGGGTCCGCTGTACCTGCCCACGCCCCGGCCTGCACCGACGACGCCGTTGCCAGCCGCCTCAGCGCCTGATAGTAGCAAAGCCCCCGCAGCCGCCAAACCCGATGCCTCGGCCCCCGCCGCCAGCACTCCCACACCATGAGCCGTACCACCTACCCCATCACCACCCTCAGCAACGGCCAGCAAGGCCTGCAACTCGAAGCCGTTCCGCTGGCCGATATCGCCGCGCGCTTCGGCACGCCGACCTACGTCTATTCCCGCGCCGCGCTGGAAGCCAACTACCGCGCCTGGGAAGCCGCCGTGGCCAGCCGCGATACCCTGGTCTGCTATGCGGTGAAGGCCAACAGCAACCTCGCCATCCTGAGTCTGTTCGCGCGCCTCGGCGCCGGCTTCGACATCGTCTCCGGAGGTGAGCTGGCCCGCGTGCTGGCGGCAGGCGGAACCGCCGACAAGGTGGTGTTCTCTGGCGTGGGCAAGAGCGCAGCCGAGATGCGCCAGGCGCTGGCGGCCGACATCCGCTGCTTCAACATCGAGTCGGCCAGCGAGCTGGACCGACTGAACGCGGTGGCGGGTGAGCTGGGCAAGCGTGCGCCGATCGCCTTCCGCGTCAATCCGGACGTAGACCCGAAGACCCATCCCTATATCTCGACCGGCCTGCGCGAGAACAAGTTCGGCGTCGCCTTCGACGAAGCGCTGGCGCTGTACCGCAAGGCCGCCGCGCTGCCGCACATCCACATCAGCGGCATCGCCTGCCACATCGGCTCGCAACTGCTCGACCCGGCGCCGATCCAGGAAGCCGCCGGCAAGATCCTGGGCCTGGTGGAGCAACTCGAACACGAAGGCATCGCGCTCGAACACATCGACCTCGGCGGCGGCCTGGGTATCCGCTATAGCGACGAAGCACCGCCCACCCCGAACGACTACCTGGGCCCGCTGCTGAAGATCTTCGCGCATCGTCGTGAGCAACTGAGCTTCGAGCCGGGCCGCTCGCTGGTCGGCAATGCCGGCCTGCTGCTGACCAAAGTGGAATACCTCAAGCACGGCGAGACGAAGAACTTCGCCATCGTCGACGCGGCCATGAACGACCTCGCCCGTCCCGCGCTGTACGACGCCTACCACGAGATGGTGGCGGTGCAGCCGGCCGCCACGCCCGCGCAAGCTTACGAAATCGTGGGCCCGATCTGCGAGAGCGGCGACTTCCTGGGCCACGACCGACCGCTCGCGCTGGCCGAGGGCAGCCTGATTGCGATTCTCTCGGCGGGTGCCTACGGCATGGCCATGAGCTCCAACTACAACACACGGCCGCGCGCGGCCGAGGTGTTGGTGGATGGCAGCGAGGTCTTCGTGGCACGCCGCCGCGAGACGGTCGAGGAACTGTTCGCCAGCGAATCGCGCCTGCCGTAGGGCGGAAGCCCGAAGGGCGTTCCGCCAGCCGCCGCCAGGCGGCATGCATGCGATGGGTGCAGCGGTAAGAGCTGGCCGTCCTACGGACGGCTGGCGGAACCGCCTGCGGCGTTCCGCCCTACGCCCCTGAACACCGCACACACCCCATGAAAAGGCCGGGACATCCCGGCCTTTTTTCACCCTCTCCCGGCGCTGACGCGCCACCCTCTCCCGATCCCGGGAGAGGGGAAGGCTCCGCGCAGACGGACGTTACAAGGTCCCGCGCTGGATCAGCTCCACCTTGTAGCCATCCGGATCCTGCACGAAGGCAATCACCGTCGTGCCGTGCTTCATCGGGCCGGCTTCGCGCGTCACCACGCCGCCGCGCGCCTTGATGTCGGCGCAGGCCTGATAGGCGTCCGGCACCGCCAGGGCGATGTGGCCGAAGCCGGTGCCGATCTCGTACTTGTCGACGCCGTAGTTGTAGGTCAGCTCGATGACGGCGCCTTCCTCCTCGCTGCCGTAGCCGACGAACACGTTGGTGAACTTACCCTCGGGATAGTCGGACTTGCGGATCACGTGCATGCCCAGCACGTCGCAGTAGAACTGGATGGAACGGTCCAGGTCGCCGACCCGGATCATGGTATGCAGAATGCGCATGGGTACTCCTTGAAGATGGGGCCTGGGCTTACCAGGCCGGGATGTGTCGGCTCGACAGGTTGAGCGCATGACGCACCGACTCGTAGTCGGGGCACAGGCGCTCGACCACCGCCCAGAAACGGTCGGAATGGTTCATTTCCAGAAGGTGCGCCATCTCGTGCGCAACCACGTAGTCGATCTGCGCCGAAGGCAGATGGATCAGGCGCCAGTTGAGGCGGATGCCACCGATGCGGCTGCAACTCCCCCAGCGGGTGCGCGCATTGGTCAGGCGCACCGGTGGCAGCTCAGTGCCCGGCGCGAATTGCTGCAGCAGCCAGATGTATTCCTCGGCGCGGCCGCGGAAGTAATTCAGTGCGTACTGGTGTAGCGCGCGCAGCAACTGCGTCTTGGCATCCGCGCCGCCGCGCAGTTGCAGGCGCAGCTCGCGCGAATCGAGGCCCTCGATCCACTGCGCGCGATTGGCACCGGCCAGCAGGCGCACCGTGCAGGGCCGGCCCAGCACCGAGATCTGCATGCCATCGACGACCACCAGAGTCGGTGGCACCGGGCGCTGCGCCCATTCGTCGAGCTTCTCGATGATCCACTCGCCGCGCTCGCGCAGGAAGCCCTCGGTCTCGCGCATCGTCACCCGCAACGGGATCGCCACGGTCAGACCGCGCCGGTCAATGGTGAGGCCCAGGGTGCGGCGCCGGCTGCGGCGCAGGGTGTAACTGACCTCCCGCCCTTCCAGTTCGATGCTGCGCGTCTCGCTGACCGATTTGTCGGAGGGCGGGCGCAGCAGGCTACGCATGCCCGTCAACGTGCGGCGGCTCCGGCGGGCTGCGCCGCCGCCGCGGCCTCGCCGCGGTAGTGATGGGGGAACAGACGGCGCATCTCGCCCTCGATCCAGGCTTCGACCTCGGCATTGACTTCTTCTGCCGCGCGCCCTTGCGTGTGGATGACCGGCCCGATGCTGACCGTGATGACGCCGGGCCACTTGAGCCAAGCATTGCGGCGCCAGAACTCGCCCGCGTTGTGGGCCACCGGCACCACTGGCGCGCCCGCCTCGACGGCCAATGCCGCACCGCCGACCTTGTAGCGCTTGGCGGTGCCGATCGCGGCGCGCGTGCCTTCGGGATAGACCACCACCCAGAAGCCTTCGGCCAGGCGCTGCTTGCCCTGATCGAGCACCTGCTTCAGGGCATCCTTGCCGGCCGAGCGATCGATCGAAATGATCGGCATCTGCGCCAGGCCCCAGCCGAAACCGGGAATGCGCAGCAATTCCTTCTTCAGCACATAGGCCACCGGGGGGAAGATTTCCTGAAAGGAAATGGTCTCCCAGGCCGACTGGTGCTTGGACAGGATCACCGCCGGGCCGGCCGGCAGGTTCTCCCGCCCGATCACCTTGTGGTCGATGCCCAGCAGCAGGCGCGTCATCGGCATGGCGATCCAGCACGCCCAGCGCGAGATGATGCGGTAGCGCGTGTGAATCTTGAACGGGAAGGTCAGCACCATCAGCGTGGCATAGGCGGTGGTCACCACCGTCATCACCAGCATGTAGAACGTGGAACGCAGGAAAATCATCTTCAGGCCTTGTTGCCCAGCAGGAAGGCCGTGACGGCCGCCAGGTCGGGAAAAATCTTGGTGCCGATCGGAAGCTGGGGATCGAGCGCGGTCTTGGTGCCCTTGCCGGTCAGCACGAGGTAGGGCGTGCAGCCCACCGCGATGCCGGCATGCAGGTCGCGCAGGCTGTCGCCCACGGTCGGCACCCCCTTGAGGTCGACGTTGAAGCGTTCGGCGATCTGCAGGAACATGCCCGGCCGGGGCTTGCGGCACTCGCAAGGCGAATCGGCCGGGTGCGGGCAGAAGAAGATGGCGTCGATGCGCCCCCCCGCCTGCCCGACCATGCGGATCATCTTGTCGTTGATCGCATTGAGCGTGTCCATGTCGAACAGCCCGCGGCCGACGCCACTCTGGTTGGTGGCGATCACCACGCGGTAACCCGCCTCCTCCAGCTTGGCGATGGCTTCCAGGCTGCCGGGAATGGGCTTCCACTCGTCCGGCGACTTGATGAACTGTGCCGAGTCGTAGTTGATGACCCCATCGCGGTCGAGAATGATCAGCTTCATGCGGTTCCGTCAGGCGGAGAGCTTGGCCAGGTCGGCCACGCGATTCATCGCATTGTAGAGGCGGGCGAGCAGGGCGAGGCGGTTGTTGCGCAGCGCCACATCCTCGGCATTCACCATCACCCCGTCGAAGAAGGCATCCACCGGACCACGCAAGGCCGCCAGGGCCTGCAGCGAGGCGGTGTAGTCGCCGGCCGCGAAGGCCGCATCCGCCTTGGGCACCACGGCTTCCAGCGCCTCGGCCAGCGCCTGCTCGGCGGCTTCCTTGAACAAGGCCGGCGTGATTGCCTGCGGCACCTCGCCCTCGACCTTCTTCAGGATGTTGCCGACGCGCTTGTTGGCAGCGGCCAGCGCGGCCGACTCCGGCAGCGCGGCGAAGGCACGCACGGCGGCCAGGCGCTTGGCGATGTCGGTCAGGCGTTGCGGCCGCTGCGACACGACGGCATCGACCTCCTGCGCCGAGTAGCCCTGCTCGCGCAGGCTGCCGGCGAGGCGATCGTAGATGAAGTCGGCCAGCGCGGCAGACGCATCGGTGATCAGCGCACCGAAGGGCTTGGCCGCGTCGGTCAGCAACTCACCCAGTGGCAATGCCAGGTCGCGCTCGATCAGCATGCGGATCACGCCCAGCGCATGGCGGCGCAGCGCGAAGGGGTCCTTGTCGCCGGTGGGCAGTTGGCCGATGCCGAACAAGCCCACGAGCGTCTCAAGTTTGTCGGCCAACGCCACCACGATGCCGACGGCATTGCGCGGCAGCTCGTCGCCGGCGAAGCGCGGCTTGTAGTGGTCTTCGATGGCATCGGCCACGCTGTCGCCGAGGCCGTCGTGCTTGGCGTAGTAGCCGCCCATGATGCCCTGCAGCTCGGGGAACTCGCCGACCATGTCGGTCAGCAGGTCGGCCTTGGCGAGCTTGGCGGCGGTATCCACCGCAGCCGCATCGACGCCCAGGCGCGCCGCGATGGCGGCGGCGATCGCGCGCACGCGCTCGATGCGCTCGCCCTGGGTGCCCAGCTTATTGTGGTACACGACCTTGGCCAGGCCGGCCACGCGATCGGACAGCGACTTCTTGCGGTCCTGGTCGAAGAAGAACTTGGCGTCGGCCAGGCGCGGGCGCACCACCCGCTCATTGCCGCCGATCACCGCGCTGGCGTCGGCCGGGCGGATGTTGGACACGATCAGGAACTGGTTGGTCAGCTTGCCGGTGGTATCCAGCAAGGGGAAGTATTTCTGGTTCGCCTTCATCGTGAGGATCAGGCACTCCTGCGGCACCGCCAGGAAGGCTTCCTCGAACTGGCCGACCAGCACGTTGGGGCGCTCGACCAGGGCGGTCACTTCATCCAGCAGGGCGTCGTCGTGGATCGGCTGTACCCCACCACCGAGCTTTTCGGCGGCAGCCTTGAGCTGCAGCGCGATCTCGGCACGACGGTCGGCGAAGGAGGCGATCACCGCGCCCTCGCGCTCCATCTGTTCGGCATAACTGTCGGCATCGCGCAGCACGACCGGCGTCACCGCCGCCTCGAAGCGATGGCCCAGGGTCTCGCGATCGGACTGCAGGCCCAGCACCGAGATGGGCACCACCTCGGCGCCATGCAGCGCGACCAGCTTGTGCGCCGGGCGCACGAAGTTCACGGTGGTCCAGCCATCGCGCAACTGGTAGCCCATGACCTTGGGGATGGGCAGCTTGGCGAGCGCATCCTCCAGCGCCTTCTGCAGGCCGGCAGCCAGCTCGACGCCGGGCTGCACGCTATCGAGGAACAGCGCCTCGGCCTTGCCGTCCGGCACGCGCTTGAGGCTGGGCACGACACTGGCGTCGGCCCCCAGGGCGGCGAGCTTCTTGAGCAGGGCCGGCGTGGCATTGCCGCTGGCGTCCAGCCCCACGGCAACCGGCATCAGCTTCTGCGACACCGGCTTGTCGGCAGCCTTGGCGGCCACGTTCTTGACCAGTACGGCCAGACGGCGCGGCGAGGCGAAGGACGACACCAGCGCATCGGCCGCTGCCAGGCCCTGGGCCTTGAGGCTGTCGGCCAGCACGCTGGCGAAGGATTCGCCCAGGCGCTTGAGGGCCTTGGGCGGCAGCTCTTCGACGAAGAGTTCTACGAGCAGATTCTTGTTCATGTTCACTCCGCCTCCTTCTTGGGGAGGTCGGCCACCCATTCGCGCGGGGCCATCGGGAAGCCCAGGCGTTCACGCGATTCGAGGTAGCTCTGCGCGACGCTGCGCGCGAGATTACGGATGCGGCCAATGTAGGCAGCACGCTCGGTGACCGAGATGGCGCCACGCGCATCCAGCAGGTTGAAGGTGTGGGCGGCCTTGAGCACTTGCTCGTAGGCCGGCAGGGCCAGCTTCTGTTCCATCAGGTGCTTGGCCTGCTTCTCATGTGCGCCAAAGGCAACAAACAGGAATTCCGCATCCGAATGTTCGAAGTTGTAGGTCGACTGTTCCACCTCGTTCTGGTGGAACACGTCGCCGTACTTCAGCACGCGGGTCTGGCCATTTTCTTCCCAGGTGGTCCACACCAGGTCGAACACGTTCTCCACGCCCTGCAGATACATCGCCAGGCGCTCCAGGCCGTAGGTGATCTCACCCGTGATCGGCTTGCAGTCGATGCCGCCAACCTGCTGGAAGTAGGTGAACTGGGTCACCTCCATGCCGTTCATCCACACCTCCCAGCCCAGGCCCCAGGCACCCAGCGTGGGGTTCTCCCAGTCGTCCTCGACGAAGCGCACATCGTTCTTCTTGAGGTCGAAGCCCAGCGCTTCGAGCGAGCCGAGGTACAGCTCGAGGATGTTCTCGGGCGCCGGCTTGAGCACCACCTGGTACTGGTAGTAGTGCTGCATGCGGTTGGGGTTCTCGCCGTAGCGGCCGTCCTTGGGGCGGCGCGAAGGCTGCACGTAGGCGGCGCGCCAGGGCTCGGGGCCGATCGCGCGCAGGAAGGTGGCGGTGTGGCTGGTGCCGGCGCCGACCTCCATGTCATAGGGTTGCAGCAGGGCGCAGCCACGGCTGCCCCAGTAGCTTTGCAGGCGCAGGATCACGTCCTGGAAAGAAGGTGTCGAGTTCATGGTGTCGCCGCGGCGATCGCCGCGAGCCGGGTGAAAGACGAAAGTGCGTGATTTTACAGGGAAGTGGGCAGCCCTGACGGGTGCGGCTCACGGCGGCTGCGGGCAGACCCTCATCGAGTCGCCATGGCGCTTTGTTCTATAGTGCGAAAGTAGTAGTGCTGAACCATTACGCAACGGAGCGTCTGCATGACAACCATAATCCGGACCCTGCGCAGAGCCCTGATCCTGGCCTGCCTGTGCGCGGGCTTCACCGGTAGCCCGCTGGCGGCGGAGCCGCTGCACCTGATCCACCCCCCGCCGGAGAACGCCAACGACCAGCGCCATACCTATTACTGGGAGTTGCTGGAGGCCGCGCTACAGGCCAACAAGGACAAGTACGGCGACTACAAGCTGACCTCTTACGGCACGCCGATGAACTTCCAGCGCGCGGTGTCGGAGCTGGAGGCCGGCGACGCGGGCCGGGTGAACATCGTGGCGCGCGCCACCAACCTGGACCTGGAGGCGCGCCTGCGGCCGATCCCGATCCCGCTCGACAAGGGCCTGCTGGGCTACCGCCTGTTCCTGATCATGCCGGAGACACAGGCCCGCCTGGACAAGGTGCAGACCCTGGACGACCTGCGCCAGTTCAGCATCGGCCAGGCCTCGCCCTGGACCGACGTGAAGATCCTGCAGTCGGCCAACATGAAGCTGGTGATCGCCGACAACTACGAAGGCCTGTTCCAGATGCTGGGCATCCGCCGCTTCGACCTGTTCTCGCGCGGCGTCAACGAGATCTACTCGGAGTGGGAGGCGCACCGCGACAAGCTGCCGAACCTCACGATCGAGAAGAACCTGATCCTGGCCTACCCGATGCCACGCTACTTCTTCGTGCCCAAGACCGAGGCCGGCGCGCGGATCGCCGAGCGCGTCGAGGATGGCCTGCGCCGGCTGGCCAAGAGCGGCGAGTTCGAGCGTCGCTACCAGGCTTACAAGAAGGCGGTGCTGGCCGATGTGAATCTCGCCGGGCGCCGCGTGTTCCGCCTGCCCAACTCGCAACTGTCGGACCTCGCGCCGAAGAACGAGAAGTTCTGGTGGGACGACCTGGCGGCCGAACTGGCCCCTCGCAAGCAGCCCTGAGCGTCGCCTTCCGGCAATGAGAAGGGCCGCCCGCGGGCGGCCCTTCTCGTTGACCCCGCGTCAGCTCATGAAACCCAGGCTGGGCGAGAAGTTGCCGATGCGCGGCGCGATCGTGCTGAGATCGGAGCTGGACACGCCGAACCAGGTGCCCAGCGTGGCAGCGAGCTGGTCCACCGAGGTGGTCGGGATCAGGCGGCCGGAGCCGGAGTCCTGCGGATTGGGCGTGGCCGTCGTGTGCAACCGGGTCAGCGGCATGCTGCCGTAGATATCGCCACCTTTGACCGCACCGCCGACCACGAAGTGGTGGGCGCCCCAGCCGTGGTCCGAGCCATCGCCGTTGGAGGTCAGGGTGCGGCCGAAGTCGGAGGCGGTGAACAGGGTCACCTCGTTGGCCACGCCCAGCGCCGCGGTGGCGTTGTAGAAGTAATTGATCGACTCGCCCACCTGGCCGTGCAGGCCCAAGCCACCGTTGGCGTTGTTCTGCAGCGCGGTGATCTCGTTGTCGTGGGTGTCGAAGCCGCCGATGCTGACGAAGAACACCTGGCGTCGGGCGCCGGTGGTGCCGCGCGCAGCGATCAGGCGCGCCACCACCTGCAGTTGCTGGGCCAGGCGGTTGTTGCTCAGATTGGCCGGCAGGGCAATGCCGTTGGCGGTGGTGGGCACCGAGCCGAGCGCGGTGGTCACCGTGTCGGCGGCGTCGATGGAGCGCTTCACGACATCCGAGTGGTCTCGCTCGATGTGCAAGGCGCTGGTGCCCTGGGCGTCGCGGATGATGTCGCGCAAGGCATCCATGGGGGCATTGCCGGCACTGGATGGGATGCCGAAGGGGCGCGCGCCCAGCGCGCCGATCTTGGTCGCGCCGCCGGTGCCGACCTGGTACTGGAAGATGCTGTTGCCGGCCAGGAACACCGTGTTGCCCGAGGCGGAAATGGCGGTGAAGATGCTGCTGGTGTTCTGACTCGCCAGCAGGTCGCCCATGCGTCCACCCCAGCCCTGCTTGACGCCTTCGGACGCGTAGGCCTGCCACACCGACTGCTGGTCGTTATGGGAGAACAGCTTGGGCGGCAACGGGACGCTGCCCGCGCGGTACTGGTCGCGGTTGGTCGGGGTGATCAAGGGGCCGATGTTGGCCAGCACGGCGAGCTTCTTGTTCTGGTACAGGCTGTGCAGCGCCGCCATGCTGGGGCAGAAGGCGAACTCGGCGCCATTCGGCTGGGCCGTGGTGGGCGAGAAACGGGTGGCGGTCAGCATGGCACGGTCGTAGGCGATGCCGCCGGCGCTCTGCGCGCCGCCACGCGCGGCGACGTACTCGGCATGCTGGGTGCTGTCGTAGGGCATGACCATGTTGAAGTGGTCGTTCCCGCCGAACATGAACAGGCACACGATGGCGCGGTAGTCACTGACGCTCTGCGCACTGGCCGCGCCGATGCCGGCGAGGTTGAGCGCAAACGGCGCGGCGGTACCGAAGGAGGACAGCGCAGCGAGGCGCTTGAGGAATTCGCGGCGGGCGAGCGGAGTGGATGTCGTCATGTCGCGCCTCACTTCTGCACAAGGTATTCGGGAGCGACCATGGCCAGGAACACGGCGAGCTGCGCACGCTGGCGGCGCGCAGTCTCGGCGGCACTGGCATTGGTCGTGGAAATGGTGATGGCATCCACCGCGGTCTTGATCGAGCTGCGCGTGGAGGCCTTCATGTTGCCGGCCATCAGCAGCAGGTTCAGGCGGTCGAGCAACTGGTCGCTGTTGTTGGCCAGCGCCATCTCGGTCGGGTACAGGCTGCGCAGGTCGCGTACGTTGTTGACCGAGGTACCGATACCGCTCTGCACCGTGCTCTGCATGAAGTTGATGTAGCCCGCCACGGTGGTCTCGTGGGTGATCTGCATTTCCGGCGACACCAGCCCTGCCGTGGCGACATTGGTGTTGGGCGGCACGTAACCGGGGCGATAGAAATTGAACACCGAGGCCGAGCGCATCGGCGTCTGGCCCAGCGAGGAGGTGCTGCTGTCGGTGTTGCCCACCTTGTACGAACCGGAGGCCGAGCTGGCGCCGAAGGCACGCGCCCAATTGGCCAGGCGCAACACCGGTTCGCGCAGCTTGCCGTCAGCGGCGGCGGGGCTGGCCGGGCGGGCCTCGGGGTCGAGCAGCACGGCGGCCACCACGGCCTTCATGTCGCCGCGCTGACCGCTGCCGAAACCGTAGGCGCTACCCGTGTTGAAAGCGTTCGTCACCCGGCTGACATAAGCCGTGGAAGGGTTGCTGGTCGTCAGGCGCTGGATCATCTGCTTGCCGATGAAGGGCCCTACGTTGGGGTGGTTGAACAAGGTGTCCAGCGCAATCTTGAGGTCGCTGGCCATGCTGCCGGCGGTGGCGGCGCTCTGTGCCGGGATGGTCGCGGTGAGGAACTTCTTCTCCGAGATCGAGTGATACTTCGGATAGCCCTGCATCGGGATCACGCGGCTGTTCGGATCGCGCACATTGCTGTTGTCATAGAAGCGGTTGTCGCTGGTGTCCGGCCCGCCCCAGCTATAGCCGGTGAACACCCGGGCCAGACCCGACACGTCGGCATTGGTGTAGGTCTCGATCGGCTGCCCGCCGGAGGTCTTCAGCGTGCCGTCGTTGTTGAGCTCGTAGAGACCGATGGAGAACAACTGCATGACCTCGCGCGCATAGTTTTCGTCCGGCACGCGGCCCTTGTTGTCTTCCTTCTGATTGCGCAGGTGCGACAGGTAGAGGCCCATCGAGGGGTGCAGCGACACGTCCTCGAGCAGCGTGCGGTAGTTGCCGAAGGCGTTACGGCCCAGCATGTCGTAGTAGGAAGCGACACCGCGGATGTTGTCCGACAGGTTGCCATCGAACGAGATCACGAAGATCTGCGACAGGGCGAAGGCCACGCGCTGGCGCAACTGGTCCTGCCCGGCCAGGGACTGGCCCCACCAGCTCTGCAGGAAGTGGCTCTGGTCGACCGACTTGCCGGCCGCCGTCTGCACCGCCACCTCCATGTCCACGCAGGACAGGTGGGTGCGTTGTGGCAGGGCAAACTGGGCCGCCAGCCAACTCTCGTAGCTGCCGGCGGTGAGCGCGGCGACGGACGCATCAGTGGCGCCGAAGCTGGCCTGGTTGAGGAAGCGCGCCGCCGCCTGTGGGCTGGGATGGCTGCCACTGGTGGCGATCACCGGCTCGGTGGCCGGAGTGAAGGTGCAACTGGCTGGCTGGACGCCGCCGCTGCTGCTGGCACCGCCGCTGGCGGTGCTGCTGCCGCCGGTCGAAGAATCGCCGCCTCCCCCGCCGCAGGCGGCGAGCACGAGCAGCGCCAGCACGGCCGGTATTGTTCTGATGGGCCTCATCCTATGTTTCCTCTGTCGGGAATGATGTGGCTTGATTCTAGATAAGCATCAGAAACGCAAATATTAGTAATGACCGGCGCGGGGCTGCCCATGATGGACGGACCCGTCCGGGGGGCCTGCGGTCAGGCGCGGCAACTCTTGCGGCGCAGCATGCCCCAGCCCAGCAGGCCCAGGCAAAGCAGCTTGACCGGCCAGTCGGACAGGCGTGCGAAGGGCGTCAGGCCCTGGTAGCCGCGCACCTCGGCGACGATGGCGCCGGCCTCGAAGGGCGGCAGCACGTGCGACACCGCGCCGTCGGGCTGGACGATCGCGGTCATGCCGGTATTGGTGGCGCGCAGTTGCGGCCGGCCGGTCTCCAAGGCGCGCATGCGCGACATCTGCAGGTGCTGCGGCTGGGCGTGCGAATCGCCGTACCAGGCCAGGTTGGACACGTTGAGCATCAAGGTGGCCTCGGGCAGCACGCGCAGCAGTTCCTCGCCGAACACATCCTCGTAGCAGATGTTCATGGCGATCTTCTGCCCGGCCAGCGCCAGCGGGGGCTGCCGCTTGCCGCCGGGGGTCTGGTCCGCCATCGGGATGCTGGCGAGCTTGTAGAACCAGCCGAAGCCATAGGGTGCGAATTCACCGAAGGGCACCAGATGGTCCTTGCTGTACTGCTGGCGCGGGCTCACCCCGCGCGTGACCACGCTGTTGTAGACGCGGTCCTGCGCATCGGAGGTGAACACGCCCACGATGGCATCGCTGCCCTGGGCGCGCACCTGCGCCTCCAGCGCATCCATATAGCCGACCGGCAACTGGCGCTCCAGCATCGGCAGCGTGGTCTCGGGCAGCACCATCACGCGCGCCGGGTAGCGCCGCAGCATGTCGAGGTTGAGCTGCAGCCACTCCACCACGCGCTCGGGGCGCCATTTCTGGTCCTGCGCCACATTGGTCTGGATCAGCGCGATCTGCAGCGGCTCACCCACCGGCTGCGTCCAGCTCACCAGGCGCAGGCCGCCGCCCGCCGCCAGTGGCAGCGCGGCCAGCAGCAAGGCGCGGCGGCGCGCGGCGGGGCTCAGCCAGGCCTCCACCAGCAGGGCGGTGACCAGCACCAACAGGAAACCCACGCCATACACCCCGAGAATGGGCGCCCAGCCAGCCAGCGGACTGGGCGGCGTCTGGGTATAGCCGATGGCGAGCCAGGGAAAGCTCGGGAAGAGCTGGCCGCGCAGCAGCTCGGCGGCCAGCCAGCAGGCAGCGGCGAGCAGGGCGTTGGCCCCCCAGTGGCGGCTCCGCAGCCAGACGAACAGGCCCGACAGCAGGGTTGGGTACAGCGCCAGCGCCGCACAGAACAGGAGGATCAGCACGGTCGCCAGCGGCGCCGACATGCCGCCATAGACATGCAGCGCCACGATCAGCCAGCACAGACCGGCGAACAAGGCCCCCAGCCCCCACAGGAAGCCGTACAGGAAACCGCCGCGCAGGCCGGTGACAGGGTGCCGCAGAACCGCGTACAGCAAGCCCCAGCTCAGCGGAGCCAGCCAGAATTGGTCGAAGGGTGCATAGGCCAGCACGCTCAGGGCGCCGGCCAGGAAGACGAACAGGGGGAGCAGGAAGGGCATGCGGCTGCGCGCTCAGGATTTCAGGACCGCGCAGAGGGTACCCCAGGCGCATGAAGCCGGGGTGAAGGCGAGCCCGGCTTCAGGCCACCTGCGCGACGCCGGCCTCGACCACGCGTGGCGCGAACAGGTGCAGGCTGGCGTGCCCGGCCGCCTCCAGCAGCAGCTTGCCGGCCCCGCGGACGCGGTAGTGATCGCCCGCCTGCAGCACCACATCCTCGGCCAGCCCCTCTTCGGTGAGCCAGACCCGCCCAGTGCTGCACAGCAGGGTATGCCCTGCCAGCCCGCTGCGCACCAGCAAGGTATCGCCCGACAGTTCCACGCGCTCACTCATGAATTCCGCTCTCATTTCACACCCCCGCCGTCCAATCCACCCATTCGCCGCAACCTGCATGTCGCGGACCGCTTGAATCGAATTCTGGGTAGCTTGGCGCTATAGTTCAAACGATCAAATCTCTACAAAACGTGAGTTGAATTCAACAATGGAAGCCCCCGGAAAACTCCCCCCCTTGGGCATGCTGCGCGTGTTCGAATCCGCCGCCCGCCTTGGCAGCTTCGCCGCCGCGGCACAGGAACTGCATGTGACGCACAGCGCGGTCAGCCACCAGATGCGCGGCCTGGAAGACCAACTGGGCTTCGCCCTGTTCCACCGCGAAGGGCGCGGCGTGCGCCTGACCCTGGCCGGGCTGGAGCTAGCCGAGCGCGTCAACGCCGCCCTGTGCGACCTGAGCCAGGCCGTCGCCATGCTGCGCCAGCGCAGCAACCCGAACCGCCTGACCGTCACGACCATGCCCTCGTTCGCGGCGCGCTGGCTGGCGCCGCGCATCGGCGGCTTCCTCGCCGCCGCGCCGGAAGTCGAACTCAACGTGGTGTCGACCGAGTCGGTCCTGAACTTCGCGCGCGACGGCATCGACATCGCGATCCGTTTCGGCTTCGGCCAGTACCCGGGCCACGACGCCACGCTGTTGATGCGCGACGAGTTGCTGGCGGTCGCCAGCCCGGACCTGCTGAACCGCGTGCTGCCGGGTTATCGCCTGCCCCTGTCGCCCGAACAACTGCAGCGCCTGCCCCTGCTGCGTTCCGATGGCGAGAGCTGGCAGAGCTGGTTCCAGGCCGCCGGGCACCTCGGTTCGGAGCCCCAGGGCGGCCTGCTGTTCAATGATTCAGCCCTGGTCCTGCAGGCCGCCCTCGACCACCACGGCGTGGCGCTCACGCGGCGCAGCCTGTGCCAGCTCGACATCGACGCCGGCCGCCTGCAGCAGATCTCGCCGATCACCGTGCTGACCAGCCGCGCCTACTGGTTCGTGACCCCGGGCGGGGTGTCGCCCTCGCCGATGGCACAACGCTTCCGTCACTGGCTGTTCGGCGAAGCCGAACGCTGCCCGCCAGTCACGGCCGACCCCGCCTCTCCTGTTGCGGAAGAAAAACATGTGCTAGATTATTTCCATAGGAACAGATAACCCAGGAGCTCCGCGTGCAAGCCGAAGACAGTGGCCGTGCCCACTACTCCCTCTCCGCCGCCGCCCAGCCCGAGGCGGCGGTGGTGCTGTCGAAAGCCACCGCCCGCGCCGCCGAGCAACTGGGCCTGACGCAGACGCGCCTGGCGCGCATCCTGGGCCTGAGCCCGGCCAGCGTGTCGCGCCTGGTGGCCGGCAGCTTCCAGCTCACGCCCGACAGCAAGGCCTGGGAATTCGCCCTCCTGCTGCTGCGCCTGTTCCGCTCGCTCGACTCCATCGTCGGCACGCAGGAAGCCGCACGCGCCTGGCTCCATGGCGACAACCTGGCGCTGGCCGGCAAGCCGATCGAACTGATCCAGCACACCGAGGGCCTGGTGCGCGTGCTGCAATACCTCGACGCCTCGCGCGCACGCATCTGAGCGATGCCCTGGAGCGCCGACGATCTGCGCGCCGCCGCGCGCCCCTTCGAAGCCCCGGTATGGCGCATGGTGGAGGCGCAGCACGTGGCCAGCACCATGAAGCTGACCGACAGCGCGGCCGAGCAGGACCTGCTGGAAATCCTCATCGAGCAAGGCAAGCCGCCGCAACCGGCCGCTACCCTGGGCCTCGACTACCTGCTCGCCAGCCCCTTCCGCTATCCGCCCTACCCGGCCGGCTCGCGCTTCCGCGCCGCCATCGACCCCGGCGTCTTCTACGGCGCGGAATGTGTGCGCACCGCCTGCGCCGAGCTGGGCTACTGGCGCTGGCGCTTCCTCCTCGACAGCCCGGCACTGCAGCAACTGGGGCCGACGCCGCACACCGCCTTCCGCTGCGCGGTCGCCACCGATGCCAGCATAGATCTGCAGCAACCCCCGCTGGACCGCGACGCGGCGCGCTGGAGCGATCCGCGCGACTACACCGCCACCCAGGCCCTGGCGCGCAGCGCGCGCGCGGCGGGCATCGCGGTGATCCGCTCGCAGTCTGTGCGCGACCCGCAGGCCGGCTGGTGCGCCACCCTGCTGGCCCCCAATGCCTTCGCCAGTGCGAAGCCGGACCAGGCCACCCAGTCCTGGTGGCTCACCGTCAGCCGTGACGAAGCCTCCTGGCGCCGCGACAGCGCACGCCACGTGTTCGCCACCGCGCCCTGGCAAGCGGCCTGATAGGGCACAGCCGCCCGCGCCCCACGCCCTGTTCCAGCCTCCCCCGCAGACCCGCAGCGCACACGCGGATCAGGCAAACCACCCTGCCCTTGCGGGCAGGTGCCACATGACACCCGGTTGAGGCGTGTCAATCGGAAAGCGCTGCGTGCATTGCTTCCGTTAATTTCGTCACGAACCCGCCGATACCCCGCCTCAAGCCGCCCACGCGCGGCGCGCGCAGCCTGCGGCCCACCGGCCGGCACTGCGCGGCAAGGACCTTCACAAGAGGTGAGCAGCATGTCCGGGTTCGACCGCACATCCACGCATTCCATGGCCCAGGGGCGCCGCCAGCGGCACGCCCCGGCGCCGCGCTGTTGAGGAGACCGGCCATGCTGGACATCTCTGCGCGCGACGGCGCCTGTCATATCCGCATCGAAGACGAACTGGGCATCTACCACGCGGCCGAGTTCAAGCCGCGCCTGCTCGCCGCCATCGCCGAACACCCCCGCACCGAGATCAACCTGGCCGGGGTCAGCGCACTCGACTGCGCCGGCGTACAGCTTCTGCTGCTGGCCAAGCGCGAAGCGCTGCGGCGCGGCCACCACCTGGCGCTGGTGGCGCACAGCCATGCTAGCCAGGCCGCCATCGACCTGCTGGGGCTGGCCGGCTACTTCGGCGACCCTCTCATCCTGGAAGACACGCGAGGCCCCGCATGAGCATGGCATCCGACCCTTATGCCGGCGCCCGCGCGGCCTACTTCGCCGAGGCGCAGGAACTCCTGGTCTCGATGGAGGACGCCCTGCTCCAGTTGGAGAGCACGCCCGGCGACGCCGAGACGATCAACGCGCTGTTCCGTGCCGCCCACACCATCAAGGGCTCGGCCGGCATGTTCGAGCTCAAGCGCATTGTCGCCTTCACCCACGTCGTGGAGGGCGTGCTGGAGCGCCTGCGCAGCGGCAAGCTGGCTATCGACCCCGAGCTGATCGCGTTGCTGTTGCGCTGTGGCGACCATATCGGCCTGTTGCTGAGCGAGGCGCAGCAAGCCGAGCCCGATGCCCATGTGCTGGCCGCCAATGGCTCGCTGGGCGAGACCCTGCTCGAACGCCTGGCGCACTACCTGCCGCCGCCGGCCGCCGCGCTCGCCCCGGCCATCCCTCCCCCCTCGCCCGCAGCCGAAAGCCTGCCCGGCAGCGGCGAGGGCGGCAGTGACAACTGGCACCTCTCGGTGCGCTTCGGCCCCGACGTGCTGCGCAACGGCATGGACCCGCTGGCGATCCTGCGCTACCTCGGCGGCCTGGGCCGCCTGGTGTCGGTGCACACCTTGTTCGACGCCATGCCGGATGGCGATGAGATGGACGCGGAGAGCTGCTACCTCGGCTTCGAGATCGAGCTCGACAGCCCCGCCGAGCGCCAGACCATCGCCGATGCCTTCAGCTTCGTGGCGGACGACTGCAGCCTGCACATCCTGCCGCCCAACAGCCGCGCCGAGGCCTACATCAAGCTCATCGAGGCCTTGCCCGAAGACCCGCTGCGCCTGGGCGAGATCCTCGTGCGCTGTGGCTGCCTGACCGAACACGAGCTGGCCGAGGGCCTGCAGCGCCAGCATGAATGCGCCGCCCGCCAGCAGCCACAGCCGCTGGGCGAGGTGCTGCTGGAGCAGCATTCGGTGCAGGTACCGGTGCTCAATGCCGCGCTCGAGAAACAGCAGAAGATGCGTGAGCGCCAGTCCCAGGAAAACCGCTTCATCCGCGTGCGCGCCGACAAGCTGGATCGCCTGATCAACCTGATCGGCGAGCTGGTGGTGGCCGGCGCCGGGGTAAGCCTGCGCGCCCAGCGCAGCGCCGACGCGCTATTGCAGGAAGCGGCCCAGATGAGCGCCGGCCTGGTCGAACAGATCCGTGACGAGGCGCTGCAACTGCGCATGGTGCCGATCGCTGAAACCTTCGGCCGCTTCAACCGCCTGGTGCGCGACACCAGCCACGAACTGGGCAAGGACATCACGCTGGCCATCGAGGGCGGCGAGAACGAGCTGGACAAGTCCATGGTCGAGAAGCTGGTCGACCCGCTGACCCACCTGGTGCGCAACGCGATGGATCACGGCATCGAGGCACCGGCCGCCCGCGTGGCCGCCGGCAAGCCGGCGCAGGGCACGATCACCCTGGCGGCGCGCCACGAGTCGGGCAGTTGCGTGATCGAGATCGCCGACGACGGGGGCGGCCTCCAGCGCGAACGCATCCTCGCCAAGGCGGTGGCCCAGGGCCTGGCGCCGGCAGGCAAGGAGTTCACCGACGAGGAGGTGTTCCAGTTCATCTTCGCCGCCGGCTTCTCCACCGCCGAGAAGGTGACCGACCTGTCCGGCCGCGGCGTGGGCATGGACGTGGTCCGCCGCAACATCGAGGCCTTGCGCGGCAGTGTGACGGTGGCCAGCCAGCCCGGCACGGGCACCCGCTTCACGCTGCGCCTGCCGCTGACCCTGGCCATCATCGACGGCTTCCTGGTCGGCGTGGAAGGCGCGCAGTACGTGATCCCGCTGGAGCTGGTGGTCGAATGCATCGAGCTGGGCGAGGCCGAGCGCCTGCAATCGCACGGCCGCAACTACGTCAACCTGCGCGACGAGGTGCTGCCTTTCCTGCGCCTGCGCGAACTGTTCGGCCTGCAGGCCGCAGCGCCCGCACGCGAGAACATCGTGGTCGTGCAGTACGGCACGCAACGCGCCGGCCTCGTCGTCGACGACCTGCTGGGCGAGTTCCAGACCGTCATCAAGCCGCTGTCGCGCCTGTTCGCCAGCCTGCGCGGCATTTCCGGTTCCACCATCCTGGGCAGCGGCGAGGTCGCCTTGATCCTCGACGTGCCTGCCCTTGTCCAGCACTGCAGCGAGACGGAAACGCGCGCGCTGGAGTACGCCACAACCGTCGCACACACCAATCAATGAAGTGAGGGCTGTCATGTTGAACAATCTGAAAATCGGTACGCGCCTGGCATTGGGCTTCGGCCTCGTGGTCGCGCTGCTGCTGGTGCTGGCGGGGGTGGGCTACACGCGCATCAGCTTCATCAACGAGCAGGTCGACGGTTTGGTCCATGACCGCTATCCGAAGACGGTATCGGCTGGCGACATCGCCAACCAGCTCAACCTTGCCGCCCTGGCAACGCGCGACGCCGTGCTGACGCGCGACCCCGAACGCGCCAAGGCCGAGATGGCACGCATCCCGGAAGTCTCGCGCACCATCAGCGAGCGCATGGAGCAGCTCGACAAGACGGTCCAGTCCGACAAGGGCCGCGCCCTATTGAAGGCGATGCAGGACAGTCGCGCTGTGTATCGCACCCACCTCGGCCGCCTGGTTGAGCTCATCAACACCAACAAGCGCGACGAAGCCACCAGCCTGCTGATGGGCGATATGCACCTGGCACAGGATGCCTACTTCAAGGCACTGGACGCATTTGCCGACTACCAGGCCGGGATGATGAAGGCGTCTGGAGAGGCCAGCGAACAAGCCTCCCATGGCGCGATGATCCTGATCGCCACACTGGCCGCCCTGGCGACCCTGGCGGCCGGCCTGACCGCCTGGTTCACCACGCGCAGCATCACCCGCCCGGTCGCCGAGGTGGTGGCCGCAGCCACCCGCATGGCCCAGGGCGACATGGACTTCACACTGAACCACGACTCGCGCGATGAAGTCGGCCAACTGGTCGACAGCATGCGCAGCCTGCAGGCCAGCGTGCGCGCTCTGATCACCGACGCCAACATGCTGGTCGAGGCCGCGGTGGACCTGCGCCTGGACACGCGCGCCGACGCCAGCCGCCACCAGGGCGACTACCGGCGCATCGTGGAAGGGGTGAACGCCACCCTGGATGCCATCGTCACACCGCTGAACCTGCTGATCTCCGACACCCGCATGCTGGCCGACGCCGTGCAAAGCGGCGAGCTGGACAAGCGCGGCGACGCCAACGTGCATCGCGGCCAGTTCCGCCAGCTCATCGAAGCGCTCAACGGGGTGATGGACGCCATCGCCACCCCGGTGGCCGAGCTGCGCGAAGTGCTGGGCAAGCTCGAAGGCGGCGACCTCACGGTGGCCATGCAGCGTGACTACGCCGGCACCTTCGATGCGCTCAAATCGGCCGTCAACAACACCGTGGCCAAGCTGGCGCAGATCATCCAGGAAGTGCGCGCCGCCGCCGACAGCCTCGCCTCCGCCTCGGAGGAAGTCAGCGCCACCTCGCAGTCCCTGTCGCAAGCCGCCAGCGAGCAGGCCGCCAGCGTCGAGGAGACCAGCGCCTCGGTCGAGCAGATGTCGGCCTCCATCGCGCAGAACACCGACAACGCCACCACCACCGACGGCATCGCGACCAAAGCCGCCAACGACGCCGAAGCCGGTGGCAAGGCGGTGGCCGACACGGTGCAGGCGATGAAGCAGATCGCGCAGAAGATCGGCATCATCGACGACATCGCCTACCAGACCAATCTGCTGGCACTCAACGCGGCCATCGAGGCCGCGCGGGCCGGCGAGCACGGCAAGGGCTTCGCGGTGGTCGCCGCCGAAGTGCGCAAGCTGGCCGAGCGCAGCCAGATTGCGGCGCGCGAGATCGGCGAGGTCGCCGGCTCCAGCGTCGGCCTGGCCGAACGCGCCGGCGGCCTGCTCGGCGAGATCGTGCCGTCGATCCGCAAGACTGCCGACCTGGTGCAGGAGATCACCGCCGCCTCGCAGGAACAGGCGCACGGCGCGGCCCAGATCAACGCCGCCATGGGCCAGCTCAACCAGACCACACAGCAGAACGCATCCTCCTCCGAGGAGCTGTCCGCCACCTCCGAGGAGATGAGCAACCAGGCGCAGCAGTTGCAGGCGCTGATGGGCTTCTTCCAGGTCGAAGGCGGCCGCGCGCAGGCCGCCGCGCCTGTGGCGCGCGCGCGCAAGGCCGCCGCGCGCGGCAGGCACGCCGACAAGCCGGTGAACGAAGCCGAGTACGTGCGCTTCTGAGGGCAGGCCATGAACACCCTGACGCTCAGCACACCCGGCAAGGCCGCCGCACCGGCCGGCGCCGCCCAGTACCTGATCTTCGCCCTGGGCGGCGAACAGTTCGCGCTCGACATCCTGCACATCAAGGAGATCATCGAGTTCCACAGCCTCACCGAGGTGCCGATGATGCCGGGCTTCGTGCGCGGCATCATCAACCTGCGCGGCGCGGTGGTGCCGGTCATCGACCTGCTGGCGCGCTTCGGCCGTGGCCACACCGAGATCACGCGGCGCAGTTGCGTGGTGATCGTGGAGCTGCCGGGCGAGGAGGACGAGACCGCGGTGATCGGCGTGATGGTCGACGCGGTGTGCGAGGTTGTCGACATCGCGCCCACCGACATCGAACCGCCGCCCAGCTTCGGCGCCCGCCTGCGGCCCGACTTCATCCGCGGCATGGCGCGCCGTACCGATGGTTTCGTGATCCTGCTGCAACTCGACACCGTGCTGTCGGTCGACGACATGAGCCGCCTGGTGCAGGCAACGGCATGAGCCCCTGACACACACCATGAGTCATTTGCCCACCAGTTCGCCCCCACTGGACGAGCACGCATTCCACCGCATCCGCGAGTTCATGTACCGCGTGGCCGGCATCAGCATCGGCGAGCAGAAACGCCCGCTGGTCACCGGCCGCCTCGCCCGCCGCCTCGCCGCCACCGGCTGCGCCGACTACACCAGCTACATCCGCCTGGTCACCAGCGGCGCCCAGCCGGAGGAGACCCAGCACGCGATCGACCTGCTCACCACCAACGAGACGCACTTCTTCCGCGAGCCGGCGCATTTCGACGCCCTGCGCCAGTTCGTCCATGCCCGCCCGCGCGGCGCGAACCCGCTGCGCGTGTGGAGCGCCGCCTGCTCCAGCGGTGAAGAGCCCTACACCATCGCCATGGTGCTGGCCGACTGCCTGGGCGAGCAGGCGCCCTGGGAAGTGCTGGCGAGCGATCTGAGCCGGCGCATGCTGGCCACCGCCCAGGCCGCGCGCTACCCCGACGCCCGCCTGCCGGAGATTCCGCCCGAGCTGCTGCGGCGCTACTGCCTCAAGGGCGTGGGCTCACAACAGGGATATTTCCTGATCGACGCGCCGCTGCGCGCCCGCCTAAGCTTCCGTCAGGTGAACCTCAACCAGCCCCTGCCGGATGTCGGCCTGTTCGACGTGATCTTCCTGCGCAATGTCATGATCTATTTCGATCAGGCCACCAAGCGCGAAGTCGTGGCCCGCCTGACACAGCGCCTGCAGCCAGGCGGCTGGCTGATCGTGGGTCACTCCGAATCGCTGCAAGGCCTGCACGAACGGCTCCAGGCCGTCCGCCCCACCATCTATCGCAAGCTGACATGAAGAAACTGCGCACGAGCGCGGTCGAGATCGTCCTCAAGCCCGGCGACTTCCACTTCGGCGGCGCCGAACTGCGCCTGCGCACCCTGCTCGGCTCCTGCGTCGCCATCACCCTGTGGCATCCCGAGCGGCGCATCGGCGGCATGTGCCACTTCGTGCTGCCGGCGCGTCCGCCCGGCCGCCCCGGCACGCTCGACGGCCATTACGGCGAGGAGGCGATGGCGCTGTTCCTCGCCGAGCTGCGCGCCAGCGGCACCCGGCCCGACGAGTACCAGGCCAAGCTGTTCGGTGGCGGTCGCATGTTCGAGCCGGCGCAGGGCACGGCCCCCGCCCAGCCCGATGCCTTCGACGTGGCCCTGCGCAACGAGCTGTATGCGCGCGAGCTGGTCCGCAACCATGGCTTCCAGCTCGCCGCCGAACACCTGGGTGGCAATGGCCATCGCAGCGTGATCTTCGATATCGGCAGCGGTGAGGTCTGGTTACGCCACGTGGACCGCGTGCTGTGAACGTGGCGCAGCGCATCCGCGTCCTCCTCGTCGACGGCTCGGCGGTGATGCGGCGCGACCTGGCCGTGCTGCTCGAACGCGATCCCGCCCTCCAGGTCGTCGCCACCGCGGTCGACCCGCTGTTCGCCCTCGACAAGCTGCGCCGCGCCTCGCCCGATGTGGTGGTCAGCGCGCTGGCCCTGCCGCGCATGGATGGCCTGCATTTCCTGCGCCAGCTCATGCGCGAGCAACCCACCCCCATGGTGCTGTACTTCGCGCCGGAGGACCGCAGCCAGGCCACCCCCATGCAGCTCATGTCGGCCGGTGCCAGCGCGGTGATCGCCCGCGCCGCCGGCAATGATGCGGCGGCCCTCGAACATACCGCCGCCGAGCTGGTCGCCGCGGTCAAGAGCGCCCTGGCAGCGCAGCCCGGCCGCCCGCTCGGCGCGCGCATCCTGCACGGCCAGCCGCGCCTGAGCGCCGACGCCATCCTGCCCCCACCGGACGGCGCGGCGGTGCCCGCCACCGCGCCGGTCGTGGTCATCGGCACTTCCACCGGCGGCACCGAGGCGCTGGCGCGCATCCTCAAGGCCCTGCCTGCCGATGCGCCGGGCATCGCGGTGGTGCAGCACATGCCCGCCGCCTTCACCGGCGCCTTCGCCGCCCGCCTCAAGGCGCAGAGCGCGCTCGACGTGTACGAGGCCAGCGACGGCGACACCCTGATGCCGGGCCGCGTGCTGATCGCCCCCGGGGGCCGCCACCTGCTGCTGCAACGCCAGGGCACGCAGTACCGGGTGAGCATCCATGACGGACCGCCGGTCAACCGCCACCGCCCTTCGGTGGACGTGCTGTTCCGCTCTGCCGCGCAGGCTGCCGGGCGCAACGCGCTGGGCATCATCATGACCGGCATGGGCGACGACGGCGCACGCGGCTTGCTGGAGATGCGCCAGGCCGGCGCCAGCACGCTGGCCCAGGACGAAGCCAGTTGCGTGGTGTACGGCATGCCCAAGGAGGCGGTGGCGCTGGGCGCGGTGGGCCGCGTGCTGCCCCTGGAGCACCTGGCGGGGGCGATCATGAATTTCGCCAAGGACTGAGGACTGAGGACTGAGGACTGAGGACTGAGGACTGAGGACTGAGGACTGAGGACTGAGGACTGAGGACTGAGGACTGAGGATCAGCATGCGCCGGCTGTGCCGGCGGAAACGTACACTCGGCACTCAGTCCTCGTTACTCAGTCCTGCTTTATCCGTATGCTTCCGCCCATGGAATTCCCCCGCCTTGCCATCGTCGACCTGGAAACCACCGGCGCCGACCCCAACCGCGACAGCATCACCGAGATCGCCATCCTGATCACCGAGGGCGAGCAGTTGGTCGCGCAGTGGAGCAGCCTGGTCAACCCGCAGCGCCCCATCCCCGAGCGCATCCAGGAACTGATCGGCATCACCGATGAGATGGTGGCCGGCGCCCCCAGCTTCGCCGACCTGGCCGACGAGGTGCGCGCACGCCTGGCCGATGCCTTGTTCGTGGCGCACAACGCGCGCTTCGACTATGGCTTCCTGCGCAGCGCCTTCGAGCGCCTTGGCCAGACCTGGGATGCGCCGGTGCTGTGCACCGTCAAGCTGTCGCGCGCGCTGAACCCGCAGTTCCCGCGCCACGGCCTGGACGCGCTGATCGAGCGTGGCGGCTACGCCATCGACGCGCGCCACCGCGCGCTGGACGATGCGCAGATCGTGTGGCGCTTCCTGCAGGACGCCCGCCGCGCGCATGACAGCGAGGCGCTGACCCGTGCCTGGCAGCGCGCCGGCTCCACCACGCGCACACCGCGCCTGCCCACCGGCGACCTGGAGGCAATGACCGAAGGCCCGGGCGCCTACGTGCTGTATGGCGCGGCCGGCCAGGTGCTGGAACTGGGCCGCACACGCAATCTGCGCGCCCAGTTGCTGGGCATGTTCACCGGCCAGCGCAACGACACCAAGACCAAGCGCCTGGCCGCCCAGGTGAAGGACGTGGAGAGCCTGCCGGCGGCCGGCGAGCTGGATGCGCAACTGCAGGAGCTGCGCCTGCAGCGGCTGCACAACTGGCGCCTCAAGGATGAACAGGCCTGGGCCTGGATGTGGCTGCCGCAGGCCCTCAAGGCGCCCGTGCTGCGCCTGCAGAACCTGGCCGACAGCGACCCCGCGACCTGGGAGCAGGCTTACGGCTGCTTCCGCGGCGAACGCGAGGCCAAGGCCGCGCTGGCCGCGCTGGCCCGGCCGCACAAGCTGTGCTCGGAGCGCATCGGCCTGTCCTTCGGCGGGGGCATCTGCATGGGCGCCAGCATGGGCGGTTGCAAGGGCGTGTGCGCCGGCCGTGAAACGACGGACCAGCATGACGCCCGCATGGCCACCGCGCTGGCCTCGCTCAAGCAGCACACCTGGCCCTTCGCTGGCGCGATCGAGATCCGCGAGACGCATGGCGAGCTGAGTGTGGTGCACCGCTTCGAGCACTGGTGCCACCTGGGCAGTGCGCGCAGCGAGGAAGAGTTGCACGCGCTGCGCGAGCAGCGTCCCGAGCGCCGGCTGGACGTGGCCGTGTACCGCATCCTGCAGCGCTGGCTGGAGCGGCCGGAGGCGCGCGCCGGCCTCAGCTCGACGGCTCCTTGACCTTGTCGGGCGCGACCCGCGGCAGGGTCAGCGTGAAGCAGGCACCGGCGCCAAGCTCGCTGTCGACGCGGATGTCGCCGCCCAGCACCGCGGTCACGATGTTGTGCACGATGTTGAGCCCCAGCCCCGTGCCCTCGCGCCCCATGCGGGTGGTGAAGAAGGGGTCGAAGATGCGGCGCAGGTTGGCCGTGGGGATGCCCACGCCGTCATCGCGACAACGCAGGACCACTTCGTCGCCCTGCAGCATCCCGCTGATCAGCACGCGCCCCTCGCTGCGCCCCTCGAAGGCATGCAGCAGCGCGTTGTTGATGAGGTTGGTGAGGACCTGGCCCAGGGGTCCGGGGAAGCTGTCCATCAGGATGTCGGGCGCGATCTCCAGGTCCACCTTGTAAGGCGTCTTGCGGATCGCCGGATTGAGCGTCAGCACGATTTCGCGCGCCACCTCGGCCAGGTCGAACTCGCGGCGCTGCGAGCTGGTCTGGTCGACCGCCACCTGCTTGAAGCTCTGGATCAGATCGGCCGCGCGATGCAGGTTGCGCAGCATGATGTCGGCCGCCGATTCGCTCTCGACGATGAAGCGATCGAGGTCGCTGCGCTTGAGCCCGGCCTCCATCTGGCGACGGAAGCCCTTGTTCTGGTCGCGCAGGGTGCTGGCCACCATCACGCTGTTGCCGATCGGCGTGTTCAGCTCGTGCGCCACGCCGGCCACCAGGGCGCCCAGGGCGGCCAGCTTCTCGGTGCGCACCAGTTCGTCCTGGGTCAGTTGCAACTGCGCCAGCGCGGTAGCCAGCTCGGCGTTGGCCGCCTCCAGTTGGCGCGTGCGCTCCACCACGCGCTGCTCCAGGGTGGCGTTGAACTGTTCGACCTGGCGCTGCGCGGCGCGCTGCTCGGTGACGTCCACGGTGGCGATCAGCACGCAGGGCTCGTTGGTCATGACGCGCCGCACGTAGACCTGGCAGTCCAGCGTGCTGCCATCGGCCGCGCGCAGGCGCACGTCGGCCCCGTCGACATAACCATCCCAGTCGAGCAGCTCACGCAGGCGACGCTGGTCCTCGATATCCTCGTAGAGCTGGAGCTCCTCGATGGTACGCCCCAGTATCTGCTCGCGCGAGAAGCGGAACACGTCGAGCGCGGCCGGGTTGACGTCGAGGTAGCTGCGGTCCGCCAGGCGCATCAGGACCAGCGGGATCGGCGAGTGCTGGAAGATGGAGGAGAACTTCTGCTCCGAGTTGCGCAACTCATCCTGCGCCTTCAGGCGGGCCAGCTCGGCACCGGCCCGTGCGGCGGCCAGCTCGGCCAGCGATTGTGCCTCTTCGATGCGCCCCTGGGCGTCGTCGTGCCAGGTCAGCGCAAGATGGCCGATGAGGCAGTCGGCGCCGTCGTACAGCGGCACCGCCACGACCGCCTCCACCGCTTCGTAGGCCACCAGCGGACGCGCGGTGTCGAGCTGGGCAGCAGCATCCTGCGCCACTACCACGCCCCCCTGGGCCTCCACCAGCTCGGCCAGCGAACCGGCTTTGCCGCCATGAGCGGTATAGGTGCTGACCATCTCGCCGCGCCAGCTCGCCAGCACCTCGGTCTCGCTGCCGCCGCGCCGATGCTCGGCGATGTAGGCGCAGCTCGCGCGCGCACCGCGCCCGATGGCGGCCAGCAGTTGCTGCAGGAAGGTGGCGGGTTCATGCCCACCGCCAATCCGCGCGAGGCTGCGCAAGGCCTCGTTGACGCGCCGTCGCTCGGTGATGTCGGTCAGCACCACGATGGATTGCAGCAGGTTGCCGTCGGCGCCGCGCAAGGCCTGCACTTCGACCACGGTGTCATAACGCTCGCCAGTGCGGCGGCGACAGGCCAGCTCCAGGCCGCTCAAGGTCTCGCCGGTCTGCACCGCGGTCAGCAGGCGGGCCGCGCTGTCGCCGGGCTGGTCAATGCCCAGCAGACGGAGGATCGGCAGGCCGCGCAGTTCGTCCTCGCCGAACGAGGCGCCGCGCCGGAAGGCATCGTTGGCCCACACCGCCCGGCCGGTGGCGTCGGTCAGCACGACGAGGTTGGTGGTGAGGCGCACCACGGCGGCCAGGCGGCGGATCTCTTCCTCGCTGCGCTGGCGCTCGGTGACGTCTTCGACCAGGCACACGCTGCGCAGGGGAATGCCGCCGGCATCGCGGATCAGGCTCAGGTGCCACTGGCAGGTGATCTGTTCGCCGTCCTTGCGCTCGTTGCGGCAGCGGCGGCTGAGCCCGCCGGTGCCGATCTGCTGCACGTCGGCAAGGAAGTCCACCTTGCCGTCGGGGAACAGGAGGGAGAGGTGGCAGCCCAGGGCCTCCTCGCGGCGCAGGCCGAAGGTGCGGCGCGCGGCGTCGTTCCAGTCCAGCACGTGCCAGCCGAGGTCGAACTCGATCACCGCGATGGGGCTCTGCTCGACCAGCGCACGCAGGCGCTGCTCGCGGTCGCGCAAGGCGGCCTCCACCCGCAGGCGCTCGCGCAGGTCGACCTCCAGCGCCTGGTTCTTGTGCTCGAGGCTGCGCAGCGAGCCCTGCAGGGTCTGCCGCGTGGTTTCGAGCTGGGTCTCGACCTCGCCGATCTCGTCGCTGCGCTGGGGCAGGATCGGGACTTCCAGCTCCCCGCGCGCGAGGCGCCGCACCTCGCCGGCCAGGTGGTGCAGAGGTCGCCCGAGGCGGCGGTGGAGAACGATCAGGATCAGCAGAACGCTGCCCAGGACCTGCAGCGCGAGCATGGTGATGAACAGGCTGACCTGCTGGCCAAGCTGGCCGCGCAGCGAGGCGTCGGAGAGTTCAAGGCGGACGCGGCCGATGCGCTCGTTGCGATACAGCACGTCCTGCTCGGCGGTGTAGGTCTTGCCGACGCGGCGCTCGGCCAGTTCGCGCTCGACGAAGGCGCCGTGGTTGAGATCCTGCACCTGGACGAAGACCAGGGAGGGGTCGCGCATGATGGCGTCGACGAGGGTGTTGGCGGTCTCGATGTCCAGCGCCCACAGACTCTCGCGCACGCCCAGCGCGATCAGCCCGGTCTGGTGATTGAGGCTGTACTGGATCTCGCGCTTGAGGCGGTCCTGGAACAGCACGCGGGTCAGGTAGGCGCCGCCCAGCAGCGCGGGCAGCAGCACGCCCAGCAACACGGCCAGGATGACCGCCCGCTTGACGGTCATCCCTCCCAGCGCGGACTTCTTCTGCGAGTCTTGGGGCGTGGTCATGGCGGGAGTGTGGCAGCAAGCACCGGGGCGCCGCAATCAGTCGCGCCGCGGGGGATTGCGCAGCCATTCGACCAGGGCCGGCGGCTCCATCGGGCGTGCCCAGTGCCAGCCCTGGCCTTCGTCGCAGCCCAGCCCGCGCAGCGTGTCGGCCTGGGCCGCGGTCTCCACCCCCTCGGCCAGGACCTTGAGGCCGAGGCGATGGCCAAGCTGGATGATCAGTTCCGGAATGCGGCGCGTGCGTTCGTCATTGGCGATCTCGGCGACGAAGGCGCGGTCGATCTTGAGGCGGTCGATGTGCAGGCGCTGCAGGTAGGCGAGCGAGGAGAAGCCGGTGCCGAAATCATCGACCGCAATGCCCACCCCCAAAGCGCGCACACCACCGATGATGCGGTGCATGAAGTCGGTCTCCTCCATCGCCACCGATTCGGTGATCTCCAGCTCGATGCATTCGGGCTGGGCGCCGCTGTCTTCCAGCGCCGCCCGCAGCCCGGTCAGGAAGCGCGGGTGGCGGAACTGCGCCACCGATACGTTGATCGACATGCGCAGCTCGCCGAAGCCCTGGCGGGCCAGCTCGGCCTGCTGGAAGCAGGCCATGCGGGTGACCCATTCGCCGATGCCCACGATCATGCCGGAGTGCTCGGCGATGGGGATGAAGCGCGCCGGCTCGATCAGCGCGCCCTCTTCGCCGCGCCAGCGCAGCAGGGCCTCCAGGCCGATCACGCGGCTGTCGTGGAGCGACATCAGGGGTTGGTACATGAGGAACATGTGCTGCCGCTCCAGCGCCACGCGCAAGGCCTGCAGCAGGCGCGCGCGTTCGCGGATGGCGACCGCCATGTCGCGCGAGAAGAAGCTGTACTCGCCGCGCGCATGCTGCTTGGCGCGGCGCAGGGCAAGGCCGGCATCCTTCAGGGCGTCGGCGCCGTTGCCGTCGGTGTCCGAGAGGTGGGCGATGCCCATGGTCACCGACACCATCAGTTCCTGCCCGTCGACGAGGAAGGGTTCGCGGAAGATGCCGGACAGGACATTGGGCAAAAGGCGCTCGATCAGGCCCAGCACGCCGAAGGTGTCGCCCGACACGCGGGCGAGCAGGCAGCCCTCGGCCAGGCGCTCGCGCAGGCGCTGGGCAACCGCGCGCAGCAACTGGTCGCCGAACTCGTGGCCCAGCGCGTCATTGGTGTCGGCGAAGTTGTCCACGTCGATCAGCACCAGGGAGTGGCGCATGCGGTCCGGCGCGGCCAGGCGCTCGTTGAGGCCCTGGGTCAGGTCGAGGCGGTTGGGCAGGCCGGTCAGGGGATCGCAGAAGGCCTGCTGGTGCAGTTGCGAGAACAACAGGGTGTTGTCCAGCCCGATCGCAATGTTGGAGCAGAACAGGGCCAGCAGGCGCTGCATGTCCGGCTCCACCGGCGCCTGGGTATCGAGGTAGGCCGCCATGTGCTGGCGGTCGCGCGCGCCGAAGAACAGGCAGGTCCCGTGTGCTTCGTAGAGATGGCGGCCGCTGGCCAGGCTACGCCGCAGGCAGTCGCGGATGTGCGCCTGGTCCAGGCGCGCCAGGGGCTGGTTGATGAAGTCGGCGTAGCGGCCGGCCGCGGCGATCACCATGCAGTCGCCGTCACCGTCGCCGTCGCTGTCGGGGTTGCGCTGGGCGCAGATCAGGCCCTCCGGCGAGACACCCAGCAGGGCCGAGAGCTGGGTGATGACGCCGGCCGCGAAGTTGCGCATGCCGGTCAGGGCGAGCAGCTCGCCGCTGGCATGCACCACCATGTCCAGCCCGCGTCGGCTGGCGTCGATGGTGCGGATCTGGTCGTAGGAGCGGATCGCCGTGGTCAGCGTGGTGAACAGCTTGTTGCGGGTGAGCTCGGACTTGGTCTTGTAGTCGTTGATGTCGTAGTCGCGGATCGCCTCCAGCTCCGGCGCGTAGCCCGGCTGGCCGGTACGCAGCACGATGCGGGTGTCGAGCATGCGGTAGTGCTGGCGGATGGTGGCCACCAGCTTGAGGCCGGCATCCTCCTCCTCCATCACCACATCGAGCAGCACCACGGCGATGTCGCGCATGATGTCGAACAGGGCGCAGGCCTCGCGCGCCGAATAGGCGTGCAGGAACTGCAGGTCGCGGCCGTGGATGCGCATGCCGCGCAGGGCAAAGGTGGTGGTGGTGTGCACGTCGGGATCGTCATCGACGATCAGCACGCGCCAAGCCCAGGGCTGGCCTGGGGAGGCGCCCTGCTCGACCTCGTCGTCATCCAGCAAGAACTGGAGTTCGTCGGCGTTGTCCTGGTATGCCAAGTCTCACCTCCTTGGGCCGACAGGCACGCCGCGGCCATGGCCGGGCATGGCCCCGCACTGTGCCTCTTCGCGCACCATCCGGCCATGCCGGCTTTCCCGAGGGTCCGTGCTGTCGCGGGCGCACAACAGGCGGGGGCCGAAGCCACCGGGCATGCCACCCGATTTGCATTGTTCACGCCAGTATCGACAGGCCATGGCTTAGACTTGAACCGCGCCGGCTACGACTCGGGTAAACCGCCCGAATGGCCGCAAGCCACGGGGCCGACCATGAGCGAATCCCTGCTGCAGAAAGCAAGCGACTGGATCGGTCGGGCCGACGGCCTGCTGGTCTGCGCCGGCGCGGGCATGGGCGTCGACTCCGGCCTGCCCGCCTTCCGCGGCACCGACGGCTTCTGGCGCACCTACCCGGCCCTGGGCGAGGCGAAGATCGACTTCGAGAGCATTGCCAACCCCGACGCCTTCGCCCGCTGGCCACGCCTGGCCTGGGGCTTCTACGGCCACCGCCTGCGCCTGTACCGCGCCACCGCACCGCACCCCGGCTTTGCCATCCTGCTGCGCATCGCCGCCCGCCTGGCCCGCGGCGCCTTCGTCTTCACCAGCAACGTGGACGGCCAGTTCCAGCGCGCCGGCTTCGACCCGGACACGGTGTGCGAATGCCACGGCTCCCTGCATCACCTGCAGTGCAGCCAGCCCTGCGGCGTCAGCATCTGGCCGGCCGACGAGTTCGAGCCACAGGTGGACGAGGCGGCCTGCCGCCTGGTAGGCCCCTTGCCGCGCTGCGAGGCTTGCGGGGCGCTGGCGCGGCCCAACGTGCTGATGTTCGGCGACGCCGACTGGATCATGTCGCGCAGCCGCGCCCAGCACCAGCGCCTGGAGGCCTGGCTGGCCAGCGTCCAGGCGCCGGTGGTGATCGAACTGGGCGCCGGCACCCACATCCCGACCGTGCGCTGGGTGGCCGAGTCACTGGGGCGCCCGCTGATCCGCATCAACCTCAGCGAGGCCCAGGTGCCCGCCGGCCTGCCTGCCGTGGGCCTCAACCAGCACGCCCTGCCAGCCCTGCAGGCGCTGGAGCGCCAGCTCACCGCCAGCGGTTTCTTCGACGCCCGGCATTGAGCGGGAACCCGCTGCGCCGCCAGCGGTCTGTCCTGCTCCGGCCCGACAGGCTTCACGGAGCCAGCGGCGGGTCCGCGTCTTATAATGTCTGCCCCCTGAAAGTCTCAGCCAGAATGAAAAAACTCCTGTTCGCCGCCCTGCTGGGCCTGTCGGCCCTGCACGCCACCGTTTTCGCACAAGCCCCGGTCGCCCCCACCCTAGATGCCAAGGCCTGGCTGCTCTACGACGCCACCAGCCAGCAGGTGCTGGCTTCGCACAACGCCGACCAGCGCTCCGAGCCGGCCTCGCTGACCAAGCTGATGACCGCCTACGTGGCTTTCGGCGCGCTCAAGCGCGGCACCATCTCGCTGAACCAGAAGGTGATGATCTCGGAGCGCGTCTACAAGGTGGCCCGCTCGCGCGAGGAATCGGTGATGTTCCTCGACCCCAAGGTGCCGGTCAGCGTCGAAGAGCTGCTGCACGGCATGATCATCCAGTCCGGCAACGACGCCTGCGTGGCACTGGCCGAGCTGGTCGGCGGCACGGTCGAGAACTTCGTCGCCATGATGAACCGCGAAGCGCAGCGCCTGGGCCTTGCCAACACCGCGTTCAAGAACGTGGCCGGCCTCACCGAACCGGGCCACTACACCACGCCGCGCGACCTGGCCGTGCTCACGGCGGCGATCATCCGCGACTACCCGGAGCACTTCCCGATCTACTCCAAGAAGGACTACACCTACAACAAAATCAAGCAGGCCAACCGCAACCGCCTGCTGTGGCTGGACCCCACCGTGGACGGCATGAAGACCGGCCACACCGCCGCCGCCGGCTGGTGCCTGGTGTCCACTGCCCAACGCGGCCCGCGCCGCGTGATCTCGGTGGTGCTGGGCACGCCCTCCGACTCGGTGCGCGCGCAGGAGTCGCTCAAGCTGCTGAACTTCGGCTTCACCGCCTATGACACGGTGAAGTACTACTCCGCCGGGCAGAGCATTGCCGAGCTGCCGGTGTGGAAGGGCAAGGCCGACAAGGTCGGAGCCGGCTTCGCCAAGGATCTGATCGTGGCCGTGCCGCGCGACCGCGCCGCCGCCGTGAAAGTGCAGTTCGACAGCCAGCAGCCGCTGATCGCGCCGGTACCCGCCGGCAGCAAGGTCGGCACGCTGAAACTCGTGATCGACGGCCAGACCTGGGGCGAATTCCCGGTCGGCGCGCTGCAGGAAGTGCCCCTGGCCGGCTGGTTCGGCCGTACCTGGGACGCCTTCCGCCTGTGGTTCAAGTGAGCGACATGAGCGACGACACCAAGGACACCCTGCTCGAATTCCCCTGCGACTTCCCGCTCAAGATCATGGGCAAGCGCGACGACGGCTTCGCCCAGACGGTGCTGGAGGTCGTGCTGCGCCATGCGCCGGACTTCGATGGCGCCACCATGGAGATGCGCACCAGCAGCGGCGGCAACTACCTGGCCCTGACCTGCACCATCCGCGCCACCTCCAAGGCCCAGCTCGACGCGCTGTACATCGAGCTGTCGGGGCACCCGATGGTCAAGGTCGTGCTGTGATGCGCACCCGCGCCGGCAGCCTGCACCTGCGCCACCTGGGGCTCGTCGACTACGCGCCCACCTGGCGCGCGATGCAGGCCTTCACCGCCGAGCGCGGCCCGGAAACCCCGGACGAGTTGTGGTTGTTGCAGCACCCTCCGGTCTATACACTGGGCCTGGCCGGCAAGGAGGAACACCTGCTGCAGGCGAGCGATGTGCCTGTGGTCAAGATCGACCGTGGCGGCCAGATCACCTACCACGGGCCGGGCCAGGCCACGGTCTACATCCTCATCGACCTCGCCCGGCGCAACCTCAAGGTACGCGAGCTGGTGCGCCTGATGGAACAGGCCCTGATCGACGTGCTAGCGCAGTGGGGCATCGCCGGCGAACGGCGCGAGGGCGCCCCGGGCGTCTACGTCGATGACGCCAAGGTGGCGGCGCTGGGCCTCAAGATCAGCCGCGGCTGCAGCTACCACGGCCTGGCACTCAACGTGGACATGGACCTGGCGCCCTTCACCCGCATCAACCCCTGCGGCTACGAAGGGCTGCGCACCACCCAGCTCAGCGAACTGGGCGTGCGCACCAGCGTGGAAGACGCGCTGGACAGGCTGGCGACGGCGCTTGGCCGCCTGCTGGACGAACACTACCCGCTGCAGGCCGGCTGCCTGCAAACACAGGAAAACGTGTGATGGAAGAACAGGTCAAGAAGCAACGCGGCGAACTCAAGACGGCGCGCATCCCGATCAAGATCGTGCCGGCCGAAAAGCTGCGCAAGCCGGAGTGGATCCGCATCAAGCTCGGCACCGCCGAGGAGACCGCGCGCTTCAACGAGATCAAGGACACGCTGCGCGACCACAAGCTGCACACCGTGTGCGAGGAAGCCTCCTGCCCCAACATCCACGAATGCTTCGGCAAGGGCACGGCCACCTTCATGATCATGGGCGACATCTGCACCCGCCGTTGCCCCTTCTGCGACGTCGGCCACGGCCGTCCCGACCCGCTCAACCCGGACGAGCCGCGCGACCTCGCCAAGACCATCGCCGCCATGCGCCTCAAGTACGTTGTCATCACCTCGGTGGACCGCGACGACCTGCGCGACGGTGGCGCCCAGCACTTCGTCGACTGCATCCGCGAGACCCGCGCCGCCAGCCCGCAGACCCAGATCGAAGTGCTGGTGCCGGACTTCCGCGGGCGCGCCGAGATCGCGCTGAAAATCTTCAACGACGCGCCGCCCGACGTGATGAACCACAACCTGGAAACGGTGCCGCGCCTCTACAAGGCCGCCCGCCCCGGCTCCGACTACGCCTACTCGCTGCAACTGCTCAAGGACTTCAAGGCCATGCACCCCAATGTGCCGACCAAGAGTGGCCTGATGCTGGGCCTGGGCGAGACCGACGAAGAGATCCTCGAAGTCATGCGCGACCTGCGCGCGCACAACGTCGACATGCTCACCATCGGCCAGTACCTGCAGCCCTCGGGCGGTCACCTGCCGGTGCTGCGCTACGTCCACCCGGACACCTTCAAGATGTTCGAGACCGAGGCCTACAAGATGGGCTTCAAGAACGCCGCCTGCGGCCCCATGGTGCGCTCCTCCTACTGGGCCGATCAGCAGGCGCATGGCGCCGGTGTGATCTAAGAAACCCGCAGGCAAGGCATTCGCCGCGCCTGAGGAAGGAAAGAAGGGGGAGGCGACCAAGTCGCCTCCCCCTTCTTCTTGCTGACTACCTAGTCTGCTTACAGCGCCGGCGAGGCGTTGCGGATCAGCATCATGAACTGGTCGTGGAACCAGTGACCGGCGTGCGGTGCGCCTTGCAGGGCGTCGACATTGCCGCTGCCGCAGAAGACGTCGAACTGCTTGCCTTCGTCATTCGGCGAGGTGGCGCTGCTGTCGCTGGTGCCGTCTGACTCACCCGGACCCTTGACCCAGAAGTACGCATCCAGATACGGACGCGCGGCGTCAGGGCTGGCGCCCGGGCGGGCACCGACACCGGCGTTGCGCGGGTTGCACCAGTTGCCACGGTGGGCACGGCGGTCGATCTTGCTGGACCACACATCACCCGTCCAACCGGTGGGGCGTGCAGCGCTGCCCCAGCCGTTACGACCGGTGTCGACCATGAAGCCCAGCGAGCTCGGGAAACCAGCCGCCACGAACTCGTTACGCAGCTTGTCGATGTAGCTCTGCTCGTCGACCATGTAGTTCCACTCGTAGTACGCGTGCTGCGCGATCTGTGCGGTACCGTCGAACCAGGGTTCATCGAGCGGGGTGTAGTTGGCCACGTTGGTCACGAAACCGCGGATGACCGACATGTCGCCGCCCTTGATGCCGCTGATCCACTCACGATACTTGGCAATCGCAGCCGAGCGGTTGTTGTCCCAACCCAGCCAACCCGAGTGAGCGATATCGACGTACTGATAGACGTTCTTCAGGTCGGAGAACTTGCGGATGGCATATTGCACGCCTTCCACATAGGTCCCGTTCTGCGAGACGACGGTACAGTTCGGCTTGACGCCCACGTTGGTGATCATGTTGGGCAGCGAATCCGGCTCAATGACCAGCACGATGCGCAGGCTCTTGTAGGCTTCCTTGGCGAAGATCGAGTAGAGGCGGTCGATGTACTCGCTCTTGTAGCGCGTCATGCCACCATTCGCCGCCTTCAGCTCACCGTTGGAGGCCGAGGCCGCACAGTCACGATCCGGCAGGTCATAGACCACGAAGGTGATCGTCATCGGCTTGCCGCCCCCAGCTTGCTGCTGTGCCAGGGCTGCTTGCAGGTGACCCTCCACGCCCAGACGACCGGCATTCAGCGCGCCACCGTCGATGGCCGCGATACGGTCGATCCACACCCCGGTCGGCAGGCTCTTCATGCGGGTCGCCTTGAGGGCGTCGTCCGAGCCGGCCGGCAGTTGCGCGATCGAGGTATCGACATAGCGGGCGTAGTCCGGATTGACGTACATGCCGGCGCCGCTGAACGGGTTGCCCGTGGTCACGCCACTACCGGAGGAGGAGCCGCCGCTCGACGAGCTGCTGGAAGACGAACTGCTCGAACCCGTCCCGCCTGAACTGCTGGAGGACGAACCCACGCCACCCGAGCTGGAACTGCTGCTCGACGAACTGCCGCCCGAGCTCGACGAGCTGGACGAGGTCGTGCCACCGCTCGACGAGCTGGAGCTGCTGCTCGAGGAGGAGGACGAACTGCTGCTGGAAGAAGAGCTGGAAGACGAGTTGCCACCGGCATACAGCGAGGGGTAGCTGTTGCGCACCAGCATCACGAACTGGTCGTGGAACCAGTGGCCAGCGTGCGGTGCACCTTGCAGGGCGTCGACATTGCCACTGCCGCAGAAGACGTCGAACTGCTTGCCCTCGTCATTCGGCGTAGTGGCCGTGCTGTCGCTGGTACCGTCGGACTCACCCGGGCCCTTCACCCAGAAGTAGGCATCCATGTACGGACGGGACGCATCGGGTGTGGCGCGCGGCTGTTCGCCGATACCGGCGTTGCGCACGTTACACCAGTTGCCACGGTGGGCGCGCAGGTCGATCTTGCTGGTCCAGACGTTACCGCTCCAGGCCTTCGGGCGCAGTGTGCTGTTCCCCCAGCCATTGCGACCGGTGTCGACCATGAAGCCGATGCTGCTCGGGAAGCCCGCGGCGAGGAACTCGCCACGGATGCGGTCGATGTAGGTCTGCTCATCGACGGCGCGGTTCCACTCGTAGAACGCATGCTGCGCGATGTCGTCCGTGCCATTGAAGTTCGGCTCATCCAGCGGGGTGTAGTTGGCCACGTTGGTCACGAAACCACGCACCACCGACATGTCACCGTTCTTCACGCCGGCGATCCACTCGCGATACTTCGCCACGGCGGCGGTCCGGTTGTTGTCCCAGCCCAGCCAGCCCGAGTGGGCGATGTCGAGATACGAGTAGACGTTCTTGATGTCGGAGAACTTGCGCAGCGCGTACTGCACGCCCTCGACATAAGTGCCACGCTGGGACACCGCGGTACAGTTGGGCTTCACGCCCACGTTGGTGATCATGTTGGGCAGCGAGTCAGGCTCGACCACCAGCACGATACGCAGGCTCTTGTAGGCATCCTTCCCGAAGATGGTGGCCAGACGGTCAATGTACTGGCTCTTGTAGCGAGTCATGTCACCGTTGGCTGCCTTCAGCTCGCCGTTGGAGGCCGAGGCCGCGCAATCACGATCCGGCAAGTCATAGACCACGAAGGTGATCGTCATCGGCTTGCCACCCAGGGATTGCTGCTGTGCCAGCGCGGCTTGCAGATGCCCCTCGACGCCCAGGCGTCCGCCGTTCAGCGCACCACCGTCGATGGCCGCAATACGGTCGATCCACACCCCGGTCGGAATGCTCTTGAGCTTGGCGGCCGCCACCGCATCCGCACCCGACAACTTGCTCACCGAGCCAGTCACGGAATTGGCGTAGTCCGGATTGACGTACATCGCCGCGCCACTGAACGGGTTGCCTGCCGTCACACCACTCCCGGAGGACGTGCCGCCGCCCGACGAGCTGGAGGACGAGCTGCTGCTCGACGAGGAGCTGCTGGAGCCCATGCCGCCGGAGCTGGTCGTGCCGCCCGAGCTGCTGGACGAAGAACTGCTCGACGAGGAGGAACTGCTGCTGGACGAACCCATGCCGCCCGAGCTGGTCGTGCCACCCGAGCTGGAGCTGCTGCTCGATGAGCCGCTGCCGCTACGGTTGGCGCAGTAGCCGAAGGTCGTGCTGGCCTTGGCGGCGAGCGTGCTGTTCCAGCCCGCACCCTTGACCGTGACCGTGTTGCCCGACTGCGACCAGGTGCCATTCCACAACTGCGTCACCTGACCATTGATGCTCAGCGTGCCGGTCCAGCTCAGGTTCGCACTGTTCGGGTTGCTGACCGTCACATCCGCGCAGTAGCCAGTCCCCCAGTCGTTATTGGTCTTCGAAGTCAGCACCGCCGGCAGCAAAGCCGCACCGCCGCTGGACGACGAGGAGCTGCTCGACGAGCCACCCACCGCGCCACCGCTGGACGAGGAGCTGCTGCTCGACGAACTGCTGCTGGAGCTGGAAGACGAGGACGAAGAAGAACTGCTCGACGACGAGCTGGAGGAGGAAGACGACGAGGAGCTGGACGAACCGCTCGTGCTGCTGCGCGTGGCACAGAAGCCGATCGAGCCCAGCGATGTGTTGGCCGACAGGATGCGGTTGTAGCCCACCGGGGTCAGCACCACCGTGTCGCCGGTCTGTATCCAGTTGGCATTCCACAGTTGATTGACCTTGGCGTTGAGCAGGGTGAGCTGTGCACTCCAGCCATTGATCGACACCGTGGTCGGGTTGCTGATCGTGATGTCGCCGCAGAAGCCGGCGCCCCAATCATTGTTGATCTTGTAGCTGGCCGTCGCGTTGCCGCTGGACACACCACCCGAGCTGGAGCCCGAGGAGCTGGACGACGCGCTGGCGCCACCCGAGCTGGAGGAGCTGGAAGACGAACCGGACGAAGAACCCGAGGACGAGCTGGAAGACGAGGAAGAGCTCGACGAGGACGAGCTGGTCGAGCCATTGACCGCCATCAGGCGCTTGAGCAGCGCGAGCTTGCCACTGTCCAGCGTCTTCCAGTCATCCAGCAGCACGCCGCCGGTGTCGCCGCTGTTGGGGTTCCACGACCAGTAGAAGAAGTTGGTCATGCGGCGCTCGATCAGGTAGTCGACGAGCTTGTCCTGCCAGATCTTGTCCTTGGGGTCGCCCTTGCCGTACTTGCCACCGAACTCGCCCAGCACGACCGGGTAGTTCAGCTTGGCGGCGAAGCCGAAGTGCGCGTCCCAGATTTCCGGCATGTTGCTGGGGAAGCTGGCATCCGAGAAGTAGGTCTGATTGAAGACGTCCGGCCCATACACGTGCGGCGACAGCACCAGGCGATTGCGCGGAATGTTCAGCGGCGTGCACTTGATCGGGGTGATGTTCTCGCCCCAGAAGTAGCCACGATGATCCGAACAGGCATTGTTCGCCTGCGCGCCCACGCCCTCGACGAAGATCAGCACGTCGGGCGCACTCGCCAACACGGCGGCAGCGGCGCGCTCGGCAGCGCTGTTCCAGTCGGTGGCGGCATTGCCGGCACCCCAGGTGGCGGCACCGTGCGGCTCGTTCTTGAGGTCGATGCCGATGAGACCCTTGACGCCCTTGTAGCGGTTCGCCACGAACTTCAGGTCATTGATCCACTGCGTCTCGCTGTAGCTGGAGGTGGTCCACAGCTCCGAGATCGCGTTGCAGTCCGGCCGATGGTGGTCGAGCAGGATGTAGAAGCCCTGGTCCGACAGATGCTGCACGATCTTGTCGAGCAACTGCAGCGAGTTCAGCCCGGCGAGGTCTGGGTTGGCGCTGTAGTTGATGCTGTTGGGGGCTACACCCTGCAGGGTCCGCGGGCAGAAGGGCAGGCGCACCGCATTGAAGCCGGCGGTCTTCATCTGCGCAATGCTGTCCTTCCAGTTCACGCTCCACAAGCCGTGCGGCGTCGCCTCGGTGGTCTCGAAGCCAAACCAGTTCACCCCCGACAGGCGCACTTCCTTGCCCGCCGAGTCGAGCAGCCTGCCCGCGTCATCGACGCTGTAGGCCAGGGCGCCGGGCGAGGCCAGCGCCAGTACCGCCGTGCCGAGCGCGAGGCTCAGCGCGGTTCGTAATACCTTGTTCATCGACTATCTCCTGTCATTGATTCTGATGTCTGCCTGAAATGGGTCGGGTTTGTGCTTTGCCACCTGTCGTCACCCGTATGCCATCTGCTTATGTATATGCGACGCAGCAAGACGCCGAAGCTGGTTGCCGATGTAATACGTTTGACCTCCGATCAACGGCCACGGGCGGGATGGATCACGCTGCACCGTGTCATGCGCCTGAAACACGATCCGCTAGAATCACCAGAAACAGCGCCTTCGCAGCCGGTCTTGTCTGGCTTGCCGTACGCGAGGCGCGGTCTGACGGTCGGCAGTTCGCCCACGCGAACGACGACGTAAGCTCCCTTGGTTCAGCCCGAAAGACGGATGCTCATGCGCAGCCCTCGCCTCTCCCTCCTCGCCGCCCGACTGGGCCTGCTCCTGGCGCCGCTGGCCGGCCAGGCGCTGGAGGTCGGCCCGCTGCAGGTGAGCAGCCACAGCGGCCAACCGCTGGTGGCGGAGATCTGGGTCAGCGGCAGCTCCATCGAGTTGAGTGATCTGAGCGCACGCGCCGCCGCCGCCGAGTTGTACGCCGGCGCGCAGTTGCCGTTCTCCCGCTTGGCGAGCCGGCTCAACCTGGTGGTCGAGCGCCGCGCGCAGGACCGCGCAGTCATCCTGGTACGCAGCAATGAGCCGGTGCCGGAGGGCAGCTCGACACTGCTGGTCGACCTGCGCTGGCCGGGGGGTGGCCTGGTGCGCGGCTATCGCTTCGCGCTGGATGCGCCGCCCAACCTGCCCATGGTCGCCGCCGCACCCGCGCCGCAAGTCACGCAGGCACCGGCACCTCAGCCGCCCGTGCAACCGGCGCCCGCCGCACCTGCCGCCAACACGCCGCCGGTGGCGGCCGCTCCCGCGGCGGCGGCAAGCGAGGCCGGCCAGTACCTCACGCAGGAAGGCGATACCCTGCACAGCATCGCCCGCAACGAAGAGATCGCGGGCACCAGCGTGCAGCAGCGCATGGCCGCGATCTACAGCCTCAACCCGCAACACTTCGCAGGCGGCGACCCGAACCGCTTGCGCGCCGGCGCGACGCTGCGCATGCCCAGCACCGAAGAGGCGCGCCAGCGCAGCGAGACGGCCGCCCAGGAAGTGTTGATCCAGGCGTCGCGCCAGCTCAGCGCCCAACGCAGCGACATCGCGCGTGCCGCCGCGGCCGCCCCGGCCCAACCCGAGAACGTGGAGCGCCACGCCAAGGGGCGCATCCGCAATGCACCGGGCGATGAGGCAGCGCCGCGCGAGAAGGCGCGTCTGACGATCGCCGAGGGCAGCGAGCGCGGCCGGCCGCAACACCGCCTCGCGGCGCTGGAGGAAGAGGTCGCCAGCAACGCACGCATGCTCGCGGAGCGCGACGAGCGCCTGCGCGAGCTGGAGGAGATGGTGACCCAGCTCAACCAGTTGATCCGCCTGCAGCAGACGCAGCTCGACGCCGTCCGCGGCGGTGCAGCCTCCGCCCCGCTGGCGCAGCCGACCCAGCCCGAGCTGACCCAGGTGCAAGGCTTGCTGACCGCGACGCCCAGCAGCGCCGGCCCACTGGTGGAAGATCGCCGCCCTCCGCCTGCCCGCGCCTGGTACCGCCAGCCCGCCGTGCAGCTTGGCGTGGTGGTGCTGGCCCTGTTGAGCTTCAGCGCCCTGGTCTACACCCTGGTGCAGGAACGCATCGAAGAAAAACGCCGCCGCGAGCGACGGGCCGAACGCAAGCGCCGCAAGGCGCAGGCCAGGACGGCCAGCAGGGAATAGTCCACGGCAGCGGGAAATCCCCCCGCCACAGGGGCCGGGCGTGCAGCGTAAGCTATGCGCCTCTGCCAACCCGGCCACGCCCCCATGGCTCATCGCACGCCCGCTCGCCATCTGTTGCTTGCCCTGCTCTCGCTCGCCCCGCTGACGGCCGCGTTCGGCCTGGAGGTGGGCCCCTTGCGCGTCTACCAGCAGGCCGGCCTCGGCCTGCTCGCCGAGGTCCCGGTCAACGGTGACGGCGAAGAACTGGGCGGACTGTCGGTGCGCATCGCGCCGGCCGAGCTGTATGCACGCGCCGGCCATGCGCGCACGCCCTTCGTCGCCAGCATCGGCGCCACCCTCGAACGCACCGGCGGGCAGGAGGGGCGCATCCTGCTGAAATCCACCAGCGACATGCCGCCCGGCCAGACCGTCGTGCTGCTGGAATTGCGCTGGCCCGGTGGTGAGCTGGTGCGCGGCTATGCGCTGGATGGCCCCGCCCTGCCCCCCGCCAGTCCGGCACCCGTCCCCGCAACGGGACCGGCCCCGACGACGGCCCCGCCCGCTGCAGCCCGCCCCGCGCCGTCGCGCGGCGGCAGCTACCTGAGCCAGCCCGGCGACAGCCTGGGCAGCATCGCACAGCGCAGTGCGCCGCCCGGCGTCAGCGTGGCACGCCAGATGGCGGCGATCCTGGCGCTCAACCCGCAGCACTTCGAACAGGGCGACCCGCACCGCCTGCGCGCCGGTGTGCTGCTGCGCCTGCCGGATGACAGCGAGCCGGCCCAGGAGAAACCGCTTCCACCGAGCGCCCCGCCCCCCACCGAGGCGCGCCCGCCGGTCACGGCCGCGGGCGAGCCGCCACGCCTGCAGATCGGGCCCGGCCGCAGCGAGACGCCAGGCCGGGAGGAACGCCTGTTGATGCTGGAGGACAGCCTGGCCAGCCAGTCACGCCAACTGGAAGATAGGGATGGCCGCCTGCGTGCGCTTGAAGCGGCGGTGCTGCAACTGACCGAGCTGGTCAGCCTGCAGCGCCAGCAACTCGCTGCGCTGGGAGTGTCGGCGCCGATGGCCGCAGCGCCCGCGACGGACCCGCAGCCCCTGGCGATCGCCCACAGCCTGGCGGGCGCCGACGAGGCGCCTACGCGCTGGTACCGCCTGCCGTGGGTGCAACAGGCCATCATCGGCTTTGCCCTGCTGATGTTCGGCGCGCTGGCGCTTACCGAAGCGCGCTACCACCTGGGCCGCTATCTGCGGCGGCGGCGCCGGCGTCGCCTGCCGGCACTGTAGGCCCGCGCCTCAACTGCTCTCACGCACCACCAGCTCGGGCGGGTGCAGGTAGTCGGGCAAGCGCGGCAGCGCTTCTCCGGCAAAGCGTGCTTCGACCAGGCGGGACAGCATGCGCACGGCCTGCCGCCCCATTTCGGCCTGGTTCTGGCGCACCGTGGTCAGTGGCGGATGCAGCCAGTCGGCACCCCGCACGTCATCCACGCCCACGACCGCGAGGTCTTGCGGGATGCGCAGACCGAGGCGGTGCGCGGTGAGCAGCACGCCTTGCGCCATGCGGTCGTTGGCGGCGAATACCGCATCCAGGCCGGCCACCCTTTCCCGCAGTGCATGCAGCCCCGCCTCGCCGGCCGCCGGCTGCCAGGTGCCCACATGCAGCAGGGTCTCGTCGGCCGGCTGTCCGGCTTGCGTCAGCGCATCGTGCCAGCCACGCCGCCGCTCCTGGGCATCCCACGAGGCATCGGGGCCGGCGATGTGGCCGATGCGCCGGCGACCCTGCTCGATCAGGTGGCGCGTGGCAAGCAGGCCCGCGCCGTAGTTGTCGAAGGCCGACCAAGGCACGCCCACCGAACTGGAGCGCACCAGGGCCACGACCGGCACGCCATGCTCGTGCATCAGGCGTTGCAGCAGGGGCGCGAAGCGCTCGCGTGTCTCCGACAGCATCCACAGCACGCCATCCACGCGACGCTCCAGCAGCTTGTGCAGGAAGTCTTCCTGCGACAGGTTGTCATCGGCATGGCGCTCACGCAGCAGCAGGGCGTAGCCGAGCGCCTCGGCCTCCGCCGTGATGCCGCTGTTGATGTTGCTGCCGCCCAGGTGGTCGCGCCCGGTAAACACCAGGCCCAGGGTGCGCGTGCGCCCCTGGATCAGGTTGCGCGCCAGTTCGTTGCGCCGGTAGCCGAGACGGGCGATGGCCTCTTCGACACGCTGGCGCGTCTCTGGCGCCACGGCCGAGGACTGGTTGACCACGCGCGACACCGTCTGGGTCGACACCCCTGCCGCGCGCGCCACATCCTTCACCGAGACGCTGTGCCCCCAACGTGCCATCACCCCTCCTCGCTCCTGTGCCGGCCGTCCGCGCGGCCGCTTTGTCTGCGCGCGATGATACGCGGCCCCGCCGGGCCCTTCTCCATTGTGGCAGGGCACAAGAAAAACGCCGCCCGCAGGCGGCGTTTTCCGGTCCGGCCCGACGCTCAGTTGGCTGGCACGGGGGACACCTTGGTGTAGCTGTTGCCCGGATTGCTGTCCTTGAAGACCCACCACGTGGTGGCCGGCGTCGCGCCACCGACCGTCACCGTGACGTCCTTGAAGGTGCTGCCCTTGAGGCGCGAGATGCTGGTCGCCTTGGCGTCCTTGATCTTCACCGTGTCGAACACGAGGTTCTCATGGAAGGTCTCCGGGTAGCCCAGGGTGGTGTCGGTCCCGGCATAGGCATCCACCTGGATCGACACGCCGCCCTTGGTGGCGTCGACGTTGTCGAGCGTCACGTTCTTGACCAGGATGTCGCGGAACTGCGCCGATGCGCTGGCGTTGGGGAACACGTTGGAACCGGCGCTGTAGCTCAGAGTGAAGATGAAGGCGTTGCCATTGCCGCCACCGTCGGTGAAGCTCTTGCCGCCCGCGGTGCTGACCACGGTGCGCGCACCGACACTGCGCATCGCGTTGTCGCGGAAGGTGATGCGCCGCGCGCCGCCCCCGGTGGCCGGCGTGCTCTTCATGCGCAGGCCGTTGTCGGTGAGGTAGGCCACGTTGTCCTCGGCCAGGATGTCCTGGATCCAGGCGCCGGTATGGCTGCCCAGGGCCAGCACGCCATGCCCTTCACGCATGTAGTTGTTGAACACCCACACGTTGGCCGAGGGCACTGCCGTCTCGTAGTCCTTGCCCTGGCCGGCAGCGAAGTTCACGTTGTCATCGCCGGTGTCGAAGAAGTTGTTGTACACCCAGCCGCCATTGGTGTTGCCGAACTCCACGCCGTCGCCATTGTTGACGTCGAAGGTCTGGTTGACCGTATTGGCGAACACCACGTTGTCGGATTCGATGAACATGACGCCGTGATAAGCCGGATTGCGGATGGTGAGCCCGCCGAAGTACATGTTCTTGACGCCCCGGAAGGTGGTGACGCTGGAGCGGCGGTTGCTGTAGAGATTGCTGATGTCGCTCTTCTTGGCCGCCTCGTTGGCACTGCTGATGCCGTACTCGGCCAGGGCCGCCTCCATCTGACTCTTGGCCAGGATGCCGGTGGCAAAACCGGCAATCGTGCCGCCACTCCCCGCCGCGTACTGCGGCAGGCTGGTCCCGCTCTCGTCGATCACATCGCTCGCCAGGCGGTTCCAGCCATTGCAGTCGAGCAGGCCCTTGCCGACCACGCGCACGTTGGTAAATACACCGCGCGTCTCGTCGTAACCGGTGCGCTCGGCGCGCGTGCCGTTCATGTGCTTCGGGTTGAGCAGGTTCAGCAGCGAAGGCGGACGGCGATCGTCGGTGACGTTGGTCTCGTAGCTGTAGAGCTGGTAACCCTTGCTGAGCGGGTAGTCAGCCGTATAAGGCGAGCCCTTGAGCGTGCCGCCCTCGGCGATCTCCAGCGTCATGTTGCTCTTGAGAAAGAGCGCCCCGGTCACAATGATCTTGCCGCTCGGGAACAACACCTTGCAGCCATAGGCCGAGGTGGAGCCGGCCGCGCAGTCGTCGATGGCCTGCTGGATCGCCGCCGTGTTGGCGCTGATCGCGGTGGCGTCGGTGATGTCGCCCACGGTGGTCTTGGTCGACACATCGACGACCTTGGCGAAGCCCGGCGCGGTGGTCTGCAGGACGACATTGCTGTCGGCCGACTCGCTGCCATCCTTCATCACGGCACGCACGGTGAAGCGGTACTGGGTACCGGGCACCAGGCCTTTGACCAGGAAGTTGTGGAACTGCAGCTTGACGTGGAAGCCGGCCGTATCGTCCTTGTAGAACTGATCGATGTAGGGCTTGGCCGGGGAGTTCGCCGTGTTGTTGGCGCTTGCCAGGCCGAGCAGCTTGCCGTCCTGGAAGACGCGGTAATCCACTACGTCGGCATAGCTGGCCGGCTTTTGCCACACCAGCGAGATGCTGCTGTCGTCATAGGCCAGGGTCGGCACACACAGGCCTCCCGGCGCTGTACTGGTCCCTTGTGCCACGGCCACGCTGGCCGCACAGGGCGCACTGTCGGCTACGCTGGCAGGCGTCGCCGGGGTGTCGTCGTTGCCGCTACCGCCACATGCCGCGAGTACGGCACACCCGAGGAGCGCCAGGGGGCGCCCCACACCAAACACCTTCTTCATTGCTGTCTCCTGCCTTGTTATGCGAATCGAATTCCGCGCCACGCAATGCCTGCCGACGATACAAGCTCACGCCAGTTGGCAGGAAATGCTTGTGGCAACGAACGCGGTGCACGCTAGCGCGAGCGGTTTGCCATTGACATGATTTTGCAGAATTTAATGTTAGCGATAACAAACCCACTGCAGCAAGCGACTCAGCCCCCGCAAAAAAGCATTTTCGCGCCTTGTCTCTCACCTTGACCCGGTTGATCGTGCACTCGGAGTGCACAGTCCGTGCGCATGACGGCAGCCCACTTCGGGCGCCGAAACGCCCTGCAACGGGACTACATTGCAGCCTCGCCGGCCACCGCTGGGTGAAGCCGGCACCTGTACTCCGGAGACAAGCATGAAAGCTCATAACCTATCCCTGCTGGCTGCACTGACCGTGGCCGGCATCCTCACCGCCTGCGGCGGCAGTGGCAACGACGACACCGTTGCGTCCACCTCTTCTTCCTCCTCGTCCAGCAGCGGCGGCAAATCCGTGTCCTCGCTGGGCGCGGACGGCTGGGCCGCGACTGGCACCAACAACCTGGGAGGCACCGGCACCACGGGTGGCGACGGCGCCGATGCCGCGCACACCTATACGGTGAGCAACCGCAGCCAATTGATCCAGGCCCTGTACCCCGATGCGGTGATCGCCGCCGATGGCAGCTTCACCAGCGCGGCGGGCGCCGACAAGACGAAGAAGATCATCTACATCAACGGTACCGTCGACCTCAACGTCGATGCCAGCAACACGGCGATCACGGAAGACCAGTACCTCGCCCGCAACAACTGCCTCGCCACGCTGCAGGCCGCCAATTCGGGCGCGTATGCCAGCATCACCACGGCCAGCGCGTTCTGGACCGCCTACAAGGCCGCCTATGCCCCTAATGTGTGGAATACCACCCTGGTCAGCAACAAGCCGCCCGCATTGAGCGGCCCGCTGGAAGTCGCACGCAGTTGCGCCTCCGGCAATCAGGGCAAGATCGTGCGCATCAGCGTGGGTTCCAACACCTCGCTCATCGGCCTGGGCAGCACCGCCAAGATCGTGCGCGGCAACCTGGCCCTGCCCACCGGCGCCGACAACATCGTGATCCGCAACATCGCGTTTGAGGATTCCTTCGACTACTGGCCGGCCTGGGACCCGACCGACAGCTTCCCCAGCGTGAGCGCCACGCCGGCGGCCAATGGTTGCGCCACCAGCGCGCCGACCAAGTGCGTGGGTGGTCGCTGGAACTCGAACTACGACCTGATCTCGGTGACCGGCGCGACCCATGTGTGGATCGACCACGTCACCCTGTCCGATGGCACAAACACCGACAAGAAGTATCCGCCGGTGCCGACCTGGGACTTCGGCGGCAACGCCCAGTTGCCGGAGCAGAAGATCCAGCACCATGACGGCCTGATCGACGTGAACCTGGGCTCGCACTACGTGACCCTGTCGTACAACCACTACAAGGAGCACGACAAGACCGGCCTCATCGGCGGCACCGACTCGGCCAGCCTGGTGGAAAGCCCCCTGGCCTACGGCGTGACGATCCATCACAACTACTACGAGAACAACAAGCAACGCCAGCCGCGCGCCCGCTTCGGCCGCATCCATGTCTACAACAACTACTTCAGCGGCCAGTTGAGCAATGCCGACGGCAGCGGACCGGACTATGGCTGGATGGTGGCCTGGACCGCCGGTACGGCCAGCAAGCTGTACGTGGAGAACAACGTGGTTGACCTCTTGGCCAGCCCCTCCAACGATACCCAGCCCGCAGCCACCCACCTCGCCGGGGCGTCGAGCTCGACCAGCAACTACACCAAGTGCACGACCGTGGCCAGCAAGCCCTGGGCCAACACCGACTGCGTGACGACCTTCTACGACAATGGCAACCTGTTCAACGGCGTGGTCACCGACGTCTATGCCGGGGCAGGCTTCGCCACCTACAGCGGCCAAGCGATCGTCAACGAGAAGACGGCCGGCACCAAGTACTGGCAACCCTCCTCGGTCTACACCTACACGCTGGATGCAGCCACGGCCGTCAAGGCCAAGGTGACTGCCGGCGCGGGTGTCGGCAAGCTGTAAAGAAGCATCCGGCCAATCCGGGAAAGCCCCTGCTGCAGGCGCCGCGGGGGCTTTTTTTTGATCCGGCTGGCCGCTGGGCCAGGAAAAATAGAAGATATCGGCCTGCAGGCGCACACAAGCACGCAAACCTGCCCCTATACTGCGGTTTCGGCACGAAGCCGATTCATCGACACGAGGAACCACACATGAACAAATCCGATCTGATCTCCGCGATTGCCGCCAAGACCGAACAAACCAAGACCTCCGTGGCCGACGTTCTGGAAGCCACCATCGCCACCATTGAAGAGGCTGTGGCCTCTGGCGACCAGGTGACCCTGGTCGGTTTCGGTACCTTCAAGGCAGCCGCGCGCGCCGCCCGCGAAGGCAAGAACCCGAAGACGGGCGAAAAGATCAAGATCCCGGCCAGCACCGTGCCGCGCTTCTCCGCCGGTGCCGGTTTCAAGGCCAAGGTTGCCGCTTCCAAGACCAAGAAGAAGAAGTAAGCCGGCATACCGGTTCCACCTGCCTCGTGCAGGTCAGACAGGCGGGGCGTCATCGGGCGCCCCGCCTGTTTTGTTTCAAGCGCCGCGCAAATGTAAGCCTTCATGACAAGGGCTTGCCCGGCGCCAGGACGACATCGCACATTAGGCGCGTCGCCCTGCCGGGAAGCCATCCATGCCCCTCGTTCTCCACGTCCTCGCCCTATGGGCCCTGCTGTCGAGCAGCGCCGCCCACTCCGCCCCGCTGGCCCAGCCCGGCAGCCACACGCTGAGCCTGCAGCACGCGGGCCAGACACGCCAGTTCATCGTGCACGTGCCGCGCAGCTATTCGCCCACCCGCCCGACGCCCCTGGTGCTGTCCTTCCACGGCGGGGGCGGCACGATGCGCATCCAGGCGGAAGACCGCTACTACGGCCACATCAGCCAGGCGGAGGCGGCCGGCTTCATCGCCGTGTTCCCCAACGGCTACAGCCGCCTCCCCGGCGGGCGGCTGGCCACCTGGAACGCGGGCAATTGCTGTGCCGCCGCGCGTGACCGGCAGAGCGATGACGTCGGCTTCGTGCGCGCACTGATCCAGCATGTGCAAGGCCAGCTCAATATCGACCGCAGCCGCATCTTTGCCGATGGCATGTCGAACGGCGCGATGATGGCCTACCGCCTGGCCTGCGAGATGCCGGAGACATTCCGCGCCATCGCCGCCGTGGCGGGCACCGACAACACGCGCCAGTGCGCGCCGGGGCGCGGGGTATCCGTGCTGCACATCCACGCGCGCGACGACCAGATGGTCCTGTTCAACGGCGGCAGCGGACGTGACTCACCCCAGGTGGCGGATTTCGTCTCGGTGCCGGCGAGCATCGCCAAGTGGGTCGGGCTCAACGCCTGCCAGCCCACGCCACGCCGCGTGCTGGACCTGCCCGGCGCTTACTGCGAGGCCTACAGCGGCTGCCGTGACGGCGCGGAAGTGCGCCTGTGCGTCAGCGAAACCGGGGGGCACTCATGGCCCGGTGGCGTCAAGCCGCGCGGCGGCCAGGCCTCGACCAGCCCCTTCAAGGCCACCGAGATGGCCTGGGACTTCTTCAGTCGGCAGTGAAGCGCCCCGCGTAGTCACGGGCGAACTGCCAGGCCACGCGGCCACTGCGCGAGGCGCGCATCAGCGACCACTGCAGCGCCTCCTGGCGGATCGGCGCCCACTCGCTGCAGTCGACACCGAACTGCTCCAACCAGTGGCGTGCGATCTGCAGGTATTCCTCCTGGTTGAAGCTGTAGAAACTGACCCACAGGCCAAAGCGGTCAGACAGCGAAACTTTCTCTTCCACCGCCTCGCCCGGATGCAGCTCGCCATCGCCATGCGTCGTCTGCAGGTTCTCTGAAAAGTACTCCGGCATCAGGTGGCGACGATTGCTGGTGGCATAGATCAGCACATTCGCCGGGACCGCCGCGAAGCTGCCATCGAGCACGCTCTTGAGCGCCTTGTAGCCGGGCTCGCCGTCCTCGAAGGACAGGTCGTCGCAGAACAGGATGAAGCGCTCCGGGCGCGCCCGGATCAGGTCGACGATGTGTGGCAAATCGACCAGATCGGTCTTGTCGACCTCGATCACGCGCAGCCCCTGATCGGCATACTCGGTCAGCACCGCGCGTACCAGCGAACTCTTGCCGGTGCCGCGCGCGCCGGTCAGCAGCACGTTGTTGGCGCTGCGCCCGGCGACGAACTGGCGCGTGTTGGCATCCACGCGTTCTTTCTGACTGTCGATGTCCTGCAGGTCCGCCAGGCGGATCGGCTGCAGGCCATGCAAGGCCTCCAGCCAGCCACGCCCCTGGTGGGTGCGCCAGCGATGGGCCAGGGCACTCCAGTCGGGTGCGGGCGGCGCCGGCGGCAGGCTCGCCTCGAAGCGCGCCATCAGGTGTTCGGCACGTTGCAGGAATCGTTCGAGATCAGCGCTGCTCATGCTCTTGCTCCGGGTCTTGTGGGGCGGTCTTGTCCTGCTTGGCGGCCTCGGGCGGATGGCGCAGGGGGATCGGTTTCTTCTGCTTGGGCCAGGTCGACCACACGATCAGCAGCAACAGGCACAGCGCAATGCCGGCCTCAAGGAAGATCAGCCACATGGGACATGCTCGGGAGGAAGACAGGGAGGCTAGTATAGTCGCGCACTCCAGCCGACCATGCCTTGCCCGACGCCCCGATGAAGTCACGCCTCAGCGCCCTCCTGGCCACTCACCTGCCAACACTCCTGCCAACACTCCTGACCGCCCTGCTCGCCGCCTGCGCCACCCCGCCCACGCCGCCCGAGCCGGTGGCCCCCACCAGCCCGCCACTGCTGTGCCCACCGGTGGCGCCGGCCCCGCAGTGCCCGCCCACCGAGCCTGCCAAGGCGCCCGACACCCCGCCGGCCCCCGCCTTCATCGCCGCCGACTGGAGCCTGCTGCCCGGCTGGGAGAAGGATGAGCTGGCCGCCGCCTGGCCCGGCCTGCTGGCCAGTTGCGCGGCGATCCGCCAGCCCGCGATGGTGGCGGCCTGGGGCCCGGTCTGCGAGGCCGCGCGTGCGCTGGGCAGCAAGCCCGCGACGCGCGAGATCCGCGCGTTCATGGAGACGCAGTTGCAGCCTTGGCGGGTGGTCAATGAGAACGCCAGCGAGGAAGGGCTGATCACCGGCTACTACGAGCCGCTGATCCGCGCCAGCCGCTGGAAGAGCGCGCGCTTTGCGACGCCGATCCATGGCGTGCCGGAGGACATGCTGAACCTGGACCTCGGCGAGGTCTATCCGGAAACCAAGACGATGCGCCTGCGCGGCCGCCTCGACGGGCGCAAGGTCCTGCCCTACTGGTCGCGCGCGCAGATCGAGGCGCAGGGCGAGCGCTTCCCGGCCAAGGTGCTGGCCTGGGCGGCCGACCCCATCGAGCTGTTCTTCATGCAGGTACAGGGCTCGGGCCAGGCCGAGCTGTCGGACGGCACGCGCGTGCGCCTGGCCTATGCCGACCAGAACGGCCACCCCTACAAGTCGATCGGGCGTTACCTGATCGACCGCGGCGAGATCAAGCTGGAACAGGCCAGCATGCAAGGCATCCAGGCCTGGGCGCGGGCCAATCCGCAGCGCCTGTCGGAACTGCTCAACGCCAACCCGAGCTATGTGTTCTTCCGCGAGGAGGCCACCACCGGCGAGGGGCCCAAGGGCTCGCTGGGCGTGCCGCTGGCCGCCGGCCGCGCGATCGCCATCGACACCCGGACCATTCCGCTCGGCGCACCGGTCTTCATCAGCTTCGCCATGCCCGACGGCAAGCCGATCCAGCGCCTCGTGATGGCGCAGGACACCGGCGGGGCGATCCGTGGCCGCGTGCGGGCCGACTTCTTCTGGGGCTTCGGCGCCGAGGCCGGCGCGCAAGCCGGCCGCATGCGCCAGCAAGGGCGGCTGTGGCTGCTATGGCCGCGCGATGGTACGCCGCCAGACTGAGGCCTCTGCGGCTCGGCGACTGGAAAAGCTTGCTGCACGGCGGCCTGATCCCCCTTCTCCACGCCCAACCACACCAGTTGTCAGACGGTGAGACATAGTCGCTAGCATTCTTCGCCGATCGAACTAACATCCTGGTGCAAGTTCGTTGTCCTGCACCGACGAGGCATGGGCGCGCACTTGAACCGGATGGAGCGGCGTGAAACCGCGCGCTGGCGAACAGCCATCGCATGCGCAACATGCGATCAGCCACAGCGCGCCCGTATATATGTCGTCCCCACCAGATCACACATAAAACAGGGTTCCGGCGGTCTTTCCACGATCTGGCAGCCTCCGCACCCAGACTTGGAGACACTCTATGCGTTACCAGAACATCTGGACCGGCATGCTCCTGCTCGCAGTCGCGGGCGGCGCACATGCCGCCAACCGGCCCAGCGGCTATGTGACTATCTGCAAAGAGGGGGCAACATGCAGCGTGGCCGCCTCGACGAATGTCGCCTTCGGACGCGCTGACCAGTTCATCTACAAAGTGTTGAGCGGCAGTTTCGTCTGCAACGAGGCCACCTTCGGCGGCAAGATCGCCGGTGGCGTGAATGAATGTTCGATCCCGACCGGCACGAGCTCTTCCAGCAGCAGCTCGTCCAGTTCCTCATCGAGCTCATCCTCATCGTCGAGCAGCAGCTCATCGTCCTCGAGTTCCAGCAGCAGTTCCTCGTCCAGTTCCTCATCCAGCAGTTCCAGTGGCGGCAATGATGGTGCCTGCGTCACCAGTTGCACGGACTATCTCCGTCAGAACGTACAAGCCAAGCCACTGACACAGGCTCGCATCGATGCCGAAGCGGGTGCGCTGAAGAGTGCATTCACGACCTATCTGAGCAACTCGAATGCGGCACGCAACGCCGACAAGGCCGCGCTGAAGGCCGAACGCAATGGACTGTCATCGGTGCCAGCCGCTCGCGGCTCGGACTCCAAGGGCCCGGACACGATGCCTCTGGCCGAGAGCGCGTCCTACTACGCCTCCAGCACCGCACTGGCGATTGCACGCGAGATCGTCAGTTTCCAGGTGCCCTCGGGGGCCTGGGGCAAGAACATGGCCCGTACCGGGACCGTGCGTGCGCGTGGTCAATCCTGGATCGGTGCCAACATCGATCCGAACGGATCAGGCAGCACGAACTGGAACTACGTCGGTACCTTCGACAATGGCGCCACAGTGACCGAGATCCGTTATCTGGCCAAGGTGCAAGCCGCACAAAGCACCGACCGCGCAAGCTTCCAGGCGTCGATCGTGAAGGGCCTGAACGCCATCCTCAACGCGCAGTACCCGAACTATGGCTGGCCGCAGAACTATCCGGTCTCGGGTAGCGCCTACCACGACGCGGTCACCCTCAACGATGACGCGATGCTGAACCTGATCAAGCTGCTGCGCGAGATCGGTACCAGCGCCAACAGTGACTTCGCCTTCATCGACACCACGCTGCGCAACAAGGCCGCGACCGCTGCCGGCCGGGGAATCACCTGGCTGCTCGACCATCAGGTCGTCGTCAATGGCAAGCGCACGGTGTGGGGACAACAGCATGACGTGCTGACGGGTCTGCCGACCTCCGCGCGTGCCTACGAAATGGCCTCGCTGACCTCGCAGGAGAGCGCCAAGATCGTCAACTTCCTGATGTCATTGCCCAATCCGGATGCCGCCACCCGTACCGCCGTCCACGCGGCAGCCGACTTCTTCAAGGCATCGCAGATCACGGGCAAGAGCTGGAGCAATGGCGTACTGTCCGACAGCAGCACGAAGAACGCCTGGGCGCGCTTCTATGATCTGGGCGTCTATGACCCAGCCGCTTCGACGCTGGGCGCCCGCGCCCGCATGCTGTTTGGCGATTTCGCCGACCGCCATGGCAGCGCGAGCAGCGTGTACGGCCTGATCTTCGGCTCCACCGCCTCGGTGTCGTCCGAGCGCCTCACCGGCTATGCGCAGTACAACAGCACGGCACAAGCCACACTGAGTACCTTCGCCACCTGGAGTACCAGCAATCCGAAACCCTGATCGAGGATGATTGGTCTGTGCAGCACAACCCCGGCTGAAGCCGGGGTTGTGCTTTTGGTCAGACGACAAACCGTACCAGACTCGGATCAGAGCTGCCGCGGATCGAAGTTGGTGTACATCTCCAGCCCCAGCGCGCGCGCAATGCGTTCCCAACTGGTGAACTTCAGGTTGGTCTGGTGGGTGCTGTCGCTGAGCTTGTCGAGATCATCGTTGTAGCCATCCTGGCTCACGAACACCCCATAGGGATAGCCCGGCAGTTGCAGCGCGAGCGCTTCGGCGCCATCGCATTCCTGCACGCCATCCTGCTGCCCATATAGTCCCTGGCTGATGCGGAATCCGCTGCTCAGGGCGGGCGTCGCCGCGCCATTCAGCTTGAAGACGACGAAGCTGTCGTCATACGGCGCATCGACCACGGTTGCATCGGAACCATGCGCCCCTCCCTGACTGGAGACGATCAGGTAGCCCGTGCCGTTCGGTCCGTAGTAGATGGTCAGGCCTTCGAGGTCACGCGAAATCTTGCTGTCCGGATTGAAGAAGCTGTGCTTGATCACCGCCGCTGGCGCGCTGACCGTCGCCGGTGCGGTGTAACTGTCGCGACCGCTGCCACGCGTTTCATAGAACGGCGCCGCATCGGCCTGCCCGGTTTTGAGGTCGATGCGCCAGATACCTACGTCTTCCTGCCCGGCGTAGGCGATGCCATTGCGCTGGTCGACCACCATGCCCTCGAACTGCGGACTCCAGTCACGCGTCGCATCGTCGTCGCTCTCCTCGCGCAGATCCTGCCCGCGCCAGGTGTAGGCAAAGCGCCAGTCACGCCCGCTCACCGCCGCCACGTTGACCGTGCCGCCGGCCTCGGCGACGAGTTCGAACTGCATCACCCGCGCCTGCTTGCGCTGGTTCACCAGGACGTAGTGCTTGCCGGTCGCGCGATCGCTCCAGTGCGCGATGCCGTAGCCGGTGTTCTGCTTCGACACGGCAATCGTCGCGTCCTTGCTCGCGTCCTTCTCGCTCCCCACCTTGGGTACGGTCGGGAAGAGACGCAACGGTGTCGCAGAAGTGACGTCGACGAGCGGCTGCGTGAGACTGCTGGGATCAATCTTCCAGACGCGCAGCAAGTCCTGCCCGCGATCGGTCGCCACCGCGAGGTCCACGCTGCTGCCATCCTGCAGCTTGAAGCCGTAGACGATGTCGACGTTGTTGAAGCGGCTCTTGCCGGACAGATCGTGCACCAGCTTGTCGGCCAGGATGGTCTGTACCGGCTTGCCCAACAGATCGTAGACGCGCAGCCCGCCGTCCTTCACCGCCGCCACCACGAGGCTGCGACTGCGGTCGCCGGGATGGACCCAGATCGCGGGGTCATCGACGTCGCCGCTCGCTTCCGGCATGTTGTCGGTTTCCAGATCGAAACTGACCGCCGACACCGTGTAAGGTATGGCCGCCTGACTGGGGTTGGCACCGGTTTGCGAGGTCGCGCTGCTCGTGTTGTCGTCATCGCCGCCACAGGCGACGAGCAGCAAGGATGTCGTCACCACGGCGCAGACGAAGCGTGAGGCGGGAAATAGTTTCATGGCGTGGGGTCGGCCCAAGTAAAAGACGCCGACTGTAGGCACCGCGCGTTACGCCACTATTACCCGCCGCCACGCAGGTACTTTGCTCAGTCAAGCAGCTCGACCGCTCCACTGACAGTCACATTCACCTGGCTCTCGCCGGCCTCCACCGGCAGCGGCGCGGCCTCCATGGCCATCGGAGCGGCGCGCGCGGCTTTCATCATCGGCATCGGGCGCGCATCCACGCCACCGACATTGAGGTAGGCGATGCGGTAACGCTTGCCCATCGCCTTGGCGGCCACCGCAGCGCGGGCCTCGAAAGCGCGGATCGCGTCGACCATGGCCTCGTCCTCGGCGCGCCGCACGGTCTCGGGCGCCACATCCACGCTCAACTGGCTTAGCGCGACCTGGCCCTGCAGCTTGCCAGCCAGCTCGGACAGAGCCGGAATGTCGCGCGACTCCAGCACGATCTCGCTACGCATGCGCCAGCTCTCGACCGTGCGGTTGTTCTTGGCATAGATCGGGTAGGTGAAGCTGCTGCCGCTGCGCACCTTAACGGCGGCATACGACTTAGCAATGGCCAGCGCCTCGGCGACGCGGGCGTTGACCTTGCGCGCCAGCTCGGCGGCATTGGGTTCGCTCATCTCCACATAGGCGGTGGCACGCGCCAGATCGTTGGCGACGGTGCGGCTGGCCTGGGCGGACAGCTCAATGTAGGGCTGGCGTGGGCGGCTGACGACCTCCATCGTCTGGGCCTGCGCTGCGGGCGCCAGGCCCAGCATCGAGCTGCCCAGCAAAGCGGCGAGTGACAAGCTGCGCAAACGGTTCATCGTGTAAGGCTCCTGCGGTATGGCATGTGGGTGGGAGACTGCACGGCCGCGACTTCGTTCCCGCCCGCGGCGGGAGTACAGGCAGCCGGCTTCGTCCATCAGCATGGCACAGAGCCCGCGCTCGGTTGCACACGATTGCTGCGGCGCACGCACCGGGCATTTTGATCCCTGACAGAATCGCCCCTCCGATCAATGCTATTACTCCAGGCTTGCCGCATGCCTACCGTCCGGGAATCAGCATGTCCGTCATTAGTCGCGCCGAGTTGTCCGATGCCGCCGAAATCCTGGCCTTGCAGAAGCTCGCCTATCAGTCGGAGGCCCGCGTCTACAACGACTGGACGCTGGCCCCGCTGACCCAGACGCTCGAAGGCCTGCGCAGCGAGTTCGCGCGCAGCGTGGTGCTCAAGGCCGTGTCGGGCGAACGCATCGTGGGCTCGGTGCGTGGCCGCCTTGAAGGCGACACCTGCGCCATCGGGCGGCTGATCGTGCACCCGGCCTTCCAGCACCAGGGCATCGGCTCGCAACTGCTGCGCTCGATCGAGCTGGCCTGCCGCCAGGTGCGGCGCTTCGAGCTGTTCACCGGCAGCCGCAGCACGCACAACCTGCGCCTGTACGAACGTCACGGCTACGTGGTCGCGCGCAGCCAGGCCCTGACGGACGAGCTGCGCCTGGTTTTCCTCGAAAAGCAGGTGCGCTTGCCCACCGACACCTGGCCCGACCTCGCCGATCTGCCGGCCTGAAGGGCACCTCGCCCGCCGCTTCATTCTTCTTTACATTCCAGAGAAACACCCGCAAGCCGCGCCCGCCACGATGCAGGCTGCCAATCCCGGCATCCCTGCAGGAGCGCAGCATGAGCGAGGACAGCACCCCCGCGCCGGCCACCCCGGCGGACAACGAGAGCCCACAAGGCAGGCCCGGTGGCTGCCGGCACGGACACGGCTGCAAGCCACGCCGCACAGGCAAGGCACTGGCCTTGCTGGCCGTGCTGGGCGTGGCCGGCTTCTTCGCCTGGAAGGCCTGGGCCGGCGAAGGTTTCGACTGCAGTGCGGCCGCCCTGCGCGACCCGGCACGCTTCCATGCGCGTGCCGAAAGGATCGCCGAGCGCACGCTGGACCAGTTCGCGATGCCGGCCGATCACCGTGCGGCGGCGCAGGACACCATCGTGAGCACCGCCGACGAGCTGCAGCCCCTGCTGGCTGCGCACTACGCGGCGCGCCAGTCGCTGGTGGACGCACTCAGCGCCGACCGGGTCGATCCGATCCTGCTGGAGTCCCTGCGCGCGGCCAGCATCACACGCGCTGACGAAGCCTCGCGCAAGCTCGTCAGCGCCCTGCTCAAGCTGGGCGAGCAACTGAGCCCGGCCCAGCGCCGCGAACTGCTGTCCCGCTGGATGCCGCAGCATGGCTGAGCCCACCCTGTATGCGCCGACGGGCGCGGATGCGGTATCGTGGGCACTGCCCCTGCTCCACCTGCGCTGCCCTTGCTGCGGCCAGACGCGGCGCCTGCAGCGCGCCACCGAGTGGCCCGCCGAGCTGCTGCAGATCGTGGCCCTGTGCCCGCGCTGCGACGGCCACGGCCGCGACAGCGCACTGCTGATGTATGCCGACGGCCGCATCGTGGCCGAGCATCCGCCGGGGACCTGAACGCGGAAACACGATGGCCGAACGCCTGTTGATGATCGACGATGACCAGCCGCTCACACGCATGCTGGCTGAATACCTGGGCACGCGCGGCCTGGTGCTCGGAGCTGCCCACACGCTGACCGAAGGCGAGCGCCTGCTGCGCGACACAAGCTACGACGCCCTGATCCTCGACGCGATGCTGCCCGACGGCGACGGTTTCGAGCTGTGCCGCCGCCTGCGCGAACGCAGCGCCCTGCCGATCATCATGCTGACCGCGCGCGGTGAAGAAGTGGACCGCGTGGTGGGCCTGGAGCTGGGCGCCGACGACTACCTGCCCAAGCCCTTCAGCCCGCGCGAGCTGCTGGCGCGCCTGCGCGCCCTGCTGCGGCGTGCGCAAGGCGGCGGCGTGGCGCAGACCTTGCCGGTCCTGCGCTTCGGCCGCCTCGAAGTCGACAAGGGCGCGCTGGAGGCGCGTCTGGATGGCCGCCCTTGCGAGCTGACCGCGCACCAGTTCGCCCTGCTGTGGGCGCTGGCCACGCATGCCGGCCGCGTGCTGAGCCGCGACGCGCTGCTGGAGCTGGCGCGCGGCGACGCGCTGGAGGCTTTCGACCGCTCGATCGACGTGCACATCTCGCGCATCCGCGCCGCCATCGAGGACGACCCACGGGAGCCCCGGCGTATCGTCACCGTGCGCGGTGCCGGCTACGTCTTCTCGCAGCGCCAGGACGACACCGCATGAGCCCGTGGTCGCGCTGGAAACAAGAGTGGTCTGCGCGCGCCGACGCCCGGGCCGGCAACAACCCGCGCTGCGACTGGCAGACGCGCCACCGCGAATGGCATGAAGCGCACCGCCAGCGCCGCGCACTCGTGCACAACCGGCTGTACAAGCAGATCTACTTCGGCTTGGTCGCCATCATGCTGCTGGTCTTCGTGGTGCTCGGCGGCGTCTTCTCCCTGGTCGGCCATTTCGTCAATGCGCGCTTCGACAGCGAGTCGACCATCGGCATGAGCCGCAACGTCGCCAACGCCCAGACCCAGGCCGAGCTGACCGAGCTGTTGGCGCGCCTGCTGCCGCCCAGCGACAGCATTGCGCAGCTTGAACGCAACCTCAAACAGATCGACCACATCGTGCCGGGCGACATCGCGGTGTATGACCCGCAGGGTCAGCGCATCGCCGCCTCCGACCTGGCCATGCCGGACGACCTGGACCTCACCCACCAGGGGCCCTGGGCGCGCGAGTTCACGCTGCCAGACGGGCGCATCGTGCTGATCAAGTTCACCTGGCGCACCAAGCGCGAGGTGCTGTTCTGGCTGACCGGCTTCGCCCTCCTGGTCGGGGTGGCCGCCTGGCCGGTGGCGCGGCGCCTGACACGCCGCATCGAACGCCTGCAACGCCAGGCCGAGGCCTGGGGCGAAGGCAAGCTGTCCGCGCGTGCCGAGATCGACGGCTGCGACGAGGTGGCCGAGCTGGCGATCCGCTTCAATCAAGCGGCGGAGCGCGTGGAAGCCATGGTGACCAGCCAGCGCGCCATGCTCGCCGCGGCCTCGCACGAACTGCGTTCGCCGCTGGCGCGCATCCGCGTGGCGTTGGACCTGCTGGGCGACAACCGCCCCGATCTGCACGCCCAGGTGGCACGCGACATCGCCGAGCTGGATGCGCTGATCGGCGACCTGCTGCTGGCCAGCCGCCTGGCCGACGATGCGCCGCGCCTGAACCTCGGCCCGGTCGACCTGCTCGGGCTGGCGGCGGAGGAGGCCAGCCGCGTCGGTGCCAGCGCGGGTGGCGAAGCCGTCTGCGTGCAGGGCGATATGCGCCTGCTGCGCCACCTGCTGCGCAATCTGCTCGACAACGCGCGACGGTACGCGCCGGACAGCCCGCCAGAGGTGGAGGTGCAGCGCCTCGGCGACACGCAGCTCAGACTGTGTGTGCTGGATCGTGGCCCCGGCGTGCCGGAAGAGGAGCGCGAGCGGATTTTCGAGCCCTTCTACCGCCTGGCCGGCAGCGCCGAACGCGGCGAAGGCAGCGGCTACGGCCTTGCCCTGGTGCGCCGTATCGCCACCCTGCACGGCGGCACGGTGCGTTGTGTGGCGCGCGCCGGCGGCGGCAGTTGCTTCGAGCTGGTGTTGCCGCGGCTGAGGACTGAGGACTGAGGACTGAGGACTGAGGCAGGAATTTTCGCTTTCGCGGCGGGTGGCCAGTAAACTGCGCTCCGCAATGAATCCGCGCCCGCCCCAGGCGCCCCTCGCCCCAGGAATCATCCAGTGGATCAATACGATGTCATCGTCATCGGTGCCGGCGCGGCCGGCATGATGTGCGCCGCCACGGCCGGCCAGCGTGGCCGCCGCGTGTTGCTGCTCGACCATGCCGACAAGCTGGCCGAGAAGATCCGCATCTCGGGCGGCGGCCGCTGCAACTTCACCAACCTGGGCGCCGGGCCGGCCAATTTCCTGTCCGACAACCCGCACTTCTGCCGCTCGGCGCTGGCTCGCTACACGCCGCAGGACTTCCTCAAGCTGGTCGAACGCCACGGCATCGCCTGGCATGAGAAGCACAAGGGCCAACTGTTCTGCGACGACTCGGCGCAGCAGATCATCGACATGCTGGTGGCCGAGTGCGAGGCCGGCCAGGTGCACTGGCGCATGGGCTGCCGCGTTGAGCTGCCACGCCGTGAGGGCGAAGCCTGGGTGGTGCCCAGCGCCGCCGGCCCGCTGCAGGCGCAGTCGGTGGTCATCGCCAGCGGCGGCCTGTCCATCCCCAAGATCGGCGCCAGCGACTTCGGCCACCGCCTGGCGCGCCAGCTCGACATCCCTGTCGTCACTCCGCGTCCGGCCCTGGTGCCCTTGACCTTCGCCGGCGAGGACTGGGCGCCCTTCGCCGATCTGGCCGGTCTCGCACTGGAGGTCGACATCCGCTGCAACGACGGCCAGTTCCGCGAAGACCTGCTGTTCACCCATCGCGGCTTGTCGGGTCCGGCAATCCTGCAGATCTCCAGTTTCTGGCAGCCGGGCGACGCCCTAAACATCGACCTGCTGCCGGAACTAAGGGCGGATGAGGCCTTGATCACCGCCAAGCCGGGCAACAAGCAGCACGTCGCCACCCAGCTCGCGCACTGGCTGCCGCGCCGCCTCGCCGATGCCTGGGTCACGCGCCACGGCCTGGCCGGTCGCCCGCTGGCCGATTGCAGCGACAAGGCCCTGCGCGCGCTGGCCGCCGAACTGCACGGGTGGACGCTGAAACCCTCAGGCTCCGAGGGCTACCGCAAGGCCGAGGTCACACGCGGCGGCATCGACACCCGCGCGCTGGACCAGAAGAGCATGATGGCGCGCGCCCATCCCGGCCTGTTCTTCATCGGTGAAGTGATGGACGTGACCGGCTGGCTGGGCGGCTACAACTTCCAATGGGCCTGGGCCAGCGGCTACGCAGCCGGCCTCGCGGCTTGAAAGGGCGCCCCGACAATCATTTCTCCTCCGCATGAGCCAGACCGAACACAACCCCTGTATCCGCTGCGGCGCGTGCTGCAGCAGCTACCGCGTGTCCTTCTACTGGGGCGAGGCCGACGACGCCCCGGGCGGCACCGTCCCGGCAAGCCTCACGGTGCAGATCAATCCCCTCTACCGCGCAATGCAGGGCACTCACCCCGTCGCCACCCGCTGTGTCGCCCTCGCAGGTCAGCTCGGGCAGGAAGTGGGCTGCCGCATCTACCCGCAACGCCCCAGCCCCTGTCGCGAGTTCGGCGCCTGGCAGGCGGACGGCCAGCCCGATCCGCGCTGCACCCAGGCGCGGGCACGCCATGGCCTGCCCCCGCTGGCGCCGATCCGCGCCGGCGCCAGCGAGGCCGAGCGGCGCATCGGCTGACAGGCCCGGCGGAGCTCGTTTCCGCAAATGCGAATGACTTGTATTTGCTGGAAATTCTCTTTAGGATGCGCCCCATCGCCCCTTACAAAAAGCCGGAGTGACTCCATGAAACGCAGCCTGTTCCTGACCCTGATCGCCGCCGCCCTGCCCAGCCTGGCCGGCGCCGCCGACAAGGAGCTGAACCTCTACACCGCGCGCCACTACCAGACCGACGACGCGCTGTACGCGAACTTCGAGAAGGCCACCGGCATCAAGATCAATCGCATCGAGGGCCAGGAAGACCAGTTGCTGGAGCGCATCCGCAACGAGGGCGCCAACAGCCCGGCCGACGTGTTCATCACCGTCGACGCCGCGCGCCTGGCCAAGGCCGACGAGTTGGGCCTGTTCGCCGAGGTGAAATCGCCGGTGCTGGACGCGCGCATCCCGGCCAACCTGCGCACCGGCGAGTGGTTCGCCTTCTCGACGCGGGCCCGCGTGATCGCCTACAACAAGCTCACGGTCAAGAAGGAAGACGTGCTGAGCTACGCCCAGCTTGCCGACCCCAAGCTCAAGGGCCAGATCTGCGTGCGCTCTGGCATGCACCCCTACAACCTGTCGCTGGGCGCGGCGATCCTGGCGCACGAAGGTGAGGCCAAGACCGAAGCCTGGGCCAAGGGCATCGTGGCTAATCTGGCGCGTGCCCCCAAGGGTGGGGACACCGACCAGTTGAAGGCAGTGGCTGCCGGCGAGTGCGGCGTGGCCCTCTCCAATAGCTACTACGTGGCACGCCTGATGCGCTCGGAAAAGCTGGAAGACCGCAAGGTGGTCGACGCCCTGGGCATTGTGTTCCCTGACCAGGGCGGCCACGGCACCCACATCAACATCTCCGGTGGCGGCATGCTCAAGAACGCGCCGCACAAGGAAGCCGCGGTCAAGTTCCTGGAGTACCTGGCCTCCGACGAAGCGCAGATCTACTTCGCCGACGGCAACAACGAGTGGCCCACGGTGCCCAGCGTGAAGGTCAAGAACCCGGCGCTGGAGCGCCTGGGCAGCTTCAAGGCCGACACCCTGAAGATCGGCGAGACCTCGAAGGGCGCAGCCCGTGCCCAGATGATCTACGACCGCGCCGGCTGGCGCTGAGTCGGCCCCTGCGACACGATGAGCCCCGCCTGGTGCGGGGCTTTTTCATTGGGGCTGCCTGCGCGTGGTAACGCATAAGCTCAGTCGATCAAGGCTCACCCCAGACAGTGTCGACTGTGTTTCCACTACTGATGACACGGCGGCCAAGCCTCGGCTCTGCACAAGGCATTGAGCGGATTGGCAAGGAGTTTGCTGTAAGGGCTTGATGACGCACATCGCCTTCCCGCGCGCCACACATCAAAAAGGAGCCTTTATGCGTACCCCACCCGCCCCCCTTTTGCTTCACATCGCACGCCATTTCATCTCGCTGTGCGTGGCTGCTTGCGCGACGCTCGCCCACGCTGCCCCCGTGACCCTGAACTACAGCGGCACGGTCGGCAGCTACATGTTTGGTTCCGGCCTCGCCAGCGCCATACCTCTGGGTTCCGCCGTGTCGTTCACGCTCAGCTTCAACGACACCTTCAGCGATGGCAGCTACACCTTCAGCGACAACCTGGGGCCGGTCAGCGGCAGTCTCAGCGTAAGCGGACTGAACTACCTGCTCGACGGCTATACCCCAGGAGGCTACTCCATCAATCTCAACCCCTATCAGCTATTGTGGGTGAGGCCCCAGTTCACCGGCACCGGCCCAGACGCCGCCGGGGGCGACTTCATCGGTCTGTTCATCAGCTTCACCCCCAGCCTGACCCTGGCCGCCGATCCATACCTGGGTTTCAGCTTCACCAACGGTTCTCTCACCAGCCGCGAGTACGCTGTACTTAATGGCCAAGGCCAGGTCACGCCCAACGGTGTGCCCCTGCCCGGCACACTGCTCATCTTGGCAACAGGCTTGATCGGACTGGCGCTGGCACGGCGCCATTCGCCGACCTTGGTCTGGGCGCGGGCACGGCGCTAGGGCGTGCGGGTGGAGGCCTCGATCGCCCCGTCCTGAGCACTCCAGGCGATCCGCCCCCGCCCCTGGCGCTTGGCCGAGTAGAGCGCCTGGTCGGCGCGTGGCAGCAGGCTCTGCGGCGTGTCGGCGGGCTGCGCACCGAAGGCGATGCCGATGCTGCAGCCCACGCTGACGACATGCCCGAGCGGCGCGAAGGGCACATCGAAGCATTTCAGGATGCGCCCGGCCACGGCCTGGGCGTCGCCCTGCAGGCGCGCCAGCGGCCCGCACAGCAGGATCACGAATTCGTCTCCCCCCACCCGCGCCAGCATCTCGCTGGCCCGCACCACGTCCTCCAGGCGCTGGGCCACCTCCCGCAGCAAGGCATCGCCCGTAGCATGGCCGTACTCGTCATTGACCGGCTTGAACCCATCCAGGTCCAGCGCCAGGACGGCGAAGCACTCGCCGCTGCGCGCCGCGCGCTCCGCTTCAAGGCTCATGTGCAGCTCCAGCGCGCGCCGGTTATGCAGCCCGGTGAGGGTGTCGCGGTGGGCGAGGGTTTGCATACGGTCCAGGGCCTGCTCGCGATGGGTCAGGGTGTTGACCATGTGCTGCAGCGACGCCGCCAGACTGTCGACCTCGCGCAGCCCGGCCCCGCGCGGAATGTCCTCTTCCTCGCCGCGCGCGATGCGTTCGGCGGCACGGGCGATCGCATCCAGCGGGCGGGTCACGCGCCGTGCCTGTACCCAGGCCAGGGCGCCAATGCCGGCGGTCAGCAGCAGGGCCAGCGCCGCCATCTGCATGCGCAATTGGCGCACCGAGGCGAGCGCCAGTTCGCTCGGCTGGCGCACCAGCACGCGCCAGCCGAGCTGGCCGACAAGGGAGTCGGGCAGGCTGTCGGCATAGGCGAACACGTAGTCATGGCCATCCCGCCAGCTCGCCTGCGACCAGCGCGCCAGGTTGGCCGCCGAGGGCTTGAACAAGCCGTCGAGCTCCAGCAGGTGTCCTTCGCTGCCGGCGGGACCGGCCAGGATCACATCGCTCCGGCTGAGGACCAGCAGCTCGATGCCGCGCACACGGTCGAAGTCCTGCAACATCTGGGCAAACAGGCTGCGTACCCAGGACCACGACAGGTGGGTGGCGAGCACGCCGTCCTGCTGTCCATCGGGGCGGAACACCGGGCGGGCGATGTCGATGAAGCGCAGCGGCTCGCCATCCGAGGGGGCCGGCAGCAGCTTGGCCAGCAGCAGGGCCTCATGCACGTCGCCGATGAAGGGCCCCTTGCGGCCCTCGATGAAGATCGGACGCTGCGCGCCCGACTGGCCCTGCAGCAGGCCGCCGCTGGCGGCCAGGATCCGGCCCTCGTTGTCGAGGCGGCCGATCCAGGCAAACGCCTCCTGCCGGGCCTGCAACACGTCGAAGGTCTGACGCATGGCGACCGCGTCCTGCCCTTGTTGCACCAAGGGCAAGCTGGCCAGCAAGGCCACGTTGGCACTGCGTTCCGCGAGGTTCGCTTCGAGTCCCGCCGCCATGCGCGCGGCCGCCCGCGTCAAGGACTGGCCGACCCCCTGGCGCTCATGCTGCTCGGCCAGCAGGCCCAGCACGACCATGGCGGCCAGGGAGGCCACCCCCAGGGGCAGAGTGAGCCGTGTTATCAGAATCCGCCGCAGCGTCTGATGCTCGGCCGTGACCACTGTCCTATCCATCCCCGCATTGTGGTGAATGGATCGGCAAATCGAAACCCCGAATAACTGCGGCTTTCCCGGGCTTGCGCGACCCGGCGCCGCGCGCTCAGCGCCCGCGCGCGATGCGCCAGGACAGCACGATCACCGGCAGCAGGCCCACGACGAAGATGGTGAGGGCAGCGGTGGAGGCTTCCGCCAGGCGCTCGTCGGAGGCCAGGGTGTAGGTCTGGGTCGCCAGGGTGTCGAAGTTGAAGGGGCGCATCACCAGGGTGGCCGGCAACTCCTTCATCACATCCACGAACACCAGCAGGCCGGCCGTCAGCAGGCTGCCACGCAGCAGCGGCCAGTGCACCCGCCGTAACAGTTCGGCACGGCCGCTGCCAAGGCTGCGCGCGGCCTCGTCCATGCTCGGACGGATCCGCCCCAGTCCCTCTTCCACGCTGCCCAGCGCGACGGTCAGGAAGCGCACCAGGTAGGCATAGACGAGCGCGGCGATGCCACCCGTCAGCAGCAGGCCCGGGCTGGCCCCGGTAAGCTGGCGGATCACCTCGGCCAGCAGATGGTCCAGGCGCGTCACCGGGATCAGGATGCCCACCGCGATCACCGCGCCGGGCACCGCATAGCCCAGGCCGACCACGCGATTGAGCAGGTGCGGCAGGCGGTTGCGCGCGCGCCGCGCGGCATAGGCCAGCACCAGCGCCAGGGCCACCGCCAGCACGGCACTCACCCCGGCCAGCACGGCACTGTTGCGCACCAGCATCAGGTAGCGCGCGCCGAACTGCGCATCGCCGTCGTTGAAGGCCATCTGCAGCAACAGCCCAGCCGGCAGCAGGAAACCCAGGAACAGCGGCAAGGCGCAGGCCAGCCAGGCCGCCAGCGCCGCCCCGCCCCCCAGCGGCAGGCGATGCGCCACGCGGCCGCGCTGCCCGCCACCGAAACGGGCGCGGCCACGGCTCAGGCGCTCCAGCGCCAGCACCAGGGCCACCACCCCCAGCAGGGCGGCGGCGAGCTGGGCCGCGGCCAGACGGTCGCCGAACGAGAACCAAGCGCGGAAGATGCCGGTGGTGAAGGTCTGCACGCCGAAATAGGCCACCGTGCCGAAGTCGGCCAGGGTCTCCATCAGCACCAGGGAGACGCCGGCCACGATGGCGGGCCGGGCCAGCGGCAGCGACACGCGGAAGAAGGCACGCCACGGCCCCTCGCCCAGTGAGCGCGCCGCCTCCAGCACGCTGCCGGCGCGCTCCAGGAAGGCGGTGCGCGCCAGCATGTAGACGTAGGGGTAGAGCACGCACACGAACATCAGGCAGGCGCCGCCCACGCTGCGCACATCGGGAAACCAGTAATCACCGCGGCGCCAGCCGAAGCTCTCGCGCAGGAAGCTCTGCAGCGGGCCGACGAACTGCAGGAAGTCGGTGTACACATAGGCCATCACGTAGGCCGGCATGGCCAGGGGCAGCACCAGAGCCCACTCGAAGACGCGCCGGCCGGGGAAGTCGAGCATGGTGGTGAGCCAGGCGCAGCCGACGCCCACCACGGCCGTGCCGAGGCCGACCCACAGAACCATGTACAGCGTGTTGCGCACGAATTCCGGCAGCACGGTGGCCGCCATGTGGCCCCAGATCTCGCCGGTATGGCCGGCTGCCAGGCTGCCGAAGACGACCAGCACCGGCATGGCCAGGAGGAGCGCGATCAGGCTGGCGGCCAGGTCGGCCACACGGAAACGGTGCTCGGACATGAAGCGGAATGCGTGCGGAAGAATGGGGGTGAAGGGGCAGACTGGCTACAATGATAACGATTCTCAAATCTGTGCGTTCGCCCTTGCCATGTACGCCTCGCTCCAGCCCCTCGCGCCCACCCCCTCCGCCGCACCGGCCGCCACCCCGACCGAGCTCGTGCTGGAGGTCGCCGGACTACAGCTCGCCTACGGCGCGCAGCGCGTGGTGCATGGCGCGGATTTCACTCTGCGCGCAGGGCAGATCGGCTGCCTGCTGGGCCCCTCGGGCTGCGGCAAGACGACCCTGCTGCGCGCCATCGCCGGCTTCGAGCCGGCGCGCGCCGGCGAGATCCGCTTGGCCGGTCAGGTGGTATCGCGCCCGGGTCTGCACCAGGCACCGGAAGCACGCCAGGTCGGCATGGTGTTCCAGGATTTCGCCTTGTTCCCGCACCTGAGCGTGGCCGACAACGTGGCCTTCGGCCTGCGTGACCTGCCACCGCCGCTGCGCCAGGCCCGCGTCGAAGAACTGCTGCACCTGGTCGGCCTGCAGGGCAGCGAGCGGCGCTACCCGCACGAGCTGTCGGGCGGCCAACAGCAACGCGTGGCCCTGGCCCGCGCGCTGGCGCCCCGGCCGCGCCTGGTGCTGCTCGACGAGCCCTTCTCCAGCCTCGACGTGGACCTGCGCGAGCGCCTCTCGGGCGAGGTACGCAACATTCTCAAGCACAGCGGGGCCACCGCCATCCTGGTCACCCACGACCAGCACGAAGCCTTCGCCATGGCCGACGAGATCGGTGTCATGGAGGCCGGCCACATCCGCCAGTGGGACAGCCCCTACCGCCTCTACCATGAGCCAGCCACGCGCTTCGTGGCCGATTTCGTGGGTCAGGGCGCGCTGCTGTCAGGCACCATCCTCGACAGCGGGCGGGTCGCCTTCGAGCTGGGCGAACTGCACGCCAAGCTGCCGATCGAGTGCTGCAAGGTCGAGGGTGGCTGCGCTGTCGACATCCTGCTGCGCCCCGACGACGTGGTGCACGACGATGCCAGCCCGCTGCAGGCCGAGGTGGTGAACCGCGCCTTCCGCGGCGCCGAGTTCCTATACACCCTGCGCCTGCCGAGCGGCGCACAACTCCTGTCCTTGGTGCCCAGCCACCACAACCACGCGATCGGCGAACGCATCGGCATCCGCCTGGACGTGGACCATGTAGTGACCTTCCCGCGCGATCCCGTGGCCTGAGCTGGCCCGCAGGCGGGCGCCCGGAACGATAAAATGTCATTTATTGACAAAATCGGAACGGCTTCACGCCTTACCCCCTAAAATACTAGGGTTTTCCCTTAGCCCGTCTCTACACTGGCGGTCGCAGACCGTCGCTCCGCGCCAGCATGTGCGGAGCCGCTGACGAACCACCATGGCCCTCGCCGAGGCGACGGTCCCACCAGGATGGATCCCTTGCTGCAGCCCTTCACCTCCCCGTTTCCCGGAATGCTCGCCCTGCTGGTCTTCACCGGCCTGGCCGCACTGCTGACCCTGCTCAGCGCCCGCCTGGTGACGCAGGCCGCCGGTGCTGTGGAGCCGATCGAGCGCCAGGCCGGCTTCGTGCGCGTGGCCAGCGGCATCGGCAGCCTGGCCTGGGCCATCGACCTGTGCGGCCTGGTGATCCTGGCCCCCTTCGACCTGGCCCAGGCGCGCCTGTGGCCGGCCATGCTGGGCCTGTGCATCCTGCTGGTCAGCGCGCGCTTCTGCATCCCGGCCCTGGCCAGCACGCGCCTGCGCCGCAGCGTGGTACTGGCCGGCCTGGGCCTGGCCAGCGGCTACATCGCCAACCACCTCGCCCTGCTGTCGGCCTTCGGCATCACCAGCGCCACCACGCGCTGGGCACCCGTACTGGCGGCCTGGGGCATCTGCGCGCTGATGATCACCATCCTGTCGCTGCGCGCGCGCGCGCGGCGCCTGCAGGACGAGCCGGTGCGGCTGCGGCCGGGTGAGATCCTGTTCGGCGGGCTCGCCATCCTGGCCCAGCAACTCCTGCTGGCCGATGCCATCCCGCCCCTGGCCGGCGACGGTGGCGACACGCAGTTGCCCTTGCTGGTGCTGTGCTTGTTCGCCGTGCTGGTGTGCGCTGAGCAGTTCTTCTCGCAAGGCATCGAGGCCACCCGCCAGCGCCTGTTCACGCGTGCCCTGGACCGCCCGCGCGCAGTGCACGCGGGCCAGGACCATCGCCGCCTCGCCCTCATTGCGGAGCGCGTCGACAGCCTGCTCCAGCCGGACCGGCTGCGCCTGCACTTCCAGCCCATCACGCCGCTCTCGGGGCCGCCCACCGGCCTGCGCTTCGAGGCCTTGCTGCGCCTCCACGACGACACCCTGGGACGCATCGACCCGGAGCAGTTCCTGCTCGCCTGCGAGCGCAGCCACCGCACCAGCCGCGCCGACCGCGCGATCCTCGTCGAGGCGCTGCGCTGCTCGGTTCAATGGCTGGATTCGCGGCTGCCGTGCAGCGGCATCTCGGTCAACATCTCACACGAGACCCTGCTCGAAAGCGACTTCCTGCCCTGGCTGCAGGCCCTGCTCACCCGCGGCAACTGGCCGGCCGGCTGGCTGCAACTGGAGATCACCGAGCATGCCATGATCCTGCACGCCGAACGGCTGGCCGGGGTGCTGCGCGAACTCAAGGCGGCCGGCGTGGGCACGGTGATGGATGACTTCGGCGCCGGCTTCTCCTCGCTGGGCAGCCTGGTCGACCTGCCGATCCAGGGCATCAAGTGCGACAAGGCGCTGGTACGCGCCCTGTCCGGCGATCCGGCCCGCCAGACCCTGCTGCAGCACCTGTGTGCGCTGGCCCACGAACTGGGCCTCAGCATCACGGTGGAAGGGGTGGAGACCCAGGCCGACCTGGGCATCGTGCGTGCCAAGGGTGCAGCCAAGGTTCAGGGCTATGTGTTCGCGCGGCCGATGCCGCATGAAGAAGTGCTGTACTGGCTGCGCGACGGCGCCGCCCAGCCTGCCTGATCAGGGGAACAGCGTACGCCCCGCCCAGCGGGCCTGCGCCAGCGCGACCCCGGCCTCGCGCTCCCAGCGCACCCGCTCGTGCAGGCGGAACGGCCGGTCCTGCCAGAATTCGATGACCTGCGGCTCGATGCGGAAGCCGGACCAGAACTCCGGCCGCGGAATGGCGCCGATGTGGAAGCGCAGCGCGTACTCGGCCACCCGGCGCTCCAGCTCGAAGCGCCCCTCCATCGCTTGCGACTGCTTCGAGGCCCAGGCGCCGATGCGTGAATCGCGCGCACGGCTGGCGAAGTAGGCGTCCGCCTCCGCCGCCGAAACCAGGCTCGCCATGCCCTGCACCCGCACCTGGCGCTTGAGCGACTTCCAGTGGAAACACAGTGCCGCACGCGGATTGGCCAGCAGCTCGCGCGCTTTCTGGCTGCCCAGGTTGGTGTAGAACACGAAGCCGCGCTCATCCACCTCCTTCAACAGCACCATGCGCAGCGAAGGCATGCCGTCCGCATCGACGGTGGCGAGCGACATGGCATCGGGATCGTTGGGCTCCTGGCTTGAGGCTTCCTCCAGCCAGGTCTTAAAGCGCGCCACCAGATCAGTGATGTGTTGGCTGGGCGCGTCCTGAGGCAGGGTGTTCATTTCGGTGCGGAGCGATGCAGATCAAGCCTGCATTGTGCCCCAAGCCGTCGCCGGCGTTCGTCGGAAAAACTGCCTGTTCGCCCATTCGTCCATATGCAAACCCTTGATCGCACAAGACTGGGCAATTAATTGCTTGCATAATCGAACCAGCCGTCCAGCAAGCACGTGGCCCCCCGCCGTCCCGGCCGCGCGCGCAGCACCCACAACGAAAAATCACGGAACGTCCGCGTTCCCGTCATTCAGGAGAGGGAATCATGCGTCGCAGTCTCACCCGCTTCATCGCCGGCCTGTTTGGAGCCCTTCTGCTCTGCGGTCCGGCGCAAGCCACCTACACCGCCCACTACGTATTCGGCGACAGCCTGTCCGACAGTGGCAACTTCAATGCCCTGACCGGCGGCCAGGTCCTGACGGCCCCGTACTGGCAAGGGCGCTTCAGCAATGGCCCGGTCTATTCCGAACTGGTCTCGGCCAGCCTGGGCCTGACGGCCAACCCCTATTGGTTTGACGGTCAGGGCACCAACTACGCGATCGGCGGCGCGCGCACCACCGGCCATGTGCTGGCCCCGGCGCTGAACCCCATCGCCAGCCTGCAAGGCCAGATCGGCACCTACCTCGCCGGCCACGGCGGAGTGGCCGATCCCAACGCGCTCTATACGGTCTACATGGGGTCCAATGACCTGTTCGACGCCGTCGAACTGATTGCCAACACGGGCGACCTCAACGCCGGGATCAACGTCATGGTGAATGCGGCCACACTGGTCGGCCAGTCGCTGTACAACCTGGCCGCCCTTGGCGCGCAGACCATCGTGGTGCCGACCGTGACCGACCTGGGCCTGACGCCGATGGTCCCGAACACGGGCAAGGCGCTCGCCAGTGCGCTGGCGAGCAGCTTCAACAGCATCATCGACAACGTGATCCTGGGGCTCACCAGCAATTTCGCAGACTTGCGCATCGCCCGCCCGGACATCTATGGCCTGCTCAATGCCGCCGTCGCCAACCCGACCGACTACGGCTTCACCAACGTCAGCACGCCTTGCTACGACGGCTTCGTGCTGGTGCCCGGCAGCAGCGTCTGCAGCAACCCGGACGAGACCCTGTTCTGGGACCTGATGCACCCGACCGCGGCTGGCCACCAGTTCATCGCCGCCGCCGTGCTGAGCACCGTGCCGGAGCCGCAGGTGCTGCTGCTGATCGGTCTCGCCCTGGGCATGATGCTGTGGGTACGCCGTCGCGCAAGCTGAGCCTGGACATCACCCATAAAAACGGCAGCCCGCGGGCTGCCGTTTTTATGGGCGGAACTCCGCTCACACCAGCACGCGCTCGATCCCGCCGTTGTTGGCCTTGTCCACGTACTTCGGCAGCCAGTCCGCGCCCAGCACATGCTTGGCGATCTCGATGACGATGTAATCGGCGTCCATCTTGTCGACATCGTCTTCGTAGCGCTGCAGGCCTTGCAGGCAGGCGGGGCAGGAGGTCAGCACCTTGACCGGGCCGTCGTAGCCGTCCGCACGCAGCTTGTCGGCCCCCTTCTTCAGCTCCTCTTCCTTGCGGAAACGCACCTGGGTGGAGATGTCGGGGCGCGCCACGGCCAGAGTGCCGGACTCGCCGCAGCAGCGGTCGGACTTCTCGACCTTGCTGCCATCGCTGGTCTGGATCAGCGCGTTGACCGTCTTCATCGCGTCCTGCTGCTTCATCGGCGTGTGGCAGGGGTCGTGGTACATGTAACGCGTGCCGGTGACCCCCTCCAGCTTGACGCCCTTCTCCAGCAGGAATTCATGGATGTCCATCAGGCGGCAGCCGGGGAAGATCTTGTCGAATTCATACATCGTGAGCTGGTCGAAGCAGGTGCCGCAGCTCACCACCACGGTCTTGATGTCGAGGTAGTTGAGCGTGTTGGCCACGCGGTGGAACAGCACGCGGTTGTCGGTGGTGATCTTGTCGGCCTTGTCGTACTGGCCGCCGCCGCGCTGCGGATAACCGCAGCACAAGTAGCCCGGCGGCAGCACGGTCTGCACGCCGATCTCGTACAGCATGGCCTGCGTGGCCAGACCGACCTGCGAGAACAGGCGTTCCGAGCCGCAGCCCGGGAAGTAGAAGACGGCCTCGGAGTCGACGCGCGTCTTCTGCGGATCGCGAATCACCGGCACGACGTGGTCGTCCTCGATGTCCAGCAGCGCACGCGCGGTCTTCTTGGGCAGGTTGCCCGGCATCTTCTTGTTGATGAAGTGGATCACCTGCGCCTTCATGGCCGGCTTGCCCAGCGATGAAGGCGGCTGCGCCGTCTGCGCGCGGCCCAGCGTGCCCAGCACGCGGTTGCCCAGGCGCTGCGCCTTGTAGGCCCACTCGATCGACAGCTTGCGCAGGAACTTGATCTTCTCCGGCGAAGTGGTGTTGAGGAAGGCCATGGCCAGGGTCTTGGCCGGGTTGAAGCTCTGCTTGCCCATCTTGCGCAACAGGTTGCGCATGTTCATCGACACGTCGCCGAAATCGATGTCCACCGGGCAGGGGTTGTAGCACTTGTGACAGATCGTGCAGTGGTCGGCCACGTCCTCGAACTCTTCCCAGTGCTTGATCGACACGCCACGGCGCGTCTGCTCCTCGTACAGGAAGGCCTCGACCAGCAGCGAGGTCGCCAGGATCTTGTTGCGCGGGCTGTACAGCAGGTTGGCGCGCGGCACATGCGTCGAGCAAACAGGCTTGCACTTGCCGCAGCGCAGGCAGTCCGACACCGAGTCGGCGATGGCACCGATGTCGCTCTGCTGCATGATCAGCGACTCGTGGCCCATGAGGTTGAACGAGGGCGTGTAGGCGCCGGTCAGGTCGGCGCCGGGCATCAGCTTGCCCTTGTTGAAGCGGCCCTCGGGGTCCACCTTGGCCTTGTAGGCGTGGAAGGGGGCGACCTCTTCCGGCGTCAGGAATTCGTACTTGGTGATGCCGATGCCATGCTCGCCCGAGATCACGCCGCCCAGCCCACGCGCCAGGTGCATGATGCGCTCGACCGCCGCATTGGCCTCCTGCAGCATCTCGTAGTGGTCCGAGTTCACCGGCAGGTTGGTGTGCACATTGCCGTCGCCGGCATGCATGTGCAGGGCCACGAACACGCGGCCGCGCAATACATCCTTGTGCACGGCCTCGATACGCTCCAGCGTGGGGCGGAAGTTGGGGCCTTCGAAGATGTCTTCGAGCGCGCCCTTCAGCTCGCGCTTCCACGAGATGCGCACCGAGTGGTCCTGCACGCGATGGAACAGCACCGGGCTGGCCGCCTTGTTGCTCAGCTCGCCGGCCTCGATCCCTTGCGCCGCGAACTGGGCTTCGGCCTCGGCCAAGGGCATGTCGAGGTGATCGAAAATCCACTGCCAACGCGCACGCACCTGCGACACCAGCTCCAGCGCGCGGGCGCGGCGATCGCCGATCAGTTCTTCCTTGTCGACGCCGCTATCGTTGACGCGCAGCGGCAGGTCGCCATGCAGGAAACCGGTCAGCGCGTCGCACAGGCGCAGCTTGTTCTTGATCGACAGCTCGGTGTTGATGCGCTCGATGCCATCGCAATAGTCGCCCATGCGCGGCAGCGGAATGACCACGTCTTCGTTGATCTTGAAGGCGTTGGTGTGGCGCGCGATGGCGGCGGTGCGGGCGCGGTCGAGCCAGAACTTCTTGCGCGCGTCGGCCGACACGGCGATGAAGCCCTCGGCGCTGCGCGCATTGCACAGGCGCACGACCTCGGAGGCCGCCTGGGCGACCGCATCCTCGCTATCGCCGACGATGTCGCCGATCAGCACCATCTTGGGCCGGCCGTGGCGCTTGGCCTTGGTGGCGTAGCCGACCGCCTTCACATAGCGCTCGTCCAGGTGCTCCAGGCCGGCCAGCATGACGCGCGCCTCGCCCGTCTTGGGCAGGCTGTCGATATAGTCCTTGATCTCGACGATGGCGGGCACGGCTTCCCGCACCTGGCCGAAGAACTCCAGGCACACGGTGCGCGTATGCGGCGGCATCTTGTGCAGGATCCAGGTGGCCGAGGTGATGATGCCGTCGCAGCCTTCCTTCTGGATGCCGGGCAGCCCGCCGAGGAACTTGTCGGTCACGTCCTTGCCCAGGCCCACCTTGCGGAAGCGCTCACCGGGGATGGTCAGGAACTCTTCCGCCAGCTGCTTCTTGCCAGAGGCATCGAAGCGCTTGAGGCGGAACGTGACCTCGGCCTGGTCGTGGATCTTGCCGAGGTTGTGGTTGAGGCGCTCGACCTCGAGCCAGTTGCCGTCCGGCGTGACCATGCGCCACGAGGCCAGGTTGTCCAGCGCCGTGCCCCACAGCACGGCCTTCTTGCCGCCCGCGTTCATGGCGACGTTGCCGCCGACGCAGGAGGCGTCCGCCGAGGTCGGGTCGCAGGCAAACACGAAGCCGGCTTCCTCGGCCGCATCCATGACGCGGCGCGTGACCACGCCGGCGCCGGTGAAGATGGTGGCATAGGGCTGCGCTACGCCAGGCAGCGTCGTCATCTCCACGCGGCTCTGGTCGAGCAGCTTCTCGGTGTTGATGACCGCCGACATGGCGGTGAGCGGCACCGCGCCGCCGGTATAGCCGGTGCCACCACCACGCGGGATGATGGTCAGGCCCAGCTCGATACAGGCGCGCACGAGGTGGCCGATCTCTTCCTCGGTGTCCGGGTAGAGCACCACGAAGGGGTACTCGACGCGCCAGTCGGTGGCGTCGGTGACGTGGGCCACACGGGCGTAGCCGTCGAAGCAGACATTGTCCTTGCGCGTGAAACGGGTCAGCAGCCGCGTGGCACGACGGCGCATGTCGGCCGCCCGCTGGAAGTGCGCCTCAAAGGCATCCACCGCCTTGTGGGCCGCCTGCACCAGCAGGGCGACCTTGCCGGCGCGCTCGACATCTTCGCGTTCGGACTCCTGGCGACGCTTCTCGACCTCGCTTAACCGATGGCGTAGCGCCTCGATCAGCGCGCGGCGGCGCTTCGGATTGTCGAGCAGATCGTCTTCCAGGTAGGGATTGCGCTGCACCACCCAGATGTCGCCCAGCACCTCGTACAGCATGCGCGCGGAGCGGCCAGTGACACGCTCGACGCGCAGGGTCTCCAGCACGTCCCACATGTCTCGCCCGAGCAGGCGGATCACGATCTCGCGGTCGGAGAAGGAGGTGTAGTTGTAGGGAATCTCGCGCAGGCGCACGGGCGCTGCGGCAGGAGCGTGGGGGGCGAAGTCGGGGGCTGCGTGCATGTTCGGCCTGGGGGCTGCCGTTTAAAGACGCATTTTATCGCGTCCGGGCCGAATCTTTGCCCTTCGGCCGGCAGGGTTTCTAGTCCGGCCAGCCCTCGGCGCGCAGCACCCGGTTGCGCCCGGCGTGCTTGGCCTGGTACAGCGCCCGGTCGGCCGAGGCGATCAGGGCGTCGGCATGGGCCCCGTGTTCGGGGAAACTGGAGACGCCGATCGACAGGGTGCAGCGGATCTCGAAGCGGCCGTAGCGCACCGTGCTGAGGGCGAATTCCTGGCGCAACTGCTCGGCGCGCTCGGCCGCCACCGCGAGGCTCATGTCGGACAGCAGCAGGATGAATTCCTCCCCGCCATAGCGACACACCACGTCGCTGGCCCGCGCGAACTGCAGCAAATGGCGCGACAGGCTGCACAAAACCTCGTCGCCGGCGGGGTGGCCATAGGTGTCGTTGACCTGTTTGAAGTGGTCGATGTCGATGACCATCAGGGCCAGGGGGTAGCCCTCGCGCTGCGCACGCACGATCTCGCGCGGAAAGGTCTCGTCCAGGTAGCGCCGGTTGTGCAGGCCGGTCAGCGGGTCGCGCACCACCTGCTCGGCCAGCTTGGACTGGAGCTGGCCGATCTCTTCCAGTTGCTCGCTCAGGGCCAGGTTGGCCTCGCGCAGTTGTTGTTCATAGCGCTTGCGCAGGGTGATGTCACTGAAGGCGGTGAAGATTGCCGGACGTCCCTCGAACTCGGTCAGCTGGGCCGAGATGTAGGCCCAGAAATGCTGGCCTTGCGGCCCCTTGAGTTCGCCGATGTAGTCGCGCACCCCGCCTTCCTTGCGCACCGCGTCGACGAAGGCCGCGCGCGCCTCGGGGTCGACCCAGTAGTCCGGCGCCAGTTGCCCGACCGCGTCCTCGCGCCGCGTCTCGAACATGTCACCGGCCGTCTTGTTGACGTAGGCCAGCGTGTTGTCTTCGACATAGGCGATCACCACCGGCAGCGGCGCATCCTCCATCAGGCTGCGGAACTTGCGCTCGCTCGCACGCAGCGCATCGGTGGTGGCCTGGCGGGCCCGCATCTCCTCGCGCAGACGCCGCGCCAGCGCGGCGAAGCGCCAGGCGAGGAAGGCCGCCAGCATGGTCAATCCGAGGCCGCCCAGAAGCACGGGCAGCATCCAGGCCGGCGCAGACTTCTTCACCTCCGGCAGGAAGCCATCCAGGTTGAAGTTACCGTCGATCAAACCCAGTTCAGCGTAGACGGCGCCGATGCGCTCCCAACGCTGGCGGCTGATATAGCCGAGCTCCACCAGGTCCGGCAGCATCAGCTTGCGCATCTCCTCGGCTTCCCACAGCAGGTGCTCGCGCGTATGGCGCTGCGACACCTGCTGGAGGATCAGGTCAGCCACTTCCTCCGGATGGGTCATCGCATAGCGCCAGCCACGCAGGCTCGCCTCGCGGAACGCGGCCACCCGCTCCGGCCGCTGCTGCAACATGGCGGCCGAGGTAAACAGTGTGTCACCGTAGAAGTCGATGCCGGAGGAGCGCGGTGAGAACAGCACGTAGCGGAAGCCGGCCTGCTGCAACAACCAGGTTTCGTCGGTGGAATAGCCGGAGATCGCATCCACCTCGCCCTTGAGCAAGGAGGCAGGATCGAAGCTGTGATCGACCGGCACGATGGTGTCCTCGCCCAGCCCTGACCGGGCAAGCAGCGCCTCCAGCTCGCGCTCGGTCGCCATCCGCATGACCCGCTTGCCGCGCAGGTCGGCCACGCTGCGCACCGCGCCCTCCTTGGCCAACAGCACCAGCGGTGAGTGCTGGATGACCACCGCCAGCGCCACCACCGGCTTGCCCTGCGCGTAATCGAGCAGCAACTCCGAGGTCCCCACGCCGTACTGCGCATCGTTGCGCAGCACCGCGTCGACCGGCGAGCGGCCGCTCTGCGCCTCGCGGATCGTCACTTCAAAGCCGGCATCGCGGTAATAACCCTTGGCCTGAGCCACGTAGTAGCCGGCGAACTGGAACTGATGCTTCCACTTGAGCTGCAGCGTCACCTGCTCCGGCTCGGCCGCTCCAGCGGCACCGCAGGCAAGGCATAACAGCAACAGGATGCGCGGCAGCAGGACGGGTCGCATGGCGAGGGTGGCGCCGGACAGGGGACTATCTGTCTATCGGCAGTCAGCGCTCAGGTCTTGAAGGCATAGTCGACCGTCAGCGGCGCATGGTCGGAGAAACGCGTGTCCTTGTAGACCGCCGCACGCTGTGCGGTGGCCCCCAGCGCCGGGGTCGCCAACTGGTAATCCAGGCGCCAGCCCACGTTCTTGGCCCAGGCCTGACCGCGGTTGGACCACCAGGTGTAGCTCTCGCCGCTCGCCTCAGGATGCAGCCGGCGGTACACATCCACCCAGCCCAGCTCGTCCTGCACCCGGCTCATCCAGGCCCGTTCCTCGGGCAGGAAGCCGGAGTTCTTCTGATTGCTCTTCCAGTTCTTGAGGTCGATCTCGCGGTGCGCGATGTTCCAGTCGGCGCAGATGATCACTTCGCGGTCAGACTGGCGCAGCGCTGCCAGTTGCGGGAAGAAATGGTCCATGAAGCGGAACTTGGCGGCCTGCCGTTCCTCGGAACTGGAGCCCGAGGGCAGGTACAGCGACACCACGCTCAGCGGCCCGCCGGCCAAGTCGAAGTCGAGCTGCAGGTAGCGCCCCTCGGCATCGAACTGGGCATCCCCCACCCCGGTCCTCAAGCCGGCATGCGGCAGTCGGGTATACACCGCCACGCCGCTGTAGCCCTTCTTCTCGGCGCAATGGAAGAAACCCTGAAAGCCAGCCGGCGCGAGCATCTCCGCGCTGAGGTCTGCCTCCTGCGCCTTGACCTCCTGCAAGCACACCACATCGGCCTGCTGCTCTGCCAGCCATGCGTAAAAACCCTTGCTGGCAGCCGACCGGATGCCGTTGAGGTTGAGCGTGATGACGCGTAACATCGGGCGACCCCAAGAACGATGAAAGAGAATCGTGGATTTTAGTCGCGAATTCCTCGCCCTCGCCGTCCGCAAAGGCGTGCTCCGTTTCGGCGAGTTCAAGACCAAGGCGGGTCGCCTGTCACCCTACTTCTTCAACTCCGCCTTATTCGACGACGGCGCTTCCTTCAGCGAACTGTGTGGCTACTACGCCCAGGCCATCCGCGCCTCGGGGCTCCCCTGCGACACCTTGTTCGGCCCGGCCTACAAGGGCATCCCCTTGGTCGCCGGCACCGCCATGCAGCTCGCCACCCAGGGCCAGAACCTGCCGTTCTGCTTCAACCGCAAGGAAGCCAAGGACCATGGCGAAGGCGGCACGCTTGTCGGCGCCCCCTTGAAAGGCCGTGTGCTGGTGCTCGACGATGTCATATCCGCCGGCACCTCGGTGCGCGAGTCGGTCGAGATCATCCGCGCCGCCGGCGCCGAACTGGCCGGCGTGGTGATCGCGCTGGACCGCATGGAGCGCGGCAGCGGCGAACTGAGCGCAGTACAGGAGGTGCAGGCCCGCTTCGGCGTACCGGTGATCGCGGTCGCCAGCCTGCGCGACCTGTTGAGCTTCATCGCCGACAGCCCGCAGTTGGCGGCCCATCTGCCTGCCGTGCAGGCTTACCGGGACACCTACGGAGTCCAATGAGGACATGAAGGCGCCGCGTCTGCTTCCCTTGCTCATGCTGCTGGCCCTGCCGGCAGGCGCGGCCGCGCAGACCACCACCTATTGCTGCGTCGACGGCGGTGGTTCGCGCATCTGCGGCGACACACTGCCGCCGGCCTGTTTCAACCGCGCCTATCGCATCGTCGCCCCAAGCGGCCGCACGATCCGCGAGGTCGAGGCCCCGCTGACGCCGGAGCAGCGTGCACGTCGCGAAGCCGAGCTGCGCGCCCAACGCGAACAGGCTGCGCGCGAGGCCGAAGCCAAGCGGCGCGACCAGGTTCTGCTCGACTCCTACGCCTCGGTCGAGGAGATCGACGTACGGCGCGACCGCGAGATCACCGTGATCGAAGCCGAGATCAAGCACGCCCGCACCCGCGAGGCCGACCTGCTGGCCACCCAGGCCAAGCTGGAAAAGCTCAAGCCAGCCAGTGGCCCGATGCCGCGCGACCTGGCGGTCGACCTCGATACGGTGGCGTCGGAGTTGCGTGCCGTGCGCTCCGTGATCACCAGCAAGCAGCGCGACATCGACAACATCCGCAACCGTTTCGCGCAAGACCGCAAGCGCTACGTCGAACTGCTCCAGCACAGCAGCAGCACCCCCCGCCCCTGACTGCGGGTTATCCCTCGAAGCCGGCCCTGAAACAGGGCTCGCCGCCTGTCCACTCGGGCAGATGCCCATTTGTCATCTTCAAGCTGTAACCCCTGCGTGCTGCAATGCCGTCACGCCTGCCTGCGCGCAAGCGTGAGCCAAGTCGCATTCTTTCCCGTTCAAGGCTTTCAACTTTTGCGCGCATGGTCCGTTATGAATCACAGGGCCGGTGTTTTGTGCAGGCGACACCCCCCCGGAACGCCCCGACCGGGAGAAATAAGATGGTGACGATCATGGACATGACCACAGCAGAGCGCATCAGCGACGTCGACCGTTACGGCGACGAAGTCCTCAACGCCAACTGGCTACCCCAGGCCGTGTTGCAGCTTGGCCTGCAGGAGGCGCACGACACGTCTCACTGGAGCCAGGCGAGCATCAGCGACCCGGACGCCTTCATGCGCCGCCTGTACCAGGCGCAGGAATAAGCGGTCGGCAAAAAATCGGGGCGCCGATTGGCGCCCCCAAGCTCACCCGACTCTTCCTGACCCGCCTTCAGCACCAGCGGGTAGCCAGCCTGTCCACCCTTGCCACGCCCGCTTCTACGGCGCAGTCTGGGCCAGCAGCGGATCCCCCACCGCCAGTTGTCCATAGGCTCCAGCGATATCCGTCAGTGACTGGCCCAGGCGCTCGCTGGTCGTCACCACCACCTTCAGTATCTTGTTCTCCACGCTGGACGAGCTGATCGCGCCGTCGAAGAAGGCCCATTGCTGGCGCACCAGGTCGATGTTGGCGCGGATCTGCCCCTGGCTCAGCGGGCTCTGTTCCATTACATCCACCGCCTGCAGGAAATCCTTGCGCGCCTGCGCCAGTTCGTTGCGCCGCTCGGCATCACCGTCGCCGCCGCGCAGTTGCAGGTAGAGCTTGGCCAGGCGATGGGCCAGCATGGCATCGCGCGCGGCCAGCAGGGTCAGTTGCAGGGCCGGGCCAGGCTTGCCCGGGAGCATCTGCGTGACCACCTTGCCCAGTGCCTGGGTCAGTTGCTCCGCCTCGCGCGCGGCGCGCGCGGTGGTTATCGGATCCGCCGCCTCGCCCAAGGTGTTGCGAGCACCAGACCACAGCGCATTGACCGTCTCCAGGTTCGGCGCCGTGCCGCTGGGGCCCTTGCTCTGTGCCAGTTGCGCCAGCCCCTGGTCAAAGGCGCGCACGGCCTCGTCCAGCTTGCGCTGCGAAGTCTCGGCATCGACACTCATGCGCAGTTGCAGGAACAGCTTGGCCTGGCGCTGCGCCATGACCTGCAGGCGCAGGCTTTGTTCCAGCGGCCCCGCCGGCGCCACCTGGCGCGCGGCCGCATGGTGTGAAACGAACGTGCAGGCCGCCAGAAGCATGGCCAGCATGGCTCTGTTGAAGCAATTCATCACTCCCCCTCCTCCTCTTTGTCGTCCGGCTGCCGCGCGCGGCGCCGTGTTCTGGTGTCGCGCGATAGTGGAGGGGTTTGGCTTCAGCGGCCAGCGGGAAGCCGATGCGCGGCACGCCCCGCGCGACAGATCGCGCTTGCCGGATCTGTCAAAATCATTGATTTAATTGAACTTTTATGACAACGGCAACACTGGGCTACAAGGCATGGGTACGCTCGCCACGGGCGAGGCCGAGCAAGGGCAGGCCGCCCAGGCCGCGCCCCAGCAGCAAAACCTTGAACAGCTCGCCCATCTCGTGCGGAGCGATCAGTCGCTGGGCCGCGCGGGCGGCGCGCAGGTAGTCGGCAGACTCCGTCGGGCCGCGGCGGGCCAGCAGTTCGAGCAGGCCGCAATTAGTGAGGAAACTGGCCTGGCTGGTGTAGCCCAGCACGTCGAGACCGGCGTCGTATCCGGCCTCGGCGGCCGCGGTGAAGTCGACGAAGCTGGTGATGTCGTTGAGCCCCGGCCACAGCAGGGCATCGGGATGGGCGCGGTGGCGGTAGTAGCACTGCAGCGTGCCCTGCGCGCGATGCGGCAGGTAGTACTCGGCGCGCGGATAACCATAGTCGATGAGGATCAGCGCGCCCTGCACGAGACGCCGCCCCCATTCGGCCACCCAGGCGGCGGCGGCGGGGCACACCTCGCTGATGTACTCGCCTTGTGCCGGCGTGGGTACCGGCAACGGCGCCGCAAGGGCCTGCAAGGCCGCGTCGGCCGGTCGTTCGGCCCACACCAGCCCGCCGTCGACAACGCTCACGCCACGCTCGAACAGGCCCTCGGCGCGCCATACGGGCAGACGCACCGGCATCACGTCGAGCACTTCGTTGGCCACCACGCAGCCGGCAAACTGCTGCGGCAGGTCGTCCAGCCAGCGCACCCGCGAGGCCAGCGCCGGCACGCGCTGCGCCAGAGTCTCGGCCTGACGCGCCCGCAGCTCGCCAGAGAGTTCCAGGATCAGGTATTCCTGCGGCAGGCAGTCCAGTTCGGCCAGCGCGGCCAGCAGGTCCGCCGCCAGCAGGCCGGTACCGGCGCCAGCCTCCAGCAGCACGGGCGCGCTGGCGCGCATGACTTCGGCGACCTGACGCGCCAGCGCCTGGCCGAACAGGGGCGTGAGTTCGGGCGCGGTGATGAAGTCACCGGCCGGGCCGAACTTGTGCGCCCCGCCGCTGTAGTAACCCAGGCGCGGGGTATACAGCGCCAGCTCCATGTAGCGGTCGAAGCCGATCCAGCCGCCGCTGCGCGCGATCTCGTCCTGAATCAGCGCGAGCAATGCGGTCGACTGGGCGAGCGCCTCGGTTTCAGGCGGCGGCAGGGTCGCCGACGGCGGGCGGGGATGGTTGGGATTCATCGCCGCGATTGTACCCGCGCCGGTAGAATCGGCTTTCCACGCCCTCACCCTTGCGTCATGCCCACGGCAAGCCTCCCGATCTTCCCGCTGCACTCGGTGTTGTTCCCCTTCGGTCGCCTCCAGTTGCGCATCTTCGAGGCGCGCTACCTGGACATGATCGCGCGCTGCATGCAGGACCAGACCTGCTTCGGCATCTGCCTGATCGCCGAGGGCCACGAAGTCGGCAGCGCCGCCCTGCCTCATCCGGTCGGCGTCGAGGCGCGCATCGTAGACTTCGACATGGAGACGCCCGGCGTGCTGGGCATCACGGTGCGTGGCCAGCGCCGCTTCCGCATTGCAGCGCAGGAGGTGGACGCGCAGCAACGCGTGGTGGCCCAGGTGAGCTGGCTGGATGAGCCCACGCCGATGCCGGTCAGCGCCGCCCATGCCGATGTCCTGCCCCTGTTGCGTGCGATTGCGGCCGACCCGGGACAGAAGATCATCGCCGCCCCCTTGCAGTTCGAGAATGCGAGCTGGGTCGGTTACCGCTACGCCGAAGTGCTGCCGATCCCGCCGCTGGCGCGGCAAAGGCTGCTGGAGCTGGACGACGCGGAGCTGCGCCTGTCCATCATCCACGAGTACCTGCTGAGCCACGGCCTGCTCAAGGCCGCGTGATTCCCTATTGCAGCGCGCGGCGCTTCACGCCAAGCTTATAAGACGTGTTCCCAGCCGCTGCGCCGCTTGTACAGCAACCGCGACACGCTCTAACGCCCCTACACCAGAAGGAAAAGCCATGACTGCAACGGTCAAGCAAATGCTGCAGGACAAGCCCTCCGCCACCGTCATCACGGTGGCCCCGGACAGTACGGTGTACGACGCGCTGGCCCTGATGGCCGGCAAGGACATCAGCGCGCTGCTGATCACCGAGGGGGAACGCCTGGTCGGCATCTTCACCGAGCGCGACTATGCGCGGAAGGTGATCCTGCAAGGCCGCAGCTCGAAGGAGACGCGCATCGGCGAGCTGATGACGCAGAACCTGCTGACCATCTCGCCGAATCAGACGGTGGACGACGTGATGGCCATCATGACCAACAACCGCATCCGTCACCTGCCGGTGGTCGAGAAGGGCAAGCTGGTCGGCATCATCACCATCGGCGATGCGGTGAAGGCGGTGATGGACGAGCAGAAGCGCACCATCGACCAGCTCTCCTCCTACATCTCGGGCGAGCTATCGACCTGAGGCGCCGGCGCCCTCAGGCGCTGAGTTCCGTCGTGGCCTGGCGCAGCAGGCGCTCGGGCAGGCCGTCGAGCGGGCGCGTGTCCATCGCGGACAGGATGTGTTCCTCGCGCGCCGTATGCCCTGCGATCAGCCGTGCCAGTTCGTCGAACTGCTGCGCGCAGGAGACCTCGTCGCGCACCGCCAGCGCGCCGCCGATGTGTTCCAGCAGGGCACGCATGGCCTCGTGGTCGCTACGCAGCACCGAGGTCGGCCCCACGCGCACGCCGGTCGCCAGTTCAAAGGCGGGGAACAGGCCATGCTCCTCGGCTGCGAAGTGCGCCTCCATGACGTGACGGAAGTGCCAATACAGCGGCTGGGTGCGGGCCCAGTCACCACTGGTCTGGCAAGAACGTAGGCGCTCGAACAACGCGATGCAGTGCTGGTGGGCGTCCAGGAAGGGCTGGGTGATCGGCATGGCGGCCTCCGCAATGAACAGACCGCGCCATTGTTCTCCCCTCACCCGCCGGCTGGCTTGACTCCCATCAACGCCGACCGGCTCACAAGTTGAGCATCGACTCGTGTTCCTCGGGCAGGGGCTCGAAACCGCGCCGTTCGTAGTGCTTGAAGATCGCGGCGACGATCTCCTCGGGTTCGTCGATCACCTGGATCAGGTCCAGGTCCTTGGGCGAGATCATCTTCTCGTCGACCAGCGTGGTCTTGAACCAGTCGACCAGCCCCTTCCAGAAGTGGGCGCCGACCAGGATCACCGGAATCTGGCGCCCCTTGCGCGTCTGGATCAGCGTCAGCGCCTCCGACAGCTCATCCAGCGTGCCGAAGCCGCCCGGCATCACCACGTAGGCCGCAGCGAAGCGCACGAACATGACCTTGCGCGGAAAGAAATGGCGGAAGGTCTGCGAGATGTCCTGATACGGGTTGCCGCTCTGTTCGTGCGGCAACTGGATGTTCAGCCCCACCGACAGGCCCTTGCCGGCAAAGGCGCCCTTGTTGGCGGCCTCCATGATGCCGGGGCCGCCGCCCGAGATGACGGCGAAGCCGGCGTCCGACAGCAGGCGCGCGATCTTCTCGGTCAGCGCGTAGTACGGATGATCGACCGGCGTACGCGCCGAGCCGAAGATGCTGACCGCGGGCCGAATCGCCTGCAGGCGTTCGGTCGCCTCCACGAACTCCGACATGATGCCCAGAATGCGCCAGGCTTCGCGGGCGACGCGCGTCTCGCTGGAAAGTGACGGGGCGGTGAAGGGCGGCAGCTTGTCTTTGGCGGACATGGAGTGATCCTGAGGGGATGGGTCGCCCCGATGCTACGCCGCGGCTGGCGCGCGGTGCAAGCCGGCATAATGTGCGCCTCGCCCCACTCCACTTGTCGCCCCCATGAACACCCTCCTGCTCGTCGACGGCTCCAGCTACCTGTACCGCGCCTTCCATGCGCTGCCCGACTTGCGCAATGGCGCAGGCGAACCGACCGGCGCACTGCGTGGCGTGCTGTCGATGCTGCGTACCCTGCGCGAGGCCCAGGGTGCGACGCACGCGGCCTGCGTGTTCGACGCCAAGGGCAAGACCTTCCGCGACGACTGGTACCCCGAGTACAAGGCGCATCGCCCGCCGATGCCGGAAGACCTGGCCGCGCAGATCGAACCGATCCACCGCTGCGTGCGCGCCATGGGCTGGCCACTGCTGATGCAGGACGGCGTGGAGGCCGACGACGTGATCGGCACCCTGGCGCGCATCGCCAGCGAGCAAGGCTTCCGCGTGATCATCTCGACCGGCGACAAGGACATGGCGCAGCTCGTCAACGAGCGTGTCACGCTGATCAACACGATGAGCAACGAGACGCTGGACGAGGCCGGCGTGCAGGCCAAGTTCGGCGTGCCGCCGAATCGCATCATCGACTACCTCACGCTGATGGGCGACACCGTCGACAACGTACCCGGCGTCGAGAAGTGCGGCCCCAAGACGGCCGCCAAGTGGATCGCCGAGTACGGCTCGCTCGATGAAGTGGTGGCCAATGCCGCCAGCATCAAGGGCGTGGTCGGCGAGAACCTGCGCAAGGCCTTGGACTTCCTGCCCCTGGGCCGCAAGCTGGTGACCATCGCTACCGATGTCCCCCTGGCCGAGCCACTGGAGGCGCTGACCTGGCGCGAGGCCGACCGCGACACCTTGCTGACCGAGTTCCGCCGCTACGAATTCAAGGGCTGGCTGCGTGAGCTGGAGGGCGGCGACAAGAGCGAGGCGCCCAAGCCCAAGCTGGAAGTGCAAGCGGCTAACAGCGTGCGCCAAACCTCGGCACAGGAGGCCGCGCGCAGCGAGCTCGTCGACAACGCCGAGCAGCGCAAGGATTACGAATGCATCCTCGACTGGCCGGCCTTCGAGCACTGGCTGGACAAGATCAGCCAGGCCGAGCTGACCGCCTTCGACACCGAGACCGACAGCCTGGAGCCGATGACGGCGCGCATCGTGGGCCTCTCCTTCGCCGTCACGCCGGGCGAAGCGGCCTACCTGCCGGTGGCCCACACCTACCCCGGCGCGCCGGACCAGTTGCCGATCGACGAGGTGTTGGCGCGCCTCAAGCCCTGGCTGGAATCCGACTCACACGCCAAAGTCGGGCAGAACCTCAAGTATGACAAGCATGTGCTGGCCAACCACGGCATCACGCTGCGCGGCATCGCCCACGACACGCTGCTGGAATCGGCCGCCTACGAGAGCGACAAGAGCCACGACCTGGAATCGCTCAGCAACCGCCACCTGGGTCTCAAGGTGCTGTCCTACGCCGATATCTGCGGCAAGGGCGCCAAGCAGATCGGCTTCGGCGAAGTCGAGCTGCAACGGGCCACCGAGTATTCCGCCGAGGATGCCGACGTCACGCTGCGCGTGCATGAAGTCCTGTCTGCCGAGCTGGCGCCCGAAGCCGGGCTGAGCCGCGTCTACCGCGACATCGAAATGCCGGTGCTGGACGTGCTGTGGCAGATGGAGCGCAACGGCGTGCTGATCGACGCCTTCCTGCTCGCCCAGCAGAGCGACGAGCTGGGCCGCAAGATGATGGCCATCGAGCAGGAAGCCTTCGAGGTCGCCGGCCAGCCCTTCAACCTCGGCAGCCCCAAGCAGATCCAGGAACTGCTGTTCGAGCGCGACAAGCTGCCGGTGCTGAAGAAGACGCCCACCGGCGCGCCGTCCACCGATGAGGAAGTGCTGGCGCAGCTCGCGCTGGATTACCCGCTGCCGCGCCTGATCCTCGAACACCGCAGCATGTCGAAGCTCAAGAGCACCTACACCGACAAACTGCCACGCAGCGTGAACCCCAAGACGGGCCGCGTGCACACCAGCTTCTCGCAGACCGGCGCCATCACCGGCCGACTCGCCAGCACCGAGCCCAACCTGCAGAACATTCCCGTGCGCACCGAGGAAGGCCGCCGCATCCGCCAGGCCTTCATCGCCCCGCGCGACTGGCACATCGTGTCGGCCGACTACTCACAGATCGAGCTGCGCATCATGGCCCACCTGTCGGAGGACGATGGCCTGCTGGAAGCCTTCGCACGTGGCGAGGATGTGCACCGCGCCACCGCCGGCGAAGTCTTCGGCGCCAAGCCGGAAGAGGTCACCAGCGAGCAGCGTCGTTATGCCAAGGCCATCAACTTCGGCCTCATCTACGGCATGGGCGCGCACGGCCTGGCCAAGCAGATCGGCGTCGAGCGCAGCGCCGCGCAGATGTACATCGACCGCTACTTCGCGCGCTACCAGGGCGTGGCCCGCTACATGGAAGAGACGCGCGCGCTGGCGCGCAACCGCGGCTACGTCGAAACCGTGTTCGGCCGCCGCCTCTACCTGCCCGAGATCAAGAGCAGCAACGCCGGCCGCCGCCAGGGCGCCGAACGCGCCGCCATCAATGCGCCGATGCAGGGCACCGCCGCCGACATCGTGAAGCTGGCGATGCGCGCGGTGCACGACTGGCTCATCACCGAAGGTCTGCAGAGTCGCCTGCTGCTGCAGGTGCATGACGAACTGATCCTCGAAGTGCCGGACGCCGAACTCGCCCGCGTCAAGGAAGCCCTGCCCCACATCATGGGCAGCGTGGCGCAGTTGCGCGTGCCGCTGCTGGTCGAGGCTGGATCGGGAGCGAACTGGGATGAGGCGCACTGAGGGCGGTCCGAAAATCCCGCGCAACGACAGCGTTACGACCGTAGCAGCGCCGCGTGGGCACACCGTGCCCACCCTACACACTAGGTCTCGCGCCCTCGCACTCACGCTAGCCCCGTAGGGCGGATGCCGCAGGCGATCCGCCGGTCTTTCCTCACGAAACATGATGCCGCCTGCGGCGGCTGGCGGAACCTCCTGCGGAGTTCCGCCCTAGCTCAAGCCACCTGCGGCAACAGGCTCAGCGCCATCGCGAGTTCCTTCTCGTCATAGTCCTGGTCGACGAGCTTGCCGTCGAAGTAGGCCTGGTAAGCGGCCATGTCGAGGTGGCCGTGGCCGGAAAGGCAGAACAGGAGGGTTTCGGCCTTGCCTTCGCGCTTGCAGCGCAGGGCTTCTTCGACGACGCCCTTGATCGCGTGCGTCGCTTCCGGGGCCGGCACGATGCCTTCAGTGCGGGCGAACAGCACGCCGGCTTCGAAGCAGGGCCCCTGGTGGTAAGCCTGGGCTTCGATCAGGCCCAGCTCGGCGATGTGCGAAATCATCGGCGCCATGCCGTGGTAGCGCAGACCACCGGCGTGGAAACCGGGCGGCGTGAAGGTGGAGCCCAGGGTGTGCATCTTCACCAGCGGCGTGAGGTGCGAGGTGTCGCCGAAGTCGTAGGCGAATTTGCCGCGCGTGAGACTGGGGCAGGCCGCAGGCTCGACGGCGACGAAGCGCCGCTTGGCATGCTCGCCGCGCAGTTGCTGACCCATGAAGGGGAAGGCGATGCCGGCAAAGTTGGAGCCGCCGCCGGTGCAACCGATGATGACATCCGGGTCGTCACCCGCCATCTCCATCTGCAGGATGGCTTCCTGCCCGACGATGGTCTGATGCAGCAGCACGTGGTTCAGCACCGAGCCCAGCGCGTACTTGGTGTCTTCGTTCTTGGCGGCAACCTCCACCGCTTCCGAGATGGCGATGCCCAGCGAGCCCATGTGGTCCGGGTGTTCGGCCAGGATGGCGCGGCCGGCGTCGGTGGTGTTGGAGGGCGAGGGAATGCACTTGGCCCCCCAGGTTTCCATCATGGCGCGGCGATAAGGCTTCTGGTCGTAGGACACGCGCACCTGGTAGACCGTGACATCCAGCCCGAAGAGCCCGCCGGCGAAGGCCAGCGAGCTGCCCCATTGCCCGGCTCCGGTCTCGGTGGACAGCTTCTTCACGCCTTCCTGCGCGTTGTACCAGGCCTGCGGCACGGCGGAATTCGGCTTGTGGCTGCCGGCCGGCGACACGCCTTCGTACTTGAAATAGATCTTGGCCGGCGTGCCCAGCGCCTTCTCCAGTCGGCGCGCACGGAACAAGGGGCTCGGGCGCCACAGCTTGAAGACCTCCTGCACCGGCTCGGGAATGTCGATCCAGCGTTCGGTGCTGACCTCCTGCGCGATGATCGCCTGCGGGAACAGCGGCGCCAGGTCGGCCGGGCCGATGGGCTGGCCAGTGCCCGGGTGCAGCGGCGGTGCGGGCGGTACTGGCAGGTCGGCGGCCACGTTGTACCACTGGCGTGGCATGCGGGCTTCTTCAAGCAGGTAGCGATTGCGGTCCGGCATGGAAAGGCTCTCCCCTCGTCTCGTGTGATCAGGAAGCGCAAGCCTACCGTCTGGGCGTGCATCGCTGCATGACCTGCATCGCAAGAGGCCCGGGCGAGCTGCCCGGCGCCGCCGGCCAAGGCATGGCCCCAGGCCCTGACCCTAGTCCGAAAGTGGTTTTTGACTTACAAATGTTTTCATCTTTCCCACACGGCTTCATCGCGTCGATTTGCGTCTGATAATCCCTTGAATAGTTGGACTTAAGAGTTTTTCATCGCGTTTTACACATGCTCGCAGGCCTATAACCAAATGCATATATCGTGAAGTAGGCCCTCAAGTTGCCTGACGAACGCACGTAAGCTGACTCATCACTATCGAGTACTACCGCCAGGCAAGATCACCACCCAGGGGCTGCCAGTCATCGGTACCGCAACGGAGCCCCAGCATGCGCAGCAATCTTCCTGTCACCGACGCCGAAACGGTCATTCCCAGCGGCGTCTTCATCTACTCCCGCACCGACCTCAAGGGTCGCATCACCGAGGCCAACACCGCCTTCGCCGAGATCAGCGGCTTCCGCCGCGAGGAGATGATCGGCGAGCCCCACAACCTGGTGCGCCACCCGGACATGCCGGAAGCCGCGTTCGAGGACATGTGGCGCACGCTCAAGGCGGGCATGCCCTGGCGCGGCATCGTCAAGAACCGGCGCAAGGACGGCGGCTACTACTGGGTCGAGGCCAACGTGTCGCCGGTACGCGAGAACGGCCAGGTCATCGGCTACCAGTCGGTGCGCACCCGGCCCTCGCGCGAGCAGATCAGCGCTGCCAGCGCGGCCTACGCGCGCCTGCGTGCGGGCGACCGCAGCCTGCGCGTGGAAGGTGGCCAGGTGCGTCCGGTGCGTGGCGCACTGGCACGCGCGGCCAGCGCCTTCCCGGTGCAGATGGGCAGCGTGGGGCTCATCGGCGCGCTCGCCGCGCTGGCCTGCCTGGCGCTGCTGGTCTGGCCCGGCCCGCTCACGCGCGCATTGGCCGGCGGGCTGGCCAGCCTCAGCCTGGTGGCCTGCGTGTGGCTCGCCGCCTGGCAGGGGCCGCGTGTGTGTGGCGAACTGCGCAGCATGCGACGCACCCTGGACGAAGTGCTGAGCCATGGCGACCTGCTCAACACTTTGAACTCGACGCGTCAGGATGAGATCGGCGACATCGCGCGCCGCGTCGACAGCCTGCTCGCCGCCACCCGTGCGACCCTGCAGATCATCGGCGACACCACGCGCGAGGTAGCCGAGTCCACCAGCCGCCTCAACACCGACATGCACACCCTGGTAGGTTCGTCCGAGCAGCAGAGCCGCGACACCAGCAGCGGAGCGGCCAGCGTGGAAGAGATGACGGTGTCGATCGGCGAAGTGGCCTCCCATGTAAATGAGACGCTCGCCATCTCGCAGCAGGTTTCGCAGGAGGCTCGCGCCGGCGCCGAGCTGTCCTCCCGTGCCAGCGAGACGATCAGCGCCCTGTCGGAAACCGTGGGGCACTCGGCCAGCACGGTGGAACAGTTGGGGCAGCGTACCCAGGAGGTCGGCAAGATCGCCGGGGTGATCAAGGACATCGCCGACCAGACCAATCTACTGGCGCTCAATGCAGCCATCGAGGCGGCGCGCGCCGGCGAGCAGGGGCGCGGCTTCGCCGTGGTGGCCGACGAGGTACGCAAGCTCGCCGAGCGCACCCGCCAGGCCACGCAGGAGATCGACGCCATGATTCAGCGCATCCAGGCCGACACCGGCAGCGCGGTCGACAGCATCCGCCACAGCGCGTCGCAAGTGGGTACCAGCGTGACCCTGGTGCACGACGCGCAGGGCGCCCTGCTGCGCATCACCGGCGAGGTGGAAGTCATGCTCACGCGCATCGGCGAGATCGCCCATTCCTCGCAGGAGCAGAGCGGCGCCATGGAACACCTGGCACGCGGCATCGAGCGCATCGCCCAGCAGACCGAGGAGAACCTGGGCGTGGCGCACACCACCGACGACACCGCACAACGTCTGGAGGGCAGCGTGGACCGCATGCGCAAGGCGGTCACGCAGTACCGCGTGTAAGAACCCTGCGGCGGCGGCCTCAGCTGGCGGGCGGGCGCGGCGCGAGGCGCTGTGCCAGTTCGTCCGCTTGGGCGGACAGCGGATGCGTCGGGAAGTACTGGCGGAAGGCGGCGAGCAGCAGGCGCGCCGCGTCGCGGTGACCGATGTCGAGCATGCAGCGCGCCGATAGCAGGATCACCTCGGGCGTGTCGGGGTGCCCCGGGTAGAGCACATCGAAGCGCTGCATCACGCGCAACGCCTGGCGCGGCCGCCCTTGCAGCACAGCCGCCTGTGCCAGGGGCAACACGGTCGGCGCATCGGCCGCGAATGCCGGGTCCAGCTTCACACAGCCGGTGAACACCAGCAGGGCCAGCTCGGTCTGGCCACGCTCGATCAAGGTCACGATGTTGGCGCGTGCGCGCTGCGCGCCCTCCGGCACCGGATCCGGCGCGTCGCTGGGGGCGGCCGGCACCTGCTCGGCCACCGGTTTGCTGCGCTTGGGCAACACCCGCCGCATGCCGCCCGGCGGGGCCGGCGCCAGCACGGTCTCGGCGGCATGCAAGGCGATGTCATGCTGGCCGCTGCGTTCGCCGCCGAACCAGCCCCGCAGCCTCTCACCCAGACGCCCCAGCCAAGTCCTGTCGCTCATGCACATCCTTCTGTTGAATCGCTCACTGGCGCTGCTGCACAGCGTCTTGAGCTACGACGATGAATCGAAGATAGTGCGCAAACTAACCCCGCCCATCCTCGCTGTCCATGCCATGCCAAAGAATGTTGCAGTTGCCGCCGCGGTGATCTTCGCCCGCGACGGCCGTTTCCTGCTGGGCCAGCGCGCGCCCGACACCTTCTACCCCGGCTACTGGGAGTTCCCCGGCGGCAAGGTCGAGGCCAGCGAGACGCCGCGCGACGCGCTGGTACGCGAGTTGCAGGAGGAACTGGGCATCCAGGTGCACCTCGCCAACCCGTGGATCACCCGCCGTCACAGCTACGAGCATGCCAACGTCACCCTGCATTTCTTCGAAGTGGCCGGCTGGAGCGGCGAGCTGCAGGACAAGGTACATAGCGCGCTGAGCTGGCAGACCGCCGACGCCACCGAGGTCGGGCCCATGCTGCCCGCCAACGGCCCGGTGCTCAAGGCGCTGCGCCTGCCGCGCGTGATGGGCGTCACCGAGGCCGGCGAGGTCGGCGTGCAGGCCCAGCTCGGCGCGCTCGAATGCGCGCTGGAGAATGGCCTGCGCCTGGTGCAACTGCGCGAACCGATTCTCGAGCCCGGCGCGCGCGAACGCTTCTACCGCGCCGCGGTCGAGCGCTGCCGCAGCAGCGGCGCGCTGGCCATCGTCAATGGCGAGGCGGACATGGCGCAGCGCGTCGGCGCCGATGGCCTGCACCTGCCGGCCCGCCAGCTCATGGCGCTGGATGCCCGCCCGGATGCCGAGTGGGTCGGCGCCTCCTGCCACACGCGCGAGGAACTGGAGCACGCCGCCAGCCTCGGCCTCGACTACGCCGTGCTGGGCGCGGTGCGCGAAACAGCCAGCCACCCGGGGCGGCGTGGCATCGGCTGGACGGCCTTCGCCGAGCTGGTCCGCGAGCTGCCGATGCCGGTGCTGGCCATCGGCGGGCTGGGCAAGGACGACATGCTCACCGCGCGCGCGGCCGGCGCGCATGGCATCGCGGCGATCCGCAGCATCTGGCCCGAGGCGCGCTGCGCCTGATCCCGCGCGCGGGCGCTCAGTCCAGGGTGCGGCGGAAGCGCTTGAGGCCCACCGCCATCACCAGGCTCATGAACAGCAGCAAGGGCCACACATTGGGCCACAGCGCGGGCCAGTCGTTGCCCTTCAGCATCACGCCGCGGATCAGGCGCAGGAAGTGGGTCAGCGGCAGCACCTCGCCGATCACCTGGGCCCATTGCGGCATGCCGCGGAACGGGAACATGAAGCCCGACAGCAGGATCGAGGGCAGGAAGAAGAAGAAGGTCATCTGCATCGCCTGCGTCTGATTGCGCGCGATGCTGGAGATCGTGATGCCCACCGTCAGGTTGGCGCAGATGAACACCAGCACGCACAGCATCAACGTGCCGAAGTGGCCCACGAAGGGCACCGCGAAGAGATAACGCGCGCACAGCAGGATCACCGCAACCTGCACCAGGCCGATCACCACATAGGGCGCGATCTTGCCCACCATCACCTCGAACGGGCGTACCGGCGTAGCGATCAGGTTCTCCATCGTGCCGCGCTCCACCTCACGCGTGACGCCCAATGCCGTCATCATGATCATGGTCATGGTGAGGATCACGCCCATCAGGCCCGGCACGATGTTGAACTGGCTGATGCCCTCCGGGTTGTAACGCCGCTGGATGCGCAGCTCGAAAGGGCTGACGCCGGGCACCAGGGGGCTCAGCGTCCCCGTCAGGTCGTGGCGCAACATCGTCACCCCCAGGTTCTGCACCGCCGCCACCGCATTGCCGGTGGCCGAGGGGTCGGTCGCGTCCGCCTCCAGCAGCAGCGCCGGGCGCTCGCCGCGCTGCAGGCTGCGCGCGAAGCCGGCGGGGATGGTCAGCACGAACTGCGCGCGGCCCTCGGCCAGCGCACGCGCGGCCTCGCGCTCGCTCGCCGCCGCGTCGATCACGCGGAAGTAATCCGTGTTCTCCAGCGCGCGCACGATGCTGCGCGTGAACACCGTCTGCTCATGCGCCACGATCACCGTCGGCAGATGCTTGGGATCGCTGTTGATCGCATAGCCGAACAGCGTCATCTGCACGATGGGGATGCCGATCATCATCGCGAAGGTCAGCCGGTCGCGCCGCAACTGGATGAACTCCTTGAGCATCACGGCGAACAGGCGGGCGAGGCTGAACGCGGCGCGCATGGCGAATGGCCTAGGCGATCAGCGCGCTCAGTTGCGGCGGCGCATCCAGCAGGTGTGCCGGTGCATACGGCGCCAGTTCGGCGTGCGAGCCATAACCCCACAGCACACCACAGGCTGCCAGCCCATTGCGCTGCGCGGCGATCATGTCGATATCGCGGTCGCCGATCATCAGTCCGCGCCCCGCCACCTTGCCCTGTTCCAGCAGACGGGTGATCTGCTGCCACTTCTCGATGTGGATATCGCCGCCATCAACGAAGGCAAAGTGATGGCCGATGCCGAACAGGTCCAGGATGCGCTCAGCATAGTCCGCACGCTTCGAGGTGCACAGCCCCATGCGCACTCCGCTCGCCGCCAGCGCATCCAGCGCCTCCGCGATGCCGGGGTACAGCGTGTTCTCCGCGTAGCCGACCTCGGAGTAGCGCTCACGGTACTTCTCGACCAGCGCCACCAGGTGTGCCTCGTCGTCGCACCCGGTCAGGCGCTGGAAGCTGGTGTAGAGCTTGGGCCCGATGCAACGCGCCTGCTCGTCGCGGTCGATCGGCGCGTAGCCGAAGGCCTGCAAGGCATAGTTGATGGATTGGCCGATGCCCAGGATGGGGTCGCTGAGGGTGCCGTCGAGGTCGAAGAGGAGGTAGTCGTAGTTCATGACACGGTTGGATTCAGGAGAAGGGGGATGGCAGTGTGAAGGGTACGCCGATCCTGGGGCGGGTTCGTGCAGTAGCTCACCCTGCGCCAATCAACGCGCCGCATAGTTGTCCTCCGCGCCACGCATGAGGTGAATGAAGATATCTTCCAGCGCTGGCTCGGCCAGGGTCCATGCGAGGCCATCGCGGCGGAAGGGCTGGATCGCTTGTTCCAGCGCGGCCGCGTCGGTGCCGCTGACGTGCAGCACGTTACCGAAGCGGGTGACCATGGCCACCACGGGCAGCGCTTCGAGTGCGTTGGCGAGTGGCGCGATGTGTTCGCCGCTGACGCGCCAGGTGGTGAAGCCGCTGCGCGCGACCAGTTCCGCTGGCGTGCCCATGGCCAGCAGGCGGCCGTAGGCGATGTAGCCGAGGCGGTGGCAGCGCTCGGCTTCGTCCATGTAGTGGGTGGACACGAGCACGGTGATGCCGTCCGCCGCGAGCTGGTGGATCTCGTCCCAGAAGTCGCGTCGTGCCTTGGGGTCGACGCCGGCCGTGGGTTCATCGAGCAGCAGCAGCTCCGGTTCGTGCAGCATGCAGGCAGCGAGCGCCATGCGCTGTTTCCAGCCGCCGCTGAGCTTGCCGGCAAGCTGCTGCTGGCGGCCCGCGAGACCGAGGCGGGCTAGCGCTTCATCGACGCGCTGGCGGCGCCGGTCCATGCCGTACACGCGCGCCACAAAGTCGAGGTTCTCACAGATCGTAAGGTCGTCGTAGAGGCCGAAGCGCTGCGTCATGTAGCCGACCTTGCGCTTGATCTGCGCGGCCTCGCGCACCACGTCCAGCCCCAGGGTTCTGCCACTGCCACCATCGGGCGTGAGCAGGCCGCACATCATGCGGATGCTGGTGGTCTTGCCCGAGCCATTGGGGCCCAGGAAGCCGTAGATCTCGCCACGCCGCACCTGCATGGAGAGCTGGTCCACCACGGTCTTGTCGCCGTAGCGCTTGGTGAGGCCTTCGACGTCGATGACGATGTCGTTCATCACTTTGCCGCCGGCAGGCGCACATCGACAGGCAGGCCGGGATGCAGGCGCGCCAGGTCCTGGGCGGCCGGTCTGGCCTCGACCATGAACACCAGGCGTTCGCGGTTCTGTTGGCTGAAGATCACTGGCGGGGTGAACTCGGCCTCGCGCGCGACGAAGCTGACCGTGGCCTGCATCGCGTCGCCGCAACCGTCGCAACTGACCCCGACGGTCTGACCGAGGGTCACGCGCGGCAGCGCGGCCTGCGGCACGAAGAAACGCAGCTTGATGGCCTGCGGCGCCAGCAGGCTCACCACCGGGCTACCGGCCGGCACCCATTCGCCAAGGCGGTAGAGCGTGTCGTCCACACGCGCGGCAACGGGGGCGACCACCGCCTTCTGGTCGCGCTTCCACTCACTCTGCGCGAGCGCGGCACGCGCGGCCTGCACGTTGGCGGCAGCGGCGGCACGTGTGTCACTGCGCGCGGCGAGGCGTGCGACTTCGAGGTTGGCGCGAATCTGGGCGAGTTGTGCAGCATTGGTCTTGACGCGGGTCTGGTAGGTATCGAGCGCCGCGCCGCTGGTGAAGCCTTGCGCGGCCAATTCACGCTGCCGCTTGAGGTCGGCCTCGGCCTGGGCGAGCTGGGCGGCGATCTCGCGTTCCTGCGCGGCCAGCACCGCGATCTCCTCGGCGCGCTTGCCCTTGGCGAGGTCGGCCTCGCTCGCCTGCGACTGCTGCACGCGGGCGCGCGCCTCGTCGACGGCAGCGCGCTCCTGCTCAGTGTCGAGCACGAACAGGGGCGTGCCGGGCGCGACTTCGGCGCCGCGCGCGACCTTCAGCTCGACCAGGCGACCGGCCACCGGCGAGGCCATGCGCGTGTACTCGGCCTCGACGTAGCCGGGCAGCACGTTCGGGTCGGGGCGGTTGCAGGCGGCGAGCAGCAGCGATGCCAGGATCATCAGACGCGGATCAGGGCGTGTCATGTTTCGGCTCCGGGGTGGATTCCGGGGAGAGTTCCGACGAAGACTCCCAGTGACGGCGCAGGGCCTGCAGGCCGGCCCAACTGAAGTCGGCGACGTGCTGCGCGAGGTGGGTCAGGCGGTCCGGATCGTCGAGCACCTCGGGTGCGACACGGCGGACCATGGGCTGGCCAAAAATGTAGACCACGCACTGCCCGAACACAGAGACCAGCGCGCGGCTGACCGCCAGCTCCGGCACGGCGGGGCCGGCCGCCTCGCGCAGCAGCGCGCGCATGAGGCGCGCCTGGGGCAGGCTGAAGCGCTCGATCATCTGCTCCAGCGCGGCAGTCGGGTTGACCAGCTCGCGCAGCATGAGACGCGCGATGCGGCTGGGCGAGCGTTCGTCGAGCAGGCGTGTGACCAGGGCCTGCACCGCAAAGCGAAAGCGCGCCTCGACCGGCAGCGCGGGGTCGGGCGCCTGCAGGGGCGCCTGTTCGAGCGCCAGTGCGGCGTGGTGCTGCAACACCGCGAGGTAGAGCCCTTCCTTGGAGGCGAAGTGATAGTTGATGGCGGACAGGCGCAGGCCGGCACGCGCCGCGATGTCCTGCACGCGGGCGGCGCGGAAGCCATCGGCCAGGAAGACCTCGGTGGCGGCCACGATCAGGCGCGCACGCGTCTCTTCGCCGGCAATCCGGGAGGCGGCAGCCAGAACCCGAGGGGGTGGGGCGGAACGGCTCATGATGTGATCACGCGACTCGCATGGATTGGACAGGAGGATGGATCGGTCATTGAGAAGGAGACTGAAAATGCGCTCTGGAAAAGTTTTTCTACTTCAATTTAGAAAACTTTTTCCAGTCTGTAAACCAATCCCGGCACCGCATCTGTCCCGGCCCACCTGTCGGCACTCAGACCAAAGTTGCACGCCATGCAGCCAATCGTTCACCTGCCGGCCATAGAATTGATGCGGGCTGGCGCGCCGCGCCGACCCCTGCAGTCACCCGCAACATCACCTCTATCTGGAGAAGGAAGCCATGCATTCCAGCCTCAAAGCTGTCGCTCTGACTTTCCCGGCGGTACTGTGCAGCACCCTCGCCCTGGCCACCCCCCCGGCCCCGGTGACCATCCGCGTGGCCACGCCCTTCGCGAGCGGCCACATCCTTTCCGACACCGCGCTCAAGTTCAAGGAGGAGCTAGAGAAGCGCGCCAAGCACATCACCGTGCAGGTAAGCAGCAGCGTGCTCAACGAGCAGACCATCAACCCGGCGGCCAAGCCTTGCGACCCGACGCAGCGCGTGGCCGAAGTGGTGCTGACCGGCGGCCAGCCGATCCAGGACTACGCGCCGCAGTACTTCTTCTTCAACGGCCCCTATGTGATCCGCGACTTCAAGCACCTCAAGCGTGTGTGGAACAGCGAGATCGGCGACGCGATGCTCGACAAGATCGAACTGGACGGCAACTTCGTGGTGTTCGACCCGATCTATCGTGGCTTCCGCCAGTTCACCTCGAACCGCGCAATCAACGGCCCGGCCGACTTCACCGGCCTCAAGCTGCGCCTGCCACCGACGCCGGACTGGGTGGCGGTATGGAGCTCGCTGGGCGTGACGCCGGTGACGGTGCCGCTGACCGGCATCTATGACGCGCTCAAGAACGGCACAGCCGAGGCCTCCGAAGGCGACCTGACGCAGATCCAGTCGCTCAAGCTCAACGAGGTGCAGAGCCGCCTGACGCTGACCAGCCACCTGGTCGGTTTCGGCATGCCCATGGCCAACGCCTGCTTCTACCGCAACGAGTTGTCGAAGGCGGACCGTGCGAAGTTCAAGGAGGCGATGAAGAAGGCCATCAAGTGGGGCAGCGAGACCATGAAGGACAAGGAGTCCACGCTGCAGGGCCAGCTCGCCGCCGCCGGCATGACGGTCGCCACCCCCGACGCCGCGGCCATCCGTGCCGCCGCCGAGCCGGCTATCAACAACCTGTTCGCCACCAAGTGGACAGTGACGACCTGGGCCGACGTGCTGGCAAAGTAAGCCGCGCCACCGGATGACAAAGGGCCGCATGTGCGGCCCTTTGTCGTTTCTCCCCACCGGCGCCCGACGGCAAGGCTCAGCTTGCTACGGCACGCAGGCGCTCGACCAGCAAGGTATGCACGCGCCGGCTGTCGGCGCGCAGCACCTGAAAACGCAGACCCGCCAGCTCGATCAACTCGCCGCGCTTGGGCAGGCGACCCAGGTGCTGAACGATGAAGCCACCGATGGTGTCGGCCTCGCTGGGCCCCAGTACACAGTCGAAAGCAGTCTGGAAATCCGCCAGTGTGGTCAGCGCCTTGACGCGGTAATGCCCGGCCTGATCGGGAATGATGTTGCTGGCATCCTCGTCGAAGTCGTACTCGTCCTCGATGTCGCCGACGATCTGCTCCAGCACGTCCTCGATGGTCACCAGGCCGGCCACGCCGCCGTACTCGTCGACGATGATGGCCATATGGTTGCGGCTGACGCGGAACTCGCGCAGCAGCACATTGAGGCGCTTGGACTCGGGGATGAAGACGGCCGGGCGCAGCGTCGCACGCAGGTTGAAGCCGGGCTGGTTGGCGCGCAGCAGGTCCTTGGCGAGCAGGATGCCCAGCACGTCGTCCTTGTCGGTGCCGACGACCGGGAAGCGGGAGTGCGAGGTGCGCAGGGCGAAATCGAGGATGTCGGCAATGGGGGCCTCGACCTCCACCACGTCCATCTTGGCGCGCGGCACCATGACGTCGCGCACCTGGATGTCGGCCACCGACAAGGCGCCCTCGATGATGGTGAGCGCGTCGGCGTCGAAGAGATTGCGTTCGTAGGCCCCGTGCAGCAGCAGGATCAGTTCCTCGCGATCCTCGGGTTCGCGTGTCAGCAGGGCGGAAAGGCGTTCAAGAAAAGTCGGGCGACTACTGGAAGGGTCCATGAATCAAGGTGTCGGAACGGGAAATGTCAGGCCAGGGGTTCACGCAAGCAGTGTGCCCGCCCGGCCCCGACAGTTCGTGTTTCGTCAGAGGCCCGTGGGGTCACGCGTAAGGGTCAGGATAGCCCAAACCGGCCATGATCTCCTGCTCCAGGGCCTCCATCTCGGCGGCCTGGGCTTCTCCCCGCTCGTGATCGAACCCACACAGATGCAGGATGCCATGCACCACCAGGTGGGCGGTGTGCGCCTCCACCGTCTTGCCCTGGGCGGCAGCCTCTTCCAGCACCACCGGCCAGCACAGCACGAGGTCGCCCATCAGCACCGGGCGTGTCTCGTAGGGGAAGGACAGCACGTTGGTGGCGTAATCCTTGCCACGCCAGGCAGCATTCAGCGACTGGCCTTCGGCGCGGTCGACGAAACGGATCGTGATCGCGCCGGCGCCGTTGCCGACCCCGCGGATCCACTTGCGCAACTGCATGCGCGAGGGTAGCGCCGGATCTTTAAGGGCGTATTGCACCGACAGATCGAGGCGGGCGGACTGGGCAGACTTGGTGGCAGGCATGTTGGACATCGGACAAAACGGCCCGGACTCGGGCGGGGGGCGTATGTTCCGGAAAGCACCAGGCCAAGTCAAACCGGCCTGCGGCCCCCTTGCCATGCCGTCCGCATTGACAGGCCCGGATGATGCACTGCAAGATGCGTCCTCGCGTCACTTACCCATGCCATTTCTTGCCATGACCGCCACCCGCATCGCCGCCACTGCCATTGCACGCTACCCGCGCGCCATGTACGCACGTACGGCGACGGTCATTGCCAATAAAAAATGGCATAACCAGTCGCTCACCTGACGGGCACTGGCGTCCCGTCGGTGGGCTCACCGGACGGGACAACAGACGCAGACCAGCCACCCAGCAGCACCCGACTCTCCCCTGCCCTGATCGTTCCAGCCGGTACTCCCGCGCGGCGGCCCTTCATCCGCAAGCACGAGGCACGATCATGGAACAGCAGGAAGCAGAAGAACCACAGCAGCAAGGCCGCCCAGGCGCCGGCAGCATTTTCGGCGGTATCTGGGTGCCCATCATCACCCCTTTCCGGCGTGGCGAGCCGGACCTGCCGGCGCTCGCCCGCCTGGCCCGCCAACTAGTCTCCGGTGGCATCCGCGGCCTGATCGCCTGTGCCACCACCGGCGAGGGCAACAGCCTGGACGACGCCGAGCGCGAGGCCGTTTTCCGCACCCTGCGCGAAACGCTGGGTCGCAGCTTCCCGCTGGTCATGGGCATCGCGGCCGCCGACACGCGCAGCGCGGTCGTCGCCGCACGTCGCTATGCTGAATGGATGCCGGCCGGACTGCTGGTCAGCACGCCGCACTACCTGCGCCCGGGGCAGGACGGCATCCGCCGCCACTTCGAGAGCGTGGCGGAAGCCAGCGGCCTGCCGCTGATCCTGTACGACATCCCCTATCGCACTGGTGTCGAGATCGCGCTGCCCACCCTCAAGGCACTGGCCGAGGATGCACGCGTGGCGGCCATCAAGCTATGCCCGGCCGGTAACTGGCTGCGCCTGGAGGCGGTGATCGCCGAGACGCCACTGAGGGTGCTGGTGGGCGATGACGGCATGATCTTCGCGGGGCTGTGCCAGGGGGCCGAAGGGGCGATCAGCGCCGCCGCGCACCTCCGCCCCGAGCTGTATGTGCGCATGCAAGCCCTGATCGCCCAAGGCGATCTGCCGGCGGCGCGCCACATCGCCCTGGCGCTACGCCCGGTGATCCAACGCCTGTTTGCCGAGCCCAACCCGGCCCCGATCAAGGCCTGCCTGGCCGGGCGCAATCTCATCGCGGACGAGCTGCGCCTGCCGCTCACCCCGGCCTCGCAAGCAACCCGACAGGCACTGCGCGAAGCCATGCTGGCGCTGGAGCAGGCTTGCGGCGCATCATCCCTCTCGATCGTGCAATGAAAGGAACATGAACATGTTCGGCATCCACAACTACCCCGGCTTCATTGCCGCCGTGCTGGTGTTCCAGCTCATCCCCGGCCCCGGCACCCTGGCCATCCTGAAGGCCACCGCGCGCAACGGCGTCGGCGCCGGCATGGGCGCGGTGGGCGGCACACTGGCCGGCGATTTCCTGTACATGCTGGCGGCGGTGCTGGGCCTGGCCGCCGTGCTGGCCGCCCACCCGCAGGTGCTGGGTGGCCTGCAATGGGTCGGCGTGGCCTACCTGTGCTGGATCGGCGCGCAACTGCTGTTCTCGCGTAGCGGCCCGGCGGTGGAGACGGAGGCGAAACGCCAGAGCGGCTGGGCCTTCTTCCGCGAGGGCTTCCTGGTCTGCCTGACCAACCCCAAGGCCATCATGTTCTTCATGGCCTTCTTCCCGCTGTTCATGAACGCGCAGTCGACCGGCTTCACGCTGGCCGTGATGATGCTGCACGTCACCCTGCTGAGCCTCGCCTACCAGGGCCTGCTGGTGCTGGTGGGCAATGCGGTGGCACGCCGCCTTGCCCACATCGCCGGCCTGCGCCAGCTTGCCTTGCGCGTGGCCGGCATCGCCTTGCTGGGTTTCGGGGTGAAGCTCGCACTGGCGGAACGCTGAGGCTATCTACCAGGCGAAGCCGGGCAGGCGGGCCACGTAGCCATCCTCGGTCGTCTGCAGGCAAGTCAGCGGAGCGGTCAAGGGACGCCGCAAGCGGACCAGCAGACGACGCACTTCGCCCGGCCCCAGGCGCGCCGCCCAGGCGAGCAGCCAGCGGACCCCAAAGGCATCACGCACCAAGGGGACCGCGCTGCCGACGGCAATCACGTGTTTCACGGCACCCGGCACCTGGCGCGCCACCTCGCGTGCATACACCGCGCCCAGACTCCAGCCCAGCAAGGTGACGGGCTGGCCGCTGCGTTCGGCCTGGGTACACACATCATGCGCAAGCTGCCGCACGAAACGGTCGATCGGCGCGGTCGGTCCCAGATTGATGCCACGCCCCCAGTCCTGCGAGGCATAACCCAGCCGGCGCCCCAGGCGCAGCAGAGGACGCATCGCGAAGCCATCGCGCGCGAGCCCCGGGTAGACGATCAAAGGCGAGCCGGAAGGCGCGGGCCCGAGCACGCGTCCCAGCTCGTCCAGCAAGACGGGTGAAGGCTCGACATCTGCCGGTGCCGACAGCAATGCAGGCACATCATGAACGACCAGTTCAGGTGCCTGCGACGGCAAGAGCTGGTCCGGCGGGGTCTGGCGGACGCGCCGCCGACGCAGGGAAAAGATGGATCTCGAACTCATTGTCTCCTGTCCTCATGCTGCGATGACATCGCGGACCGCAAGGTCTGCGGGAGAGAGACACAGGCGCGGCGGGCAAGTTCCGTCATCGTTGCCACGCGGTGACGATGGGCCGCTCGGCTGTTGGGCTTGCACTGCATCGCTGGCGCGGGCCCAGCGCGACACAGCCGCCTCAGCGCTTGCCCTTGCGCTAGGGCAGCATCAAGTAGAGCTGGTAGGGCAGCGCGCCCTCGACCTGGATGCCGGCGAGCGCCGTCTCGAAGTCCTGCTGCTCAGCTTCGCCCTGCACCACGGCGGCGGCGCGGAGATTTCCCTCCAGCCGATGCAGTGGGGTGGAGCCCCGAATCGGCGCGATCCAGGGCTTGTACTGCTGCCGCTCAATGTTCAATTGCGTGCTTTGGCCGGCGCTTCGACTCCAGTTGCGGCCAGCACCGCCGGTGGCAGACGCGCGCCCTGGATGGTGATGGCCGCCACGGCCGCATTCAGCGCCGTGAGTTCGGCCGGGCTGAGGGAGATCGCGGCGGCAGCCACGTTCTGTTCCAGATGGGCGACATTGGTGGTGCCCGGAATCGGCACGATCCAGGGCTTCTGCGCCGTCAGCCAGGCGAGCGCGAGTTGCGCCGGCGTCAGGTTCTTGCGCGCCGCCCAGGCCTTGACCAGCTCCGCCAGCGCCATGTTGGCGGCTAGCGCATCGGGGGCGAAGCGCGGCACCATCGCACGGAAGTCGCGCTCGCTGAAGCGGCTGGCGGCGTTGACGCTGCCGGCCAGGAAACCCATGCCCAAAGGGCTCCAGGGCACCAACCCGATGCCCAGTTCTTCGCACAGTGGCAGCACCTGCGCCTCGGGGCCGCGCCACAGCATCGAGTATTCATTCTGGATCACGCTCAGGGGGTGTTCGCGGTGTGCCCGGCGCACCGTCTGTAACCCCGGCTCGGACAGCCCCCAATGCAGCACCTTGCCCTGCTGGGCCAGATCCTTGATCGTGCCGGCCACGTCCTCGATGGGCACATTCGGGTCGACGCGGTGCTGGTACAGCAGGTCGATGCGGTCCGTGCGCAAGCGCCCCAACTGTGCCTCGACAACCTGGCGGATATGCTCGGGTCGGCTGTTCAGCCCGCCGCGCCGCTGGCCGGTCGCCGGGTCGATGTCGAAGCCAAACTTGGTGGACAGCACGACGCTATCGCGCCTGCCCTGCAGTGCCTCACCCACGATTTCCTCCGACATGAAGGGGCCATAGGCTTCGGCGGTGTCGAACAGCGTCACGCCAAGGTCTGCCGCGCGGCGGATGAGCGCAATCGCGGCCGCCCGGTCGGTGCTGCTGGCATAGAGGTCGTTCACCGCTTGCGGCTGGCTGCCGGGGCGCCACTGGCAGCCCATGCCAATGGCCGAGACTTCCAGCGTGCCAAGCTTGCGCTTGGGCAGGCTGGCGGCGACGGTACCCAGACTTCCGGCAAGCGGCGCAGCCAGGGCGTTGCCGCTGAGGAGAGCGCCGGCCGCCAGGCCCAGACCGCCCAGCATGAAATCCCGGCGGGTCGCTTGTTCGCTGTTCAATGCGCCATGTTCTCGATGTGTGCTCATGGTGTTGCTCCTGTGTGTGTAGTGAGGAATTGGGCCGGCGGTGTTCAGCTGCGGATGCCGCTGTCTTTAATTTCGGGACGTGTTGCCGGATGCGGCGTTTCGAAGCGGATATAGCGCAGCGACACCAGCAAGGCTGCGAACAGGAACAGGGCTGCCGCCTCCAGCGCGTAGCCGGTGTGCTGGGCCATGCCGGCGGTGTCGTGCACCGGCGCCTTGCCACCGGCATACACGACAACCAGGATTGCGAGCCCCAGCGTGGCGCCTAACTGATGCGCCACGTTCAGCACACCGGAGGCCGCGCCCGCGTTGTGATTCTCGACGCCGGCCACGCCCGCGACCGTCAGCGGCGCCAGCACCCAGCCTTGGCCGAAACCGATCAGCAGCATCGGCAGGACCACGCCCCCCAGGTAGGACGCTTGCGTGGCGGCCAGCCCCTGCCAGGCCACGCCGACAAGACACAGCGCGAGGCCCATCAGCAACACGCGACGCTGACCGAAGCGGCGTGCAACGGCGGGCACGGATAGCGAAGTCGCCAGTTGCGGAATCGTCACCGGCACGAAGGCCAGGCCCGCCAGCATGGGCGAAAAGCCCAGCACGCCCTGCAGGTATTGCGCGGTGAAGAACCAGAAGCCCGCCATGCCGCACAGGAAGAGCAGGCGTGCGACATAGGCACCGTTGCGCCGCGCATTGCTCAGCAGCCCCAGCGGCAGCAGCGGCTGCTTCGCGTGCGACTCGATCCACAGGAAAGCGCCGAGCAGGAGCAGCCCGCCGACGATGCTGGCCCAGCTCAGCGGCGAGGCCCAGCCGGCTTCGGCCGCTTCGACGATGCCGAACACCAGCGCGCACATGCCCAGCGTGGAGGTGAGCGCGCCGGCAAGGTCGAAGCGGCCGGTGTGCCTGGGGGTCTCACGGATATGGCGCAGGCTGCCGGCGATCAGGGCCGCGCCGATGGGCAGGTTGATGAAGAAGCCGGCACGCCAGGAGATCAGATCGGCCAGCAGGCCGCCCAGCACCAGGCCCACCGTGGCGCCGATACCGGCCGCCGCCGCGTACAGCGACAGGGCGCGGGTGCGTTCCTGGCCCTCCTCGAAATGGGTGGAGATCAGCGCCAGCGTCGACGGCGCCAGCACCGCTGCGCCCAGGCCTTGCACGGCGCGGAAGGCGATCATCCAGACCGGCGTGGTCGCCGCGCCGATGGCCAGCGAGGCCAGCGTGAAGATCGCCAGTCCGCTGATGAACATGCGCCGCCGGCCGAGGATGTCACCCGCGCGCGCGCCCAGCAGCAGGAAGCCACCGAAGCTCAGCGTGTAGGCGTTCTGTATCCACGACAGGCCGGCCGGTGTGAAACCCAGCGCGACCTGGATGCGTGGCAGGCCGGTGAGCACGATGGAAATGTCGATCACCAGCATCAGGTAGCTCACCATGATGATGGTGAGCACCATGCCGCGATGCACGGGTCGGGATACGTTCGTCATGCCCGGCTTACTCCCAGGCTTTGTCCGACTTCTAGGCCCTTGCGTTCCTGCAGCACAGGGAGGGTATGGCGCGCGACTTGTCCGTTCGCGCCGAGAATCAGGATGCGGGGCATGGGCGGTATTTCTCTGCTGGGGTGGATGGCACAGACGGCAGCTATGGCCCGCCGCCTGTGTCAGGGCGCTTACAGCGCGCGCTTCAGGATGTCGGCCAGCACGTCTTGCGTGTAGGTCTCGGCCAGGCCGAACCAGCGTGCGTTGCCCTGCAGGTTTTCGAGAATGGCGGGCAGTTGCGCTGCGGTGATGCCGAGCTGCGACAGGCGCGTCGGCGTGCCGATCTTGTCGAACCACTTCTCCAGCGCGGCGATGCCCTCCTCCGCCGTCTTGAGGCCGAACACCTGCTGCGCGAAGCGCGCGAACTGGGCCGGATTGCGGCCCTGGTACCACTTCATCCAGGCCGGCATCACCACCGACAGCCCCGCGCCATGCGGCACGTTGAACAGCGCCGACAGCGAGTGCTCGATCATGTGATTGGGATAACCGAAGCCCGCAGTGCCGGCGTAGGTGATGCCGTTGAGGGCCAGCGTGGAAGCCCAGGCGAACTCGGCGCGAGCGTTGTAGTCATGCGGATCGGCGAGCAAGGCCTCGGTAGTCTCGATCACCGTGCTGATGACCGACTCGACCAGGCGCGACTGGATCTTCGGTTGCACCGTGGCGGTGAAATAGCCCTCGATGGAGTGCGCGATGATGTCGGCCGCCGAATACACCAGGTAATCGCGCGACACGGTCTGCATCAGCGCCGGATTGACGATGGAGACCTTGGGGAAGGTGTGCACCGACTGGATGGCAAACTTCTCCTTGGTGGCCTCGTTGGTCACCACCGCACCCGCATTCATCTCGCTGCCGGTGGCGGCCAGCGTCAGGATGGCGAACACCGGCAGGGCGGCCGCGATCTGCCCCTTACCAATGAACAGATCCCACACATCGCCCTGGTACAGCGTACCGGCCGCGATGGCCTTGGCGCTGTCCAGCACCGAGCCGCCGCCCACGCTGAGGATGGCGTCGACCTGATGCTCGCGCGCCACGGTGATGGCCTCGCGCACCTTCGACAGCAAGGGGTTGCTGACGATGCCGCCGCATTCGACGAAGGCGATGCCATGCTTGTCCAGGCTCTTGCTGACGGTGGCGAACAGGCCGTCGCGCTTGATGCGCTCGCTGCCATAGGTCAGCAGTACCTTCTTGATCTTGTGCTCAGCCAGGACCTGGCCGATCTGTTGTTCCTTGTCTTTACCGAATTCGATACGGGTCGGGTTGTAGAAGCTGAAGTTGTCCATTTGTTTGTCCTTGGGGGGAAGCGCAGGGCTGCGCGCCGATGGACTGAACTGTAGTCAGCCGACAAACATCAAACTAGACAGCAAATCGTTGAATGATTTACAACTAAAAGATGTAAATAATCAGGAGGCGGGCATGCCAATCAACGAGTTGCGCTCGATCACCACCTTCGTGCGCACGGCGGAACTGGGCAGCCTGAGCCGCGCCGCGGAGGCACAACAGATTTCGCCGCAGGCAGCCAGCAAAGCGCTGCGGGAACTGGAAACGCACCTGGGGGTGCGGCTGTTCCACCGCACCACGCGCAGCATGTCGCTGACCGAGGAGGGCCAGCGCTTCCTGGAGGCGGCCCAGCCCTCGCTGATGGGCTTGCAGCAGGCTCTGCTGTCGGCACGGCAGACGCGTGAGGAGATTGCCGGCCCGCTGCGCATCGTTGGCCCGCGTTCGGTGCTGCAGCCCGTCATCAGCCCGGTGCTACAGGAATACTGCCGCCTGTACCCCGAAGTTCAACCCGACGTGCAGCTCGACGACCGCATCGGCAACTGGGTGGAAGATCGCGTCGATGTGGGCTTCCGCCTGGGCGCAGCACCGCAGGAAGGCCTGATCGCGCGACGCCTGTTCCCGCTGCAGCTGATCGTGTGCGCCGCACCGAGCTACCTGCGCAAGCATGGCCTGCCGGACAGCCATCTCGCGCTGAGTGGACACCGCTGCAGCGTGTTCCGCAATCCGAACAATGGTCGCGTCGTGCCCTGGCACATGAAGCTGGGCGACAGCATCCAGGACTGGCCGGTCCCGCCCGCCTTCTGCACCAATGACGAGATCCTGGAACTGCGCAGCGTGCTGGCCGGCGAGGTCATCGGGCAACTGGCGGGCCCCACCGCAGCCCCCTACCTGCGTGCCGGTCAACTCGTGCCGCTGCTCGTGGAACACGTGGCCGACGCCTACAGCCTGTTCATCTACTACGGCAGCCGTGCGGCGCAACCGGCGCGCGTGCGCCGCTTCATCGACCTGGCTGTGGAGCGCCTGGCCAACAGCGCCGAGTTCGTGCTCGGTCAGGACGAGTTGCAGCGCTTGCAGCGTGAGGCCTTGCGCACTTTGAAATCCTAAGCCGCTCCAGACGGCTTCTAGCGCTCGCCCTTGCGGTAGGGCTTCATCAGCGCCTGCGGGTAGGCCGCACGGCGTGCCATGACGATCAGCGCGAGGATGGACAGCACATAGGGCAGCATCAGGTAGAGCTGGTAGGGCAGCGCCCCCTCACCGGAGCCCGCCTGCTGCAGACGTAACTGCGCCGCGTCGAAGGCGGCGAACAGGATGGCCCCGAGCAGCGCCTTGCCGGGCCGCCAGGAGGCGAACACGACCAGGGCCACGCAGATCCAGCCGCGACCATTGACCATGTTGAAGAAGAAGGCGTTGAAGGCCGACAGCGTGAGGAAGGCCCCTGCCACCCCCATCACGGTGGAGCCGGCGACGATGGACGCGGTGCGCACATGCAGCACATTGAGGCCCTGCCCTTCGGCCGCGGCCGGGTTCTCGCCGACCATGCGCAGCGCCAGCCCGGCCGGCGTGCGGTAGATGAACCACACCAGCAGCGGCACCAGCAGCAGCGCGAGCAGCGTGAGGACGGTCTGCGCGCCCAGCACCGGGCCGATCAGTGGGAAACCCTCCAGCCAGCTCATGGGGGCGAAGGGCGTGATCGTGGGCGGGGTCGTGATCTTGGGGAAGCTCACGCGGTAAGCGAAGGACGCCAGGCTGGTCGCCAGCATCGTGAGCCCCAGGCCGGCCACATGCTGCGACACCGTGAGCCACACCGTCAGCATCGCGTGCAACAGGCCGCACACCGCGCCGGTGAGGGCCGCCACCAGCACCCCGGTCCACAGGTCGGCGCCGTGATAGACCGCCAGCCAGCCGGTGAAGGCACCGGCCACCATGATGCCCTCGATACCCAGATTGAGTACGCCGGCGCGCTCACAGATCAGCACGCCCAGGGTGCCGAAGATCAGCGGCGTCGCGATGCGCAGCGTGGCGATCCAGAAGGACGCACTGCCCAGCATGTCGAACAGGGTGGAGAGGAAATCCATCATGCCCGCCCTCCGCTCCTTGCCGTCATTTCCGCGCAGGAGCTCGCACTTCGCACCGTCATTCCTGCGAAAGCAGGAATCCAGTGTCGTTGATCCATGCGCTGGTCGCGAGAAAAGACAAAGTCGCTGGATCCCTGGCAATTCCCTCTCCCCCAGCCCCGCGCTCCGCGCTCCACGGACGGCCCTGCATGGCCGACCGGCTGCGCAGGCGGACAGCATGCTGTCCGAAACCCCTGCTCGCCCCGCAAGCGGGCGAGGGGAGCGGGCTGCGGCTTCGCCGGTTGTAGCAAGCTCACCGTAGGGTGGGTTCGGCGCGCAGCGACAACCCACCGCCGCAAACCCGCGCGAACCGCCATCACGACTACCACCGCTGGCACGACTGCCTGCGCTGGCTGTGGGTTGCTGCGCGAACCCACCCTACGCGACTGCCTGCGCAGGAATGACGGAGCAGTACGGGGGTGCATGTTCATGCCCGCCCCCAGCGCAAGCGGTAGCGCGTCAGCAGCGCCGCGACCAGCATGGCCAGCAGAGCGACGGCGACGATCACGTCCGCGATGTAGTTCGGCACGCCGATGGCGCGGCTCATGCTGTCGGCGCCGACCAGCACGGCGGCGACGAACACGGCCGACAGCACCACGCCCAGCGGATGCAGACCCGCCAGCATGGCGATCACGATGCCGGCGTAGCCGTAGCTCGGCGACATGTCGAGGGTGACGTAACCGGCGCGACCGGCCACCTCGCCGACACCGGCCAGGCCGGCCAGCGCGCCCGAGATCAGTGCACACAGCAGCACCGTGCGCCGCACCGGCAGGCCGGCGAAGGCTGCCGCGCGCGCGTTGGCGCCCACCGCGCGGAGCGCGAAACCGAAGGTGGTGAAGCGTTCCATGGCCCACACCGCGACCGCCAGCACCAGTGCAAGGATGAGGCCGCTGTGCACGCGCGAGCGCTCCATCAGTTTGGCGAACTCTAGCTCGGGATTGATCGCCACCGACTGCGGCCAGCCCATGGCCATCGGGTCCTTCATCGGGCCATCGAGCATCAGCGACACGAACAGCAGCGCGATGAAGTTCAGCAGCAAGGTGGTGACCACCTCGTCGACACCGAGCCGGCTCTTGAGCCAGGCTGGCCCCAGCAACAGCAGGGCGCCCGCCGCCGCACCGGCCAGCAGCATCGCCGGGAACAGCACATAGGCAGGCAACTCGAATCCGCTGCCGCCATGCAGGCCGCCCAACGCCACCGCCGCCAGGGCGCCCAGGTAGAGCTGGCCCTCGGCACCGATGTTGTAGAGATGCGCGCGGAAGGCCACGGCCGCCGCCAGCCCGGTGAGGATCAGCGGCGTGGCGCGCGTGAGCGTCTCGGAGATCGCAAAGCGCGAGCCGAAGGCGCCATCCAGCAACAAGGCATAGGTGCGGCCTACCGGTGCGCCGGCCCAGGCCACCAGCAAGGCGCACACGACGAAGGTGAACAGCACGGCCACAAAGGGCGCCGCGATCAGCGCCGCCCGCGAGACCTCGCCCCGCGCCTCAAGCCGCATCGCGCGCCTCTCCGGCCGGTGTGCCGGCCATGGCCAGGCCGATGTCGGCCAGGGTCCACGCCTCGGTGGGTCGCGCCGGCCCAAGCCGGCCCTTGAACATCACGGCAATGCGATCGGCAATGGCGAACAATTCGTCCAGGTCCTCCGAGATCAGCAGCACCGCCGCCCCTTGCCGCGCGGCATCGAGCAGGCAGCGCTGCACATAGGCGACGGCACCAATGTCCAGCCCCCAGGTCGGCTGGTTGGCGAGAATCAGGGTCGGAGTGCCGCCCTCCCCGGCCACCGACAGCGCGCGGCCCAGCACCAGCTTCTGCATGTTGCCGCCGGACAGCACACGCGCCGGTGCTTCGATACTGGACAGACGCACATCGAACTTCTCGACCAGGCGCCGCGTGAACTCGCGTGCCGCGGCACGCCGCACCAGGCCGAACTTGGAGAAGGCCTCGGTGTGCAGGCGCTCGGACACCGCGTTCTCCCACACCGGCAGATCGCCGACCACGCCCACGGCATGCCGATCCTCGGGGATGCGCGCCACGCCCTCGCCGACCCAGTGGCGCGGATTGGCCTGCATCACGCGGCCCTTCAACTGCACGCTGCCCGCGCTGGCGGCCAGGGTGCCACACAGCAACTGCGCCAGCGCGAGCTGACCGTTGCCGGAGACGCCCGCAATCCCGACGATCTCGCCGGCATGCACATCGAGGTCCAGCGCATCGAGCAGCTTGCGCCCAGCATGCCGCGCCTGGACACCACTCAGACTCAGCACCGCCTCTCCCTGGCTGCGCGCTTCACGGCTGGGCAGGCTCACGCTGCGGCCCACCATCAGCTCGGCCAGTTCGGCCTTGTCCGTCTCGTGCGTCGCACGCGTGGCGACCAGCTTGCCATTGCGCAGCACGGCCACACGCTGCGACACGCGCAAGACTTCGTCCAGCTTGTGGCTGATGAAAATGATGGACAGCCCCTGCGTGACGAGCTGACCCAGCGTGTCGAACAGGGATTCGCTTTCCTGCGGTGTCAGCACCGCCGTGGGTTCGTCGAGGATGAGGGTGCGCGCGCCGCGATAGAGCGCCTTGAGAATCTCCACCCGCTGGCGCTCGCCCACCGACAGGCTGCCGACGCGGGCATCGGGATTCACGCCCAGGCCGAAGCGCTGGGCGGTAGCGAGCAGCTTGTCGCGCGCCGCACGCTGGCGCGAGAAGGGCTGCCACAGTGGCTCGCTGCCGAGCATCACGTTGTCCAGCACCGACAGGTTGTCGGCCAGCGTGAAATGCTGGTGCACCATGCCCACACCGGCCGCCAGCGCCTCGCGCGGATCGCCCGGCGGCAACAACTGGCCGAAGACTTCGATCTGCCCCTCGTCGGCCACGTAATGCCCGAACAGGATGCTGACCAGCGTGCTCTTGCCCGCGCCGTTCTCGCCCAGCAAGGCCAGCACCTCGCCACTCGCCAGCTCCAGCGAGATGTCGTCGTTCGCCACCAGGCTGCCGAAGCGCTTGGTGATGTGGGTCAGGCGCAGGGCCGGGGGGGTTTGGGTCATGACACTACAGATTCAATCAACTTCACACGGCGTCCGTCCTACAAAGGCAGGCACTCAGCGACTTTGGTACACAGCTCAACGACGCTGGATTCCTGCCTGCGCAGGAATGACGTCGTTGACCACCGAACTGACTCAATGCCGTCGCCCCTGCGCAGGCAGGGGCCCAGTGGCTTTGCGGACTTCCACTCATCCCGCGACCTCACAGAAGACACTGGATTCCAGCCTTCGCAGGAATGACGGAGCGATGGTGCCAACGCCTCAGTTCGACTTCGGTTCGGTCTCCGTCACCTTCACCTTGAAGCTGCCGTCGAGGATGGCCTTTTCCTTGGCCTTCACCTTGGCGACGATGTCAGCCGGGACCTTCTTCTCAAACGTGCCCAGCGGCGCCAGCTCGGAGCCCTTGAACTTCATGGTCGAGAACTGGCCGTAGTCCTCGGCCGCGAACTTGCCTTCCTTGACCTTCTTCAGCGCGGCGTCGATGGTGGGCTCCATGTTCCACAGCGCGGAGGCGACCACGGTGTCGGGGTATTGCGGCTGGGTGTCGATCACGTTGCCGATGGCCAGCTTGCCCTTCTCCTTGGCCGCGTCGGAGACGCCGAAGCGCTCGGCATAGAGTACGTCCGCCCCCTTGTCGATCATGGCGAAGGCCGCTTCCTTGGCCTTGGGCGGATCGAACCAGGAACCGATGAAGCTGACGGTGAACTTCACCTTGGGATTGATCTCCTTGGCGCCATCCATGAAGGCGTGCATCAGGCGGTTCACTTCCGGGATCGGATAGCCACCAACCATGCCGATGTGGCCGCTCTTGCTCATGCCGGCCGCGATCATGCCGGTGAGATACGCCGGTTCCTGGATGTAGTTGTCGAACACCGAGAAGTTGGGTGCCTGCGGCTTGCCCGAGGAACCCAGCAGGAAGGCCGTCTTCGGATAATCCTTGGCGACCTTGCGGGCGGCGGTCTCGACCGCGAATGCCTCGCCCACGATCAGGCCGTTACCCTGCTCGGCGTACTGGCGCATCACGCGCTCATAGTCGGCATTGGCCACGTTCTCGGAGAACACGTACTCGATCTCGCCGCGCGTCTTGGCTGCGTTCAGTGCCTTGTGGATGCGCGACACCCATTGCTGCTCAACCGGCACGGTATAGATCGCGGCCACCTTGAGTTTCTGCTGGGCCAGTGCCGGCAGCGGCGCCAGCAGGGAGGCGGAGAGAGCCAATGCGGCGCACAGCAGGCCGCGGCGAGACAGGGTGTTCATCGACAGTCCTTTCTTGATGAAGTGAGACAGGGCATGCTCAGGCGAAGAAGCCTCTGGAGCTTAGACGGCTTGAGCGCGCACGCCTATGGCGTGGCGCAAATAGGGTGGTTTTGCGCTCAGGTTCAGGGGGCGGGAAGACTCGCAAAGACACTGGATTCCTGCCCCCGATCAAGTCGAGGGCAGGCTCTGCGCAGGAACGACGGGCGATGGCGCTCATTCGTTCAGGCCACAGGCACGCAACACGAAATCCTCCACATGCGCGGCGGCACGGCCCAGCGCGCGCGCCGACAGCGGCTGCGAGGTGCCCAGCACCGCCGCAACCTGCGGCTCGAAATCGGCATAGGTCTGGGTTATCGCCCACAGGCTGAAGAAGAGGTGCACCGGGTCCACCGGCGCCATGCGGCCGGCGGCGATCCAGCCCTCGATCACGCGTGCCTTGGCGGCCACGAGTGCACGCAGCTCGCTGCGCAGGATGTCGCCGATCTGCGGCGCACCGTGCAGCAGCTCGTTGGCGAACACGCGCGAGGCGTCCGGCCGTTCGCGGGTGAGGCGCATCTTGTGACGGATGTAGGCGCGCAAGGCCTCGCGTGGCTCGGCGCCCACCTGGATGGCGTCGGCTCCCTCCAGCCACAGCGCGAGGATGTTGGCCAGCACCGCGCGGTAGATCGCCTCCTTGCTGCCGAAGTAGTACAGCAGCGTGGATTTCGGCAGGCCCGCCGCCAACGCCAGCTCGCTCATGCTGGTACCGGCGAAGCCCGCGCGGGCGAACACCTGCTCGGCCGCCTGCAGGATGGTGCTCTCCTGCGCCTGGCGGATGCGCCCGGGCTTTACAACCGGCGCAGCCGCTGAATGCTCCCCTCTCCCGTCGCGGACGGGGCGAGCGGGGGTTTCGGATGGCATGCCATCCGCCTGCGCAGCCGGTCGGCCATGCAGGGCCGACCGTGGAGCGCGGAGCGCGGGGTTGGGGGTCGCTTCGCGTAGCCCCCTCTCCCGGCGCTTCGCGCCACCCTCTCCCGCCAGCGGGAGAGGGGATTGCAGCGCAGTGCGCGCCATCAGCGCGTCCCGAAGATGCGGTCCCCCGCATCGCCCAGGCCGGGCACGATGTAACCGTGGTCGTTGAGGTGCGAGTCCAGCGAGGCGAGCCACAACGGCACATCGGGGTGCGCGGTCTGGAAGGCATGCACACCCTCCGGTGCGGCGATCAGGCAGGCGAGCTTCATGCTCGTCACGCCGATCTCCTTGAGGCGGTCGACCGCCGCGGTGGCCGAGTGGCCGGTGGCGAGCATCGGGTCGAGCACGATCACCAGGCGCTCATGGATGTCTTCCGGCACCTTGAAGTAGTACTCCACCGCCTGCAGCGTCTCGGGGTCACGATAGAGGCCGATGTGGCCCACGCGCGCACCCGGCAGCAGGTCGATCATGCCGTCGAGCATACCGGTGCCGGCGCGCAGGATGGAGACGAGGCACAGCTTCTTGCCGCTGATGACGGGCGACTCGAAGCTGGTCAGCGGCGTCTTCACCGTGATCTTCTCGGTCGGCAGATCGCGCGTGATCTCGTAGGCCATCATCTGCGCGATCTCGCGCACCAGGCGGCGGAAGTTGTCGGTCGTCGTGTCCTCGCTGCGGATGTACGAGAGCTTGTGCTGCAGCAGCGGATGGTCGATGACGGTCAGGTTGGTGAAGTCTGTCGCGGGCATGGGGCTCTCCTTCTAGAAAACGGTTCCGTCACTGATCAGCGTCAGCGGGGGGCCGCCGCCGGGGCGCAGCTCGGCGGCGATGCGGCGGCCGGCGGCCCAGCTGCCGCCTTCCAGCACGCGCGCCAGCGGGAAATCGGCAGCGCTCAGATCCAGTTCGGCACGCACTGCCTCGGCGATGCGGTCCAGGGCGATCACGGTGACCGCGCGCCATTCGACAATGGCCTCGTCATGCACCTGCCAGGGGCTGCGGGCGAAGGTCGCATCCTTGGGCACGAGCAGGCCGCCATCGAGCAGCAGGCCACCGTTGCGGTACTCGGGCAAGCCGGTCAGCGCGTCCAGCCCGGTGACGGTGAGCCCGCCTGCCTCCAGCGGCTCCAGCAGCGAATAGGTAAGCCACTGGGTGAGCTTGTGGAAGGGCACCCAGCCATCGGTCAATGCCGGGTGTGTCCAGCAGTCGCCCAGCGGCACACCATCCAGCTCGGCACGCCCCGGCCAGACCGGTCCGAGCGCACGCAACAGGGTATCGAGCACCACGCTGGCTTCAATGCGTCCATCATGTGACAGGCTGAGCAGGTAATCGTAGAGATGACCCAGGCGTGCCGGCTTGCCGAACACCGCCGGCGTGGCCCCGCTCACCTTGCCCAGCGCACGCAACAGCGCCACGCGGCCGGGCAGGCCCACCAGAGGATTGCCGGCGCCGACCTGGAACGCGGCCGCGAGTTTCTCTTCGGTGAAGGATTGCAGCGCGCGCGCATCGCAGCGCAGCGGGTGGCGCACATCAACCGACAGGGCGCCGCTCTCGAACAGGCGGAAACTCGCCACGCCCAGGCCTTCGGAGCGCGCATGCGTCTGCCCGGTGGCGGCATCGAAGAACTTCCAGTCCGGCCCCGCGCCCGCATCCAGCAGCACGCTGGGAATGGTCAGGTCGATGGCGACCCGCGCACACTCCGCCGGATCGCCCGCCAGGCCATGGGCATGCACGAGCTGCGCCCAACGGTCCACGCTGCCGGCCTCGAAGTGACGCTTGCGCGCATGGTAGGGCACCGTCAGTTCCGGGTAGCGCTGGCGGATGGTGTCGGCCACATACGCCGCCACCTCGGGCAGTCGGTCCGGATGCCAGGTGAAGTGAGGCGAGGCGCCCTGCTCGACCCAGCCCATCACCGCCGCACAGCGGGCACGCACCGCACGCGCCGACAGCAGGGCGCTGGCCGGATGATCTGGCGGCACCGGGGTATGCCAGCCGGTGGCAAGTGGCGCGTTCATTCGTGCAACCCCCGACCCTTGGCGATGGAGAGCTCGGTGATCTCCGGCACCTTGTCGGTGAAGTAGCCGGCCGCCTTCTTGGCATCCATCTCCACTTTGGCATCGGCCGGAATAAGCTCATCCGGAATCGGCACCCGCTCCACGACCTCGATGCCCTGTGCGGTCAGCGCGCCGTGCTTCATATTGCTCATCGAGGCCCAGCGGTCGATGCGAGTGATGCCCAGCCAGTGGAAGACGTCAGGCATCAATTCCTGGAAGCGCATGTCCTGCACGCCGGCCACGCACTCGGTGCGCTCGAAGTAGGTCTCGGCGCGGTCGCCGCCGACCTGGCGCTTGCGTGCGTTGTAGACGAGGAACTTGGTGACCTCGCCCAGCGCGCGCCCTTCCTTGCGGTTGTAGATGACGATGCCGACGCCGCCTTGCTGCGCCATCTCGATGCACACCTCGATGCCGTGCGCGAGGTAGGGCCGGCAGGTGCAGATGTCGGAGCCGAACACGTCGGAGCCGTTGCACTCGTCGTGCAGGCGGCAGGCGACTTTCGTCTCCGGTTTGCCGAGCTTGTCGATGTCGCCGAAGAAGTACAGCGTCATGCCGCCGATGGGCGGCAGGAAGACCTTGAGGTCAGGCCGCGTCACCAGCTCCGGGAACATGCCGCCGGTCTGCTCGAACAGCGCGCGGCGCAGCGCACTTTCCTTGATGCCGAAGCGCTCCGCCACGCCGGGCAGGTACCACACCGGCTCAATGGCTGCCTTGGTCACGCGCACGTCACCATTGGCTTCGAGGATGTCGCCGTCCGGTTTGAGTCGCCCGGCCGCGATGGCCGCCACCAGTTCCGGCATGTTGATGTGCGCCTTGGTGATCGCGATGGTGGGGCGCACGTCGATGCCCGCCGCAATCTGCCCGCCGAAGACCTCGGCCACCTTGTGGCCCCAGGGGTCCAGCGACACGATCTTGTGCGGGTCGCCCCATTGCGCGAAGGGGCCGATGGATTCGACCGGCGTGGTGTTGGTGAGGTCCGGCTTGTGGTCGCGCTGCAGATGGCCGGCCGCCACGGCCAGCGCGCGATACACCGAGTACGAGCCCGAGTGCGTGCCGATCACGTTGCGCAGCGCAGGCTGCGTGAGGCTTGCCACCAGCGGGCCGCGCTCGGCCGGGTCGGCCGCACCCCAGTGGACGGCGGGAATCAGGTTGCCCTTCCCGCTGCGCGGGTGGGAGGTCAGCACGATGTGGTCCATCTTCATCTCCGCAAAACCTGACCGATTGGTCAGCTTTCACCGACATAAAAGCCAGTTGCGTGCCAGCCCATGAAAGCCCCCCACCACCACCCACGCCGTCATTCCTGCAAAGGCAGGCATCCAGCGGCTCTGCGGCCATTCACCCCACCGCATAACACGGCCTGCATCCCATCGCCTTCGCCCATCCGGCATGCACCGACACAATGCCGCTTACGAGTGCTGCGTACGGATTTGGTGCCTGCGACAAGACCACAGCGGGCATGGCCAGAATGCCAAAGTCACGGGATGCCTGCCCCCGATCGGGTCGAGGGCAGGCTCTGCGCAGGAATGACGGAACCATTGCGGCGCCCCCGCCACCGTCGTCCCTGCGCAGGCAGGGACCCAACGACTTATCCACACTGGCCGGGCAGCGGCCCCTTCCTTGCGCCCGGACATAACGCATCCCGCTAGCATGCTGCTACGCTGAAACCGATCGCGCCGGCGCTGACCGGCTTTCCGCCATGACACAGAAAGGCAGCACAACATGTTCAAGGGCATCCTGATCGAGAAAGACGAGGCCGGGTATCGCGCGAGCCTGTGCGAGCTGGACGAAGCCAGCCTCCCCGAAGGCGACGTCACCGTGCGTATCCAGTACTCCACGCTGAACTACAAGGACGGCCTGGCCATCACCGGCAAGGGCCCGGTGGTGCGCAAGTTCCCGATGGTGCCCGGCGTGGACATGGCCGGCGTGGTGGAAGCGAGCAGCCACCCGGAGTGGAAAGCCGGCGACGCAGTGCTGCTCAATGGCTGGGGTGTGGGCGAAGTGCATTGGGGCACGCTGGCACAAAAGGCCCGCCTCAAAGGTGAGTGGTTGATCCCCTTGCCGCTGGCCTTCACCCCGCGCCAGGCCATGGAGATCGGCACCGCCGGCTACACCGCGATGCTGTGCGTGATGGCGCTGGAGCGCCACGGCGTGACGCCGGACAAGGGTGAGATCGCCGTCTCGGGTGCCGCCGGCGGGGTCGGCGGCGTGGCGGTCGCGCTGTTGTCCAAGCTGGGTTACACCGTGGTGGGCATCACCGGCCGTGCCGAGGAGGCCGATTACATCAAGGCGCTGGGCGCGGCCGAGGTACTGGACCGCGCCGCCTTCGCCAGCCCCGGCAAGCCGCTCGCCAAGGAACGCTGGGCCGGCGTGGTGGACGTGGTGGGCGGCCATGTGCTGGCCAACCTGTGCGCCAGCACGCGCTACGGCGGTGTGGTCACCGCCTGCGGTCTGGCCGGTGGCATGGATTTCCCGTCGACGGTGGCGCCCTTCATCCTGCGCAACATCACCCTGGCCGGCATCGACAGCGTGATGGCACCGCGCGAACTGCGCATCGAGGCCTGGCACCGCCTGGTGCGCGACCTCGATCTCGCGCGGCTGGGCAGCATCGCGCATGAGATCGGCCTGTCGGAGGCCATCGCCACCGCCCAGGTGTTGATGGAAGGCCGGCTGCGCGGGCGCGTGGTGGTGGACGTCAATCGCTGATCCCGGCCTAGCCCTGTGGCGCGACAGGGCCGCCCGGAGCAGGCTTCCGGAGTAGGATGACGTCACCGTCCGCCACGCTCCCTATCCGCCCTCCGCGCCCGTCATGCCCCGCCAGACCCTGCACCTGCTGATCATCGACCCGCAGAACGATTTCTGCGACCTGCCCGCCGACTACTGCCCGGAGATCGCCGGCCGGCGCTGTGCGCCCGCGCTGCCGGTGGGCGGCGCGCATGCCGACATGCTGCGCCTGGCCGAGGTAGTGCGCGAGGCCGGCAGCGGGCTCAGCGAGATCACCGTGACGCTGGACTCGCACCAGCACCTCGACATCGCCCACCCGGGTTTCTGGCAGCAAGGCGATGGCGCGCCGGTGGCGCCCTTCACCCAGATCAGCGCCGCCCAGTTGCGGACCGGCCAGTACCGGCCACGCGAGGCCGCTGCGCAGACACGCTGCCAGGCCTACCTGGAGGCGCTGGAGGCGACCGGCCGCTACACCCACATGGTATGGCCGGTGCATTGCGAGATCGGCACCTGGGGCCACGGCGTGCACCCCGCGCTGGTGGCGGCCTACAACCAGTGGGAGACCGCCTGCGGCCGCACGGTCGCCAAAGTGCTCAAGGGCACGAACCCGTGGACCGAGCACTACAGCGCGGTCAAGGCGGAGGTGCCGGACCCGGCCGACCCATCTACCCAGCTCAACGCCGCACTGATCGCCTCGCTGGCCGGGGCCGACCAGGTCTTCATCGCCGGCGAGGCGAGCAGTCACTGCGTGAAGGCGACGACCGAGCACATCGCGGAATGCTTCGGCCCGGCACAGATCGGAAAGCTGGTCCTGCTGAGCGACTGCATGAGCCCGGTGGCCGGCTTCGAGGCGCAGCACGCGGCCTTCCTCGCCGACATGCGCGGACGCGGCGCGCGCCTTGCCGATGCCCACACCGCGCTGGCCGCCTGGCGTGCCAATGCCTGAACACGCGCATAGACCCGCACACATGAATTACACGTCCGACGCACCGGTGGTGCGCAGCCTGATCGAGAACGATCTCTACAAGTTCACGATGTGGCAGGCCCTGTTGCACAGCCATCCCGGCGCGCAAGCCGAGTACGCCTTCGTCTGCCGCAACCAGCCCGCGTTTCCGCTTGCCGAGCTGAAGCCCGCGGTCGAGGCGGAGCTGGATCACCTGTGTTCGCTGAGCTTCAGCCAGGAAGAACTGGACTACCTGCGCGGCCTGCGCTTCATGAAGAGCGACTTCATCGACTTCCTGACGGTGTTCCGCTTCCAGCGCCGCTTCGTCGAGGTCCACGCCGAGGGCGAGACCCTGCAGATCACCGCGCGCGGCCCGCTGGTGCATGTGATGGGCTTCGAGATCTTCGTGCTGTACATCGTCAACGAGCTGTACTTCCGCCGCCTGGGCAACATAGCCGAGAACCTGGACGTCGCCCGCGCGCGTCTGCAGCAGAAGATCCAGTTCGTCCGCGCACATGCCGACGAACTGGGCAGCCACCCGAGCTTCCCCTTCGTGTTCTTCGACTTCGGCCTGCGCCGCCGCTATTCCGGCACGTGGCAGGAGGAAGTGGTGCGTACCCTGGCCGCCAGCTTGCCGCAGCACTTCCGCGGCACCTCGAACGTGTACCTTGCCCACAAGCTGGGGCTGACGCCGATCGGCACCATGGCGCACGAGTATCTGCAGGCCTACCAGGCCTTCGGCTTCCGCCTGCGCGATTTCCAGAAGGCGGCACTGGAGGGCTGGGTGCAGGAGTACCGCGGCGACCTCGGCGTGGCGCTGACCGACGTGGTGGGCATGGACGCCTTCCTGGCCGACTTCGATCTGTACTTCGCCAAACTCTTCGACGGCTTGCGCCACGACTCGGGCGACCCTGTCGCGTGGGGCGAGAAGGCCATCGCGCACTATCAGCAACTGCGCATCGACCCGCGCAGCAAGCGCCTGGTGTTCTCCGACGGATTGAACCTGCCGCGCGCGATCGAACTGCACCGCCACTTCGCCGGGCGCATCGGCACCAGCTTCGGCATCGGTACCGACCTCACGAACGATACGCCGCTGCCGGCACTCAACATCGTGATGAAGATCCTGTCCTGCAACGGACAGCCGGTGGCCAAACTGTCCGACTCGCCGGGCAAGACCCTGTGCGAGGACCAGACCTTCCTGGCCTACCTGCGCCAGGTGTTCAAGCATCCGGCGGTAAGCTGAGGCCGCCGGTTCAGGCCGCAGCCGGCGCCACGATCTCCACCGTCACGTGCACCAGCTCTTCATGCACGGCGAGCATCTGGCGGAACATCTCCGGCGTCGCTTCGCCCTGCACCTGCAATGACAGGATGCAGGCGTACTTGCCGCGCCCGACGCGCCACACGTGCAGGTCGGTGATGGTCGCCGGCAGCGGGCTGGCCGCGATCACCTCCTCGATTTCCGCCACCACCGGGGCGTCCATCTCGGCATCCAGCAGCACGCGCCCGGTATCGCGCAGCAGACCACCTGCCCACACCGCCACCAGGCCTGCGCCGACGATGCCCATCACCGGGTCCAGCCAGTCCGCCCCCCACCATTTGCCGGAGAACAGCGCGATGATCGCCAGCACCGAGGTGGCCGCATCCGCCAGCACGTGCAGGTAGGCGGCGCGCTGGTTCAGGTCGTGGTGATGCGCGTGTCCGTGGTCATGGCCGTGCTCATGGTGGTGATCGTGCTCATGATGTTGATGCTCGTCCTTGAGCAGCCAGGCACACAGCAGATTGACCACCAACCCCAGCAAGGCGATCGCGATGGCCTGGTCATAGTGGATCGGCCGCGGCGAGATCAGGCGCTCGACCGACTGCACCAGCATCAGCGCCGCCACCACCAACAGCAGCAAGGCGCTGGTATAGCCGCCGATGACCTCGATCTTCCAGGTGCCGAAGGCGAAGCGCCCGTCCTGCGCGAAGTGGCGCGCCGCCCAGTAGGCCAGGACCGAGAGCCCCAGCGCGAGGGCATGCGAACTCATATGCCAGCCGTCCGCCAGCAGGGCCATGGAGTTGAAGATCAGGCCGCCGCTGATCTCGCCGATCATCATCAGCACGGTCAGCAGCACGGCCCAGCGCACCTTGCGCTCGGCCAGCGCATTGCCCTCGTTGTGCACACGGCTGTGACACACGTGCATCCTCGCTGCCAGCTCCATCTCACACCCCTCGATATATACTGGGGGGGAGTATATACCGAGCCAGAGAGGCAACCACCTTGGCCCACACCATCAAGAACAAGAAACAGCTCCTGACACGCGTGCGCCGTATCCGTGGCCAGGCGGACGCCCTGGAACGCGCGCTCGAAGGTGAGACCGACTGCGCCGCCGTGCTGCAGCAGATCGCCGCCATCCGCGGCGCGGTAAACGGCCTCATGGCGCAGGTGCTGGAAGGCCATGTACGCGAGCACCTCGGCGCGCAGGACAGCACACCGGCGCAGCGCCATGAAGACGTGGAGCAGGTGGTGACGGCGCTGCGCGCCTATCTCAAGTAGTCCTGGCGCACCTCAGGGCTGCGGCGGGCGCAGCGCCTGCGCCAGCCGCAGCAACGCATCCAGCACGCCCTGCACCGACTGCTGGGCGCGCGCCTCGCGCAGCGCGCCCTGTTCGTCGAAAGCCTCGCTTGCGCGGCCCAGCGCGAACTGCTGTGGCAACACGATCATGGCGAAGGCCATCTGCAGGTACTGACGCAGGAAGTTCATCGAGCGCAGCGCACCAAGCGGGCCCGGCGAAGCGGCCAGCAGCGCCACCGGCTTGTTGGCGGTGGCGGCCAGGCCCGAGGGATGCGCCTCGCCCGCCGGAATGCGCGACAGCCAGTCGAAGGCATTGATGACCAGCGGGGTCGGGAAGCCGTTGTACTCGGGCGTCACGATCAGGATGCCATCGGCATCCTGTATCGCCTGCAGCAGCGTCCAGGCTGTGGCCGGCACGCCGTTCGCGGCCTCCAGGTCACCGTCGTAGACCGGCAGGTTGAGAGCACGCAGGTCGAACTCACGCACCTCGGCACCGGCAGCGGTAGCCAGCGCGGCGGCCGCGCGGGCGAGCTGGCGGTTGAATGAGCCGTCACGCTGGCTACCGGGGATGATGAGGATTCGGCTGGGGGTCATCTTGACTATCTCGCGTAGGTGAAGGGTCGGCACGCCGGAAAGCCGCGCCGCCATTCACTTTAGCAAGTCGCCCAGTCGTTTGCTGCAGCGCAGAATCCTGCGCCGCTCGTCTGCGGCAGGCCTGCCCAGCGCAAAGTTCCCACGGCTGACCCAGGGCTTGCGCTTGCTCAATCTGCCGCCCGCCGATGGAACCTCTGGCCACGCCAGGCCTCCCATCTTCAGGGCCCTCTCCACGAGGGAACCCGTCCCGACCATCATCGAGGAGCGAACTATGCAGATCGAGGTACACATCGACACCCACAGCCCCGCGCGCCAGGAAGTCATCCAGACCATCACCGCCGGCGTAGCCGACGGGCTACGCCATCATCGCGCCCGCCTGACCCGCGCCACCGTGCACATCCGCGACCTGAACGGCCCGCGCGCCGGCGTGGATCACCGTTGCACGCTGGAGGTCCGCCCCGCCGGGCTGGAGCCGCTGAGCGTGTCGGACGACGCCGCGAGCGTGGCCCAGGCACTCGACTCCGCGCTGCAGAAGATGAATCGCCAGCTTGCCTCGACCTTTGGCAAACGCGACAAGATCCGTGATCGCATGTCCGCGAGCGGCCTGCCAACCTGATTACATCGCGCTCTGCTACAGCCCCGCCATTGGCGGGGCGTTTCATCTGCGCATGGTCCGACGACCTCAGCCCGCGAGCGCCTTCTGCGCCGCAGGCAGCGCCTCCACCCGCGCACGGTGGGCGACCACCTTGGGGCAGGCAGCAGGGTCCACGCCGTCGCCCTCCAGCCACTGCGCGACAGTGAACAAGTAGAAATCGCTGATGCCCGGCTGCTCGCCGAACACCCAACTGTCGGGTCGCAGTTGCGCCTCGATCAGCGCAAAGCACGCGCCCACCGATTCCGGCACCTTGCGTTTCATGGCCTCGATGGCCGCCGGATCATCCGCCCAGCGCGCACCGCGGAAACGATGCGCATGCGCCACATGCAGGGTCGAGCAGATGTAGCTGTTGAAGGCCTGCACCTGTGCCAACGCGAAAGGGTCGTCCAGCGGCGCCAGGGCAGCGGAAGGGTGCGTCTGCGCGATGTAGAGCAGGATAGCCGGCGTCTCGGTGAGCACGCCACGCGCCGTCTTCAGGGCAGGCACGCGACCATTGGGGTTGAGCGCAAGATACTCCGGCGTGCGCTGCTCGCCCCGCGACAGATCGACACGCTGCACGGTGTAATCGGCAGCCGCATGTTCGAGGGCGATCAGCGAGGCCAGGGAACAGGTCCCGGGGTGGTGGAACAGGGTCAGCATGAAGGCGTCCTTGTCGGCATGGAAACGGGCATGCCAACACTATACGGCGCAAGGCGCCCCAGGTTCGCCCCCGCGGCTATTTCAGCGTCGGCATCACGAACTCGGCGCCGGCACGGATGCCGGTCGGCCAGCGACTGGTGACGGTCTTCAGGCGTGTGTTGAAGCGCACCCCCTCCATGCCGTGCATGGCATGGTCACCGAACATGGATTGCTTCCAGCCACCAAAGCTGTGGAAGGCCATCGGTACCGGGATCGGCACGTTCACGCCGACCATGCCGATCTCGACGCGACGCACGAACTCGCGCGCGCAATCGCCATCGCGGGTGAACAGCGAGACGCCATTGCCGTAGGCATGACTGCGGATCAGCGCCAGCGCGGATTCGAAATCCGCCACGCGCACCACGGCCAGCACCGGGCCAAAGATTTCCTCGCGCCACAGCGTCATGTCAGGTGTCACGTGATCGAACAGGCAGGGGCCGAGGAAGAAGCCGGCCTCATGCCCCGCCACCTTCAGCGCGCGACCATCGACCACCAGCGTGGCGCCTTCGGCCACACCCGCGTCGACATAGCCGCGCACCTTGTCGCAATGCGCCCGCGTGACCAGCGGGCCCATCTCGGAGGCCGCATCGTCGCCGGGCCCGACACGCAGCGCACGCGCCTTGTCAGCCAGTTTCGCCACCAGCGCATCGGCGATGTCACCGACGGCGACGGCCACCGAGATCGCCATGCAGCGCTCGCCGGCCGAGCCATAGGCCGCACCCATCAGCGCGTCGACGGCCTGGTCGAGATCGGCATCCGGCATCACCACCAGATGGTTCTTGGCCCCGCCCAGCGCCTGCACGCGCTTGCCGTTCGCCGTGCCGGTCGCGTAGATGTGGCGCGCGATCGGCGTCGAGCCGACGAAGCTCACCGCCGCGATGTCAGGGTGTTCCAGCAGCGCGTTGACGGCTTCGGCGTCACCCTGCACGACGTTGAACACGCCATCGGGGAGACCGGCTTCCTTCAACAGCTCGGCAAGCATCAGGCTGGCCGAGGGGTCACGCTCGGAAGGCTTGAGGATGAAGGCGTTGCCGCAGGCCAGCGCCACCGGCAGCATCCACAGCGGCACCATGGCCGGGAAGTTGAAGGGCGTGATGCCCGCCACCACGCCCAGCGGCTGGCGCAGGCTGTAGCTGTCGACACCGCCACCGACCTGGTCCGAAAACTCGCCCTTGATCAGATGCGGGATGCCGCAGGCGAACTCGACGACCTCCAGGCCGCGCGTGACTTCGCCGAAGGCATCGGCCTGCACCTTGCCATGCTCACGGCTGATGATCGCGGCCAGCTCGGCCTGATGCCGTTCCAACAACTCCTTGAACTTGAACATCACGCGCGCACGGCGCAGCGGCGAAGCCTCGCCCCAGGCCACTTGCGCCGCCTTGGCGACGGCCACCACCTGCGCCACCTCGGCGGCGCTGGCCAGCGCCACGCGCGCGCACTGCTCGCCGCTCGCGGGGTTGAAGACCGGCGCGCTGCGCGCAGCCGACAGGGGCTCGCGGCGGCCAGCGATGAAATGCGGAATGAGCGCGGATGTGTTCACGGGCGGGTCCTCCTGACAGGGTCTTGCTGCATTGTGTCAGGGCTCCCCCGGGTCGGTGATCTGGCGATGTGAATAAGCCTCATGCGGCGAACGGCCGTGACAGGGCCGCCCTGGTCGCCTGTGCTGCGAAGGAATAACGGGAGGCGGTGGATACGCTGACGGCCTCCTCTCCGCTGGTAAAGGAAAGATACAAGGGTGGGCTCGGTGAGCCCACGTGGGACCGTCGAACATTGCGAACGCGTGGGCACCCCGTGCCCACCCTACGGAGCTCCCCTGGTCGGGGAGAAACAAACCAGGCCGAGCCCTCAGTTGTCCCCTCCCCTGACAAGGGGAGGGCCAGGGAGGGGTTGGCGCGGCCCCTCTCCCCTCCCCCTCTCCCCACAGGGGCGAGGGGAGCCCCCCATGCTCATCGTCCCTGCGCAGGCATGACGAAGGCGATACCTCGCCCGCTCAGGGCATGTACTGCCCGCCGTTGACGTCGAGGATCTGCCCGGTGATGTAGCCGCTGGCCATGTGCGAGGCGAAGAACAGGAAGGCCGGCGCCACTTCCTCCGGACGACCGAAGCGGCCCATCGGGATGCCCGCGCTGACCTTGGCGCGTGTGGCCTCGTCCTTGTCGGCATGGAAGGCGGTGTCGAAGGTGCCCGGCGACACGGTATTGAAGCGGATGCCGTCCTGGGTGTGGAAGTTCACCCAGTTCTTCTGCACGTTGTGGATCCACGCCTTGGCCGCGCCGTACAGCCCGGCACCCGGGCCGCCACCGGCATAGCCGGCGATCGAGCCGACCGAGATCACCGAGGCGGTCTGCCCGCTCGCCGCAGCCGAGGCCTTGAGGTGCGGCAGCGCGTACTTGGTCATCATCAGCATCGAGCGCACGTTGAGGTCCATGACCGCGTCGTAGAAGGCGTCGTCGATCTCGGGCAGCGGTTTGCGCCCGACCAGGCCGCCGGCGTTGTTGATCAGCACGTCGATGCCGCCGAAGCGCGCCACGAAGGCCTCCACCAGGCCGTGGCACTGGTCGCTGTGGCTCAGGTCGGCGGGCAGGAACTCGGCCTCGCCACCGGCCGCACGCATCGCGGCGAGCGTGGCATCCATGTCGTCCGGGCGGCGCCGGCCATTGAGCCCCACGCGCGCACCGGCTGCGGCAAAGGCCTGCGCAGCCGCCAGGCCGATGCCCTGGCTGGAGCCGGTGATGAGGACGCGACGGTTCTTGAGGTCAGCAAACATAGGGTTCTCCCTTATATCAAATGCGCTCTTTGTCTCAATAGATGGGACAAATAACTAAAAGCTGGAATAAATTGCGCTCAAAGCATGCAGATTTGAGCGACTCCTGTCGAATTAATGCATTTTGTCTCACTATTTGGCGCACAACACTATTATTTGACACACCGAATTCGCATTCCTAGGATGAGGACACTCGCATGACAGAACAGACCGACAACATGCACGCCATCGGCAACGCGAAGGAGGAAGACAAGACCAGCACGGCCGGGACGCAGACCCTGCTGCGCGGGTTGGCCCTGCTCGAATGCGTGGCGGCCGGCATCAGCGACGTCAAGGGCATCGCAGCCCACCTCGGCACGCCGCGCAGCACCACCCACCGCATGCTGGGCAGCCTGGTGCAGCAGCAGTACCTGCACCACGTGCCCTACAAGGGCTACCTGCTGGGGCCCAAGCTGATCGCGCTGGGCATCAAGGCGCTCGAACAGCGCCCCCTGGTGGCCCTGGCACGGCCGCACATCGAACTGCTGGCCAGCCACACCGGCGACACCGTGCATCTGGGTGTCATGGAGGGGTTGGAGGTCTTCTACCTCGACAAGATTCCCGGCACGCGCGGCCTGGAGATGCGCTCGCGCGTCGGCAACCGCATGCCGGTGGCGTCCACTGGCGTCGGCAAGGCCCTGCTGCTGGGCGTGCCGCGCGAGCAGTGGCGCAGCCTCTACGACTACGCGATGAACGTGCGCCGCAACCAGGGCGCGGCCCCGGTCATCGAATGGACCGAGTACGCCCTGCAGATGGATGGCTACCTGCGTCAGGGCTGGGTCATGGACCTGGAAGAAAACGAACTGGGCATCCGCTGCGTGGGCGCGCCAGTGCGCGACCTCACCGGCAAGGTGGTGGCCGCCATCAGCATCGCCAGCGCGGTGCCCTACATGGCGGAGGAACGCATGCTGCGGCTGGGCCCGCTGGTGCGCGACACCGCCGAAGCGATTTCCCGCGACCTGGGATGGATTCCCGCATGAACCTACCGACCCGCCCCGCGCTGCTGGCGCTCGACTGGGGCACCTCCAGCCTGCGCGCCTTCCTGCTCGGCGCCGATGGCAGCATCCTCGCCAGCCGCGCCAGCGCGCACGGCATCCAGAACCTGCCGCAGCCCGGCGAGGCCGGTTTCCGCCACGCCTTCGCCGAGATTGCCACCACCTGGCTGGCCGCCCATCCGCAGTTGCCAGTCGTGGCCGGCGGCATGGTCGGCAGCGCCCAGGGCTGGCGCGAGGCGCCCTATGTGAGCTGCCCGGCCGACCTGCAGACCCTCGCCGCGCATGGCGTGCAGGTCGACAGCGGCATCGCCGGTGTCTCTCTGCTGATCGCGCCCGGCCTGATCCACCGCCCGCCCGAGGCGGCACCCGATGTGCTGCGCGGCGAGGAGATCCAGATTGCCGGTGCGCTGGCGCGCCATCCTGAGTGGGCCGCGCATGCGCGCATGGTGCTGCCGGGCACGCATTCCAAATGGGTGGAAGTGCGGGGCGGCAGCGTACAGCGCTTCGCCACCTACATGACGGGCGAGTTGTTCGCGGTATTGGCCCGCCACAGCATCCTCGGTCGCCTGTTCCCCGACACCGCCGCCACGCCGGACGAAGCACGCGCAGCCTTCGCGCAGGGCCTCGCCGCCGCCCGCGCCGCCGGCCCTGGCGATCTGGGCCACCAGTTGTTTGCAGTACGCACCCTGGGCCTCACTGGCCAGCTCGCCCCGGCCGCGCTGAAGGACTACCTGTCCGGCCTGTTGATCGGTCACGAGCTGGTCTCCGGCCTGGCTGACGCCGCGCCCACGACACCACTGCTGCTGATCGGTGACCCCGCGCTGTGCCAGCGCTACGTGCAGGCGTTGGCGCTGCTCGAGCGCGCCCCCGCCGCCGTGCTGGACAACACCGCGCCAGCCGGCCTGCTCGATTTCGCGCGCGCCGCCGGTCTGCTGAGCAACACGCAAGAGGAAACCTCCACATGAACGCAACAGCGCGTCTGGCCTGCTTCGAGGCCGCCATGCAGGCCATGCCCCTGGTCGCCATCCTGCGCGGCCTGCCGCCCGGCGATGCCGAGGCTGCCGGCCGCGTACTGGTGGAGGCCGGTTTCAAGCTGATCGAAGTACCGCTGAACTCGCCCGACCCCTTCACCAGCATCGCCACGCTGCGTCGCGTGTTGCCGCCGGACGTGCTGGTCGGTGCCGGCACCGTGATGACCATTGCCCAGGTACAGCGCCTGACCGACATGGGCGCCGACCTGATGGTGACGCCGCACACCGACACCGCGCTGATCGCCGCCGCCCATGCGGCCGGCCTGATCAGCCTGCCCGGCTTCTTCACCGCGAGCGAAGCCTTCGCCGCGCTGGCCGCCGGCGCCACTGCACTCAAGCTGTTCCCGGCCGAGCAGGCCGGCCCGGCCACCGTGAGGGCGCTGCGCGCGGTGCTGCCGGCCGATGCGCGCGTGCTGCCGGTAGGCGGCGTGAGCCCCGACAACCTAGCCGTGTGGCAGGTCGCCGGCGCGGCTGGCTTCGGCCTTGGCTCAGCCCTGTACGGCAAGGGCACCACGGTGGACGAACTGGGCTGGCGCGCGCGCCGCTTCGTCGCCGCCTGGAGGGCCATCGAACACTGAGGTTTTTCCCCCATCAGTCATCAACGGGCACAGACCCGCAGGACTCACCGTATCCATCGAAGGAGGTTGCACCATGAAGACTCGTCGTTCCTTTTCCAAGCTCGTGCTGGGCCTGTCGGCCGCCATGCTGGTGGGTGGCGTCGCACAGGCGGCGGACTATCCGACCAAACAGATCGAGCTGATCGTGCCCTACGCCGCCGGTGGCGGCACCGACCTGGTGGCGCGCGCCTTCGCCGACACCGCCAAGAAGTACCTGCCGCAGGCCATCGGCGTGGTGAACAAGACCGGTGGCGCGGGCGCCGTGGGCCTCACCGAGATCATGGCGGCGCGCCCTGACGGCTACAAGATCGGCATGGGCACGGTGGAGATCGCCATGCTGCCGCACATGGGCGTGGCCCGCTTCACGGTGGACGACTACACCCCGATCGCGCGCCTCAACGCCGAGCCCAGCGCGATCACGGTGAATGCCGACTCGCAATGGAAGACGATCGACGAGTTCCTGGCCTATGCCAAGAGCAACCCGGGCAAGCTGCGCATCGGCAACTCCGGCACCGGCGCCATCTGGCACATCGCGGCCGAGGCCATCGAGGACAAGGCCGGCGTCAAGTTCAACCACATCCCGTATGACGGCGCCAACCCCGCGGTGACCGCGTTGCTCGGCAACCACATCGAAGCGGTCACGGTGAGCCCGGCCGAAGTGGTGGCCCATGTGGCCGCCGGCAAGCTGCGCATCCTGGCGGTAGCCGGTGACGCGCGTGCCAAGAACTTCGACCAGGTACCGACGCTGAAGGAGAAGGGCGTGGATGTCTCGGTCTACACCTGGCGCGGCATCGTGGTGCCCAAGAAGACGCCGCAACCCATCGTGGACACCCTGCGCGCCGCCGCCAAGAAGACCGCCGAAGATCAGGCCTTCCGTGACGCGCTGAGCAAGATGAACCTGACCTGGGCCTATGCCGACGGGCCCGAGTTCAAGGCCACGATGGACAAGGACAACGCCTTCTTCAAGGCCGTGATGACCAAGCTGGGCCTGGCCAAGTAAGCACGCCGCCACCGGACCTGTTCCCCGCCGCGTCGCCCGCCGACACCCTCCCTCGCCGGAGGGCGGCCGGCGGCGGGCAGGTACCGGGCATGCATGCAGGAGACAAGCATGAGTAATTCATCCACCCCGGCCGCCGCCGTGCCGCGCGCCGCCAACATCGTCGTGGGCTGCATCCTGATCATGGTGGCGGTCCTCGCCATCGTGACCGCGCAGAGCTTCCCGGCAACCAATCTCGAAACCGACGTCGGCCCCGCACGCTTTCCCACGCTGTATGCCGGCGTGCTGATCGTGCTGTGCCTGGTCATGATGGCCGGCAGCCTGCGCCAGCCTTCCCCGCCGCGCCAGGACGCCGCACGCGTCGATCTGCTGGGCTACGTGTGCGTGGCCATCGGTGTCGTCGCCACTGGCCTGTGCATCTTCGCCATGGACTGGATCGGCTACGCGCTGACCACGGTACTCTACCTGACCGGCCTGATGTGGATGATGGGCTGGCGCCGCAAGCTCGCCACGCCGCTGGTCGCCATCGTCGTCACCGCGCTGCTCTATGCGCTCTTCTCCTACAGCCTGAACGTGCCGCTGCCCGTGGGCAGCCTGTTCGAGCAAGTCGCTTCCTGACGAGGTATCGCCATGTATGAACTCGGCATGCTCCTCAATGGCTTCCAGAACCTGCTGAACCAGCCCTTCGCGCTGGTCCTGGCAGCACTGGGGGTCGCCATCGGCATCGTGATCGGCGCACTGCCCGGTCTCACCGCCACCATGGGGGTGGCGATCCTGCTGCCCTTCACCTTCGGCATGGATCCGGTGTCCGGCCTGTTGATGATCTCCGGTGTGTTCTTCGGCGGCATCTACGGCGGTTCGGTCACTGCCATCCTGCTCAAGATTCCCGGCACGCCGGCCGCCGCCGCCACCGCCATGGACGGCTTCGAGCTGACCAAGAAGGGCATGGCCGGCATCGCGCTCGGCACCGCCACCTTCTCCTCCTTCATCGGCGGGACGATCAGCGTGATCGTGCTGATCTTCATGGCTCCGCTGCTGGCCGGCATCGCGCTGGAATTCTCCGCCGCCGAGACCTTCGCGCTGGCGGTCTTCGGCCTGTCCATCATCGCCAGCATCTCCGGCGCCTCGGTGGTCAAGGGCCTGATCTCGGGTTTCCTGGGCCTCTTGATCGCCACCGTGGGCATGGACCCCATGGGCGGCTTCCCGCGCTACACGGGTGGCTTCACCGAGCTGTTCAGCGTGCCCTTCATCCCGGTCATGATCGGCCTGTTCGCCACCGCCGAGGCCTTCAAGGCGATGGAGGACCGCAGCGTGCAGAAGGCCGTGGCCGCCGCGCTGGGCCGCATCATCCCGCCGTGGAGCACCTACAAGCGCATGCTCGGCACGGTGGGCCGCTCCACCGGCCTGGGCATCCTGATCGGCGCGATTCCCGGTGCCGGTGCCGACATCGCCGCCTTCGTCGCCTACAACGAGGCCAAGCGCTTCTCCAAGACGCCGGAGAACTACGGCAAGGGCGAACTGGCGGCCGTCGCAGCCTGCGAGAGCGGCGCCAACGGCTGTACCGGTGGTGCGCTGCTGCCGATGCTGACCCTGGGCATTCCGGGCGACGCGGTCACCGCCGTCATGCTCGGCGCACTCACCCTGCAAGGTCTGCAGCCCGGCCCGCTGCTGTTCCGCGAGCACGCCGACATGGTGTTCACGCTGTTCGCCGGCATGCTGATCTGCTACGTGTTCATGCTCGCCATGGGCCTGGGCTCACTGCGCTTCATGGGGCGCATCCTGCAACTGCCCAAGGCGGTGCTGACGCCGATCATCCTGGCCCTGTGCATCGTCGGCACCTACGCGCTGAACAACAGCATGTTCGACGTGGGCATCATGCTGATCGCCGGCTTCATCGGCTACTTCATGCAGAAGTGGGAATTCCCCGCCTCGCCCATCGTGCTGGCACTGATCATGGGCCCCATGGCCGAGGCCAGCTTCCGCCGCGCGCTGTCCCTGTCGAACGGCAGCTACGACTTCCTGTACACCCGCCCGATCACTGCCGGCCTGCTGCTGGTCGCGCTGTTCAGCATGCTGTTGCCGCTGCTGCGCAAGCGCAAAGGGGCCGCTGCGCCAAGCGACGCGCTCCCCCAAGCCGAGGCCGCGCAATGACAGAGCAATTCCAGATCGGCCGCGAGGCCATCCTCGACATCGAGCCGCGCAACGCCTGCGGCGAAGGCCCGGTGTGGGTGGCCGAGCAGCAGGGCTGGATGTGGATCGACCTGCCGGCACGTGCCGTCTTCCGCCTCGACGCGGCCAGCGGCCAGGTACGCCGCTGGTATGTCGACGAGACCCTGGGCAGCATGGTGCTGCGCGCCGACGGCGGGCTCACCTGCAGTTGCGTGTCCGGCATCTTCGATGTGGACCTGCCCGAGTACGGCGAGCAGGCGGTGCAGCGGCGCATCGCCAGCGTCGAACATGCCCAGCCCGGCATGCGCTTCAACGACGGCCGCTGCGACCGCCAGGGGCGGCTGTGGGTGTCCAGCATGGTGATGGACATCTCACTCGCCAGCCCGGCCGGCAACTGGTACCGCTTCACCCGTGCCGATGGCTTGCAGTGCATGGAGCAGGGTTACGTAATCCCCAACGGCTCGGCCTTCAGCCCCGACGGCAAGACCTTCTACAGCTCCGACACGCACCGCGACGTGCGCATGCTGTGGGCCTGGGACTACGACATCGACGAAGGCCGCGCGCACAACCGGCGTGTCTTCGTCGACATGCGCGAAATGATCGGCCGCCCCGATGGCGCGGCGGTGGACAGCGACGGCTGCTACTGGATCTGCTGCCTCGACGAAGGCTGCATCAAGCGCTTCACCCCGCAGGGCCGGCTCGACCAGGTGTGGAAGACGCCCATGCTCAAGCCCACCATGTGCGCCTTCGGCGGCCCCGACCTGCGCACCCTGCTGGTCACCTCGCTGAGCCGCGGCCCGGAAGACCTCATCACTGACCCCGATGGCGGCCGCGTGCTGATGCTGCGCCCCGGCGCGCAAGGCATCCCGGAACCGCGCCTGGCAGGCTGAGCCGGGCCATCGCGCGCCTGTTTCCCCGCAACCGCAAAGAACCCCTCTCCCCCTGCCCCTCTTCCCGCCGGGGAGAGGGGTACCAATCTGCCCCACCCCGTCGTCCCTGCGCAGAGCCTGCCCCCGATCGGGTCGAGGGCAGGCTCTGCGCAGGAATGACGGGCGGGTGGTCAGCACATCGCCCCACTGCCGCAAAACGTCACCTCGCTGACGCTTGTTGACAACGTCATTTTTTGTCAAGACGTTCATCGACCGCCAGCGGACGCCAATCGTTAACTCCAGCGGCAAACGCCGGCTGCCATACCACACTGTCCCGGACAACCCGAGCGGCCACAGAAGCCGACGCACACTCCGAGGACCCAGCGATGCAGCACCCAGCACCCACCGGATCGGCCCTGCGCCGCCCGCCCCTTCGTCACGCCTTTGTTCATCCCGCCTTTCCGCGACAGATGCTGAGCGCCCTGTGCGCCACCCTCCTGTTATCCGCTTGCGGCGGCGGAGGTGGCAGCGGTAGCGCGAGTAGCGGCGCGGGCGGAACCATGCCCACCACGCCGACCACCCCGGTCGCCACGCCCAACGAGGGCGTGCCCGGCTATGGCACGGTGACACCGCAGGGCTACGTGCCGCTGTTCCCCGAGGGCAGCCAGATCCTCGAACAACTGCAGTACACCGAGGCCGACGGCACCCTGGTCACCCTGGCCGGCTTCCGCACCACCGATCGTCATGCGCGCGAGCGCGGCGAGGGCTGGTTCGAGGCCGACAAGGGGCCGGGCGCCTACTTCACCTTTCCCACTTTCTATTTCCAGAACCGGACCCTGGGCCTGGAAATCCGCGACACCATCCCGGCCGGCGGCAAGAAGATCCAGATCTTCCTGCGCGCCAACGGCGGCAGCTTCGACGGCACCACCTTCAGCCTGTTCCGCAACATCCAGAACCCGGAAGTGCGCGACTACGGCTGGTCGATGAACACCGGTTTCAACAACCCGACGGAGAAGAGCCCCGGCGGCGAGGCCCTGCCTTTCTGCCATACCGATCAGCCGCGCGAAGACTGCATGATCGAGTTCAACTCGAACTGGCGCACCGACCCGCACAGCCCACTGAAGATCGGCGACAAGATCGAGCTGGCCCCGGCCGTGCGCCTGGCGCGCTGGGAGACCAACCAGGACCCAAAGAAGGCCGGCTGGCCGCTGCTCAATGGCACGCGTTACTACTCGCAGCCGACCACCGATGCCGACAAGAACGGCAAGGCCATCATCGACGGCGGCGGCAGCCGCTACTACTCGCTGGAACAGCTCTACGTCGTCGGCAAGGGTCTGCGACCGTGGTACGGGATCGCACCTAACCTCGATTCCGAGCCGCTACCCGAGGCCACCCTGCTGGGTGGCGACACCAGCATCTCGTACAACTACGCCGATGAGCCGATGCGCGTGTTCCAGCAACCGGCCAACAACATCGGCATCAAGAACGTGCAGCGCTTCGTCGAAGGGCGCCGCATCTTCCACACCTCGTTCAAGGACGGCACCCACTCCGAGCATGACCGGACCAACCCGGTCTTCACCGCCCACATCGGCCAGCAAGGCCCGCGCTACAACCAGGAGCGCTGCATCGCCTGCCATGTGAATAACGGTCGCGGCGCCGCGCCGGAAGTGGGCGTGCCGCTGGACCAGATGGTCGTCGCCACCGGCAGCGCCATCGTCGACGGCCGCCGCACGGCGCACCCGGACTACGGCTTCAACGTGCAGCACCACGTCACCGGCAGCAAGGCGAATGACTATGACGTGACGATCAGCCGCTTCGACACGCAGACGCGCACGCTGCCGGATGGCACGCAGGTCGAGCTGCGCAAACCCGTGTACGCCTTCAAGGGCCCGGTGCCCGCGCTGCTGTCGGTGCGCCAGGCACCGCAGGTGATCGGCATGGGGCTGCTGGAGGCGGTCCCGGAGCAGAGCATCGTCGCCCTGGCCGACCCGGAGGACAAGAACGGCGACGGCGTGCGTGGCATCTACAACCTCGTGCCCGACCCCGAGACCGGCCAGCCGCGCCTGGGCCGCTTCGGCTGGAAGGCCGGCAAGGCGAGCATCCGTCATCAGGCCGCCGAGGCCATGATGAACGACATGAGCGTCACGACGACGAGCTATCCCAAGCACAGTTGCCAGCGCGGTGCGGCCGACTGTCGCAGCTCGGTTGGCAACCCTCCTGGCGCTACCGCGCTGACCGAAGCCGAACTGCAACGCCTCACCCACTACCTGTCGCTGCTGGGCGTGCCGGCCCAACGCAGCGTGCGCAGCGGATACCCGGATGGCATGCGGGTGGCGGTCGAGCACGATGTGAATCCGGCCGACATTGCCAAGGGCGCCGCGCTGTTCGCCAGCACCGGCTGCACCAGTTGCCACGTGAGCGAGCTGAAGACCGGCAACACCCATCCTTTCGCAGAGCTACGCAACCAGACCATCCGTCCCTACACCGACCTGCTGCTGCATGATATGGGCCCCGACCTCGCCGACACAGTGCAGGAGAACAAGGCCCTGCCGTCCATGTGGCGCACCGCGCCGCTGTGGGGTGTGGGCACCCTGAAGTTCACCCAGGGCGGGGCCGACAAGGCGCGCTTCCTGCACGACGGCCGCGCCCGCACGCTGCTGGAGGCCATCCTGTGGCACGGCGGCGAAGCCGAGTCCATCCGCAAGAAGTTCGAGGCCCTGCCAGCGGCAGACCGCGCCTCTCTCATCGCCTTCCTGGAGTCCCTGTGATGCGCACACCTAACCAGGCCCGTTTGATGGGCGCCCTGTTCAGCCTGATGCTGGCACTCCTGCTGATGCTCGCCGGCTGCGGCGGAGGCGGCGGTGCCGATCCGCTGCCGGTGGCCGGCGGCGGCTCCAGTTCGGGTTCCAGCTCGGGCAGCAGTTCCAGCAGCGGCGGCACGCTCAGCAAGAGTGCCAAGCGCGGCATCGCCTACGACCTGGCCACCGCCGAAGACATGGCAGCCCTCTCGCCCGGCGTGAGCTGGTGGTACAACTGGAGCCCGCAGCCCAGCTCCGGCGTGCCCGCCGACTACCGCAGCCGCTACGCGATGGACTTCATCCCGATGCTGTGGAACGGCAACTACGATGCCGCCAAGGTCGAGGCCTTCCTGCTCGCCAACCCGCACATCAAGTATCTGCTCGTCATGAACGAGCCCAACCTGACCGACCAGGCCAACCTCACGCCGGCACAGGCCGCCGCCATCTGGCCCGGCTACGAGGCGTTGGCGGCCAAGACCGGCGTAAAGATCGTCGGCCCCGCCATCACCTGGGGCACGCTGAGCGGCTACAGCGATCCGGTCGTATGGCTGGACGCCTTCTACGCCGCCTACCGCGCCGCCAACGCGCAGCGCGACCCGCAGATCGACTACCTCGCCTTCCACTGGTACGACTACGGCCTCGCCGCGCAACTGGATCGCCTGAAGAAATACGGCAAGCCCTTCTGGGTCACCGAGTTTGCCAACTGGCATACGGGCGATGGCAGCGCACAGATCGACAGCGTGGCCAAGCAGAAGACGCAGATGCAGGACATGGTCGCCACCTGCGAGACGCGCAGCGACGTGTTCCGCTACGCCTGGTTCACCGGACGCTGGAGCAATGACACGCACTACACCAGCCTGCTCGGCGCCAACGGGCAACTGACAGAGCTGGGGCAGTACTACCTGTCGCTGCCGTACTGATCCCGGGCTACCGTCCCGCTTCAAACCGTAGGGTGGATTCGGCGCGCAGCGACAACCCACCGCTCGCACCCCACTACGTCGTCCCTGCGCTGGCAGGGACCCAGCGGCTTTGATTTTCCTGTCGGGCGGGCGGGACCCCACGTAAGACACTGGATTCCTGCCCCCGATCAGGTCGAGGGCAGGCTCTGCGCAGGAATGACGGCAGGTGGGGTGGCGGCGAGCGCCCCCTCTCCCCCTTCACTCCCGCGCCGCCGTCCCCACCGTGCCGGCGCAGGCTGCCATGACGGCGGCAATCGCCAGCCATTGCAGGCCGGTCAGGCGCTCACCAAGGATCACGAAGGCAGAGACTGCACCGATGGCGGGCTCCAGGCTCACCAGGGTGCCGAAGGCGCGCGTGGACAGGCCGCGCAACGCGATCATCTCCAGCGAGTAAGGCAGCGCGCTCGACAGCAGGGCCACGCCCAGCCCGAGCAGGGCCACCGTGGGGTTGAACCATTGCGGGCCGGCGCTCCAGGCGCCGACGGGCACCACCAGCGCGGCCGCAACCAGCATGCCCAACGACACCGACAAGCCCGCGTGCAGATGCGACACGCGCTTGCCGGCGAGGATGTAGAGCGCCCAGAACAAGGCCGCCAGCGCGGCGAAGGCCACCCCCACCGGGTCCAGCCGCGCGCTGTGGCCGAAGGGGTCGAGCAGCAGCACGATACCCAGCGCCGCCAAAGCCACCCAGGCGATGTGCTGCACCCGGCGCGCCGCCAGCAGGGCCACGGTGAGCGGCCCGGTCAGCTCGATCGCCACGCACACCCCCAAGGGCAGGCGCTGCAAGGCGAGGTAGAAGGACAGGTTCATCGCGCCCAATGCCGCGCCGTACAGCAGGACACGGCCCAGCGTGGCGCGCTCCGGCCAATGACGCCAGGGTCGCCACAGCAGGGCCAGGATCAGCGCCGAGCCGGTCAGGCGCCAGGCCGTGGTGCCGGCGGCACCGAGCAGGGGGAAGAGCTGCTTGGCGAAGGAAGAGCCGACGCACAGCGCGGTCATGCTGCCCAGCAGGGCCAGCACGGACAGGAACAGACTCGGACGGGACGAAGCGGGAGACATGCGGGAGGAGGCGAAGGCCGGGATCGCACCGTCGCACTGCGGGAACAAGGCTGGAGCCGCATGCTAGCAGAGGCTGCTGGCACGACACCGTGAGCGCGCATGTGCAGCCTGGATGACGCACATGCCCGACGCTGAATGAGCGCTCAGCGCTTCAGCTCGCGATGCCGCTCGTAGAACCGCCGCGCCACCGGCAGCACGGCCTCGGCCGCCTGCAGGCGCGCCGCGCTGGCCGGGTGGGTGGCGATCATCGCGCGCGCCTCGCCCTGCGCCGCGAACTTGCGCAGCAGGCCGATCGCCTCGTCCGGGTCGTAGCCGGCCAGCGCGGCCAGCAGCAGGCCCAGGTGGTCGGCATCCTGCTCCATGCCGGCAAGCAGGGGCGCGGCCTGCAACAGCAGGCCCAGGTCGAAGTCCAGTGCGGCATACACATCGGCCACCGAGGCCGAGAACCCGAATGGCATGAGGCGGCGCACGATGTCCACGGTGTCCGCCTCATGCGCCAGCGCCACATGCGCGAACTCGTGCGCCAGCACGAAGGCCAGCTCGGCATCGTTGAGGCCCTCGCGCCGGATGAAGTCCTCCGACACGAAGACCTGCCCGTCCGGTAGCGCCCAGGCCTGCATGCCCGGCTGACGTGTAACCACCAGCGCCCAGGCCTGATCGGCGCTGTACGGCAATTGGTGGTCGCTCACCACGCGCAAACGATGGAAGATCGCCGCCAGGCGCGCGCACTGCGTGGCGCAGCCGAGCTGGCCAGCGGCACGCGCGGCAGCCTTCTGGCGTTCGGCCATCTCGGCCGATTGCTTCTGCAACTCGGCACGCCAGTGCGGATTCGGTTGCAGGGCGAAGAGGGTTTCGGCATGCAGCGCAGACATACCCAGCAGGTGCACGCCAATGACAAACGACAGGCAGGCTCTCATGGGGCGGGTCCCTCAGCGAAGACCGGTCTGTGCCGGCATGCTTCACCTTAGTCACACGACTGTCACAATGACAGGGCACATGCCCGAACATATGCCGGAACGTATAAGCGCCGCACGGCGGACCCGCACACCAGGAAGCCCCGATGAAACAGAACACCGCGCCCATCGCCATCAAAGCCCTGGAGGTCGCGCCACGCACGACGCCCTCCAGCTACCCGCCCCCCTTCGCCGAGCGCATGGCCGGCCGCGAGAAACGCCAGCTCGGCGAGGTCTTCGGTCTCGCCAACTTCGGCGTGAACCTCACCCGCATCGCACCGGGCGCCAGTTCCGCGCTACGCCATGCGCACCGCACGCAGGACGAGTTCATCTACATCCTGCAAGGGCGACCCACCCTGCATACCGACGCCGGCTTCACGCAACTGGAGCCGGGCATGTGCGCCGGCTTCCCGGCCGGCACGGGCGATGCGCACCGCCTGCTCAACCAGACCGAGGAAGAGGTGCTGTATCTGGAGGTCGGAGACCGCAGCCCGGGTGACCGCGTCGACTACCCGGACGAGGACCTGCAGGCGGTGTTCGAGGGCGGCCGCTGGCGGTATCTCCACCGCGACGGCACGCCGTACTGAGATGAGCACCCCCATCCTGATCCCGCCAGAAGAAGTCGAGATCAGCGCGATCCGCGCCCAGGGCGCGGGCGGGCAGAACGTGAACAAGGTGTCGAACGCGGTGCACCTGCGCTTCGACATCGCCGCCTCCTCGCTCCCCGAATGGCTGCGCGAGCGTCTGCTGCGGCTGGGCGATCAGCGCATCAGCAAGGACGGCGTACTGATCATCAAGGCACAGGAATTCCGCAGCCTGGAGAAGAACCGCGACGAAGCGATGCGCCGCCTGCACGAGCTGATCGCCAGCGTGGCCCACACGCCCAAACCGCGGCGCGCCACGAAACCCACACGCGGCGCGGTGCAGCGCCGGCTCGAAGGCAAGGCGCGGCGATCCTCGGTGAAGGCGAATCGCGGCAAGGTCAGCGAGTAGGTAGCACGCAGTCCACCGCTCAGTCCGCCGCTCAGTCCGCCGCTCAGTCCGCCGATTTCAGCGACGGAACCCAGATGTTGCCGCTGCGCTGCCAGCTCCCTTGCGTGGAGATCGGGCCATAGCCGGCGGTGCCGTCGCCGAAGCGGTTGCCGCTCACCACGTTGCCACTCCCCGCACCGGCCGCGAGGTTCAGGATCCAGCCGCCGCCGTAGAACCAGTTGCCCTCGATGCGCCAGTTCGAATTCGCGCCCCACTCGGTGCCGAGCTGGATGGCCGAGTTGGGCTCGCCGCCGTGCCCCTTGCCGGTGTCGCGGATGTCGATGCGGTTGTTGCGTATCGTGACATTGCTGCCGCCGGTGCCCTGCACACCATCGGCATGGTCGCCGGCGCCGAGCCACAGGTCGTGAATCCACGAATCCTCGACCAGCACGTTGTCATCCGCCTTCACGCCGTCGGCCGAGCCGTGGATGTTGACGCGCCGCGCCACGTAGTTCGCGAAGGCGATGCCAGAGGTGGCGAAGCCACCGGCCGGCGAGCCGTCGATCTCCGAATCCTCGATCAACAGGCTGGCGCCGGCGTGGACCTCCACCGGGTAGTACGAGTCGCAGCGGATGCGGCTGCGCCGGATCGTGACATTGGGCGCGCGCACCGCCACGCAACCCGTCACGTCCAGGCCGTCGACGACCTGCCCCGGCGTGTTCAACACCAGCGAGCCGCTGGGCGTCAGCACGGTGCCGGCGGGGACGCCGGTGTTGTGCGCGCCAGGGCCGCCCGAAGAGGAACTGCTGGACGAAGAGCTTGAGGAGCTGGACGAGGACGAACCACTGCTCGATGAGGACGAGCCCGACGAGCTACTGGCGGAAGCCCCGGCGCCGGGACCGCCATCGCCACCCCCGCCGCCGCAGGCCACCAGGCCCGTGAGACTGAGGATGACAAGCGACTGGGGCCTGGGTGACAGGCGGGCGAGCGAAGTGAGCATGAGCGGACCCTCGGGGCGCAGGAAGCGTGTGTGTGGAACACGGAGCATCCTACCCAGCCCGGCCAGCTCCGCCCGCGCCGTGCGACGCGGGCGACGGGCCATCAATCAGTCCGCAGACCTCAGCAGCGGAAGCGGCTCACCAGCGCGCTCAGCGTGCCGGCGATCTTCTCCATGCCCTCGGCCGTGCGCGCCGCCTCCTGCATGGCACCGGCATTGGCCTCGACCATGTTGGCGATCTCCTCCACCTTCTGCGCGATGCTGTTGCTGGCGCTGCTCTGCTCGCGCGTGGCCACGCTCACCTCGCGCACGCGCTCCAGGGTCAGGCGCGTGCCGTCCTGGATCAGGCGCAGGGAAGCCGCCGCCTCCTCGGCCGCCTGCACACCTTCTTCGACCTGCGGCAGGGCGGCGTTCATGACCTCGACCACGCCCACGGTGTCGCCCTGGATGCCGGCGATCATGGTCTCGATCTCCAGCGTGGCGGAGGCGGTGCGCTCAGCCAGCTTGCGCACCTCGTCGGCCACCACCGCGAAGCCGCGCCCGGTCTCGCCGGCACGCGCCGCCTCGATGGCGGCGTTGAGCGCGAGCAGATTGGTCTGGCCGGCGATCTCCTTGATCACGCCGGTGATGGAGGAAATCTGCGCAGCACGTGTCTCCAGCTTGTGGATGCCTTCCGAGGCGCCGCTCACGCTGCCGGAGATTTCGCGGATTCGCCCGGCCGCCGCTTCGACGCGCGACACACCCTCCTCGGCCAGGCGCACCGACTCCATCGAATTGCGTTCCGAGTCGTGGCTGTTGTCCGAGATGTGATTGATGCTGACCGTCATCTCCTCGATCGCGGCGGCCATCGATGAAGTCGCGTCCGACTGCCGCCGCGAGGCGTCCGCCACGTCGTGCGAAGCGCTGCTGATGCGGTCGGCATCCTGTACCAGCTCGGCCGCGATGCGGCTGATGTCCTGCACCATCTGGCGCAGTGCGCTGACCGTCTCGCCGATGGCATACAGCATGCTGCCGCGCGGCGCATCCGGCATGCGCCCACCCAGTTCGCCAGCCGCCACGCGATGCATGAAGTCGATGGCCTCGGTCGGCTCACCGCCGACCTGGCGCATCACGCCGCGTGCGATCACGTAGCCCACGCCGATCAGGGCGGCGAGCATGGCCAGCGCGATGGACAGGTCGATCCACAGGCGCCGCGCGAGGTCCTTCTCCATCTGGTCGATGTAGACGCCGGTGCCGATCATCCAGCCCCAGGGCGCGAACTTCATGACGAACTGCAGCTTGGGCACGGCCACGTCGCTACCCGGCTTGGGGAAGGAGGACTCGACGAAGGCGCGCGGCTCGCTGGCGATGGCCGCCAGCAGGTCCTTGACCGGGTAGCCGCCCTTGCCGTCGCGGATCTTCTCGCGCAGGTCCTGCCCGATCAGCTCCTTCTTCACATGGAAGAGGTTCACCCCGTCCAGGTTGTAGATGTAGAAGTACTCGGTCTTGCCGTCCGCGCCGCCGTAGCGGAAGCCGCCCGCAGCCTCCAGCGCGGCGGCCTGCGCCTGCTCGCGCGTCAGCTTGCCGGCCGCCTCCTGCTCCTGCAGACGGGAGATCGTGGTGTACAGCGCCTCGGTGACCGAGCGGATCTCCATGCGCCGGCCCTCTTCCAGGTTGTGCCGCGTCTGGATCGTCGAGAAGGCTATCTGGCCCAGCATCCCGATCAGCGAGATGCCGACCAGCAACATGATCTTGGTCTTGAGCTTGATGTGATCGAGCACGCGATGCCCCCTTCTTCCTCGTTGTGTTGGTCGCGGGCCGCCGATCCGGCCCGGTCAGCGCGTGGCCACCCAAGGAAGGGCTCCCGCCTCTGCTGCCGCTGCTTACGTCACGCGCGGCGGTTTCTTGTGGCCGGAAAACCTCTACGTGTTGCTACGTAAGAAGACTAGGGGTTGCCGCGTAGGACGCCGGCATCACCAGGCCTGGCGCGCCTGGCGTCAGGTCGTCCTCGCTCCGGTGTGGGCCGCCGCCGCGCGGTGACCGGCCACCGGCCTTGACCCTGCGCAAACCGCAGCCGGCGCCACCGGCGTGCCAAAGCACGGCACGCTCCTTGCAGGTGAGCCCCCATGCATGATCAGGCCTCTCCTCACAGCACGCCGTCCCACCCCGCCGGCCTGCCCCCCGCCCTGCTGGAACGCTTCACCCGCCAGCGCCTGCCGCGCGGCTACCTGGTGGCCACACCGCGTGCGCTGCACAACCGCGTCCTGCTGCTGGAGGAAGGGCGCATGCGCGTGTTTGTCGCGAATGAAGACAAGGAGCTGACACTGGCCTACCTCGGCCCGGGCGAACTGTTCAGCACCCACACGCGCGCCTATCTGCGCTGCGACACGGCCTGCACCCTGCTGAGCCTGCCCACCGCCGAGTTCGCACGCGGCATGGCCCATGAGCCGGGCCTGCTGGGGCTGGTGATGCCGGTGCTGGGGCGCATCCTCGACAACAGCATCGCGCTGATCGAAGACCTCGCCTTCCGCGACGTGGCCGGTCGACTCGCCCGCTTCCTGCTGGAATCGGCGCGGCGCCAGGGCGTGGCGCAGGCGCCCGGCATGCGCTTCGCGCTCGATCTGTCGGCCGGCGAGATCGCGCTGCTGCTGGGCTGCACGCGGCAGACCGTGTCCAGCCTGTTCAAGCGCCTGGAGCGCGCGGGCATCCTGCAACGCCCGGCGCGGCGCCAGCTCGTGCTGTTGCAGCCCGAGGCCCTGCTGCGCTGGCAGGAGGGCGAAACGGAAGGCAGCGGCGCCACTGTCGGCTAGCCGACAACGCGGTCCACGCGGGCTGGCTAGGATGGGACATCACCCACTCCCTCCCCGTCCCGCCATGTCCAGCACCTGCCCGCTCCGCCCCACGCCCGCCCCCAGCGACGAGAACAAGCCCGACCGCTATGTCAGCTTCATCGGCCTCGATTGCGACGCCAAGGCCGCCGAGTTGATGCGCCAGATCCGCCGCTACATCGACGACCCTCAGCACAGCAACGCCTTCTGGGAATACTTCAAGAAGAAGGCCGAGGGCGGCAGCGGCCCGCGCCCCGACGACCTGTTCCTGGTGCACAGCAACCTCAACCAGATCCGCGAGCTGTTCGAGGACAAGGCCGATGCCGAGGCGCTCAAGCTGCTCGACAAGATCGAGCAGGAGTGTTGCTAGGGTCTGTTCACAATTCCCCGCCGGTAAATGTGAACAGGCCCTAGGCCCTGCCCAACTCGCGGGCGAAGCGCTGGGCGCGCTGCTTGCGCAGCCAGATGATGAGACCGGTGACGCTCAGCATGGCGACCACCAGGCCCATGATGGAGATGATCAGGCGGCCGCCGAAACCCAGTATGCGTCCGGAATGCAGCGGGAACTGGAGCTGCATGAAGAGATCGCCCGCGCTGCCCGTGCCGGGCACTTGATCGCCGATGTACGCGCCACTGTCACCGTCGAAGTAGAGCCAGGGCGGGCCCAGGTCACCGTCGGCATGGTCCTGCCCCGGCGCATGGAAGGCCACGCCGTAGAAGCCGTATTGCTCGGCGTAGAACAAGGAGCCGGCGGGTTCGCGCCAGCCACGCCGCCGCGCTTCCGCTTCGGCCAGCGGCAGGACCTGTTCGCGGCTTAGACGCGGGGTAATCGGCGCATCGGGCAACTGCGGCACGCGTTGCTCGAAGGGCGTGGGCGTGACGGGCGAGAACAGCGACACCACCGGCCGCATGATCTCGCGGCCGAGGTTCATTGACACCGAGGTGATCGCCAGCATAAGCAGGAGCAACCAGACCCACACGCCGCCGGAGCGGTGGAGGTCGAAGTTGAGCTTGGCGCCGCCCTGGCCAAAGCGGAAGCTGAAGGATTTGCGCCAGCTACGCAGAGTCGGGAACGAGATCCACAGGGCGACCAGGCAGTCGAGGATCCACACCACCGACACGATGCCCATGACCCACAGCCCCAGTTCGAGCGCGCCCACATCCGGGATGTGCAGGCTGTAGTGCAGCTTGTACAGGAATGGCAGCAGGTTCTCGCGCGACAGCGAGATGGCGCCCCACTCGCGCCACCCCTGCGGCACGCCGCTGACCGGGTCCACCGCCACCTGGTTGAAGCCAAGGGCATAGGGCTTGCCGCTGGCGGGGTCGATGCGCGGGCTGACGAACAGGCCCAGGGCGTGCCCGGGCTCGATGCTCAGCGGCAGGTAGGTGACATGCAGGCGCGGGTCGGCCGCCTCGACCTGGCGTGCCAGGTCGAGCGGCGACTGCGGCGTCCCCTGCCCGCCGCTCGCTGCCTCGAACAGATGCGGGTTGAGCCATTCGTCCAGCTCGTGATCCCAGGCGATCAGGGCGCCGGTCGCGCCGGCGACGAACAGGAACAAGGCCGTGAACAAACCGGCCCAGCGATGGGCCACCACCAGTGCCTGGCGCATCATCACCACCGGTAGGCTGCGGTCAGCAGCGCCTGACGCTGATTGCCCAGGTAGCAGTTGTTGCCACTGCAACTGGTGATGTAGGTCTTGTCCGTCAGGTTCTGCAGGTTCAGCGCCAGGCTCCAACGGCCCAGGTCATAGCCCAGCATGGCATCGACCAGGGTGTAGTCCGGCACGCCGCTGTCCACGCTCTCGTTGATGCCGCGCGTCTCGCCGTTGTAGCGCAAGCCCAGGCCCAGCTTCAGGCCGAAGGGAAAGCGGTAGTCCCCCCACAGCGACAGGCGATGGCGCGGCACCGCGCTGGCCTGCTTGCCGATCTGTTCCGGGTCGGCGCTCTTGGTCACGTCAGCCTTGGGGGTGAAAGCGTAGGCCGCGGTGAGGTTGAGCCCGGCCAATGGCGAGACCACCGCCTCCAGTTCCAGCCCGCGCACGACCACCTCGCCGTTCTGCTTGGCGGCGAAGGTGCCGGGCTCGTAGGTGATGTAGTCACGCCGGCGCAGATCGAACAGCGCGGCACTGTAGATCGCCTTCTGGCCGACCGGCTGGTAACGCACGCCCAGTTCCATCTGGCGCCCGGTCTCCGGGTCGAAGGCCTGGCCGGTATCCGGATTCACCGCCGTGTTGGGCGAGAAGGAGGTGGCATAGCTGGCATAGGGCGCCCAGCCGCTCGCATGCAGGTAGACCACGCCGGCACGCCCGGTCAGCGCGTTGTCGGTCTGCTCGCTGCGGCTGCTGGCGAGGCGGTCGTCGGTGGTGACCTTGGCCGTGTCATAGCGACCGGCGAGGGTCAGCGCCCAGGAGCCGATGCGCGCCTGCTCCTGCAGGTACAGCCCGCTCTGGGTCAGGGTGGTCAGGGTGTCGACGTCGGTGCCGCCGGGGGTGACGGGCTGGCCATAGACCGGGTTGTAGAGGTCGAGGTCGGCCACCGTGGCGCTGTAGAACGAGCGCTGGTCATAGCGGCTGCGCTGGTAGTCCAGCCCGGCCAGCAGGGTGTGCGCCACCGCGCCGGTCCGCACCTGGGCCTGCACCTGGTTGTCGAGGGTGAAGGAGCGGATGCTCTCCTGGCTGCCCCCGCCAGTGCGCTGCAGGATGCGGTAGTTCGCCGGGTCGGCCGGGTCGGCCGCGTTCTGGGTCAGGTAGCCCGCCTGGTAGGCCTGCTGGTAGTCCACGTCCAGCTCGCCGTAACGCAGGTTCTGGCGCACCGACCAGGTGTCGTTGAAGCGATGCTCGAAGAGATAGCCCAGCGACCACTGATCCTGGTCCAGGCGGTTGAAGTCCGGCTCGCCCACGTCCACGTCCTGCGGGATGTGGGTGCCCGCCGGCGTGGCCAGCAAGGTGCCCTCCTTCGGCAGCGAGCGCAGGTAGACGCCGGCACGCGTGCGCAGCACATGCGACAGCACGGTCAGGCGGGTGTCGGTCGAGGGCTGCCAGCTCAGCGAGGGCGCCAGATAGAGGCGATCGTCCGGCATCTCGCCACTGGGCAGCTCGGCATCGCGCGCCAGGCCCACCACGCGGTAGAGCAGCTTGTCCTCCTGGTCCAGCGCGCCCGACATGTCCGCCGCGAGCTGCTTGCGCGCATCGCTGCCCACCTGCAGGCGCAGCTCGTTCTGGCGCTCCGCCGTGGGCTGCTTGCTGACCAGGTTGATCATGCCGCCGGGACCGTTCTGCCCGTACAGCACGGACGACGGCCCGCGCATGATCTCGATGCGCTCCATCCCGTAGTTCTCGGTCTGCCACACCGCCCACCAGGCGTTGTTGCGCCACTGCAGGCCGTCCTGATAAAAGCCCGGCGAATAAGCCTCGAAGCCACGGATGGTGATCCAGTCATAGCGCGAGTCCGTGCCGTAGGGTGCCACGTCGACGCCCGGCGTGTAGGCCAGCACATCCTTCAGATTGGTCGCCGCCATGGTCTCGATGCGCTCGGCCGACACCACCGTGACCGACTGCGGCGTCTCGATGATCGGTGTGTCGGTCTTGCTGGCGGTCGCGCTGCGCGTTGCCACATAGCCCTGCACCGGCTCACTGGCCCGCTCCTGCGTGGCGCTGGCGGTGGCCACCGGCAACAGCGCCTCGCTGCGTGGTGCTGCCGGCGCTAATGACGTAGGCATGCTCGCCTTGCGCAGGCCGTAGCTGCCATCGCTGCGCCGCACCAGTTCCAGCCCGCTACCCGCCAGCAGGCGTGCCAGCGCATCCGGTGCCGCATAGGTGCCGGACACCGCCGGGCTGCTGAGCCCCTCGGTCAGCGCCGGGTCGAAGGACAGCGCGATGCCGGCACGCACCGCAAAGGCCGACAGGGCCCGCCCGAGCGGTCCTCCCGCCAGCTCATAGCTCTGGGTCGGCACGGCGTCGAGCGCGCGCAGTTCGGCGGCCTTCGCCGGCACCTGGGCACAGGCCAGGCCGAGCAACAGGACGGGGACGGCGCGCGGCACGGCACGCAGGCGGAACCTGGCTTGGGGGCGGGTCATCTGATGAATCCTTTCTGGATGAGGCATGGAGGGTTTCACTCGCCTTGCCAGCCAGGATCGAAAAAAGTATCAGCCCCCGTGCGCAGCCCCGCGCGGCCCCAGGCTCACCCAGTAGCCACGCAGACGCGTGGCCGCCACCAGTGGGTAGGTGGACACGAGCATGACCAGCGCGCGGTCAGTGTCGTCCAGCGGGAAGGCGCCGGAAACGCGCAACCCGGCCACCGCCGGATCGCACTGGATGAAACCGCCGCGCCAGCGCGCCAGTTCGCGCGCGAAGTCCCCCAGCCGCATGTTGTCGGCCAGCAGCATGCCCTGCGTCCACGGCGGATCGGCGGCCTCGGCCGGCGTCACCGCACCGATCTCGTTCTCACTGAAAGCGGCCTGCTCACCGGCCTGCAGCACCCGTTGCACCGCTGGCCCCGCCATCGCGGGCGTGATGCGCACCGCACCCTCTTGCACCGCAATGCGCGTGGCGGCCTCGTCGCGTCGCACCGTGAAGCGCGTGCCCAGGGCCTCCATCACGCCATGAGCGGTGCCGACCCTGAACGGACGATGCGCGCGCCCGGCGAAGGCCGGATCGCGGCCGGTGTCGACCAGCATCTCGCCGCGGCGCAGGCGGACGAAGCGCGCCTGCGCATCGAAGCGCACGTCGATGGCACTGGCGGTGCCGAGCAGGAGTCGGGTGCCGTCGGCCAGCGCGATGCTCCGGCGCTCGCCGGTGGCGCTGCGATAGTCCGCCGTCCACCCTTCTTCGCGTGCCAGATGCCAGCCCAGGCCTGCTGACGGCAATGCCAGCAGCATGCCGAGCACAGCGCGCCGGTTGAGCCGGCGCGGCCGGTCCAGCACCGGCAGGGCCAGGCTGGGCGGCAGGCTGCCGAGCTTGCCGAGCAGGCGCTCGGCTTGCGCCCAGGCACGCGCATGCTCGCTGCTGCGTGTGCGCCACAGGGCGCAGGCCTGGCGGTCCACGTCGCTTGCCGCGCTGTCATGCAGACGCACCAGCCAGTCGGCTGCCTCTTCGAGGATGCGCGGGTCGATGGGGGCGAGCGCGCTCATACCGCCGAGCCCTCATCCATGAGACTCAGGCAACCCAGGAAGGCGCGCTTCATGTAGCGCTTCACGCTGATCAGCGACACGCCCAGGCGCTGCGCGATCTCCTCGTAACGCAACCCCTCGATCTGCGACAACAGGAAGGCGCGCTTCGCCATGGTCGGCAGCGCATCGAGCATCGCATCCACCTCGTACAGGGTCTGCAGGACGATCAGGCGCTGCTCGGCCGAGGGCACCTGCGGCTCCGGCAGCAGGGCGAGCGCATCGAGATAGGCGCGCTCCAGCGCCTGACGCTGGTACCAGTTGACCAGCAGGCCGTGCGCCACCGTGGTGAGGTAGGCGCGCGGCTCGCTGATGGCGGCCGGATCGCGCCCGGCCAGGATGCGCAGGAAGGTGTCCTGCGCCAGGTCCGCCGCCTGATGCGCATCGCCCAGCTTGCGCCTCAACCAGGCGGTCAGCCAGCCGTGATGCTCGCTGTAGAGCGCATGCAAATGTGGTTTGGGCGTGGATTCGGCTGCCGCCATGACTTCCCCCGGACGGTACGCACGGGATGAAGCCCGAGCCAAATGAGAACAGTTCTCATTCTGGCAGGAGATGCGCCCTTTCGCAATCCATGCCCGGCGGACCGCTCAAACCGGCGCTGGCGGCACCGTCAACGCATAGAACTTGGTGTCCACCGCCATCACCGGAAAGGCCGCCGGCAGCGCTTCCACGCCGATCTCACAGAACCCGCTCTTCTCGTAGAAGCGATGCGCGGCGAGGAACTTGGCGGTGGTGCCCAGGTAGACCTCGGCCACGCCCTGCGCGGCACACCAGGCTTGCAGCGTGGCCAGCAACTGCTGTGCGACGCCCCGCTCGCGGCCGCGATGCGCAGCCGCCACGAACATCTTGCGCAGCGCGGCCTGAGCGTGGCCGATGTCGCGCAGGCCAATGGTGCCCACCACCTCGCCCGCCAGCTCGGCGACCCAGAAATTGCCACGGCCCTGCTGGTAGAAACCGGTGATGTCCGCCAAGTCGGGCTGCGCCTCCAGCGTGATCGGGATGCCGAACTCCTGCTGCTGGATCGGCAGGATCAGTGCCGCGATGGCGGGCGTGTCGGCGGGCTCGAAGGGGCGGATGTGGAGCATGGGGCAGCACTCGCTGGGGTCGTGGGTAATCCATCGTAGGCCATGACACTGGCTTGCACGACCACCCTGCCCGACACGCCGCCGGGCCGGCCTACTTGGCGCCCGCCAGCGCCGCCCGCCCGGTGGCCGCGGTGCGCGCACTCACCTGACCGCCCAACTGGTTGAGCACCAGGCTCAGCAGCACCAGGCCGGCCCCGACCAGTTCCCATTGGCCAAGCGCATGACCACGCAGCACACCGATCAGCAGCGCGGTCAGCGGCACCAGGTTGATGAACAGCATGCCGCGTTGCGCACCCAGCCGGCGGATGCCCTGGTTCCAGCACAGCACCGCCAGCACGGCGGCCAACAGGGTCAGGAACAGCAAGGCCGGCAGCAGGGCCGGCAAGGCCTCGGCCGCGGGCAGGCGCACGCCGCCGGCCAGGCCCAGCAGCAGCCAGCCCACCACCAGGGCGAGCGCGCCGCCGCTGCTCGTCAGCGCGGTGTAGCGCAGGGGCGACCAGTGCGGAAACGCGGCTGCGCCCATCGAGTACAGCACCCAGCAACTGCCACCGGCGATCATCATCAGCGTGGGCAGCACGGCGGCATGTTCGGTGAGGCGGGCCAGTTCGCCATCGGTGGTCAGCAGCACCACGCCGAGCACTGCCAACAGCAGCGCGAACAGGCTGCGCGCGGCGGGCCGGGTGCCGCTGCGTACGGCGTGGATCAGCACCGCAATCAGGGGTTGCAGCGCCATCACGATGGCGCCGAACTCAGGCCGCGACATGCCGACGCCATAGAACATCAACAGGTTGAAGCCCACGAATCCCAGCGTGCCCAGGCCCAGCAGTCGCCAGCCCGCGCCCTCGCTGCGCAGCGCGGCAGCGCCTTCGCGCCAGGCCAGCAACAACAGGAACACCGGCGCAGCCAGGCCGTAGCGCAGCAGGGTCATGCTCAGCGGGTCCATCTGCGCCAGCACATGTTTGGCCACCGGGAAGGCCGCCCCCCAGGTGACGGCCGCCAGCGTGATGGCCAGGCTCGCAGGAAGCATGCGGCCCGGCGCGTGAGGATTGTCTGAGGAAGACATGGCTTAACCTGTTCTGTCGGGGGAGGGAGAAGCCCAGTCTAGTGGCCGACAACTTGTAGAAAAAGCGCTACAGTCGCTCAGGATTGTTTCTTGAGAAGAGCAAATCATGGAGCGCCTGATCAACATGGCGAGCTTTGCCGAGGTGGTCGAATGTGGCGGCTTCTCCGCCGCAGCGGCCAAGCTGGATTGCTCGCGCGCCGTGCTCAGCAAGCGCATTGCGGCGCTGGAGCAGGACTTCGGCGTCACCCTGTTGCACCGGACGACCCGCCGCCAGAGCCTCACCGAAGCGGGCGAAGCCTTGTATGCGCACTGCCGCCGCATGCTCGACGAGGCCAGCCATGCCGAGGCGCGTGTGCTGGAGCTGGCGGATACCCCGCGTGGCACCCTGCGCGTGGCCGCCCCGTACTCCTACGGCAGTCGCGTACTGGGGCCGCAGCTAGCGGAGTTTCTGCAACTGCACCCGCAGATCCGCGTCGACCTGCAACTCAGCGACCATCTGACCGATCTCGCCGGCAGTGCGGTGGACATCGCCGTGCGGCTCACCAACACGCCAGCCCCCGGCCTGGTGGCCCGCCACCTGGCCGATCTGCCTTACGTCATCTGCGCCGCCCCGGCCTACCTCGCGCGCCATGGCAAACCACGCAGCGTGGACGCCCTGTGCCAGCACAACTGCCTGTTCTACGCCGGCGAAGTGATCCAGAACCCCTGGCACATCACCACACCGGAAGGCGAGGAGCGCAGCATCGCGGTCAGCGGCAGCCTGGTGACCAACAACGTGGACGTGCTGCGCGGCGCGGCGCTCGGTGGCCTGGGCATCATCGCGATGTCACGCTATCTGGTGGAAGCCGAGTTGCAGCGCGGCGAGCTGGTCGAGCTGCTGCCCCGCCACCGTGTGGCAGCACGCCAGGTCTACCTGGTGACCTTGCCGGACCGCCTGCTGGCCGCCAAGACGCGCGCCTTCATCGACTTCCTGCTACCAGCGCGCGGCACGACCGGCCGCACCAAACCCCCGCGCTAGGCCTGCCCAGGCTCGTCGTATTCCACGAACAGCCGCCCGCCCGGCGCAAGCCAGCGCTCGGCCAGCGCGCGTGCCCGCTCGGGCTCGTCGTGAAAGAGGCGCACCCGCATCGCCAGAATCTTGTCGAAGCGCAGCGCCCCCAGGTCGAGCGACTCGAACACGGCCTGCCGGAAACTGGCCACGCCAGACTCGACGAAGACCTGGTTACGCCGGATCGCGGCCTCGATCATCTTCGCCGAGCGGTCGATCGCGAGGTAACGTCCCTCCACCAGCTTGCTGCAGATCAGCGTGGCCGCCACGCCATGGCCGCAACCGATCTCCAGGATCCGCTCATGCGGCTGGATATCCATCGCCGTCACGCAGCGGATGATCCGCTCGCTCATGGCTTGCGCGCCCGCAGGTAGGGCTGGGCGAAGAGGTAGAGGCCCGACAGCAGCAGCAAGGCCAGCGGCGGCAAGGGCGAATAGGTGAGCCAGGCGGCGGGCTCCTGACCGTCGGCCGCGCGCGCCGCGAAGTTGGCGATGACGGTCAGCGTGAAGGCGAGCGACAGCCAGCGATGGGTCTGCCGGATCAGGTGATGCAGCGGGTTCATATGCTCTCCTGAGGCTTCAACGGCGATGCTCGATCAGCTTCCAGCCGTTCCCCGAAGGGTCGCGGAAACTCGCATCCACACTGCCGTAGCGGGCGATCGGCTCCTGCGTGAATTCGACGCCCAGAGCCAGCATGCGGGCATGGGCCTCGCGGCAGTCGTTCACGATCATGACCAGGGGCGGCATCGCGCCCTTGGCCACCAGCTCGCGCAGCGCCTGCGCGCTCGCCTCGTCGAGCATCGGCGGACCGGGCACGAACAGACCGAGCTGGAAATCCGGCTGCTCCGGGTGCTGCACCGTGAGCCAGCGGAAGGGGCCGTTCTGCACATCCGTGTGCACCCGGAACCCGAGTTTGTCGACATAGAAGCGCAAGGCTTCCTCCTGGTCCTGCACATACACACCGACGACCTGCACACCTTGATTCATGGGGCCTCCTTGATTGGCGCCGCATTGTGCGGGGCGCCCTCGCGACGGCGCTTCTCCAGAACTGCGGTCTTCAGGTCAGGTCGCTGGGCAGCGGCCACGAAGCAAGGCGGCACGCCCGCCAATGCATCGCGCATGCCTTGCAGGCGGGCGCGGCTTTCACCCGGCGTCTCGCCGGTGATGTCGCGAAAGGTACGGCCGAAAGTGCCCAGGCTGGACCAGCCCGCCTGCAGTGCGATGTCGGTAATGGGCAGGTCGGTGTCGCGCAGCAAGGCCAGTGCGCGCTCGATGCGGCGGGTCAGCAGATAACGATGCGGCGGCAGGCCAAAAGCCTGCTTGAAGGCGCGCGCGAAATGGGCCTCGGAAACGCCGCCCAGGCGCGCCAACCGACGCACCGGCCAATCCTCGTGCGAGGCGGCGTCCATCCTGTCCCTGGCGCGCAGCAGGCGGCGCAGCAGCCTGGGGGGCAGGCTGGCGGGGCGATCATTCATGGCTTCTCCGAGCGGGTCTCTCCCTGCCCAAAGTACACCGGAGCCCGTATCGGAGCAACGCCCCACGGCCGAAGCGATCCGTAGGGCGCCAATGCGTCCGGCAGGGTGGGCTCGGCGAGCCCACGCGTTTCGACGCACGCCCGTTATAAATCCGCGTGGGCACAGCGTGCCCACCCTACGTATTACTATCCTGGGGGGCGCCGGGACGCCTCCCGGATTCTGGCCGCGCAGCCGGTATCCGGGCTACCTGCTCGGCGCGCTCAGCCCCAGCCTTCCAGCACGATCTTGCCGCGTGCCTTGCCGGACTCCAGCAGCGCGTGGGCGCGGCGCAGGTTGTCGGCATTGATGGCGCCGAAGTGCTCGCCCAGGGTCGTGCGGATGACGCCGGCATCGACCAGCGAGGCCACGTCTTCGAGAATGCGATGCTGCGCGATCATGTCGGGCGTCTGGAAGATGGCGCGCGTGAACATCAGCTCCCAGTGCAGCGAGAGGGCCTTGCGCTTGAGCAGCTTGATGTCGAAGGGCGCGGGGTCGTCGATGAGGCCGAAGCGGCCCTGCGGCTTGAGGCTCTCCACGATCTCGGCGATGTGCTGGTCGGTCTGCGTCAGGCTCACCACGTAGTCGACCGGCGCCTGGCCGATGCGCTTGAGTTCGGCTGAGAGCGGCTGGCTGTGGTCGATGACGTGGTGCGCGCCCAGCTCGCGCACCCAGGCCTGCGTCTCCGGCCGCGACGCCGTGCCGATGACGGTCAGCCCAGTGAGGCGGCGCGCCAGTTGCACCAGGATGGAACCCACGCCACCGGCTGCGCCGACGATCAGCAGGCTTTGGCCCAGGCCCTTGCCGGGCGCGACTTCGAGGCGGTCGAACAGCATCTCCCAGGCGGTCAGCGCGGTCAGCGGCAATGCGGCCGCCTCCGCGTCCTTCAGCGAGGCGGGGGCATGACCGACGATGCGCTCATCCACCAGATGCAACTGGCTGTTGGCCCCGGGCCGCGTGATCGAACCGGCGTACCACACGCGCTCGCCGGGCTTGAACAGCGTGGCCTCCGGACCAACCGCACGCACGATGCCAACGGCATCCCAGCCGAGCACCTTGGTGTCGCCGGCCGGCGGGTTGGCGCTCTTGCGCACCTTGGTATCGACCGGGTTCACCGCGATGGCGCGCACCTCGACCAGCAGGTCGCGCCCACTGGGCAGCGGGTCCGGCAGGTTGAGGTCGAGCAGGGCTTCCGGGTTGTCTATGCCCAGACCGAACTGGGCGCTGGTGTAACCGATGGCTTTCATGGTCAGGACTCCTTCATGGATGTAGAGATGTATGGGCCAGATGCGCCTGGGTCGTCGTCCCTGCGCAGAGCCTGCCCTCGACCCGATCGGGGGCAGGGACCCAGTGGCGTTAGCGCACTCCTCCGGCCGCCTCGAAAGACGCTGGATTCCTGCCCCCGATCGGGTCGAGGGCGGGCTCTGCGCAGGAATGACGGCTGGGGAGGGAGCTGCGTCACGATGTCAGCGTGCCGCCTGCGCCGCACTGCCATGCGGCCCGGCACGCAGGTACTGGCGCGGCCAGGCGGTGGTCTGGTTCAACTCGCGCGCGGCACGCAGCGGCCAGTGCGGATCGCGCAGCAGCTCGCGCGCCAGCATCACCAGGTCGGCCTGGCCGGTGCGCACGATGTGGTCGGCTTGCTGGGCGCCGGTGATCAGGCCCACCGCGCTGCTGGCGATGCCGCCCTCGTGGCGCACGCGGCTGGCGAAGGCGGTCTGGTAGCCGGGGCCGATGGGCATCTGCGCCGTGGCCAGCATGCCGCCCGTGGTCACGTCGATCAGGTCGGCGCCCAGCGCCTTCAAGCGGGCCGCCAGCGCCACCGTCTCGTCCGGCGTCCAGCCGCCCGCCTCGGCCCAGTCGGTGGCCGACAGGCGCACGAACACCGGCAGGTTCTGCGGCCACACGGCACGCACCGCGGCCGTCACTTCCAGCACGAGGCGGATGCGGTTCTCGAAGCTGCCGCCGTACTCGTCGCTGCGCTGGTTGGCGATGGGCGACAGGAACTGATGCAGCAAGTAGCCATGCGCGGCATGCACCTCGGCAACCTCGAAACCGGCCGCCAGCGCACGGCGGGCGGCGGCGGTGAAATCGTCGATGACCTTGCGGATGCCCGCGGCATCCAGCGCCACTGGCAGCGGGTAGGTCTCCGAGAAGCGCACCGCCGAGGGCGCCACCGTCTGCCAGCCACCGTCTGCCGGCTTCACCTCGCCACTGCCCTTGCCGGGTGCGGCGGTGCTGGCCTTGCGCCCGGCGTGCGCAAGCTGGATGCCAGCCACGCTGCCCTGGGCGCGGATGAAACCGGTGATGCGCGACAGACTTTCGATGTGTGCATCGCTCCAGATCCCCAGGTCGTCGGGGCTGATGCGCCCCTCGGGGCTCACTGCCGTCGCCTCGGTGATGATGAGACCGGCGCCACCCAGCGCAAAGCTGCCGAGATGGACCAGATGGAAATCGGTGGCGAACCCGTCCTGCGAGGAATACATGCACATCGGCGACACGGCGATGCGGTTGGGCAGGCTCAGGCCACGCAGGGCAAGGGGAGAGAACAGATGCGACATGGGCGGCTTCCTTCAGCGAGCAAGATGGATCGGCAATCCGGCGGACCGGGTGGATGGACGCCATGATCCGCGCTTTCTGATTTGAGAAAAACCAGCGCAGAATGGGATCCATCTTCAAAAATTATTTGAAAGATGAAAGCCCTGCTCGACCTCGACATCTTCGTGCGCACGGTGGACAGCGGCAGCCTGTCGGCCACCGCGCGTGCGCTGGACCTCACCCCGGCCGCCGCCAGCGCGGCGCTCAAGCGCCTGGAGGCCGAGCTGCAGGCGCCGCTGTTCGTGCGCTCCACGCGCAGCCTGCGCCTCACCCACGAGGGCGAGCGCTTCCTCGCCTACTGCCGGGTCGCGCTGGACGCGCTGCGCGACGGCCAGGAAGCCCTCGCCAGCGGGCGCCAGCAGATCAAGGGCACGCTGCAGCTCGCCGCGCCCTCGGACCTCGGGCGCAACGCCCTGCTGGGCTGGCTCGACGAATTCCGCGTGATGTACCCCGAGGTGCGCTTCCGCCTGCAGCTCTCCGACCGCATGGCCGACCTCTACCGCCAGCCGGTCGACATCGCGATCCGCTACGGTGAGCCCAGCGAATCCAACCTGATCGCCCAGCCCCTGGCGCCCGACAACCGCCGCGTGCTGTGCGCGTCGCCCGACTACCTCGCGCGCCACGGCGTCCCCGCCTCGCCACAGGCGCTGAAGACGCGCGACTGCCTGTGCTTCATCACCGGCGACGAAGTGCACGACCGCTGGCGCTTCCGCCGTGGTGCCGAGCGCCTCAGCGTCAAGGTGCCGGCCAGCCAGGTCGCCAACGACGGCGACGTGGTGCGCCGCTGGGCCGTGGCCGGCCAGGGCATCGCCTACAAGTCGCGGCTCGACATCGTCGGCGAGCTCGCCACCGGCCGCCTCGTCCCGCTCTGCCAGGACTGGGAGGGCGAGCCCGCGCCGCTCTACCTCATGTGCGCCGACCGCCGCCTGCTGACGCCGGCCGTGGGCCTGCTGCGCGACTTCCTGCGCGCGCGCTGCGCCAGCGTCAGCCGCTGAGATGGCCTTCCACCGACGCCCACACTTGCGTTTGCACAAGTTGTCACGGAACACAGAAGCTGAGCGCTAAAGTTTCGCTTGAGGGTGTCGTCGCAAGGCAGTGGTAAGCGGGAATTCGAGTCCGTCGAGGCAACCCGTCACCTCCACGTCACCGCTGCCTTTCCCCCTCCGACGGGTGCGGCCACACACACCTGATTGGGTCCTGATGCAGCTTCACGTTCCAACCATGTTCATCGTCATCATCGCGATGAGCATCACGCTCTTCCTCGCCATCGGCTGGGTCACCCCGCGCGACGACCAGAACGGTCTGCGCCCGCTGACCTACGCCCTCGGGCTGCACGCCGTGGGCTACATCCTGCTGGCCTTGCGGGGGGCGATTCCCGACGTCCTGTCCATCTGGTGCGCCAACGTCCTCGTCACCAGCGCGCTGGCCCTGCTGATCCACGCCGTCGGCATCGCGCAGCGGCGGCGCGTGCCACGCACCGCACTATGGGGGCCGATCATCGTGGTCGGCGTGGGCTTTGCGGTCTTCATCGACCAGCTCACCGCACGCTTCCTGATCGCTGGCGGCGTGCTGGTCGTGCAGGAAATCCTGCTGCTCGCCTACCTCATCACCGGGCGGCGGCGCGTCGTCGGCCGCAGTCAGTACCTGCTGATCGCCGGCACCAGCCTGAGCCTGTTCGCCCTGTTCTTCCGCGACGCGGTCCTCATGCTGGGCATCGAGCAGATCAGCAATTTCCAGCAGGCCACGCCCTCGCAGACCCTGGTCTACCTCAGCGCCTTCATCTCGCTCAACCTGGTGAGCATCGGCTTCGTGCTGATGAGCAAGGAACAGGCAGACGAACAAATGCGCCTGATGGCGATGAAAGACCGCCTCACCGGCTGCTGGAACCGCGCCGGCATCGAACACGACGCGCAGCGCGAGATACTCCGGCTGCGCCGCTACAACACCCCGGTCTCGCTGCTCCTGCTCGACCTCGACCACTTCAAGGCAATCAACGACACGCACGGCCATGCGCGCGGCGACGAGGTGCTCCAACGTTTCGCCGAACGCGTGGCGGCGCTGATCCGCGAGACCGACCGGCTGGGCCGCTGGGGTGGCGAGGAGTTCGTCGTGCTGCTGCCCTCCACCGGCTTCGCCGACGCCATGGAGCTGGGCGAACGCATCCGCCGCGACATCGCGCAGCAGCTCAGCATCGAAGGCCAGGCGGTGACCGCCAGCATCGGCGTCGCCTCCTGCGTCACCAACGAGCGCTGGACCGACTGGCTGAACCGCGCCGACGTCGCGCTGTATCGCGCCAAGGAACTGGGCCGCAACCGGGTGGAAGGCGACGCGCCGTATCACGTCGGCAGCGATCCGGCGCAGCCCGGCGTACTACGACTGCACTGGAGCCCGCAGTACCAGCTCGGCCATGCCGCACTCGACGCCGACCACGAACAGCTCTTCGGCCATGCCAACGCCCTGCTGAGCGCGGTGCTGAACAAGGCCCCCCCGTTCGAGCAGGAAGCCTGCCTGCTCGAATTCCTCAACCATATGAAGCAGCACATGAGCCGCGAGGAAGACATCCTGCGCACCATCGACGCCGAGGCTGCCGAACACCATATCGTCCTCCACCGCAATCTGGTGGAGCGCGCCACCTGGCTGAGCGAGCGCTTTCTGGCCGGACGACTCGACGCGCAGGATCTGCTGCACTTCGTGGTCTACGAGTTCACCATCCAACACCTGCTGATCGACGACCAGGGCTTCGCCCCTTACCTCCCCACCCGCGCGGCCGAGCCCGGCTAAGCCGCCCCCCGCCTCAATCCCAGTACGGCTCAGGCCCGAAGCGCGCCAGCAGGTAGTCGATGAAGGCGCGCACCTTGAGCGGCAGGTGGCGGTTAGGCAGGTACACCGCGTACAGGAAGCGGTCGACCGGCAGGTAACCCGGCAGCACCTCGACCAGTTGCCCGCTCTGCAGCGCCTGGCCGGCGATGAAGGTGGGCAGCATCGCCAGGCCCAGCCCGCCGACCACGGCGGCGGTGAGCGCCTCGTCGTCGTTGATGCGCAGCGTGCCGCCGACCGGGATCGCCTGCTTGCCGTCCGGCCCCTGCAGGTGCCACACGCCCTCGCTCTGATACGTGTAGTCCAGGCAGTTGTGCGCCGACAGCGCCTGCGGCGTGGTCGGGGTGCCGCGCCGCGCAAGGTAGGCCGGGCTGGCGCAGATCTTCCGGCGGATCGGCGCGATGCGCCGCGCCACCAGGTTCGGGCTGGGCTCCGCGATGATGCGCAGCGCCAGGTCGTAACCCTCTTCCACCAGGTCGACCAGGCGGTCGCTGATGGTCATGTCCACCTTCAGGTCGGGGTGCTGCAGCATGAAGTCCGGCAGGGCAGACGCCACATGCAGGGTGCCAAAGGCCACCGAGGTGCTGATGCGCAGCGTGCCGCGCGGCTCCTGGTGCAGACGGTTGACCGTGTCGTCGGCCAGGGCCAGCTCGTCGAGGATGCGCTCGCAATGCTCGTAGTAGGCGCCGCCCACCTCGGTGAGGCTCAGGCGGCGCGTGCTGCGCTGGAGCAGGCGCACGCCCAGCGCCGCCTCCAGCCGCGCCACCGCCTTGCTGATATGCGATTTCGACACGCCCAACTGCAGCGCCGCGGCCGAGAAGCTCTTCGACTTCACCACCTGGGCGAACAGCAGCATGTCCTTCACGTCCGGCATTTCACAAGCCCAATCGTTTCCATTTGGAAACAGTATTGTGCCCCGTACCCGGCTTATCAAGCCACGCCCTGCCTCCTATGATCTGGCCATCCCCTTACGCGCGGAGCGTCAACCACTTTAAAAAGAGGCATATATGCAGGACCAAGACCTAATTCTCAGCGATCACGATTTCTCCAGACTCATGGCCATGCCCTTGTCCGACGATCTACGGGCCGAGCTGGACCGCGCCATTGTTGTCCCCAAGAAATCAATCTCGCGCCAGGTCGTGACCCTGCATGCCCGCGTGGAATACCGCGACGAAGCCAGCGGCGACTGCCGCGGCGTCGAGATCGTGCTGCCCGAGGAAGCCGACCCCGCACGAGGCCGCGTGTCGGTGCTGGCCCCGGTGGGCGCCGCGCTGATCGGCCTCAGCGTGGGGCAGGACATCGTCTGGGCCTTCCCCGACGGCAGCCTGCGCCGGCTGACGGTGCTCGACGTCTTCCCTGCGCCGCGCCATTGAGTGGCTGTTCGTGAGCTCTCGTGTGTCATTCAAACCCCTCCCCATCCCTCCCCTTACGAAGGGGAGGGAGCCCGCCCGCGCCCCAATGGAGTCTCCTCCCCTTTAAAAGGGGAGGCTGGGAGGGGTTCTGTCGCATATCGGTACGCGAACCACGACAAACCAGCGCTCGCAAACAGTCTCTAAACACCCCCTAAGCCCACTTTTCCACCCACGCGCCGGCCGCCGCCCACTCGGTGCGCAGCCGTGCCGGAGCCTTGCCGTGCGTCACACTTCCGCCGCCTTCCTCGCCCACGTCGCCCTCCACCATCCGCAACAGCCGGAATTCCTGCAGGCCGTCAGCGAAGTCATCGAGAGCATCTGGCCCTTTCTCGGCAGCCACCCCGAGTACCGCGAGCACGCGCTGCTCGAACGCCTGGTCGAGGCCGAGCGCATCATCAGCTTCCGCGTCTGCTGGACCGACGACCAGGGCCAGGTGCGCGTCAATCGCGGCTACCGCGTGCAGCACTCCTCCGCCATCGGGCCCTACAAGGGCGGGCTGCGCTTCCACCCCACGGTGAATCTCTCGATCCTCAAGTTCCTCGCCTTCGAGCAGACCTTCAAGAACGCGCTGACCACACTGCACATGGGCGGCGCCAAGGGCGGCGCCGACTTCGACCCCAAGGGCAAGAGCCCGGCCGAGGTGATGCGCTTCTGCCAGGCCTTCATGACCGAGCTGCACCGCCACATCGGCGCCGACACCGACGTGCCGGCCGGCGACATCGGCGTCGGCGGCCGCGAGGTCGGCTACATGGTCGGCATGATGAAAAAGCTCAGCAACCGCAGCGACTGCGTGTTCACCGGCAAGGGCGTGCACCTCGGCGGCTCGCTGATCCGCCCCGAAGCCACCGGCTACGGCACCGTCTACTTCGCCGAGCAGATGCTCAAGCGCCGTGGCATGGCGCTGGAGGGCATGCGCGTCGGCGTCTCCGGCGCCGGCAACGTCGCCCAGTACGCGGTCGAGAAAGCCATGGAGCTGGGCGCGCGCGTCATCACCGTGTCCGACTCCGGCGGCACCGTGTACGACGAAGAGGGCTTCACCCCCAAGAAACTCGCCGCGCTGATGGAAGTGAAGAACCGCCTGCAAGGCCGGCTCGACGAATACGCCCTGCGCGTCGGCGCGCGCTACCTGCACGGCGCCCGCCCCTGGCAGATCGCCATGGACGTGGCCCTGCCCTGCGCCACCCAGAACGAACTCGACCGCGACGACGCCCGCGCCCTGCTGCGCAACGGCGTGCGCTGCGTCGCCGAGGGCGCCAACATGCCCACCACCGCCGAGGCCGCCCACCTGTTCGAAGAGCACGACGTGCTCTACGCCCCCGGCAAGGCCAGCAACGCCGGCGGCGTCGCCACCTCCGGCCTGGAGATGAGCCAGAACGCAATGCGCCTGTCATGGACACGCGACGAGGTCGACCAGCGCCTGCGCAAGATCATGCTCAGCATCCACGACGAATGCGCCACCTACGGCGCCATCAGCGGCAGCCGCATCAGCTACACCAAGGGCGCCAACATCGCCGGCTTCGTGCGCGTCGCCGACGCCATGCTCGCCCAGGGCGTGGTCTAAGAAGCTGTCCACGACCTTTCGTTTGTCATAAAACCCCTCCCCAACCCTCCCCTTGACAGGGGAGGGAGGTCGATTCGGCCCGATCTGAGGCGCCCCTCCCCTGACAAGGGGAGGTCGGGAGGGGTTGAAGTCCGGCGTTTCCATGGCGTGCGAAAGATCATGAACAGCCGTAACACACCCACCGCGCACGCCCCAACCACACTCCCCTAGCCCCACCGGGGAGAGGGGCCGGGGGAGAGGGGAACACCCGCCCAGAAGGCGAACCACCCACCCACCCCCACCACGTCATTCCCGCGCAGAGCCTGCCCCCGACTCGAACGGGGGCGGGAATCCAGCGACTTTCTCCCCTCGCACGAACCCACCCCAAAGCCACTGGGTCCCTGCCCACGCAGGGACGGCGGCGCTCCCCTCGCCCCGCAGGGGAGAGGGGCTGGGGGAGAGGGGAACGCCTGCCCCACCTCCCCAAAAGGGCAAACCCACTCCACCGCCTTCACACGCACTCCCCGCGGACGCATCATGCTGCGCATACCAGCGGCATGCGAAGCGCGCAGCCCGTCCGAACCCGGACTACATGCTCCTCATCCCACGGTTTCCGTCTCGCCGGCGAGGCCAAGACGATTGATTCAAAACAAGAACTTGAGAGGCTGCGCTTTTTTATCGGACAGTTTTTCCCGACACTTTGTCCTCTACTTAACGTTGGCTCTCTCAAATGGTAATCACACCAAGGCGCGTAATTTCAATTGTTCTGGAACGCAAAGCGAATAAGTCCAAGTTCCAGTTTTACGATACACCACTTCAAATGTGGATGTTTTTTATTTCTCTCGGCTTCTCAGCCGCTGGCGCGGCTGTGGCGTTAGCTACCTACTATTGGGAAAACAAGAACGTTGCTTTGGTGGCCATAGTTTTGTTACTTGTAGGTGCAATCTTTGCGATGCTCTATCAGCTCGCCGCCGCCATTCCAGAGCTTAGCAAGCTTCGAAATATAGAGAAGGAAATTTCATCACCATTGCTTAAAGAGTTCGACGACGATTTAGACTTGCTGAACGATCTATGCGACTTCAAGATTCATCACCTAGATTACGCCCGTGCAAACTACAGCCGTATGGCTGCTCAACTCAGGGAGCGCTTAGGTCTGTTGGTTGGGGCAATTGATAAGGTAGGAATTATTCCGGTAGCAGTAACAAGCTACATGGCCTATCTGAAGGCAGCCAAAGATGGGCTGCTTGCATTCGGCGGCCTGGAATGGCTTGCGATATCGTTTCTTTTTCTTTATATCCTTGCAATTCGCATGAGTACAGTTGCACAGTGGATGGAAAAATCGCTGAAATATATAAAGCAGCCATTGATTTAAAGAAATCAAAAGATGACTCGTCGAGCTAACCACTCAGTCAAGAGGGGCTGCACACAAGCTTCGCTTGTGGGTACCCTTCGCGGCTTTGCCGCTGCGGTGGCCCCTCACGTCAAACGTTAGAACTCAGAAGAGGCAACGACTCCAATGCGCTTCAGGAACCTAGCTCGGTGGACTTCCGATGGAGCCCTCGATGGTCTCAAATTTTTTGCACAGCGCCTGGATGAACTCCTCTTTGACTACACGCTCGACTCATACAAGCCGTCCGCGCTAAATGCCCCCTTCTTAGCGAAAGAGGCGCTGACACTAATATCCGATATAGAGAATGAGAACATCGAGTACCCGACTCTGGCCCATGTGCTGGACGAACTCGTGTGGTCTGTTAAGAACGATAAGGTCGCCAAATCTCTTCTTGATACCGACATTGGCTACTATACAGCGATTGCAAATGAAGCCGAACTCACTTCGCTCAAACTGCGCCTGGAAGTTCTCGATAGAACACTAAACCCACCGCGTTATCTCAATGCAGTATTCGATGCGCTTGAAGAGAAAATTACTGCAGTGGAAAAGAAGGCAATAGATGCGTTAGCGAGAACCCTGATAACTACTCTAATAAACTCCCAAGTATCAAAGCAACACCTATACAACTCGGTACTTCAGAATTTTTTCCAAGAAGGACCGAAAATCACCGACCTATCAGGACTCCGCCCGTTCTTGGATTCTTTGATTCCAAAGGTGCATCGATTTGACGTTCTTTTACTAACAAGCGACAACATAAGGTCTGTCGCGACTTCAATTGAAGCATTTCAACTGAAAATGCCTGAAGAAATTTCTGAAAAGCTCAGAAATGTCACTCAGGAACACGCTTTTGAACCGACAGACGAAGAGACATATGTTCTGGCGACAGCCATCAGAGCCCATGATGTTTATAGCGCAAGGCAACTTGCGATTCGGAACTTGGACAATCTCAGTGACCTACTGTCTCTGTTTCAACATCGAAGCAGAATTACTTGGCGTCGTGAAACAGTTGTTGCCCAGAACTGCTGCACCGAGGAGGTTCGATGGGTTACTCCGCCAACAGGGCCTATGGAGAAGGCTTCAGACCTGCGCCCAGAAAAGGCAGCCAAAGAACTGAATGCTTTTCTAAAGTCGTTCTCAGCGAAGGGAATGAGCTTCCGAAAGTTCAATCGTGTAGCAGACATCCACGGCATCTGTATCAATCACGACATAATCGAAAATCAACTGGTAAATCTTTGGACAGCATTGGAAACTTTGGCACCTTCGCACTCAGGTGGGTCAAAGATATCGAATGTCACAACCTCTGCTCTTCCCTTCCTCCTACACACATATGTGGACCGATTGGTACAGCAACTCGCATATGACCTAACGAACTGGGATAAATGGCGTGCGAAGAAACTTTTCAACAAGGTGCCGTGCGATCCTAAGACATCTCTAAAAGGTAAGTGTCTTCGTTTGTTGTGCTTGAACGAGAATGAGGCGCTTCGCGACCAACTCTACGCGCAGCTCAAGGATTTTCATCTCCTTCGTCATCGCGCGTTCCAGCTTAGTGAGAAGCTTTCGGATCGCAAAAAAATACAACAATTAATAGAAGACCACGAAAAGAAGGTCGCCTGGCAGATTCGGCGAATTTACCGCGCCAGAAATCTAATCGTTCACTCCGGTCGAACTCCACCGCCATATGTCGACACACTTGTTGAAAACGGCCACGCGTACCTTGACTTGATCGTCTTTGAAGTGATGAAAATATCTTGCGGAGAATACAGCGCAAGCACTCTTGAGCAAGTCTTTGAGATAGGAAAGATTCAATATCAGGCCTTTACTCGGCAACTCGCTGAGCATGAGCCATTGTCATCGGCGAACTGTGACTTTCTCCTTGCGCCCCAGCATAGCCAAATGGGCATTCTGAGAGAACAAGGCACATTGAGTTCTAACCCCTCCGTCAACCCGGACGCGCCGCGATGAAGCAGCGTCTCGCCGGTTACGTAGAACGTTGGGCGTCATACAGGGAGCGCGCATGAGCCTGCTTCACGAAATCCAAGCCGCAGTGCTCCGAGATGGATCGGACCTCGGGCCAATACTTCTCAAACTTCGGCTCTTGGCTGCTCGCATCGGCAGCCAACCCCTTGCGGAGTGGGTGCGGCACGAGTCAGAGGGATATCCGAAGGACGCGGAACTCCCAGACTACCGATTTATTCCAGTTAGCTACACAGCCAATTTTTCTGGCCCGTTTGGGTCCGGAATCCAAAACGCGCCTATTTCACCGTATTTGGTAAAGAAATTCGCCGGAGAGCATTGGGTTCGCTATGGAATGCGGGAGAGCATCGCAGCTGTGGACGACTTGCTAGGCAACGCACAGAACGGTGGTCATTTAGGTATAAATGCTGCCGATCTAATCCTTATGCTTCAAGGGAAGGTCTATGCGGACTACGCCTGCAATTCCGTCACTGGCAGCATTTCTCGCTCATCACTTGCCTCAATTCGGCACGCAGTGCGCAGTCGCGTGCTCGAACTGACGATCGAACTTGAGAAGTCTGTACCCGATGCTGCGGCTGTAGCTATAGGCCCTGCCGCTTTGCCATCTGTGCCGAGCGCAGCTACAGCAACTCAAATTGCCCAACAGATCATCTATGGCAACTTCACCTCAATCGCCGCCACCGGCGACGGGGCAACAATCCAAGTCGCTGTGGCACCACATGATGCAAAGAGCTTGAGCGAGTTTTTGATTAGCTCTGGTATGGAGGAGGAAGACGCCCAAGAACTGGCTCGTCTGGCCGCTTCAGAAACACCAGAGAGCAACGAAGAGCCCATGGGTCCTCTGGTTCGTAACTGGCTTCTTGAGAATTTAAAAAAGGCTGCGGCTGGTAGTTGGAAAATGGGTGTAGCTGTAGCCACGGGTGTGGTCAAAGAAGCATTACTCAAGTACTACGGTCTCAAGTAAAAGATACAGCACGTAAGGCGCAGTAACCAAATGGCATTGCGCTGCACCGTGTTCGCGGCACGGCATTCGGCGCAATCCGCTACGCTCATTGCGCCCTAATTGATTGCTAAGAAATTTCTTCTCGAGCAAGACAACTTCCGCCATGGACATCCCCCGCATCTTCAACATCACCGAAAGCGCGCACCGCATCCATAACCCGATTACGCCCGACAAGCTCGCCACGCTGGGCGCGGCGCTGCGTCTGGCGCCGGGGGCGCGGGTGCTGGATCTGGGCAGTGGTTCGGGGGAGATGTTGTGCACCTGGGCGCGCGATCACGGCATCACCGGCACCGGCGTCGACATGAGCAGCGTGTTCTCCGAACAGGCGAAGCGCCGCGCGCGGGAGCTGGGTGTCGCGGACCGCGTGAGGTTCATCCATGGCGACGCGGCGGGCTACGTCGCCGAGGAGCAGGTCGACGTGGCCGCCTGCGTGGGTGCCACCTGGATTGCCGGGGGCGTGGCCGGGACGGCCGCGCTGCTGGCACGCAGCCTGCGCGCGGGCGGCATCATTCTCATCGGCGAACCCTTCTGGCGACAGTTGCCACCGACGGAAGCGGTGGCCCAGGGCTGCCTGGCCAGTTCGATTGCGGACTTTCTGCTGCTGCCCGAGCTGCTCGCCTCTTTCGACCAGCTCGGCTACGACGTGGTGGAAATGGTGCTGGCCGATCAGGATGGCTGGGACCGGTACGAAGCGGCCAAGTGGCTCACCATGCGCCGCTGGCTTGAGGCGAATCCGGACGATGAGCTGGCGGCAGAGTTGCGGGCCAAGCTGCGTTCGGAGCCCGCGCGCTACGCGGCTTACACGCGGGAATATCTGGGCTGGGGCGTGTTCGCGCTGATGCCGCGCTGAGCGGGGCGCGAGCGTTCGGCGCACTTCGCTACGCGCATTGCGCACTGCTGGCATTTTTCACCCAAGGCGTTTTGCGATGAGAGCCTCTTCCATGACTGACGGCAGCTCAACGATGGATGCGTGCACCAAACCGCCAACGGCCTTCAATCCAATTCGTGGTCGATAATCGGGCCATTCCGTCGAGACAGACCACCCACACACTGCGTTTGTGGCGGCCCCTTCGCAACTTCGCCGCGACGGCGAACACTCACGTCAAACATTCGGAATCATGAAATCACGTATCTGGCTATCCGGTCTTCTGTTTGCTTGGGGCAACGCCGCCTTGGCTCAGGACTGTTATCTGCTGACCTGCGGCAATGAATACTACTGCGAAGTCATGCCCCCTCGTTTGCTTGCATCGCTGCCCGCAGGCCTTGAGATCAAATCCATCCGTGGCTACACCAAGCTTGCCATTCGAGGCGAGGCGGCTATTGCAGAGTGCAAACCCGCTGAGCGCCTCCCAAACGTCGTATCTGCAGATCAAGCGAGCTTGTACGGAGCGATCCAGCTCAAGGGCACGCTTAAGGTTTCAGGCATCCTGCGGTTTGAGCCCAATGACGGCGGAGAACTCGAGTTCAGGCCCGCGAAGGAGTCTTTTGTAGGCACCGGAAAGTTCTTCAAGGAGAACTTCAACCGCATCAAGTTGGATGGGGCGCAGCCGCCCGTTCGCGTCACCCCGCCATCGAGCCTGGCCAAAGCAGACTGTTGGCAAGTAAGCGCCACAGCGGAGCTCTCCGACTTCTCGGTCGTGATTGGAGATTCGTCTTCCGCAGGGGCGTATGCGCAGCGAGCAAGAATTACCAACCTTGGTCGTTTTAATCAGTGCAAGTGGGGCGGCGAATGATGCGTCGTCTCAAGCTTGAAGTGCAACGCTAAGCAGGCCTCCCGGTGAACCTCCCTGGGGCCTGAACTGAAGCGCTTCGTCACTGAAATTAATCTGGCCAGGAAGATGCTGGAGATTGGTTTGCGGGACGGCATCCAGGACGGAAAGCTCGGTTACGAACCCATTCAATGCACATCATGTGGAAGAACGATTTCCACGAAAGACCTGTCCTGCATCTACTGCGGGGCACAGAGTGAAAGGAAGGCGAAGATCATCTTCGGGTGATCGGGCGCGCCCCAAGACTGTATGCGCCAAGCAGACCCATCAAGAGAGCAAGTTGTAAATTGAAAGGCAGTGCAATGCGAAGTGAAGAGATCAAGGCCGTCTTCGACAGCCAGGCGGCGGGCTATGACAAGCAGTGGGCGCGCATGGCGCCGGTGCGGGAGGGCTTGTATTTCCTGCTGGATGCGGTGTTCTCGGGTTTGCCGGAGGAGGCGCGCATTCTCTGTGTCGGTGCGGGCACGGGCATCGAGATGTCGTACCTGGCCAAGACCTTTCCTGGCTGGCGATTCACCGCGGTGGAACCCTCGGGCCCGATGCTGGAGCTGTGCCGGCAGCGGGCCAGCGATGAGGGCTTTGCGGCGCGTTGCGATTTTCACGAGGGCTATCTTGATTCCCTGCCGGCCAGCGAGCCGTATGACGGAGCCACCTGTTTCCTGGTGTCGCAGTTCATTCTTGAGCGGGAGGCGCGCATCCAGTTCTTCCGTGGCATCGCGGAGCGACTGGTGGCGGGCGGCGTGCTCGCCAGTTCCGATCTCGCGGCGGACGTGAGCGCCGCCACGTACCAGGACCTCCTGCGCGTGTGGATTCAACTGATGTCCTCTTCCGGGGTGCAGACGGAGGTTGTGGAGAGGACGCGGGCGGCCTATGCCAAGGACGTGGGCATCCTCCCGCCGGCGGATATCGCCGCCCTGATCACGGCCGCGGGGTTTGCGTCCTCGACCCAGTTCTATCAGTCCGGCCTGATGCATGCCTGGTTCTCCAGGCGCGCGGGGAACGCGGGGAGCTAGTCTCGGCGCGTCCGCCGGCTTGCGCTTGTCGCGGTGCTTGTCAGGCCGCGTCAGGCCGAGCGGTGCGTGCGGTATTCCGGCAGATCCGCCAGCCCGGCCTTGAGCGCCTCGACCAGCAGGCGCACCTTGGGCAGCGGGTAGCGGCGCTGGGGCGACACGGCCCACACGGCAGTGTCGGCGGGCTGGTGGGCGTCGAGCAGGGAGACGAGTTCGCCACGGCGCAGGGCGTCGAGCACGTAGTAATCAGGCAACTGGCACAGGCCGAGGCCGCGCAGGGCGGCGTCGAGCACGGCCTGGCCGCTGTTGCAGCGCCAGTTGCCGGCGGGTTTGAAGGGCTGCTCGCGGCCGTCCTGGCGGAACAGCCAGGTGTCGGCGGTGCCGATCAGGCAGTTGTGGCCGGCGAGTTCCGACAGCGAATGCGGGCGGCCGTAGCGTTCGAGGTAGGCCGGCGCCGCACACAGGTAGAGCGCACGCGGCGCAATGCGGCTGGCGACGAGGCTGGAGTTCTCCAGCCGGCCGAGGCGGATCGCCAGGTCGAAGCCTTCGTGCACGAGGTCCATCACGCGGTTGCTGAGTTCGATCTCGACGCGCAGTTGCGGGTGCTGCGCCATGAAGGCATTGACGATGGGCACGATGAAGCGCTCGCCGTAGGCCACGGCCGCCGTCATGCGCAGCAGGCCGGTGGGCGCGCGATGCAGGTCGGTGATGGCGAGGAAGGCTTCGTCGCGTTCCTCGATCAGGCGCTGGCAGCGGGCGAAGAAGGTCTGCCCGGCTTCGGTGAGCGAGACCTTGCGGGTGGTGCGGTAGAGCAGGCGCGCCTGCAGGCGCTCTTCGAGCAGCGCGACCTGGCGGCTCACATGCGAGGTCGACAGGCGCAGGCGCTCGGCCGCGCGCGAGAAGCTCGCGCACTCGACCACCGCCACGAATTCGTCCAACCCTTCCCAGCGATTCATGCGCCCCCCGCGTCCCCGACAATTATCCCTTGGCAACAACAGTCTTTCTCCACCTCGCGGATTATCCCCCAGCATCCTTCAATTAGACTCGCCCTCACACTGACACCCCACAGGAGACGCCCCATGTCCGCCACCACCATCAAGTCCCGCGCCGCGGTTGCCTTTGGCCCCGGCGAAGCCCTGAAGATCGTTGAAGTGGATGTGGCCCCGCCGCAGAAAGGCGAGGTGCGTGTGCGCATCGTGGCCACCGGCGTATGCCATACGGATGCCTTCACGCTGTCGGGCGACGACCCGGAGGGCATCTTCCCGGCCATCCTGGGCCACGAGGGCGGCGGCATCGTCGAGGCGGTGGGCGAAGGCGTCACCTCGCTGGCCGTGGGCGACCACGTGATTCCGCTGTACACGGCCGAGTGCCGCGAGTGCAAGTTCTGCAAATCGGGCAAGACCAATCTGTGCCAGGCGGTGCGCGCCACCCAGGGCAAGGGGCTGATGCCGGACGGCACGACGCGCTTCTCCTACCAGGGCCAGCCGATCTACCACTACATGGGCTGCTCGACCTTCTCGGAATACACCGTGCTGCCCGAAATCTCGCTCGCCAAGATTCCGCAGGATGCGCCGCTGGACAAGGTGTGCCTGCTGGGCTGCGGCGTCACCACCGGCATCGGCGCGGTGCTCAACACGGCCAAGGTCACGGCGGGCTCCACGGTGGCGATCTTCGGCCTCGGCGGCATCGGGCTGGCTGCGATCATCGGCGCGACGATGGCCAAGGCGGCCCGCATCATCGCGATCGACATCAACCCGGCGAAGTTCGAGATCGCCAAGCAACTGGGCGCGACCGACTTCGTGAACCCCAAGGATTTCGAGCGGCCGATCCAGGAAGTTATCGTGGAGATGACCGATGGCGGCGTGGACTACTCCTTCGAGTGCGTCGGCAATGTGAAGCTGATGCGCGCTGCGCTGGAGTGCTGTCACAAGGGCTGGGGCGAGTCGACGATCATCGGTGTCGCCGGTGCCGGGCAGGAAATCAGCACCCGCCCGTTCCAGTTGGTGACCGGCCGCGTGTGGCGCGGCTCGGCCTTCGGTGGGGTGCGCGGCCGTACCGAACTGCCCAGCTATGTGAAGAAGGCGCAGAGCGGCGAGATTCCGCTGGACGTGTTCATCACCCACAACATGCCGCTGGCCGAGATCAACGAAGCCTTCCACCTGATGCACGAGGGCAAGAGCATCCGCACGGTCATCCACTTCTGAGCGGCGCACCATGAGCCTCGAAAACATCGCCTGCAACAAGAGCTTCGGCGGCTGGCACAAGCGCTACCGCCATCGCTCGGCCACGCTCGGCTGCGACATGGTGTTCGCCATCTACCTGCCGCCGCAGGCCGAGCTGGGCAAGCCGCTGCCGGTGCTGTACTGGTTGTCTGGCCTGACCTGCACGGATGAGAACTTCATGCAGAAGGCCGGCGCGCAGCGCTTCGCCGCCGAGCTGGGGATCATCATCGTGGCGCCGGACACCAGCCCGCGTGGTGCCGAAGTGCCCGGCGACCCGGACGGCGCCTGGGACTTCGGCCACGGCGCCGGCTTCTACCTGAACGCCACCGAAGCGCCATGGAGCACGCACTACCGCATGCACGACTACGTGGTGCATGAGCTGCCGGCGCTGATCGAGGCGAACTTCCCGGCCTCGGATGCCCGCAGCATCGCCGGCCACTCGATGGGTGGGCACGGCGCGCTGGTGTGCGCGCTGCGCAACCCGGGCCGCTACCGCGCGGTGTCGGCCTTCGCGCCGATCAGCCAGCCCACCACCTGCCCCTGGGGCGAGAAGGCCTTCAGCCGCTACCTGGGGGCGGACCGCAGCACTTGGCGCGAGTGGGATGCCAGCCTGCTGCTCGCCCGCGCCACCGAGCGCCTGCCCATGCTGATCGACCAGGGCGACCGCGACAGCTTTCTCGACGTGCAGCTCAGGCCCGAACTGCTGCAGGCCGCCGCCAGCGCTGTCGGCTACCCGCTGACGCTGCGCCTGCAGCCCGGCTATGACCATAGCTACTACTTCATCGCCAGCTTCATAGACGAGCACCTGCGCTTCCACGCCCGCGCGCTGGGTTGAGCGGGCTGGCGCCACCGCGAGAGGGATCTGCTAAGGTCTGATGAACCGACGCGGACCTCTCCCATGCCCAGCACCGACCTCAGCGCCCTGCACGATCTGCTCACCAGCCAGCCCGTCGCCGCGCTGGCCACCCTGCACCAGGGCGAGCCGGCGGTGTCGATGGTGCCTTTTGCCTGCTTGCCGGACGGCCGCTGCGTCATCCATGTGAGCGGGCTGGCCACCCACACGCAGGACATGCTGACGCAGCCGGCGGTGAGCCTGCTGGTGACCGCGCCGCTGACGCCCGAGGTGTCGCCGCTGGCGCTGCCGCGCGCCAGCCTGCGCGGCGTGGCGCGACCTTGCCCGCCCGAGGCAGCGGAGTACGCGACGGCGCGCGCAGCCTATCTGGCGCGCCTGCCAGAGAGCGAGCAACTGTTTTCGTTCGGGGATTTCTCGCTGTTCCTGATCGAGGTGAGTGCGGTGCGCTACGTGGCTGGCTTCGGCCGCGCGCACTCGCTGAGCGCCAGCCAGTTCGCCGCGCTGATGCGCGACGGCGAAGCGGCGCCAGGCTAGGAGGCAGATCGTGTCAGTCATGCCAGATGATTTTCAGGAAGGGGGCTGCACCTGCGGCCAGGTGCGTTACCGCCTGCTCGATGCGCCCCTGTTCGTGAACTGCTGCCACTGCACTTGGTGCCAGCGCGAGACCGGCTCGGCCTTCGCCATCAACGCGCTGATCGAGCGTGACCGGCTCGAACTGCTGCGTGGCGAAGTGCAGCGCGTGCTGCTGCCCTCGGCCAGCGGCAAGGGGCAGTGGGTGGCGCGTTGCCCGCATTGCCTGGTGGCGCTGTGGAGCCACTACGGCGGCTCGGGCCCGTTCGTGTGCTTCGTGCGCGTGGGCACGCTGGACCTGCCGGACCGTTCGCCACCCGACATCCATATCTTCACCACGACGAAACAAGCCTGGGTGATGCTGCCACCCGATACGCCGGCCATGCCGGAGTACTACGATCTGCGCGCGCACTGGCCGGCGACCAGCCTGGCGCGGCTGGAGGCGGTGAAGCCGCAGGTCCGTGCGTGGCGCGCGGGCGGCGGCCACTGGGAAAGCTGAGGCGCCTGCCCTTCCGTCCGCGCCATCGTCACGAACGCGGCGCAGCGGCGCGGCTATGCTTGTTGCGGTCTGCCCACAGGGAGTCATCCATGAAAGTGCTGATGTTCTACGAACTGGCCGCCGACGGGCTGGCCAAGGTGCAGGAGAACTACCCCGCCCACATGGCGCACATCCAGGCCTTCCACCAACGCGGGGTACTGCTGATGGTCGGCCCCTATGGCAACCCACCGCAAGGCGCACTGGGCATCTTCACCAGCCAGGAAGCGGCCGAGGAATTCTCGCGCAACGACCCCTTCGTGCTGAATGGCGTAGTCGGCAAGGTCACGCTGCATCCGTGGGCAGAGGTGCTGGCGAGCGACCCACCCGCCCAGGAGCAGCCATGATCTCGCTGGAATTCCTGCTCACCTCGCTGGTGGTGGTGCTGATTCCCGGCACCGGTGTGATCTACACGGTGTCGACCGGCCTCACCCAGGGGCGGCGCGCCAGCGTGTATGCCGCGCTGGGCTGCACCGCCGGCATCCTGCCGCACCTGGCCGCCACGGTGCTGGGGCTGGCGGCGCTGCTGCACACCAGCGCGCTGGCCTTCCAGGTGCTGAAGTATGCGGGCGTGGCCTATCTGTTCTACGTGGCCTGGGCCACCTGGCGCGAGCGCAGCGCCTTCGCCGTGGATGAAACTACGGCAGGGCGCGCCCGGCAGCGGGCGCCGGCGCTGATGCTCAAGGCCTTCCTGCTGAACATCCTGAACCCCAAGCTGACCCTCTTCTTCCTCGCCTTCCTGCCGCAGTTCGTGGCGCCGGACGCGGCGCACCCGCTGCTGCACCTGCTGCTGCTGAGCGCGGTGTTCATGGCGATGACCTTCGCGGTGTTCGTGCTGTATGGCTGCGTGGCGCATGCCTTCCGCCACCATGTAATCGAATCGGCGCGGGTGCAGGCCTGGCTGCGCCACGGCTTCGCGGCGGCCTTCGCCGCGCTGGGCGCGCGCCTGGCCCTGAGCGAGAAATGAACATGCACGCCGGCACGGGAGGTCCGCGATGATCAAACAAGTCGGCGAGACGACGATCCGCCCGGTGCACCGCGCAAGCTGCCATTGCGGCGCGGTGCAACTGGAGCTGACGCTGCCCGATGGCATCGTGGCCCCGCGCCGCTGCAACTGCTCGATCTGCCGCCGCAAGGGCGCGGTGGTAGCCTCGGTGCCCTTGGCCGGGCTGCGCGTGGTGAAGGGCGAGCATCACCTGCGCCTGTACCAGTTCAACACGCAGCAGGCGAAGCATTACTTCTGCGCCATCTGCGGCATCTACACCCACCACCAGCGACGCTCCAGTCCGCATGAGTACGGCTACAACGTGGGCTGCCTGGAAGGCGTCGACCCCTTCCTGATTCCGGACGTGCCGGTCAGCGACGGGGTGAATCACCCGGCGGATCGTGCCACTACGCCCGGCTGAGCGCCCGCCCGGACACCACCACCCGTCATTCCTGCGAAGGCCGGAATCGATTGTCTTTCATAGCTCACTGCGCGGGCCCGACCAGCAAGGCCAAGCCGCTGGCTCCCCGCCTGCGCAGTAAAGGTGGAGTCCGGCCACTCGGGGCGCCGATTACGAAGCGTTACAAGTCATTGCCAACCTCTCCTGCGCTGGTGCGTTAAGGCGAAGAGGTGCGCGCCATCCAGGCGCGCGAGCCCATCCCGATACCGGCCGCCGAGACGGCTGGAGGAGACTGGCAATGTCCGCCCCATTTCTTGCCCTGCGCCGCGTGCGCGTGCTGTTCGTCCTGGTCCTGAGCCTCGCCGCCCTGCTGCTGCCCGCCGCCGCGCTGGCCGAGGATGACCCGCCCGCGCGGGTGGCACGCCTGAGCCTGGCCGAAGGCGAGGTCAGCTTCGCCGCCGCCGGCTCGGACGACTGGCAGGGCGCGATGCTGAACCGGCCGCTGACCAGCGGCGACCGCCTGTGGGTGGCGCCCGGCGGGCGGGCCGAGTTGCGCGTGGGCTCCACGGCCCTGCGCCTGGATGGCGGCAGCGCGCTGGAGATCGAATACCTGGGCGACCTCGACTTGCGGGTGAAGCTGACCGAGGGCACGCTGGCGCTGCGCGTGCGCGACTACCCGGAGGACGAGTACATCGAGGTCGACACGCCCAACCTGGGCTTCACCGTGCGCGCGCCCGGCGAGTACCGCTTCGATGTGGAGGCCGCCGGCGAGGCGACGACGCTGAGCCTGCGCAGCGGGGCCGGCGCGGTGTATGACGATGACACCTCGCGCCCGGTGCAGCGCGTGCAGAGCGGCCAGCGCCTGCGCTACGAGGGCCGCGATCTGCAACTGCGCGAGTCGGCCCGGCTGGCGCCGCGCGATGCCTTCGACCACTGGGTCGCGCAGCGCGATGCGCGCGAGGAAGCGCTGCGCAGCAGCCGCTATGTGTCACGCGAGATGACCGGTTACGAAGACCTCGACGAGCACGGCGAATGGCAGACGGTGGAGGGCGTGGGCATGGCCTGGTTCCCGCGCGTCACGGTGGTCGGCTGGGCGCCCTATCGCTACGGCCGCTGGGTGTGGGTCGCCCCATGGGGCTGGACCTGGGTGGATGACGCGCCCTGGGGCTTCGCCCCCTTCCACTACGGGCGCTGGGCCTGGTACGGCCAGCGCTGGTGCTGGGTACCCGGCCCCATCGTGCGGCGCCCGGTCTATGCGCCGGCGCTGGTGGCCTTCGTCGGCGGCGGCAGCGGCGGCGTGAGCTGGAGTATCTCGCTGTCCACCGGGCCCGCCGTGGGCTGGTTCCCGCTCGCGCCCGGCGAAGCCTATCGCCCCGGCTATGCACATCGACCGCACTACCTGGAGCGCATCAACCCGCACATCCCGCATAGCCACATCCCGCCCAGCTACCGCTTCCAGCATCAGCCGCACGCGGTGGTCACGGTGCCGGCGCAAGACTTCCCGCGCGAGCGCCGGGTGCGCCCCGGCCCCGCGCTGCCCGAGCGCGAACTGGCCCGCCTGCCGGTGCGCGAAGCGCCGCCACCGCTCACCCCGGTGCGTGTGGAGCGCGGCGGCGACGATGCCATGCGCATGCGTCCGCCGGAGACGGCGTTCCGTCGGCCCGCCATCGGCGAGCAGGGGCGGCCCCCGGGCGCCCAGCCGATGCCGCCACGCCACGGCCAGTTCCCCGGCGCGGCACCGGTCCCGCCGCCCACCCAGGCCTTCCCGCGTGAACAGCACACGATGCCGGGCGTCGGCGACACGCCACCGCGCCCCGAATCACGCAACGACTGGCCACGCCACGACGCCCCGCGCGGCTACACTCCGCCACTGCGAACCCTGCCCGACAGCGGCCTGCCGCACCCCAATCCGCCAGAGCGCTATCGCTCACCGCCGCCACCGCAAGCCGGCTTCGGCGGGCGACCCGACATGCAGCCACCGCGCCAGCCCGAAATGCGCGTACCGGAACGCATCCCTGAGATGCGCCGCCCCGAGATGCGCGCGCAGGAGGCGCCCCGCCCCGCCGCCCCGGCCGCGCCGCCCGGGCCGGACCCGCAGCGCTTTCCGCGTGAGCGTTAAACGGCTTGCCGCTATGCAGGCGGACTGACACGCCTTCGCCCATCGGCACTGGACGGCGGGCAACCGTTCGTACCCTCTTATCCGCCGCGCAGTACGTCGTCACGTCATGGCCGCCGCAGGTCGCGGCTGCCATGCATTTTTCATGCGCCGCTCCAATCATGTGCGGGCGCCGTCCTGCTTCATCTCCTCTCTCGTCCCTGTCACGAGATCAACGGCGCAAGAAATTGCGTCACCCCGTCAAACCGATCCGCGCTGGCCATGCCTGAGGCATGCCGCCAGACCGGACATCCAGGGAAGAGAGAAGAGCATGCGTACACGTACCCGACTGGCCCTCGCGGGCCTTGCGCTCAGCCTGGCCGGCCTGGCCCAGGCGGCTGGCAGCGAGCAACGCCCGCACCGCACCAGCAAACCCGATGGCGAACTGCGCGAGGCGTACATCGAGGGCACCTCGCACCGCTTGCGTTACCGCCTGGTCGAAGGCCGCGCGATGATCGACGACATGGTGGTCGGCGACGAGCAATCGGTGCGCCAGCGCGGCCTGCGCAACATCTTCAAGCGCGAGCGCGGCGACGGTAGCGCGGCGCCGGGCAATGTGCAGAGCTCCGCCGTGTCGCTGCCGGGGCCCAATGGCAGCAGCAACGGTGTGACGCGCGGCGCCCGCATCTGGCCGAACAACACGCTGTACTACACGGTTGACCCGGCGTTGAACGCGAAGGGTCGGCAAGCCGTGACCGATGGCTTGGCCATGATCGCCTCGCGCTCTTCGATCAAGTTCGTCGAACGCACCACGCAGAGCAATTACGTGCGCTTCTACCCGGGCAGTGGCTGCTGGTCGTCGGTGGGCATGGTGGGGGGCAAGCAGGATCTGTCGATCGGCAGCGGCTGCGAGTATTCCTTCGTCGTGGCGCACGAGGTGATGCACGCGCTGGGCTGGTACCACGAGCAGTCGCGCGCGGACCGCGACGATCACCTGACGATCAACTACGCCAACATCACCAGCGGCATGGAGTACAACTTCGACAAGATTCCGACCACGGTGGCGGAGCCCTATGGTCAGTTCGACTTCGCCTCGGTGATGATCTACAGCGCCTACGCCTTCTCGGCCAACGGCCAGCCGACGATGGTGCCCAAGAGCAGCAGCATCGGGCTCAACTCCTTCGGCAACGCGCGCACGCTCAGCGCGGGTGACATCGCCTCGCTGAACCACTTCTATCCGGCCAGCAGCAGCGGCTCGTCTTCCTCAAGTTCTTCGTCGAGCTCTTCGTCCTCCTCGTCGAGCTCATCCTCAAGCTCGTCGTCGAGTTCTTCGAGTTCGTCTTCCAGTTCCTCATCGAGCAGTTCGAGCAGCTCGTCGTCGTCAAGCTCCTCCTCGTCCAGTTCCTCCTCTTCCAGCAGCAGCTCGTCTTCCAGCTCTTCCTCTTCCAGTTCTTCGTCGAGCAGCTCCTCGTCCAGCAGCTCTTCCTCGGGCGGTCAGCCGCGTCTGTGGGGCAATGGCGAGTACCCTTGGGGTTTCCGCGCCTGCGCCAACGAAGGGCAGAGCTGCCGCGTCGGCGGCACCGGCTGGGTGGCCTATGGCCGCGCCGGCAAGTGGGTGTTGCTGAAGGCCACACCGGGCAGCCAGGTGAGCTGCACGGCCGCAAGCTTTGGCAAGGACCCCGGCGGCAAGCCGAACCGTTGCTCCTACCAGCTCCGCTCGGGCTGGTGGTGGTGGCGTTGATGTGATGTAGTCAGAAGGGGGTGAGCATGCGTGTATCTTCGAAACCCTGGGCGCCAGCGCTGTTGCTGGCGGGTCTGATCGCGGGAGGATGGGCGATGGCAGCAGGCGCACCTGAAGCCTTGCGGGGCGAGTTGCGGATTCCCGCCAGCGAGGCGAGCTTCGCCGGCCGGCAGGTGGAAATCCGTCTGTTCAGCCGTGATCCGAATGTCATGGACCGGCCGGCAGAGGTCGTGGGCTCGCTGGACATCGCGGGTCTTTCCCACCTGGCGGGCGAGACGACGATGCGGCCGTTCAAGCTGCCGCTCAGTCGGCCCTACGATCCGGATCGACGCTACTACGCCACCTTCTTCGTGCTGGACCAGGGCACACGCACACATATCGGCGAATGCGCACATGCGCCTAACAATAGTTGCGGCGTGTTCACCCCCAGCGCACCAGCGGAAGTGACGGTCAGCTTCCGCGCCGTGCGCTGAGGCAGGTGCCGCCGCACGCTTCTCAGGCGCTGCGACGGTCGCGCCCTTCCTGCAGGTAGAAGGCGCGCTTGGCGGCGTACATGCTCTCGTCGGCGGCGCGTACGCAGGCGGGCAGTTCCCCCGGCCCCTGGCAGATGGCGGTGCCGAGGGCGAAGCTGAGGGTCCGCCCGGTGTAGAACTGGTTGTTGAGGTCGACCACCGCCTGCAGGCGCTCCACGGCGTCGCGCAGGCCCGCCTCGTCGCAGTTCTGCAGCAGCACGGCGAACTCGTCGCCACCGATGCGGGCGGCGCAGACCTCCTCACCCAGCGCCTTGCGCAAGGCCTCGCCGGCACGCCGCAGCAGGTCGTCGCCAGCGGCATGCCCCAGCTCGTCGTTGGCATTCTTGAGCCCGTTGAGGTCGGCCATGATGATGCCGACGGGATAGCTGCCCTTGCGCACCAGACGCGCCAGCTCCTCTTCGTAGTAGGCGCGGTTGTTGAGCTTGGTCAGCGCGTCGTGGCGCCCCAGGAACTCGAGGTAGGCCTCGGCCTTCTTGCGCGCGGTGATGTCGGTCAGCGACACCAGCACACGCGACCAGTCGGCCTCGCAGCCGGGCAGCACCGAGAACTGCAGGTGCACGTTCACCGCCTGGCCGCTGAGCGCGTAGTTGATGGTCTCGCGCTGCTGGAAGAGTTTGCCGTTCCACAGGTCGATCAACTGCTCGGCAAAATGGTGGTGCATATCGTCGCGGAAGATGCGGCCCAGGTTGCCCAGCACCTCGCTCTTGCTGCTGACACCGAACATGCGCAGGGTCTGCTCGTTGATGTCGATGACCACGATCTCCTGCATGCAACGGGTGACGAACTCCGGGTGCACATTGAGGAAAGTGCGGAAGTCCTCGATCTGCATCGCGCGCACGTCTTCGATCAGGCGGCGGATACCCGAGAAGTCTTCCACCCACAGTGACACAGGGGAATGATCGAACAGGCCTTGCGCGTACTGACGGCTGCGGCGCAGCTCGGCTTCCGCGTGCGCCCGCGGCGTAATGTCCTCCAGCGCGATCAGCACGCGGCTCCAGTCCTCTTCATGGCCGGGCAGGATGCGCGCATTGACCAGCACGTCGATGCGCGCGCCGGCCAGGCTGTAGTTCACGCTCTGGCTGGAGAAGCCCTGGCCACCGGACCACAGCGAGACCATGTCGCGCGCATGCTGGTCGTGCATGTCGTCGCGGAACACCTCGCCCAGGCGCGAGATCAGCGCCTCCGCGCTGGCTGCGCCAAACATGTCGAGGGTGCGGCGATTGACAGTCAGCACGCGGATCGCCGCGGCACAGGCACGCACCGCCTCAGGGTCGGCCGCGAAATGGGCGGAGAGATCGGTGACGCCGCGCTCACGCCAGCCGTCGAAAAGCCGTTTGACCGCGCTGAAGTCTTCCAGCCAGAGGCTGATCGGCGCGTGCTCGAACAGCAGGTCGGTGTCGTAGGAGGCAGAGGGCTGGGACATGATCGGCGAAGGGGTGCTGCGGGAAGGAGGTGGAAATCATACCGCCCACGCCCACAGCAGATTGTGAATGTCAGTATTTGCCCTCCGCATGGCAGCGGCGCGACGCGCGCTACGACATGCTATCGTGGGCCGTGCCATCGCGACCCATCGCCCTCCCAAACCCGCCCCTCGCATGACCGCTCCGCTCTCTCCCCAGGACACGCTGCTCGCCCGCCTGCGCACGCTCAGCCGGCAGGAAGGCGGGCTGCCCTGCCTGTGCCTGCGCGCGGTGCATGCCCATCACATCAAGGCGGTGGAGATCGTGCGACCGACGCTGGTGATCCCGCTGTGCGGCCTCAAACGCGCGCGCGAGCAGGGCGACTGGCTGCGGGTAGCGCCCGGCAAGCTGTTGCTGGTACCCGGTGCGCGCCGCCTAGACATGGAGAACATTCCGGACGAGGCCAGCGGCGAGTACACCGCGGTGGCGGTCAGCCTGGAGGAACCGGTGCTGGGCGCCGCCCGCCATTTGCTGTCCGCCGTCTCCTTCAGCGAACCCGGGCCGATTGCGAGCGTGCCGCTGGATGGCCTGGCCCTGGCACTGCTGGCCTGGCTGGACGCCTTGCAGGGCGGGGAAAGCGTATTGGCTTGTCATGCCATGTCAGGGGTGGTGCTGCGCCTGCACCAGATGGGCTACGGCAGCCTGCTGGCGCGGGCCGCGCCGACGCTCGCCGAGCGCATCCGCTCCATGGTGGCGGCGGAGCCCGCGCGCGAATGGACTTCGCGCGACATCGAGCATGCCCTGGGCATGAGCGGTGCCACCTTGCGGCGCCAGCTCGCGGCGGCCGGCACCTCGCTGCGCGAACTGATCGCCGGCGCGCGCCTGGCGCAGGCGCTGACCCTGTTGCAGAGCACGCGCCTGCCGGTGAAGTCGGTGGCGCAGCGCGTCGGCTATGCGTCAGCGGCCAGCTTCAGCAAGCGTTTTGCCGAGCGCTACGGGGTAGAGCCCTCGCGCGTCGGCAGCAACTGAACGGATCGCATGCGATTCTGAGCACTTCGCGCAGGGAGGGCGGCCTACACTGGCTGCACGTGCCTGGCCCTGCCAGCACACGCCCTGCTACAAGGAGAACCCCCATGCGAATTGAATTGCCCCGCCTGCGCCACGGCCTGCTGGCCGCCGGCCTTGCCCTCGCCACCCTCGGCCTGCATGCCGCGCCGCCGGTGCAGAAGACCCAGGTGCCCGGCTACTACCGCCACGCCACGGGTGACTTCGAGGTGACCGCGCTGTATGACGGTTACGTCGATCTCGGCACACCGCTGCTCAAGGGCCTGCGCGCCGAGCAGATCCAGAGCCTGCTGGCACGCATGTTCCTCGAAAGCAGCAAGGGCGTGCAGACCGCCGTGAATGCCTACCTCATCCACACCGGCAACCACCTGGTGCTGGTCGATGCCGGCTCGGCGAGCTGCTTCGGCCCCACGCTGGGCCAGGTGCAGGAGAACATCCGCGCCGCCGGCTACAAGCCGGAAGATGTCGACACCGTGCTGCTGACCCACCTGCACCCCGACCACCTGTGCGGCGTGCTGGACAAGGCGGGCCAGCCGGCCTTCCCGAATGCCACGCTGTGGGCGGCGCAGGAAGACGTGGATTTCTGGCTCAACGAGAAGGTCGCCGCCGCCGCAGCGGAGGGTAGCAAGCCCTTTTTCCAGATGGCGATGAACGCCGCCAAGCCTTACCAGGCAGCCGGCAAGCTGCGCAGCTTCAAGGCGGGCGACGCGCTGCTGCCGGGCGTGTCGGTGGTGAGCACGCACGGCCACACGCCGGGCCACAGCTCTTACCTGTTCTCGTCGGGCAAGCAGAAGCTGCTGGTATGGGGTGACATCGTGCATAGCCACGCCGTGCAGTTCCGTCATCCGGAAGTGTCGCTGGAATTCGATGTCGACCAGAAGCAGGCAATCGCCACGCGCAAAGCCTTGTTCGAGCGCGCAACCAAAGCCGGCTGGGCCATCGCCGGCGCCCACCTGCCCTTCCCGGGGCTGGGCCACATCCGCAAGGAGAACAAGGGCTACGCCTGGGTGCCGGTGGAGTACGGCCCGATCCGCAGCGATCGTTGATATTTCATTGTCATGCGCAGGCCGGCCCCATCGGCCTGCGCCTCATGCACGTTCAGCCTGCAGCGCGGCATCGGGCTTGCGCGCCGCCGCCGGCCCGCCCAGGGTGATCACATTGCCGACGACGGCGCAGGCGATGCCGGCGACGGTCCAGACAGTCCACGCAAAACCCTCGAACAACCCGGACAACACCAGGGCCAGGATGGGCACGGCCACCGCGACATAGCCCGCGCGGCCCGCGCCGATGCGGCCGATCAGGGTGAAGTAGCAGGCGAAGGCGACCACTGAGCCGAACACCGCCAGATACAGCAAGGAGGCGAGGTAGCTCGGACGCCCGTCGAAGACCAGGGGTTCGCCTTGCAGCAGCGAGATCAGCAAGGCCACTAAGCCGCCCGCCAGCATGGCCACGCCGGTGCTGCCGATCACCGGCAGGCCGGCTTCGTGATTGCGCTGCACGATCAGGTTACCGACCGAGGCGAGCAAGGCCGCCGCCAGCCCGAAAGCCACGCCCAGCCAGGCCGAGCCGCCTTCCACATGCATCAGCTCGGGCCAGAACACCAGCACGATGCCGGTCACACCCAGTGCCGCACCCAACTGCGCGCGTGGCGTCAGCGGGCGACCGAAGAACAGGCGCATACCGATCAGATTGAACACCAGCATGCTGGAGTTGAGCACCGCCATCAGGCCCGAGGCGATGTGGCGCTCGGCTTCATACACGCAGGTGTAGCTCACGCCGAACAGCAGTGCGCCATAGCCCAGCACCCAGCGCAGCTCGCGCCAGGGCAGGCGCAGGGATTCGCTGCGCCAGCGCGCCCAGGCGAGGAACAGCAGGCCGGCCAGCAGGAAGCGGTAGCCCACCGAGGCGGCCGGCGAGACGACGCCGTACTGGAAGGTGATGGCCATCCAGGTCGAGCCCCAGATCAGGGTCGCCAGGAGGTAGAGGGAACTGCTGGGCAGGTGGGCGGGCACGACGGAATCCGGTGAGCGCTGCAGTCCTGCAGTCTAGGCAGCGCAGGCCATGGGTGGCAGACACAGTGCGCCCGATCTGGCCCGGTCGGCGCGCCGGCACAGTTAGAATCCGCCCATGAACGAGCCCTGGACCCTGCATTGCGATGGCACGGCGCTGCCCAACCCTGGCCGCATCGGCGTCGGCGCAGTGCTGGTGGCGCCGGATGGCCAACGCCACGCGCTGGCGCGCGCGCTGGGTCATGGCTGCAACAACGAGGCCGAGGCCCGCGCCATGCTGCTGGGCCTGGCTGAGGCGCAGCGGCTGGGCGCCCGCGCGCTCGCCGTGCATTGCGACAGCCGCGTGCTGGTCGATCATCTGAGCGGCCTCGCCCCGGTGCGCGTGGCGGCGCTGGCGCGTTGCCTGGAGGAACTGCGCCAGGCCCTGGCCGGCTTCGAACAAGTGTCGCTGCGCTGGGTGCCGCGTCACCGCAACCGCGAGTCCGACGCGCTGGCGCGCGGCGTGCTGGGGCTACCGGCGGCTTAGCGGTGGTGTTGCTTGAGGCTGCGCTGCATGCGCCGCGCGCCGGCCAGCAACACCAGACCCAACAGCCACAACCAGGCCGGTTCCGGCACATTGGTGCCGGGCCGGTCGAGCACACCGATGAAGAGCTGCTCGTAGCCGTTGTCGATCTTTTTGTTCACGCAGGCGGCCGAGTCGGCCAGCGCCTTGTCGGTCGTGGCCGTGCTGTCCCAGGCCGGTGCGCAGCCCAGCTTGAGGTCGATGTGCAGCGTGAGGCCGTCCAGATCGAGCGTGGGGTCGGCATACAGCCCGGCCAGTAGAGCATCCAGCTCGGGGATGATGGCGGCATAGGCCGCCTGGTTCGCGCCCAGGTTGTGATTGAGCAGGGTTGCCCCGGGCGTGTTTGGCGCCACCGGGTAGCCTTGCGCGTTGACCCACACCTGACCGCCGGACAGCACGAAGTCGCTGGTGCCGGACAGCGGATTCACCGCCGGGTTGCCGGCCGCCTCGGCCGCGGTGCAGGCGTAGCTGCCGGGATCGCCGTTGTCGCGCGGGTCGCCGGGCAGGGTCGGGAAACCATAGGTGTTGCCGGCATTGGACAGGCAGAACACCTGTCCCACCGTCGCCCCGGCCGCGTTGGTGACCCAGGTGCGCGCCCAGATGCCAAGGTTCTGGTCCTCGTTGGTGTCGTTGTTGTTGAAGAAGAACACCAGCGGCTGCCCGCCCTGGAAGCTCTTCAACGCGGACAGCGTGGTATCCCAGCTCGTGACCAGGTCGCCCGCAAACTGACCACCCCCTCCGGGATCGTTGCCCGCCGCCGTGGCGAAGTAGGGAATGGTGCCGTTGGGCGCGGCGAAGGCGTCGTCCATGCCGGCGGTGTTGGTGGTGACCGGCACCCCGCTGGCGCCGGTGTAGACGACGATCAGGTCCTTGATCGAGCCGGGCGTGGAATCCACGTAATACGGGTTGCCCGGGCCAGTGCCGCCGCTGTTGGCGGTGTCGTAGGCGATGGCGAGGCTGGGCAGGGAATAGGTCAGCACATCGCCGAACTGCAGGTAGCCCGTACTAGGCAAAAGAAGCGCGTGGGCACCGCCGGTTGTGACCAGAAAGGCCACACCCAGCAGGTGTCGCACGCGGGGCATCAGGGCCGGCGCACGCTCAGGGCAGGCAAGGGAGGATTGGAGACGGTTCTTCATGACTGACCTCGATGATTCAGGAGCTGCGGGACGCTGCCCAAGCCTCCTTTCGCGACTTCCGTGCCAGGCCGGTCAACCCTTTATATTCAACAACTTAAAGTGATAACTTGTGTGTCTCGCATAAGCTGTAAAACAGGTCGACTGTTAAACACTGAAACACTCCGCCAGAGGCCTTCCGGCTGCATGGTTTGAATGGTCGAATGCCCGCTGCGGCAAGGCTTGGCACGTCATGTCACCGACATGTTGTGAGGATGCTGCGCGGCGGCCCGCGGGTTTACGCACAGGCTTTCGGTGTCAGCCCTGCCGACAGTGCCGCCCCCTTGATCTGGTCGGCTGCGCGAATGGTCGTGCCTTGCGATACTGCGCGATCGCCGAATCAGGCACCGCATTTCTTCACGCCACCACCATGTCCGCTCCCCAAGCCATTCCGCATACCCCGCTCGAAGACCTGCAGGCCCTGCTCATCGGCACCCTGTTCGTCGCCCTGTCGGTGGTGCTGTTCCGCCACGCCGGCCTGGTCACCGGCGGCACGGCGGGGCTGGCCTTCCTGCTCCACTACCTGTCGGGCTGGCGCTTTGGCCTGGTCTTCTTCCTGATCAACCTGCCCTTCTATGCCTTCGGGGTACGCGCGCTGGGCTGGCGTTTCACCGTCAAGACCTTCGCTGCCGTCGCGCTGATGTCCTTCTACTCGGAATGGCTGCCGCGCCTGCTCCACCTGGACTACCTGGACCCGGCGTTCGCCGCGGTCATGGCCGGCCTGCTGGCCGGCGTGGGCCTGCTGATGCTGATCCGCCACAAGGCCAGCCTGGGCGGCATCGGGGTGCTGGCGATCTACCTGCAGGAACGCCACGGCATGCGCGCCGGCAAGGTGCAACTGGTGGCCGACTGCGCCATCGTGCTCGGCGCGATCTTCGTGGTCGATGCCGAGCGCGTGCTGCTGTCCATCCTCGGCGCGGTCGCGCTGAATCTGGTGATCGCGATCAACCACCGGCCGGGGCGCTACGTAGGCTTCTGAGAACCGTGCGTCCAGCGCCCCGTCACAGCGCTGCCGTTGCCCCGCGTTAAGATCGCCCGATGCGCCCCTCCAAGCACCACGAGCTGGAACTGTTCGCCCTCTCCTGGCCGGTCTTCGTCGAGATGGCCTTGATGACCCTGATCGGCACCCTGGGCCTGTGGATGGCCGGCATGGTGTCGCCGGCGGCGGTCGCCATCTACGGCCTGGCCAACCAGATCCGCCTGATGCTGGACCGCGTGTTCCGCGTGGTCGCCATGGGCAGCAGCGTGCTGGTGACGCAGCACCGTGGCGCCGGCGACGAACAGGGGGCGCGCGAACTGGCTCTGGCCGGCTTCGCCGCTGCGCTATGGCTGGGCAGTGTCGCGATGCTGCTGGTCGCCGGCCTGGCCGGGCCGCTGCTGCGCCTGATGCAGTTGCCGGGCGAGCTAATGGCGCTGGCCGTACCCTTCACCGTCTTGCTGGGCGCGGCGCTGGCGGTGGAGTCGGTCAACATCACCATGTTCTCGGTGCTGCGCGCCTTCACCTACACGCGCGATTCGATGCGCCTGGTAATGGCGCAGAACGCGCTGCACGTGCTGGTGGCCTTCCCGCTGGTCGTCGGCGTCGGACCCGTGCCTGCGCTGGGCCTGATGGGCCTGGGCTGGGGCCTGCTCGCCTCGCGCCTGGTCGTGTTCATGCTGCTGGTGGCGATCTGGGCGCGCCGCCTGTTCATCCGCCTCGACTTCTCGCACGCCCTGTGGGTCCCGCGCGAGCCGCTACGCGCCATCCTCGCCATCGGCGGCCCCAGCGCGGGCGAGAAGATCAGCTTCCGCCTGTGCTTCATGATGACAGTGGCGATGGTCGGCACCATGGGCACCGAGGCCCTGGCCACCCATGCCTATGCCATGACGGCGATGGGCCTGGTGTCGATGGCGATGAATGCGCTGGGCGCCGGCACCGAGATCATCGTCGGCCATGCGGTCGGCGCGGGGCATCCGCAGCTCGCCCACCGTACCGCGCTCAAGGCGATGCGCTGGGGAGCCCTGGCCACCGCCGTGGCAGCGCTGCTGGCCTGGCTGATCGGGCCCTGGGCGGTGGCCCAGCTCAGCCCGGGCACCGGCATCGCGGCGCTGCTGGGCAGCATCCTGCTGCTGGAGATGGTGGCCTCGCAGGGCCGCAACCTGAACATCGTGCTGATGGGTGGGCTGCGCGCGGCCGGCGATGTGCACTACCCCATCGTGGTGAGCATGGCGATCAACCTGGTGATGGGCGTGGGCCTGGCCTGGCTGCTCGGGGTGCATCTGGGCTGGGGCCTGCTGGGCCTGTGGCTGGGCTATGTGGCCGACGAATGCCTGCGCGGCCTGGCCATGGCCTGGCGCTGGTGGCGCCTGGGGTGGACGCCGGCGGCGCGACGCATGCGGCACCGGGTGCGCGCCCGCCAGCGCGAGCGCGCGGCCTGAGCGCCCTGCCCACGCACGCGGGAATCCGGCGTCTTGCGATGGGCGCATCCTGAGCGGTGAAGACACACCCGCCGGCCAAGAAAAAGCCCTCGCACGCGAGGGCTTCTTGTTCCGGCCCAAGCGCCGCCGGGCTCAGCTCTGGCGGGCGTGGGCCTGGATCGCGGTCAGCGCGATGGTGAACACGATGTCATCGACCAGGGCGCCGCGTGACAGATCGTTCACCGGCTTGCGCAGGCCTTGCAGCATGGGGCCCACCGACACCACGTTGGCGCTGCGCTGCACCGCCTTGTAGGTGGTGTTGCCGGTGTTCAGGTCGGGGAACACGAACACTGTGGCCTGGCCGGCGACCTTGGAGTTGGGCGCCTTGGAGCGCGCTACGTCCATGACCGAAGCGGCGTCGTACTGCAGCGGGCCGTCCAGCGCCAGCTCGGGCGCCTTCTCCTTGGCGATGCGCGTGGCCTCGGCCACCTTCTCCACATCGGCCCCGGCGCCGGAGCTGCCGGTGGAGTAGGAGATCATCGCCACCTTCGGATCTACGCCGAAGGCCTTGGCCGAGTGGGCGCTCTGCAGCGCGATCTCGGCCAGCTCCTGGGCGTTCGGGTCCGGGTTGATGGCGCAGTCGCCATAGACCAGCACCTGGTCGGGCATCAGCATGAAGAACACGGAGGAGACGATGCTCGAACCCGGTTCCGTCTTGATCAGTTGCAGCGCCGGGCGCACGGTGTTGGCCGTGGTGTGCACCGCGCCGGAGACCAGGCCGTCGACATCGTCCTGCGCCAGCATCATGGTGCCCAGCACGACGGTGTCCTGCATCTGCTCGCGCGCCTGGCCCGGGGTCAGGCCCTTGCTCTTGCGCAGCTCGACCATGGGGCCGACGTACTGCTCGCGCACTTCGTCCGGGTCGATGATTTCCAGCGAGGACGGCAGGGTCACGCCCTGCGCGGCAGCCACCGCCTTGATGGCCTCCGGCTTGCCCAGCAGCACGCAGCGCGCGATTCCCTTCTCCTGGCAGATGACGGCGGCCTTGACGGTACGCGGCTCGTCGCCTTCCGGCAGCACGATGCGCTTGTTGGCGGCGCGCGCCTTCTGGATCAGTTGATAGCGGAAAGCCGGCGGGCTCATGCGGGTGGACGTCGGCACCTTGACGCTGCCCAGCAACACTTCGGGCGACAGTTCCTCGGCCACCGCGTCGAGCACCGCGTTCATGCGCTGCACGTCGTCGGCCGCCACGGCCGGCGAGATGTGGCTGATGTTGGTGATGGTCTGGAAGCTGTCGGTATCCACGCCCAGGATCGGCAGGCCGCCATCGAAGGCCTGCGAGGCGAGCTCACGGATCTGCGGGTGGATGTCGGAGCCATGGGTCAGCACCAGGCCGGCCAGTTGCACACCCTTGGTGGCCGCCAGCGCGGTGGCCAGGATCACGTCGTCGCGGTCACCCGAGCTGACGATCAGCGAACAGGGGTTGAGGCGGTCGATCAGCTCGGCAGCGGAGCGGCCGGCCATCACGGTTTCCAGCATGCGGCGCGAGGCCAGTTCGCCCTCATTGATGATGCGCGCCTCCAGGTGGCGCGCCACGTCCAGCGTGCGCGGCGCCTGCAGGGCCGGGTTGTTGGGCACCACGCCCCACAGCGCGATGTCGCCCAGCTTGGCACGCGCGGCAGCCGCATCGTAGTCGGCCGGGGCCTTGTTCACGATGGCACCGGCCACATGGCAGCCGATCTTCGAGACGCGTTGTGCGGTCTGCGCGATCTCAGCGGCGGCATCGACACCCTCGCTCTCGCTGCCCACCAGCACGATCTCGGCCTGCAGGCTGCGCGCGATCTCGGCGTTCAGACGCGGCGTGAAGGGATAGTTGGGGTCGGTGTGCAGACCTTCCACGACCAGTACATCGGCGCCGTCAGCCGCGCTCATGCACAGGCTCACGATCTCTTCCAGCAGTTCCGCCTCCTGCCCCGCGGCCAGGCGCGCCGAAGCCTGATCCATCGGCAGCGCATGCGAGGCCTCGACCTGGCAGATCTCGCGCGCGAAATGGACCGAGCGTTCGTTGGTCGTATCATCCTGCGCCAACGGTTTGCAGAAACCGACGCGCAGCCCTTGGCGCTGCAGGGCCCGCACGACCCCGAGGGCAACTGAAGTCAGACCAACGTTCTGGCGGGTGGGCGAGATGAAGAATGTCTGCATGATCGTGAGTTAACCAGTTAGGAACACGGGAGCCACGGGTCTGGACTGCGGCTCTGCACAATCCCTGGGTGAACTCGTAGCGCGAACGATCTTAGTATGTCTGACAAGGGCCTTGTAGAGAGAAACTCAATCATTTGATCTGAACCAGATAATCCCCTGCTATTACGCGCCGATGAATCTATTGCACTGCCGCAACCCTCTTTTTAGCTCCTCCGGCCGCCTATGGCGAGCCTCTTGCCATGCCTGAGACCGGCCTCGATCTGCTGGTGGTGGGCGGCGGACCGGCTGGCCTGATGGCCGCTGAGCAGGGCGCCGCTGCGGGCCTGCGCGTGCGTGTGTGCGACGCCATGCCCTCGCTCGGGCGCAAGTTCCTGATGGCCGGCAAGGGCGGCATGAACATCACCCACTCCGAACCGGCAGCGGCCTTCCTCGCCCGCTACGGCGCGCGCCAGGAACGGCTGGCCCCACTCCTCGCCCGCTTCGGCGCTGAGCAGTTGCAGGCCTGGATCCACGGCCTGGGCATCGCAACCTTCATCGGCAGCTCGGGACGCGTGTTCCCCACCGACATGAAGGCCGCGCCGCTGCTGCGCGCCTGGCTGCACCGCCTGCGCGAAACGGGGGTTGAGTTCGCGGTGCGCCAGCGTTGGCAGGGCGGGCTGGCCCGCGCCGAAGGTGGCTGGCGGCTCGATTTCGACACCCCCGCCGGTGCCCAGACCGTGACGGCGCGCGCCGTGGTGCTGGCCCTGGGCGGCGGCAGTTGGGCGCGTCTCGGTTCGGACGGCGCCTGGCTGCCCTGGCTGGCCCGCCACGGCATCGACCTGGCGCCACTGCGCCCGGCCAACTGTGGCTTCGAACTGGCCTGGAGCGACTACCTGCGCCAGCGCTTTGCCGGCCAGGCGATCAAGCCGGTGCGGGCAAGCTACCGCGGCCTGCAGGGCGAAACCTTGAGCCGCCAGGGCGAGTTCGTGCTGAGCGACTACGGCGTCGAGGGCGGCCTGATCTACGCATTGTCCGCTGCGCTGCGCGAGGCCCTCGACCGGCAGGGCGAAGCCTGGCTCCACCTGGACCTGCTGCCGGACTGGCCGATCGACCGCGTGGAGGCCGAGCTGGCCCGCGGACGGGGCAGCCGCTCGCTGGCCAGCCATCTGCAGAGCCGGCTGGGTCTCAAGGGCGCCAAGCTCGCGCTGCTCCACGAATGCCTGCCTGCCACGGACTTTCAGGATCCGGCGCGCCTGGCCACCGGCATCAAGGCCCTGCCCTTGCGCCTCACCGCCACACGCCCGCTGGACGAAGCGATCAGCAGCGCTGGCGGGGTGTGCTTCGAGGCGCTGGACGAAGGCTTGATGCTGCGTGCCCTGCCCGGCGTGTTCTGCGCCGGCGAGATGCTGGACTGGGAAGCCCCCACCGGCGGCTACCTGCTGACCGCCTGTTTCGCCACCGGCCATGCCGCGGGCCGTGGCGCCGCCCAATGGCTGCGGCCGGCCACGTGAAGCCCTTCACAGGCTGCCCGAGCGGGTACTCGTGACCGCGCGAGGCTTCTGCTTGAATACGGGCAAACCAGAACATAAAACGATTACTACACATCACGACCACCGGGTGACACCGTCCAGCCCCTACCCCGGTGAACAAAGGAGCAGGGATGAGCACGCTGCTGAACAAGATCGTCTTCACCGGCGAGACCTTGGACGGGCATTACATTGACGACGTGCGGCGCGCGGCCGAGCGGCGCCTGGGCATGTCGCCCAGCGAGCTGGACCTGGTGTTCTCGGGCCGCCGCGTGGTGCTCAAGCGCGGCCTCAGCGAGGAAGAAGCGGATCGCTATATCCGCGAGCTGGCCAAGCTGGGCATGCACGTGGTGCGCACGCCACAAAGCAACACACCGAAGTCTGCGAGCCTGCAGCCGCCCTTGTCGGACAACTCGCTGAAAGCCCAGATGCTCGCCCAGGCCGCGCGCGATGAGCGCTCCGACGGGCAAGGCGGGCTGTTCAGTTTCTTTTCGCGCGGCTCGCACTGAGCCACCCACCAGGCTTCAATAGCTGAGTGAATCGAAGGGCGCCTGCGCGCCTTCGAGGGTCAGCGTCACCTGGTTGGGCGCGCAGATCGCCGCCGCGCCGGCCCGCGTGAGCCAGCCCTGCAGCACGCAATACTGGCGCGGCCCGGGATCGGCTGCGACGCGCGCGCGACCGGGCTGAACCTCGATGCGGGTGAGGCCTAGCGGACCGCGCACCTCGGCGCTGCCGGGCCGATCCAGCGGCAAGGTGGCGTGCACCGCGCCGGCCACCCGCACCACCGCGCGCTGGGGTCGCTGTGGTCCCCACAGCGACAGCCCCAGCCACACCACCGCGGCTGCGGCCAGTCCGATGCTCAGGAAGTCACCCGGCTGCAGCAGGCTGCGCCATTGTCGCCAGCCGTCCATGTCACTTCATGTTGCGATGGCGCACCAGCACGTTGCGCGCCTCGCGGAAGTGTCGCGCCAGCCATTCGCTGATGTAGACCGAGCGGTGCTGGCCACCAGTGCAGCCGATGGCGACCGTGAAGTAGGCGCGACCGTCGCGCTCGAAGGAGGGCAGCCAGGTCGCCACGAAACGGCGGATGTCCTCGGCCATCTGCCCCACCTCGGGAATTTTCTCGAGGAAGGCCACGATAGGCTCGTCGCGCCCGTTGAGGGGGCGCAACACCGGGTCATAGTAGGGATTGGGCAGGCAGCGCACGTCGAACACCAGGTCGGCATCGACCGGAATGCCATGCTTGAAGCCGAAGGACTGGAACAGCAGGGTCAGACCGGCACTGGGGGCGACACTGATGAGGTCCTTGATCCAGCCGCGCAGGGTATTGGGCAGCACCGTGCTGGTATCGATGCGATGGCCCAGCTCGGCCACCTGGGCCAGCATCTCGCGCTCCTGCGCGATGGCCTCCTCGATGGTGACGCCAGGATGGGCCAGCGGATGGCGGCGACGTGTCTCGGAGAAGCGTGCGACCAGGGTGTCGTCGCGCGCGTCGAGGAAGATGAAGCGCAGGTCGGCGACCATGGTGCGCAAGGCCTCGGTGAGCTGCGGCATGGCCGAGATGCTGGCGCCGGAGCGCACGTCGATGGCCACCCCCACGCGCTGGTAGCCGGCCGCCCGCAGGTGCGACACGAGCTGCGGCAGCAGGGTGGCGGGCAGGTTGTCGACGCAGTAGTAGCCGGCGTCCTCCAGCACATTGAGCGCGATGCTCTTGCCGGAACCGGACAGGCCGCTGATGAGGGTCAGTTGCATGAGGATTCGTGTGGATTAGGGGTCAACCCGAGGATACCCGAGTCACGCCCGCCGTCAGCCTGATCCCGCACCCTGCTGGCGCGTTAGGCGTGTAGCTTCGTCATCTGCGCGACGCTGGCGGGCACGATCGAGAATCTCCTGCCGCAGGAGGTCGTTGGAACTGTGCCACACGAGGATTTCTTCCAGGCTACGGAAACAGCCCAGGCAAACGTCGGTTTCCGGGTGCAGGCAGCAGTTGCGCACGCAGGGAGAGGGCAGGCCGGACATGCTCAGCGGCCTCCCGCGTCGACGTGGGGGACGAACACACGACCTACCATGGCAACTGCCGCCCGCTGTAATCGTAGAAGCGCCCGTTGTCGCCCGCATCCAGGCCGGCAATGACCCCGCGCATCTGCTCCACCGCCTCGGTCACGCCCAGCAAGGCGTCGGGGCCGCCCATGTCGGTCTGCACCCAGCCGGGATGCAGGGCAATCACGGTCGCCCCCTGTGGACCGTATTCGTTGGCCGCACTCTTGACCACCATGTTCAGGGCCGCCTTGGAACAGCGATAGGCCAGCGCGCCGCTGCCGGTGGTCTCGCCGATCGAGCCCATCTTGGAGGTGATCGCCACGATCTTGCCGCGCGCCAGCGCCACCGCTGGCGCGAAGGCCTGGATCAAGCGCACCTGGCCGAGCACATTGGTGTGCATGACGGCGTCGAACTCTTCGTTGCCGGGCGCGGCAAAGCGCTCGGCATCGGGACCATAGACGCCCGCATTGAGGATCAGCAGATCGAGCGGTGCATCGTCGAGATGCCAGGCCAAGGCGGCCACCGAGGTGGCGACGGTGACGTCCAGCTTCTGCAGGTCGACCCCTGGCGGCAGCCAGTGGCGCGCCGCTTCGGGGTTGCGACAGGCCGCCACCACCTCCCAGCCGTCGGCCGCGTACTGCACCGCCAGCTCCAGACCAATGCCACGACTGGCGCCGGCAATCACTACCTTGGGGGCCATGCACGGTTCTCCATGTTCAGTAATGCCCTCTTGCTGCTATGCGACATTTTGTCGGCAAGCCGCGCGCTGACTGTTTACAATCAAGCAGATACCCAGCATTTCAGCCACTTAGCCACGCCTGCCTCAGACGCACGGCGGGTCGCCAGCCGATGAACAAGCCCCTCGACCTGAACCTGGACTACCCCTTTCCCAATCCGCCCGAGGCGGCCCAGGTGGCGGAAGTCGCGCCCGGCGTGTACTGGCTGCGCATGGCCCTGCCTTTCGCATTGGACCACATCAACCTGTGGTTGATCGACGATGGCAATGGCATGGCCATCGTCGACACCGGGGTCGGCGACGAGGCGAGCCGGGCGATCTGGTCGCGCGTGCTGGCCGGGCTGGACCGGCCGATCAGCCGCATCATCGTGACCCACTACCACCCGGACCACATCGGCAACGCGGCCTGGCTGGCGGAGCAGACCGGCGCGGCGGTGTGGATCTCGACCGGCGAGTACCTGCTGGCGCACGCGATCTTCAATGAAGTGGCCGGCTACGATTTCGTGGCCATGACGGATCACTTCCGCCGCCACGGCCTGGACGAGGCCCGCTGCCAGAAGCTGCTGACGCGCGGCAACGTCTACAAGCGTGCCGCACCCGAGCTGCCCACGCGCTACCGCCGCCTCATTGCCGGCCACGTGGTCGAGATCGGCGGCGCCGACTGGCTGCCCATCGTGGGCTACGGTCATTCGCCGGAACACATCGCGCTGCACTGCGCCGCACGCGGCGTGCTGATCTCGGGCGACATGCTGCTGCCGCGCATCACGACCAACGTAAACGTACCGGCTGCGGCGCCGGATGAGGATTCGGTCACGCGCTTCATCGACTCGGTACAGGGTTTCTCCGGCCTGCCCGCCGACACCTTGGTGCTGCCCTCCCATGGCCTGCCCTTCCGTGGCATCGCGACACGCGTGGCGCAACTGGAGGCGCACCACGAAGAGCGCGACGCGGTACTGTTGAAAGCGCTGAGCGAGCCGCGCAGTGCCGGCGAGCTGCTGGAGACCTTGTTCTCGCGGCCGCTCGATGCGCATCAGGTCATGTTCGCCATGGGCGAGGCCATCGCCCACCTGAACCAGTTGATGCACCGCGGCCTGGCCTACCGGCGCATCGACGAGCAGGGCTTGATACGATTCGTGGCGGCGCGGGACCATCCCGCCATTTGAGGCAGGTCTGCAGGATCGGCGGTCGCCGGCCGTAAAGTCTGGGTGACCGGTTCACGAAGACACAGGGAGTGTGGCGATGAGCACGCAAGACAAGGAAACCCCGGCCGTCGATACCGATGCGCTGGCCCGCACCTATGCCGAAGTGGCGCAACGCAGCTCGCGCCTGATCAACGACTACATGCAGCGCCAGATGGCGCGTGGCATCACCCCGCCGGTGGACGAGCTGGGCGTGGCGCAGGCCTTCATGGACATGATGGGCAAGCTGCTGGCCAACCCCTACCGCCTGGCCCAGGCCCAGATGAACCTGGTGTGGGACTACTTCGCGCTGTGGCAGAACAGCATGCTGCGCCTGGTGGGCATGCAGCCGGAGCCGGTGGCCAAGCCGGCCAAGGATGACAAGCGCTTCAAGGACGAGGACTGGCAGGACCACTTCCTGTTCGACTTCATCAAGCAGAGCTACCTGATTGCCGCGCGCCATGTGCATGACGTGGTAGGCAGCGTGGACGGCATGGACGATGTGTCGTCCAAGAAGGTCAACTTCTTCACCCGCCAGTACATCGATGCGCTGTCGCCCTCCAACTTCGCGCTGACCAACCCCGAGGTCTTTCGCGAGACGATGCGCTCGCACGGCCAGAACCTCATCAAGGGCTTCAACAACCTGCTGCGTGACATCGAGGATGGCGACGGCCAGCTACGCATCCGCATGACCGACACCAGCGCCTTCGAGCTGGGCAAGAACGTGGCCACCACGCCCGGCAAGGTGGTGTACCAGAACGACCTGATGCAGTTGCTGCAGTACTCGCCCACCACCGAGAAGGTATGGAAGCGGCCGCTGCTGATCGTGCCGCCGTGGATCAACAAGTACTACGTGCTGGATCTGCGCGAGAAGAACTCACTGATCAAGTGGGCCGTCGACCAGGGCAACACGGTGTTCGTGATCAGTTGGGTGAACCCGGATTCGCGCCTGGCCGACAAGGGCTTCGAGGACTATGTGCAGGAAGGCGTGCTCGACGCGGTGGAACAAGTCGTGGCACAGACCGGATCCAAGGAAATAAATGCCGCCGGCTACTGCCTGGGCGGCACCCTGCTGGGCACCACCCTGGCCTATATGGCGGCGAAGAAGGACAAGCGCATCGCCAGCGCCACCTTCTTCACCTCGCTGCTGGACTTCTCGCAGCCCGGCGAGCTGGGCGTGTTCATCGACGAGGAGCAGGTGCAGGGCCTGGAGAAGAAGATGTTCGAGCGCGGCTACCTGGAAGGGACCGACATGGCGAACACCTTCAACATGCTGCGCTCGAACGACCTGATCTGGTCCTTCGTGGTGAACAACTACCTGCTGGGGCGCGACCCCTTCCCCTTCGACCTGCTGTACTGGAACTCCGATTCCACGCGCATGCCAGCCAAGATGCACAGCTTCTACCTGCGCAACATGTACCTTAAGAACGCGCTGCGCGAGCCAGGCGGCATCGAGATCATGGGTACGCCGATCGACATCAGCAAGATCAAGGTGCCGTGCTACTTCATCTCCACGGTGGAAGACCACATCGCGCCCTGGAAGACCACCTACCTCGGGGCGCAGATCGTCGGCGGCCCCGCGCGCTTCGTGCTGGGCGGCTCCGGCCACATCGCCGGCATCGTCAACCCGCCGGCCGCCAACAAGTACGGCTACTGGGTCAACGAACGCGGTGACCTCAAGGTGGGCGCGGAAGACTGGCTCGCTGGTGCCACCCACGCCCACGGCTCGTGGTGGACCGACTGGCAGGCCTGGCTCAGCGCCCAGGACGCCACCCCGGTCGACGCCCGCGATCCAGCCGCCGGCAAGCTCAAGGCGCTGGAGGACGCGCCCGGCAGCTATGTGAAGGCGCGGCTGGACAAGACGGTGCGCTAACGAGCCGGCTGACCCGCACAATTGGGCGGGCACGCTGATCGTGCCCGCTCTTCTTTTTGTCCCGCACGCCTCTGCGCCATGCACCTGAATCCCCTTCCCCTGCCGCCCGAGGGCACGCCGCTGCGCGTGGTGCTCGACACCAATGTGGTGATGGCCTTCTGGCATTTCCGCGACGCCAAGCTGATGAGCCTGCTCGCCTGGCTGGAGCGACGGCAGGCGGTGTTCCTCACCCGTGCGGCCTGCCTGGAGGAGCTGCAACGCGTGCTGGCCTACGTGCAGTTCGGCATCGCGCCGGAGCGCCAGGCAGAAATCCTGGCCGACTACCAGGCGCGCACGCTGTGCCTGGCCGAGCCCGACGAGGCGCAGATGGCGGCCGCGCAGAGCCTGCCGCGCTGCAAGGACCGCGACGACCAGAAGTTCGTCCAGCTCGCCTGGGAGGGTGAAGCTCACCTGCTGCTGACGCGCGACAAGCTGCTGCTGGGCCTGGCGCGCCGCCCACCCTTGCGCGAGCGCACCAACATCCTGACGCCTGAGCGCCTGATCAAGAACATCGGCGGCGAAACCCTGCTCGGCGCCTGACCTCGCCCACCCCCGCCTACCCGTATGGGCACGCAGAATGCAACACGAGTTTGCCAAGCTGTGTCTGCTGGCCTGCACAATGCCTGCGTGCTATGCCGTCCACTGGCAGAGCCCATTCCAACTAACTAGAACGGAGAGCGTCATGGAAGCAAGCTGGATGTCGGATGTCCCTCACCTGATCCTGCAGAACCTGGTGCCCTTTGGCACGCGATTGCTCGGCGCCATCGCGCTGTGGATCGTCGGCGGCTGGGTGATCCGCCTGGTCAAGACACTGTCACGCCGCGGCATGCATGCGCGCGGCCTGGACTCGACCCTGATCGAGTACCTGGAGTCGGCCATCGGCATCCTGCTGCGCGTGCTGCTGGTGATCGCGGTGCTGAGCCTGTTCGGCGTGGAGACGGCCTCCTTCGCGGCGCTGATCGCGGCGGCGGGCGTCGCCATCGGCATGGCCTGGTCGGGCCTGCTGGCGAACTTCGCGGCCGGTGTGTTCCTGATCCTGCTGCGGCCGATCCGTGTGGGCGACTTCATCACCGCTGCCGGGATCACCGGCACCGTGAAGGAGATCGGCATGTTCGCCAGCGTCATCGACCAGCCGGACAATGTGCGCACGGTGGTCGGCAACAACAAGCTGTTCGCCGACAACATCGTGAACTACAGCAGCAATGACTTCCGCCGCGTCGACCTCACGGCGCAACTCGCCCACAGCGTGGACGTGGCGCAGGCCATCGCCCTGCTCAAGGCGCGCGTGGCGCAGATCCCGAACGTGAAGACCAGCCCCGCGCCCGACGTGGAGATCCTCGAGTTCAACCCGGCCGGCACCAAGCTGGTGGTGCGCCCTTACTGCCACACTGACCATTACTGGCAGGTGTACTTCGACACCAACAAGGCCGTGCTCGAAGTCGGGGCCCAAGCCGGCTGGGCCATCCCGGCACCGCATCAGGTGCTGCGCCAGCCCCAGGGCTGAGCGAGGCGCAACATTGGAAGAAAACAAAATGCTCAAGTCGGCGCGACTGTCGCCGTAAAGAGCAGTTGAGCGGCGGCATGCTTCCGGCAATGGCGGCGAGGCCTTCGGAACAGCGTGCATCAACGCCGCTCCCTTCATTCCCGACAGCCGGCCTATGCCGGCTGTTTTTCTTCAGGCCGCTGCGCTGGCGGCCGGCAGATGCAAGCTCACGCGCAGGCCCGGCTGCGCATTCTGCGCGCTGACGCGGCCGCCGTGATGGGCCGCAATGCCGGCCACCAGGGCCAGCCCGATGCCGGCGCCCTCGCCCTCGCTGCGGCTGGTGTCCACCCGGTAGAAGCGCTCGAACAAGTGCGGCAAGGCTTCGTTGGGCACGCCCTTGCCGTGATCGCGCACGCCCAGGTTCACGCCCCCGCCCTGCTCCGCCTGTTCCAGGTGCAGCTCGATGTCGCCTTCGCCATAGGTCAGCGCGTTTTCGATCAGGTTGCTGAGTGCTTGCAGCAGCAGTTCTCGGTCGCCCAGCACGCGACAGGGCTGGCTGTGGACGATCAGGCGCCGGCCGCGATCCTGCACCGCCGGCTCGAACAGCTCGGCGATGTCGGCCAGCAGGCTGCCCATCTCCAGCGGGGTCCAGGTGCTCTCCAAGGTGCCGGCTTCGATGCGCGCCAAGCGCAACAGGGCGGCGAAGCTGCGCAACACGTAGTCCGTCTCGGCGCGCATGTCGTCCAGCGCGCTCTCGCCCAGGGGCAGGCCTTGAGCCTGCTCGATGTGATTGCGCAGGCGGATGAGCGGGCGGCGCATATCGTGGGCAATCGCCGAGGAGACATGACGCGCCGAGTCCATGAGCTGTTCGATGCGCGCCAGGGCGTCGTTGAAACGGCTCGCCAACTCGTCCAGCTCGTCCCCATCCGGCCGCGTGGCCAGGCGATAGGAAGCGTCGCCCCCACCGACGATGGCCGCGTCGCGCGCCAACTGGGCCAGACGGCGCTGCATCTGGCGCATGAAGAAGAAGGTGATCAAGCCACACAGCAGGGTGACCCCGATGGCCGACAGCACCAGTTGGCGCCCCATGTGCTGGCGAAACTCGGCCAGGGGACCACGCCGACCAACCAGCAGGAAGCCACCCTCCGGGATCGCCGACACGCGACCGATCAAGGACCGGCCGTCCTCAAGATAGATGTGGAAAGTGCTGCCGTCTGCGTAGGGCACATCCACCGGCCAGTACGGCAGGTTGCCGATGACGATGCGGTTCCCGCGGGCGTAGAGATAGATCGCGTCATCTTCGATCGGCTCGGCGATGCGCTTGCGCAGCAACTCAACCAGATCCTCGCTGGGAGGCGTCAGGGCGCGATCGAGCAGCTCGTTGGTCTCGATCAGCACATTGCCGTAGATCTTCTTGCGGATGTAGTTGATGGCTTCGTCATACACCGGGACGAGCATGGCGCCGATCAGCAGACCCGTCACCAGCGGCAGGATGACGGCAATGCGCAGGAAGGGGCTCTTATGCCAGCGGTGGGCCAAGGCGGTACCCCGCGCCACGCACGGTATGGATGATGGGCGCCAGCCCCGGCGCGTCCAGCTTGGCGCGCAGGTAGGAGATATGCACGTCGATCACGTTGGTGCTGGGGTCGAAGTGGTAACCCCACACGCCCTCCAGCAGCATGCTGCGCGTCACGACCTGGTCGGCGTGCTGCATCAGGTAGGTGAGGAGCTGCAATTCCTTGGGCTTGAGTTCGATGCGGCGGCCGGCGCGGGTGACGATATGGCGCCCCAGGTCCAGCTCCAGGTCGGCGACCTTGAGCACGCGGCTCACCGGTGCGTTGCGACGGGCCATGGCCTCCAGCCGCGCCTGCAGTTCGACGATCGCAAAAGGCTTGGCGAGGTAGTCGTCGCCGCCGGCACGCAGGCCCTCGACGCGGTCGTCGACCTCGGCCAGCGCACTGAGGATCAGCACCGGCGTAGTGACCGCTGCGGCGCGCAACTGGCGCAGCAGCGACAGGCCGTCGAGTTGCGGCAGCATGCGGTCGAGCACGAGCGCATCGAAATCCTCTGCGCGCGCACGGGTCAGCCCATCCCGCCCATCCCGCGCCAGGCTGACCTTATGCCCGGCGGCGCCCAGGCCGCGGATCACGAAGTCCGCCTGTTCGTTGTCGTCCTCGACCAGTAGTACGTGCATGGGTGGATGGCAGAGCGCCGTGGTTGCCGACGCGGCGATTCTATCCGTCCGGCCCGCCCGCGGCCATGCGCGAGCCCTCAGGTCGGCAGCGGGCGGCCGGCAGCGGCGTATTCGGTCGCCAGGCGCGCGACCAGTTCCGCCACCGGCGGCTGGTCGTGGATGCCCGCCACCCCATGACCGGCGCTCCACGTGTCGCGCCAGGCGCGGGCCTCATCCGCGATCTCCTTCAGCCGCGCCTTGCCGGCGGCGGGCTGCAGGTCTTCCCGCTTGTAGCCGGCGCGTTCCAGCGAGGGCCACAGGAAGTTGGCGTTGGCCCCGGAGATCGCATCGGTGTAGACGATGTCCTGCGCGCCACTGGCCACCAGCATGTCCTTGTAGTCCTGCGCGGCGGCAGCTTCGCGGGTGGCGATGAAGCGCGTGCCCATGTAGGCGAGATCGGCGCCCAGCACCTGGGCGGCGCGGATCGCGTAGCCATCGCTGATGGCCCCACCCAGCACCAGTGGGCCGTCCCAGAACTCGCGAATCTCGCGCACCAGGGAGAAGGGGCTCTGCGAGCCGGCATGCCCGCCAGCGCCGGCGGCGATTGCGATGATGCCGTCCACCCCGGCCTCGATGGCCTTGCGCGCATGCTGGGCATGGATCACGTCGGCAAACACCAGGCCACCATAGTCGTGCGCCATCTTCACGATCTCGCCCGGGTGGCCCAGGCTGGTGATCAGGATTGGCACCCGATGCTTGGCCACCAGCGCCGCATCCTCGGCCAGGCGCGGATTGCTCGGGTGCAGGATCAGGTTGACCGCAAAGGGCGCTGGCGCGCCGCCGGCCTCGTCGCGCAAGGCGGTCGTGATCTGGCTCAGCCACTCATCGAGCTGGCTCGCCGGTCGCGCGTTGAGCGCGGGGAAGCTGCCGACGATGCCGCTGCGGCAGGCAGCGATGACCAGCTCGGGGCCGGACACCAGGAACATCGGGGCGGCGATCACAGGCAGGCGCAGACGGCCTTGCAGGAGCGGGGGCAGGGACATGGGCGGGCTCTCCGGGTGGGTCGGCGCAGCCTACCATACGCATGAGTATGGACAATGCGGGACAGCCCGCATTCGCTCAGCCATAAAAAGGGCCTGCCGGCGTCGGTGCCGGTCAGGCCCAGGGGAGGAAGCGAAGCAGGGCTACAACTGCGCGCGATTGGCCTGGCGCAGCAGCATGGAGGCGTGCACGCGGTCGGCGTCGGCGGTTTCGCGGCCGTTGCGCGAGTTGCGCATGGCGCGGTACCAGCTCGACATGGCCTGGCGCACCGCGTCGGGGTCGCGGGCGTTCTCCAGCTCGGCGATCACGTCGGCTGCCATCACGCCCAGGTTTTCCTTGGCGCGGTTCATCATGAAGTTGCTGGCGACCATCCAGTTCTCGGCGAGGCGTTCGTCACCGCCCTCGATCACGGTCTGCGGGCCCGGCACCGCAGTGGCATCCTCGATCAGGCCGCGAATCGCCAGCTCGCCCAGGTCGGCCACCACGTTGCGGCCGGGCACCAGGCCGGCCAGCTCGGTCAGGCCGCGACGGCCATCGGCCAGCAGCAGCAGGCGGCGTAGATGGGTGGGCAGGCCGCTGTCGCGCTGGGTCACGGTATGCGCGCCCAGTTGGGTCTTGCGGGCGATATAGGTGCGGCTGATGGGCGATTCGAACATCGTTTTTCTCCCTCGGGGTTATTGAGAGGGGATTGCGGCGCAACATGGCTTTACTTTAGAAGTCCTGCCCCGATGTGCACCTGCCCGAAAAGGCCAGCCAGACGCGTCCAGCCGGGATTTATCCACACCACGCCAGGCCGATTTTGATGAATTTATCGACCTTATTGGCTTGTCGTGCGCTGCACCGCAGCATGTGTCGGACGACTTCCTACGCAACAATCGGCAAGCCGGGATAACTTTGCGCATAAGCTGTGGATAAACAGCGGGAGCCTGTGGATAAATTCCATCCGCCATCCGACAGGCGGACGAACGGGCGACCCCCGGAGTGCTCCGGTAAAATCTTTCCGCTCGCCCCCGGCGCCCCGCCAGACTCACCCCAGAACGCCCACGCCCCCACACGCATGCTGTCCAAGCTGAACCCGCCGCAGCGCGAAGCCGCGCGCTATCTCGATGGTCCCTGTCTGGTGCTGGCCGGTGCCGGTAGCGGCAAGACGGCCGTCATCACGCAGAAGATCGCCTACATGGTGCGGGAATGCGGCATGGAAGCACGCAACATCGCCGCCATCACCTTCACCAACAAGGCCGCGCGCGAGATGGAAGAGCGCGTCGGCAAGCTGCTCGAAGGGGGCGCCTCCAAGGGGCTGACCGTGTGCACCTTCCACGCGCTGGGGGTGCGCATCGTGCGGCAGGAAGCGAAGCTGGTCGGCCTCAAGCCGCAGTTCTCCATCCTCGACTCCTCCGACGTGCTGGCCATCATCAACGAGATCGCCGGCAATACCGACAAGGCCACCACGCGCAGCATCCAGTGGACCATCTCGGGCTGGAAGAACGCGCTGATCACGCCCGACGAAGCCGTCAAGCTGGTCAAGGACGAAGCCAGCTCGCTGGCCGCCAAGCTCTACCCGGACTACGAGAAGACCCTGCGCGCCTACCAGGCGGTCGACTTCGACGACCTCATCGCGCTGCCGGTGCAGCTCTTCGAGACGCAGCCCGAGGCGCTGGAGCGCTGGCAGAGCAAGCTGCGCTACCTGCTGATCGACGAGTACCAGGACACCAACCGCGCCCAGTACAAGTTGCTGCGCCTCCTGGCCGGGGTGCGTGGCGCCTTCACCGCAGTGGGCGACGACGACCAGGCCATCTATGCCTGGCGCGGCGCCGATGTGGAGAACCTGCGCCAATTGCAGGTTGACTACCCCAAGCTCAAGGTCATCAAGCTGGAGCAGAACTACCGCAGCTCGAACCGCATCCTGAACGCCGCCAACACGCTGATCGCCAACAACGAGAAGCTGTTCGAGAAGAAGCTGTGGAGCGAGCACGGCATGGGCGAGCCGATCAGCATCGTCGCCGCGCGCGAGGCCGAGCACGAGGCCGAGCTGGTGGCGATGAAGATCTCCACCCACAAGTTCGAGCACCGCACCGAGTTCCGCGACTACGCGATCCTCTACCGCGGCAACCACCAGGCGCGCCTGATCGAGCAGTACCTGCGCAACCACAAGATCCCGTATGTCATGTCCGGCGGCCAGAGCTTCTTCGAGAAGCCCGAGATCAAGGACATCCTCAGCTACATGCGCCTGCTGCTCAATGGCGACGACGACCTGGCCTTCATCCGCTCCGTCACCACGCCCAAGCGCGGCGTCGGCGGCGCCACGCTGGAAGCGCTGGGCAAGTACGCCGGCATGCGTCACATCAGCCTGTTCGCGGCGGCCTTCGAGCATGGGGCAGATGAACATGTGCCACACCGCCAACTCGAAATCGTCCGCCAGTTCGGCCAATTCATCCACGGCCTGGAACACCGCGCCACGCGCGAGCCGGCCGGCGTGATCCTCGAAGACCTGCTACGCAGCATCGGTTACGAGGCGCACCTGATGGAGACCTGCGAGCAGCGCGAGGCCGAGACCAAGTGGAGCAATGTGCGCGACCTGGTGAACTGGTTGTCGCGCAAGGGCGAGGAAGACCAGAAGAACCTGCTGGAGCTGACCCAGACCGTCGCGCTGATCAGCATGCTCGACAAGGGCGATGAAGACGCCGACGCGGTGCAGCTCGCCACCCTGCATGCCTCCAAGGGGCTGGAGTTCCCGCACGTATTCCTGGTCGGAGTCGAAGAAGGCCTGCTGCCGCACCAGAGCAGCATCGACGCCGACACCGTCGAAGAAGAACGTCGCCTGATGTACGTCGGCGTCACGCGCGCCAAGCGCAGCCTGACCATCACCTACTGCGAGCGCCGCAAGATGGCGGGCGAGGTGCACACCGTGGAACCCTCGCGCTTCATCGAGGAGATGGGTGACGGCCTCAAGCGCGCCGGCAAGGACGCCCCGCCGCTGGGCGCCGAAGACGCCAAGGCCAAACTGGCCAGCCTGCGGGCGATGCTCAAGCGCTGATTGCCACCCCGGCCAGTTCGAGCAGGAAGGCCAAGGGGTAGATACCGCGCCGGTGACCGTCGGAAAAATGCAGGTTGAGGTCCCCGTTGCCGAGCACCGCAATATGACTCAGCTCGACGCCAGAGCGATCTGCTGCGGCCTCGCCACGCAACCGCGCCGCCGCACACTCGGCACACCGGCAAGCCGTGCGGAGCTTGGCCCAGGGCAGCGCGTAACGGCTGCCGTCATCCAGCACCACAGCGAGTTCGCCGTCGTGCCTGAGATTTTCAATTGAGGCGATGCGCGCCGGGTTCATGCGCTGACGATGCTGCGCACACCATCCGGCCCCACCTCGGCGCCAAAGCCACCGAGCCCGCCGTGCTGCAGCTCCGAGCCCATCGCGGCGAGGCTCTCTTCGCGGATCAACTGGCGCAGGCGCTGCACGTAAGCGATGAATTCGGGTGATGAGGTCATCGCCGCCGTACGCGGGCGCGGCAGTTCGATCTTGATCTCGGCCTTGATGCGGCCGGGGCGCGCGGTCATGACGTAAATGCGGTCGGAGAGGAACACGGCTTCGTCGATGTCGTGGGTGATGAACAGCACCGAGAGGCGGAACTTCTGCCACATGTTGGTGAGGATCTCCTGCATCACCACGCGTGTCTGCGCATCGAGTGCGCCGAAGGGCTCGTCCATCAGCAGCACCTGCGGCGAGGTGGCCAGCGCACGCACGATGCCGACGCGCTGCTTCATGCCGCCGGAGAGTTGATCGGGATAGTGATTCTCGAAGGCCAGCAGCCCGGCGAGGCCGAGCAGGGTGCGGGCCGAGGCCTCGCGTGTCGAGCGGCCGACACCCTTCATCTTGAGACCGAACTCGACGTTCTTGCGCACCGTCAGCCAGGGGAACAACGAGTATTGCTGGAACACCACGCCGCGCTGGACGCTGGGCCCGTCGACCGGCTCGCCATCGACGGTGACCCTGCCCGCGCTGCCCTTGAGGAAGCCCGCCACCACGTTGAGCAGGGTGGATTTGCCACAGCCCGAAGGACCGATGAGGGTGACGAATTCGCCGGGTTTGACATCGATGGAAGCGTGATCAACAGCCAGCACTTCCTCACTGCGCGTGGCGAACTTCACCACCAGATCTTCGACGCGGATCCAGCCTGTCTGTGCGGCTTCAACAGCAGCGGCGTTCATGTCAGTCGTTCTCCATTTGTGTGCGGTGAGCCCAGGGCATCAGCCAGCCGCCGATGAGGCGGATCACGCCGGAGCAGGCAAGGCCCAGCAAGCCGATGACGATCATGCCCAGCACGATCTCCGAATAGCGCACCAGTGAGTAGGCCTCCCAGGTGAAGTAGCCGATTCCGAACTGGCCCGAGATCATCTCCGCCGCGATCAGCGAAACCCACGCCACGCCCATGCCGATGGTGAGCCCGGTAAAGACGTGCGGCAGCGAACCGGGCAGCACGACGTGCCAGAACAGGGCGAGCTGGTTGGCGCCGAGGCAGCGCGCGGCGCGCACCAGCACCTTGTCCAACGCCTGCACGCCGTGGATGGTGTTGAGCAGGATGGGAAAGAAGGAGCCGAGGAAGGTGATGAAGATGATGCTCACCTCGTTGGTCGGCCACAGCATGATGGACATCGGTACCCAGGCAATGGCTGGGATGGGGCGCAGCACTTCCAGCGTGGGAAACACCAGCTCTCGCGCGACGCGGTTGCGACCCATCAGCATGCCCAGCGGAATGGCCAGCAAGGCGGCGATCGTGAAACCGGTCAGGATGCGCTGCAGGCTCAGCCCGATATGGCGATGGAAGCGCGAGTTGCTGAACAGTGCCATGGCATCTTCGAGCACGGCCTGCGGCGCAGGGATGTTGTTGAAACGGATGTAGAAGTCCAGTCGGTACTTGACCGCGAAGTGCCACGCCGTGATCAGGATGCACAGCGAGAGTGCAGCGAAGAACCAGGTCAGCAGCATGCGTGGTGGGATGAGGGGCAGCTTGCGCGGCACTGGCTGACTGAGCTTCTGTGCCGCGCTTGCGGGCGGGGTGGTGCCGATCTGCGCTGCGATCGGCGGTGCCGCCAACTGCGTCACCGTATCGGCGACGTCCTGTTCGATTCGATGTGCCATCAGCATCGTGTGCTCCCTGTCTGCCTGCAGGCTTCGCGCAGCACCGACAGGTGCTGCGCGAGCGCGCTGCTACTTCAACACTGCCAATACCTGGTCGTACCCAAGAACCTTTCCGCCGATCTTCGTCGCGTGCGCTTCGGCGTCCTTCTTCAGCAGGAAGGGTTCGATGACCAGGCTCTTCGGATCCTTGTCGCTGACCGCGAAGAAGGCATGCTCGGCAAACAGCTTGATGTTGAGGTTCTGGTCGAACAGGAAGGCCACACCGATGGGTTTGCCCGCCGCCTGGAATGCCTTGACCGCGCCCAGCGTGCAGGCGGCCGAACTGTAGGCCGTCAGCTCACCACTCTTGAGCCACACCTCGCCGGCTTCGATGCTCTTGGCGATGGGCTTCTTGCAGAAGGCATCGGTGCCCTTGACCTCGGTGCCGGCGAAGCTGGCTTTCTGTTTGTCATAGTCGCCACCAAGCTCCTTGAAGGCCTGGCGGATGTAGGTCTCGTCGACCCAGGCATCGGCATCGAAGGTCTTCACGCGTCCGAGACGTTGCAGCACGCCGGTGTTGTACTTGATGGTCTCGATCCACTTGGGCTTGATCGTCGGGTCAAGCGTATGGATGCCGGCCGGGCCGAGGAACATGTAGACCACTTCCTTGTCGATCTTGGTCCACTCGGCAATCTTCTCGGCGGCTTCCTTGGGGTTCTTGTTCACCCACTCATTGGCCTCGATCACGGCCTTGAGGTAGGCCACCACGAATTCCGGATACTGCTTGGCGAAGTCCTCGCGCACCACCACGCCGTGGAAGGTCGGCAGCTTCGTCTCGACACCGTCGAAGATCTTGCGCGCGAAACCCTTGAAGGGCAGCAGCTCGGCGAAGGGTACGAAGTCGCCGTGGGCGTCGATCTTCTTCTCCTGCAGGTTGGTGGTGCCCACCTCGGGCGATTGCGAGAAGAGTTCCCAGAAGTCTTCCTTCCAGCCCCGGTCTTCCATGGCCTTGAGCATCATGCCGTGGGCGGCGGAGCCGAAGGGCACGGAGACCTTCTTGCCCTTCAGGTCGGAGAGCTGGTAGTAGGGCGAGTCCTTGTGCACCACCACGCCGTTACCCGCGCCAAACTGGTTGTATGCGAGCGTGGCGATGTAGCGGCTTTTCGTTTCAGTGCCTGCCTGGAAGGTGGCGCCGTTCACCAGCAAGGGATACTCACCCATCATGCCGATCTGCAGCTTGTTGGCGACCATGCCGTTGGTGACGGGGGGGCCGGAGGTGAAGTTCTGCCAGTCGATCTTGAACTTGATGTTGGCGTACTTGCCGGTCTTGGGAATGTGTTTTTCGAGCAGGCCCAGTTTTTCGAGCACGATGCCACCCGTCACAGTATTGGTCGTGGTGTTCTGGGTACCGATGCCCACCACGACTTCCTGCTGCGCCTGCGTGCTCACTGACAGGCCCGCCATCAGCACCAGCGTGAGCCCGCAACTCACACGCTTGATCCATTTGCTCACCATGACACTCTCCCTTTGCCAACACGCTACCAACCTTGATAGCCACACCTCCGCATCGGCATTGATGCGGACTTGAATTCCTAGGCGCCTTGCGCCGCTGCAATGCTCGCCACCGCCAGTCGTGAGAGCTTGCGTACATCGGGGTCCGGGTCATTCGACGCCGCCTCCAGCGCCGGCAGCGCGCGCGCATCGCCCAGGCCGCCCAACGCAATCGCCGCCTCCTTGCGCAGATTGCTCATTTCGTGGCCCAGTGCCTGCAACAACACCGGCAGCGCCTCCACGGCCTTCATCTTTCCGAGCGCACGCGCGCTCGCGACGCGTACCTGCCAGTAGTCGTCCTGCATGGTGGTGATGAGCATGGCCACGGCGCTGCCCGCCTTGAGCTTGCCCAGGGTGTGCGCCGCTTCTTCGCGCACCAGCCAGACGCTGTCAGCCAGCGCCGCCTCAAGGGCACGGCTGACATCGCTGGTGCCGGCAAAGCCCATTGCGCCGACGGCGGCCTTGCGTACCTCGGCCTCGCTGTCAGCGGTTGCCAACTGCATGAGGCGGCCCAGCGCCTCGGGGTTCTTGAGGTAGGCCAGCACGCCCACGGCTTCGCGGCGCACGCCGGCATCGTCCGACGCGCTGGCGGCGAGCGCGGGCGCGAAGGCTTCGGGCACGCGCAAGGCCCGCAGGGCACGCAGGGCCGAGGCCTGCACGCCTGGCTCGGCGTCGCTGGCCATGTCCAGCAGCAGGCTGCCCCAGCGCGAATCCTTGAGTTCGGCCAGCGTGTCGGCAACGGCTTGGCGCACCGCGTGGTCCGGGTCCTTGAGCATGGGCACGAGCGCGGCAACGACAGGCTCTTCCTCCACGCCTTCGAGTGCATGTGCGGCCTCGGCGCGCACGCTGGCAGCCTCGTCGGCCAGTGCGGCGGTGAGCAGCTCGATGTAGTCGTCGTCGTCACCGTAGGGCAGGTCGAGCACGGCGACGCGGCGCACCTCGGGATCGGGGTCGGCGAGGCGGGCGCGCAGGCTGTTGGGTTCGGTGAATGGATGGCTCATGTTCCGGTCTCTCAGTCTTGTCTCGACTCCGTCATTCCCGCGGAAGCGGGAATGACGGGGTATGGGCTATCTCAGCAAGTAGGGAATGCTCACCTTCACCGCGTCGGTGGGGCAGTCGGTTTCGCAGGGCATGCAGTACCAGCACTCGTCGAACTTCATGAAGGCCTTGCCTTTGGAAAGGTCGATGGCGAGCACATCGAGCGGGCAGACATCGACGCAGACCGTGCAGCCCTTGTGAGCAATGCACTTCTCTTCGTCGATGACGACGGGAACGCTGGTGAGGGTGGCGGCAAGAGGCATGATCAATCCTTTCGTCTGTTCAGGCCGCGACGGCCTGGCGCGGAATGCGGAGCTTGTCGTAGGCGTTCTTCTCGCTTTCTTCGAGCGGCACGACATAGGGCTCGATGGCGCGCTTGAGGTGTTCCATCTCGCCATTCGCACCCTTCTTCAGATGGCAATGCACGAACCACTCGGCATCGTTCTTCTGTGGGTAGTCGACACGGTAGTGGTAGAGGCCCCAGCGGCTTTCCTTGCGGAACAGCGATGCCTTGGCGGCCATCTCGGCGCAGTCGGCGATGTGATAGACCTCCATCGCGCGCAGCAGCTCGTGCGTATTGCGCGCCGACATGTGTTCGAGGTCCTCGCGGATCTGCGCGATGCGCTCCAGGCCCAGTTCCATCTTGCGGGTGACCTTGGGCGGTTGCAGGTAGTCATTGACCACGCGGCGCAGCTTGTACTCGACCTGGTTTGGCGGCAGGCCGTCGACGCGCCCCAGCGGTGCCGCGATGCGCGCACGCTCGGCTTCAATCTGCGCCGGGTCGACGACCTGCTCGCCCAGCGTGCCCACATAGTCCGCCGCGTTCTCGCCGCAGAACCAGCCGTAGGTAAAGGCACCCAGCATGTAGTTGTGTGGCACGGCGGCCATGTCGCCAGCGGCATAGAGACCCTTCACCGTCGTCTCGCCCTTCTCGTTCACCCACACGCCGGATGCGCTGTGGCCCGAGCAGAAGCCGATCTCGGAGATGTGCATCTCGACCATCTTCTGCCGGTAGTTGGTGCCGCGCCCTTCGTGGAAACGGCCACGGCTTGGCCGCTCGTTGCTGTGCAGGATGGTCTCAATGGTCTGGATGGTTTCCTCGGCGAGGTGGTCCATCTTGAGGAACACCGGGCCGTTGCCGCTGGAGAGTTCGTTGTAGAACTCCATCATCATCTGGCCCGACCAGTAGTCGCACTCCATGAAGCGCTCGCCCTTGTTGTTGGCGGTGTAGCCGCCGAAGGGGCCGGTGACGTAGGCGCATGAAGGGCCGTTGTAGTCCTTGATCAGCGGATTGATCTGGAAGCACTCGAGGTTCGCCAGCTCGGCACCGGCGTGGTACGCCATGGCGTAACCATCGCCGGCGTTGGTCGGGTTCTCGTAGGTACCGAACAGATAGCCCGAGGTCGGCAGGCCGAGACGGCCGGCTGCGCCGCAGCACAAAATCACCGACTTGGAGCGGATCAGCACGAAGTCGCCCGTGCGACAGTCGAAGCCCATTACGCCCGCTGCGGCGCCGTTCTCGTCGAGCAGCACGCGCGTGGCGATGACGCGGTTGGTGACCTCCACGCGCTTCTGCTTGAGCTGGCGGTAGAGCACCTTCTTCATGTGGTGGCCTTCAGGCATCGGCAGCACATAGGTGCCGATGTGGTGCACCTTGCGCACGGCGTAGTCGCCGGTCTCGTCCTTCTCGAACTTCACGCCCCAGCGGTCCAGCTCCTCGATGGTGCGGTAGCTGTTCTTCGCATAGGCATACACCGTTTCCTGGTTCACCACGCCATCGTTGGCGATGGTGATTTCCTTGGTGTATTGCTCGGGCGTGGCGTGGCCGGGGATCACCGCATTGTTGAGTCCGTCCATGCCCATCGAGATGGCGCCGCTGCGCTTGACGTTGGCTTTCTCCAGCACCATCACGCGCAGCTTGGGGTTGCGCTCCTTGGCCTTCACAGCGGCCATCGGGCCGGCCGTGCCGCCACCGACGATGAGCACATCCACTTCATATTCCACAGTGTTCATGAGGCTTTCTCCTTTGCGCCGACATCCTGCTGTCGCGACGCGTGTTGCCGAACCAAGAAATCTGTCTATCGATATGCCGGACTGCCTTGTCTCAGGGTGAGCGCTCGGCGCGTCTTTCAATGTGCATGCGGTACTGGAAGGCATCGCCCCGGTAGTAAATGTGTTCGTAATCGAGCGGCTTGCCGGTTGCGCTGAAGGTGAGACGCTCCATGCGCAGGATGGGCGCGCCCTCCTCGACAAGCAGCAGACCGGCGAGTGTCTCGTCGGCGAGCATGGCTTCGATCTGCAGTTCGGCGCGGCCCAGCGGAATGCCGAACTCGTTCTCGATCAGCGAGAAGATGTCGCGGTTTGCGAGGTCGGTGCGGCGCAGGCGGTCGCCCAGTTCGCGTTCGAACCAACTGACGTCGAGCGAGATCGGTTCGCGGTTGAGAAAGCGCACGCGACGAATCTCGGTGACGCTGGTGTTGAGTGGAAGCTGCAGATGACTGGCCACATCGCGCGCCGCCTTCACCGTGCGCTGCGCGACGACACGGTTGAAGGTCTCGAAGCCACGCTTGTTCATGGCCTCGGCAAAGCCTTCGAGCTGGCCCAATTCCTGGAAGGTCTTGGGCTTCGATACATACGTGCCCTTGCCGTGGATCTTGAACAGCAGGCCCTCGCGCTGCAGGTCGCCCAGTGCCTGGCGCACGGTGATGCGGCTCACGCCAAAAAGCGCGATCAGTTCGCTCTCGGAAGGCAGGCGCTCATGCGGTGTGTAGCGGCCATCCAGGATGCGCGAACGCAGCTCATCCTTGATCTGGGCGTACATGGGTTGGGGCGACAGACGTGTGATCGCCTGCGCACCAAGCGCCTTGGGCTTGGTTTGCTTCATATAGCTCTCTGTCGGGTGCGGTCGCGGTACGCAACTTGCGTCCACGACAACTTGTTATGACGAGTCAGGACGAGCAAACCCCATGCCACCAACTTCGCCGCTTCGCCGCTCTGCCAAAAACCCATTGCAGACAATTGTTTACGTCGAAATCGACGCGCCAGGCAGATCGCCATCCGCTGCACCGATTTCAACCGCAGCGCTGATCTTCGTGCAGGGTGCACACCAGTTCCGTGCATCGAGGGTGAGTCCCGGAGAGGCGCAATCATGTTGAGCGCACTGTGCGGCGCACTTCTGATCGGCCTGCTGATGGGTACCTGCGGCGCCGGGGGTGGCATCCTCACGGTGCCCTTGCTGGTCGCCACCCTGGGCCTGCGCATGCAGGAAGCCGCGCCGATCTCCCTCATCGCCATCTGCAGCAGCTGCACGCTCGGCGCCATCGATGGCTTGCGGCAAGGCCTCGCGCGCTACCGGGCTGCCATATTGATCGCGCTGGCCAGCCTGCCCTTCTCGGCGCTGGGCATCTATTGGGCCGAGGGACTGTCGCAAACCACCTTGATGCTCGGCTTCGCGCTGATCTGCCTGGTCTCGGCGCTGCGCATGCTGCTCGCGCCGATGCGTGACGACGGCACGCCAACCTTGCGCAACGTCGGCCTCATCCATCCGCAGACCGGGCGCTTCCTGTGGTCCGCGGCCACCGCCTTCATCATGGCTTGCGTGGGCGCCGCCAGCGGCATGATGACGGGACTGTTCGGGGTAGGCGGCGGCTTTGTCATCGTGCCCATGCTGCGCCGCCTCACCCACCTTTCGATACGCGGCACCGTGGCCACATCGCTCCTGGTGATGGCGCTTGTCAGCGGCGGTGGCGCGATGGCCGCATTGGCACACGGCATTCACTTTCCGCTGCCGCTGACGGCCAGCTTTGCGCTGTCAACGACACTCGGACTCGTCGTCGGGCGACGCCTGGCACACCAACTCCCCTCGGCGCTCATGCAGCGCACCTTCGCCGCCCTGGTACTGCTGATGAGCTGCACCATGCTGGTTGCCGGGCTGCGCCACTGAGCGAGGTGACCGCTGCGTGCCGATCCCGGCCAGTGGCATCACGCGCCCCCTACCGGCTTCAGCGATCTTGGGCGGGAATTCTGGCGAGCCCCCTTTCCAATGGGGTGATGTGCTTGCTTGGGTTTGCCGGCTATGCTGAACCGATAGCCGCCGCAGGGCGGCTCTGCATGAGGGATGACCGATGCATCGCCTGCCCCGCTTCCTGATAATCCTGCTGCTGGCCGCCTGCGTCAGCAGCCCCTCGTTCCATTACCAGCCCCCGCCTGCAGCTCAGCTGCCGCCCGAGGCCGCCAGCGGCTACACGCCCAAGCCGGGCTGGTCTGCCACGAAGTTCATGGTCGCCGCCGCCAACCCCCTGGCGACCGACGCGGGCTACCAGGTACTGAAGGCCGGCGGCTCGGCGGTGGACGCCGCGATCGCGGTGCAGATGGTGCTGGGGCTGGTGGAACCACAGTCTTCGGGGATAGGCGGCGGCGCCTTCCTGCTGCATCACGATGGCCGCCGCGTGCAGGCCTTCGATGGGCGGGAGACGGCGCCGGCCGAGGCCACGCCGACGCTGTTCCTCAAGGATGGCAAGCCGATGGCCTTCATGGACGGCGTGGTGGGCGGGCGCTCAGTGGGCACGCCGGGCGTGCTGCGCATGCTGGAGCTCGTGCATCGCCAGCACGGCCGCCTGCCCTGGGCGAGCCTGTTCCAACCGGCGATCCAACTGGCGGAAGAAGGTTTCGTGGTCAGCCCGCGGCTGGCGACACTGCTACGCGGGGCGGACAGCAAACGGCTGCGTGAAGATCCGCAGGCGGCGGCGCTGTTCTTCCAGCCCGATGGCCAGCCGGTGGCAGCCGGCACGCGCTTGAAGAATCCCGCCTACGCGGCGAGCCTGCGGGCCATCGCCAAGGGGGGCGCGGAGGCCTTCTACAGCGGCGAGCTCGCCCGCCAGATCGTGGCCCGCGTGCGCAACCACGCAGGCAACCCCGGGCTGTTGAACACGCAGGATCTGGCGAACTACCGCGCGAAAGAGCGCGAACCGCTGTGCTTCGATCACCGTCAATGGCGCGTCTGCGGCATGCCGCCGCCCTCGTCCGGGCCGCTGGCCATCGCACAGATGCTGGGCATGCTGTCGGCATCCGGCCTTGAGCAGCAGCGGCCCATCATGCGCAGCTTCGGGCTGGAGCCGGCGCCGGACGCGGTGCACCTGTTGAGCGAGGCGGGCCGCCTGGCCTACGCCGACCGCGCACGCTACGTGGCAGACCCGGACTTCGCCCCGCTGCCCGGCGGCAGCGGGGCCGCCCTGCTGGCGCCCGCCTATCTGCGCCAGCGCGCCGCCCTGATCGGGCCGCGCAGCATGGGGCGGGCAGATGCGGGTGACCCTATCGGTACGCGCATGGCCTGGGCGGATGACCGCAGCCCGGAGCTGCCCTCCACCTCGCATATCTCGATCGTCGATGCGCAGGGCCACGCGCTCTCGATGACCACCACCATCGAGAACGGTTTCGGCGCGCAGATCATGGCGGCCGGCTTCCTGCTCAACAATGAGCTGACCGATTTCTCCTTCGTGCCGGAAGAGAATGGCCGCCCGGTCGCCAATCGGGTGGAGCCCGGCAAACGCCCGCGCTCCTCGATGTCGCCGCTGCTGGTGTTCGAGCGCGACAGCGGGCGACTGGTCATGACGCTGGGTTCGCCGGGGGGCTCCGCCATCATCAACTACGTGGCCAAGACCCTGGTGGCGATGACGGACTGGGGGCTGGATGCGCAGCAGGCGGTGAGCCTGCCCAACTTCGGCTCACGCAACGGCCCCACCGAACTGGAGCAGGATCGCACCTCACCCGAGCTGATCGAAGCCCTCAAGGCGCGTGGCCATGAGGTGCGTGTGATCGTGCAGACCAGCGGCCTGCAAGCGATCCAGCGCACACCGGCTGGCTGGTTCGGCGGCGCCGACCCGCGCCGTGAAGGCGTGGCGATGGGCGATTGAGCCGTGTGTGTCAGCGTAGGGCGCAGTGAGAACTGCGCCGCCCCCTCAACACTTCAGCGCATATCCCCCCGCAAGGCCATCACCCGCTCACGCAGCACGGCGGGTGACACGTCGGCCGGCGGCACCGGCTCGCCGGCGACCAGCTCGACATGGCTCCACAGCCCGCGGCGGAAAGGCTTGCGCATGGCCGGCCCATCCTTGCGTGAGAAGAAGCTGCCCCACAGCCCGCGCAAGGCCATGGGCACCACCGGCACCGGCGTGCGATGCACGATCTTGGTGGCGCCACCCTTGAACGAGGCCACTTCGCCGTCATAGGTGATCTCGCCCTCGGGGAAGATGCCGATCAGCTCGCCCTCGGCCAGCGCGGCCGCGATCTCGTCGTAAGCGCGCTCCAGCAGCGCCGGATCTTCATTGCCCGAGGCGACCGGGATGGCGCGGTTTTCGCGGAACACGAAGTTCAGCACCGGCAGCTTGAAGATCTTGTGGTGCATCACGAAGCGGATCGGGCGCCGACACGCCGCGATGATCAGCAGGGCGTCGACATAGCTCACGTGATTGCACACCAGCACTGCCGGGCCGCTCTGCGGAATGTGTTCCAGACCCCGCGTGCGCAGGCGATAGACCAGATGCATCAGGCCCCACACGATCAGGCGCATCAGGAACTCGGGCACCAGCTTGTAGATGTAGAGCGCGATGGCCACGTTCATCAACGCGGTGATCAGGAAGATCTGCGGAATCGTCACGCCTGCCGCCAAAGCGCCGCCCGCGAAGATGGCCGAGACCACCATGAATGCCGCGTTCAGGATGTTGTTGGCGGCGATGATGCGCGAGCGCTCCTCCGGTTTCGCGCGCTCCTGGATCAGCGCATAGAGCGGCACGGTGTAGAAACCGCCCGCCACGCCGATCAGCACCAGGTCCAGCAGCAGACGCCAGTGCGCCGGGTCGGCGAAGAAGGCCATCACCCCGATGCCGGGCATGGGCGCCGCCGGGCAGTTCCACCACAGGTCAACGCCGAACACGGTCAGGCCGATGGAGCCCAGCGGCACCAGGCCGATTTCCACATGCTTGCCGGACAGGCGTTCGCACAGGAAAGAGCCCAGGGCGATGCCGATGATGAAGGTGGCCAACAGCGCGGTGACCAGCAGCTCGTTGCCACCCAGCACCTCTTTCACGAAGGGCGCGAACTGCGACAGGAAGATCGCGCCGTAGAACCAGAACCAGGAGATGCCCATCATCGAATGGAAGACGGTGCGGTTCTGGTAGGCCATGCGCAGGTTGGCGGAGATCTCGCTGAAGGGATTCAGGTTGATCGGTGGCTGCTCGCCACTGGGCGGCGCGAGCGGAATGGAGCGCGAGGCCAGGTATCCCGCTACCGCGACGATCACACAGGCGATGCCGGAGAGCGTTGCGCCCCAGGGCTTGATGGCCATCAGCACGCCCGCCAGGATGGAGCCCAGCAGGATGGCGACGAAGGTGCCGCTCTCCACCCAGGCATTGCCCGCCACCAGCTCGTCCGAGTGCAGATGCTGCGGCAGGATCGAGTACTTGATCGGCCCGAAGAAGGTGGAATGCAAGCCCAGCAGAAACAGCGCGGCCAACAGCATCTCGGCATGTGCGGTGGCGAAGCCGACCAGCCCCAGCGTGGCGATGCCGATCTCGACCAGCTTGATGAGGCGGATCAAGCGCGTCTTCTCGAACTTGTCGGCGATCTGCCCGGCCATGGCCGAGAACAGGAAGAAGGGCAACACGAACAGCCCCGCCGCCAACTGCACCACCACGGCGGGCTCCATGCCAAGGATCTTGCCGCTGTGGAAAGCCACCATCAGCACCAAGGCGTTCTTGAAGACGTTGTCATTGAAGGCGCCGAGGAACTGGGTCAGGAACAACGGACCGAAGCGACGCTGGGACAGCAGATTGGAGGAAGCGGTGCTCATGGGTAGTCAGAAAGATTGCTCCCCTCTCCCGCATGCGGGAGAGGGGCGGGGGGAGAGGGCTGCTCGATAACGAACATGCGTATTCGCTCCAGCACCTCGCTCATTTGCTGCAGAACTTCGTGATTCCAGAACCGCAGTACCGTAAAGCCAGACTGATTCAGGTTTGCCGTTCTCGCTTCGTCATACTCGGTTTGCTCCGCGTGCTGCCCGCCATCTAGTTCAATGATCAGACCGTACTCGACGCAAGCGAAATCAACAATATATGGACCGAACGGTTTCTGCCGTTTGAACTTCAAGCCCATAAAACGACGGGCACGCAAGTGATACCAAAGCGCCTTTTCAGCGTCAGTGGAACGACGTCGCAACGACTTCGCTCGCAATAGCACCTCGCTCACTTCGCCCTCTCCCCTGGCCCCTCTCCCACAAGTGGGAGAGGGGAAGCCGGTACGCTCATCCTGTGCCACAGCCCAGCCATCCCCCCCGCCAGCACAGCCGCCAGCAGATGAAGCTCCCACACCGGGCGCACACCGGTCGGCAGCACGCCGGAGCCGACACCCAGCCAGGCCGACAGGCTGAACAGCAGGCCTGCGCACAACCCGAGGACGAAACGCCCCCCGCGCGAGCGCACGTGGCTGAACTCGATCAGGGCCATGCTCAGCCAGCCACTTGCCAGACCCGAGGCGCCGCGGTATTCGCCCAGATCCTTCGCCCACCACAGCACGCAGGCCGCGCCGAGCAGGGCCACCAGCGCACTGAACAGAGCCAGGCGCACATGCCCCAGGCGCGGCTCCAGGTAACAACCGCAGGCGAGCAACACGATGGCGTTGCCCAGCGCATGCCAGGTGCCCCAATGGGAGAACTGCGCCGTCAGCGCCCCGCCGATACCGTCCCGCACCCGCACGAAGGCCAGCGCGTGCTGCCCGGCCTCGCCGCCCGCAAGCGGCAGCAGGCAGGCCAGGGACAGGAGCAGCCCGATCCAGGGCAGGCGTGAGCAGGACATTGCCGTCTCAAACGCTCAGCGCAGGCGACGACGCAGAACCATCGCCACGCCGCCCAGCAGCGCGAAGCCCAGCAGGCCCACCGCATCCAGCGCCCCGCCACCGGAGCCCGCGCGGTACTCGACCTTGACCGTCTTCTCCGCACCGCTCTTCACGCGTGTCTTGAAGTCCGCCAGTTGCCGATCCAGCTCCGGGATCAGCGCATCAAGCGCCTTGGAGTAGCCCTCAAGGCGTGCATTGCGCGCCTGCTCGCTGAAGTTGTTCAAGGTTGCCGATCCCTTGACCTGGCTGACGCCGGGCGCGCGGAACAGCAGCTTGCGGCTCTGCACGTCGAACACGGCGGCGTCCAGCATGGTGCTGATGTCGTAGCGGTCGCCCTGCACCACATAGGCACCGACGATGGTCCAGTACAGCAGCGAGAACATGTTGTTGTCGGCGAACTGCACCTGGTCGTAGGAGAGCAGCACGATCACGTCGACGTTGAACATACGCGCCGCCTGTTCGAGGTTGGCGAAACCACCCTTGGGCGCGAGGTAGTTCGTGGGAATGGTTTCGATGCCCGCAATGAAGGTCTGCGAGGCAAAGGCATCGCGCACGCGGCCCAGCATGCGCATGCGCTCGGCCTCCGGCAGTGCGTCACGCGACCAATTACTGGACGGCACGAATGCCAGCCCGACCCGCAGCGGCAGTCGCAGCGTGGTGCTCGCCTCCGGCTTCATGCTGGCGTTGCTGTTGTTGGGGAACAGGTACTCCACCATGCTGCCGGTCTGCTTCTGGTTGGCGTTCTGGTTCCAGCTCGCGCAACCGGCCAGCAGGCTGGTCGCCAGGATCAGGCACAGGGCAGCAAAGCGCGTGTGCAATCGGTGTTGCATGTCCATGAATGACTCCGGTGGATCAGGCCTGCTCGGCCCATTGCTTGAGCGTGACGTAGTCGGTCTTGCCGGTACCCAGCAGCGGCAGCGCCGGCACGACGACGATCTTGCGCGGCACGGCAATCTCCGGCCAGCCGCCGCTGCGTGCAGTGTTCTGCAGCGCTTCGCGGGTGAGCGTGGCATCGGTGGTGAACAGCAACACGGCCTCGCCGCGCGCCGCATCTGGCTGCGTGCTGGCGGCATGCTGCGCGCCGGGCGCGGCCTGCACCGCGAGCTTCTCGACCGATTCCAGCGACACCATCTCGCCGGCTACCTTGGCGAAGCGCTTGACGCGGCCGACGATGCGCACAAAACCGTCTGCGTCGATGTTGACCACGTCGCCGGTCTCGTACCAGCCCTCGCCCACCGAGGAAGACGGCGCCTGCAGCACACCCGGGTTGTCGACACGCAGGTAGCCACTCATGAGATTGGGGCCGCGTACATGCAGGATGCCGCCGCCCTCGATACCCGGCACAGGTGCCAGGCTTGACTGGATGCCCGGCAGGAGCTGACCCACGGTGCCGGTGCGATAGGCCATCGGGGTGTTCACTGCCAGCACCGGCGCAGTCTCGGTCGCGCCATAACCTTCGAAGATGCGAATGCCGAACTTCTCGAACCAGGTGCCGCGCACCGCATCCGACAGCTTCTCGGCGCCCGCGATCACATAGCGCAGGCGGTGGAAGTCATAGGGATGAGCGAACTTGGCGTAGTTGCCGAGGAAGGTGCTGGTGCCCAGCATCACGGTGCAGCCGCGGTCGTAGGCTAGCTCGGGAATCACGCGGTAGTGCAGCGGCGAGGGATACAGGAACACGCTGGCGCCGCTCAGCACGGGCAGCAAGGCGCCGCCGGTCAAGCCGAAGGAGTGGAACAGCGGCAAGGCGTTGAGCATCTTGTCGTCTACCGAGATGTCGATGACCGAGCGGATCTGCGCCACGTTGGCCAGCAAGGCGCGATGCGACAGCACCACGCCCTTGGGCTTGCCCTCGGAGCCCGAGGTGAAGAGCACCACCGCCGCCTCTTCCGGGTCGGCATGCTGGGTTGCCCAGCGCGGGAAGTGCAGCGCCCACAGCATGAGCCACAGCTTGTCGCCCAGCGTGGCCTGTTCGCGCAAATCCTCGAGATAGACGATACGCACGCCTTGCAGCGCGTCCAGCTTGTCGGCGAGCTTGGCCTGCGCCACGAAGGCGCGCGAGCTGACGATCAGTTTGAGTTGCGCCGCCGTGCAGGCGGCCTGCATGCCATCCACACCGGCGGTGTAGTTGAGCATGGCTGGCACGCGCCCCTGAGCCGTGAGGCCGAACACCATGCCCAGGGTCGGCGCCAGATTGGGCAGGAGCACACCGACGCGCTCGCCGGCCACGCTCTCACGCGCCACGAGGCGGCCCAGCATCAAGGCCATCTTCAAGAGGTCGCGATAGCTGTACTCGACCTGCTTCATGTCCTCGACCAGCAGTTGCGACCGGCCGTGGATCTCGATCGCATCGAGCAGCGCGTCGAACAGCGTGTGCTCCGGGCGCGACGCGAAGATCATCTCCTGCATCAACCGACGCAGGCGCTCACCCGCCTTGCGGCGGCGCTCCTTGGCGGTGGCGGCCTCCGGCATCGGCAATGCCGTCGTCGGCAGGAAGTGCAAGCTGATGCGGGGGAACAGGGCGCGCGGGTAGCGCCCCGACACGCGCGAGAAATAGCTGCGTGCAGCGCCGTCCAGGCGCACCGGCAACAAGGTGGCGCCGGTCCGCGCGGCGATGAAGGCGGGCCCGTCATATACCTTCATCAGGCTTCCGGTTGTCGTCAGCCGCCCCTCGGGGAAGATCACCACCGGCCGACCGGACTCGACCAGACGCAGCACCTTCTTCATCGCCATCGGATTGGCTGGTTCCACCGCGAGGTAGTCGACCAGGGACAGCACGAGACGGAACAGGGGATTGCGCGCCACCGTGGTGTGCACCACGAAGACCGCATCCAGGGGCAGGAACAGGCCCAGCAGGAGGCCGTCGAGGAAGGACTCGTGATTGGCGATCACCAGCAGGCGCGCGGCATCGACCCGTGGAATCCCCTTGATCTCAATGCGGAACAGCAGGCGAGCGATCTGGCGCAGAGCAAGCTTGAACAAGGCTTTCATGATTGGGTGGCGTAACCATCGAAATAGGTTTCAAGAGCTGGGCTGTGTAACTGGCTGGCCGGCGTGATGGTCTGCCGATCCCAAGGAATGCGGCCCAAGAACCACACGCGCCAGAACTGCTGATCGGTTGCCGGGCGTTGCGCGAGCAGTTCGGAGAAGCGCTGCACCTGCCCGACCTCGCGGCCCGTTCCCTCCCGCAACACCTCGTACACAAAGCGCGAGCAAAACTGACGCGACGAGTGCAGATCGAAGCCCGTGTCATACCAGCGGCCATAGCGGGCCCGGGCTGCGCGCACGATGGCGCCCTGCTGTCCTGGCGTCAACGCGACTGTCGGGCGGCGCACGGCCAATCGGCCATCCTGCGAGCGCTCCACGAAATCGGACAGGGGAGCGGTTCCCGCACGCAGCAAGCGGCTCTCCGCGATGACGGGTTCGGCACCCGAGGTGTCCACCACGATGCCCACATGATTGGTCCAACTCCCGGTCGCCTCGCCCACCTTGCGGAACAGAAGCCAGGGCACCTGGATGAACACCACGTCACCCACCTGCAGCGTGCGCGCCAACTCCGCTCGCTCGGCCCGCTGCAAGGCCCACACCGGCGCCACCGACAAGCTGCAGGCCAGCCATGCCACCAGGGCCAGGACACGGGCTCTCCCTCTCATTGCGCTCTCCTCATTTCGATGAACTTCGACGCGTTGGGTGAAAGAAAACGGAACGCTAGGTTCCGTCACTCAGGCTTGGTCCCGCAGGTACTGCAGCACATTACCCAAGGCCTCCTGCAGAAAAGCCTTGTTGACCCAGTAGTACACCTCTTTGCCGATTTTTTCCTGCCGCAGCACTCCGGCCTCTCGCAACACCTTCAGGTGATGTGAAACGGTGGATCGCGCCAGCGTCGACAGCTCCGCCAGTTGCCCGACGTTGAGTCGCTCTCCTGGCTCGAAACTCAGCAGCAAGCGCTGTCTGTGCTCATCGCCCAGGGCTTCAAACACCTTGGAGATGGCCCGCCACTCGGCCGGAATCGCGCGTGAGTATGTCTTTCTCATGTCGATATGTTTAGACACTTCGTCTCTTTGGTCAAGCGTCTATTGTTCATAAATCACATACAGCGAGAAAAGCGATACAGAACTATGCATTCTCCGGCACGCTTCCCAGAATGCGGCGGCAGCAAGATATTTCAAATAACATTCCTAGGAGACAAAGTCGTGCGCCAACATCCTCGCCTCGCCCTGCCCGGCCTCTTGGCCGCGCTGGTCCTTCCCTTCCTCGCCACCGCTTGTGGCGGCAGCGGTAATGACGACACGGCGGCCAGCAGTTCGTCCTCCTCCGGCGGCAGCACGCCGCTCAATACGATCACCTGCGCAGCCGCCAGCTCCTCCAGTTCCTCCAGCTCCAGCGGCGGCACGGCGGTGACCGGATCAGCCACGCGCCCCGTGCTGACTGGCACCCAGGCCGCCGACTATACCTATGCCAAGGTACTGGCCAAGACCGGCACGGCCGGAGCGGAAACCAATGACCCCTGGGATCCCTTGGCCGACACCTGCATGACCGGCACGATCTCCGGCACCGCCAATTACACGGTAGATGCAGCACTCGGCGCCAACACGGCCAAGTCATTCAAAACCATCCAGGCCGCCATCAACCAGGCCGTCGTCGACACCACGGCATCGGGCTCGACTGCGCGCATCTACATCGAGGTCAAGCCCGGCACCTACAACGAGCTGGTGTACGTGCCCGCCCTCGGCGCACCGATCACCCTTTTCTCCAAGGACAGCAACGCCGCCAACACCAAGATCGCCGCCGCCATCGACGCCGGGATGCCTGGCAACGAGTACGTGACCAAATTCGGCGCCGCCTATGCCGGCGTAGACGCCAGCATCAAGGCCATGTACGACGTGCAGTCGGTACGCGGCACCGGCACCATCGGGACCAGCGGCTCGGCCATGGTGTGGACCAAGAATGCGGGCTTCCAGCTCAAGAACCTGACGCTGGAGAACACCTACAACGAAAACCGTGGCACCTGCTCCGGCACGCTGAATAGCGCCGGCCAATGCCCGACCGGCAACCACCAGGCGGTCGCCTTCCTGATTGATGGCGCCGACAAGGTGCAGATCGAAAACAGCCGCTTCCTGGGCCACCAGGACACGTTTTATTCGAAGTCCTCGGCTGCCGCGAAGACGGTGCGCGCCTTCGTCAATAAGTCGCACATCGAGGGCGACGTGGACTTCATCTTCGGGCGCGCCACGATCTACTTCAACAAGAGCACGATCAAGTCGCTCGGCGCACGCAGCAGCTCGGTGTACGCCACCGCACCCAGCACCAACTACAACACCACCTACGGCTTCGTGTTCAACGACTGTGACTTCACCAGCGACGGCCTGGGCGTAGCCGCCTCCGGCACGGCCGGCACCTTCCTGGGCCGCCAATGGTTCGAGGGCGTACGGGCCAGTCCGTACTCCCCGAGCTATGGCGCTTCTGTCGTCATCGACGCCACCAACAGCTCGACCAACTCTCCGACCACGGGTGACTGCGGTATCGCATCGGGCGGCACGACCTGCACCAACCCCAGCAGTCCAGCGGGCGGCAGCGTCAAACTGGTGACGTTGGAGACGGTTGGCAAGGTCATCATTCTCAACTCCCGCATCGGTGCCCACATCAACCCGACCACACCCTGGGCTGACTGGGGTAACACCACCACGGCCGCCGCATATCGTTTGGTGCACTACAGCTCGGCGACCTATTGGACGGCTCTGACCAACGCAGGCAAGAACCCGGCCACGCTGTACCCCGGTGGCCAGAAGAACCCCGTCGAGCCCTTCCTGGCGGAATACAACACCGTGTCCAACTGAACCAGTACTTGCGCCTTGGTACACACGAGGGCCCCTTGAGGGGCCCTCGTTGTTTGCCCGCTTGCTTCAGGTCAAGACTTGCCGCTCTACCACGCCCAAAGTCCTCCCGTGCCTGCTGCAATGCGATATGTTTTGCGTCATACAAATGAGTAGTTGTCAGGCTTGAAGGAGGCGCTCCAGGAAATCCCGCAGAGCGCGCCTTGACGGTACGCAAATGATTGACGGAAAACGCTCGGAACACTAATATCCCGGGGCTTTTTGCTGTGCCCCTCCGTGCCCCCAAGACCCTATGTACAAGGTAATAAAGCTCCAGTTCTTCCTGGCTGGCCTTGCAGGTCTTTTGTGCGGTGCATTGTGGGGTGGCGGAGCGGCCCTGTCGGCCGTGCTGGGAGGCGCGACCTGTGTAGTACCGACAGCCTGGTTTGCATGGCGCTTGAGCCTGGTCTCGCACCGTGCGGAACCGACCCACGTGAGCACCTTCGTGCTTGGCGAGGCGGTCAAGGTGCTGTCAGTGGTGGGAATACTTATCGCAGTGAGGCTTTTGTATCCCGAAGCTCACTGGGGTGCGGTGGTGATGGGTCTGTTCATCACCCTGCAAGCGAATTTCTTGGCTTTTTTGGTGAAACCCTGACATGGCTGCTGAACAGCACACGCTGAGTGCCGGCGAATACATCGCCCACCACCTGACTTTCTTCAACGGCACTGGGGCCGCTCAGAAGAATCTGATCGACTTCAGCCTCATCAACTACGACACCGTCTTCTGGGCCGCCTTCCTGGCCGTGTTGGGCGGTTTCGTGCTGTGGCTGGCCGCGCGCCGTGCCTCAGCCGGCGTGCCGGGCCGTTTCCAGGCTGCGGTCGAAATCCTCGTCGAGATGGTCGCCGACCAGGCCAAGGGCCTGATCCACAGCGCCGAGTCGCGCAAGTTCGTCGCCCCGCTGGCCCTGACCGTGTTCCTGTGGGTGTTCTTGATGAACGCCATGGACTTCCTGCCGCTGGACATGATCCCCAACGCCTGGACCGCCATCTACGGCGCCATGGGCCACGACCCCCACCACGCCTACATGCGCGTGGTGCCGACCGCCGACATCAACGCCACCATGGGCATGTCCTTCACGGTGCTGCTGATCTGCCTGTACTACAACGTCAAGATCAAGGGTGCCGGCGGCTGGGCACACGAGCTGGTCAGCGCTCCCTTCGGCTCCAGCAAGAACCCGCTGCTGGCCGTGGTGCTGGGCGTGGTGAACTTCGCGATGCAGATCATCGAGTTCTCCGCCAAGACGATCTCGCACGGCATGCGTCTGTTCGGCAACATGTTTGCCGGCGAACTGATCTTCATGCTGATCGCGCTGATGGGCGCGGCCTGGACCGGCGCCAACCTGCCCAGCATCCTGCTGTTCTTCGGCCACTTCGTCGCCGGCTTCGCCTGGGCGGTGTTCCACATCCTGGTGGTCGTGCTGCAAGCCTTCATCTTCATGATGCTGACGCTGGTGTACGTCGGCCAGGCCCACGAAAGTCACTGATTCACCGGTCTCGTTTCAACCCCCACTTTTTCACTTACTCACTACTTACTTAGGAGCTGTCATGGAACAAGTTTACGGTCTCGTCGCGCTGGCTTGCGGTCTGATCATCGGTCTGGGTGCTATCGGTGCCTGTATCGGTATCGCGCTGATGGGCGGCAAGTACCTGGAGTCCTCCGCTCGCCAACCCGAGCTGATGAACGCCCTGCAGGTCAAGATGTTCCTGCTGGCTGGCCTGATCGACGCCGCGTTCATTATCGGTACCGGTATCGCTCTGTGGTTCGCGACCTCCACGTTCCTGAAGTAAGCCTTTCCTGAACGTTTCACACTCAAATATCAGGAAAGGAACCTGCCGTGAATCTGAACGCAACCTTCATTGCGCAGATCGTGGTGTTCCTGGCGTTCGTGTTCTTCACGATGAAATTCGTGTGGCCACCGATCGTCAAGGCACTCGACGAACGTGCAAGCAAGATCGCTGACGGGCTCGCTGCGGCGGACAAGGCAAAGACGGATCTCGCCATCGCCGAGAAAAAGGTGGTGGAAGAAATGCGCAAGGCCCGCGAATCCGGCGCCGAGCTGCGTGTTGGCGCTGAGAAGCAAGCCGCCCAGCTGGTTGAGGACGCCCGTGCCGAAGCCGCTCGCATCGTCTCGGAAGCCCGCAAGGCTGCCGAAGCCGAAGCCGCGCTGGCAGCCCAGCAAGCCAAGGACGCCCTGCGCGCCCAGGTAGCCGAGCTGGCCGTTGCCGGTGCCGAGCGCATCCTGCGCCGCGAGATCAATGCCCAGGTCCATGCCGAGCTGCTGAGTACCCTCAAACAGGAGCTCAAGTAAGCCATGGCTGAAAACGTCACCCTCGCGCGTCCCTACGCCGAGGCGGTGTTTGCCCTGGCGTGCGAGAACAGCACGCTGGATGCCTGGATGGCCGCGCTCGAGCGATTGGCTGCCGTGGTCATCGACCCGGCCGCCGCCGAGTGCATCGCCAACCCCGACGTGTCGGACCAGCAGACAATCCGTCTGCTGACCGAGTCGGTCGGTATCACGCTCGCCCCCGAGCAAGACAACCTCGTGCGCGTCCTGGTGGCCAACCAGCGCGCCGCCGTCCTGCCCGAGATCCGCGACCTGTTCAAGCAGCTCAAGAACGCGCACGAAGGTGTTCGTGACGCCATCGTGACCTCTGCTTTCGCCCTCGATGACGCGGCGCTTTCGCGCCTGCAGTCCGACCTCGAGGCGCGCTTCGAATCGAAGCTTCGCCTGGTCGTCCAGCTCGATCCCGAGCTGATCGGTGGCGTGCGCGTCGCAGTGGGTGACGAAGTGATCGACGCCTCGGTGCGTGGCAAGCTCGCCGCCATGGCCGCCGCCCTACAGAATTAGGAGCATTCAAAATGCAACTCAATCCCTCTGAAATCAGCGATCTCATCAAGAGTCGCATTCAGAACCTGCAACTGTCGGCCACCGCCCGCAACGAAGGTACCGTGGTCTCCGTGACCGACGGTATCTGCCGCGTACACGGTCTGACCGACGTGATGCAAGGCGAAATGCTGGAGTTCCCCAACAACACCTTCGGTCTGGCGCTGAACCTCGAACGCGACTCCGTCGGTGCGGTGGTGCTCGGCGACTACCTGCACATTTCGGAAGGCGACAAGGTCAAGACGACCGGTCGCATCCTGGAAGTGCCGGTGGGTCCGGAACTGATCGGTCGCGTGGTCAACACGCTGGGCCAGCCCATCGACGGCAAGGGCCCGATCAACGCCAAGCTGACCGACAAGATCGAAAAGGTCGCGCCGGGCGTGATCTGGCGTCGTTCGGTGTCGCAGCCGGTGCAGACCGGTCTGAAGTCGGTCGACTCCATGGTGCCGGTCGGCCGTGGCCAGCGCGAACTGATCATTGGTGACCGCCAGACTGGTAAGACCGCCGTCGCTGTCGACGCGATCATCAACCAGAAGGGTCAGAACATGATCTGCATCTACGTGGCGGTGGGCCAGAAGGCCTCGACCATCGCCAACGTGGTGCGCAAGCTGCAGGAACACGGCGCGATGGAATACACCATCGTCGTCGCCGCCTCGGCCTCCGACTCCGCCGCGATGCAGTACATCGCGCCGTACGCCGGCTGCACGATGGGCGAATACTTCCGCGACCGCGGCCAGGACGCCCTGGTGGTCTATGACGATCTGACCAAGCAGGCCTGGGCCTATCGCCAGATCTCGCTGCTGCTGCGCCGCCCGCCGGGCCGCGAAGCCTATCCGGGCGATGTGTTCTACCTGCACTCCCGTCTGCTCGAACGCGCTGCCCGCGTGAACGAGGAGTACGTCGAGAAGTTCACCAACGGTGAAATCAAGGGCAAGACCGGTTCGCTGACCGCGCTACCCGTGATCGAAACGCAGGCTGGCGACGTGTCCGCCTTCGTGCCGACCAACGTGATCTCGATTACCGACGGCCAGATCTTCCTGGAAACCGACCTGTTCAACGCCGGTATCCGCCCCGCCATCAACGCCGGTATCTCGGTGTCGCGGGTGGGGGGTGCGGCGCAGACCAAGGTCATCAAGAAGCTTGGCGGCGGTGTCCGTCTGGCCCTGGCCCAGTACCGTGAGCTGGCTGCCTTCGCGCAGTTCGCCTCCGACCTCGACGAAGCGACCCGCAAGCAACTGGAGCGTGGCCGTCTGGTGACCGAGCTGATGAAGCAGGCCCAGTACGCCCCGCTGTCGGTGGCCGACATGGCCGTCACGCTGTTCAGCGTCAACAAGGGTTACTTTGACGATGTGCCTGTCGCCAAAGCCCTGGCTTTCGAGTCCGCGCTGCAACAGTTCGTGAAGACCAAGTACGCGGCGCTGGCGGACAAGATCGAAACGTCGAAGGACCTCGACGCGGATGGCGAAAAGCAACTCGCCGCCGCCATCGAAGAGTTCAAGAAGACCTGGGCCTAATCGGACGGAGGACCACAGCATGGCTGGTGGAAAGGAAATCCGTACCAAGATCAAGAGCGTGCAGAACACGCGCAAGATCACCAAGGCCATGGAGATGGTCGCGGCTAGCAAGATGCGCAAGGCACAGGACCGCATGCGCGCCGGGCGTCCCTACGCAGTGACCCTGGCACGCCTGGCGGCCCACTTGGCGCACGCCCAGATCACCGACTACACCCACCCCTTCCTGAAGCATGTGGAGAATCCCAAGAAGATCGGGATCATCCTCATCACGACGGACAAGGGGCTGTGCGGCGGGTTGAACACCAACCTGCTGCGCGTGGTGGTCAATGGCATGCGCGAGTGGCAAGACTCGGGCGTGAGCGAGCTCAAGCTGACCTGTATCGGCAACAAGGGGCTCGGCTTCATGCAGCGCATGGGTGCCAAGGTCATCTCCAGCGTCACGCATCTCGGCGACACGCCTCACCTGGAACGCCTGGTGGGGCCGGTCAAGGCCTTGATCGACGAATATCTGGCGGGCGGCGTGGATGCCATCTACATCGCCTACAACCAGTTCGTGAACACCATGAAGCAGGAGCCCAAGCTGCGGCAACTGCTGCCCCTCGCGGGCGACTCGCTGGGCACGCCCAGCACGTCCTGGGACTACATCTACGAACCGGACGCCAAGTCGGTCATCGACGATCTGCTGCTGCGCTACCTCGAAACCCTGGTGTACCAGGCCGTGGCCGAAAACATGGCCTCGGAACAGAGTGCGCGTATGGTGGCGATGAAGGCCGCGTCGGACAACGCCGGCAACGTCATCAAGGAATTGCAGCTGGTCTACAACAAGACCCGTCAGGCCGCGATCACGAAAGAAATTTCGGAAATCGTCGGCGGCGCCGCCGCGGTTTAAGTTTTAGCTATTGGGGAAATGACAATGAGTCAAGGATCCGTTGTTCAGTGTATCGGCGCCGTGGTGGACATCCAGTTCCCGCGCGATGCGATGCCGAAAGTGTATGAAGCGTTGAAGCTCGACGCCTCGGAAGAGAACGCCCTGGTCGAAGCTGGCCTGACGTTCGAAGTGCAGCAACAGCTTGGCGATGGCGTGGTACGTACCATCGCCATGGGCTCGTCGGACGGCATCCGTCGCGGCATGAAGGTCAACGCCACTGGCGCGGCCATCTCCGTGCCGGTCGGCCATGGCACCCTGGGCCGCATCATGGACGTGCTGGGCCGCCCGATCGACGAGGCCGGCGCCATCGCTTCCGAAGAGCTGCGCCCGATTCACGCCGCAGCGCCCAAGTTCGACGAGCTGTCGCCCTCCATCGACCTGCTCGAAACCGGCATTAAGGTGATCGACCTGGTGTGCCCGTTCGCCAAGGGCGGCAAGGTCGGCCTGTTCGGCGGCGCCGGCGTGGGCAAGACCGTGAACATGATGGAGCTCATCAACAACATCGCCAAGCAACACTCGGGTCTCTCGGTGTTCGCCGGCGTGGGTGAGCGCACCCGTGAAGGCAACGACTTCTATCACGAGATGAAGGAGTCGAACGTGCTGGACAAGGTGGCCATGGTGTTCGGCCAGATGAACGAGCCCCCGGGCAACCGTCTGCGCGTGGCGCTGACCGGCCTGACCATGGCCGAGAAGTTCCGCGACGAAGGCCGTGACATCCTGCTGTTCATCGACAACATCTACCGCTACACCCTGGCCGGTACCGAAGTGTCCGCGCTGCTGGGCCGTATGCCCTCCGCCGTGGGCTACCAGCCGACGCTAGCGGAAGAAATGGGCAAGCTGCAGGAGCGCATCACCTCCACCAAGGTCGGCTCGATCACCTCGATCCAGGCCGTGTATGTGCCCGCGGATGACTTGACCGACCCGTCGCCAGCCACCACCTTCCTGCACTTGGACTCGACCGTCGTGCTGTCGCGTGACATCGCCGCGCTGGGTATCTACCCGGCCGTCGACCCGCTTGACTCCACCAGCCGCCAGCTCGACCCGCTGGTCGTCGGCGAAGAGCACTACGCGGTTGCGCGTGGCGTGCAGCAGACGCTGCAACGCTACAAGGAACTGCGCGACATCATCGCGATTCTGGGCATGGACGAACTGGCACCGGAAGACAAACTGCTGGTGGCCCGCGCACGCAAGATCCAGCGCTTCCTGTCGCAGCCCTTCCACGTGGCTGAAGTGTTCACGGGTTCGCCCGGCAAGTACGTGCCGCTCAAGGAGACCATCAAGGGCTTCAAGGGCATCGTCAATGGCGACTATGACAACCTGCCCGAGCAGGCTTTCTACATGGTCGGCACGATCGAAGAGGCCGTCGAAAAGGCGAAGACGCTGCAGTAAGGCGGAATGGCGCCGGATGAGTGATCGTCCGGCGCCTGTCACGGAGATACATCATGGCAATGACCGTACACGTAGACGTGGTCAGCGCGGAGGAGAAGCTCTTCTCCGGCCTCGCCGAACTGGTCTCGCTGCCGGGCGAATCGGGTGAGCTGGGCGTCCTGCCCGGCCACACCCCGCTGCTCACGCGCATCCGCCCCGGCACCGTGCGCATCAAGGTGCCGAACCAGGTCGAAGAGGAAGTCGTCTTCGTCGCTGGCGGCCTGCTGGAAGTGCAACCGAACCTGGTCACCGTGCTGGCCGACACCGCGATCCGCGGCGCCGACCTGGACGAGGCCAAGGCGCTGGAAGCCAAGCGTCGCGCCGAGGAAACCCTGGCCAACCGCAAGTCGGACATCGACTACGCCAAGGCGCAGTCGGAACTGGCGGAAGCGATCGGCCAGTTGCATGCGATCGCATCGCTGCGCAAGCGCGGGCACTGATTCGCGCAAGCAGGTTCAATGAAAAAGGCGCCCTCGGGCGCCTTTTTCATTGCCGGCTTCGGCCCGGCATCATCCTCCACCAAGCCGCGCCACACGTGACTCGACACGTGCCAGGTCCGCGCGCAGCCGCTCCAGCTCGGCACGCTGTGCCTGCCCTTCAGCGCTGCTGACCGCCAGGCGTGCTTCTTCTCGCAGGTATTCGCCGATATTGGCACTCAGGCCGTCCAGGCCGCGCCGCCCCGCCGCAGACAGGGCAGTAAGGCCCTGCTCCACACGGTTCGCCACGATGTCGCCCAGCACCGGGCTGAGCCAGCCACCGATGTCGGGCCGCAGGCTGTTCGCCAGGCGCGGCAGTAATTCTGCCAGACCGGCGTCACCGCTGACCCGCGCCTGCGCCTGAACCGCGTCCAGGCCATCCAGCGCGCGCGCCAGGGCCGCGCCAGGCAGGCTCACCTCGACATCAGGCTGACGCGCCTCCTCGCCCGGCTCCAACACACCGCCGCTACCGACGGCAATGCGCAGCGGCAGGCTGCCCACGAACAGCACCACCTGCTTGCCGGCATGCTGGCCCAGCTCCGCGCGCAAGGCGGGTTGCTCCGCCAGCATGCGGTTCACCGCGCCCAACGCGGGGCTCAGCAGCGCGCGTTCGAGCATCGCGCTCAGTTGAGCTGCTGGATGCCCGCGAGGGCCCAGCCACGGCTGCCATCGGCCGGCTTGCTGAGGTGCCAGACTTCGTCAAAGGCCTGCGGCGCACTGTCGGCCTCCTCGCGCAGCAAGCCGTTGAAGCGCACGCTCACGACGTAGCGCGCGGCCTCCTCGGTCACTTCCAGCACCTCGGCATCGAGTTGAATCACATCGGTCTTCTGCAGCTTGCAGCCACGCTCATCGATCGCCAGCTTGATCTCGGCAAACATCTCGGGCGTGGTGAACTCGCGAATGTCGTCCAGATTGCAAGCATCGTTGGCGGCCTGCAGACGCACGAAATTGACCTTGGCCTGGCGGGCGAAACCAGCCGCATCGAAATCGGCCGGGATACGCGAAGCGGTAGCCGGCGTTGCTTCAACCGGCGCCGCGCCGAGCGGAGGCGAATTCACGGCCTCACGCGCCGCCGGGGCCTGGTAGGACGACACGCCGCCGGCGTAGGCAGGCTCGCGCGCTGTGGCCTGGCCACGGTTGCCCATGAAGCGACGCAGCAGGAAGATCACCGCCACGACAGCCAGGATCGCCAGCAGCAAGCCGGCAAACTCACCGCCCAGGCCAAGGTGCGACAACAGGGCGGCCAGGCCGATACCGGCGGCCAGACCGGCCAGCGGGCCCATCCACTTGCGCCAGCCACTCTGTGCCGCGGCAGGCTGGGTGGTCGGTGTGGCAGGTTTGACCGCCTGGTTCGGGGCGGCTTGTTGGGGCGCGGCGGCGGGCGCCTTGGGTGCCGTCGGGGCGACTTGGCGCTGCATACCGATCGACTTGCTGCCACCCAGGCGCTTGGCCTCGGCCTCACCCACGCTGAGGGCGCTTCCGCTGACGGCCACGAAGAGGGCCAGGATCCAGTGCTTGATCATCGAGAGGACTCCGTATTCCATGTGATGGCGCCTGCACGAAAAGGCGACGCCATGGGCTTAGATGGGGATCGAGGGTACAGGTTCAACAGCCCGGTTGAATGGCTTGCGCCTGCAGGCGATCGCATCCTAACAGCAAGTCGGGCTCAAGCCAGCGCATGGGCGAACGTAATAGTCCTTAGCACTTGCGCATTGCAGCAACAACATGGCGGAACAGGATCTGACACGCCCCTCTCCAGGTACTGCCGGACACGGCCTACATGCGCCCCTGCGCAAGCTGGGCCGGCTGGCCATGGAGACGCGCGGCATGCGCCTGCTGAGCGCGGCGGTGCTGCTCCTGCTGCTTCTGTGTGGCGAGGGCATCGTGCAACTGGACCGCTCACGCCGCGTGCAGGCCGCCACCGCACTGGCCACGGCCGAGGCATCCAATCTGCGCAGCCGCCTCGAAACCGAACTCAACAGCACGCTCTTCCTGGTCAGCGGCCTGGTGGCCTATGTCAGCAGCGTCGAATCCCAACTGGACGAGCGGCATATCGTGCCCATGCTGGAGGCCCTGCACCGCACCGGTCGCAACGTGCGCAACATCGCTGTGGCACCGGCCAATCGCGTGGCCTGGGTGTATCCCCTGAAGGGCAACGAACGCGTGCTGGGGCTTTACTACCCCGGCAACGCGGATCAATGGCCTGCGGTTCAGCGTGCGATGGATGCCCGCAGCACCCTCGTGGCCGGCCCGCTCAAGCTGGTCCAGGGCGGACTCGGCCTGATCGCGCGTACCCCGGTGTTCAACCGCGACGGCAGCTACTGGGGTCTGCTGAGCATGGTCATCGACTGGGATGCCCTGCGCCGCAACGCCGCGCTGTCGACCACTACCGCCGACTACCGCATCGCCCTGCGTGGGCGCGACGGGCTGGGCAGCCGGGGCGAGGTTTTCTTCGGCGACGCGGCCGTGTTCACGCGCCAGCCGGTGAGCATGACACTGCGTCTGCCCGGGGGCCTCTGGGAGATCGGCGTGGTACCGCTGGCCGGCTGGGCGGCGGCGACCCGTCCGCCGCCCTGGGCGCGCCCGGCCTATATCCTGCTCGCCTGCATCGTGAGCCTCCTGTTGTTCGGCCTGCTGCGCGACGCCGCCGAGCGACGCAGCAGCCATGCCCGCCTGGCTGCCTTCAACCAGGCGCTGGAGGAACGCGTGGGTGAGCGCACGCGCGACCTGCAAGCGGCCAACCACACGCTGGAGACGGCTCTGGAGACCCTGCGCAGCACCCAGCAGGAGTTGATCCGCAACGAGAAGCTGGCCGCCCTGGGCTCGCTGGTCGCAGGGGTGGCACACGAACTGAACACACCGCTGGGCAACACCATGCTGGCCGCCACCACGCTGGAAGACCTGGCGCGCCAGTTGCGCGAGCGCGAGGGCCAGCTGACCCGCACGCAATGGCGCCAGGCGGTGGCCAGCGTCATCGAGGCGTGTACGATGATCCACGGCAACGTCAGCCGAGCCGCCAGCCTGGTCGCGAGCTTCAAGCAGGTGGCGGCGGATCGCAGCAGCGAACAACGGCGGCTGTTCCGTCTCGACGAACTGGTGGGCAACCTAGTGGCGATGATGCAGCCTACGCTGCGGCGTGCCCGCGTACGGGTGGAACACGACGTGCCCGCGCTGGAGCTGGACAGCTATCCCGGCCTGCTGGATCAGGTGTTGATGAACCTGGTGCTCAATGCGGTGACGCATGCCTTCCCGGCTGGCCAGGGCGGACTGGTGACGCTCACCGGCTTCGCGCAGGGAGCACAAGGCCTGCGCCTGGTGGTGGCCGACGACGGCGTGGGCATGAGCCACGACATCCAGGCACGCATCTTCGACCCCTTCTTCACCACCCGCCTGGGCCAGGGCGGAACCGGCCTGGGCCTGCACATCGTGTTCAACGTGGTGACCGGGCCCCTGGGTGGCAGCATCAGCGTCACCAGCGAGCCCGGGGCGGGTGCCAGCTTCACCCTGCAGTTGCCGCTACAGGCCCCCGTGCGCAAGCCGCCTCAGAGCTTGTAGCCGCGGTGCAGGGCCACCGCGCCGGCGGCCAGGTTGAAGTACTCCACGCGGGCGAGACCGGCCGCTTCGAGCATGCTCTTGAGCGTCTCCTGGTCCGGATGCATGCGGATCGACTCGGCCAGGTAGCGGTAGCTGTCGGCATCCTTCGCCACCTTGTCGCCCAGCCATGGCAGCACCTTGAAGGAATACAGGTCGTAGGCTGGCGCCAGCGGCTTCCAGATGTGGGAGAACTCCAGCACCAGCAGGCGCCCGCCGGGGCGCAGCACGCGCCGCATCTCGGCCAGGGCGGCATCCTTGTGGGTCATGTTGCGCAGGCCGAAGGCCACCGTCACCAGATCGAAATAGTTGTCCGGGAAGGGCAGCTTCTCGGCGTCGCACTGCGCCACCGGCAGCAGATGGCCCTTGTCGGTCACGCGGTCACGACCGACCGCCAGCATCGCGTGGTTGATGTCGGTGAGCCACACCTCGCCGGTCTCGCCGACACGCTTGGCGAAGGCCAGCGACAGGTCGGCCGTGCCGCCCGCCACGTCCAGCACGCGCTGGCCGGGCCGCACATTGGCGATCTCGATGGTAAAGCGCTTCCACAGCCGGTGCAGGCCCATGGACATCAGGTCGTTCATGATGTCGTAATTGCCCGCGACCGAGGAGAAGACCTGGGCCACGCGGCCGGCCTTCTCTTCTTCCGCCACGGTCTCGTAGCCAAAATGGGTGTGCTTGTCGCTCATCGTCGTGCGCTTCCGTTTCAATGTTTGCCGCAGGGCGTGGACTTGGGTGCCGCTGGCGTCGCCACTTCGCGGCTGGCACCGGCCGCCTCCAGGCGGGCCAGGTACTGCGCCCACAGCACATCCCGCTCGCGCAGGAGCCCATGCAGGTAGTCCCAGGTATAGAGACCGGAGTCGTGACCGTCCGAGAACACCAGGCGCACGGCGTAATTGCCCACCGGTTCGACGCCCAGCAGATTCACATCGCGCTTGCCGGTTTGCAGCACCGCCTGCCCCTCGCCGTGGCCACGCACCTCGGCGGAAGGGGAATGGACACGCAGGAATTCGAAACTCAGCCGTCCTTGCAGGTCGTCGGAGAACGCGAGTTCAAGCTCCCGCGACTGTTTGTGGACGACGATCTCCAGGGGATAAGGCGATTCGGGGGACTGTGACATGCCGGGCTCCATGCCCCGCTGCGGGGGCTCGGCCAGCATGATAAACCCGCCGCCGCGCGGACACGTGTTTCAGTACCATGACCCGTCATAAAAGCGTCATCATGCAGTCATAGACTCCGCCGGAACGATTTCGGAGGCCCACACCATGCCGGCCAATATTCTGCTTGTCGAAGACGAACCCGCGATCCAGGAACTGATCGCTGCCAACCTCACGCGCGCCGGCCACACCGTGGTGCGCGCCGGTGACGCCGAGATGGCCCAGCGCATCGTGCGCGAGGCGCTGCCGGACCTGATCCTGCTCGACTGGATGCTGCCCGGCGCCTCCGGCATCGAACTGGCGCGGCGCCTGCGCAACGAAGAGCGCACGCGCAGCATCCCGCTGATCATGCTGACCGCACGCAGTGAAGAGCAGGACAAGGTGCTGGGCCTGGAGACCGGCGCCGACGACTACATCACCAAGCCCTTCTCGCCCCGCGAGCTGGCCGCGCGCATCCAGGCCGTGCTGCGTCGCCGTGCTCCGCAAGCCACCTCGGATGCGGTCGAGGTCAGCGGCCTGCGCCTGGACCCGAGCACCCACCGGGTGACGGCCCGCGGCGAGGCGGTGAACCTGGGGCCGACCGAGTTCCGCCTGCTGCACTTCCTGATGACCCACCCCGAGCGCGTGCATTCGCGCGCCCAACTGCTGGACCAGGTGTGGGGCGACCATGTCTTCGTCGAGGAACGCACGGTAGACGTGCACATCCGCCGCCTGCGCAGCGCACTGGAGCCCAGCCAGCATGATCGCCTGATCCAGACCGTGCGCGGCAGTGGCTATCGCCTCTCGGCCGAGATGACCAGCACGGCCACTTGAACCACGGCTTCGACACACGACGGCAACCGCCAGGCTGTATGCTGCGCTCCGCTTAGAGGGCCCGTCGGCCGTCTACACTGACCCAGCCCCAAGGGAGTCCGCCATTCACCCCAGTCGAGTCATCTGGAGCGCTGCCGCACTGCTGGCCGTCCTGCTCGTCGCCATCTTCGCCGCGGCGTGGCCGCTGCTGAGCCTGACCTGGGCGCTGCTGCTGGTCATCGCCTGCCTGCTGGGGGTCACGCTGTATCACCTGCGTAACCTGGACAAACTGGTGCGCTGGGCCGGTCAGCCCGTCGGCACCCCCTTGCCGCGCGCCCTGGGCCTATGGAACTTCATCTTCGCCAGCATCAGCCGCCGCGTGCGCCAGGCCTACGACCAGCGCGAACGCCTGTCGCAGGCGCTGGCCCGCTTCCGTGAAGCCAGCCAGGCGATGCCGGACGGCGTGGTGTACATGTCGCGCCATCACATCATCGAATGGGCCAACGCGGCGGCGGCCGAACATTTTTCGATCGACGCCGAGCGCGATGTCGGGTCGGTGATCACCAACCTGGTGCGCCAGCCGGACTTCGTGGAGCACATCGAGTCCGGGCGCGAGGGCGAGGCCTTCCTGTTCCGCCCGGTGCGGCGCGAAGGGCTGACCCTGTCGATCCAGCTCATCCCCTTCGGCGAGGACCAGCGCATGATCCTGTCGCGCGACGTGACCCAGATCGAACGCCTGGAGAACATGCGACGCGACTTCGTGGCCAATGTCTCGCACGAACTCAAGACACCGCTGACCGTGGTAAGCGGCTTCATCGAGATGCTGCAGGACGGACTGGAAGACTTCCCGCCCGAGGACGCACGACGTTACCTCGGGCTCGCCCTGGACCAATCGGGACGCATGCAGCGCCTGATCGACGATCTGCTCGCCTTGTCGGCACTGGAGACAGGCGGGCCACAACCCGAAGAAGAGCAGGTCGATGTGCAGGGCCTGCTACGCGCGGTGCAACAGGATGCCGAACTGCTGTCGGCCGGCCGCCACCGGATCAGCACCGACCTCGGCCCGGCCGCCACCATCATCGGCAGTCACAAGGAGCTGCATTCGGCCTTCGCCAACCTGGCCAGCAACGCGGTGCGCTACACCCCGGCGGGTGGCGAGGTCCGATTGATCTGGCAGGTACGCGACAACGACGCCTGCTTTGCGGTGGAAGACAGTGGCATCGGCATCGAGCCACAGCATCTGTCGCGCCTGACCGAGCGCTTCTATCGCGTGGATCGCGGTCGCTCACGCGAGACCGGCGGCACGGGCCTGGGGCTGGCGATCGTCAAGCACATCCTGACGCGTCATCAAGCAAGCCTGGAGATCAGCAGCGAACCCGGGCGCGGCAGCCGCTTCGCGGTGCGTTTCCCGGCCCGCCGCATCCTGCGACCGGCCGACAGCAAGCCTCAGTAATTCGCTTCCGGCACTTCCTCGCGCACGAAGTACACGCGGTCGAAGTTGGAGCCGCGCGACAGCAGCTTGATCATGCGCGCGTTCCAGATCGTCTCGCCGCGTACCTCGACGCGCCGGTCGGCGAGGAACCAGCCGGCCGGCACCACCAGTGACATCTCGGTCTTCATGGCCGGCACCGCCGGGATCACGAAGCCCAGACGATAGCGCTCGCGATTGGTGCGCTCGTTGAGCAGCAGCTTGACGGCGATGACCTGGGCCGGCCCAGGCATCAGCGATACGCCGGCCGACAGCGCGCCGTTCTGCTGGTACTGCAGCCACGACAACTCGGCCAGCAGCATCTTCTCGCTGCCCTCGTTGCGCAGGCCCACCAGTTGGCGATGCTCCACACGCGACTCGCCACGGCGGCGGGTCAGGCGGTAGCCAGCGACCGACTGGTCGGAAATGTCCCAGGTCTCCAGCACATAGCCCAGTTGCAGCGCGCGCTCCTGCAGGCTGGCCTCGCTCTCGTCGTACTCGACGCGGTCGAAGGCACGGAACACCTGGGTGTCGGAGAAGCTGCTGCGGCGCACGTCGGTGGGCTGGGTGAACTCGCGGCCGTCGATGAAGAAGGCGATGGCCAGCGGGTCGGTGGCGATCTTGACCTGGCCGCGCAGCGAACGGCGCGGGAACTTGCGGCCGGCCGAGGCGAGGCCCCAAGGGCGGTACAGCGAGACCAGCAGACGCGCGCAGGCCGGCTGCACGCAGTCCTCGCCGAGGCCCAGCGAGGCCGCGGCCACACCCTTCTTGAGCTGGGACACCACGGCCTGGATGTGGGAGGCAAGCTTCTGCGTCTCCAGCCCGCGCAGCTTGGCGTCCGGGGTCAGCAGGCCGGCCGGGCGCAGGCCATGGTCGGCATCCGGATCGAGGCAATAGATGGATGACTTGGTCGCGCCGAATTCCTTGAGCAGACCGCAATAGGGCGCGAAGCGCTGCGACCAGCGGATCAGCCACACGAACTCGCGCGGCGTCCGGCTATAGGGGCTGGCGGCGTCGACCAGGAGCATCGAGACATAGGACTCCTGCGTGCTCTGCGCGCCCCACACCTCGTTGAGCACGTCGGGCACGCGCACGTCCGCCACGCCGGCACGCTCGGCCGCCTGGAACTGGCCGTGCAGGCCGCGCCACAGGCCCGGCGGAATCTCGCGGCGGGCACGGAAGTATTCGATCATGGTCAGCACGCTGTACTGCATGCGACGGTGCGTCACCAGCGCACGACGGTCGGCGAAGGCCGGGTCCAGCGCGGCGCGATGGGCTGCCAGCGCGTAACTGCGTGCCATGTCGGACCACAGGTTAATCACGCGCTGCAGGGTTTCCTCTTCATTGCCGGCCGGTGGCAGCGGGCGCGAGGCGTAGCGCAAAGCGCCCTGGGCCTGGACGAAGTCCAGCGTGGTGCGCATTTCCTCCAGCACCTGGATATGCGACAGCGGGTCCGGCGGCGCCGCCATCATGCCAGCGAGCAACTGGCCCAGGGCGACCTGGGTGTCGTCGGTATCGGTCGGATTGAGTGCACGCAGGGCGGCCAGGCATTGCGTGGCCTGGGCGAAATCGATCGACTGCAGGTTACGGGACGGCACGACGCTCATCGATTCGGACTCGGTATGGGTGCAAGAGGCGGCTCAGCCCCGCAATTTTCGGGCCAAGAACGAACCGCTCCAAGCCGCAGAGTACCCCCTGAGGCTAGCAAAGAGTATGACAGACGGCACAGTAACACGCCCGAGCGGCCCGCCTGCCCCAATGGGCAAGCCCGTGGCGCCTTGCCAAAGCAGGCTCTCCGCCCGCTCAGGGCTTGTTGGCCACGTACTGTTTTTCGAAGCGCTGCTGCTCGCGCAGGTAGTGATTGCTGCACTCCACCAGGGTCGCGTTGTCCGGCGGCGATTCGCACTTCTTGGGCCGACGGTAGAAGCGCTCCCAGGCCGCCTGTTTGCGTGCCTCCTCTTCCCGCTCGGCGGCAATGGTGGCTTCGCGCGCCTGCAGCACGGCGGCGCGCTGGGCTTCGCGGCGCTGCTTCTCGGCCGCGATCGCCTCTTCCTGCGCCTGGACACGTGCGCGGCGCTCGCGCTGGGCCTGCGCCTCGTCGGCCTGCGCGGCGGGCAGGGCGGGCTGCACGACAGCGGGACGCGGCGTCGGACGCAGACGCTCGAGCAGGACGTCGCCCGCCTGGCGCGCGGCCCACACAACCACGGCCGCCCCCAGCAGGGCAAGCAACAGGGCGAGAAAGGCTGGAACTGGGGTGTCGCGGGCCACGGTGTGCATTCCATGAGGCGGAGATGTCCGCAGTGTAGTCCGCTCCGGCGGAGCGGCGACGCTTGGTGGGCGCCTTCCGGAAGCAGGCGGGCGCATTTCGTCGCCGGATGGGCGCAAAATCAGCTCAGCCGGCGGCAAATGGTGTAATCGGTCGGCTGATCTGCCTCGGGGGAATGCTGCGGTGCCATCTGATCTGAACCTGGTCGTCCTGTTTGCCGGCAATGCCTGGCGCAGTGCGGCGCTGCGTGCGCTGGGCGTATTCGTGCTGGGCTATCTGGCGCTGCCGCTTTTGCTGACACGCCATAGCCATGGAGCCAATCTGGTGCAGTTCATCGCCAGCGCGCTGAGTTTCGTGCTGGTGGCGATCGCCCTGTTCCGCGTCCTGCGTCAGCCACGGGAAGAGGATGAGATGGTGCTCTTCGCCGCCGAGGAGGAGGCGGTCGAGTCCGTCGAGCCCGGCCCACAATGGACGCCTGCGATGCTGCAGGGTCTGCCGCCCACGCGGCTGGAAATGCTGGCCGCAGGCTTCTACCGGGAGAAGGGCATCCGCGTCGATGCCTGCCCGCAAAAGGCCTGGGGCGGTCTGATGCTGCGCCTGTACCAGGACGAAGGCGAGGAGGCCACCAGCCTGGTGCGCTGCAAAGCCAGCGATGGCCAGCCGATCGAGCGGCGGCAGGTGGAGGAGTTGCTGCGGGTGATGGTGGAGAACGCGGTGCCCAAGGCCTTCCTGATCGCCCCCGACGGGTTTTCGGACGAGGCGGCCAAGCTGGCGCGCTCGGCCCACATCACCCCGATCGACGGCCGGCTGCTGCTGGCCATGCTCAATCGCCTGGGCGACGACGCGCGCACGCGGCTGCTGGCCCTGGTGACCCCGCCGCCGGACGAGGCTGCGCCCGTCGCGCCGGCCTGAGGCGCAGGCTCGTGTCGTGTGCTGCATCACGCTGGCCAACCCGCGGCGGGGCACCGGCGCTTGAGCCTCCATGCTAATTCGTATAGTGTCCGAACCAACCTGAGCCGTTTCGCGGAGCGGGTTATCGCACGTTCCATCCCGGTTCTCATCGTGCCGGGATGTGACGTCTCCAATGAGTAATTTTGCGGCCCATGACCTGGGCCGTTTTTTTTGGCGCCCTGATCGACTGTTGCTATTTGAGCAACAATCATTTGTCGAAAGCCGTCTTTATCCCGGAATAAGCCATGACTAGGATTCAGTCCATGTCATCCGGCCCCCCGGGCGACGGACTCCACCACCCGACAGAACGAAAGGCACCACCATCATGAACGCTTATACCCACCTCGCCGGCCGCATCCTGCTGGCCCTCATCTTTGTCATCTCCGGCTTCGGCAAGCTGATGAATCCTGCCGGCACCGCCGGCTACATGGAAGCCATGGGCGTGCCGACCCTGCTGCTGTGGCCCACCATCGCGCTGGAGCTGGTGGGCGGTCTGGCCATCGTGGTCGGCTTCCAGACCCGCCTGGTGGCGGCAGCACTGGCCTTCTTCTCGGTGGTCTCGGCGGTGATCTTCCACAGCAACTTCGCCGACCAGATGCAGATGATCATGTTCCTGAAGAACCTGGCCATGGCCGGTGGCTTCCTGCTGCTGGTGAGCAGCGGTTCGACCGCGCTGAGCGTGGATACGCGCAAGACCTGATCGCCTGTCGCCGCGACCGCAGGAAGCCCGGCCATGTGCCGGGCTTTTTCTTGCCTGACTGCCTGATGGGGTAAGGGCTACGCCAAGGGCCCGCGCGCTTCCTATAGTGAAGCGGTCAGGGAGGCGCGGGAGAACGCCAATGCGACAGAGAGAGATGCTGCGGGCCGGCGTGGCCCTGCTGATGCTGTGCCTGGGCCTGCTGGCGGGGCTGCCGACACAGGCCGCCGATACGAACACCGCCGGACAGAGCGCGCCGACCGCGGCCAGCGCCCCGCCGACCAGCCAGTCGGCAGCCGCCGCGGCGCGCGAGCAGGCGGGTACGCTGACGGTGACGATCACCACCTATGCCCTCGGCGGCGGCCTGGTGATCTGCCTCGTCTGGCTGTTCGCCACCCATCGCGGCGGCTTTGGCCTGCGCAGCCAGTGGGGCGGGCTGGGCGCGGGGCTGGGCGGCTGGCGTTGCTCGCCGGCCCTGATGGCGATGGCCGGGGTGCTGATCTTCGCCGTGCTGCTGACCAGCCTCGCGCTGGCGATCCTCAACCCGCGGCCGGCGGCGGAGCCGGCCAAGACCGACAGCAGCAAGTCGGCCGGCAAGTAGGGGGAGGCCGGCATGCTGCGCCTGCAACTGCCACCCGAGCCCTATGCCGAGGCCACGCTGACGCCCGCCACGGCGGACCGTCCGGCGCCAGAGGCCATCGTCGCCGGTTCGCCGGCCGCCCGCCTGTTGCGAAGTGAGATCGAGCGCTACTGCAAGGGCGAGATCAATGGCCGCTCCTTCCTGATCGGTGCCGCCCGCGGCGGCGGCAAGACGACCCTGGTGCGCAGCGTGGTACAGGGCATCGGCAAGGATGCCGGCAAGATGCTGCAACCCCTGCTGATCTCGCTGCACGGGCCTGACCTGTGGGTCGACAAGCCCAAGAGCGGCGAGACCACCCGTCTGCGCATCACCGAGAAGCGCGCCGAGGGCTCGGTCGAGACCACCCTGGCCGAGCCCGCGCCCGCACCCAGCCAGCCCGGCGCCAGCGAGGTGCTGCTGGAGCAGGTGATCCTGCGGACCCACCGCTCCTTCGTATGGTGGCTGACGCATTTCTACCGCGAGCGCTGCGATGCCTTGCGTACCGAGAAGCGCCTGTCGCCGGCCCATCTCGACGAGCTGGCCGAGCGCAGCGCGCAGCTGCCCTTGCTCCTGTTCGAGGATCACCCCTCGCTGGCCGAGTTGCGCGACTACTGGGCCGCCCTGCCAGATGGCGTGGTCGCCGGCGTGATGCGCCACGACGTGCCCTGGCAGCGCGGCGCCAAGGGCTGCAACGAGTTGCAGGCCCTGGCCGGGGTGGTGGATGCCTACCGTCGCATCTCCGGCCAGTTCCAGCGCAAGCAGACAGACTCCACCAGCCACATCCAGGACGTGCAGGCCAGCGTGGGCGGCAAGTCGAACGCGGCCGACTGGTTGCCGGCAGTGCTGGGCCTGAGCGCGGCCGGGCTCACCGGGGCGACCGCCCTGAGCCAGAACCTGGGCACCCCGGCAGCGGCGCTGCTGGCGGCGGTGGCCGGCCTGTTCGCGGTCAGCCTGTCGAGCACGCGGCAGCGCTCGCAGAAGCAGGCGGTGGAGAGCACCTTCATCCCGGACCTCAGCCTCAAAACGCTCAAGCGCCAGTTGCCGGTGCTGTTCCGCTGGCTGCGCGAGGCGGGCTTCGCCCCGGTGATCCTGGTCGACGAGCTGGACAAGCTGGCCCCCGAGGACAGCTCGCAACTGATCGACTACATCGGAAAGATCGCCAGCCAGCTCAAGGACCAGGTGGCCGAGCGCGCGGTGTTCTGCTTCCTGGCCGACCGCAGCCAGTTCTACGCCATCGAGCAGCACATCCAGAGCGAACCGCTGGGGGTGAGCTCGTCCTTCTTCTCGCATCGCCTGATGCACCTGATCCCGCCCGCCGACTGGCGCGACTACCTCACCAAGGTGCTGGTGTCGGACCAGGCGGAGCCCCTCGACCAGACGGACAAGGCCGACCGCCGCCACCTGACCCTGCTGATCCTGCAGCGCGCGCGCCTGCAACCCCTGGCCGTGCAGCGCAGCCTGCTGGAGTTCAGCGACCAGGGGCTGGTACGCCTGCCCAATCTGGCCGGCATGGAAAAGCTGCGCGAGCGCCGCCATGCGGTGCCGATCGCCATGCAGATGCTGATCGAGTACCTGCTGGGGCGCAGCCCGGTGCAGGACTGGCTGCTGGCCCAGCCCAAGCAGCAGCAGATGCTCCTGGACGCGCTGTACCACCTGGCCGAGCTGTGGGACAGCCCGCTCACCACCTGGCCCTCGCCGAGCCAGCCCAAGGGCCGCGCGGCCCTGCTGGAACATCTGCAGCGCCTGGGCCACCGGCTCGACGAGAAGCGCGCCGAGGACAGGGCGCGGCTGGACTTCCTGTGCGACTGGTCGGCCCGCCTGATGGACTGGATGTGCTCGCCGCTGGTGACCACCGAAGCCGACTTCCTGAGTTACTACCAGGGCCTGGACCCCGAGGGCTACCTGCGCGACACCCTGGCGACCGGCATCGACGTGCTAACCAGCAATGGCAACAACAGCTACAAGCGCCGCTTCGATATGGCCGGCAACGCGCTGGACACCAGCCGGCTGAGCGAATGGGCCACCCACCTGGAGCGGGTCGGCGCGTTCACCCGGCTGGTGACGCAGGCCATGCAGAAATTGGGCTGGAACGGCCGCATGCCGCTGGAGGCGCTGGCCAATTTCCGCGTGCTGGATCTGTCGCCGCCCTGGGCCTCGTTCGAGGGCGCGCGGATGCGCCTGAGCCTGGTGCGTGCCGGCACCCTCGACACCACCATGCAGGAAGATGCCCAGATCGTCGTCGACTACGCCGACATGCTGGACCGCTGCGCACCGCTGCTGTGGTACGTGCTCAACAGCGCGGCCCTGCTGTCGCGCGCCGCCGCCGGCAGCGGCAAGCCCGACCCCGGGCGGGCACTGGACCTGATCCGCCGCGCGCTGCGCCTGTACGAGCGCAGCAGCCTCCTCGCCCTAGCGCCAGCCCAGCAGCTTTACACCGGCCTGCGCGAACTGCTGGGCAGCGGTTTAGAAGCGCCGGCCGAACTCGCCACCGGCGGCGTGGACTTGCTGCAGGGCGAGCTGGTGAGCAGCCTCGACGCGGCCCTGCCCGCGCCACCGCCGGACAGCGTGGCGCAGGATGCCGCGCTGTGGCGCAGCGTCCTCGAGCGCAGCGCCGCCACGCTGACGCAAAGCATCGAGCCGGCCGACCCACAGGCCGCCGAACTGCTCGCGGCCATGCTCAAGCTCGGGCCGTTCAAGCATGAGCTGCCGCTGGACCCGCGCAGCCTGCGCCTGGCGGACTGGGGCCGGATTCTCTACCAGGTGCTGGGCAGCCCCGCCGACAGCGTGAGCCTCCCTCTGCTGGCGCTCGCCCTGCATGCCTGCGGGCTGCGCGTCGGCAGCTACGAGCGCGGACAGGTGGTGGAAGGCCTGCGCGACCTGTTCTCGCCGCCGCCCCCGCACTGGGAGGAGCTGGACCTCTTCCTGACCGAGCAGAATCTGTGGATCGGCACGGTCAGCATGATCGCCCTGGTCCTGCTGCGCGAGCGCAAGAGCGACCTGAGCGAACTTGCCCCTGCAACCAGCGCGGCCCTGCTGCTGACCCCGCCCGCCCAGCAGGCCGCCGGCGTACGCCTGATGCACGCGCTCATCAGCGTGGGCACCCAGCAACGCCTGGTGGCACGCGAAGGCAGCGCCAGCAGCCTCAGCCAGGAGCAGGTGGCACGCCTGGCCAGCGAACAGAGCCTGGGCGACATCCCCCTGCGCCATGTGTTCGGCGCCTGGAACAGCCACGCCACGCCCCCTGCCAACGTGTGCACCGGTGTGCGCGACAGCAACAGCCTGGTCGCCGCCTTGCTGAGCTCGATTGCACGCCCCTGACGCCTAAGCCAGCGCCTTGCCCACCACCTCGGCCACGTCGCTGGACAAGCCGGCATGTGCACGAATGCGTTCGAGCTGCACTCGCGCCCGATCCTGACGCTGCGCATCGAACTTCTTCCAGCGGTCGAAGCAGCGCGCGATGCGCGAGGCGACCTGCGGGTTCAGGGCGTCGAGTTGCAGGATCACATCGGCCGCGAGCTGGTAGCCACTGCCATCGGCCGCGTGGAAGTGCTTGGGGTTGGCAGCGCAGAAGGCGCGCACCAGCGAGTACACCTTGTTCGGGTTGCGGATGTCGAAGGCCTCGTGCGCCATCAGGCCCCGTACATCCTGCGTGGTGTGCGGCAGACGCGAGGTGGCCTGCACCTGCAGCCACTTGTCGACGACCAGGGCCTCGCCCTTCCACTTGGCATAGAAGCTGTCGAGCGCAGTGTGCCGCGCCGGAATGTCGAGGTTGGCCAGCGCCCCCAGCGCGGCCATGGTGTCGGTCATGTTGGCAGCCTGCTCGTAGTGCTCGACGACCAGGGCGTGTGCCTCGGCATCGTTCAGTTCGGCGAGATAACCGAGGCAGGCGTTGCGCAGCGCGCGGGCGCCGGCCTGGGCGCCTTCCGGCGAATAGGGCGCGTCGATGCGCAGCGCCTGGTAGGCCTCGCTCAGCGGCACACACAGGGCCTGGGCGATCTGGCGGCGCAGCGTCAGGCGGGTAGCGTGGATGGCGTCCGGATCGACCACCTCCATCTGCTCGGCCAGATAGGTTTCGGAGGGCAGCAGCAAGGCCTCGGCCACCAGTGCCGGATCGCCGCCGGGTGCAAAGGCCGAGGACAGCAGGTGGTGCAGCGCGTCGAGGTAGTGCGAGGGAATCCAGTCGATGGGAGGAACGCCCTCTCCCGCCCCACTCTCGGGAGAGGGAGACGCCAGCGCCGCAATACCCGCCAACAGGATCTCGGTGGCCAGTCTTTGCCCCGCCTCCCAGCGGTTCACCGCGTCGCTGTCATGCGCCATCAGGTGGATCAGTTGCGCGCTGGTGTAGGGATAGTCCAGCACCACCGGCGCCGAGAAGCCACGCAGCAGCGAGGGCACGGGCTCCGCCGCGACGTCCTCGAAGACGAAGGACTGGCGAGCCTCGCGCAGGGCCAGCACGCGCTGGGTACCTGCGGCGCTGGCCTCACCCGCGAGGCGCAGCGGCAGCTCGCGGCCCGCTGCATCCAGCAGACCGATCACGATGGGCAGGTGGTAGGGGCCGCGTGGCAACTCCAGCCCATCGGCCGCCATGCGCGCCTCGTAGGGCGTGGGCGGGAACTGCTGCTCCACGTCCAGCGTATAGCGCTGCGTGGCCGCATCGAAACTACTGCGCACGATCAGGCGCGGCGTGCCGGCCTGGTTGTACCAGCGCTTGAACTGGGTGAGGTCGAGGCCGGAGGCATCCTGCATGGCGGCGACGAAATCCTCGCAGGTCACGGCCTGCCCGTCGTGGCGCTCGAAGTACAGATCCATGCCGCGGCGGAAGTCTTCGGCGCCGATCAGGGTGTGGATCATGCGGATGACTTCGGCACCCTTCTCGTAGACCGTGGCGGTGTAGAAGTTGTTGATCTCAGCGTAGCTGGCCGGGCGGATCGGGTGCGACATCGGCCCCGCGTCCTCGGGAAACTGGGCGGCTCTCAAGGTGCGCACTTCCTGGATGCGCGTCACGCCGCGCGAATGCACGTCCATGCCGAACTGCTGGTCGCGGAAGACGGTGAGCCCCTCCTTCAGCGAGAGCTGGAACCAGTCGCGACAGGTCACGCGGTTGCCGGTCCAGTTGTGGAAGTACTCGTGGGCGACCACGCGGTCGATGTTCTGGTAGTCGGTGTCGGTGGCGGTGTCGGGGCGTGCCAGCACGTACTTGGTGTTGAAGATGTTGAGCCCCTTGTTCTCCATGGCGCCCATGTTGAAGTCGCCGACCGCCACGATCATGTAGTGGTCCAGGTCCATCTCCAGGCCGAACACGTCCTCGTCCCACTTCATGCTCTTCTTCAGCGCGGCCATGGCGTGATCGCACTGGTCCAGCTTGCCGGGCTCCACGTACACGGCGCAGCGCACGCGGCGGCCGGACTTGGTGAGGTAGTGGTCCTCCAGCACGTCCAGCTTCGCCGCCACGCAGGCAAACAGGTAGGCCGGCTTGGCGAAGGGGTCTTCCCAGCGGGCCCAGTGACGGCCGCCGTCCTCGTCACCCTGGGCGACCGGGTTGCCATTGGCGAGCAGGATGGGGAAGGCGGCCTTGTCGGCGTGCAGCGTGCACACGAAGCTGGCCATCACGTCGGGCCGGTCCGGGTAATAGGTGATGCGGCGGAAACCCTGCGCCTCACACTGCGTGAAGTAACCATCCTTGGAGCGGTACAGGCCGGAGAGCTGGGTATTGCTGTCCGGCTCGATGCGGACCACGGTTTCCAGCGTGAACTCCTCGGGCACCGAGGCGATGATCAACAACTCGTCTTCGAGCCGGTATTCGCGGTCACTGAGCGCGCGGCCATCGAGCTCGACCGACTCCAGGCGCAGATCCTCGCCGTTGAGCACCAGCGCACCGCCCTGCCCGGCCGGGTTGCGCCGCATCGCCAGCGTGGCGGCGACCTCGGTGTAGCCGGCATGGATGGCGACATCCAGCGCTACCGTGTCGACGAGGTAGGCGGGCGGCGTGTAGTCCTTGAGGTAGATGGTCTGCGGTGCGTTCATGAGGGGGGCTCCAGTCGTGTAGCCCCCATTGTAGGCATGTCACCGCCCGGGGTCGCCTATCGCGGCCATCAGACGCCCGCCCTGCTCCGCCTCAGGTCGCCGGACGCTGCAGCACCAGCATGCCATCGGAATGGTTGAGGTTGAGCCGGCCCAGCGTGAGCAGGCGCGACACGCCGCCCAGGGCGGCGAAGGCCCAGTCGGCGAGGCGGTGGCGCTGGCGCATGTGGGCCTGCACCGGGCCCTCGTAGAGGCAGTAGTGGACCACGGCCAGGCCGCTGGCCTCGGCCTGGCGGCGGATGCGTGCCGGCGCGCAGTCCAGGCGCAGGAAGGTGGGGAACTGGTCCCACTGTGCGGCCGGGCGCTTGTCGCCGATCACGTAGCGGTAGAAGGCGACGTGGAACCACCAGGGCGTGAAGCGCGTGACCAGGCCCTTGAGCGAGAACAGATTGGGCAAGGCCAGCACCATCAGGCCACCGGGGCGCAGGCCCTCGCTCATGCGGGCGATCGCCTCGCGCGGTTCGGGCAGGTGCTCCAGTACGTCCCAGCACAGGATCAGGTCGAAGCTGTCGGGCGCCCAGCGGTGCGCCTGCAGATCGCCCAGCACCGCCTCGGACAAGCCGGTATTGCGGGCGAGCTGACGCTCCGAGATGTCGATGCCGGTGACATGCGCCGGCTGCGGCAGGCGGATGTGGCTGGTGGAGCCGCAGCCGGCCTCCAGGATACGGATGCTCCCTTGCGTACTCAGGTGCCCGCCGAGGTGGCTGTGCACCACCTGTTCCAACTGCTCGATCTCGCGCATGTCAGGGCCTGCCTTTCGTGGTCTGGAGGGTCAGCAGGGCGAAGCCAGCCGGCGGCAGCGTGAAGGCCAGGCTGGCGCCACCGGCGAGGCTGTTGTCGGCCACGCGCAGCTTGTCCTGGCGGTCCTCGGGATCGAAGGGGCGTTCGCTGGAGAACACGCGCAGGCTGGCCTGGGCGGCTTGCAGGCCGCCGCCCAGGCTGAGGCTGGCGCGCCCGGGGCGATGGAGGTCGCGGTTGAACAGCAGCACGCGCACCGTGCTGCCGTCTACCGTCGCCAGCCCGCCCACGCGTGCGCGCTGCTTCACCGCGGCGGCGAAGCCGGTGTGCTCGGTGGCGAAGAAGTCGGTGTCGATGCGCAACGGCGCGAGACGCCCATGGAGCAGGGCCGAGTAGGCCTGCAGCACGTGGTAACCGGGACGCAGGCTGCCATTCAGGGCGATGGCACCGAACTTCCAGTTGCCGGACAGCGACCAGTACTGCGCCGACCACAGGTCCGGCGTCTGTGCGAACAGGGCCAGCAGGTCGGCCACATAGAGGGCGCCGACCTGGGTCGCGATGTACTCGTCGCTACGTCCCTTGCCGAGGCTGAACAAGGCGTTGTACTCCGTCACGGCGAGGCGGATGTTGTCGTTGGGCCGCCACTGGCGCAGCAGCGCGCGGGTGGCGTCCAGATCGGCGCGCACCGTTTCGGCGGCGCCCATGGCGGCGGTGAACAGGCGCTGGTCTTCGTAGCGCTTGTCGAATGCCAGCGGCATGTAGGCGTTGTGCAGGGCGACGAACTGGATGCGCTCGGTGATGCCGGCCAGCACGGCCTTGTTGAAGCCCTGCAGCGGGGTGGCCGGTACTCCGCCGAGCGAGTCCGAGCGCAGCGGGATGCCGACCTCGATGCTGGGGTCGACCGCACGCATCGCCTTGATGAAGGCGTTGGCGCGCTGGGCGAAGACCTGTGGCGTCATCCACAGCTTCTTCTGGTTGTCGTCCTGCAGATAGGGCTCGTTGCCGATCTCCCAGTGCTTCACCGCCGGCAGGCGCTTGCCGCTGCGCGTGGACATGAGGCCGGTCACGTTGATCTGGCGCACCCAGTCGGCCGCCTCCTCGGGTGTGCCGCTGGCGACGTTCACAGTGATCAGGCCCTGCGCGCCGGTGGCCTCGCACAGCTCCAGGAACTCGCGCGTGCCCATGCGGATGGTCTGGATCTTGCGCGAGTAGAAGTGCTCCGATTCGCCACGCTGGGCCTGCTCGCCCATGCCGGCCTTCCAGCGGTAGGTATCGGCCAGCGAGCCGCCGGGGTAACGCAGGATGGTTGGCCCCAGCGCCTGCACCGCGGCCAGGCGCTGTGCATCGAAGCGCTTGCCGTCATCGCTCAGCAACTCATCGCCACGGTCCACCCACTGCACGTTGTTGCCGAGGATCAGGCGGTTGGCGGCAGCGCCGGGGCGCGTCGCGTCCACCTCCACGCGGACATCGAAGGGCGTCTGCGGCTGCGGCGGGGGCGGCGGCTGGCAGGCGGCCAGCCACAGCGCGAGGGCGGCCAGCAGGGAAACGCGGCGCGCCTTCATGCCGGCTTCTCCACCAGGGCCATCATCCACGGGTTGAAGCCGGTACCCAGCAGCGCGCGCGGCATGTGCTTGACGTAGCCGGTGATCAGCGGGCGGACCAGCGCCGGCACGCGCGAGTAGCCGACGTAGCCGGCCACCGACTGCGGCTCCACCCGGCAGGGAATGCCCTGCAGGTAGTCGTGCAGGTCGCCGTAGCTCCACAGGAAGTTCTCGCCCCAGGGCTTGTGCACGGTGGCGCCGGCCAGGCGTGACAGCGCACGCTCGATGCCGCTGGCGCGCGAGTCCGGCCCGTGCGCGACGTCGATCGGGAACGTGCGGTTGGGGCCACCGATCAGCGCCGCACCACCCGGCTTGACCACACGCATGATCTCCTGCACCCAGTGGCGGCGGATCGCGCGATAGTCGGCACGGCGGTCGGCATGGCCGTCGGTGGTGCCCACGTGCTCGATCACGCCCAAGGTGAAGGCGAGGTCGATCGAGTTGTCGGCAAAGGGCAGGCGCATCTGCAGGGGGTCGACGATGAACATGCGGTCCTGCGGCAGGCCCTGACGCTGCCAGAAGCGCGTCAGCCCGGCGAGGTCGGTGCCATAGGCGTCGTAGCCCATGCTGAGCAGGGTGCGCACCATGACGCCGATGCCGCAGCCCACGTCGAGCACGGTGCGCGCACGCTTGCGTGCCAGCAGCGGCTGGATGTAGTCCAGCGTCTTGCGCACGTTGGCCTCGGCCTGTTCGCCGGCGTATTCCTCGGTGGTGGTGTCGGGCGACTCCTCGGGCGGACGTTCCAGGTTGCTGCCATAGCCGTCGATGTGGAAACGGATGCCCAGGGGCTGCAAGGTGGCGGCGCGGCTCGGGTTCATGACAGGCTCCTGCGGTAGATGTCCAGGGTTTGACGCGCGGTGTCGCGCCAGTCGAAGTGGCGTGCACGCGCCAGGCCTTGCGCGCGCATCGCGGCCTGGCGCGCGGGGTCGCCGAGTACGGCGAAAAGGGCGGCGTACAGCTCGTCCTCCGACATGGGGTCGACCAGGCTGGCAGCCTCGCCCGCCACTTCCGGCATCGACGAAACATTCGAAGTGACCACCGGCACGCCACAGGCCATGGCCTCGACGACAGGCAGACCGAATCCCTCATAGAGCGAGGGATAGGCGAAGGCGGCGGCACGGTTGTACAACGCGATGAGCTCGTCCTCCGACACGTAGCCGGTCAGCAGCACATCGTTCTGCAAGCCCAGGCGCAGGATCTCCAGCTCCACCTCGTGGCCCTTGAAGGCGGCCTGACCGACCAGCACCAACTGGTGCGGCAGGCCGGCCGCGCGCAGGCGGGCGAAGGCGCGGATCAGGCGTGGCAGGTTCTTGCGCGGCTGCAGGTTGCCCACGCCCAGCAGGTAGGGCTGGCGCAGGGCGAAACGGTCAAGCCGGGCATCGAGCCAGGTCGCGTCTTCGACCACGCGGAAGCGCGGCGACACGCCCAGCCAGGTAACGGTGACCTTCTCCGGCGGCAGGCGGTAGCGCTCGATGAGCTGGCGGCGCGAGAACTCCGAGATGGTGATGACCTGGCGCGCGCGCCGCGCCGACAGCGGGATCAGCGCCTTCATGCGCAGGCGCTCGGCGGGGCGGAAGAACTGCGGCAGGAACTCGTAGGAGATGTCGTGCACCGTCACCACGGTCGGGCAGGGGCACAGCGGCGGCGCCACGTACTGGAAGTGGGCGAGGTCGACGCGGTCGGCCCACAGCGCGGCGGGAAAGGCGAAGGGAATGCGCAGCAGCGCGCTGTGCGGGCGCAGGTGGCGCAGCTCGCCGCGCCAGCCCGGCGCCGGCGCCGCCACGCCGCCGGTGTGGTAGAGGCACAGCTCGTCCGGCTGGGCCAGCGCGCTGTACTGTTCCAGCAGGTTGCGCACATAGGTCTCGTTGCCGGTCAGGCGTGCGCCGATCTGGTGAATGTCGAGTCCGAGTCGCATGGCGTCTACCCCGGGGTCCGCATCAGGCGCCAGGCCAGTTGCATGTACTGGCGGCTGGAGGCGGCCTTGGCGGCAGCGCCACGCGAGGCCAGCGCGGCCACGCGGTAGAGCAGCCAGCGCAGGCCGAAGCCAGCCATGGTGATGAGGTCGAAGGCCCACACCAGGCGCTTGCCGCGCGTCTGGCGGAAGAACTGGCGCGGCCCCTTGATGGAGGACAGCAGCAGGTCGCCGGTCTGCTGCTTCATGCTTTCCCCCTGGTAGTGGATGATGCTGGCATGGGGCGTGTAAACCACGCTGCCGGCCTCGCGCTGCATGCGGTGGCACAGCTCCATGTCCTCGCCGTACATGAAGAAGGCGGGGTCGAAGATGCGCGGGCCGAGCTGGCTGCGGCGCGCGATGAGGCAGGCGCCGGACACCCAGTCGACGGCGATCTCTTCACTCACGTCACGATCCAGGTACAGCGGTGCGGCGCGCAGGGCGCGCGGCAGCAGGCGGTCGAGGAAGAAGTAGTGGCTGGCGAGGTTGCGGATCGAGGGGAAGGCGCCGCCGGTCCACTTCTGCAGGCTGCCGTCGCCGTTGAGCAGGCGGCAGCCGAAGATGGCCACCTCGGGCCGCGCCTGCAGGCGCTCGACGAGGGTGCGCAGGGCCCCGTCCAGCACCAGGGTGTCGGGGTTCAGCAGGATCACGTAGTCGCCGCGGCTCACCGCATACGCCTGGTTGTTGGCGGCGCCGAAGCCGGTGTTGGCGTTGTTGGCGATCAGGCGCACGCGCGGGAACTCGGCCGCCACCATCTCCACGCTGCCGTCCTGTGAATCGTTGTCGACCACGATCAGCTCGTAGTCCTCGGGCGCCAGCCCGCCGGCCTCCTCCACCGAGCGCAGGCACTGGCGCAGCAGCTCGCGCACCTTCCAATTCACCACGATGATGCTGGCGATCATGCACTGCCCTCCGTCATCTTCTCGCTGCTGCGCTGCCCGTCGTGTTCCGCGTTGTGCTCGGCCGCGATGGCGTTGAAGTCCAGGCTGTCGGCGACCGCTTTGACCACGCGCGCCGGGCTGCCATACACCACCATGCCGGCCGGCACGTCGTGCAGCACCAGCGAGCAGGCGCCGATGATGGCGCCGTCGCCCACGCGGACCTTGCCGATCACCCGCGCGCCGGCGCCGATGAAGACGCCATCGCCGATCACCGGCAGGCCGTCGCCGCCACCGATGTCGCCGCGCCCGCGCCCGCCGCCCATGATCACGCCACCGAAGAAGGAGGCCTCGCGGCCGACCTTGCCGCACAGGATCAGGCCCACCGCGTGGCCGATGTAGCAGCGCTCGCCGATCTCGGTGGCGGGCGTGATGTCGGCGCCGGTGACGTAGGTGTTCAGCACATACAGCAGCCAGGCCGGCTTGCGCAGGCCCTTGGCGTACAAGCAGTGCGACAGGCGGTACAAGGACAAGGCCACGATGGCCGGCGAGATCAGCATGAACAGCATGCCCAGCGGCGACATGCGGATGCCGGCCAGGGACGACATGCGCGCGATGTCACCGTGGATCAGGCGCAGGGTGGCGCGCAGGCCCGGCCCGCTCATGCGGCCCTCCCGGCCATCGCCTCACGCTGCACGATGTTGGGCCGGCTGCGGGTGAGCAGCGTGGCGCCGGCCGGCAGGTCTTGGCGCACGTCGACGTTGGGCCCGATGCGCACGCCGTCGCCCACGCTCACCGCGCCATGCAGTACCGAGTAGGCCCCCACGGTGACCTGGTCGCCCAGACGTGGCGCGTCGTCCAGGCGCAGGCCGAAAGCCGGCTGCGGGCGCGAGGGGGCAACCTGGCAGTAGGCGTACAGGGTGAGCCGGCTGCCGGCCCGGCCGTGGAACACGATGCCCACGGTATGCGGGATGTAGAGGCCCGGCCCGATCTGCGCGGCCGGGCTCAGGTTGGCCTTGTGCAGCACATAGTTGAGCAATGCCAGCAGGTGGGCCAGGTGCCGCCAATCACGAGCCCACGCCCAGTGCGCCAGGCGGTGCAGCGCGCAGCACAGCATGCCGGGCATGAGCAGGATGCTGAGGCGCCGCGCCAGGCTCATGCCGGTGCCGAAGAAGTCGGCCGCGTAGCCGGCGGTGGCCGCAATGTCGGCGTTGATGTAGCGCCACACCTGACGCAGGGAGTGCGCCTGCTCAGGCATGGGCCGCCTCCTTCGCGTCGCCGGCCGCCGGTTCGCCGCGCAGGATGCGCGGTTCGGCGCCCAGCAGGTGCGCCCCCGCCGGCACGTCGCGCGTGACCAGGCAGCGTGCGCCGATCTCGGCCCCCTCGCCGATCCGCACCGGCCCCAGCACGGTGCAGGCGAAGCCCAGGTATACGCGATCGCCGATCACCGGCAGGCCGGGACCGCCGCCGATGTCATCGCGCGCAATGCCGCCCCCCACGCCGACCTGCGGCATCACGGTGAGGTCTTCGCCGAAGCGGCCCAGCAGAATCAGGGTGGCCGGCGAGGTGAGCAGCACGCCGGCGCCGATCTGCGCCTGCGGGCTGATGTCGGCCCCGGTCAGCAGCAGGTTCAGGTGCCACAGCGCGCGCGCCAGCAGGCGGCGGCCATTGGCGAAGTGGTAGTGCGACCAGCGGTGCAGGCGGATCGCCACCCAGGACGGGTGGCACCACAGCCAGGGATTGGGCTCGCCGGCTTCGAGCAGGGCCTGGCGCAGCCGCTCGCGGTCGCGCTGAAGGCGGCGGCGGGTTTCTTCCCGCGTGATCGGGGGTGCGACGGTGGCCTGCATGTTCAGCTCCCTGTCCTGGCAAAGAGGCGCCGGCCGGCGCGACGGATACGCCACTCCTCATGGGTGGCGAGGTAGAAGGCTTCCTGCGCGGCGGCGATGGCGTCCCAGTCGTAGCGCCGCGCCCATTCGCGGCAGCGCGCACCCAGTGCCAGCAGCGCACCGTCCTCCAGGCGCAGCAGCCCGGCCATGCCTGCGGCATAGGCCTCGACGGAGAAGGCGGCCACGCCCGGCAGGGCGGGCGGCGCGACCTCGTTCATCGGCGCATGGTCGAAGGTCAGCACCGGCTTGCCGGCGGCGCAGGCCTCTAGGATGGTCATGCCGAAGGTCTCGATGCGCGAGGGCACCACGGCGAAGCGGCAGTCGCGGTAGAGCTGCGCGCGCTGCGCGGCATCCACCTTGCCCAGCAGGCGCACTTCGCCGCCCAGGCCCAGACGGGCAACCAAGGCCTCGAAGGCATCGTGCTCGAAGCCACCGCCTGCCACCACCAGGGGCAGGCGCGTTGCGCGCGGCAACTGGGCATAGGCCTGCAGCAGCAGGTCCAGCCCCTTGGCGTGGATCTCGACGCGGCCGAGGTAGAAGATGAAGTCGCCGGCCCGCGGCGCCACTTCGAACAAGTCCTCCGGCACGCCGTTGGGCAGCACCGCACAGCGCGCACGCGGGTGGCGCTGCAGGACGAACTGCTGCATCTGCGGCGTCAGCGCGATGAAATGGTCATAAAGGCGCAGGCCGTACTCCTGGCCCCAGTGGAAGGGCAGCTTGTACTGGCGTGTCCATTCGCGCGCGAAGAACCACTGCACCGAGGCCACCAGCGGGCGGTCGCGCTTGAACAGCGGAGTCCAGGTCACGGCGCAGGGCGGCATCAGGTCCTCGACCAGCAGGTCATAGTCGAAGCGGCGCACCGCCGCCGGCAGGCTGGCAAGGAAAGTGAAATGGTGCGAGGAGCCGTGGTTGCCGATCTTGCGGCCAAGACGCTGGTAGCGGATGCCCTCGCGCTCCAGCGTCGGCGTGGAGCCGGGGAAGGTCGGCGTCAGCACGGTGATCTCGTGGCGCCGCGCGAGGCGGCGGCAGATCTCGAAGGTGCGCACCGGCCCGCCGCCAGACAGCGGGTTGTCCATGTCGTCCGGGTCGAGGTGGAGGATCCTCATCCGTTCCTCCCCGCGCGCAGTTGCAGCAGCGCCAGGCGGAACTGGCCCAGCACCTCGCGCCCCAGCAGCGCGCCCAGGGTCAGCGCCAGGCCGGCGGCGGCGCCCGCCGCGACCACCAGTTGCAGGCCCCAGTGCAGCGGCGGCAGGCCCAGCAGCAAGGCGAAGACCAGACCCCCGGCAGCCAGCGCCGGCAGTACCCGACGCGGCGCGCTCGGCAGGCCGCCGGCCCGGGCCAGCCAGGTCAGGCGCCATAACACGCGTGCGAGCAAGGCGAGCACCACCGCCATGGCGGCTCCGACGATGCCCAGGCGGCTGCCCAGCAGGGGCAGCAAGGCCAGCAGCAGCAGCACGCCCAGCAACAGGGAACCAAGATCGCGCGCCTGCGCCTGGCTGGCCAGCATGGCACAGGCCAGGATCTGGTCCAGCGCGGCCAGCAGGGCAGCCACTGCCAGCCATTGCAGCACCGGCCCGGCGGCCTGGAAGACCGGCGGGAACAAGAGGTTCACCAGGGGCTGCGCCAGCACCACCAGCAGGATCGCGCAGGGCAGGCCCAGCAGCAGGGCCCAGCCCAGGGCCTGACCCAGCAGGCGCGCATAGGCGCCCTCCGGCCCCGGCTCCGCGCGCAGGCGCAGCAGCGCCGGGTAGAGCGCCGTCGACACCACCGAGGGTGCCATCAGCAAGGCCTCGTAGAGGCGCGCGGCCACCGCGTAGACGCCCAGCTCCTGCAGCCCCACCAGGTGTGACAGCAGGAAGGTGTCGAGTCGCGCCGCCAGCATCGACAGCAGCAGGATGGCGAAGAACACCGGGCACTCGCGCAGGTACTGGCGCAGCAGGCCGCCGTCGATGGGCCAGTGACGCAGCGGGAGCACCCAGCCGGCGCGCGCGTAGGCCAGCACCGCCAGCACACGACCGCCGAGGAAGACCGCGAACACCGCCGTCAGCCCGCCGCCCAGCAGCACGGCGAGAATGCCGCCCAGCACGCGCAGCAGCGCCTCGGCGAGGTTCACCCGCGCCAGCACATCCATGCGCTGGCTGCCCATGAGGCTGGCCTCCACCACGTCGGTCCACGCCGTCGGCAGGATGGCCAGACCCACCAGCCAGAAGGCCGGCCACAGCGCGGGCGGATAGACCAGATGGCCGGCCGCACCGATGGCCAGCGCACACAGCAAACCCATGGGAAAGGCCACGCTGGCCGCGGTGGCGAGCAGGACGGGCTGCGGCACGCGGCCGGCGGCGGCGTCGCGCAGCACCGCGAGATGCAGGCCGATCAGGGGCAGGTACTGGCTGAACAGGTAGACCGCCAGCAGCAGCGCGAAGGCGCCGGTGGCCTCGCTGCCCAGGCGATGCGCCAGCACCCAGAACAGGAGGAAGGACAGGCCGGCGGTCCCCAGGCGCATAGCGCCGACCGACTTGAGGTTGGCGAGCAGGCGGGTGCTAGGCATGGGCCACCCCCGCTACCGCCTGCACCGCACCACGCCGCGCCGCGCGCCGGGCCTGCCGGTCTTCGAGGCGGCGCAGCGCGGTCAGCGCGCCCGCCACGCACCACAGCAACTCGATGCGCACGTCGGCATAGAAGTGGTCGAAGACATGGAAGGCGATCTGGGCGGCGAGCCCGGCGGCCAGCCCCAGCGCGAGCGCAAACGTCGCCGGGCTGCGCCAGCGCTGCAGCGGCCAGGCCTGGGCGATGAAGCGGTACATCAGGTACAGCCAGTACAGCGTGGCCGGCACCCCCAGCTCGGCCGCGGTGAGCAGGTAGAAGTTGTGCACGATGCCCTTCTGCAGCTCCTCCTGGAAATGCTTGGAGACATAGGAGAAGGCTTCCGGGATATAGGTCTGGGCGGCCCGGTTGTAGCCGCCGAAACCGACGCCCATCAAGGGGTGGCTGCGGATGATCAGGGACGCCTGGGCGGCCATGACGAGGCGCGACTCGGTGGAGCGCGAGTCCGATTGCGTGAGGCGCAGGATGGCCTGCGGATAGGCGATGGAAATGATCGCCAGGCCGGCGGCCAGGCTCATCAAGCCCAGGGTGATGTGGATCTGCCCGACCAGGCCGCGGCGCAGGCCGATGGCCACGATCAGCAGGGCAGCGCAGCCGAAGGAGATCCAGCCGCCACGTGACAGGGTCAGCACCAGCATCGCACTGCCACAGATCAGCACGAACAGAGCGGCCAGCCAGACCTTGGAGGGCAGCCAGCGGCGCCCCAGCAGGGCCAGGGTCAGGGCGGGCGGCAGCATGAAGGTCAGATAGTCGGCCAGCACGTTGGGGTGGTGCAGGAAGCCGCCGGGGCGGAAGGCCGAGGCGCCGCCAGCGGCGTCGAACACCAGGTGGGTGCCGAGGGTGGTCGACTTGGCACCCTGCAGCTCGAGCGAGGAGCCGGTGAGGAACTGTGCGCACACGTACAGGAACTGCATGCCGAAAGCAGCCACCAGGCCGCCCAGGAACAGGCGCATCTGGTCATAGCTGGACAACATGCGCGACAGCACGAAATAAGCCAGCAGATACTTGGAGTAGGACAGCGCCGACATTGCGCCATTGAGCGGCACGCTCGAATACATGGCGCTGATCCACAGCCAGGCGACGAAGCCGCAGGCCACCTTGTCGAGCGAAGTCAGGCGCGGCAGGCGGCGCGTGATGAACAGCATCTCGCCCAGTTGCAGCGCGGCCAGGCCTAGCAATGGCAGGTCCGACAGGTACAGCGACAGGCCCGGCGTGTAGATGCCGCCTTCGACGATCAAGGCCTTGCTGATGTCGATCGACAGGGTGAGGCCGAAGACGAACAGCAGCAGGCGCCGCAGGTCGCCGTAGAGGAAGGCGGTGGCGGCCGCGCACAGGCCCAGGAAGATGAGGATCAGCCAGGTCAGGGTCTCGTGCGCGATCAGCACGTAGAGGCCGCCCACCGCCGCGCTGGCCAGCACCGGCAAGCCCAGACGGGCACCGGGGCGAGCGTAGCGGACCAGGGACGGGGCGCTCATGACGATGGCCTAGAGCGCGCGGTACAGCATGGACGGGATGTACTGCTCGCGCCGGTTGAGGATGCCGCCCAGCAGCTTGTCGGGCGCCAGCCCGACCTGGGCCAGCACGCCCTGCGCCACCTCGCGCCGGGTGCGCGAGGCGTCCACCACCATCAGGGTGCCGTCGGCCAGGTGCGGCAGCGCCCCGCAGTCGCCCAGCACGTCGCCATCGACCACGCTGATGGCAAAGCGCGCGCGCAGCGCGTCGAACAAGGCCTCCACACGCTGCGTCTTGAACAGCGCGCCGGGGCGCGCCTCGCCACCCAGCGGCAGCACCGCGAGGCGCGAGTCGGCCATCGGCGCCAGCGGCGCGTCCAGGCTGCCGCTGGCCAGGCAGTCGGCGAAGCCGCGCCCGGGGGCGAGGCCGAACAGGGCCTGCAGGCCCGGCGCGCGCATGTTGGCGTCGACCAGGGCGACCGCCTCATCGTCGAGCGTGGCCATGGTGCGCGCCAGCACGCTGGCGATGAAGGTCTTGCCCTCCTGCGGGCGGGCGCTGCTCACCAGCAGCACCTTGCCGCGGGCGGAATCCTGCCGCCGCAACTGGGCGAACAGCTTCATCGTGAGGGCGCAGAAATTGGCTTCGTGTTGGTTCATGGTGTGCGTTCTCGCTTGGCCCCGATCCACCTCAGGCCCGCCGCCCGGCAGGCAGCAACTGGGCCAGTTCGGTGGCGGACAGATCGGGAATCACCGCCAGTGGCAGCAGGCGCAGGTGGCGCTCCAGTTCCTCGGCCGATTGCAGGCGGTGGTCGGAGTACTCGCGGTAGCCGGCCACGCCCAGACCCAGCACCAGGCCGGCGAGGGAGCCGAGGATGGCGACCACCAGGTCCTTCTTCCATTCCGAGGACTTGGGCCGCTGCGCGCCCTCCACGATGCGCCGGGTGTCGGCGTCGGTACGCGACAGCTTCAGGTAGAGGCCGATCTGGTCGAGCTTGCGCTCCAGCTCCTGGTAGTGGTTCTCGGCCATCTTGCGGTTGCGCTCCAGCGCCGCGGCACGCACCTCGGCCTCGGCGTTGGCCCTGACCTCCAGGGCCATGCGTCGCTCCAGGTCGGCGATCGCGCTGCGCAACTGGCGCACGTTCTCCGAGTCATCGCGGTACACCTGGCGCAGCTCACCCAGGCGCAACTGCATGTCGACCAGGCGCGACTTCATGGTGCCCACCACCGACTGGCGCCCCGGTGCGAGCTGCGAGGGCGAGGCGCTCTCACCGTCGCGCGGCGACGCAGCGGCATGGCCGAGGTTGTCGCCACGGCTGGCGAGGAAGCCCTGCAGCGCGGTCTCGGCCTGCACCAGTTCGCCGAAGGCGTCTTCCTTCTGCTTGGCGACGAGCTTGTAGGCCTCTTCCGCCTCGTTGCGGTTCTGCTCGGCGGCGTACTCGATGTAGGTCTCCATCAACGCCTGCACGGCACGGTGGGCCATCTCGGGGTCCACCGCCTTGAGCTGGATGGCGATCACGTTGGAGGTGGTGTCGGCGCTCTTGGATTTGGTGGGCGCCACCACGAAGCTCTTGCCGAAGGCGCTGACCGTGTCGCGGAAGCCGCGCGCCTCGGGGTCGGGCGGAATGCCAAAGACGTTCTGCGTCACCCAATCGTAGACCTTCACCAGCGGGTCAAGCAGCACCTGGTAGGGCTTGCGGTAGACCTGCTCGTAGCGGATCCCCAGCTTGCGCACCACGCGTTCGCTCATCTCGCGCGTGGTGAACAGCTCCATCTCGGTCTCCATCTTGCGGTTGACCGGATCGCCCTGCGGCTGCTCGCGGTAGGCCGTGATGCCGGACAGGAAGGAGGGGTTGCCCTGGCGCTCGGTGACCACCAGCACCTTGCCCTCGGCCACGTAGGTGGGCGGCAGCCAGCGCATGGCGGCGGACACCAGCACGGTCACGCCGATGAAGCAGACGAGGATCGCCCACTTGTGCTTGAACACGATGCGCAACATGTCGCGCGCGGTAAAGGAGCGTTGCGCCTGCAGCTCACGCGAATCGAACAGTTCTTCTTGGTCCTTCATGGAGGCGTTTCCCGGATGGTTGTCGGTGGGCAGGGCTCACTTGATCTTTGTGGTCATCTCGCCGGTCTGGTAGGTCCAGCCGATGCTGCTGTTCTTGATGAAGGGGAACAGGTTGAACACGTACTGCTCCAGCGCATCGCCCAGCGAGGCGATCGAGCTCTTGGGCAGGATCACCACGTCGGCCGGTTCGAGGTAGATGTCGTTGGTGGCCGAGGAGTAGATGTCGGCCTTGAGGTCGCGGCGGATCACGATGGGCGTCTGGTTGGTGCCCTTACGCAGCACGATCACGCTCTCCAGCTCGGCGCTCTTGCGCTCGCCGCCGGCCTCGATCAGCGCCTGCATCAGGGTCAGCCCGTTGCGGTAGGTGAACACGCCGGGCTTGGCCACCTCGCCGCCGACGAAGACCTGCGGCTGGTTGAAGCTGCGCACGATCAGCATGGGGCGCAGGCGCGCCGCCTCGTTGCGGCCGATGCGCCCGTCCGGCAGGCGGAAGGTGGCGGCCACCGAGCTGCGCAGGATCACCGCCAGCTCCGGCACCTTGAGGTGCTGCGCGTAGCGCCGCCGCAGCTCTTCCTGCAGGGCCTCGGGGGTGAGGCCCTCGGCCTGCACGGTGCCCACCAGCATCAACTGGATCTTGCCGTCGGGGCGCACCGCCAGGCGCTCGGAGAAGCTCGGCTGATAGGGGAACTTGATGTCCAGCTCATCGCCGGGCAGCAGGGCGTATTCCTTCTGCCCGGCGGCCCCGCCCAGCTCCAGGTGGCGCCGCGCGATCTCGTCCTGAACCTCGTCCGGAGTGCGCCCGGCGACCTCCACCACGCCGATCAGGGGCATCGAGATGCGGCCATCAGGGCGCACCGTGACCGCGATGTCATAGCGCGGGAAGTCGGGGAACTTGACCTCCAGTTGGTCGCCCACGTTGAGGGTGAAGGGCGTGGCCGGCGGCAGGGCCGGCTGCACCGCAGGGGCCGAGGCGTTTGGCACGGCGACGGCCAGCTCCTGCGCCAGGGCCTGCTTGCCCTTGACCTGCTGCGAGGTGCTGGTGCCGGCCGGCGGCGGCGTCTGGCAGGCCGTCAGCAGGCCGGCGAGGAGAAGGAGGGGAAGCAGGGCGGCAGGTTTCATGGGGTGGCTCATGACAAGCTCATAGTGGGTGGATACTCCCGGGGTGATTCACCCCGACGGCCGCAGACCGCGCCTGCCGGCTCCAGTGCTCGAGCAGGGAGGCGTAGGCCGGCAGCACGGCATCCCAGGTGAAGTCTTGGGCATGGCGGTTACGGCTGTGAGTACGCATGGCGGCGAGCTGGGCCGGATCGTCCAGCAACACCCCCAGCGCGCGCTCGCAAGCGGCCTCGTCGCTGAAGTAGGCGGCCTGCGTGCCCGCCACCCAGCGGTTGAACGGGTTGTCGTGGGCGAGCACCGCGCAACCCGCCGCCATGGCTTCCACCAGAGCAGGATTGGTGCCGCCCACCTGATGGCCGTGCAGGTACAGACGGGCATGCGCCCGCAACTGGGCCAGGATGTCGCGATCAAAGATGGCACCCAGGAAACGCACCTCCGGCCCGGCCGCCGCCATCACCGCACGGTGGAACGGCACCCGCTGCGGGTCGTAGCGCCCCAGCACCACCAGCGGGTAGCCACGCGGGCGTGCCGAGAAGGCGCGCACGACCTCGAGCAGGGAGTTCTCCGGCTCGGGCCGCGCCACCAGCAGCGCATAACCATCGGGCTGCAGGCCCAGCCCCACCAGTGCCGCGGCGGACAGCCCGGCCGGCACCGCATCGGCGCCATAGGGCACGGTGGTGATCTTTGTAGCCCTCACGCGCGTGGCGAGGTGGCGCGCGATCTCCGGGTTGTCGGCGATGAGGTGGTTGCCGAACCAGCAGCCGAGGCGCTCGTTGAGGTAGAACCAGGCCTGCACCGGGCGCGACCACTTGCTGCGGCGCCACTCCAGGCCATCCATGTTGATCAGGTTCACCCGCCCGCGCAGGCGGTAGAGCAGCGAGAACAGCGCGGTGTTGTAACCCAGCACCAGGTTCACGCCCTGTGGCTGGCGCAGCGCGTGCAGGGTGCAGCGCCAGTCGAACACGATGCTGCCCAGCGGCCCCTCCTGCGTGACCTCGATGTGGTGCAGGCGCACGCCACGCCACTGCGTCTCGCCCTCGCCCCCACCGTCGGCGTCACGCTGGCAGTAGACGGTCACGTCCCAGCCCTGCTCGACCAGGTAGGGCGCGAGCGACTCGGTGAAAGTCTCAAAGCCACCGTGCGCCGCCGGGATGCCGCGTGTACCGAGAATGCGAACCTGCTTCATGGCTGGGTTCCGCTCTGGGGGCCGGGCAGGCCAGGGCCAGCGGGCTGCCCGCCCGCAGCCTGCCCCTGGCCCCGGTTTATTGGACGCGCTGCAGGACGACCAGAAGCACCAGGCCGACGCCGGACAGCAGGATCAGGAGCTTGCGTTGCACGCCGCTCACCGGCGCCTCGTCCACCGGGGAGGCGGCCTGGACTGCGGGCCGCGCGGTGGTCACTTCGCGGCGGCTGAGCTCGGCAGCAGCGGGCGGGATATCCGCCACCACGACCTGGGTCGCGGGCTGGCGCTGCAGCGGGGCATCGAGTTGGGTGACAGCGTGCGAAAGTGGTGCCAGCAACACTCCGACGCACAGAATTGATGCGTTGCGGCATCCCGATGAATGAAGCAGGCGAGGTGGGGTCATCTCTGTTGGCTCCGGTACGCTTCTATATGGAAGAAACAGGCGCCGCCTGTCTTTTCCTATCTTTACGTACGCACACTCAAGCAATATTCAGACCCCGCCTGCCTGGCTCAGACCCTTTCGCAGACCCTGCGTGACCTGCTTCACGACCTTGGCTGCCGCAACGCAGCATTTTCCCGCGATCTGTAAAGGGCGTCGACAGCCTTGCAGGACGGGGGCGGAGGCCACCCAGGCATGCACCATGATGCGGCGCCGAGCGGCCTTACAGCTCGGTCCAGAATGTGCTTGCCCAAGGCATCGTCACGCGGCCTCTATCTCAAGTGGACAATGCCCGTAGCAGCCCTTTCGATCTCGCCAGCGCGGACCGCCACAAGTTCAGCGGGCTGGCCCACATGCCGCTGACGCCGGCGAGCATGGTCGAGTGCTTCCTCGACCCGCTGATCGTCACCGGCTGCTTCCTTGCCGCCAACCTGGCCTATCGCCAGATGCCCGGCGTGGCCGAGGCGGTGCTGGCGATCTTCGCCTTCTTCCTCACCTTCCCTGGCAACCTGCGCCTGACCGACAGCCCCAAGCGCATGCTGCGCAAGGGCATCATGCATTGGGCCGTGGTCGCACTGCTGCTGGGGGTGTTTGGCTACGCCTCGCGGCTGCTCGAACTGTTCCACCCCGGCGTGCTGCTGGCCTGGGTGATCGCGGTGCCGCTGTGCATGGCCCTGGGCCGCCTGCTGGTGATCTGGCTGATGCCGGCCCTGGTGGTCGCCAATGGCACCCACCGTGCGGTGATTGTCGGCTGCAACCACACCGGCCTGACCCTGGCCCGACAATTCGAACAACACGCCTGGCTGGGCGTGCGCCTGGACGGCTTCTTCGACGACCGCCAGGCCGAACGCCACCCGCAGGGTCCGCCCATCACGCTGCTGGGCGGGCTCGCCGACCTCGCCGACTACGTCAAGCGCGGCACCGTGGACCGCATCTACATCGCACTGCCCATGGCCACCCAGCCGCGCATCCTGCGGCTGCTGGAGGACCTGCGCGACACCACCGCGTCGACCTACTTCGTGCCCGACATCTTTGTCACCGAGCTGATCCAGGGGCGCATGGACAACGTCAACGGCGTGCCCGTGTTCGCCGTCTGCGAAACCCCGTTCACCGGTCTCAACGGCCTGCTCAAGCGCGGCTCCGACCTGGCCCTGGCGAGCCTCGCCCTGCTCCTGCTCGCCCCCGTGATGCTGGCCTGCGCGGCGGCGGTGCGCCTCAGCTCGCCGGGGCCGGTCATCTTCCGCCAGCGCCGCTACGGGCTCGACGGACGCGAGATCGTGATCTACAAGTTCCGCTCGATGACGGTGTGTGAAGACGGCGCCCAGGTCACCCAAGCCACCCGCGGCGACCAGCGCATCACACGCGTCGGCGCCTTCCTGCGCAAGACCTCGCTCGACGAATTGCCGCAGTTCTTCAACGTGCTGCAGGGGCGCATGAGCGTGGTCGGCCCGCGCCCCCACGCGGTCGCCCACAACGAGCAGTACCGCCGCCTGATCCAGGGCTACATGGTGCGCCACAAGGTGCGGCCGGGCATCACCGGCTGGGCCCAGGTCAACGGCCTGCGCGGCGAGACCGATACGCTGGAGAAGATGGCCCTGCGCGTGGAATGCGATCTGGACTACCTGCGCAACTGGTCGCTGAGCCTGGATTTCTGGATCATCCTCAAGACCGTGCGTTTGGTCCTGCGCGACAGTCGCGCATACTGAAGCGGGCCGGCGCGGGTTGACCCAGATCAAACTCCGGCGCAAGGTCAGCGGGCAGAGTCTGATGATTCACGCCGGGCGGAAACCCGGTCAGGTAGAGGAGAAAGCAGCATGCGAACACTCAGTCTGCGGCGCAAGCACCTGTCGCAGGAACACGACGCGGCCATGAAGCTGGCCGTGGCCACGCGCCAGGCCGCCATCGAGGACGACGACGCCAACATCGCGGCACTGGCCGCCCGCGTGTGCCAGGTTTTCCACGACGAGGTGGACCAGCACTTCCAGGAAGAAGAGCGCCATGCCCTGCCAGTGCTGCGCCAGCTCGGCCGCAACGACCTGGCCGACCAGACCATCCTGGAGCACACCCGCATGCGCGCCATCATCGCCCGCCTGCCGGTGGAACCCAGCCGCGCGCTGATCCGGGAGTTCGCCGAATGCATGCAGGCCCACGTCACCTTCGAGGAAGAAGTGGTGTGGGAAGTCCTCGACAAGGCCCTCGTCCCCACGACCTGAGGCCGCCGCCCGCGCTTCGGCGCGCAGCACGACACACCTGACGGCCCCGCCCACCCGCGGGGCCGTTTCCATTCCGGGTCGCGGAAACACCTCGCACAGCCAGCCCTGTTTGCGATGCCGCCTGGCGGTGGCCGGCAGAACCTCCTGCGGAGTTCTGCCCTACCGGGCCGGGCCTCTCGCGCCCGTCATTCCTGCGTAGCGGGGTTGGCAGGCATTTCGGCGAATGCCGAAAGCTCGCAAAGCAGGAATCCAGCGTCTTTCGATCCGCCCGGCGATAACAACGAAAGGCCAAGTCACTGGGTCCCTGCCCCCGATCGGGTCGAGGGCGGGCTCTGCGCAGGGACGACGGGTCAGGGCACGCCAGCACTCCCCTCGCCCCAGCGGGGAGAGGGGCGGGGGGAGAGGGGGAACATGCACACCCCGACCGCCCGTCCTGCGCAGAGCCCGCCCCAACCCGATCGGGGCCGGAACCCCGCGTCTTTCACCCCCTCACACACCCGCCCAGGCCAGCGCCCAGCTTCCGCCGTAGCTCGGGATCACGGCGTGGTGCACGCACACCCGGCCGAACACGCGCTGCAGACGCTGGTGCAACTGGCGCACCAAGGCCGGGGCGAACAAGGGTGAGGCGAGGTGCAGCGAGAGCAGGCCACCGCGCGCCAGGCGGTCGCGGCACAGGCACAGGAAGCTTTCGGCATACAGCGGCGAGGCCGTGCCCTCGGCATCGGTGAGGTCGAACACGATCAGGTCGAAGCGGCGGGTGGCGGGCGCATCGCGCAGATAGTCTCGGGCGTCACCGATGCGCAGGTCGACGCGCGGGTCATCGAAGGCCTCGCCGCAGAGGCCCGGCAGGTAGCGCCGCGTCAGCTCCACCACCGCCGGGTCCAGCTCGGCCACCACCACCTCTTCCACCGTGTCGAGCGCCAGCAACTGGCGCGCCGAGCCGCCATCGCCGCCACCCAGCACCAGGGCGGAGCGGATCGCCCCATGCGCGCGCGCCGGTGGCAGCACCAGGGCGCGATGGCACACCGCCTCGTCACGCTCGCTCGCCATCAGGTGCCCGTCGAGGCGGTAGAAGCGGCCGAAGGCGGCGCTGTCCCACACCTCCCACTGCTGGTGCGCGCTATGCCCGGCCGCCACCAGGCGTGCGCCCTGGATCACCAGCGTGGCCGACTGTCCCAGGTCTTCGTAGAGCATCATCGTGAGCGGGGCTCCGCACTTTTGGGCAGGGCCGTGTGGCCCCGCCCAAGAATTATCCTCAGTGGCCGTAATTCTGACTGAAGGGCGAAGGCTTGCCCGTCTCCGGGGGATTCAGATGGGGGTCCTACGTTTCAAGGGCGGTCATGAGCTGAGCGTGCACACCGTGGCCAAGCTGGCGCCACGCCTGCTCGATCTGGCGCGCAGCCGCGCCGAGCTGCGCGTGGACCTGTCCGAGGTCCAGCGCTGCGACACCGCCGGCCTGCAACTGCTGCTGCTCGCCCGGCGCGAAGCAGCGCTGCACGGCACCCGCCTGCGCTACGCGGCGGCCAGCGCTCCCGTACGCGAGCTGCTGCGCTTCTACCGCTGCGAGGGCCTGCTCGCCGACACCGACGCGGGCCCGGACGCATGATGCCCACCCGCGACGCCTTCCACCTCGAAGCAGGCGGCCTGCTCGACCGGCTGGAATCCGCCCTGCTCCACCTGGAGCGCGCACCCTACGCCCACATCGAGCTGGAAGAGGCCTTCCGCGCCGCACACACGCTCAAGGGCAGCGCGGTGGTGGTCGATGCCATCGAGGTCGAGTGGTTCGCCCACGTCATGGAAAACGTGCTGGACCGCGTGCGCAACCGCAGCCTCGCGGTCAGCCCGCACGTCGTGTCCACCCTGCTCGCCTGCGGCGACCACCTGCGCTTCCTGATCGGCCTGTCGGCCCTCGATGAACCGACGCCCGACTTCGCCCAGGAAGACCGCGCCCGCCTGATCGGCGAGCTGGTGCCCTACCTCGGCGGCGAGATTCCGCCGGTGGAGGCCGCTGCCCGCCCCGAGTCGCACTGGCTGCTGTCGGTGCGCTTCTCGCACGACATCATGCGCCAGGGCATGGACCCGGCCGACTTCCTGCGCTACCTCGACAGCCTGGGCCGCATCGTCGCCCTGCATATCGACGACAGCGCCCTGCCCGGCGCCGCCGACTACGAGCCCGAGCTGTGCTACCTGCGCTTCGAGGTCGAGCTGGAATCCGCCGCCGACAAGCAGGCCATCGAAGACGTGTTCGCCTGCGCGCGCGAATCCTGCGAGCTGCGCATCCACCCGCCGCGCCGCCTGATCCACGACTACGCCGCCAGCCTGCGCGCCCTGCCCGACAACGAGCTGCGCATGGGCGAGATGCTGGTGCGCGTGGGCGCGCTGACCGCCGAAGAGCTGGCCGGCGCGCTGCGCGCCCAGCGCGGCCGCGTGGAACCCAGCGCGCGGCCGATCGGCAGCATCCTGGTCGAAGAGGGCTATGTGCCGCCCGAACTGGTGCAGCTCGCCGCCACGCGCCAGGCCGAGATCCGCGAGCGGATGGCGCAGGAGAGCCGCAGCGCCAAGGTGCCCCTGGCCCAACTGGACGAACTGGTGGCCCAGCTCGCCACGCTGGCCGCCGAGCTGCAACACAGCGGCGCAGCGCGCGGGCTGGCCGAGCAGGCCGCCCATGCACTGAGCCTCGCCCACGGCCTGCGCGACGTGCGCGTGGCCGACTGCTTCGCCCGCCTGCAGCGCACGGTGCGCGACCTCGCCGCCGAGCTGGGCAAGGAGATCGACCTCAGCCTGTTCGGCGGTGAGCTCAAGCTCGACCGCGCGCTCGCCGAAACCCTGGCGCAGATCGTCCAGCACCTCGTGCGCAACGCCATCGACCACGGCATCGAGCCCCCCGAGGCCCGCCTGGCTGCCGGCAAGCCCCGGCGCGGCAGCCTGCACCTCTCGCTCGACGCCGGCCCCGAAGGCCTGCAGCTCGAACTGGCCGACGATGGCCAAGGCATAGACAGCGCCCGCCTGCTGCAGGTGGCGCGCACCCGCGGCCTGGTCGAGGCCACCGCCCAACCCGCCCGCGAAGACCTGCTGGCCCTGGTCTTCACCACCGGCCTGTCCACCCGCGACAGCGCCACCCGCCTGTCCGGCCGTGGCGTCGGCCTGGACGCGGTGGCCGAAGGCGTGCGCGCGCTGGGCGGCGACATCCGCCTGGCCAGCGAACCCGGCCGCGGCACCCGCTTCCTGATCCACCTGCCGGCCCATCACCCCATCGCCGACGCGCAGCCGCGCGCCTGACGGACCGCACCCACGTAACGGAACGCCCATGAGCCCCGCCCCCATCAAGGTCCTGGTTGTCGACGACTCGCTGGTCGTACGCCTCGCCGCGCGCGACCTGCTCGCCAAACACCCCGACATCCGCCTCATCGACACCGCCGCCGACCCCATCTTCGCCATGGAGATCATGCAGCGCGAGTGGCCCGACGTGATCGTGCTGGACCTGCAGATGCCGCGCATGGACGGCCTCACCTTCCTCAAGAAGCTCATGGACGAGCGCCCCACCCCCGTCGTCGTGTGCTCCAGCCTCGTCGGCAACGGCGCCCAGGCCGGGCTCGACGCACTGGCGGCCGGCGCCGTCAGCCTCATCAGCAAGCCACGCGCCGACCTCAACGAATTCTTCATCGACGAAGCCGACAGCATTGCCGCCGCCGTGCGCGCCGCCGCCCAGGCCAACCTCGGCCAGCTCCGCCGCATGCTCGGCAGCCCGCGCCCCGCCGCCGCCCCACCCCGCCCCAGCGCTCCCAGCACCCCCAGCCCGCAGGCCTTCGCCCCCGTCACGGGCGAACGCGTCATCGCCATCGGCGCCTCCACCGGCGGCACCCTCGCGCTGGAGGCCCTGCTCCCCAGCCTGCCCGCCGACCTGCCCGGCATCGTGATCGTGCAGCACATGCCCGCCGGCTTCACCAAACGCTTCGCCGAACGCCTGGACGGCCTGTGCGCCCTGCGCGTGCGCGAGGCCGAACACGGCGCCCCGGTCGCGCGCGGCCAGGCCCTCATCGCGCCCGCCGGCAAACAGATGCGCCTGCAAGCCGCCGGCAACGGCTTCAAGGTCGAAGTCGTCGACGGCCCCTTCATCAACCGCCACCGCCCCTCGGTGGACTGCCTCTTCAGCTCCGTCGCCCGCGTCGCCGGCAAACAAGCCCTCGGCCTCCTCATGACCGGCCTCGGCGACGACGGCGCCCTCGGCATGAAAGAAATGTTCGACAAAGGCGCCCACACCATCGCCGAAGCCGAAGAAAGCTGCGTGGTGTACGGCATGCCCCGCGCGGCGGTGCAGCGGGGTGGGGTGAAGGATGTGTTGCCGCTGCCCCGGATTGGGGAGCGGATCAGGGGGTGGGGGAGTGGGCGCTGAAGGCGGGTTTTGAAAAGAAGTAAGCCGAGGCGTGAGTGGCCGACACGAGATCGTAATGTCTGCGGATCACACCAAGCCTTTGATGGATCACAAACTTTGGCGGCGTTTCTGTTTTATTGGGCGGTGTTGGCGCTCAGTTTTTTTGGACACAATGTCGTTCACCTAACGTCAGTCGCCTTGAGGTTATTCACACATGCCAATCACGCTCACATTCGACATTGACGACACCTCCGTTCAAGACGTAAATGACCGGGATCGCATAATTCTGAATTTTCGTCGCTTCGGCTGGGAGCACATTGGCGGTTCCGCGTGGCGCTATCCAGCCCTGGGAACGCAAAACACATCAGAGGACTGGTTCAACCACGTCATACCCGCACTTTTCTATTTCCGGAGTTTGGTCGAGCACGCGGGACTTAATGTTTACAACTTCACCCTAGACGCTCATTCTGAAGCTGGTCACCGTGGCAACGCAGTTCCTCCACTCGGCTCACCAATTCAGAACGCGGCGAACATCGTCATGTACTCACCAAACATGAAGGATCCCAAGCGGGAAGCCAAACTGTCCGAGGATCGTCTCAAGCAATTTGTTGCAGCAGCGGCGAATTCGCTGTGAACGATGCGTCTAAAACTGCAGTTGAGCGGGACAGCCACAAGCTGCGCTTGTGGTTCCCTACGCTTCGCTCCGGCTGCCCCTCACTTCCACGTTAGGCCAAGTGCATGTCAGTTACGAAATATACTGAGCTAGTGAGTTTCATGAAAAGGAATCTTGAACACCTTTCCTATTCATCTGGCTCAGGAGAGAACTTGACGTTCCCAACATTTGACTTGATGCCTTTTGACTACTTGGAGTTCGCAGAACAAGAACTCGACAAGCCAAGTCTAGCAGCAAAAATCAACTGTATTGCGCACCTAAAGCGTGCAGTCGAGTGTCAGCTAGACACCCTGCTTGGCGTTCTTGGCGCTTCAATAGTCGCAACAAACTTTCCGAAGAAACTGGATTTTGCAAGTGCCTCTGGAGCAATTTCCTCCAGATCGTTAGCAAAAATCAACAAAATCCGTAACCGTGTGGAGCACGAATACGCTGCACCGGACACCGGCGAGCTTGAGGCCTACTACGATATTGCTAGTGGTTTCATCCACACAATTGAAGGCTACATCTTTATGCTATCCAACCACTGGGAAATGGAATGGATATCCGAAGAAGCTGGATACTCATCGGAATTCCGTGCTGCAATATGCAACAACCCTGCCTCAGTTAAATTCAATCTTAGAGAAGGTGATGTCGGCAAAGAATTGTTGTTTGATGCCTCGTCCATGACCGAGTACTGCCAAGGGCTAAAGGCATATTTTCTATTATGCCGTGGAAATGGTCTGCTCTCTTTTGAATACGTGCTTGCAAAGCTTGAGGGAAAGTCGCTTTATGAAGCCTAAAGCCTTAAATTGCTAACAAAAGAGGGGTCACTAACAAAAGAGGGGTCAAGTCTTGCCTTTTGCTTGCAGGTTCCCTTCGCGTCTTCGCCGCTACGGCGGCCCCTCACGTCAAACGTTGGCGTCTTAATCCATTGGAAAAGCAGTATGCGAAGACAACAGTTCTGGATGGCAGTACTTTGCACGTGGCTGGGGTCAGTTTGCGCTGAACCTGCGAAGCCGCTTGCCGCAATCGAGTATTCGAAGAGGTATGCCGAAGGGACATTGCCCCGTCATGGCTCATGGCTCGGACTCTACTGCAATGGATCAGACTGCGAGATTCGTAATGCAGCCGTTAGTATTACTTCGTCAAAGGAAAAGAATGTCCTTGATGAAGATGAGGCCATTGACGTTCTATCTATCGACGATAGTCCATTTGCTTTGTTTCACGGAATTACGTTGAAGCCAGGAAAAGTTGTCACTTGGTTTATGGCAGGGAATTCTCCATACGGTACCCGCGCCTATACACAGCTCCAGAGGCTTGGGCGCTGGCAAATGCCGTGGGGAGCAACACCTTTAATTATTTCCTGGGTGAAACTCCCGGAGTTTGGCGGTTTCCGTTATCACATCGGTGACGGAAAAACCAAGCAGTTCCTATTTTCTACAAGTCTGGAGGGTCACTACGGAGGGGATACAACACCATTCATCCGTTGGGTCGGTGACCTTGATGGTGATGGCAAGATCGATTTGCTGCTTACGTTGCCTGATGACAACTGTGGCTACGATGAACGCTTGTACCTTTCTTCCCTAGCGACGAGCCAGGAGTTCATTCGAAAAGCGGCCGGGCTTTCTGGCAGAGAAGCCGCGTGTGGTTGCTAGCAATGCCGCGGCGTCCAGCCTATCGTCCCGGGGGCGCAGCGCGATGAAACCGCGCAGCGCGTAGGGCGGATGCCAAAGGCGATCCGCCGGCTCATCCTCGCCTCGCCAAGCCCGACCCAAGGCCATGCCGCGTCTCGGCGGCCGGCAGAACCTCCTGCGGAGTTCTGCCCTACTTGTAACCACAATGCCTGGCCATGAAATGTCTCGTTGTCATCGCCCACCCTTTGACGGACAGCCTGTGCCATACGCTGGCAGGTAAGGCCATCGACTCCTTGCGCGCAGGCGGGCACGAGGTGTTAGTCGAAGACTTGCATCAGACGGGGTTTTCGCCGGTGCTCACCGCTGGCGAGCGCCAGAGCTACTATGGGCCGGCGTTCCATCCGGATGGCATTCAAGCCAGGATCGCGCAATTGCGCGAAGCCGAAGCGCTTGTTCTTGTCTTCCCCACCTGGTGGTTCGGTTTTCCGGCGATCTTGAAGGGCTGGTTCGACCGCGTCTGGGCGCCCGGTGTGGCCTATGACCATGCCTCGGACCTGGGGCCGATCAAGCCACGGCTTCACAACTTGCAAAAGATGCTGGCCATCACCACCCTCGGTTCACCTTGGTGGGTGGACCTTTTCGTGCTGTGGCAACCGGTCAAGCGCGTGCTGAGGATTGCGCTCCTGGGCGCATGCGCGCGCGGCTGTCGGTTCGAGATGATGTCGCTGTATAAGTCCGAGTCACTGACGAGCCAGCGCGTCGAGCGATTCTGTTTGCGAATCCAGGCGAGGCTGGGACGGTGGTAAGCCTTGCGCGGCGCCAAGCCCGTATTCAAAGACCGTCGCTCATCCAATCATTCAGAGGACCGCATGGAATTCCTGACCGAGAACGAGTTCAAGGCGCTGTCCAACCCCGGGGTGCAGTCTCTGCAGCTCCTGTCGCCGCATAACTCGCTGTCGAGCCGGGTCACGATTACCCGGGTGACGATGGCGCCGGGGGCGATTCAGAAGCCGCATCAGCATGCGTCCTCCGAGCAGATCTGGATTGCCGTCTCCGGCGAGGGCACGCTTCTGCTGGCGCACGATGAGCGGAAAGCCTTGAAAGCCGGCGAGGTTGTCCGCTTCGCAGACGGCGATACGCACGGTTTTCATAACACCGGCAGCGAGCCCTTCGTTTATCTGTCGGTCACCTCGCCGCCGATCAATTTCGATTACGCCTACAAGGACAAGGCCTGAGAGGCCGCGTTCGTCAGTACCCATGGCGCAATCCGCGAGGCGCATTGCGCCCTCTTGTATTTTTTCCTCAACGCTGGACACAAGTGACTCAGTAGAATGAGGGCAAGTTTCTAAAGGTAAGACAGGCAAAGGCGTGTTCTGAAGCGGATGATCTCAACGGAGCTGAACCATGGAGCGAAGACAGCGGTTTTCGGACAAGGAACATCAAGCCCAGATCAAAGAGCGGGAGTATCAGCTCAAGCTTCGCGAACTTCAGCTGAAGGAGAACGAACAGAAGGCCTCAAGTTGGAGAAGCCCGCTTGTGGTGGCCATCATGGCTGCTTCAATCGCTGCTCTTGGAAACGCCTTGGTCGCACTAACCAATGGAATGATGCAGCGAACACTTGAAGAAGAAAAAGCGGAACAGCAACGCATACTGGAGATGATCAAAACTGGCGATGCTGAGGCTGCTGCAAGGAACCTCCAGTTTCTGATTAATGTCGGCCTCGTCACAAACAAGATTCAGCACAACAAGCTGGCGGATTTTCTTAGTACAAGGGAGCCTGGCGAGGGTCCATTTCTGCCTATCGAAGTGGGAAAGCGCGAAACTCGTTCTCTCAGCTATCACCCAGTTGATGTGAATGTTGGAGAGCGCGCGGTAAGAGTCCAGTTTCGGGAGTCCAACAAGGATCCAAGAACATTCGGCGGAAACGCTGGGAATTTCACAGTTAACGGCCAGCCCGTCGAGTATGCCGATGAGGGAATTTTTGAGATCCTACTTTCCCTGGGTACGGAGCCCGAAAATCTGCGCATCAAAGGAAGTTCCCTCATAGGGGAGTATGTAGAGGTAACGGTAACCGAGTTCGATTTCTCCCAAAATGAAACTGGTAAGGAAGTCTTCACCGTTCCAGTTCTAAATGGTGGTATTTCATCGTCATACAGAACAAAAAAACTGGATGTGGAGAAGATTCTCAGCACCACAGTTAATGGGCGAAAGTCGGGCTCCAAGCAGTAATTGCGTGCAGATTGGTACGCCCCCAACGAAACAGGCTCTCATTGCGCACTACTTGCGGGGTGACGGCCTGTTGCTGTTGGTCGGCCGAGGTGTGCTGCCGAACCTTACGCGCGGCCGCCGGCCTGAGGTCTGCGAGGTGATCGCCGGGACGGCCCGGTGGCAGGCCGTCCTTGGCGGTTCAGCCGCGTGGACTCAGTCGAACAATTCTTCGAAGAAGCTCTTGCGGCGCTTGTGGTGATAGTGCTGCTGTGAGTGGTAGTCGCCCGGGTGGCGCGGCTGGGCTTGCGGCGGATAGGACGGGTTGGGTGCGCTGTGCTGAGGCGCGGGCTGAGCGGCAGCCTGCGGGGCCGGGGCCAGCTCGCTGCCGGCGCGCTCGATGATCTTGTCGAGCTCGCCTCGGTCCAGCCAGACGCCACGGCAGCCGGGGCAGTAGTCGATCTCGATGCCTTGGCGCTCGCTCATCACGAGGGTCTTGTCGGTGCAGACGGGGCATTGCATGAGGAAGTCTCCTGAGTCGTAGGGGGTACGCTCTGAGACAAGTGTTGGGCGCGGTGGTTCTGGGTGGGCCGGAACCCGGTTTTCGTAGGGCGGATGCCAAAGGCGATCCGCCAGCGCCACGGGCGATCCGCCGATGCCAGCTCGTGATGCCACCTTCGCGCAACCAGCCCAGTTTGCAATGCCGCCTTGCGGCGGCTGGCAGAACCTCCTGCGGAGTTCTGCCCTACCGGGGCCGGTGCCCGGGTGACCGTCATTCCTGCGCAGGGACGACGCAGCCGGGTGTCACCCCCCCCTCGCCCCAGCGGGGAGAGGGGCTGGGGGAGAGGGGGAGTAGGAACACGCGCCGTGCTTACTTCTGGCCGCGGATCTTGGCCAGTTCGGCCTGGGTTTCGTTCCACAGGTCCATGCCGACGTTGGTGGCGATGCTGGCGTTCACGCGGGTCAGCTTCTCGCGCATGCGGGCCACTTCGGCGGGCGAGAGTTCGTTGATCTGCATGCCCTTGGTCTTGAGTTCGGCCAGCGCCTTGGCGGCTTCTTCACGCGTGTCCTTGCGTTCGAAGTCGCGGCTCTTGATGGCGGCGGCGCGCAGCACGGCTTGTTCGTCCTTGGACAGGCCGTCCCACCACTTCTTGCTGACGGTGACGATCCACGGGCTGTAGACGTGGTTAGTGACGCTCAGGTACTTCTGCACTTCGTAGAACTTGGACGACAGGATGGTGTTGTACGGGTTCTCCTGGCCGTCGACGGTCTTCATTTCCAGCGCGGTGAACAGTTCCGAGAAGGGCAGCGGCACGGCATTGGCGCCCATGGCCTTGAAGCTGTCGAGGAACACGTTGTTCTGCATCACGCGCAGCTTGATGCCGTCCATGTCCTCCACCTTGGCGACCGGGCGCTTGTTGTTGGTGAGGTTGCGGAAGCCGTTCTCCCAGTAGACGAGGCCGACCAGGCCCTTCTCTTCGAGCTTGTTGCGCACCTTGTCGCCGACCGGGCCGTCGAGCAGAGCGTCGGCTTCCTTGGTGTTGGTGATGAGGAAGGGGGTGTCCCACAGGGCCATTTCCTTGGTGATGCCGACCAGGGTGGCGGTGGAGCCCACCATCATCTCCTGCGCGCCGCCGATGAGGGCCTGCTGCATCTGCACGTCGGAGCCGAGGGCCGCGGCGCCGATGGCGCGCACCTTCATCTTGCCGCCGGAGGCCTTCTCGACCTCGGCCGCGAACACCTTGACCGCGCGGCCCTGGTTGGAGTCCTCGTTGAGGCCGTAGCCGAAGCGGATCAGACGCGGCTTGATGTCCTGCGCCCAGGCGCCGGCCGAAGCCAGCAGCGCGAGGCTCAGGGGAAGGACGAGATGCTTGAGTTTCATGGTTTTTTGCCTCCGTGATCAGGGTAATGGCGAGCGACGCGAACCGCTCAGGACAGCAGCCTCAACGGCCACAAGATGATTTGCGGGAACAGGACGTACAGCGCGAGCAGCACGGTGTAGATGGCCAGGAAAGGCGTCACGCCACGGATCACCGTTTCCATGCGCAGGTGGCCCACGCCGGCGAGCACACTGAGCACGGTGCCGACAGGCGGGGTCAGCAGACCCAGGCAGCCGACGTAGACGAACATGAAGCCGAAGTAGACCGGGTCGATGCCGGCCTTGACGGCCAGGGGCGCCAGCACCGGGCCAAGGATCAGGATGGTGGGCGTCAGGTCCATGACCATGCCGATCAAGAGCATCAGCACGACCACCACCGCCATGAACAGCACCGGGCTCTGCAGCAGCGGGCCGAAGCTCTTGGCCAGCTCGCCCGGCAGGTCGGCCAGGGTGATCATGTAAGAGGCCGCCGTTGCCGCACCACACAGGAACATGACGACACCGGTGGTCTTGGACGAGGCGACCAACACCTCGTAGATGCCCTTGAGGTTCAGCTCGCGGTACACCACGGCCGCCACGAACAGGGCGTAGACCGCGGCCACGACGGCCGCCTCGGTCGGCGTGAAGATGCCGAAGCGCAGGCCGCCGATGATGATGACTGGCAGCATCAGCGCCCAGCCGCTGGAGGCCAGGGCCTTCCAGCGTTCGGCGGCGCTGGCCTTCTCGGCCACCGGGAGCTGGTGCTTGCGCGCCACGACGCGCCAGATCACCGCCAAGGCGCCTGCCATCAGGATGCCCGGTACGATGCCCGCGAGGAACAGCTTGCTGATCGAGGTGTTGGTGGTCACCCCGTAGATCACCATGGGCATCGAGGGCGGAATGATCGGGCCGATGATGCCGCCCGCGGCGATGAGGCCGGAGCTGGGCGAGTCCGGATAGTTCTGGCGCCGCATCATGGGCAGCAGCAGGGTCGCCAGCGCGGCCGTGTCGGCGATGGCCGAGCCGCTCATCGAGGCCAGCATCACCGAGGCGGCGATGGCCACGTAGCCGAGGCCACCGGGAATATGGCCGACGAACACGCGCGCCAGCTCGATGATGCGGCGTGACAGGCCACCCGCGTTCATCAGCTCGCCGGCCAGCACGAAGAAGGGCACGGCCAGCAGGGGGAAGCTGTCGAAGCCAGCCTGCACGTTCTGCGCCAGCAACTGGGCGTCGAAGAAGTCCAGATGCACCATCAGCGCCAGTGCGGTGAGCATCAGCGAGAACGCGATGGGCAGGCCGACCGCCATGGTGGCGAACAGCACGAAGAGGAAGAGGGCGATGGTCATGGTGTCGTCGTCCTCATTCCAGGTGGCTGGGCGCGGCGACCGCGTGGTCCCGCCCGCGCAGCCCCTGCCAGATGTCGATCAGCAGCAGTACCGCCATGGCCAAGCCCATGACGAGAATGCCGCCGGCAGTCAGGGCCAAGGGGTAGTTCATGACCGGGCTGTGGGAATCCATGCCCACCACGACCTGTTGCCAAGCCCCCCAGATCAGGTAGCCCAGCGCAATGGCCGTGAGCACCCGCGAGAGCCAGCGGCACACGGCGGCGCTCACCGGCCCCAGGCGCGTGACCAGGAGGTCGAAGCCGAGGTGTTTGTTGTCGGCCGAGGCCAGGATGGCGCCCAGCGACACCAGCCACACGAAGAGCAGGCGCGCCAGCTCCTCGGTGACGACGATGCCGGTGCCGGACATGTAGCGCAGCACGACATTGGTGAAAACAGCCACCACCATGACCGCTAGGCAGATGGCCATGCAGGCTTCGGCAAAGTGGCGCACGAGGCTAATGCGGCGCGGTGGGGAATCGCTTGGGTTCATGTTGTCTCCTATCGGGCTCGCTGTAGTGGCGGGCGTTCTCTCAAATTTGGTCTCAGTGTTGGTCTCACTGGCCCAGCCAGGCGGCGATGTCTTCAGTCAGCTGGGCGAGAGTTGCGGTGGCGTCCAGGCGCAGCACGCCGGGCTCACCCTCGGGCCGCTCCAGCGTGGCGAACTGGCTGGCCACCAGGCTGGCCGGGAACAGGTGACCCGGGCGGGCAGCCACGCGCGCCTCGGCGGCCTCCTGGCTCAGGTCCAGGAAGGCGAAGCGCAGGCCCGGCGCCGCCGCACGCAGACGCTCGCGGTACGGTTTGCGCAGGGCCGAGCAAGTCAGCACCACGCCCTCGCCACCGGGCAGCGTAGCGGCCTGCAGGAGGGCGCCCAGGCGGTCCAGCCAGCCGGCGCGATCGGCATCGGTCAGCGGGATGCCACTGCGCATCTTCTGCACCGCCTCGACCGAGTGGTAGTCGTCACCCTCGATCAGTCGCCAGCCCAGGCGCTGGGCACAGGCTTCACCAACGGTGGATTTGCCGCAGCCAGCCACGCCCATGACCACCAGGCTGTGGGGTTTGGCAGGCTGGGCAGCCGCCGGGCTTGTTTGGGTAGCGCTATCCATTCGTTCGAAGTTCCTGAAGGGGGTTGATGACAGCAAGGGGATTCATGAAGCAGGCCTGATCGGTGCTTAAAGGGTTTTCCGCATTAGCAGATGCGGATGGATAGCGCTATCCTAGTCAAGCGCTGAGATAATTGCGCCTAGGGATTACACGTAGCACTACTTTTTACCTTCACCCATGGCCAGGAAAAGCCGTTCCACCGGACGCATCACCCTCGACGACGTCGCGCGCGAAGCCGGCGTCAGCCGCATCACGGCCTCGCGCGCCTTACATGGCGGGCGCGCCGTGGGCGCCGAGCTGGCCAGCCGAGTGCAGGAGGCAGCCAACAAGCTGGGCTATGTGACCGACCCGGCGGCGCAGGCGCTGGCAACCGCGCGCAGCACCCAGGTGCCGGTGCTGGTGCCGATGCTGTCGAATGCGCTGTTCGTCGATCTGCTGGAGGCGGTGCACCGTGTGCTCTACCCCGCCGGCTTCCAGCCCATGATCGGGGTGACCCACTACGATCCGGCCGAAGAGGAGCTGCTGCTGCGCAACTACCTGGCGCACCGCCCCGCCGGCCTTCTAGTGACCGGCTTCGACCGCACCGAGGCGGCGCGACGCCTGATCGCCGCCAGCGGCGTGCCCTGCGTACACCTGATGGAGACCACGGCGGCGCCGGACGTGCATTGCGTCGGCTTCTCGCAACTGGAAGCCGGCGTGACGATGACTGAGCATCTGCTGTCGCGCGGCTATCGCCGCATCGCGTATGCCGCCGCCCAGCTCGATCCGCGTACGCTGCAGCGCGCCGAGGGCTATCGCCAGGCTCTGCGCGCGGCGGGTTGCTACGACGCACGGCTGGAGCTGCTAAGCCCCGAGCGCTCGTCCATGGCCCTGGGTGGGCGCTTGCTGGAGACCCTGGTGGCCAACCACCCGGATGCCGACGCGGTGTTCTTCAACAACGACGACCTCGCACAGGGCGCCCTGCTCGCCGCCCAACGCCTGGGCATCGCGGTGCCGGCGCGGATCGCGATTGCCGGTTTCAACGACCTGGCGGGCAGTGAGCAGATGGCGCCCCCGCTGACCACGATCCACACCCCACGCAGCGAGATCGGCAGTGCCGGCGCCCAGATGCTGCTGCAACTGATGCAAGGCCAGCGCCCGGACCCTGCCAGTGTGAGCCTGCCCTACCGCCTGGTTCCGCGCGGCAGCACCTGAGCGCTCCGTCATTCCTACGTAGAGCCTGCCCTCGACCCGATCGGGGGCAGGAATCCAGTGTCTCCGGGATACGCGGCCGAGGGCATAACCCAGCCTTTTCCAGACCCTACTGCACGCTGACGCGCAGGATCTGCCCGGCGCTCTCGTCGGTGGCGAGGTAGAGCCAACCATCCGGCCCCTGGCGTACCTCGCGCACCCGCTTGCCGACGTTGATGCGCTGCATGCCGGTGATCTGGTTGCCGTTGAGTGTGAGGCGGTTCAAGGAGCCATCCTTGAGCGCGGCGACGAACAGGTTGCCTGCCCAGGCCGCCACCTTGCCGCCGGTGTAGAAGACCATGTTGCCCGGCGCGATGGAGGGGTCCCAGTAGCAGCGCGGCTGCTCCATGCCGGCCTTGGTCGTACCCTCGCCGATCTTCGTGCCGTCGTAGTTGAGGCCATAGCTGATGACCGGCCAGCCGTAGTTCTTGCCGCGCTCCGGAGTGTTGATCTCGTCGCCGCCCATGGCGCCATGCTCGGCCGTCCATAACTGGCCCGTCGTGGGGTGGCGCGTCATACCCTGCGGGTTGCGGTGGCCCAGGCTCCAGATTTCCGGCAGGTAGGCCGAATTACCGACGAAGGGATTGTCGGCGGGCACGCTGCCGTCCGGGTTGAGGCGGACGATCTTGCCCAGACTCTGCAGCGGATTCTGCGCCGGGTCGAATTTCTGCCGCTCGCCCAGCGCGATGTACAGCTTGGCATCCGTGCCGAACACCAGGCGTGCACCATAGTGGCCGGAGCCGGTGGTCTTGGGCGTCTGGCGATAGATCACCGTGACATTGCTGAGGGTGCGCGTATTGAGGTTGACCACTGCGCGTGCCACGGCGGTGCCGGAGGCGGATGCGTTGCCTTCCGAGTAGGCGAAGTAGATCGTGCTGTTGCTGTCGAAGGCCGGGTCCAGAATCAGGTCCAGCAAGCCGCCCTGCCCCGAGGCATACACGCTTGGTACTCCAGTGAAGGGCACGCTGAGATCGCCCGTGGTCGTCGCCAGTCGCAGGTTGCCACCGCGCTCGGTGACCAGCATGCGGCCATCCGGGAGGAAGGCGATGGCCCAGGGATTGACCAGGCCCGAGACCACCGGTGTGATGCTCAGGGTGCCCGGTGCGGGGCTGGCAGTCACGGCATTGCAGGTCTGGGGCAAGGCACTGCCGGAGCTGCTCCCCGTGCTGCCCGATGAACCGGAGGAACCGCTAGCACTGAGTGCTGGCTCGCTCGTGCCGCCCCCACCGCCCCCACCGCAAGCGGGAAGCAGGAGGAACAGTGCGGTCGCGCAGGCAGCCGGGGCGGGCCGACGCAGGGAGGAACGCAGACGGGCGTGGAGGGACAGGGGATGCATCGTGTTCTCCGGGGGCTGGGGATTTCAGGATGGATGCCAGCCCGGGTAGCGGCAAGGCTCGGGTGACAGGCGTCAGACCGGCCCGGAGCAAGAGCGTTCAGCCCCCGTGTGTTCCACGTGAAACAGCTCAGTACGTTCGGTACAGGTCCAGACTCAGCTTGACGATCAACACCGACACGACAATCAACAGCACCCAGCGTACGAAGCCATTTCCCTTCCACAGGGCGACCCGACTTCCCACCTGCGCACCGAGTACGTTGGCCAGCGCCATTGCTGCAGCCACCCCCCACAGTACTCCGTCGTGACTGACGAACCAGGCGAGCGCGCCCAGGTTGGTCGCCACATTGATGATCTTGGCACTGCCCGAGGCATGCAGCATGTCCATGCCGAACAAGCGTACGAAGATGAAGATCAGGAAGCTGCCAGTGCCCGGTCCGAAGAATCCATCGTAGAACCCGATCAGCAAACCCAGCACACTTGCAGCCGCGACGACATGCCGCCCTACCACCCCGGTGGTGTGCGCAGCACCGAAGGCCGGGCGAAAAGCGGTGTAGATGGCTACGCAAATCAGCAACACCAGAACCATGGGTCTGAGTGCCGAAGGCGGAAGGAAGGACACGACGCTGGCACCTAGCGCGGACCCTACGAGAGCGGCAGCACACGCTGGAAGCAAGACATTCCAGTCCAGCTTGACGTGACGTGCGTAGGTGAAGGCCGCGCTACTGGTGCCGGCGATGCTCACCAGCTTGTTCGTGCCGAACAGGACGGCGATGGAGTACTGGGGAAAACAGGCCAGTAGCAGCGGCACCTGAATCAGACCGCCACCGCCAACGACTGCATCTACCAAGCCGGCCAGGAACGCACCAGCCAACAACAAGGGAAGTTGTTCGAGCATGCCTTACTGTGTTCCACGTGAAACAGGAGCACCCTCGCCTGCTTCCTTCTCTGCCCACAAGGCTCGAGCCAATGCCTTCCAGCACTCGCCACCGTGAACCTCGTAACCAACGGTGGCGCTCTCGGTCATGGTCTGCAGCATCAAACCAACCAGTCCATGCAACTCGACTCTGGCTTTGCGTTGCCAGGGGTCCTCGGTGTCCTTACCGGCCTTACGTGGGTCCTTCAGGTCGAGGATCTCTCGGGCCAGTTCCCGCATCTCCTGCTCGTCACGCCAATCCAAGCCCAGCGCCACGAGATGCCCTTCAATCTCGTGGGCGATTCGCACCGCGTGCTCTGTGTAGCGCTCGAACTCTGCTGCCATGATTGAACCTATTTACCAATACAGAAGCGCGAGAAGATCACGCCCAACAAATCATCCGCGCTGAACTCTCCGGTGATCTCTCCCACCGCATCCTGAGCCAGTCGCAATTCTTCTGCCATCAGATCCAGTTGATTCGCCAAGCCACGCGCGCGATCACAATGTTCCAGAGCAGAGCGCAAGGCGGCCAGATGGCGCTCACGCGCCAGGATCACATCGTCGCCATGCTGGTGCCAGCCCGCAATACGCAGCAACTCCTGACGCAGCAAGGCCAGCCCCTCGCCAGTCAAAGCCGAAAGATAGAGGCGACGTTGGCCATCCACTTCTTCCAAACGGGCTTCACGCTTCACCAGATCGGCTTTGTTAAACACCCACAGCACCGGCACATCGGTCGGCAAGGCCGCGTCGATCTCGTGATCCTGATCGCTGATCCCATGACGGGCATCGACCAGGCGCAGGATCACATCGGCTCGCTCGATCTCTTTCCATGAGCGCGCAATGCCGATCTTCTCGACCTGGTCCTGCGTGCTGCGCAGCCCGGCCGTGTCGATGATGTGCAGTGGAATGCCTTCGATCTGGATCGTCTCGCGCAACACGTCGCGCGTGGTGCCGGCCACCTCGGTCACGATGGCCCGCTCATCGCCAGCCAGCTGGTTCATCAGGCTGGACTTGCCGACATTGGGCTGACCCGCCAAGACAACGTGCACACCATTGCGCAACAAGCTGCCCTGACGCGCGCGATCAAGCATGGCTTCCAACTCAGCAACCAGTTTGTCCAATCGTCCGAAGGCATCAGCGGCCTGCAGGAAGTCGATCTCTTCCTCAGGAAAATCCAGCGTGGCTTCGACCAGCATACGCAAGTCGACCAGGCGATCGCGCCAGGCGTGAACTTCTTCGGAGAAACGGCCGGACAAGGAACGCAAAGCAGATCGGGCCGCTGCCGCCGTACTTGCATCGATCAGGTCGATGACGCCCTCGGCCTGGGCCAGATCCAGCTTCTCGTTGAGAAAGGCGCGCCGGGTAAACTCACCGGGCTGAGCGAGGCGCGCCCCCAGTTCAAGACAGCGCGCCAGCAGCATCTGCATGACGACCGGGCCACCATGGCCCTGCAGCTCCAACACGTCCTCGCCGGTATAGGAATGCGGGGCGGGGAAAAAAAGCACAAGCCCCACATCCAGCGTGTCACCAGCGGCATCCTTGAAATGCGCCAATGTTGCCGTGCGGGGCTTGGGTTCACGCCCGGTCAGGCGCCAAGCAAATTCAAGCAGCTTATGACCCGACACCCGCAGCACCCCGACCCCACCCTTACCGGGTGGCGTCGCGATGGCTGCAATGGTGTCGGTTTCAGGCCTTGGCAGCGTCGACTCCCGCCTCGATCTGACGCGTGATGTACCACTGCTGCGCGATCGACAGGATGTTGTTCACCACCCAGTACAGCACCAGGCCGGACGGGAACCACAGGAACATCACGGTGAAGATGAAGGGCATCGCCATCATCACCTTGGCCTGCATCGGATCGGGCGGTGCAGGGTTCAGCTTGGTCTGCACCAGCATCGACACACCCATGATGATGGGCAGCACGTAGAACGGGTCCTTCACCGACAGGTCGGTGATCCACAGGATCCACGGCGCCTGGCGCATCTCAACCACGCCCAGCAGCACCCAGTACAGGGCCATGAACACCGGAATCTGAACCAGGATAGGCAGACAGCCCCCCATCGGGTTGACCTTCTCCTTCTTGTAGAGCTCCATGAGCTCCTGGTTCATCTTCATCTTGTCGTTGGCGTAACGTTCCTGAAGCTGCTTCATGCGCGGCATCAGCGTCTTCATCTTGGCCATCGAACGATAGCTGGTCGCCGACAAGGGGAAGAAAGCCGCCTTGACCAGGATGGTCAGGATGATGATCGCCCAGCCCCAGTTGCCCACGAAGGTGTGGATCACCGACAGCAGCCAGAACAGCGGCACGGCAATCATGGTCATCCAGCCGTAATCGACCACCAGGTCGAAACCGGGCGCCAGTTCCTTCAGCTTGTTCTGCTCCTGCGGCCCGACGTACATCGGCACCGAGATGCTGGCCTTCTGGCCGGCCGCTACTTCCACCGGCAGCTTGACGCCCGCCGAGTAAAAATCCTGACTCAGCTTGCGTACGAAGAACTCGCGTTGCAGCTCACCCTGCGGCAGGTAGCCGGCCACGAAGTAGTGCTGCACCATCGCGATCCAACCATCCTTGGCCTCCTTCTGGAAGCTCGCCTTGTCCTTGTCGATGTCGGAGAAGGCCACCTTCTGGAACTTCTTCTCGTCGGTGTAAAAGGCCGGGCCGGTAAAGGTAGTCACGCCGCCCATGAAGCCAGTCGTCGTCTCGGCACCCTGGCCATCGCGTGCGAACTGGTAGTAGGCGGTCGTCGTGAGCGGCTCGGCGCGCTGGTTGCTCAGCTCATAGGCCACATCCACCACATAAGACCCGCGCTTGAAGCTGAGCACCTTGTCCACCGCCACGCCATTGACCGGTGCGGCCTTCAGACGCAGCTCAAGCTTGTCCTGCCCATCCTTGAGCTGGTATTCCCCGCCCTGCATCTGGTAGACGGTCTTGTGATTCGGCAGCCCTTCGCCCAACAAGCCGCTCTGGGCCAGGTAGGTGTGCTTGCCCTTCTCCTCGAACAACACAAAATTCTGGCTCGCGTCGCCCGAGGCCTTGTGCTTCAGCAACTCAGCGCGGATCACGTCGCCGCCAAGCGCGGACACTTCCACCTGCAACAGATCGGTCTTGACCACTGCCTTGGGGGCGGAAGCGTAATCAGTGGCAGCCGCCGGGAGCACCGGTGCATCAGCTTGCGTGCCAGCCACAGCGCCGGATTGGGCAATCGGCGCCGGCAGCGCGTTAGCCTGACTGGCTGCAGCGCTCGTGGTCTGCACCGGCTTGGGCGCATGGGCGCGTTGCCAGTTCTCCCAGATCATGAGCAGGGAGAAGGAAAGAATACCTATCAAAATCAGACGTTTATTGTCCATGAGCGGGGAAGGTGGAACAGAATGGTGAGAGTGATCAGGGTACTGGATCGTAACCGCCATCCGACCACGGATGGCAGCGCGAAACACGTCTTACGGCGAGCGCCAACCCCTTCAACACTCCATATTTTTCAATGGCTTGGATCGCGTAAACCGAGCAGGACGGATGAAAGCGGCAATTGTTGCCCAGAAGCGGGCTGATCGCATAGCGATAAAGCTTGATCAAGGCCAGAAACAAAGGTTTCACCGGATCAGTCTTTCAAGAAGCCGCTCGATCTGCCGCCGCAGTTCCGCGCGCGGCACACTGGCCAGCGGACGATTGGCACGCAGGATCACATCGTAGGCCGGCAAGCTTGCGCGCAAGTGACGGAAGCGCTCGCGCGCCAGGCGTTTGACCAGATTGCGCAGCACAGCAGCACGCGCCATCTTCTTCGCCACCACCACGCCCAACCGGGCCGACTCGCCGTCTGCCGGGCGGTAATGCAGCATGAAGTGGTCGCTGCGCAGGGTACGCCGGAAAGCAAAAACGGATGAAAACTCATCCGTTTTGCGTAGCCGGAACACCGGCCTGAACTTCAGGTCTGGCATCGGTCCCTCGGGCTCCGATCCAGCGCACTAACACGCATCCAGGCTCACACAGGAGCCAGACGGTGACGGCCCTTGGCGCGACGTGCGTTGATGACCTTGCGGCCGCCCTTGGTCGACATGCGGACCAGGAAACCGTGAGTGCGCTTGCGGCGCACGACTGAGGGTTGGTAAGTACGTTTCATGATGCTTTCTTCTGTCCAGGAGAAACGCGCGATTCAATCAGCTAAATCCATGTTTGTCAAGAAAAAAGGCTCTCCCTGGCAACATCCGCCTGTGGATAATTTGTCTGGTCGAGAGTAAAATCGCACGCTCGCCGACGGGGTGGCGAAATGGTCCGACACAGCCAAGAACCATCGTTCCCCGCCGCGCCAGGCCCTAGCTCGCTTGCTGCGATCCACGCCAAAGCCTGCATCAGTCCACGATCCCTCGCCGGCCATCCACCCATGGCCGGCAAATGGCGTTTCGGGACCTTGCGGTCGTGTGGAAGCACCCGGCGATCAGGCCACCCAAGCTGGCCTAGCCACTGCAACCACACTGAAAAACGCACCGAACTCCGCCGTGAGCGAAACCTTCTGGAACGCCTGTCTTGATCGCCTGGAACAGGAACTGCCTCAACAGCAGTTCAATACCTGGATCCGTGCGCTGAGCCTGGACGCCAGCGAGGGTGCGACGCTCAACCTGCTGGCGCCGAATCGCTTCGTACTGCAATGGGTGCGCGAACGCTACCTGCGCCGCATTGAACAATTGGCCGAGGAATTCTTCGGTACCGACGTGACCGTGGGCATCGCCTTGTCTGCCAATGGCGAGAGCAAGCCCAAGCCGGCTGCAAAGACGCCCGCCGCCCGCCAGATTCCGGCAACGACGTCCGGCCCTACGGCCGCCAGCGAAAAACCCGCTGCTGCCCCTGCAATCGCCACCCTGAACACGAGCGGCAACCGCGACAAGACCCGGCTCAACACCGATTTCACCTTCGATACCCTGGTCACCGGCCGTGCCAACGACCTGGCGCGCGCCGCCGCCATGCAGGTCGCGCACAATCCCGGCACCTCGTACAACCCGCTGTTCATCTACGGCGGTGTGGGCCTGGGCAAGACCCACATGCTGCAATCCATCGGCAACGAGGTCCTGCGCCAGAACCCGGACGCGGTGGTGCGCTACGTGCATGCCGAAGACTACGTAGCAGACGTGGTCCGCGCCTACCAGCACAAGGGTTTTGACGCGTTCAAGCGTTACTACCGCTCGCTCGACCTGCTGCTGATCGACGATATCCAGTTCTTCAACAACAAGAGCCGGACACAGGAAGAATTCTTCCATGCATTCAATGCCTTGACTGAGGCAAAGAAGCAGATCGTGATCACCTGCGATACCTATCCGAAGGAAATCGACGGCCTCGAAGCCCGCCTCGTCTCGCGCTTCGACTGGGGCCTCACGGTGCAGATCGAGCCGCCCGAGCTGGAGATGCGCGTCGCGATCCTGAAGAAGAAGGCCGCCGTCGACGGCATCAACCTGATCGACGACGTCGCCTTCCTGATCGCCAAGAACCTGCGCTCCAACGTGCGTGAGCTGGAAGGCGCGCTGAAGAAGGTCGTGGCCTACGCCCGCTTCCATGGCCGCGAGATCACGCTGGAAGTGGCCCGCGAGGCCCTGCGTGACCTGCTGGCGGCTTTCAACCGCACGCTGACCCAAGAGTTCATCCAGAAGACGGTCGCCGACTACTACAAGATCAAGCTGGCCGACCTGCTGTCGAAGAAGCGCACCCGCAACATCGCGCGGCCACGCCAAGTCGCCATGTATCTGGCCAAGGAACTCACTCCCGCCTCGCTGCCCGCCATTGGCGAGGTCTACGGCGGACGCGACCACACCACCGTGCTGCATGCCTGTCGTACCATCGCCGAGCTGCGCCTGACCGACCAGCAGCTCAACCACGACCTGCACGTCCTGACCCAGGTTTTGCGGGGTTGAAAGCTGTGGACAAGATACTTATCGCGCCTGTGCAAAATGTGGACAAACCCTTGCGTGGCGTCGCGCCCAGGAATCATCCCCACTCGCCCACACGCAATCCTGGTGCTTTCCAACAAGCTCATGAACAGGCTTAAGTAACTGTTTCAAAAAACAAAAACCGGCTTATCCACAACAGACTGCCAACGTAAACAATCATCAGGAGTTTTTATAAATGCTGCTATTAACAACAACACGCGATGCGCTGCTGGCTCCACTGCAATCAGTCTCGGGCATTGTTGAAAAGCGGCATACCCTGCCCATCCTGTCGAACGTCCTGCTCGAAAAGCGCGGCAACGCACTGACCCTGCTGGCCACCGACATCGAGATCCAGATCACCACGCATTCCCTTGCCGAAGGCGAACAGGAAGCCGCCATCACGGTGGGTGCGCGCAAGCTGCAGGACATCCTGCGTGCCCTGCCTTCCGAGAGCGAAGTCAGCCTGGTGCTGGACGACAAGAAACTGACCCTGCGCGCCGGCAAGAGCCGTTTTGCGCTGCAGACCCTGCCGGCGGCCGATTACCCCCGCATGCAGCTCAACGAAGGCAACAGCGTGCGCGTGCGCCTGCCGCAGAAGGCCTTCAAGGCCCAGCTCGCCTCCGTGGCCTATGCCATGGCTGCCCAGGACATCCGCTACTACCTCAACGGTCTGCTGATGGTGGCCAGCGATGATGTGCTGCGCATGGTGGCCACCGACGGTCACCGCCTGGCCCTGGCGACTACGACGCTGGACGAAGCCGTGGCCCACACCGAAGTCATCCTGCCGCGCAAGACCGTGATGGAACTCGCGCGCCAACTGGCCGACAGCGAAGACCCGGTCGACATCACCATCACTGGCAACCAGGCCTGCTTCCGCTTCGGCCCGATCGAACTGATCACCAAGCTCATCGACGGCAAGTTCCCCGACTACGAGCGCGTGGTGCCACAAGGCAACCCGAAACTCATCAAGGCACAGCGCCTGCCCCTGCTGCTGTCGTTGCAACGTGCCGCGATCCTGACCAACGAGAAATTCCGCGGCCTGCGTGTGGTGCTGGAATCCGGCAGCCTGAAGATCATCAGCTCCAATGCCGAGCAGGAAGAAGCCGTGGAAGAGCTGGAAGTCGACTACCAGGGCGATGCGCTGGAGATCGGCTTCAACGTGACCTACCTACTGGACGTGCTGAACAACACAAACGCCGAGGAAGTCGAGATTCATCTCAACGAACCGATGTCCTCCGCGCTGTTCACCTTGCCCAACGACACCAGCTTCAAGGCTGTCGTGATGCCGATGCGTATCTGATAAAAAAATTGCGTCGACTGGCCTTCGGCCAGAAGACGCAAAACCCTCACGCGATCCACCGCTTGAGCCCTGATTGACCTTTTCGATTGGCCACCATGTCCGAAGAGCAAAAGCCGCAACCCAGCAACGAGTACGACGAATCGTCCATCCAGCAGCTTGAAGGCCTCGAAGCCGTCCGCAAGCGCCCCGGCATGTACATCGGCGATACGTCCGACGGCACCGGCCTGCACCACATGGTGTTCGAAGTCGTCGACAACGCCATCGACGAAGCCCTGGCTGGCCACTGCGATGACATCGTGGTGACCATCCACACCGACAACTCGATCTCCGTCACCGACAATGGTCGCGGTATCCCGGTCGGCATCAAGTTCGACGACAAGCACGAGCCCAAGCGCTCCGCGGCCGAGATCGTGATGTGCGTGCTGCACGCGGGCGGCAAGTTCAACCAGAACAGCTACAAGGTGTCCGGTGGTCTGCACGGCGTTGGCGTGTCCTGCGTGAACGCGCTGTCCAAGTTCCTGCGCCTGACTATCCGTCGCGACGGCAAGAAGCACTTCCTGGAGTTCAACCAGGGCAAACCGGTCGACCGCCTGATCGAAATCCAGAATGGCGTCGAAGTCTCTCCGCTCAAAGTGCTGGGCACCACCGAGAAGCGCGGCACCGAAGTGCACTTCATGGCCGATGAAGAAATCTTCGGCAACATCGAATGGCACTACGAAATTCTCGCCAAGCGCCTGCGCGAGCTCTCCTTCCTCAACAACGGCGTAGCCATCCGCCTCGTCGACCAGCGCAACAACAAGGAAGAGAACTTCGCCTTCTCCGGCGGCGTGAAGGGTTTCGTCGACTACATCAACCGCGCCAAGACCGTGCTGCACCCCAACGTTTTCTATGCCACGGGGACTACCAAGGTCACCACCGGCAGCGTGCAGGACGTGGAACTCTCGGTCGAAGTCGCCATGCAGTGGAACGACTCCTACCAGGAATCGGTGCTGTGCTTCACCAACAACATCCCGCAATCCGACGGTGGCACCCACCTCACCGGCCTGCGCACCGCGATGACCCGCGTCATCAACAAGTACATCGAAGAAAACGAGATCGCCAAGAAGGCCAAGGTCGACATCACCGGCGATGACATGCGTGAAGGCCTGGCCTGCGTGCTGTCAGTGAAGATGCCCGATCCCAAGTTTGCTTCGCAGACCAAGATGAAGCTGGTTTCCTCCGAAGCCCGCCCGGCGGTGGAAGAAATCGTCGCCGAGAAGCTTGCGGAATACCTGCTCGAAAAGCCGATCGACGCCAAGACCATCTGCGGCAAGATCGTCGAAGCCGCCCGTGCCCGCGAAGCTGCCCGCAAGGCGCGCGAAATGACGCGCCGCAAGGGCGTGCTCGATGGCGTCGGCCTGCCGGGCAAGCTGGCGGACTGCCAGGAACGCGACCCCGCACTGTGCGAGCTCTACATCGTCGAGGGTGACTCCGCCGGCGGCTCCGCCAAGCAAGGCCGCGACCGTAAGTTCCAGGCCATCCTGCCGCTGCGCGGCAAGGTGCTCAACGTCGAACGCGCGCGTTTCGACAAGCTCATCTCGTCCGAACAGATCGCCACGCTGATCACCGCGCTGGGCACCAGCATCGGCAAGGACGACTACAAGCCCGAGAAGCTGCGTTATCACCGCATCATCATCATGACCGATGCAGACGTTGACGGCGCCCACATCCGCACCCTGCTGCTGACCTTCTTCTACCGCCAGATGCCTGAGCTGGTCGAAGGCGGCCACATCTACATCGCCCAGCCGCCGCTGTACAAGATCAAGCACGGCAAGAGCGAACAGTACATCAAGGACGACCACGAACTGGGCGCTCACCTGCTGCGTCTCGCGCTCGACGGCGCGCGGCTCACGCCGCGCGAAGGTGCCGAAGCCATCGAAGGCGATGCCCTGGGTGAGCTTGCCCGTGGTTACCTGCTGGCCGAGGCCGTGATCAAGCGCCTCGCCTCCTACATCGACAGCGAAGTGCTGCACGCAGCCCTGGAACACGACATCGAGCTCGACCTCAGCGACGAAGCCGCCACCCGCGCCTCCGCCGCCCGCCTGCAAGCCCATGCGCCGGCCGGCCTGACCGTCGTGCCGCGTTATGACGACGTCAAGGAATCCTGGCAGCTCGCACTGGAGCGCATGCACCACGGCAACATCAAGCGCAGCTACATCGACCAGGACTTCCTCGTCTCCGGGGACTACGCGCAGATCCGCCGCGCCAGCCAGCTCGTTACCGGCCTCATCGGCCCGGGCGCCAGCATGGCCCGCAACGACAAGAGCGCCCCGGTCAGCACCTTCGAACAAGCCATCAGCTGGATGCTCAACGAAGTGGAACGCAACCTCGGCAAGCAGCGCTACAAAGGCCTGGGCGAAATGAACCCCGAGCAACTGTGGGAAACCACCATGGACCCCGCCGTCCGCCGCCTGCTCCGCGTACAGATCGACGACGCCATCGCCGCCGACGAAATTTTCACCACGCTGATGGGTGACCAGGTGGAGCCGCGTCGCGAATTTATCGAGAGCAACGCGCTGTACGCACGCAACATCGACGTCTAAGTCACTCCACCGTCACGCTCTTCGCCAGGTTGCGTGGCTTGTCCACATCGGTGCCGCGCGCGCAGGCGGTGTGATACGCCAGTAGTTGCAGCGGTGCGACGTGCAGGATGGGCGAGAGTGCGCCGTAGTGTTCCGGCATGCGGATGACATGGATGCCGGCTTCGCTCTCGATGCGGCTGTCGGCGTCGGCGAAGACGTAGAGCTCGCCTCCACGTGCACGCACTTCCTGCATATTGCTCTTGAGCTTGTCGACCAGTGCGTCGTTGGGGGCGATGGTGACGACGGGCATCTGGCTGTCGACCAGGGCCAGCGGGCCGTGCTTGAGTTCGCCGGCGGGGTAGGCTTCGGCGTGGATGTAGGAGATTTCCTTGAGCTTCAGCGCGCCTTCGAGTGCGATCGGGTAGTGCAGGCCACGGCCGAGGAACAGGGCGTTCTGCTTCTTTGCGAAGTCCTCCGCCCAGGCCATGATCTGCGGCTCCAGCGCGAGCACGGCTTGCAGGGCAACGGGCAGGTGACGCATGGCCTTGAGGTGTTCGGCTTCTTGCTCTTCGCTGAGGCGGCCGCGTGTCTTGGCGAGTGCAAGGGTGAGCAGGAACAGGCCGGCGAGCTGGGTGCTGAAGGCCTTGGTGGAGGCGACGCCGATCTCCACGCCGGCGCGCGTGATGTAGGCCAGCTTGCACTCGCGCACCATGGCGCTGGTGGCGACGTTGCAGATGGTCAGGGTCTGTTGCATGCCGAGGCTGCGCGCGTGCTTGAGCGCAGCCATAGTGTCGGCGGTCTCACCGGATTGCGAGATGGTGACGACCAGGCTCTTGGGGTCGGGCACGCTGTCGCGGTAGCGGTATTCGCTGGCGATCTCGACCTGGGTGCGGATGCCGGCGATGGACTCCAGCCAGTACTTGGCGGTGCAGCCGGAGTAGTAGCTGGTGCCGCAGGCGAGGATCAGCACGTTGTCGATCTGGCTGAACACCTGCTCGGCCTCTTCACCGAACAAATCCGGCGTGATGCCTTCGACGCCCTCCAGCGTGTCGGCGATGGCGCGCGGTTGTTCGAAGATTTCCTTCTGCATGAAGTGACGGTACGGGCCCAGCTCGGCGGCACCGGTGTGGGCGTGCACGGTGCGCACCGGGCGCTCGATGCTGGCAAAGCCGCCTTTGCCGTTGCGCGCTTCGATCCAGAAGCGGCCCAGTTGCAGGTCGATGACGTCGCCTTCTTCGAGATAGACGATCTGGTCGGTCACGCCGGCCAGGGCCATGGCGTCGCTGGCGAGGAAGGTTTCATCCTGGCCCACGCCCAGCACGAGCGGTGAGCCTTCGCGCGCACCGACCACGCGATGCGGTTCGTCACGGCAGAACACAGCGATGGCGTAGGCACCCTTGAGCTGCAGGGTGGCGCGCTTCACCGCGTCGAACAGGTCGCCCTCGTAGACCGAGTCGACCAGGTGGGCGATGACTTCGGTATCGGTCTGGCTGCAGAACACATAGCCCTTGGCCTGCAGGGCGCGGCGCAATTCGTCGTGGTTCTCGATGATGCCGTTGTGCACCAGGGCGATGCGCGCGTTGGCGTCGCTGGGCGAGAAGTGCGGGTGGGCGTTATGCACCGCCGGGGCGCCGTGGGTGGCCCAGCGCGTGTGGGCGATGCCGGTAAAGCCGGCTACGCCGTCCTGCTCGATCAGGGCATCGAGTTCGGCCACGCGCGAAGTGCTGCGGGCGCGGCGCAGGGCGCCGTCCTGATGCACGGCGACGCCGCAGGAGTCATAGCCACGGTATTCGAGGCGCTTGAGACCTTCGACCAGGATGGGGACGATGTTGCGTTGGGAAACGGCGCCGACGATACCGCACATGGCAAGACTCCTTTGGGTGGCCTGCTAATCGCCTGTGGGTGGAGAGAGCAGGAAAGTGAGCGCATGGTAGCGGGCATCGTGTGCAGGAGGCTTGCAATAGTTGGCTGATAACGCAATAAAATTTCATCTCTACCTACTTGTGCAATAAAATTGCATACAAAGTGCGCGGAAGCCACTGGATTCCCCCTGCGCGGGAATGACGGGGGCCTCGCCCCGGGAGGTGCGCCCCTCCCCCGTTCTTCGGGGAGGGGGCAGGCAGCCGGCTTCCCTTGAACGACGGACGCCGGTGACGGCCACTGGAACGGATGAACCCATGACCACCGATCTCGACAGTACCGATCTGCGCATCCTGGCGCAGTTGCAGCAGGACGCCTCCTTGTCCAACCAGGACCTGGCCGAGCGCGTGCACGTCTCGTCCGCCACCTGCCTGCGTCGGGTACGGCGCTTGCGCGAGGCGGGCTACATCGAGCGCACGGTGGCGCAGTTGTCGCCCACGCAGTTGGGCGTGCCGCTTACCACCATCCTCGAAGTCACCCTGGAGCAGCAGACGCCGGACTTACAGAACGCCTTTGCGACGCATGTTGCGGCCATGCCCGAGGTGCAGCAGTGCTACCAGGTGTCGAGCGGGCCGGACTTCGTGTTGATCCTGCAATTGCGCGACATGGCGCACTACCACGCGCTGGTGCCGGTGCTCTTCCTGCCCACGCTGAGGGTGCGCAATGTGCGTGCCTTCTTCGGCATCCGGCGGGTGAAGGCTGGCGTGGCGCTGCAACTGCCGGTGCCTTGATCGCAGACAGGGCGGCGCGAGGCGGGCGCGGCTACCGTGCGCGCCATGCCTGCCCAGCCCGCTACCTGTCTCCCCGACCACGACGCGCCGCCCGCCCATTTCAACGGCCGGCGCTACTACGCCTGGAACGACTGGGCGCGGGTCGCGCAGGGCGGGCGCATCCAGAAGGTGTCGCTGGATGCCGGCCTGTCCTGCCCCAACCGCGATGGCAGCCTGGGGCGCGGCGGCTGCAGCTTCTGCAACAACAGGGGCTTCACCCCGGCCTACCTGGCCACCACGCCGGGTGTGCGGGCGCAGCTCGATACCGGCATCGCCTTCATGCAGCGGCGCTACCCCGAGGTCACGCGTTTCCTCGCCTATTTCCAGGCCTACTCCAACACCTACGGTGACTTTGATCGCCTGCGTGCACTGTACGAGGAGGCGCTGGCGCATCCGCAGGTGGTGGGGCTGGCCATCGGCACACGGCCGGACTGTCTGCCGGACCCGGTGCTGGACTATCTGGCCGAGCTGCAGCAGCGCGTGATCGTCGAGCTGGAGATCGGCATCGAGTCCTGCGACGACGGGGTGCTGGCCGCCTGTCATCGCGGCCACGATTTCGCGGCCAGCGTCGACGCAATCGAGCGCGCGGCGGCACGTGGTCTGCAAGTGACCGGGCATCTGCTGCTAGGCCTGCCCGGCGAGACGCGCGAGACCTGGCGCGCCGGCGCCGCGGCCCTGGCGCGGCTGCCGCTGGCGGCGCTCAAGTTCCACCAGTTGCAGGTGGTGCGCGGCACCCGCCTTGCGGTGCAGTGGAAACGCGCGCCGGGCAGCATCGCGCTGCTGTCGGTGGAGGACTACCTTGACTGGGTGGTGGATGTGCTGGAACGCATCCCGGATGACATCCGCATCCAGCGCCTGGGCAGCGAGGTGCCGCCTGCGCTGCGCGTGTCACCTGGTTGGGACATGCGCTTGTCGGACTTCCCGGCGCGGCTCACGGCGCGTCTGGGCGAGCGCGCGACCTGGCAGGGACGTTGGCACGGACGCTGAGCAACGCGCGCGCGTGGCCTCAGTTGTGCTTGTGCGTGGCGTCGTAGACGCGCTTCCGATCCGCGTCGTTCATCTTGTCGATGTGCAGACCGATCTGGAAGTGCTCGCCGCTGAGCACCGCGTAGCGGACGGTGGCGCTGACATTGGCGATATTGAGCTTGCTGGCGTCCTTGGGCAGGGGGACGCCGATGGCCAGCTCCAGCTTCACATTGGCCGGAAAGCTGCGGGGCGACAGCAGGCTCAGGCCTTCAGCCGAGATGTTGATGACCTGAGCCGGCAGCTTGCTGCCGTCCGGCAGGAGGATGAAGGCACGCCAGTGCACCTTCTTGCGTTCCTGACTGCGCTGGTTGATGAAACCTTCTGCCATGTCACTCATCCCGGCCAGGGCCGGGGGAAACCGTTGATCAAAGCTGCAGGGAGGAGGCCTCCCTGAGCGTCACTTCTTCTGCTTGACCGGCCGCTGCCAGCCCGGAATGGTCATCTGGCGCGCCCGCCCCACGGTGAGCTCGCCTGCTTTGGCGTCGCGCGTCAGGGTGGTGCCCGCACCGATGGTGGCACCCTTGCCCACGCGTACCGGCGCAACCAGTTGCGAGTCGGAGCCGATGAAGGCCTCATCCTCGATGATGGTGCGGAACTTGTTCGCACCATCGTAATTACATGTGATCACGCCGGCCCCGATGTTGACCTGACTCCCGACATCCGCGTCACCCACGTAGGCCAGGTGGTTCGCCTTGGAGTGCGCCGCGACCTTGCTGTTCTTGATCTCGACGAAATTGCCGACGTGCACGTCCTGCGCCAGCTCGGTACCAGGGCGCAGGCGTGCGTAGGGGCCGATCACACAGGCCTCGCCGACCACCGCGTCTTCCAGGTGGCAGAAGGGGGCGAGCTTCGTGCCGGCCGCGATGCGCACGTTCTTCAGCACACAATGGGCGCCGATCTGCACCTTGTCACCCAGCTCGACCTGGCCTTCGAACACGCAGCCCACGTCGATCTGCACGTCCGCGCCACAGGCGAGGCTGCCGCGCACGTCGATGCGCGCCGGGTCGATCACGGTCACGCCGGCCTCCATCAGACCGATGGCGATGTTGCGTTGGTGGATGCGCTCCAGCTCCGCCAGTTGCACCTTGTTGTTGACGCCCAGCGTCTCCCACACGGCCGCCGGCTGCGCGGCCTCGACCTCGATGCCGTCGGCCACCGCCATGGCGATGATGTCAGTCAGGTAGAACTCGCCCTGCGCGTTGTTGTTCTGCAGGCGCGACAACCAGCCGCGCAGCAGCTTCACCGGCGCGCACAGGATGCCGGTATTCACCTCGCGCACCGCGCGCTGGGCAGGGCTGGCGTCCTTCTCCTCGACGATGGCGACGACCTGCCCTTCCGGGTTGCGGATGATCCTGCCATACCCGGTCGGATCGTCCATACTGACCGTAAGCAGCGCGACGCGTCGCTGCTCCGTGGCGGCCACCAGGCCGGCCAGGGTCGGCAGGCGTGTCAGCGGCACATCACCATAAAGGATGAGGGCAACCCCCTCGTCATCCAGAAACGGCAGCGCCTGCTGCACGGCATGCCCGGTCCCCAGTTGCTGGGCCTGCTCGGCCCAGGCGAGGTCGGTGTCCGGCAAGGCGGCGCGCACCACGTCCCCACCATGGCCATAGACCACGCAGATCTTGCGTGGCGCGAGCTGGCGCGCGGTATCCAGCACATGCGCCAGCATCGGTTTGCCGGCGATCGGTTGCAGGACCTTGGGCAGGGGAGAGCGCATGCGTTTGCCCTGGCCGGCGGCGAGAACGACGATCTGCATGGGAATCCTTGTCTGACGGAATTTCGTGGATGACCGCCCAGGGAAATCAGGGGCTTGCATCCGCCCCGGCGGTCAAAAGCGGGCATTTTGACAGATTTCAATGACAGCCCCGTGCGGGGCGACGATTTGATTCTTGTCACTTGTGCACCGCGATACGATAGTTATGATTCATCGACTCCTTGAGGAGATTGCGACCATGGACGGTCCGTCAGCCACGCTGGAAACCCTGCAGAACATCACCTTCGACGAGATCAAGGTGGGCGATACCGCCACGCTCTCGCGCACCCTGAAAAGGGAGGACATCCAGTTGTTCGCGGTGGTGTCGGGCGACGTCAACCCCTCCCACCTCGACGACGAGTACGCCCGCGAAAGCCAGTTCGGCCAGGTGGTGGCGCACGGCATGATGTCCGGTGCGCTGATCTCCGCCCTGCTGGGCAACTCCTTCCCCGGCCCGGGTACGGTCTACGTCAGCCAGAGCCTGCGCTTCCGCGCGCTGGTGCGGGTTGGTGACACGCTCAACGTGAAGCTCACCTGCCTGGAGAAGCGCGTCGACAAGAAGCACCTGCTGATCGGCTGCGAAGTCACCAACCAGGACAGCGTGACCGTGGCCGACGGCGAAGCCGTGGTGGCCGCGCCGACCGAGAAGATCGTGCGCCAGCGGGCCAGCCTGCCCGAGGTGATGGTTACCGACAAACAGCGCCGCTACGAGCAGTTGCTGTCGCTGGCCGAGGGCCTGCCGCCGGTACGCACCGCGGTCGCCCACCCGTGCGATGAGGAATCGCTCAAGGGCGCCCTGCAAGCCATGGACGAGGGGCTGATCGTGCCGGTGCTGATCGGCCCGATCAGCAAGATCCGCCGCGTCGCCGACGTGCTCAAGCACGACCTGACCGGCTGCGAACTGATCGACACCGAGCACTCGGTGGAATCGGCCGAGCGCGCCGTGGCCATGGCGCGCGCCGGCGAGGTGGATGCCCTCATGAAGGGCAGCCTGCACACCGACGAGCTGATGAGCGCGGTGGTCGACCGTGCCACCGGCATCCGCACCGGGCGCCGTATCAGCCACGTGTTCGTCGCCGACGTGCCGCGCTACCCGCGCCCGCTGCTGGTGTCGGATGCCGCCATCAACATCGCGCCGGACCTGGATGCCAAGGTGTCGATCGTGCAGAACGCGATCGACCTGGCGCATGCAATTGGCATTACGCAGCCGCGGGTGGCCATTTTGTCGGCGGTCGAGACGATCAATCCGAAGATCCCATCCACACTGGAGGCCGCAGCCCTGTGCAAGATGGCAGACCGCGGGCAGATCCGGGGCGGCGTGCTGGATGGCCCACTTGCCTTCGACAACGCCATCTCTGCCTTCGCCGCGCGCACCAAGGGCATCGAGTCTGAAGTGGCCGGCCGCGCCGACATCCTGATCGTGCCCGACCTGGAGGCCGGCAACATGCTGGCCAAGCAACTGGAATATTTCGCCGGTGCCTTGCTCACCGGCGTGGTGTTGGGCGCACGCGTGCCCATTGTCCTTAACAGCCGCGCCGACCGTGCCGAGGCGCGTGCAGCTTCGTGTGCCATCGTCAAGCGAATCATCGCTCACCGCGTTTCGTCGGCCACCGTCTAAGTGCCTGGAGAAAAACAGTAATGAAGTCCCTCCTCATCATCAATGCCGGCTCGTCGAGCCTGAAGTTCGCCGTGTTCAATCTGCCCCTGGTCAAGGATGCACCTTCGGTGTACCGCGGCCAGATCGACGGTATTGGCGCCAACACCCAGTTCGTTGCCAAGGACATCGACGGCAAGGTCCTGCTCGAAACGACCATCAAGTCGCCGGAAGGCACCGCGCTGGAGGCTCAGCAGGAACTGGCGCTGACCACGCTGCTGGACTGGATCGAAGCGCAGAAGGTCGAACTGGCTGCAGTGGGTCACCGCGTGCTGCAAGGCGGTGAGCAATACACCGCGCCGGTGGTGGTCACGCCGGAAGTGTTCAAGGTGCTCGAAACCTTCATTCCGCTGGGGCCCCTGCACCAACCGCACAACCTGCGCCCGATCCGCGTACTGGCCGCCAAGTACCCGAACCTGCCGCAAGTGGCCTGTTTCGATACCTCCTTCCACCGCACCCAGCCGTGGCAGGCCCAGACTTACGCCATCCCGCGCAAGATCACGGCCGAAGGCGTGAAGCGCTATGGTTTCCATGGCTCGTCCTACGACTACATCTCGCGCCAACTGGTGGATGTGCTGGGTGCCGAGAAGGCGCATGGCGCCGTCATCGTGGCGCACATGGGCAATGGCGCGTCGATGGCCGCCTTGCGCGACGGCAAGTGCGTGGCGACCTCGATGGGCTTCACCGCCATCGAAGGCCTGATGATGGGGACGCGCACCGGCTCCATCGACGCCGGCGTGCTGCTGTACATGATGGAAACGCACGGCTACAACGCCAAGCAGATTTCCAACTTCCTGTACAAGGAATCGGGCCTGCTGGGCGTGTCGGGCATCAGCCAGGACATGCGCACGCTGGAGTCCTCGGACGCGCCGGAAGCCAAGGAAGCCATCGAGCTGTTCTGCTATCGCGCCGTGCGCGAGATCGGTTCGCTCATGGCCGCAGCGGGCGGCCTGGATGCGCTGGTGTTCACCGGTGGTATCGGCGAGAACTCGCAGACCGTGCGTAACCGCATCGTCGATGGCCTGGCTTGGATGGGTGCCAAGATCGACCAGGAGCTGAACAAGGTACGCGGCAAGGCCCACACCATCCATACCGCAGACTCGAAGGTGTCGGTCGCCGTGATCCCCACCAACGAAGAGTGGATGATCGCCCACCACACGACCAGCCTGCTGGGGCTGTAATCCGCGCCGTACCGCTGTGTCGAGGGCCATCCTGCGGGGTGGCCCTTTTGTTATCGGTCGGCGGCGCAGTAGCCGGCGCCCAGACCATCGGTCTTCCCTGTCGTCCCCCTCCCACATAAAACAACGGAACCATCATGCAACACAGAATCGTCAACTTTGGCGAAGTCCTGCTCCGGCTCACGCCGCCGGGCTACCTCAAGCTGTCGCAGACCAATATGTTCGCCGCCACGTTCGGCGGCAGCGAAACCAACTGCGCGGTGTCGCTGGCGCGCTTTGGCCTGCACAGCGATTTCGTCACGCGCTTCCCGCGCAACGACATTGCGGAGGCCTGTCTGGCCGAGCTGCGCTCGCATGGCCTGGGTACGCAGCACATCGTATTCGGCGGCGAGCGCCTGGGTCTGTACTACTACGAGAACCCGGCCGCTCAGCGAGTCTCCAAGGTCGTGTACGACCGCGCGAACTCCTCCTTTGCCACATTGAAGCCGGGCATGATCGACTGGGACGCGGCCTTGGCCGGCGCCACCTGGTTTCATTGGTCCGGCATCGGTCCGGGCCTGACGCAGGACATTCTCGATGCCACGCTGGAAGCGATCCAGGTGGCCAAGAAGCTGGGGCTGACGGTCTCCTGCGACCTCAACTACCGCAAGAACCTGTGGCAGTACGGGGTGTCGGCCGCAGATGCGATGGCGCCGCTGCTGGCCTTGACCGATGTGTTGTTCGGCACGGCAAGCGAGTACAAGGTGGCGTACGGCGTGTCCGCCGCGCCCTCCTACAAGGTGCGCAGTGTCGACGAAGCGATCGACCTCGAAGGCTACGAGCGTTTCTTCGCCGAAGTGGAGGCGAAAGCCGGCACGGGCAAGAAGTGCTTCATCGCGCTGCGCAACACGCTGGATGCCAACCATCACATCCTGACCGGCCTGCTGTATGTCGATGGCAAGCTGATCCGTGCTCGCACGCATGCGATCGACCATGTGGTGGATTGCGTCGGCGTGGGTGACGCGTTTGCCGCCGGCATGATCTATGGCCTGATCCACTATCCCGACAGCGATGCCAATGCGCTCGAGTTCGCGGTGGCCGCCGCGACCCTGAAGAACACCATCTACGGCGACTTCAACCTGGTGAGTGCTGACGAAGTGAAAGCACTGATGAAGAGCGATGGCAGCGAGGGTATCTCGCGCTGAGCCGCGCAGGCCGGCCGGGTCGTCACCGGCCTGTCTGCCCTTGAGCCAGCTTGTGCGCGCGGCGGCCAGACCTTAAGGTGCGCCTACTTCCGTTTCTCCTGCACAACCCATGCTCCTGCGCACCCTCGCCCTGCTAGCACTGGCCCTTGGCCTGGCCTGGCATTTCCAGTTGCTCCCGCCCGCGCTCCTGGCCGGATTTGGCCAGGCTGCGCGCAGCGTTCCCAATGTGGTGCCAGCGCCCGAGGCCGCACCGATGTACAAGTGGACCGACGCCAAGGGCCAGGTGGTCTACGGCAATCAGCCGCCCGCCGGCCGCAAGGCCGAGCGTCTCAGCGGCGAGCGCGGCTCGGTCAGTGTGGTGGAGGCGACCAAGATTCCGCCGCCCGCACCCAGTCAGCCCGTGGCTGGCGAACCCAGCATGCGCGACAAGATGATGGACCGCGTGATCGAAGGCCAGGGGCGCTGATCCGCCGCCTTGTCCACCTGCCGCAAGGCTGCTGCGTTATGGGCTGGCGAGGATGGCCTCCTTGTTGCAAGTCATATCGGGCCGGTCCATGCTGCATGCAATAATCGCGGCCAGCTTCGGGTGGCCGCGATCCGGTGCCCGATCCTGAAGACAACGCTACTCAAAAGGGAAAGACAAACCATGTTCAAGACCCGTCTGGCATTGCTGGCTCTCGGCCTCGTCTGCGCTTTCGGCGCCCAGGCCCGCGACTTCGACACGATCAAGAAGTCCGGCGTCATCAAGGCCGCCAGCGAAGGCGCCTACGCGCCCTTCAACTATTTCGAAGGCAAGAAGCTGACCGGCTACGAGATCGACGTGATGGAGGCCCTGGCCAAGAAGATGGGTCTGAAGATCGAGTGGAAGACCCTGGGTTTCGACGCCCTGATCGCCGCCGTCAAGCAGGACCGTTTCGACCTCGCGATCGCCAGCCATGGCATCACCGAGGAGCGTGCCAAGTCGGTGGACTTCACCACGCCGCACTACTGCAGCGGTGGCCAGATTGTGGTCAAGGGCGCCGGCCCGCTGAAGGTGGCTGAGCTGTCCGGCAAGGTGCTGGGCGTGCAGCTCGCCACCAGCTACGCCGATGCGGCCAAGCAGGTTTCGGGCGCCAAGGAAGTGAAGACCTTCCCCAAGGACACCGATGCCCAGCAGGCCCTGATCAACGGCCGCGTGGATGCCTGGATCACCGACCGCTTCGTCGCCAAGGAAGCCGTCGAGAAGAACGCCAAGGCCGGCCTGAAGACGGGCGAGATGGTGTTCATCGAGCGCGTCGCCACGATCACCGGCAAGGGCAACAAGAGCTTGACCGAGGCACTCAACAAGGCGCTCGCCGAAGCCAAGGCCGATGGCACGCTGAAGGCGATCTCCGAGAAGTACTTCAAGGAAGACATCACCTGCCCGAACTGAGGCGGGTGAAGGCATGAGGCCGGGCCGGGGCCACTGCATCGAAGTTTTGCAGCGAGCCCCTGGTCGCCGGCGTATCATCCGCGCATTCCGAAATGATGAAAGCCGCCTGCGGGCGGCTTTGCCTTACTGACCCCATGAAGATTCCTCCCTTCCTGCGCGACCGGGACTCGCTGATCCTGATTGCCTCGGTGCTGGGCCTGGTGCTGATCCTGTGGCTCATGGCCCTGCCCTTGTCGCTGATGCCCGAGCCCATAGGCCCGGCCGCCGAACTGTTCGCCGAAGGCGCCCTGGTCACGATCCAGCTCACCCTGCTGTCCGGCAGCTTCGGTCTGATCCTCGGCGTGGTGGTGGCGCTGGGCAAGCGTGCCTCGTTCGCTCCGGCCCGCTGGCTGGCCGACATCTATGTCTGGATCATCCGCGGCACGCCGCTGCTGTTGCAGATACTGTTCTTCTATTTCGCCATGCCCGAGGCGATCAAGCTCAACGAGTTCTGGACCGCGGTGCTGGCCTTGTCGCTGAACGTCGCGGCCTACAACGCGGAAGTCATCCGCGCCGGCATCAACGCGGTGCCGCCAGGGCAGATCGAGGCGGCGCGCTCGCTGGGCCTGTCCAAGCTTTACACCTTGTGGGACATCGTGCTGCCGCAAGCCGCGCGCATCTCGCTGCCGCCGCTGGCCAACAACCTGGTCGCGCTGCTCAAGGATTCGTCCCTGGCCTACGTCATCAGCGTGGTCGAGCTGACCCTGGTCGGCAGCCGCATCCAGGCCTCCAGCTTTCAGCCGGTGCCGGTGTTCATCACCAGCGGCATCATCTACCTCGTGCTGACCACCACCATCACCCAATTCGCCGCGGCGCTCGAACGCAAGGCCTCGGCAGGACAGCGGCAAAGCAATGCGTAGCGGAAAAACCATCATCAGCGTCGAACACGTACGCAAGTCCTGGGGCAGCTTCACCGCCCTCAACGGCGTGTCCACACATTTCCAGGAAGGTGAGGTCGTCTGCATCATCGGCCCCTCGGGCTCCGGCAAATCGACCCTGCTGCGCACCATCAACCGCCTGGAAAAGCATGACTCTGGCCGCATCGTGGTTGACGGCATCGAGCTGGACGACGACCTCAAGCACATCGACGCGGTACGCGCCGAAGTGGGCATGGTGTTCCAGAGCTTCAACCTGTTCAGCCACATGACGGTGCTGGACAACATCACTCTGGCGCCGCGTCGGGTGCGCAAATGGACGCGCGAGAAGGCCGCGCAAGTCGCGATGGAGCTGCTCAAGCGCGTCGGGCTGGAAGCACACGCACACAAGTACCCCTCGCAGCTCTCCGGCGGTCAGCAGCAGCGCGTGGCCATCGCGCGTGCGCTGGCGATGCAGCCCAAGGTGATGCTGTTCGACGAGCCAACCTCGGCGCTGGACCCGGAGATGGTCAACGAAGTGCTGCTGGTCATGCGCGATCTCGCCAAGAGCGGTATGACCATGCTGGTGGTCACGCACGAGATGGGCTTCGCGCGTGAAGTGGCCGACCGCGTGATCTTCTTCGACCACGGCCGCATCGTAGAGGAAGGCCAGCCCGACGCCTTCTTCGCCAACCCGACGCACCCGCGCGCGCAGGCCTTCCTGTCGCAGTTGAAGCATGCTGTCTGAGCGCGGCGCAGCCAAAGCAAAAAGGGCGCACCACGGTGCGCCCTTTTTGTTGGTTCTGAGTCCTCAGCTACCGATCATGCCGGTGGTTGGCGAGCTGGGCGAGGCCGAGTAGAACTTCTTGGGCATGCGGCCGGCGAGGAAGGCCTCGCGCCCGGCCTCGACGGCCTTCTTCATCGCACCGGCCATCAGCACCGGGTCCTGCGCCAGGGCGATGGCAGTGTTCATCAGCACGCCGTCGCAGCCCAGCTCCAGCGCGATGGCTGCGTCCGACGCGGTGCCCACGCCGGCATCCACCAGCACCGGCACCTTGGCCTGCTCGATGATCAGCTTCAGGTTCCACGGGTTCAGGATGCCCATGCCAGAACCGATCAGCGAGGCCAGCGGCATGACTGCCACGCAGCCGATCTCTTCGAGCATGCGCGCCTGGATCGGGTCGTCGGAGCAATAGACCATGACCTTGAAGCCCTCCTTGACCAGCACTTCGGCGGCCTTGAGGGTCTCCGGCATGTTCGGGAACAAGGTGTGCGGGTCGCCCAGCACTTCCAGCTTCACCAGATCGTGACCATCCAGCAGCTCACGCGCCAATCTCAATGTACGGACCGCATCGTCGGCGCTGTAGCAGCCGGCGGTGTTCGGGAGATAGGTGAATTCTGAGGGCGGCAGCGCGTCGAGCAGGCTGGGCGCCTTCGGGTCCTGGCCGATGTTGGTGCGACGGATCGCCACCGTCACGATCTGCGCACCCGAGGCCAGCACGGCGCGGCGGGTCTCGTCGAAGTCCTTGTACTTGCCGGTGCCGACCAGCAGGCGCGAGCCATATTCGCGGCCGGCGATGATCAGGGGGTCATTCATTTCAGTCCTCGCGGAAGCAGGGCCGGGCGGTGCCGGCGCAATTCAGCCGCCGCCGACGGCGACGACGATTTCGAGCCGGTCGTGATCTGCCAGCACGGTACTCGCATGCTGGCCGCGCGGCACGATCTCGCCATTGCGCTCGATCGCGACGCGCTTGCCGGTGAGGGCCAGCTCGTCGAGCAAGGCAGCCAGCGTGCTACCGCCGGGGACCTGGCGTGGCTCGCCGTTGACGGTCAGTTGCAACATGGAAAGGCGCGAAAGCATGGGAGGCGGAAGTCTAGCACGCAGGGGTGAAGGCCTCCTGCGCAAGCCCGGCCCGCAGCTTTGAGGCCGGCACGGAATGACGTATCATGCCGCACCGCGTCGGCGCCCGCCGATGCGCGCTGCGGGTGTAGTTCAATGGTAGAACGGCAGCTTCCCAAGCTGCATACGTGGGTTCGATTCCCATCACCCGCTCCACTCGCACAATCCCGATTCGGTATCCGCGCCCGGCCAGACCATGTGTCTGGCTTTTTGCTTTTCTGGCCCCCGCTGGCCATCGCTTGCGTCGAGCGTGTTGCACTGTTCCTTGCGGCAATTAGTAAGAATGGTCTACAAATTGGACCGCACCGGCCTATTTTGGCCCGTGCGCCCTTCCCTGGCCTGCGGGCCGGAGCCGGGCATACCTACAAGATTCGAGGAGACAGTCATGAAGATCAGGACCATCCTGCTGGGCCTGCTCGCCAGTACCCTGGCCAGCACCGCCTTCGCAGCCAACCGGCCAAGCGGCTGGGTCACCATCTGCAAGGAAGGCGCCGCCTGCTCGGTGGCCGCCAATACCCAGGTCGCCTTCGGCCGTGCCGACCAGTTCATCTACAAGACCCTGAGCGGCAGCTTCGTGTGTAACGAGGCGACCTTCGGCGGCAAGATCGCGGGTGGCGTGAATGAGTGCTCGATCGCGTCCGGCAGTTCGAGCAGCAGTTCGAGCAGCTCCAGCTCCTCCTCTTCTTCCTCATCCTCTTCGTCCAGCAGCTCGAGTTCTTCATCGAGCAGTTCGTCGTCAAGCTCTTCGTCGAGCTCTTCCTCCAGCTCGTCCAGCTCCAGCAGCTCGTCGAGCAGTTCGTCCTCTTCGTCGAGCAGCAGCTCTTCCTCGGGCGGCAGCAATCCCTACGTGACGGGCTGCGGAACCGAGACCAGCAACCTCACCGGCTCCAAGATCTATTACGTCACCCCGACCGGCACGGGCGCCGGCACCAGCTTCTCGGCGCCGATGAGCCTGTCGGCCGCCTTGTCGGCCGTGACGGCAGGTCAGTTGATCCTGCTGCAGCCGGGCACCTACAAGATTCCCTACACCGCAGGGGCCAAGAACACGATCACCCTGTCCAAGTCCGGCACGGCCAGCGCGAAGATCTACATGACGGCGGCCAACTGCGGTCGCGCGGTCATCGACTTCCAGTTCCCGGACAAGACCTGGGTGCAGGATTCCTATGGCTTCCACGTGACGGGTTCCTACTGGTACTTCAAGAACATCGACATCACGCGCGCGGGCTACCAGGGCGCCTACGTCACCGGGGGCTACAACACCTTCGAGAACGTCGCTTTCTACTACAACCGCAACAGCGGGCTGGAGATCAACAAGGGCGGGCACCATACGCTGGTGGTGAATTCGGACGCCTATCGCAACTACGACCCGAAGAAGAACGGCAGCATGGCCGACGGCTTCGCACCGAAGCAGACGCAGGGCGCGGGCAACCGCTTCATCGGCTGCCGCGCGTGGGAGAACTCGGATGACGGCTTCGATACCTTCGACAGCCCCGAGGCGGTGATCATCGAGAGCAGTTGGACCTTCCGCAACGGCATCAACTACTTCAACGACTCGGCCTTCGCCGGCAACGGCAATGGCTTCAAGCTCGGCGGCAACGGTGCGGTGCAGCGCAATGTGATCAGCAACTCGGTGTCTTTCGGTCATCCCAAGAAGGGCTTCGACCAGAACAACAACACCGGCGGCGTCACGCTGTACAACAACACCTCGTTCCAGAACGGGACCAACTTTGGTTTCGGCGGCGCGCTGGCTTCGGGCGAGAAGAACATCTTCCGCAACAACGTCTCGCTATCAGGCAAGAGTGCTGACAGCATTGCCAATGCTACCCAGTCGAACAATAGCTGGAACGGCGTAGGCGTCGGGACGGGCGATTTTGTGAGCCTCGACCTGAACCTCGCCACCCAGGCGCGTGCGGCTGACGGCACCCTGCCCACCAACGGCCTGTTCCGTCTGGTATCCGGCAGCAAGCTGATCAATGCCGGCGTCAACGTGGGCCTGCCCTACAAGGGTTCGGCACCGGACCTGGGCGCTTTCGAGCGCGAGTGATCGGAATGGCCGGGGTTTCTTCCCGGCCGGCAAAAAAAAGGCACGCCATCCGGCGTGCCTTTTTTTGTGTGACCGCGCGTAACGGTCGGGAGTTATACACCCTCAATCCAGCGCCCAGGCCGCAATCTGACGGGCATGCAGGGCGCCGGTGTCAAACAGCGGCAGGGCCACGTCTTCCGGGCGCAGCAGCAGCGGAATCTCGGTGCAGCCCAGCACCACGCCCTGCGCGCCGCGTGCGACCAACTGCGCGATGATTTCCTGGTAAGCGGCCCGCGAGCGCTCGCTGATCACGCCACGACACAGCTCTTCGTAGATCACGCGGTGGACTTCGGTGCGGCCCGCTTCGTCGGGGATGATCACCTCCACCGCATGCTGCTCGCGCAAGCGCTGCGAGTAGAACTCCCCTTCCATCGTGAAGCGCGTGCCCAGCAGGGCAACCCGCTTGAGGTGCTGCGCGCGGATCGCCGCCGCCGTGGCGTCGGCGATATGCAGCAGGGGTAGGCCGCAGGCGGCCTGCACCTCGTCCGCCACCACATGCATCGTATTGGTACAGATCGCCACGCACTCGGCGCCGGCGTCGCGCAGGCCGCGTGCCGCGTCGCCCAGCAGGCGGGCGGTCGCAGCCCAGTCTTGCTTCGCCTGCAGGGCCGCCAGTTCGGCGAAGTCGATGCTGTGCAGCACCAGGCGGGCCGAATGCAGCCCGCCCAGGCGTGCACGTACCGCTTCGTTGATCAGACGGTAGTACGGCAGGGTGGATTCCCAGCTCATGCCACCCAGCAGGCCGATGGTTTTCATGGATGCCTCAGTCGCGCGCCCGGCGTGTTTCAGTTGGCAGGCGGCGCGGCCTTGGGCGCACTCTGGCTGGCCACCTGCGGTTGATCATCCTGCATGGCCAGGCGTAGCGTCGCCAAGCCCAGGCGGCCGGCGTCGGTGTCGACGAACAGCCAGTTGCCCGAGCCATCCAGGCGGATCGAGCGCAGCTCGCGGCCCTTGGGCACCGGCACGCGGGCGATCTCGGACACCCCGCTGCGCACGTTCAGCACGCGGATGCTGTGGGTCGCCGGGTCGGCCACATACACGCGGGCCAGGCGCGCATCGGTGGCGCGCAGCGGGTCGGCGTCGATGCCGGCGTAGAGGCTGGCGCTGCGCTGGCCGAGCGAAGCCAGGCCCAGCAGCAGCACGCCGGTGGCGATGGCCAGCCCGATTGCGCGCAGCAGATCGCCGGGAGAAAACTGGGAAGAGCCGTCGTACTGGGCTTTCATGATCGTGTCCTCATGGGTTCGTGATCCGGGTGCCGCCGGGCTCTGCCACCGAGTGGATCTGGCCCTTGTCATGCGGTCTAGGTGAGCAGACAATACCGGACAATTATTGAACTTAACCTGTACAGTTAGTCGCGCAATTCAACGCACTGTACTGGTGAAACGACCGGGCCAGTCATGGCCAAGGAGCCGCCCATGCTGCAACTGAGCCTCTCGACGCACAGCGCAATGCCCCTGGTGGAGCAGATCGTGGAAGGGGTGCGCACCCAGATCCAGGACCGCCTGCTGCGCCCTGGCGCGCGCCTGCCGCCGATCCGCCAACTGGCAGAAAACCATGGCGTCAGCCGCTTCACCGTTGTCGAGGCATATGACAGATTGGTTGCGCAGGGCTACGTGCAATCGCGTCGCGGCTCCGGCTTCTACGTGGCAAACCGCAGCACGCCCGGGAGCAGCGCGCCAGCCAACGAGCCCTTGGAGCCGCGCGCAATCGACGCGGCCTGGCTGATGCGCAACGCACTGGATGCGGGCGCAGATGGCCTGCGCGCCAGTGCAGGCTGGCTGCCGGCGAGCTGGCTGGACGAGGAAGGCCTGCGTCGTCATCTGCGCGCAATGCTGCGCAGCGAGGGCCCATGCCTGACCGACTATGGCCGCCCCCAGGGCTTCCAGCCGCTGCGCGAGCACCTGCCCTTCCGCCTGGGCGAGTTGGGCATCGGCGCGCGCCCGGAGCAGATCGTGCTGACCCATGGCGCAACACAGGGCCTGGACATGTGCGCCCACCACTTCGTGCGGCGTGGCGACGCGGTGCTGGTCGACGATCCGGGTTACTACTCGCTGTTCGGCAACCTGCGCCTGCACGGCGCGCGCCTGATCGGCGTGCCGTGGACGCCGGAGGGGCCGGATCCGGTGGAGCTGGAGCGCCTGGCCGCCGAGCACAAACCCAAGGTGTATTTCACCCAGTCGGTGCTGCACAACCCGACCGGCGCCTGTCTCACCCCGGCCACCGCCTACCGCATCCTGCAGTGCGCTGAAAAGCACGACTTCCACATCGTGGAGGACGACACCTACAGCGACTTCCACGCCGGGCCGACCACCCGCCTCGCGGCGCTGGATCAGCTCAATCGTGTCATCTACATCAACAGCTTCTCGAAGACGCTGTCGGGCAATCTGCGTGTGGGCTTCGTATGCGCCCGCCCGGACCTGAGCGCCGCGCTCACCGACATCAAGGTACTGACCAGCCTGGCCACGCCGGCTGCCGCCGAGGAGCTGGTGTATCGCATGCTCACCGAGGGTCACTACCGTAAATATGTGGAGCGCCTGCGCGATCGCCTGGGTGAGGCCCAAGCGCGTGCTTTGCGCATGCTGGAGCGGGTGGGGCTGGCGCCTTTCATCGTGCCGCAGGGGGGCGTGTTCCTGTGGGCGCGCGTGCCGGGCGCCGACGATGTGGTGCCCTTGTCGGCCAAGGCGGCCGAGCAGCAGATCATCCTCGCCCCGGGCACCCTTTTCCGCCCGCAGAGTCAGGCTTCGCCGTGGCTGCGCTTCAACGTGATCTATGCCAGCGACGTGCGCCTGGAGCGCTTCCTGAAACAGGCGCTGGATGCGGCGTGAAGTGCGGGACTGAGGATCAGTATGCGCCGGCGCTGCCGGCGAAAATGTTCACTCAGCACTCAGTCCTCGTTACTCAGTCCTGATTGATCAGCGTGATTCCTTGATGATGCGCCCCGCCGTGGCCTGCACCGGCCGCGCATTGTTCGCATAGAAGCGGCTGAACACGCCGATCTGCTCGGCGGAGAGCTGCACCGGCTGCTTCATGACCAGCCACAGCACGCCTTCGGTGCAGGGAGGCGTGGTCAGCGAACCCATGTAGGCGTAGTAGTCGCGCTTCATGGGCAGCAGATCGTTGAGATCCAGCGCGCTGCGGGAGCTGAATTCAACGTTCTTCTCCAGCGGCAGGTTGTTCCACACCGCCTGGATGAAAGCATTCTCCTTGCCGCGTTCCAGTAACACCGCAAGCACCGCCAGGCGGCCTTCCGCATCCTTGTGCACCAGGTGCGCCACCATGTCGAAGGCGCGGCCATCCACACGCTCCTCGCTGGGGCGGTGGAAGTGGAACTGCACCAGCTCGTAGGTACGCCCCATCACGCTGAGGGTCGAGCCACTGCCGAAGTTCACCTGGATCGTGTGACCGTTGTCGACGACACGCACGAAGGAGGGCTGGTAGGCGAAGGCGATCGGCTCCTGGTCGACCTTGATGCCGTCGCGGATGTCGATCGGCGACTGGCGCGTACCCTTGCCGCACAGGTTGAACTCGGGGCGCAGCTTGCCCCAGTTCTCGGGCCCGCCCAGACCCTCGTAGGCCCAGTGGTGGACGTCATGCCCGTCGGGTTTGGCGGCGGACAGGGCGGCGGCCGGTGCGGCCGGCATCGCCCGCACCACCGGGCGCGGCGCGGGCGCGCGCGAGGGCACGTGCGGTACCGGCTGCAGGCTGGCCGCCGGGGGCTCCAGCGTGCGCGCGGCCGGCACCGGGCCAGGGCTGACCACAGGCGTGCTTGGCGCGGCCTGTGGCGGAATCGGCTTGATGCCGGGCGCGGCCTGTGGGGCGGCCGGCGTGGCCGGTGCCTCGTCCTTCGCCAGGCGGATGTCGGCATGGCGTGGCGCCGCCACCTGCTGCCTGGTCGCCTCCGCCAGCGCCGCGGCACGCCGCGCCACATCGCGCAGCTCCGCCACGCCGGCGGGCTTGCAGACTTCATTGAAGAACTTCTCGTCCACCGTGCCGGGGCGGATCGCGATGGCATTGTCGGCGCCCACCTTCTCGTCGCGCACCGTGCGCTCGTCGTCGGCCAGGTAGACGCGCTTGATGATCACGAAGCTGCGCGTGCGGCAGTCATAGCGGTTGAGCGCGCGCACCGTCTTGTAGCCGGCCTCCTTGGCCTGCGCGTCGGACAGCACGATGCGGCCCCAGGCCACCTTGGTGCCGCCTTCCGATGCCATCACGCTGGCGCGGTCCAGTTCCACGCGGCGTACGCGGTCGCTGGTCACGACCATCCAGTCGGCCGCCGCGAGCGTGGCGGGGGCCGTGGCGAGCAGGCACAGGGCAAGGGCAGGGCGAGCGAGGCGCATGGCAAGGACGAGGAGCAGGCAGGGCAATACCTGCTATTTCGGCCTGCCTGGCACGAGCTTGAGGCGCCCGGCCTCAGGGCAGCACGAAGAAGCGGTAGCGACGCGGCAGGCCCTCGCGCCACTGGATCTCGTGGCCCCCGGCGGTGACCCGCGCCAGGCCTTGCTCGCGGGTGAACACGCGGACCGTGGCCGAGGGCTCGGCCAGCAGGTTGTCGGCGTCGCACTGGATCGCCTTGCCGCTCTGCACCCGCGTCTTGCAACCCGCCAGCCAGACCGGGCCGGCCGGTGTGGCGGGCCGGCCGGTGGTGGGCTGGGCTGGCGCCGAGGCGGCGGGCGGCAGCTCGACGCTCGCGCCGGCTACTGGCGCGGCGTGTGCGCTGGCGGCGCCAGACTCCGTCGCTGCCTTGTTGCGGGCCGTGGCCGGAAGGCTAGGCGTGGGTTTGGCGGCCTTGGTCGGACGGGGCGGCGGCGATGGACGTGCAGGTGCGACCGGCAGCGCGGCCGGCGCTTCGTCGACCGGGGGCTGGCTGGAGGCCGGCTCCACCCGGGCGGTCTCGACGGGGGCGGCGGGTGGGGGCGCCGAGGCACAGGCGGCGAGCAGCAGGGTAAGAAGGGAGAGGGCTGCGGGTCGTGCGGAGCGGATGCGTGACATGCCAGACAACGGCGTGGGAACAGGTTCCTAGCTATAGCCCAGCAAATCCGGTGCAACAAGTCAGCCGGGATGGACGGCATGCCGTCCTTGCACGGCGGTTGCCAAAGCCCCGGCTTTTCAGTACCTTGCCCCGATTCGCTGGGGGTCTGTCCGCGCGGTTGCGGACAGTGAGAAATACCCTTCGAACCTGATCCGGGTGATGCCGGCGTAGGGAAAGCGAGCGCGGATGCCCGTCCGCGCGGCTCCTCCGTCCCCCCGCCCGAGGAGCCACACATGAACGCCAACGAGAAATTCATCGCTTCGAGCGCCCACGTCGACGAAGCGGCCATCGCCCCCCTGCCCAATTCCCGCAAGATCTTCATCGAAGGCTCACGCCCGGACATCCGCGTGCCGATGCGCGAGATCAGCCAGGCTGATACGCCGACCGCCTTCGGTGGTGAGAAGAACCCACCGATCTACGTCTACGACTGCTCCGGTCCCTACACCGACCCGAGCGTCAAGATCGACGTGCGCTCGGGGCTCGCGCCGCTGCGCGCCAAGTGGATCGAGGAGCGCAATGACACCGAACAGCTCGATGGCATGACCAGCGAGTACGGCCGTACGCGCGAAGCGGACAAGAGCCTCGACGAGCTGCGCTTCAACCTGCAGCGCAAGCCGCGCCGTGCGAAGGCCGGTGGCAACGTCACCCAGATGCACTACGCGCGCAAAGGCATCGTGACGCCCGAGATGGAGTTCATCGCCATCCGCGAGAACCTCAACCGCGCCGCCTACATCGAGTCACTGAAAGCAACCGGCCCCAACGGCGAGAAGATGGCCGCCTTCATGGGCCGGCGCCACCCGGGCCAGAGCTTCGGCGCCGCGATCCCGGACGTGATCACGCCGGAATTCGTGCGCGACGAAGTCGCCCGCGGCCGCGCCATCATTCCGGCCAACATCAATCACCCGGAATCCGAGCCGATGATCATCGGCCGCAACTTCCTCACCAAGATCAACGCCAACATCGGCAACAGCGCCGTGACCTCGTCGATCCAGGAAGAAGTCGACAAGCTCACCTGGAGCATCCGCTGGGGCGGCGATACGGTGATGGACCTCTCCACCGGCAAGAACATCCACGAGACGCGCGAGTGGATCCTGCGTAACTCGCCCGTGCCCATCGGCACCGTGCCGATCTACCAGGCGCTGGAAAAGGTCAATGGCAAGGCCGAAGACCTGACCTGGGAAATCTTCCGCGACACGCTGATCGAGCAGGCCGAGCAGGGCGTCGATTACTTCACCATCCATGCTGGCGTGCTGCTGCGCTACGTGCCGATGACCGCCAACCGCATGACCGGCATCGTGTCGCGCGGCGGCTCCATCATGGCCAAGTGGTGCCTCGCGCATCACAAGGAAAACTTCCTCTACACGCACTTCGAAGACATCTGCGAAATCATGAAGGCCTATGACGTCAGCTTCTCGCTCGGCGACGGCCTGCGCCCCGGCTCGATCTGGGATGCCAATGACGAAGCGCAGCTCGGCGAACTCAAGACGCTGGGCGAACTGACCGAGATCGCCTGGAAGCACGACGTGCAGGTGATGATCGAAGGCCCCGGCCACGTGCCGCAGCAGCTCATCAAGGAGAACATGGAGCTGGAGCTGGAGTGGTGCAAGGAAGCACCCTTCTACACGCTGGGCCCGCTGACCACCGACATCGCGCCCGGCTACGACCACATCACCTCGGCCATCGGCGCCGCGCAGATCGGCTGGTATGGCTGTGCCATGCTGTGCTACGTCACGCCCAAGGAACACCTGGGCCTGCCCAACAAGGACGACGTGAAGGCCGGCATCATCGCCTACAAGATCGCCGCCCATGCCGCCGACCTCGCCAAGGGCCACCCCGCCAGCCAGATCCGCGACAACGCGATGAGCAAGGCGCGCTTCGAGTTCCGTTGGGAAGACCAGTTCAACCTGGGCCTCGACCCCGATACCGCACGCAGCTACCACGACGAAACCCTGCCGCAGGAAGGTGCCAAGGTGGCGCACTTCTGCTCCATGTGCGGCCCGCACTTCTGCTCGATGAAGATCACCCAAGACGTGCGCGATTTCGCGGCGGCGCAGGGCGTGTCGGAAGAAGAAGCGCTGAAGAAGGGGATGGAAGTGAAGTCGGTGGAGTTCGTGAAGACTGGCGCCAAGGTCTATCACAAGGTCTGAGCCCGCCGTGATGCGCATGATCGACAAGGGCCGCAGAAGCGGCCCTTGTCGTGTGTGCATGCGAAACCTTTTCGATTCCGGGCTGCCTCATGAGCACGCTCTCCACAGGATGTTTCTCCATGGCCTTCCGCCTCAATGCTTCCACCGCGCGCAACAGCCTTGCTGCAGGCCTGCTGTGCAGCCTCGCTCTGCTCGGCCTGCCCGCCGCCCAGGCGGCTGAGCCGCCGGCCACCGTCACCACGCTGGATCTCCAGCGCTACCTCGGCACCTGGTACGAGATCGCGTCTTACCCGCAGCGCTTCCAGCGTGGCTGCGTGGCCACGCGTGCCGACTACAGCCTGCGTCCCGACGGCAAAGTGCGCGTGCTCAATCGCTGCCGCAAGGAGACTCTCGACGGCGAATGGAAGGATGCCGAGGGCCGTGCGCGCGTGGTTGCCCCCGGCAAGCTCAAGGTCAGCTTCTTCTGGCCCTTCGAAGGCGACTACTGGGTCCTCGCGCTCGACCCCGACTACCGCTGGGCGCTGGTCGGCGGTCCGGATCGTGACTACCTGTGGATCCTCTCTCGCAGCCCGCAGATGGACGACAGCACCTATGCCGCGATCACCGCGATCGCCGTGGAACAAGGCTATGCACTGGAGCCGCTGAGGCGGACCTTGCAGGGGCAGGACTGAGCGCGCTGCTGCGGGTGCCGGTCATGTGCGCGAGCCTTGCGCTGAGCGCTGACGTGACGCGCATCGTCGGTGCGTTCGTGCTACAAGGTCGCTCGCCCCTTTCGCCCCTCTCGCCTCTTTCCCTCCCCGCCCGTGAGCCAGCCGCCAGACTTTCCCGACGACACGACGCCCCTTGACGAAAGCAGTCCGCTCGAAGACCTCGACGAGCAGATCGCAGCGCGCATCGAGCGCTACCTGGCGGGTTTTGATGCGCGGCTGATCCACACCAACGAGAGCGTTGCCATCGAAGTCAGCGGCGAGGTAGCGGGCCGCGCGGGCGCGCACGCCTTCCGCCTGGTGCCCGACCAGGGCGTACTGGCGCGTGTGGCGAAATGGCGCAAGCTCAAGCCGGCACAGCGCCTGGAGCTGGTGCGCGAGCGCCTCAACGCGGCCAGCGTCGCCCAGCTCTACGTCGCCTTCGGCGCTTTCGTCGCCGACATCGAGCGGCGTGCCGAGGCGGCGAACCTCGCCGCCAGCGATTTTCTCGGCGCGCTGCAAAGCGGGCGCGAGCTGGCGAGCCGGCGCTTCCGCGTGGTGGAAGACCGGCTGGCAGAAGCCATCCACCGCCAACGCGAGGGCGCGCATGCCGAGGCCGCGCGCAGCACGGTGCCCTTGGCGCGCTATCCCGAATCCTTCGAGCTGGCTGCCGGCATGCGGCGCAAGTTCATCGCCATCCTGGGCCCCACCAACTCCGGCAAGACGCACCAGGCCATGGATGCGCTGGCCGCTGCGAAGAGCGGCGTGTACCTCGCGCCGCTGAGGCTGCTGGCGCTGGAGAACTACGAGCGCCTGCTGGACCGCGACGTGCCGGTGAGCCTCGTCACCGGCGAGGAACGCCGCCTCACCGAGGGCGCCACGCATGTCGCCAGCACCATCGAGATGCTCGACAGCGAACGCGCGGTCGATGTCGCCGTCATCGACGAGATCCAGATGCTGGAAGACCTGGATCGCGGCGCCGCATGGACCGCCGCCGTGTGCGGCGTGCCGGCGCGCACCGTCTACCTGCTGGGTGCCTTGAACGCGCGACCCGCCGTCGAAGCGCTGGCCAAGCGCCTGGCCTGCCCGCTGCAGGTCATCACGCTGCAACGCAAGTCACCACTGGAGATGGAGGCCCACCCGCTGGGCAACCTCGGCCGCCTCAAGTCCGGCGACGCACTGATCGCCTTCTCGCGCCGCGACGTGCTGGACTGGGCCGCGCAGGTCGCCAAGCTGGGCCACAAGGTCGTCACCCTCTACGGCAACCTGTCACCCGAGGTGCGCCGCGCGCAGGCCCAGCGCTTCCGCGAGGGCGACGCTGACGTGGTGGTCGCCACCGACGCCATCGGCATGGGCCTCAACCTGCCGATCCGCCGCATCGTGTTCACCACCGCCAAGAAGTACGACGGCATCTCGGAAGACACGCTGCCGGCCTGGCTCACGCAGCAGATCGGCGGCCGCGCCGGCCGTTACGGTCTGCACGAAGCCGGCCACATCGCCGGCTTCGACGAGCACACCCACCGCCAGATTTCGCGCCTCATGCGTACCCCGCCCGAAGAGCTGCCGCGGCGTGGCTTCTTCGTCACCCCCTCACTGCAGCAGTTGGAGCGCATCTCGCGCGCCACCGGCGAGCAGTCGCTGGCCAAGCTGCTGCAACTCTTCACCCGCAACATCGACCTGTCCGACGACTTCTTCCTGCCCGGCAACCTCGACGAACAGATCGAGCGCGCGCAGTGGCTGGACAGCCTGCGCCTCACGCTGGCGCAACGCTTCACCTTCTCGCTGGTGCCCATCTCCACCCGCGTGGCCAATCTCAACAACGCCTGGCAGGCCTGGGCTGCCAAGGTCGCCAACAATCGCACCTGCTACCTCGGCGACGACATCGAAGCCTTTGAGCGCAGCAAGTACCCGCTGCAGGCCGCCGAAGACGCGTGCAAGAAATACTCTGCCTACGCCTGGCTCGGCTACCGCCTGCCGGACTTCTTCCCCGACGCGGAAGCCGCCGTGGAGATCGCACGCGAGACCTCGGAGAAGGTGGACCGCATGCTGGCCGCAGCGAATGGCGGACGAGCCAGCAGCCACCCGCGCGGCGGCAGGCACGGGGACCATCACCGCCCGGAATCGCCGCGTGGCGGACATCTGCGCCAGCGGCGCATGGTGAAGCGCTAGATCACACTCGCGGTGCTCGAACGCGCGCACCTGGCTTGAGCCTGAAGCGATTAGCCCACATAATCGCTTCACAATTTGAAGCGATTAAGGCCCGCAAATGCCTCAAGCCCACCCTGACTGGATTTGGCAACAGCCGGGCTGGCCCGCGCTGACATGGCGCGAGGACCACGTGGCGCCAGCGCTCGCCGCCGCGCGCCAAGCCCAGGCACGCGTGCTGGGCATGGCCGGCCTGCTGGACGGCACGCTGTCCCACGAGGCCGTGGCCAGCATCCTCGTCGAAGACAGTCTCACCACCGCCGCCATCGAAGGCGAGCAGCTCCCGGTGGACGCGGTGCGTTCCTCGGTTGCGCGCCAGCTTGGCCTGCCCCATGCCGGGCTGCCGGTCCCCAGCCGTGACGTGGAAGGCCTCACCGCCTTGTTGCTCGACGCCACCCGCCGCTACGACGCGCCACTCACGCTCGAACGTCTGTGCGGCTGGCAAGCCGCGTTGTTTCCCTCCGGCTATTCCGGCCTGCACGCGGTGCGCACCGGCAGCCTGCGCGGCGACGCGCCCATGCAGGTCGTATCGGGCGGTGCCGGGCGCGAGCGTGTCCATTTCACGGCGCCACCGCGCGAGGGGCTCGATGCGCTGCTCAGCGACTTCCTCGCCTGGTTCGCCGCCCCGCCTTATCTGGATGGGCTCGTCCGCGCCGGGCTTGCCCACCTCTGGTTCGTCACCCTGCATCCCTTTGAGGACGGCAACGGCCGCCTCACGCGCGCCATCACCGACATGGCCATCGCGCAGGACGAAGGCCGCCCCATGCGCCTCTTCAGTCTCAGTGCGCAACTCCTGCGCGAGCGGGAGGCCTACTACAACGTGCTGGAGCGCACCCAGCGCGGTGGGCTGGACGTCAGCGACTGGCTCGTCTGGTTCCTCGACCAGCTCCACCTCGCCGCCGACGCCAGCGAACACAGCATCGCCCGCACCCTCGCCAAGGCCCGCTTCTGGCTGCGCCACGCGCAGACCCCGCTCAACGAACGCCAGCGCAAGGTGCTGAACCGCCTGCTCGATGCCGGCGAGGGTGGTTTCGATGGCGGCATCACCACGCGCAAGTACACGAGCCTGACGCGCTGCAGCCGCGCGACGGCGTTCCGCGAACTCGCCGATCTGGTGGAGAAGGGCTGCCTGCGCGCCATGGCGGGGCGGGGGCGCAG